>JAGFXX010000002.1 GCA_017599285.1 Cereibacter azotoformans | reverse complement strand
TCCGTCGCGACGATCTGGTCTGGGCGCTCGGCGGAAGCGCAGACTTCGTGGGGAAATGGGGTCAGCCGGTGCAAACGGAGGATCACCGGATGCTTGAGCGCTACTGTCAGGCGTCCTCCCGCTGGCAGTCGGAGATCCCGCTGGCACTCCCGGTTCAAAGACGGCGCCTCTCCCGAGGAGAAACCAAGGCTGGATCCGAGCGGGCGCGGGAGGAGGCCGCCGCCCGGGCGGCAGTCGCCACCGCTCTGCGACATGCAGGCGTTCACGCCAAGGTCGCTGCGATCGGCGTCCGAAAGGAACCCTATGCCGATCAGGGCGTCATGGCCGAGCGATTTGCCCAAGGGACGCGCTTTGACAAGCACTCGCTCTGGCACGCCGAGGTCGAATTCCTGGAGCCCGTGGAGGGGCCGCTGCTTCTCGGGAACGGACGCTTCGCAGGGCTCGGACTGATGCGGCCCGCGCAGGACGGGGCCAAGAACGACATCCTTGCATTCCGGATTCTGGAAGGTCTCGAGGCTCCAGACGCCGAGAACCTGGCCCAGGCGCTTCGCAGGGCCGTGATGGCGCGCTGTGGGGCCAATGCACCGGCCTTCATCACCGGGCACGAGAATGACGGAAGCCCGAGCAGGCCTGGCCGCAATGGCCATGTGGCGTTCGTAGCAGACCTTCCCCGCAGGCGGCTCCTGGTGATCCCGCCACATCTTGCAGATCACAGGGCGCAAGGCACAGGTGAGGACGCGGCCATGCGCGATCTGGCTGACGCTCTTCAGGGTTTCACCACACTGCGCGCCGGCCGGTCCGGGTGCCTCCAACTCGCAGCGGATCCCGTGCAGGATGACGATCCCCTGTTCTGTCGCGCCCGCGTCTGGGCAAGTGTGACACGCTACCAAGCCACTCACCATCCTCGCGGACGGCCGCTGGATGTCGTGCTGAAGGATGATCTCTCGCGGGAGCTGTCACGCAGGGGGCTACCGGCCGCAGAGGTCTCTGTTCTCAAGTCAGGCTTCAACCCGGGCGGTGGCCTCTTTGCCCACCTGCGCCTGACTTTTTCTCACCCGGTTCAAGGGCCTGTGCTGCTCGGGCGCACCCTGCACAAGGGCGGTGGCCTCTTTGCCGCCGTCATGGCACCGGACAGGTAAGAAACGATGAGCGATGTCCTTCAGGGTGAACTGCTCCTTCCCTCGCCGTTGGGCGAAGAGGATGTGCCGCTGGTTCCGGTTCGGATGATCAACGAGTGGGTCTATTGTCCGCGCCTCGCCTACCTGATGTGGATCGAAGCGGAATGGGCCGACACTGCCGATACAGAAGATGGGCGCCGAGTTCACAGGCGCGCCGACCGACCGTCCGGCAGTCTTCCGCAGCCGGGAGATGCCGTGGTCGAAGAGGAACCGGCGCCCTTTCGGTGCCGCTCGGTGACACTCTCCTCCACGCGCCTCGGCATGGTGGGCAAGATGGACGTGGTGGAAGGCGAGGGACGCCACGCGGTCCCCGTCGAACTGAAGCGCGGCGCGAGACCTCATGTCGCCCAGGGCGCCCATGATCCCGAGCGTGTCCAACTCTGTGCCCAGGCCCTCTTGCTCGAAGAAGCGGGCTTTGAAGTGGCCGAAGGGTTCATCTGGTTTGCGGCGAGCCGTGAGCGGGTTCCCGTCCTCTTCGACAGCGAGCTCCGCGAGAAGACGCTCCGAGCCGCAGCCGATCTTCGCCTGACGGCAGCCACCGGGCGGCGACCACCCCCCCTCGAGAACTCTCCGAAATGTCCCCGCTGTGCTGTCGCCGGGATCTGCCTGCCCGACGAGGTCAACTTCTTCCGCGATGGCGCCCTGCCCCGTCCGCTCAATCCAGCCGACGATCCAGCGCTGCCATTGCATGTGCAAGCTCAGGGAGCCTGTCTGCGGAAGAAGGGCGAGACGCTTGTGGTCGAGGCCGACGAGGAGAAGACGGACGTTCCCTTGATCGACGTTTCTTCGGTCAGCCTCTACGGACGGGTCTCCCTCACGACTCCGGCCCTGCATGAGTTGATGAGGCGCGAGATCCCGGTGGCGTGGCATTCGACAGGCGGGTGGCTGATGGGCCACACCGTCGGAACCGGCACCCGGAATGTGACCATCCGAGCGGCCCAGTTCCGTGTCGCGGATGATCCCCCACGGTCGCTGTGCATTGCCGCCGGACTCGTGGCCGCCAAGATCCGCAACCAGCGCACCATCCTGCGGCGAAACTGGAAGGGAGGCGCTGAAGACCCGGCACTGGCAGATGTCATGGACCGCCTCAAGCAGCTGGCCGCCAAAGCACCACACGCGGGAGCCTCCGCCAACCTGCTCGGGATCGAAGGGGAAGCCGCCGCGCTTTACTTCAGGCACTTCCCGAAGCTGATCGTTCCGTCCAAGTCGGAAACCGTCACCTTCGACTTCGAGGGGCGCAATCGACGTCCACCAGCCGATCCGGTGAACGCGCTACTGTCCTTCAGTTACGCGCTCGCTGTCCGCCTGTTCGTTTCAGCGCTGGTGAGCGCAGGCTTCGATCCCTACCAAGGATTCTACCACCGTCCACGGCATGGCCGCCCTGCGCTCGCCCTCGACATGATGGAGCCGTTCCGCCCGCTGCTGTGCGACAGCACAGTCCTGATGGTGATCAACAATGGAGAGGTTGGGCCATCCGATTTTGTCACACTGGGCCGAAGCTGCAGCCTGACCCCGTCGGGACGAAGGTCCCTCGTCGCCGCCTGGGAACGACGCCTGGATCAGGAGACCACGCACCCAATCTTCGGCTATCGCCTGACGACCCGGCGCCTCATCGATGTCCAGTGCCGTCTGCTGGCCCGCCACATCGCGGGCGAGATCCCCGAGATGCCCCACTATGTCCCGCGCTGATCGATGCCGTCCGAGCGCCTCTACATCGTGACCTATGATATCGCCGATCGGAAGCGTTGGCGGAAGGTCTTTGCCACCATGGAAGGATTTGGGCGGTGGCTGCAGCTTTCGGTCTTTCAATGTCGCCTGAGCGCCCGCCGCCGGGGAGAGCTCTCCGCGCGGCTCTCCGACATCATCCGCAAGGACGAGGATCATGTTCTCATCATCGACGTCGGTCCGGCGGGCAATATAGAACCGCATGTGGAGAGCCTCGGACGCAGCTACAGTGCGCTGGAGCGAAAAGCGATCGTGATCTGATGCCACTGCCACAGATGCTGCGAGGGCTCCCGTGATGCTCAGGATGGCGTGAGCGCTCGCGACAGGCTAATAGCATGAAAGACAATGCTCTTTGACACCGTTAAAAGAAACGCGCCGACGAAACGAGTCCGTCCGCATCCCGCCGACAGGCAGCGCTCGCATCGCGGCTCTGTTGACCTTAAGGTTCAGGATGTTGTGGAATGGGCACCTTCCGAGGCGGGCACGCCTCGGCCTCATTGAAGCGAGATCTACGCCGAGCAGCCGGAAGACCTGCGCCGCAAGCCTTCCGAGGCGGGCACGCCTCGGCCTCATTGAAGCGACAATGGCCTGGCAGAGGCCCGACCGGACCACGTCGGCCCTTCCGAGGCGGGCACGCCTCGGCCTCATTGAAGCCTCATCCGCCGCGGTGCGGAAAGCTGCAAAACACGCCTTCCGAGGCGGGCACGCCTCGGCCTCATTGAAGCGCGGCCTGATAGTTGCGCTGGCTGACCTCCGCCCATTCGGCCCTTCCGAGGCGGGCACGCCTCGGCCTCATTGAAGCGCGAGGCCGTAGGGCGCTGCCGCCTCGGCCGCGCGCCTTCCGAGGCGGGCACGCCTCGGCCTCATTGAAGCGCGACAAAAAGCTGATTGACGCTGGCGAAATCGAGACCTTCCGAGGCGGGCACGCCTCGGCCTCATTGAAGCCTCCGGGCTTCCCAAATCCATGGGCTAAGGAAGATATACCTTCCGAGGCGGGCACGCCTCGGCCTCATTGAAGCTTCGCTCGCGACGTGGCGAAGGCCATCACCTGCTCCACCCTTCCGAGGCGGGCACGCCTCGGCCTCATTGAAGCCCTGCCGAGCCGTGGGCTGATGAGGGCGAGTCCTGGCCCTTCCGAGGCGGGCACGCCTCGGCCTCATTGAAGCGGCAACTTCGCGGATCTCATCGTCGGCATGTGGGGCGCCTTCCGAGGCGGGCACGCCTCGGCCTCATTGAAGCCCCACATCCGGCGCGCGCCGTCTTTCCGGCATCCTCCTTCCGAGGCGGGCACGCCTCGGCCTCATTGAAGCGCGTAGAGGGCCGCGGTCTTCGCCTTGACGTGGCGCCCGCCTTCCGAGGCGGGCACGCCTCGGCCTCATTGAAGCGTGCGGAACAGGTAACGGGCATCCGAGAGGTCATCCTCCTTCCGAGGCGGGCACGCCTCGGCCTCATTGAAGCCCGGACAGGCTGCGCCACTCGGCATTGTCGCCCGCCCTTCCGAGGCGGGCACGCCTCGGCCTCATTGAAGCTCCCCAACTCCGAGGAGGCCCACGGCAAGCGGGAGCAGCCTTCCGAGGCGGGCACGCCTCGGCCTCATTGAAGCTGGCGTGTTCAGCGCTAATGGTGCAGCGCCCCTTGCCGCCTTCCGAGGCGGGCACGCCTCGGCCTCATTGAAGCGTGCCGCCGGTCTTGGTGTATTCGGTGCTGATCCCGGCCTTCCGAGGCGGGCACGCCTCGGCCTCATTGAAGCAAGCGCAACAGCGAGAAGGCGGACAAGCTGACGCTGACCTTCCGAGGCGGGCACGCCTCGGCCTCATTGAAGCGATTGACCATGAGCGGAAGACGATCCACCACCGCACCGGCCTTCCGAGGCGGGCACGCCTCGGCCTCATTGAAGCCTTACGAAGCTTTTGAGGACTACCGACTTCATGCCGCCCTTCCGAGGCGGGCACGCCTCGGCCTCATTGAAGCGACAACTGCCAAGTTCGCCCAAGGGATCGAGCCTGCCTTCCGAGGCGGGCACGCCTCGGCCTCATTGAAGCAGCTCTGAGACCCGTGCCGGGGCGTTGAGGCGTCCGCGGGCCTCCGAGGCGGAAACGCCTCGGCCTCATTGAAGAATGATGACAGGCGTGCCGTCGTAGGCTTTTATCGGACTATCCGAGGTGTTCCCACCTCGGCCTCATTGAAGGCGGTCATCGAGCAGCGGGATGTAGTGGTAGAAATTGGTCTCTTTTGAGCGTCATTGACTGAACAAGCCGTTGTGATGGAAGAATCTCCCTCGACCCCGTGGGGTAGAAGCCCGACCTCAATCAACGGGTGCTGCAATCAACGGGTGCTGCCGGACGACCACCTCATCGCTGGACGCTTGGCCTGTCCCAATTCATCCCGTGCAGGCGAGCGTCAGCGTCGAAGGAGTTCGTCGGAAATTCCATCCTGTGGCGCGGAAACTCACGGCGGACCTGCGCGCCACCGGATCCGATACGGATGTGCCAGGTCTGGCGCTCGGAGTGATCGCGGGCAGCAAAGGCGTGGCAGGTCAGAACCGCCAGGTTGGCCCCCTCCGCCGGGTCGCGAACCGATCTGTATCGGATCACCTCGACACCGGTATCGCGCGCAGTGTCCGCAAGTTCCTGGCAAGGTGCGTAGTCCGTCAAATGGGTCCAGCGCATCGCGTCGTGCGCCAGTTTGCCGGAGGTCAGATCGAGCGATAGCGGCGTCGCCACCTTTACCGAGAAGGCGGTATATTCCGCCGCGTTGTCGGGGAACGGGGTCGCGGGACTCTCGGCATAGAAAAGGAAGCGATAGAACACCATCTCCGCAACGGCCGTCTCTGGAGCCTCGGCGCCATACCAGACGCCGGGCGTCAGCCCCGCGCGGCGGAAACGGGAGCCATGCGGATAAGGCCGGTAGCGAAATGGTGTGGACAGCAGATAGCCGAGGTGGCGGCACTCCTCTGGCACCGGGGGCTTCGTCTCGTCAAGAATGGCTTCCAGGATGTCCTGTTCCGCTCCATCGACCAGCTTCATGGTCGAGACCTGATGCTGTGCTTCGACGAGGCGCCAGGCGAGGCCCGAGAGCCCCCTTGCTTCAGAGCGGAGCGCGTCGGGCGTCCAGGTAGGTAGCGACATCGACCAAGCCGGAAATCTTCGAGATGCGCTCCACAGGCGGCACGCCCAGAGCGGTGTTGGGAGCCTTCATCCACGCACGAGCGACACCTTCGTCTCCTCCGACGATGGCGTCGAGGGAGCGAAAGATCCGGACGAGCAGAGCGGCAAGTTGGAAATGTGCCGAACCATCCTCGAGAGTCGCTGCGCCCCGCTTCATCCGCGATACGGTAGCCTCGGAGAGACCTATGATCTCTGCCAGTTCCCTCTGTGAAAGACCCAGCCGATCGGCTGCGTTCAACGTGGCTTTCGTCAGCACAGCCCCCCGATCACGAGCCGGTGCCAGCTTGGCGGTGTCGTGCATGGCAATCTCCGTCCTGTGAAAGCAGGATAATCAGAAGTTTCACATGGAAGAAAGGGAAAAGACGCCAGCGTGTTCCATCTTGCATGTTGTTTCTTGGCTGCGCCTCCATCTGAACCCCAGAGCGCCTTACAACGCGCAACCGGTGCGCTCGATGCGCCCTTCAAGGGAGCGGGCCAGGATATTTCGGACGGTGCCAGCGTGCCATGCCCCACCTCTGGCGGTTCGAACGCCTTGTGCGTTCAGCTGGGAAGCTACCTGGCGAAGGGACGCGCCCTGCTCGACATGCTGGCGCACGAGGTGGAGGACACTCGCAGCATGCTGGTCAGCCTTGAGGACGTTCTGCAGAGCGCCTGAGGCCGAGGCCCTGCGCTGTTCGTCCTTCCTCTCCGGCATTGACCAGCCGAGCTTCACACCCCGCGCCCTTGCGGCGGCGAGCGCCGCCCTGGTGCGCTCGGAGATGGCTCTCCCTTCCTGCTCGGCGACCGCTGCCATGATGTGGAGGACGAACCGGTTGGCCTCCGGCATGTCGGCTGCCGTGACCTCGACGCCGCTCTCGAGAAGGTTCGCGATGAAGGCCACGTTGCGGGCCAGGCGATCGAGCTTGGCGATCAGCAGGATGGCCCCTGCCCTCTTTGCAACAGCCAGTGCCTTCGCAAGCTCGGGCCGGTCGGACCGCTTGCCGCTTTCGATCTCGATGAACTCGGCCACCACCTCGCCGCGCGCCGCGACATGGGCTGCCACCGCGGCACGCTGCGCTTCAAGGCCAAGGCCGCTCTGCCCCTGACGTTCGGTCGAGACGCGGAGATAGGTGACAAACTTCACGATGATCGGCCTTCCAGCAGCGCGTGTATAAACTCTCTACCCTCGTAGGGCGTTTATACAAGTTTCTCGTCTTCCACGTCACGCCGGCATCTTGCGCTCGAAGCAGCAGCGATCCGGCCAGATGAGGGTCTTGCGTGTCAGAAGGGATCTTCGATCCGGACGCCGGTCGGCCGGAAGTCGTCAACATTCCCCGTCACCACGACCGCGCCTCGAGCTAGGGCCGTTGCGGCGATCATGAGGTCAGCTCCGTTGTGCCCGATCCGGCTTGAGAGCCTGCCCCAGATCCGGGCATCCTCTGCCTCGAAGGGCAGGATGCGATCGGAGAAGAGGCGCATCGTCCTGTCGAGCCATGCCTGAAGGTCAGCGGCAAAGGCAGGGTTGCCCTGCTCCTGGCGGGTGATGCCACGCTCGATCTCGCCCAGGGTGATGACGCTCAGGAACAGATCCGCCTCGTTTCGACCCGCAAGCCAGGGGTCGTTTGCGGGAGAGGGCGAAATCCTACGCTAAGGCTTTGGCCAACGATATTCTCCGGTAAGATTGATGTGTTCCGAGGGGATAGGAGAAGTCGCTTGATATCTAGTATGACGTCTGTCGCACCTGCTTGATCGCGGCCGCGATAGCTAGATCGCGTTGCTCCTCTTCTCCATCCGCGTTCCAAGCTGCGGAAAGGCACCCATAAGCGTACGCCTGGTCGAGCAGGCGACGCGGATCGACGTCCAGCGCACGAGAGAATGCGTCCGCCATCTGTGCAATGCGTCTGGGATCGAGACAAAGGTCGTCTCTGTCAGCCGGATCGTAGAACATATTGGCGGCGCCAAAGCCCACTTCACCGACCAGACCGACGGGATCTATCACCAGCCAGCCGCGACTGGAGAACATGATGTTTTCATGATGCAGATCGCCATGTAGCCCACGCAGTTCCGAGGCATTGCTCATCATTTGATCGGCTATAATCGCCGCGTGGACGTAGTCAGTTTGACAACCTGCGTTTTGATCATCGCGCGCCCGCTGAAACAAAGCTGCAAAGCGATCCCGGATCGGGAGAAGGGCAGAAGGCAGGGGTTCCTCAGATGCGGCATACAGCTTCGCCATTAGTTCCGCTGCAATTTCGGTCGCCTGGTAGTCGCCGTGCTCGGCAACGATGTGAGAGAGCATTCGCTCCCCGGCATATTCGAGCAACATCAGATTGTTCTCACGACCGAGCAACCGGACTGCTCCCCTCCCATTGCGCCATACCAGATAGTCGGCCCCGCGCAGTTCATCAGCAATGTCTTCTATAGGTTTCAATCCCTTGACGATTGCAGGAGTCCCGTCTGGCAATGAAACTTTCCAAACGAGGCTGGAAAAGGTGTCCGCAATGAGAACAGGTTGCGAAACGTGCCAATGAGCAGGAAAAACAGGCGGCATGAACATCAACCCCAAGTCAGAGGGTCCAATCGCAGATAGAAGGCAAGGCGTTCGCGGTCGGGGGCTTCGATCCCCAATACATTGAATAGGACAGCGAAGGCGCGCTCTGCTTCATCTGGCGCTGCCCAGTTCTCTTCGGCGTTAGCAATCATGAGTGCCAAATCGGCATAGCGATCTGCTGTTCCGAGCCGCCCAAGGTCGATCAGACCCGTGCATCGAAGAGTTTTAGGGTCCACCATGAAGTTCGGCATGCAGGGATCACCATGGCAAACAACCATATCGGTGCGCTCTTGGTCGAGCCGCACCGGTAGCTCTCGTTCGACACGAGCCAAAAGATCGAGCTGCGGCGTACTCTTGTCCTCGTCCGGTAAGAAGTCGGGATTGACGGCATTGCGGGACACCACATCAACGGCGCGTCCGAACATTCGCGACAGCCTGCGCTCAAACGGACATTGATCAACCGATAGGCTGTGAACAGCGCCAAGTTGCTGCCCCATTGACGGCCACGCTTTGAGCAAATCCGCTCCAGACAGATCAGCCGCCGGTACTCCCGGAATTGCCGTTATCACCAAGCATGCACCCTCCTGTTCCTCCTGCCAGTTGATCACCTCGGGGCAAGCCACACCTCGACCTTTGAGCCAAATGAGGCGGTCACGCTCTCCAGCGAGCTCACCGCGGCGGGAAGCAGGTGCGATTTTCGCGAAGGCATGCCCGTCACCACGTCGAAAAACAAAATCACCAGATTCTCCGCCTCTGACAGGCAACCAGTCAGAATGCGATTCACCAAAAAAAATATTAGTTCGATTCAATGGAGGTTCCTTCAGTTTTCTGATGAAGCGCGGAGGTGGCTCAACCTGCGAAAAGAAACGAGTTGCTACGTAAGTCCGAGAACATGCTTTCCATGGTCTCTGAGCTCGCCTTTGGGACCGACATATCGGTAGAGAGTGACGCGCTCGATGCCGAGTTCCTTGCAGAGATCGGAAACTGAAGTATCGCGCTGGGCCATGGCGGCTTGCGCGAGACGCACCTGAGCTTTGGTGAGCGCGAATTTTCGTCCGCCCTTGCGACCGCGCGCTCTCGCGGAGGCGAGACCCGCCATGGTGCGCTCTCGGATCAGATCCCGCTCGAACTCGGCCAAGGTGGCGAAGATTCCGAACACCATGCGACCGGACGCAGTCGTGGTGTCGATCTGAGCGCCCTTTCCAGTCAGAACCCGCAGGCCGATCTTGCGGTCTGACAGCTCCTTCACCGTGTTGACCAGATGGGCAAGCGATCGTCCGAGGCGATCGAGCTTCCAGACCACCAGCACATCGCCGTCACGCAATGACTTGAGGCAGGCAGTCAAGCCAGGGCGATCATCACGACCGCCGGAAGCAAGATCATCATAGATATTGTCCCGTTCGACACCTGCGGCGCGCAAGGCGTCGTGCTGCAGGTCGAGAGACTGCGAGCCATCGGCTTTGGAGACGCGGGCATATCCGATCAGCATGTATCACAAACGTTGGTTTGAGGCGGCGCTTCGGCCACGATTGCATTGACCTCTGGAAATGTATCTCAACCAGCTTCATAAATAAAGCGTCTTGAACGCTATCAGATTTTGAAAAAGGAACATGTATGCCGCGTCGCGTCACTCTAACCGATCGGCAGAAAGACGCGCTGTTGCGCTTGCCGACTTCACAGACGGATTTGCTCAAGCACTATACGCTGAGTGATGAAGACCTTGGGCATATCAGGCTGCGTCGGCGCGTTCACAACAGGTTCGGCTTCGCCCTGCAATTGTGTGTCCTGCACTATCCCGGCCGGGTGCTGGCTCCAGGCGAACTGATCCCTGCAGAGGTCATCGAATTTATCGGAGCGCAGCTTGGCCTGGGTGCCGACGATCTCGTAGACTATGCTGCCCGCGAGGAAACACGGCACGAGCATCTTGCCGAGTTACGGGGGCTCTACGGCTTCCGCACCTTCTCCGGGCGTGGTGCGAGCGAGCTGAAGGAATGGTTGTTCCGAGAAGCGGAGATGGCGGTGTCGAACGAGGATATCGCCCGTCGCTTCGTAGCCGAGTGCCGACGCACCCGCACTGTCCTTCCCGCGACATCCACGATCGAGCGGCTTTGTGCCGCGGCTCTCGTCGATGCCGAGCGACGCATCGAGACGAGGATCGCCAGTCGGCTGCCTATGCCGATCCGAGAACAGTTGCTGGCATTGCTCGAGGAGACGGCTGATGATCGGGTGACCCGTTTTGTGTGGCTGCGCCAGTTCGAGCCTGGCTCGAACTCTTCGTCGGCCAACCGGCTGCTCGACCGGCTCGAATATCTGCAACGCGTCGATCTCCCCGAGGATCTGCTTGCCGGCGTTCCTGCCCATCGGGTGACTCGTCTGCGCAGGCAGGGTGAACGGTATTATGCCGACGGCATGCGCGATCTCCCGGAGGACAGGCGGCTTGCGATCTTGGCTGTTTGCGTCTCGGAATGGCAGGCGATGTTGGCCGACGCAGTGGTCGAAACCCACGACCGGATCGTCGGCCGTCTCTACCGTGCTTCGGAGCGTATTTGCCATGCAAAGGTCGCAGACGAAGCGGGGGTGGTGCGTGACACCCTGAAATCCTTCGCCGAGATCGGGGGCGCCCTGGTCGATGCACAGGATGATGGCCAGCCGCTGGGCGATGTCATCGCGAGTGGGTCAGGGTGGGACGGCTTAAAAACCCTTGTTGCAATGGCAACCAGGCTGACCGCCACCATGGCCGACGATCCGCTCAATCATGTGCTCGACGGTTATCACCGCTTCCGCCGATACGCTCCACGCATGTTGCGCCTGCTCGATCTGCGAGCTGCGCCCGTTGCACTGCCGCTTCTGGAAGCTGTGACGGCCCTTCGTACCGGTTTGAACGATGCCGCGATGACCAGCTTCTTGCGGCCCAGCTCGAAATGGCATCGCCACCTTCGGGCCCAGAGGGCTGGCGACGCTCGCCTATGGGAGATCGCGGTGCTGTTCCATCTGCGCGATGCGTTCCGCTCCGGAGATGTCTGGCTTACTAGGTCCCGGCGCTATGGCGATCTGAAACACGCACTCGTTCCGGCACAAGCCATCGCGGAAGGCGGTCGTCTCGCTGTGCCATTGCGGCCGGAGGAATGGCTGGCAGACCGGCAAGCTCGCCTCGACATGCGGTTGCGCGAGCTTGGCCGTGCCGCTCGCGCAGGCACGATCCCGGGCGGGTCGATTGAGAACGGCGTTCTGCATATCGAGAAACTCGAAGCCGCCGCGCCGACAGGCGCCGAAGATCTGGTGCTCGATCTCTACAAGCAGATCCCGCCCACGCGCATCACCGATCTCCTGCTGGAGGTGGATGCGGCGACCGGCTTCACCGAAGCGTTCACCCATCTGCGCACAGGAGCACCCTGCGCTGACCGGATCGGGCTAATGAACGTTATCTTGGCGGAAGGGATCAACCTCGGCTTGCGCAAAATGGCGGATGCGACAAACACCCACACCTTCTGGGAATTGATCCGCATTGGACGGTGGCATGTCGAGGGCGAAGCCTATGACCGGGCGCTGGCCATGGTGGTCGAGGCACAGGCAGCGTTACCCATGGCCCGGTTCTGGGGCATGGGCACGTCGGCTTCGAGCGACGGACAGTTCTTCGTCGCTACAGAGCAAGGTGAGGCCATGAACCTGGTCAACGCGAAATATGGCAATACCCCGGGCCTGAAAGCTTATAGCCACGTCTCCGACCAATATGCGCCGTTCGCAACCCAGGTAATTCCTGCAACGGCAAGCGAAGCGCCTTACATCCTCGATGGCCTGCTGATGAACGATGCTGGACGCCATATCCGCGAGCAGTTCACCGACACGGGCGGCTTCACCGATCACGTCTTTGCCGCATGTGCCATTCTCGGCTACCGGTTCGCTCCGCGCATCCGCGACCTGCCATCCAAACGGCTCTACGCGTTCAATCCGTCGGCCGCCCCGGCGCACCTGCGAGCGTTGATCGGCGGAAAGGTCAACCAAGCCATGATCGAGCGCAATTGGCCCGACATCCTGCGCATCGCCACCACCATTGCTGCCGGGACCGTCGCGCCAAGCCAGATTCTGCGGAAACTCGCCTCCTATCCGCGGCAGAACGAGCTCGCGACAGCCCTGCGGGAAGTCGGTCGCGTCGAGCGCACCCTGTTCATGATCGACTGGATTCTGGATGCCGAACTCCAACGGCGTGCCCAGATCGGGCTCAACAAAGGCGAAGCTCATCATGCGCTGAAGCGGGCAATCAGCTTCCACCGCCGCGGTGAAATCCGCGACCGTTCCGCCGAAGGCCAGCATTACCGCATCGCCGGCATGAATCTGCTCGCCGCCATCATCATCTTCTGGAACACCATGAAGCTCGGCGAGGTCGTTGCAAACCAGAAACGCGATGGAAAGCTGCTATCGCCCGATCTCTTGGCCCATGTTTCGCCGCTCGGATGGGAACACATCAATCTCACCGGAGAATATCGCTGGCCAAAGCCTTAGCGTAGGATTCCGCCCCCTCCCGCAAACGACCCCAGCCAGGCCGCCACCTGGGGTGCACGGTCGGGACGGCGAACCGCCGAGATGACATTGGTGTCGAGCAGATACATCAGAACCCGACATCCCGGGGCACCACCTCGGCACGCTCCAGACCATCGCCGGGGAAAGCCATGAGATGATCGGCGAAGCTGCCGCGGTTGCCTTGCGCGCCGGACAGCAGCCTGTGGTATTCCTCGACCGACAAGACGACCACCGCAGGGCGTCCCCGGCGGGAAACCTCTTGCGGCACGCCGGCCAAGGCTGCCTCAACCACCGAGCTGAACCTGTTCTTGGCGTCCTGAAGCGTCCACATGATCCGTGCTATCTGGCTAGATTTCTGACTAGATAGGCGCATCCTAGGCGACCGTCAATGTAGGCGCACCGGATACCGGCCAAAGCTGTTGGGCCGTGCGCGTCGCGCTCGAAGACATGCTGCAGCCACCCTCTTGCGGATCCTTCAGACGCGGACACTGACGATCAGGCTCTGGTTCTTGTCCTCGAAGCAAGTCGGCTTGCCCCCGTGCGATCGGGAGGCGATCAAGGCATGGCATCCTGAAACGCATCGGGCAGAAGCCGGATGTTCCCAGCGCACTGAAGGGTTTCGCCTGCCGGCACCAGCCGCCGATCTCCTGGCAGACCGAAGGTCCAAAGCTGTGCCAGCCGATCGAATTCGGAAGCTCCCTTGCCCGGCCCCTTGGTCCCGTTCGGCTCTCCGAGGGTGTTAAAGTGGGTTAAATATAGTGTTAAGGGCTCCGAAACCCCCGTTTTTATCGGATAAATCAACAGGTTGCTCAGGTGGTCGCTGTGTAAAGTGGTGATTCTCTCTGTGTAAAGTGGTGATTCTCGCTGTGCAAAGTGGTGATTCGCCATCTCGCCGCGACCTGCGACGCCCAGCCCCTGATCCCTGTGTGAAGTGTCGTTTCTCGTTGATCACCTGTGTGAAGTGTCGTTATGTGTGAAGTGTCGTTATGTTCGGCAGGAGCCCCTTTTTCGATGAGCACTCCCCTCCTGCCGGACCGGCATCCCCAAGGCGATTTCTTTGTTTGCGACATCTTTGACGCCGCACCCAAGGGCGACATCGGGTCGATGGAGCATCCGATCTTCTCGCTGTCGACGAAGCCCGACACCAGGTCACGACGGTATGAGCATCGAGGTCTGACGGTCGAGATCAAGCCATCAAGCGATGGGCTGGCCACTGTCCATGACCGTGATGTCCTGATCTTCTGCATCTCCCAGCTCATCCACGGAATGAACAACGGCAAGGAACCGAGCCAGACTGTGCGGTTCCAGGCCTCTGATCTTCTCAAGGCCACGAACCGCATGACGACGGGCCGCGGATACGAGCTGCTGAAGGCGGCCATGGAGCGCCTGGCCGGAACCCGGATCTCCACAAACATCACCACGGGCGGCCAGGAGATATTCGAAACCTTCGGGCTCATCGAACGCGCCCGGATCGTTCGGGAAACCCGCGAGGGACGGATGCAGGAGGTCGAGGTGAAGCTCTCCGACTGGGTCTTCAACGCCATCCGCGCCCAGGAGGTGCTTACGCTCAGCCGCGATTACTTCCGGCTTCGACGGCCTCTGGAGCGGCGTCTTTACGAACTCGCCCGGAAGCACTGCGGCCGACAGACCGAGTGGCGGATCGGACTGGAGTTGCTGCAGAAGAAGTGCGGGTCCGGCTCACCCCTGTTCGAGTTCAAGCGGCTGGTGGGCAAGATCGTCACGGAGGACGAGCGGCACTCGCACTTTCCCGACTACTCCATCCGCTTCACGGAAGACGAGAACGGAATCGTTTTCCAAAGCCGCGGGTCCGTCCCTGTGCCGTCCTCCGAGGTCTTTGAGGGGCATCTGGACTCGTCGGTTTACGAGGACGCCAGGGCTGCGGCCCCCGGATGGGATGTCCGGTATCTCGAACAGGAGTGGAGGCGCTGGTGTGCGGCTGAAGAAATCGAGCCGAAAGTGCCAGAGCGGCACTTCGTCAAGTTCTGCGCGACGTGGTTCGAGAAACGTGGCCGCCCGTGAGCGCCCTGCCCCGCCGGTCTTGCCCAGATGTCGGAGCGCGACGCTGTGTCGGTTCCTGCATGTTGACAGCGGCCCTTCGTGGTTTCAGCCGTGAGATATCTGGTAGCTAGCTACTAGCATTTAGCTAACAGATAGCTTCTAGCATTAGCGAGAACCGCCCCGTAATGGTAGCTATCCGATAGCGATAGGCACAAGCCAAGGCGCCCCGCTTCCTCCGGTCATCTTATTGTGCTTAGCTGGTAGCTATCAGACCTGACAGGCTACTTGGTAGCTATCCACAAATCCTGAGGCAGAGCAGTCATGCCCGTCATTTCGTTTGCAAATCCCAAGGGTGGGGCAGGGAAGACCACAACCGCCCTCATCCTCGCCACGCAACTCGCCGAGAACGGCGCCAGCGTCTCCATCGTCGATGCGGATCCTGAACGATGGATTTCGCAATGGGCCAGCTTGCCTGGCAAGCCTGACGCAATTCGTATCGTGAACGGAGTCACCGAGGACAGCATCGTGGATGTGGTCGAGGAGGAGGCTGCTCGGTGCCAGTTCGTGATCGTGGACCTGGAGGGCACCGCGAGCCTCATGGTGGCCAACGCCATCGGCATGTCGGATCTCGTCCTGATCCCGGCCCAGGGGTCGAACATGGATGCCAAGGGCGGGGCAAAGACGATCCGGCTGATCGCGAACCAATCGCGTTTGGCGCGCAGGAAGATCCCGCATCGCGTCGTGCTTACGCGCACGAGTGCCGCGGTAAGATCCCGCACCCTCCGCAACGTGCAAGAACAGCTTGAGGCGAGTGGGATCGAGGTCCTTCAGACAAGCATCGTCGAACGCGCCGCGTTTCGGGACCTGTTCGACTTCGGAGGCACTCTGTCCTCGCTTGATCCGGCGCAGGTCAGCAATCTGCCGAAGGCGATCGAGAACGCCCGCGAGTTTGCCGGAGAAGTCGTCACCCTCCTCAAGACCGAAAGGGAGCTTGCATGAGCCGCCAGCGTGCCGACCTGGGATTCAGTTCCGCCCTCGACGATCTGGGTAACTTCGGCCCGGAGCCGGCTCCGAGGCCGAAGCCGTCCCCGGGTGAGGCCAAGCAGGCTGCTGAGGCAGCCGGCTTCCGCAGCCGGGATCCACAGCCACCATCCGAACCGGCCAAGCCGCTCCGACGGAGGAGAACAGGCCGGAATGCACAGTTCAACCTCAAGGCGCGCCCCGAGACGATCGAGGCATTCTGCTCAGTTGCCGATGCACATGGTTGGGGGCTTGGCGAGACGCTGGAGAAGGCAGTTGAACTGCTGCTGGATCGTTACGGGAAGTAGAAGCATGGGTGGGCAAATAAATAGCTATCCGATAGCTATCAGCTGAAGTTTCACGGACGGTCAGGAGGGCTCCTCCTGACCTGCCGCTTGATAGCGCGGCAGCGCCTTCGACCGCCATTCCGTTTCCTTGCCCTCGTCCTCTTCGATCCGGGCGCGGGGCACACGCACCGTCTCGGTGCCGAAGGTGCCGGTGAGCTGGCGCTCGCGGTGGCCGTGGCGATAGCCTTTCGCTGCACCGCCATCGCCGCGATCGTAGCGCATGCGGGCGAGAAGCTCGGCAAGTTCCTCTTCAAGCATCGTCTCGATGGTCGCGCGCATGCTTACACGCATGCGATCCTCGATCGGGTCATATCCCGTCGTGTCGGGCAGTAGCGAAAAGGCCGCGCCGCCGTAATCTCGTTCCTGGCGTGACCTCCCTGGCGGTTGGCGCCGCCGGTTAGGGGGTGTCAGCTCACCCGGAGATTACGCCGCCTGCAAATTTCCACCACTTCCGCGACACGACCCACTTCGTTTGTTGCCTTACTCTTGCAACTTCATTCTCAGGGTGCAAAACCGCCGGTAGAACCGTCGAGCTATACAACTATGGCAGTAGCCGATTTGTGCCAAACGTGCTCACACGCCTAATCTGGCCGCCGCAAGTGCGATTATCTGGGAGTCTTGTCAGTGAACGAACCGACCGACCACGCCGCAATTATCCATGTCTGGCATCTCGACGTTCTGGACGATCTGACCGAGGCGTTGGAGCACCTGCACGAGACGGCCGACCAGTTCGTAACGCTGCCCGTTTCGTTCGGGCAGGAGCAGCGCGACCGCGTTACAGCCGCTTTCCCGAAGGCAATGATTGTCGAGGTCGAGAATCGCGGGCAGGACATCGGCGCGCTGTTCCAGCTGATGCAAAAGGTGAATCTTGGTCGCTATGATTTTATCTGCAAGATCCACACGAAGAAGGGCCCCAACATGCCCGAGGAATGGCGCCGTGCGCTGCTCGACGGGGTGCTCGGGTCGAAACGCCAGGTAACCCATATCGTCGAAAGCTTCCGTGCCGACCCCAAGGTCATGCTGGCCGGGGCGCGGCAACTGTTCGTATTCGGGCCGGCCTATCTGGAACCCAACGCCGAAAAACTGGCTGAGAATTATGCCCCGCTCATCGGCGATTTCGACGTTCGTTCCGAGGACTGGGGCTTCATTGCGGGCACCTGTTTCTGGATCCGCACCTCCATCTTGCAGGACATGGCTGCCTGTGCGGTGGAATTCCTTCCTGCCGACTACGTCACCGACGGTGCACCCGCCCATGCGGCCGAACGGATGTTCGGTCTCTCCGTTGCCTTGCGCGGTGGCACGGTTCTGTTGCAGGACTTGCGCTTCGCAGATCGGCTGCCCGAGGCCGAGACGGGCTTCCCGGCGGATCTGCCGCGAAACTGGCGACGCCTCGCCCAGATCCTCACTCCGCTGGCGGTAAACCTGTTCATCAGACCCCGCTACCGGCCGACGGAGGCACAGCCCGCGCCGCGCCGCCGGGTCGCCGTCTTTGCCTCCTACACCGGAGACGGCATCCTGCCGCCGCAGGTCGTTCCCTATCTCGAGGGATTGCGGCACCTGACCGAAGCCATCGTCGTTGTCTGCGACAACGACCTGCAGTCGGGCGAAGCGGCCAAGCTCTCGGGACTGGCCGCGCATGTCATCACCGGCCGTCACGGCGAATACGATTTCGGTTCCTACAAGCGAGGTGTGGCCTGGCTGGAAAAGGCCGGAATGCTGACGAAAGCCGATGACCTGATCCTGTGCAACGACAGTTGCTATGGCCCCATCGGCTCGTTCGCGCCGATGTTCGCCGAGATGGAAGCGAAGGGGCTGGATTTCTGGGGCGCCACCGACAGTCGGGAAATCGACTATCACCTGCAAAGCTATTTCGTCGTTTTGACGCGCAGGGTTTTTTCCTCCGAGACATTCCGCAAGTTTATTTCGAGCGTCGAGAAACAGCCGAATGTGCAGGAGGTTATCAAGAAATACGAAATCGGCATGACCCAGACGCTCGTGAAGGCCGGCTTCAGTTCGGGCGCGATGGTGGCGAACACGTTGGCGGGCGTGCATGAGAAAGACCCGACATCCCGGAATCTCACGCTGTTTCCGCTATATACGTTGAACAGGGGCCTTCCGCTCCTGAAAGTGAAGGCGCTCACAAAGCCGTCAAGCAATGCGAATGGTGCGGCTGCCATTTTCGACTGGCTTGCCGAAAACGCCCCCGATATCCATGCCGTCGCGATGTCGGAATTCGAGGTAATGAAATTCGCGGCAACTTCGAAGATCGGCTTTTCCGTTATCATGCCCACCTACAATCGGGCATGGTGCATCGGTCGAGCCATTCGCGCGGTTCTGGCACAGACGCATCGCAACTTCGAACTGATCATCGTTGATGATGGATCCACCGATGATACGGAGCAGGAGGTTCGCCGCCGGTTCCCGGATGAAATTGCATCGGGACGCATAGTCTATGTCCGGCTGGAAAGGAATGTCGGTGTTTGCAAAGCCCGCAATATCGGCATGATGCGGGCCCGTGCGGACTGGATCGCCTATGCCGACAGCGACAATGAGGTGCGTCCATATTTTCTGAACATGTTTGCCCACGCGATTATACAGCATCCTGGCAAGGACACAGTATATGGTCGGTTTATAAATGTGAATTCAGGCAACATTATTGGCATCGCCTTCGAAAATGGTGATGTCCTCCGGGGCAATTTTATTGATCTGGGGGTCTTCGCGCACAGGCGCAGCCTAATGGGAAAGCTGGGATGCTTTGACGATTCACTTCGCAGGCTTGTTGATTGGGATCTGGTCATCCGATATACGCGGCACGATGTGCCATCATATATCGACAAGATACTCCTGGATTACGTTGATGAAGAGCGAAACGACCGCATTTCGGTCGGGGAATCCTATGTCAAGGCAAATATACAGGTGCATCGCAAGCACAGCCCTCTGCCGACCGTCTCCACCATCATTGTCAGCTACAATCACCTCGAGTTCATCGTCGAAGCCATTGAGAGCGCCCTGGCCCAGAAGGGGAACTTTCATCACGAAATCCTGCTGTCCGACGATGGCTCCACCGACGGCACGGCCCGCATTATGGCGCGCTATGCTGAGAAATATCCCATGCGTATCCGGAACATCAGCCGGGGCGGCAATCACGGCGTTTCAGCGAACTATCGCCACTGCTTTGCGGAGGCGCAGGGCGAATTTGTCGCCGTTCTGGAAGGGGACGATTACTGGAGCGATCCGGAAAAACTCGCAAAGCAGGCGGCATTCCTGCGCGAACATGCCGAAGCCGCAATGGTCCTGTCGCGCATCGAGCTGCTGGATATGAAATCGGGCAAGCGTCGATTGCTGAAGCGTCAGGAAGGACTGCCAAACATCATTTCCGGGAAGCATTTCTCCGAGAACCAGCATCTTAATCTGATCGTCAACTTCTCGTGCTGCATGTTTCGGACTGACATCATGCAGCATCTGCCGGACATGATGTATGATCCACGGTTGAGCGAGATCCCTCTCGCCTTCTATCTCGACCGGCTGGGAGGTATCGGCTTCCTCTCTGACGTGATGTCCACCTACCGGTTGAATGACAAAAGTGTCTGGACCGGAGCCAGTATGGCCAACAAGCATCGGCAGGCAATCGATGTGCGGCAGACCGCCCTGCGTGTCGCGCGCCCGATCTATCAGGCAACGATACAACGGCATATTGAAGCGCGGCAAAAGCAGCTCGAAGCCGAACTCTTCAAGAATGCGGTCGCTGCATAAGCGCACGTTCCTAGTAGACACTGAATGTTAAGGGGTAAGACGATGACCAGCAGTTGCAGGTCCACACAGAAATCCGGACAGAAGGTGGCCGTGCTTGTGCTGGGCATGCATCGCTCCGGCACGTCCATGCTGGGGGGGATGCTTGATCGGCTGGGTTGCCAAGGGGCCAAGACTCAACTGAAGGCGACGCCATCCAACCCGAAGGGCTATTTCGAATCCTCCGAGTTCATGAAGCTGAACGATTCGATCCTAGCCACGCTGGGCTCACGTTGGGATGATTGGCGGCCATTCGAACAAGGCTGGCAGAACTCCCCCCGCTTCGTCGAGTTCCGTGAACGTATCGCCGAAACCATGGCCGCGGAATACGGTAGCGCCTCTCTGATCTACCTCAAGGACCCCCGCATATGTCGCCTGATGCCGCTCTGGCGCGAGGCACTGGTGGAAGCCGGCTACGCCCCAGTCTGCATCCACACACATCGCAATCCCCAAGAGGTCTTGCAGTCCCTCGCAGCCCGGAAAGGGGTGGAGGTCGAACCGGAACTCGGCATGCTTGCGTGGCTGCGTCACGTCCTCGATGCCGAGGCGGGCAGCAGGGGCCTGCCGCGGATTTTCACCAGCTATGCGCGGCTGCTGTCGAACTGGACCGAATTCTCGGACAGAGCCGAGAAGGTCTTCGGATTCTCCTGGCCGGTGGCGAGGAATGCGCGCGATGACAGAGTGCGCGACATGATCGACCGGGGCCTGCGCCATCATGATTCCTCCATCGAAGATCTGATGAACGATGCTTCCGTGCCGGAACGGGTGAAGGACTGCCTGAAGGTGATGGAGCGTTGGACCCGGGATGGAGAGGATGACGAGGGCCGTGAAACTTTAATCCGCATTGCCTCTGAGTTCGAAACTTCGGCAGCGTTGTTTGGAGGTTCGGTGATTGGGCTTGCTGCCAAATGCAGGAAAGCACGTGGAAGTGAGGAGAAACTGGAGGCTCTCGATCGCGAACTGAAGGAGCGCGAGGAAGAAATTGCGGCTCGGCAGGCGGAACTCGACACGCTCCGGAATGCGCACGCCAGGCTGGCCGCGCGTGATGCCGAGCGCGAGGCGGAAATCCAGGATCAGAAAGCCCGTATCGTCGCGCTCCGCGAGGAGCGCGACCGGCTCGAACAGGATCGCGAGACGCTCCGCGCTCAGGACGCATTGCTTCGGGAAGAATTGCGACAGACCGGTGATCGGCTAATGCAGCTCAGGGCGGAAAAGGAGTTGGTGTCGGCGGAGTTTCAGGAAAAACTCGCAGCGGCGGCGGCGGCGCTCCAGGAAGCCGAACAACGTTTCGTAGATATTCACGGGCGATATGTCGCGCTTGAAGAAAAGAACGCGCTGGACGAAGCGGCCCTGCGGGAAAACCGTAAATTAGCCGAAATAACCCGGATCGAAGCCGAAGACAGGATACGGACACTCAACACGGAACTCAGTGCGTTCGCAGATACGACTATCGAGCAGGGAAGAGCCCTAGTAAGGCTTAATAGCGAGCTTGCCGCATTAAAGGGCGAAAAGGACAATGCGGTCGCCGCGGCGGAAAAACGCGCGCGCGCTCTCCACGACGAGGTCGGAACCCTCACCGCGCGGATTTCCGAACACGAGAAGATTATTAGGGAGGCCAACGATAAAATCGCCTCTCACGATAATGAACTCAGCGCGACAAGGGAGCAACTCGGCCAGGAACAGGAAAAAGCGTTCCACATGATCGAAAGGCTGCATCAGGAATACAGATCCAGCACATCGTGGCGGGTTACCGCGCCTGTCCGGGCCGTAGGCCAGTTGATCAGGGGCAGCAGATGACATCAGACGACCGCTTGCGCATGATGTATAGTCGCTCATAGGCTCCAGTGTAGCGGGACACGCCATGGACACCGACAGGCGGTATCCAGATTCACGAGGTGCCGTCTTGGCCTGATTGATTTCCGGCGGGTGGTCTGCGGGGCCACCTCCCAAGTTCGACAGCAAAACCGCTAAGCAATTGATGTCATTATGGCGGAATGAGCCATTATGTGACTACACGGCGTTCGTCAGAGGGGTTTTGGCAGGTTCAGGGTGTCGAAGAGTTCCATCTGTTGAGGCGTTGTCACAGAGAGCCCATTGACCGTGCGCTCACCGATTTTCGCGCGGTGGCGCTGGATGCGAGCGAGGAGATCGAGCGCGGTGCGGGGGCTGGCCGTGTGGCCCTTGGCCTTCAGGCGCATGCGCATGACGCGATAGAGCACGAGCGCCAGGAAGCAGATCAGCGCGTGGGCGCGGATGCGATCGGGCAGGCGGTGGTGGACCGGGGCGATCTCGATGTCGGACTTCAGCACCCGGAAGCCGCGCTCGATGTCGGCCAGCGCCTTGTAGCGCGCGACGGCCTCGGCCGGCGTCAGGTCGGGAGCATTCGTCAGCAGCGCGAGCTTGCCGTCGAAGAGCTCGGCCTCGTGGATGGCGGTCTCGTCCAGCGACCAGCTGAAGCGGTCGGCGGTGAAGTCGGCCCTGAGGAAGCGGGTGAGTTCGGCCTCGGCGACCGCGCGGGTGAAGCGGCTGTAGGCACCACGGTCGGAGGCCCGCCGGCCCCGGTCGCTTTGCCCCGCGTCTTGTGCATTCAGCTTGCCGACCATGCGCTCGGCCATGACCTCAAGTTCGGCGATGCGGGCTCGGCGCTTCTCGGACTGCTCGGCCGCGCGCAGCGGATCGTGGGCCACGATCAGCCGGTGACCCGCGAAGCGAGCCTCGGAGAGGCCCGTCTTGTCGAAGGCAAGGCCGCGGAAAGTCTCGACGAGCTCGCCGTAGCGGCGGGCGGGGACGGCCAGGATGAACTCGAGCTTCCGCCCTCCTTGATCGGCGAGCGTGGTCAGCGTGTCGATGTTGTCGAGGCTCAGGAGCCCACGGTCGGCGACCAGCACGACCCGCTCGACCGGGAAACGCTGCAGGACGGTGGTCAGCATGGCCTGCAGCGTCTTGGTCTCCGCGACGTTGCCGGGGTGGACGGTGTGCATGAGCGGAAGGCCTTCCGCCGTCTGCACGACGCCCAGCACGAACTGGCGGGCAATGCCGCCCTTCTCCTTGTTCATGCCGTACGCGCGGAGATCATCCTCTATCTCCGCCTCGCCGTGGATGCGCACGGTGGTCAGGTCGTAGAACACCACCGCCAGATCCCGGTCGACCAGCGGCCGGATCTGTTTCGCCAACTCGATCTCGACCCGCTCCGCATGGTCCATCAGCGCGTCCATCGCGCGCAGCAGATGCTGATGCGTCACCGTTTCGGGCATGGCCGGCATCGCCACCGTCTCCAGCCAGCGCAGGCAGCCGAGCTTCGAGTCCGGTTCGCACAACCGATTGAAAACCATGGCCCTGACGAGCGCCTCCACATCAAGCTGCCGCTTGCCCGACCGCAGTGCCCGCGCCAGCGCGCGGTCGAAGCCGAGGTCCTTCCACAGCTCGTGGAGGGCGAAGACGTCGCCGAAGGCGCGGCCGGGCTCCTGCTCGATCCTGAGGGCCTCCGGCGCATCGCGCCCCGTGACCTTGCACAGCCCCCGGATCAGGGAGTCGAGATGGCCGTCCGGTCTGTCGTCGATGCGCCCGAGGTTCGCGATCACGCGGCTGCGCGGCTTGCCGGCGTCGTTACGGTAGGACTCCATGATCTGGAGGTAGCGCCGGCCGCCATTTTCGGTGATGCGAATGAACATCCCTACGAAATCGCAGCATTGCGCCTTCTAAGCAAGAACTTTTAGCTGCGCTCCATGTAACTACATGAAACCTCGGCGTGCTGACGGCCAACCCATTGAAACGACTCGAACAGCCCGCCGGAATCGCGCCAGTCCCGGGTGGATTTTGTCGAACTTGGGCCACCTGGATCCGGTCGCCCATGCGTGCGTCGGAAGCTGCACGAGGTTTGCGACTAGCAGCCTGAATCACAGCGCCTTCAGGCGCACGCAACCGCCTCTCGCCCAGTTCAATGAATAAGCCGGGTTCAGCACCGTGTTAAAGGACGGGCTGTGAGTGTATGGTCGTTTATCCCCAAGTTCGACAGCAAAACCGCTAAGCAATTGATGTCATTATGGCGGAATGAGCCATTATGTGACTACACGGCGTTCGTCAGAGGG
The DNA here is from genome assembly GCA_017599285.1 of Cereibacter azotoformans. Lineage (GTDB taxonomy): Bacteria > Pseudomonadota > Alphaproteobacteria > Rhodobacterales > Rhodobacteraceae > Cereibacter_A > Cereibacter_A azotoformans. The sequence continues at coordinate 24,316 of JAGFXX010000002.1, read as the reverse complement.
GTTTTGGCAGGTTCAGGGTGTCGAAGAGTTCCATCTGTTGAGGCGTTGTCACAGAGAGCCCATTGACCGTGCGCTCACCGATTTTCGCGCGGTGGCGCTGGATGCGAGCGAGGAGATCGAGCGCGGTGCGGGGGCTGGCCGTGTGGCCCTTGGCCTTCAGGCGCATGCGCATGACGCGATAGAGCACGAGCGCCAGGAAGCAGATCAGCGCGTGGGCGCGGATGCGATCGGGCAGGCGGTGGTGGACCGGGGCGATCTCGATGTCGGACTTCAGCACCCGGAAGCCGCGCTCGATGTCGGCCAGCGCCTTGTAGCGCGCGACGGCCTCGGCCGGCGTCAGGTCGGGAGCATTCGTCAGCAGCGCGAGCTTGCCGTCGAAGAGCTCGGCCTCGTGGATGGCGGTCTCGTCCAGCGACCAGCTGAAGCGGTCGGCGGTGAAGTCGGCCCTGAGGAAGCGGGTGAGTTCGGCCTCGGCGACCGCGCGGGTGAAGCGGCTGTAGGCACCACGGTCGGAGGCCCGCCGGCCCCGGTCGCTTTGCCCCGCGTCTTGTGCATTCAGCTTGCCGACCATGCGCTCGGCCATGACCTCAAGTTCGGCGATGCGGGCTCGGCGCTTCTCGGACTGCTCGGCCGCGCGCAGCGGATCGTGGGCCACGATCAGCCGGTGACCCGCGAAGCGAGCCTCGGAGAGGCCCGTCTTGTCGAAGGCAAGGCCGCGGAAAGTCTCGACGAGCTCGCCGTAGCGGCGGGCGGGGACGGCCAGGATGAACTCGAGCTTCCGCCCTCCTTGATCGGCGAGCGTGGTCAGCGTGTCGATGTTGTCGAGGCTCAGGAGCCCACGGTCGGCGACCAGCACGACCCGCTCGACCGGGAAACGCTGCAGGACGGTGGTCAGCATGGCCTGCAGCGTCTTGGTCTCCGCGACGTTGCCGGGGTGGACGGTGTGCATGAGCGGAAGGCCTTCCGCCGTCTGCACGACGCCCAGCACGAACTGGCGGGCAATGCCGCCCTTCTCCTTGTTCATGCCGTACGCGCGGAGATCATCCTCTATCTCCGCCTCGCCGTGGATGCGCACGGTGGTCAGGTCGTAGAACACCACCGCCAGATCCCGGTCGACCAGCGGCCGGATCTGTTTCGCCAACTCGATCTCGACCCGCTCCGCATGGTCCATCAGCGCGTCCATCGCGCGCAGCAGATGCTGATGCGTCACCGTTTCGGGCATGGCCGGCATCGCCACCGTCTCCAGCCAGCGCAGGCAGCCGAGCTTCGAGTCCGGTTCGCACAACCGATTGAAAACCATGGCCCTGACGAGCGCCTCCACATCAAGCTGCCGCTTGCCCGACCGCAGTGCCCCCCAAGTTCGACAAAATCCACCCGGGACTGGCGCGATTCCGGCGGGCTGTTCGAGTCGTTTCAATGGGTTGGCCGTCAGCACGCCGAGGTTTCATGTAGTTACATGGAGCGCAGCTAAAAGTTCTTGCTTAGAAGGCGCAATGCTGCGATTTCGTAGGGATGTTCATTCGCATCACCGAAAATGGCGGCCGGCGCTACCTCCAGATCATGGAGTCCTACCGTAACGACGCCGGCAAGCCGCGCAGCCGCGTGATCGCGAACCTCGGGCGCATCGACGACAGACCGGACGGCCATCTCGACTCCCTGATCCGGGGGCTGTGCAAGGTCACGGGGCGCGATGCGCCGGAGGCCCTCAGGATCGAGCAGGAGCCCGGCCGCGCCTTCGGCGACGTCTTCGCCCTCCACGAGCTGTGGAAGGACCTCGGCTTCGACCGCGCGCTGGCGCGGGCACTGCGGTCGGGCAAGCGGCAGCTTGATGTGGAGGCGCTCGTCAGGGCCATGGTTTTCAATCGGTTGTGCGAACCGGACTCGAAGCTCGGCTGCCTGCGCTGGCTGGAGACGGTGGCGATGCCGGCCATGCCCGAAACGGTGACGCATCAGCATCTGCTGCGCGCGATGGACGCGCTGATGGACCATGCGGAGCGGGTCGAGATCGAGTTGGCGAAACAGATCCGGCCGCTGGTCGACCGGGATCTGGCGGTGGTGTTCTACGACCTGACCACCGTGCGCATCCACGGCGAGGCGGAGATAGAGGATGATCTCCGCGCGTACGGCATGAACAAGGAGAAGGGCGGCATTGCCCGCCAGTTCGTGCTGGGCGTCGTGCAGACGGCGGAAGGCCTTCCGCTCATGCACACCGTCCACCCCGGCAACGTCGCGGAGACCAAGACGCTGCAGGCCATGCTGACCACCGTCCTGCAGCGTTTCCCGGTCGAGCGGGTCGTGCTGGTCGCCGACCGTGGGCTCCTGAGCCTCGACAACATCGACACGCTGACCACGCTCGCCGATCAAGGAGGGCGGAAGCTCGAGTTCATCCTGGCCGTCCCCGCCCGCCGCTACGGCGAGCTCGTCGAGACTTTCCGCGGCCTTGCCTTCGACAAGACGGGCCTCTCCGAGGCTCGCTTCGCGGGTCACCGGCTGATCGTGGCCCACGATCCGCTGCGCGCGGCCGAGCAGTCCGAGAAGCGCCGAGCCCGCATCGCCGAACTTGAGGTCATGGCCGAGCGCATGGTCGGCAAGCTGAATGCACAAGACGCGGGGCAAAGCGACCGGGGCCGGCGGGCCTCCGACCGTGGTGCCTACAGCCGCTTCACCCGCGCGGTCGCCGAGGCCGAACTCACCCGCTTCCTCAGGGCCGACTTCACCGCCGACCGCTTCAGCTGGTCGCTGGACGAGACCGCCATCCACGAGGCCGAGCTCTTCGACGGCAAGCTCGCGCTGCTGACGAATGCTCCCGACCTGACGCCGGCCGAGGCCGTCGCGCGCTACAAGGCGCTGGCCGACATCGAGCGCGGCTTCCGGGTGCTGAAGTCCGACATCGAGATCGCCCCGGTCCACCACCGCCTGCCCGATCGCATCCGCGCCCACGCGCTGATCTGCTTCCTGGCGCTCGTGCTCTATCGCGTCATGCGCATGCGCCTGAAGGCCAAGGGCCACACGGCCAGCCCCCGCACCGCGCTCGATCTCCTCGCTCGCATCCAGCGCCACCGCGCGAAAATCGGTGAGCGCACGGTCAATGGGCTCTCTGTGACAACGCCTCAACAGATGGAACTCTTCGACACCCTGAACCTGCCAAAACCCCTCTGACGAACGCCGTGTAGTCACATAATGGCTCATTCCGCCATAATGACATCAATTGCTTAGCGGTTTTGCTGTCGAACTTGGGGTGCCCGCGCCAGCGCGCGGTCGAAGCCGAGGTCCTTCCACAGCTCGTGGAGGGCGAAGACGTCGCCGAAGGCGCGGCCGGGCTCCTGCTCGATCCTGAGGGCCTCCGGCGCATCGCGCCCCGTGACCTTGCACAGCCCCCGGATCAGGGAGTCGAGATGGCCGTCCGGTCTGTCGTCGATGCGCCCGAGGTTCGCGATCACGCGGCTGCGCGGCTTGCCGGCGTCGTTACGGTAGGACTCCATGATCTGGAGGTAGCGCCGGCCGCCATTTTCGGTGATGCGAATGAACATCCCTACGAAATCGCAGCATTGCGCCTTCTAAGCAAGAACTTTTAGCTGCGCTCCATGTAACTACATGAAACCTCGGCGTGCTGACGGCCAACCCATTGAAACGACTCGAACAGCCCGCCGGAATCGCGCCAGTCCCGGGTGGATTTTGTCGAACTTGGGTTTATCCAACCTCTGCCGTTCAAGCATCCTTTTAACGTTGATAATGTGAGCGCCCCCGCAGGAATTCCTGCCACGGCAAACGCAATTTACGCTGTTGGCTTCTTAAGCAGGATTGAGAACGGCTCTCCCACTATTTTTGTCAATGCAGGCAAGTGCGGCGGCATGTGGCCCGCCTTCTCATCATCATATTCGGTGAATGAAATTTTATCGACCATATCAGATGCCAGACAGAGGTTGCGGAACGGCCTATAATGTATTTCGAAGTGGTGGTGGTCGGAACGGTTCTGAACGTATCGGATTTTCCCACACGCTTTAATGCGAGAAAATTTGTAGGACTTCAAATCGGAATCGCAGGGCATTCCACCGCGCTTCTTCATAAATCTATCCACCGCATCGCGAACTTCGAATTTTAGGACATCAACTTGCGGATTGATCGCAATCGCTTCATCGAAAAGCCCAAGCAAAGTGCCGCCGATAGCCGCGAACCCACCACCGGAGCTGCCAAATGCGACGATTTTGCTGTCCGGTGACTTTTCTCGTATTGAGGCAAGCAGCGGTCCAACCATTTCCGGCAGGGCATTTCGGCCGGTAGCCCCCAAATACCAGCCCAGGTGGATTGGGTTCTTATCGATCGTAAGTGGGTCTGCGATCACAGCAACCGGATGTTTGAAATGCTTGGCCCAACTCCAACGCTGAAAAATTGCTTTTTCTGCGGCCACCTTACCCGGGGTCAGAGCGCCGTTAAACATGACAATGATTTTCGACCAATCGTCCGCATTGTGGAAATACACATTTCCACACACGCCCTCTGCTGTATCAAGCAGATCAGTTATGCTATCGAACTGGCGGAACTCAACTAGGTCATTGGCATGTAGTCGGTAGATCCACTCACATGTGCCATTAACCTCATAACCCAGTTCCATCCCGGCCGTGAACAGAAAGTCGAATTTATACCCCAAAGGCTGACTGATATTACTGAAATTCATTTTTTGCAGATGCCGTTCAACATCTTGGCGGAAGATGTTTATACCAGTCTTAAAGATCGTTCCGTTTGATTTGACAACGACATCCCGCACCACCCCTGCCGCAGAATACGCCCACCCCGATAGGGTCACCTTACCATTCGATGCGTGACCGGCTATCTCGGGGTTCAAAAAACTCTTGATAGCCGAATTTCCGTTTATTTTCTCTATTCTAATTTTCATATTAGGCATCTTTTTGATCACGTCACCCACGGCTCCGGCTAGGGCGACGCGGGCCTGCTCTGGAAACAAGAACATTAAAACAATTAGATGACACATGCAATGCGGCTGCCCGGTCTAAGGAGGCAGCCAATGAAGACGCAACTTGCTGAAGTTAAGGGCCGCTTCTCCAGCATAGCGGACGGTCATTGGGACGCAGCACGTCTTTCGCCTCGGGACCTGGCGGCTGGCGTGGACCATTTTCACAACGTCGATCCGGTTGGCCGCAACCTGGATGAGGCTCGCGGCCTCCGTGATAATGTGCCTCCTACTAGGCCATGGCAGGCTGATCGTTGCTCACCAGATGGAGATTCCCGTTTTTGGTCATGTATGTCATGTTCGGGCAGATCGTGTAGCGACCAGCCGCGGCGACGTCGCCGGACGACCCGTAGTGGACGACCCGTAGTGGACGGGAAGGACCCTGCCCATTCGCGCTCGAAGAACTCCCAGTCGATCAGCGCCTCCAGCGCGACCAGCTCATGACGCAGGTCGATCATGTCGATGAGGCGCGGCCGGAAGAGATCGGTCTGCTCGGGAGGACGGGGGCGGTGCTTCATGTGGCGAGCCGAAACTGCAGGGTTCCGGCCGGAATCGGATAAAATCTTGTAGACCATGGCGACAGAAACCTCGGCCTTCACGCACTGGATCAATCATTTCGGCGTTGGTCAGGCCGGACTAGGTTCATGTGTCGGAACCTTGCTGAAAGGGAAGGATGAGTTGTCCCGCGCCCCGAACCGGGCGGTTCGGGGTTGGCTTGCGAAACAGGACAGGTGGGTGTGCGGGCTGCCCGAGGCCGTTGCCCCGGATCTTCCTTGCAGAACGTCGGACCACTCGGATCGCTCGGACCACACGTCGAAGCCGGTCCGATCCGATGACCGTCAGGCTGCCAGCGGCTGCGCCGGCTCACCCTCCTTCAGGATCAACGTCCTGATGGTGTAGGCGCGCGTCCTGACGCTCCCGATCCCACGCGGCAGCTTGCGCGGGAGATTGTCTCCCTCCCCGCGGACGAGGAGGCCAGCGTCAGCAAGGTGGCGTGCAGACCGTATCGGATCGTGCCCGTCATGTGCCTGCTTCCAGGCCTCCGGCGCAATGTAGAAGAAGTGGCCATCGCGCCATCCCAATGTATCGGCCGGAACGGAGCCACGGGCAGCTTCGGCGAACCGAGCAGAGTTTGCCTTCAGGAAGGCACGGGTGCGTTCCACGCTCGCCTCGATCTCCTCACGGACATCACCCTCGCGACCCTCGAGCCAGATCCCCAGCACCTCGAGCGCGGCTTCCTTGGGCTCCTCCCTGTTCCATCCGGTGAGACCGAACTTGGTCGCGAGTTCTCCGGCTGCAGCGCAGAGGGCGAGGCGGTCGACCGCACGCTGGATCGGGCCATCGTCAAGCGATCCGAACCTGTCGACCGCCCTCTGCCGGAAGCCGGTGACGAGCCTGGGGACCACCTCCTTGCAGACGTCCAACTTCTCCAGAACGCCCTTGACGAACAGAGGACCCGCGGTGCCATGGAACGTCGAACTCATGGCCTTCGCGTGCTGCGAGAACCTCGCTCCATCGGGCTGACCGTGGAGACTGTCGAAGGCTCCATACGGCCGAGCATCCGCCTCGATGTCGAGCAGGCGCACGTTCTGCCCGGCCATGGCTTCACGACCGCTCTCCGCGAGCTTGCGGGCCAGCGATATCTCGCCCGATGACAGCACCATCAGCCGCCAGTTCAGCGGCCGGACGGTGGCACCCGACATGTTCGCGCGCGCCTTGCCACGACCGTTGGCAAGCATGTAGCTGGCCTCGTCCGCATCGCGCGCGGAGATCTGCGCCAACTCGTCGAGAACCAGCAGCGAGCTGTTGCAGGCCGCCGCGATCCCCTCGAGGCCGTTCGAGGTGGCGCGCCAGGTCAAGGCAAAGCCCGGGCTGCCCCAGACGGAGGCGGCGACACGCTGGATCGTCGTCTTGCCGCAGGAGGAGCCCCCGCGCAGATGCAGCCCGCCGCCCTCGAAGCCCAAGGGCTCGAGGAGGACGCCCGCGAAGGCCAGCGAGACGGAGACCATCATCAGCGGATTTCCGACGCAGAGAGCGCCCACCTTCTCACGCCAGTCGGCGATGGAACCCGCGGACTTCATCTCGGCGGCCACCGATGCGAGATGACCGCCGGTGAAGCGGACATCCTGCGCGCCGATGATCCGGCCGCTGCCCGTCACAAAGGACCGACAGTCGGCGATCCAACCGGCCCTGTTGGTGGTGAAGAGACGAGCCTGCGGCGTCCAGTCGTGGAGCAGACGAACCAGAAGGGTGCCTGCCTCCTTATCGATCGAAATGCGAGCGCCTGCGCGGGACAGCCGCTTGCGAAGAAGCGTTCCGGTGCCCGTGAGTTCGACGTTCGGCACATCCACCTCATGGATGCGCCCGTCGGGATCGGTGACTTCGACGAGCGTTGTCCAGTTCACGCCGTCGACATCCCGCGCGAGTGCCTTCACCTTGAGGGGCGAGCAGAGGAAGACTTCCGTCTCGTCCTCGCCGTCCTTGTTGGTGACGCGACAGTAGATGGAGCCGTCAGAACCCACCGTGTATCCCGCCGGCATTCCGCTGGGCCGCGAGCTGGTGAGGGGTGAGGGCGCGCTGGAGACACTTTCGTTCTGGCAAGCAGATTCCGTTCCGCTCATGGCGGGTTCTTCCTTTCATAGGGACGTGCGGGTTCGTTCCGCCTTCAAGGACGGGTGCCGGACGTCTGTTTGTGGATGTTCAGAAGCGGTCAGCCGGGCCTGACGTGGCAGGACCGGCCTTCAAGTTCCGCAAGGACCGCCCGTGCGAGGACGAAGCCAACCTTCAGTCGAGCTTCACACTCCACACGGGCAGTTCTCGCCTGACCTTCTTGGCGAGCATGCCTTCCATCTTCTCTATGCGGAGAAGATCCTGGAGAGCCTTCTTGCGGGCCGCCGGGTCGGACAGGTCCTGCGCTTCCGTCTGCTGCCGAAACTTCCTCAGTTCCGAGCGCTTGTAGTCGTTGATTATCTGGGCAAGCTCAGTGGCTGCGTCGAGCAGGCAGTCGACAAGGACTTCCGCTCGCCCGATCGATCCCGCTGCACCGCAGAACGTGTTGATGCGATCCTCCTCATCACTGGGAAGAGCCACGGGAAAGGCGTTCTCCAGGGGGCCACTGTCGTCCTGGAAGACAGGCGGCTCCAAACCTGCCAACTCCAGCGCCAATGTCACGCTGGACCAGTTCCCGTTTTCTTCGACGACCTCGAAGAAAGGAGTTCCCAAGTAGGGATAAGTCGCATCCGCGAGGAGCTGACGCTCCTCCTTCTGCCGCGCCACCTGCTTTCTCTTGCGTTCCGCCGCCGTCATTGCCATCGCGCCCCTCCGTCGTGATTGTGATTGCTGTATATCACAGTCACGATCACAAAGTCAAGCTCGGCGTCTGCCGTCGGAGGGGCAGAGTGCTGTTCTTGCCTTGGCAATGGCCGTTTGGCTTGTATATACTAACTGTATATACTTGGCGGTGCGTGGATGGAGGTGCCGAGGTGGATCGAGGATCGGTCTTCATGAACAACCGGACGCAGGCCATCCGCCTGCCGAAATCGGTTGCCCTGCCGGAAGGCACGCGGAGCGTCGACATAGTCCGGCTGGGCAGGGCTTGGCTCATCGTGCCGAGCCAGGACAGTTGGGCTCAGTGGTTCGATGAGGTCTCGTCGAGTGAAGACTTCATGGAGCGCCGGGAGCAACCGGACGCTGATGAACGCGACGATCTCTGATGCTGCGCTACATGCTCGACACGAACATCCTGATCTACACGATCAGGAACCGGCCTGGCGAGGTCAGGGCGAAATTCGAGGCCCACCATGGGACGATGTGCATCTCGACCGTAACCGCGATGGAACTGATCTTCGGCGCGCAGAAATCGCAGGCCGTCGAACGCAACATGGCGGCGGTCGAGGGACTTCTTGCGCGCCTCGACATCCTGGATCTCGACTTGGCGGCTGCCCAGCACGCTGGGGAGATCCGGGCGCAGTTGGCGAGGGCAGGGACGCCCATCGGACCGTTCGACGTGATGATCGCCGGACACGCGCGATCGAGGGGCCTGGTCCTCGTGAGCAACAACACGCGGGAATTCGAGCGCGTCGACGGCCTGAGGCTTGAGAACTGGGTCCAGCCGTCCTGAGGGACAAGCGCTGCCTGCCATTCTTCGGAGCGGGTCCGGGCGAAGCAGAGGAGGTTTAGCCCCCGGGACATGCCGCCCTCAGAAGCGATCCCCATCGTGTCCCTGTGAAATTTCTAGGACTTCGATGGGAGCCTCCGCCCGTGCCCCTGAGGGTGCAGAGCCATTCCTCCCGAAACACGTCAGGCGTTTCGCCTCATGCACGGTCCTTCCGATGTTGAAGGAAGGAGCCGGCTGCCGCAGGGTGCTGGACTGTGTTGAAAGAGACTCTGAACGGAGAAGCCACCAGATGTTCCAGGTCGATCGCTTCCAGAACCGCCTGCGCAAGCTCGAATGCGTGAGCTTCTCCGAGCTTGGCTACCGCGAGCGGGAGCATCTGCAGGAGTGGCTCGCGGCGATGCCGGAGGCCCTCTGTGGGTCGATGAGCGAGGGCGAAGACGGTTTGCTGATCATCCAGAAGGAGTTCGATGGATTCGACGGCACCCGGGAGCGTCTCGATCTCCTTGCCCTCGACAAGCAGGGCCAGCTCGTCGTCATCGAGAACAAGCTGGACGACTCCGGCCGGGACGTCGTCTGGCAGGCACTGAAATACGCCGCCTATTGCTCCAGCCTGAAGAAGGTCGAGATCGTCGGCATCTTCCAGCAGTATCTCGACCGGAACGGTGGCGGCGATGCGGCCAGGACGATCTGCGAGTTCCTGGGGGAAGACACGCTGGACGAAGTGGTGCTGAACGACGGCATCAGCCAGCGCGTTGTCTTCATCGCGGCGAATTTCCGACGCGAGGTGACGGCGACGGTCCTCTGGCTGCGTGAGCACCAGATCGATGCAAGGTGCATCAAGGTCCTGCCCTACCGGTTCGGCGACGAGATCTTCATCGACCTGCAGCAGGTGATCCCGACGCCGGAGGCTGCGGATTACATGGTCCGGATGGCCCAGAAGGAAAGCGAGGAGAAGTCGGCGAGTTCAGCGCAAAGCCTGCGACACACGATCCGCATGGATTTCTGGCAGCGAGCCCTCGACAGGCTGCGCGCCGATGGCTCGTCCAGGCATCACAATGTCGGTCCGACGAAGGAGACCTGGTTGGGTGTCGGCACCGGCGTTTCCGGATGCTCTTACACGCTGGTGCTCCTCAAGACCCTCGTCCGCGTGGAGTTGACGATCCAGAGGGGCAGCACCCAGGAGAACAAGTGGCTCTTCGATCAACTCCATGCTCAGCGCGAGGAGTTGGAACAGGCTTTTGGTGCCACGCTCGAATGGCATCGGAACGACGATCAGAAGCGATGCCTCATCAATATCTCGGAGCCTTGCGACGGGTTCGACAAGGGGCAGTGGCCAGACATGATCGCTTGGATGAGCTCCCACATGAGGCGCCTGGAGGCAGCTTTCTCGGCGCCTCTGGCGAAGCTGAACCAGCGGCTGAAGGCTGGAGAGGCGACGGGCTCAGGGCGCTGACTTCCGGATCACTCGGACCAGCTGCCAAGGAATTTGGTCAGGTTGGGTGCTGACGCTAGGGCAACACCTTGATCAGGGTCACGGTGAGCCCGACGATGCCGGCCGCCACGATCCAGAGCTGCTTGTAGAGGTCCGCCTTCAGCTCGGCGAGGTCGGTCTTGGTGACCGGTGTCGGCGTCGGACATGCCCTCGGCGATGGCTTGGTTCGCGTTCATCGTGTGTGGGCCTCCTCCTGGGGAAAGATAGACGGTCGGGATCGAAATGCCACACGCGCCTATGTGCGTCGTTCCTGATAGCACTCGTCCGGGTCGAACATCGGGTGCTTGCAGGTTCTCTCGCTCACGGCTGCTCCTCCTCGGGAGGAGGGGCAAGGACGGCCCCGGCGGCCTCCTCGGCAATGTCGAGTGCGGGCCAGGGGTGGGCACGACCGGCGTCGGCCCGGACGCAGGCGGCTTCAGATTGCCCGCAGGCCCTCACACGAGGGCGGCCGGATGCTCATGGATCCGTGGGGAAATGGTCATGGAGCGAGGAGGACGAGTGGTTCCTTCTGCTCGCGCAGCGACTGGATGTAGTCACGGCCATCCTGACGGCGCTCGATCAGCGCGTCGATCAGCAATGGCTTCGTTTCGAACACGTCCTGGAACTCGCGCAGGTTCGCCACGAAGCGACGCGCCTCGGGCAATTGCCGGCGAAGCTCGAGGTGCGGCTCGCGCGAATTTGCGGCGATCCGGGCACGGGCAAAGTCTACAGGCGTGATGTCGGGCGAGACCTGCGGCCGCAACGGCTGCAAGGGCGTGATCGAGGCGCTCGAGCACGACGGCTGCACCTGTCACCGCGGGCACCCGCCCTGTGACAACTGCACGACGCCTTGGGAATACTGCCCCGAATGCGACTGGAATGCCCGCGACGAGGACGCGGAGATCTACCGGCGCCTGCTCTGGCACGAGGAACTCAGGAAGGAGGGCCTGGAGATCCCGAGCACCTACTTCGTCGCCGAGGAGAGCGCCCATGCCCAAGCCCAGCAGGACCTACGAGATGGTCGTCCGCTACCGGACCCAGAAGACCCTTCCGATCAAGGCCCGCAGCCGCCAGGAGGCGATCGAGAAGGCCGGCAAGCGGTGCGAGAAGCTCGGCATCGACGATCGCGCTGGAGGTGCCCTTCCTAGAGGGTGACGAAGGCTCTCCGCAAGACGCCTCTTGACTCTTGTGCGTAAATTCTGTAATTTACAGATATTCAGAGTAGGAGTCACTGAATGCCTGAAGCAAAGATCATGGAGGAGTTCCCGAAGACGGCACTCTCTCGCAAGGTCGGTGATGTATTCGCCGCTGCGGCTACAGGACCTGTAAGCCTTACGGACCACGGGAAGCCGCGCTTTGTGGTGATGTCCGTGGCCGATTTCGAGAGGATGGCCGGTCGGGTGGATAGCCGGATCGCGCGTAGGACAGAAGATACGCCGCCGGACGAGGCCGATCGTATGATCGCCGAACTGGAGAGGCTCAACATGGAAGACGAGTAAACAGTAAAGGGGACAAGTATGAAGGAACCAAAATCAGGAGACATCTGGCGCTACCCATATCTCTGGGACTGGCAGGCCGAACAAGGAGAAGAAGACGGTCGCAAGAACCGCCAGAGTCTCGTCCTGATGGCTATCGCCAAGGACAACCAGATCTACTTTTTAAGCATTACCAGCCAGCCGCCAAGGCCAGGCCAGACCCGCATTGAAGTTCCCGAAATGGAACGGCGGCGCGCCAAGCTCGATGACAAGCGCCTTTGGGTTGTCCTCGAGGAATACAACCGAGACAGCCTCACGGACTCCCTCTACTTCCAGCCCGACGGTTACCTGGGCGAGTTCTCGAAGGGGTTCATGAAGATCATTCGCGCCACCTTCGCGGTGCAGCTCCGCGCCCGCAAGGCGAAGGAGGTGGCCCGGCGTTAGCGGGCGCAGTCCACCGCCACATTCAGGTAGCCATTAGGCATCGTCTGGGAGCCAGGGATCGTCCGACAACCACTGGCCTGCTCCACAGCCCTGCCATACCGCGCATATTTCGCAGCAGCCGGACCCTGGCTTGCAAGTTGGTTCACGGGTCCAGCCTGCCACACCCCATTTCCCATAGGTCTCGCATAAAGCTCATACCCGTCCACCGTCACAGGGATGGCTCCGGGTGTGTCAGCTCGTCCTCCTTCAGTATCGCGATCCCGGCGGAAACGCCTGTCAGTGCCTCATGCCAGCAGACGCTTAGAACCGGCCAAAATTGGGATTGTCCTTGTAGGGATTGTCGTCGTCGGGCTCTGCCTCCATCCGGAGGATCTCGAGGGCACTTCTCCGCGGGCGCCTGAGGGCCGGCACGGTCCAGGGTCTGTTCCTGCCCGTGTAGATGCCCGCGTGGTTGAGGGCTTCGGCAAGCTCGGCATCAGTGAGCTTCTGCCGCCCTGGATCCTCCCCCAGGAAGCGGGCGATCCGCTGGACCAGGGCGTGCGCCTTGTCGGAGCGGACGCGGGCAGAGGCGCGCGCGGCCGCCTTGTTGTCTCCCCTGGAGCCCAGTGCAACACCGGCTTCTCGCCGACCTTCAAGGGCAGCAACCGTGCCTCTGACGATGTTGTTCACAGAGCACTCACCCTTCCGGACAGTGGCAAGGAGCACGGCTTCCGAGATCTCTCCGCCATCCCCGATCGAGATGACGGGCACTCCGCACTGACGCATGAAGCCCTCAGCCTCAGCGACATTCCGAAAAAGACGATCCGCCTTGGTCACGACCAACGGCAGACCCAGTTGCCGTGCCTCGCGAAAGGCCTCGTGGAGAACAGGGCGCCTGATCTCATCAACGCTGCCGCGGCCCGACGCCGTCTCCGCATGGATACTCACCGGCTGCATGCCCCGTGCGACGGCCCACTGACGGATCCTCTCCGCCTGAGCCTCCAGCGAGCCATTCTCCTCCTGCCGGGCCGTGCTGACCCTCACATAACCAACGAAGCGCGGTCTCTGGTTGGAAGCGTCACTGTGCATGTAGTCGTGCATGAAGGAGTGGTCCTGGGTGTGGAGTCGTGATGGTTGTTGAGACAGGGGGGGGGGCGGGTGAGCAATAGCATACGATTTTGCTGTTGCTCAGTCCACCTCTTTGCTGACGCTTCGGGTAGAGGAGCTTTGGTTTCCGGGACATGCCGGCCTCAGGAGGCATCCCCATGCGGTCTCCACGGAAAACCTAGGACTTCGACGGGACGGGCCGCCCGCTCCTGTCGGGAGACCCCGCCATTCCTCCGGGAGGCTCCTGGCGTCCATCTTCTTCATGCTGGAGCTGACGTGTCCCTCGATCCGGAGATCGGTCAGGGGCCATTCCTGGTGGGTCTTGCGCACCGTGATCGAGGCTCAGGCGGGGCAGCGGGTGAATTTGCCCTGAGGGCGTCCAGAGCATCGTTTCGCGACATGCCGTGCCGTGAACAGCGCCGGATCGGCGGGAGGCGTGTCAGGAGACCAGACACCGATGTTGTTGCCGAGGAGGGCAGTGTTCCGCCGGTTGAGGGGCAGACAGACATAGGAGGGAAGGCTGGCAACTAACTGGCGGTGCAGACGGCATCCGCATGGGAGCCTGCCATCCTGCGCCAGCCGAGCCATCGACGGCTGGCCCCGGAGCGTGCTCCCGAAGGGCCATGGGCGCGCAGATCCCATGCCGGAGGCATCCCGTCAGCGCGGAGGCAGACATGAAGGCGAGGCTGACTGGGGCGGGCAGGATCTCTCTTCGATCGCCCGCTTCCGCGGACAGGAGCCCTCAGCCCTGCACCAGCCGCCGTGTGAGCTGGGCGGTGGTGGACGGCATCTCGACCGATCTGCAGGCCTTCTACGAGGCGCTGGAAGGGCAGACACAGCCAGGGGTCGCATACCGGGTGTTCTGGAAGCGCGTGCGCACGCTCGAGGGACGCCTCCTCGAACTGGAGGCCGGGATCGGCCGCAAGGTGGCGCTCACCAGGGAACTGCTGACCATGGCGGCGCTGAGCTGCCCGGTCGAGTGGCGGCACGGCTGGGGTGCGTCCCGGCTCAGCCCCCTCGAGCATGAGGGCCGCGTCTATCCGACACGGCTTGCCTTCGTGCATGCGGCCGGACGGATGGCGGACCGCAAGATGATCGTGGCCCGGCTGAAACGTGGCGTTTCCCCCGGGGCAGCGCTCGAGCCAAGGATCGATCCCGCCCGGGGTGGCTTCGTCTACCTGATCCGGCACCTGACCTCCGGAAGGGGCTATGTCGGCGCAAGCACGACGACGCTGGACCTGCGTTGGGACGCGCATTGCCGGCAGGCGCGGATGGGCAGCACCAAGAGGTTCCATCTGGCGATCCGGGAGTATGGCGAGGGTGCTTTCAGCCGGGATATCCTGAGGGACGGCATTCGAGGCGAGGCGCTGCTGGCGGATATCGAGCGGTCGCTGATCGCGCAGCTGGGCACGCTCTGGCCCCAGGGCTTCAACGCCAACAGGGGCGGTGCCACCAGCCGGGGCAGGACAAGGCCCTGCTTTCACGAAGGTGAGGAATTCGCCTCGGCCGAAGAGCGGAACAAGATCCTGGGCGAGCGGCACGGTGTGCCAGCCTACGTCATTGCCAATCGACTTCGAAGCGGCCTGGACCTGAGAGGACCGTCGCGAAAACGGCATGCCGAGCATCTTGGAAACGCCGTTTGGCAGCGCCAGTGGCTCGGCATCCTGAGACGGGCGGATCGAGGCGAGTTCCATGTGCATGACCCATGGCGGACGGCCTTGGGCTGGCTGATGGATATCCGTCCCGGCGAGCACGAAGGGCTGGAACTGGTCCGCCTCGATCCGACCGGTCCCTTTGCGCCGGGCAACGTCGCGTGGGTAACGGAGGCGGAAAAGATCGAGCGGGTGCACGGGAAGGACACTGCCTGCTTTGATCGCCGCTATCCCAGCATCAGGGCGCTGGCCGCGGCCTTCGACATCGGCGAGTCCACGTTGAAGCACCGCCTGTTCGTGCAGAAGATGACGCGGGAGGAGGCCGTCACGAAGAAGAAGGGGACGACGCTCGCCAAGCAGATCGTGATGGACGGGGTGTGCTATCCCTCGCTCCACAAGGCCGCCGAAGCCTATGCCCGGCGCCGTGGAACAAGCTACGAGAAGGCGCGCTACATGGTCCGCAAACTCGCAGCATCCGGATGACCGGACAACAGGCCGGGACAATGCGGTCACCGCGGGCCTGCCTTGACCTCTAGAACGCCCCGTAGAGCGGGTCGTTGGTGTAGCTGACCTGCTCGGCATCTAGGATCGCCCTTGCCTTTCTGAGCTTTGGATGCAGGCGGTCCGTTGTCCATTCCAGGTTCTGACCGGTCCGGACCCCTTTCTGGTTGAGGAGCTCGGCAACTTCCCTGCAGGTGAGCTGGGAGTGGTGCCGCTCCTGCGATCGCAGCACGTCGGCGATCTGGCGAACGATCGCGTCGGCCTTTTCCGTGATGGCTTGCGCGCCCTTGACCTGGGCCTCCAGGATGTTCGGGTTGCCAAAACGCACTCCTTGATCCTTCAGGCGGGCAAGGCCAGCTTTCGTGCGCCGGGAGATCTCGTTGCGTTCAGCCTCGGCACGGGCAATTTGACCGAGACGAGCAGCTTCCGTGAAGGTGTTGGCTTCCTTGATCGAGACGAGGCGATCCGTATCTGGAAACAGCCTCTTGATGTCGGCAGACGTATCCTCATGCCGGGTCAGGCGCGCCCAGTTGTCGGTGACGACGTAGGCGTTTTCTGCCTGGGCGAGCTTGAGGGCCTCAAGCAGGTTCTTCCGCTCGATAAAGCTATCAGGACCGGCGCCGGTGTGGACATCGTGGAAGATATCAATGACGTCCCACCCCATGCAGCCTGCAAAGGTTCTGATCGCGGCCTCCTGGGCAGACAGACTGATCCCCCGCTCACCCTGCCGCGGGGTCGAGACACGAACATAACCGACGGCTCGAAGTGCCTCCGTGCCTTTTCCGCCTGCAGCCACCTCTGCGCCCCGCCCGGTCATGCCCTTCATCTGTCGCTGTCCCTGCCTGCACCATGTCAACCGCGCGCCTACTTCTTCCTGCAGCCTGACATTGGCAAGGGAGGTGTATGGGAGGGTGGGGAGTTGTGAAGCCCTATCCGATCCCCTTTAGGGTTCATCAGGGACCTGACGCACCTACAGGAGCCTCGAGAGCCTCGGCCGGCCTGCACAGACGCAGGGTGTGGCGCGGCAAGGCTCCTGTGTCGATCTCGGCCAAGGGTTGTGCCTCTCCAATCGTGACCCTCCCTGTGCCTGCCCCTCATCGCTGCACGTCCTGGATCATGGCCTGAAATCTTGCCGGAACATCCGTTCTGCTTGCGACAGGGTCTATCGTTGAGGAAAGCCTTGCTTCGAGACGGCCCTAGAAAGCCTTTATATCAAAGGCTTATGGTAGCCTCTCGACCCATCGGACTTTACATCCCCCGAAAGAAATCGTTCCCGGAAGGTCCCCGATGTCAACTTTTGGTAAACTTAGGGGTAAGTTCTCGTGTCCCTCGAGCCCCTGAAACCGCGATTGCAGGCCTCTCGGGAGCAGCTAACTTAACACGACAAAAACAGTCATGTTAAGTTTCCGAAACCGCATGTAAAGCAACGCGGGCGGCAGCCTGCGGTTCGAACGGGCCTCCTCTGTCCTCCTCATCTCTTCATCTTGACATGATACGGCGCAGCGCCTGCACGACATCGAGCGTAGGTGCGGGCACCTCACGGCGACTGCTCGTCTCACGCACACCTCGATCCACCTTCTCTCGTTATCGGTGAGGGCTCCTCGGCAGAGGGCAGGCGAAAGCCCTCCACCACCCGGCGATCACATTCGCTCATTTGCCGAATATCGCCCGCAAGGCCGCCCGGGAGCGCGAGGTGAGCCTGGGATCGGAATGGTCCGATGCAGCGCGGATCTCCTCAAGCCAGGCCCTTTCATTCGCGCTTACCGGTGTGCCGAAGATCTCGACAAGCGCCGAGGCGGCCGTATCCCCTTCGGCCTGTTCCAGGGCAAGACGCATGAGGTAGCCGGGATCGGCTTCAAGCGCCTTCGCGAGCGCGGGCACGCGGTCGAGTGCCAGCTTGGAAGTTCCGCTCTTGATCATTGACAGCATGTTCGGATTTACAAAGCCCGTCTCGCTCGCAATCTCGGCCTGCGTCTTCGGACGCATCTCGAGAATGCGCTTTTCGAGGAACCGCGCGAGGCGCGTCCCGGAATGGGGTTTTTTAGGCACTCTGCTTGATCTCCATGAAGTTATTCGCAGCAATCGCTGCATGTCTTCTTCATAGCGATCGGCCGATGGGGAGCGGGTGGGAGTTCAGGCGGACTTGTAGGTTCATCAGACCGCAGCGGGCATCTCATCATGCTGATCTCGTCGCATCACCCGGGTCGAAGCCGGGCGCGATCCCAAGATTCTCCACGCCATAGAGAGCTTCGCGGTTCCTGAGCCAGAGGTGATGGCGGGCGGGGTCCATGTGATGATCGGCGCTGGCGTCCACGGACCAATGGACGAGCGCATAGCCGCAGAGTGCTGCGCGCAGCCGAACATGCAGTCGCCCATTCGTCATGCCGAAGTCCCGTTCCACCGGCTCCGAACGCGCCAATGCCGGGTGGGGAACAAGGTCGAGTTCGACCATGCGCATCCACTGATCGTCGGCTTCACGACGCTCGCGGGGGCTTGTTGCCCCGGAAACAGACTCTGCATCTTCGATCCGCGTCAGCACGAAGTCCGAGAAGCGCAAGCGGCGGCGATCATAGGCCCGGACGTGCCATCTGGCCGCTGTGTCCACCAAGGCGTGGGGCACGATCTCGCGGACGGTCCTCCCGCTGGTAAGCGAGTGGTAGACGACGCGAACAGCGGCTCCTCCGACAATGGCGCGGGTGAGTGTGGCGATGATTTCGACGGCCGGGACATTCAGGCGCAACGGGTGCTCGGTCCGGACGTGTGGGGACAGGTCTCCAACCTCGGCATCGCCAAGCCCTTCGGCGATCGCGACAAGGGAGCGGAAGGGATCATGCTCGAACAGCGGCGTGAACTCTTCTGCTCGGCGATAGATCTTGGCGGATCCGTCAAACTCGAGATTGCCGGGCGCCAGCGCCCGGTAAAGCGCCAGGTCCCGGGTGGCCGCAGCTTCCCGGATGCCAAAGCGGGCAATCAGATCCTGCCGCGAGACCTGTCCGCGGAAGTTCGCACGGAAGTCGATATGGAACAGTCTTTCTCGCTGAGGTTGCGACACGTCGCTCAACATGATGTGCCCCTTGTGCGTCACACCACACCATACCCTCATCTTCTCCCCGAGACACTACGAAAGAATCGTTGATGCGATCTTTTTGATCGCCTAGCGTGATCTTATTGAATGTGTGAGGCTGTAATGTGCGATTTTGCCCGGAGGTTCGCGGCATTGACGACACGGGAAGGTCGTCCGGCCTTTTCCCCGTTTCCCTGGCAGGAGAGACTTCACGCGCGGCTGGCTGCCGGAGAAATCCCCACGACTGTTGACCTGCCCACGGGCCTTGGAAAGACCTCCGTCATCGCCTGCTGGCTTCTCGCACATGCCAGCCACCCCACGTTCCTGAACCCTGCGCTGCCACGAAGACTTGTCTATGTGGTCGACCGCCGAGCCGTGGTCGATCAGGCAAGCGAGGAGGTGGCCCGGTTCACCGGAACATGGAAGGCGGCGGCAGGGCCTGCAGCACCGGACATCACGATCGCCACTCTCCGCGGGCAGCACATCGACAGCGGCGAGTGGGCGCGGCATCCCGCGAAGCTTTCGGTGATCGTGGGCACGGTCGACATGATCGGCTCGCGGCTCCTCTTCTCCGGATACGGCGTTTCACCCCGCATGCGCCCGGTGCATGCGGGCCTGCTCGGACTGGATACGCTGCTCGTCCTTGACGAGGCGCATCTTGCGCCTGTTTTCGCCGATGTGGTCCGCACGGTGGCCGCTGATCCCGGCCTGCGCGGGGAGCTCGCACCTCCAGTGGCGCCCTTCCGGATGATGGCGCTCTCCGCCACCCAACGCCCCCACGACGCGGCAACTGCGCCGTTTCGCCTTGATGAGGCAGATCACGCACACCCGGTCATCGCGCAGCGGCTGGCGGCGGAGAAGACGCTCGAGCGGCGGGAGGGTGCATCGCCCGAAGACCTCGGCGCGGCGGCCGAGGATCTCGTTTCTCTGGGCCATCGCATTGTCATATTCGTCGACAGCCGCCAGACCGCCGAGAAGGTCGCGCGGCTCCTTGCCAAGCGACATGGCGACGATGCTGTCCTGCTCTTCACCGGCGCCCGGCGCGGCTGGGAGAGGACAAGGGCCGAGCAGCAGTTGCGCGAGGCGGGCTTTCTTGCCGACTCCGAACCGCCAGCCGCACCCCGGTTCCTTGTCGCCACGGCGGCAGGCGAGGTGGGCGTCGACCTTGATGCCGATCATGCAGTCATGGATCTGGTTTCATGGGAACGCATGGTGCAGCGTCTTGGCCGCGTGAACCGGCGAGGAAACGGCAAGGCTCGCGTCATCGTTTGCGACGCAGGCCAGGAGGAGATCCGGGGCGCCTCCCTCTCCGACTGCCGCGCTCTGCTTGACCGCCTCGGGGATGCTGGTCCCGCAGCCCTCGCAGCCCTTGCGGCAGAAGAACCCGATCTGGCCGAGCGTGCCTCGTCAGGCCGACCCCTGCGTCCGGCTCTTGTGCGTGCCGAACTGGATGCCTGGAGCCTGACGGGCCTCCGCGAGCACCCTGGTCGAGCTCCGGTCGCGCCCTTCCTGCGTGGCTGGGTCGAGGATGAGGTGCAGCTGCGTCTTGTCTGGCGGCATCATCTGCCGGTGCGTGCCGACAACAGCCAGAGCCTCTCGGAGTGCACCGCCTTCTTCGAGACCGCGCCCGTCCACCTCTCGGAAGTGCTCGAGGCCGAGATCGGGCAGGTCTCCGACTGGCTGAAGAAACGGATCCGCATGCGCCATGATGCTCTGGAGCAGGATCCTCCCGCGACAGCCGTGGGGCTGGTGCTGGATCAGGACAGCCAAGTGGTCAGGGTGGTGACGCTTCCCGAGCTCCGAACGATACTGAACGGCCCGAAGCTGCAGTTCGACCGGTTCCTCGGGAGCCTGGTGGGCGGCACTCTGGTTCTGGATGCCCGCTTCGGCGGCCTCTCTCCCTGGGGTCTTCTGGATGCCGGAGAGGACGTGCCTGCTGTCACGGCCGATGGAGGCAACGCACCCACTGACTGGGCGGCCGTCATCGGCTTCTCGGTTGATCGGGAGACCGATCCGGCCGAGACGGAACACGGATCCCGCAGACCAGAGCGGATGCGCTTTCCGCTCGGTGCCGAGGAGGACAATGCCCCTGCCCTTGTCGTTCGCGGCCCCGCTCGTGAGGCTGATGAAACACGGGCCGATGCACGGTCCCGCGGCCGTCCAGTCCTGCTTCACAACCATCTGGAGCACGTTCGCACCGAGGTTGCCGCTCTTTCCCAGGCCTTGGGACTTCCGGAACGCGCGGGGGCGATCCTCGATCACGCCGCTCGCCTCCATGATGTCGGAAAGGCCGCGTTGCTGTGGCAGCAGGCCATGCACGCGCCGGCAGGGGGCCCCTGGGCCAAGACAAGGTCGGGTGACGGCCGGGCGCTCGCCGGCTACCGGCACGAGTTCGGGTCGCTCCTTGCTGCCGAGGAAGATCCGGAACTGGCCCCGCTGGCAGCCGAGGACCGCGATCTGGTTCTGCACCTGATCGCGACCCACCACGGCTGGGCACGTCCCTTCATCCCGGCTCATGGCGGCGACCGGGGTCCGCCCAGCCTCAACGAGACCGTCGCGCACGCGGCCGCCCTGCGGTTTGCCCGTCTCCAGCGGCGCTGGGGGCCTTGGGGGCTCGCATGGTGGGAAGCGGTGTTTCGTGCAGCCGACTGGGCCGCTTCGGTCAGGGAAGAGGAGGACCGTGCCGATGGCTGAATCAGTCATTCCAGTCGATCCGGCCAATCCAGGGCAAGTCTTCGCCTGTCTGGGCTTCATGGAAGTGGCCGAGATCCTCTGCGGCCCTGTGGAGGGAGGATTCTCCCGCACCCTTGGGCAAGAACGCTTCCTGCTTGGAAGCACCCGCTCGGAGGATCCGGTTCTGGACGTTCTGACCTTCCTGACAAAAGCCGAGGTCAGGGTCGCCAC
Organism: Cereibacter azotoformans; assembly: GCA_017599285.1. Taxonomy (GTDB): domain Bacteria; phylum Pseudomonadota; class Alphaproteobacteria; order Rhodobacterales; family Rhodobacteraceae; genus Cereibacter_A; species Cereibacter_A azotoformans. The sequence continues at coordinate 2,633 of JAGFXX010000002.1, read as the reverse complement.
ACCGGACAGGCAGAACGCGAGCTTCGGCAAGGCCCTCTTCAAAGCTCATGCGGAAGCATATCCGCCGGGTGTTTATCCATACAATCAACCGTCTAAGCAGGATCGCTATCCGGCGGTCCTTGTAAGCGGCCAGACCATGGTCGTGATCGATCACTGGGCTGATGCAGCCCGCAGCGATGCCATGAAGTTCTGGGCGGGAGCCAGCGGATATCCCGGCGTGGCACTGACTCGCGACGCCCTTGCCCTCCTGCCCTCGGATCCTGCGAGAATGCGCCTGTCGCCCTTCGCCTTCAGTGCGCCGCAGTCGAGCAGCTTCCGGTTCGATTGGCGCCGGGATTACGTGCCGATCGATGCGGGCTTTTCCCCGAACCGCCACGACGGGATCACCATGGTCGGCTACCCCGTCGTCGAACTGCTTGCAGCCATCGGCCTGCGCTACGCCCGCCCGGCTCGAGAGCACCGCCTGAGCTACCGCTACACTGTGTGGGAGGAACGGCTGCCCTTGTCGCTGGCCCGTGCAGCCCTTGGCGCTTCCCAGCCTCTCTGGCCAGGCATGGGGCATCGACGGTTCCGCATGACCCTCTCCTGGCCCGGTCAGGAAGGCCAGGCAAAGTGCATCACACGCGTGGATGAGGAGACACCCGCATGACGACCACCCCGAGCCACGAGGACATCGCGCACTGGATCGCGAAAGATGGCCCTGTGGCATTGCATATCCGCGAGATGCTGGAACCGGTGGAAGGTCCGGGGATGCCGATCTTCCCCGCGACCTACGCCAACATCGGCTACAATATCGACACCCTGTCCGATGGCACGAAGATCGCCTCGATCGACAGCGTGGGATCGCAGGCCAACCGGATCGAGCCGCTGTTCAAGGACGCGCCGCTTGCCTCCCTCGTGCCCCAGATCGACATCACCTACGGTAACGACAAGACGCTCTCCATCCTCGAAGCGGGACACCGTCTGGGCGACGCGGTCATTCGTTGCACCGAGCTTGCCTCGGAAGCCCATCAGGCCTTCATCGCCCTGCTTGATCGGGGCGACGCGACGCTCATCGCGCGACTTGCCCCGACCTCCCTTGTTTTCGGGGCGTGGGACAGCCGTGACACGCAGGCCAAGCTGCCCAGGATCGTGCAGTCGGTGATCCGGGCCTGGGATGTGGAGCCGCTGACGCGGTCGGCGCAGTATACGCCAGCCCTCGATTACTCGGCGCTCGAGGTTTTCAGTGAGGCCGAACGGGAGAAACAGGAAGGCAAGGCGGGCAGCCAGCTCGCCGAGCGCGGCTACGTTCATGTGCCTTCGACAGGACAGCATGGCGGCGTGATCGCCCGAGGCGTGATCCGGCGCGACGTGACGGTCAACCTTGTCGCCCTGCGCAGGCTTCAGGGCGAAGAGAGCGAGCTGCTGCAACGTTACGTGCTGGGGCTCGCGCTCGTGGCCGCCACGGCCCCGCAGGATGGCTTCCTTCGCGCTGGCTGCCAGCTGGTTCCTGCGGGCCCACTGACCGTGCAGCGCGTGGCGCGAGACGGCACGCGGACGGACATCGCCCTGGACCACGCCACAGCGCTTTCCTATGCCCAGAAGGCGGCCTCCGCTTTCGGCGTCGGCGCGTCCCGCACCGTGGCCTTTGACAAGACGCGCGCGAAAGACGACGCACGACCCGCCCAGAAGAAGGCCTGACGCCATGGTCGCCCTCGCGCTGGAAGTCCGGTTCCTGGACCAACGCTACCATGGCACCCCGGATTGGCCGCCCTCACCGGGGCGGCTGTTTCAAGCCCTCGTGGCGGGCGCGGCCAGCGATGGCACCGGCTGCGAGGCCAGGAGGGCGGCGCTGCACTGGTTCGAGACACTGGAGGCACCGGTCATCCTCGCTCCCAGAACAGAGCCTGGCAGGGCCTACATCTCCTATGTTCCCAACAATGACGGCGATGCAGAGGGAGATCCGACCGATCCCAGCCGGATCGGCAAGCGTATCCAGGCCCGGCTCATCGCAGAGGATGCGCCCCTGATCTACCTGTGGTCGGGCCTTGAGGCCGTGCCCGACGGCGTGGCGGATCTGGCGGAGCGCCTCTGCCAGCTGGGGCGAGGGATCGATCCCGCCTACGCACGGGCCGTGGAACTGGAGGAAGAGGCCGTGGCTGCGCTGATGGCCGACCATCCAGGCTCTGTCCATCGTCCGGCGGGATCGGGTCCTGACGGCCTCGATTGTCCCCTGCCCGGCTCGCTTGCCAGTCTCGAGGCTCGCCACGAGGCCTTTCTGAAGCGACTGGCCGTGCAAGGCGCCGGGCGAAAGTCCAGGATCGAGTTCTCGAACCCGCCGCGGGCGCGGTTCGGAAGAGTTCGCTACGACCGGGCTGCCGAACGGATCCTGTTCGATCTCAGGGATGAGAAGGGACACTTCTGGGCCATTGATGCCGCACATGCAGGCCAGCTCGTCTCCGACTGGCTCAAGGACGCTGCCGAGCGGCTGGGTCCCACCCTCGCTCCTCTGGCCGAGCGTTTCGTCATCGGTCGAGGCGCCGGTCCACGCGACCTTGATCGGCGCATCCGCGCCTTCGCCCTCCCCACGCTGCGCCAGCATGGCGACCGGAACATTCGTCGCTTGGCGGTCGAGATCCCGCCCGATTGCCCGA
>JAGFXX010000001.1:2632500-3097396 GCA_017599285.1 Cereibacter azotoformans | reverse complement strand
ACCTCGTCGACCTTGTCGAAGTTGATCTCGGGGAACACGAACTGCTCTTTCAGGCCCATCGCGTAGTTGCCGCGCCCGTCGAACGAGTTGCCCTTGACGCCGCGGAAGTCGCGGACGCGGGGCAGCGCGATCGTGATCAGACGGTCGAGGAATTCGTACATGCGGTCGCCGCGCAGCGTGACCTTGCAGCCCAGCGGCATCAGCTCGCGCACGCGGAAGCCGGCGATCGACTTCTTGGCGTGCGTGATGACGGCCTTCTGGCCGGCGATCATCGACAGCTCTTCCGCGGCGGTCTTCACCTTCTTGGTGTCCTTGACCGCCTCGCCGACGCCCATGTTCAGGACGATCTTGTCCAGACGCGGGATCTGCATGTCGTTCTTGTAGCTGAACTGCTCTTTCAGCGCCGCGCGAACGTTGCTGGCATAGAGCGACTTCAGCCGCGGGGTGTAGTTGGTCTGGTCGAGCATCAGATGACGTCCCCCGTGGTCTTGGCGTAGCGGACCTTCTTCTCGCCCTCGAAGCGGAAGCCGACGCGCGTCGCCTTGCCGTTGGCATCGAGAAGCGCGAGGTTCGAGAGGTCGATCGGCATCGCCTTGGCGATCCGGCCGCCCTGCGAGGTCGGCGTCTGCTTGGCGTGACGGATGGCGATGTTCACGCCTTCGACCACGGCCTTGTTGTCCTTCGGCATCACCGAAGTGATCTCGCCCTGCTTGCCCTTGTCCTTGCCGGCCAGCACGACGACGCGGTCACCCTTTTTCAGCTTCGCAGCCATCAGAGCACCTCCGGCGCCAGCGAGATGATTTTCATGAAGTTCTTGGCACGCAGCTCACGCACGACCGGCCCGAAGATACGGGTGCCGACCGGTTCGCCCTGGTTGTTCAGGATGACGGCGGCGTTGCGGTCGAAGCGGATGGTGGTGCCATCCTCACGACGGACTTCCTTGGCGGTGCGCACGACGACGGCCTTGCGGACATCGCCCTTCTTCACGCGACCGCGCGGGATGGCTTCCTTGACCGACACCACGATGATGTCGCCGACGCTGGCGTAGCGGCGGTGGGAACCACCCAGAACCTTGATGCACTGAACCCGGCGAGCGCCCGAGTTGTCAGCGACATCCAGATTGGTCTGCATCTGGATCATTTGGTTTCTCCCGACCTTTGGGGACCGTCAGATCCCACGGCCCCAGGGTTTCGTTCAGGCAGGCAGGTCAACCTCAGGCCGTTACGGCTTCGGTCACGACCTTCCAGCGCTTCGTCTTCGAGATGGGCGCGCATTCCTCGATGCGGACGACGTCGCCGACCTTGAACTGGTTCTCCGGGTCATGCGCCCGGTATTTCTTCGACAGGCGGACCGTCTTTTTCAGCAGCGGGTGCTTGAAGCGACGCTCGACGAGGACCGTCACGGTCTGCTCGTTCTTGTCGCTGGTCACGGTGCCTTGCAGGATGCGTTTGGGCATGGAATCCTCCCTCTCAGTTCGCAGCGGCCGAAGCGGCCATCTCGTTCAGGACCGTCTTGATGCGGGCGACGTCACGGCGGACGGCGCGCATGCGGGCGGTGTTCTCGAGCTGGCCGGTGGCCTGCTGGAAGCGGAGGTTGAAGGCTTCCTTCTTCAGCGCCACGAGCTGGTCGCGGAGCTGGTCCGGGGTCTTGGACCGAAGTTCCTGGGCGTTCATCGCCGGTTCCTTTCTTCACTCACCAGAGGGCCCCCGACCGTTGTGCAGGGTCACCTTGAGCCTGGTGGATCAATGACAAATCCGCGAATCCGGTCGCCCGGAATCCGCAGGATGCAGCCTGCTACAGGAGCGCGGCCCGAAGGGCAAGCAAAAGATTCGCAGCCGACCAATCCTCATGAAAAGGCCCCCGGATGCACGTGCATCCGGGGGCCCGTCTTCCTTGCCGGGGTGCGGGGACTTACCAGTCCTCGCGCACCACGATCCGGGTGGTGATCGGCAGCTTCATCGCGCCGAGGCGCAGCGCCTCACGGGCGATCGTCTCGGACACACCGTCGATCTCGAACATGATCCGGCCCGGCTTCACCTTGGCCGCCCAGAAATCGACCGAGCCCTTGCCCTTACCCATCCGGACTTCAGTGGGTTTCGACGTGACCGGAGTGTCCGGGAAGATGCGGATCCAGACCCGACCCTGACGCTTCATGTGGCGGGTGATCGCGCGGCGGGCCGCCTCGATCTGCCGTGCGGTCACACGCTCGGGCTCGGTGGCCTTGAGGCCGAAGCCGCCGAAGTTCAGGAGGAACCCGCCCTTCGCCTCGCCGTGGATACGGCCCTTGTGCTGTTTGCGGAACTTCGTCCGTTTCGGTTGCAGCATCTTATTGCTCCCTTACGCGCGTTCGCGATCGCGACGCGGCGGCCGCGGCGCGGCACCTTCCTGAGCTTCCGAATGCCGGCGGTCGTGCGCCTGCGGATCGTGCTCGAGGATCTCGCCCTTGAAGATCCAGACCTTCACCCCGATGATCCCGTAGGGGGTCGAGGCTTCCGACGTCGCATAGTCGATATCGGCCCGAAGGGTGTGCAGCGGCACGCGGCCTTCGCGATACCATTCGGTCCGGGCGATCTCGGCGCCGCCGAGACGGCCCGCGACATTGACCCGGATCCCCAGCGCACCGATGCGCATGGCGTTCTGCACGCCGCGCTTCATCGCGCGACGGAAGGACACCCGACGCTCCATCTGCTGGGCGATCGACTCGGCCACCAGCTGGGCATCAAGCTCCGGCTTGCGGATCTCGACGATGTTCAGGTGAAGCTCGGACTTGGTGAAGGCCGCCAGCTTCTTGCGCAGCGTCTCGATGTCCGCGCCCTTCTTGCCGATGATCACGCCGGGACGCGCGGTGTGGATCGTCACGCGGCACTTGCGGTGCGGACGCTCGATGATCACCTTCGACACGCCGGCCTGCTTGGCGTAGTCGTGGATGAACTCGCGCATCTTGAGGTCTTCCAGCAGCAGGTTGCCGTAGTCCTTCGACTCGGCGAACCAGCGGCTGTCCCAGGTGCGGTTGACCTGGAGGCGCATGCCGATCGGATTGACCTTCTGACCCATTACGCAGTCTCCCCGACTTGCTTCACCTTGATCGTGAGCTCGCTGAACGGTTTCATGATCTTGCCGAACCGGCCGCGGGCACGCGGACGGCCGCGCTTCATCACGAGGTTCTTGCCGCAATAGGCTTCCGAGACCACGAGCTCGTCCACGTCGAGGCCGTGGTTGTTCTCGGCGTTGGCGATGGCCGACTGAAGGCACTTCAGCACGTCCTGGCTGATGCGCTTCTTCGAGAAGGTGAGGTCGGCGATCGCCTTCTCGACCTTCTTGCCACGGATGAGGGCCGCGACGAGGTTCAGCTTCTGCGGCGAGGTGCGCAGCATCTTCGCCTTGGCAAAAGCCTCGTTTTCGCCCACGCGGCGCGGGTTCTTGTCCTTGCCCATGGATTACTTCCTCTTCGCTTTCTTGTCGGCCGCGTGACCGTAATAGGTCCGGGTCGGCGAATATTCACCGAACTTCTGGCCGATCATTTCCTCGGTGACATTGACCGGGACATGCTTCTTGCCGTTGTAGACGCCGAAGGTCAGGCCCACGAACTGCGGCAGGATGGTGGAGCGACGCGACCAGATCTTGATCACTTCGTTCTTGCCCGACTCGCGCGACTTCTCTGCCTTCTTCAGCAGGTACCCGTCGACGAAGGGGCCTTTCCAGGTAGAACGTGCCATGGCTTAGCGCCCTTTCTTCTTCGCGTGCCGCGAGCGGACAATCAGCTTGTCCGACGCCTTGCTCTTGCGCGTGCGGTTGCCCTTGGTGCCCTTGCCCCACGGGGTGACCGGGTGACGGCCGCCCGAGGTCCGGCCTTCGCCGCCGCCGTGCGGGTGGTCGATCGGGTTCATCGCAACGCCGCGGACGGTCGGGCGCACGCCCTTGTGCCGCATGCGGCCGGCCTTGCCGAAGTTCTGGTTCGAGTTGTCGGGGTTCGAGACCGCGCCAACCGTAGCCATGCACTCCTGGCGCACCATGCGCAGTTCGCCCGACGAGAGGCGGATCTGGGCATAGCCGCCATCGCGGCCCACGAATTGCGCGTAGGTGCCGGCGGCGCGCGCCAGCTGCCCGCCCTTGCCCGGCTTCAGCTCGACGTTGTGCACGATCGTGCCGATCGGCATGCCCGAGAAGGGCATCGCGTTGCCCGGCTTCACGTCGGTCTTGGCGCCGGCAATGACGCTGTCACCCACGGCGAGTCGCTGCGGCGCGAGGATATAGGCAAGCTCGCCATCCTCGTAGCGCACCAGCGCAATGAAGGCGGTCCGGTTCGGGTCATATTCGATGCGCTCGACCACGGCCGGAACATCGAACTTGCGACGCTTGAAATCGACGATGCGGTAGAGACGCTTCGCCCCGCCGCCCTTGTGCCACATCGTGACGCGTCCGGTGTTGTTCCGGCCACCGGTCTTGATCAGGCCCTCGACGAGGGTCTTGACCGGACGGCCTTTCCACAGCTCCGAACGGTCGATCAGAACCAGCCCACGCTGGCCAGGCGTCGTCGGTTTGTACGACTTGAGTGCCATGCTTCCTGTCTTCCGTCAGCTAGAGACCCCCTTGCGGGGGCCGGTACAGGGCTCCGAAGATCCCCAGATGATAAAAATCACGGCCCCGGAAACCCGGGGCCGCGAGATTCGCAGGCCTTCTATCAGAGGCCGGTCGAGACGTCGATGGTGTTTCCTTCCTCGAGCGTCACATAGGCCTTCTTGCGGTCCGAGCGCACGCCGGGGCGGCCCTTGAACTTCTTCGTCTTGCCCTTGGTGATGGTGGTGTTCACCGCCTTCACCTTGACGTTGAAGATCGACTCGACCGCTTCCTTGATCTGCGGCTTGGTCGCGTCCATCGCCACCGCGAAGACGACGCCATTGGCCTCGGAGGTCATGGTCGCCTTCTCGGTGATCACGGGCTTGCGGATCACATCGTAGTGTTCGGGTTTGGCGGTCATTTCAGACGAGCCTCCAGAGCTTCGACACCCGCCTTCGTGATCACGAGCGTGTCACGCTTCAGGATGTCATAGACGTTCGCCCCGATCGACGGCAGCACATCGATACCCTCGAGGTTGCGCGCGGCCTTGGCGAAGTTCTCGTTGATGTCGGCGCCGTCGATGACGAGCACGCGCTTCCAGCCGAGTTCCTTCACCGCCTTGGCGAGCAGGGCGGTCTTGGCCTCGGACATGGCGATGTCCTCGATCACGATCAGGTTGCCGGTCGTGGCCTTCGACGAGAGCGCGTGCTTCAGACCCAGCGCCCGGAACTTCTTGTTCAGGTCGTGGGCGTGGCTGCGCGGGGTCGGGCCCTTGTAGACGCCACCGTGACGGAAGATCGGCGCCTTCTTGGAGCCGTGGCGAGCGCCGCCGGTGCCCTTCTGGCGATAGATCTTCTTGGTCGAGTAGCTCACGTCCGACTTGCCGAGCACCGAGTGCGTGCCGGCCTGGGCCTTCGCCCGCTGCCAGCGCACCACGCGGTGCAGGATGTCGGCGCGCGGCTCGAGGCCAAAGATCGCGTCGTCCAGTTCAATCGAGCCCGCGGAGCTCGCGTCCAGCTTGATGACTTCAGCCTTCATTGCTTTCGCCTCCAACGGAGGTTTCCTCAACGGCCGCCGTGCGGATCGCCGCCGGGCGCACCGCCTGTTCCGGGACCGGCTTCTTCACGGCGTCCTTGATGGTGACCCAGCCGCCCTTGGAACCGGGAACGGCGCCCTTCACCATGATCAGGCCGCGGTCGCTGTCGGTGCGCACCACCTGCAGGTTCTGCGTGGTCACACGGGCAGCGCCCATGTGGCCGGCCATCTTCTTGCCCTTGAACACCTTGCCGGGGTCCTGGCACTGGCCGGTCGACCCGTGCGAACGGTGGCTGATCGACACGCCGTGCGAGGCGCGCAGACCGCCGAAGTTGTGCCGCTTCATCGCACCGGCAAAACCTTTACCGATCGAGGTGCCGGCGATGTCCACGAACTGACCCGCAAAGTAGTGGTCAGCGGTGATCTCGGCACCCACGTCGATCAGGCAGTCCGGCGTGACGCGGAATTCGGCGATCTTGCGCTTGGGCTCCACGTTCGCTTTCGCGAAGTGGCCGCGCATGCCGGCCGAGGTCCGCTTGGCCTTGGCCGCACCCGCGCCGAGCTGGACGGCGGTGTAGCCATCCTTCTCGGCCGTGCGCTGCGCCACGACCTGAAGCGAATCGAGTTGGAGGACGGTCACGGGAACCTGCTTCCCGTCCTCGAGGAACAGCCGGGTCATGCCCAGCTTCTTGGCGATAACACCAGAGCGCATCTTCGTGGACCCCTCAAACCTTGATCTGAATGTCCACGCCGGCCGCGAGGTCGAGCTTCATCAGCGCGTCCACGGTCTGCGGGGTCGGATCGACGATGTCGAGAAGACGCTTGTGCGTCCGGATCTCCCACTGGTCGCGCGACTTCTTGTCGATGTGCGGACCGCGGAGAACGGTGAACTTCTCGATCTTGTTCGGCAGCGGGATCGGGCCGCGCACCTGCGCGCCGGTCCGCTTGGCGGTGTTCACGATTTCCTGGGTGCTGGCGTCCAGCACCCGGTAATCGAAGGCTTTCAGCCTGATGCGGATAGTCTGACCTTGCATTTCAATGCCCTCGGGCTTGGCGGGAAACGGGGGGGCGTGGTGTCGTCCCCCCGCCCCTCTGCCAATTGCGGTTTACGCGATGATTTTCGAGACGACGCCGGCGCCGACGGTGCGGCCGCCTTCACGGATGGCGAAGCGGAGCTTCTCTTCCATGGCGATCGGCGCGATCAGTTCGACGTTGAACTTCAGGTTGTCGCCCGGCATCACCATCTCGGTGCCTTCCGGCAGTTCCACCGTGCCCGTCACGTCGGTCGTGCGGAAGTAGAACTGCGGACGGTAGTTCGCGAAGAACGGCGTGTGACGGCCGCCTTCCTCTTTCGTCAGGATGTAGGCCTCGGCCTCGAACTTCGTGTGCGGCTTCACCGAGCCGGGCTTGCACAGCACCTGGCCGCGCTCGATCCCGTCGCGGTCCACGCCACGCAGCAGAAGGCCCACGTTGTCGCCCGCCTCGCCCTGGTCCAGAAGCTTGCGGAACATCTCGACGCCGGTGCAGACCGTCTTCTTCGACGGGCGGATGCCGACGATCTCGAGTTCCTCACCCACCTTCACCACGCCACGCTCGATCCGGCCGGTGGCCACGGTGCCGCGGCCCGAGATCGAGAACACGTCCTCGACCGGCATCAGGAACGGCTGGTCCACGGCGCGCGCCGGGGTCGGGATGTATTCGTCCACCGCCGCGATCAGCGCGCGGATCGAATCCTCGCCGATTTCCTTGTCGGTGCCGTTCATCGCGGCCAGAGCCGAGCCCTTGATGATCGGAATGTCGTCGCCGGGGTAGTCGTAGGACGACAGAAGTTCACGGATCTCCATCTCGACCAGTTCGAGAAGTTCCGGATCGTCCACCTGGTCGACCTTGTTCATGTAGACGACCATGTAGGGGATGCCCACCTGACGGCCGAGCAGGATGTGCTCGCGCGTCTGCGGCATCGGGCCGTCGGCCGCGTTCACCACGAGGATCGCGCCGTCCATCTGCGCGGCGCCGGTGATCATGTTCTTCACATAGTCGGCGTGGCCGGGGCAGTCGACGTGCGCATAGTGACGCGACTCCGACTCGTATTCCACGTGCGCGGTCGAGATCGTGATGCCGCGGGCCCGCTCTTCCGGCGCGCCGTCGATCTGGTCATAGGCCCGGAACTCGCCGAAATACTTCGTGATCGCGGCCGTCAGCGTCGTCTTGCCGTGGTCAACGTGGCCGATCGTGCCGATGTTGACGTGCGGTTTGTTACGTTCAAACTTTGCCTTTGCCATGATGGCCTCCTGAGACTTTCGCGGGTGGGGTGCACCCTACGGGGTGGGTAGGGTGGGCTGAACGCCCACCGCGCTTAGGCGTATTTCTTCTGGATCTCGTCGGAGATGTTCTGCGGCACTGCGTCGTAGTGATCGAAGTGCATCGAGAACACCGCCCGGCCCGAGGACATCGAGCGCAGCGTGTTGATGTAGCCGAACATGTTGGCGAGCGGCACGAAGGCGTTGATCACGTTCGCGTTGCCGCGCGTGTCCTGCCCCTGCACCATGCCCCGCCGCGAGGTCAGGTCGCCGATGATGCCGCCGGTATATTCCTCCGGGGTCACCACCTCGACCTTCATGATCGGCTCGAGCAGCTTCGCGCCGGCCTTCTTCAGGCCCTCGCGCATCGCGGCGCGGGCCGCGATCTCGAACGCCAGAACCGACGAGTCGACATCGTGGAACGCACCGTCGATCAGCGCGACCTTGAAGTCGATCACCGGGAAGCCCGCGAGCGGACCCGAGTCCATGACCGACTTGATGCCCTTCTCGACGCCAGGAATGTACTCCTTCGGCACCGCACCGCCCACGATCTTCGACTCGAACGAGTAGCCCTGGCCGGGTTCCGTCGGGTCGATCTGCAGCTTGACGCGGGCGAACTGGCCCGTGCCGCCGGTCTGCTTCTTGTGGGTGTAGTCGATCTCGGCCGCGCGCGAGATGGTCTCGCGGTAGGCCACCTGCGGCGCACCGATGTTCGCCTCGACCTTGAACTCGCGCTTCATGCGGTCCACGAGGATGTCGAGGTGAAGTTCGCCCATGCCCTTCATGATCGTCTGCCCCGACTCGAAGTCGGTCTCGACGCGGAAGGACGGATCCTCGGCAGCCAGACGCGCGAGCGCCAGACCCATCTTCTCCTGGTCGGCCTTGGTCTTCGGCTCGACGGCGATCTCGATCACCGGCTCGGGGAAGGTCATGGTTTCCAGGACGACCTGGTTCGCCGGGTCGCAGAGCGTGTCGCCGGTGGTGGTCTCTTTCAGACCGGCCAGCGCGATGATGTCGCCCGCAAAGGCTTCGTCGATCTCTTCCCGGTTGATGGCGTGCATCATCATCATCCGGCCCACGCGCTCGCGCTTGCCCTTCGTCGAGTTGACCATCTGGTCACCCTTCTTGAGCACGCCCGAGTAGAGCCGGGTGAAGGTGAGCGAGCCCACGAAGGGGTCGTTCATGATCTTGAACGCCAGCGCGGCGAAAGGCTGCGCGTCATCGGCCGAGCGCGGGATGTTCCGCGTTTCGGTCTCGTCGCCCGGGGCGAAGCCCATGTAGGCCGGCACGTCGAGCGGCGACGGCAGGTAGTCGATCACCGAGTTCAGGACCATTTGCACGCCCTTGTTCTTGAACGCGGAACCCGCGGTCACCGGAACGAAGGACATGGAGAGGCAGCCCTTGCGGATCAGGGCCCGCAGGGTCGGAACGTCGGGCTCGTTGCCCTCGAGATAGGCTTCCATCGCCTCGTCGTCCTGCTCGACGGCGAGTTCGATCAGCTTGCCGCGCCACTCTTCGGCTTCCGCCTGGAGTTCGTCGCGGATGTCCTTGATGATCCAGGACGCGCCCAGATCTTCGCCCTGATAGACCCACTCTTTCATGGTCACCAGGTCGATGATGCCTTCCAGCTTGTCCTCGGCACCGATCGGCAGGGCGATCGGGGCGGGGGTCGCGCCGGTGCGGTCCTTGATCATCTTCACGCAGTTGAAGAAGTCCGCGCCGATCTTGTCCATCTTGTTGACGAACACGATCCGCGGAACCTTGTAGCGGTCAGCCTGACGCCAGACGGTCTCGGTCTGCGGTTCGACGCCGGCGTTGGCGTCCAGAAGGCACACGGCCCCGTCGAGCACCGCCAGCGAACGCTCGACCTCGATGGTGAAGTCCACGTGTCCGGGGGTGTCGATGATGTTGAAGCGGTGCTTCGGGGTCTGCGGAGTCTTGCCGTCCTCGGTGCGCTCCCAGAAGGTCGTGGTCGCGGCCGAGGTGATGGTGATACCCCGCTCCTGCTCCTGCTCCATCCAGTCCATCGTCGCGGCGCCATCATGCACCTCGCCGAGTTTGTGGGACTTGCCGGTGTAGAAAAGAATCCGCTCGGTCGTCGTCGTCTTGCCGGCGTCGATGTGAGCCATGATCCCGAAGTTACGGTACAGCTCGAGGGGGTATTCGCGTGCCATCTGGGGTGGTCCTCAGGCTGAAAGGTTACCAGCGGTAATGGCTGAACGCCTTGTTCGCGTCGGCCATCTTGTGAGTGTCTTCCCGCTTCTTCACCGCGGTGCCGCGGTTGTTGCAGGCATCGGCCAGCTCGGCGGCAAGGCGCTCTTCCATGGTGTTCTCGTTGCGCTTGCGCGCGGCGGTGATCAGCCAGCGGATCGCCAGCGCCTCACGACGCTCGGTGCGGACTTCGACCGGCACCTGGTAGGTGGCACCGCCGACGCGGCGCGAGCGCACTTCGACCGAGGGCTTCACGTTGTCGAGCGCCTCGTGGAAGGCTTCCAGCGGCTCGCGCTTCAGACGGGTCTGAACCCGGTCGAGCGCGTTGTAGACGATGGATTCCGCGACCGACTTCTTGCCGTCGATCATCAGGTTGTTCATGAACTTGGTCAGCACCGTATCGCCGAACTTGGCGTCGGGCAGGATTTCGCGCTTCTCGGCTGCGTGACGACGGGACATACCCGGATCTCCTTATTTCGGACGCTTCGCGCCGTATTTCGAACGGCGTTGACGACGATCTTTGACACCCTGGGTATCGAGGACACCGCGCAGGATGTGGTAACGCACGCCGGGAAGGTCCTTCACGCGGCCACCGCGGATGAGCACGACGGAGTGCTCTTGCAGGTTGTGCTTTTCGCCGGGGATGTAGGAGATCACCTCGAAGCCGTTGGTCAGGCGGACCTTGGCGACCTTACGCATAGCGGAGTTCGGCTTCTTCGGCGTCGTGGTGTAGACGCGCGTGCAGACGCCACGCTTCTGCGGGCAGGACTCCAGGTGCTGCGACTTGGAGCGTACTCGTTTCGGCTCCCGCGGCTTGCGGATGAGCTGTTGGATCGTTGGCATTCACGTTCCCCGTGTTGCAACCCGTTTCATTCACGCCTGCCCGGATCCGGTCGGGGGGCGCCGTTCGTGGTGCCTGCTTGCACAAACACCAAAACCGCGGACGTCCCTTTGGCGGGGACGACGCGGTGGAATTCCAGAGGATCGGGGTTTTTGGCCCGGATCATGACCACTACAGTTAACTGAGGCTGGCCGCAGGCCGAGGAGCCCGCAGCTCAGGTAGGCGGCGTATAGGGGGAGTCGCGAGTGATGTCAACAGATGCTTCCCGCAGGCGCCGGCGAAGCCGCGACTCGCGCCAGAGCGTGAAGATCCCGGTGGCGGTCACGATCGCCGAGCCGGCCAGCGTGAGCCCGTCCGGCAGGTTTCCAAAGAGCAGCCAGCCGAGGCCGATCGCCCAGACCAGCGCCGTATAGCGGAAGGGAGAGACCACGCCAATGTCCCCTCCCCTCATGGCAAGAACGATCGCGAGATAGCCCACGATCAGCGCGACTGCGGCGCCCAGGATCTGCATCATCTCGGCCATCGCGACCGGGGCAACCCCGGACCGGGTCAAGCCCACGAGCCCCATGGCGGTCACGGCCGCCGACGTCCAGAAGGCGACGGTGGTGGCCGGAAGCCTCCCCCCGAGCCTGCGGGTTGACAGATCGCGCGCCACGACGCAGCCGACCGAGGCCAGACCGAGGAGCGACCACAGGTTGAAGCCCTCGGCACCCGGACGCACGATGAGGAGCACGCCCCCGAAGCCGATCAGGATCGCGGTGAGCCGCCGCCAGCCCAGGGGCTCCTTCAGCCACAGGGCCGCCGCAAGCGTGACCGCCAGCGGAACCGACTGGAGGATCGCGACGAGGTTCGCGAGCGGCAGCATCATCAGGGCCGTGAGGTACATGACCGTTGCCAGCACATCCGCGCCCGCCCGAAGGGCAAGCAGAAATCTGTCGGGCCGGGGGATGCGCCAGCGCAGCCCGCCCGAGGCCCATCCGCAGGCCAGCAGCATCGGCAGGGTCACCAGCCCTCGCAGGGCGATGGCCTGAAAGAGCGGCATGGTCTGGGTGACGGCCTTCATCAGCGCGTCATTGACGGTGAAGGCGGCCATGGCGACCGACATGGCCAAGGCGCCACGCAGATTTTCCGAGAGTTGCAACGCGACCTCCGTCCCACGAGGGACAGTAGCCCGCGACCCTGGCCGGGGGAAGCCGGCCTGCGGAAATTCGGGGCGCGGTGCCGACCGGGCAACTCCCGGGAGAGGGCCCGGTCCTGCCAATGAAAAAGCCCGCGCCAGACGGCGCGGGCTTCATCTCAGGCGTAGGGCGCCGGGATCACTCCTTGCGGCTCTCCACCGTTTCCACCAGACCCGAATCCTCGGGGCCGAGGTCGATCACCTCGTCTGTCGGCGCGGCGAGCGCCGCAGCGGACTCGGCTTCGGCGCGGCGAGCGTCGATCACGGTCTGGTCGCGATCGTGCGCGATCTTCTTGACGCGCGAGGTCGCCCCGCCCGTCCCGGCCGGGATCAGCCGGCCGACGATCACGTTCTCCTTCAGACCGACAAGCTTGTCGCGCTTGCCCTGCACCGAGGCTTCGGTGAGCACGCGCGTCGTCTCCTGGAACGAGGCCGCCGAGATGAAGCTGCGGGTCTGCAGCGACGCCTTGGTGATCCCGAGCAGGATCGGTTCGGCATGAGCCGGACGCATGCCGTGCTGGATCGCCTTCTCGTTGGTCTCGTCAAGCTCGGCCTTGTCCACATGCTCGCCCTTGAGCAGCGTGGTCTCGCCCGAATCAAGGATCTCGTATTTCTGCAGCATCTGCCGCACGATCACCTCGATGTGCTTGTCGTTGATCTTCACGCCCTGCAGTCGGTAGACCTCCTGCACCTCGTCGATCATGTAGTTCGCCAGCGCCTCGACCCCCATGATCCGCAGGATGTCGTGCGGAGCCGGGTTGCCGTCCATGATGTAGTCACCCTTCTGCACGAAGTCGCCTTCCTGCACCGGGATGTGCTTGCCCTTGGGCACCATGTACTCGACCGAGTTCAGCGTCTCGTCCACCGGCTCGATCGTGATGCGGCGCTTGTTCTTGTAGTCCTTGCCGAAGCGCACATAGCCGTCGTTCTCGGCGATGATCGCGTGATCCTTCGGGCGACGGGCCTCGAACAGTTCCGCCACGCGGGGAAGACCCCCGGTGATGTCCTTGGTCCGGGCACCTTCGCGCGGGATACGCGCCACCACGTCGCCGGCCCGCACGGTCTGGCCGTCCTCAACCGAGAGGATGGCCTCCACCGACATCGGGTACGAGATCGGGTTGCCCGCCTCGTTCCGCATCGGATTGCCCGTATCGGGGTCCATGATGATGATCTCGGGCTTCAGGTCGCCGCCCTTCGGGGTCGAGCGCCAGTCCGAGACGATCTTCTGGGTCATGCCGGTGGCTTCGTCGGTATCCTCGCGCACCGAGATCCCCGAGACGAGATCCACGAACCGCGCCACACCGCCCTTTTCGGCGATGATCGGCAGGGTGTAGGGGTCCCATTCGAAGAGCCGCGTGCCGCGCTTCACCGA
Organism: Cereibacter azotoformans; assembly: GCA_017599285.1. Classification (GTDB taxonomy): domain Bacteria; phylum Pseudomonadota; class Alphaproteobacteria; order Rhodobacterales; family Rhodobacteraceae; genus Cereibacter_A; species Cereibacter_A azotoformans. Next base: position 3,083,903 of record JAGFXX010000001.1, on the reverse strand, counting down.
CTGGCCGTCCTTCACATGGACCTTGGCGCCGTAGGTCAGCTTGTGCGTCGCCCGCTCCTGCCCCGCCTCGTCGATGATCGCGAGCTGCATGTTGCGGCCCATGACGATCTGTTCGCCGTTGGCGTTCTCGAGCAGGTTCGGGTTGCGGAACTCGATCCGGCCCTCCTGGCTCGCTTCGAGGAACGACTGCTGGCCACCCTGCGCGATGCCGCCGATGTGGAAGGTCCGCATCGTCAGCTGCGTGCCCGGTTCACCGATCGACTGCGCGGCGATGATGCCCACCGCCTCGCCGATGTTGACCAGCGTGCCGCGGGCAAGGTCGCGCCCGTAGCACATGGCGCAGACGCCTTCCTCGGCCTCGCAGGTCAGCGGGCTGCGGATGCGCACCAGCGCCACGTTCGCCTGATCGATCAGGTCGGCGCGACGCTCGTCGATCAGCTCGCCGCGGGCGACCACGACCTCGTCAGTGCCGGGGACCAGGATGTCCTCGGCCGCGACACGGCCCAGCACGCGCTCGGAGAGCGGGCTGACCACTTCGCCATCATTCACCGCGGCCGAGGCGGTGATCGCGTTCTCGGTGCCGCAGTCGTGGCTGCGCACGATGCAGTCCTGCGCCACGTCCACCAGACGGCGGGTCAGGTAGCCCGAGTTCGCCGTCTTGAGCGCGGTGTCGGCCAAACCCTTCCGGGCGCCGTGGGTCGAGTTGAAGTATTCAAGAACGGTCAGGCCTTCCTTGAAGTTCGAGATGATCGGCGTCTCGATGATTTCGCCGTTCGGCTTGGCCATCAGGCCGCGCATCCCGCCGAGCTGCTTCATCTGCGCCGGCGAACCCCGCGCGCCGGAGTGGGACATCATGTAGACCGAGTTCGGCTCCTTCTCGGCACCGGCGTCGTCGTAGCGCACCGCCGAGATTTCGGCCATCATCTCGCCCGCCACCTTGTCCGAGCATTTGGACCAGGCATCGACCACCTTGTTGTACTTCTCGCCCTGGGTGATCAGGCCGTCCATGTACTGTTGCTCGAACTCCTTCACCTGATCGCGAACCTCGTTCACGATCGGCCACTTGGTGTCCGGGATCAGCATGTCGTCCTTGCCGAACGAGATGCCGGCCTTGAACGCCTCGCGGAAGCCCATGCCCATGATCTGGTCGCAGAAGATCACCGACTCCTTCTGGCCGCAGTAGCGGTAGACGGTGTCGATGACGTTCTGCACGTCCTTCTTCCGCAGGAGCCGGTTCACCAGCTCGAACGGGGCCTTGGCGTTGAGCGGCAGCAGGTTGCCCAGCCGCAGGCGGCCGGGAGTGGTCTGGTAGCGCTTGACGACCTCGTTGCCCTCGTCGTCGATCTGCTTGATCCGGGCGGTGATGGTCGCGTGCAGGTGCACCTCGCCGGCGGCAAGGGCATGCTCGACCTCTTCGACGGACGAGAAGGCCATGCCCTCGCCCTTCATGCCGCGGCGCTCCATCGTGGTGTAATAGAGCCCGAGCACCATGTCCTGCGACGGCACGATGATCGGCGCGCCGTTGGCGGGCGACAGCACGTTGTTCGTGGACATCATCAGCACGCGCGCTTCCAGCTGGGCTTCCAGCGAAAGCGGAACGTGGACGGCCATCTGGTCACCGTCGAAGTCGGCGTTGAAGGCCGAGCAGACCAGCGGGTGAAGCTGGATCGCCTTGCCCTCGATCAGGATCGGCTCGAACGCCTGAATGCCCAGACGGTGCAGCGTCGGCGCGCGGTTCAGCAGCACCGGGTGTTCGCGGATCACCTCGTCGAGGATGTCCCAGACCTCCGGCCGCTCCTTCTCGACCAGCTTCTTCGCCTGCTTCACCGTGCTGCTGAGGCCCTTGGCCTCCAGCCGCGAGTAGATGAACGGCTTGAACAGTTCGAGCGCCATCTTCTTCGGCAGGCCGCACTGGTGCAGCTTGAGTTCCGGGCCGGTCACGATGACCGAACGGCCCGAGAAGTCCACGCGCTTGCCGAGCAGGTTCTGGCGGAATCGGCCCTGCTTGCCCTTCAGCATGTCCGACAGCGACTTCAGCGGGCGCTTGTTGGTGCCCGTGATGACGCGGCCGCGGCGACCGTTGTCGAACAGCGCGTCAACCGCCTCTTGCAGCATCCGCTTTTCGTTGCGCACGATGATGTCCGGCGCGCGCAGCTCGATCAGCCGCTTGAGGCGGTTGTTCCGGTTGATCACGCGGCGGTAGAGGTCGTTGAGGTCGGACGTGGCAAACCGGCCGCCGTCCAGCGGGACCAGCGGGCGCAGTTCCGGCGGGATCACCGGCAGCACGGTCAGGATCATCCACTCCGGCCGGTTGCCCGACTCGAGGAAGGATTCAACGATCTTCAGCCGCTTGATGATCTTCTTCGGCTTGAGTTCCCCCGTCGCCTCCTTCAACTCCTCGCGGAGCGTCTCGGCGGTCTGCTCGAGGTCGATGGCCGACAGCATCTCGCGGATCGCCTCGGCGCCGATGTTGGCGGTGAAGGCGTCGGCGCCGTACTGGTCCTGCGCGTCGAGGAACTCTTCCTCGGTCATCAGCTGGCCGTAAGTGAGGTCGGTCAGGCCCGGTTCGATGACGACGTAGTTCTCGAAATACAGGATCCGCTCGAGGTCACGCAGCGTCATGTCCAGCATGAGACCGATGCGCGACGGCAGCGATTTCAGGAACCAGATATGCGCGACCGGGGCGGCGAGCTCGATATGGCCCATCCGCTCGCGCCGCACCTTCTGGAGCGTCACTTCCACGCCGCATTTCTCGCAGACGACGCCGCGATACTTCATGCGCTTGTACTTGCCGCAGAGGCACTCGTAGTCCTTGATCGGCCCGAAGATCCGCGCGCAGAACAGGCCGTCCCGCTCCGGCTTGAAGGTCCGGTAGTTGATGGTCTCGGGCTTCTTGATCTCGCCGTAGGACCACGAGAGGATCCGTTCCGGCGAGGCGAGCGAGATCTTGATCTCGTCGAAGGTCTTGACCGGCGCAACCGGGTTGAACGGGTTGGTCGAGAGTTCCTGGTTCATGTCCTGATCCCAAAGATGAGGTTGCGGTCGAGGGCCATCGCGGCGGTCCCCGGGGCCTGAGCCCCGGGCCGCCCGCGCGGCTTATTCCTCGTCCGCATCCAGGAGTTCCATGTTGAGGCCGAGGCCCCGCACTTCCTTGACGAGCACGTTGAACGACTCCGGGACGCCCGCCTCGAAGTTGTCCTCGCCCTTGACGATCGACTCGTACATCTTGGTGCGGCCCGCCACGTCGTCCGACTTCACCGTCAGCATCTCCTGCAGGGTGTAGGCGGCGCCGTAGGCTTCGAGCGCCCAGACCTCCATCTCGCCCAGACGCTGGCCACCGAACTGCGCCTTGCCGCCCAGCGGCTGCTGGGTGACGAGCGAGTACGGACCCGTCGAGCGCGCGTGCAGCTTGTCATCGACCAGGTGGTGCAGCTTCAGCATGTACTTGACGCCCACGGTGACGGGACGCGCGAACTGCTCGCCCGTCCGGCCGTCAAAGACGATGGACTGCCCGCTCTGGTCGAAGCCCGCGCGGCGCAGGGCGTCGTTGACGTCCGGCTCCTTCGCACCGTCGAAGACCGGGGTCGCGATCGGCACGCCCTTGGTGACGCGGCTGGCCATCTCCACCAGATCCTCGTCATCGCGGTCGGCGAAGGCCCCTTCATAGGTCTCGTCGCCATAGGCGAGCCGCATGGCTTCCTTGACCGGGGTCAGGTCGCCCGAGCGACGGTAGTCCTGCAGCGCCTCGTCGATCTGGATGCCCAGACCGCGCGCGGCCCAGCCCATGTGCGTCTCGAGGATCTGACCCACGTTCATCCGCGAGGGCACGCCCAGCGGGTTGAGCACGAGGTCGACATGCGTGCCGTCCGCAAGGAACGGCATGTCCTCGATCGGCACCACCTTCGAGATGACGCCCTTGTTGCCGTGACGGCCGGCCATCTTGTCGCCAGGCTGCAGCTTGCGCTTCACCGCGACGAACACCTTGACCATCTTCATCACGCCCGGAGGCAGGTCGTCGCCGCGGCGGACCTTCTCGACCTTGTCCTCGAAGCGGTGATCGAGCGCGCGTTTCTGCGCCTCGAACTGCTCGTGGAGGGCCTCGACTTCCTTCGCGTCGGCTTCCTCACCCAGCGCCAGCTGCCACCACTGCCCGCGCGAGAGCGTGGACAGCAGCTCGTCGTTGATCTCGGAGCCCGCCTTGATGCCCTTCGGGCCCTTCACGGCGACCTTGCCCATGATCAGCGTCTTGAGGCGCGAATAGATGTTGCGCTCAAGGATCGCCAGCTCGTCGTCCCGGTCGCGGGCAAGGCGTTCGACCTCTTCGCGCTCGATCTGCAACGCACGCTCGTCCTTGTCGACACCGTGGCGGTTGAAGACCCGCACTTCCACGATGGTGCCGTAAGCCCCCGGCGGCAGGCGCAGCGAGGTATCCCGCACGTCCGACGCCTTCTCGCCGAAGATGGCGCGGAGGAGCTTTTCCTCGGGCGTCATCGGGCTTTCGCCCTTCGGCGTGATCTTGCCCACGAGGATGTCGCCCGGCTGCACTTCGGCGCCGATATAGACGATGCCCGCCTCGTCGAGGTTGCGCAGGGCTTCCTCGCCGACGTTCGGAATGTCGCGGGTGATCTCTTCCGGCCCGAGCTTGGTGTCACGGGCGGCGACCTCGTATTCCTCGATGTGGATCGAGGTGTAGACGTCATCGCGCAGGATGCGCTCGGAGATCAGGATCGAGTCCTCGTAGTTGTAGCCGTTCCAGGGCATGAAGGCCACGACCACGTTCCGACCAAGGGCGAGTTCGCCCATGTCGGTGCAGGGACCGTCGGCCACCACCTCGCCGCGGTGCACCACGTCGCCCACCTTCACCAGCGGACGCTGGTTGATGCAGGACGACTGGTTCGAGCGCTTGAACTTGCGCAGACGGTAGATGTCGACACCCGGCTCGCCCGGCTCCAGCATCTCGGTGGCGCGCACGACGATACGCGTTGCGTCCACCTGGTCGATCACGCCGGCGCGGCGCGCCATGATGGCGGCGCCCGAGTCACGCGCCACCACGGCCTCGATCCCCGTGCCCACGAAGGGCGCGTCGGATTGCAGGAGCGGCACGGCCTGACGCTGCATGTTCGAGCCCATCAGAGCGCGGTTCGCGTCGTCGTTCTCGAGGAACGGGATCAGCGAGGCCGCGACCGACACGAGCTGCTTCGGCGACACGTCGATCAGGTCGATGGCATCCGGCGGGTTCAGCATGAACTCGCCCGCCTTGCGCGACGAGATCAGGTCCGAGACGAATCGGCCTTCCTCGTCGAGCGTCGCGTTGGCCTGCGCCACGGTGTGGCGCATCTCTTCGGTCGCCGACATGTAGACCACGTCGTCGGTCACCTGCCCCTCGATCACCTTGCGGTAGGGGGTCTCGATGAAGCCGTACTTGTTCACGCGGGCGAAGGTCGCGAGCGAGTTGATCAGACCGATGTTCTGGCCTTCCGGCGTCTCGATCGGGCACATCCGGCCGTAGTGGGTCGGGTGAACGTCGCGCACCTCGAAGCCCGCACGCTCACGCGTCAGACCGCCCGGCCCGAGGGCCGAGAGACGCCGCTTGTGGGTGACTTCCGACAGCGGGTTGGTCTGGTCCATGAACTGCGACAGCTGCGACGAGCCGAAGAACTCGCGCACCGCGGCCGCGGCCGGCTTCGCGTTGATCAGGTCCTGCGGCATGATCGTGTCGATCTCGACCGAGGACATGCGTTCCTTGATCGCCCGCTCCATCCGCAGGAGACCCACGCGATACTGGTTCTCCATCAGTTCGCCGACCGAACGCACCCGGCGGTTGCCGAGGTGGTCGATGTCGTCGATCTCGCCCTTGCCGTCGCGAAGTTCGGTCAGCGCCTTGATGCAGGCGATGATGTCGTCGCGGTCGAGCGTGCGCTGGGTGTCGGGCTTGCCGAGATCCAGACGCATGTTCATCTTGACCCGGCCGACGGCGGACAGGTCATAGCGCTCGCTGTCGAAGAACAGCGTGTCGAAGAGCGCCGCCGCGGCCTCGACGGTCGGCGGCTCGCCCGGACGCATCACGCGGTAGATGTCCATGAGCGCGGTATCGCGGCCCATGTTCTTGTCCGCCGCCATGGTGTTGCGGATGTAGGGGCCGACGTTCACGTTGTCGATGTCGAGCACCGGAATGTCGGTGATGCCCTGGTCGAGCAAGAGCTTCAGCGTCCCGCCCTTCACCTCGCCGTCGCGGTCATACTCCATCGTGAGTTCGTCGCCGGCTTCGACCCAGATCTCGCCGGTTTCCTCGTTGATGATGTCGCGGGCGACATAGCGGCCGACGATATGGTCGAACGGCACCAGAAGCTCGGTGATCTGGGCGTCGTCAATCCACTTCTTGACCATCCGCGGCGTGGCTTTCTCGCCCGCCTTCAGGATGACCTCGCCGGTGGCCGCATCGACCAGATCATAGGTCGGGCGGGTGCCGCGCACGCGCTCGGGGAAGAAGCGCGTGACCCAGCCGCGGTTCTTCTGATACTTGAAGTCCACCGTGTCGTAGTAGGCATCCATGATGCCTTCCTGATCCATGCCGAGGGCATAGAGCAGCGTCGTCACCGGCAGCTTCCGGCGGCGGTCGATCCGGGCGAAGACGATGTCCTTGGCGTCGAACTCGAAGTCGAGCCACGAGCCGCGGTAGGGAATGATCCGGCAGGCAAAGAGCAGCTTGCCCGAGGAATGGGTCTTGCCCTTGTCATGGTCGAAGAAGACGCCCGGGGAACGGTGCATCTGGCTGACGATCACGCGCTCGGTGCCGTTCACGATGAACGTGCCGTTCGCGGTCATCAGGGGCATGTCGCCCATGTAGACGTCCTGCTCCTTGATGTCCTTGACCGAGCGGGCGCCCGTGGTCTCGTCCACATCGAACACGATCAGACGCAGGGTCACCTTCAGCGGCGCGGCATAGGTCATGTCGCGCTGCTGGCACTCGTCCACGTCGTACTTCGGCTTCTCCAGCTCGTATTTCACGAACTCGAGCACGGCGGTCTCGTTGAAGTCCTTGATCGGGAAGACCGACTGGAAGACACCCTGGATGCCTTCGCCATCGGCCGCCTTCGGGCCCTCGCCGGACTTCAGGAACAGATCGTAGGAGGATTTCTGAACCTCGATCAGGTTCGGCATCTCCAGCACTTCGCGGATCTTGCCGTAGTACCTGCGGATACGTTTCTGGCCAACGTAGCTCTGAGCCATGCTCGAAGTCACCTTTCGTTTTCGCGGGCGCATGGACCGTCGGGCCACGGGCATGCGCCGCTTGCGAAGAAGGGGGTGAGGTTCCATTCACGCCCGCCGTCCCACCGGAGGGCTCCCGAACCTCGAACCACGCCTTGGAAGGGGCTTCGGGCTGGAAGCCCCTTCCGAGACAGGTTCGGCTGGGCCCGACTATCCGCCGGACCCAGCCCGATTTCAACCGCAGGATGCCTTGGGCATCCGTCCGATTACTTCAGCTCGACTTTCGCGCCAGCTTCTTCGAGCTTCTTCTTCATGGCTTCGGCGTCGGCCTTCGAAGCGGCCTCTTTCACCTTGCCACCGGCTTCCACCAGGTCCTTGGCTTCTTTCAGGCCGAGACCGGTGATCGCGCGCACTTCCTTGATCACGTTGATCTTGTTGGCGCCGGCGTCGGTCAGGACGACGTCGAACTCGGTCTTTTCTTCCTCGGCCGGAGCCGCGGCAGCGGCCGGGCCGGCAACCATGACGGCGCCGCCGGCGGCCGGCTCGATGCCGTACTTGTCCTTGAGGATCGTCTTCAGCTCTTGGGCTTCGAGCAGGGTCAGACCGACGATGTCTTCGGCGAGTTTGTTCAGATCAGCCATTTTCTGTTCCGTTCAGTTAGATGGGGTCCAACATGGTGGGCAACAACCCACGCAGGTCGACGAGATTGCTCAAGCGGCTTCCCGCTCCTCCAGGGTGGAGAGGATGCCGGCGATGTTCGAAGCAGGTGCGCCAATGGCACCGGCGATGCTCGACGCGGGCGCACCGATGCACGACACGATCTGAGCGATGAGCTCTTCGCGCGACGGCATGGCGGCGACGGTCTTGACACCGGCCGGGTCCAGGATCGTGTCGCCCATTGCCCCGCCAAGGATCACGAACTTGTCGTTCTTCTTGGCATAGGCTTCCGCAACCTTCGCCGCAGCGACGGGGTCCTCGGAATAGGCCATCACGGTCATGCCCGTCAGCAGGTCGCCCATCTTTTCAGAGGGCTTCCCGGCGAGGGCGATCTTGGCGAGCCTGTTCTTGGCAACGCGTACGGAGCCGCCGACGTCGCGCATCTGCGCGCGCAGCTCCTGCATCTGAGCAACCGTGACGCCTGCGTAGTGTGCAACCACGACCACGCCAGAGCTTTCGAAGATCTGGGCGAGTTCCTCGACCACTTTCTCTTTCTGGGCTCTATCCACAGTTTCACTCCAAGTTTGGGGGTTTCCCCCCGGCTCACTTCTGCCCCGCAAGCGGGGCGTTCGGGTCCGCGATGCGGTCGCGAGCCAAGATCCGGCGGTCTCCCGCGAAAATCCGTCTCGTTCCCCATCTCAGGCAGGATATTAAGAGGTTTCCCCCACCCGCCGTCTCGGACAGGACGGGGCGTCTCCGCCCCGTCATTCCGCGCGTCGCCGCGCGGAAATTCGCACGTCCAGCCTCAGTGGCTGGTGGCCGAGGCCAGATCGACCGAGACGCCCGGGCCCATGGTCGACGACAGCGACACCTTCTTGAGGTAGGTGCCCTTTGCCCCGGCGGGCTTGGCGCGGTTCACGGCATCGACGAAGGCGCGCACGTTCTGCGCCAGCTTTTCAGCGTCGAACGAGATCTTGCCGACGCCGGCATGGATGACGCCCGCCTTCTCGACCTTGAACTGGACCTCGCCGCCCTTGGCATTGCCAACGGCGCCGGCCACGTCCATCGTCACGGTGCCGACCTTGGGGTTCGGCATCAGGTTGCGCGGCCCGAGGATCTTGCCCAGACGGCCGACGAGCGGCATCATGTCCGGGGTCGCGATGCAGCGGTCGAACTCGATCTTGCCGGACTGGATGGTCTCCATCAGGTCTTCGGCGCCAACGATGTCGGCACCGGCGGCTTTCGCCTCGTCCGCCTTGGCGCCACGGGCAAAGACCGCCACGCGCACCGTCTTGCCCGTGCCGTTCGGCAGGGTGACGACGCCACGCACCATCTGGTCGGCGTGACGCGGGTCAACGCCCAGGTTCATCGCCACTTCCAGCGTCTCGTCGAACTTCGCCGAGGCCGCGCCCTTGATCAGAGCCACCGCATCCTCGACCGAGACCATGTCCTTGCCAACGAAGGCCTCCCGCGCCGCGCGCGTCCGTTTTCCAACCTTGGCCATGACTTACCCCTTGACCTCGATGCCGCAGGACTTGGCCGAGCCAAGGATGATCTGCATCGCCGCCTCGACGTCGTTGGCGTTCAGATCCTTCATTTTCGCCTCGGCGATCTTGCGGATCTGCGCCACGGTCACCGTGCCCGCGACTTCGCGGCCCGGCTTGGCCGAGCCCTTCGGACGGTTCCGCTTGCCCACCGGAGCCAGGCCCGCGGCCTTCTTCAGCAGGAACGACGCCGGCGGCGTCTTCAGCTCGAGGCTGAACGACTTGTCCTGGTAGTAGGTGATGATGACCGGCGTCGGCGTGCCCGGCTCGAGATCGGCGGTCTTCGCGTTGAACTCCTTCACGAAGGCCATGATGTTCAGGCCGCGCTGACCCAGCGCGGGACCGACCGGCGGGGACGGGTTGGCTTGCCCCGCCTTCACTTGCAGCTTGAGGCTGCCGATAATCTTCTTGGCCATGTGGCCTCTCCTCTGTCACTGCCCCGAGGGGCGAGTTTAGTGGTCCGGTCCGTCACGCCCCGCGGGCGCGCTCGCCTCCCACGCGATGCACGTCAGATGCCACCCTTGGCGACCTGCGTGAATTCCAGCTCGACCGGGGTCGCCCGGCCGAAGATCGAGACGGTCACCTTGAGGCGCGAATGCTCTTCATCCACATCCTCGACCATGCCCGAGAAGCCCTCGAACGGGCCGTCCGTCACCTTCACCGTCTCGCCGATGTCGTAGCGGATCAGGCTGCGCGGCTGCGCCTCACCTTCCTCGACGCGGTTCAGGATCGTGTTCACTTCCGAGTCGCGCATCGGCATCGGCTTGCCCTGCGGCCCGAGGAACCCCGTGACCCGGTTGATCGAGGAGATCAGGTGATAGCCGCGGTTCGACATTTCCATGTGGACGAGCACATAACCCGGCATGAAGCGGCGCTCGGACGTGACCTTCTTGCCGCGCCGGACCTCGATCACCTCTTCAGTGGGGACCAGCACCTCGTCGATCTCTTCCTCGAGCCCGGCATCCGCCACGGCGGTCCGGATCTGCTCGGCGACCTTCTTCTCGAAGTTCGAGAGAACGCTCACCGAATACCAACGCTTCGCCATGCCTCAGCCTTACCTCTTCGCGCGGGGCATTCCCCGCTCCTCCGGCGGACCTTGATCCGCCCCAGAACAAAAAACAGCGCGCAACCCGAATCGCTGCGCGCCGGCCTCTTCCCTGTGACCGCCCGCTTACAGGCAGCCCCCCTCGCGTTCAAGCGAAAATGTCAGAAGCTGTTGAGCAGCAGGCTGAGACCCTGCCGGATCACGAAATCCACGAGCGAAAAGAAGGTCGCCGTGAGCGCGGCCATCACGAAGACCATGACGGTGGTCAGCAGCACCTCACGCCGGCCCGGCCAGACGACCTTGCCGACTTCGCTGCGCACCTGCGAGATGAACGTGAAGGGATTCGCCTTGGCCATCGTCAGTCCTCAAGAAGCGTCGTGCGGCACATACGCCCTCGGGCGTGGAACTTCAAGGCTCCCGCCGGGAGAACGGCTGTTTCGGGAAGGGCCTGGCAGGGGCAGAGGGACTCGAACCCCCGACCCTCGGTTTTGGAGACCGATGCTCTACCAACTGAGCTATACCCCTAGGCCAGCCGCGAGATACGGCAGGCAGCGCCCGACCGCAAGGACAAAATTGCGTGTCCCGCATCGGGTGCGGCACCAGCGCACGCCTCCGCCCAAGGGCCCACGGCACCAGCCATGGAAAAGGGGCGCGCAGGATCCCCCGCGCGCCCCCCGCTGCCGATCCGACGCCGGATCAGGCGATGATTTTCGAGACGACGCCGGCGCCGACGGTGCGGCCGCCTTCACGGATGGCGAAGCGGAGCTTCTCTTCCATGGCGATCGGCGCGATCAGTTCGACGTTGAACTTCAGGTTGTCGCCCGGCATCACCATCTCGGTGCCTTCCGGCAGTTCCACCGTGCCCGTCACGTCGGTCGTGCGGAAGTAGAACTGCGGACGGTAGTTCGCGAAGAACGGCGTGTGACGGCCGCCTTCCTCTTTCGTCAGGATGTAGGCCTCGGCCTCGAACTTCGTGTGCGGCTTCACCGAGCCGGGCTTGCACAGCACCTGGCCGCGCTCGATCCCGTCGCGGTCCACGCCACGCAGCAGAAGGCCCACGTTGTCGCCCGCCTCGCCCTGGTCGAGCAGCTTGCGGAACATCTCGACGCCGGTGCAGACCGTCTTCTTCGACGGGCGGATGCCGACGATCTCGAGTTCCTCACCCACCTTCACCACGCCACGCTCGATCCGGCCGGTGGCCACGGTGCCGCGGCCCGAGATCGAGAACACGTCCTCGACCGGCATCAGGAACGGCTGGTCCACGGCGCGCGCCGGGGTCGGGATGTATTCGTCCACCGCCGCGATCAGCGCGCGGATCGAATCCTCGCCGATTTCCTTGTCGGTGCCGTTCATCGCGGCCAGAGCCGAGCCCTTGATGATCGGAATGTCGTCGCCGGGGTAGTCGTAGGACGACAGAAGTTCACGGATCTCCATCTCGACCAGTTCGAGAAGTTCCGGATCGTCCACCTGGTCGACCTTGTTCATGTAGACGACCATGTAGGGGATGCCCACCTGACGGCCGAGCAGGATGTGCTCGCGCGTCTGCGGCATCGGGCCGTCGGCCGCGTTCACCACGAGGATCGCGCCGTCCATCTGCGCGGCGCCGGTGATCATGTTCTTCACATAGTCAGCGTGGCCGGGGCAGTCGACGTGCGCATAGTGACGCGACTCCGACTCGTATTCCACGTGCGCGGTCGAGATCGTGATGCCGCGGGCCCGCTCTTCCGGCGCGCCGTCGATCTGGTCATAGGCCCGGAACTCGCCGAAATACTTCGTGATCGCGGCCGTCAGCGTCGTCTTGCCGTGGTCAACGTGGCCGATCGTGCCGATGTTGACGTGCGGTTTGTTACGTTCAAACTTTGCCTTTGCCATTGGCGGAGCGCCTCGCGGATTGGGGGGCGGCCCAGGAACGGCCGGACAGCCCTGTTCTACACCGCGGCGGAGTTATCGGCTGGCAAGGGGAAAATCAAGTATCACTTGTCCGACGCCCGCGCCGCACGAGGTTCCGGCGGCCGGGGCGGCAGGCCGAACCACTCGGGATGCCCGAGCAGCCAGCCCTCGACCCGCTTGGCGGCATTGTAGGCCAGCGCCTCCATCTGCTCGTCCTTGCTCATCGTGTAGCCGCTGCCGACGATCGACCCGCCGGTGAGGCTTTCGAAGACCGTCATCTTCTCGCCGGTTTCGTTCAGCTTCCGTCCGGCCGCATCGTCCCAGATGTTGGCCGTGATGGCCACCACGGACTTCGGCGCCACCACCACCGGGATCCCGGGCGGCGCCAGCGCATATCCGTCCACGCTGATCCCGAGATTGTAGAGCTTCGTCCCCTCGTAGCGCCCGAAGCGGTCGTCGATCGCCTTCTTCATCACCGCCTCCCACTCCTCGACCGAAGCCTCGCGCGAGATCGGCACCTTCTGAGCGTGATCTGCCACCACGATGTTCAGACCCAGGGCAAAATCCCCCAGATCGGCCGGAGGATCCGCAAGGTCATTGCGCTGGCAAGCGGCGACGAGAAGAGCCCCGAGACAGAGGACAGCAATGCGCGCGATCATGGGCTCCTCCGGAAGACGGCGCCCCGCCTTAGCCCGCCCCGCCGGCGCGCGCAACCGCCGGCACCCACAGCAGGCGACCCCGGCCGGCTTTCATTCTGGCGAAAATATCCCGCGGGGGTCCGGGGGCGCGAAGCCCCCGGCGGCGGCCCTAGTTGAAGCGGTTGTCGCGCGGGAACCCGCGCGGCGCCATCTTGCCCGCGCCCGCTCGCGCGCCGGTCCATTCGGCCAGGTCGGTCTCGGTCCGGGTGCGCCCGGCCGGATCCTTCCAGCTCAACCCCCGCGCCAGTTCGAAGGTGATCGCATCCGAGAGACCGCCGTCCTTGTATTTCTGCAGCCGCACGCCCTTCCCGCGCGCCATCTCGGGCAACTCGCTCAGCGGGAAGACGAGGAGCTTGCGGTTCTGCCCCACCACCGCGACGTGATCGCCGCGGATCGGGCGGCAGACGGCCGTCGTCACGCCGTCCTTCATCGAGAGCACCGCCTTGCCGGCCCGCGTCTGGGCCAGCACCTCTTCCGAGGGAACCACGAAGCCGTCCCCGGCCGAAGACGCCAGCAGCAGCTTCTCGCCCGGTCGCCAGATGATCAGATCGGCAATCTCGGCCTCGTTCGGCAGATCGACCATCAGCCGCACCGGCTCGCCCATGCCGCGCCCGCCGGGCAGGCTCGCTCCGGTTAACGTGTAGAACCTGCCGTTCGAGCCCACGAGCAGCAGCCGGTCGGTCGTTTCGGCGTGGAACATGAAGCGCGGCCCGTCGCCGTCCTTGAACTTCACCTCCGAGCCGAGCGGCTGGTGGCCCTTCATCGCCCGGATCCAGCCCATCTTCGAGCAGATCACCGTGATCGGCTCGCGCTCGATCATCGCCTCCAGCGGCACTTCCTCGACCTCGCCGGCCTCGGCGAACTGGGTCCGGCGGGCGCCCGCCACGGTCCACTTGCCAAAGAGCTTGCGGATCTCGCCCAGATCCGCGCCGATCCGCTCCCACTGCCGCGGCTCGGACCCGACCAGATCGGCCAGATCCGCCCGTTCCGCGGTCAGGGCGTCGCGTTCGGCCAGCAACTCCATCTCCTCGAGCCGCCGCAACGAGCGCAGGCGCATGTTGAGGATCGCCTCGGCCTGCACCTCGGTCAGTTCTCCCGGCCCCGCGCCCGGCCCCACATAGTCCTTTTCCGAGGTCGCGCGCTTGAACTTGCGTCCCCAGGTCTCGGCCATCAGGGCCCGCTTGGGCTCTTCGTCGTAGCGGATGATGTCGATCACCCGGTCGAGGTTCAGGAAGGCCACGATCAGCCCGCCCAGCACCTCGAGCCGGTGGTCGATCTTTTCCATCCGGTGCTCCGAGCGGCGGATCAGCACCTCGCGGCGGTGGTCGAGGAAGGCGCGCAGCACCTCCTTGAGCGAGCAGACCTTGGGCGTGCGCCCGTCGATCAGCACGTTCATGTTCATCGAGAAGCGGACTTCCAGATCCGAGTTCCGGAAGAGCATCCCCATCAGCATCTCGGGATCGACCGTCCGCGCACGAGGTTCCAGCACGATGCGCACGTCGTCGGCGCTTTCGTCGCGGACGTCGGCCAGAGCAGGGACCTTCTTGGTCTGGATCAGCTCGGCCAGCCGCTCGATCAGCTTGGACTTCTGCACCTGATAGGGGATCTCGGTCACGACGATCTGCCAGGTGCCGCGACCGAGATCCTCGGTCTGCCACTTCGCGCGCAGCCGGAAGGCGCCGCGGCCGGTGCGGTAGCCCTCGAGGATCGACTCCTTCGGCTCGACGATCACGCCGCCTGTGGGGAAGTCGGGGCCGGGGATCAGGCCCACCAGCGCCTCGTCGGCGATGGCGGGATCGCGGATCATCGCAAGACAACCCTCGATCAGCTCGTCCAGATTGTGCGGCGGGATGTTCGTTGCCATCCCCACCGCGATCCCCGAGGCCCCGTTGGCCAGCAGATGCGGAAAGGCCGCGGGCATGACGATCGGCTCTTCCAGCGTGCCGTCATAGTTCGGGCGGAAGTCGACGGCGTTCTCTGCCAGCCCTTCCATCAGCAGTTCCGCGATGGGCGTCAGGCGGGCCTCGGTGTAGCGGCTGGCGGCCGGGTTGTCCCCGTCGATGTTGCCGAAGTTCCCCTGCCCGTCCACCAGCGGATAACGGACGTTGAAATCCTGCGCCAGCCGCGCCATCGCATCGTAGATCGCGGCGTCGCCGTGCGGGTGATAGTTGCCCATCACGTCGCCTGCGATCTTGGCCGACTTGCGGAAGCCGCCCGTCGGCGTCAGGCGCAGTTCGCGCATCGCGAACAGGATGCGGCGGTGGACGGGCTTCAGCCCGTCGCGCGCATCGGGCAGCGCGCGGTGCATGATGGTCGAGAGCGCATAGGTCAGGTAACGCTCGCCGATGGCACGGCGGAGCGGTTCCGAGGTCGTGAGCGGCTCTTCGGTCGGATCTTCGGGCGTGTCGGTCATGGCGCGTGTCTAGTCCCGGCCGCGGCCCCGGTCCAGACGGAAAGGAAAACGGGAACCTGCCGCGGCGGAAAGATGTTCGTTCGGCAGGGGACCATTGCCCCGGTCCCCCGATTGAGCCCGGAGATATTTCCCATGCTGCGCCTGACGTTGCTTCTTTGCTGCACCCTCTTCCTTGTCCTGCTGATCGGTGGCCGGGACGGCGGCCAGATGCGGCCGGGGCTGGCGGCGGCGGCGCGCCTCGAGCCCGATCCCCAACCCTTGGTGACGCCGGTCGAGATGGCCTCCCTCGACGGCACGGGCCCGGCACTCACCGTCGCGGCCGAAGCCCAGTCCGCGCCCGACCCCGTGACGCTTCCGACCCTGCGGACACGCGGCGACCGGCTGGAGGTCTTGCCCCTGCCCGCGCGTCGGGCACCCACCCCGCAGCCGATGCCCGCAGCCCCGCGCGAGATCCTCGAGGTGCGGGGCGACGTGCGGCTGGTGACGGCCGATGCCGTCAACGTGCGCAGCGGCCCCTCGACGGCCTTTCCGGTCGTCGGGCGTCTGACCCGGGGCGAGGCCGTCCTCGTCGTTGCCTCGGACGCGAAGGGCTGGGCCCCGATCCGCATCGAGGGCGACGGGCTGGAAGGCTACATGGCCACCCGCTTCCTCAGGCCCGCGCCCCAGTAGGCGCCGCCCCTCGCCGGCATCTCCCGAGACCCGTGGCCATCCGCACCGTTCTCGCCTAGAGGAGGGCTGCACAGAGCGGGGCCGATGGATGAAAAGCGTACTGATCACCGGCTGTTCCTCGGGCATCGGCCTCGACGCGGCCCACGGCCTGAAGGCGCGCGGCTGGCGGGTCTTTGCGACCTGCCGGAAGGAAGAGGATTGCGAGGCCCGCCGGGTCGAAGGGCTCGAGAGCTTCCGGCTCGACTATGACGATCCCGACAGTCTTGCCTCGGCCGTCGAGGAAGCCACGCGGCGCACCGGCGGCACGCTCGACGCGCTCTACAACAACGGCGCCTTTGCCTGCCCCGGCGCGGTCGAGGATCTCCCGCGCGAGGCGCTGCGGGCGGTGCTGGAAACCAACATCGTGGGCGTGCACGACCTGACCCGCCGGGTGATCCCGATCATGCGGCGGCAGGGATACGGGCGGATCGTCAACTGCTCGTCGGTGCTCGGTTTCGTGGGCTACCCGTGGCGCGGCGCCTATGTCGCCTCGAAGTTCGCCATGGAGGGGCTGACGGACGTGCTGCGGATCGAGATGGCCGACACGCCGATCCGGGTGATCCTGCTCGAGCCCGGCCCCATCGCCTCGCGCATCCGCGAGAATTCGATCCCGCATTTCGAGCGGTGGATCGACTGGAGGGGCTCGGCGCGGGCCGACCAGTACCGCTCGCTTCTCGGGCGGCTCTACGAGGGCGGCGAGGACCGCTGGCAACTGCCGGCCTCGGCCGTGACCGCGCAACTGGCGCTGGCGCTGGAAAGCCCCTCACCGCGGGCACGCTACCGGATCACGGTGCCAAGCCGCACCGCCTGGATCCTGCGCCGGCTGCTGCCCACGCGGATGCTCGACCGGGTGCTGCGGAACTGAGGGCGCCACGCCGATCGGGATCGGCCGCTTGCGTCTGCCCCGCCCCCCGCACTAAAACTCGCATCACAAATAGGTCGATTTCCGCGTCTGAGCGCCTACATCACGCCGGCAATCGAGAGGGAAGCCATGCTGCAGGACCCGCTGTTCGTCGTCGTCGTCCTTGCCGTGCTGGGGGTGCTGGTGATCCTGATGATCGGGATCGGCGGCTTTGCCCGTGGAGGCGAGTTCAATCGCAAGCACTCCAACCGGCTCATGCGCTGGCGCATCATCGCGCAGGCCATCGCCGTCGTCCTGATCCTGCTTTTCGTCGCATTCCGCCAAACCGGAGGTTTCTGAATGGTTGTCCTGTCGAGGATCTACACGCGGACCGGCGACGCCGGCGACACCGCCCTGGGCAACGGCGCGCGGGTGGCCAAGCATTCGTCCCGCGTCACCGCCTACGGTACGGTTGACGAGACCAACGCCACCGTCGGCCTCGCCCGGCTCCATGCCGAGGGCGAGCTGCAGGCGGCGCTTGCCCGGATCTCGAACGACCTCTTCGATCTGGGCGCCGATCTCTGCCGCCCCGAGATGGAGCGCGACCACGAGGCGGACTACACGCCGCTCCGCATCATCGCCGCGCAGGTCGCCCGCCTCGAACGCGAGATCGACGCGATGAACGCGCGGCTCGAGCCTCTGCGCAGCTTCATCCTGCCCGGCGGCACGGCGCTGGCCGCACAGCTCCATCTCTGCCGGACGGTCTGCCGGCGGGCGGAGCGCAAGGTGGTCGAACTGGCCGCGGTGGAATCGGTCAACCCCGAGGCGCTGCGCTACCTGAACCGGCTGTCCGACTGGTTCTTCGTGGCCGGCCGCATCGCCAATGACGACGGCCGTTCCGATGTCCTGTGGGTTCCCGGCCTCACGCGTGAGGCATAAGGACGCATGAGGACGCGGCGTCGGACGCGGTCCGATCGTCGGTTTTGATCTGTTGTCGCTGGATCGATGCGGCTAACAAAGTTGCGGAGAGCTAGCCCGCGAGGGCGGATGAGAAGGGAGATTGCCACTGATGAAGGTTCTGGTGCCTGTCAAGCGCGTGATCGACTACAACGTGAAGGTCCGCGTGAAGGCGGACGGAAGCGGGGTCGATCTTGCGAACGTGAAGATGTCGATGAACCCGTTCGACGAAATCGCGGTCGAAGCGGCGATCCGTCTGCGCGAGGCCGGCACGGCGACCGAAGTGGTGGTTGTCTCGATCGGCGTCAAACAGGCGCAGGAGACGCTGCGCACGGCGCTCGCGATGGGCGCCGACCGCGCGATCCTCGTCGAGGCGGCCTCGGACGTCCATCAGGACATCGAGCCGCTGGCGGTGGCCAAGATCCTCAAGGGCGTGGTCGAGGCCGAACAGCCCGGCCTCGTGATCTGCGGCAAGCAGGCCATCGACAATGACATGAACGCCACCGGCCAGATGCTGTCCGCGCTGCTTGGCTGGAGCCAGGCCACCTTCGCCTCGGACCTCGCGATCGAGGGCGACGCGGCCATCGTCACCCGCGAGGTGGACGGCGGCATGCAGACGATCCGGGTCACGATGCCCACCATCGTCACCGTGGACCTGCGGATGAACGAGCCGCGCTATGCGTCGCTTCCCAACATCATGAAGGCCAAGAAAAAACCGCTCGAGGAAAAGAGCGCGGCCGACTTCGGCGTGGACGTGACGCCGCGGCTGACCGTGGTGAAGACCTCGGAGCCGGCCGGGCGCAAGGCGGGGGTCAAGGTCGGCTCGGTGGATGAGCTGATCGTGAAACTGAAAGACGAAGCGGGGGTGATCTGATGGCCGTTCTCCTGATTGCCGAAGTGACCGGCGGCACGCTGGGCGCGGACTCGACCGCCAAGGCCCTGAGCGCGGCCAGGGCCCTGGGCGACGTGACGGTGCTCGTCGCGGGAACCGGCGTGGACGGGGCGGCCGCCGAAGCCGCGTCGTTCGAGGGCGTGGCCAAGGTGCTGGCGGCCGATGATGCGGCCTATGGCAATGGTCTGGCCGAGCCGCTCGCCGACCTGATCCTGAGCCTCGCCCCCTCCTACAGCCACATTCTGGCCCCGGCCACCTCGGCCGCCAAGAACGTGATGCCGCGGGTGGCCGCCCTGCTCGACGTGATGGTGATCTCGGAGATCACGGCGGTCGTGGATGCCGACACGTTCGAGCGCCCGATCTACGCCGGCAACGCGGTCCAGACGGTCAAGAGCGCGGACGCAACCAAGGTCGCCACCGTGCGGACGGCGACCTTCGAGGCCACCGGCAAGGGCGGCTCGGCCCCGGTCGAGACGATCGCGGCCACCGGCGACAAGGGTCTGTCGTCGTGGGTCGAGGACAAGGTGGCGGCCTCGGACCGCCCCGAGCTGACCTCGGCCAGGATCGTGGTCTCGGGCGGTCGCGGCATCGGTTCGGAAGAGAACTTCGCCATGATCGAGCAGTTGGCCGACAAGCTCGGCGCGGCGGTCGGTGCCTCGCGGGCGGCGGTCGACTCGGGCTATGCGCCGAACGACTGGCAGGTGGGCCAGACCGGCAAGGTCGTGGCGCCCCAGCTTTACATTGCGGTCGGCATCTCGGGCGCGATCCAGCACCTCGCGGGGATGAAGGACTCGAAGGTCATCGTCGCCATCAACAAGGACGAGGAGGCCCCGATCTTCCAGGTGGCCGACTACGGACTCGTGGGCGACCTCTTCACCCTCGTGCCGGAACTGACCGGCAAACTCTGACCCTCGCGGAACCGGAGCTGTCGGCGGGCGCCCCAAGGGGCGCCCGTTTCATATCAGCCGCATCAGAACCGGGGCGAGCGCCGCCGCCACCTCGGCATGGACCGCGAGCCCCGGCACCTCGGCCGCAACGGCCGCATCGAGGGGCGGAAAGCGCATCCCCGCCGTGCCTGCGGCGCCGGCCTCGGGCGAGGTGACCACCTCGAGGTAATGCGTCGCATGGGGCCGCACCGCCGCGATCATGTCGGCGTCGATCAGCAGCGGCGAGACATCCGGCGTCAGGGGCTGACCGTGCGGCGGAGCATGGTTGGCGATCCACAGAAGCAGGGTGGGCGCGGTGATCCGACCCAGAAGCGTGTGCATCCGGGCCACCCATGCCGCCCGCAACTCGGCCGCCACCTGCTCGAACTTGCCCGGAGAGACGGCGTGAAGCGTCTGCATCATGTGCCGGGTAAAGGAGAAATCGGCGAAGTCCACCTCGCGATACATGGCCTGCAGCACCGCCGAGGCCGACAGGAACCGATCGTTCCGCCGAGGATGCACCGCGTAGAGCCGGTTCGTCAGGTTCGCCGCGCCCACCACCTGAACGATGGCGAGCGACGACCGACTGGCGATCTGCACCACCGTCGGGTCGTTCAGAAAGACGTCGATCCCGGCGTTCATGCAGCCAAGGTTGACCATGCGCAGCCCCGTCGCCTCCTCCAGCAGATCGGGAAAGGGCCGCGGCACGAATTTCCCGTAGGTCTCGGTCCCCCCGAGAACGGCACAAAAGCTCCCTTCCAGACTTCGACGCGGCCCACGGAACAGCAGTTTCGACGCGCCATACCGGCACGGAAAATAGTCCAGCGCGCCTTCGCCCTGATATGCGAACGCCATGACACCCACCTTGATAGTTCACCCACCCGCAAGGATGGCGGCGACGCGTTGCCAAATGCCTAAGAGCTGCATTCGACGCGAAGTTTCACCAGCTTGCGGACCGGCGCCGCCCTTGCGTGCGCCGCGGCACCGCGCCTATTGTTCGCCCGGGTCAGCAGGAGGGACATCATGGAGATCCGCAAGGTCGGCGTCGTTGGCGCGGGACAGATGGGCAGCGGCATCGCGCATGTCTTCTCGCTGGCCGGTTACGACGTTCTGCTGAACGACATCAGCGCCGAAGGTCTGAACAAGGCCCTCTCGATCATCGGCCGCAACATGGAGCGGCAGGTCTCGCGCGGAAAGATCACCGAGGAAGAAAAGACCGCCGCCCTCTCGCGCATCCGCACCACGCTGACCCTCACCGACATCGCGAAAAGCGATCTCGTGATCGAGGCCGCGACCGAGCGAGAGACGGTCAAGCAGGCGATCTTCGAGGATCTGGTGCCCCACCTGCTGCCGCACACGATCCTGACCTCGAACACCTCCTCGATCTCGATCACGCGGCTGGCCTCGCGCACGGATCGGCCCGAGAAGTTCATGGGCTTCCACTTCATGAACCCCGTGCCGGTCATGCAGCTCGTCGAGCTGATCCGGGGCATTGCGACCGACGATCCGACCTATCAGGCGCTGCTGAAGGTGGTGCAGAGCCTCGGCAAGACCGCCGCCAGCGCCGAGGACTTCCCGGCCTTCATCGTCAACCGCATCCTGATGCCGATGATCAACGAGGCGGTCTATACGCTCTATGAAGGGGTGGGCTCGGTCCGATCGATCGATGAGTCGATGAAGCTCGGGGCGAACCATCCGATGGGGCCGCTGGAGCTGGCCGATTTCATCGGGCTCGACACCTGCCTGGCCATCATGAACGTCCTGCACGACGGGCTTGCGGATACGAAATACCGGCCCTGCCCGCTTCTGGTGAAATATGTCGAGGCCGGCTGGCTCGGCCGCAAGACCGACCGGGGGTTCTACGACTATCGGGGCGAAACGCCGGTGCCGACGCGCTGATCCGCCGCCCGGCTACATATCCTCGCCGAAGCGGTCCGCGACCAGCGTCGAAAGCGCATCGGCCAGAGCGGCGGCCTCGGTCCCCATGGTCTTGACCCGGATCGAGGTCCCGCGCGACGCGGCGAGCATCAGGAGCCCCATGATGGAGTCCCCCGACACCACCATGCCGTCCTTGGACACCTCGGCCTGCGCGTCATGCCGCTCGACCACCTCGACGAACTTCGCCGAGGCCCGCGCGTGCAGGCCCTTTTCATTCACAATCAGAAGTTCGCGTTCAATCATTCCATCCCGCCGCCAAGATCGAGGCTGTTGATGTATTTCCGGCCCGCATCCAGCGCCAGCGCCACCGCCTCGGGCACGGCCAGCTCGCGCGACTTCGCCAGTTTGATGAGCATGGGCAGGTTGGCGCCGTAGATGATCCGCCGGTCACGGGCGGTGCAGGCCGGCAGCGACAGATTCGAGGGCGAGCCGCCGAACATGTCCGTCACCACGACCACGCCCGCCCCCCGATCGACCGAGCGGGCGGCGGCGCTGATCTCGGCCTGCTTTGCGGCGCGGTCATGATCGTCCTCGATCGCGATGGCGGCCATCGCCTCCTGCTTGCCCACCACATGCTCGACCGCCGCGAGATACTCCCTGGCCAGACCGCCGTGCGCAACGATGACGATACCGATCACGCCTTCTCACCCTGATGCGTGGGGAGCACCGCGGCTGCCCTGCGTTCCAGTTCCCTGTGCCGTTTTGACACCGGCCAGCCGGCCTCCGCAAGCGCCTTGCCCAGGATCTCGGCCACCGCAACCGAGCGGTGCTGCCCGCCCGTGCAGCCGAAGCCGATGGAGAGATGCGCCTTTCCCTCCTCAAGCTGCGCCGGCAGCAGGAACAGGACAAGCTCGCGCAGCTTCTCGAGGAACGGGGCGAAACGCGGATCCGAGCGGATGTAGTCCTCAACGGCGGCATCTCGCCCGTCGAGCGCGCGCAGGCTTTCGACCCAGTAGGGATTTCTCAGAAACCGGCAGTCAAAGATCATGTCCACCCCCCGCGGAACGCCCCGCTTGTAGGAGAAGGACTGCACCGATACCGCAAGACGGGTTGCCGCACCCCGATCGAACCAGCGGGCCAGCTCGGCCTTGAGGTCGTGGGGCGACATCTCGGAGGTGTCGATCAGGTGGTCGGCGCGCGCGCGAACGGGCGCGAGCAGGTCGATCTCGCGCTCCACCCCTTCGGCCGGCGTTTCCGCCGGGGCGAGCGGATGCCGCCGCCGCGTCTGGCTGTAACGGCGGATCAGCTCCGAGGCGGAGCAGTCCACATAGAGCACCTCGAGCTGGACGCGGGCATCCTGCGTCAGCCCGTCGATCAGCTCGATCAGGGCGGTGGCGTTGAAGTCGCGGTTGCGCACGTCAAGCCCCAGCGCGATCGGCGGCCCGATTGCGGGCCCTTCGATCAGTCGGGGAACGAAGGAGAGGGGCAGGTTGTCGATGACCTCGTAGCCCATGTCCTCGAGCGCATTGACCGCCGTCGTGCGACCCGCTCCCGAAGGGCCGGTCACCAACACGAGCCGGTATTCCTGCGCAGGCTCTGACATAAGGTCCAAGATCAGTTGCGTTCAGGCGACACGCCCCGATCGGAGTCGGAGCAGAAGCGCAGAGGAAAAATGGCTGCCTTCCTGCCCGAGCACAAGGTCGAGAGGCACTCCGAGCACCTGAATGTTATGGATCTGTGGCAAACGCTCCGTCTCGCGCCTGCCCATATCGACAGCCAATGCCACTCGCGCTTCGTGAATGAACGGGGCGCGCAGGATGCCCAGACCCCGCGCCTCGATCAGGCCGGCAAGCGCGGGCGGGCTGCGGGCGATCAGAGCCTCGCCCTGACGCTCAAGCTCCGTCCGGTCGTCGGCCACCAGCCGCGCGCCCAGCCCGATCATCTCGAGCGCGAGCGACGACTTGCCGGCACCCGACGGCCCGAGGATCAGCAGCGCCCGCCCGTCCAGCGCGACGCAACTGGCATGGAGGATCGTGCGGCCCTGCCCGCTCACAGCGGCAGACCGACCACGAAGCGCGCGCCCAGCGGCTCGGAGGTGATGTCGGCGCTGGTCGGACGGATGTTCTCGGCCCAGATCACGCCCCCATGCGATTCGACGATCTGCTTGGAGATGGCAAGCCCGAGCCCCGAGTGATTGCCGAACTGGCCCGCCGGACGTTCCGAGTAGAAGCGGCGGAAGATCTTGGTGAGCGCCTGTTCGGGCACGCCCGGCCCGGTATCCTCGACCACCACCAGAACGCGGTTCTCGCGGCGGCGCGCCCAGACCCTCACTGCATCCCCCTCTTCGCAGAAGGAGAGCGCGTTCGTGATGAGATTGACGAACACCTGCGCAAGCCGCGCCTCGAGCCCCCGGATGCGGATAGGCTCGGCCGGCAGATCGGCGATGAAATCCACCCCCTTCTCGGCCGCCTGCTTGCCGAGATATTCCCCGAGGTTCGAGAGGGTGCGCAGAAGGTCGAACTCCTCCTCCTCTTCCTTGACCAGTTCGCTGTCCAGCCGCGAGGCGTTGGAAATGTCGCTGACCAGACGGTCCAGCCGACGCACATCATGTTCGATCACATCCAGCAGCCTTTCGCGCTGCTCGTCGCGCTTCGCCAGCCGGAGGGTTCCCACGGCCGAGCGCAGCGAGGCGAGCGGGTTCTTGATCTCGTGCGCCACGTCCGAGGCGAACTGCTCGTTCGCGTCGATCCGGTCATAAAGTGCGGCCACCATGCCGCGCATCGCGATGGAGAGGCGCCCGATCTCGTCGGGACGGGCGGTCAGGTCGGGAATGCGCACCCGGCCGGGCGCCATCTTGCGCGCGTCCCGGTCGCGTCCCAGTTCCGCCGCCGCTGCGAGGTCGGCCAGCGGGTTGGCGATGGTCGAGGCCAGCACGAGACTGAGCCCGATGGAGACAAAGAGCGCGACCACGAACATCTGCAGGATCTGCTCGCGCTCATGGCGGACGAGCCGGTCGATCTCGCCCGCAGCCGAGGTGATCGCCACCACCCCGATCACGCGGTCGCCATCCCGGATCGGCGCCGCCACCGAAAAGAGCGCCCCCCCATTCCGGTCCCGGCCCGTGTTGATGCTGACGCGCCCCTCGCGCGCACCCGCGAAGACCTGCCGCGCCAGCGCCACGGCGTCGATCTCGGTCTGCGGCTCCTCCTGCCAGGACAAGGCGCTGGACACCGCTTCCCAGACACCGTTGAGGAAGTCCGTGATGAGGGTCGAGTGCTGCTCGCCCACATCCGGCTGCCGCGTTCCGCGGTCCGCCGCCACGACCTCGCCGACCGTGTCCAGGATGAAGAGATCGATGGACGGATCGACCGCAAGAGAGGCGAGGGCCGCCGGTATGTCGATCCCCATCGGCGCGTCGAGCGTCGCACCCGGCACGGCGGCCAGCCGCGCCTCGAAGACATTGGCCACGAGGCGCGCCTCGGACACGAGGGCCTGCTCACGCTGGAGGACGAGATTTTCGCGGAACGGATTGGTGAAGAGCACGCCCGACACCTGGATCACCAGCGCGAGCAGGTTGAAGATGATGATCTTGCGCGCAAGGGGCGAGCGGTTCAGCGAGACGATGCCGCGCCGCCCCCTTGTCTTCTGAAGCAGGGGATCGCCCTCGACGTCGGGCGCGATCCAGTCTTCTCCAAGAAGCACGTCTCCGGGCCGCGGCCGGGACTGCGCGCGTTCCGGCTCGGGACGGCCCAGGGTCGGCGTGACGGTCATGGCCCCGCCCCTTCGCGCACCCTCACTCCTCGTTGTAGCGGTAGCCGATGCCGTAGAGCGTCTCGATCGCGGCGAAATCCGGGTCGGCCGTGCGCATCTTCTTGCGCAGGCGCTTGATGTGGCTGTCGATGGTCCGGTCATCGACATAGACCTGATCGTCATAGGCCACATCCATCAGCTGGTCCCGGCTCTTGACGAAGCCCGGCCGCTGGGCGAGCGCCTGAAGCAGCAGGAACTCGGTCACCGTGAGCGAAACGTCGATGCCCTTCCAGCTGACGGCATGGCGCAGCGGATCCATGCGCAGGTTGCCGCGCTCCAGGATGCGGTTCTCTTCCTGAACGTCCGCCTCGCCACCGGCAAGCGCATCCTGCCGACGCAGGAGCGCGCGGATCCGCTCGACCAGAAGGCGCTGCGAGAAGGGCTTCTTGACATAGTCGTCGGCCCCCATGCGCAGGCCGAGCACCTCGTCGATCTCGTCATCCTTCGAGGTGAGGAAGATCACCGGCATCGCCGTCTTCTGCCGAAGGCGCTGGAGGAGGTCCATCCCATCCATGCGCGGCATCTTGATGTCGAGCACCGCCATGTCCGGCATCCGCTTGTTGAAGGCATCGAGCGCCGACTGACCGTCATTGTAGGTCTCGACCTCGAACCCTTCGGCCTCGAGCGTCATGGCAACCGAAGTCAGGATATTGCGGTCGTCATCGACGAGGGCGATCCTGGACATATTCTTAACTCCAACTGCCTGTGACCGAAATGCGCTGCATGATCAGATTTCCGCCGAAGGAATCAATAGGCTTCTGCGAATCGGGGGCCTCCCGCACCTCACGATGAGGTCGATTATGCAAAGGAATGACTAATTTGCCTCGGTCATTGCCCATCAGTTGCGCCAACCTGTCGCTGGTTGCGCTAACGCCTTGCTGTCACTCTGTTGTCGCTTGGCCGGGACATGCTATACCTTTGCTGTCGGCTCCCGTCTCCGGGGGCTGACCGGTATCCTATTGGCCCGGGATGCCGTTGGAGGACCGGAAACAGCCGCTCGGGCGGCATCGGGGAGCTTGCAGTATGAATTTTGGACGCGTGAACCCAGCCCAGACGCTGGACGCACAAGGCATCACCGGACTTGGAGAGGTTCATTACAACCTCATCGAGCCGGCGCTGGTCGAGGCCGCGGTGACGCGCGGCGAAGGCCGTCTCGGTCGCGGGGGCGCCTTCCTCTGCTCGACCGGGGCCTTCACGGGCCGCTCGCCCAAGGACAAGTTCGTCGTGCGCACGCCCTCGGTTGAGGACACGATCTGGTGGGAGAACAACGCTCCCATGGATCCGGCGGCCTTCGACCGCCTCCATGCCGACATGCTCGAGCACATGAAGGGCCGCACCTATTTCGTGCAGGACCTGTTCGCAGGCGCTGACCCCGAGCTGCGCCTTGACGTCCGCATGGTGACCGAGCTTGCCTGGCACGGCCTCTTCATCCGCCACATGCTGCGCCGCCCCGAGCGCACCGAACTCGACAGCTTCGTGCCGGAATGGACGGTCATCAACTGCCCGTCGTTCAAGGCCGATCCGGCCCGCCACGGCTGCCGCACCGACACGGTGATCACGCTCAACTTTGACAAGAAGCTGATCCTGATCGCCAACACCGAATACGCCGGCGAGAACAAGAAGTCGGTCTTCACGCTGCTGAACTACATCCTGCCCGGCAAGGGCGTGATGGCGATGCACTGCTCGGCCAACCACGCCATTGGCAACACCGACGACGCCGCCGTGTTCTTCGGCCTGTCGGGCACCGGCAAGACCACGCTCTCGGCCGATCCCTCGCGCACGCTGATCGGCGACGACGAGCATGGCTGGTCGGACAAGGGCACCTTCAACTTCGAGGGCGGCTGCTACGCCAAGACCATCAACCTCTCGCCCGAAGCCGAGCCCGAGATCTACGCGACCACCTCGAAGTTCGCGACCGTGGTCGAGAACATGGTCTACAACGAGGAAACGCTGGAACTCGACTTCGACGACGACAGCCTGACGGCCAACACCCGCTGCGCCTATCCTCTGGAATACATTTCCAACGCCTCGGCGACCGGGATGGGTGGCCACCCGAAGAACGTGATCATGCTGACCTGTGACGCCTTCGGCGTGCTGCCGCCGATCGCGCGGCTGACCCCGGCGCAGGCGATGTATCACTTCCTCTCGGGCTTCACCTCGAAGGTCGCCGGCACCGAGCGTGGCGTGACCGAGCCGCAACCGACCTTCTCGACCTGCTTCGGCGCCCCCTTCATGCCGCGCCGGCCGGAAGTCTATGGCAAGCTGCTGCAGGAAAAGATCACCAGCCTCGGCGCGACCTGCTGGCTCGTGAACACCGGCTGGACCGGCGGCGCCTACGGCACCGGCAAGCGGATGCCGATCAAGGCCACCCGCGCGCTGCTGACCGCCGCGCTCGACGGTTCGCTGGCGAACGTCACCTTCCGCAAGGACCCGAACTTCGGCTTCGAAGTTCCGACGGAACTGCACGGCGTTGACTCGTCTCTGCTCGACCCGCGCTCGACCTGGGCGGATCCCGCGGCCTACGACGCACAGGCGAAGAAGCTGGTCGAGATGTTCGCCAACAACTTCGCCCAGTATGTCCCCTATATCGACGCGGACGTGAAGGCGGCGGCCATCGGCTGATCCCGCCCGGCAGGACGAACCCAAGGGGCGCTTCGGCGCCCCTTTTTCATGAAGCCCGATTGGGTGGGCCATTTTCTTACGCCCCTGAACACCCACGCGCATTTTTGTTGCGCTGCGCCTGCAAAGTGATTAGGTCAACGCAGTCGCAGAATGAGGAGTCACGCCATGCCGAAGGACGGATCGACTATGACCGAACAGCCGCTTCTCGCCGATCTTCTGTCGCTGACGGCCGAGGCGCTGCCGGAGGTCGAGGCGCTTCTGGAAACCGCCCGCGCCAGCCTGAAGGAGCGGGTCACGGTCAACGGCAAGGTCTCCTCGGCGGCGTTGGAGAAGGACCAGTATGCCGCCCACGCGCTGTCGTGGCTGGCGACCTACGTCGAGTCGCTGCGCCAGATGCGCGCCTGGGCCGGACGACTGGAGACCGAGGGCCGCTTTGGCGAGATCGAGGCGCTGATCCTGCAGATCGCCTTCGGCGAGTATCTGGCCCAGATCCGCGGCGGCATCCCGATGAGCCAGAACGAAACCGCGCGGGTGCAGGACATCGGCGTGGACCTCGGCCATCCGGGCGAGGCGGTGAAGACCCTGATCCGCACCGGCAACACGCCGGCCGCCCGCGCGGCGCTGGTCGCCCTCATGCGCGACAACCACGGTCGCGCGACCTTCGGCGCGACCGGGCTCGACGAGGAACTGGAGATGATCCGCGACCAGTTCCGCCGCTTTGCCGACGAGCGCGTGGCGCCCCACGCCCACGGCTGGCACATGAAGGACGAGCTGATCCCGATGGAGATCATCGAGTCGCTCGCCGAGATGGGCGTCTTCGGCCTGACCATCCCCGAGGAGTTCGGCGGCTTTGGCCTGTCGAAAGCCTCGATGGTGGTGGTCTCCGAGGAACTGTCGCGCGGCTATATCGGCGTGGGCTCGCTGGGCACCCGCTCCGAGATCGCGGCCGAGCTGATCCTCTGCGGCGGCACACCGGAACAGAAGGCGGAATGGCTGCCGAAGATCGCGAGCGCCGAGATCCTGCCCACCGCGGTCTTCACCGAACCGAACACCGGCTCGGACCTTGGCAGCCTGCGCACCCGGGCGGTGAAGGAGGGCGATGACTGGGTGGTGAACGGCAACAAGACCTGGATCACCCACGCCGCGCGCACCCATGTGATGACGCTGCTGGCCCGCACCGACCCCGAGACGACCGACTACCGGGGCCTGTCGATGTTCCTCGCCGAGAAGATGCCCGGCACCGACGAGAACCCCTTCCCCACCCCCGGCATGACCGGCGGCGAGATCGAGGTGCTCGGCTACCGCGGCATGAAGGAATATGAAATCGGCTTCGACGGCTTCCGCGTGAAGGGCGCGAACCTGCTGGGCGGGGTCGAGGGGCAGGGCTTCAAGCAGCTGATGCAGACCTTCGAAAGCGCCCGCATCCAGACCGCCGCCCGAGCCATCGGCGTGGCGCAGAGCGCGCTGGAAGTGGGGATGCAATATGCGGAGGACCGCAAGCAGTTCGGCAAGTCGCTGATCGAGTTCCCGCGCGTGGCCGGCAAGCTCGCCATGATGGCGGTCGAGATCATGGTGGCGCGGCAGCTCACCTATTTCTCGGCATGGGAGAAGGACCACGGCCAGCGCTGTGACCTTGAGGCCGGGATGGCGAAGCTGCTCGGCGCCCGCGTGGCCTGGGCCTCGGCCGACAACGCGCTGCAGATCCACGGCGGCAACGGCTTTGCGCTGGAATATCAGGTCAGCCGCATCCTCTGCGATGCGCGGATCCTCAACATCTTCGAGGGCGCGGCCGAGATCCAGGCGCAGGTGATCGCGCGGCGCCTGCTCGACTGAGCGCGCCCGCCATTCGCGCTTCGTGAATGACATCAGCCGCGGGCGAGGAGGTCGATCAGCCTCGCCCGCGCCTCGGGCAGCGGCCGGCCCGCCAGCGGCAGTTCGCGCGCGAGGAAATGGCCGGTGATGGCCAAGCCCTGCCGCACCTCCGGGTTTGATGCCGGCCCCTGCCCCAACAGCGCCAGTGGCAACGGAAACAGCCGATCTGCCCAGTCGCCCGCCGCCGCGCGACCGACGGCGCGGCCCGTCTTGGGGCTGACAAAGGCCAGATCCTCGCGGCTGCCGGTCACGGCGCAGCGGGTCAGGTCCAGGCCGAAGCCCGCCTCCTCCAGAAGCCGCATCTCCCAGCGCAGATAGGCCGCGGGCCAGCCCGGCGCCGCAAGCGCATCCATCAGTTCGATGCTTTCGCGCCAGAGGCCGACATGCGGCTCGCGCTCGGGCAGCACCACATGCAGCATGGCGCAGATCGCGTTCAGCCCCGCCAGCGCCAGCCGATCGCCAAAGATCCCCGTGCGCGCCCGCAGCGGCTCGACCGTGAAGGCGCCCATATGGTCGTCGAGCCGCGCCTTCCACGTCAGATCAAGCTGCGCCCCCGGTTGCAACACCGGCGCGTGCCGGCGCGAGGCACCCCCGCGCACCACGCCCAGGTGGCGGCCGTGGGCGGCCGTGAAGACCTCGATGATCGCGGCGCTCTCGCCGTGGCGGCGCACCGACAGAAGCGCGCCCTCGTCCCGCCATTCCAGCATGACGCCACTATCCCGCCGGGCGGCTCAGTCGGCAAGCCCCGGCTGATCCAGCAGAGTGCGGCCCTGCCGGTCCTCGATCTCGATCACCCAGAGGTCGGGGTCGAAGCGCCGCTGCCGCGCGATCGAGGCGTCCACATCGGCCTCGGAGCCCTCGGCCAGCGCCACCCAGGTCCGCTCCCCCGTCATCAGGTCGAACGAGCGGTGCCACGCCCGCGCCTGACCGTCCAGCGTCGCGCATTTCACCAGCACGGTGCCGGCGGTCGCGTCGCCTTTCGCGGTGACGTAGGCGGGAATGTCGGCCAGCCGCAGACGCGCCAGATAGGCGCGGACCCAGAAGTCGGCCGTCAGCCGCGGCGTCAATCTCCGTCCTTGAAGTCGAGGCCCATCTCGGAATAGCGCTCGGGCTCTTCCAGCCAGTTCGGCCGCACCTTCACCTGCAGGAAGAGATGCACGGGGCGTTCGAGGAAGGCCGCGATCTCGGCGCGGGCCGCCTGACCGATCTGCTTGATCGTCTCGCCCTTGTTGCCGAGCACGATGCCCTTGTGCCCGTCACGCGCGACATAGACCACCTGGTCGATCCGGGTCGAGCCATCGGGGCGATCCTCCCAGGCCTCGGTCTCGACGGTGAGCTGGTAGGGCAGCTCCTCGTGCAGCCGCAGGGTCAGCTTCTCGCGGGTGATCTCGGCGGCGATGGCCCGCATCGGCACATCGGCGATCTGATCCTCGGGGTAGAACCAGGGGCCTTCGGGCAGGACGCCCGCCAGCCACTGGCGCAGCTTGTCCACGCCATATCCCTTCTCGGCCGAGATCATGAAGGTTTCGGCGAAGGGGAAGGCTGCGTTCAACTCCTGCGCGAGGCCCAGCAGCACCTCGGCCTTCACGCGGTCGATCTTGTTGATGGCGAGCGCCACCGCCTGACCCTGCGGGATGCGGTCGCGCATCGCGTCGATGATGGCCTGCGTGCCCTCGGTCAGGCCGCGGTGCGCCTCGACCAGCAGCACGATCACGTCGGCATCCGCCGCCCCGCCCCAGGCGGCGGCGACCATCGCCCGGTCGAGCCGCCGGCGCGGGCGGAAGAGGCCGGGCGTGTCCACGAAGACGATCTGCGTCTCGCCTTCCATCGCGACGCCGCGGATGCGGGCGCGGGTGGTCTGGACCTTGTGGGTCACGATCGAGACCTTGGCCCCGACCATGCGGTTCAGAAGGGTGGATTTGCCGGCGTTCGGCTCGCCGATCAGGGCCACGAAGCCTGCGCGGGTGGTGTCAGTCATCTCTCGCCTCCATCCGCGCGAGAAGCGCCCGCGCCGCCGCCTGTTCCGCCACGCGCTTGGTGCCGGCCGCCGAACGTTCCGTCTCGCCGTTGCCCAACCGCACCTCGACCGTGAAGATCGGAGCGTGATCGGGCCCCGACCGATCGACGGCCTCATAGCACGGCGGCGGCAGGCCGCGCGCCTGCGCCCATTCCTGAAGCGCCGTCTTGGCGTCGCGGGCGTCGGCCTCGACCTGCGCGATCCGCTCGCCCCAGAGCCGAAGCACCAGCCGGCGCGCGGCCTCGAACCCCGCATCGAGATAGACCGCAGCGATCACCGCTTCCAGGGCATCGCCCAGAAGGGCCTCCTTCCGGCGCCCGCCCGACATCATCTCGGACCGGCCGAGCTTCAGCACGTCGCCCAGGCCCACCTCGCGCGCGACCGCCGCACAGGTTTCCTTGCGCACGAGCGCGTTGAAGCGAGGGGCGAGCTGACCTTCGGTCGCGGCCTTGTCGGCGGCGAGCAGCGCCTCGGCCATCACGAGGCCGAGCACCCGGTCGCCCAGAAACTCGAGCCGCTGGTTGTCGGGCCGGGTCGCGGACGAGAGCGAGGCGTGGGTGACCGCGCGCAGCAGCCGATCGGGCTCGCGGAACTCGTGCCCGATCCGGCTCTCGAAGGCCCGGAGATCCGTGGAGAGTTTCACTCGATCGCCTTGAAGAAGCGGTCGGCCCGCCAGGTCCAGAAATAGAGCATCGAGCGGCCGGCCGAAGAGAACATGATCCGGTCCGCGCGGCCGATCAGGTTCTCGGCCGGAACGAAGCCCACGCCACCCACCGCCTGGCCGTAGCGGCTGTCCTGGCTGTTGTCGCGGTTGTCGCCCATGAAGAAGTAATGGCCGGCGGGCACGGTGAAGACGTCGGTGTTGTCGCCGAAGCCGTTGGTGTCGATGTTCAGCACATGATGGGTGCGGCCGCCGGGCAGGGTCTCGGAGAAGCGGCTCTTGGTGCAGATGCCGCCCTCGCCCACGGGGCCGTTCTCGCAGCGCGGCAGGTTGCCCATCGGGCCCTGCTGCTCATAGACCTCGTCGAAGGTCCCGACGGGCTCTTGCGGGACTTCCTGACCGTTCAGGAAGAGAACGCCGTTCCTCATCTGCACCGTGTCGCCCGGCAGGCCGATCAGCCGCTTGATGAAATCCGAGCCGTTCACCGGGTGGCGGAAGACCACCACATCGCCGCGCTCGGGCTCGGACGAGAGGATGCGGCCCGAAAAGGGGCAGAGGCCGAAGGGGCAGGAATATTGCGAATAGCCATAGGCCATCTTGTTGACGAAGAGAAAGTCGCCGATCAGCAGCGTGTCCTTCATCGACCCCGACGGGATCCAGAAGGGCTGGAAGAAGAGCGTGCGGAACACGCCCGCGATCAGCAGCGCATAGACGACTGTCTTGATCGTCTCGAGGATGCCGCCTTCGGTTTTCGCCTTGCTCGCCATGGTCTCTGCCTGTCTGTTTGCGGGCCGGCTGCCCAATCCGGCGCTTCATGCGCGCCGGTGCGGGATGAGTCAAGCTGGCGGGGCTGCCAGCGGCCGGGCCTCGATCACCACGAAGGCCTGCGCCCAGGGATGATCGTCCGTAAGGCTGACATGCACGATCGCCTCGTGCCCCGGAGGGGTCATGGCGGCCAGCCGCTCGGCCGCCCAGCCGGTCAGCTCCATGACAGGCTGCCCGGTAACGAGGTTCGCCACGCTCATGTCCTTCCAGGCAATGCCCATGCGCAGGCCCGTGCCGAGCGCCTTGGAACAGGCCTCCTTGGCCGCCCACCGCTTGGCATAGGTACCCGCCACATCCGCCCGCCGCTCGGCTCTGGCCTGTTCGAGCGGTGTGAAGACGCGGTTGCGGAACCTGTCGCCGAAGCGGGCCAGCGTCTTCTCCACCCGCTCGATGTTGGCGAGGTCGGTGCCGATGCCGAGGATCATGCCGCAGTTCGCTCCGGCAGGCTCAAGCCATCGCCTCGCGTGCCGCGTCCATTCGCCGCCGCATCCCCTCGATCGCGCTGCCGAGGCCGCGGAAAATCGCCTCACCGATCAGGAAATGGCCGATGTTCAGCTCCATCACCTGCGGGAAGGCCGCGATCTCGGCCACCGTGTCGTAGCTGATCCCGTGGCCGGCATGGACCTCGAGACCCAGCGAATGAGCCAGCGCCGCCCCTTCGCGCAGGGCCTCGAGCTCGCGGGCGGCTTCGGCGCTGCGCCCCTCGGCCATGAGATCGCAGTAATGGCCGGTGTGCAGTTCCACCACCGCGGCGCCGATCCCGGCCGAGGCCTCGATCTGGCGCACGTCATGGCCGATGAACATCGAGACGCGGCAGCCCGCCTCGCGCAGGGGCGCCACGAAATCGGTCAGGCGGGGGATGTCGCCGGCCACGTCGATCCCGCCCTCGGTCGTGCGTTCCTCGCGCCGCTCGGGCACGAGGCAGACCGCGTGCGGCTTGTGGCGCAGCGCGATCGCCTGCATCTCGGGTGTGGTGGCCATCTCGAGGTTCAGCGGCACGCGCAGCCCCTGCATGAGCGCGGTGATGTCCTCGTCGCGGATGTGGCGGCGATCCTCGCGCAGGTGCGCGGTGATTCCGTCCGCCCCGGCAGCCTCGGCCAGCAGCGCCGCGCGCAGCGGATCAGGATAGGCGGTCCCGCGCGCGTTGCGCACCGTCGCCACATGGTCGATGTTCACGCCAAGCCGCAGCCGACCCAAAGCTCTCATTCCTCATCCGCCCGTTGCCAGATTGTCCTGCCCATCCTATTGGCTTCCGGCCTCGCCGTCATCTGCCTCCGAGAGGCCACGGCGGCGCAGGCGGGCCCGGCGGGCCTCGGCCTTCATGGAACGCAGCTTCTGGTAGGCGCGGATCACGGGGATGGTGAGATAGTAGAAGCCGAAGCCCGTGACGAGCCCCGGAAGGATCCCGCCGACGAGATAGGGAAGATAGATCGTCTCAAAGAACCGCGCGAGGTTGCGCCAATGCGCCACATCTTCGGTGAAGATGGCCAGGAAGTTCGCCCACAGTTCTGTCCCGGCGTCCGAAAAGGCCTTGAAGATGTTAACCATCGTCAGCGGCGCGTCGATGCCAAGCATCCAGTGGCCGATCTCGACCGAACCGAAGGCGATCAGCGGCATGGTGACCGGGTTGCCGACGAAGGTCGCCAGCAGGGCCGCGAGAATATTGCCGCGCAGGATCCACGCGAGCAGCGCCGCTCCGACGAAGTGAAAGCCGAAGAGCGGCGTGAACGAGATGAAGACCCCGGCGAAGACGCCGCGCGCGATGCGATGCGGCTCGTCGGGCAGGCGCGTCAGACGGTGCTTGACATATTGCGCGGCGCGCGACCAGCCGCCGCGGGGCCAGACGGCCTCCTGCGCAAGCTGCCGCCATGTGCGTGGAGTGCGTCGCTTGAAGACCAAAACGTGCCTCGTCCCCGGTCAGGGTTTCCTGCTCAGATCGCGGTGCCTCGTGATCTGCGCCACGTCCGTTTCGGCCTCGAGAGCCGTCATCAGCGTATGCAGATGCTCGACGTCGCGCAGATCCACATCAACCAGAAGACGGTAGAAGTCGGGCTTGCGATCCGTGAACCTCAGGTCGGAGATATTGGCCTTCTGCTCGCCGATCAAGGTGCAGATCCGGCCAAGCACGCCCGCGTCGTTGGATATGGTCAGATCGAGCGTCACGGTATGCACCGCCGCATGGCGGCCGGTGTGCCAGTGCAGGTCGATCCAGCGCGACGGTTGCTCTTCGAACTCCTCCAGCGCGGGGCAGTCGATGGCATGGATGACCACGCCCTGCCCGCGGTAGGTGATGCCCACGATCCGCTCGCCGGGCACCGGCTGACAGCATTTCGCCCGACGGAACTGCTGGTCGTCGGACAGGCCCACGACGGGCCGCCGCACATCCACCTCGGGGCCGCTCGAGCGCGCGAGTTCGGGATAGAGGGTCTCGACCACCTTGCGCGCCGTCAGCTCGGCCGAACCGAGCTGCGCCAGAAGCTCGGTCTCGTCCGGCAGTCCGAGCATCTTGGCCGCGGTCCTGAGCGCCTTGTCGGTCGCCTTGCGGCCCACATGATCGAAGGCCGCGCGGGCCAGCTCCTGCCCCAGCTTGACGAAGCGGCCCCGGTCTTCCTCGCGCAGGCTGCGGCGGATCGCGGCCTTGGCCCGGCCCGTCGTGGCGATGTCGATCCAGGAGGCCTGCGGACGCTGGCCCTCGGCGGTGATGATCTCGACGGACTGGCCGTTCTTCAGCCGCGTCCAGAGCGGCACGCGGATGCCGTCGATCTTGGCCGAGACCGTGGAATGGCCGATCCTTGTATGGATGGCATAGGCAAAATCCAGCGGCGTCGCCCCCCGAGGCAGCTGGATCACGTCGCCCTTGGGCGTGAAGCAGAACACCTGGTCGGTGTACATCTCGAGCTTCACGTTCTCCATGAACTCGTCGTGGTCGTCCTCGTCGAGCCGTTCCGTCAGGCTCGCGATCCACTTGGCGGGATCGACGGCGAAGGGGTTGTGGACCCGCACACCCTCGCGGTAGCTCCAGTGCGCCGCGACGCCCGCCTCGGCCACCTCGTGCATCTGGCGGGTGCGGATCTGCACCTCGACCCGCTTGCCGTCGCGCCCCGAGACCGTCGTGTGGATCGAGCGGTAGCCGTTCGACTTCGGCTGGCTCACATAGTCCTTGAACCGCCCCGGCACCGCGCGCCACCGCTGGTGGATCACGCCGAGGATGCGGTAACAGTCGGCCACGTCCTTGCAGATCACGCGGAAGCCGTAGATGTCCGACAGCCGCGAGAAGGCGAGGTCCTTCTCCTGCATCTTGCGCCAGATCGAATAGGGCTTCTTGGCGCGGCCATAGACGTCGGCCTCGATCTGGGCCTTTTCCAGCTCCAGCCGGATGTCGGCGGTGATCTTGTGGACCACGTCGCCCGTCTCGCGCTGCAGCGTGATGAAGCGGCGGATGATCGAGTTGCGCGCCTCGGGGTTCAGCACGCGGAAGGCGAGGTCTTCCAACTCCTCGCGCATCCACTGCATGCCCATGCGGCCAGCGAGAGGGGCGAAGATCTCCATCGTCTCGCGCGCCTTCTGGGCCTGCTTCTCGGGGCGCATCGACTTGATCGTGCGCATGTTGTGCAGACGGTCGGCAAGCTTGACGAGGATCACCCGCAGGTCCTTGGACATCGCCATGAACAGCTTGCGGAAGTTCTCGGCCTGCTTCGACTGCGCCGAGGACAGTTCGAGATTGGTGAGCTTGGTCACGCCGTTCACCAGTTCGGCGATGTCCTCGCCGAAAAGACGCGCAACCTCCGTGTAGGTGGACTTGGTGTCCTCGATCGTGTCGTGCAGCAGCGCGGTCACGATCGTCGCATCATCCAGCCGCTGCTCGGTCAGAATGGCGGCGACGGCGACGGGATGGGTGAAATAGGGCTCGCCCGAGTGGCGGAACTGGCCCTCGTGCATCTGCCGGCCATAGGCATAGGCCCGGCGAATGAGGTCGGCATTGGTGCGCGGGTTGTAATTGCGGACCAGGGCGATCAGGTCTTCGACGTCGATCATGGCCCCGGCCGCAACAGATTCACCACGTAATCAGTTCTGCCCCTGCGCTTCCATCAGGGCGCGCAGCAGCTTTTCCTCGGACATGTCGTCCTGCACCGGGCGATCGACCTCGCTGCCCATGAGCAGCGCCATCTGATCCTCTTCCGGTTCGTCCACCTCGATCTGGGTCTGGTGGCTTTCGATCATCCGCTCGCGCAGCGACTCGGCGCTCTGGGTTTCCTCCGCGATCTCGCGCAGGGCCACGACCGGGTTCTTGTCGTTGTCGCGGTCGATCGTCAGGGCCGAACCCGAGGCGATCTCGCGTGCGCGATGGGCGGCCAGCATCACCAGTTCGAACCGGTTCGGGACCTTGTCAACGCAGTCTTCAACCGTCACGCGGGCCATGGGAGTCTCCGTTTCGGACAGGGGGCATGGAGCGGCCTATGTAACGGTCGCCCGGCCTCTTGACAAGGGCGGATTCCCGCTCCTCAGGCCTCGAGCGGCACCACCGCCGCCCGCTCGGCCGCGGGAAGCGCCGCCAGCATCTCGAGGACGGTGCGGCCCAGCAGCGGATGACGCCATTCCGGCGCCACATCGGCGAGCGGCACGAGGACGAAGGCGCGATCCTGAAGCCGGGGATGGGGGAGGATCAGGCCATCGGGCACCCGCCGGGCCTGGTCTTCAGGGGGCAGGTTTCTCCACAGCCCCTGCGTGTCGGCGTCGGGCCAGACCGAATCACCCAGCGCGATCAGATCGAGGTCGAGGGTGCGGCTCGCCCACCGCCTCGACCGCGATCGGCCGAAATCCGCCTCAACCTCATGCAGGCGGCGCAGAACCGCCTCTGGACCCACTTCATCCGATAGGTGCAGTGTCATGGCCGCATTGACAAAATCCGGTGCGTCACCTGCAGGAAAAAAAGGGGTAAGATAGAGTCTGCTGGCTTGAAAATTGGCACCAAACGCCTTTGCGACCGCAGCAATCGCATCGCGAACGGTTCCCTCGGGGAACC
The DNA here is from genome assembly GCA_017599285.1 of Cereibacter azotoformans. Taxonomy (GTDB): domain Bacteria; phylum Pseudomonadota; class Alphaproteobacteria; order Rhodobacterales; family Rhodobacteraceae; genus Cereibacter_A; species Cereibacter_A azotoformans. The sequence goes on along the minus strand of JAGFXX010000001.1, from coordinate 3,045,415 downwards.
TTCCCGCAAACGGCATGTTTGAGCCGAGTGCAACCAGAGCTTGCTTTCCAGGTGGCCTGTCCAATGGTATAAGTTTCTGATGAGGCCCGCTTGCCGGTAGATGTATTACACTGATATCCGACCCCTTGTCGATTTTTGCTAGCCGAAATCTATTCTCGAAGACAGCAGATTGACCGGGGCAAGGGTTCTCGCAGGGGACAAGGATAATGTTCTACAAGGACGAACGGCTGGCGCTGTTCATCGACGGTTCGAACCTCTATGCCGCCGCCAAGGCGCTGGGTTTCGACATAGATTACAAGCTGCTGCGCCAGGAGTTCATGCGCCGCGGCAAGCTGCTGCGGGCATTCTACTACACCGCACTTCTCGAGAACGACGATTACTCGCCCATCCGGCCGCTGGTGGACTGGCTGCACTACAACGGCTTCACCATGGTGACGAAACCGGCCAAGGAATACACGGACAGCCAGGGGCGACGCAAGGTCAAGGGCAACATGGACATCGAGCTTACGGTCGATGCCATGGAACTCGCGCCGCGCGTGGACCACATCGTGCTCTTCTCGGGCGACGGCGATTTCCGGCCGCTGGTCGAGAGCCTGCAGCGGCAGGGCGTGCGCGTTTCGGTGGTCTCGACCATCCGCAGTCAGCCGCCGATGATCGCCGACGAGTTGCGCCGTCAGGCCGACAATTTCATCGAACTGGACGAGCTGCGCGAGGTGATCGGCCGCCCCCCGCGAGAGCCGCGGATAGAGCGTGAAGAGATCGCCGTCGAAGCCAAGTGACCTGTCGGCGCGCGCGGGCGGCGCGCCGGCCGGTCCATGCGGCATCCTGAGGCGGCCACCCGGCCGGGGCTGGACCTGAGCGCCCGATCGGACTAGGTCTGGGCTGCACAGGACGAAGAGAGCCGGCCATGACCAAGCCCCCCCTCACCCTCTATCTGGCCGCGCCGCGCGGCTTCTGCGCGGGCGTGGATCGCGCGATCAAGATTGTCGAGATGGCGCTCGAGAAATGGGGGGCGCCGGTCTATGTCCGCCATGAGATCGTCCACAACAAGTTCGTCGTGGATCGGCTGCGCGACATGGGCGCCGTCTTCGTCGAGGAGCTCGACGAGGCGCCGACGGACCGCCCGGTGATCTTCTCGGCGCATGGTGTGCCCAAGTCGGTCCCGGCCGAGGCCGAGCGGCGCAACATGGTCTATGTCGACGCCACCTGCCCGCTGGTCAGCAAGGTCCATCTCGAGGCCGAGCGCCACCATGAGAACGGCCTGCAGATGATCATGATCGGGCACGCCGGCCACCCCGAGACGATCGGGACGATGGGCCAGCTTCCCGAAGGCGAGGTGCTGCTGGTCGAGACGGTCGAGGATGTGGCGGGGCTAGAGGTGCGCGACCCCGGGCGGTTGGCCTACATCACCCAGACGACGCTGTCGATCGACGACACGGCGGCGATCGTGGCGGCGCTGCGCGAGCGTTTCCCGGCCATCAACATCCCGCGCAAGGAAGACATCTGCTACGCGACCACCAACCGTCAGGGAGCGGTCAAGGCGCTTTCGGACCGGATCGAGGCCCTCCTCGTGATTGGCGCGCCGAACTCGTCGAACTCCCGGCGTCTGGTCGAGGTCGGGCGCGCGGCCGGCTGCCGCGTGGCGCAGCTCGTGCAGCGGGCGACCGAGATCGACTGGGACTCGCTTCAGGGGGTGACGGCCGTGGGGGTTGCCGCAGGCGCCTCGGCGCCCGAAGTGCTGGTGGACGAGGTGATCGCGGCCTTCCGCGAGCGGTTCGACACGACGGTCGAGCTGGTCGAGACCGTGAAGGAGCGGGTCGAGTTCAAGGTGCCGCGCATCCTGCGCGAAGCCGCCGAAACTCCGTGAGCCGGGGGCGGGAACGGATGACGCGCGTCCCCCGCTCGGCCCTGCTCCTCGGACTGGCCGGGCTCATCCCCTTTGTCTGGAGCGCCGCCACCGAACTCCAGCCCGATCTGGCCGACTGGGGCGCCCGAACCCTCGGTCCGCGATTCGTGGGGCCCTATGCGGGCCTCGCTTACGGAACGGTGATCCTGTCGTTCATGTCGGGCGTGCTCTGGGGCTTTGCCACGAGGACGAGCGGGCGCGAAGCCTTCACCGGCTACGCGCTGTCGGTGATTCCCGCGCTCTGGGCCTTCTTTTTCGTGGGCGGCGGGCCGACCTCCTCGGCGATCTATCTCGCGACCGGGTTCGCGGGTCTCCTCGCTCTCGACTGGAACTTCTGGAGCCACGGCCTCGCACCCGAGTGGTGGATGCGGCTGCGCATCCCGCTGACAGCCGTCGTGCTGGCCTGCCTTTCGGTGACGATCCTCACCTGACCCGCGTCAGACCCTGCGGATCGTGTCCCCGGGCTCGAGCTTGGGCTCGAGTTCGATCACGAGCCCCGAGGTGACGCCATCCAGGCGCTTGCCCGCCACGATCTCCGCGGCCTTGCGCCCGATCTCGAGCCGGCAGGCATCCATGGTCGCCAGGTGGCAAGGCAGGCCCTGCACCAGTTCCACCCCGTTGAAGCCGGCGAGCCCAACCTTTGCCGGCACATCGATGCCGTGGTGCAGGCACCACAAGAGCCCACCGGCCCCGATCATGTCATTGGAGTAATAGAGGAAATCGAGATCCGGCGAGCGTGCGAGAATGGCTTCGGTCATCTCGCGCCCCTTGAGCAGGGCCGACCCGCCCGAGTAGAACTCGCGGTCTTCGACATGCAGTCCGGCGGCGGCCAGCGCCTCCTCGAAGCCCTCGAGCCGCTTCCGGGCCCGGTGATCATGCGGCATCATCGTTCCGAGGAAGCCGATCCGCCGGTATCCGGCCGCAATGATCGCCTCGGCAATGTGCCGGCCGGCGCGGCGGTGCGAAATGCCCACCGCATTGTCCACCGGTGTTCCGTCCACATCCATGATCTCGACGATCGGGATGCCCGCATTCTCGAGCATCGCCCGCGCGGCGGGGCTCCGCTCGAGCCCGGCGATGATGATGCCCGAAGGCCGCCACGAGAGCATCTCGTAGAGGACCTTCTCCTCACGCTCGGGCGAGTAGTTGGTGACCCCCACGACCGGCTGGAGCCCGGTATCCTCGAGCACCTCCGACACGCCGGTCAGCACCTCGGGGAAGACCATGTTGGACAGCGACGGGATGATGACCGCCACGAGATTCACCCGCTGGCTGGCCAGGGCGCCGGCAATGCGGTTGGGCACATATCCCAGCTCGCGCGCGGCGGCGAGCACCCGCTCGCGCGTGGCGCCCGACACGTCGCCACGATTGCGCAGCACCCGGCTGACGGTCATCTCGGACACCCCCGAGGCATCCGAGACGTCGCGCAAGGTCAGGGGACGCCGCTGCGGGGCGGAAGCCGGCTCTTTGGCCACGGAAACATCTCTCGTGCAATGATCTTACCTTTTCTTGTTAGCGCCAAAGGGGGGCTTGTCCAAGGGCTCTTCCTGTGGCATGTTAGCGTTAACGGCCGAGAACATCGGCCCGGTTGATCCTGAGCGTCGTGCAAGCTCTCCAAGACGGACGCGACGGACCCATGGGGGAGTGGTGGGCCAAGAGTCACTCCCCCAGCTCTCCCTCCCCACAGTCTCCCCTCTCCTGCGCCCTCGTGGCTTGCAACGGGCTGCGAATGGCTCCATTAAGGTCGAGCCCGAGTGGCAGCCGGCCCCGTAGCTCAACGGATAGAGCGATCCCCTCCTAAGGGATAGGTTGCAGGTTCAAGTCCTGCCGGGGTCACCATGTCTCCCGCAAGCCGTTGAAATGGCGCGCCTAATTGGCGCGTTTACAGGAATTCGCGGGGCCGTTTACATCGTTCTGTTCCTGTTCCAGCCCCATCACGAGGCCGCGCCGGCTGGCCGCGCGGGTCTAAGCCTCGGCCTCCGAGAGGCTCGCATGCCCGCCCCAGGCCATGATCGCATGGGCAGGACCGCCCGCTTCCGCGATGGCCGTGAGCCGGAATTTGCGCAAGCCGTGCGGCGTGCGCCCCTCGATCCCCGCCTCGGCCGCGGCAGCGGTGATGAAGTTCGAGAGACCCTTCACCGACCGCGCCTTCCCGTAGCTCGTCTCAAGCAGGGTGAAGCCGGCCGTGGCCATCACCGCCGCGCGCACCGCCTCGCGCTCCTCCTCCCACGGAAGCGCCCAGGAAGGAAGCGCGCAGGTCCAGGGCACATATCTGACCGACTGCCTCCTCCATTGGGCGAAGCAGGTCGAGGACCAGCTTGCGCTCGGGGTGCTCACCGAGGCCGAGCGCCGGGCCGGATTCTACCTCAAACATGACTTCGGCGCCCTGCTTCGGCCCACGACGCGCGAGCGCTACGAGGCGCTCGCCATGGCGGTGGGCGGCCCGATCCTGACCCCGAACGAGGCGCGGCGCATCGACGGCTACGATCGGATCGAAGGCGGCGACCGGCTGAACCCGGCGCCGATATCGAGGCCGCGGCCGAGACCATCGCCGCCGCGGCGGTCGTGAAGCCGGTCCATGCCCTCGTCTCGCCGCTCGCAGCCTCGGCGGCCTATTGGTTCGCCTCCCAGGCCACCGAGATCGTGATGACGCCCGGCGCCGTCGCGGGCTCCATCGGTGTGGCCCTGACCGCCGCGGCCCACGTCCAGCCCGGCGCCAACGGCGCGCAGATCTTCGAGATGAGCTCCCGCCATGCCCGCACCAAGCGCCCCGACGCCTCGACCGAAGCCGGCCGCGCCGAGCTCCAGCGCAGCCTCGACGAGGCCGAGGCCGCCTTCCACGCCATCCCCGCGGCCGAGCTCGCCGCGCGCCTCAGCGTCACCGACGATCCGCAGGACGGCGCCGCCGCCTTCCGCGCCGCCGAGGCCATCCGCCGCGGCCTCGCCGACCGCACCGAGACCCGCGCCGCCTTCTACGCCCGCCTCACCGCCCGCACCGCGCCGAAGTCCCGCAGCCCCAGCCGCGCCTTCGCCGCCCGCGCCGCCGCGGCAAAGGCGGTCGCGCGGAGCTGATCGGCACGTCCCTCCATCCTGCCCGAGCAACTGTTCCTCCTGCAGGGGAGAATGCCTGCGGAAGGGACTCGGCTACGGGCAGAACTGACGAGGATGTCCTGCTTCGATGAGTATTGGTGGACCGGGCAGAAATTCTGCCCGGTCAGCCCTCAGGCTTTCAGGTGCAAAGCCGCGTTCGGGAACGGATAACCGAAATCATCCACATCGCGCCGGGACACCTCGCGAAAGCCGAGCGAGGTGTAGAAGCGCACGGCCTGCTCGTTCGCAGTATAGACCTCAAGGGAAAGTTCCCCATGCCGGTCGAGGGCATGGGAAATCAGCTTGCGCCCCACACCCATGCCCTGCCGGTCAGGTGCGATGAATATCCCGCCGATGAAACTGCCCAGCAGGCTGATGAAGCCGACAGCTTCCCTTCCATGGCAAGCAACCCAGGTCTCTGCTCTTGGCAGGTATTCTTCCTCGATCAGCTGGCGTTGCTCCACCAGTCTCGCCTGCCCGATGAAGGAATGCGCCTTCAACGACGCGTCGAACCAGATATCGGACAGTCTCTTGAGATCCGTTGCCGCATCATACGGCCGGATCACTGTGTTCAGGGTCTCCATGAGAACTCCAACGAAGGCATGCAAAAAGGATCGGCACTCAGGTGCCGAGCGATACCGCCAGATGCGGTTCAATCGATTCCTCTGTGCATGGATCTCCTTCTGTGATGGCTTTCCTATAGCTTCACAGGGAATTTGCTTCAACGGCGGCCATGGGCGCGGAAGGACGTGGCCCTCCGGGCTAGGTCATCGCGCTCCTCGGCCATTCGCCGCAACCGGTCGGCACCTGACCCACCTCTGACCTGAGCCGAGCCGCCCGCAGCCGCGGGGCCGCTGCCAGTCTCCACCCTCCCCTTCACCCATTCCCATCCCCCGCCCGTGGCGGGGCCGTTCGGCTGCGCGGATGCAGCCCTGCCAAGAGAGGATCCCATGGCACGACAGAACCTCGACGACCTGCGCCGCGCCCGGAAGGCCGCGGCCGACACGATGGCCGCGGTGGCCGCCCGCATCGGCGCGCTCGAGGCGGCCGAGACGCCGGACGCCGCCGCCCTCGAGACCGAGACCGCGGCCTTCGCCGCCGCGGAAGCTGCCTTCGCCAGGGCCGATGCCGCCGTGACCCGCGCGGCGGCCGTGGAGGCTGCGCAGGCAGCTGCGGCGCAGGGCGATGGCGCGGGCGGCGGGAGCGGGACGGGTGCCGCCGGTGCCGATGTCGTGCCCGCCGTGGCCTCCGATCCGGTTCGACGAGGCGATGATCGGCGACAGCATGGCGCTCGTCGTGGGCTCCTCGACCGACGCCTCCTTCGTCGACGGCAGCGGGGCCACCGTCTCGGCCTTCCAGAACGAACCTGACCCTCATGCGGGCGATCTCCGAGCACGACTTCGCGCTCGCCCATGACGAGGCCTTCGCCGGCTTCAACGCCTCGGGCTGGACCCTCTGACGCCCCGGACCGCCTCACGACCGCCTCTCCTCCTCCGCCTCCCTCCTCGGCCCCGGCGCTCCCCGGGGCCGAACCACATTCATCTACCGGAGAGATCCATGAAGACCATCGTGACCTTCATCCGCCCCTGGAACCGCTACAACCGCGGCGAGACCGCAGGCTTCAACCCCGCGACGGCCGCGGGCCTGATCGGTGTCCATGCCGTGCCGTACCGGCCAGACGGTCGCCGCCGGCGCAAACCATGGCGGCCGCACCAACGGATCCGCCGAAGAGCGTCTGATCCACCTGCGCAGGCATGGCCGCAATGATGGCGTTGGCAATGGTCTCGATGTCGGCGGGAGTGACGTCGGTCATTGACCGAGCGCCTCCCGCGCCTGCTGGAGGATGGCGGTCAGCTCGGCGGCGGCTTCGTGGTCGAAGCTCGGGTCGGTCCCGTCGCCCGTGTCCTCGAGGCAAAAATCGAGAGCATCGACAAGCATACGGAACACCGGCTCGCGGATGTCGGTGATGGCGTAACGCTGGACGGGATCGGCCGAGGCTGTGTGGAAACTCCCGGCCTGACGTTCGTTAGGAACGGCCCTGCGCCCTGTAGGGTGGGATTTCCGGCAAGCGGATCTGGGGGATGGTTCGGCGGCGGCAGGAGCCGCGTGGGGCTCCTCGTTGCAAATAGCGGCGCTCGTTTCCGCCGATCAGCCGGGAATCGCCTCCATCAGGCGCCGGGCACCGATCAACGAGATCATCCGCTTCATGTTGTAAGCCAGGACGTTCAGCGCCATCTCCGTCCGGACGTTCTTCAGACGCCGCGTCAGGAAATGGGTCGTGCCCATCCAGGCCTTGAGGGTGCCGAAGACATGCTCGACCGTGCAGCGCCGGAGCGTCATCGGGTCGGGATCGCGGGCGAGGCGTTCCCGCATCGCGTCGATCAGGTGCTCGTGCTCCCAACGGGTGATCCGCCGCTCCGTGCCGCTCTTGCAGCGGCGCTGGATGGGACAGGTCTGGCAGTCGTTGACCCAGTATCGGCGGACCTGCAGGCCGCCTTCCTCGCGGGTGCCGCGGTAGGTCAACCCGTTGCCGGCCGGGCAGGTGTAGATGTCGCGCTCCGGGTCGTAGAGAAAGTCCCTCTTCACGAACATGCCCTTGGCCTCGTTGCCGGAGGTCAGGGGCCGCGGCACGGTCGTGGTGATGCCGGCCTCATGGCAGGCGAGGATCTCGGTGCCGCTGAAATAGCCCTTGTCAGCGATTGCGTGCAGGTCGTCGTGACCAAGAGCCTCCCTGGCCGCCGTCGCCATCGGGCTCAGCTGGTCGCGGTCGAAGCCGTGGTTGGTGACATCATGGGTGACAATCAGGTGCGTCTCGGCATCGACCGCGCACTGCGCGTTGTATCCGACCAGGCCGCTGTTCCTGGCACTGGTCGCCATCGCACGGGCATCAGGATCAGTCAGCGAGATCTGCCCGTCCGGTGCGTCGGCCAAGGCCTTGTCCATCGCCTTCAGCCGCTCGATTTCCCGCCGGATGCGGCCGTAGCGGCGGGCGAGATGGGCAACCTTCTCCGCCCGCGCCTCGCCCTCCTCCTGCCGGTCGATCCGGACCATCTCATTGATGTAGCGCGCGACATCCGCTTCGAGATGGGTCAGCCGGCTGGCGATCTTGCCCTTGGTGAAGTTCCTGTCGCGGTTGTTGACCGCCTTGAACTTGCTCCCGTCGATGGCGACGCAGTCGCCCTTCAGCACGCCGATCCGGCGGCAGAGTTCGACGAATTGCGCGCAGGTCGTGCGGATGGCAGCTGCATTGTCGCGCCGGAAGTCGGCGATGGTCTTGTGGTCGGGCACCAGCTTGCCGGTCAGCCACATCACCTCGACGTTGCGGCCGGCCTCCCGGCCAGTCGGCGGCTCGACGGGATGCGGTTCAGGTACCCGTAGATGAACAGCTTGAGCAGCACGGCCGGGTGATACCCCGGCCGACCCGTGCGTGCCGCAGCCGATCGGACGAAGCCGAGTTCCGCCAGATCCAGTTCGTCGACGAAAAGATCGACGACGCGCACAAGGGCATCCTCGCTGATCCAATCCTCAAGCCGATCCGGAAACAGCACCGTCTGGCTGCGCTCGACGCCCTCGATGAAACCCGCCATCCTGAACCCCTCCGACCTCAGAAAGTCTACCACAGGTAGGGGTTTTCACACAGCCTCGGCCTTGGGTTAACGGAATGCACGAGTCGTCCCGGCCGCCACCGGCGCGGCGGCAGCGGACCTGTCCTCATGGGTGGCCGAGGCCGCCGGATTGGACGGTCCGAGCGAGACGCAGAGCCCTACGCCTACCCCGTCGACCTCTTCACCCGGATCGCCAACGGCCACCTCCACAAGGAAATCAACGTGCTGATGCCTTGGGCCAACATCCCGGCGACCAAACCTGAGATCGCCTCAACTCCAGGGAAATGCCCTCATCCGTGAGTACCCGGTGAGCTCATATAAGCTCAGACAACCACCGGACGCCGGCGTCACCGGGCGAGAGCGCAAGCGAAACCTTAATGGGACGGAGACGCCTCTTACTGACAGCCGAAGGATCGCGCACAGGTTCCCCGAACCTGGTGCAGCCTTGCGAGGGTCCGCCGAAGCCGCCGCATCGGGCCTCATGCTCGGACCTGAACGGGTGCTTCAAGCGCGGCCTGCAGGGGCGGAGGCGATCCCGCCGGTCGTTGATGCGGACCGCGGCAACTCCTAGGGTGTCTCGTGAACCACCCGTGCCCGCGCCGGTTCTCGGTTCTGATCGCAGGCAGCGACGGTCGAGGATGCACCCTGGCGGCATCGAGATCCGTGGCCGCCTGCGTCCACGCCGCCGTCCTGCGTGCCCTGCCTTGCCTCCTCCCTCGGCCGCGACGCTCGACGCGCTGATCGGCCCGAAGCCAAGGGAGCGTGCGGCCGCTGATGCTGCCGATTGTCAATTCATGCCTGGTACATCTGCTGCGCGCCGCGGCCTTCCGGCTGCGCCGCTGAGGGCTGGCCAGGTTCATGACCAGCAAGGAAGAAGGGCTGCCCTGATCGAGCGGGGGGCCGCATCACCGAAATGGCGCGACGCGCCCCATGGAGATCCGAATGTCCGACCCGTTCAAGCACCACTCGTCCGGCCTTGACAGCCCCGCGCTCGGCGCGCTCGCGGTGACGCCATCCGACAGCGCCGACCTCGCCACCGCCATCCGGGCCGTGACCATCGGCGGGGGAGGGACGCTCGCGTTTGTCGGCGTGGATGGGACGACTTGCACGACCGGCGAGCTGCCCGCCGGCACCTATGCCCTGCGCGCGTCCAGCATCCGCGCCACCGGGACGACCGCCACCGACATCACGGGGTGGATCTGACATGCATCCCGGCCTCGGCCTCGGGCTGACCGCGCAGCGTGGGCGCGCGACATCCTCCTCCATCACGGCCACTTCCGCACCCACCTTCGCCCCGCTCTCACCCGGAGTGACCATTTCAAGCGTCTGGACGGCAGGAACCTACGCTTCGACCGCCGGCACGATCTCCGCCGTGGTGGAGACGTTCGTTCGCAACTCCGAGGCGGTGACGGCTTCAACCGTTGCCGCGGAAGGTGACGTCATCTCTGTCACGGTTCTGGTGACGGACAGTGCGGGCAACCAGCGGACGTTCTCGTGCGGGCCGCAGGCGGTGCCCTACGCGGCGCCTATGATCTCGGGTCTGCAGGATCTGAGCGCATCCCGTGGCGCGAGCATCAGCATCAACGCCGCGGTCAGCGCGAGCGGCTCGGGCCTCGTCTACTCGCTGACCGGCCCGGAGTGGCTCTCGATCAACCCCGCCACCGGCATGATCACCGGCGCGGCGCCGGAGGCCCATGTGACCACCGCGGCGACGGTGACCGTCACCAATCCCGGCGGAAGCGCGAGCGACACGTTCGCGGTGGAGGTGGTGGCGGCCCCTACGGTCACTCCGGCCGCCAACAACATCCTCGTCATCAACGGAGACAGCCGCACGGCCTCGGGCATGACCACGCTGCGGGCGCATGGATCGGCGGCCGAGACCAACCCGCTCGAAAATGCTGGGGTCTCGTTCGCCGCGGGCTGGCAGGCCCACGCGCTGGCCGCGCTGTCGCATCGTGTCCTCATTCCCAAGGGCGGAAACTTCGCCATCGGGGCCGAGACGACAACCCAGATGGCGGCGCGGGCGGAGCGGGATGCGGCGCAGGCGGCGGGCTTCGGTGCCAAGGTCTGCGTCTTCCTGGGCGGAGTGAACGACACGACCCTGACCAGCGCCCAGAGCATCGCCAACTACATCGCGATCTTCAACGCATGGGCGGCGCAGGGCATCCGGCTCGTGGTCTGCAACGAGGCGCCGCGTGACAACCTGGCCGGGGCCAACCTTACCGCGCATCAGGAGCGCCGGGCGTGGCTCGAGGATCCGCAGCGGGCCGTGGACTGGCCGGGATATGTCCGCGTCAACAGCTGGGACGCGCTGGCCGATCCCGCGGATCCGACCAAATGGGCGCCGGGCCTGTCCTACGACGGGCTGCATCCGACCTACGCGGGGTCCAGTATCCTCGGGGAGACCATCGCGGCGGCGCTGGCCCCGCTCTATCCCGACCCGGTCTTCCCGAGTCGGCTGGACCTGCCCACCTCGGCCGAGGGATGCCTCAACACCGCGCCGATGATGACCGGCGCGACCGGGACCATCCAGGCCACTCCGGCGGCTGTCATCACCGGGGACGTGGCGACGGGATGGATCCTGTCGGCCGAGCGGGTGCAGGACGGGCTGTCCATCACGGCCGGCAAAGGCACCGACCCGGACGGCTACGATGAGCAGATCATCACCCTGAGCGGGTTCGCCAGCGTCTCGGCCGCCTGCGGTGCGCGCTTCGCCAATGCGATGACGGCCGCCGTCAGCGCCCTGTCGCCCGGTGGCGTGATCCGCCTGCACGGGCGGCTGCGCATCGACGCAGGCCACACGGGTCTGCTGGGTGTGAGGATGGGTGGCTTCATCCAGGGGACCGGCCTCGACGCCCCGGCCGACGCCTTCAAGCTGCGCTACTTCGGGGCCTTCGCCGGGCTCTGGAACGCCTCCGGGACCAACGTCATGGATGGATCAGCGGCGGATCTGGAGATCATGTCGCAGGACCTCGTGATCCCGGCGAACTGGGCAGCGGCCACCGGGCGGCAGGGCTTCGCGCAGGTCAACATCCTCTGCATGGGCGGCAACCTGCCCGTGAGCGCGACCGTGCGCCTGTCCCGGCTGGGCGTCAGACGGGTGTTGTAGCAGACCACAGGAGCACACACCGCACGCGACAGCCGGCTCCGGTCGATCGCCGAGAGCGCCGCCGCCGTGCCCCTGCTGATGACACCGCCCGGCGGCACAATGGCCGCCGTGGCGGTTGTCGCTGCTTTTGATGGTGCCTCGCGCATCCGCCGTTCGTACGGCGCAAGCCGGCTCCCGCGCGATCCATCGGAACGGCACTGGCGACACTGATCCAGAAGGTCTGGATGCGTGGCGTCTCGACTCGCCGAAGCCTCTTGTGACGCTCAACGCCCGCAGTTCACACTGTCTCCAGCTTTCCAGCACGTCCGATTCGACCGCGCTTCCAGTCGTCCGGACAGCGCGGATCAGGCCGCGGCACGGGCTCGTCGTCGGGCAGAGGCAGCGCGCGGTCTGGTTCACGAATATCAACCTCCAGCGGCGATCACCTTGCGAAGGGCCCCTGCGGCGCCCGTCATCAGAGGAAACGCCATGGCAATAGATCCCGACATCACACCCTTCCTCGACGCGCTCGCCGCGCGGATCGCGGGGCTCGAGACACAGCTGGCCGCTCAGGTCCAGAACGCGCAGGCCGAAGCCGACGGGCTCGCCGCGCAACTCGCTGCGGTTCGGGCCGATCTCCTTGCGCTCGGCGCACACGCCTCGGACGAGACCGCCGACCTTCTCGCGCGCCTCGCGGCGCTCGAGACCGCGCTTCCGGGGCTGGCCGACAGCAGCAGTGGCGGCGACAACGAACTGTCCGACCGGCTCAACACCCTCAGTCGGACGACAGATGCCGGCGATGCGGCGCTCTCGGACCGCCTGGTGCGCGTGCAGGATGCGCTCGACCAGCTCGAGAACCATCTGACCGGGGCGCTGAACCGCATCAGCCAGCTTGAAGGCACCACCACACCGGACGTCGGCATGGCCGACCTGTTCGAGGATGGCACCGGCGGATCCCCGGAGGGCTGGCGGCAGGTGTGGAACGCGCTCCCTTGGATCGAGGCGCAGGGCTGCGTGCAGGCCGAGCCGACCAGCACGGCCCGCTCGCTCCTGGCCTGCGACGCGGCGGACGGCGCCGTCGATATCGAGACACTCGCGCTCTTCACCTTTGCCGAGGCGGGCGGCTTTGCCGGCCTTGCGGTGCGGGCCGCGGGCGCGGCCGCGCGTGAAACCGGCTACCGGGTGATGTTCAACAACAACGGCTCGGGACCGTCGCTGCAGGTCGTGCGGTTCAACGAGGGCACGGCCACCATCCTGTCGAACCTCGCCTTCGCGCGGGCGGCCGAGGGCGACTGCTGGCTGCGCGTTCGCATGGTGGGTGCGACACTCTCCTGGAAGGCCTGGGCCGCCACCGCGAACGAGCCCGCCGCCTGGACGGGAACCCTGACGGACACGAGCCCGATCACCACCGGCGGCTGGGCCGGCCTCTGCGCCGGGGGCGGGAACGGGCTGGCAACCGTCCGGTGCCAGCGGTTCTCGTGGGCCTTCGACGGTGCGTCGGCCGCCCCGGTCGAGGTCGCCGCCCCCGCCGGCAGCGGCGGCACCCTTCCGGCTCCGGTCGAGGCCAATCCGTGGGAGCTGCTGGGCACCCTGCCCCTGCCGGTGATTGCCTATGACGATCCGGCCACCCGAACGGTCCATGTTCCTCCGGGCCAACGCTACGCCCACATCAAGGTGACGGCGGATCAGCCGGTGCGGATGACCGCGATCCTGAGGCCCTTCGTCCAGAACTCGACCGGGGGCGGCATCAACGTCGGATCCGACCAGTCGCTCTGGGTCGGAGACTACTGGCATGTCTGGCGGCCGGATGACGATCCCGAGATGTGGATCACCATCGACATGCGGACCACGACCCGGACCGCGGGCCAGAGGTTCCTCCTCTATCTCCACACGGACATGGGCGGCTGGCGCACGGCGTCCCCGGTTTCGGCCTACATCGAGATCAAGGACGGCGCGGTGAACGAGCCGCCGGCCGTCCTGCCCCGCCACCGCCCGCCGATGCGGCTGGACATCTCCGGCACACCGACGGCGCAGCTCGATGCCGCCAACGTGCGCTGGTCGGATACGGGCTACATCGACAACAGTGCGTCGGGCACGCCCTGCTGGCGCTCGCGCCTCTCGCACGGCTACACGCAGGACGGCAACGCCGAGGTCGGCCTCTACATGAACGAGGATGTCTGGCCCACGCAGTCCGCATTCCCCCATGCGAGGGTGAGCGACGGGCAGGGCCGCACCGCGATCCGCCTCCGCTCCTGCCGCCTGCCCGCTCCGGTGACCTACAATTCGACCCGCATCTTCTACCATCAGGCCTCGGTGCTGATCGGCCAGCGCATGCCGGAGTGGCGGGGCAAGACCGGCATCTGGACGGCGCGCTGCGTCACGTCCAGCCGCAAGTTCTCGTGGCCCGCCTTCTGGCTGATCGCCGAAGGATGGCCGCCCGAGATCGACGTCTTCGAGCATTTCAACAGCATCTACGGATCCTGGCCCGATGGCGGCTGGAGCACCTGCAACGTCCACTCGGGCGAATATGGCTCGCTTTCGGTCAGGACGCGCGCGCCCCTCAAGTTCGATCTTCGCAAGCTGGGATTCGACAGCTTTGACGCCTATTCGGAGATCCACGACTACGCCGTACTCGTGACCCGGGAGCGGATCTACTGTTTCATTGACGGCATCGAGGTCTATTGCGGGCCGAACGGCGCCAAGCACCAGAACTGGGACGCGAACTGGTCGCTCTATCCGATGTTCGACGTGGCCGCCAAGTTCGCGAGCCCGGACAGCTACGCCTACAGCGACGGAAGCGGCGACATGCACATCTACTCGGCCGCGCGCTACGAGACCTCGGCCGCCTCGCTCGTGCCCGTCACAGACGCGCGGCCCTGGCCGAACGGCAAGCAGCTTCCCGATCCGACCTACTGACCCGCTGTCCTTTGCAGCTGTCAGCCGGGCGCGGCGCCGCGAGACGGTGCCGCGCTCTCTTCCTGTTTCGCTGCCCCCCGACTAGGGTGCGCCCGCAGACAGTTGCGGGACGAACACATGGACGCTCTGGTGATCGGCGGCGGGCCGGCGGGCCTCATGGCGGCCGAAGAACTTGCACGGGCCGGACGCCGGACCGTGATCTGCGAGGCGAAACCCAGCGTCGCGCGCAAGCTGCTGATGGCCGGCAAATCGGGCCTCAACATCACCAAGGACGAGCCGGCCGCATCCTTCCTTGCCCGGTATGAGGAGGCCGCGGACTGGCTGGCGCCCATGCTCGCCGACTTCGGGCCGGCCGAGGTGCAGGACTGGTGCCGCGCGCTCGGGCAGCCGGTCTTCACCGGCTCGTCCGGGCGGGTCTTCCCGGAGGCCATGAAGGCGTCCCCGCTGCTGCGGGCCTGGCTCGCGCGGCTGACCTCGCTCGGCGTCGAGATCCGCACCCGCTGGCGCTGGGAAGGGTTTGGCGCGGGTCTTTGCTTCCGCACGCCCGACGGCATGGTCGAACTCGCGCCGCGCGTGACCGTGCTCGCCCTCGGCGGGGCGAGCTGGTCGCGGCTGGGCTCGGACGGTGCATGGGCCCCGTGGCTTGCCGCCCGCGGCATCGTGATCGCGCCCTTCCGCCCCGCCAACATGGGTTTCCGCGTGACCTGGTCTGCGCACATGGCCCGGCATTTCGGTTCGCCCGTCAAGGGTGTGGCCCTGCTGGCGGGGGATCGTCGGGAGAGGGGCGAGTTCGTGATCTCGGCCCGCGGCCTCGAGGGCGGCGGCATCTACGCCATCGCGCGCCTGCTGCGCGAAGGCGCTCCGCTTGCGCTCGATCTGTTGCCGGATCTGACAGTGGATGAGGTGCGCGCCCGGCTGGCCCGCGGCCGGGCCGGAGAGAGCCTCGCAAACCGCCTGCGCAAGCTGGGCCTTGCGCCCGCAGCCGTGGCGCTGGTGCAGGAGTTCGCGCGTCCCCTCCCCCCG
The DNA here is from genome assembly GCA_017599285.1 of Cereibacter azotoformans. Taxonomy (GTDB): domain Bacteria; phylum Pseudomonadota; class Alphaproteobacteria; order Rhodobacterales; family Rhodobacteraceae; genus Cereibacter_A; species Cereibacter_A azotoformans. The sequence goes on along the minus strand of JAGFXX010000001.1, from coordinate 3,029,787 downwards.
ATCGAGGTTCTGGCGGCCCGGCTCAAGGAGCTGCCGGTGCCGCTGGACGGGCCACGTCCGCTCGACGAGGCGATCTCGACCGCCGGGGGCATCACCCGCGAAAGCCTGACCGACAGCCTCGAACTGCGCGCGCTTCCGGGCGTCTTTGCCTGCGGGGAAATGCTGGACTGGGAGGCGCCGACCGGGGGCTATCTCCTCACCGCCTGCCTCGCGACCGGACGCCATGCCGGCCGCGCGGCAGCCTTTTTCAACGGGCCCGGCGTCAGAGCCCCGGAGCCACCGCCGTCAGGGTCCGCCGGCTGAACATCGTGCCGCGTCCGAAGTCGAAGCGGGCACCGAGGCCGATGTAGGGCTCGGACCCGTCAAGCCCGAGATCATCCGCATTGACCGTCCCCAGCTCGGCCGTCAGCGCCAGCCCGTTCGGCAGCGTGTAGTCGCCGGTCAGCCCGATGCGCGTGGTATCGAGCCCCTCGACATCGAGGTGGTTCACCTTGGCGCCGACCCCGAAGCCGCTGGCCAGCGACACGCGACCTTCCAGCCCCATCATCGAGCCGGTCAGGCCGGAATCGTCCGCACGCCCGACATAGGCCTCGACGTCGAAGAAGTCGCTCTTCTGGCCGACCTCGAACCCGTAGAAGTTCACACCGTCGCCCGCCAGTTCCTCGATCCCGTAAAAGGCGCCGAGCGCGGTCTCGGGCGTGACATAGAGCAGGCCATGAACGGCCACCGAGGTCGCATCATCCTTGATCCCGTGCAGCCGCGAATAGCCGAGATCGCCCTGCACGCCGAAGTTGGTCCCGATCGACATCTCGGCGCTGCCGCCAAGGCTGGTCTTGGCCACGTCGGCATCCTCGGTGAAGAAGGAATGGCCGAAATCGAGGGTCGCACCCGTCATCTGGGCGGCCGCCGGAGATGCCGCCAGCGCCGCCCCAAGGGCGAGCAGGGATAGCCTGTTCATTGTCTGCTCCAAGTTTCTTGTTCTGCCTGCCACAGGATCTAGCATGTTCCGCGCGAGGATTCACCCCCGGTAGAGGCATCACGGGCCGGGCCTGCGAGAATCGGCCGTCACCTGACCGTGCAGAGCCGGATCAGCGCGCGCTCCATCACGGCCATGGCGGGGGCGCGACTGGCCGAGCGGAGCGTGAGGTCCGTCTCGACCAGCAGCGTGAGAGCCTCTTCCAGCCGGCTTACGCCCCACTGGCGGGCCTGCCGCTGCATCCGCTCCTGCCGGGGGTTGAAGCCTCCCCGCCCCGGCTCCGCCCCGGCGGCGATCCGGTGCAGGCTGCGGAAATGGCGCATGGCGCCGATGCAGAGGGCCACAGCCGTGACCCCCTGCGCCTCAAGCCGGCGGACAAGCGGCGAGACTTCGGCGCGCCGCCCCTCGGCGACGGCGTGGATCACCTCGTCCACGCCCGCCTCGATCGACGCAGGCGCCATCTCAGCCACATCCGCCGACGAGAGCGGTGCGGAATCGCCAAGCTTGTAAAGCGCGAGCTTTTCCACCGTCTGCCGGAAGTCGCCCGGATCGAGGTCGCGGGCCAGCGCAGCGAGACCCGCCATCGCCGCAGGGTCGATGCGCCCGAGGCCGGCCTGCCGGAGCATCGTGTCGATCTCCTCCCGCGTGGGCGGATCGTCGTAGAGGCCGATGCAGACCGCGTTCGGATGCGCCTCGAACAGTTTTTTCAGCGCAGAGCGGCCCGTGAGTCCCCCGGCCGTCACCACCACCTGCGCGTCCCCCGGACGCCACTCCCTGAGCACCTTCCCGATCAGGTCCGCCAGACCGTCGGTGGCCTCTTCCAGCAGCACCGCACGGGGGCCATCGAAAAATCCTTTCGCCGTCATGGCGTCCATCAGCGCCGCCGGATCCCGACGCAGCTCCGAGGCGGGAATCCGGGTCAGCCGCATCTCGGCCGCGCCCTCCGCACCGATCAGGCCGAGGATCGCCTCCTGTCGTTTCAGGGCGACCCGCATCGCATCCTGCCCGAAGACAAGCAGCCCCGCGCGCGCCGGATCGGGCTTCGCAAGATAACGCACGGCCTCGGCGCCGCGCAGGATCATGCCAGCCAGCGCCCCGACGTCGCGATCAGTTGCGTCACGATCTGGTCGGCCAGGATGCGCATCAGGCGGTATTTGGCATCCTCTTCGGCCACCAGCGCCGCAACGGTCGATCCGGTCGCCGACCAGGAGGTGAAGTTGGAGACCGTCCCGCTCTGGACGACCTCTCCGCTGGCCCGCTCCACAAGCGTGAACTCGATCCGGCCGGTCAGGTTGTAGCGGGTGATGGAGTCCGACGGCGTGATGCCCACGCTGTCGATGCTGGTCGAGATCCGGTAGCGCAGGTCGAAGCGCGGCGCCTCGGGGCGGCCGATCCGCTCTTCCAGCCGCTCCACGAGGTCGAACCCGTTCTTGTCGGTCGGATCCTCCACGCGGATCGAGCCCTGCAGCTTCTCGGCCGGGCCGCCCGGCCCATAGGCCGGACGGAAGCCGCAGCCGGCCAGTGCCAGCGCGGCGAGCAGGAAGGAGCGGCGGTCAGATGACGACATTGACGATGCGGCCCGGCACGACGATCAGCTTCTTCGGAGCGCCTCCCGACAGCGCACGCTGCACAGCTTCGTCCGCCAGCACCAGCTTTTCAACCTCGGAAGCGGCCATGTCCTTCGGCACCGTGACTTCGGCCCGGCGCTTGCCGTTGATCTGGATCGGCAGGGTCACCATGTCATCGACCAGAAGCGCAGGGTCCGCCTTGGGCCAGGGCGCCTGCGCAACCAGCCCCTCGCCGCCGAGCATCGACCAGACCTCTTCCGCAAGGTGCGGCACCATCGGCGACATCAGCTGCGCCATGGTCCGCATCGCCCGCCGCTTCGCCTCGGCCCCCGCGCCCGAGCGCGACAGCGTGTTGGTGAATTCGTAGAGCTTGGCGATGGCCTTGTTGAAGGCAAAGCCCTCGATGCCCTGCGTCACCTCGGCGATGGCCTTGGCGGTGGCACGATCGAGCGCCACATCCTCGGCCGTGGGGGCGCCTTCGGCGCGCGCAATCTCGTCAGCCAGCCGCCAGACGCGGCCCAGATGCTTGAACGCCGCCTCGGCGCCCGAGGCCGTCCATTCCACGTCGCGCTCGGGCGGGCTGTCCGACATCACGAACCAGCGCGCCGTATCGGCGCCGAACTGGCTGATGATGTTCATCGGATCGACGACGTTCTTCTTGGATTTCGACATCTTGGCCGAGGGGATGATCTCGACCGGCGTGCCATCGGCGAGCTTTCCGTCGGTGACGTCCTCGGGCAGGTGATAGACCGGCCGGCCCGCAGCATCGCGGGTCAGGTAGATCTCGTGCGTCACCATTCCTTGCGTGAAGAGCGCGTTGAACGGCTCGATCGCCTTCGCGGGCAGGTGGCCGGTCTTCTGCATCGCCCGCGCGAAGAAGCGCGAGTAGAGCAGGTGCAGGATCGCGTGCTCGATGCCGCCGATATATTGATCGACGTTCATCCAGTAGTCGGCTTCCTCGGGGTCGGTGGGCGTCGTCGCACGGGGCGCGGTGAAGCGCGCGTAGTACCAGCTCGAATCGACAAACGTGTCCATCGTGTCGGTCTCGCGCCGGGCCTTGGCGCCGCATTTCGGGCAGGTGCAGTCGCGCCACGTCGGATGGCGATCGAGCGGGTTGCCCGGCACGTCGAAGGTCACGTCGTCGGGCAGGCGCACCGGCAGGTTCTCCTTCGCCTCCGGCACCACACCGCAGGTTTCGCAGTGGATGACCGGGATCGGGCAGCCCCAGTAGCGCTGGCGGCTGATGCCCCAGTCGCGCAGGCGATAGTTGGTGACGCCGCGGCCGACACCCTTCGATTCGCAGAAGTCGATGGCGGCGGCGACGGCCTCCTCGCCGGTCTGGATCTCGGCGCCCGCAAAGCCGCGGACATAAGCCACGCGCTCGGACTTCATCGGAACGAAGGCCTCGGTCAGCGGCGCCTCTTCGGTTCCTTCGGCGACGAACACCGGCGGGATCGGCAGCCCGTATTTCGAGGCGAACTCGAAATCGCGCTGGTCATGCGCCGGGCAGCCGAAAATCGCCCCCGTGCCGTAATCCATCAGGATGAAGTTCGCGATATAGACCGGCAGTTCCCAAGCGGTGTCAAAGGGATGCCGCACCCGGATGCCGGTGTCGAAACCCTTTTTCTCCGCCTTCTCCAGCGCCTCTTCCGAGGTGCCGACACGGCGGCATTCGGCGACGAACTCGGCCGCGCCCGCATCGTGCCGCTCCAGATGTTTCGCCAGCGGATGATCCGGCGAGATCGCGGCGAAGGACGCCCCCAGCAGCGTGTCGGGGCGCGTGGTGTAAACCTCGAGCCGGTCGAATCCTTCCGGCGCATTCACCGTCGAGAAGGCGAACTGCAGCCCGCGCGACTGGCCGATCCAGTTGGCCTGCATCAGCCGCACCTTCTCGGGCCAGTCCTTCAGCCTGTCCAGCGCCTCCAGCAGTTCACCCGCATAGTCCGAGATGCGGAAGAACCACTGCGTGAGTTCCCGCCGCTCGACCGGCGCGTTCGAGCGCCAGCCCTTGCCGTCGATCACCTGCTCGTTGGCGAGCACCGTCATGTCCACCGGGTCCCAGTTCACCACGGCGTTCTTGCGGTAGATCAGGCCCGCCTCGAGCATGTCGATGAACATCGCCTGCTGCTGGCCGTAATATTCCGGATCGCAGGTCGCGAACTCGCGGCTCCAGTCGATCGAGAGGCCCAGGGGCTTCATCTGCGCCCGCATGTCGGCGATGTTGCCGTAGGTCCAGTCCTTGGGGTGGCCGCCGCGCTCCATCGCGGCGTTCTCGGCGGGCATCCCGAAGGCGTCCCAGCCCATCGGATGCAGAACCGAATAGCCCGCAGCCGCCTTCTGCCGCGCCACCACATCGCCCATCGTGTAGTTGCGCACATGCCCCATGTGGATGCGCCCCGACGGATAGGGGAACATCTCGAGCACATAATATTTCGGCCGCGAGGGGTCGTGCCGCGCCGTGAAGACGCCCGCCTCATCCCAGGCGGCCTGCCAACGGCTTTCGGTTGCAGCGGGGTCGTAACGCGACATGGCGGCCTCTTCGGAACAGGGATCGCCCGCAGTTACACCGAGGCGGCGGCCGAGGTCCAGAGCCGCCCCTGCGTCCGCTCCGTCAGAGACGCGAGTCGCGCAGGCGGAGCTGCCGAGCCCGGGTCAGGATCGCATCCTCGACCGCACGCTGGGTCTCGGCCGAGACCGGACCGCCGCCCTGCCCCTGCAACGCCACCTTGAGCGAGCGCGCATCGAGCGCCGGATCCTGCACATAGACGGTCGCGCGGTAGGCCCGCCCGCCGCCCGGCGGCACGCCATAGCCGGTCGAGATCACCCCGGTGAAGGGATCGACCGACTGCACCGGCAGGAAGTTCAGCACCTCGAGCGCGGCGTTCCAGATATACTTGTTCACCTCGACGGTGGTGTCGGGATCGTCCTTGGTGCCGAACAGGTCCCACAGGCTCGAACGGCTTCCGCTGTTGGCGCCGGCCACCGTGGCGCCGCGGTTGCGCTCGGCGAACTCCGCCTGCCGCTGGGCCGCCGCCGCCTCCACCTGCCGCTCGGCCCCGCCGCCCGTGAAGCCGCTGTTTCCCCCGCCCGTCATGCCGCCGCAGGCCGAGAGCGAAAGCGCAAGCCCGACCGGAAGGGCGGCGCGCGCGAGGCGATGGAAGCTCATGAAGTCCCCCGTGTGTGACGTCCCGTGCTGTCTATCCGAGGCTCCGGACCGTGCCAAGGTTTTTCCGGCGCCGCGGTCCGGGCGGCGGGAAAGCGACTGTTTTACCGACCCTTGGACGGTTCCGCGGGCACCCTCGCGGACTGTGGCAAGACTGCACCATCATCAACGTCTTTCCCCGCAACAGGCCCGTTCCGTTTGCAATCGAGGCCATCCGGGGGGAAACAGAGGCAGGCCCACTCGGATTCCCCTGAGCTGGGGCGCAGACGAGACAAACGAGGGAAACTATGAAACAGATTCTTCTTGCGACCACGGCTCTGGTCATGACCGCGGGCGTGGCTGCGGCCGAAATCAGCTTCTCGGGCTACGCCGAGATGGGCGTCGTCGGCGGCGGCGACAACGCGCCGCTCCCGGCTGGCCGTGACACCAACGAGACCCAGTTCCACAACGACTTCAACCTCAAGGTCACCGCGACCAGCGAGACCGACACCGGCCTCGCGTTCGGCGTGAGCGTCGAAATCTCGAAGGACGAAGGCGACTCGAACGGCAACTTCACCGCCGACAACGAAGCCGCCTTCATCTCGGGCGCCTTCGGCACCCTGACCATGGGCGAAATCGACGGCGCCATGGACTGGGCGATGACCGAGAACATCGGCAACCCGGGTTCGATCGGTGACGACGAAACCACCCACGCCGGCTACTTCGGCGCCTTCGGCGACGGCAAGTACGACAACCAGATCGCCCGCTACGACTACAGCTTCGGCGACTTCGGCGTGGCCGTGTCGGCTGAACTCGACGACGACGAAGACGGCGCGAGCACCAACTACGCGGTCGGCGCGAAATGGAACGGCGACTTCGGCGGCTTCGGCATGGGCGCCGGCATCGCTTACCAGTCGTTTGAAACCGCTGGCACCGGGCTCGGCAGCCAAGGCGCCGCCCTCGTTGGTGGCGATGTTGAACTGCTCGGCGTCTCGCTGACCGGCGACTTCAACAACGGCTTCGTGGCTGGCATCGCCTACACCGACATCAGCTCGGACCTGCAGGACGGCAACCACCTCGGCCTGTCGGCCGGCTTCACCACCGGCGCCTTCCAGATCGGCGCGAACTACGGTGTGTTCGACATGGACGCGCAGGACAAGGTGAAGGGCTACGGCATCGCCGCGGCCTATGACCTCGGCGGCGGTCTGAAGCTGCACGGCGGCTACGGCGACTCCGACTTCGGCGGCGGCGATGACGACGACAACGAGACCTACTCGGTCGGCGTCTCGATGTCGTTCTGATCGGATCTCCGATCCTGAACGGAAAGAGCGGGCCTTGTGCCCGCTCTTTTCATTTTCACCGCCTGCAAGCCTCGCCTCTTGCCGCGCCAGAGAGGGACCGCCTCGGCGCAGGGAGTGCCCACCATCAGGCGGCGGACCGACAGCTCCGGCGCAGAGCTTCGGCCCAAATCGACAGCGGCGCCCCGCCGTGGTAATCGCGCGGCAGACCCTGCGGATGGATCCCATGCTGCCCCTGAACCCTGCCCACCTCCCACGGCTTCTGACCGAGGCGCTGCGCCTGCACGAGGCCGGCCGCCTGCCCGAGGCCGAGGAGCGTTACCGCTCGATGCTGGCCCTCGCGCCCGACGACGCGGCGGCGAGCTTCCACCTCGGCCGCCTGCTCGCCACCCGCCGTGCGCCCGAGGCGCTGGACCGTCTCGGCCGCGCCGCCCGGACCCGCCCGCAGGAGGCCGCCGTCTGGCAGGCCTGGAGCACCGCCGCAGCCACCTTTGGCGACAGCGCCGCCCGCCAGTCCGTGATCGAGACCGCGCGCGAGGCCCGCCTGCCTGCTCTGCTCCTGCAGCAGATCGAGGGGCGGCTCTCGGCCGGGCAGGCGAAGCCCGTGGCGCAGCCCCGCATCGGGCGCGCGGCACCCGCCGAGGTGAAGGCGCTCCTGACCGACTATCAGGCGGGGCGGATGCCGGCCGCCGAGCGGCGGGCCCTCGCGATCCTCAAGGCCGCTCCCGACTGCGCACTCGCCGCGGATGTGCTGGGCAATGCGCGGATGGCGCTCGGCCAGCCCGCAACCGCCCTCGCCGCCTTCCAGCGCGCCACGGCGCTCGAACCGGGCTGGCCGGATGGGCATCTCCATCTGGCGCAGGCGCTTCTCGCACTCGGACGCCCGGCCGAAGCGCTCGATCCGCTGGGTCGCGCCGCGAGCCTGTCCCGCAAGCCCGCCCGCGCGCTCATCCTGCTTGCGGTGACGCTGGCCCGGCTGGGCCGACCCGCGCAGGCGCTGGCGGCTCTCAAGCGCGCGGTGGCCGCCGAACCGGACCATGCCGAGGCGCACCTCCAGCTCGGGATCCTGCAGACCGACCTGCGCAATCTGGCCGAGGCCGAAGCCGCCTTCCGCGCCGCCGAGGCGGCCGGCAACCGCTCGGCCGATCTGCAGCTGCGGCTCGGGCAGGTGCGGCTGTTGCGGGGCGACGAGGCGGGGGCGGACGCCGCCTACGACAAGGGGCTCGCGCGCGAGCCCGACCATGCGATGCTGCTCTCGCGCAAGGGGCTGCTGCTGCAGGGCCGCGGCGCCTTCGCCGAGGCCGAGGCGCTGCTGCGCCGGGCGATCGCCCTCGCGCCGGATCGGGGAGAGTTCTACCGCATCCTGTCGGCGAGCCTGAAGATGACGCCCGACGACCCGCTTCTGGCCGACATGCAGCGCCGCTTCGACGACCCCGCCACGCCCGAGGCCGACCGGATGCATCTCGGCTTTGCGCTGGCCAAGGCGATGGACGACCTCAAGCGCCCCGAGAGCCTATTCGCCTATCTGCACCCGGCCAACCGGCTGATGCGCAAGGCCCACCCCTATGACATCGCCACCCGCCGGGCGGAGCTTGACGGGATCTTCAGGACCTTCGCCGATTTCACCCCCGCGCCGGCGCCCGGTGCCACGGACTACGCCCCCGTCTTCGTGACCGGCATGCCGCGCTCGGGCACGACCCTTGTCGAGCAGATCATCGCCAGCCACAGCCGCATGACCGGCGCGGGTGAGGCCGGCGTTGCCGCGCGCGAGGTGCAGAAGGTCGTGCTCGACGCCGAGGGCCGCCACCGCCGCTGGGGCGACATCCCGCCCGAAGAGGTCGCCGCCATGGGCCACCGCTACGAGGCCGAGATGCGCCGCCGCTTTCCCGACGCGGCTCAGGTCACCGACAAGTCGATCCAGACCCACGCCTGGATGGGCTTCATCGCCTCGGCCCTGCCCAAGGCGAAGTTCGTGGTCGTGCGCCGCGACCCGCGCGATACCGCGCTTTCGATCTATCGGAATGTCTTTGCCGAGAACACGCATCTCTACGCCTATGACCTGCGCGACCTCGGCCTCTACTTCCGCATGTTCGAGGAGCTGATCGACTTCTGGCGCGAAAAGCTGCCGGGGGGCTTCCACGAGATCCAGTATGAGGATCTGGTGGCCCATCCCGAAGAGGAGTCGCGCCGCCTGATCGCCGCCTGCGGCCTGCCGTGGGAGGATGCCTGCCTCAATTTCCACGAGAACACGCGCCGCGTGCAGACGCTGAGCCTCTATCAGGTGCGCCAGCCGATCTACCGCAGCTCGACCCGGGCGTGGGAGCGCCATGCCGCGGACCTCAAGGAGTTCATCGACGCGCTGGAGGGCACGAATGCTTGAGACGATCCTGAACCGCATCGCCGAGGCCGAGAAGGCCGCGGGCCGCGCGCCCGGCTCGGTCGAGCTGATCGCGGTCTCGAAGGTGCAGCCGCTCGACCGCGTGGTGGCGGTGCTCGAGGCGGGCCACCGGATCTTCGGCGAGAACTACGTCCAGGAGGCGCAGGGCAAGTGGCCCGAGCTGAGGGCGCGGTTCGGGCGCCTCTCGATCCACATGATCGGGCCGTTGCAGACCAACAAGGCCAAGGCCGCCGTCGGGCTTTTCGACGCGATCCACACGCTCGACCGGCCGTCGCTCGCCGACAAGCTGGCCCGTCTCGCGCAGGAGCGCGGCGCCTCGCCCGAACTGTTCGTGCAGGTAAACACGGGCGAAGAGCCGCAGAAGGCCGGCGTCCTGCCCGCCGACGCCGACGGCTTCATCGCCACCTGCCGCAGCATGGATCTGCCGGTCCGCGGCCTCATGTGCATCCCGCCCGAGGGCGAGGACAGCGCGCCCCACTTCGCCCAGCTGGCCGCGATCGCCGATCGGAACGGGCTCGGCGGCCTGTCGATGGGCATGAGCGGCGACTTCGAGGCGGCCATCGCCGCGGGCGCGACCCATGTCCGCGTGGGATCGGCCATCTTCGGCGCGCGCGACTACACGGCCGCCGGCCGGGCCTGAGCGGTCAGCGCACGACCAGCCGGCTCTCGGGCGTCAGGCGGTGCGCGAGCCACAGCAGGTCGGGGCGGGAAAAGGCCACGCAGCCCGCCGTCGGATGGCGCGGCCGCCGCCATGTGTGCAGGAAGATTGCCGAGCCGCGGCCCGGCACCGCCTCGGGCCAGTTCCAGTCGGTGAGCAGGATCACGTCATAGAGCGGGTCGGCGCGGCTCAGCCGTTCGTGCCCGTAGCGGTGGGGCGCGCGCACCAGCTGGTTGTAATCCACGTCGCGCGGATCATCCGACCACAGGTCTGACGGCCCGAAGGGCTGTGCCCAGTCGGGCAGCTCCGAGGCCGCGACCCGGTCCGGGCGATAGAGCAGCCCGGCGATGCGGTGCGTGCCGCGCGGCGTGGCCCCGTCTCCCTCGCGCTTCTCGTCGGTGATGCCGCCCCGCCCGATCGAGCAGGGTAGGAACCGGCGCCCGAAGTGCGCGCCCCGGCGAGTGACCACCAGATCCGTCATGCGAGATGCCCCGACTTGGCGGCCTTCGTGGCAAGATAGGCCGCGTTGAACTCGTTCCTCCCCACATGCAGCGGCACGCGCTCGGTCACGCGGATGCCGTGCGCCTCCATCATGCGGATCTTTGCCGGGTTGTTGGTCAGGAGCCGCACCGCCGCAAAGCCCATCTGCCGCAGGATGCCCGCCCCGATGCGGAAATCGCGCTCGTCATCCTCAAAGCCCAGCCGGTGGTTGGCCTCGACCGTGTCAAAACCCTGATCCTGCAACGAATAGGCGCGCATCTTGTTGGCCAGCCCGATCCCCCGCCCCTCCTGGTTGAGGTAAAGCAGCACGCCCGCCCCCTCCTCGCCCATCCGCGCCAGAGCCGAACGGAGCTGCGGGCCGCAGTCGCACTTGAGGCTGCCCAGAACGTCGCCGGTGAAGCAGGCCGAATGGAGCCGGGCAAGTACGGGCTCGGCCCTGTCGGGCTTGCCGATCTCGATGGCGTAATGCTCTTCGCCGCCGTCCTCGGGACGGAAGACATGCACGCGCCCCGCCTGCGAGGCGACCATCGGCACCCGCGCCGAGACGACCGGATGGAGAGGCGACCCGCGGCTGAGTTCCGGCTCGACCTCGGACAGCGGCAGGAGGGTCAGGGAATGCTCGGCGGCGAGCGTCATCGGATCCGGCACCGCGACCAGAACCGCCGCAGGCAACAGATGCGCCGACTTCGCCAGCGCCAGGGCGGCCCGCGCCAGCCCCGCCCCACCGCCGCGCAGGGCGCGCAGCGGCCCCTTCATCGGCAGCCGCAGATCGTCGGCCGGATCCGCCACCGCCTTCAGCCAGTCCTCGCCCGCCGCGTCCGGCAACTCGATCCGTGCAAGATCCCCGTCATAGACGCGCGCCTTGAGCGTCTCGGCCCGGCGCGCGGTGATGGCCAGCACCGGCTGCCCCAGCAGACGCAGCTCGGCCAGCCGCGCGGGCTCCAGCGCCTCGACGGCCACGGCAAGCACGCCCTGGCCGGTTTCGGTCAACACGACAGGCACGCCCATCCGCAGGTCGCCTCGGGCACGGTTCAGGCGTTCGACGATGCTGAGGGAAAGCGGCATGACGGATCCTTTCCGCATCTTCCTAGCCAGCCCTGAAGGAAATTGAAACATTCCGCCGCCCAGCGACACGAGCGCGTGAGAAATCGGCCGCAAATCTTGCCGTCTGCGGGGCGCACGCACATGTGATCACCACGAACGAAGGAGTGACGGATGGCTTCCCTGAAGAAGATTCTCTTGGTGGACGATGACGACGACCTTCGCGAGGCCCTGAGCGAACAGCTCGTGATGACCGAGGATTTCGACGTCTTCGAGGCCGCCTCGGGCGCGGAAGGCATGGAGAAGGCCAAGGCGGGTCTCTATGATCTCGTGATCCTCGACGTGGGTCTGCCGGACACCGACGGGCGCGAACTCTGCCGCCGGATGCGCAAGGCCGGGGTCAAGTGCCCGGTGATGATGCTGACGGGACATGATTCGGACAGCGACACCATTCTGGGGCTCGACGCGGGCGCAAACGACTATGTGACCAAGCCCTTCAAGTTCCCGGTGTTGCTTGCGCGCATCAGGGCGCAACTTCGTGCGCACGAACAATCAGAGGATGCAATCTTCCAGCTTGGTCCCTACAGCTTCCGCCCGGCGCAGAAGATGCTGGTGGATGAGAAGGACCGCAAGATCCGCCTGACCGAGAAGGAAACCAACATCTTGAAGTTCCTTTACCGGGCCTCACAAGGTGTTGTGGCCCGAGAGGTCCTTCTCCACGAGGTTTGGGGCTATAACGCCGGCGTCACAACCCACACGTTAGAGACGCACATCTACCGGTTGCGCCAGAAGATCGAGCCCGATCCGTCCAATGCCCGTCTTCTCGTCACCGAGTCCGGCGGGTACAGGCTGGTTGCGTGAGATCAATTTAACGATCACACTCTTCTGTATAGACTGCATGTGAAGCGGCGGGCTCGCCTGCCGCGAGAGTTCCCTCCCGTGTCGGGGTTAGAGACACGGACCCTCCCTGTTGGATCTGGCCGGGCCTCGTGCCCGGCCTTTTTTCACGCTTCGTGAAGGACCGCGCTGCGGCGGGGCGATGGACCCGCCCGGCCGCGCGGGCTAGGAAGAAGGCCCTGAGACCGGAGCCTGCCATGACCTTCACCCTCGCCACCTGGAACATCAATTCGGTCCGCCTGCGCGAGGCGCTGGTCTCGCGGCTGCTGACCGAGGAGATGCCCGACATCCTCTGCCTGCAGGAATGCAAGAGCCCGGTCGAGAAGATGCCGCTCGAGGCGTTCCGGGCGCTCGGCTACAACTGGTGCGTGGCGCGCGGGCAGAAGAGCTACAACGGCGTGGCGATCCTGTCGAAGCTGCCGCTGGTCGATGCGGGCGATCACGACTTTGCCGATCTCGGCCATGCGCGCCATGTCTCGGCGACGCTCGGGAACGGGGTCACGATCCACAACTGCTATGTGCCCGCCGGCGGCGACATCCCCGACCGCGAGCAGAACGTGAAGTTCGGGCAGAAGCTCGACTACCTCACCCGGATGCGCGACTGGTGCCGGTCCGACACGCCGCGCAAGGCCATCCTAGTGGGCGACCTCAACATCGCCCCGCGCGAGGATGATGTCTGGAATCACAAGGCGCTCCTGAAGATCGTGAGCCACACGCCGATCGAGGTGGACCATCTGAACGCGCTGATGGAGGCCGGCGCCTGGATCGACGTGACCCGCAAGGACCTGCCTGAAGGGCGGCTCTATTCCTGGTGGTCCTACCGTTCGCCGGATTGGGAGGCGGCCGACAAGGGCCGGCGGCTCGACCACATCTGGGCCACACCCGACATTGCGAACGCAGCCCACGGCAGCCGCATTCTCCGCGCGGCCCGAGGCTGGCTGCAACCCTCCGACCATGCGCCGGTGTTCGCGACCTTCGATCTCTGAGGGCCGTGTCCGGCCCGTGGCGCGCAGCGGCTCCGTGTGAGCCCCACGGCGCACGGCGGCGCAGGTTCAGCCCTGCGGCGCAGCGTCAGCCCTTCGGCGCGTAGCGGGCGAGGAACATCTCGACCACTCCGGCCACCACCCGGCGCCGCTCCCCGGCACTCACCGCCGCGCCCACGCCGAAGACGATGCGGTTGAAGAGGTCGGCCTTGCACAGCTCGGCGAACTGGTCGGCGGCAAGCTCGAGATCTTCGATGATCAATTCATGCCGCGCCACGGCCTGCCGCAGGTAATCCACGATCCTCTGGCGGACGAGGGCCGGCCCGCTCTCGTAGAACTCGTGCCCGAGCTCCGGGAACCTGTCGGCCTCGGCCACGCAGATCCGGTAGGTGCGAATCCCGAAGTCGGACAGCACGAAATCGACGATGCGAGTGGCCGCCATCGTCAGAACCTCGCGCGGGCCGAGGTCGGAGGTGATCAGCGCCACGGCCTCTTCGGCCTGCCGCAGGCACTCGGCCTTGGCGACCTCCAGAAACAGAAGCCGCTTGTCGGGAAAGTAGCTGTAGAGCGTCGCCTTGGACACGCCCGCCTCGCGCGCGATGTCATCGACGCTCGCCCCCTCGAACCCGTCGCGCAGGAACACCTTCCGGGCGCCCTCGAGCACCTGTGGCATCTTGCGGCCCTTGCGAAGCGGGATCGTGTCGGCTGGCATCGGGCTCCTCCTGCCGCCGACCTTACGCGCGCCGCAGGAGGAGCCGCAAGAACCCGCGGTTCAACCGCCGCAGGTCGTGCAGGCCTTCGGCCAGGTAAGGTGGGGAATGTCCAGCGGCAGCGCGAAGGACGGAGCCGCCAGACCCAGCACCAGCGTCAGGGTCGCAACTGTCAGGGTCAGACGTTTCATCTCGATCTCCTTGTGAACCGATCGGTTCAGTTCGAAGGTGGCGCGAGTCGCCACGAGAGGCAAGCGGAAAACGAACCGAACGGTTCACCTTGGGCATCTTGTCGCCCTGCGGCAGATCCCGCCGTCAGGATCGGGGATCCCCATCGGACGTGCGGGCGGGACGGGGAGCGAAGAAGAGGGCTGTCTGCCCCCGTCTCCGGCAGAGCCGGAGACTCCCCCGAGGATATTTGGACAGAGTGAAAGCGCAGGCGGGCGAACCCGGGGCGGCATCCGCAGAGGGCTGTTCCGGCACACGGTGGGCCGGGCGCGGAGGCGGCGAACGGGGGCCCCTGCCCGTGCGCGGCGGGTCCTTCGGGGATCCGACGATTGGCCGAGCTTGCATCCGGCCGGGCGGCGTGAAACCTTGGCGCCAACCCGAGCCGAAAGCCTGAGATGCTGCCCGTCCTTCTCGAGACCCTGCCCTTCTTCGCTCTGATCGGCATGGGCTATCTCGCCGGGCGGGCGCGGTTCTTCACCCCGGAGGCGACCTCGTGGCTGACGAAGTTCGTGTTCTACTTCGCCCTGTCGGCCATGCTCTTCCGCTTTGCGGCGAACCTGTCGCTGGCCGAGATCTGGTCGCTGCCCTTCGTGATGGCCTATCTGTCGGGATGCACCCTCGTCTATCTGCTGGCCGTGGCGGTGGCGCGGCTGCGGCGGGTAAGCACCGAGGAGGCCGCGATCGAGGGGCAGTGCGCCGTGATCGGCAACACGGGCTTTCTCGGGGTGCCGATGCTGGTCCTGCTGCTGGGGCCCGAAGCGGCCGGGCCGGTGCTGATGGTGCTGGCGATCGATCTCATCGTCTTCTCCTCGCTCATCACCCTCATCATCACCGGCGTGCGCGAGGGGCACATGAGCCTGCGCATCATCCGGGTGCTGGGCGTGGGACTGCTGAAGAACCCGATGATCGTCTCGATGGTGGCGGGGCTCGGCTGGTCGGCCACGGGCGCACCCGTTCCGGGGCCGGTCAACGAGTTCCTCGCGCTGCTGGGGGGCGCGGCCACGCCGGGCGCGCTCTTTGCCATCGGCGCCTCGCTCGCCACACGCTCGGCCGAGCGGATCGAGGTCGCGGCCTGGCTGTCGTTCTGCAAGCTCGTGCTGCATCCGCTGGCCGTGGCGGTCGCGGCGCTCCTGGTCTTTCCGGTCGAGCGGCAGGCGGCGGGCGTGATGATCGCCGCGGCCGCCCTGCCGGTGGCGGGCAACGTCTATATCCTTGCGCAGCACTATGGGGTCGCGCCGCAGCGCGTCTCGGCCTCGATCCTGATATCCACCGCGGTCAGCATCCTGACCATCACCGGCGTGATCGCCTGGGTCACGACCTTCTGAGGAGAGGAGACCACCATGAAGACCATCTCTGAGAGCCGTTGCTTTGGCGGAACGCAGGGCGTCTACAGCCATACGTCGCAGATCACGGGCTGCGACATGACCTTCGGCCTGTTCCTGCCGCCCGAGGCCGAGAACGAGGCGGTGCCGCTGGTCTGGTATCTCTCGGGCCTGACCTGCACGCATGAGAATGCGATGGTGAAGGCCGGTGCGCAGAAATGGGCGGCACTGGAGGGGCTGGCGCTGGTGTTCCCCGACACGTCGCCGCGCGGCGAGGGTGTGCCGGATGACGACAATTACGCGCTCGGTCAGGGCGCCGGCTTCTATGTCAACGCCACCGAGGCGCCCTGGTCCACGAACTTCCGCATGTGGGACTACATCACCGAGGATCTGCCGCGCGTCCTGTTTTCGGCCTTTCCGCTCGACGAGAGCCGGCAGTCGATCATGGGCCATTCGATGGGCGGGCACGGCGCGCTGACCATCGCCATGAGCTTTCCGGGGCGGTTCCGCTCGGTCTCGGCCTTCGCGCCGATCACCAACCCGACGGCGTCGGACTGGGGACGCAAGCAGCTCACGGCCTACCTCGGAGGGGATGAGAGCAAGTGGGCGCCGCACGATTCGGTCCTGCTGATGAAGAAGCGCGGCTTCGACGGGCCGATCCTGATCGACCAGGGCGCCTCGGACCAGTTCCTCGAGTCGCTCAGGCCCGAGGCGCTGGCCGAGGCGATGATGGCGCGGCGCCAGCAGGGCATCTTCCGCATGCAGCCGGGCTACGACCACAGCTACTTCTTCGTCTCGACCTTCATGGAGGACCATATCCAGTTCCACGCCGAAGCGCTCTATGGCTGAGCTCTACATCGACGCCGATGCCTGCCCGGTGAAGGCCGAGGCAGAGCGTGTGGCCGTGCGGCACGGGGCGCGGATGTATCTCGTGTCGAACGGTGGCATCCGGCCTCCGGCCCATCCGCTGGTCGAGAGCGTCTTCGTGCCCGAAGGGCCGGATGCCGCCGACAAGTGGATCGCCGACCGTGCGGGCACGGGCGATGTCGTGGTGACCTCGGACATCCCGCTCGCCGCGAAGGCCGTGGCGGCGGGGGCCCTGGTGGTCAAGCCGAACGGCGAGACGCTGACCACGGCAAATATCGGCAATGCGCTGGCCACGCGCGACCTGATGGCCGATCTGCGCTCGGCCGACCCGTTCCGGCAGGGCGGCGGTCGGCCGTTTTCCAGGGCCGACCGGTCGCGCTTTCTCGACGCACTGGAACGTGCGATGCGCAAGGCCGCGGAAGCGGCGCGCCACGCAGGACAGAAAGAGGCAGGAACATGAGCATCGAGATCATCGGCCCCGAAGCCGAGGCGCATCTGAGCTGGGACGGGCTGACCACCGCGCTCGCACAGGGCCACAAGCTGCCGCGGGCCGAGGTGTCCGACATCTTCCTCTACCGCGGCAAGGACACGCTGCTGTCGCGTGCGGCCTGGATTGACGGGCTGGGACAGCTCGTGAAGACGGCGACCATCTTTCCGGGCAACGGGGCCGCGGGCAAGCCAACGGTCAATGGCGCGGTGACCCTCTATTCCGACCGGGACGGAACGCTCGAGGCGCTGGTCGATTTCCATCTCGTGACCAGATGGAAGACGGCGGGCGACAGCCTCCTGGCGGCAAAGACCCTCGCCCGGCGCGACAGCCGCGAGATCCTGCTGGTGGGTGCGGGCAACGTGGCGCGCTCGATGATCGAGGCCTATTCGAGCCATTTCCCCGACGCGCGCTTCACGGTCTGGAATCGCTCGCCCGAGAAGGCCCGCGCGATGGAGGGGCCGCGGGTGCGGGCGACCGAGGACCTCGAGGGCGCGGTCCGGGCGGCCGACATCATCTGCACCGCCACCATGAGCCACGAGCCGGTGGTAAAGGGCGCATGGCTGAAGCCCGGCACCCATCTCGACCTGATCGGCGCCTACCGGCCCGACATGCGCGAGGTTGATGACGAGGCGATCCGGCGCGCCACCCTCTTTGTCGACTCGCGAAAGACGACGATCGGGCATATCGGCGAGATCCAGGATCCGCTCGACCGCGGCATCATCACCGAGGCCGACATCCGCGCGGATTACTACGATCTGGCCTCGGGCCTCTATGCGCGCCGGTCCGACGAGGAGATCACACTGGCCAAGAACGGGGGCGGGGCGCATCTTGACCTGATGACGGCGGCTTACATTGCCGCCATGTGGCGCCTGCGCTGAGCCTCAGCCCGCCCGCGTGAGGCGCCGCGTGAAGAGGGCGGCGCCGCCGAGATAGGGGAGAAGTCCCGCCACCGCCATCATCGCGCCTCCGAGGCGCTGGTTTCCCAGCGGATCGAGCCCGAAGGCCGTGCCGCAGATCTCGGGCGCATAAAGCAGCCGCGGCGCGAGCGTCAGAAGCACGCCCAGCATCGTCATGTGCATGAGCGAGAAGAGCATGGCGAGAAGGCCCGCCGCAGCCGCGGCCTTGCCCGGTGCAAGGCCCGGCAGCCAGACGAGGACGCCCGCCACCAGGAAGCTGGCCTGCTGCACGCGAAACAGCAGGGGATCGAGCGCGGCCGCCTCATGCAGCCGCGGCGCGTGCCAGCCCCAGACGACGGCAAGCTCGACCAGCGAAACCGCCACAGCAAGAGCGATTGGCCACTGCACGCGCAGCGGCGCCATCTGCGAGAGCCCGATTGCGACCAGCGGCGCCGCTCCGAGGATCACGCCCAGATGCAGGATCATGTGCCACGCGAAGGAAATCCGGGCGAGGTCAGGCAGCGGGCCTCCCCAAAGCGCCAGAAGCGCCGCCAGGCCTGCACCGAGCGGCACCACCCCGCCCCGCCATGTCGCTCCGCCCGCCGCGCCGTCCATCAATCCACCATCCTGTGCCCCGTCAAACCTAGTGCGCCAGGGAAAAGGGGAAGGCTGCGGATGTCCCGACCTCTCGAACAGGATCAGAGGCACCGTCGCTTCAGGTCGCTCGCGGCCGCTGGATGAGGATCCACGGCGGCAAGGGTCCGCGCGGCCCGTCGCGGATGCGAGCAGGCACAGCCCGACGCATCGGTTGACGATCGTCCCGCCGCCGCCCGCGGGCCGGCACCGAAAGCTCCCGGTCCGTGAGAGGGGGCCCCGCGGCAAGAACCGCAAGGACCGTCAGGAAGAGGGCGAGAACAAGCTGGATCATGGGCGCAGTGAGCCACAGAATCCCTAAGGACGCCTTAAGCCCGCACCGCGTCGGGAACGCCGGGGCGCCGCCGCGCGTTCGAAGGCGAGCAACCACGGAGTTACACCATGAAGAAGTCTTTCCTTCTCCTGCCGCTTCTCGCCGTCATGGGTCTGGCGGCCTGCGAAACCGTCGAAGGCGCGGGGCAGGATCTCTCGGCGGCCGGCAGCGCGATCAGCCAGGAGTCGCGCGAGGCTCAGTCCGGCATGTAACGGCCCGAAGCGGCGCCGGAAGGCGCCGCTTCCTGCACCTCAGCTGTCCATCTTCAGCGCGTTGATGAAGGCCTGCTGCGGGATCTCGACCTTGCCGAACTGGCGCATCTTCTTCTTGCCGGCCTTCTGCTTGTCCAGCAGCTTGCGCTTGCGGGTGGCGTCGCCGCCGTAGCACTTGGCCGTCACGTCCTTGCGCATCGCAGAAATCGTCTCGCGCGCGATCACCCGTCCGCCGATCGCCGCCTGGATCGGGATCTTGAACATGTGCCGCGGGATCAGCTCCTTCAGCTTCTCGACCATCGCCCGGCCACGCAGGTCGGCCCGGTCGCGGTGCACCATCATCGACAGCGCATCCACCGGCTCGTCGTTCACGAGGATCGACATCTTCACGAGGAAATCCTCGCGGTAGCCGGTGATCTGATAATCGAAGCTGGCGTAGCCCTTCGTCACCGACTTCAGCCGGTCGTAGAAGTCGAAGACCACCTCGTTCAGCGGCAGGTCATAGACCACCATCGCGCGGGACCCGGCATAGCTCAGGTCGAGCTGGATGCCGCGGCGGTCCTGACACAGCTTGAGCACGTCGCCGAGATACTCGTCGGGCACCATGATCGTGGCGCGGATGCGCGGCTCCTCGATATGGTCCACCAGGGTCAGGTCGGGCATGTCGGTGGGGTTGTGCAACTCCTGCACCGTGCCGTCGCGCATGTAGATCTGGTAGACCACCGAGGGCGCCGTGGTGATCAGATCGAGGTCATATTCCCGTTCCAGCCGGTCGCGCACGACCTCCAGATGCAGAAGGCCGAGGAAACCGCAGCGGAAGCCGAAGCCGAGCGCCGCCGAGGTCTCCATCTCGTAGGTGAAGGAGGCGTCGTTCAGGGCGAGCTTCTCGATCGCTTCACGCAAGCCCTCGAAATCGTTGGCGTCCACCGGGAAGAGGCCGCAGAACACCACCGGCTGTGCCGGCTTGAAGCCGGGCAGCGGCGCCTCGCAGCCCTTCTTCTCGTGGGTGATCGTGTCGCCCACCCGCGTGTCGCGCACCTGCTTGATCGAGGCGGTCAGCACGCCGATCTCGCCCGGCCCCAGTTCCGCGATGTCCACCATCTGCGGCTTGAGCACGGCCAGCCGGTCGATGCCATAGACCGCGCCGGTCTGCATCATCTTCACCCGGTCGCCCTTGCGGATCACGCCGTCCATCACGCGGATCATCACGACCACGCCGAGGTAGGCGTCGTACCAGCTGTCCACCAGCATCGCCTTGAGCGGCGCCTCGCGGTTGCCCTTGGGCGGCGGCAGGCGCGTGACGATCGCCTCGAGCACGTCGGGGATCCCGAGGCCCGACTTGGCCGAGATCAGCACCGCATCCGAGGCGTCGAGCCCGATCACGTCCTCGATCTGCGTCCTGACCCGGTCGGGCTCGGCCGCGGGGAGGTCGATCTTGTTCAGGACGGGGACGATCTCGTGCCCTGCATCCAGCGCCTGATAGACGTTGGCCAGCGTCTGCGCCTCGACCCCCTGCGACGCATCCACCACCAGGAGCGAGCCCTCGACCGCGCGCATCGAGCGGCTGACCTCGTAGGCGAAGTCCACATGGCCGGGCGTGTCGATCAGGTTCAGGACGTAGGTCTTGCCATCCTTGGCCGGATATTCGATGCGCACCGTGTTGGCCTTGATGGTGATGCCGCGCTCGCGCTCGATCTCCATCGAGTCGAGGATCTGGGCCTTCATGTCCCGCTCGGCCACCGTCCCCGTCAACTGGATCAGCCGGTCGGCGAGGGTGGATTTGCCGTGGTCGATGTGGGCCACGATGGAAAAGTTGCGGATGAGGTCGAGCTGGGTCATGCGCGGCGTATATCCTGTCCCGGCCCCGCCGGGAAGAGGCCAGCAAGGCCAGAAACCACGCCACGCGCCGCCGCGATTGGCGGCTCGAAGGATCCGACGGAGAAGCCTCTTCGCGCCGGGGATTACCGGGGGCAGCGGGGGAGCGATCCGGGCCCGCATGGCCGCGCGATTCTCGCCCCAGGGGCCACCGCAGCCCTCCGGGCGCGCCGCGCGCCACCGGCCTCGGCGCCCCCTCGCGGGAGCGTGATCTGTGAGGAACGTCCGCCAAGCCTCGAATCGGTTTGAAGAAAAGCCGCTTTTCCGGCATAGTCTTCGGACATCGAAATCGGCGGGATCAACCTGCCGGAGCAGTGAACGAGGCAGATCATGAAGAAACCGGCCCTTGCGGCGGCGCTCGCCGTGCTTGTCCTTCCGTCCCTTGCCGCTGCCGGCGGCCCGATCGAGCGGGCCTGCCTGCGCTCTGACCGGCAGGCGGCCAATGCGTCCACCTGCAACTGCATCCAGCAGGTGGCCGACATGACGCTGCGTTCGGGAGACCAGCGCCGCGCGGCGAAGTTCTTTGCCAACCCGGACGAGGCGCAGGAAGTGCGCTTCTCGGGGCGCAGCTCGGATTCGGCCTTCTGGCGGCGTTACAAATCCTTCGGTGAGGCGGCTCAGGCCTACTGCGGCTGATCCGGCAAGGGCGCACCCTCCGGCGCGCCCTGCCCCTTCGCCCGGTCAGTGCGCGTGATCCATGCCCTGCATCTGGTGGGCGCCCGCATCCTCGCGGGTGAGGTCCACGGGCACGGCGAGATCCACGCGCGCGCCGCTTTCGAACGTGAGCGTCAGAGCCACCTCGTCGCCCTCCTTCAGCGGCCTCGTGAGGCCCATCAGCATGACATGGTCGCCGCCGCGGGCGAGCGCATGGCTGCCCTGGGCGGGAACCTCGAAGCCTTCGGGAACCTCGACCATCCGCATGATCCCGTCCTCACCCGCGAGATGGGTGTGCAGCTCGACCTTGGCCGCGGCCTCGGACGCGGCCGACACCAGCCGGTCGGCGGTGCTGCCGTGATTCTCGATCACCATGAAGATGCCGCCGGATTTCGCGGCGGGGCTTGAAACGCGGGCATAGGCGTCCCGCACGGCAATGTTGCTGTCGGCGAAGGCGGGCAGGGCGAAGGTGACGGCGGCGGCCGCGAGAAGCGTCTTGAACGGTGTCATGTGTCTCTCCTGTGAAACGGGCTGGGGGATGCGTCAGACGGAAGGCGCCGGCGGATCGCGAGCACAGGGGGCAGGAGAGGGACGGCCTGCGGCCACGACGGGCGCAGAGCGCGGAAGCCCTTCGCCGCGCGAGAGCGGCGCGCGGGGCATCGGACAGAAAGGTGGGGCTACCGCCGTGCCAAGGCCCGCAAGACAGTCCGGGCAGGGGTGAAGCGGCCCGACCGGCCTGCCCTCGCGGTCGAGCGCGATGGTGGCGACACCGTGACCGGTGCAGATCACCACCTGCCGTGCCGCCGCCTGACCATGCGCGGCCGAGACCGTCAGCGAGGCGGCCGCAAGAACGAGAGAGAGAAGGAAGGCCAGCACGGGGCGCATCATGGGCCGGATCATACGGGCCCGCGCGCCCGCAACAAGCGGGCATCGGCAACAAGCTTGCGCTGGCTCAACAGCTGGCGATTCACGTCTTGCAGACAGGTCGTGGTGGCGCTGAGGGGGCGCGCCCGAGACGCCCGATCCGGTCGCACCCCGGCAGCCGGTGCAGCGCCGGTCCCATCGCCATGCCAGAGCCCTAAACGCAAAGACCCCGCCGACTGGCGGGGCCGAGGCCGGTGAGGACCGAGCCGGATCAGGCGGCGGTGGCGCGGACCTTCTCGATCTCTTTCTTGATCGCGAGGGCCTTGAGCGACAGCTCTTCGTCGCGGGCCTTCGCGAGGAAGGCGTCGAGCCCGCCGCGGTGGTCCACGGTGCGCAGGGCCGCGGCCGAGATGCGCAGCTTGAAGGACTGGCCCAGGACGTCCGAGATCAGGGTGACGTCGTTCAGGTTCGGCAGGAAGCGCCGACGGCTCTTGTTGTTGGCGTGGCTGACCGTGTTGCCGGTCATCGGAGCCTTACCGCTAAGTTCGCAGACGCGCGACATGGTCGTGATCCTCGTGGTTGTGCATCGACTGCACGGTTGTGCATGAAGGGCACCGCCAGAGGCAGCGCGCCGAATTCCATCGGGGCCGTTTAGGGGCAAAGCGGAGCGGCGTCAAGCGATTCAGGGCGCTGCGGAGCGAGCGGCCGATGGGGTCGAGGACGGCCACCCGCGGCGGGGGCTTCGCGCCCCCGCACCCCCGCGGGATATTTGGGCCAGAATGAAGGATCAGAGAGAGGCGAGCATCCGCGCGGCGGCGGCCTCGGGGGTGAGATCGCCACGGGTGACGGCCTCGCCCAGCCGGCTCATGGTCTCGCGCGCGGGGCCGGGGCGGCTCAGGACGGACAGGAGGCCCTGGCGCACCTCTTCCTCGAACCAGTGGCGGGACTGTTCGGACCGGCGACGGGCGAAATGGCCGGTCTCGCGGCGCCAGCCGACGAGCGCCTGCATCTCGGCCCAGGCATGGGTGAGGCCCTGCTCTTCGATGGCCGAGACCGGCATCGCCTTGGGAAAGCCCTCGGGATCCTGCGGCCGGCGGCGCAGGAGGCGCAGCGCGCCCGCATAGTCCGCCACGGTCCGCATGGCGGCGGGCCTGAGGTCGCCATCGGCCTTGTTGACAAGGATGATGTCGGCCATCTCCATGATGCCGCGCTTGACGCCCTGCAGCTCGTCGCCGCCCGCGGGGGCGAGCAGCAGAAGGAAGAGGTCGCAGAGCTGGGCCACCACGGTCTCGGACTGGCCGACGCCCACCGTCTCGATCAGGATCACGTCGAAGCCCGCCGCCTCGCAGAGCGCCACCGCCTCGCGGGTGCGGCGCGCGACGCCGCCCAGGTGGCTCTGGGACGGCGACGGGCGGATGAAGGCCATCGGATCGCGCGAGAGCCGCTCCATCCGGGTCTTGTCGCCAAGGATCGAGCCGCCCGAGCGGGAGGAGGAGGGATCGACCGCGAGAACCGCCACCCGGAGCCCCTGGCCGGTCAGCATCAGCCCGAAGCTCTCGATGAAGGTGGATTTGCCGACGCCCGGCGTTCCCGACAGACCGATCCTCAATGCCTCGCGGCCTGTCCCGGCCAGTTGGCCGAGAAGCGCCAGAGCCTGTGCGCGGTGGTCGGCGCGCTGGCTCTCGACGAGCGTGATGGCGCGGGCGAGGGCGCGACGGTCGCCGCTGGCGATACGGGGGGCGAGGTCGGCTGTGTCCATCGGGTGCTCCGTCAAGATCGGGCGCAGCCTCTCCGGCCGCTGACGCGATTGTCAGGGCGGAACCGGACTGCGGGGCTGTTGTGCCCTCTCTTCCCGCGATATGCCAGAGGCGAGAATGCGGCAGATGGAGGTTCCATGCGCACGGCTCTCGGGATGGCGGCGCTGGCGCTGCTGCTGGCGGCGCCCGCCGCTGCACGGACGGACGAGGCCGCGTTCGATCTCGTGCTCCGCGGCGTGAGGGCTGGGACCTTCTCGTTCAGTGGCGCCGAAGAGGCGGGACGCTACAGCGTCAACGGGCGGCTGCAGAGCGCGGGGCTGCTCGGGCTGGTCCGCAGGATGCGCTACGATGCGCAGGCGAGCGGGCGGATGGTGCAGGGCCGCCCCGAGGCGCTCAGCTACAGCGAGAAGGCCGACACCGGGCGGCGGCAGTCCGAGGTGGTCCTGGCCTGGGACCGGGGCAGGCCGAGGGTCGAACGGTACGCGCCCGCGCGCAAGCCCCGCCCCTATGACGTGGATCCGGCGGCGCAACGTGGCACGGTGGACCCGATGACGGCCCTCTATGCCGCTCTCCGGGATGTCGAGCCGGGGCAGGAATGCCGGCTGTCGCTGGACATCTTCGACGGGCGTCGGCGGACGCAGGTGGTGCTGGGCACACCGAAGGCGATCGAGGGCGGCGTGAGCTGCGCGGGCGAGTTCCGGCGCGTGGCGGGCTACTCGCCCGAGGACATGGCCGAAAAGCCACGCTTTCCCTTCACGCTCTACTACCAGCCGACCGCCGACGGACGGATGCGCGTGATGCAGGTGGCAACGGACACGATCTACGGCAAAGCCACCCTGCGGCGGCGCTAGGCGCCTCTGGCGCGGGGCACGAGGTCCGGCCATAAGGGCGCATGACCGAGACGCTGCCGATCGACTCTGCGCTGCCCGCCCTGGTGGAGGCGCTCTCCAATCGCCGGATGGTGGTGCTCCAGGCGCCGCCCGGTGCGGGCAAGACCACGCGCGTGCCGCTTGCGATCCTGGATGCCGGGTTGACCGGGGAACGGATCGTCATGCTCGAGCCGCGGCGTCTTGCGGCGCGGGCGGCCGCCGAGCGGATGGCGGCCACGCTCGGCGAGCCGGTGGGCCAGACCGTCGGCTACCGCATCCGGGGCGAGGCGCGCGTCTCGCCGGCCAGCCGCATCGAGGTGGTGACCGAGGGCATCCTCACCCGGATGATCCAGGACGATCCCTCGCTCGAAGGGATCGGCGCGCTGATCTTCGACGAGTTCCACGAGCGCAGTCTGAACGCGGATCTGGGACTTGCGCTGGCGCTCGAGGTGCGGGGCGCGCTGCGCGAGGACCTGCTGCTGGTCGCGATGTCTGCAACGCTTGACGCGGGGCCGGTGGCCGATCTGATGGGAGGGGCGCCCGTCGTGACGTCGGAGGGGCGCGCCTTTCCGGTCGAGACGCGGTGGCTGGCGCGCCCCCTCGCCCCCGGTGCGCGGCTCGAGCCCGAGGTGGCGGCCCTGGTGCGACGGGCCGCAGTCGAGACCGAGGGCGACATCCTCGTCTTCCTGCCGGGCGAGGGCGAGATCCGGCGCGTGCAGGGCATGCTCGACCTGCCGGGGGTGCGCGTGGCGCCGCTCTTTGGTGCGCTCGACTTCGCGGCCCAGCGCGCGGCGCTCGAGCCAGGCCCGGAGCGTCGGATCGTGCTGGCCACCTCGATCGCCGAGACCTCGCTGACCATTCCCGGCGTGCGGGTGGTGGTCGATGCCGGCCGCGCGCGGCGGGCGCGGTTCGATCCGAGTTCCGGCATGTCGCGGCTGGTGACCGAGCGGGTGACGCGGGCCGAGGCCGACCAGCGCCGCGGCCGCGCGGGCCGTGTGGCCGAGGGCATCTGCTACCGGATGTGGACGCGGGGCGAGGAAGGGGCACTGGCGGCCTTCCCGCCGGCCGAGATCGAGGCGGCGGATCTGACCGGGCTTGCGCTCGAGCTGGCGGTCTGGGGCAGCGCCGACCTGCCGTTCCTGACGCCGCCCCATCCCGGCGTGCTGGCCGAGGCGCGCGGGCTGCTCGAGCGGCTGGGCGCGCTGGAGGATGGCCGGATCACCGCCCATGGCAAGCGGCTGGCGCGTCTGCCGCTCCATCCCCGGCTGGGCCACATGCTGACGGTGGCGGGGCCCTCCGCCGCGCCGCTTGCCGCGCTGATGGCCGACCGTGACCCGGTGAAGGGGCCGCCCGATCTTGCGCTGCGTCTGGCGGCGCTGGCCGATCCGAAGCGGTTCCCGGACGAGCATCCGCACGAGGTGAACCGCACGGCCCTCGCCCGCGTCCGGGACGAGGCCCGCCGGCTCTCCCGCGCGGTGGCGACGCCCGACGCGGGTCTGTCTGTGGGGCAGATGGCGGCGCTGGCCTATCCCGACCGGGTCGGCCTGAGGCGCAAGGGCGAGGCGCCGCGCTGGGTGCTATCGGGCGGCAAGGGCGCGGCGATGGAACCGGGCCTGCCGCTCTCGGGCGCGCGGCTGATCGTGGCGACCGATCTCGACGGCGACGCGCGCGAGGCGAAGGTGCGGCAGGCGGCGCCGATCCCGGAATCCGAGCTGCGCCAGCTCTTTGCGCCACAGATCCGCTGGCGCACGGTCTGCGACTGGTCGCGCCGCGAAGGCCGCGTCGTGGCGCGGCGGCAGGAAACCTTCGGCGCGCTGGTGCTCGACGACCGGACCTGGCCCGAAGTGCCCCCCGAGGCGCTGGCCCGCGCGGCCTTCGAGGGGCTGCGCCAGATCGGCCTGCCCTGGAGCGAGCCCGCCCGCAGGCTGCGCGCCCGCATCGCCCTCCTGCGCGCCGAGGGGGCCGAAATGCCCGACACGTCGGACGCGGCGCTGCTGGCCGACCCCGAGTGGCTGCTGCCCTACCTCGGCACCCGCCGCACCGAGGCCGAGCTTCGCGCCCTTGACCTGACCGAGCCGCTGCGCGCCCTCCTCGGCTGGGAGGGGGTGCAGCTTCTCGACCGGCTGGCGCCCGCGCATTTCGAGACACCGCTCGGGCGCAAGGTGCCGATCGACTACGAGGGAGAGGCGCCGGGAATCGAGATCCGGCTGCAGGAGATGTTCGGCGTGACGGTGCACCCGACGGTGGGCCCCAGAAGGCTGCCCTTGCGGATCACCCTGCTGTCACCGGGCCAGCGGCCGGTGCAGGTGACGATGGATCTTCCGGGCTTCTGGGCAAGTTCCTATGCGGATGTCCGCCGCGACATGCGCGGTCGCTACCCGCGCCATCCCTGGCCCGAGGACCCGACGGTGGCCGAGCCTACGCTGCGGGCCAAGCCGCGCGGCACCTGAGACGCGCCGAGCGGGCATGATCCGGGCCGACGCGACGGCTCAGACCGGGGAGGCACACGCCTGCGGACAGCGGTCATGGGCCAGGAACAGCCCGGCCGCTGCGCCCAGGGAACCGAGCCGCCGGATCAGGCGGCGTCCGGCCCCTTGATGACCAGAACCCAGAAGGCGTAGATCCCGAGGAGGAGGAAGATCACGGCCCACACGGGGCTTCCCAGCGCGAACAGCTCGACGGCCGACCAGGCGATGGGGAAGATCCCGGTGACCCAGCGACGCCAGGCGGGGCGGAAGAACGGGTGGTTTGGATCGATGAGTTGCATGGAGAAATCCTAACCTGCCCCCTCGCCCGGAGGTAGGGAGAAGATGCCGCAGGCCATGCGCCGCTGGATGCGCGGTCCCTCCCCAACCGCACGACAAGAGGTGCCGCCCCTCCGGCCGCGCGGACGGAGGAGCCGCGCCGTCAGGCGACGATGGTGGCTTCCGTCGCCGCGCGGATTTCGTCTTCCGTCACGCCGTCGGCACATTCCACGATCCGCAGCCCACCCGGCACCACGTCGAGCACGCCGAGGTTCGTCACGATGCGGTTCACGACGCCCTTGCCGGTGAGCGGCAGGGTGCATTGCTTCAGCACCTTCGACTCGCCGTGCTTGGAGGTGTGGTCCATGACCACCACCACGCGCTGCACGCCCGCCACAAGGTCCATCGCCCCACCCATGCCCTTCACGAGCTTGCCGGGGATCATCCAGTTCGCAAGGTCTCCGTTCTCGGCCACCTCCATCGCGCCGAGAATCGCCATGGCGATCTTGCCGCCGCGGATCATCGCGAAGCTCTGGGCGCTGTCGAAATAGGCGGTCTTCGGCAGTTCGGTGATGGTCTGCTTGCCGGCGTTGATCAGGTCGGCATCCTCCTCGCCCTCGAAGGGGAAGGGGCCCATGCCGAGCATACCGTTCTCGGATTGCAGCGTCACCTCGATCCCTTCGGGGATGTAGTTGGCCACCAGCGTCGGGATGCCGATCCCGAGGTTGACATACCAGCCGTCCTGAAGCTCCTGCGCGGCGCGTGCCGCCATCTGGTTGCGGTCCCAGCCCATGATCTCTCTCCCCCTCAGGCGCGCTTGCGGACGGTGCGCTGTTCGATGCGTTTCTCGTGCTGCCCCTGGATCAGGCGGTGCACATAGATCCCCGGCAGATGGATCGAGTCCGGCTCGAGGCTGCCCAGCGGGACGATCTCCTCGACCTCGACCACGCAGACCTTGCCGCAGGTGGCCGCCGGCGGGTTGAAGTTGCGCGCCGTCTTGCGGAAGACGAGGTTGCCCGACGGGTCGGCCTTCCAGGCCTTCACGATCGACAGGTCCGCCACGATCCCGCGTTCCAGGATGTAGGTCTCGCCGTCGAACTCCTTGTGCTCCTTGCCCTCGGCGATCACGGTGCCCACGCCCGTCTTCGTGTAGAAGCCCGGAATGCCCGCGCCGCCGGCCCGCATCCGCTCGGCGAGCGTGCCCTGCGGGTTGAACTCCAGTTCCAGCTCGCCCGAGAGATACTGGCGCATGAACTCGGCATTCTCGCCGACGTAGGAGGAGATCATCTTCTTCACCTGCCGCGTCTCGAGCAGCACGCCCAGACCGAAGCCGTCCACGCCCGCATTGTTCGACGCGATGGTCAGATCCCGGGTGCCCGCGTCGCGGATCGCCTGGATCAGCAGCTCGGGAATGCCACACAGACCGAACCCGCCGGCCGCGATCAGCATCCCGTCGAACAGCAGCCCGTCCAGCGCGGCGGACGCGCTGTCATAGACCTTCTTCATGGAGACCTCCCGAAAATTCTCGCAGGAATTTGTGGCGGACCCTCCGGGGCGTGTCAATCGCCGCGCTGCGGCAGGCGGGGACGGCCCGCGCCGTGAGGTCCACCCGTCCGAAGCATATTCGCCTGCCCGAGCGGAAAGGGGACTGGACGCGCGATCCGCCCGCCCTCACCTTCGGCCCGAGGGATTCGCGCGGGCGCGGCTCTGGCGGATCTCCCGATACGAAAGAATGTGGCAACCATGCAGGTTTCTGCACGTTGTTCGCCCGAAGTCCGTCTTGCAGTCTCGCAAAGCACTGCGCTTGAGCGGTTCGAAGGGGTTCATGCGGTATCAGCGGTGTTCAGGGAGGACCCTGCCAACCTTGTGAAGAGGTCAACATGATCGAACTTGCCTTCGTGGCCTGCCTCAGTGCCGCCCCCGAGGCCTGCGAGAAGCGCAGCCTCTATTACAGCGATGATCTCAGCCCGCGGGCCTGCCTGCTGCGCGCGCCGCCCGAGCTTGCGAAATGGGTGCTCGACCACCCGAAATACCGCGTCTCGAGCTGGAGGTGTCGCGTCCGGCCCGCCACCGAACAGGACGCCTGAACGGCACGCCCGCGCAAGACCGCGGGGGATGGCGAAGGACCGTCCGTCCCGACACGAGCCGGGGCCCGGTTTTCGGGCGAGGCCCGGCCATGGCCAGGCCAGCCCCCCCGCATCAGGTTCCGAGGCACCAGCGCATGATGGCCTTCTGCGCATGAAGCCGGTTCTCGGCCTCGTCGAAGATCACCGAATGCGGCCCATCCATCACCGCGCTCGTGGCCTCGTCGTCGCGATGCGCGGGCAGGCAGTGCATGA
This sequence comes from Cereibacter azotoformans, assembly GCA_017599285.1. GTDB lineage: Bacteria > Pseudomonadota > Alphaproteobacteria > Rhodobacterales > Rhodobacteraceae > Cereibacter_A > Cereibacter_A azotoformans. The sequence goes on along the minus strand of JAGFXX010000001.1, from coordinate 2,999,531 downwards.
ACAGCGCATCGGGCCGCGCCTTCGCCATCAGCGCCTCGTTCACCTGATAGGGCCTGAGCTGGTTGTGCCGCCGCTCGCGCGCGGACTGCGGATCGTGCATCGACACCCAGGTGTCCGTCACCACGAGATCGGCCCCCTCGACCGCGCGTGCCGGATCGCGCTCGATCGAGACGCGCCGGCCCTTCTCGCGGGCATAGCCCACGAACTCGGCCTCGGGGTCGAGCGTGGGCGGGCCGGTGAAGGTGAAGTCGAAGCCGAACTGGCCCGCCGCATGCAGGAACGAGGCGCAGACATTGTTGCCGTCGCCCGCCCAGACCACCTTGCGCCCCGAGATCGAGCCGCGGTGCTCCTCGTAGGTCATCACGTCGGCCATGATCTGGCAGGGGTGCGTGCGGTTCGTGAGCCCGTTGATCACCGGCACCGTGGCGTGCTCGGCCATCTCGAGCAGCGTCGCCTCCTCGAAGGTGCGGATCATGATGAGATCGACATAGCGCGAGAGCACGCGCGCCGTGTCGGCGATGGTCTCACCGTGGCCGAGCTGCATCTCCTTGCCCGAGAGCACCATGGTCTGCCCGCCCATCTGCCGCACGCCCACGTCGAACGAGACGCGGGTGCGGGTCGAGGGCTTCTCGAAGATCAGCGCCACCATGCGGCCGGCGAGCGGCTGGTCGTCGTCGAGCTGGCCCTTGGGCCGGCCCTGACGCGCCGCCTTCATCGCGTGGGCGCTGTCCATCATCTGCCGGAGGGCGTCGGTGTCGGTCTTGTGGATGTCGAGGAAGTGGTTCACGGGAAAGGGCCTTCTGTCTCGGGTGCGGGCCTCGGGCACCGCCTCCCGCCGGATGTTCATGCGCGACCGAAGAGCAAGCCGCCTCGTCGGCGCGGATCGGCCCTGAGGCAGGGGTCAGGCCGCATCGGCTTCCAGTGCCCCCGCGGCCCGGTCGAGACGCGCCACCGCTTCGGCGATGTCCTCGTCGGGGATGGTCAGCGCCGGCAACAGCCGCACCACGTTGTCGGCCGCGGGCACGGTCAGCAGATGCTGGCCATAGGCCGCCTGCACCAGATCCGTGTTCGGCGCCCGGCACTTCAGGCCGAGCATCAGGCCCGCGCCCCGCACCTCTTCGAAGATCTGAGGATGGGCCGCCACCAGCCCCTCGAGCTTCTGGCGGAAGAGCGCGCCCTTGCGGTTCACCTCGGCGAGGAAGGCCGGGTCGGCGATGATCTCCATCACCTTGGCGCCCACCGCGCAGCCGAGCGGATTGCCCCCGTAGGTCGAGCCGTGGGTGCCTACCGTCATGGGCGCGGCGGCTTCTTCCTTGGCCAGCACGGCCCCCAGCGGAAAGCCGCCGCCGATGCCCTTGGCCACCATCATGATGTCGGGCTCGATCCCTGCCCATTCGTGGGCGAAGAGCTTGCCGGTGCGCCCCATGCCGCACTGCACCTCGTCGAACACCAGAAGCGCGCCCACGGAATCGCAGGCGTCGCGCAGGCCTTTCAGGCAGACGTCGGGCAGGACGCGGATGCCGCCCTCGCCCTGCACCGGCTCGATCATCACGGCCGCCGTCTTGTCCGAGATCGCCGCGCGCAGCGCCTCATGGTCGCCGAAGGGCAGTTGCCGGAAACCCGGCATCAGCGGCCCGTATCCCTTGGTCATCTTCTCGGAGCCCGCCGCCGCGATGGCGCCGGTCGAGCGGCCATGGAAGGCGCCCTCGAAGCAGAGGATCTCGATCCGGTCGGGCTGGCCCTTTGCGGACCAGTATTTGCGCACCATCTTGATCGCGAGTTCCGCGGCCTCGGTGCCCGAGTTGGTGAAGAAGACCGTGTCGGCGAAGGTGGCCTCGACCAGCTTCTCGGCCAGCCGCTCCTGCTCGGGGATGCGGTAGAGGTTCGAGACATGCCAGAGCCTGCCGGCCTGCGCCGTGAGCGTCTCGACCAGCGCGGGATGGGCGTGGCCCAGCGCGTTCACCGCGATCCCTGCGCCGAGATCCAGATATCGGCTGCCGTCCTCGGCGGTGAGCCACGAGCCCTCGCCCGTCACGAATGCGAGGGGCGCACGGTTGTAGGTCGGCAGGACGGCAGAGATCATCGGCAAGGGTCCCCAGGAAAGCCACAGGGGTGCCAGAGGAGGCGCCCCAAGTCAACGTGATGTGTCAGGAAGGAAGGCAGGACAGGCAGAGGCTGCGCGCAGGCGCGACCGGACGCTTGAAAGCGTCAACGTCGGGCGGCGGGGGTGCAGGTCCGGCTTGTCATGGCCGTGCTCCTATCGCGATCCGTGCCGGCTGTCCATCCCTCGCGCACGCCTGCTGGATGGGCGCGGGCCCGGCCCTGCCCGCCGCGGCGCCGGAGCGGCTTGAAACACGGCCGGGGCGGGTGTAAATCTCGCCCTTCCTCCCCACAGGCGGGGAGCGGCGGAAGCCCGGCGCCCGGCGTCGGGTCCACCCTCAAGCGGAGTTGCGGCATGTCCTGGACCGACGAGCGCGTCGAGACCCTGAAGCGAATGTGGGCCGAGGGCCAGAGCGCCAGCCAGATCGCCAAGGAGCTCGGGGGCGTCACGCGCAACGCGGTGATCGGCAAGGTGCACCGGCTGGGCCTGTCGAACCGTGTGGGCGGCAACGGAAGCCGCGACGAGATCGAGGAGGAGGTCGCGCCCGCCACCGGCACGACCGCCGCGAGCCCGGCCCCGGCGGCCCCGCGCCCCGAACCGGCACGTCCGGCCGATCCGCCCCGCAGCGCCGACCCGCGCCCGGCGCCGGAACGCCCGGCTCCGGTTGCGCCGGTGGCCCCGGTGCCGCTGCGCAAGCCTCTGGTGACCGCGGGCCAGCCCCTGCCGCCGCAGCCTTCGGCCAACGAGATCAGCCCCGAGGCGCTGGCTTCGGTCCGCGAGGTGGAAAAGCGCGCCCGCCGGCTCACGCTGATGGAGCTGACCGAGCGGACCTGCAAATGGCCGATCGGCGACCCGGCCACCGAGGACTTCTGGTTCTGCGGCCTGCCCTCCTCGCCCGGCAAGCCCTATTGCGAAGCCCATGTCGGCGTCGCGTTCCAGCCGATGAGCGCCCGCCGCGACCGTCGGCGCTGAGAGCCCGGCCCCGCGCCGTGAGCAGCCTGTCCGCCCACGGCACGCGACACCGGCCTCAGTTCCCGCCGAGCAACCTGTTCAGCGCCCGCCCGGCCTCGTTCTGGAGCGACTCGCGGGCGCGGCGCTTGGCGGCCTCCTCGAGGCTCTCGCCGTCCTGCGGAACGACGCCCAGACGCTCGGCCGCCTCCTCGGACATCCGCTCCTTCACCTGCTGCCCGACCGGCTGGCGCACCAGCGCATCGAGGTCGAGCCGGGTGCGCGGGCCCGCCCAGGGCCCGGCGATGATCACCGGAACGCTCACCCCGCCCGTTCCGTCCTCGCGCGGCAGGAGCGTCGGAAGCAGCCGGTAGTCAAGCGTCCGGTCGCCGATCCCCACCGATCCCGCGCCCGTTGCCCGCATCAGCGGCGCCTCGAGGGCCAGATCCTCATTGCGCAGCACGCCCTTTTCCACGGTGAAGCTCGCGCCGAGCTTGTCGAAGATCGTGCGCGTCCCCTCGCCCACCGAGCCCGCATCGAGCGTGCGCACCATCCGCGCCACATCGAGCCCGCGGAACTCGCCCTTGCCGAAGCGGATCGAGCCGGTGCCCGACAGGCTCTGCATCAGGGCCTCCTGATGCGGGCCCGCGGCGAGCAGCTTCAGCCGCACGTCCCCTTGCGTCGCCAGCCGATCGAACTCCGCCAGATCGGCCAGGAGGGGCTCGGTCTGCAGGCCCGACAGCGTCAGGTCGGCCGCGAGCGAGAGGCCTTGGCGCCCGTTCACCACCAGTTCGCCCGCGAGACTGCCGCCGTAGGCGGCCACCTCGCGCAGATCCACCACCAGCCGCGCCCGGTCGAGCGTCAGGATCGCCTTGGTGGCGCCCAGCCTGAGCCGGCCGAGGTCGATGCTGCCCGCCGAGAGGGCCAGACCGAGATCCACCGCCGACAGCGCGCTCGCGTCGATCGGGGTGCGCGACCAGCCTTGCCGGTCGTCGCCGGGCGGGCCCGCGGCTGCGGCCGGTGTCGAGAGGCCGGCAAGCTCGAGCGCCTCGGCCCGCACATTCGCCTCGAGCTTCGGGCGATCGCCGCCGGGGGTCATGTCGGCTTCGACGGCCAGCCGGTTGCCGTCCGCGGTCACCCGGCCATCGCGCAGATGAAGCGTCCCTCCCTCGGCCAGCGTGAGCCGGCCCGCGATATCGAGCTGACGGCGGCCCAGCCCTTCCGGCAGCTCGGGGCGGGGCCGGCCGAAGAGGGCCGCCAGATCGCCCAGATCGCCCAGGGCCGCGTCGATCCGCCCGTCGGCCATCGGCGGCGCGCTGCCGGCCTCGCCCTCGAAGGTGATCCGGGCGCTGCCCGTGGCGAGCGACAGGCGCAACGGCGCCACCCGGCCGGCCAGTGCGCTGCCCGCCTCCTCGAGCCGGCCTTCGACGGCAAAGCCCCGGCCATTCGCCTGCCCCGAGAGGGTGAGATCGGCCGGTCCGCCCGATTCCGGCAGGGTCACCCGCGCCTGCACGCCGGAGATGTCCCCCCGTCGCCCGGTGCCGTGATCGATCCAGAGAACCCGCCCGCCCGTCACGATGCCCTCGTCGAGCGTGAAGGGGGACACGGCCGATCCCGCGGCAGTGGCGGGCGCGGGATCGGCCTCGGGCGCAGGATCGGCCGCCGCCGGGCGCGACAGGTCCCAGTTCGCCCGCCCCTCCGCATCGCGCTCGAGACGGATCACCGGCTCGTCCAGCGCGACCCGGCTGATCCGCCAGCTGCCGCCCATCAGGGCGAGCGTATCGAGCCCGATCTCGAGCGCGCGCGCCTCGAGCAACGGCTCGCCCGCAGCCCAGGGGGCATTCGCAATGGTCACCGGGCCGGTGCGCACGCCGAGCTTCGGCCAGACCGAGGGGCGCACCTCGCCGGAGATGGTCATGGCGCGGCCGGTCGCGGCCTCGAACTGGCGGGCGGCCAGCTCGGCCAGCCGGTCGCGCGGCACGAGCACCAGCGCCACGAGAAACAGGGCCACGAGCCCGAAGAGCACAGCCACCAGACGGATCAGCCAGCGCATCGACACCTCCGATCGTTCCGCCGAAAGCCTAGCCGCCGCCATGGGCCGCAGCAAGCATCGCTCCGGCGCAGGGCCGGCCGAACGGTCAGGATTGCGTGAAGCGCGTCGCGCGGGCCCGCCTCGTGCGGCCCTCTGCACCTTGCCCCGGCGCCGCCCAGGCCCTAGACAGTCGCAACCGCCCAAACCGGAAGAATGCCATGTCGAGACTGACGTCGATCGAGCACCACAAGCCGAAGAAGAAGGGCACGCAGATCGTGTTCTGGGGCCTCGTCGCCCTGATGGCCGTGGGCCTCGGCGGCTTTGGCGTGACCAATTTCGGCGGCGGGCTCAGCACCGTCGGCAGCGTCGGCGACCGCGACATCACCACCGCCGACTATGCCCGCGCGCTTCAGCAGGAGATGCGGGTCCTCGGGGCGCAGATCAACCAGCCGGTCACGATGGAAATGGCGCGGGCGTTCGGGCTCGACCAGCAGGTGCGCCGCCGCCTCGTGACGCAGGCCGCGCTGTCCAACGAAGCCGACCGTGTCGGCCTGTCGGTGGGCGATGCGCGGGTGGCCGAGGAGATCACCGGCTCGGACTCCTTCCACGGTCCCTCGGGGCAGTTCGACCGCGAGACCTACCGGCTGGTGCTGCGCCAGAACAACCTTTCCGAATCCGAGTTCGAGAACGGCCTGCGCGAGGATATCTCGCGCTCGCTTCTGCAGGGCGCGGTGGGGGGCGGCTTCGTGGCGCCCGCGGCGCTGGTTGACACGCTGCACGCCTACATCGCCGAGCGGCGCAGCTTCAGCCTGCTGCGGGTGCAGGAGGCCAACCTCGGCGCGCCGCTGCCCGAACCCACCGAGGACGAGCTTCAGGCGTGGTATGAGGCGCATCCGGCCGATTTCACCGCCCCGGAACGCAAGCGCATCACCTACGCCGCCCTGCTGCCGCAGGAGGTGGCCCCGACCCTTCCGGTCGAGGAAGAGGCGCTGCGCCGGCTCTATGACCAGCGTCTGGGCGAATTCGTGCAACCCGAGCGCCGGCTGGTCGAACGGCTGGCCTTCTCCACGCCCGAGGCCGCGGCCGAGGCCCGCGCCCGGATCGACGAGGGAACGTCGTTCGAGACCCTCGTTTCCGAACGGGGGCTCGAATTGATCGACATCGACATGGGCGATGTCACCCGCGACGAGCTGGGCGCGGCAGCGGAGGCGGTCTTCGCCCTCACCGAGCCGGGGGTCGCGGGCCCGGTCGAGACCGGGCTGGGCCCCGCCCTCTTTCGGGTGAACGGGGTGATCGCGGCGCAGGAGACCCCGTTCGAGGCGGTGCGCGACGACCTTCTCGCCGAATATCAGCAGGACGCCGCCGCCCGCGCCATCTCGGGCCGCCGCGACCAGATCGACGACCTGCTCGCCGCCGGTGCCACGCTGGAAGAGCTGGGCACCGAGGCCGGGATGAAGATCGCCACCGTCGAATATGCGCCGGGGCTCGATTCGGACATCGCGGGCTACGAGGCGTTCCGCACCGCCGCCGATGCGCTGCAGCCGGACGACTTCCCCGAGACGGTCCAGCTCAACGACGGCGGGCTTCTGGCCATGCGCCTCGACGAGGTGGTGCCGCCGCAGCTGAAACCCTTCGAGGAGGTGCGCGACGAGGTGGCCGAGGCCGTGCGCGCCGACGCCCTCGACAAGGCGCTGGCCGCCCGTGCCGCCGAGATCGCCACGGCGGCCGAGGAAGGCACGGACCTCGGCAGCTTCGGTCCGGTCGAGGATCTGGGCCCGATGACGCGCGACGGCTTTGTCGAGAACGTGCCCGACACCCTCGTCACCACCGCCTTCGGGATGGAGGAGGGCGCGCTGCGGGCCATCGACGGGCCGGGCTTTGCCGGCGTCCTCCGGCTCGACACGGTCGAGCCCGCCGCCGGCGACGACGAGGCGGCCCGGGCGCTCAAGGCCTCGCTGTCGGCCCAGATCGAACAGGCGCTGTCGCAGGATGCGCTTGCGCTCTTTTCCAACAGCCTGATGCAGGAGGCCGGCATCACGCTGAATGACGCCGCGATCTCGGCGGTTCAGGCCCAGTTCCAGTAAGGTGCCCCCGTGCCGCTCGTGACCTCCTTCGAAACCTTCGAGCGCGGCTGGAACGCCGGGCAGAACCAGCTTGTCCATGCGCGGCTGACGGCGGATCTCGACACGCCGGTGTCACTGATGCTGAAGCTGGCCGAGGCGCGGACGGACACCTTCATGCTGGAATCCGTGACCGGCGGCGAGATCCGCGGCCGCTATTCGGTGGTCGGCATGAAGCCCGACCTGATCTGGCAGTGCCACGGGCAGCACAGCCGCATCAACCGCGAGGCGCGCTTTGACCGGCAGGCGTTCCAGCCGCTCGAGGGCCATCCGCTCGACACGCTGCGGGCGCTGATCGCCGAAAGCCGCATCGACATGCCGGCCGACCTGCCGCCGATCGCCGCCGGCCTCTTCGGCTATCTCGGCTATGACATGATCCGGCTGGTCGAGCATCTGCCGGGGGTGAACCCCGATCCGCTGGGCCTGCCCGATGCGGTGCTGATGCGGCCCTCGGTCGTGGCGGTGCTGGACGGGGTGAAGGGCGAGGTGACGGTGGTGGCGCCCGCCTGGGTCTCGTCGGGCCTGTCGGCGCGGGCGGCCTATGCGCAGGCGGCCGAGCGGGTGATGGATGCGCTGCGCGATCTCGACCGCGCGCCGCCCACGCAGCGCGACTTCGGCGAGGTGGCGCAGGTCGGCGAGATGCGGTCGAACTTCACGCACGAGGGCTACAAGGCCGCCGTCGAGACCGCCAAGGACTACATCCGCGCGGGCGACATCTTCCAGGTGGTCCCCTCGCAACGCTGGGCGCAGGAGTTCCGCCTGCCGCCCTTCGCGCTCTACCGCTCCTTGCGCAAGACCAACCCCTCGCCCTTCATGTTCTTCTTCAACTTCGGCGGCTTCCAGGTGGTGGGCGCCAGCCCCGAGATCCTCGTGCGGCTGCGCGACGGCGAGGTGACGATCCGCCCGATCGCCGGCACCCGCAAGCGCGGCGCGACCCCCGAAGAGGATCGCGCGCTGGAGGCCGACCTGCTCGCCGACCAGAAGGAGCTGGCCGAGCATCTGATGCTGCTGGATCTGGGCCGCAACGACGTCGGCCGTGTGGCGAAGGTGGGCACGGTGCGGCCGACCGAAAAGTTCATCATCGAGCGCTACAGCCACGTCATGCACATTGTCTCGAACGTGGTGGGCGAGATCGCCGAGGGGCAGGACGCGCTGTCGGCGCTGCTGGCGGGCCTTCCCGCGGGCACCGTCTCGGGCGCGCCGAAGGTCCGCGCGATGGAGATCATCGACGAGCTGGAGCCGGAAAAGCGCGGCGTCTATGGCGGGGGCGTCGGCTATTTCGCGGCCAATGGCGAGATGGATTTCTGCATCGCGCTGCGCACCGCCGTTCTGAAGGACGAGACGCTCTACATCCAGTCGGGCGGCGGCGTGGTCTATGACAGCGACCCCGAGGCCGAGTATCAGGAGACGGTGAACAAGGCCATGGCGCTGCGGCGCGCCGCCGAGGATGCGGGCCTCTTCGCCCGCCGACACGGCAACGGCTGAGACCATGCGGGGGCGGCCTTCAGGGCCGTTCCCGCAGTCTGCTCAAGAGCTTACTGGGCCCGCGCAGCGCGCTTACCGCATCAGGGCGGTGACCGGCGCCAGCGCCACCGCATCCGCCCGCCCCTCGACCGTCCATTCCAGCAGGCCCTGCACCGTCTCGGGCCTTGTGTCGCCATAGACCGCCACCCGGCCCTCCTGCGCCGCCTTGAAGGCGGCACGGTCGAGCACGCGGCGGATCTCGGCCGCGTTCGCCCCCTCGGCATCGAGGCTGCGGAACACGACCGCCGCCGGGAGGCTCTGGCGCCGGGCCACCTGATCGGCGGCGTTGAGGCCGCGGTCGTGGGTCACGAGCCCCCGGCCCTGCGCCTCGAGGATGCCGACGACCTGCGTCGCCAGCGTCCGGGCCTCCTGAAAGCCGCCCGAAGGCAGGTCGATCATCCCGACCGCCTCCGGCACCGCAAGCGCGGCGGATTCGAGCATCACCTCGGCATCCGCAGCCGTCGCGCCCTCGGGCAGGCCCGTGGCGAGCATCAGCACCTCGTGCCCGGCCGCGCGATACATGGCGGCCGCGGTGGTCGCGCCGGGCTCCTGCGGGTCGATGACGAAGGTCACCGGGAACGGCAGGCCGGCCAGCGCCTCGCGGTCCAGGGCAGGCCCGCCCGTGTCGCGCAGGAGAACCGCGAACAGCGGCTTCTGCATCGGGTTCTCGAAGGGCCGCGCGTAGCGCCGGATCGGCGGCAGGTCGGTCTCGGGCGCAACCGTCGCCTGGGTCGTGGGATCGGGGTCGCCGATGCGCGGCAGGCGCGAGCCGTCTGCGGTCGTGCGCGGCGGGTCGGCCTCGATCATCCGCGGGCGCGCGGGATCGGTGATCCCTGCGGCTTCCGCCAGCATCGCCTCCTCTTCCGGCGTCAGGGGCGGAGGCGGCGGCAACTCGGCCGCGGCGGGATCGGCCTCGGCGGCGGGCACGCCCGGCTGCGCCGTCCCCTCGAGGCGGACCGGAGCGGCAAGGCTCGTGGCGGGACGCGCGGGCGCTGCGGCCTCGCCCGCCGGGGCGACCGGAACCGCGGGTTCGAGCGGCACCGACTGCGGCCGGGAAGCGGTGCGGGTGTCGGGCGACGAGGTGTCGGGCACGTCCGGGACGGCCACGGGCAACATCTCGCTGCGCGACGGTGCCCGGTCGGCCGCCGGCAGGACCGGCGGCGCGTCGGGCAGAGGCCGGGCGAACTCGGATCCGGCGGGCGGCACGAGATCCGTGGCGGGGCCCGCGGGCACGGCCCCGGCCGCCATCGGCACGGAAGCCGGATCGGCTCCTCCGGCGGCGTCCGCCACGGCGGCGCGATCCGAGGAGGAGGAGACATCCGCGGCCACCGTCGCGGGCTCGGCCTTGACGGAGGGCCAGGTCGTGCCCGGAGGCCGCGCCATCTGCGAGGCGACGGCGAGGCCCACGCTGCCCACGATGCCGCCCATCAACACGCCCGAAAGGAAACCCCGGCTCATCTGGCCACTCCTGCCCACTGCCCCTCGCGCCGGCCCGTTCCGGGCCTTCATGGGGCATTTCGCGCGTTTCCCGCGCCGTTCATCCCCTTGACGCCCCTGCGCCCGTCGTCCCATGTATAACGCGACCGTCGCAAGGGTTCACCCCCTATCCTCCACATCGCCTCGGGGTGCCGCAAGATGCTGCTTCTCATCGACAACTACGACAGCTTCACCTACAACCTCGTGCATTATCTGGGGGAACTCGGGGCCGAGGTCGATGTGCGGCGCAACGATGCGCTCGACGTGCAGGCCGTCATGGCGCTCCGGCCCGAGGCCATCGTGCTCTCCCCCGGCCCGTGCGACCCCGAGGCCGCGGGGATCTGCCTGCCGCTGACCGCCGCCGCGGCCGAGGCGAAGATCCCGCTCCTGGGCGTCTGTCTCGGACACCAGACCATCGGCCAGGCCTTCGGCGGCAAGGTGGTGCGCTGCCACGAGATCGTGCACGGCAAGATGGGCGCGATGCACCACGAGGGCAAAGGCGTCTTCGCCGGCCTGCCTTCGCCCTTCCTCGCCACGCGCTACCACAGCCTGATCGTCGAGCGCGACAGCCTGCCCGACTGCCTCGAGGTCACCGCATGGCTCGAGGATGGCACGATCATGGGGCTTCGCCACAAGACCCTGCCGATCGAGGGCGTGCAGTTCCACCCCGAAAGCATCGCGTCCGAGCATGGCCACCAGATGCTGCGCACCTTCCTCGACAGCGCCCGGGTGGCGGCATGAGCGACCGGCTGAAGCCGCTGATCGGCACCGCGGCCACCCGCCCCCTCACCCGCGAGGAGGCGGAGTTCGCCTTCGAATGCCTGTTCGAGGGCGAGGCCACCCCCGCGCAGATGGGGGGCCTTCTGATGGCGCTGCGCACCCGCGGCGAGACGGTGGATGAATATGCCGCAGCGGCCACCGTCATGCGCGCCAAGTGCCACAAGGTCCGCGCGCCCCACGGGGCCATCGACATCGTGGGCACCGGGGGCGACGGCAAGGGCACGCTGAACATCTCCACCGCGACCGCCTTCGTCGTGGCGGGCGCGGGCGTGCCGGTCGCCAAGCACGGCAACCGCAACCTCTCGTCCAAGTCGGGCGCCGCGGATGCGCTGACCGAGATGGGGCTCAATGTGATGATCGGCCCCGAGCGGGTCGAAGAATGCCTGATGGAGGCCGGGATCGGCTTCATGATGGCGCCGATGCACCATCCGGCGATGCGCCATGTGGGGCCGGTGCGGGCTGAGCTGGGCACGCGGACGATCTTCAACATCCTCGGGCCGCTGACCAATCCGGCGGGCGTGAAGCGGCAGCTGACCGGCGCCTTCTCCCCCGACCTCATCCGGCCCATGGCCGAGGTTCTGGCCGCGCTCGGATCCGAGAAGGCGTGGCTCGTGCATGGCGGCGACGGCACGGACGAGCTGGCGATCTCGGCCGCCTCGAAGGTGGCCGCGCTCGAGGGCGGGCAGATCCGCGAGTTCGATCTGCACCCCGAGGAGGCGGGCCTTCCCGTCCACCCGTTCGAGGAGATCGTGGGCGGCACGCCGGCCGAGAATGCGCAGGCCTTCCGCGCGCTGCTCGAGGGCGCGCCCGGCGCCTATCGCGACGCGGTGCTGCTGAACGCGGCGGCGGCGCTCGTGGTGGCTGATCGGGCCGCTACCCTCGTGGAAGGGGTAGAGATCGCCACCGAAAGCATCCTGTCCGGTGCCGCCAAGGCGAAGGTCGCCCTGCTGGTCCGGCTGACGAACGCCGCCTGACGGCCAAGAGACAAAGGGGGACCGGCCGGCGATGAGCACCATTCTCGACCGCATCAAGGCTTACAAACTGGAAGAGATCGAGGCCCGCAAGGCCGAAAGGCCGCTGGTCGCGGTCGAGGATGCGGCCCGCGCCGCGCCTGCGCCCCGAGGCTTCGCCCGGGCCCTCTCGGCGGCCGCCGCGACCGGCTACGGGCTGATCGCCGAGATCAAGAAGGCCAGCCCCTCGAAGGGCCTCATCCGCGAGGATTTCGACGTGCCCGCGCTGGCCCGCGCCTATGAGGCGGGCGGCGCCACCTGCCTCTCGGTCCTAACCGACGGCCCGTCGTTCCAGGGAGCGGACGAGTTCCTGCGTCAGGCCCATGACGCGGTCAAGCTGCCCTGCCTGCGCAAGGACTTCATCTACGACACCTATCAGGTGGCGGAGGCCCGCGCGCTCGGGGCCGACTGCATCCTCATCATCATGGCAAGCGTCAGCGACAGCCAGGCGCTCGAACTCGAGGCGGCGGCGAGCCAGTGGGGCATGGATGTGCTGGTCGAAGTTCATTCGCGCGAGGAACTCGCGCGGGCGGAACATCTGAAATCGCGGCTCATCGGCATCAACAACCGCAACCTCGACACGTTCGAGGTCTCGCTTGACGTGACGCGCGATCTGGCGCGACGCGTGCCCGAGGACCGGCTGATCGTCTCCGAGAGCGGGCTTTACACGCCCGACGACCTCGCCGACCTCGCCCGCTACGGCGCCCGCTGCTTCCTGATCGGGGAAAGCCTGATGCGGCAACAGGATGTCGAGGCGGCCACCCGCGCCATCCTCGCGGCGCCGCTCACCTCGCAAGGCGGCATCTGATGGCCGGGCTGAGCCACTTCGATGAGGCCGGCCGCGCGCATATGGTGGATGTGTCCGACAAGCCGGTGACGGCCCGCGTGGCCGTGGCCCGCGGCGAAGTGCGGATGAGCGCGGCGACGCTCGCCCTCGTGACCGAGGGCCGGGCGGACAAGGGCGATGTGCTGGGTGTCGCACGGCTTGCCGGGATCATGGCGGCGAAGCGCACCGCCGACCTGATCCCGCTCTGCCACCCGCTGCCGATCACCAAGGTTGCGCTGGACCTGACGCCCGACCCGGGCCTTCCGGGCATCGTGGTCGAGGCCACCGTCCGGACCGGCGGCCAGACCGGCGTCGAGATGGAGGCCCTGACCGCCGTCTCGGTCGCCTGCCTCACGATCTACGACATGGTGAAGGCGGTCGAGAAGGGCATGGAGATCACCGGCATCCGCCTGCTGCTCAAGGATGGCGGCAAGTCGGGCCGGTTCGAGGCCACGCCATGATCCGGGTCGAGGAGGCCCTCGAGCGGGCGCTGGCGCTCGCCTCTCCGTTGCCGGTCGAGAAGGTGCCGCTGGCCTCGGCCTCGGGGCGCGTGATGGCGCGGCCGGCGGTGGCGACGCGCGATCAGCCGCCCTTCGATGCCTCGGCCATGGACGGATATGCGGTGATCGGCGATCCGCCGGCGGGCGCGACCTTCGCCGTGGTGGGCGAGGCCGCGGCGGGCCACGGTTGGCAGGGCGGGCTCGAGCCCGGACAGGCGGTGCGGATCTTCACGGGCGCGCCCGTTCCACCCGAGGCGACCCGCGTGGTGTTGCAGGAGGATGTGACGGTCGAGGCGGGCGTGATCCGTCTGGCCTCGGCGGCCACGGGCGGCGCGCATATCCGGCCGAAGGGTCAGGACTTCCGCGCCGGTGACAGCCTGTCGCCCCGGCGCCTGCGGCCGAACGACCTGGCGCTTCTGGCCGCGATGAACATTCCCGAGGTCACGGTGACGCGCCGCCCGGTGGTGGCCCTGATCGCCACCGGCGACGAGCTGGTGATGCCCGGCGAGGTGCCGCGCCCCGATCAGATCATCGCCTCGAACAGCTTCGCGCTGAAGGCCCTGGTCGAAGCCGAGGGCGCCGAGGGGCGGCTTCTGCCCATCGCGCGCGACACCGAGGACGAGCTGCGCACCGTGCTGGATCTCGCCTCGGACGCCGACCTGATCGTGACGATCGGCGGCGCCTCGGTGGGCGACCACGATCTCGTGGGCAAGGTGGCGGCCGAGATGGGGCTGGAGCGCGCCTTCTACAAGATCGCCATGCGCCCCGGAAAGCCGCTGATGGCGGGCCGCCTGCGGGACGTGCCGATGCTGGGGCTGCCGGGCAATCCGGTCTCGTCCATCGTCTGCGCGCATCTCTTCCTGTTGCCGATGCTGCGCGCGATGCTGGGGCTGCCGGCTGGTCCGGCACCCATGCGAAGGGCGGAACTTGCGGTTGCCTTGCCGCCAAATCCCGCCCGCGCGCATTACATGCGCGCGCGCCTGACCCCGCGCGAGGGGCTGCCGCTGATCGAGCCCTTCGGCTCGCAGGACAGCGCGCTGCTGCGGCTGCTGGCCCAGGCGGATGCGCTGCTCGTGCGGCCGGTGGATGACCCGGCGCGCGAGCCGGGCGAGGCGATGGATTACATTTCCCTGAACGCTTGACACAAAGCGGGAACGCGGGCAGAACATGCGGTGAACCCTTCGACGGAGGTTGCCGCCGTGCTGACACGCAAGCAGATGGAACTGCTGGACTTCATCAAGACACGGATGGACCGCGACGGCGTGCCGCCCTCGTTCGACGAGATGAAGGATGCGCTCGACCTGCGGTCGAAGTCCGGCATCCATCGGCTGATCACCGCGCTGGAAGAGCGTGGCTTCATCCGCCGCCTTGCCCACCGCGCCCGCGCGATCGAGATCGTGAAGCTGCCCGAGGCGATGGAGCGGGCGGGCTTTGCCCCCCGTGTGATCGAGGGCGACCGGACGGAGCCTCCTCGGGGCGCGCGCCCGGTGGAAACGGCGAACGCGCTCGATCTGCCCCTGATGGGCCGGATCGCGGCGGGCCTGCCGATCGAGGCCATCACGGACGGGGCGCAGTCGGTCACGGTGCCGAGCATGATGCTGTCGGGCCGCGGGCAGCACTACGCGCTGGAAGTCCGCGGCGATTCGATGATCGAGGCCGGGATCAACGACGGCGACATCGTCGTGATCCGCGAGCAGCAGACGGCGGACAATGGCGACATCGTGGTGGCGCTGGTCGCGGATCATGAGGCGACGCTGAAACGCTTCCGTCGCCGCGGCGGCATGATCGCGCTCGAGCCCGCCAACGCCTCCTACGAGACGCAGGTCTATCCCGACCACATGGTCAAGGTTCAGGGCAGGCTCGTGGGGCTGATCCGCAGCTACTGACGGCGCACCGCGGCTCAGGGGCGGCCGCTCCAGAGCCTCCGGTCGGCGCGCGCGGGCACCATGCGCAGCCCCTCGGCCTCCGGCCAGATGGCCAGCGCGCCGGTGCGGGCCAGCACGGACTGGTCGATCAGCTGACAGCCCGGAGGAACCGGCCCCTCGTGCCGCGCCGCGAGGATCACCAGCTGCGCCGTGGCGCAGGCCTCGGGCATCCGATCGGCCGCTCCCTTTCCCTTGAGGGCCACCCCCTCGATCCCGGCCATCGAGAAGCGCCGCGCGCCGCGAGGTCCGTCAAATCCCGGTCGCGCGGCGGCGGCCGGCTGATCCGCCAGATCGCCGTCGTTCTCAAGCCAGCTTCGCGCGGCAAAGCCCCCCCCCCCGTGCCGACGACAGCGCCCGGCCCTCGGGGCCCAGAAGGCCGACCAGCGCCCCATCCGACGAGACGAGGAGCGGCGGCCGGTCCGCCTGCGCCCAGAGCAGGAAGGCCCCCGCCATGCCGACCAGCCCTGCATGGCGCGCCCTCCCCCGCCAGAGCATGAGCCAGAGCCCTCCGAGCGTCAGGATCGGCAGCACCCACGGCCCCGGCGAGGCCACTGCCCCGACCGAGCCGGGCAGCGCCGCCACCCAATGCGCCACCCAGAGGATCCAGCGCGCGCCAAGCTCCATCGCCCAGAGCGCCGGGAACGACGCGCCGAAGGGGGCAAGCAGCGCCGCAACCCCGGCCGCGGGCATCACCAGCAGCTCCATCATCGGCACGGCGATCAGGTTGCCCATCAGCCCGTAGGTCGCGATCCGGTTGAAGTGGGCCGCCGCGTAGGGGCCGGTCGTGACACCGCCGATCACCGACGAGACGAACAGCAGGAACACCGGCGCCACGAAGCGCGACATCGTGCGGGGATGGACCCGTTCGCGCAGCGCGTTGAAGCCCCAGATCAGGCCCGCCGTGGCGGCGAAGGACATCTGGAAGCCGGCCTCGAGCAGGGCCTCGGGCTGCCAGAGCAGGATCACGCTGGCCGCCAGGGCAAAACTGCGCATCGACAGCGCCCTCCGGTCGGCAAGGATCGCCGCCAGCATGACGGCAATCATCACGAAGGCGCGCAGCGTGGGCACGTTCCCCCCCGACATCAGCAGGTAGAAGCCGGTGGCGAGGAAGGCCACGCACGCCGCGATCTTCTTCGTCGGCAGGCGCAGGGCGAGCGGCGGAACAAGGGCCAGCCCGTGCCGCACGAGCCCGAAGACAAAGCCCGCGAGAAGGCTCATGTTCAGGCCCGAGATCGCGAGGATATGCGCCAGCCCCGACAGCCGCAGATCCTCCATCGTGGCGGCGCTGATGCCGGCGTAGTCGCCGGTCAGCACCGCGGCGGAAAAGGCGCCGGCCTCGCCCGGAAAGCGATCCTGCACGCCGATGCGGACCGCCACACGCAGCCGGTTCACGAGGCTGTCGCCGCGCGCCGCCGGCTCGAGCATCACGACGGGCGTCCGCGTGTAGCCCACCGCACCCAGCCGGTCGAAGAAGGCCATGCGGCGGAAGTCGAAGCCGCCGGGCTCGGCCGGGGGCAGCGGCGCGTCGAGATGGCCGGTCATCATCACGACCATGCCGGGCTTCGGCTCGAAGGGCTGCAGGCCATGAACGGTCACCCTCACCCGCTCGGGCGTGCGCTCGGGCGGGGTCCGTTCCAGCACCAGACGGTCGAGCGTCAGGCGCAGCGCGTCGGTCTGCGAGCGGTCGATGGACAGCACCCGCCCCTCGATCGCGCCGTAATAGTGAAAGCCGAGGATCGGTGCCGCCAGCACAGCGGCCCTGAGGCCGGCCGCGAGGAACCCCGCCGCGATACAGGCCAGCGCCACGATCGGAGGATGGAGGAGTTCGGGCGCCTTCCAGCGGCCGAGGAGGCCAAGGAGGGCCAAGGCCAGCGCCAGCGCATAGGCGGGCCATCCCGGCTCGGCCGACGGCACGAACCAGATCCCGATCCCGATCCCGAGGAACACCGGCACGAAGGGGAACAGGAAGCCCCGCGCTTCGGCCAGAGCCACGAGCGGAAGCGCCAATGCGCGCACCTTGTTTCCCGATCCGTGATTGCCTAGACAGGCCCGATCCTGAGCGCCTGATGGTTTCAGAAAGGTTAATCCACCCATGTCCGCCGCGTCCGAAAAGCCTGTCGTCACCCGTTTCGCCCCGTCGCCGACCGGCTATCTGCACATCGGCGGCGCCCGGACGGCGCTGTTCAACTGGCTCTTCGCCCGCGGTCGCAAGGGCACCTTCCTGCTGCGCATCGAGGACACCGACCGCGAACGCTCGACCCCGGAGGCGACGGACGCGATCCTGCGCGGGCTGACCTGGCTGGGCCTCGACTGGGACGGCGAGGTGGTCAGCCAGTTCGCCCGCAAGGATCGCCACGCCGAGGTGGCGCGCGAGATGCTGGCACGGGGCGCGGCCTACAAGTGCTTCTCGACCCAGGACGAGATCGAGGCCTTCCGCGAGGCCGCGCGGGCCGAGGGCCGTTCGACCCTGTTCCGCAGCCCCTGGCGGGAGGCCGATCCCTCCACCCATCCCGATGCGCCCTATGTGATCCGCATGAAGGCGCCGCGGACCGGCGAGACGGTCATCGCGGATCGGGTGCAGGGCACGGTGCGCTTCCAGAACGAGACGCTCGACGACATGGTGGTGCTGCGCTCGGACGGGACGCCGACCTACATGCTGGCGGTGGTGGTGGACGATCACGACATGGGCGTGACCCATGTGATCCGGGGCGACGACCACCTGAACAACGCCGCGCGGCAGACAATGGTCTATGAGGCGATGGGCTGGGAGGTGCCGATCTGGGCCCATATCCCGCTGATCCACGGGCCGGACGGCAAGAAGCTGTCGAAGCGGCACGGGGCGCTCGGCGTCGAGGAATATCAGGCGATGGGCTATCCCGCCGCCGGGATGCGCAACTACCTGACCCGTCTCGGCTGGGCGCATGGCGACGACGAGTTCTTCACCTCCGAGCAGGCGATGGCGTGGTTCGACCTGGAGGGAATCGGACGTTCGCCCGCCCGACTCGACTTCAAGAAGCTGGAGAATGTCTGCGGCCAGCATA
The DNA here is from genome assembly GCA_017599285.1 of Cereibacter azotoformans. GTDB lineage: Bacteria > Pseudomonadota > Alphaproteobacteria > Rhodobacterales > Rhodobacteraceae > Cereibacter_A > Cereibacter_A azotoformans. The sequence goes on along the minus strand of JAGFXX010000001.1, from coordinate 2,981,248 downwards.
TCGCGGTCATGGATGATGCGGCTGCGATGCATGAAATAGAGGCATATCTTGCTGCGGCGCGGAAACCCGCCTTGACCGACCTGCAGGCAGGGCGGCTTTCGGCGGCTCTTTACGCGCTGAAGGACCGGGCCAAGACCTTCCCGGAACTGCTTGAAAAGGCCCGATTCGCCCTCGAGTCGCGGCCGATCGCGGCGGATGACGCTGCGGCAAAGGCGCTCGATGCGGTATCCCGTGGTATACTGCGCGAATTGACGCCGATCCTGCAAACTGCTAGCTGGTCGAAGCAGGAGCTGGAGGCCGCCCTGACCGCCTTCGCGGGCGAGAAGGGAATGGGCTTCGGCAAACTGGCCGGCCCCTTGCGCGCCGCCCTTGCCGGGCGCACGGTGACGCCCAGCGTCTTCGACATGATGCTGGTCATCGGTCGGGACGAGACGATTGCGCGGCTGGAGGATGCCGCGGCGGCCTGACGGAGCCGCCCTCCCCTCTTCGCCGCATCCCGGTCCTCAACGGAACCGGATCCTATCGGCCTCGCGCCATTCCGCGCGACGCCGGCCCGAACGAGAGAGGGAGAAGCATGACGAAATCCGCAAAGCTCACGATCGGAGAGAAGGTCATCGACCTGCCGATCCACTCGCCCACCCTTGGGCCGGACGTTCTCGACATCCGCAAGCTCTACGCGGAAGCTGACGTTTTCACCTACGATCCGGGCTTCACCTCGACGGCGGCCTGCGAAAGCACGATCACCTACATCGACGGCGACAAGGGCGAGCTTCTCTATCGCGGCTACCCGATCGAGCAGCTGGCCGAGCGGTCGCACTATCTGGAAGTCTGCTACCTCCTTCTCTACGGAGAGCTGCCGAACGCCGCACAGGCGGCCGACTTCGAATACCGGATCACGCGGCACACGATGCTGCACGAGCAGATCCACTACTTCTTCCGCGGCTTCCGTCGCGACAGCCACCCGATGGCGACGATGGTGGGCGTGGTGGGCGCCATGTCGGCCTTCTATCACGACTCGCTCGACATCAACGATCCGTGGCAGCGTGAGGTCGCGGCGATCCGCATGATCGCCAAGCTGCCGACGATCGCGGCGATGGCCTACAAATATTCGATCGGCCAGCCCTTCAACTACCCGCAGAACCATCTCGATTACGCCGGCAACTTCCTGCATATGTGCTTTGCGGTGCCGGCCGAGTCCTACACGGTGAACCCCGTCCTCGCCAAGGCGATGGACCGGATCATGATGCTCCATGCCGATCACGAGCAGAACGCCTCGACCTCGACGGTGCGTCTGGCGGGCTCGTCGGGTGCGAACCCCTTCGCCTGCATCGCGGCCGGCATCGCCTGCCTCTGGGGGCCCGCGCATGGCGGCGCGAACCAGGCCTGCCTTGAAATGCTGCGCGAGATTGGCACTGTGGACCGAATCCCGGAATACATCCGGCGCGCCAAGGACAAGGACGATCCGTTCCGCCTGATGGGCTTCGGCCACCGGGTCTACAAGAACTTCGACCCGCGCGCCAAGGTGATGAAGGAAAGCGCCGACGAGGTGCTGGGTCTGCTGGGCATCGAGAACAACCCGACGCTGCAGGTCGCCAAGGAACTCGAGCGCATCGCGCTGGAGGACGAGTATTTCGTCTCGAAGAAGCTCTATCCGAACGTGGATTTCTACTCGGGGATCATCCTCGACGCGATGGGCTTCCCGACCTCGATGTTCACGCCGATCTTCGCGATCTCGCGGACGGTTGGCTGGATCTCGCAGTGGAAGGAGATGATCGGCGATCCCACGCAGAAGATCGGCCGCCCGCGCCAGCTCTACAAGGGCGAGAAGACCCGCGACTACGTCGATCTGCGCCACCGCTGATCGGGACATGAACGAACGGCGGCTCCTCGGGGGCCGCCGTTCCGCTTTGCCGGGCGCCTATCCCTGCGTCGGCTCTCCCGCCTCGGCCGGGCCCAGCCGGAGCCGCCACTTGCGGGGGGCGCAATCGGGCCGCAGGGCTGTCGGGTGGAGATATTCCGTCGGACAGCACAACTGCGACCGGCGCTGCCGCCACAGGAAGAGCTTGCCCCAGCCGGCATAGAGGCTCGTCATAGGGGCGCTGGCGTCGCAGGGAAACTCGGCGCGCCAGCTCTCCGGAAGTTGCAATCCACAATGGGCGGCACGCTCGAGCATCCAGACCAGCGGGATGTTGGACAGCAGGCGCGAGCCATGCCGACCGCCGTTGAGCTGGCCGCCGATGTCACCGTGGCCACCGCGGAACCAGGCCTGCTCGACGATCTGGCCGTGGTAGGGATAGTCCCAGAGCACCGGCTCGAAGACCGTGCGGGTCTCGTCCATGGCCAGCGCGTGAAAGCCGTGGCGCACCGTCCGGCCCAGCCTGTGGCTGTGGAAGGCGTGCCGGTCCTCGGTCAGCCGCCACAGCAGCGGCAGCCGCAACCCGAGGGCCTTCACGGTGTCGAAGATGCCCACCACCTCGATCTCGACCCGCGGATGACAGTAGCGGCGCGAAAAGGCTCGGGCATGGGGTCGGATGCTGCCCTGCTCGTAATGGCGCCAGGCCAGCTGGACATTGCGCTCGGTCGCCTCTTCGCGGCGCAGCAGCCCGACCCGGTCGATCACGCCCGCCAGCGAGCGCACGGCATAGGCCCCGCGCGAATAGCCGAAGAGGAAGATCCGATCGCCCGGCTGATAGTGCGAGGCGAGATAGCCATAGGCGCGGCGGATCTGGCGGTTGAGACCCCTGCCCTGCACGAGGTCGCCGATCCTGAGCCAGCCGCACCATTGCAGGCCGGGCTCGTAATAGATCGTGCGATGGACCGAGCGACGTCCCTGGCGCAGCAGTTTGAAGATCAGTCCGACGTTGGTCTCGTGGCCCGGCTCGAGCGAGGAACAGGTGCCGTCAAGCAGGATCACATGATCCACCGGCCCCCTGCGGGCACCGCGCCCAGGCGGTGTGGCCGGCTCTGTCGTGACGGTTGGATGGGTCCGCAGCCAGTGACGGATACTCTTGATCAGCGACATGCCGCAACCTCCGGTTCGACCGCGGTTCCGCCCTCGCACTGAGTCAACTGGTCGAGCGCCGACATGTAGCCCACCCACTGTTACATGGAGGATGAAGAAAAAGCCCGGGCGGAAGGTTCCGACCGGGCCTCAAAATATCACCGAGGGGTGAATGATTTACAATTTGAGCGAAAGGACGGTCGCCATACTCAGTTCGCCGAAGCCGTTGAACCGGGTGTTGGTGGCCGTGGAGTAGGCGCCCATGCCCTGGAACACCAGAAAGTCGCCTTCCGCGACATCGACCGACAGCGGCAGTTCGCCCGGCAGACGGTCCACCGAGTCACAGGTCGGCCCGAAGATGATGCGGTCGCGCGTCTCGCCCTCGCGGCGGCGGCCCTCGGGGGTCAGCACCGACACCCGGTCGATCACGCCGATCAGCGGCAGTTCGGTGAGCGAGCCATAGACCCCGTCATTGAGGAACACATGGGCATCGTCCCGCACCGCCTTGATGCGCGTGGCGAGGGTGAAGGCGTCAGCGCAGATGCCCCGGCCCGGCTCGCACACAAGGAGCGGACGGTCGGCGCCGAAGGCCTCGTCGGCCACGCGGTCGATCAGGTGGAAGATCGCCTCAAGCTCGGGCTCGACCCCGTTCAGCCGGTGCGAGGGGAAGCCCCCGCCCACGTTCAGCCGGGCGATGGTGACGCCGGCCTCACGCGCGATCTCGGCCGCCGTGCGGATATAGGTCTCCCACGCCGCCGGATCGGTGCATTGCGTGCCCGGATGGAAGGTCATCGAGGGGATGAAGCCCGCCTCGGCCACCGTCTTCAGCAGCTCGATCGCCAGCTCCACCGTGGCGCCGAACTTGGCGCCGAAATTGTAGGCCGCACCCGAGACCGGCAACTTGAAGCGCACCGAGATCTCGCAGCCCTCGGCCGGAACCAGCTCGATCAGCTTGGCCAGCTCGGACTTCGAGTCGACCGACCAGCTTTTCACGCCCATCTCGACGGCCACGGCGATTTCCGCGCGCGACCGGACCGGGTTGTTGTAATGCAGCGCCGCATCCGGGGCGATCCGGCGGATCATGCGGATCTCGTGCGGCGACGCCACATCATAGCCGCGGATCCCGGCCGCGGCGAGGTTCTCGATCACCACCTCTTCCGGGTTCGACTTGACGGCATAGGTCACCATGCCCGGAAAGCCGTCGATGAAACGCCGCGCCGTCGCCTGCAGGATCGACGGCGAGAAGAACAGCACCGGCGCCTCGGGAGAGATCGCGCGGAGATATTCGGCGGGGTTTGTCCAGATCGTCTTCGAGAGTCCCATCGGCGTTCCTTTCGGCCAACAAGACGCAAGCCCTCTGCCCGCGTTACATGGGGGGAGTGGGAGGCACCTGCGCGGTTTCGACAAACCAGGCCAGGTGCGTATGAGCCGCCCTTTTCCTGCAACAAAGGATGCCTCATTTGGGGCACAAATCCACCGATCAAAAGTGTTGATATGCAGCGATATGTCGGCATAATGACGAAAACTTCGGGCATTATGCATGGACGAGCTGGACCGCAACATTCTCGGCATCCTCGGTGCCGACGCACGGACCTCGGTGGCGACTCTCGCCCGCCGGTTGAAGGTCGCCCGCTCGACCATTCAGGCCCGGCTGGAGCGGCTCGAGACCTCGGGCGTGATCGCGGGCTACACGCTCAAGCTGGGCGAACAGGCCCGGCAGGGGCGGCTGCGGGCCTCGGTCCTGCTCACGATCGAGCCGCGGACACAGGCCGCGATCCTGACCCGGCTCAAGGCCATCGCCGAGGTCGAGCGCGTCTTCACCACCTCCGGCCGGTTCGACCTCCTCCTCCAGATCGCGGCGCCCTCGACGCAGGTCCTCGATCAGGTGCTCGACGAGGTGGGGGCGATGACGGGGGTCCGAAGCTCGGAGAGCCTGATCCACCTCTCGACCCGGATCGACCGCGCGGTGTGAGCGCGGGTGCGATGAGGCTTGGCCTCGGGCCGCGGCTTGGATAGACCGGGCGCAACGAATTGCGAGGCCCGACATGCCGATGGACAAGACCTTCAACGCCGCCGAGGCCGAGGCCCGGCTTTACGACACGTGGGAGAAGGCGGGCGCCTTCCGCGCGGGCGCCAATGCCTCGCGGCCCGAGACCTTCTGCATCATGATCCCGCCGCCGAACGTGACGGGGTCGCTGCACATGGGTCACGCCTTCAACAACACGCTGCAGGACATCCTGACGCGCTGGCACCGGATGCGTGGCTTCGACACGCTCTGGCAGCCGGGGCAGGACCATGCCGGCATCGCCACCCAGATGGTGGTCGAGCGGGAACTCGCGAAAGCCGGCCAGCCGGGCCGCCGCGAGATGGGCCGCGAGGCGTTCCTGTCGAAGGTCTGGGAGTGGAAGGAGCAGTCGGGCGGCACGATCGTCAACCAGCTCAAGCGCCTCGGCGCCTCGTGCGACTGGTCGCGCAACGCCTTCACGATGGATGCCAACTTCCAGCGCGCCGTGCTGAAGGTGTTCGTGGACCTCTACGAAAAGGGCTTCATCTACCGCGGCAAGCGGCTGGTGAACTGGGATCCCCACTTCGAGACGGCGATTTCGGATCTGGAAGTCGAGCAGGTCGAGGTGAACGGCAGCATGTGGCGCCTGCGCTACCCGCTGGCCGATGGCGCGACCTACCGCCACCCGGTCGCCTTCGACGAGGAGGGCCGCGCGACCGAGTGGGAGGAGCGCGACTATCTGACCGTCGCCACCACCCGCCCCGAGACGATGCTGGGCGACACCGGCATCGCGGTGAACCCCGCCGACGAACGTTACGCCCACCTGATCGGCAAGGAGGTCATCCTGCCGCTGGTCGGCCGCCGCATCCCGATCGTGGCCGACGATTACGCCGATCCCTCCAAGGGCACCGGCGCGGTAAAGATCACGCCCGCGCACGACTTCAACGACTGGGGCGTGGGAAGCCGCACCGGGCTGCGCGCGATCAACGTGATGAGCGGCCGCGCGGCCATGTTCCTCGCCGAGAACGCCGACTTCCTCGAAGGCTGCACGCCGTCCGAGGAGGCGCTGGCGCTGGATGGCCTCGACCGTTACGAGGCGCGCAAGCGCATCGTGGCGCTGGCCGAGGAGCAGGGCTGGCTCGACGGCATCGACCAGGACAAGCACATGGTCCCGCACGGCGACCGCTCGAAGGTCGCGATCGAGCCGATGCTGACCGACCAGTGGTTCGTGGACACGGCCAGGATCGTCCAGCCCGCCATCGACGCCGTGCGCGACGGCCGGACCGAGATCCTGCCCGAGCGCGACGCCAAGACCTACTTCCACTGGCTCGAGAACATCGAGCCCTGGTGCATCTCGCGCCAGCTCTGGTGGGGCCACCAGATCCCGGTCTGGTATGGCCTCGACATCTGGCCCGCCCGCTTCGACGACGACGGCGATGACACGCTCGACGAGGTCGAGATCTTCGAACTGCTGGAAGACGGCGCCTTCAACCATGCCGAGCCCACGCATCATTGCGCCTTCGACTTCGACGCGGTGTCCGAGAAGTTCCTCGACGATCTCGCCTCGCTGCCGGCGCCGCTGAACCATGCGCGCGTGGTCGAGGTCGCGAGCCGCGCCGAGGCCGTCGACCGGCTGGCGCAGGCGCTCGCCGACTACAACGTGAGCGAGGACCCGACGCATCTCGTCTATCCGGTCTGGCGCGACCCGGACGTGCTCGACACCTGGTTCTCCTCCGGCCTCTGGCCGATCGGCACGCTGGGCTGGCCCGAGGATACGGACGAACTCCGCCGCTATTTCCCGACCAACGTGCTGATCACCGGCTTTGACATCATCTTCTTCTGGGTCGCCCGGATGATGATGATGCAGCTTGCCGTGGTGAACGAGGTCCCCTTCAAGACCGTCTATGTCCACGCCCTCGTGCGGGACGAGAAGGGCAAGAAGATGTCGAAGTCGCTCGGCAACGTGCTTGACCCGCTGGAACTGATCGACGAGTTCGGCGCCGATGCCGTGCGCTTTACCCTGACGGCGATGGCCGCCATGGGCCGCGACCTCAAGCTGTCCACCGCGCGCATCCAGGGCTACCGCAACTTCGGCACCAAGCTCTGGAACGCCTGCCGCTTCGCCGAGATGAACGGCGTGTGGGAGGGTCACGCAACCCAGGCCGCCCCGCCGCAGGCCACCGCCACCGTGAACCGCTGGATCATCGGCGAAACGGGGCGCGTGCGCGAAGACGTGGACGCGGCACTGGCGGCCTATCGGTTCGACGTGGCGGCCAATGCGCTCTATGCCTTCGTCTGGGGCAAGGTCTGCGACTGGTATGTCGAGTTTTCCAAGCCGCTCTTCGACACCGAGGCGGCCGCCGAGACACGCGCCACGATGGCCTGGGTGCTCGACCAGTGCATGATCCTGCTGCACCCGATCATGCCCTTCGTGACCGAGGAGCTGTGGGCCACCACCGGCAGCCGCTCGAAGATGCTGGTCCACACCGACTGGCCGTCCTTCGGCGCCGAACTGGTCGATCCCGCGGCCGATCGCGAGATGAGCTGGGTGATCTCGCTCATCGAAGAGATCCGCTCGGCCCGGGCGCAGGTGCGCGTGCCGGCGGGGCTCAAGCTGCCGGTGCTGCAACTGGCGCTGGACGAGGCCGGACATGCGGCCCTGGCCCGCAACGAAGCCCTCATCCTGCGCCTTGCCCGCCTCGAGGGTTTCACCGAGACTGCGACGGCACCCAAAGGGGCACTGACCATTGCCGTCGAAGGCGGCAGCTTCGCCATTCCGCTCGAGGGCGTGATCGACATCGCCGCCGAACGCACCCGCCTCGCCAGGACGCTCGAAAAGCTCGAGAAGGATCTCGGCGGCCTGCGTGGGCGCCTCGGCAATCCCGCCTTCGTCGCCTCCGCGCCGGAAGAGGTGGTGGACGAGGCCCGCACCCGGCTTGAACAGGGCGAGGAAGAGGCGGCGAAACTGTCCGCGGCCCTCGCCCGCCTGTCCGAAATCGACTGACCGTTGGCGCCTCCGGGCGCCACCCTCTACGGCAGGAACGGCCCGCGCCGCCCCTGCTTTCGCTCTGGAAGAAATATCCTCGGGGGGAGGCCGCGGCATGCCGCGGCCCGGGGGGCAGACAGCCCCCCGCCGCCGGACCTCAGCTCCGCACCTGGCAGTAGGGCTGCGAGCGCGTCCATGCGGCCATCTCGGCCCGCTTCGAGGCGCTGCGGAACGGCGCCCAGTCGCGCCCAAGGCCCTTGCGGCCATTCCCCGCCACCATTCCGTCGCGTCCCACCTGCCTGGCCGCGATCCGCACCGCGCAGGACAGGTTCAGCGCCCCGTCCTTCAACTCGCCCGCGCTCTGGGCCCGGCAGCCGTAGGCGCGGGCGGTCTGGGGCGCGATCTGCGTCAGGCCGATCCAGCGCCCGCCCCCGCCCGAGGCCACGGGGTTCCAGGTGCTCTCATGCTTGGCCAGCGCCGAGAGGATGCCGGTCCAGAAGGCGCGACGCTCCTCGGGCGTGGCATCGGGATAGCCGGGGCACCAGGTTCCGATGTCCTGCGGCACGATGTCGGTCAGGAAGTCGTCGCGCTGTTCGACGGCGAGCAGCGTCCGCTCGGTCCAGATCTTCGCTTCGGGGCGGTGGTCCCACCGCATGGCGGGCAGGAAGTTCCGCGCTTCCGAAGTGGGCCGCGCTTCGCCACAGGAAACCGGCAGGGCGAGCAGCAGACCGATCAGGACCATCCGGATCTTCATCCGTCAACCTCAGAGTTGCACCGCCTCACGTTGCGGCCCGCGGTTTGTGCCCGGCACCAGCGGATTCGGGCAACCCAGCCCAATTGATGTCGGCGAGACTTCGCCACCCCCTCCCTTGCCCTCTGGCAGTTCCCCGCCTAGAAACGCCCAGCGACCGGAGGTGCCCCATGCTCGACCTGACCTATGAGACCCCGAAGCCCAAGGTGATCGCCGGGGCCAAGCACGACTGGGAACTGGTGATCGGCATGGAGATCCATGCCCAGGTCTCGTCGAACGCCAAGCTCTTCTCGGGCGCCTCGACCACCTTCGGGGCCGAGCCGAACTCGAACGTGTCCTTCGTCGATTGCGCGATGCCGGGGATGCTGCCGGTGATCAACGACTTCTGCGTGGCGCAGGCGGTGCGCACCGGCCTCGGCCTCAAGGCGCAGATCAACCTGGTCTCGGCCTTCGACCGCAAGAACTACTTCTACCCCGACCTGCCGCAGGGCTACCAGATCAGCCAGCTCTACCACCCGATCGTGGGCGAGGGCGAGGTGCTGGTCGAGATGGGCCCGGGCGTCGCCCGCCTCGTGCGGATCGAGCGCATCCACCTCGAGCAGGACGCCGGCAAGTCGATCCACGACATGGACCCGAATCTCTCCTTCGTGGACTTCAACCGCACGGGCGTGGCCCTGATGGAGATCGTCAGCCGCCCCGACATCCGCGGCCCCGAAGAGGCGGCGGCCTATGTGGCGAAACTCCGCCAGATCCTGCGCTACCTCGGCACCTGCGACGGCAACATGCAGAACGGCAACCTGCGGGCGGACGTGAACGTCTCGGTCTGCCGCCCCGGCGACTACGAGCGCTATCAGGCGACGCAGGACTTCTCGCATCTGGGAACCCGCTGCGAGATCAAGAACATGAACTCGATGCGGTTCATCCAGCAGGCGATCGAGTATGAGGCGCGGCGCCAGATCGCCATTCTCGAGGACGGCGGCAAGGTGGTGCAGGAAACCCGCCTCTACGATCCCGACAAGGGCGAGACGCGCTCGATGCGCTCGAAGGAAGAGGCGCACGATTACCGCTATTTCCCCGACCCGGACCTCCTGCCGCTCGAGATCGAGCAGGCGTGGGTGGACGAGATCGCGACCTCGATGCCCGAGCTGCCGGACGCCAAGAAGGCCCGCTTCATGAGCGATTACGGCGTGACGGATTACGACGCCAACGTGCTGACCTCCGAACTGGAAGCGGCCGCCTTCTTCGAGGCGGTGGCGAAGGGGCGCGACGGCAAGCAGGCGGCGAACTGGGTCATCAACGAACTGTTCGGCCGGCTGAACAAGCAGGGCCTGACGATTGCCGAGGCGCCGGTGAGTGCCGCACAGCTCGGCGGCGTGCTGGACCTGATCGCCACGGGCGAAATCTCGGGCAAGATGGCCAAGGACCTGTTCGAGATCCTCTGGACCGAAGGCGGCGATCCGGCCGAGGTGGCGGCGGCCCGCGGCATGAAGCAGGTGACCGACACCGGCGCCATCGAAACCGCGGTGGACGAGATCATCGCGGCCAATCCCGCGCAGGTCGAGAAGGCCAAGGCCAACCCCAAGCTGGCGGGCTGGTTCGTCGGCCAGGTCATCAAGGCCACCGGCGGCAAGGCCAATCCCGCGGCCGTCAATCAGATCGTGGCGCAGAAGCTCGGCCTGTAAGGGATTCGGCGGGGCGACGCGGGTTGACCGAGGCGGATCGGCTGTTCCCCGCGCGGCAGGGTGGCCCCGCCTGCCCTGCCTCTTGGCGCTCGCCGGATCCGCCCTAGATTCTCGCCCCAGCAAGCGAGATTCCAGATCATGCCCCGATTCGAATACAAGGTCGTCCCCGCGCCGCGCAAAGGCGAGAAGGTGAAGGGGGCCAGGACGCCCACCGACCGCTTTGCCCATGCGCTCACGCAGATGATGAACGAGCTTGGCCGCGACGGCTGGGACTATCTGCGCGCCGAGACGCTCCCCTGCGAGGAACGGGTCGGCTTCACGGGCAAGACGACCACCTACCAGAACCTGCTCATCTTCCGCCGGGTGGTCGAGGAGGCCCAGACAACGGACCGGCTTCCGGCGGACCTGCCGGCCTTCTTCCGCCCCGAAGGAACGCCGGCCCCGTCCGCGCTCGCCTCGAGCCTCCGGCCCGGCGCGGACGAGGGCCAGCGAGGGCTGACCGCTCAGGCCCCGGAGGGACATGCGCCTTCGCTTGGCCCGGCACGCGGCGGGCTGGCGGCCGAATAGGCGCCCGGCGTCCTCATCCTGCCGCGCTGAGCGCTTCCGGCAGGGCCTCGGCCAGGGCGGCCAGATCCTCGGGCTGGCCGCAACTCACGCGGATGCAGCGGTCGTGGGGTGCCACGAAGGGCATCCGCACGAAGATGTCCCGATCCGCCAATGCGCGGAGAATGGCACGCGCGTGGGCTCCGTCCCGTCCGCAATCGATCGTGACGAAGTTCGTGGCCGAGGGCAGCGGCGCCAGCCCGCAGGACCGTGCGATCCGGCCGATCTCGTCGCGTGAGAGGGCTACCTGCGTCCTCACCTGCACCAGCCAGTCCTGATCGGTGATGGCGGCCAGCGCACCGGCCTGGGCGATCCGCCCAACACCGAAATGGTTGCGCACCTTGTCGAAGGCGGCGATCAGGCTGCGCGCGCCGATCGCATAGCCCACCCGCAGGCCCGCCAGCCCATATCCTTTCGAGAAGGTGCGGAACCGGATGACCCGCGGATCCTCGGGGTCGATGTCCGGGGCCGTCCCGTCGGGCGCAAGCTCCACATAGGCTTCGTCGAGCGCAAGGAGCGTCCCCTCGGGCAGGTTGTCGATCATCGCGCGGATGGCGGCGGCGGGATGGTGCGAGCCCATCGGATTGTCCGGGTTCGCAAGGTAGAGGATCTTCGCCCCGACCTCACGGGCGCGGGCCACGAGAGCCTCGGGATCCTCGTGATCGCCGCGATAGGGAACCTTGTGCAGCCTCCCGCCAAAGCCCGTGACGTGGAAGGCGAAGGTCGGATAGGCCCCGTCAGAGGTCACCACCGCATCTCCGGGCGCCACGATCAGCCGGACCAGCAGGCCAAGGAGGCCGTCGATCCCCTCGCCCACCATCACCTGATCCGGCGCCACCCCATGATGCGCCGCGATCGCGCCCCGCAACTCATGCATCTCGGGGTCGCCATACATCCAGACCTCGGACGCGGCGAGCGTCATCGCCGCCACGGCCCGCGGGGACGGCCCGAAGAGGCTCTCGTTCGCGCCGAGCCGGGCGCGGAAGGGCCGGCCGCGCGCACGCTCCTGCGTTTCGGGGCCAACGAAGGGGACGGTGGAGGGCAGGCTCTCGACGAGCGGGGTGTAGCGCGGTGCGGTCATGGCGCCGAGTTGAACGCCATCCCGCGCCGCCGCGCAAGGGGATGCCGCAGCGGTGCCTAGCCCCGTGCGTAGCGCAGGGCGCCGCGCAGGCTGGTCATCTGCAGGATGCTGACCGCGGGCGAATGCTGCCCGCCCAGCGCCAGCGTCGCCTCGCGCAGCATCTCGATCCCGTCCTCGGACTTCGCCGGCAGACGCTCGGCGGGGATGGGGCGGCCCATGGTGATGCGGAACGGCTGGCGGTGCTTGTTCAGCACCTCATGGAACAGCGTGATGTCGCGCAGCGTCGGGTGGATCAGGTCAAAGAGGTAGAAGAGCGTCGAGTTGCGGGCCCGGATGTTCACCGGCACCACGGGCAGGTCGAACTTGCGCGCGATCATCGCGGCCGAGGCCATCCACGGCCGCTCCATCAGCTTGAGTCCGGTGCGCTTCGCCAGCCGCCCCGACGGAAAGATCACCCCGAGTCGCCCCGTCTCGATGGCGCGGCGGGTGTAATCCATCGTCTCGCGCGTCTTCTGGTGGCTGCGCTTTTCGGGACGCCATTCGACCGGGCAGATCATCTCCTCCATCTGCGGCAGCACGCGGAGGATGTCGCGGTTGGCGTAGAAGAAGAGGTCAGGCCGCAGGGGCGCCAGTGCGCGGTGCAGGATGATCCCGTCGGCAATCCCCGTGGGATGGTTGCAGACCACCAGCGCCGGCCCGTTGCGCGGCAGGTTCTCGAGCCCGGACACCTCGACATCGCGCGCGATCATCGCGGCCACGCGGCGCATGATCTCGGGTGCGGGGTCGTCCTTCAACGTCTCGCCGATCTGGACGGTGCGATCGTAGCTCAGGACCCGCGTCAGCAGACGCCGGCACAAGTCATGGTGCGGGCGGCCGGAAAAGAGCCACGGCGCACGCTCCTCGATGAGCGGATCGATTCGGGACTGCATCATGAGCGATACCAATGGCCTCCTGCTCTCGCATGACATGAGGCTGAGTCGTTCTGACCGGCAAGCGCCGGCCTTTGCGCGCCTTCGCACTCGGCAGTCATCCGCCGGTCAGAACGCCTGTTTCGGGCCAAGGTTCCCCTCCTCACCCGCGCCTCATCCGCCCGGCCATCTCGCCCAGATCCCGGCTGAGGCTGGGCGCGGCAAGAATGCGGTCGAGTTCGGCCACCATCATGGCCTGCCGATCCGCATCGTAGCGCGCCCGCGTCTCGAAGGCGGTGGACATGCGTGCCGCCGTCTGCGGGTTCAGCGGATCGAGCCGGATCAGCCAGTCCGCAAGCAGCCGGTATCCGGCGCCCGACGCATGGTGAAAGCCCGCGTGATTGGCCGAAAGCGCCCCGATGACCGAGCGGAAGCGGTTCGGATTCTTCCATTCGAAGGCGGGATGGGTCGTCAGCCGCTCGACCGTCGCGCCCGTCTGGTCGGGCGCCGCATGGAGGATCTGCAGGGCGAACCACTTGTCCATCACCAGACGGTCACGGCTCCACCGCGTCTCGAAAAGGCCCAGCTCCTCCTGCCCCCGGCCGATCTCGAGCAGGCAGGCCAGCGCGCCGACCTCTTCGGTCATGTTGTTGGCCGCACGGAAGGCGGCCTCGGCGCGCGCCCCCCCGTCGCGCCGGGTCACGAGCCCCAGCGCCGCCAGCCGCAGCGCCCGCCGTCCCGCCGCCCGCGCCTCGGGCGAGAAGGGTCCGGGTTCGGCCAGCGCGTCGATCAACGCCCCCAACTGCGGCTCGAGCCGCTGGGCCAGCGCCTCGGCCATCCGCTCGCGCGCGGCATGGATGCGCGCCGGATCGGGCACATGACCGGCCGAATGGAGCGTGTGCGCCATGTCATCCTCGCCCGGCAGACGCAGGGACAGAGCCCGGAAGGCGGGGTCGAGCGCATCATCCACCGCCACCCGCGCCAGCGCATCGAGCCAGTCCGGCCCCGGCTGCGCCCCCTCGGTCACCATGCGCGCCAGCACGTCCTTGGCGAGCGCGCGGCCGGCCTCCCACTTGTTGAACGGGTCGGTGTCATGCGCGAGCAGGAAGGCGCGCTCCTCGGGCGAGGTCTCGCGCTCCAGCACCACGGGCGCCGAGAAACCGCGCAGGATCGACGGAACGGGGCGGCTCGCGAGCCCGTCGAAGGTGAAGCTCTGGCGCGGCTCGGTCATCTCGAGAACGGTCGTCGGCACCACCTCGTCGCCGTTCGGGTTCAGAAGGCCCACCGCGATCGGGATGACCTTGGGGCGCTTCACCGGCTGGTCCGGGGTCGGCGGGTTCACCTGCTCGAACTCCAGCGTGTAGCGGCCCGCCTCGAACCGGTCCGAGACCTTGAGGCGCGGCGTCCCGGCCTCGGAATACCAGAGCTTGAACTGCGAGAGATCCCGGCCCGTGGCATCCTCGAACACCGTCAGCCAGTCCTCGATGGTGGCCGCCTGCCCGTCGTGCCGCTGGAAATAGAGGTCGAGCGCGCGGTCATAGGCCTCATCGCCCACGAGGCGCTTGAGCATCCCGATCACCTCGGCGCCCTTCTCATAGACGGTGGCGGTGTAGAAGTTGTTGATCTCGATATAGTCCTCGGGGCGGACGGGGTGGGCGAGCGGCCCGTCATCCTCACGGAACTGGCGCGCGCGCAGCGTCAGCACATCCTCGATCCGCTTCACGGCGGCCGAGCGCATGTCCGAACTGAACTGCTGGTCGCGGAAGACCGTCAGGCCTTCCTTCAGGCACAGCTGGAACCAGTCGCGGCAGGTGACCCGGTTGCCCGTCCAGTTGTGGAAATATTCGTGCGCGATGATCGCCTCGATCCGGGCGAAATCGTCGTCGGTCGCGGTCTCGGGCAGGGCCAGCACATACTTCGAGTTGAAGATGTTGAGCCCCTTGTTCTCCATCGCGCCCATGTTGAAATCATCGACCGCCACGATGTTGAACACGTCGAGGTCGTATTCGCGGCCATAGACCTCCTCGTCCCATGTCATCGAGCGGATCAGGCTGTCCATCGCATAGCCGCAGCGGGCCTCGTCGCCCGGCCGGACCCAGATGTTCAGGGCCACGTCACGGCCCGACATGGTGGTATAGCCCGCGCTGTGGGCCACCAGATCGCCCGCCACGAGCGCGAAGAGATAGGAGGGTTTTGGCCAGGGATCGTGCCACTCCGCCCAGCCGGGACCCGAGGCCACCTCGTTGCCGTTCGACAGCAGCACCGGCAGGTCGCTCTCGATCCGCACGCGGAACGGCGCCATCACGTCGGGCCGGTCGGGATAGAAGGTGATCTTGCGAAAGCCCTCGGCCTCGCATTGCGTGCAATACATGCCGTTCGACATGTAGAGCCCTTCGAGCGCGGTATTGGCGGCCGGGTCGATCTCGACCTCGGCCGTGAAGGTGAAGGCGCCCCCGGGCAGGCTGCCGGCAGGCAGGGTGAGGCCGGTTGCGTCGGGAGAGGCCGTGACGGGCGCGCCATCGACCGCAGCCGAGACGAGCTTCAGCCCTTCGCCATCGAGGCGCAGGTCGTGCCGCCCCGGCAGGGCGGGGTTCGGCCGGAACCGGATCTCGGACAGGACGCGCGTCTCGCCCGGCGCGAGACGGAAGACGAGCGAGACGGAGTCGACGAGATGGCTGGGGGGGCGGTAGTCGGCGAGGCGGATCGGCGTGTCGGTCATGATCTTCTCCTGGACCTTCAGCCTAGCCCGCGCCGCGCCGCGCGCAAGGCCCGCCGCGCCGGATCGCGGGAGGTCGCACCTTCATCGCAAAGCCTGGTATCAGGGCGATGACGCTCCGGGAAGGTGCGGTGGGCGGCACCGCACAGGATGGCCGCCCGTCACGCCACGAAGCCTGAGACCACGAGCCCCTTGCCCTTCCCGCCCGATCCGCTAAGCCATGTTCCATGAATGTTCTGGTATGGTTTCGCAACGACCTGCGGGTGACGGATCACCCGGCGCTGGCCCGTGCGGACGGGCCTGCGCTGCCCCTCGTCATCGTCGATCCGGCGGAATGGGCGGATCCGGCTCGATCGGGGCGGCAATGGGCCTTTCGGGCCGAGTGCCTGCAGGACCTGCGCGAGGCGCTTGCGGCGCTTGGCGCGCCCCTCGCCCTGCGTGTGGGCGATCCCCTGACCGTGCTCGAGACGCTCTGCCGTCTGCACCGGATCGGACGCATTCTCTGCATCGAGGAT
The DNA here is from genome assembly GCA_017599285.1 of Cereibacter azotoformans. GTDB lineage: Bacteria > Pseudomonadota > Alphaproteobacteria > Rhodobacterales > Rhodobacteraceae > Cereibacter_A > Cereibacter_A azotoformans. The sequence goes on along the minus strand of JAGFXX010000001.1, from coordinate 2,965,000 downwards.
CCCGCCTGCCATGCGCTTGATCGACGGGCTCAGGCCTGGGCGGCGGCCGCGGGGGTGGAGTTCACGGCCCTCGCACCGGGGCCCGGTGCGCCTGCAACGCTCACTCCGCTGCCGGGGGTCGAGCCGGGGCCGATCCCCCCGGCCCGGGCCCTCAGGATCGCCGAGGACCGCTGTCCGCACCGCCAGCCGGGCGGGCGGATGCAGGGACGGCTGTTGTTGCAGAGTTTCCTCGAACGGCGGGGCGAGCACTACCGGGACGGGCGCGACCGGCCGCTGGGGGCCGAGCGGATCTGCTCGCGCCTGTCGCCGCATCTCGCGACCGGCACGCTGTCGAGAGTCGAAGTGCGCGCGGCCGTGACGGCGCGGATGGAAGAGGCCGGGCCGGATTGGACGCGCAGTCTCGGCGCCTTTCGGGCGGCGCTTGCGCAGGCCGATGTCGCGCGGGGGGCTGTCTGCCCCCCGGCCGCCCCGGAAGGGGCGGCTCCCCCCGAGGATATTTTCGCCAGAATGAAGGACGGGATCGCCTCGGGAGCGGCGCGGCGGGAGGCGCTTCGTCTGGGTGAGACCGGGCTGCCGTTTGTGGATGCGGCCGCCCGGGCCCTCTCGGCGACCGGCTGGCTGCCGGCGCGGCTACGCGGCCTGCTGGTCTCGGCCGCGATGCACCATCTGCGTCTGTGCGAGCGGACGGCGGGTGTGGTCATTGCAGCGGGCCTGACGGACCATGCCCCTGCCGTCCACTGGGCGCGGGTGCGGCGGGCGGCGCGTGCCCGTCCCGTGGATCCCCTGGGACTGGCCGCGGCGCTCGACCCGGAGGGTGCCTTCACCCGCCGCTGGCTGCCGGAGCTGGCCGACGTGCCCGACCTGTTCCTGCAGGCGCCCTGGCGCTGGGAAGGCGCGCGGCAGCTTCTCGGGCGGCGCTACCCCGAGCCGCTTGTCGATCCGGCGACGGCCATCCGCGAGGCTCGTCGCCGCCTCGTCCTGTCTATGCCGGATCGGCTGGAACCGTCGGACATGCGGGCGGTTCGAGGCACACGCGGGCGGCGCGGAACCGACCCGGGGCAGCTTTATCTGGATCTTTGAGGCCGCCGGGAAGATTGGTCATCTTTCATGACCAGATGGTTGAATGCCGGCAGCTTTGTCCGTAATGCTGCGACAGATTGTCAACAGCGGGAGCAGGGCCTTGACCGACCGGATCGAGAAGCACGGGTTGCAGGTGGACACGCGCCTTGCCGAGTTCGTGGCGCGCGAGGCCCTGCCGGGCACGGGTGTCGGCGAGGACGCCTTCTGGGGGGGGCTCGCCCGGATGGTGCGCGAACTGGGGCCCGGAAACCGCGCGCTTCTTGACCGTCGGGCCGATCTGCAGGCGCGGATCGATGCCTGGCATCGGGATCGGCGTGGCCAGCGCACGAGCCTCGAGGACTACACGGCCTTCCTGCGCAACATCGGCTATCTGGTGCCGGAGGGACCGGATTTCACGATCGAGACCGGCAACGTCGATCCCGAGATCGCCGAGGTTGCAGGTCCGCAGCTGGTCGTGCCGGTGATGAACGCCCGCTACGCGCTGAATGCGGCCAACGCGCGCTGGGGCTCGCTCTATGATGCGCTCTACGGCACGGACGCGCTTGGGGATGCGCCGCCTGCCGGTGAGTTCGATGCCGAGCAGGGCGCGCGCGTGATCGCCTGGGGGCGGCAGTTCCTGGACGAGGTGGCGCCGCTCGCCGAGGACAGTCATGCCGAGGTCGAGAGCTACCGGATCGCGAACGGGGCTCTCGTGCCCGCGCTGAAGGAGCCTGCGCAATTCGCCGGCTACGCGGGGCCGGCCGGGGCACCGAGCGCGATCCTCCTCGCGAACAACGGGCTGCATCTGATCCTCGACATCGACCGTGGGCACCGGATCGGGGCGACGGACCGGGCGGGTGTGGCCGACATCCGGATGGAGTCCGCGCTGTCGGCCATCATGGATTGCGAGGATTCCGTCGCGGCCGTCGATGGCGAGGACAAGGCACTGGCCTACGGCAACTGGCTGGGCCTGATGCGCGGCGACCTGCGCGAGGCGATCTCGAAGGCCGGGCGCATGTTCGTGCGGGAGCTGGCGCCGGACCTGTCCTTCACGGCGCCCGATGGCGGCACGATCACGCTCAAGGGCCGGGCGCTGATGCTGGTGCGGAACGTGGGCCATCTGATGACCACGCCCGCCGTGCTGGACGAGGCGGGCGAGGAGATCTTCGAGGGGATGCTCGACGCCTTCGCCACGACCCTCTGCGCCATCCATGACCTGCGCAAGACCGCAGGGCCGCGAAACTCGGTGACCGGCTCTGTCTATGTGGTGAAGCCCAAGATGCACGGGCCTGAGGAAGTGGCCTTCGCCGACGAGATCTTCACCCGGGTCGAGGAGGCGCTCGGCCTGCCGCGCTACAGCGTCAAGCTCGGCATCATGGATGAGGAACGCCGGACGTCGGTCAACCTCAAGGAATGCATCCGCGCGGCGAGGCACCGGGTGGCCTTCATCAACACGGGCTTCCTCGACCGGACCGGGGACGAGATCGTGACCGGCATGGAGGCGGGCCCGATGGTGAAGAAGGGCGACATGAAGGCCTCGCGCTGGATCGCGTCCTACGAGGACCGGAACGTGGACATCGGCCTTGCCTGCGGGCTGCGCGGCCGGGCTCAGATCGGCAAGGGCATGTGGGCCATGCCCGACCGGATGGCCGAGATGCTCGCGACCAAGATCGCTCATCCCCGTGCGGGCGCCAATTGCGCCTGGGTGCCCTCGCCCACGGCGGCGACGCTCCACGCCACCCACTATCACCGCGTGGATGTGAAGGCGCGGCAAGAGGAGATCGCGGCCGGTGGCCCCCGCGGCAGCCTCGCCGACCTGCTCACCCTGCCCGTGGCCGAGGGCGTGAACTGGTCGGATGCCGAGCTGCGGCAGGAGATCGAGAACAACGCCCAGGGCATCCTGGGCTATGTCGTCCGCTGGGTCGATCAGGGCGTGGGCTGCTCGAAAGTGCCCGACATCAACGACGTGGGCCTGATGGAAGACCGCGCGACCTGCCGGATCTCGAGCCAGGCGCTGGTGAACTGGCTGCACCACGGGGTTGTCTCGGAAGAGCAGGTACTGGCGGCGCTGAAAAAGATGGCGGCCGTCGTGGATGCGCAGAACGCCGGAGACCCCGCCTATCGCCCCATGGCGCCGGATTTCGACGGTGCGGCCTTCCAGGCGGCCTGCGATCTGGTCTTCAAGGGCCGCGAGCAGCCTTCGGGCTACACCGAGCCCGTGCTTCACGACCGCCGCCTCCAGGTGAAGGCCGAGCGCACGCCGCAGGTGAGCCGCGCCTGACCGGCAGGGCGCGCTCCCTTTCCGGGCGGGCGCGCCCTCCTCCATTCACTCTGGCTCAAATATCCATGCCACGGCGGCCCCGCGCGGGCCGCCTGACAGGCGTGCGCCGCCCGAGGACGGCTTTGTCAGCCGTCCAGATCGAGCGCCAGCGCATGAATGCGCCCGACCAGATCCTGCCCGAGCGCCGCATGCACCGCCCGGTGCCGTTCAAGCCGGCTCCTGGCCGCCATCGCGCCCGCGCGCATCCTCACGTGAAAGTGTGTCTCGCCACCCTCGCGCCAGCCGGCGTGCCCCCGATGCTTCTCGCTTTCGTCCGTCACCTCAAGCTCATGCGGGGCGAAGGCCGCCTCCAGCCGATCACGAATTTCCTCGACGACGCCCATCCTGTGCCTTCCCCTCTTCAATCCGGCGCACAAAGCCCTAAACTCACGCCTCCGAGTCGGAAAGGCAGAAGAAATGACGAACCGCCCCCCCTTCGAATTCGACATCCGGGTCTCCTCGGACAAGAAGCGGCGCAAGACCGGGCGGCGGGGCATGTCGGGTGCCTTCGAGACCTCGAACCGGCAGTGCGAATATCCCGGCTGTTCCGAAGCGGGCATCTACCGCGCGCCCAAGTCGCCCGACCTGCTCGACGAGTTCTTCTGGTTCTGCAAGGACCACGTCCGCGAATACAACCTCAAGTGGAACTTCTTCCAGGGTTCGGGCGAAGAAGAGATCAATCGCATCCTCGAGAAGGACCGGCTCTGGGGGCGCGAGACCCAGCCCTTCGGCAAGCGCCCCGACGAGGGCCGCGTCTGGTCGCGGCTCGGCGTGAACGACCCGATGGAGATCCTTGGCGAGAAGGCCACGCAGAACCCCGGCAAGGTCGCCAGCACCGCGACGCGCAAGCTGCCGCCGACCGAGCGCAAGGCGCTCGAGATCCTCGATGCGCGCGATACCTGGACCAAGCTCGAGATCCGCAAGCAATACAAGAGCCTCGTCAAGGACCTGCACCCCGACATGAACGGCGGCAACCGCGCCGACGAGGAGCGGCTGCAGGAAGTCGTCTGGGCGTGGGACCAGATCAAGGACAGCCGCTACTTCCGCGAGTGAGGCGGCCATTCGCGGCGCGGGCAGGATGACGCGATGCCTGCCCGCAGCCGCACCGGCAACCATCGGCCTGGCGCCGCTGCCGGCCGAAGGCCCTGCGCGGCGGGCCCTTCCCCTTGCAGGCCCTCTCGATATGTTTCATCAAAGGCCGGGTGCGCCGCGAGCGGGCGCCCGAAGTGGAAACAAGGCGGACGGAATGCTGGACATGACTGTGAAACCCACTGAGGAAATTTCCGTTCGCGAGACCTTCGGCATCGACACCGACATGAAGGTGAAGGGCTTCGCCGAGCGCGCCGACCGCGTGCCGGATCTGGACCCCACCTACAAGTTCGATCCCGACACCACGCTCGCGATCCTTGCGGGCTTTGCCTACAACCGCCGGGTGATGATCCAGGGCTACCACGGCACCGGAAAATCCACCCACATCGAGCAGGTGGCGAGCCGGCTGAACTGGCCCTGCGTGCGGGTGAACCTCGACAGCCACGTCAGCCGCATCGACCTGATCGGCAAGGACGCGATCAAGCTGGTGGACGGCAAGCAGGTCACCACCTTCCAGGAGGGCATCCTCCCCTGGGCGCTGCGCAACCCCTGCGCCATCGTCTTCGACGAATATGACGCCGGCCGCGCCGACGTGATGTTCGTGATCCAGCGGGTGCTGGAAACCGACGGCAAGCTGACGCTGCTGGACCAGAACGAGGTGATCACCCCTCACCCGTCCTTCCGGCTGTTCGCGACCGCCAACACGGTCGGCCTCGGCGACACGACCGGCCTCTATCACGGCACCCAGCAGATCAACCAGGGCCAGATGGACCGCTGGTCGCTGGTGGCCACGCTGAACTACCTCAGCCACGACGCCGAGGTGGCGATCGTCCTGTCGAAGAACCCCCATTACAACACCGAGAAGGGCCGCCGGCAGATCAGCCAGATGGTGACGGTGGCCGACCTCACGCGCACCGCCTTCATGAACGGCGACCTCTCGACGGTGATGAGCCCGCGGACCGTGATCTCCTGGGCGCAGAACGCCGAGATCTTCCGCAACATGGGCTACGCCTTCCGGCTGACCTTCCTCAACAAGTGCGATGAGCTCGAGCGGCAGACCGTGGCCGAGTTCTACCAGCGCTGCTTCAACGAGGAACTGCCGGAAAGCGCCGCCTCGATGGCGATGAAATGAGCGTTGCGGCGCTGGCCGGGCGCATCGCGGACGGCGAGGCGGCGCGCGCGCGCGCCAGGCGCCAGATCCTGACGCTCGTTCCGCTGCTGGCTCTGGCCGGTGCGGGGCTGGGGCTTCTCCTCTTCGGAGGCGTCGGCACTGCGCTTGCGCTGGCACTTGTCGGCACCTCCCTTGGATCGGCCAGCGCCGGCATCGCGCTGATCGCGGCCCGCCGGCGGCTGACGCGCCTTGCGGCCGAGCAGCCAGACCTTTATCCGGCGGCGCTCGAACGATACCGGATGGTGATGGCGACCGAGCGCGCCTCCCGCTACAAGCTCTTCTGCTGACATGGATCAGGCCGCGGTCGCCGCACGCCTGGCCGAGCTTCACGGCCGCCTGGAAACCCTGCGCCGGCAGGCGCGCCTTCTGGCGGCAGCGGCCGGCATCGTGGCCGCGGCCGCCCTGTGGATGGCGGCGGGCTCGGCCCTGATGGCGCTGGCCGCGGGGCTGCTTGCGGCTCTTGTCGCGGGCCTGCTGGCGCGGATGCGGGCCACGGCTCCGCTGCGCGCACTGGCCCGGCTCGAGCGCGAGCATCCCGAGGCCGTCGCCCTCGCCATGGACCGCTACCGCCTGACGCTTGCGCTCGAACGGGCCGAGCGGTGGAAGCTCTTCCGCTGACTCCCCTTGTCGGCATCCCGCGCGGGTGCTTTATCTGAGGCATGAGCAAGCCCACCGACAATCCCGCCGATCCGTTCAAGAAGGCCCTCGCCGAGGCGACCAAGACGCTCGCCGACGACCCGGACATGACGGTGACCTTCTCGGTCGATCCCGCGGGGATGAACCGCGAGGGGATGCGCCTGCCGCAGGTCAGCCGCCGGATGACGCGCGACGAGGTGATGCTCGCCCGCGGCACGGCCGACGCCTTCGCGCTGCGCCGCCGGTATCATGATGATGCAATCTCGGCCCGCTACCTGCCGCAGGGCCAGATGGCGCGCGAGATCTACGAGGCGATGGAGGCGGCCCGTTGCGAGGCGGTGGGCGCCCGCACCATGCCGGGCACCGCGGGCAACATCGACGCCCGGATCGGCCACGAGGCCGAGCGCAAGGGCTATGGCCAGATCACGCAGGCCGCGGATGCGCCGCTCGCCACGGCGGCGGGCTATCTTGTGCGCCATCTGGCGACGGGGCGCACCCTGCCCGGCGGCGCCGACAATGTGATGGAGCTGTGGCGCGGCTTCATCGAGCAGCAGGCGGGCGGGACGCTCCAGAACCTCGACGAGGTGCTGGCCGATCAGGCGGCCTTTGCACGACTGGCCCGCAAGGTGATCTCCGATCTGGGCTACGGCGACCAACTCGGCGACGATCCGGACACGGACGAGCAGGACGACGCGGGCGAGGACGCGGAGACCGACGAGGACGAGTCGCAGAGCCAGGGCGAGGACGACTCCGACGAGTCGCAGGAAGCGCAGCCCGAGCGGAGCCAGGAGGAACAGCAGGATCCCAGTCAGGCGCAGGTCTCGATGGAGGACCAGCCCGACGCCGATCAGGGCGAAGAGGTGGAGATGCCCGACGGCGAGGCGCCGCTCGAGCCGCCTCCCCCTGCCCCGCACTCCGAGGCCGACCCCGCCTATACGGTCTTCGCCACCGACTTCGACGAGGAGATCCGCGCCGAGGATCTGGCCGAGCCCGCCGAACTCGAGCGGCTGCGCGCCTATCTCGACCAGCAGCTCGAACCGCTGAAGGGCGCGGTCAGCCGCCTTGCCAACAAGCTCCAGCGCCGGTTGCAGGCGCAGCAGAACCGCAGCTGGGAGTTCGACCGCGAGGAGGGCATCCTCGACGCCGGCCGCCTTGCGCGGGTGGTGGCCAACCCCACCACGCCGCTCTCCTTCAAGGTCGAGAAGGACACCGAGTTCCGCGACACCTGCGTGACGCTGCTGCTGGACAACTCGGGCTCGATGCGCGGCCGGCCGATCTCGATCGCCGCGATCTGCGCCGATGTGCTGGCGCGGACGCTGGAACGCTGTCAGGTCAAGGTCGAGATCCTGGGCTTCACCACCCGCGCCTGGAAGGGCGGGCAGAGCCGCGAGAAGTGGCTCGCCGCCGCAAGGCCGCAGCAGCCCGGTCGGCTCAACGATCTGCGCCACATCATCTACAAGGGCGCCGACGCGCCCTGGCGGCGTGCGCGGGAAAATCTCGGATTGATGATGAAGGAAGGGCTCCTCAAGGAGAACATCGACGGCGAGGCGCTGGAATGGGCGCACCGCCGTCTGAGCCACCGCCCCGAGGCGCGCAAGATCCTGATGGTGATCTCGGACGGGGCGCCGGTGGATGATTCCACCCTGTCGGTGAACCCGGCGAGCTATCTTGAAAAACACCTCCGCGACGTGATCTCGATGGTCGAGCGCAAGCGGCAGGTAGAGCTTATCGCCATCGGCATCGGCCATGACGTGACGCGCTACTATGCCCACGCCGTCACGATCACGGATGTGGAGCAACTGGCGGGCGCCATGACCGAGCAGCTCGCCTCCCTTTTCGACGCCGATCCGAAGAAGCGCATCGGCAAACGGCGGGTGGCCTGATGTTCCAGACGTTCCATGCGACTTCCTCCCCGGCCCAGGGGCCGGCCCGGCTTGCGGCGCTGCGCGCGGCGCTGGCGGCCGACGGGCTGACGGGGTTCATCGTTCCACGCTCGGATGCCCATCAGGGCGAATATGTGGCCGCCCGGGACGAGCGTCTCCAGTGGCTGACGGGCTTTACCGGATCGGCCGGCTTCTGCATCGTGCTGCCCGACCTCGCGGGCGTCTTCATCGACGGCCGCTACCGGGTTCAGGTGAAGCATCAGGTGGATCCCGGCCATTTCACGCCCGTTCCCTGGCCCGAGGTGCAGCCGGGTGACTGGCTGCGTGAAAATCTTTCCCAAGGCACGATCGGCTTCGATCCCTGGCTCCATACGGCCGATGAGATCTCGCGGCTCGAGGCGGCGCTGGCGGGCTCCGACATCAGCCTGCGCGCGGTGGAGAACCCGCTCGACCGGCTCTGGGCCGACCAGCCCGAGGCACCGATGGGGCGCGCCTTTGCCCATCCCGACGCCCTCGCAGGCGAGACGGGCGAGGCCAAGCGCCAACGCCTCGCGGCTGCGCTTGGCCTCGCCGGGCGCAAGGCCGCGGTCCTGACGCTGCCGGACTCGATCTGCTGGCTGCTGAACATCCGGGGCGCCGATGTGCCGCGCAATCCGGTGCTGCACGCCTTTGCCGTGCTGCATGACGACGCCCGCGTGACGCTCTTTGCCGACGCCGCGAAGTTCGACGAGGCAACCCTCGTGCATCTGGGCCAGGGTGTGACCCTGCGCCCGCCGCAGGCCTTCGTGCCGGCCCTGCGCACGCTCGGCGGCCCGGTTCAGGTGGATCGCAAGACCGCCCCGCTGGCCGTGACGCTCGAGCTGCAGGATGCCGGGATCGAGGTGGCCGACGGCGACGATCCCTGCCGGCTGCCAAAGGCCTGCAAGACCCCGGCCGAGATTGCCGGCATGCGCGACGCCCACCTGCGCGACGGGGCCGCGATGGTCGAGTTCCTCTGCTGGCTCGACGCCGAGGCGCCAAAGGGCGGCCTCACGGAAATCGCCGTGGTGACCGCGCTCGAGGGCTTCCGCCGGGCAACCAACGCGCTCCACGACATCAGCTTCGACACGATCTGCGGCGCAGGGCCCAACGGCGCGATCATGCATTACCGCGTGACCGAGGGCTCGAACCGCCCCGTGCAGCGGGACGAGCTGCTGCTCGTCGATTCGGGTGCGCAATATGCCGATGGCACGACCGACATCACCCGCACCATTGCCGTGGGCGACCCCGGCGAGGAGGCGCGCGAGTGCTACACGCGGGTGCTGCAGGGCCTGATCGCCATCAGCCGCGCGCGCTGGCCGAAAGGTCTCGCCGGGCGCGACCTTGATGCGCTGGCGCGTTACCCGCTGTGGCTTGCGGGACAGGACTACGATCATGGCACCGGCCACGGCGTCGGCGCCTTCCTCTCGGTCCACGAGGGACCGCAGCGGATTGCCCGCATCTCGGAGGTGCCGCTCGAGCCGGGCATGATCCTCTCGAACGAGCCGGGCTACTACCGCGAGGGCGCCTTCGGCATCCGGCTGGAAAACCTGATCGTCGTCGAGGAAGCGCCGGCGCTTGGCGATCATCGCCGGCAGCTGTCGTTCGAAACCCTGACCTTCGTGCCGTTCGACCGGCGGCTGATCCTGCCCCACCGTCTCTCGCTGCCCGAGCGGGAATGGCTGGATGCCTACCATGCGGATGTTCTCGAAAGGATCGGATCGCGCCTCTCACCCCCGGCGCGGGCGTGGCTGGGGGCGGCGGCTGCGCCTCTTTGACCTCTTGCCCCGCGGCTGACGCGGCGGCATGATTTGCTGCATTGCAGCACAGTGAGGGACTTTCCGATGAACGATCACATTCACCTGCGCAAGGCCGAGGGCAAGTGGGTCATTCGGACGGACTCGGCTGTTCTGGGCGAAACCCTCAACGCGATCGAACTGACCGAGGGCAGCCGCGACCCGGTGATCTATTTCCCGCGCGAGGATGTGGCGATGGTCATGTTCGACAAGAGCGACAAGACCACCGCCTGCCCCTTCAAGGGCGAGGCGAGCTATTACTCGATCGTGGGCGTCAACGGCACGCTGAAGGACGCGGCCTGGTCCTACGAATCGCCCAGGGAAGGGCTCGAGGCGATTGCGGGCTATCTCGCCTTCGCGCCGGACGTCACCAAGGTCGGCCAGTACTGACGGCGCAGGGCGGCGGGCACCGTCAGGCCGCCGCCGCCTCGGCCGAGACGCGGCGGATCCGCTCGACCATCGCGCGCAGTCCATTGGACCGTTGCGACGAAAGATGCTGGTCGAGCCCGAGCCGCGTCAATTCGTGCGCGGCATCGACCTTCCCCACCTCGGCCACCGTGAGACCGGAATAAAGCGCGTGCAGCACGGCGATCAGGCCGCGCACGATCATCGCATCGCTGTCGCCGTGAAAGTCGAAGCGCGCCGCCCCGCCCTCTCCCTTGATCACCGGCCGGATCCAGACCTGGCTCGCGCACCCCTCCACCTTGGTCGAGGGCACCTTGAACGCCTCGTCCAGCGGGGGCATCGCCTTCCCAAGCTCGATCACATGGCGGTATCGATCCTCCCAGTCGTCCAGGAAGTCGAACGTCTCGGCGATGTCTTCGAAGGCTTGCGTGGCCATGGTCTTCTCCGTTCCTGCCGCCAGAGGTAATCACCGAGCCGCGTCAGGTCCAGCCCTGTGCGCCCGTGCTTTTCAAAGCCCGCCGCATAGGCTAGCCAATGGGCAGGAAAAGATGCGGGGGATGAAGGAATGAGACGACCGCTGCTCGTGGGGCTCGCGCTGGTCCTGGCACTCGGGGCCTGCGGCTCGCGGCTCAATCCGCTGAACTGGTTCGGCGGTTCCGAGGCCGCACCCGCGACCCTGGCCCCCGCGGCCCCTTCGGGTCCGGCGCAGGACGCGCGCCCGCTGATGGCGCAGGTCGTCTCGCTTGATGTGGAGCCGAACCGGGGCGGCGCCGTGATCCGTGCGGTGGGTCTGCCGCCCACCCAGGGCTACTGGGACGCCGAGCTTGTCGCGCGGCCGGTTCAGGATGGCGTGATCACCTACGAGTTCCGAGCCCTGCCCCCGCCGGGCCCCGCGGCCGTCTCGACCCAGGCCTCGCGCGAGGTGACGGTGGGCGCGTTCCTGTCGGCCTACCAGCTCCGCTCGATCAACCAGATAACGGTCGTGGCCGCCGGCAACGCCCTCACCAGCCGCCGCTGAGGTGCCGCGGCGGCCACCCGGCCGCCGCGCAACCTGTCAGAGCTTGACCACCCGCACATCGTTGCCCTTGGCCGAAAGCGCGATCTCACCCCGGCAGAGCCGCAGCGCATCGGCGCCGAAGGCTTCCAGCCGCCAACCCTTGAGCGTCGGCAGGTCGCGCTCGCCCGCCGCGATGGCGTCGAGATCCGAGGCCGAGGCAATCAGCCGGGCCGCCACACCAAGGCTCTCCGACTTGGCCTTCAGCAGCACCCGCAGCAGATCGGCCAGGGCCGGGTTCACCTGAAGCTGCTCGCGGGACAGGTCGGGCTTGGGAAGATCCTCGGCCTTCACCTCCATCCCCGCCTTGACCGCAGCGAGGATCCCGTCCGCGATATCCCCCCGCCGGCCCTCGCGCAGCAAGAGCCGCGAGCGACCCAGTTCCTCGACATTCGTCGGCCGCGTCGAGGCGATCTCGAGAAGGGCATCGTCCTTGAGCACCCGCGAGCGCGGAACGTTGTTCTTCTGCGCATATTCCTCGCGGAAGCGCGCAAGCTCCTTGACCACCGCAAGGAAGCGGCCCGAGGTGGTGCGGGTCTTGATCCGCAGCCAGGCTTCCTCGGGGCGGACGGTGTAGGTCTCGGGGTCGGTGAGGATCGCCAGCTCTTCCTCGACCCACCGCTGCCGGCCGTTCTTCTCGATCTGGGCCGAGAGCCACTCGTAGATCACCCGCAGATGCGTCACGTCGGCAATGGCATAGGTCTTCTGCGCGTCGCTCAGCGGCCGGCGCGACCAGTCGGTGAAGCGCGAGGTCTTGTCCAGCTGCTCGCGCGCGATCTTCTTGACCAGCGTCTCATAGCCCACCTGCTCGCCAAAGCCGCAGACCATCGCGGCCACCTGCGTATCGAACAGCGGCGTGGGGAAAACCCTGCCTTCGACGAAGAAGATCTCGAGATCCTGCCGGGCTGCGTGGAACACCTTGACCGTCGGCTCGTGCCGGAACAGGTCGTAGAGCGGTTCGAGCGACATGTCGGGCGCCTCGACCGGATCGACGAGAACCGCCTCGCCAGTCTTGCCGGGAAGCGCCATCTGGATCAGGCAGAGCTTGGACCAGTAGGTGCGTTCGCGCAGGAACTCCGTGTCGATCGTGACATAGGGGGCGGCCTTGGCGGCCTCGCAGAAGGCGGCCAGCGCCTCGGTGGTGGTGATCGTCTTCATCCAGATCCCGCGTCTCGGGGTTCACACGGGTTCGTCCCGCGCCTTCCGCTATAGGCGCCGTGAGGAGAAAAGGAAAGACCGATGGGCGCTTGGGTCAGGCCAGCCAGATCGGCGTGCGGTCGCCCGATGCAAAACGGCGCAGAACGGCCGGATAAAGCACATGTTCGCGCGCAAGCACCCGGGCGGCCAGGCTGTCGGGCGTATCCCCGGCCAGCACCGGCACCCGCGCCTGTCCGAGGATCGGCCCGTCGTCCAGCGCGGCCGTCACCTCATGCACGGTGCAGCCCGCCTCGGTGTCGCCGGCCTCGAGCGCCCGCCGGTGCGTGTGCAACCCCTGATACTTGGGCAGCAACGAGGGATGGATGTTCAGCATCCGCCCCTCGAAACGCGCGACGAAATCGGCCGTCAGCACGCGCATGAAGCCGGCAAGACACAGAATGTCCGCGTCGGCCGCGAGGATCGGCTCGAGCAGGGCCGCCTCGAAGGCGGCGCGGTCGCCCCGGAACGGCCGGTGATCCACCGCCGCAACCGGCACGCCGAGTGCCGCGGCCCGGGCAAGCCCCCCCGCCTCGGGGTCGTTCGAGGCCACCAGAACCGGCCGCGCCGGATGATCCCCCACCATGCTGCGCACGAGAGCCAGCATGTTCGAGCCTCCGCCCGAGATCAGGACGGCGACACGTTTCACAGCAGGCGGCCGTCGTAGCTCACACCCTGGCCGGGGATCACTTCGCCGATGCGCGTGACGGTCTCGCCCTCGGCCTCAAGCAGGGCCGCGATCGCGTCGGCGCGGTCGGCGGCAACCACCACAATCATGCCGATGCCGCAGTTGAACGTCTTGAGAAGCTCCGGCTCGGCCATCGCGGCGGTCTCGGCGAGCCAGCGGAACACCGGCGGCAGGTCCCACGCGCCGAGGTCGATGCGCGCGCCCAGCCCCTCGGGCAGCACCCGCGGCAGGTTCTCGGTGAGCCCGCCGCCCGTGATGTGGGCCAGCGCATGGACGCCGCCCGCGCGGACGGCGGCCAGAGCCTGCGTCACATAGAGCCGCGTCGGCGCCAGCAGCGCCCGCCCCAGGCTGTCCCCGCCGAACGGCGACGGCGCATCCCAGGCGAGCCCCGAGAGTTCGACGACCTTGCGCACGAAGGAATAGCCGTTGGAATGGACCCCGTTGGATGCGAGCCCGAGCAGCACGTCGCCCGCCGCGACCCCTCGCGGCAGGTCCGCGCCACGCTCCATTGCGCCCACGGCGAAGCCCGCAAGGTCGAAGTCCCCCTTGTGGTACATGCCCGGCATCTCGGCGGTCTCCCCCCCGATGAGGGCGCATCCCGAGGCCGCGCATCCTTCGGCAATGCCTTCGATGATGCGGGCCGCCTGATCCAGCTCGAGCTTGCCCGTGGCGAAATAGTCGAGGAAGAAAAGCGGCTCTGCCCCTTGGCAGACGAGGTCGTTCACGCACATGGCCACGAGGTCGATGCCGATCGTATCCACTTCGCCCGTGTCGATGGCGATGCGCAGCTTGGTTCCCACCCCGTCCGTGGCCGCCACCAGCACCGGGTCACGGTAGCCCGCGGCCTTCAGGTCGAAGAGCGCGCCGAACCCACCCAGGCCCGAGACTGTGCCGGGACGCGCCGTGCGCCGTGCGGCGGGCTTGATCCGCTCGACGAGCGCGTTGCCGGCGTCGATGTCCACGCCTGCGTCTGCGTAGGTCAGACCCTTCTGCTGTTCGGCCATCTTTCATCCCTGCAGCTGCCTGCGGCCGCTCTAGACGATCTCCGCTGGCTTCGCAACGCGAAGCACGCTTGACCCGCCTGCGGCGAGGCCTTAACCGGACTCCATCCGGGCCTGTAGCTCAATGGTCAGAGCAGGGCGCTCATAACGCCTTGGTTGGGGGTTCGAGTCCCTCCGGGCCTACCATTCCAGCATTCTGTCCTGCCAAAACAACGGAGGGTGTCCCATTTTTCGGGACCGTGGGACACTTGTAGCGGCAGACGCGAGGTTCCGGCCAATCGAGCGGCTCCCTTGAGGACACGGTCCGCACCCTCAAGGTGGGCGAGACCGGACCATGCGCAGGTCGAGAAGGCGGCGCCTCTTCGGCCGCCCCGCGCAGCGTACAGGGCTCGGGAGATCCATGAGGCTCGAAGCATGATGACCGCTTCAGCCCTGAGCAGTCGGTCGTGCGGAGCGCAGCGCGAGGTCCGGTGTAGGCATGACCGGGCGGAGACCTGACATTCGCGGCATCCGGCACTTGAGGTGCGCCAAGCGCAGAAGCAGCCATTCGAAGGCGCCACTTTTTAGGGTTTACATACATGCAGACTACCATACACGGCACGAGCGGCCATATGATTTAGATTCATGCCTTCCAGGACTTTCAGCCCAGAGCCATTATCTATTTCAGTTCTTCCGGTCGTTCCGGCCAATATTTTCTTGACTGATGAAATTCCAGCGCTTCTCCTACCTCCGAGAACTCGAGAAGACTTCCGACCTTGTCCATGAGGACGTCACGAACCTCGGCAGGTGTCGCAAAGAAGAACTCCTTGCGGGCATTCACTGCATTCAGAGCTCTGTCGCGAAAGTGGTTATGAAGCTCATTCTCTAATGACACGGCGTCTTCGGAAAAGAAAAGGGCATGAACATCGAATCGAAAGGGAACGGATGCGCCGCCGAGCTCCGAGATGCGATCATTCGGTTCAAGCCGTCTTGTTAAACCGATCTTGACGACGTTGGTGCCGAATGCCCCCCGGTTCGAGATGACGTAAACATAGCCGGACCTGATATTTGCCAGCCGATATTCGTTTTGCTTTATGGCTTCCTCCAACGCCAAAAGGTTCGCCTCTAGGTCAGGGTTTCTCTCTCCCTTTTCCCGAAGGGCCTCAATGGCGTTCTCGAGGTGCTGCTTCTCCTTGGCCAGCCTCTCTCTCTCCTCAGCGAACTCCCTTTCCACGCGTTTCTCCTCGCGAAGTCTAGCCCTGTTTTCCCTTTCCGCTTCCTTCTCTTCCTGCTTCTTCATTAGCCAGTCGGCCGTCAGTTCGATCTCCCGCACTCGGAGATCGTGGTATCGCGCGCTGATCTGCATCTCCATGATCTTGCCCAGCTTCGCGATCGCCTGGCGCGACGCTTCTATCCGCTTTTTGGCGACTTCGGCATTCCCGGTACGAAGTGAACGGATGCAGTTATCGCATTCGGCGTTGTAGGCACGAAGCATCAGCTTCCCGAGGTCGTTCGACAGCTTCCGGCCCGCCGCCAGTGAGTTCTCGAACGTAAACGTAGACGAGACCTCGATGGCCTCTTGCTCCCGCACGACCTTGGCCACCTCAATCTCGATCCGTTCGAGTTCGGCTCTATATCCTGCGGCGTTCTCGAGGGGATGATGGTATCGGTAAATACCGATATCCTGCAGGATCTTCTGGTCATCGAAAGAGATGGTTTCCGTCGATGGATTGGCCGCCAATTGCGCCCGTAGCCTCGCCAACTCGGCCTTCAATGCGAAGAGTTCGTCGTGTGGAGCTTCCGGTTCAGTCGAATCATTAATCCTCTCCATCACTGGCGCCGCCTGAGGCGTGTCGCCAGCGTCGGATACCCAGAGTACCCATCCCTCAGGCATGGCAGGCCAGTTTGGGTCGGGCTTCCAGTCCTTGGGTGGCGTCCACCCCTTAGGCGGCTTGGGCCACCCCGGCGGTGGATTGAACGTCCGCCCGTCCGTCATGACTTGCGCACGCCAGTCACGTCGGCGGCGACGAGGGCGACGGGGTCTCTGGAGATCGCAGCACCGAGATGTTTCAAAGTTGCGAGCGGGACGAGGCCAGAAAGATCGAACTCCGTGAAACTGTCACGCTCGGCGCTGACGCCCACGAAAGGAAGGAAATCGAGCCGTCCCGTCGCAGGATGCCGTGCCTTCGTGCCGACCTCGAGCGAGATCGTTCGGATAAGCCCGCGCCTGTCCGCCTCGAACACCTCGTGGAGCGACCTGATCGCGACCTGATGTAAGACGCTGGAGTACCTTTTATTGATCTCAGCTTGGGACATCGGGACATCGCGTATCTCATCGGACGTCCTTACGTATTTGTACGCCTTAATTGCTGGGAAGCTGTCTGGGGCCGGGATCGTCACGCGCATCCGAAGCTCGGCTGTCTCAGGCGCGAACGAGAATTCATGCGTGACTATGAAGTGATCGGGATAGGTGGAATTCTCTACGACCAGCGAGATGTACTCCTGAACCGCCTCAGCGTCTCCATATGATAGGTTCGTAATGAACTGGTCGATAGACTTATTGTGGTCCTCCAGTTCTTGTCGAAACCGATGTTTCTCTGCGGCCAGGGTCTCAACTCTTCTGGCCTCTGCCTGTTCATGGGCAGCCAACTCGTTTGCATATCGGTCTTCTAAGGCCGAAATCCGTCGGCCCCATTCCGCCTTTTGCATCTCGTAAGCTTGCTGCGCTATTGCGCGCGCCTCCTCAAGCTTCCGCTTCTTGCCGAAGAAACCTTTAGGCTTAGCCGGTTCAACATATTTAGGCTCGGGTGGATAATTTGGCCGTCTCGGCGCGACTAACGGAATCTCCAAGTCGGGCATGTCGAATGGCGTATCCAAAGGCTTTCGAAGCTTCTCGAGATCTATATGGTCGTCAACGTTGATCGTGGCAGCCAGAAGCCCTTCCAGCTCGTCGAAGACCGCGTCGATCTCCGAATTCATTCGGTCGACCTCGGCTTGCTGGGCTGCGGCATGCGCAGCCCTTACGGCCTTCTCGTAAGCTTTCCGATCGCGCTCATCCGCGATCTCTGCTTTGCGAACCTTGGCTGCATAATCCTTCGCCTGTCGTGCCACCTCTCTCCGCTCGGCGAGGTCACGACGCTCGGCAGCTTTTGCGTGACGAACACGGTTTCTCTCCGCGGCCTTCATAGCCCTCAACGTGACGCTTAGCAAACTTTTGGCCAAAGTTGATCATCCTTTAATCGATGCTCCCTGTTCAAGCCTATACGATCAGGTTCTATTGTCTACGACCGGCTCGCCATAAGTCGCTGGCGGAAGCATCGACCAAAGGCCGCTTCCGGGTAGCCGCGCCGCAGCGACGCCCTGTTCGGCGAACGACCGGTCCGGGCCGGGTGCATCGGGTCGCACAGGGCGGCCTTCCAATCCGCGACGTCCGCTCCCTGCGCTTAGCAGACAGCAGTCCTTCGGGGGCAGCTGTTCAACAGGTCACATTGTGCCCACAGGGCCATGGTCTCCAAGCAGCACCATCGCCTGGCGCAAGGGGCCGGGTCGTCTCCCCGATCACCACTCCATGTCGCTGAGAGCGGCCAAGGCATCGGCCGCCAGTACCCGCCGCTGCGCGCCCTTAGTGTAGATCTCCGACGTCTTCGCCTGGGTGTGCGCCATGATCGCCATGATCTGGTGCTGGCTGCAGCCGGCCTCCGCCAGGAGCTCGGCCACGGCCTTCCGGATGCCGTGCGAGGACTTCCCTTCAATGCCGGCCGCCGCGCACCATTTCCGGACGCGGTTGCGCAGGCTCTCGGCCGTGCTGAAGGGCTTGCCGTAGTCTGTGAGAAGATAGGTCGCCCCCTGCACCTTCTGCGCCCGGACGGCCCGCAAAAGGGGCGCCATCATCGGGATCGACACCGGCGCGCTTCCCTTCTTGCTGGGCTGGAAGTCCAGCCACAGCTCCCCTGCCCTCTCAACCTCGTGCCGGCGGCCGAGCTTGCGCGCGTCGTCGATCCGGCAGGCCGTGAACATCTGCAGCGTGAGCCACAGATGCGCCGTGGTGCCAAGAGGATGCCTGTCCCGGAACTTCTTCAGATCCTCGGGCGTCCAGGGGGCCGCCCCCTCCCCCTTCATGGCGAGCTTCTTGATGCCCTTGACCGGGTTCTCGGCGAGGAGCTCCGCCTCCTCGATCGCCCAGCGATACATGGCCGAGACGGACTTGATGAGGTTGTTCGCCTCGCCGGGCTTGTCGCGCCACTGGTCCCGGGCAGCGATGAAGGCGCTCCGCGGCGCGCACATGTCATATTCGCCGTAGATCCCGCCGCCGTCGTCGGTGGTCATGGCGCAGAGCCTGCGCAGCTGGGATCGCCGCTGCTGGAGCGTCAGCTTCGAGGCCTGTCCGGCGTCAACCAGCCGCCCGAGGTGCGCGAGATACTTGTCCACCAGCCACTGGATGGAATGGGCGACTGCGCTGCTCTCGGGCGGCGGCCCCTCCCAGCGCCGCCCCTCTCGGGCGGCCGTATAGTGGTGATAGAAGTCAGCATGGTCGGGCCCCACCGGAATGGCGGTGCGGAGCCGCTTGTTGCCCTCGGCCCGGACACGGAAACGGATGGCCCCGGACGGGAGCTTCTCGCGCAGGAGGCCCGGGAAGTTGTGCTTCACGTCGATCACCTGGTCGGCCACTGCTTCGGCCCACCACGCTGAGCCACGGGCGCCGGTTCGTCCATTGCCGCCGTGATGCGGATGGTGCCGTCCTTGGTGATCTCCATCCCCCCGACCTTCAGCCCGCATTCCTTCCAAGCGGCAATGGCCCGGCTGATCGCGGTCTTCGTGACGGTGGCTGATCGCATGTCCTAGACCTCCTCGTGTTCCTCGTTCGCGTTCGGCAGTCTCACCCACATGCCGCAGCCTCCCCCTCGGCCCACCCGCCCCACTGGTCGGCGCAGGCTTCGGCCACGCCCTCGAAGGTGCGGCTGCGGAATTTCCAGCGGTCGGGCCCCGGCGGCGCGCGGTGGACGGCCGACCAGCTCTTGTGCTCGGGCGTCCCGGGCCGGGGCGGCGTCAGCCGGTTGGTGGCGGCGAGCCGCGGCAGGCCGCGCAGATAGAAGCTCGTCGCCTTGAAGAAGGGCTCGCCGAACCACCAGGGTTGCACCGTCTGCGGCCGTGGCAGGTCGGCAGGCAGGCGGGCCCGGGCGTGCGGGTTCATCACCGGGTTCTCGACGGCCACGCGCGGCGCCGGCGCCTGCCAGCAGGCCGCAAACAGCGCAGCCCCGCGGTCGAGGTCAGCCCACAGGAAGGCCAGCCGCTCCTCGCGACCCATCCGGGCGAAAGCCTCCCGCTCTGCCGCAGCATAGGTCTCGGGGAGGCGCTTCGAGGGCTCATGCAGCCACCGGACGCCGCTGTTGCAGAGCCGCGTGCAGGGCGGGTGCGCCACGATCAGCAGATCCCAGCCGTCGGTCAGATGGTCGCGCACATCGCCGACGATGTGGCGGTTCGAGCGGTCCTCTGCCGCCAGGAGGTCGCAGGACCAGACGTCATGCCCGCGGGCAGCAAAGGCCCGGCGCATCACGCCCGAGGTCTCGCAGCCGATCAGGATGCGCAGGGGCTCAGCCACCGGAGGCCTCCACGGCCCGGCGCACTGCCTCGATGGGCACGCCGCAATCTCGCGCGACACGGCGATAGAGGCCCGGCCGGTCCTCGGGCATGGCACCGCCGAACGGAAGATACCGCGCCGTCTCCGACAGGACCTGCCGCCATGCGGACAGGATGGAGGATTTGCTCTTCATGGGACTGCTCCGCAGGTTCGGGAGAAAGGGCCCAAGCCGCAGAGGCGGCGGGCAAGTTGAACGGAAGCTGCGCGGATCGCCCGCCGCGCCGGGATGGGTCAGGCCATGCCGAGCGCGGCCTTGTAGAGATCGAGGAGCGTCTCCTCCTCGGCGAGGTCGTCGGGGGTGCGCTTGCGGAGCGCCACGATCATCCTGAGGATCTTCGGCGCGTAGCCCCTGCCCTTGGCCTCGGCCATCAGCTCCTTCTGCTGGCCGCCGATCTCCTTCTTCTCGGCCTCGAGCTGCTCGAAGCGTTCGATGAACTGGCGCAGCTCGTCGGCCGCGACCTGATAGGCGGCCTCGGCCACGGCGCGGTCGGCGGGCGTCTCCTTCATCGGCGGTTTCCGGATGCGGCCGCTGTCGATGGCGGCCGCCATGCGGTCGAGATCGGCCGCGCCGAGGCTCTCGACCGGAACGGGCCCGGAGCGCGGCGCGGGTTGCGGGGCGGCCTCCATCACATGCTCCGCATGGCGCTGGCCTGCTGGCGCATGGCCTCGGTCACGTCGGTGACATGGGCCCAGAGCACGGTGGCGACAAACAGGAAGCCCAGGAGCGCGAGCGCCCCGACGAGGAAGCCGGTCAGGTTCGGCCCGAGCGGGCTTGGCCTGCTCGTCCGGAAGGCGGGTCGCGGCCGGGCCCTCGCGAGCGTGCGGCCCATGGCGACGGCCAGCTCGTGATCCGTCAGCAGGCGGCTGGCGGCCTCGCGCATCTCGGGCGTGGGCGCGTACTCGGCACGATGGCGCGCGGCATTCAGATCGCGGGGCGTGAGGGGCAGGATCTGGCTCATGCTTCGAGCGCCTCCCGCGCCTGGCCGAGGATGGTATTGACCTCGGCCGCGGTCTCGTCATCGGCAGTGTCGAGTTGCGGGAGCCCCGCCTCGGCCGCGGAGAGCAGCAGGCGCAGCTGGGGCTCGGTCAGGTCGAGAAGGGCGAAACGGGCAACCGGCGCAGAGGCCGGGTAGCGGATGGCGGTGGCGGTCATGGCCGGGCCTCCGCGATATGGCATTGGTTGCCAGAGGGGGATAGGCGCGCACTGGCGTTGGTGAGCGGGCCGGTCCAGGCCAGCGGCTGGAGGATCATGGGCAGTCTCCCATCAAATGAACGGCCAAGGATCGACCGTCTGACGAGAAGCTATTGGGGGAGTTTCCCCATGTCAACGCTGATGTGGGGATTTACCCCCACATGCGAGCAGAATCGTGTGGGTCTCGCCCTCGGCCGCACCACCGGGGGATACAGGACGCAGCGAAACTCCAGCACTCCGGAAACCCGCGGAGGCGGGGCGGGCAGTTAAGTGCGCCTTACCACTGAGCGAAGCAGACAGCATGACGACTAAGCGCCGTCAGACGTAAACCCGCTCCACATAGTCGGGCGATAGCGTCATGAGCACTGGCGCTGCCCACTTCAACCGGACGCCATGCATGTTGTCCGCATCCGGGTTGAGCGACAGGAGGCTGAAAGTGCCCTCCTGACTGCCCACCTTGACTACCTTGAGCCAAGCCCTTCCGTCCGTATCCTCGCAGACACAAGGCGTGTTGAGTGCCTCGATCGGCACGCCCTCGGCAGCGGCACGCGTGTAGAAAAGCACGGACCCAGGGCGGTAAAGCGGCATCATGCTATCGCCCTTAACCTCCACCGCGACTATGCCGTGCGGCTTCAGCTGCGGGGGGCGGGCGACGTGATACATGCCATCGCCCTTCTCGTAGGCGTCCAGGAGATCGACCCGCGCACCCGCACCCACGCACCCGGCGACCGCAATGGGCGCGCGATCCGGGCGCGCATTCAGATCTCCCGTCATGCCGATCTGGATGATCTCATCCACCGTTCGCCCAAGCTCTCTGGCCAAGGCGTAGGCGTTGGCGACCTTGGGCGACGACTCGTTGCGGATCAGATCTCGCACTCCGGACTCGCCCATGCCTGCAGCCACCGAGAGCGGCTTCATCTTGATGCCCTCAGCCTCCATGACGATCTGCAGGCCACGCACGAAGGCGTCCAGGGTCTTCTTCTGCATATGGGGAAAGTGCCCCATACCCTCGCTCCGATCCATGGGGAAGTTCCCCTTGATTATGTGGGGGAGTTCCCCCATATTCGCCGCCATGGAACAGCTCATCTCAGACATCGAAGCCCATTGCACGGCGTGCGGGATCAGTCCGCAGAAGCTGTTGCGCGAGGCCATCAACGCGAAGTGGGGACAATGGCAGGATTGGAAGGACGGCAAGTCCAGCCCGACCATGAAGGTCGTGGATCGCCTGCGCGCCTTCATGGCTGCGAACTCGGACGTTTGTGTCGCCGATCATGACCAAGCCCTCCTGCAAATCGAAGGGGACGCGGCGTGATGTATTCCGCCTCCCCCCTTCCCCTTCATGAAATCGCTTCGTCATCGAAAGCCTTTGGTCGGGTTCAGGATGGAGCAACCATGTCAGGAAAGTCCCCCGGAAAGTCTTCCGCCAAACGGGAGGCGATGACCTATCGCGCCTTCTTCGCGGCGCGCTGGTCTCGCTTCGTGCGCGAGAACTTCGACAGTCCCGAGCATGCGGCCATGACCTTCGGTGTCGATGGATCGACGGCCCGCAAATGGTGGGACGGCAGCCATTCCCCCAGCGGGTTCGTCGTCGGCCTCGCCTACCAGAACTTCCCCGCAGAGGCGGCGACAACCCTACAGGCACAGGAATGATCACGATCATGCGCAAGGTCCTCGTGGCCGAAATCACCGCAGCCATCCACCTCGGTGCGGTGGCGGACTTCTGGGCGGCTCACGCCCGGAAGCGCTTGGGAAAACTTTCCCAACACTTTCCGCAGGACGCCCCTTGCGACGAGGCGGAGGAAACCTATCGCGACGATGGCACGC
This sequence comes from Cereibacter azotoformans, assembly GCA_017599285.1. Taxonomy (GTDB): domain Bacteria; phylum Pseudomonadota; class Alphaproteobacteria; order Rhodobacterales; family Rhodobacteraceae; genus Cereibacter_A; species Cereibacter_A azotoformans. The sequence goes on along the minus strand of JAGFXX010000001.1, from coordinate 2,942,053 downwards.
CCCGCGCCCACGGCCCTTATCGGATGCCTTCGGGCTGGTGGCTCGTGCCCTCCGCCCTCGCCGGATCTGCGATCCTCGCGACGGCCCTCGGGAGCCTTCTGTGACCGCCGCCGCGCCCTTGCCTGTACAGGACGCGGCCACTTCGCCGGGGGCTGCGGCCTCCGGCGCTTTTCGATCGAACGGGTGGGCCGCGCTGCGGCGCCATCCCGCGGGCCGTGCGGATCTCCTGCGCTGGGGCGCGACCCCGGCCCTCGTCGCGCGGCACGCGCGCTGGGGCCGGCCGGTGTATCTCGCCTCACCGTACAGCTTGCGTGCAGTCGGCCCGGACGGGCGCTGGTCGCGGGATCAGTCCGAAGCGGCCATGGCTGAGGCGGCGCGCGAGGTCGCGCGGCTCCTGGAGGTCGGCGTCACGGCGATCTCGCCGGTGGTGCTGTCGGCGGCCGCGCTCCACGCCACCATGTTCCCCCGGCTCCGGATCGACCCATTCGCTCCCGTCCTCTGGGAGGACTGGTGCCGCCCCCTTCTCACCGTCTGCGCCGCCGTCGTGGTCCCCGAGATCCGCGGCTGGGCGCAATCCACCGGCATCCGCCACGAGGTCCAGAGCGCCCTCGCCGCCCAGGTGCCCGTCTTCATCTATGGAGGCCTGCCATGACGAAGCCCGAGCGCTTCGAATGCCGCGCGGGAGGTGCCCGTGCCGCATGAACGACTGACCGAGACCGAGACCGAGCCTGCGACCGTGATCGTCGGCGACTTCTGGGAATATCCGCTGGCCTTCGGCGACACGCTCTCGAGCCACGAATGGGTGCCGCTCCACATCAACCGCCTCCTCACCTCCCGCTTCGTCGCCCGGGCGCTGGCCGAGAACCGGCGCGCCGACATCGGCACGGCGCTCCTCCTCTGGTGCGAGGCCTTCCGGCAGGACCCTGCCGGGACCCTGCCCGACGACGATCTCGAGCTCGCCCGCCTCGCGGGCTACGGCGCGGATCTCGAGAGCTGGCGCGCGGCGCGCGAGGGCGCGCTCTACGGCTGGCGCGAGACGCATATCTCGAACCAGGAGGAGGCGCCCGGCAACCGCCGGCTCGGCCATGTGATGATCGCAGGCATCGCCCGCGACATGCACCGCCGAAAGCGCGGGCGCGATCAGGCGCGGACCGAGGGCTCGAAGGCCGTGGCGCGGACGCGGGTGAAGAAGAAGCTCATCGAGATCAAATGCTCGCGCGCGGCCGAGAGCCCGGACGTGGTGATCGCCATCGCGGACTGGCTCGGCGAGCGCGATCTCTACATCACGACGGACAATGTGCGCGCGGCCTTCGAGGCCACGCGCGGGGGGCCCAAGCTCGTGCAGGTCCAATGAGTTACAGCTGTAACCGACTGTAATCGACTGCAATCCTTACAGTCATTTACAGCAATTTTCAGGGCCGGAACTGTAATTGCCCCACAGGACAGAACAGGACCGGACCCGACAAAACAGAACCTGACAAAACATCCCTTCTGCAGGGGTGAGAAGATCGGGCGGTGGCGAGACGGCAGGCGTGGCTGGCTGAGAAAGGGATGGCCATGACGAAGGCAGAGGAGCGGGCGCGGGTGAAGGCGCTGGTGGTGGACCGGCTGGAGCAGGCCGGGATGGTGAGGCGGCGCGGCACGGCCGCCGCGGCGCATGAGGCGGCGATGGCGCGGCTCTGCGAGCAGCTGGGCTACATGGGCGCGGAGAACCTGATGACGCTCGCCGAGGTGCTGATCGACAGCGCGGCGGACGGGGTCTGGCCGTCCGAGGTGCTCATCCGGCAGTTCGCGCGCGCCATCGAGGAGCCGCCGCCGGCGGAGCGGCGGCTGGTCTCGAGCTGGCTCGCCTCGGTCGAGGGACCGAAGGCCGAGGCCGGCGGGCATCTGGTGGAGCTCTACCGCTGGCTGCTGAAGCACCCGAGGCCGCCGCTCGCGATGGATCTGCGCGAGATCCGGGATCAGGCGCAGGACAATGCCCGGCGCTGCGAGCTCATCCGCGACCGGATCGACCGGGAGACCGCGAGCCGGGAGGATCGCGACTGGCTCGAGCTCTATCTCCGCGACCGGGCCCAGGCCCGCGCGCTGGTGGATGCCGGGCGCGGCCGCAAGGAAGGGGCGGCGGCATGATCGGTGGCGCGGTGGACATGCGGCGGGCAGAGCCGGTGCGGACGAGCGGACAGCAAAAGCAACAAGAACAAGGACAGGGGTGCCGCATGAGGGGCGCGAAGGGCCGGAAGGCGATGAAGGCGAAGCTGGTGAGCCTGAAGCTCGCGCCGTGGGATCTGGGGCCGCTGACGCCCGCGCAGATCGCGGGCAAGCGGATCGAGGAGGCGGCCGAGGTCGATCCGAGGACCGGCAAGGCGAGCAACCCGAACCGGGTGATCCGCACGCGGCGGGAGACCTGGGTCGGGCGCTATCACCGGCAGGGCAAGCTTTCGGTGGAGCAGGCGAACATCGCGGCCGAGCTCTTCGAAGCGGCCTCGGGCCTGCCCGCGCGCGATCCGCTGGCGGCCATCGTCCGCGTCGATACGAGCGGAGATCAGGATCCGCAGGTGGCCCAGGTGGACCGGCGCCGCAAGTTCTTCCGCATGTGGGAGGAGATCCCGACCTTCGCACGGCCGGTCATCCAGCATGTCGTTCTGGACGACCAGTCGCTCCGCAGCCTCGGCTCATGGAGCAATGCGCGGGAGGAGGCACGCCACCTCGACCGCCTTCAGCGAGGCCTGGACGCGCTCTCTGAGGCATGGCGCTGAGAAGAGCTTGACCTGTCACGTTCAAGTCGGCAGATTGCCATCATCGAAGACAAGCGCCCGGCGAGCACCCAGCTCTCCGGGCGCTTCGCTTTGGAGCCTCCCCTTGATCCGCAAACTCTGCTGCGCACCGGGCTGCGAGGAGCTCGCGCCGACCGGCCAGGCGCACTGCCCCGACCATGCCGCCGAGGCGGAGGCGAAGGCACGGGCGCGCAAGGCTCGAGCCAAGGCCGGCGCGGCCGCGCAGGCGGGTGCGGCCTTCTATGCCACCGGCCGCTGGCGGCGGGCGCGGGCGCGGTTCCTCGCGGCCCATCCGCTCTGCGCCGACTGCGCCGGGCTCGGGCTCGTGGTGGCGGCGGCCGAGGTCGACCACATCCGGCCGCACCGCGGCGATCCCGGGCTGATGTGGGACCGGGCGAACTGGCAGCCGCTCTGCCGACCCTGCCACAGCCGCAAGACCGCGCGCGAGGTCTTCCACCCACCGGGGGGCATCGCAAAATCGGAGGGGTCGGCCAGGTAACCGGCGCTCGAACCTTCCTTTTCGTGCACGGCGAATTGGCAAAAAAAAGCCCACCGGGCAGAGGGGTGAGAGGCACCGGGAGACCGGCGCCCTGCCCTCGCCCCGGCGGATCCACGACGAGCCGATGGCCGCGAGCCCCCGCTCCGCGCGGCGCACAACAGACATGATGGACCGCCGATCCCGGCGCCCCCGATCCGGCCGCGGTTGCGGCGGTGATCGGGCCGGCGCGGGCGCGGTCCCTTGAAACGAGGACAGTCACGATGCGCGGGCAGAAGCCGAAGGTCTCGAACGTCATCCCGATGAAGGGCGACCTCGCGGCGCCCGTGCCGGAGGCGCCGGAGTGGATGAGCGCGGAAGGGCGCGACGTCTGGGAGCGTCTTGCCCCGGTGCTCGTCACGAAGAAACGCCTCGAGCCTGCCTTCGAGGATCCGTTCGCGGTCTATTGCGAGGCCGTAGCCGATGTCATCCGCTTCACCGGCGACATCGCGGCCTTCGGCAGCTGGTACGAGGTCGAGACCCGCAACGGCCGCCAGCAGAAGAAGCGCGCCGTCTGGGGCCAGCGTCAGGATGCCATCGCCGTCATGAACCAGCTCGCCGCCCGCTTCGGCCTCACCCCCGTCGACGAGGCCCGCGTCCGCGTCACCGGACAGGGCGACCTCTTCGACGAGATCCTGAAGACCCTCGATGGAGCCGATTGACCATCCGGTCTCGCGCTATGCGCTCGATGTGGTCGAGGGCCGCGAGACCGCAGGCGAGCTCGTGCGCCTCGCCTGCCTGCGCCATCTGACCGACCTCGAGACCGGGCGCGACCGCGGCCTCTGGTTCGACTGCAAGGCTGCGAGCCGGATCCTCAACTTCGCCGAGCTGATCCAGCACACCACGGGGCCGCTCGCCGGGCGCCCGCTCACGCTCCGCCCCTGGCAGGCCTTCCGCCACGGTTCGGTCTTCGGCTGGAAGAAGGAGGGGGGCCTCCGGCGCTTCCGCACCACCTATCATCAGGTGGCCAAGAAGAACGGCAAGACCACCGACACGGCGGTGCCCGCCCTCTTCACCGCGCTCTTCGACCGCGAGGCCGCGCCGCAGGGCTACTGCGCCGCCACCACGCGCGACCAGGCCGGGCTCCTCTTCCGCGAGCTCAAGCGCATGATCCGCGCCTCGCCGCATCTCTCGGCGCTGATGCAGGTCTGGCGGACCTCCATCGAGGTGCCGGCGACCGAGGGGCTGATCGCCTGCCTCTCGCGCGACGGCAACAGCTCGGACGGGATCAACCCGCACTTCGCCGCCCGCGACGAGGTCCACCGCTGGACCGACCGCGAGCTCGCCGAGGTGCTGACGAACTCGATGATCGCCCGCGCCCAGCCCATCGACTGGGCGATCACCACCGCCGGCGCCGACCGCGCGAGCCTCTGCGGCGAGATGCGAGACTATGCCGAGGAGGTGGTGCGCGGCACCGTCAGCGACGACAGCTTCTTCGCCTATGTGGCCGAGCCCCCGCAGGAGTGCGACGTGGGCGATCCCCGGTTCTGGAAGATGGCGAACCCGAACCTCGGCGTGGCCTTCTCCGAGGAGCGGTTCGGCGAGATGTACCGCGAGGCCACGGTGATCTCGGGCAAGATGCCGAACTTCCGCCGGCTGCACATGAACCTCTGGACCGAAGGCGCCCAGACCTGGATCGCGCGCGACGTCTGGGACCAGGGCGCCGAGCCCTTCGATCCGCGGTCGCTCTACGGCCTGCCGGCCTGGGTCGGCCTCGATCTCTCGAAGACCACCGACCTCACCGCGATCTCGGTCGCGGTGCCGAAGGACGGCCAGATCTACCTGCTGGCCTATTCCTTCCTGCCCGAGGGGCCGAAGGGCTTCATCGCGCGGGCGCAGAAGGAGAAGCGCGAGTATGTCGCCTGGCGCGATGCGGGCTGGCTCGAGGTCCATTCGGGCGGGGTGATCGACGAGGATCAGGTGATCGAGCGGCTCGAGACGATCCGCGCCCGGTTCGACCTGCGCGAGCTCGCCTACGACCGCTGGGGCATGAAGTACATGGCGAAGGAGCTCCTGAAGCGGCGCTTTCCGCTGGTCGAGCACGGGCAGGGCTACGGCTCGATGTCCTCGCCGATGAAGCGCTTCGAGGAGGCGGTGGCGAAGGGCCGGATCCGCCACGCGGGCAATCCGGTGCTGGCCTGGGCGGTGGGGAACGTCCACCGCGACGAGGATGCGGCCGAGAACATCAAGCCGAACAAGGCGCGCTCGAAGGGCCGGATTGACCCGGCGGTGGCCGCGATCATGGCCCTCGGCCGCGCCGAAGCCGCCGAAGGCCGCCGCCGCGCCCGGGAAGTGGAGACGGCGTGAGCGGGCGATCCGCTCGCGCTGCGTGGAGGGCGGCCCTCGGGACGGAAGTGACGGCCACGACTTCTGGCGACATCTCCGGGATCACTCTTCCCGGGATCGGTGTTGCGGACATTGCTGCCGTTGACTGCCTATGTGAGCATGCCTTGAACAAGGTATCGAGGAGTAAACGGTTGAACCCTCCCTATCACGGCGGCTGCGAATGTGGCGCAATCCGATATACGGTCAGCGCCGCGCCGATAGTTGTTTATGCGTGTCACTGCACGATCTGCCAGACCCAGTCGGGAAGCGCCTTTGGCATGGCGATGCGAATTCCTGCTGAGAGTTTCTCGCTGACGAAGGGAACACTCAAAACCTTCAGGCGTGTGGCGGACAGCGGGCAGGTCTTCACCAATTCGTTCTGTCCGGATTGTGGGACCCGTATCCATCATCAGGCAGACCGAAGCCCCGGCCAGATCAGTCTTAAGCCCGGAACATTGGACAATTCATCCTGGCTGCGACCCAGCCATCACGTCTTCCTGCGAAGTGCCCAGACGTGGGTAGTCATACCGGACGATGCGCTGAGGTTCGAGACCGTTCCTGAAAACAGGGCTTGGCTTCGCGGAGAATGACCGGGTGACCGCCTGCAATGAGGCTCGGAGCGGACAGTGCGTTTCGAGCCCCTGCGGCGGTCACCAACATCACGAAAGCAAAGAGCAGGCGCTCCCCGCGGGATCGCCGGGCGGAAGGAAGGACCGGCATGAGCAGATGGCCCCGATTTGGCGCTTCGCGAATGGCGGGCGCCTCCGTCCGCACCGAGCCGCCGGTGACGGCGCCGCAGGCCTCGGCCGAAGTGAGCGGCACGGCGGCGCCGAAGCCGTGGCTGCAGGAAGTGGGCTGGAGCTCGGGCGGGGCGAGCCGGATCCGCACCCTGCCCCGCGTCTCGGCCGAGGTCGCGCAGCGCCATGCCACGGTCTATGCCTGCTGCGCCGTCATCGCGGGCGATCTCGCCAAGGTCCCGCTGAAGCTCTTCCAGCGCACCGGCGACGGCCGCGAGGTCCGGGTGCGGGACCATGCGGCGCCCTATCTCCTGAATGTCGAGGCGGCGCCGGGCGTGGCGGCCTCGGTGGTGCGGTTTGCGCTCGGCTATGCCTTCACGCTCCGCGGCAACGCCTTCGCCTGGGCGCCGCGCGACGGGGCCGGCGAGCTCGAGCTGATCGATCTGGTGCGCCAGTCCGGCTGCAGCGTGCTCCGCGCCGGCCGAGACCGGTTCTACGACTTCGAGGACGGCGCGGGCCTCCGCCGCCGCGCGCCCGCCCGCGCCATGATCCATCTGCGCTACATGGCCGAGGACGGCTGGACCGGGCGCAGCCCGCTCGAGGTCGCGGCCGAGAGCGTGGGCCTCGCGCTGGCGGGCCAGGAGTCGGCGGCCCGCGCGGCCTCGGGCGTGACCGCCCGCGCCGTGATCCGGCTCCGCGACGATTACGAGGATGACGAGGCCCGCGTCCGAAGCGCCCGCCGGGTGGCCGCGGCCCTCCGCGCGCCGGAGGTCGAGGGCTTCCCGATCCTCGGCGAGGGCGAGGATGTGCAGACGCTCGACATGAAGGCGGCCGATCAGGAGCTCCTCGGGAGCCGCAAGTTCGACCGCGAGCAGATCGCGGCGATCTACCGGGTGCCGCCGGCGAAGCTGCAGATGATGGAATATGGCGTGAAGGCAAACGGCGAGCAGCAGGCCATCGATTACCTGACCGACTGCCTCCTGCATTGGGCGAAGCAGGTCGAGGACCAGCTCGCACTCGGCGTCCTCACCGAGGCCGAGCGCCGGGCCGGATTCTACCTGAAACATGACTTCGGGGCCCTCCTGCGCCCCACGACGCGCGAGCGCTACGAGGCCCTCGCCAAGGCGGTGGGCGGCCCGATCCTGACCCCGAACGAGGCCCGGCGCATCGACGGCTACGACCCCATCGAGGGCGGCGACCGGCTGAACCCGGCCCCGAACATGACCCGCAGCGAGGAGAGAGACCCATGACCCGCATGCTCGCCAGCCTCTTCGGCCCCCTGCAGCCCATGGCGCTGGCCGAGGATCTCGCGGCGCCCCTCCTCGCCCTCACGATCCCGGAATCTGCGGCCGATCCCGCCGCGGCGGCCCGTGCTCCAACGGCCGGCCCGAGCGTCCCCGACCGCTTTACCGTCGCGCGCGGTCTCGCCGTGGTGCCGGTGCGCGGGATCCTCACGCCGAACATGGCGCAGTACGAGCGCTGGTTCGGCTGGGCCACCTACCACGGTCTGGCCGAGACGCTGACCCACCTCGCCGCCAGCGAGGATGCCGCCGCCATCGTGCTCGAGATCGACAGCCCGGGCGGCCTCGTCTGCGGGATCGAGGCCGCGGCCGAGGCCATCGCCGCGGCGGCCACCGTGAAGCCGGTCCATGCGCTCGTCTCGCCGCTCGCGGCCTCCGCCGCCTATTGGCTCGCCTCCCAAGCCTCGGAGATCGTGATGACGCCCGGCGCCGTCGCGGGTTCCATCGGCGTGGCGCTGACCGCTGCGGCCCATGTCCAGCCGGGTGCCAACGGTGCGCAGATCTTCGAGATGAGCTCCCGCCACGCCCGCGCCAAGCGCCCGGACGCCTCGACCGAGGCCGGCCGCGCCGAGCTCCAGCGCAGCCTCGACGAGGCCGAGGCCGCCTTCCACGCCGCCGTCTCCGCCGGCCGCGCCATTCCCGCGGCCGAGCTCGCGGCGCGGCTCAGCGTCACCGACGATCCGCAGGACGGCGGCGCCACCTTCCGCGCGCCCGAGGCCATCCGCCGTGGCCTCGTCGACCGCACCGAGACCCGCGCCGCCTTCTACGCCCGCCTCACCGCCCGTACCGCGCCGAAGCCCCGCAGCCCCGGCCGCGCCTTCGCCGCCCGTGCCGCGGCGGCGGCAGCGCTCGCCCGGAGCTGACCGGCAGACAGAACCGCGTGCAACGAACTCCGGGACTGCCGTAGGGGCGTGGCGGCATCGCTCAACATCCGGCCTTCAACCACTTTCTGATACGCCCTCGCGCGTTGGCATAGGGTGCTGAAGTGTTGAACTGGATCATCCGCCCCTTGGTCCATTTGCCATACCAGGCGCCGCCATAGAGCTCAGCGTCGGTTCGGGACGAAATGGTCTCGACCAATCGAACATTTACCGCCTGGAGACGGCTCAGCAGATCTTGCCACTCGAGATGCCGATAGTCCGCGTAGAACTTCTGGGCCAGCAAGCCGAGCTCGTTCCATTTGAAGCCGCTTTCGGGAAACTCCACCGTCTCGCCACGATCATCCCGATCCAGCCACTTCATGACGAGTTCGTTCCAGCCCAGCAGATAGGCTACCAGATCGGCGGGGCTCATCCATGTCCCGGCGGCATGTCCCTCCAGCGAAGCCACGCGGCTGCGTTCCGCCGGCACTCGGCCAAGCTCGAGCATCAGCTTATCGAATGTCACTGAAATGGCGTCCAGAAGTTCTGCTTTGGACACAGGCACGCTCATGATCGATTCCTTGCTGTTCGCGTCCATAGGTTATGCTCCAAACGTGTCGCAGCCGAAGAAAGGCATGGCGTCTCGGGCCGGCGGTCACCCGAGCCAGTCGCCGCTCACACCATTCACCGGCAACGGTCGGCACCTCACGCCACCTCTGAACTGAGCCGAACCAGCCGGAACAGGCCGGCTGCGGCCAGCCCCTTCACCCCTTCCCATCCCCCGCCCGTGGCGGGGCCGTTCGGCTGCGCGGATGCAGCCCTGCCAAGAGAGGATCCCATGGCACGACAGAACCTCGACGACCTGCGCCGCGCCCGGAAGGCCGCGGCCGACACGATGGCCGCGGTGGCCGCCCGCATCGGTGCGCTCGAGGCGGCCGAGGCACCGGACGCGGCCGCGCTCGAGGCCGAGACCGCGGCCTTTGCTGCCGCGGAAGCCGCCTTTGCCCGGGCCGATGCCGCCGTGACGCGCGCGGCGGCCGTCGAGGCCGCGCAGGCCGCAGCGGCGCAGGGCGACGGCGCGGGCGCCGGGAGCGGGGCAAGTGCCGCCGGCGCCGAGGCCGTGCCGGCCGTTGCCACCGATCCGGCGCATCGCGGCGTGGCGGCGGGCTTCATGGTCCAGGCCCTCGCCCGCACCAAGGGCGACCGGGACAAGGCCGCCCGCCTCCTCGAGGCCGAGGGCCATGGCGCGATCTCGGCCGCTCTCTCGGGGGCGAGCGAAGGCGCGGGCGGCGTCACCATCCCGCGGCCGCAGGCGGCCGAGCTGATCGAGATGCTGCGTGCCCGCGTCGTCGTGCGCGCCTCGGGCGCCCGCACCCTGCCGATGCCCGCGGGCGAGATGCGACACGCCAAGCAGGTGGGCTCGGCCGTCGCCGCCTATGCCGCCGAGAATGCCGCCATCGCGCCGAGCCAGCCCAGCTTCGACAAGATCGACCAGAGCTTCAAGAAACTCGTGGGCATGGTCCCCATCGGCAACTCGCTCCTGCGGCACTCGGGCGTGGCGATGGCGCAGCTCGTGCGCGACGACCTCCTGAAGGTGATGGCGCTGCGCGAGGATCTCGCGTTCCTGCGCGGCGACGGCAGCGCCGACACGCCGAAGGGGCTGCGGCACTGGATGCTGCCCGCGAACTGGTCCGCCGCTCCGGTGGCGGCCACGCCGGCCGCGGCGGAGGCGGCGATCCGGCGCGCGGTCTCGCTCGTCGAGGATGCCGACGTGGGCATGGTCTCGCCGGGCTGGATCATGCGGGCCTCGACGAAGAACTGGCTCGCGAGCCTGAAGGACGCGAACGGGAACCCGCTCTTTCCCTCCATCGGGGCCTCGGCCCAGCTCATGGGCTTCCCGATCCGGACGAGCTCGCAGATCCCCGACAACCTCGGCGCGGGCGGCGACGAGACCGAGATCTACTTCGGGGACTTCGACGAGGCGATGATCGGCGACAGCATGGCGCTGGTGGTGGGCTCCTCGACCGACGCCTCCTTCGTCGACGGCAACGGAGCGACCGTCTCGGCCTTCCAGAACGACCTGACCCTCATGCGGGCGATCTCGGAGCACGACTTCGCGCCGGCGCATGACGAGGCCTTCGCCGGCTTCAATGCCTCCGGCTGGACGCTCTGACACACAGCCGGCCCGAGCGCGGGCCGGCGCATCCCCCCTTTCCCCCGGAGAGATCCATGAAGACCATCGTGACCTTCATCCGCCCCTGGAACCGCTACAACCGCGGCGAGACCGCGGGCTTCGACCCCGCAACGGCCGCGGGCCTGATCGGCGTCCATGCCGTGCCGTATCGGCCGGCAGACGCGGCACCTATCGCGTCGGCCGCGCCGCCTGTTGAACCGGCGACCCCTGCCCCGAGCTTCGAGGCCGCCGTGGCCGCGCTCGAGACCCCGGTGGACACCGCGCCGAAGGCCCCCGCAGCCGACCTGCCGGTGCAGGGCCGGCGGAAGTGACCCCATGCGCGTGATCGAGCCCCCGGCGCTCGCGGTCCCGGTCGAGGCCTTCAAGCGGGCGGTCCATCTCGACGGGCCCGACGACGATCTCCTGATCGCCGAGCTCCTCGCCGCCGCCACCGAGGTGGTCGAGACCGCCGCCCGCCGCCCCCTCATGCCCCGGCTCGTGGCTTTCGAGACCCCGGCCGGGCGCTGGTCGCGCTGGTATCTGCCCATCGCGCCGGTGATCGAGCTTGTGGAGATCTCCGACCCCGCCGCCGCCCGCCTCGTGCGCGGCGCCACCGAGCCCGTGCTCGAGCGGCCCGCGGCGGACGGGGCCGTCAGCCTCACCGCGCTCTGCGGCCACGAGGATCCGGCCCGGATCCCGCGCGGCCTCTGCCAGGCGGTGATCCTGCTCGCCAAGGAATGGCACGACGCCGGGATCGGCCCAGCCGAGAGCGCCCCGCCGCTCTCCTTCGGCATCCAGCGCCTGATCCGTCAGGCCCGCTACGCCCGGCCGATGGTGTCGGAATGAGAGCCCCGCGCTTCGACCGCCGGGTGCAGATCCAGCGCGCCACGCTCGCCGACGACGGCTTCGCCTCGGTCGAGGTCTGGGCCGACCATGGCACCCCGATCTGGGCGGCGAAGGCAGACCTGAGCGACGGCGAGCGCTGGAGCGCCGGCGAGGTGGCGGCCAGCGTCACCACCCGCTTCACGCTCCACCGCACCGCCTTCGCGAGGAGCCTCACGCCGAAGGACCGGCTCCTCTCCGAAGGCCGCAGCTTCGAGATCTCCGGCATCAAGGAAGGCGGCGCCGGCCGCCGCTTTCTCGAACTGACCTGTTTCGCGAGGACCGACCGATGAGCGTCACCGTCTCCGTCACAGGCCTCCGCCAGCTTGAGGCCCAGCTTGCGAAGCTGTCGAAGGCCGCGGGCAAGGCGGCCCTGCGGCGGGCGCTCAAGACGGCGGCCCAGCCCTTGGCCGATCTGGCTCAGAGCAAGGCCCCGGTCGGCGACACCCGCACGCTGGCGCCGTCGATCACGGTCGGGACGCGCCTCAGCAGGCGGCAGGCGAAGCGGCACCGCCGCATGTTCCGCGACGACCGGGCCAGCGTCGAGATGTTCGTGGGCGCGGGGCCGCTGCCGAGCGCGCACAATCAGGAGTTCGGCAACATCCACATGGCGCCGCAGCCCTTTCTCCGCCCGGCCTGGGATCAGGACCGCGAGGCCCTCCTCGAGCGCCTCCGCGCCGATCTCTGGCAGCAGGTCTCGAAGGCCGTCGTCCGCGCCGAGAAGCGCGCGGCCCGGGCCGCTGCGAAAGCCGCAGGAGGCTGACATGGAAGAAGCCCTCCGTGCGCTCCTGCTGGCCTCCGGCGGGGTGACGGCGCATGTGCAGACCCGCGTGAACTTCGGCCGCCATCCGCAGGGCGAGCCGCTGCCGGCGCTGGTGCTCAGCACGGTGAGCGACCGCGAGGGGCTGACCCTCCGCGGGCCGGACGGGCTGCAGCAGGCCCGCGTCCAGATCGACTGCTACGCCGGGAGCTACGGCGCAGCCAAACAGCTTTCCCGCGCCGTGCGCGCCGTGCTCCACGGCCACAGCGGCGGCGGGTTCCAGGGTGTCTTCCTCGACGGCGCGCGCGATCTCCGCGAGCCGGGCGACGACACCGGGCGGCCCTTCCGGGTCTCGCTCGACTTTCTCACCATCTACTCAGCATAGGAGGGCCGGATGGCCTCGAAACAGATCATCGCCTACGGGGCCGAGGTGGAGCGCTCCACCGATGGCGCCACATGGAGCGCGATCCCGGAAGCCAAGGGGATCGCCGTGCCTGCCGTCGAGCAGGATTATCAGGATGTGACCTCGCTCGACAGCGAGGGCGGCTACCGCGAGTATATCAAGGGGCTGAAGGACATCGGCCAGATCACCATCCCGATGGGCTACACCTCGGCGGGCTATGCCGCCATGATCGCCGATCAGGAGGCCGCGCACCCGATTTACTACCGCGTGACGATGAAGCCCGCCCCGGACCAGAGCACGGGCGACGTGTTCGAGTTCCGCGGCTTCCCGGTGCCGCAGCTCGAGGCGGGCGATCTCGGCGCGCCGGTCGGCATCAACCTCAACATCCGCGGGACCGGCGCCCCGACCTGGACGCGGGGGACGGAGGCATGAACATGATCCGTGGCGCGATCCCGTTCGAGGCCGAGGGGCGCGCGCGCTTCCTCCGGCTCACCACCAACGCCCAGGTCCGCTATCAGGAGCGGGCCGGGGAGACCCTCGTCGATGCCATCGTGGCGATGCAGGGCGAGGCGTCGCAGGGCGACATGCTGCGGCTCCGGCGCCTGATCTGGGCCGGCCTGGGCCACGAGGGGCTGAGCGAGGATGCAGCGGGCGACCTGATCGACGAGATCGGGCTGGCCGAGGCCTCGCGGCTCCTGGGCGATGCGATCCGCGCCGCCTTCCCCGAGGCGGCCAAGGCCGAGGCCGAGACCGGGGACGCCGAGGGAAACGCCCAAGCGCCGGCAAAGCCCAAAGCAAAGCCGGCCGCGGCCTGATCGAGGCCCTCCTCGCCCGGTGGCTCGCTGCCGGGCAGGAGTATGAGCCGTTCTGGCGGCTCACCCCGCGCGAGGTCCTGGGGGTGCTCGAGGGCGACTATAAACGGCGCCGGCGCGAGATCGAGGACCGGCGCGTGCTGCAGCACGAGCTCGCGACCCTCGTGGCCTTCGCCTTCCACCAGCCGGGCAGGATGCCGGACTACAAGCCGCCGGCAGAGGCGTCAGCGCCTCCCCCGCAGCAGTCGGACGCCGGCTGGGATACCGACCACGAGCGGGTGCGCGGCTTGCTCATCGGGATGGCACTCAGAGGGCGCGGGTGATCCCCGGGTTGACCCCAGCATGGCGCGGCCCGCCGCCGGACCAGCGCCCGCAATCGCAACTGACCAGGCCGCCTCCGGGCGGCCTTCTCCATGAGGAGGCTTCCCATGTCGGCAGTCATCGGCGCACTCCGGGTCAACCTCGGCCTCGACAGCGCAGAGTTCCAGAAGGGCCTGAAGAAGGCGCAGTCCTCGCTCGGGGCGGCGGCGAAGGCGTTCGGCGCGCTCTCGGCCATCGGCGCCACGGTCGGCGCCGCCATGACGGGCATCGTCGTGCCGACCGCCCGGGCGGCGAACGAGATCTCGCGGCTGGCGCAGGTCGCGAACACCACGCCGCAGATGCTGCAGCGCTGGTCTGCGGCCTCGAAGAGCGTCGGCATCGAGCAGGAGAAGCTCGCCGACATCCTGAAGGACGTGAACGACAAGGTGGGCGACTTCCTCTCGACCGGCGGCGGCGAGATGAAGGACTTCTTCGAGAAGATCGCCCCGAAGGTCGGCGTCACGGCGAAGGAGTTCCGCAACCTCTCCGGGCCGCAGGCGCTGCAGCTCTATGTCTCGAGCCTCGAGAAGGCGGGCGTCTCGCAGGCGCAGATGACCTTCTACATGGAGGCCATCGCGAACGACGCGACCCTCCTCCTGCCGCTCCTGCGGAACAACGGCGCCGAGATGGAGCGGCTCGGGGACCAGGCGGCCGACCTCGGCGCGATCCTCAGCGACGACGCGGTGGCGGCGCTCCGCGATGCGCACCTGGCGCTCGGGCAGATGGCCACGGCGGTCTCGGCCGCCCGCGACCGGATCGCGGCCGAGCTCGCCCCCGCGGTCGAGGCCATGGCTGTGGCCTTCACCACCTCCATGCGCGAGGGCGGTCTCCTGCGCGGCGTGATCGACGGGATCGGTTCGGTCGCGGGCGCGGTGGCCGGCAACATCGACCGGCTGGCGGTCTATACCGCGACGGCTGCGGCGGCGCTGGCTGTCTCGATGACCCCGGCCCTCATCGTCGCCACCCGCGCGGCCTGGGCGTTCGTCGCGGGCCTCGTCGCCACCCGCGCGGCCCTGATCCGCACCGGCCTCGGGATCGCCGTCGTGGCCGTGGGCGAGCTCGCGTACCAGACGCTGCGCGTGGTCAAGGCGGTGGGCGGCCTCGGGAGCGCCATGGAGATCATGGGCCGGGTCGCCCGCGGCGTCTGGGAGGGCATCAAGACCAGCGCCTCCGCCCTCGGCCCGGCGCTCGACGCGGTCTGGAAGACGGTCGAGGGGGGCTTTCTGACCATGATCGCCGCCGTCGCCCGCAAATGGACCGACTTCCTGCGCGACCTGTCGCAGGGGATGGCCGCGATCCCCGGCATGGGCGACGCGGCGCTCGATGTGGGCAACATGGCGATCATGGCGGGCTCCGGGGTCCATGCCCTGACCTCGGCGGCCGAGGCCGCGCGCGACGAGGCGAAGGCGCTGAAGGAGGAGGCCCAAGCGCTCGCCTCGGAGGGCTTCGACGCCGCCGCCGCTGCCGCGGCCGAGCTGCGCTCCGCGGTGACGGGCACCGGGGAGGCCGCGGACGGGGCGGCGCCTTCCGTCTCCGACCTCGGCGAGGGCGTGTCGGACCTCGGCGGCGCAGCGGGCGGTGCCAAGCAGAAGCTCTCCGATCTCGTCACGGCCGCAAAGGCGTGGAAGGAGCGGCTGAAGACGCCGGTGCAGAAGTACCGCGAGGAGATCGCGAAGCTCGGAGAGCTCTCGAAGAAGGGCCTGCTCTCGGCGGACGAGCATCGGCGCGCCATCGGCGAGCTGAACAAGGAGCTCGGCGACGGCATCCCGCTCATCGGCGACGTGGCCACGGCCTGGGGCGACTTCGTCGCCGGCGGGTTCAAGGACTTCAAGGGCTTCGTGGGCAGCGTCCTCGGGAGTTTCAAGGGCATGCTGGCCGAGATGATCGCCACGGCGGCGCGCAACCGGATTATCATCGGGATGGGGCTCGGCTCCGGCGGCCTCGCCGGCACCGCGGCCGCGGCGGCGGGGGTGCCGGGCATGGGCGGCGGCCTCGGGATGCTGGGCAGCCTCTTCGGCGGCGGGGGCCGGTTCCTGGGCAGCATTGGCAATGCGTTCAGCGCCTTCGGCAGCGGGGCTCTGGGCTCGCTCGGGAACTTCTTCTCGGGCGGCTTGTCGGGGGGCTTTGCCTATATCGGCCAGTCTCTGAGCATGGCCACGAGCGGCCTCGTCGGGTTCGCGCAGGCGGCGGGCGCCATTCTGGGCCCCATTGCCGCCGTGGCAGCGGCCTTCTCCTTCTTCGGCTCGAAGACGAAGCTCCTCGATGCAGGGCTGCGCGTCACCGTGCGCGAGCTGAATGCGATGGTCGAGAGCTACCGGAAGGTCGAGAAGTCCCGGTTCGGCGGGCTGTCGAAGTCGCGGAGCACGAGCTACGGCCTCGCGGATGGCGCGGTGGCCGGCCCCATCGTCAAGGCCGTGAGCCAGATGCAGGCCTCGGTCATGGATGTGGCGGACACGCTGGGCATCGGGGCCGAGGCCTTCAAGGGCTTTGCGGCCTCGGTCAGGTTCTCGACCAAGGGCCTCTCCGACGAGGAGATCGGGGCGAAGCTGCAGGAGAAGCTGACCGAGCTCGGCGACGACTTCGCGGCGCGCGCCTTCGGCTATGTCGGCCGGAACGACCAGGCGATCAAGGACCTCGAGAAGCGGATCGCGGAGGGCACGTCCTATGCGGTGGTGAGCGGGCTCAAGGGATCCCTCGGCGACAAGATTCTCTCCGCGTTCTTGGGTCGGAAGCAGCAGGGCGACCTGGCCGACCTGATCGCGGGCAATACACTGGTCTCGACCCGCCCCGAGCTCGCCGCTCTGGTGAAGGAGGGCGAGAGCTTCGTCGAGGCCCTGCAGCGGCTGAGCGCGGCCATGTCCGGCGTCAACGGCGTCATGGACACGCTGGGGCACAGCTTCCGGGCGGTGGACATGGTGACGGCCGGCATGGCCTCGGATCTGGCCGCGCTCTTCGGCGGGCTCGACGGGCTCGTCTCCGCCACCTCCTCCTATTATCAGGCCTTTTACAGCGAGGCCGAGCGGATGGAGACCGCGACCCGGCAGGCGACCGAGGCGCTGGCCCGGATGGGTGTGGCCCTTCCGCAGACCCGGGCGGAGTATCGCCGGCTGGTCGAGGCGCAGGATCTTACCACCGAGCGGGGTCGGGAGCTTTACGCGGCCCTCGTGAGCATGGCCGGCGTCATGGATCAGATCCTGCCGAGCGTGGCGAGCCTCTCGGCCGGGCTGGCGGGGCTCGTGGGCACCATCGCCACGGATCTCGACGGGATGATCTCCGGCGCGGCCGAGGCGCAGCGGGCGGCGGCCGCGGCGGCGAAGGGCTGGTATCAGGTCACGCTGTCTCTGCGCGACACTATCGGCGACCTGCGCTCGGCCGCGTCTGAGCTGATCTCGCCCGCGGTGGCCGCGGCCCAGTCGCAGGCGCGCTATCAGACGATGCTCGCGAGCGCGATGGCGGGCGATCAGGACGCCGCCAAAGCCGTCTCCGGCGCGGCCTCGGCCTATATCGAAGCGGTGCGCGGGCAGGCCAGGTCCGCGGTGGATGTGGCGCGCGCGCAGGCGCGGGTCCTTTCGGACCTGCAGCTCCTGCAGGGCGTGACCGGCCTCGAGGGGGCGAAGGAGGATGTGCTGGCCACGCTCTATCAGGAGCAGGTCGATCTCCTGACCGAGGTGCGGGACTATCTGACCGGCGGCGAGGCGCTGAAGCCCGAGCAGATTACGGCGCTGAATGCGCAGCTGGGCTCGCTCGAGAGCGCCATCGCTGCGGCGAAGGAGATCTCCTTCGCCGCGCTCCGCGAGCGGATCGATGTGACCGTGGGGCTGACGGCGACGGCGGACATTCCGGCCGACCTGCGCCGCATCCTGAAGAGTGCCACGAGCGGGGTCGAGGTCTCGCTCGACATGGTGCTGCGGCGGATGGATCTCTCGCCCGATCTGGTCTGGATCGCGGCGAAGCAGTCTTCCGACCATCTCGCGCGCATCACCTATCTGGCGAAGGCCGACGCGCTGCCCGAGGATCTGCGCACGCTCGCCGCCGTCCGCGTGGCGCAGTCGGTGCGCCGGCTCGCGCTGGTGATGGACCGGCCCGCCTCCGATCTCGGCATGGCGGAACTCCTCAAGGCCCTCGGCGCCAAGGGCGGCCGGATCACGCTGGGCGGGAGCTTCGCCTTCGATCCCTCGACCGGCTTCTCGAGCTGGTTCGAGACCACCACGCGGGGGGCGATCACGGCCCCCATGTCGGCGCTGCGCACCGCGCTCGGCGATCTGGCGTCCGCCGTGCGGGCAGAGACGGCCGCCGCGACGAAGAGGGGACAGGGGGCGGCTCTCTCGGCCTTCGCCGGAGGCCTCGCGACCAATGCGGCCGGCGACATCCTCGCCACGGACAAGCAGATCATGGCGATGGCCGCCAAGGCCGGGATCTCGACCGACGGCAAGACAATCGGGCAGGTGATGCGGGCCATTGAGGGCTTCTCGACCACCGACGGGATCGAGACGATCCGCCGGCTGCCGGGGAGCCTGAAGGACTACCTCTGGGGCATCTTCCAGCAGCGGAAGGGCCGGATCCCGCTCGATACCGCCGACTACCTGCGGCTCTATCCGGACGTGGCGGCCGATGAGTTCGGCTACGATCCGACCATCCACTACCGCAACCACGGCCGCGAGGCGATCCTCGCGGGCCTGCGGCCCTTCAAGCCGGAGGTGTTCGACTGGTCGGCCATCGGCCTCGATGTCCCCGGCTTCGCCGCGGGCGGCCTGCATGCGGGGGGCCTGCGTCTCGTGGGCGAACTCGGGCCTGAGCTCGAGGCCACCGGCCCGAGCCGCATCCATAGTGCGGGGCGGACCGCCGACATCCTCGGCGGCGCCGCCATGGGCGCCTCCGAGGTGGCCGGGGCGGTGCGCGACCTGCAGGCGGAATTGGTGCAGCTGCGCGCCCAGAATGCCGAGATGGCGCGCGAGCTGGCCGAGATGAAGGTCTGGGCCCGCAAGGGCGCCGAGGCCTCCACCGCCACCGCCAAGGACCTGCGCCGGATCGGCACGGTGGGGGTGCGGATCGACCCGACGGAGGCCGTCTGATGCGGATCATCCTGCCGACCCCGGTGACGCCGGCGGCGCTTCTCGCGAGCAATATCCCCGAGGACGACCATCCCGCCTGGAGCGCAGGCCAGACCTACGCCCGGGGCGCGCGCGTGGTGGCGGATCACGGCGTCTGGGAGAGCGTGGCCGACGGCAACCAGGGCCACGATCCGGCGGGGGATGCGCTCGGCAGCTGGTGGCTCCGGATCGGGGCCACCAACCGCTGGCGCGCCTTCGACGAGCGGATCGGCGGCCAGACGGTCGGCGGCCCCACGATCACCTATTCCATCCGGCTGCCGCGCACGCTGAACCGCATCGCCTTCTTCAACCTCGATGCGGCTTCGATCCGGGTGACGGTCACCACGCCCGCAGGGGCCACGATCCACGACCGGACGGTCGATCTCGTGGCGCGCGATCCGGTGGGCACCTTCTGGGAATATGTCTTCACCGAGTTCGCCTTCACGCCGAACGTGATCGTCGCGGCTCCGCTGCCGGCCGGGGCCACGCTCGACATCACGGTAACGGGGGGCGCCGTCACCCGCGTGGGCGAGATCGTGATGGGCCGCGACACGCCGGTCGGCACCACGGTGGCCGGCACCGGCCTCGGTCTCGGTCTCGTCGACTATTCCGTGAAGCAGCGCGACGAATGGGGCGGGCTCTATATCGTGCCGCGCCCCGTCACCCGCACCGTCTCGCTCGCCTTCCAGGTCCCGCTCGAGGGCGCGGCCCGCGTCCAGTCGATCATGGAGCGGGTCTCGAGCCGGCTCGCCGTCTTCTACGCGGGCGAAGGGGCCGACGTCTGGGGCACCACCGTCGCCGGCATCCTCCGCGATTACGACCTTACCCTCGGCCATGCCATCTGCGACGGCCGCGCCGAGGTCGAGAGCCTCGCCTGACGCAAGGGAGCATCCCATGGACTTCTTCTCTCCCCCGCCGACGCCGCCGAACAGCGGCAACCCCGGCACCTTCAACGACAATGCCGACGCCTTCCTGGGCTGGTTCCCCGCCTTCGTGGCCGAGCTGAACGAACTTCTGCCCTATCTCACCGGCGCGGGCTTCGGCGACGGCACCGCCGCAGCCCCCGGCCTCTTCTGGCGGGACGATCGCGACACCGGGCTCTTCCGGCCGGGCAGCAATGCGCTGGGGATCGCGGCCGGCGGCGTCCTCCGGCTCACGGTCTCGGCCCTCGCGCTCACTTCGACCGTGCCGCTCCGGGCGCCGCTCGGGACGGCGGCCGCCCCGGGGATCTCGTTCGAGACCGATCCGAACACCGGGATCCGCAGCGACGGGGCGGATGTCCTGCAGTTCGTCACGGGCGGGGCCACGCGCGGCTTCTTCTCCACCTCCCACTTCCAGTCCACCCTCCCGGCCGTGCTGCCCGGCGGGGCGGCGGCCACCCCCGGCCTCACCTTCGCGGGCGACCTCGACACCGGGATCTTCCGGGCCTCGGCGGACCTCCTCGGGATCGCGGCCGGGGGCGAGGAGCGGTTCCGGGTCGGCTCCGGCCGCGCGGCCGCGCTGGTGCCGTTCAGCGTTCCGGACGGGACGCAGACCTTCCCGGGCCTCACCTTCAACGGGGAGGTGGGCTCGAACACGGGCTTCTTCCTCGCGGCCGAGAACGAGCTCGGCGTCACCTGTCAGGGGACGGAACGGGCGCGGTTCACGCCCTCCGGCATGGAGCTGCAGGGGCTCATGTCCGGCACGGCCGTGACCCAGACCGATCTCGACACCACGCCGGGGCGCCTCCTCAAGGTCGGGGACTATGGCCTCGGCGGCACGGCGCGCACCGCGCCCGGAAACGACGTGGACCAGATCACGACCACCGGCTTCTATCGGGTCACAGGGACCACGCTGAACCGCCCCGGCGGCATGACCGTGGGCACCCTGCAGCACATCCAGCACGGGGCCAGCCGCGCGGTGCAGATCGCCTACCCGCAGACGGCCAGCGACACCGGGCACTGGTGCCGCTCCAAGGACACCACTTGGGGAGACTGGTTCCTGACCTACGACCAGCGCAATATCGTGGGCGCCGTGAGCTGGTCTTCCGGACTTCCGCGCGGCGGCATCATCGAAAAGGGCGAGACGGCTGGCGCCGAGTATGTTCGCTTTGCGGATGGGACGCAGCTTTGCCGCCTGGTCCAGACCGGGGTTCCGGGTCCGACCACTCCGCATGGGCCCCTCTATCGCACCGAATGGCAGACGGTGACGCTTCCCGTCGAGTTCGCGAGTGGGGCCCTGAACGGGCATTGCGTGACGGGCGGCTGCCGGGGCGGCTCCGTGATCTCGCTGCTCGGCCGGCCGGGGGCCTCGAACGTCGCCGCCTACATGCTTCTGTCGCCGACGTCCTACGCCGCGACGCAGGTCGTCGATCTTCTCGTCACCGGTCGCTGGAGGTAACCCGCCATGATGCGCATTCGCATGGTCCCGCTTCGGCGGATGTATGAGCTGACCCTGTTCCGGGTTCAGGGAGACACCCTGACCTGCAATGACATGGTCTACGACTTCAGCGACGTCGAGGAGGGAGACGTGCTCCCCTGGGACGCGATGGACAACACCTGGGTGACCAGCAACGTCACCCGCGTCAACGGCGTGCTCGAGTTCGAGGTGGTGTTCCCCCACGGCTATTACGGGGACATCTCCTTGCCGAACCCGGGCACGATCGAGGTCGAGGATCAGGATATCCCGATCCCGCCCTATCTCCCGCCGTCCGCGGAGGGCTGATCCATGAGCAGGAGGAGAGCAATGATGACGACCGCAACCATCGATTACAGCAGGCTCATGAAGGCCCGGGACATCAAGGCGCAGGCCGAGGCCCGCGCGCGGGGGCCGGCCGAGATCAGCCTGCTGCAGGTCATGATCGTGGTCGGCGAGGAGAAGTGGGCCCGTGCGATGGCCATCGCGGAGGACGCCGCCTACCCATGGGCGATGCGGGCGGCGCTGCGCGGCGCGACGGTGCTCGTCCGGGGATCGGAGACGATGGACACGCTCGCCTTTCTCCTCGGCCTCTCGCCGGAGGAGACCGATCGGCTGTTCATCGAAGCCGCGCAGGTGACGCTGTGAGCCCGGTCCGGTTCAACGCGAGTCGCTGACACGCCGGCCGACCGCGCCGCCTGGGCCGCCTGTCGTCGGCCGTTGCGCGACGTGCTGAGGCGGCTGGGCGCCCCCGCCGGGATCGTCAGGCCCGCAGGCCCGCCTGCCTAAGGCGCTCCCGCCCTCCCGATCATCATGACACGACCCGGCCACCCCCGGCCGGGCCGAGACCCGCGCGAGGCGCGCAGAACAGGAGCGGCGCGATGCCGGAAAAGGGACTGATCGACACCATCACGGCGCTCTGGGGCGGGGCCATCGCCACGCTGATCGCGGCCGCCATGGGGCGGCTCATGTATCACACGGGCGAGGTCCGCGCCCGCCGCCGCGCCTTCTTCGGCCGCGAGCTCCTCTGGGAGATCCCCGCCCTCGTCGCCATGGCCTTCGTGGGCGAAGCGCTGAGCTCGTACCTCAACCTAGACGGCCGCGCCGCCATGGGGCTCGTGGCGATGCTGGCCTATCTCGGCCCGCGCGGGACGACGGCGATGCTGGAGCGGCTCTGGCGGGGAAGGAGTGCGGGGTAACGGAGGCGATCCGAGGCTGCCCCTCACCACGATCAGGGCGCGAGCGCCTTCCGCAGCGCCTCATTCACGAAGGCGCTCTTGTTCGGCATCCCGTCCAGCCTGGAGGCGAGCTCGGGATCGATCATCAGGTTCATGCGCACCTTCTTCTGCTCGCTCGGCTTCGGCGGCCGGCCGCGGCGCGCGTTGGCGAAGAAGTGGTCGTCCAGCTCGCGGACTTCGTCGTCGTCGCCGATGTAGGGTGTCACCTTAGCCATACTTCCTCTCCTCTCGGGCGTTCGCCTTGCGCAGGCTGATCACGCGAAGCACGTCGCCCCGCCAGCACCAGGCCACAACGCAAAGACGGTCGCGGATGGGCGCGACGGTGATGTAGCGGGTCTCCGGGTAGGGCCGCCGCGTGTCCTCGAGGGTCAGCGCGGCATCCCAGTCGATCAGAGCGACGTCGGCGAAATCGAGGCCACGGTCTGCCAGCGTGGCCTGCCGTTTGTCTTCGTCCCATTCGAGTTCGATGCCGTCGCTCACGCGATTAAATATACACACGCAAAAGGCAGCAATCAATATAGGTGTGTAGTGAAAATACGGTCGCGCGACAGCGCGCCCGCAGCGCCCCTCTGGCAGGGGCCGGGCTGCGCGAACAGCCCGAACCACGCGGCCAAAGTCTCACCTACAACCGCGCCAGCCTGTCCGTCGCCTTTCAGACTGCCTGCCACCCCTCGCGAGGGCAGGCGCCTTGTGAGGCAGAATCACCAAATGAAACAAGTACCTCCCGCCGCCCCGGTGGCCCCGTGGCTCGGCGGCAAGAAACGTCTCCACCCGCTCATCCTCGAGCGGATCGAGGCCATCCCCCACCGCGCCTATGTCGAGCCCTTTGTCGGCATGGGCGGGATCTTCCTCCGCCGCCGCTTCCGGCCGCGCCTCGAGGTGATGAACGACCGCAACGGCGAGATCATCAACCTCTTCCGGATTCTGCAGCGCCATTACCCGCAGCTTCTCGAGATCATGCGCTTCCAGATCTGCAGCCGGCGCGAGTTCGATCGGCTGCGGGTCACCGACCCCGCCACGCTCACCGACCTCGAGCGGGCCGCCCGGTTCCTCTACCTCCAGCGGCTGAGCTTCGGCGGCAAGCTCGACGGGGTCTTCGGCGTCTCGGCCGGGCACGGGCCGCGCTTCTCGCTGGCGCGCCTCGAGCCGGTGCTCGACGCCGCCCACGAGCGGCTCGACGGCGTGGTCTTCGAGAGCCTCGACTGGGCGGATCTCATCCCGCGCTATGACACGGCCGAGACGCTCTTCTATCTCGACCCGCCCTACTTCGGCGGCGAGAACGACTACGGTCGCGGGATCTTCGACCGGGCGCAGTTCGCGCGGATCGCCGAGATCCTCGGCGGCCTGAAGGGCGCCTTCCTCATGTCCATCAATGACACGCCCGAGATCCGGGCGCTCTTCGGCCGGTTCCACCTCGAGCCGGTGCGGCTAAGCTATTCGGTCTCCGCTTCGGGCAGCACCGAGGCGCAGGAGCTCCTCGTCTCGAACCGCGAGCGGATCGCGACCCTCCTCTGAAAATCCCACCAGGCCGACCACCCACGCCCCGCCCTCGCGCGGGGCTTTTGCATATGGAGAAAGACGTGACGACTTCCGACATCCAGCGGCTCTTGTCGGCCGCGGGGCTCTACCGCGGCGCCATCGACGGCGATGCGGGGCCGCTGACCCAGACGGCCACACAGGCTGCGCTCGAGGGAGAGCCGATGCCCTGGCGCGGCTGGCCCTCGCGCCGGCAGCGAATCGCGGCCGGCCAAGCGGTGCTGGCGCGGCTCGGCCATGCGCCGGGCCGGATCGACGGGCTCCTAGGGCCCAACACCCGCGAGGCGCTCACCGCCTGGGCTTCGGGGCCCTTGCGCGCCGCCGTCGACCGGGTGACGCTGCCCGGCCATGCCGTGGCCGATGCCCAGGGCGCCTATCCGCGGCAGGAGTCCGTCGCGACCTTCTATGGCGTGGCAGGCGGGCCCGACTGCACCGGCGGGATCGTCGAGCTGCCGATCCCGTTCCGGCTCGCCTGGGATCTCAACACGAGCATCACGAGCTTCCGCTGCCACAAGCTCGTCGCCGCGCCGATGACGCGGATCTTCCGCGAGGCGGTGTCGCACTACGGCGCGGACCAGTTCGAGAGCCTGCGGCTGAACCTCTTCGGCGGCTGCTTCAACCACCGGCCCATGCGCGGCGGCTCGGCGCTCTCGATGCACTCCTGGGGGATCGCCGTCGATCTCGATCCCGAGCGCAACCCGCTCCGCTGGGGCCGTGACCGGGCGAGCTTCGCCGCGCCCGCCTACGAGCCCTTCTGGACCATCGTCGAAGCCGCCGGCGCCACGAGCCTCGGCCGCGCCTGCAACCGCGACTGGATGCACTTCCAGTTCGCCCGCCTCTGAAGGAGAGACCCCATGTCCCCGATCATCGTCCTCGCGCCTCTGGCGCCCCTCGTGCTCATGCTCGCCCTCTGTGCGCTGACCTTCATCCTGCTCGTCGGCTGGCCGCTGGTCGCCGCCCTTGCCCAGGGGACCGCTTCGGTGATCTCGGCCATCATCCTCGCCACGCTCGCCCTCCCTGCCGCCGCCTCGACCGGCAGCGGCCTGCTGACCGCCCTAGCGCCGAGCCTCCTCGATCTCGCAGGCGTGGTGCTCACCGCGCTGATCGGGCTCGCGACCGTCCGTTTCCAGCGCTGGACCGGGATCCAGATCGAGGCCCGGCATCGCGAGGCGCTGCATTCGGCGATCATGACCGCTGCGCGCCTGGCCGTGGCCCGCAAGCTTACCCCCGACGCGGCGACGGAGTTTGCCTCGAGCTATGTCCGGAACTCGGTGCCGGACGCGCTGAAGCAGTTGGCACCTTCGGCGGACACGCTCGATGCGCTAGTCCTGTCCAGGCTTGCCCAAGCGGCCGAGCTCTGAGCACCTAGCCTGCCCGGGGAGTGGCAATCGGCCGCGCTCGTATGACTGCAATGCGCAGAGAGCGGCCAGACGTCAAGGAGATCGCTTGCAGCCTTTCACGATCTATCGTAGCGATGCCATACGAGGTGCTCCCTCGCACTCGCGTTGTCGGAACTGAAACGCAAGACGCAATGAACAGCACAAGTCTGTGGCCTGCATAATCTGATATCCTATGCATGAATGGAGGGGAGCACCTCGTGCCTTCCGGAAGCTATATCTTCGGCTCAGGAAAGCCGAGGATCGGTATACCTGATGAGCTCACGACTCTGAGTAAGATGCTAGACTACCTGGGCATTTCCGATAAGGAGCTTCTAAAGATCAGGCTTTCGCGATCTTTCATGTATAGCGAATTCACGATACCGTCTCCGAAAAAGGCGAGGCTGATATCTGCGCCCGATGCAAGGCTAAAGTTCCTCCAGGGACGCCTAAAAAGCTCTTTCGAGAAATTTTACCGTCCGCGGCTTTCCACCCACGGATTCGTTTCGGGGCGATCAATCATTACGAATGCCGCCATTCACGCCAGAAAGAGGCATGTCCTAAGTTTAGATCTGAAAGCCTTCTTTCCGTCGATCACAGAGAACCGGGTACGAGGGCTGTTCCGAAATCTCGGATTTGCCACCGACGTATGTGACGCGATCACAACAATATGCTGCCACGCAGGGTACCTTCCGCAAGGGGCGCCGACGAGCCCCATTATATCAAATTTGATCTGCTTCTCGCTAGATCGAGACTTGCACAGTTTCGCAAAGAAGCAGAATTTGGTTTTTACTAGATATGCTGATGATATTAGTATCTCCACGAATGGAACGCCCGCGGGTCTATTTTCAGCTACCGTTCCTTCTCCGGGGAAATTAGATATCAGCGCCCTTTCAGTCGATTTGATTGACGTGGTCGTGAAGAATGGGTTCTTTCTGAACGAGGAAAAGATTCGCTTTTCATCCGGATCGCACAGGAAAATTGTGACCGGATTAATTGTTAATGAGTTTCCGAATGTTCCGAGGACATACATAAGTAACATTCGCGCAATCCTTTTCAGCATTATGAAAGACGGATACGCCGTCGCAGAGGCAAAGTTCCGACAGAAGCGCCCGTCGGCGAAGCGATCACTGGAGCAGTATTTGCGCGGGAAGCTCAATCACCTTGCCAATGTCCGAGGCAAAGGTGACCCGATTTATAGATCACTGGCAGACAAGTTCAATAAAGAGTTTTTGCCGTCCCTCGCGACGGAGCCGACTCCCCGGGAGAGGCAGAGCTCGGGAATATGGATTATAGAGTGGCAATATAATGACAGAAAAATAGATAAACTATATGGCGAAGCGGAGGCCAATGGGCAGGGAATTATGAGTGTAACTGAGGGGGCTCAGGGAACAGCTTTCTTCTTGGACGGTGTCGGACTCGTAAGTGCCGAGCACTGCGCGCCGCCGGAGGAAATTGATTTGGAATTCTTCCGCGTATTTCATCCATCAGCTCCCAATTTGAAATTCGAAGTCAAAGTCGCCAAACGATGCAAAGTGAGAGACATCTGCATACTCAAACATGATGTCCCAGAAAATAAGTTCGAAGGATTGAAACCTTGCCGAGTTCCTGCTCGAGGCGGTGATGTTGTCAGAGCGTTCGGCTTTACGGATTATCAGGTGGGAGATGCCGTTACTACATCAAGAGGGGAAGTCTCTCATGTGGCAACGAGATCGGGCGTCAAACTCTTGAACCTCTCGTTTAAAATTGGCCAAGGTATGTCCGGAGGCCCAATTATGGATAGAATGGAGAGGGTTGTCGGGGTTGTTCATAAGGGCGGGCCGTTGGAGCTACGCGACTATGCTGTCACTCTGAACGCCGTCCTTAGTCTTCATGAGGAAGCCTCGCTGTAGCGCGCCGCTTGGTGCTTTTTGCTTTTATTTCCGGCTCAGTCAGATCGGCATCGCGACCACCGAAGTCTGCCCGCCATACTCTGCTGACTGTCGATTTGAGTCGATCCGCAAGACTGTTTATGAGAGACCATCTGTGGAGGCTGCACGGTAGCCCTTGACAGAGGGTCATCGGCGGTAAAGGGCCGGTGGTCAGTCTTGACGTATTCAGCGAGGCTTTCCATCGATGATAATATCTTCATAGAAGATGTTGGCTGGACCTGCGGGCGTCTTGAAGCGGAGTCCCCAGTCCGGACACGCTTTTAGGTGTTCTGCAACGTCCTCCAGAGAACGGTAAAACACGGCGTTTGCTGACTCGTTGTGACCGTCTCCGGCCGGATGCACACGGTAGCCACCCCTCTTTCCGAAGCGATCTGGCTTCGTTGCCTTGTTGTTGGGGTCATACCAGTGCGGCTCCAGTACGACGCCGTTTAGTTCAACGTATATTTTTGTCACGATGGCTCCTGTTGCTCTGCCAGCCCCAAAGGACAGGCTCAGAACGGAATCAAATAATACAATGATTGGGAAACCAGGCACACTTCAAGCCGTCTGAGAGTGCGTCCCGGATCGTCAGGTGGTCCGTATCGCATGTCGTTCTGTAATCACGTTGGTCAAGAGCTGATCTTGCTGCGTGCTGGATTCGAAGATCCTCCCCGTGGTCCCGCAAGGGGTGGCATGTTGGCGTTCACGGCCGTCAGCGCCTTCTCGACCGAGCGCCGAGGAAGCACGAGCGATAGCTGCCGTTCGCTGCGAGAAAAAAAGAGACTGTTCCAAGCCAACGTCGCACAGCGGGAGCGACTAAGGGAACGGGCGTAAAACCTAGTCCGGCGCAAATCGGTACTCCTAGTGCCTTAGACCTCACCGGAAAGGACTTCTCAGATCTTCCGATAGCCGGTCCCGTTGAGCGCAGCATCGGGTGGCCTGACGCGATCCCAGTCCGGCGGGGGACAATTCTCTGCAGCGATCTATGCCAAGAAGAACGGAAGCGTCCAGCACATCTTGTGACGGCTGACCTGATGCCTGAGTTACTTTCCTTGATGTCGAAGGGCCGGTTCGACAAAGCAGCATCGTAGGATCAAATGGACCCTGATGGACCCTGAGCGTCCGGTCAGGGCTGGCTGCGGACGCTCCATGCATTGCAAGTCAGACACAATGGTCGAGCAGGGCCGCTAACTGAGCAAACGCGGAGTGACACGCGCCATGCTGCGCGCAGTGCAAGATCCCAAGTTTCCCCGAGCGGCGACGGGTCAAGACTGCGTGGGACACCCGCCTCCTAACCCCTTGATCCTTCTAAAGCCGATCCCGCCGGGCGTGGGACACTGAGTGCCTGATATTGCTGGGCCTCAGGCATCTATTGAGGCGCCCTCCGGGCCTGCCATTCTGCCTTTTTTCGCTTTGAATTCAAAGGCATGTGCTCCACATTTTGTGGCCGTGGAGCACCTTCACCAATCCATGCCCGCCAAGGCCGCAAAAGCGGCGGCTGCCAGGGTGCGGCGCTCCACCCCTTTCGTGTAGATCTCGGACGTCTTGGCCTGCGTGTGCGCCATGATCGCCATGATCTGGTGCTGGGGCATCCGGCCTCCGCGAGCAGCTCTCCCATCGCCTTTCGGATGCCGTGCGAGGACTTGCCCTCGATGCCGGCGGCGGCGCACCATTTCCGCACGCGGTTGCGGAGGCTCTCGGCCGTGCTGAAGGGCCTGCCGTAGTCCGTCAGGAGATAGGTCGCCCCCTGCACCTTCTGCGCGCGCGTGGCCTTCAGCAGCTGCGGCAGCAGCGGGACAGAGACCGGAGCGCTACCCTTCTTCCCGGGCTGAAACTCAATCCAGAGAGCCCCTGCCCGCTCCACCTCGTTGCCGCGGCCGAGCTTGCGCGCGTCGTCGATCCGGCAGGCGGTGAACATCTGGAGCGTCAGCCACAGGTGCGCGGTGGTGCCCAACGGATGCTTGGCACGGAACTTCTTCAAATCCTCGGCCGTCCAGGGTGCCGCGCCTCCACCGCCCCTGTTCAGCTTCCCGATGCCGGCGGCCGGGTTCCCGGTTGCGATCTCCGCCTCGTCGATCGCCCACCGATACATGGCCGAGATCGACTTGATGAGGTTGTCGGCTTCGCGGGCTTGTGTCGCCACTGGTCGCGCGCCGCGATGATTGCGCTGCGCGGGGCCTGCATGTCGTATTCGCCATAGGTGCCGCCGTCGTCGGTGGGCATCGCGCACATGCGGCGGAGCTGCGACTTGCGCTGCCTGAGCGTGAGCGGGGAGGCCTGCCCGGCCTCGACCACGCGCGCCAGGTGTGCGAGATACTTCTCTACCAGCCATTCGATCGAGTGCGCGACTGCCGTCGTCTTGGTGGCGGGGCCTGTCCACTTCTCGCCCGCGCGTGCGGCGCGGTAGTGATCCCAGAAGTCGGGATGGTCGGGCGCGACAGGGATCACCGTCACCTTGGTCTTCCGACCTTCGGCGCGCACCCTGTAGCGGGTCGATCCGGACGGCAGCTTCTCAGCCCACAGTCCGGGATGGTGGATCTTCACCGGTGTCACCTGCTTGGCCACTGCTTGGGCCCAGCACGCTGCGGCGCGGGCGCCGATCCGTCCACCGCCGCGGTGATGCGGATCGTCCCGTCCTTCGTGATCTCCATCTCGCCGACCTTCAGCCCGCTCTCCTTCCATGCCGCGATGGCGCGGCTGATGGCGGACTTCGTGACGGTTGCTGCCGGCATGCTCAGACCCCATCCCCTTTGCGCGGCGCGGCGGCATCCTTGACCATGCCCCGCGTGAACTCCGCCTCGCATAGCCCGCACGTGCAGTGGCGGAACTCTTTGCCAGGGACCCCTTGGTAGCCGTGCCCGCGCACGATCACCGCCACCTCCGGATGCGGGGATCCACCCCGTCTAACAACCGTCTGACACCGCCCCGCCATCGTGCGGGGCTTTTTCATGGGAGAATGATGTGGACGTGCGAGACATCCAGCGGCTGCTTGCGGCCGCAGGGCTCTACAAGGGCGCGATCGACGGCGACCCGGGCCCGTTCACCATGGCGGCTGTCGCCGTCAGCCCCCGCACCGCACTCGATCTCCTTGCCCGCATCCAGAAGCACACCGCCCACGCCGGCAAGCGCAGCTTCCACGGCCTGAGCAAAACCGCCCCGGAGCAACTCGACCTCTTTCACGCCCCGAGCCTGCCAAAACCGGCCCGACACCGCTCGTGTTGTCACATTTTCGGCCAATCGGCCTGAACGATGTCAAAATGCTTAGCGACTTTGCTGATGAACTTGGGTGCCCCGACGCAAGTCGATCTTCTTCCGGCAGCGCTGCGAGAGGGCGTAGCCCTCGTGCCGGGTGGTCCGGCCGTTGATCGCCGAGAAGCGCGCCTTTTGCGCGACATGAGGCGTGACGCAGGCCTGCCGCAGGTCCTGGACGAACTCCTCGGCGTCATAGGCCTTGTCGGCGCCGAGCGTCAGCCGTTTCGTCGAGCCGCGCGAGTGGCGGTGGACCATGTCGAGCGCGGCCTTCCGCTCGGCATGACCGTCCGCCTGCGTGACCTCGGCCTGCACCACGAAACCGTGCCGGTTCTCCATCGGGCTTGCGTCGGGAAAACGGTCCACTGGACGGTCTCCTTATCCTCCTCCCATGAAACACAGGACCGCGCCGGCGCCGGGAGATTTCTTGTAAAGCCGGGCCTCCGGATCGGTGACCGAAGCGTGAGTGGCGTTCGAGCGCTTCTGGCCCCGGAAGTCGACCTCGGCATTTCGGGTTCTGGGTTTCGGCGGGGTCATCGGGGCGGGCTCGGGCTTCGTCTCGGTGGGTTCAGCTTCGGCAGAGGGCGGAGGGGCTGGCGGATCGTCGGGACCGCCGCCGGGCTCTGCCGCTTCCTGCTCCGGCTTTGGCTGGAAGCTCTTCATCGACGCCCAGGCCTTGATGAGCGTCCCATCCACCGAGAAGTGCTCGTCGGAGAGGAGCGGCGCAATCTCGCAATGGGAGAGGATCGCCGCCAGGAACTTCTGCGCGATATCCGTCGTCAGCAGCCGGTCGCGGTTCTTGCTGAACACCGTGGCCACCCAGACCGGATCGTCGATGCCCAGCCCGACGAACCAGCGGAACAGCAGGTTGCACTGCATCTGCTCCATCAGCTGCCGCTCGGACCGGACGAAAAACAGGATCTGGATCAGGCTGGCACGCAGCAGCCGTTCGGGAGCGATCGAGGGGCGGCCATCGGCGGCGTAGAGCCGGTCGAACTCGGCGTTCATGCTGACCAGCGCGTCGTTCACGACCCGGCGTATCTTGCGAAGCGGGTGACGGGCCGGAATGCGCTCCTCAAGGTCGACGTAGCTGAAGAGCGACCCGCTCGTCTCGTCCGTCCCGCGCATCAAGAGACCCCACGTGCTTCCCGGAAGGGTGAATCACGTTCTGAACCCGCGTCGAGGCCGGGTTTTTCAGCAACCTGCCAAGCAACCCAAGCACCTGAATACATGCACCTTTCATGTTCCTCCGGACCTGCCCGACCGCTATTTTCGTAAATGATTTGGGCATTTGGCGTCAGCGGGACCTGTTTTCGCTACAGCCCGAAAGGGAAGCTCCGGCCATCAGCCGTTTCGCGCACCGGAGCCGGGCCGTGGACCCGGGAGCGGAGGCCGGCGCCGCGCGCTCATCCGATCTCCACCACCTGCCGGATGGCGCTCCCGTCGGCCAGGCGGTCCATCGCGAGGTTGATCTCGTCAAGCTTCAGCCGGTGGGTGAGCATCTTTTCGACCGGCAGCAGACCGCGCCGGTGCAGGGCCAGCATCCGCGGCAGGTCGCGCTGCGGCACGCAGGAGCCGATGTAGCTGCCCTTCAGCGTGCGCTCCTCGGCCACCAGCTTCAGCGCGTCGAGCGGCATCCGCTCGTGCGGAGCGGGAAGCCCGCCGGTGATGGTCATCCCGCCCCGGCGCGTCACCTCGAAGGCGGTCTCGAGCGCGCGGATCGAGCCTGCGAACTCGAACGCATAATCCACGCCGCCGCCGGTCAGGTCGCGCACGGCCGAGACCGTGTCCCCGTCGGCGGGCACGGCGAGGGTTGCCCCCATGGCGCGCGCCACCTCGGTCTTGGCCGGGAACGGGTCGATGGCCACGATCTCGCCCGCCCCCGCCGCGGCCGCGCCGAGGATCGCCGACAGTCCCACGCCTCCCAGCCCCACCACGGCCACACGGGCGCCGGGCCGGATCTGCGCCGTGTTGAAGACCGCCCCCGCCCCGGTCAGCATAGCGCAGGAAAACAGCGCCGAGACATGGGGCGGCACATCCCGCGGCACCCGGACGAGCGAGGGCCGGGCCACCACCGCATGGGTGGCAAAGCCCGAAATG
Source organism: Cereibacter azotoformans (assembly GCA_017599285.1). Taxonomy (GTDB): domain Bacteria; phylum Pseudomonadota; class Alphaproteobacteria; order Rhodobacterales; family Rhodobacteraceae; genus Cereibacter_A; species Cereibacter_A azotoformans. Next base: position 2,909,238 of record JAGFXX010000001.1, on the reverse strand, counting down.
CCCAGGTGGTGATGGACCGGCCGGCCCTCGTGCGACAGGCGCCGGTGCCCGGTCATCAGCTCGCCCACCCCGTGATGCCGCGCCGCCCGCTCGCAGAGCGCGGGCCGCCCCTCGGCGCAGGGGGTGCAGCGGCCGCAACCGGGGGCGAAGATGCAGACGACATGATCGCCGGGCTCGAGATCCTCGACACCGGCGCCCAGCGCCTCGACATAGCCGGACGCCTCGTGGCCGAGCACCATCGGCAGCGGCCGACGCCTCGTGCCGTTGATCACGGACAGATCCGAATGGCAGACGCCGGCCGCGGCCACCCGGATCAGCACCTCGCCCGGTCCCGGCGCCGCGAGATCGAGTTCGCGCACCACGAGCGGCCGCTCCTCGGCGTAGTTCCCCGCGATCCCGTCACGCTCCAGCACCGCTGCGGTGATCTTCATGCCTCATCCTCCCTTTTGGGCCAGAGTAGGGTGCATTGGCCCGCCCGTCAGGTGAAAAGCGGCGGGGCGCACGCCGTCCGCCAAAGCCGGGGCTTCTCCTTCCGGGCAAGCCGGGCCAGAGTGGGCCGGACGACCGGAAGGAGCGACAGACGTGAAGATCGCCATCGTGACCGCCTCGGACCGCGCCAGCCGCGGCGAATACGAGGACCTCAGCGGTCCCGCCATCGCCGGCTGGCTGGCCACCGCCGTGACATCCGAGCACGAGATCCTGCGCCGGATCGTGCCGGACGGGATCGAGTCGGTGCGTGAGACGCTGATCGACCTCTGCGACCGCGAGGGGGCCGCCCTCGTCTTCACGACGGGGGGCACCGGCCCCTCGCCACGCGACCTCACGCCCGAGGCGATGGTGGGCGTGATCGAGAAGGAACTGCCGGGCTTCGGCGAGCTTCTGCGGATGATCGGCCTGCAGCAGACCCCGACCGCGATCCTGTCGCGCCAGACGGCCGGCGTGCGGGGCCGGACGCTGATCGTGAACCTGCCGGGGCAGCCGGCGGCCATCGCCCTCTCGCTGCAGGCTGTGTTCGCAGCCATTCCGAAGTGCCTCGAGCTGATCGGGGCCGGAACGATGACCGTCTCGGAGAGCTGGGGCGCGGACGGGACCGCCGCGCCGCGCCTGCCCGACTACCTGCGGCCCTCCTGATCAGCCCTTGGCTTCCTGCAGCACGCCGAGCCCCTCCCCGAGCGCGCGGCGAACGGTGGCCGCCAGCACCTGCCGGGGGCTGCCGGGCAGGTAATGCTCGCTTATCCGGGTCTCGCGCCCGCGCAGGGCGACGGCGAGACAGACATATCCCGGCGGATGGCCCTCGTCCTCGCCGGGCCCCGCCACCCCCGTCACGGCCAGCGCGAGATCGGCTTCGGGGGCTGCGGCCAGCGCCCCCTCGGCCATGCGTCGCGCGACCTGCGGATGATAGACGGTCTTTTCGGCAATCAGAGCCTCGGGCACTCCGAGAGCCGCAAACTTCATGGACGGACGATAGACGACGAAGCTGCCCTCGAGCACGCCCGAGCAACCGGGAACGCCCGAAACGCAGGCGGCGATCATGCCGGCGGTGCAGGATTCGGCCGTCACCAGCCGACAGTCGGCAGCCTTCAGCGCCCGCACCAGCCGGGCCGCAAGATCCTGCATCTCTCCGGAGAAGCCAAGGAGCGACTGGTCCGCGCGCAGCACCGCCGGGCGGAACAGCCGTTCATCGAGACGGTCGAGCGGATCGTAGCGGTCGGCCTTGGGATGGTCGAACCGGATCGGATTGACCCTCTTGTGCCAGGTGGCCTTCATCCGTGCCAGAACCGTGCCGAGCACCTCCTGCGCATGCCGGTCCTCATCCATCCGCAGCGCAAAGGCGAGATGCTGGGTGGTCAGCCCCGGATCGTCGCGCAGGGCGGAGGCCAGCGCGAACTGCACGATGTCCCATTCCAGATAGGTGGCGCCGATCTGGGCCTCGTCGCCGCCGCCGATCCCCAGCCCGTCCGTCGGCATGGCACGCCAGGTCCGCTCGGGCACGCCATGGGCACGCGCCAGCCACGGCACCTCCCAGGACTTCAGCAGCGACTGGACGGGCGCCAGATCGCCCACGTCGCCATGCAGCGTCCAGAACCCGGCGCTGAGCTCCGAGAGATTGTCGGTGCTGGCCACGAGGCCCCCCAGCCGATGCGCCTGATCATACAGCGTCATCATCCGAAGCCGCGCCCGGAGGTTTCCCCGCCGCGTCCGGGCGGGCCCCTCGTCCGACGCGACGAGATCGCCATCGAGATCGCCAAGCTGCGCGACCGCGGCCCGGTAGGCTTGCGAGAGATCGAGATGGAGATGCTCGATCCTCAGTGCCTCGCAGGCCTCGATGCCGCGCTCGGTCTCTTCGGGGTTCTGCTCGATGGGCAGCGTCAGGCCCACGACACGCCAGCCCGCCGCCTTGAACAGCGCCGCCGTCAGCGCCGAATCGACACCGCCCGACATGCCGAGAACCGCGGTCGAGATCGAGCCCTGCATCCGGTATTCGGCCAGATCCTGCACCAGCCGTGCACCGACGAGATCGAGATCGCGGGGCGGAAGGAACAGGCCTCGCTCCACCTGCTCGGCCAGGCGCTCGGCGAACCAGGGAGAGAGCTCTCCGGTCAGCCGCTGACGCGACAGATCGAGGATCTCCTCGACCAGCGTTTCCGTCACGCCGCCGGCATCGGCCTTGTTCATGATGTCCCTCCTGCTGCTGTCCTGCCGCGGAACAGGGGCCGCGAGACATATGTTCCAGCGACTGGCACGTCCGGCGGGATCGGTCCCGCGCCAGCGGAAGCCGCATCCCACGGTCGCGTGCTTCGGCGGCCATCCGTTCGCCTCTTGGCGAAGTGACGGAACAGCGGGCGTTCGCGCCGGTTGCACCTCCGCCAGTCAAGGAGGATCCGATGACCCAGCCCAAGGAGAACCGGCAGCGTCAGGACACGCCGCATTATGAAAGAGCCTCGGGCAGCTGGGGATCGGTCCGCGGGATCGCCAAGGTGCTGCTCGACCAGAAGCCGGGGCCGGGCGTGGTCCAGACGCTCATGCGCCAGAACAAGCCCGGAGGGCACATGTGCACCTCCTGCGCCTGGGCCAAGCCCGCCAAGCCGCACCTGTTCGAGTTCTGCGAGAACGGCGCCAAGGCCACGATCTGGGACCTGACCACGGACCGCTGCGGCCCCGAGTTCTTCGCACGGCATTCCGTCTCGGAACTGCGCGACTGGTCGGACCACGACCTCGAGAAGACCGGGCGTCTCACCCATCCGATGCGTTACGACGCGGCGACGGACCATTATCTGCCCGTCAGCTGGGAGGACGCCTTCCGCGAGATCGGATCGAGGCTCCGCACGCTCGAGCCCGCCCGCACGGTCTTCTACACCTCGGGCAAGGCCAGCCTCGAGACGGCCTTCCTCTGGCAGCTTTTCGCCCGCGCCTACGGGCACAACAACCTGCCCGACAGCTCCAACATGTGCCACGAGACCACAAGCGTCGGGCTGAAGAAGGTGACGGGCTCGTCGGTCGGCACCTGCGTGCTCGAGGATTTCGACCATTGCGACATGATCCTCTTCCTCGGCCAGAACACCGGCACCAGCAGCCCACGCTTCCTGCACGAGTTGCAGAAGGCGGTGCAGCGCGGCTGCCGGATCGTCACGCTGAACCCGGTGCGCGAGCGCGGGCTGGTCGAGTTCGTGAACCCGCAGAACCCCTCGCAGATGACGCTCGGCAGCCCCACCCGGATCTCGGACATCTACCTGCAGGTCCGGCCGGGCGGCGACATCGCGGCGCTTGCGGGGATCTGCAAGCACCTCTTCGCGCTCGAGGAGACGCGCGGCGGCATCATCGACCGCGCCTTCGTGGCCGAACACACCTCCGGCTTCGACGCGTTCGAGACCCGCATCCGCGACACCTCGTGGGACGAGATCGAGCGCGTCTCGATGCTGCGCCGCGCCGATCTCGAGCAGGTGGCCGAGATCTATGCCCGATCCGAGCGCGTGATCGGCATCTATGGCATGGGTCTGACGCAGCATGTGCACGGCTGGCTCAACATCGCGATGCTGGTGAACCTGCTGCTGATGCGCGGCAACATCGGGCGCAAGGGCGCGGGCATCTCGCCGGTCCGCGGCCATTCCAACGTGCAGGGCCAGCGGACGGTGGGCATCAGCGAGAAGCCCTCGCTGGTGCCGATCGACAAGCTGGAGGAGCTGTTCAACCTGAACATCCCGCGGGACGAGGGCTGGAACACGGCCGTGGCCGCAGAGAAGCTGCTGGATGGCACGATGCAGGCGTTCCTCTCGCTCGGGGGCAACTTCGCCCGCGCGATCCCGGACCAGAGCCGGACGGACAAGGCCTGGGCGGGGCTCGAGCTGAACGTGCAGATCGCCACCAAGCTCAATCGGTCGCACACGCTGGTGAGCCGGGACAGCTGGCTTCTGCCCTGCCTCGTGCGGGCCGAGGAGGACCGCCAGTCGAGCGGCCCGCAGGCGGTCTCGATGGAGGACAGCCTCAGCCACATCCACGGCTCGGTCGGCAAGCGTCCGCCCGCCTCGGGCTGGCTGCGGTCGGAGCCGGCCATCGTGGCGGGCCTCGCGCGGGCGACGCTGGACGAGAACCCCCGCCTGCGGTGGGAGCATTGGGTGGGCGACTACCGCCACATCCGCGACCTGATCGAGACCTGCTGGCCCGACCAGTTCGCCGCCTTCAACGCGCGCCTCTTCACGCCCGGCGGCTTCTACCGCGGCAACGCGGCGCGCGAGCGCGAGTGGAAGACCGAGAGCGGCAAGGCCCAGTTCACCGCACCCAAGCAGCTCTGCGCCCTCGGCGAGCCGCCCGCGGGCGAGGACATGACCCTCGTCACGCTGCGATCGAACGACCAGTTCAACACGACGATCTACGGCTTCTCGGACCGGCTGCGCGGGCTGGAAGGATCGCGCGACGTGGTGCTGATGAACCCCGAGGAGATCGCGCGGCGCGGGCTGCATGAAGGGCAGAGGGTGACGCTGGAATGCGCCGTCGGCGACGGCATCCGGCGGCGCGTGTCGGGCATGCGGGTGACGGCCTATGACCTGCCCGATGCCTGCATCGGCGCCTATTACCCCGAGGCGAATGCCCTCGTCCCCCTCTCGGCGCGGGACGAGCTGTCGGGGACGCCGGCCTACAAGGGAACGCCGGTGCGGATCCTGACCGATCCGGCGGCGGCCGAAGCCGGCCTGCCGTGAGCCCGCCGTGAGCCCGCCGCGCGCCCGTGCGCGATCCGGCCGCCGTGCGGATTTCCACGCCGCCGGCGCCGATGCCGACGTACCTGCGGAACAAGCGCGCGTCGCAGCCGTTCCAAGGCCACAATCTGCATGGAGACGGACATGAAGACCAAGGAACTCGACGCGGCCTTTCTCGACGCGCTGAAGGACATCTACTACGCCGAGCGGCAGATCCTGAAGGCCCTGCCCAAGATGGCGCGGGCGGCCCAGTCCGAGCAGCTCAAGGACGCCTTCAAGACCCACCGTGAGGAGACCGAAGGCCAGAAGGAGCGGCTCGAGAAGGTGTTCGAGCTTCTGGGCAAGCGCGCCCAGGGCAAGACCTGCCCGGCGATCGACGGCATCATCGAGGAAGGCTCCGAGGTGATGGAGGAATACAAGGACAGCCCGGCACTCGACGCAGCACTTCTTGCCGCGGCGCAGGCGGTCGAACATTACGAGATGGCCCGCTACGGCACGCTGGTCGCCTGGGCCAAGACCCTCGGGATGGACGATGCCGCCACGATCCTCGCCGAGACGCTCGAGGAGGAGAAGAAGACCGACAGCCTGCTGAGCGATCTGGCGGGCTCGGAAGTGAACCAGAACGCCGTGGCGGCGGCCTGATCGAAGGGGAGGGGCGCGCCGCGCCCCTCCACCGCCGGGCCTCTGCCCGGTTCTGGTTAACGCATGATCAAGGATTTCCCGCTAAGGCTCGCACGAGAGGGGAAGTCCATGATCGCCCGAGCCTTCACCGTCGCCTTCGAAGGCGTGGATCCGCGCAGCGTCGAGGTCCAATGCGCCGTGTCGCCCGGCCTGCCGGCCTTCGCCATCGTCGGTCTGGCCGACAAGGCGGTCTCCGAGGCGCGCGAACGGGTGCGGACGGCTCTCGCCGCCATGTCGATCGCGCTGCCCTCGCGCCGGATCACCGTGAACCTCTCGCCCGCCGACCTGCCCAAGGAGGGGTCGCACTTCGACCTCGCCATCGCGCTTGCGCTTCTTGCCGCGCTCGAGATCATCCCGGCCGACGAGGTGGAGCAGACGCTTGCGATCGGTGAATTGTCGCTCGACGGGCGGCTCGTGCCGGTGGCGGGCGCGCTGCCCGCCGCGGTCGCCGCCGCCGAGCAGGACCGCTCGCTCCTCTGCCCGAAGGCCTGCGGGGCCGAAGCGGCCTGGGTTGGCGCGACGCAGGTTCTCGCGGCAACCACCCTTGCCGAAGTGGTGCGGCATTTCTCCGGCCAGTCGCCCATCACGCCCGCCGAAGCCGGAGAGGTGGCCGGCGGCCCCGCCACGGCGGTGGATCTTGCACAGGTGAACGGGCAGGAACGGGCCAAGCGCGCGCTCGAGATCTCGGCGGCGGGCCGCCATCACCTGCTGATGATCGGCGCACCCGGTTCGGGCAAATCCCTGCTTGCCCGCTGCATGCCCGGCATCCTGCCGCCGATGACCCCCGCCGAGGCGCTCGAGACCTCGATGGTCCATTCGCTTGCCGGCAAGCTCGGCGACGGCGGGATCAGCCGGACGCGGCCCTTCAGCGATCCCCACCACACGGCCTCGCCCGCCTCCATCGTGGGCGGCGGGCGCCGGGCGGGCCCCGGCGAGGTGAGCATCGCCCACAATGGCGTCCTATTCCTCGACGAGCTGCCCGAGTTTCCGCCGCGGGTGCTCGACACGCTGCGCCAGCCTCTCGAGACGGGTGAGATCATGGTGCCCCGCGCCGAGGCGCGCTACCGCTACCCCTGCCGGTTCCTGCTGATCGCCGCCGCCAACCCCTGCCGCTGCGGTCATCTCGCGGATGCCTCCAAGGCCTGCAGCCGCGCCCCGTCCTGCGGGGACGAGTATCTGGGCCGGATCTCGGGTCCGCTCATGGATCGGTTCGACCTGCGGATCGAGGTGCCTCCGGTCGATTGGGTGGACGGCAGCCTGCCGGCGGCGACCGAGGATTCCGCCACCGTCGCCGCGCGCGTGGCCGAGGCCCGCGCGATTCAGGGCCGCCGCTATGCCGGCCTGCCGCAGATCCGGGTGAACGCCGACGCCGATGGCCCGCTGCTGGAACAGATCGCCTCTCCCGACGCCGAGGGACGGGCCCTGCTCGGCCGCGTGGCCGAAAGGTTTGGCCTCTCGGCCCGTGCCTATCATCGGATCCTGCGCGTGGCCCGCACCATCGCCGACCTCGACGGCGCGCAGGACGTGCGACATCCGCATCTCGCCGAAGCGGTCAGCTACCGCCTGACCGCGAGCACGAGGCCAAAGCTCGCGGGCTGAGAGTTGGCCCGCGAAGACCCGCCCTCGCCACAAGACCCGCGCCTGGCGCACCCCGATCATCAGGCCGGCCGCGACAAAACGGGCCGTCACAGGCACGCAGAACCCGCGGGATTGCCGCATGCGCCGCCCGGTCATCCGGCACCCGCGCGGCGCGAAGATTGCGCAGGATCAGTGAACGCTCACCGGCGCAAGATCGTTCTGGCGGGCGAGCACGAAGGCGAGGTGGCGGTCTCGCACCAGCGCGAGGCGCTCTCCGTCCGCGGCATGAACCGCGAAGACGTGGTCCAGCCCCCGGGCCATCGGCTGAACCTCCTCGGGAAGCTCGGCCACGGGCACCGGACGGACATAGACCAGCCTGCCCATACCTTCGGGGAAATCAAACGGCGTGTTCATTGCTCGACTCCTTCCTTGATCGCGCGGCTGCGTCCGATCGGGATCGTCTGCACCATTGGCTGCGGCACCAGCCGCCTCAGGTCGATGTGCAGCAACCCGTGCTCCATGTTCGCCCCTGCCACCTCGACACCGTCGGCCAGCACAAAGCTGCGCTGGAACGCGCGCGAGGCGATGCCGCGATGCAGGAACACGCGCTCGGCCGCGTCTTCGGTCTGGCGGCCGCGCACGACAAGCTGCCGGTCCTCGACCGTGATGGCGATGTCATCCTCGCGGAAGCCCGCGACGGCCAGCGTGATCCGGTAGGCGTTCTCGGCCACGGCCTCGATGTTGAAGGGCGGATAGCCCTCGCTCGCCGTCTTGGCCGTCCGCTCGACCAGTCGCTCGAGCTGCTCGAAGCCGAGAAGGAAGGGATGGCCCCCGAAAGTCAGTTTGGTCATTCCGTCATGTCCTTGCACAAGCGACATTTCTCTGCGGAACCCCACGCGGGCATTCCGTTCCCCAGATATGGGCGGATGACCGGCGCCTTGCAAGGCCGGTGGCGCCGCGCGACGCGCCCGGATGCCGAGGTCGGCACGGGCTTGGCGGCTTGGAAACGCGGCTGCCGCCGGGGCCTGCCCCGCCTCCGGCACGGTCCGCTCGAAATCGAGAGAACGCGACATCTGGATCCGCGCACTATTCTTCCCGCAGACGCTCGCGATCTGTATATTCGTGTTACGGCGACTCATCCAAAACGCAACGGGCGAAGTTTCCCGACAGGTCAAATTCATGAATGCGTCCCCTGAACTGAGTTTTGAAGACATGCTGCGCATCCGGCTCGAGGTGCTCCGCCGCGAGCATCGTGATCTCGATGATGCAATCGCCGCGCTCGAGGCCGGTGGCCGGGGCGACCAGTTGACGCTGCGGCGGCTCAAGAAGCAGAAGCTGTGCCTCAAGGACCAGATCGTGAAGATCGAGGATCAGCTCATCCCCGACATCATCGCCTGACACATCGCGGTCGCGGGGCCGGCGCCGGACCCTTTCGCAGGCCTGCGCCCGTGCAATGTCTGCCGCCGGTCTGGCCTCTCCGCCGGGGTTCGAGGGCTTGCGTTTCGCGAAGCGCGAAGGGCCCCTCTCCGGGCGCGCGGCCGCACGCGCCCTTCAGGCAGCGCCCGCTTGCCCCTTGCCCGCCGCTGGCTATAGTGCGCGGCTCAAGGCAGTGCAGGGGTGTCGCGCATGGCGGTGGACGTTGGGATCATCATGGGCAGCCAGTCCGACTGGGCCACAATGAAGGAGGCCGCCGCGATCCTGGACGAGCTTGGCATCGCCTACGAGGCGAAGATCGTCTCGGCGCACCGCACGCCCGATCGGCTATGGACCTACGGCAAGACCGCCGTCGAGCGCGGCCTCAAGGTCATCATCGCGGGGGCGGGCGGCGCGGCCCATCTGCCCGGCATGATGGCCTCGAAGACGCGGGTGCCGGTGATCGGCGTGCCTGTCCAGACGCGGGCGCTCTCGGGCGTGGACAGCCTCTATTCCATCGTCCAGATGCCCAAGGGCTTTCCGGTGGCCACCATGGCCATCGGCGCGGCGGGCGCGGCCAACGCGGGCCTGATGGCGGCGGGCATCCTGGCGATCTCCGATCCGGCGCTCGGCCAGCGGCTCGACGACTGGCGCGCCGCCCTCTCCGCCTCCATCCCCGAGGAGCCTTCCGATGACTGACCGCCTGCACCCCGGAGCCACCATCGGCATCCTTGGCGGGGGCCAGCTCGGGCGGATGCTGTCGGTCGCGGCCTCGCGGCTGGGCTTCCGCACCCATGTGTTCGAGCCGGGGGCGAACCCGCCGGCCGCGGACGTGGCCCATGCGGTCACGACGGCCCCCTACGAGGATGAGGCCGCGCTGCGGGCCTTTGCGGCCGCGGTCGATGTCATCACCTACGAGTTCGAGAACATCCCGACCTCGGCGCTCGACCTGCTCGAGGCGCTGAAGCCGATCCATCCGAACCGTCGCGCCCTCGCCGTCAGTCAGGACCGGCTGGAGGAGAAGGGCTTCCTGACCGGCCTCGGCCTCTCGGTCGCGCCCTTCCGGCCCGTCGCCACCCGCGAGGATCTCGAGGCGGCGATCCACGGCATCGGCACGCCCGCGATCCTCAAGACCACCCGGCTCGGCTATGACGGCAAGGGGCAGGCCCGGATCATGGAGCCCGACGACGCGGCCGAGGCCTTTGCCGCGATGGGTGGGCAGCCGGCCGTGCTGGAAGGCTTCGTCCGCTTCACCCACGAGGTCTCGGTCATCGCGGCGCGCGGGCGCGACGGGTCGGTGGCGGTCTATGAGCCGGGCGAGAACGTCCATCTCTCGGGCATCCTGCACACGACCACCGTCCCCGCCCGCCTCACCGCCTCGCAGCGCACCGACGCGGTGCTGCTGGCCGGGCGGATCCTGAACGCGCTCGACTATGTGGGCGTCATGGGGGTGGAACTGTTCGTGACGCCCGAGGCGCTTCTGGTGAACGAGATCGCGCCGCGGGTCCACAACTCGGGCCACTGGACGCAGAACGGCTGCGCGGTGGACCAGTTCGAGCAGCATATCCGCGCGGTGGCCGGCTGGCCGCTGGGCGACGGTTCGCGCTTTGCGGATGTCGAGATGGAGAACCTGATCGGCCATGACGTGGCGCGCGTGCCCGCGCTTGCGCTGGAGCGGAACACCGCGATCCACCTCTACGGCAAGGCCGAGGCGCGGCCCGGCCGCAAGATGGGGCATGTGAACCGCATCCTCCGCCCGGTGGCGGGGGCATGATCGAGGCGGTGACGCGGACGGCCGGCGTGCTCGACGGGCGGATCGCGGCCTTCCTCGCCCGAGAGACCGCCGCCTTCGAACAGGCCCATCCGCGTTCGCGCGCGGCGCTGCAGGGCGGCGCCTCGGGCTGGCTCGGCGGGGTTCCGATGCACTGGATGAAGGACTGGCCCTCGCCCTTTCCGCTGGTGGCGGCCGAGGCTTCGGGCTCGCATCTCATCGACCTCGACGGTCACAGGCTGGATGATTTCTGCCTTGGCGACACGGGCTCGATGTTCGGCCACTCGCCCCCGCCGGTCGCGAAGGCGATCCGCCGGCAGGCGCGGCACGGGCTGACCTACATGCTGCCCACCGCCGCCGCTCTCGAGGCGGGCCGCCTTCTCAGGCGCACCTTCGGCGAGTTCCGCTGGCAGGTGGCGCTCAGCGCCAGCGACGCCAACCGATTCGCGCTGCGCGTGGCCCGGGCGGTGACCGGACGGCGCAAGGTGCTGGTCTTCAACGGCTGCTACCACGGGACCGTGGACGACACGATGGTGATGCTCGAGGGCGGGCGCACCCGGCCGCGGCCGGGCCTCGTGGGGCAGGTGGCGGATCTCGCCTCGAAGGCCGTCGCGGTGGAGTTCAACGACATCGGGGCCGTCGAGGCGGCGCTGGCCACGGGCGAGATCGCCGCGATCCTCACCGAGCCGGTGATGACCAACTCCTGCATGGTGCTGCCCGAAGCGGGCTTTCACGACGCGCTCCGCACGCTCTCGCGGCGCTACGGGGCGGTGCTGATCCTCGATGAGACGCACACGCTTTCGTCGGGCCTCGGCGGCTATGGACGGGTGCACAGCCTGTCGCCGGACATCCTCGTGGTGGGCAAGTGCGTGGCGGGCGGGATGCCCGCCGCGGTCTGGGGCCTGACGCCGGATCTTGCCGCGCGCTTTGCCGCCTATGACGCGGCGCGCCCCGAGGGGCACAGCGGCATGGGCACGACCCTCGCGGCCAATCCGATGCAGTTCGCCTGCCTCTGCGCCACCCTGAGCGAGGTGATGACCCCCGAGGCCTACGCCCGGATGGAGAAGGGCTCGGACCGGCTGGCCAGGGGCCTCTCGGCCGTGATCTCGCGCGTCGAGGCGCCCTGGCATGTCGTCCGGGTCGGCGCGCGGGTCGAGTTCATCTGCGCTCCGGGCCCGCTGCGCAACGGGAGTGAGGCCGCGCGGGCCCATCACCCGCGCCTCGAGGCCGCGGTGCATCTGGGGCTTTTGAACCGCGGCTCGCTGATCGCACCGTTCCACAACATGATGCTGGTGAGCCCCGTCACCCGGAACCGCCAGATCGACCGCCTGATCACCGCCTTTGACGCCATCCTGACCGAGCTTTTCGCGTGACCGCACCGATGACCGACCAACCCAGCCCCTCCGGTTCGACCCTCGCCGAGGCCGAGGCCTTTCTGGCCCAGCACCCCGAGATCGAGGCCTTCGACATCATCCTGCACGACGCCAACGGCATCGGGCGGGGCAAGATCATCCGGCGGCACGAGCTTCTGTCCTTCTACAAGGGCGGGCGACACCTGCCGATCTCGATCCTCGGCCTCGACATCTGCGGCGAGGATGTACACGAGACCGGCCTGATCTGGGATCAGGGCGACGGCGACCTGCGCGCCTGGCCGATCCCGGGGACGCTGGTGCCGTTGCACGGCACCACCCCGTCGCGGGGCGAAGTCTTCATGTCCATGTATGACCTCGACGGCCGGCCCATGAGTTCGGACCCGCGCCACGCGCTCGCCCGGCAGGTCGAGGCGCTGGCGGACCTCGGCCTCTACCCCTCCGCCGCCTTCGAGCTGGAGTTCTTCCTGCTGGCCAACGAGCGCGGGCCCGACGAACGGGTGCAGCCGGCCGCCGACGTGCTCGACGGCCGCATGAGCCGCAAGACCGAGGTCTATTCGGTCGATCACCTGCACGGGATGATGCCGCTCTTCTCCGACATCTATGCTGGCGCCGAAAAGGCCGGGATCACGGCCGAGACGATGATCTCGGAATATGCGCCGGGGCAGTACGAGCTGACCCTGCACTACCGCACCGACGTGCTTCAGGCGGCCGACGATCTGATGCGGCTGAAACGGATCGTGCGGGCGCATGCGCGGCGGCACGGCGTCACGGCCTGTTTCATGGCCAAGCCCGTGGAAAGCTACGCGGGCTCGGGGATGCACCTGCATGTTTCGCTCTGCGACCGCGAGGGACGCAACATCTTCGTCGAGGAGACCGAGGGCCAGTGGTCGCGCGCGATCCTGCACGCGCTCGGCGGCCTGCGCGAGACGATGGGCGAGTCGATGCTGGTCTTCGCCCCCCACGCCAACTCGTGGCGCCGCTTCGCAAGCCAGAGCTACGCGCCGGTCTCGCCGACCTGGGGCGTGAACAACCGGTCGGTCGCGCTGCGGATCCCGGCGGGCGACATCCGCGCCCGGCGGATCGAGCACCGTCCGGCCGGCGTGGACGCCAACCCCTATCTGGTGGCGGCCACCGTTCTTGCGGGCATCCGCCGCGGGCTCGAGCAGCAGATCGACCCCGGCCCCGAGACCACCGGCAACGGCTACGAGGATCCGGGCGACACCCAGCCCATCCCGACCTGCTGGCGCAGCGCGATCGCGGCGGCCCGCCATTCCGCCTTCCTGCGCGAGGCGCTGGGGCCGGACATGCACCGCACCTTCACCGCCATCAAGGAGGCGGAATACGCCCGCGTCGCGCGGACGATCCCGGACGTGGACTACGACCTCTACCTCCATACCGTGTGACGGCGCGGCCTGCCCTGATCACATCTTTGGCCGGTCGTCGGCCGCGGCCTCCTGCAGACTGGATCGGCCTCGGGCCCTGATCTAGGGTAAGGTCATGGCTGCGCGACGCGAAACGGATGTCCGGCGGGCCGAATCCGGCCCCAGACTCTGGCAGAAGCTCCGCCTGCCGGCCGCGGTCTTCGTCGTGCTGGCGGGCGCCAGCGTCATCCTCGCGCTGGCGCTCGATGCCCGGCGGCGGTTCGAGCAGCTCGACCTCATGGCTTCGGGCGGCGTGCAGGCCGAGATCGCGGTTGTGGACGCGGGTCTCAAGCGGCTGGCCGGGCTGCTCGAGGGCGACGCGTCGCCCGGCGACACGCGCGCCGCGATCGAGGCGCTGCAGGCGCCCATCCAGCAGCTTGGGGCGGCTCTGGCCCAGAGCGCCCTTCTGTGGGAGCCCGGCTACGCCGCCGACATGGCCCGGCTGGAGTCCTTCGCCGACGAGGCCGCCGCGCTCATCCCTGCCCCGGACGCGACGCTCGCGCAGCGGCGGGCAGACCTCGCCCGCACCCTGCCACAGCAGCAGGAGGTGCTGGACCGGCTCGCCAGTTCGGCGAGCCAAGACCAGGCGGTGCGCGCGGCAGAGGACCGAGAGATCATCGCCAACTCGCTGATGAGGCTGGTCGCGCTGACCATCGCGCTGGTGCTGGTGCTGTCGGCCGGCGCCCTTCAGCTTCTCCGGCTCTATCTCCGCTCGCGCGAGCAGGCGGACGCGGCCCGGCGCGCCAGCGCCCGGCTGGAGGCGATCTTCCGCATCTCGGCCGATGCGATCCTCGTCACGGACTGGAGCGGACGGGTCATCGACTGCAACCGCGCCACCCTCGCCATCTTCGGCCATCAGCGCGAGAGGCTGTGCGGCGCCGACGCAATGGAGCTTCTCTTTCCGGCGGAACTTCAGGGCCGACAGCGCACGCGCGTGGTCGAGGCCCTGCGCACCTCGGATCCGCGTCTCGACGGTCCACTCCGGCTCGAACTCGAGGCGGTTCATGCCGACGGGCTGCGGTTTCCGGTGGAAGTGTCGCTCGCCGCGGCGCGTGTCGAGGGCGAGGACATCATCGTGGCGCTCATGCGCGACATCTCGGCCCGCCGCCGCGCCGAGCGCGAACTGACCGAGGCGCGCGATCAGGCGCTGGCGGGCGAACAGGCGCGGGCGGACTTTCTGGCCGTCATGAGCCACGAGATGCGCACGCCGCTCAACGGTCTGGCGGGGTCGGTCGAGCTTCTCGACCAGACACCCCTCGACATGCGCCAGCGCGAGCTGGTCTCGGTGCTGCGCGCCTCGGCGCAGATCCTGCTCGACCACGTCAATTCCGTCCTGGACATCGCCCGCTCGGAGGCCCGCCCCTCCGAGGCGGAGATGGTGGATTACGACCTCGACCGGCTGGTGGCCGAGTGCATCGCCAACCAGTCGGGATTCGCGGCGGTCGTGGGCAATCGGATCGACCTTCGCGCGATCACGGGCCCCGTGGGCCTTCTGAACGGCGAGCCGGCACGGCTGCGGCAGGTGATCCTCAACCTGCTGAACAACGCGGTGAAATTCACCCGCAACGGGCGGATCATCGTCGAGACCGAGGTCATGGGTGGGACGCTGGAAATCCGGGTGCTGGATACCGGCATCGGCATCGCGCCCGAGAACCAGGAAAAGATCTTCGACGATTTCGTGACCCTCGACGCCAGTTACGAGCGGCGGTCGGGCGGCACCGGCCTCGGCCTCGGCATCGCGCGCAGGCTGGCGCGAATCATGGGCGGCGATCTGACCGTCGAAAGCGCGCCGGGCAACGGCAGCCGCTTCACGCTGCGCCTGCCGCTCCAGCGCGCGCGTGGCGAGGCGGCGGCGCGCGCCGGGGGAGGGGGCGAGACGCTGTCGGTGCTGCTCATCGAGGACAACGACATCAACCGCTTCATCGCGCAGAACTTCCTCGAGAGCGCCGGCCATCAGGTGCTGACGGCCCGCAGCGGTCTCGAGGGGCTGACGGCCGCGCAGGCGCGGCATTTCGATGTCATCCTGACCGATATCAGCATGCCGGGCCTCGACGGATTGCAGGTCGCCCGTCGCATCCGTGACGGCGGCGGTCCGAGCGCGGGCTCTCGCATCCTTGCCGTCACGGCCCATTCGCTCGCAGCGGCCCCCGAAGCGCTGCGCCGGGCCGGCATCGACGGCTGCCTCGAAAAGCCGGTCGGCCGCGAGTCGCTCTTGCGCCTGCTGCGCCAGCCGCTCGAACCGCTCCTCCCTCCGCCCGAGGAGGCGCTCGACATCCAGCGCCTCGACGAGCTTGCCCGGCAGATCGGCCAGGGGGCGCTGTCGGCCCTCATCCGCCAGATGATCCTCGACGGCGAGGCGATTCTCGACCGGCTCGGCGCGCTCGGGCCGGAGCCCGCGCCCGAGGACGCGCGGCGGCTCGTTCACCAGATGGCCGGCGCCGTCTCGACCTTCGGCACCGGGCCGCTCCACCGCTGCCTGCGCCAGTTGCAGGAGGCGTTGCGGACCGGCGCGCCCGTGACCGCCCATCTCGAGGCCCTGCCCCCGCTCTGGCAGCGGATGCGCGCCGCACTCGAAGAGGCCGAGATCCGGCCTCCGCCTGAGCGGACGGATGCGCTGACCTAGCCGCCCGTTGCCGTGCCAAGGGCGGCGATGGCCCGCGCGATCAGGGCGGGCGCACGGGGATCGAGGCCCACCGGCTCCAGCACGGGGCCGCGGAACCGCGCCTCGGCCAGAGCCTGGGGAAGGTCGCTCACCACATGGCCTCCGCGGGCCGCGAAGAAGGGCAGGCACAGCGCCTCCGGCATGCGCCGCGCGACCTCCGCGATGCGCGGCTCCTGATCGATGAAGGCGGCCTTGCAGGGCAGGCCCAGCTCCTGCTCGAGCCGTTCGGCCATGGCGTGCGCGACATCGGACGGGGCGCTGCTGCGAAAGGAGCCATGCGCCGCCAGCAGGATCGCAGGCGCCCGAGCAACGGCGAGGGCCTCACGCGCGATGGCGACCGTCAGATCGCGGACCGCCGGATCCGTTCCGAACGGCTCGGAGAGGCGCCAGCCCTCTCCGCCCGCGGCGGCCAGCTGGCGTGGCAGGTTGGTGCGGGTGAACCACCCCCCCGCCATGAAGAGCGGATAGACGACGCCCGGCGCCCCCTGCACCGCGCGGGCCAGCGCCCCCGGCTCGGCCAGCGTCGCCGCACGCACGTGCCAGCCGGGCAGGTGCCTTGCCACGGCCGCCGCCAGTGCGGCGATCTCGGCCGCCGCCGGCACGGGGTCCGAGGGCTGCCCATGGGCAACGATCACCGCGGCGGGCCCCGCATCCTCCATTCGCATCCTCCCTCAGGCAGGGCTTGATTGGCACCGAGTTTTCCGCGCTGCGCAAGGGGTTTGACGCGTCGCGGCCCTCACATCCGCGACAGCGCGGGCGCGCGCCGCGCCGCGCGTAAAAAGACCATCTCAGGTATATGTTGACGCACCCCCCCGACCGATCCTTGACTCGATCCCTGTCGGAACCGATGCTTGCGGCCATCGTGCGAGTGAGGCGAATGCAGCTGGGAACGGCCGTCGATGGCCCGCACCGCCTGCCCTCGCCTGGAACACCAGGGTTCGGAGGCGAGCGGATCGCCGGGCAGGTTCATCTGCCGCCGGAGGTCCCGGAAGACGACATCCTCCGAGGCGCGGGAACGCCCGGAGAGCAGCAGGACAGAGACGGATCAGGCGAATTGACGCAGGCGGTGGCCTGCGCCGAGGGCAAGGTTGTTTCTGAATCCCCACGGCATTAAGGGGCGAGGGATGGTCAAGGAACGAGAGGCGAAGGTCGCGATGGCGGGCTCGGATCTGATCTCTTGCTGTTACCGCAGCCTCGCGGCCCCCAGCCTCACCATGGGCGATCTCATCGACATCGTCGAAGCCTCGCGCCGGCGAAACGCCGAACTGCAGATCACCGGCGCGCTCTTCTATGCGGACGGCCGCTTCCTGCAGTGGCTCGAAGGGCCGGCCGATGCGGTGAACGGGCTTCTCGACGGCATCCTGCGGGACGGGCGCCATTCCGGGTTCGAACTGCTGGCGAAGGAACCCGCCACCGAGCGCCGCTTTGCCGGATGGCACATGCAGCTCTCCTGCCCCGAAAGCGACCTGCGCAGCCTCGGGATCACCGACGGCCGGCAGATCGTCGCCGTGGGCCGCAGCCTGCTGCCCGAGGGCACCGACAGTCTCTCCTTCGACAGGATCGCCACCGTGGGCCATTTCCTTTCCGAGGTCTGCGCTGCCCGCAGCCTTGCCTCCGAGATGGACGAGGGCACCGCCACCATCTACCCGCTGCACGACGGACCGGCCCGCCGCTCGGCCCGGGCCGAGGCGGTCGCGCGGCTGTGTGACCTGCTCCTGGCCGACCCGCTCGGCCGCATCGCCGAGATCGAGTCGCTGCTGCGCGCCCATGCGCCGACGGCGGCCGACTTTGCCCGCCTCTACGAAACCTGCGCCGAGCGGATGCTGCGCGACCTGGCCGAGGACCGCACGACGCGGCTGCGCCTGACGCTTGCCTGCTCGGCCCTGCAGATGGTGCTTCGGCGCATCCACCACCTCCCCGACCCGCAGAACAGCGTGGGCGCGGTGACCGTGACCGCCGTTCCGGGGCAGACGCCGATCCTCGAGGCGGCGCTTGCCGGCGAGATGCTGCGCGCGGCGGGCTGGTCCACCTCGATCCTTCACCCCGAAAGCGCCGAGGATCTGATCGGGCGGCTCAGGGCCACGCGCACCGCGACGCTGGTCGTGGCGCCCAGCCTTCTCGAAGGGACCGACCATGACCGCGAGACGCTGCGGCTGATCGCGGCGCTGCGCGCCCGCCGGGACCTGCCCGAGCAGCGGATCCTGATCGGCGGCGGGCTGGCGCAGCTGGCGCCGTCGATGCTGAAGGAGGCCGGCGCCGATGCCGGCTTCCGGCATCTGTCGCAACTGACGGCTTCGGTGGCGGGCGTGGCGTGCCCGCACAACGCCGAATGCTGCTCGATGCGGGCCTGCCGCATGCCGGCCTCGCAGTTCTGCGGCAAGCGGATCAACCCCGACTTCCTGCTGGCCAATGTCATGCCCAGCGTCATGACCCGCCTCTCGGCGCGGCAGGAGCGCAGGCGCACCGCCTGAGCCACCTGTTTTTTCGTCTCGAACCGCGCCTGCGGAGGTGCATCCTGCCGATCTTTGCTTAAATAGGATCTGGCGGCGCCCAGTCGCCACCAGGGAGGCACGGCCGGCACCGCGATGAACGAGACGAAATCCGAAGCGCTGAGTGACCGACAGGATCGGCTCAAACGCGCACGCAAGCCGCTCATCACCGACATTTCGGCGGCGCGCTGGCTGCTCCTGCTGATTCTGGCGGCGTCGGTCTATTTCTTCCACGGCTTCCTCGTGCCGGTGCTGGCGGCTGTCATCATCGCCTTCGCAAGCTGGCCGCTGCTGCAGAGGCTCGAGCGGTCGCTGCCGATCGGCCGCGCCGGGGCTGGGGCCTTGCTGCTGATGATGATCGTGGGCTTTCTTGTGATCCCGGTCATGATGGCGCTGCTCTATGCCTTCCGTGAGTTGCAGTCCTGGATCGGCTGGGCGATCAACACCAACAGCCTCGGTGCACCGCCGCCGGTCTGGCTCGAGACGCTGCCCCATGTCGGGCCCTGGATCGGCGAGAAGTGGCGCGCCTATATCGGCGAGCCGGGCGCGATCAGCGAGATGGTCCAACTCGTCTCGGGCGCCAACATCGGCACGATCTCGCGCGGGATCCTGACGGCGGGCACGCTCGCCTTCCACCTCGCGCTGACGCTGCTCTTCATGCTGATCGCGCTCTTCATCTTCTACCGCGACGGCGAGCGGATCGCGGCGCAGGTGGACCGCGTGGGCAGCCGCATCCTGCCCGACCGGTGGGACAGGATCTCGCGCGTGGTGCCGGCCACGATCAGTTCGACCGTGACCGGCATGACGCTGATCGCGATGGGCGAGGGCGTGGTGCTCGGCACCGCCTACTGGATCGCCGGGATGCCCTCGCCGGTGACGCTGGGCGTCATCACGGGTTTCATGGCGCTGGTGCCGGGGGGCGCTCCGTTCTGCGTCGTCGCCGCCTCCTCCTATCTCGCGGCCAGCGGCTCGCCCTGGGCGGGGCTCGGCCTCTTCCTCTGGGGCACGATCGAGCTGTTCATCGTGGACAAGACCATCCGTCCGGTGCTCGTCGGCGGGCCGGTCAAGCTGCCCTTCCTGCCCACCTTCTTCGGCCTTGTCGGCGGGATCGAGACCATGGGCATCGTCGGCCTGTTCGTGGGCCCGGTGCTGATGGCGCTGCTCGTCTCGATGTGGCGCGAGTGGCAGCGCGAGATCGACATCGCCGAGGCCGAGGAGGCCGATCCGATCCCCCGGCCACCGCCCGAGCCTCTGCCCTCCGCAATCCGCCCCCTCAGATCCGAACCGGGCTGAGGTCCCGTCCGGTCGTTCCGGCCGCAGCACATGCCCCGCCCCGGGGCGCACGCCCGGCGCGAGGGCCATCGGAGCCCGCACAAGGGCAAAGGAACCTGCCATGATCCCCTATTCCGTCCTCGATCTTGCCCCGGTGCCCGAGGGCGCCACGATCGCCGCCGCGCTCGGCCAGACCACAGAGCTTGCGCGCCACGCCGAGGCGCTCGGCTACAGCCGCTTCTGGCTTGCCGAACACCATGCCATGCCGGGCATCGCCTCGGCCGCAACGGCGGTGCTGATCGGCCATGTCGCCGCTCACACCTCGCGCATCCGCGTGGGCTCGGGCGGGATCATGCTGCCGAACCACGCGCCGCTGATGGTGGCTGAAGCCTTCGGAACGCTGGCCACGCTCCATCCCGACCGAATCGACCTCGGGCTCGGGCGCGCTCCGGGCACCGACGCCCGCACCGCGCAGGCGCTGCGGCGCAATCTCGACGTGACCGACAACTTCCCGGCCGATGTGCTGGAGTTGCAGCGCTACTTCGGCGAGGCCGAGCCCGGCGCCATACAGGCCGTACCGGGCGAAGGAACGCGCGTGCCGATCTGGATCCTGGGCTCGAGCCTCTACGGGGCGCAGCTTGCCGCCCATTTCGGGCTGCCCTACGCTTTCGCCTCGCATTTCGCCCCTCCCGCCCTCGAGACGGCGCTGGCGGCCTATCGCCAGACCTTCCGCCCCTCGCCCGAACTCGACCGGCCGCGGTCCATGATCGCGATCAACATCTTTGCCGGAGCCGATGACGACGAGGGCCGCTATCTCCGCAGTTCGGCCCAGCTTGCCTTTGCCAATCTGCGCAGCGGCCGGCCGGGCAAGCTGCCCCGCCCGGTCGAGGACATCGCGGCCCATGTCGAGCCCGCCATGCTGCGCCTTGTCGATCAGGCGCTGGCGGTTTCGGCCACCGGAGGCCCCGAGACGGTGCGGCGCCAGCTCGCCGAACTGATCGAACGGCACCGGCCCGACGAGGTGATCTTCACCGGCCAGATCCACGACCCCGAGGCCCGCCGGCGCTCGTTCACCATTGCGGCCGAGGCCATGGCGAGCCTGTGACCCGCCCCGGGCCCCTCGCAGGCCCTGCCCCATCCTGCACCAAGCGCGACCACCGAGGAGATCCGATGCCTGCCCATGTCTTTGCCCCGCCCGCCGTGCCCTGCCTGCCCGTCGTCGGCACCGACGCGATGTTCCCGGTGCGGCGTGTCTTCTGCATCGGCCGCAACTACGCCGCCCATGCCGTCGAGATGGGCGGCGATCCCGACCGCGAGCCGCCCTTCTTCTTCCAGAAGAACCCCGACAACCTCGATCCGTCCGGCCGCTTCCCCTACCCGCCCGAAAGCTCGGACGTGCATCACGAGGTCGAACTGGCGGTGATGCTCGGCTCTGGCGGAACGGACATCCCGGTGGACGAGGCCATGCGCCATGTCTGGGGCTATGCGGTGGCCCTCGACATGACGCGGCGCGACCGGCAGGCCGAAGCCAAGAAGGCCGGCCGGCCCTGGGAGGTTGGAAAGGCCTTTGAACATTCCGCGCCGGTGGGCCCCGTCCATCCGGCCTCGGCGACCGGACACCCGCAGGCGGGGCGCATCGCGCTGACGGTCAATGGCGAACTGCGTCAGGAAGGCGACCTCAACCAGATGATCTGGAAGGTGCCCGAGATGATCGCCGTCCTCTCGCGCCATTTCGCGCTGGCGGCGGGCGACGTGATCCTGACGGGCACCCCCGCAGGGGTGGGTGCCGTGGTGCGCGGCGACGTGATGGAGGCCCACATCGACGGGCTCGGCGCGCTGCGGGTCGAGGTGGTCTGATCCCCTGCCTTCGCCAGGGCCAAGGCGGTCCGGTGTCGCTGCCGCGCAGCGAGGATGCTCCCTTGACCGCGCCGCGATTGCGGCGCGAGATGGTTCGTGACCGCGCCCCGATGGCGGCGCGCCAGAGGGCGACCCACGCCCCCGCGACTGTCAAAGGAACAGCCCATGACCGCAAGCCTGTCGGACCTCTTCGCCTTCCACCGCAACGACGGCCTGGCCGTGGGCGCCCCCGACCGGCCCTGGCTGACCTACGGCGGCCTGCGCGATCTGGCGAGCCATTCCGTGGCGGCGCTTCACGCCGCGGGGGTGGGCCGCGGCGACCGCGTGGCCATCGTGCTGCCGAACGGGCCCGAGATGGCCACGGCCTTCGTGGCCATCGCGCAAGGCGCGGTGACGGCCCCCCTGAACCCCGGCTACAGGCTCGAGGAGTTCGAGTTCCACTTGTCGGATCTCGGCGCCCGGGCCATCGTCCTGCCCGAGGGATATGACGGCCCCGCGCTCACCGCGGCCCTCCGCCTGGGCCTTGCCGTCCTGCGGCTTGGCCATGATGCGGCCGATCCGGCGGGCTGGTTCTCGCTGCGGGCCGAAAGCGTCGCCCCCGGCGAGCCCGACCGTGACACGGCCCGGCCGCGCGACGTGGCGCTGATCCTGCACACGTCCGGCACCACCTCGCGGCCCAAGATCGTGCCGCTCCTGCACCGCAACCTCGCGGCCTCGGCCCATCATGTCGCGACCTCGCTGGCGCTGACGGCCCACGATCGCGGCCTCAACATGATGCCCCTGTTCCACATCCACGGGCTCGTGGCCTCCGTGGCCGCCAGCCTCGCGGCCGGTGCCTCCGTCTGGTGCGCCCCGGGCTTCGACGCGCTGAAGTTCTTCGGCTGGCTCGAGACCGCCCGCCCGACCTGGTACACGGCCGTCCCCACGATGCACCAGGCGATCCTCGCCCGCGCCGCCCGCAACGCCGATGCGATCGAACGCGCGCCCCTGCGATTCATCCGCTCCTCCTCGGCCTCGCTGCCCGCGCAGGTGATGGAGGCGCTCGCGACGACCTTCGGCGCCCCGGTGATCGAGGCCTATGGCATGACCGAGGCCGCCCACCAGATGACCTCGAACCCGCTGCCGCCGCGCGCGCAGAAGCCCGGCTCGGTGGGCCTGCCGGCCGGCCCGCAGGTGCGGATCGCGGACGAGGCCGGGAACCGGCTGATCGACGGCTTGGGCGAGGTGGTGATCTCGGGCCCGAACGTGACCCCTGGCTACGAGGCCAACGAGGCCGCCAATGCCGCAAGCTTCTTCGAAGCCGAAGGCCAGCGCTGGTTCCGCACCGGCGATCAGGGCCGCTTCGACCCCGAGGGCTATCTCACGATCACGGGGCGGCTCAAGGAGATCATCAACCGCGGTGGCGAGAAGATCTCGCCGCTCGAGGTGGATGGCGTGCTGATGGACCACCCGGCCGTCCAGCAGGTCGTGACTTTCGCCCTGCCCCACCCCAGGCTGGGCGAGGAGGTGGCGGCGGCCGTCGTCCTGCGTGAGGGCATGGCCGCCGACGAAGCCTCGATCCGCGCCTTCTGCGCCGCCCGGCTCGCCGACTTCAAGGTGCCGCGCCGCGTGCTGCTGCTCGAGGAGATCCCCAAGGGCGCGACCGGCAAGCTGCAGCGGATCGGTCTGGCCGAAAAGCTCGGGCTGGTGAGCCCGGCATGAGGATCTGCATCTTCGGCGCCGGCGCGATCGGCGGCTATCTCGGCGCCAGGCTCGCGGCTGCGGGCGCCGACGTCTCGCTGGTCGCGCGGGGGCCGCATCTTCAGGCGATGCAGGCCCGCGGCCTCACGCTGATCGAGGGGGACGCGACACGGACCCTGCCGGTGCGCGCCGCCACCGACCCCGCCGAGCTTGGCCCGCAGGACTATGTGATCCTCACGCTCAAGGCCCATTCCGTCCCGGCCGTGGTGCCGCAGGTGGCCGCGCTGCTCGGCGCCTCCGGCACGCTCGTCTCGGGCGTGAACGGCCTGCCCTGGTGGTATTTCCACCGTCACGGCGGTCCCTTCGAAGGTCGCCGACTGGACAGCGTCGATCCGGGCGGCCTCCAGTGGCAGGGGTTCGGCCCGGACCGCGTGCTGGGCTGCGTGGTCTATCCCGCGGCCGAAGTGGTCGAACCCGGCGTGGTCCGCCACCTCGAAGGCCACCGCTTCTCGCTCGGAGAGCCCTCGGGCGAACGGTCCGAACGCGCCCTGCGGCTGTCCGAGGCGCTGACGGCCGCAGGGCTCAAGGCGCCCGTCCGGCCCCGGCTGCGCGACGAGATCTGGCTCAAGCTCTGGGGCAACCTGTCGTTCAACCCGATCTCGGCGCTGACCGGCGCGACCCTCGACCGGCTCTGCACCGATCCCGGAACCCGATCCGTCGCCCGGAACATGATGCTCGAGGCGCAGGAGATCGCCGAGCGGCTCGGGGTGCGGTTTCCCATCGACGTCGAACGCCGGATCGACGGCGGCGCGGCGGTGGGTGCGCACCGGACCTCGATGCTTCAGGATCTCGAGGCCCGCCGCCCGATGGAGATCGAGGCGCTGGTGGGCTCGGTGGCCGAACTGGGGCGCATTCTCGGGCTGCCGACGCCCACGGTGGATACGGTGCTGGCGCTGGTCCGTCTCAGGGCGCACGTTGCAGGACTGGATTGATCCACGCGCCCCGCCCCGTCTGCAAAGCCCCCCCAACAGCCACGTCCCTCGCAAACATCAGCCGGAACGGCCGCACAAGCGATGCCCCACGGAAGGCCGGCCCCTTCGCACTTTCACTCTGGAAAAATATCCTCGGGGGGTCCGGGGGGCAGACAGCCCCCCGGCTTTCGGCGCATCTCAGGCGCCGAGGGCGCGGTCGAGATATTCGTCCACCTTTTCCAGATAGCCCATCGTCGTCAGCCACTTCTGGTCCGGCCCCACCAGAAGCGCGAGATCCTTGGTCATGAACCCGTCCTCGACCGCCTGCACCGTCACCCGCTCCAGCGTCTCGGCGAAGCGCATGAGTTCCGCGTTGTCGTCGAGCTTCGCCCGGTGCTTGAGCCCGCCCGTCCAGGCGAAGATCGAGGCGATCGAGTTGGTCGAGGTCTCCTTGCCCGCCTGGTGCTGGCGGTAGTGCCGCGTCACCGTGCCATGCGCGGCCTCGGCCTCCACCGTCTTGCCGTCCGGCGTCATCAGCACGCTCGTCATCAGCCCGAGCGAGCCGAAGCCCTGCGCCACCGTGTCCGACTGCACGTCGCCATCGTAGTTCTTGCAGGCCCAGACATAGCCGCCCGACCATTTCAGCGCCGAGGCCACCATGTCGTCGATCAGCCGGTGCTCGTAGGTGATGCCCGCGGCCTTGAACCTGTCGGCAAATTCCTCCTCATAGACCTTCTGGAAGAGGTCCTTGAAGCGGCCGTCATAGGCCTTGAGGATGGTGTTCTTGGTCGAGAGATAGACCGGCCAGCCGAGGTTCAGCCCGTAGTTCATCGAGGCCCGCGCGAAGTCGAGGATCGACTCGTCGAGGTTGTACATCGCCATGGTCACGCCCGAGCCCGGCGCGTCGAAGACCTCGCGCTCGATCACCGTGCCGTCCTCGCCCACGAACTTGAGCGTGAGCTTGCCCTTGCCGGGGAAGCGGAAGTCGGTGGCGCGGTACTGGTCGCCGAAGGCGTGGCGGCCGACGACGATCGGCTTCGTCCAGCCCGGCACGAGGCGCGGCACGTTCTTGCAGATGATCGGCTGGCGGAAGATCACCCCGCCGAGGATGTTGCGGATGGTGCCGTTCGGGCTTTTCCACATCGACTTCAGGCCGAACTCCTCGACCCGCGCCTCGTCGGGGGTGATGGTCGCGCATTTCACGCCGACGCCGTACTGCTTGATCGCGTTGGCCGCGTCGATGGTGATCTGGTCCTCGGTGCGGTCGCGCTCCTCGATGCCGAGATCGTAGTAATGCAGGTCGATGTCGAGGTAGGGCAGGATCAGCTTCTGCTTGATGAAGTCCCAGATGATGCGGGTCATCTCGTCGCCGTCGAGTTCGACGACGGGGTTGGCTACCTTGATCTTCGACATGGTGAGGCTCCCGGAATGATTGATCACGCCCCGCATAGCGGAAAAGCCCGCTGGAGAAAAGCCCGGTATGCCAAGGTATACCGGATCAGCCCGCGGGGGCGGACAGCGATACGGCGCAAACGAAAAAGGCCGCCCCTCTCGGGCGGCCTCTTCCAGTCCGTTCGCAGGCGCTTACTGCGCGACCGGCACGACCGGCAGCCCGGTGACCGGGTCCAGGGTCGCCGCAACCGGCATGCCGTTGGCGTCGGTCATGTTGACGACATAGCCGCCTTCGGTCTTCGAGACCGACTCGACCGAGTAGCCCAGCGCGTTCAGCTTGGCGGCGATGTCCACCAGCGACATGGCTGCCGGAGCGGCGGCCACTTCCGCCACCGGAGCAGCTTCCTCGGCGGCCGCGGCTTCGGCAACCGGCTCGGCGGCAGGAGCCGCCTCTTCCGCCACGACAGCTTCCTCAACCGGAGCAGCCTCTTCCGCCGGAGCGGCGGCTTCCTCAACCGGAGCGGCCTCTTCGGCCGGAGCGGCGGCTTCCTCGACCGGAGCGGCCTCTTCGGCCGGAGCGGCGGCTTCCTCAACCGGAGCGGCCTCTTCGGCCGGAGCGGCGGCTTCCTCGACCGGAGCGGCGGCTTCCTCAACCGGAGCGGCGGCTTCCTCGACCGGAGCGGCCTCCTCGACAGCCGCTTCCTCGACCGGAGCCACTTCCTCGGCTGCCGGAGCGGCTTCCTCGACCGCGGCCACTTCCTCGACAGCGACGGCCTCTTCCGCCGGAACCGCCACGACAGCGCGCGGTGCCGAGCCCTGGTAGTAGTCGGCGATCCACGGGGTCGTGGTCAGGACGGCCGCATGGACGGCCACCGAACCGAGAGCCACGGAACCCAGCAGCAGCGGAATGCCGAGGTTCGGATTGACCGTCAGCCACATCTTCGAGTTGTTCATCTTTACTTCTCCCTCAGCCGAGCCACGGCGTTGCCGCCGCCGCCAGGAAATGCGCGATCAGGGCCATGCCGCCGAACACGCGGGTGCCAAGGATGAGCTGCTTGTGCACCTCTTCCGCTTCGGCAACCGTCAGGCCGCTCGGCCAGACCTTTTTCGGATCATCGGTCACTTGGTACTCTCCCGAATATGCTTCCTCGATGCGTGTAGGGCCTGCACGCTGGCTTTCGAAAACGGCAGATCCCGCTGGCTTGTGCGTGCGCCACTTGCCGCCCGGTGCCCTTACCGAATTCTCAACACCATGACCCTGTAACGATTCCCTTACATGCGCAATGTCAACCTGATCGGACACCCCCCTCGGAAGGTGCGACTTATTGCCGGACAGAACCCCGGAGGAGCAGCGGCATGGGCCAGGATCAACTGCCGCGATAGGTGGAATAGCCGTAGGGCGCGAGCAGGAGAGGCACGTGGTAATGCCCCGAGACATCCGAAATGCCGAAGCGGATCGGGATCTCGTCCAGGAAGAGCACGCCGGATCCCGCCTGCCCCGTGCCGCGCAGGTAATCTCCGGCCGCGAAGACCAGCTCGTAGCTCCCCTCCGCCATGGACGCGCCCTCGAGCAGCGGCCCGTCGGTGCGGCCATCCACGTTCGTCGTCGCATCGCCGATCCTGTCCCGGCCCGCGCCGGACAGCCGGTAGAGCGTGATCCTCACACCGGCGGCCGGGCGGCCCGTCGCGGTATCCAGCACATGTGTCGTCAGTCGTCCCATCGGATCCTCCATTGTCCGGGGCAGAGTGCCGCCTTTCGCCGCCGGATGCGATCGCCAGATGAGGCGTCGCCGCGCGACGGCACGCGAAAGGGCGCACGATCTTGCGCAAGCACTTGCGGGCGCCTCCGCTTCCCGCTTTCCTGCGCAGGCCCCGCGCTGCGGGAACAAGGAGCGTCCGATGAACCGATACCCCCGAGACATGCGCGGTCATGGTCCCAATCCGCCCGATGCGGCCTGGCCCGGCGGCGCCCGGATCGCCGTCTCGATCGTGCTGAACTACGAGGAGGGCGGCGAGAACTGCCTCCTGCACGGCGATGCGCAGTCGGAAGCCTTCCTGTCGGACATCGCCGGCGCGCAGCCCTGGCCGGGCCAGCGCCACTGGAACATGGAATCGATCTACGACTACGGCGCGCGCGCGGGCTTCTGGCGGCTGCACCGGCTCTTCACCGGCCTGAACATCCCCGTGACGGTCTATGGCGTGGCCACGGCCCTCGCCCGCTCACCCGAGCAGGTGGCGGCCATGAAGGCGGCGGACTGGGAGATCGCCTCGCACGGGCTGAAATGGGTCGAGCACCGCGACATGCCCGAGGAGGAAGAGCGGCGCCAGATTGCCGAGGCGATCCGCCTGCACACCGAGGTGGTGGGCGAGCGCCCGCGCGGCTGGTACACGGGGCGCTGCTCGATCCATACGGTGCGGCTCACCGCAGAAGAGGGCGGCTTCGACTGGATCTCGGACACCTACGACGATGATCTGCCCTACTGGATCGAGGCGGGCGAACGCGACCAGCTCGTGATCCCCTACACGCTCGAGGCCAACGACATGCGCTTCGCCACCGCCCCCGGCTACATCGAGGGCGAGCAGTTCTTCACCTACCTGCGCGACAGCTTCGACACGCTCTACGCCGAGGGCTGCGCGGGTCAGGCGAAGATGTTCTCGATCGGCCTCCATTGCCGACTGATCGGGCGGCCCGGCAAGATCGCGGGGCTGAAGCGGTTCCTCGACTACGCGCGCGGGCATGACGGCGTCTGGTTCCCGCGCCGCGGCGACATCGCCCGCCACTGGCGCGCGGTCCACCCTCACCGCCGCCGCCCGCGCCCCTCGCGGATGGACCGCGAGAGCTTCGTCGCCCGCTTCGGCGGGATCTACGAACATTCCCCCTGGGTGGCCGAGCGCGCCTTCGAGCTGGAACTCGGACCCGCCCATGACAGCGCCGCGGGCCTTGCCAACGCGCTCGCACGCGCCTTCCGCACGGCCGCCCCCGCCGAGAGGCTCGACGTGCTCAAGGCCCACCCCGATCTCGCCGGCAAGCTCGCCCAGGCGCGGCGGCTGACGGCCGCCTCCTCCGCCGAGCAGCAAAGCGCCGGCCTCGACGCGCTGACGGATGACGAGCGGGCCTGCTTCACCGCCCTCAACGGAGACTATGTCGCCCGACACGGCTTCCCCTTCATCATCGCGGTGCGCGACCACGACAAGGCGGGCATCCTCGCCGCCTTCCAGACCCGCCTCGCCAACGACAGCGCCACCGAATTTTCCACCGCCTGCCGGCAGGTGGAACGCATCGCCGAACTCCGGCTCCAGGACATGCTGAAATGACCTCCTACCACGCTCCCACCGGCGGCCTGCCGCCCCAGACCCAGCTCATGACCGGGCGGGCCGTCTTCACCGACGCCTACGCCTTCATCCCGCGCGGCGTCTTCTCGGACATCGTCACCAGCGCCCTGCCCGGCTGGACCCACACGAAGCTCTGGTTGATCGCCCGGCCCATGACCGGCTTTTCCGAGACCTTCTCGCAATATGTGATGGAGGTCGCCCCCGGCGGCGGCTCGGACGCGCCCGACCCCGAGGCCGGGGCCCAGTCGGTCCTCTTCGTCACCCACGGCGAGATCTGGCTCTCGCTCGACGGGCAGGAGCACGAGCTGGGGCCGGGCGGCTACGCCTACATCCCCGCCGGCTGCCGCTGGCGGCTGCACAACGGCAGCCACGAGCCGGCCCGCTTCCACTGGATCCGCAAGCTCTACGAACCCGCCGCCGGCGTGGCCCCGCCCGCCGCCTTCGTCACCAACGAGCGCGAGATCGCCCCGCGCCCCATGCCCGACACCGGCGGCCGCTGGGCCACCACGCGCTTCGTCGATCCCGCCGATTTGGCCCACGACATGCATGTGAACATCGTCACCTTCCAGCCGGGGGGCCTCATTCCCTTCGAGGAAACCCATGTGATGGAGCACGGGCTCTACGTCCTTGAGGGCAAGGCGGTCTACAAGCTCAACCGCGACTGGGTCGAGGTCGAGGCGGGCGACTTCATGTGGCTGCGCGCCTACTGCCCGCAGGCCTGCTACGCGGCCGGCCCCGGCCCGTTCCGCTACCTTCTCTACAAGGACGTGAACCGCCACGCGAAACTGCGTGGCCCCGGCGCCTTCGGGCGCTGAGCCTCCTTCATTCTGGCCCAAATATCCTCGGGGGGAGCCCGGCGCAGCCGGGCCGGGGGGCAGACAGCCCCCCGCCTTCCCCTCCAACCGGAGCTTCCATGTCCCGCCACCCGATCCGCCCCGAACCCCTGTCGGCCGAAGCCTTCGCCCCCTTCGGCGATCTCCTCGCCGCCGAGGGCGCCCCGGACCGGCTCATCAACCAGGGCCTCTGTGGCCGCTGGCATGACCGTGCCCGCCTCGACTTCGGCGCTTCGGGACGCGCCGGCCTCTCGATCTTTCGCGCAGAGCCGCGCCGGCTGCCCTACCGGCTCGAGATGGTCGAGCGCCACCCCGAGGGCTCGCAAGCCTTTCTGCCGATGACCGAACATCCGTTTCTCGTGATCGTGGCTCCGGATGCGGACGGGGCGCCCGGCACGCCGCGGGCCTTCCTCACCGCCCCCGGACAGGGCATCAACCTGCACCGCGGGACATGGCACGGCGTCCTTACGCCGCTTGCCGAACCGGGTCTCTTTGCCGTCCTCGACCGCATCGGTCCGGGCGACAATCTGGAAGAACACTGGTTCGAAGAGCCCTGGATGATCGCCGATCGCTGACGGGCGGGCCGCCGCGCCGCGGTCGCCCGTCCCCGCAAGGGTTTCGGGCAGAGGACACGGCGCGGATCTCCCTGCGCCGCGAACGAAAGGAGGCGCCTGACCCCAGGCGCCTCGGCTTCAGTCGGGAACGTGGCAGACCGCCTCGATCCTGTGGCCATCGGGATCGAGCACCAGAGCCGCATAATAGTTCGGGTGATACTCGGGGCGGAGGCCCGGCTCCCGGTCGTTCCGACCTCCCGCACGCAGCGCCGCGGCGTGGAACGCATCCACCGCCGGGCGGGATCGCGCCACGAAGGCCAGATGCGCCTCGCGCACCTGTCGGCCGTTGTGTCCGGGCCGCACCGCGTTGATCGAGAAGGCTTCCCCGCCCTCACGGGCCCAGTGGACGCCGCTGCGCTCGGGACGGCCGGTCGGGATGCCGAGCCGGCCCAATGCCGCGTCATAGAAGGAGCGGGACCGCTCCAGATCGGTTACATGCAAGGAACACTGGTCGATCATCTTGCCTCCCCCCAGATGCAATGACTCGCCATCTACAACTTCCGACTCCTGTTCCAGTTCCATGGAGTCGCCCGAAAAGTGTAATTCGGAAGGCTTCATCATGCACCAAGAACATTTTTCCTGCCCACGCATCGCGCAGGCCGGCCTCCGTGCGTGATCCGATCGGCGCGAACGTGCCCCGGATGCCGTCCCGGCCGCATTCGCGCTTGCAAAGTGCAGCTGCAGCATTTTTCATGGGACGGAACGCTTTTTTGCGTGACCCAGCAGACGGAGGCGCCGAACATGGTCCAGACGAGCCCCGCCACCACCCGCCGCGCCCGAGGTCGGCCCAAGGCGGCCGAGGACAAGACCGAACAGAACACCGTCCAGTCGCTCGACCGGGCGCTGGCGATGCTGCGATTGCTCAGCCAGTCCGAGGGCATGACGCTGTCGGAACTCGCCGCCGAGAGCGGAGAGGCCGCGGCCACCGTCTATCGCGCCCTGGTCACGCTTCAGGCCCACCAGATGATCGAGATGGAGGAGCAGGGCCAGATCTGGCACATCGGCGGCGGCGCCTTCCGCATCGGCTCGGCCTTCCTGCGGCGCGCGAAGTTCGTCGAGCGGGCCCGCCTGCCGATGGAGCGCCTGATGCGGGCCACGGGCGAGACGGCGGCTCTGGGTATCGAAGCCGACGGCCGGGTGATGCACCTGTCGCAGGTCGAGACCAGGCAGGCGATCCGCGCCTTCTTTCCCGAAGGATCTTCGGGGCCGATGCACGCGACCGCCGTCGGCAAGGCGCTGCTGGCCTGGTATCCCGAAGAGCGTGTCCAGGCGATCCTCGAGCGCGAGGGGCTGGGCAAGTTCACCTCGCTCACCATCACCTCGGCCTCGACCCTGATGCGTGACCTGTCGCGCACGCGCGACCGCGGCTATGCGGTGGACGATCAGGAAAGCGCCGAAGGCATCCGCGCCGTCGCAGCGCCCGTGTTCAACAGCCTGGGCGAGCCGGTGGCCGCCATCTCGCTCGCGGGCCCCGCCTTCCGCGTCAGCCTGTCCGACAGCAACCGCTTCGGCGCGCTGGTCAAGGATGCCGCCGACGAGGTGACGGAGGCCACGGGCGGCGTGCCGGGCTGAACGGCCCGGCCCGTCATTCACGAAGCGCGAATGACCCGGCGCTGGCCACCCGCCGCTGCAGGTGGGTGATCAGCACCGCGTCCAGCTGCAGCATCCCCGCCAGATCGGCCAGATAGACGTTGCCTTCGCCGCCGCCACGGCCCGCCGCGAGCAGCGAGGCCGCGTAGATGCTCGCCGCCTCTTCGGTGCTGCGCGCAAGGCGGGCGATCCGCCGCGCATCGAGCGGCGCCTCGAGTTCGGCCGCGATCAGCGCCTGCGCCTCGCATTCCAGATCCAGCTCGCGCAGCCGCCGGTGGATGAACCTGCGCTCCTCGCGGCTGACGCGCCCCCCCGCCTTGGCACCCGCCACCATCGCCTGCAACAGCCGCTCGCACAGCCCGTCGGCCGATCCGCCGCCGTCCTCCTCCAGCCCCGCAGATCCGTCGGACCGCGCCGGAGGCGCCCCTCCACCGTCCTGCCAGTCGGCCCAGGCATGGCCCGCCAGCATGCAGGACAGGGATACGATTCCCTTGCGCGCGGCCGCCCCGGCCACAGCGCAGCGCGCAGGATCACCCAGGAGGAACCCCGCGATCAGATCGGCCAGTCCGCCGTCACCGCAACAGCCCTTGGAAGCGGCTTCGGGGAAGGCGGGGACACGGCCCCTCACCATCGGCATCCCGCGTTCACGGTTCTGCAGAAATCCGGCGTCCTTCATCTCCGGCTCCCTCCTGCTGGCTTCTGAGGGCGATATGGGAAAGCCATCCCCGCGCCGCAATCCGCCGGACGGTGAGATGTGGCGGCAAGCCAACAGGGTCCACTATGTCGCGGGCGGAGTTATTCCGAGAGAAAGAATCAGCCTTTACATGACCCACTAATTCAGTCACCTTTCCCCAATGTCCAAGCCAGCCCAAGAGGGTCAGCCCGGAGTCCTTCAGCCAGATACGGAGGTTCCATGATGCGACCGCTGCCCGACCCGGGCTTCAACGAACTGCTTCGCCAGGCGCTGGAGGGGTTCCTGCCCGCCGGCTCCACCCTCACCTCGCTTTTCGACCGCATGGAGCGCCTGGCATGAACGCGATGACCGATCCGATGGAGCTGATCGAGGCCGGGATTCCGGTCCACGACGCTCGCGCGCTGACCGACGGCGGAGCCCAGGCCCGCATCCTCCTCGACGGGCAGATCTACTGCCTCCGCATCACCCGCGCCGGCAAACTGATTCTGACCAAGTGACGTCCGGGCGCGGGACGGCCCCGCCTCCCGCCCCCTCCAGCCAGAGAGCAGCCATGAAATCACGTCTTCTCGCCCTCGCCGCCACCGCACCCTGCGCGCTCCTGCCGCTTCCCGCGCTTGCAGTGGAGCGGGCCGAGGTGGTGGAAACCTACGCGGACATCGCCGAAGCCACCTACGGCGACAGCCTTGCCACCGCGCGGGACCTGCAGATGGCCGTGAAGGCGCTCGTGGCCCAGCCCTCGGAGCAGACGCTGGCCGCCGCGCGCACGGCCTGGATCGCCGCGCGCGTGCCCTACCAGCAGTCCGAGGCCTTCCGCTTCGGCAACCCGATCGTGGACGACTGGGAAGGCAAGGTGAACGCCTGGCCGCTCGACGAGGGGCTGATCGACTATGTGGATCCGACCCACGGCGGCGCGACCGAGGAGAACGACCTCGCCACGCTGAACGTGATCGCGACGCCGACCTTCACCCTGTCGGGGACCGAGGTGGATGCGACCGAGATCACCCCCGCGCTGATCTCCGGGACGCTGCACGAGGCGGACGGGATCGAGGCGAACGTGGCCTCGGGCTATCACGCCATCGAGTTCCTGCTCTGGGGGCAGGATCTGAACGGGACCGAGGCGGGCGCCGGCAACCGGCCCTTCACCGATTACGCCTCGGGCGGGGCCTGCACGGGGGGCAACTGTGACCGGCGGGGCGCCTATCTGCTGGCCGCCACGGACCTTCTGGTCAGCGACCTCGAATATATGGTGGCGCAATGGTCCGAGGGCGGCGCTGCGCGCGAGGCGGTAAGCGCCGATCCCGCGGCCGGGCTTCAGGCCATGCTGACCGGGATGGGCAGCCTCTCCTACGGCGAGCAGGCGGGCGAGCGGATGAAGCTGGGCCTGATGCTCAACGACCCCGAGGAAGAGCATGACTGCTTCTCGGACAACACCCACAACAGCCACTACTACGACGGGCTCGGCATTCGGAACGTCTATCTCGGCCGCTACGAGCGCGTGGACGGAAGCCGGGTCGAGGGCCCGTCGCTCTCGGACCTCGTGGCCGAGGCCGATACCGGACTGGACGAGGTGCTCCGGGGCCAGCTCGACACCACGCTCGAGCGGCTCGACGCGCTGCGGACGGCCGCCGCAGAGGGCATGGCCTACGACCAGATGCTCGCGCCCGGCAACAAGCGGGGCGAAGAGCTGATCATGGGCGCCGTCGATGCGCTGGTCACCCAGACCGCCTCGATCGAACGGGCCACCACCGCTCTCGGGCTCGCGAAGATCGAGTTCGAGGGCTCGGACAGCCTCGATGATCCGAACGCCGTCTTCCAGTAACCCCTGACCTTGCCGGGGCGCAACGTCACCGCCAAGCGCCCCGGCTAAATCGGCACCCAGACCTGCCGGGAGAGAATGATGATCGTCTGCCACTGCATGGGCATCACCGACAAGGATATCCGCTCGGCCATCGACTGGATGCGGGCCTCGGACCCCGAGACCATCGTCACGCCCGGCAAGATCTACCGCGCCCTCGGCAAGCGGGCCGACTGCGGCGGCTGCATGCCCCATTTTCTTGACACGATGCGGAAGTGCGACAGTTTTGAGGTGCCAGTGAACCTGCGCGACCTCCGTCGCGCCACAAACGCAGGAATGAACGGGAATGCAGGGTGACGCAAAAGTCATTGATTATCTGAACGCAGCCCTCCGCTCGGAACTCACCGCCGTCAGCCAGTACTGGCTGCATTACCGGCTGCAGGAAGACTGGGGCTTTGGCGGCATCGCCTCGAAGTCGCGGTCCGAGAGCATCGAAGAGATGCACCACGCCGACAAGCTGATCGAGCGGATCATCTTCCTCGAGGGGCACCCGAACCTCCAGCGGCTCGACCCGCTGCGCATCGGCCAGAACCTGCGCGAGACGCTCGACGCCGACCTCGCGGCCGAGCATGACGCCCGCAACCTCTACCGCGAGGCGCGCGATCATTGCGAGAAGGTCGGCGACTACGTCACCAAGAACCTGTTCGAGGAACTTCTGGCCGATGAAGAGGGCCATATCGACTATCTCGAGACCCAGCTCGACCTGATGGGCACGATCGGCGAACAGAACTACGGGCTTCTGAACGCGAAATCCGCCGACAAGGCCGACTGAGCCGGGTGCGCGGCGCGGGCGCTGCGCGCGGCCCACATTTTCGATTGAAAGACTCAGGAAATGGCGCGAGACAGGCGGGGAAAGGAACCCGCCTCATGTCCCGTCTGCCTGCCCTGCTGGTGATCATCGCCTTTCCCGCCGCGGCCGAGCCTCTGGATCCGCCGAACCTGACCATCCTGCCCCGCACGGCCGCCGAGACCGCCCGGATTGCGGCCGTTCTCGCACCGCCCGTCGATTTCTCGAAGCCCGAGCCCTTCGAGGCGCTGCCCGGCGGCGCGGCCAGCGTGCGCGCCCGCGACACGGCCGACGCCTTCTCGCAATCCTCGGGCAACATGCCGTTCGAGCGCGAGATGGATTTCAAGCTCGGCAACGGGCTGTTCCGCAAGCTGTGGGTGGCGGCCCCCTCCTCGACGCAGGCCTCGGACGGGCTCGGCCCGCTCTACAACGCCCGCGGTTGCCAGAACTGCCACCTGAAGGACGGCCGCGGCCATGTGCCCGAGGGGCCCGAGGATGAGGCGGTCTCGATGTTCCTGCGCCTTTCCGTTCCCGGCGGTCCCTCGCCCGAGGGCATCGAGGACTGGATCGCCACCAGCGCCGAACCCACCTATGGCGGGCAGCTTCAGGACTTTGCCGCCCCCGGTCTGGCACCCGAGGGCCGGATGCGGATCGACTGGCAGGAGCTGCCCGTCACGCTCGATGACGGCACGGTGGTGACGCTGCGCAAGCCCGACTACTCGGTCGAGGATCTGAATTACGGCCCGATGGCAGGGGATGTGATGCTCTCGCCCCGCGTCACGCCGCAGATGATCGGGCTGGGGCTGCTCGAGGCCATTCCGGCCGCCGACATCCTGGCCCACGCCGACCCCGAGGATCGGGACGGCGACGGCATCTCGGGCCGGCCCAGCATCACCTGGTCCGCCGAAGCGGATGCGCCCATGCTCGGCCGGTTCGGCCTCAAGGCGGGGACGCCCACGGTGCTGCAGCAGTCCGCCTCGGCCTTTGCCGGTGACATGGGGATCGCGAACGCCCTCTTCCCCGAGCCCTGGGGCGAATGCACCGAGGCGCAGACCGACTGCCGCGCCGCGGTCCACGGGATCGAGCCAGGCAAGCGCGACGGTCTCGAGATCGACCGGCAGGGGCTCGAACTGACGACGTTCTACGCCCGCAACCTCGCCGTGCCCGAGAGGCGCCGGGTGGACGATCCGCAGGTGCTGCGCGGCAAGCAACTCTTCCACGAGGCGGGCTGTCCCGCCTGCCATGTGCCCAAGTTCGTGACTCACCGGCTGAAGGACCAGCCCGAGCAGAGCTTCCAGCTGATCTGGCCCTACACCGATCTGCTGCTCCACGACATGGGCGAGGGGCTGGCGGACGGCCGCCCCGAGGGCCGGGCCACGGGGCGCGAGTGGCGCACCGCGCCGCTCTGGGGCATCGGCCTGACCGAGCAGGTGAGCGGCCACGCCAACTTCCTGCACGATGGCCGCGCGCGGACGATCCTCGAGGCAATCCTCTGGCACGGCGGCGAAGCCGAGGCCGCCCGCGCGCGCGTCATGGCCCTGCCCGCCCCCGACCGTGCGGCCCTCGTCGCCTTCGTGGAGGATCTCTGATGCGGCACCCGTGGCGGACGTCCATCGCGGCCCTGGCCCTCCTTGCCCTGCCCTTCCTCGGCTCGGGCGCGCGGGCCGGTCTGCCCGAGGCGCTGTCCGAGACGGTCCTTCCGGGCCACGCGGCCTTCACCGCCGCCACCGCGGCGCTCAATGAAGCCGCGCGGGCGGACTGCCGCCCCGAGACCCTGCGTCCGTCCTGGAATGCGGCGTTCGACGCCTGGATGGGCATTTCGCATCTGCGGCTCGGCCCGGCCGAGACCGACGGACGCGCGCTCGCAATCGCCTTCTGGCCCGACCCCAAGGGCAGCGGCGCGCGCACGCAGGCCCGGCTTCTGGAGGCGGCCGACCCGGCCCTCCTCGAACCCGAACGCTTCGCCGAAGTTTCGGTCGCGGCGCGCGGGCTCTTCGCGCTCGAGCGGCTGCTCTACGATCCGGCCCTTGCGAGCGAGCCCGCCTGCGCCCTCACGCGCGCCACGGCGGCCGATCTTGCCCGCATGGCGGTCGAGCTGGAGACCGACTGGCGCGAGAGCTTCGCGCCCCTGATGCTCTCGGCCGGCGCGCCCGGCAACGATCGCTTCCTGACCGAGGCCGAAGCGCGGCAGGCGCTCTTCACCCAACTGATGACGGGGCTCGAGTTCACGGCCGACCAACGGCTCGGCCGACCGCTCGGCACCTTTGATCGCCCACGCCCGGAACGGGCCGAGGCGCGCCTCTCGGGCCGCAGCCAGCGCAATGTCGAACTGTCGCTGGCCGCCCTCGAACGGCTGGCGCTGGCACTGGCCCCCGACAGCCCGCGCACCCGCGAGGGCTTCGAGCGCGCCCGAAGCCAGGCCGCGGCCCTCGATGATCCGCGGTTCGAGGGCGCCGCCGATCCCTCGCGCCGGTTGCGGATCGAGATCCTCCAGCAGCGCCTTCATGCCCTGCGCGACCAGCTTGCGGCCGAGGTCGGCGGCGCGCTCGGGGTCAGCGTGGGCTTCAACGCCGCGGATGGAGACTGACGTGGCCACCCGCCGCCATGTCCTTGCCGGGCTCATCGCCTCGGCCATGTCCCGCCCGAGCTGGGCCGACGCGGGCAGCCCGGCCTTCCTGTCCGCCGCCCGCCTCCCCTCGGGCGCCTTCGCGCTCTTCGGCCTGACCGAGGCGGGCGCGACGGTCTTCACCATCCCGCTTCCCGCGCGCGGCCATGCCGCCGCCGCCCATCCGACCCGCGCCGAGGCCGTGGCCTTTGCCCGACGGCCCGGCACCTATGCGCTGGTCATCGCCTGCGCGAGCGGCACGCTCCGCGCCCGCCTCACGCCGCCCGAGGGTCGGCAGTTCAACGGGCACGGCGCCTATTCCGCCGATGGCGCGGTCCTCTACACCTCGGAAGTGGTGGCTGAGAGTTCCGCGGGGATCGTGGGCCTCTGGGACACGGCAGGCTGGCACCGGCTGGGCGAGTTCTCCTCGGGCGGCGTGGGCCCACACGAGCTGCGCCGCCTGCCCGGCTCGGAGGTGCTGGTCGTGGCCAATGGCGGCATCCAAACCGACCCGCAGGACCGCTCGCAGCTTAACCTCGAGACGATGCGGTCGAACCTCTCCTACCTCTCGCCCGACGGCGCACTCCTCGAACAGGCCGAACTGCCCGAGGAGCTGCGTCAGAACTCGATCCGCCATCTGGCGCTGGCCGGGGACGGAACGGTGGCGTTCGCGATGCAATGGGAGGGCGATCCCGCCGAACCCGTGCCGCTGCTGGGCCTGCATCGGCGCGGCGAGGCGCTGCGCCTCTGCCCCCCGCGCGAGGAGGATCTCTTCGCGATGCGCGGATATGCCGGCTCGATCGCCCGGTCCGGGGGGCTCATCGCCCTCACCTCGCCGCGCGGCGGGGTCGTCCAGCTCTTCACCGCCGAGGGCGCGCCGGTTGCGGGCCACGCCCGCCCCGACGCCTGTGGCGTGGCACCCGTCGCGGGCGGCTTCGTCGTCACCGACGGCGGCGGCGCCGTCACCCGCCTGACCCGCGAGGGCTTCGCCCCGCTCGCGCGGGCCGCGGCCGCCTGGGACAACCATCTCGTGCGGATCTGATCTGCGGCGCGCGGGCCACCATCTCGTGACGATCCCCCTCTGGCACCCGGCGCGCACCGTGCTAGCTCTGGGCGAACCTCCGGTGCCTGCCGGAGGACAAGGTGCGGACGGTGCTGGTGAGCGATCCTTCGGAAAGACTGCTCTCGCTCGAGGGAGTGCGGAAAAGCTACGCCACGGGCGAGGGGCCGGTTCAGGTCCTCGCGGGCGTGGACATGAACCTTGCGCCGGGGGAAAGCCTCGCGCTGACGGGAGAGTCCGGCAGTGGCAAGAGCACGCTCCTTCACCTCGCGGCCGGGCTCGATTCGGCGGACGAGGGCCGGATCGTCGTGGCCGGCCACGACATTTCGCAGGCCGGCGACACTGAGCGCGCCCGGCTGCGGCGCGGCACCGTGGGGCTCGTCTTCCAGCAGTTCAACCTGATCCCCTCGCTCGACGTGGCCGCGAACCTGGCCTTTCAGGCGAGGCTCGCTGGGCGGCACGATCCCGAGTGGCAGGCCGAGCTGGCCGATGCGCTCGGTCTGACGGCCTGCCTCCACCGCTATCCCGAACAGCTTTCGGGCGGACAGCAGCAGCGGGTGGCCATCGGCCGCACGCTGGCGGCCCGGCCGCGCCTCGTGCTGGCCGACGAGCCGACGGGCAATCTCGACGAGGCGACCGGCGACGCGGTGATGGCGCTTTTCCTGCGCCTCGTCAGCCAGACCGGAGCGGGGCTTCTGATGGTCACCCATTCCACCCGGCTCGCGGGGCGGCTCCACGGCCGGTTGCAGCTTTCGGCGGGTCGGGTGGCATGAGGGTCGCGCTCGCGGCGCTGCTCTCGCACTGGCGGCGCAGTCCGCTTCAACTGGCCATGCTGCTTCTCGGGCTCGCCCTCGCCACCGCCCTCTGGTCGGGGGTTCAGGCCATCAATGCCGAGGCACGGGCCAGCTACG
The DNA here is from genome assembly GCA_017599285.1 of Cereibacter azotoformans. Taxonomy (GTDB): domain Bacteria; phylum Pseudomonadota; class Alphaproteobacteria; order Rhodobacterales; family Rhodobacteraceae; genus Cereibacter_A; species Cereibacter_A azotoformans. The sequence continues at coordinate 2,869,204 of JAGFXX010000001.1, read as the reverse complement.
CCGAGGCCGCGGCCACGCTCGGGCAGGACCGGCTGGCCCGCATCACGGCCCAAGGGCCGATCCCGCAGGAGACCTATGTGGACCTGCGCCGGGCGGGCTGGCGCGTCTCGCCGGTGATCGAGGGGCGGGTGCGCATCGACGAGCGCCGCAGCCTCCGGCTCATCGGGATCGAGCCGCTGACCCTTCCGGCCCCGGCCCAGCAGGTCGAGTTCGGCGAGGGCGATGCGCTTCTGCCCTTCCTCACCGCGCCCGGCCTGATCTTCGCCGCCCCCGAGACGCTGGCCCGGATGGAGGGGGCCGATCTCCCGCCGCTGCGCGAAGCCCAGGGCATCCCGCCCGGCACCGGGCTCATCGACATCGGTCAGGCCCAGCGGCTCCTGCGGATGGAGGGGCTGGTCTCGCACCTCCTCCTCGACCCCGATGCCCCCCGGCCCGGAGAGCTGCCCGAGGGCCTGCGCCTCGTGCCCCCGGACAGCGAAAGCGACGTGGCGCGGCTCACGGACAGCTTCCACCTGAACCTGACCGCCTTCGGGCTGCTGTCCTTCGCCGTCGGTCTCTTCATCGTCCATTCCGCCATCGGCCTTGCCTTCGAGCAGCGCCGACCGATGTTCCGCACCCTGCGCGCGCTCGGCGTAACGGCGCGGACGCTGACGGGGCTCCTCCTGGCCGAGCTGGTCCTGTTCGCGCTGCTGGCCGGAGTGGCGGGGCTCGCGCTCGGCTATCTGGTGGCGGCGCTGCTGCTGCCCGACGTGGCGGCCACCCTGCGCGGCCTCTACGGCGCCGAGGTGCCGGGGACGCTGGCCTTTCGGCCGGGCTGGGCCGCGGCGGGCCTCGGGATCGCGCTCCTTGGCACGCTCGTCTCGGCCAGCCAGAGCCTCTGGCGCGTGGCGCATCTGCCGCTTCTGGCGCCCGCCCAGCCCCGCGCCTGGGCCGTCGCCTCCGAGCGCGCGCTCCTGCGGCAGGCGGCCGCGGCGGCCGGGCTGCTGATCCTCGCCGGGGCGCTGCTGCTCTGGGGCCGGGGTGTCGTCGCGGCCTTCGTGCTGCTGGCGGCGCTCCTTCTGGGCGCGGCGCTCCTGCTGCCGGTGCTGCTGGCGGGCGTCCTGCGGCTGGCGCAACGCGCGGCGCGCGGGCCCATCGCCCAATGGTTCTGGGCCGACACCCGCCAGCAGCTTCCCGGGCTCTCGCTCGCGCTGATGGCGCTGCTGCTCGCGCTTGCGGCCAATATCGGCGTGGGCACGATGGTCTCGAGCTTCCGGCTGACCTTCACCGGCTGGCTCGACCAGCGCCTCGCCTTCGAGCTCTACCTCAGCGCCCCCGACCAGGTGACCGCGGACAGGATCGCCGACTGGCTCGAGCCGCGGGCCGAGGCCGTCCTGCCCATCGTCCGGGCGGAGACCGAGGTTCTGGGCCAACCCGCCCAGCTCTACGGCATGGCCGATCACGCCACCTACCGCGAGAACTGGCCGCTTCTGGCCGAGGAGCCGGGCGTCTGGGACCGGCTGGCCGGCGGCGACTGGGCGCTGGTCAACGAGCAATTGGCGCGGCGCGAACGGCTCGCCCCCGGCGACCCGATCCGCCTGCCGGGCTGGGAGGGCCGGATCGCCGCCATCTACAGCGACTACGGCAACCCCTCGGCGCAGGTGATCCTCGGGATCGACCGGTTCTTCGCGCTCCACCCCGAGGCCGAGCGCCGGCGCTACGGCATCCGCGTGGCGCCCGCACGGGCGGAGGCGCTGGCCGAGGAGTTGCGCGCGGCCTTCGACCTTCCCGACGAGACACTCATCGACCAGGCCAGCCTCAAGGGCTTTTCCCTCCAGGTGTTCGAGCGCACCTTCGCCGTGACCGCCGCGCTCAACGTGCTCACGCTGGGGGTGGCGGGGCTTGCGATGTTTGCAAGCCTCATGGTGCTCTCGGGAATGCGGTTGCCCCAGCTCGCCCCGGTCTGGGCGATGGGCCTCACCAAGGCGCGCCTCGCGCGGCTCGAGATGCTGCGCACGCTGCTTCTGGCGTCCGGCACGCTGGTTGCGGCCCTGCCGCTCGGCCTCGCCCTCGCCTGGGTGCTGCTGGCGGTGGTCAATGTGCAGGCCTTCGGCTGGCGGCTGCCGATGCATGTCTTCCCGCTCGACTGGCTGACACTCGGCGCGCTGGCCCTCGGCGCCGCGGCGCTGGCCGCCGCCGTGCCGGTGCGCCGTCTCGCCCGTCTCCGCCCCGCTGACCTGCTGAGGGTCTTTGCCAATGAACGCTAGACACCACGCCGCCCGCGGCCGCTTCGCCCTTGCCGCGGCGCTGGCGGGCCTCTTCCTGATCCCTGGTGCCCCGCCGACCGCGGCCCAGGGCTTCGCCGGGCTCGGCGCCACGGCCGAGGGCTTTGCCGTCCCGGAGCGGGGCGCGGGACTTGCCTTCCCGCGCGATCACGGCCCCCACCCCGACTACCGGATCGAGTGGTGGTACCTGACCTCGGTCCTGACGGGCGAGGACGGGCGCGACTACGGCATCCAGTGGACGCTCTTCCGCTCGGCCCTGGCCCCCCGCGAGGGCGCGGGCTGGGACAGTCCGCAACTCTGGCTGGGCCACGCCGCCCTGACCACGCCCGACCGGCACTTCGCCGCCGAACGCTACGGGCGCGGCGGGATCGGACAGGCCGGCGTGGTGGCCGAGCCGTTCGAGGCCTGGATCGACGACTGGCGCATGACCGGCACCGCCCCCCCCGGCGCCGATCCGCTCTCGGCGCTGGAGCTTTCGGCCGCGGGCGAGGGCTTCGGCTACGCGCTGCGGCTCGCCGCGCAGGGCCCGCTCGTCCCGCAGGGCGAACAGGGCTATTCGGTGAAATCGGCGGCCGGACAGGCCAGCTGGTATTATTCGCAGCCCTTCTACGAGGTCGAGGGCCAGCTCGAGATCGAGGGAGAGACCATCGCCGTTACCGGCCAGGCCTGGCTGGACCGCGAATGGTCCTCGCAGCCGCTGGCGGCCGACCAGACCGGCTGGGACTGGTTCTCGCTCATGTTCGACGACGGCGCGCGGCTCATGGGGTTCCGCCTGCGCGACGGCGGTGCGGGCTACACCAGCGCCACCTGGATCGAGCCCGACGGCCGCCCCACGCCGATGCCGCCCGGCGCGCTCCGCGTGACGCCCCTGCGCGTGGCAGAGGTCGCCGGGCGCGAGATCCCGGTGGACTGGCGGCTGGAACTGCCGGCCCGAGATCTCGACGTGACGGTCGAGGCTATGAACGACGCCGCCTGGATGGGAACCTCGGTCCCCTACTGGGAGGGGCCAATCACGATCTCCGGCTCCCACAGCGGGCGCGGCTATCTCGAGATGACCGGCTACTGACCGGCGCGGCTCACCCCGCCGCCCCCTGCCGCTTTCACTCTGCCCAAATATCCTCGGGGGGTGAGCCGCGCCAGCGGCGAGGGGGGCAGAGGCCCCCCTCCCTGCGCCCTCAGCCCGCGCGCCATCTCAGCCCGGCAGCGGGATCACATCCACCGCATGGCTCGTCCTCTGCCCGCCGGCGATGCGCAGGATGCCCGAGACCGGCGCCAGGTCGCCATAGTCGCGGCCCACGGCGGCCACGACATGATCCGCTCCCACGAAGCAGCCGTTCGTCGGATCGTAATCGACCCAGCCTTCAGACCGCCCGCACCAGGCGCGCACCCAGGCATGCATCGCATCCGCCCCCTCCAGCCGCGGCTGGCCGGGCGGGGGCACCGTCCTCAGGAAGCCCGAGACATAGGCGGCCGGCACTCCGACACCCCGAAGGCCCGCGATCATGATCTGGGCAAAGTCCTGGCAGACGCCATGGCGGTGGGCGAAGGCCTCTTCGGGGGGCGTGTCCACCGACGTCGCCCCGCCATCGAACCGCAGGTCACGATGCAGCGCCCGCCCCAGCGCCTCGACCGCTGCGCGCACGCTCGGCGCGTCGGCCAGCGCCAGCCGGGCATGGTCGGTGATGGCCGCCACCGGCCGGATCCGCGGCGAGGCGGACAGGAAATGATGGGGCGCGGCGGGACCGAGATCGAGCACCGCCGCGATCTCGCCCGGCAGCTCCGTCAGCGGCGGCGAGCGGTCCGCGCCCGGCCCCGCGAACAGCCGCTCGACCCGGCAACTGGCGGTGAAGACGATCTCGGAATGGTCGCAGGCCACCGCGACCTCCACCGTCCGGTTGCCGAAGAAATCTGTATGCTCGCTTCTCTCGGTCGGGCGGGGGCTGATGGCGATCGCCTCCTGCGAGATCTCCTGCACGCCCGGCAGATGGGCGGGCAGAAGCCTCAGCAGGTGCCGCCCTCCCGAGGCGGGACGGGCGTAGTGATAACTGACGGAAAGTCGGACCTGATAGAGCATTCAGCTGAGCCAGGTGTCTGTGATCAGATCGGAAATGTCCCAGATCGCGCCGCGCAGCGCCCAGAGCGCCCGGGTGTCGAGCTGCTCGGCCCGCTCGGTCGCAAGGTTGGTGCGGGTCCGCAGGACGAGGCGGAGGAAGTCCGGCATCGGGCTCGCCGTGGCGCCGGGCAGGTAGCTGACCTGCTCGTGTATCCCGTCGAGCTGGAACAGGATCGAGCGCGGGTTCATCGCATCGAGCGCCAGCAGGTCCACCACCGTCTCGCGCGAGGTGGTGACGGCAAAGCGGCGGCGGTGGGTCATCACGCAATCCCCCACCTCGACCGCGAGATCGAGCGCCCCGTCGGGCGCGAACGGATCGGCCAGCGTCGCCAGCACCGCGGCCATGGCGGCGCCGCGCTCGACATGGCGCCCAAGTTCGAGAAAGCGCCAGCCGGTCACGCGATACATGTTCTCGTGCACGAGGCCCGAAAAGCCCGTGATCTTGCGCAGCAGCGCCGACAGGGCGCGGGCCGCGTCGTCGCCCGCCTCGACCCGGTCGGCCATGCGCCGCATGGTCTTGTCGAGATCGGCCAGCGAGGACCAGCCGTCGGGCGAGAAACGGTCGCGCACCTGCCCGGCGCTCGCGATGGCCGAGCGGAGGGTCTCGATCAGCCCCTTGGGGATGCCCTCCTCGGGGTCCACCCCCTGCCCCCGGAACAGCGGCGCCAGTGCCGCGAGAAGCGGCGCGTTGGCGTCGCCCGTTTCGGCCAGCCGGACGTTGCGCGCCCGCAGCAGGCGCATGATCCCTTCGGTCCGTTCGACATAGCGGCCGAGCCAGAAGAGGTTGTCGGCCGCCCGCGCGGGCAGCGGCCCCTCATGGGCCTGAAGCTGCCGGCCCTGCGCGGGGATCAGGCTCGCGGCCTCGACGGGCGTCGCGCTCACGATCCAGACATCGGCCGCGGCGCCGCCGCGCTGCATGGCGATGGCCCGCGGCTCGGGCGTCCGGCCGATGCGGGCGAAGCCGCCGGGCATCACCTGCCAGCCCGAGGGCGTGCGGGCGAGAAAGACCCGCAGGCTCATCGGCCGGGGCACGAGCTGGCCCCCGATCAGCGCCGGCGTGGTGGAAAGTACGACCGACTCCTGCCCGACGAACCCTGCCCCTTCGCGGTCGAGGAACTCCGCCGGGTCGCGCGGGGCCAGCCGGGTCCCGGCCAGTGCGGCGAGATCGTCCTCGATCGGCTGCCGGGTCGAGAGGGCGGGCGAGATCAGCATCCGGTCGGCATGGGCCGCCACATGGGCGCGCTCCGCCGCCTGCCCGCACCACCAGGTCGCGATGTTCGGCAGCGCGAGATCCGTTCCCAGCAGCGCCCGCGCGATGCGCGGCATGAAGGCGAGGAAGGCGCGGGTTTCCAGCACGCCCGAGCCGAGGTTGTTGACCAGCGTCGTCGAGCCGTGGCGCAGCGCCGAGACGAGGCCCGGCGTGCCAAGCTGCGACCCACCCTCGAGTTCCAGCGGATCGGCGTAGGCCCCGTCGAGCCTGCGCCAGAGCACCGACACAGGCTGCGGACCCGCCACCGTGCGCACCTTGAGTTGACCGCCGTCAACCGTCAGATCCTCGCCCTGCAGCAGCATGAAGCCGAGGTAGCGCGCGATCCAGGCGTGCTCGTAATAGGTTTCGTTCAGCGGCCCCGGCGTCAGGATCCCCACCCGGCCTTGCGGATCGGCCTGCAGGTCCTGCAGCGCGTCGCGGAAGGTGCGGAAGAAGCCTGCGAGACGGTGGACATGGGCCTCGGCATAGAAATCCGAGAAGGCGCGCGAGGTGGCCACCCGGTTCTCGAGCGCGAAGCCCGCGCCCGAGGGCGCCTGCGCCCGGTCGCCCAGCACCCACCAGTCGCCGTCCGGCCCGCGTCCCACCTCGAAGGCGAGGAAATGCAGATGGTGCCCGCCGCGGGGCGCGATGCCCACCATCGGGCGCAGCCACTCGGGGTTGCCGGCCACCAGCGCCGGCGGCAGCACGCCCTCGGCCACCAGCCGGTTCGGCCCGTAGAGGTCGGCCATCAGCGCCTCGAGCAGGTGCGCCCGCTGCACGAGCCCCTCGGCCAGACGCTGCCACTCGGCCTCGTCGATCAGCACCGGGATGTGACTGAGCGGCCAGACGCGCTCGTCCGAGCCCTCGGCGGAATACTGGCGGAAGAAGACGCCCGCATCGCGCAGATACTGGTCGCCGCGGGCGCAGCGGCGGGCCAGTTCCTCGGGCGCGAGCCCCGCCAGATGCCGCATGAAGCCGCCCCAGACGGGGCGGATCCCACCTGCGGCGTCCATCATCTCGTCCGGCACGCCGGGCCGGGGGCGGTAGCCGGCGGTCAGGCCGGGCAGACCCGGCGCGGGTCGGGACCGTCTCTCCATCAGAGCCCCGCAGGCCGGCGCAGGTCGAGCGTCATCGGAAACTCCGGGTGCGGACGCTCGGGCCGAAGGGGCCAGTGCCCGGCACTGTGGCCGTGGGGCATGAAGCGGGCCAGGCGGCGCGCCTCGGCCTCGTTGCCGTTCACGGGGAAGGTCTCGTAGTTGCGCCCGCCGGGATGGGCGACGTGATAGACGCAGCCGCCCAGCGCGCGCCCCGACCAGGTGTCGTAGAGGTCGAAGGTGAGCGGCGCATCGACGGGCAGGTTCGGATGCAGAGCCGCCGCCGGCTGCCAGGCCTTGAACCGCACCCCCGCCACCGCCCGGCCGTTGGCCACGGGCTGCAGCGGCACCTCGCGCCCGTTGCAGGCCACGCGGTAGCGCGCCGGATCGGCGCCCGAGAGCGTCACCTGCAGCCGCTCGGTCGAGCTGTCGGTGTAGCGCACCGTGCCGCCGATGGCGCCGGTCTCGCCCAGCACATGCCAGGGTTCGAGCGCCTGACGGATCTCGAGATGCGCGCCTTCACAGGTCACCTCGCCGCAGAAGGGGAAGCGGAATTCGGCCTGCGCCCGGAACCACTCGGGGTCGAGGTCGAAGCCGTGGGCCCGAAGGTCGGCCAGCACGTCGAGGAAATCCTCCCATACATGGTGCTGGAGCATGAAGCGGTCATGCAGCGCCGTGCCCCAGCGGGTCAGGGCGCCGGTGACCGGGCTCTGCCACATCCGCGCGATGAGGGCGCGGATCAGAAGCTGCTGGGCGAGGCTCATCCGCGGATCGGGCGGCATCTCGAAGCCGCGGAACTCCACCAGACCGAGCCGGCCCGTCGGTCCGTCGGGCGAGAACATCTTGTCGATGCAGATCTCGGCCCGGTGGGTGTTGCCGGTGACGTCGGTCAGGATGTTGCGCAGGAGCCGGTCGGGCAGCCAGAGCGGCGCGCGCGGATCCTGCGGCCCCGGGATCTGCGCCAGCGCGATCTCAAGCTCATACAGGCTGTCGTGGCGGGCCTCGTCGATCCGGGGCGCCTGACTCGTCGGGCCGATGAAGAGGCCCGAGAAGAGGCAGGAGAGCGACGGGTGCCGGTTCCAGTGCAGGATCAGGCTGCGCAGCAGATCGGGCCGGCGCAGGAAGGGCGAGTCCATCGGCGTCCGCCCGCCCACCACCACATGGTTGCCGCCCCCCGTGCCGCAATGGCGGCCGTCGATCATGAACTTGTCGGCGCCGAGGCGGCACTGGCGCGCCTCCTCGTAGACGGCGGTGGTGATCGAGACGCACTCCTCCCAGCTCGCGGCCGGATGGATGTTCACCTCGATCACGCCCGGATCGGGGGCGACGCGGATCACCTTCAGCCGGGGGTCGTGCGGGGGCGCGTAGCCCTCGACATGGACCGGCAGGTTCAGCCGGGCCGCCGCCGCCTCGGCCGCAGCCACGAGATCGAGATAATCCTCGACCGCCTCGACGGGCGGCATGAAGATGCAGAGCCGCCCGTCCCGCACCTCGACCGCCAGCGCCGTGCGAACCGCGTCTTCGTCGCCGAGGATCTGCTCGACCAAGGTCTGGCCGGGCGTCGCGGCGGTGAAGCTCGCCACCCCGGCTTCGGGCGTCTGGAGCGGCACGGTCTGCGCCGGGGGCGGCAGCGGCCCGCGCTCGACGGTGGGATCGGTCGGGTTGATGTAGGGATAGCGCGAGGGCGGCACATGGGACAGCGAGCCGAGCGGCAGGCGGTAGCCCACCGGGCTGTCGCCGGGCACGAGGAACAGATGCCGGCGCCGCAGCTTCCACCGCTCGGACCGCCAGCGCCGGCCGGCGTCCTGCGCCTGCCACCGCTGCACCGGCAGCACGAAGCCCGAAGGTACGGTCAGGCCACGCTCGAAGACGCGGACCATGCGCAGCCGCTCTTCGGGGTCCTTCAGTTCCGAGTTTTCGGGCGTCACGTTCTCGGGGAGGTTGCCCTCCTTCAGCAGCCACTCGCCCGGATCCTCGTAAGCGGGCACCACGAGATCAGGCTCGAGCCCCAGTTCCGCGGCGATCCCCTGCATGAGACGCTCGGCCTCGGCCGCGCCAAGGTCGGCCGGGGCCGCCTCGGCCGCCACGAGCGCGGGATCGTGCCAGATCGGCTGGCCATCCTCGCGCCAGTAAAGCGAGAAGGTCCAGCGCGGCAGGGTCTCGCCCGGATACCATTTGCCCTGCCCGTAATGCAGGAAGCCACCCGGCGCAAACCGGTCCCGCAGCCGCCGGATCAGCCGATCGGCAAAGGCGCGCTTGGTGGGACCCACGGCCTCGGTGTTCCACTCGCCGGCCTCGAAATCGTCGATCGAGACGAAGGTGGGCTCGCCCCCCATCGTCAGCCGGACGTCGCCCGCCGTCAGCGCGGCATCGACCCTGTGCCCCAGCGCGTTCAGACGATCCCAGCTGTCCTCGGAGAAGGGCATGGTGATCCGCGGATGCTCGGCGACGCGGGCCACCGTCATGTCGAAGGCGAAATCCACCTCGGCGTAGCTCGCCATGCCGGCAATGGGGGCTGCGTTGCGATAGTGCGGGGTCGCGGCCAGCGGGATGTGGCTCTCGCCCGTCAGGAGCCCCGAAGTCGCGTCGAGCCCGATCCATCCCGCGCCGGGCAGATAGACCTCGGCCCAGGCGTGCAGGTCGGTGAAATCGTGATCGGTGCCCGAAGGACCATCCAGCGCCTCGAGGTCGGGCTTCAGCTGGATCAGGTAGCCCGAGACGAAGCGGGCGGCGAACCCCAGATGGCGCAGGATCTGCACCTGCAGCCAGGTGCTGTCACGGCACGAGCCGCGGCCCTCGGCCAGCGTCTCCTCCGGGCTGAAGACGCCGGGCTCCATGCGGATCACATAGGCGATCTCGCGCGCGAGGCGGGCGTTCAGATCGACGACCATGTCCACCGTCCGCCGCCGCTCGCGCGGGATCGTGTCGAGAAGGGCGCGCAGGTGCGGCCCCGCCGGTTCGGGCGTGCGGTAGATCGAGAGATCCTCGAGGATGTCGTCGGGATAATCGAAGGGCCAGTGCTCGGCCGACTCTTCGACGAAGAAGTCGAACGGGTTGTAGACCGCCATATCGGCGACCAGATCGACCTCGATGCGGAACTCGGTCACCGGCTCGGGAAATACGATCCGCGTCAGCCAGTTGCCGTAAGGGTCCTGCTGGTGGCTCTCGAAATGGCCGCCGGGCGAAACCTTCAGCGAATGCGAGATGACGCGCGTGCGGGAATGGGGCGCGGGGCGCAGGCGGATCACCTGCGGCCCGAGCGTCACCGGCCGGTCGTAGCGGTAATGGGTCAGGTGGTGGATGCTGGCCTTGATCGACATCTCGCTCGTCCGTTGCCCGGTCGGCCCGACGGTTCCACGGATCGCGGTGGGCTGCCAATGGGCCAATGGCGCACACGGCGAAAAAACCGGCGCGCCGGCAGGGATCGCCCAAAGGTTGGGCAATGACTCCGCGGCTAGACCAGAACCTGAGGAGCGGGATCGGGACTGCGGAGCGTCTCGCGCGCCCGGCGGATCAGCCGCTCGGGCGTCGAGCGGAAGAAGAGGCCGGGGCGCATCGGCTTGCCCACCTGCAGGACCGGCCGCGGCAGGGCAAGCCGGTCGTAGATCGGCGCGCGGTCCGCCAGCCGGAGGCCAAGCACCTCGGCCAGCACATGCGGCCTTTCGGTCGGGGGGGCGGGCATGAGCCCCATGAACTCGCCCTGCCCGGCATGGGCCAGCACCAGCCCCTCCGGCCTCAGCCGGTCGAGGATCACCGCCGCCACATGGGTCAGCATGTCATGATACTGCCCGGCGGTTGCGGCCGCGGCGATCGCCCCCGCATTGCCGATCCGAAAGGCCAGTGCGGTCTGGCCGGTGTGCCCATGGCGCAGCCGGTCCTCGAAGGCGGCAAGCTCCATCACCCCCTCGAGCCCGAGCACCGGCTGCGGATCGCCGAAGCCGGCCGCCGCCAGCCCGTGAAGCCGGAGCGCAAGGGCGCGCGACCGCCGCCGCTCATCGGTCAGGCGGGCCGCCATGCCGAGTCGCGCCCGCAGCTCCAACGGATCAATCTGACGCGAAACATAGTCGGATGCCCCGGCGGCCAGCGCCTCGGCCAGATCGCCGTCCTTCGGCGGGCGGGCGATCAGAAGGATCGGCGTCGCGCCATGTTCGGGCAGGAGGCGCAGCCTCCGGCAGAGCGCCGCGGCCCCTCCGGGCAGGTCGAGGTCAAGGATGATGCAATCGAATCGCGCCCCCGCGCCGAGGAGCCGCAGAGCCTCGCGCGCGGTGGCCGTGCAGTCGGGATCCGGCAGGCCGAGCCCGTCAAGCATCTGGCGCAGAACCAGCACGAAAGCCGGATCATGATCAATCACCAGAAGCCGCATGCCCCCACCTCCGCGCGCGTTGCGCCTTGTTGTTCCTGCCTCGGAAACAGATTAACGCGCGGTGCGGATTTGAGCCTCAATTGCCGAAAGATTTTCTGATAATTATCCCGATAACGGCAGATTTCCGCTTACTCGCCTTCCGGCTGATCCCGCTCAACCATGCCGATGCCGGTTGAAATATTATCGCACCGATTGCCGGGAACGCGAACGGCCGCAGATGCACGAGGCGTCCGCGGCCGTTGGCTTGATCAGGAACGGGGCGTCACTTGCGGGTGATGCGGCCCTCGATCACCGGCGCGTAGGGCGCATGGGCCGCAAGATATTCGGCCGTCACGTCGGCCAGATCGGGGCCGAAATCGTAGGCGTTGGCGGCCTCGACGAACATCGCGTAGCCATCCCCGCCCTGCCGGACGTAGTTGTTCGAAACGACGCCGTAGGTGCGCGAGGGGTCGATCGGTTGCCAGCCCTCCTCTTCCATCACCATCACCTCCGAGACCCGCGAACCTGCGGGGGCGGCCGGATCGAACGCGTATGTCAGCCCGGCCACCTGCGCGAACCGGCCGGCTGCCTCCTCGACCTCGCTCACCCCGTTCTCGAGTGCGGCCACCACTGTTTCACCCGAGACCTGAAAGGTGGACAGCGTGTTCTGGAACGGCAGCACCGTCAGCACGTCGCCCATCGTGACCGTGCCCCCCTCGATCGAGGCGCGCAGCCCGCCGCCGTTGGCAATGGCGATCTGAACCCCCTGCTCGCGCACCCTGTCGAGCATCGCGTCGGCCACGAGATTGCCCATCTCGCATTCGCCGCTGCGGCAGCTCTCGCGGGAGCCGTCGATGTCCCCGGACACCTCGGCCACCACGCGCGCGCGGATCTCCTCGAGCGGGGCCGCCAGTTCCTTGACCCGCGCCAGCGTCGCCGCATCCTCAGCCACCGACGCATCGAGCAGCCTGGGCGCCCCTTCGGCCGAGACAAGCGCGCCCGCGTCGTCGAAGGTCACGTTCAGCTCGCCCAGATACTTGCCGTAGGCATAGGCGGTGACGATGGCAACCTTGCCGACCATGGTCGGATAGGGGCCGGCGGCGTCCTCGTCCTCGTTCGACAGGAGCGTGTGCGAATGGCCCCCCACGATCACATCGACATCCCGAAGGGTCGCGGCGATCTGCTTGTCAGCCTCGTGGCCCAGATGCGAGAGCACGATGATCTTGTTCACGCCCTCTTCGGTCAGCCGGTCCACCTCGGCCTGCGCGGCCTCGACCGGCTCGGTGAAGACGACGTTGGGCCCGGGGCTGGCCAGCTCGGCCGTATCGAGCGGCGTCAGCCCCACGATGCCGATCTTCTCGCCGCCCTTCTCGACCACCACCGACTTCTGGACCTGCTCGCGCAGCTCGGGCTCGGACGTCAGATCGGCGTTGGCCATCAGAAGCGGCGCCTCGAGCTGGCGGGCGAAGTCCGTCAGGACCTCCGGGCCGTCGTCGAACTCGTGGTTGCCGACGGCCATCGCGTCGTAGTCCAGCCCGTTCATGAACTCGGCGGCCAGCTCTCCCTTGTAGCGCATGTAGAAGAGCGAGCCCTGGAACTGGTCGCCCGCGTCGAGCAGAAGCCGCGTGCCGCCCTGCGCCCGCGCCTCGGCGACGGCCGTCACCAGCCGTGCGATCCCGCCGAAACACTCGCCCGCTTCATTGTCCTCGGGAGGACAGGTCGAATCATGTTTCGAGATCGGCTCGAAACGGTCGTGAAAATCGTTCGTGTGCAGGATGGTGAGCGCAAAGTCGGCCCGCGCCGCGCCGGCCGCAAGCGCCAGCAGTGCGGCCGAGGCGAGAAGGGTGGATTTCATGTCTAAGCTCCCGGTCTGGACAGGTGCGGCCAGAGTGCGGGGACCGACGCCCGCTGTCAAAGGCGAGGCCTGGTTGACGCAGGGGCAACAGGGAGCATCGGGCAACGGCGATATTGACCGGCGCACGGTCCGGGTGCATGAGGCTGACATGCTGATCTTCAAGATTTTCCGCCGCACTGAATGGGACGCGTTCCGCAACGCCGGGGCCACGGCCGGGGCGCCCGTCGATCGGGCGGACGGCTACATCCATTTCTCGACCGCGGCGCAGGTGGCCGAGACGGCGGCCCGGCACTTCGGCACCGAGAGCGATCTGGTTCTGGTGGCGGTGGATCCCGACCGCGCCGGCCCCGCCCTGAAGTGGGAGCCGTCGCGCGGCGGGCAGCTCTTTCCGCACCTCTACCGCCGCATGACGCTCGACGACGTGGTGTGGGACAAGTCGCTCCCGCTTGGCGCCACCGGCCACATCTTCCCCGAGGGGCTCTGGTGAACATCCTGGAACGCGCGGCGCTGACGGCCCTTCACCGGATGGACCCGGAGAAGGCCCATGGCCTTTCCCTGTCCGCCCTGTGCTCGGGCCTTGTGCCGCTGCCGGGGCCGGTGACGTCTCCTCGGCTGGCCACCTCGGTCGCGGGCCTTTTGCTTCCCAACCCGGTGGGGCTGGCCGCCGGCTACGACAAGAATGCGGTGGCGCTGCCCGCGCTGATGCGCGCCGGCTTCGGGTTCATCGAGGTGGGCGCGGCGACGCCCCGGCCGCAGCCGGGCAATCCGCAGCCCCGGTTGTTCCGGCTGACCGAGGACCGCGCCGCGATCAACCGATTCGGCTTCAACAACGACGGCGCGGCCACGATCTGCGCCCGGCTGGCCATGCGGCCTCGGGGGCCGGTTCCGGTGGGGCTGAACCTGGGCGCCAACAAGGACAGCACCGACCGTGCCGCCGATTTCGGCGCGGTGCTGGCGGCCTGCGGTCCGCATGTGGATTTCGCGACGGTCAATGTCTCGTCGCCCAACACCGAACGGCTGCGTGATCTTCAGGGACGGCAAGCGCTGACCGCCCTCCTTTCCGGCGTTATGGAGGTGCGGGCGACGCTCTCTCTTTCGGTGCCCGTGTTCCTCAAGATCGCGCCGGATCTGTCGGACGCCGATCTGGCGGAGATTGCCGAGGTGGCCATGGAGTCCGGCATCGCGGGGATCGTGGCGACCAACACCACCCTCTCGCGCGAGGGGCTGCAGAGCGCGCACGCCGGCGAGGCCGGTGGCCTGTCGGGTGCACCCCTCTTCCAACGCTCGACCCGGGTGCTGGCCCGGCTCTCGCATCTGACCGAAGGGCGCCTGCCGCTGATCGGCGTGGGCGGGATCTCGAGCGCCGAAGAAGCCTATGCCAAGGTCCGCGCCGGGGCCTCGGCCGTGCAACTCTATACGGCCATGGTCTATGAGGGCGTGGGGCTGGCGGCCCGGATCGCCCGGGACCTTGACCGGCTTCTCGAGCAGGATGGGTTCGGCAATGTCTCCGAAGCCGTCGGGACCGGCCGCTCGGACTGGCTGTCCGGGTAGCGGTCGGAAAGAAAAATCTTTTCGGCCGTTACGAGGGCCTCTGCTCAGAAGGCCTTGAAGGTCATGGTTGTCAGCGTGCGCTGGATTCCCGGAATGTCGAAAAGCTTTTCCGAGAGGAACCGGCCGACATCCTGATCGTCGGGCACATAGACCTTGGCCATCAGGTCGAAGTCGCCCGATGTCGAGTAAAGCTCGGAAACGACCTCGCGGTCGTAGATCGCGTCGGCGACCTCGTAGGTCTTGCCGGGCACGCAGCGGAACTGGACGAAGACGCAGCGCATGTGCTTGCTCCCTTGCACTTTTGGCCCGACTCTAGCCTTGGCCGAGGGCGAAGTCACGCCCGCCCGGACGGAGGGGACCTACTCCTCCGCCTGCAGCTTCAGCCGCGGGGCGGTGCGCGGCAGATCCTCGACCGAGAGCGGCCGCTGCGGCAGGGCGAGGCGGTTGCGAACCACCCAGATCAGGCGCTTTTCGGCACGGGTGATGGCGACGTAGGCCAGCCGCTTCCAGAGCGGCACGCCCGCCTCGGTCCGGCCCGCCTGCGCGGCGGCCCAGAGATCGGGGGCGAAGACCTGCACCACCTCCCATTGCGAGCCCTGCGCCTTGTGGATCGTGACGGCCGATCCGTGCAGGAAGGCCGCGCCCATCCGGGCGGCCGAGGGGATGAAGGGCTCTTCCTCGCCCGGCTTCTCGATCTTGATGATCGAGGCGGCCGAGACCTGCGGATCCTCGGCGCCCACCACATGCAGCTTCGCGAACCCCTCGCGGTTGCCGGGGCCGAGATAGATCACCTGCGCGCCCTTGATCAGCCCGCGCGCCTCGAGGTCGATCCGCTTCTTGCGATGCTTCAGCGGCAACTCGATCCCGTCGCAGATCAGCGGCTCGCCCGGCAGAAGCTCGGTCTCGGGCGCGCCATGGGCGGCGCGGAAGGCGGTGATGAGGCGGATCCGCGTCTGGTTGCGCCAGACCAGCGCCGGAGAGCGCGCCATCAAACCGGCATCGACCCTCTGCGCCACCTGCACGCGGTCGTCCCGGCGGGCCGCCCGCTCGACCATCGCCTCGAACTGCTCGAAGCTCAGGTCCGGGTCGGCCAGCGCATGGGCGAGATCGAGGATCGGATTGTCCTCGGCCTGTCGATGGATGCGCGAGAGCGACAGCGTCCGCGCCTCCCCCAGTGTCTCGAAGACCATCTTGCCCGACTGGCCCACCGGCGCCAGCTGCGCCGGATCGCCGAACAGGACCAGCGTCGGAAAGATCTCGCGCAGGTCATCGAACTGGCGTTCGTCCAGCATCGAGGCCTCATCCACGAAGCCCACGTCGAGCGGTTCGTCCCGCCGTTTCCAGCCCTTGATGAAGTCGGAGCCGCGCAGGCCCGCCGCCGCCAGCGCACCGGGGATGGAGGCCACCTGCTCGTAGAAGGCCTTGGCCCGGTCGAGTGCCGTCTCGGACAGGCCCTCGACCTCGGGCCGCTTGCCGTTTCCGGCCAGCCATTCGGCAATCCGCTCATACTGCGGATCGTAGAGCGGCGAATAGAGGATGCGATGGATCGTGGTGGCCGGCACGCCGCGCAGACGCAGCACGCTGGCCGCCTTGTTCGTGGGCGCAAGGATGGCGAGGGTGCGCCGTTCCTTGCGCTTGCGGCCCTCCCAGTCGCCCGAGACCACCTCGAGCCCCGCCTCGGTCAGCGCCTTCGTCAGCGAGGCGAGCAGCATCGTCTTGCCCGATCCGGCCTTGCCCACCACCGCGAGCACCGAACTCTTGCCCTCGACCGGCGCCGAATGGCTTCCGTTGGCGAGATCCACGCCCATCCCGCGCAGCTGTTCGGCCACGCGGTCGTAGGCTTCCGCCTGATCGTCGGAAAAGGAAATGGCCAGCATGGGCGCGACCATAGCCGCAGGCGCGGGGCAAGACCAGCGCCGGCGTTCAGTTGGGCCGCGAGGGCGGCTCGTCCTGTTCGGGACCGGGCGGCGGCGCCCCGATCTCGGCCCGGGCCAGCCGGATCGTCTCATCCAGGCCAGCCGCCAGCGCGGGAAGCGCGTTCCGCTCGGCATACCTGCGGAGGTCGCTCAGCACGTCGAGTATCCAGTCATGTGTCATTGCGGCATCGGCGCCGGAATCGCCCTTCGGAGCAGGTCATTCTACCGCAAGGCGAGCGCGGCTGGCGCGCGCTGTCAACCGCGCTTTTCTTCCAAGGCAATCAAAAGCCGCCGCGACCCGTGCCGCGGCGGCCAGTAAGCTGCCTTCCGTGCGGTCAGCCCTTGCGGCCTGCCTCCAGCACGTCGGCGAAGGTGCGCAGGCCGGTGCGCGGCGACTGCACCAGCACGGCCATGTTTCCGGGCTTGTGCTGGTTCCGGTACATCTTCATGTGCGCGGCCGGGATCTCGTCCCAGGGGAAGACCTCGGACATGCAGGGGTCAAGCCGGCGCTCGATCATCAGCTGGTTGGCCGCGGACGCCTGCTTGAGGTTGGCGAAGTGGCTGCCCTGCAGGCGCTTCTGGTGCATCCACATGTAGCGGACGTCGAAGGTGCAATTGAAGCCGGTGGTGCCGGCGCAGATCACCACCATGCCGCCCTTCTTCACCACCAGCGACGAGACCGGGAAGGTCGCCTCGCCCGGATGCTCGAACACCATGTCGACGTTCACGCCCTTGCCGGTGATGTCCCAGATCGCCTTGCCGAACTTGCGCGCTTCCTTCAGCCACTCGTTGTATTCGGGTGAGTTGACCTTGGGCAGCTGCCCCCAGCACTTGAAGTCCTTGCGGTTGATCACACCCTTGGCGCCGAGGCCCATGACGAAATCGCGCTTGTCCTCTTCCGAGATCACGCCGATCGCGTTCGCGCCCGCGGTGTTGATCAGCTGGATCGCGTAGGAGCCGAGCCCGCCCGAGGCGCCCCAGACCAGCACGTTCTGCCCCGGCTTCAGGTCGTGCGGCTTGTGGCCGAACAGCATCCGGTAGGCGGTGGCGAGCGTCAGCGTGTAGCAGGCGCCCTCTTCCCAGGTCAGGTGCTTGGGGCGGCGCATCAGCTGCTGGGCCTGCACGCGGGTGAACTGGGCGAAGCTGCCGTCGGGTGTCTCGTAGCCCCAGATCCGCTGGCTCGGCGAATACATCGGGTCGCCGCCGTTGCACTCCTCGTCGTCGCCGTCGTCCTGGTTGCAGTGGATCACGACCTCGTCGCCGACCTTCCAGCGCTTGACCTTGTCGCCCACGGCCCAGACGATCCCCGAAGCGTCGGAGCCCGCGATGTGATAGGGCGCCTTGTGGCCGTCGAAGGGCGAAATCGGCACGCCGAGGCCGGCCCAGATGCCGTTGTAGTTCACGCCCGCGGCCATCACGAGGACAAGGACCTCGTGGCTGTCGATGGCGGGCGTCTCGACCACCTCGATCTGCATGGCCTTGTCCGGCTCGCCGTGGCGTTCGCGGCGGATGGCCCAGGCATACATCTGCTTCGGCACATGACCCATCGGAGGCATTTCGCCGATCTCGTAAAGGTCCTTCTTGGGAGCGTCGTAGGCGACGATGTCGCTCTGAACGTCGAGGGCCATGCTTGCCTCCTCTGGGGCCTGAGGGAAGTGCCGCAACGCAGAATCGGCGGCATTGATGGACTGAAATACGACCGGCTCAGCAAGATTGCAATAGTCAGAAGTACCATTTTTGTAATATTCTGTCTGCTGCGACGCAGCGTAACTTGCCGTCGTCCGCCCCATCGGTTTGTCAACGGCTGATCACCTGCCTGCCCGACAAAGGTCCGGTCGATCGAACCGGCGGACAGGATTTTCCGATGCGCGATTGCGGAACCTCGCCGCGTTGCGGCGAATTGACAGGGACATTATGTTTCGCGTATCCACATCCAACCGCAACTTCCTTGCCCGCCAGAGTGGAGGTTTCTCGCCATGACCCAGAAGGATAGCCCCTGGCTGTTCCGGACCTACGCCGGCCATTCCACGGCAAGGGCCTCGAACGCACTCTACCGCACCAACCTTGCCAAGGGGCAGACGGGTCTGTCGGTCGCCTTCGACCTGCCGACCCAGACCGGCTATGACAGCGACCACGAGCTTGCGCGCGGCGAGGTGGGCAAGGTGGGCGTTCCGATCTGCCACCTGGGCGACATGCGGACGCTGTTCGACCAGATCCCGCTCGAGCAGATGAACACCTCGATGACGATCAACGCCACGGCGCCGTGGCTGCTCGCGCTCTACATCGCGGTGGCCGAGGAGCAGGGGGCGGATGTCTCGAAGCTGCAGGGCACGGTGCAGAACGACCTGATGAAGGAGTATCTCAGCCGCGGCACCTACATCTGCCCGCCCAAGCCCTCGCTGCGCATGATCACCGACGTGGCGGCCTACACGCGGGTGCACCTGCCCAAGTGGAACCCGATGAACGTCTGCTCCTACCACCTGCAGGAGGCCGGGGCCACGCCCGAGCAGGAGCTGGCCTTCGCGCTGGCCACCGGCATCGCGGTGCTCGACGACCTGCGCACGAAGGTTCCGGCCGAGCATTTCCCGGCGATGGTGGGCCGGATCTCGTTCTTCGTGAACGCCGGCATCCGCTTCGTCACCGAGATGTGCAAGATGCGCGCCTTCGTCGATCTCTGGGACGAGATCTGCCGCGACCGCTATGGCATCGAGGAGGAGAAATACCGCCGCTTCCGCTATGGCGTGCAGGTGAACTCGCTCGGCCTGACCGAGCAGCAGCCGGAGAACAACGTCTATCGCATCCTGATCGAGATGCTGGCGGTGACGCTCTCGAAGAAGGCCCGCGCCCGCGCGGTGCAGTTGCCCGCCTGGAACGAGGCGCTGGGGCTGCCGCGGCCCTGGGACCAGCAATGGTCGCTTCGGATGCAGCAGATCCTCGCCTACGAATCGGACCTGCTGGAATATGAGGATCTGTTCGACGGCAACCCCGCGGTCGAGCGCAAGGTCGAGGCGCTGAAGGCCGGCGCGCGGGAAGAGCTGGCCCATATCGACGCGATGGGCGGCGCGATCGAGGCGATCGACTACATGAAGGCGCGCCTCGTCGAATCGAACGCCGAGCGCATCGCCCGCGTCGAATCGGGCGAAACGGTGGTGGTGGGCGTGAACCGCTGGACCAGTGGCGCGCCCTCGCCGCTCACCACGGGCGATGGCGCGATCATGGTGGCCGACCCGGAAGCCGAGCGCGATCAGGTCGAGCGGCTGAAGGCCTGGCGCGCCGCGCGCGACGAGGCCGCCGTGACCGCCGCGCTGGCCGAACTGCGCCGCGCCGCCACCTCGGGCGAGAATGTGATGCCCGCCTCGATCGCCGCCGCCAAGGCGGGCGCCACCACCGGCGAATGGGCGGCCGAACTGCGCCGCGCCTTCGGCGAGTTCCGCGGCCCCACCGGCGTCTCGCGCGCGCCCTCGAACCGGACCGACGGCCTCGACCCGATCCGCGAGGCGGTGCAGGCGGTCTCGGCGCGCCTCGGCCGGCCGCTGAAGTTCGTCGTCGGCAAGCCGGGGCTCGACGGCCATTCCAACGGCGCCGAGCAGATCGCCGCCCGCGCGCGGGATTGCGGAATGGACATCACCTATGACGGCATCCGCCTCACGCCCGGCGAGATCGTCGCCAAGGCCGTCGAGGATCAGGCGCATGTGATCGGCCTGTCGATCCTCTCGGGCTCGCACATGCCGCTGGTGACGGAGGTGCTGGCCGAGATGCGCCGCGTCTCGCTCGACGTTCCGCTGATCGTGGGCGGCATCATCCCCGAAGAGGATGCCGAGCAGCTTCGCGCGATGGGCGTGGCCGCCGTCTATACGCCCAAGGATTTCGAGCTGAACCGGATCATGATGGACATCGTGGGCCTCGTGGACCGGACGGCCCTCGCGGCGGAGTAAGCCCTCCGCCGCACCGGAACAACGCGCTTCGCCAGCAGGCCCGAAGGGCCGCCGGCAGGTCATCGGCGCAGCCGTGTGACGATGCCCACCGTCACACGGCGCGCGACCCAAGCGCGTTCGCGGCGTGACGGCCTGCCCGCGGGACCGTCACGCCGCGGCCCCGATCAGATCGCCGCCAGCAGGGCCTCGCCGCCCGAGCTTTCGCAGACGCCGGGGCTCTCCTCGAGATGGAGCACCGTGACCACCCCGTCGCGGGCGTGGAGCGCGTAGCGTTTCGAGCGGCCGATCAGCCCCACAGGCGGCGCGTCGAAGGAAAGTCCAAGCGCCTTGGTGAAGGCGCCATCCGCATCCGACAGCATGGTGATGCCGGCTTCGGACGCGCCGGTGGATTCGCCCCAAGCCTTCATCACGAACGGATCATTGACCGAGATGCAGAGGATCTCCTCGACACCCTTGTCGGCGAACTGCTCCTTCGTGCGGATGAACGAGGGCACATGCGCCGAATGGCAGGTGGGCGTGTAGGCACCCGGCACGGCGAAGATCACCACGCTCCGGCCCTTGAGCCGTTCGGACAGTTGCACCTGCTCCGGCCCCTCGGCCCCGATCCGCACCAGCGCCGCCTCGGGCAGCCGGTCTCCCACCGAAATCACCATCTCTTGTCCCCATCTCGTTGCGTTCCCGATGCCGCGAGTTATAGGGTCGCGCCGGACGCCCGGCCAGTCGATTTGTCGCAGGGTGAAGGAGTGAGGGGTCATGCCGGACATCGTGGTGGTCGGAGCGGGACAGGCGGGAGCGGCGCTGGTGGCCAAGCTGCGCGCGCTGAAGTTCGAGGGGAGCATCACGCTTCTGGGCGAGGAGCCGAGCCCGCCCTACCAGCGCCCGCCGCTGTCCAAGGCCTACCTGCTTGGCACGATGGAGGAAGAGCGGCTCTGGCTGCGCAACCGGGCCTTCTACGCCGAGGCCGGGATCGAACTGCGTCTGGGGGCGCCCGTCACCGCCATCGACCGGACCGCCCGCACCGTCACCGTGGGCGGCGAGCATATGCCCTACGGCCAGCTTGTCCTGACGACGGGGTCCATCGCCCGCCGCCTGCCCGAGGCCGCCGGCGGCGGGCTGGACGGCGTGTTCACCGTCCGCACGCTTGCCGATGTCGATGCGATGCGGCCCGAGTTCCAGCCGGGGCGGCGGCTCGTGGTGATCGGGGGCGGCTATGTCGGGCTGGAGGCCGCGGCGGTGGGGGCCAAACTGGGGCTCGACGTGACCGTGGTCGAGATGGCGCCGCGCATCCTGCAGCGCGTGGCCGCCCCCGAGACGGCCGACTGGTTCCGCGCGCTGCACACCTCGCGCGGCGTCCGCATCCGCGAGGGCGTGGCCCTGGACCGCCTGATCGGCGAAACGCGGGTGACGGGGGCCCGGCTGGCCGACGGAACCGAGCTTCCGGCCGATTTCGTGATCGCGGGCGTGGGCATCCGCCCCGCCACGGAGCTGGCCGAGGCTGCGGGCGTCGCGCTCGACAACGGGATCGCGGTGGATGAGATGGGGCGCACCTCGGACCCGGCGATCTGGTCGGCGGGCGACTGCGCCTCCTTTCCCTGGAAAGGCGGCCGGTTGCGTCTCGAATCGGTTCAGAACGCCATTGATCAGGCCGAAGCGGTGGCGGCCAACTTGCTGGGGGCCAACCGGCCCTACCGGCCGATGCCCTGGTTCTGGTCGGACCAGTTCGACACCAAGCTCCAGATCGCGGGCCTCAATCTCGGATACGACCGGGTGGTGACGCGAGGGCCCGAGGGCGACTCGGTCTCCTTCTGGTATTACCGCGGGCCGGAGCTTCTGGCCGTGGATGCGGTGAACGATCCCCGCGCCTACATGGTCGGCAAGCGCCTGATCGAGGCCGGACGGAGCCCGGCACCCGACACGGTGGCCAATCCCTCCACGGCGCTCAAGTCGCTGCTCGCATGAGGATCATCGGCGGACAGAAGCGCGGGCTGAAGCTGGCCGAGGTGGGCGAGGGGGACGCTCGGGCCCATCTGCGCCCGACCTCGGACCGGGTGCGCGAGGCGATCTTCAACCTTCTGATCAATGGCGGCTATGGCAATCCCGTGGCCGGCGCCCGGGTCCTCGATCTCTTCGCGGGCACCGGGGCGCTCGGGCTCGAGGCGCTTTCCCGCGGGGCCGGGCACGCGATCCTCGTCGAGAGCGGACCGCCCGCGCTTGCCCTGCTCAAGCGCAACATCGCCCTGATGCAGGCCGAGGACAGGACGGCGATCGAGCGGCGCGACGCAACGCGCCCCGCCCCCGCACCGGCGGCCCCCGTCACGCTCTGTTTTCTTGACCCGCCCTATGGCAAGGGGATGGGCGAGAAGGCGCTGGCCGCCCATTCCGACTGGCTCGCCCCCGGCGCGATCATCGTCTGGGAGGAAAACCATCCCCCTGCCCCGCCTGCGGGCTTCACGCAGCTCGACCAGCGGCGCTACGGCGATACGCTGGTCACCCTTCTGGAGGCGCCATGATCGCGGCGGTGATCTTCGACTGTGACGGCGTTCTTGTGGACAGCGAGCCCACAGCCTTCGCCCTTCTGGGCGAGGATCTCGTCCGCCATGGCCTCATTCTGGGCCATGAGGAACTCGAGGCGCATTTCCTCGGCGGCACGATCCCCGGCGCGGCGGCCAAGGCCCGTCAGCTCGGCGCCGATCTGCCGGCCGGGTGGGTCGAGGACTTCTACGAGAGGCTCTACGCCCGCCTCGGCGAGGGCACGCCGCTCATCCCGCATGTCGAGGAGGTGGTGGCCGCGCTGGACCGGGCCGGCATCCCCTATGCGGTGGGCTCCAACGGATCGGACCGCAAGATGCAGGTCACGCTGGGGCAGCATCCCTCGCTGATGGCGCGGCTGCACGGACGGCTTTTCTCGGGCCAGTCGCTGGGTGCCCCGAAGCCCGCACCGGATCTCTATCTCCATGCCGCCCGCGCGCTGGGGGTGGAGCCGTCGCGCTGCACGGTCGTGGAGGACAGCCCCACCGGCGCCCGCGCCGCACGGGCGGCGGGCATGACCTGCTTCGGCTACGCGCCGAACGGCAACGCGGCGGCGTTGGCGGCCGAAGGGGCGCGACCCTTCGCCGACATGCGCGCGTTGCCGTCGCTCATGGGGCTCTGACCGCTTCAGAAACGCGGAGCGGCAGGCCGCTTCGCGCCCCGGGCGCAGGCAATCGCTGCCTTCACGGCCATCTGGCCGGAATCACTGAAGTCCTCCCGCAAGGGGCCCACGGCAGTTCGCATGGTCGAGGACACCAACAGCGACGCGCGCACGCCGTTACCAAACGGCTTCACCGCGCCCGGAGCCGCACGCGGCCATAAGGACGGACATGGTCGGAGTGGAGGGATTCGAACCCCCGACATCCTGCTCCCAAAGCAGGCGCGCTACCAGGCTGCGCTACACTCCGCCCCTCCCTCTCTAGGACCTTGTCCCGCCGATGGGAAGAGCCCGAAGCCGCCTTCCGGCGCACATTGTCCCGGGACATGCAGGCAATCAGGCCGAAGCGCACCGGCGCTCCCGGAGCGCTGCGATGCAGGCCGTCGTCATCTGCAGGGTCCGGCCGATCTGGGACCTGCGAGCCATCGGGAAAGGCAGCGTGCAATTCCGGGACCCTGACGATCCGGCCGCCGTGCACTATGCTCTGCCAGACTGTATGGCCTGCAAGGCGCAGGGCGCTCTGGCGCGGAACGGCGGAAGGGACGGCGATGGGATTCGACAATTGGGACGAGGTGCGCACAGCCTATCAGGTCGCGCGGCTCGGCACCGTTTCGGGCGCGGCGGACGTGCTGGGGGTGCATCATGCGACGGTCATCCGCCACATCGACGCGCTCGAGAAGCGGCTTGGCGCGCGGCTCTTCCAGCGGCACGCGCGCGGCTACACCGCCACCGAAGCCGGCCGGGATCTGCTTCTCGTCGCGCAGACCACCGAAGAGCAGTTTGCGCAACTCGCAAGCCGCATCAAGGGCAACGGCGAGACGGTGGCGGGGGAACTGGTCGTCACCTCGCTGCCCGGATTCTCCCCGCTGGTCACGCCCGTCCTCACCTCGTTCCAGGAGCGGCATCCCGCGGTGATCGTGCGCTACCTGACCGACATGCGGCTCTTCCGGTTGGAATATGGCGAGGCCCATGTGGCGATCCGGGCCGGCTCGACGCCCGAGGAACCCGACAATGTGGTGCAGCCTCTCGCCCGGATGCGGCACGCGCTCTATGCCTCGCGCGCCTATGCGGCGGCGCACGGCCTCCCCTCGGGCCCCGAGGAGTTCCTGCATCACCGCTTCGTGGGCGCGGATGTTCCGCGCGCACCCCATCACCGATGGCTGCGCGACGAGGTGGCACCCGACCGGATCACCTTCCGCGGCACCGAGGCGGCCGCCCTCGAGGATGCGGTGCGCGAGGGGGCGGGGCTCGGCTTCCTGCCGGTGATGCAGGCGGCGGGGACGGACCTGATCGAGATCCTGCCGCCGCGCCCCGAATGGGAGGCCCCGATCTGGATCGTGACCCATGTCGATCTCCACCGGACGATGAAGGTGCAGAACTTCCTCGCCCACCTGAAAGAGGCCGCGCGGTCCTGGACGGACATCTGACAGCCTCAGGCCGTCAGCCGCCCCATCAGGTCGGCGTGAAGCCCGGGCGCCGCGGCGATCACCCCGGCGGTCTGGGGATGTTCGGAGTTGAAGACGAGCGGCTGGCCGAGACGATCCGTCACCGTCGCGCCTGCGCGCGCGGCAATCAGGCTGCCGGCGGCGATGTCCCACTCCCACGCCTCGCGCAGCGTCAGCATCCCGTCGTGCCGCCCCTCGGCCACGAGGCAGAGGCGGAAGGCCAGCGAGGCCCTGAAGCTGCGCTTCACGTCCGGCACCCCGCCCGGCCAGTAGCTGTCGCCCAGCATCGGCCGCGTGGCGAGAAGCGTGGCGCCCCGGGCCTCGGTCCGGCTGCTGGCGCGGATCGGCTGGCCGTCGCGCATCGCCGGCGTGGCGGTGCTGGCCGTGTAAAGACGATCGAGCGCCGGAAGATAGACCGCCGCCGCCACGATCTGTCCGGCCTCCGCCACGGCGAGCGAATGGGCGAACGTGTCCTCGCCCGCCATGAAGGCGCGCGTGCCGTCGATCGGATCGATGATGAAGACCCGCCGCGCGCCCCTGCGGGCGCCGCTGTCGGCGCTCTCCTCCGAGAGCCAGCCATAGTCCGGCCGGGCGGCGCGAAGGCGGCTCTCCAGCAGGTCGTTCACCGCAAGGTCGGCCTCGGTGACCGGCCCCGCCCCTTCGGCCTTCTCCCACGCGCGGGGCGCGTTCTTCCAGTAGCGCAGCGCCACCTCGCCCGCGGCCCGGGCGGCCTCGGCCAGCAGCGCAAGGTCAGGCGCCGGCAATCGTGAGACCCTCCACGAGCAGGCTCGGCACGCGGTTCGACAGATGCGGCCGCGCGTCGTTTGCCGGCTGGATCGTCCGCAGCATCTCGCGCAGGTTGCCCGCGATCGTGCATTCGTTCACGGGCCACGCGATCTCGCCGCCCTCGACCCAGAAGCCGGCCGCGCCGCGGGAATAGTCCCCGGTGTTGCCGTTGATCGACGAGCCCATCAGCGACGTCACGAGCAGCCCCGTCCCCATCTGCGCCAGAAGATCGGCCCGCGACGCGGTGCCCTGCGTCAGTTCGGTGTTGGACACCGACGGAGAGGGCGGCTGCGAGGTCGAGCGGGCGGCGTTGGCGGTGCTTTCCATCTTCAGCTTCCGAGCGGTCGAAAGATCGAGCGTCCAGCCGGTGAGGATCCCGTCCTCGATGATGGCGCGGCGGCGGGTGGGCAGCCCTTCGCCGTCGAACGGCCGGGAGGATCCGGTGCGGGGCCGCAGCGGATCCTCGATGAAGGAAAGATGCGAGGGCAGGATCTGCGCACCCAGCGCATCGCGCAGCCACGAGCCGCCGCGCGCGATGGTGGCCCCGTTCACCGCCGAGAGAAGATGGCTCATCAGCGACGCCGCCACCCGTTCGTCATAGAGCACCGGGAAGTGGCCGGTCGGCGGCTTGCGCGAACCGACGCGCGCCAGCGCCCGCTCGGCGGCAAGGCGCCCCACCTCGGCCGCGCCGGGCAGGTCGTCGCCGAAGATGCGGGTTTCGGCGGCCCAGTCCCGCTCCATCTGCGTGCCCGAGCCGGTGAAGGCCACGGCCGAAATCGAGCGCGAGCTGCGCGCATAGCCGCCCGCAAAGCCGTTCGTCGCGGCGAGGTGCATCTCGCGCCGCGACCAGGCGCCGCTCGCCTCGACCTGGAAGATCCCGTCCGCCGCCAGCGCCGCGGCCTCGGCCGCGCGGGCATCCTCTTCCAGCGCCGCAGGCGAGGGCTCTGCGGAGTCATCGACCAGTTCGAGCGCGGCGAGATCCCAGCCGCGCGCGATCTCGGCCGGATCGGCGAGGCCCGCGAAGGGATCGTCCGGCGCCTCGCGCGCCATTGCCACCGCGCGCTCGGCCATGGCCGAGAGCGTGCCGGCGGACACGTCCGAGGCCGAGACGCAAGCCTGCCGCCCGCCCAGCAGCACGCGCAGCCCCACCTCGAGGCTTTCGGCCCGTTCGGCCTGTTCGAGCGCCCGCTCGCGGATGTCGATCGAGAGCGAGGTGCCGCGCACCGCGATCGCATCGGCGGCCTCGGCCCCGGCGCGGCGGGCGGCCTCAAGCAGCCGGGCGGTCAGGCTGTCGAGCGGTTCGGTCATGGGCACCTCCTCTGGTTCAGTTCCGAGGTAATCGGGAGGGGCTGCCATGACAAGCGCCCCGCCCCAAATGAGAAGCGGCCCCCGAGGGGGCCGCCGGTCTCCCGAGGCTTTGGCGCCCTACTGCAGGCGCTGGCCGTTCGCGTAGAACCCCTTGTCCCGGAACTCGAGCGTCGAGGTCAGCGTGTCCCGGCTCTCGCCGGGGCGCGCGAACATGCCGAGCATCATGCGGGCGGCCATCGCCTGCTCCTGCGGAACGAGGCCCATGCTCACCAGCCGGTCGATGAGCGCATTGCCCCCCACCAGCTTCAGGTCGAGCTGGCCGGTCGGGGCGGGCATGCCGCCGTAGGTCGTCAAGTCGCTGTTGTCGAAGGTGAAGGCACCGTCGCCGGTCAGTTCAGCCCCGGCGATGGTCAGCTTCAGCTCGTCCACGTCCAGCGCCTCGAGCTGGCCCGGCGCCCGGTCGCCGAGCGCCTCCATCGCCTTGGGGTCGATCAGGTCCACATCCAGCCGGGCCTTGCCCCGGGCATCGACCACCAGCGTCGCCGGATCGCGCGGCAACCGCTCCTGCGGGTCGAACATGGCCCAGATCTCGTCCGACACCTTGAGGTTCACAAGCCTTGTCAGCAGGCGGAAGTCCTGCGCGGCCTCGGATTTCACCACAGGCGTGACGAGCTGGAAGGCGGCTTCGGCGTAGCTCATGTTGAATTGCGGGAACGGGATCTGGCTGCCGCTGACCGTCAGGTTCACGTTCCGCGTGCCGCCGCCATAGGCGAGGCTGTCCCCGCTCATCGACACGTCGAGATTGCCGCCCGCGGCGCTGGCCGAACCCTTGGCCGTGTCGGTCGCATCGGCAAAATCGAACTCGAGCGTGGCCGGCCCGTAGGTGAAGCTGCCGTTCGAGGCCGCACCGCCCTGGAGCGCCGCCGCAAGATCGGTCATGCCCAGCGGGCCCACCATGGTCCCGCTCGAGCTGCCCTTGAGATCGGTCGCGCTGGCGCGGAGGTTCAGCCGGCCGCCCTGGTCCGGGTCGGTCATCGCCAGGACCATCTCGGCCACCGAGGCGGTGAAATCGTTGGTGATGGTGCGTGTTCCGGTGCCGTCGGTGCGGTAGGTGCCGGCCACGTCGCTCAAGGTGACCTCGGCCCGGAGGTTCCGGCTGCGCGCCGGCTCGCCATCCACCTCGGTCAGCGCGATCGTCGTCGAGGGCGCGTCGAAGGCCAGCGTCGAAACCCGATCGTCGCCGCTGGCCACCATGACCATGCCCGGCTGCCGCATGGCAAGCCCCAGCCGCGTCGGCTCGGGCGCAGGGTTCTCGGCCTCGGGCTCGTTTGGGATCGTCATCGCGACGGGGAACTCCGGCGACATGGTGATCTCCACGCTGCCGTCGCCGCGCTGGGTCATGTTCACCTCGGGGATCGTGCTCTCCATCACGGTGCCGTCCTGCGCGAGATGGAGGCGGACATCCTGCAGCCGGAGCGTGTTGCCCGTGCGGCTCTGGTTCGCGGCGGTCAGGGTCTGGCCATAGGTGGCGCCGAGCTCCTGCCAGCCCCGCCACACCTGCTCGGGCGTCACATCGGCCGAAGCCGAACCCGCCGCGACCAGCGTCGCAAGGGCGGTTGTGCCAGCCAGTGTCCAGAAATACTTCATATGCCTTCCCCAACGCGAACGATGGGCCCACATTCTTCCGCGGGTACTGAAGGGTCAAGCCTTTCCGTCGAATGCAATCATCGGCTAACACGTTTGTCAGAAGGCCAGGGAAGGAGCGGTTCGATGGCAACTCTGCAGGGCAAGGTTGTGGCAATCACGGGCGCCAGTCGCGGGATCGGCGCGGCCGCGGTGCGCGTCTTTTCCGAGGCGGGGGCGCGGGTCGCGCTGCTGGCCCGAAGCGCGGACGAGATCGAGGCGCTTGCGGCCGAAGCCGGTCACGGCGCCTTCGCCATCCGCTGCGACGTGGCCGACTGGGAGGGCACGCGCGCGGCGATCGATCAGGTGGTCTCGACCGCCGGCCGCATCGACGTGCTGATCAACAACGCGGGCGTGATCGAGCCGATCGCGCGCATGGCCGACGCCGACCCCGTGGCTTGGGCGAGCGCCATCGACATCAACCTCAAGGGCGTGTTCCACGGGATGCGCGCCGCCGTGCCGCACATGCGCGGCACGGGCGGCACGATCATCACCGTCTCCTCGGGCGCCGCGCAGAACGCGCTCGAAGGCTGGAGCGCCTATTGCAGCTCGAAGGCGGGGGCGGCGATGCTGACGCGCTGCGCCCATCTGGAAGAGGCGGTCAACCGCATCCGCATCATGGGCCTCTCGCCCGGGACGGTCGCGACCGAGATGCAGGACAAGATCCGCGAGAGCGGCGTCAATCCGGTGAGCCGTCTCGATCCCTCGGCCCACATCCCCGCCGACTGGCCGGCAAGGGCACTGCTGTGGATGTGCGGGCCCGGCGCCGACCGCTGGCTCGGGCAGGAGATTTCGCTGCGCGACGAGAGCATCCGGCGGGCCGTGGGTCTCGGCGCATGATCCGCGTGACCGATGCCGGCGGGCTGCGGACGCTGACGCTCGACCGGACCGACAAGGCCAACTCGCTGACCCGCGCCATGCTGCTGGAGATCGAGGCCGCCGTGGGCTCGGCCGCGGAGGACGGGGTCCGTGCGCTGGTGCTGACGGGGGCGGGCAAGGTCTTCTCGGCCGGGGCCGACCTCGACGAGGCGCGCGCGGGTCTCGCTACCGACCCGGTGTGGGAGCGGCTGTCGGCCGCGGTCGCGGCGCTTCCCTGCCTCACGATCGCCGCGCTGAACGGCACGCTCGCAGGCGGGGCCATGGGAATGGCGCTGGCCTGCGATCTGCGGATCGCGGTGCCGGGGGCGAAGCTGTTCTACCCGGTGATGAAGCTCGGATTTCGCCCCCAGCCCTCGGACGTGCGCCGGCTGAGGACGCTCGTCGGCCCGGCGCGGGCCAAGATGATCCTCATGGCGGGCGTCAAGGCCAGCGCCGAAGAGGCGCTGGCCTGGGGTCTGATCGACCGGCTGGTGCCGTCCGAGGACCTGCTGGCCGAGGCCGAGGCCCTGGCCGCCGACGCGCTGGCGGCCAGGCCGGGCCATGTGGAGGCGATCAAGGGAATGGTGGACCTGCCCTGAGACCGGGGGCGCCCCGCCCCCACCGGAACATCGCACCTCCTTTCCGGTTGCGACCGCCAACCCTGCCCAACAGGAGGCCGCGATGACCGATCATCCCAAACCACCGTTCCCCGACCAGGAGCAGCCGATGCCCGGCCGCACCGCCCGGCTCGACCCGCAGCCCGATCACGGCGAGACGAGCTACCGTGGCTCGGGCCGGCTTCAGGATCTGAAGGCCGTCATCACCGGCGCCGACAGCGGGATCGGCCGCGCGGTGGCGCTGGCCTATGCGCGCGAGGGGGCGGACGTGCTGATCTCCTACCTCTCGGAGGACGAGGATGCCGCCGAGACCGAACGGCTCGTGACCGAGGCCGGACGCAAGGCGATCCTGATGCGCGGCGACATTCAGGAAGCGTCGCACTGCCGCGCCATCATCGACCGCGCCGTGCAGGAGTTCGGCCGCATCGACATCCTCGTGAACAACGCCGCCCATCAGGCGAGCTTTTCCGACGTGGGCGACATTTCGGACGAGGAGTGGGAGCTGACCTTCCGCGTGAACATCCACGCGATGTTCTATCTCTCGAAGGCCGCGGTCCCGCACATGCGGCCGGGCAGCGCGATCATCAACACCGCCTCGGTCAATGCGGATTCGCCGAGCCCGCACCTTCTGGCCTACGCCACGACCAAGGGCGCGATCCAGAACTTCAGCGGCGGGCTGGCGCAGATGCTGGCCGAAAAGGAGATCAGGGTGAACTGCGTGGCCCCCGGCCCCGTCTGGACGCCGCTGATCCCCTCCACGATGGAGGCCGAGAAGGTCAGGAACTTCGGCAAGCAGGTGCCCATGCAGCGCCCGGGCCAGCCGGCCGAACTGGCCACCGCCTATGTGATGCTGGCCGATCCGCTGTCGAGCTACACCTCGGGGGCGACCATCGCCGTGACAGGCGGCAAGCCGATCATCTGACGGACCGGGCGCCGGACGTCCGGCGCCCAACCTCCGCACCAGAACAGGCTGCCGATCGGCTGGGCTCGTCGGCATCGCCGGCGCAACCCGATCAATTTTCTAGAAACTTGACTATTTTGATAAACATAAGTTAGACGACGGGCAGCCGCAACCTGCCGAGTCGACCCGAGACGCACGGCAGGAGGCAAGCCAGAGACCCACAAGCCGCCACCGGGCGGTCGAAGACCGGAAGAATTCATGGCATTGCTCTTGCGCCCGTTCCTGCTGATCCTTCTGACCGCCGTTGCGGCCCAGGCGCAGGAAGAGCCCCCGGCCATCCCCGACCTGTCGCCGCAACTGCAGGCTCCGGCAGAGGAGCCCGCCGCGCCCGCTCCGGTCGTGCCGTCGCAAGATCCGGCCGAGACAGGCCCCGTGCTTCCGCCCCCGTCGGACACCGCACCGGAGCCGCCGGCACCCGCGGCGGCCGATCCGGCGGGTTCCCTCGAGGCCCCGGCCAGCGCAGCGGCCGATCCGACGGGCTCCCCCGAGGCCCAGGCCGGCGCGGCGCCCGAAGCCGACCCGGCACAGGGGCCCACGGCGGACGAGCCGGCCCTCGGCCTGCCCCCGGTGCCGATCCCGCACGACCTGACCCCCTGGGGGATGTTCGAGGCCGCCCACTGGGTCGTGCAGGCCGTGATGATCGTGCTCGCCGCGGCCAGTTTCGTCACCTGGACCGTGCTGCTCTTCAAGCTGGTCGAGATCGCGATCGCCCGCCGCCGGCTCGCCTCGACCGCCGGAACCGTCCGCGGCTCGGCCACGCTGGACGAGGCGGTTCAGCGGCTTTCCGGGCGCCGCGACCCCGCCGCCTTCATGGCGCGGGCCGCCTTCGAAGAGCTGCAGCGTTCGGATGCGGCGCTCGATCTTGCCGGCACCGCGGGCCTCAAGGAGCGCGTGCGCTCGATCCTCGAGCGGGTC
Organism: Cereibacter azotoformans; assembly: GCA_017599285.1. Lineage (GTDB taxonomy): Bacteria > Pseudomonadota > Alphaproteobacteria > Rhodobacterales > Rhodobacteraceae > Cereibacter_A > Cereibacter_A azotoformans. The sequence goes on along the minus strand of JAGFXX010000001.1, from coordinate 2,837,125 downwards.
GAGGCGCAGGCGGGCGAGCGGCTGCGGCGGGGTATCGGCCTGCTGGCCACCATCGGCTCGGTCGGCCCGTTCGTCGGGCTGTTCGGCACCGTCTGGGGCATCATGAACGCCTTCATCGGCATCTCGCAGAGCCAGACCACGAACCTCGCCGTCGTGGCGCCGGGCATCGCCGAGGCGCTGCTGGCCACCGGCCTCGGGCTCGTCGCGGCCATTCCGGCGGTGGTGATCTACAACCACTTCGTCCGCTCCATCGCCTCCTGGCGGCTGAGCCTTGCCGACGCCGGCGCCGCGGTCGAGCGGATGCTGAGCCGCGACCTCGACTTCCGCACCGCAGGGAGGCTCTGACTCATGGCGGGCTTCCGCGGCGGCGGCGACGACGACCTGAACCACGAGATCAACGTCACGCCCTTCATCGACGTGATCCTCGTGCTGCTCATCATCTTCATGGTGGCGGCGCCGCTTTCAACGGTGGATGTGCCGGTGGACCTGCCCGGCTCGACCGCAAGCCAGAGCCAGCGGCCGGACGAGCCGATCTTCCTGACCCTTCAGAAGGATCTGAACCTCTCGCTGAAGAACGAGCCCATCGCGAGGGACAGTGTCCAGCCGCAGCTGGACGCGGCGACGGCGGGCAACCGCGACACGCGCATCTTCCTGCGCGCCGACGAGGCCGTCGCCTACGGCGACCTGATGGAGGTGATGAACCTTCTGCGGGGTGCCGGCTATCTCAAGGTGGCGCTGGTCGGGCTGGAGGCCCTGCCCGGCGGAGGCCCCCGATGAACCATTACGCGGACTGGCGGCAGAGCCTCGGACCCGGCCGGCTGCGGCGCGAGGCGGCGGGCTGGTCGCTGGCCGCGCTGACCGTGGCGGCCACCGCAACGGCCGCGGCAACGGCTGTCTTCCGCGCCGATGAGCCCGGCCGGCCCGACGCGCTTCAGGAGGCGGTCTATCTCGACCTGGAGCCCGCGCCGCCCGCGCCCGCGGCACTTGCCGCCCCCGAACCGGCCCCCGAGGTGCCGCAGATCGACGCGCCCGAAGCCGCCGAGCCCGAAGAGATGGCCGAGCCCGAGCCGGACCTCAGCCCGCCGCCGCCCGACCTGCGCCCGCCGACCGAGACGGTGGACCTGCCTGACATCCCGGTACCCACGCCCGAGACCTTTTCCTACGAGCCCCCGCCCCCTCCCCCCGAGGAGGAGCAGGTGGCCGAGATCCCGCCGGACGTCCGTCCCGTCCCGCGACCCGAGCGGGAGACGCCGGCCGAGAGGAAACCCGACCCGCCGACGCGCGAGGTGAAGAAGGCCGCCGCTCCGCCGTCGCGGCAGGCGGCTGCGCCACCGGCCCAGACGCCGGGCCGGGCCGCAGCCACGGCCTCGCGCGGGCAGATCGAAAATCTTACGGCGAAATGGGGCGCCGAGATCCGCCAGCGGATCCAGCGCCGGACGCGCGGCGCGCGCGGGATGACGGGAGAGGTGACCGTGCGCCTGACCGTGGCGCAGGGGGGCTCGCTGGGCGGTGTTGCGATCCTGCGCTCGTCGGGTGACGCCCGGCTCGACCAACTCGCGTTGCGGGCGGTGCAATCGGCGGGACGTTTCCCGGCCGCTCCCGCGGCCCTGACCGATCCGAGCTACACCTTCACCCTGCCGATCACCTTCGCCCGCTGACGCGAGCCGGCAGGCCGGTCAAGCCAATGCGGCGCCGGACGCCGGAACGCACTCCGGCCTTGGCCTAACCCGATACGGGCCAGGTCGGGTAGAAGAGGCCCGCGGGGGAAAGGGTGAAGATCTCGCAGCCGTCCGCCGTCACGCCAACCGAATGTTCGAACTGCGCCGAGAGCGACTTGTCCCGCGTCACCGCGGTCCAGTCGTCGGCCAGCACCTTCGTCTCGGGACGGCCGAGGTTCACCATCGGCTCGATGGTGAAGATCATGCCCTCCTCGAGCACCGGGCCGGTGCCGGGGCGCCCATAATGCAGCACGTTCGGCGGCGCATGAAAGACGCGCCCGAGCCCGTGGCCGCAGAAGTCGCGCACGACCGACATGCGGTTGTTCTCGACATGGGTCTGGATCGCGGCCCCGATGTCGCCGAAGGTGGCGCCCGGCTTCACGACCTCGATACCCTTCATCAGCGCGTCATGCGTGACCTCGAGCAGCCGCTCGGCCTTGCGCCCCAGCGTGCCGGCCACATACATCCGGCTCGTGTCGCCGAACCAGCCATCCACGATCACCGTCACGTCGATGTTGAGGATGTCGCCGTCCTTGAGCAGCTTCTGGGCGGGGATGCCGTGGCAGACCACATGGTTGACCGAGATGCACGAGGCATGCTGGTAGCCCTTGTAGCCGATCGTGGCCGAGGTGATCCCGCGCCGTTCGATCTCTTCGGTGATGAAGCGGTCGATTTCGGCGGTGGTCACGCCGGGCTGCACCAGCGGCCCCACGAGATCGAGGATCTCGGCCGCGGCCTGCCCGGCCTTGCGCATGCCGGCGTAATCCTCGGGCTCGTAGATCCGGATGCCGTTCTTGGTGATGCGCCCGCGCGACTCGTCCACTGGGCCTGATCCTTCTGGTCTCGGTGTCGTCTCAAGATAGTCAAGCTTCGGCTCCTTTGCCATACCTGCGCCCTTTGCGAAAGGTTTGAAACGCCCTGCGCCGGGCCCTATAGCTTGACCCAGCCGAAGGAGGAGCCGATGCCCGCGAACCCCACCGCCGCCATGCTCGTGATCGGGGACGAGATCCTCTCGGGCCGCACGCGCGACGGCAACAGCCATTATCTGGCCGGCGAACTGACCCGCCACGGCATCTGCCTGCGCGAGATCCGCTGCGTGGCCGACGACCGCGCGGCCATCATCGAGGCGGTCAATGCGCTGCGCGCCCGCTGGGATCATGTCTTCACCTCGGGCGGCATCGGGCCCACGCACGACGACATCACCGCAGAGGCCGTGGCCGAGGCCTTCGGCGTGCCGGTCGGCATCCGGCAGGACGCCTACGACCTGCTCGCCGCGCACTATGCGCGCACGGGGCTCGAGTTCAACGAGGCCCGGCAGCGCATGGCCCGCATCCCCGACGGCGCCACGCTGATCGAGAATCCCGTCTCGACGGCGCCGGGCTTCACGCTTGGCAACGTGCATGTGATGGCGGGCGTGCCGAACATCTTCCAGGCGATGGTGGCCTCGGTCGTGCCCACCCTCCTCGGGGGTGCCCCGCTTCTCAGCCAGTCCCTGCGCGTGGATCGGGGCGAGGGCGAGATCGCGGGGCCCTTCGGTTCCCTGGCGGCCGAATACCCGGACCTGCAGATGGGCAGCTACCCCTTCATCCAGAACGGCGCCTACGGCTCGAACCTCGTGATCCGCGGCACCGATGCAGGACGGATCTCCGAGGCGATGATCCGGCTTGCCGCCCTCTTCCCGCAGGCCCGATGACACCGCAGGACATCTACGCCACGCTCGAGGCCACCTGGCCCGCCGCGCGCCTGGCCCGCACCGGCCCCTGGGCGATCCGCGAGGGCAAGGGCGGCGGCAAGCGCGTCTCGGCCGCCACCGCCGAAGGCCCGTGGCGTCCCGATGACCTGCCGGCGGCCGAACAGGCGATGGAGGAGCTTGGGCAGACGCCGCTCTTCCTGCTGCGCGCGGGCGAGGAGGCGCTCGATGCGACCCTTGCGGGCCGAGGCTACCGGATCGTCGATCCCGTCACGGCCTACGCCTGCCCCGCGGCGCGGCTTGCGGCGGACCCGCCGCCGCACATGGCCGCCTTCCCGCACTGGCCACCCTTGGGCATCGTGCGCGACCTCTGGGCCGAGGGCGGGATCGGCCCGGCGCGCGTCGCGGTGATGGAGCGCGCCGCCGGTCCCAGATGCGCGATCCTTGGCCGGCAGAACGACCGCGCGTCGGGCGCGGCCTTCGTCGCCCTGCACGGGCGGTTCGCCATGCTCCATGCGCTCGAGGTCGCGCCCGAACTGCGGCGGCTTGGCTCGGCGGGGGCCATCCTCCGCCGCGGCGCCTGTTGGGCGCAGGAGCAGGGCGCCGAGTGGTTCTCGGTCGTCGTGACCAGCGCGAATGGACCGGCCCGCACCCTCTACGGATCGCTGGGCATGGAGGAGGTGGGGCAATACCACTACCGGATGAAATGAGCGCCCGGATCATGCGATCGGCGCGCGGCCGGGCGCTGGCCATTGCCACGGCGCTGCTGATCGGTCCTGGAGGTGCGGCCGCGCTGGAACCCGGACCGCCCTGGGTGCTCGCCGAACGGGTGGAGGACGGCGCGTCCAGCTACCGCCTGCCCACCGGCCCCTGGACCGAGGCCGGATTGCCGGTGCGCGTGATCGAGGGCCACATCCGGCGCAGCGTCTGGCGCAGCGACGCGGGCGAAGCCTCGACGCTCGACCTGCTCGCTCCGCTGCGCTCCGCCCTTGAGGCCGAGGGCTTCCGCCCCGTCTTTCAATGCGAGACGCGCGGCTGCGGTGGCTTCGACTTTCGCTACGCGACCGACGTTCTGCCGGAACCGGACATGCATGTCGATCTGGGGGACTTCCGGTTCTACGCCGCCCTGCGCGAGGGGGCCGCGGACCCCGAGGCGATCAGCCTCTTCGTCAGCCGGTCCGGCGGCACGGCCTTTGCCCAGATCATCGAGGCGGGCCCGCGGGCTGCGGCCCCGTCGCCCGCCCCATCCGCGGCAGAACCCGTCCCCGAAGACCCGCCGCAGGCCGATCTCGTCGCGCGGCTCGAGCAATCGGGGTCGGTGGTGCTGGAGGATCTGGCCTTTGCCAGCGGCTCGGCCGACCTTGAGGATAGCACCTATCCGGCGCTTGCCGAACTGGCCGAGTGGCTGAAGCAGGATCCGGCGCGACAGGTGGTGATCGTCGGCCACACCGACGCATCAGGAGGGCTGGAGGGGAACGTGAGCCTCAGCCGGGCCCGCGCCGCCTCGGTCCGCCAGCGGCTCGTGTCGCGGCATGGGGTGCCTGACGCGCAGGTCAGCGCCGAGGGCGTCGGCTATCTCGCGCCGCGCGCCAGCAACCGCACCGAAGAGGGACGCAGCCGCAACCGCCGCGTCGAGGTCATGCTGCTGGCGGGGTGACGGGAACCCTCACCAGACGTCCGGCCCCTTGTCGAGGTAGCGTTTCGCCAGGAAGTCGATGAAGGCCCGGACCTTGGGCTGGGTGAACCGGCCCGGCGGATAGACGGCATAGATCCCGAGGGTCTCGACCGGAAGTCCGGGGATGGCCTCCTCGACCAGCCCGTCGCGCATCGCATCCGCGAAGAGGAACGAGGGCAGATAGGCGATGCCCAGGCCCGAGATCGCCGCGTTGAGCAGCGACTGCCCGTCGTTGACCGTCAGCCAGCCGGCCGTCCGCACCTGCCGCTTCTCGCCGGTGGGCGAGGTGATCTTCCAGACGTTTCCATTCGCCTGATTGGAGTAATGCAGGAGCTTGTGCTCGTTCAGGTCGTCGATCTTCTGCGGCCGACCGTGGCGCTCGAAATAGCGCGGCGAGGCGATCATCCGCCGCGTCGTCTCGGTCAGCTTGCGCGCGCGCAGGCTGGAATCCTCCAGCTCGCCGACGCGGATCGCCATGTCGAACCCCTCCGAGATCAACTCCACATAGCGGTTGTTCAGGACCATGTTGACGGTGATCCCGGGATATTCCTGCAGGAACTCTCCAAGGATCGGCGACAGCAGGCTGACGCCGAAATCGGTCGCCACCGACATGCGCAACAGGCCCGAAGGCGCGATCTGCATCGAGGTCACCAGCGCGTCGGCTTCTCCGGCGTCGTTCAGCACGCGCCGGGCCCGGTCGTAGTAGGCCAGGCCGATCTCGGTCGGCGAGACGCGCCGCGTCGTCCGGTTCAGCAGCCGCGCGCCAAGCCGCGCCTCGAGCGCCGAGACATGCTTGGAGACCGCCGACTTCGAGATGCCCATCTTCTTGGCGGCGTCGGTGAAACCTCCCTGATCCACGACCGTGGCGAAGGCCTCCATTTCCGTCAGTCGATCCATGGCCGTCCCCTTGCGCACAGTCCCGGGCTGATGCCTCTGATTGAGGGGCAATTCAGGCAGCATTGCGGAAAGGGGCAGGCAAGTCCGGGACAGGACGGAGCCCCACCCGATTCGCAGCACCCCTTCCGGGGCTTGCGGCGACCTGTCGCGGGGCGGCGCGCGGTACGACGACAGAATGCCACCTCCCCAAACCCGAATGCGCAATAAAATTGCGTCAGACTGTCGCGCTGCGTTGCAGCGACAGCATGGGAGGCATGCAGCATTAGGGAGAAGTCAAGAAAACTGTGAGGTTTATATCGAAGGCCAAAGGAGAACGACCATGAAACATGATCATCGCACCCTGACTGCCGCTCAGGCCGCCGAAACGGTTCCCGCCTACTTCACCCCCGAGCGCAACACCCGCCAGCTGCGGAACATCAGCGCCCTCGAGCAGATGTACGGTTACTACAACCGCGACTGATCCGATCCGCCGGGACGGCGGGCGTCTGGCCCGTCGTCTGAGGCTTCCACTGCCGGATTTCCACCCGCTGTTCGTCCGGCCGCCTGAACGCACCAGCGTCAATCACTCCAGCCATCCCCGTTTCCGACCAGCCATGCGGTCGCGGCAGGTGGCGCCGATCGGTGATCCAGCAGATCGCGCTCGGCACGCAGCGGATCCCCCGCGCAAAGATCCCGCCGTTTCGGGCCGGAGCCGAGCCCGGTCATTCGGGGCGCATCACTCCTCCAGACGTGGCTGGCGCCGGTTCGCACCCTCCATTGCATCCACGAAGGCCGAGATGAGGCTCTTGCCATTCTCGCGCCCAAGCGGCGCCTTGCCCGTGCCCGAGGCCGTGAGCGTCACCAGACGCCCGTTCAGCGTCAGCACCGCCCGCCAGCTTTCCGGTGCCGCGCGCCCGCCGGAATCGCGAAGGCGGATCAGGAAGGCGTTCCCCCTCCCCACCGCCTCGAGCAGCTGGACATGGCGCGGATTGCCCGATGCGCTCAGCGCCCGACGGCCGGCCTCCGACTGGAAGTAGGCGGCCAGCTCCTGCCCCCGGCCCGCCACGTCGATCCCGGATCCGGGACCGCCCACGGTGGCCGTCAGCACGGCCGGCGGCCGGTCGGTCACGCCCTCGCAGCGGCCGATCAGCACGAGACCGAGCCCCGTTCCCGCCTCACGGTCGATGCAATAGCCGGAGGGGGCCGCCACCCGCACCCCTTCCGCAAGCGCGGGCAGCGCGGGAAGACCGGCCAGGACGACTGCGAACAGAAGGCGCCTCATGTCTTGCGGGCAGCCCCGGCGACGCGTCTGATGCAAGGATGTTTCACGGCCTTCCTCGTCTCTTCCGGCAACAGGAGATACCGGCCACCCCGCGGCAGAGCAAGCAGATCCCTCGCGGCCCCCACACCGGCCCCGGCATCCACAGCCGCATCGGCGCAGCCCCCCCTCTCCAGCCCGCGCGCGGGCGTCACAGGGGCGCCCCGCCCGATTGCATTTCCCGCCCCTGCGGACTATCTCGGCAGCAACGCCGCGACCGGAAGGCTTGCCCGCATGAACTGGATCTCGAACTACGTCCGCCCGAAGATCAATTCGCTCTTTTCGCGCCGCGAGGTGCCGGAGAACCTCTGGACCAAGTGCCCCGAGTGCGGGACGATGCTCTTCCACCGCGAGCTGGCCGAGAACCTGAATGTCTGCTCGACCTGCGACCATCACATGAACATCAGTCCGCGCGACCGCTTTGCGGCGCTGTTCGACGGAGGGATCTTCACCGAGGTCGAGGTGCCGGTCCCGCTGGCCGACCCGCTCCAGTTCCGCGACCAGAAGAAATATCCCGACCGGATGAAGGCCGCGCAGAAGGCCACCGGCGAGAAGGAGGCGATGCTCGTCGCCGAGGGTGAGATCGCCCGGACGCCGGTGGTCGCGGCCGCGCAGGATTTCAGCTTCATGGCCGGCTCGATGGGCATGTATGTCGGCAACGCCATCATTGCCGCGGCCGAACGTGCGGTCCGGCTCAAATGCCCGCTGATCCTCTTTGCCGCCGCGGGCGGTGCGCGGATGCAGGAGGGGATCCTCTCGCTGATGCAGATGCCGCGGACGACCGTCGCCGTGCAGATGCTGCGCGAGGCGGGCCTGCCCTACATCTGCATCCTGACCCATCCGACGACCGGCGGCGTGACCGCCTCCTACGCGATGCTGGGCGACGTGCAGATCTCCGAGCCGAACGCGCTGATCTGCTTTGCCGGCCCCCGCGTCATCGAGCAGACGATCCGCGAGAAGCTGCCCGAAGGCTTCCAGCGCGCCGAATATCTGCTGGATCACGGCATGCTCGACCGGGTGACGCACCGCAAGGCGATGCGCGAGGAACTCGTCACGATCCTGCGCATGCTGATGAACCAGCCGCCGGCGATCAAGGGCGACCTGCCCGCGCCCGAGCCGCGGCCGGTGATCGACCTGCCGCCGCCGCCCACGCCCGAGGCCGTTGTCGAAAACAAGGCCGCCGAGTGAGCCTGCCCGCCTCCGACATCATCCTCGACCGGATGATGTCGCTTCATCCGAAGGTCATCGACCTGACGCTGGACCGGGTGCACCGTCTGCTGGCGGGGCTCGGTCATCCCGAACGGTCGCTGCCGCCGGTGATCCATATCGCCGGGACGAACGGCAAGGGCTCGACTCAGGCCATGATCCGGGCCGGGCTCGAGGCGCAGGGGCTTCGGGTCCACGCCTACACCTCGCCCCATCTCGCGCGGTTCCACGAGCGCATCCGCCTTGCCGGAGAGCTGATCTCCGAGCCGGCGCTCGCCGCGCTCCTGGACGAATGTCTCGAGGCCAACGGCCCCGACCCGATCACCTTCTTCGAGATCACGACCTGCGCAGCCTTCCTCGCCTTCGCGCGCACGCCGGCCGATTGCACCCTCCTCGAGGTGGGCCTCGGCGGCCGGCTCGACGCGACCAACGTGGTCGATGAACCCCGCCTGACCATCATCACCCCGGTCTCGATCGACCATCAGCAGTTTCTCGGCGAGACCCTGCCCGAGATTGCGGGCGAAAAGGCCGGCATCCTCAAGCGGCGCATCCCGTGCGTGGTTGGGCCCCAGGAGGCGGCCGCGCTCGAGGTCATCGAGGCGCGGGCGGCGCGGCTCGGCGTGCCGCTCCTCGCCCACGGCCAGCAGTGGCAGGTCTGGGAAGAGCGGGGCCGGATGATCTTCCAGGACGAGTCCGGCCTCCTGGACCTGCCGCTTCCGAACCTGCCGGGCCCGCATCAGATCCAGAACGCCGGCGCGGCCCTCATGGCCCTGCGCCACCTCGGCGCCCCCGAACCCGCCTGCGAGGCCGCCGTCACCCGCGCCGACTGGCCGGCCCGGATGCAGCGCCTCCGCCGCGGCCCCCTGCCCGAGAGCGCTCCGGGGATCGAACTGTGGCTCGACGGCGGGCACAACCCGGCCGGCGGCGAAGCGGTGGCCGCGACGCTGGCGCGGATGCCGCCGCGGACCACGCATCTGATCTGCGGGATGCTGAACACCAAGGATGTGGCGGGCTACATGCGCCCCCTCGCGTCCCATGCGGCGCGGCTCCACGCGGTTGATATCCCCGGCGAGAAGAACACGCTGCCCGCGGACGAGACCCGGGCCGCCGCCGAAGCCATCGGACTGGCCGCCTCGACCGCGCCGTCGGTCGCCGACGCCCTCGCCGGCATCGCCCGGCAGGACCCGGCCGCGCGCGTCCTCATCTGCGGTTCGCTCTACCTCGCCGGCACGATCCTGCGCGAGAACGGCTGAAACGCCCCTTCCGTCCCTTCACTCTGTCCAAATATCCCGCGGGGGATGCGACGAAGGCAGTGAGGAGCCGCCGCGCCCGCAGGGCGGGGCATCGGGGGCGCGAAGCCCCCGTCCACCGCCGGCCGACGCGCGCCCTTCAAAGGGTCAGGACAGGTGCTCGCGGAACATCGCCACCACCCGCTCATAGACGGGGCGCTTGAACGGCACGATCGAGGCCACCATCTCCTCGGCCCCGATCCATCGCCAGCACGAGAATTCGGCGTGCTCGGTTGCGATCCCGATCTGTTCGTCCGTGCCCAGATAGCGGAACAGGAACCATTTCTGCCGCTGCCCGCGGTATTTCCCGCCCCACACGCGGCCCAGAAGATCGGGCGGCAGATCGTAGGTTACCCATTCCGGCGCCTTGGCCACGAACTCGACCAGATCCTCGGGGATGCCGGTCTCCTCCTGCAGCTCGCGAAGCGCCGCCTGGCGCGGCTTCTCGTCCGCATCAATGCCGCCCTGCGGCATCTGCCAGGCCGGCACCGGGCTGTCGATCCGCTGGCCGGCGAAGATGAGCCCCTCGCGGTTGATCAGCACGATGCCCACGCAGGGGCGGTAGGGCAAGGCCTCGGGGTCGATCACGCGCTCCATGGCCGCCTCACGGTTTCACTTCGATGGCGGCGAGGCCCTTGAGGATATCGACCGCATAGGCCAGCTGGTAATCCTCGTCCCGCAGCTTGGCCGCCTCTTCGGCGCGCGCCCGCTCGGCTTCGAGCTGCTTCCTTTCGTCATCGCTCATCGAATCGTTCGAGAGCACGCCCCGCAGATCCGCCTCCGAGCGGTTGCGGGCCGCCGGGCCCGGCGCGGCGGCGTCCTCTTCCTCGGTCCCGGCGGGCCGGCTCGGCGGCTGGTTCACCACGATGTCCGGCGCCACGCCCAGCGCCTGGATCGAGCGGCCCGACGGCGTGTAGTAGCGCGCGGTGGTCAGCCGCATCGCGCCCTCGCCGCGCAGCGGGATTACCGTCTGGACCGATCCCTTGCCGAAGCTCTTGGTGCCGACGACGATGGCGCGGCGGTGGTCCTGCAGCGCGCCCGCCACGATCTCCGAGGCCGAGGCCGACCCGCCGTTGATCAGCACGACCATCGGCTTGCCGCCGATCAGGTCACCGGCCGTCGCGTTGAACCGCTCGCCGTCGCCCGCGGCGCGGCCCCGCGTCGAGACGATCTCGCCCTTGTCGAGGAAGGCGTCCGAGACCTGGATCGCCTGCGTGAGCAGCCCGCCCGGGTTGTTGCGCAGGTCGAGGACGATCCCGTTGACCTTGTCGAGCCCGCCGAGTTCCTTGGCACCGCTCTCCAGCCCCTCCTTGAGGCCCGAGAAGGTCTGGTCGTTGAAGGTGGTCAGGCGCACCACGACGGTATTTCCCACCACCCGGCTGCGCGCCGCCACCAGCTTGATCGTGTCGCGGATGATCGAGACGTCGAACGGCTCGGCCGTGCCCTCGCGCACCACGGTGATGATGATCTCCGAGCCTACGGGGCCGCGCATCATGTCCACCGCCTGATCGAGCGTGAGGCCCAGCACCGTCTCGCCGTTCACATGGGTGATGAAGTCGCCGGCCTCGATCCCGGCCGCATCGGCGGGCGTGCCGTCCATCGGCGAGACGACCTTGACGAAGCCCTCTTCCTGCGTGACCTCGATGCCGAGCCCGCCGAACTCGCCGCGGGTCTGCACCTGCATGTCGTTGAAATCATCGGGCGGCAGATAGCTGGAATGGGGGTCGAGCGAGGTCAGCATCCCGTTGATCGCCGCCTCGATCAGCTTGTCGGTCTCGACTTCCTCGACATATTGCGCGCGGATGCGCTCGAAGATGTCGCCGAACAGGTCGAGCTGTTCATAAACCGTCTTCGACCGCTGCTGCTCCTGCGCGATGAGGGGCCCGGCCACCTGGGTCGCCATCAGCACGCCGGCGACAGTGCCGCCCAGCGCGGCCATCATGTATTTCCTCATGCCGGTCCTATTCCCCGTTTGCCTCGAACCAGTCCGCCGGATCGACCGGCTCGGCCCCTTGTCTCAGTTCCAAGTAAAGCGTTTCCGTATCCCGAGCGCCAGCGCCCGACCCGCCGGTTGCGGCGGGATCGGTCGCGCGCGGCTCGCCCCCCATCAGCCCCAGCGGCGCCCCTGCGGCGACGACCTCGCCCGTGTCACCATAGACGGTGCCCAGTCCGGCCAACACCAGCAGATAACCGGCGCCGGGCTCGAGAATCATCACATTTCCGTAGTCGAGAAGCGGTCCGCGGTAGCGGATCGTGGCCGGCCAGGGGGCGGTCACCAGCGCCTGCGGCCGCGCGGCGATCAGGATGCCGGGCCGGCGGACCCCGGCCGCATCGGCCTCGTTGGCCCGGCGCAGGATCGTGCCCAGCACCGGCAGCGGCAGGCGGCCCCGCGCGCCCTCGAAATCGCGCGCGGCGGCATCGGGATCGCCGGTGGCCAGCCCGCCCGCGAAGGCGTCGAGCGTGTCGGCGCTTTCCAGCAGCCCCCTCAGCACCTCGGGATCCTCGGTGAAGCGCGTCGGCAGATCCACCCGATCCGAGATGGCCTTGCTCAGCTCCGTCCGCGCCTCCTGCGCGACCGCGAGCCCCTCGGCCAGCGTCTTTCCGGCTGCGGTCTGCAACTCGCGCAGGTCGCGCATCTCGCGCACCTGCTGGCGCAGCGACTCGGCCTGGGCCAGCAGCGCGGGCGTCACGTCCGACAGGATCATGCCCGACCGCGCGGTGCCCAGCGGCCCCGCAGGATGCATCAGCAGCAAGGGCCCCGGACGCGCATCCATCCGCGCGAGCACGCCCAGAAGCTGCGAGATCTCGTCGCGCTTGGCCTCGAGCAGCATCTCGAGCACCGACTCGCGGATGGCCGCCTGACGCAGATTCTCGCGCAGGGCCGCCAGACCGCGCTCGTAGGCGCGGATCGTGGTGGTCAGCGCGGCCACCCGGTCGCGCGCGCCCTGCGCCTGTTGCAGCGCCGTGACCGCGGCCTGAAGATCGCGCGCCGCCTGCGCTGCCTCCTGCGCCACGGTCACGGCCGAGGCCGGCGTGGCGAGAAGGCCCAGCGCAAGGACGAGCGCGCGGATCATGCCTCGATCAGGCTCCGGCCGGTCATCTCCTCGGGCTGCGGCAGGCCCATCAGCTCAAGCAGCGTCGGGGCCAGATCGGCCAGCCGACCGGCGCGCAGCCGCGCCCCCGCCGGCCCGCCGACGAGGATCACCGGCACCGGGTTCGTCGTATGCGCCGTGTGCGGCCCGCCGGTCTCGGGATCGATCATCGTTTCGCAGTTGCCGTGGTCGGCGGTCACGATCATCGCCCCGCCCGCTTGGCACACCGCCTCGACCGCACGGCCGAGCCCGCGGTCCACCTCCTCGCAGGCGGCCATGGCGGCCCTCAGATCGCCGGTATGGCCCACCATGTCGGGGTTGGCGTAGTTCACCACGATCAGGTCATAGCCCTCGCCGATCGCCTGCACGAGATGGTCGCTGACATCCGGGGCCGACATCTCGGGCTTGAGGTCATAGGTCGCGACCTTGGGCGAATTGGCCATGTAGCGGTCCTCGCCCGCCTCGGGCACCTCCTTGCCGCCGTTCAGGAAGAAGGTGACATGGGGGTATTTCTCGGTCTCGGCGATGCGGAACTGGCGCAGCCCGTGGCTGGCCACCCATTCGCCCAGCGTGTTGCGGATCACCTGCTTGGGATAGGCGGTGGTCATGAAGCGGTCGTGCTCGGTGGAATAGTCCACCATCCCGAGGAAGCCCGACCAGTCCGGGCGCCGGCCGGTGTCGTAGGCGTCGAACCCGGGCTGGGCGAGGCCGGCAAGGATCTCGCGCGCGCGGTCGGCCCGGAAGTTGAGGCAGAAGAAGCCGTCGCCGTCCATGGCGCCGGTATAGCTGCCGATCACGGTCGGCGCGATGAACTCGTCGGTCTCGCCGCGGGCCAGCGCCGCCGCCACGGCGGCCACGGCGTCCGCCGCCCGCTCGCCCTGCCCGTGCAGCATCGCATCCGAGGCCCGCTTGACCCGGTCCCACCGCTTGTCGCGGTCCATCGCCCAGTAGCGTCCGATCACCGTGCCGATGCTGGCCCCCGCAGGCAGCGCCTCGGCCAGCTGCTGCACGAAACCGCCCGCCGAGGTCGGCGCGACGTCGCGGCCGTCGGTGATCGCATGGATCACCACCGGCACGCCCGAGGCCGCGATCACCTCGACCGCGGCGATCAGGTGCTGGATGTGGCCATGCACCCCGCCGTCCGAGACGACGCCCATCAGATGCGCCGTGCCGCCCTTGGCCTTCACCTTTGCGATGAAGTCGCAGAGCGCCGGGTTCCGCGCGAAGGTGCCCTCCTCGATGGCGAGGTCGATGGCGCCGAGATCCATCGCTACCACCCGGCCCGCGCCGATGTTGGTATGCCCCACCTCGGAATTGCCCATCTGCCCGCGCGGCAGGCCCACGTCGGGGCCGTGGGTGATCAGCGTCGCATTGGGGCAGGTCGCCATCAGCCGGTCGAAGGTCGGGGTATTGGCCAGCGCCACGGCGTTCGCCTCGCGCTCGGCACGCAGACCCCAGCCGTCGAGGATGCAGAGAACGACGGGTTTCGGTGCGGTCATGGAAGGGCCTTTCACTGGAATGGCCGGGTTTTACGCCGCGAGACCGGCCTCGGCAACCGTGGCGGTCAGGCGGCCCTCGGCATGGCCGGTGACGGTGGCGGAAATGATCCGTCCTTCGGGCAGGTCGGCGGCAAAGGCGACCTCGGTGAACTGCTCGGTGCGCCCCATGCGCGGGCCCTCGGTCAGCACGCGATGGGAAAGGCCGCGCTGCGCCTCAAGATGCGCCAGAAGCCGCGCGTCACCAGCCTCGCGCAGCCGCGCCGCCCGCTCGCGGATCAGGGGACCGGCCAGCTGCGGCATCCGCGCCGCGGGCGTGCCCGTGCGCGGCGAGAACGGAAACACATGCAGGAAGGTCAGCCCGCACTCCCCGACCAGCTTCAGCGAGTTTTCGAACGCCTGCTCGCTTTCGGTCGGGAAGCCCGCGATGATGTCGGCGCCGAAGACGATGTCGGGGCGCAGCCGCCGCGCCTCCTCGCAGAAGCGGATGGCGTCGTCGCGCAGGTGGCGGCGCTTCATCCGCTTCAGGATCAGGTCGTCGCCATGCTGGAGGCTGAGATGCAGATGCGGCATCAGCCGCGGCTCGGTCGCGATGGCGCCCATCAGCGCCTCGTCCGCCTCGATCGAATCGATCGAGGAGATCCTGAGCCGCGCCAGATCCGGCACCAGCCGAAGGATACGCATCACCAGATCGCCCAAGCGGGGCTGCGCCGGCAGGTCGGCACCCCACGAGGTCAGATCCACCCCGGTCAGGACCACCTCGGCAAAGCCGCGGTCCACCAGCCGGCGGATCTGCTCGACCACCACCCCGGCGGGGACGGATCGCGAATTGCCCCGCCCGTAGGGGATGATGCAGAAGGTGCAGCGGTGATCGCAGCCGTTCTGGACCTGCACATAGGCGCGGTGGCGGCCGAAGCCGTCGATCAGGTGGCCGGCCGTCTCGCGCACCGACAGGATGTCGTCCACCTGCACCCGCTCGGTCTCGCCGATCAGGTCGGGCGCCATCGCAGCCCAGGTCGAGGCCTGCATCTTCTCGGTGTTGCCGATCACCCGGTCGACCTCGGGCATGGCCGAGAAGGTCGCAGGCTCGGTCTGCGCGGCGCAGCCGGTGACGATGATCGTGGCGCCCGGATTCTCGCGACGCAGGCGGCGGATCTCCTGCTTGGCCTTGCGCACGGCCTCGGCGGTCACGGCGCAGGTGTTGACCACCACGGCGTTGTCCACGCCGGCGGCCGAGGCCAGCTCCTTCATCGCCTCGGTCTCATAGGCGTTGAGCCGGCAGCCCAGCGTGGAGAAGACCGGCGCGCTCATGCCAGCGCCATCATCGCGGGCGAGAGCCGCCCCTCGAAGACATGGGCGACGGGGCCCGAAAGCCAGACGCCATCCTCGCGCCAGTCCACCTCGAGCGGGCCGCCGTCCATCTCGAGCACCACCTGCCGTCCCGTCAGGCCGCGCCGGGCCGCGGCCACCGCCGTCGCGCAGGCCCCCGAGCCGCAGGCCAGCGTGATGCCTGCCCCGCGCTCCCAGACGCGCAGCCGCAACCGGTCCGGCCCGATGAGGCTCGCAAACTCCACGTTCGTCCGTTCGGGGAAGAGCGGATCGGTCTCGACCGCCGCCCCCTGCCCCGCAAGATCGACCGCCTCGGCATCTTCGACAAAGAAGACGCAATGCGGATTGCCCATCCCCACCGCCGCCGGTGCGCCGGCCAGAGGCAGGCTGTCGGGGACGACCTCGCGGGCAAGCGGGATCTCGGACCACAGCAGCTGCGGCGCCCCCATGTTCACCGACACCAGCCCGTCCGTCCGGCGCACCGCGTGCAGACGGCCGCGCGCGGTGACCAGTGCCACCGCGTCCCGGCCCAGATCCCGCATGATGTAATCGCAGACACAGCGGGTCGCGTTGCCGCAGGCGCCTGCGCGGGACCCGTCCGAGTTCCAGAAGTCCAGCGCGAAATCCGCGCCCTCATGGTCGCGGATCTCGGCCAACTGGTCGAACCCCACGCCGCGGTGCCGGTCGCCCAGCGCCCGCGCAAGGCCAGCCGACATGACCGCCCCGCGCCCGCGCGAGTCGATCACCACGAAATCATTGCCCGCCCCATGCATCTTCATGAAGCCGAGGCCAGAGGTAGCGCCCATGTCCATCATGCCGCACCCTATACGCCCCTCGGGATCTTTTTGCCAGAGCGGGCGATCTTTCTTCACGATTGGCCCTTGACCCCCCGGAGCCGGTTGCGTAGAGAGCGGCGCAGTCAGGAACGACGGTCGTACCGCCGCTTCCGACATGGTGAGGGCGGGTAGCTCAGTGGTAGAGCAGCTGACTTTTAATCAGCTGGTCGTGGGTTCGATACCCACCCCGCTCACCATTTCTTCCAGAACAGTCTGAGGGTTGCCGGGAACCTCCTGCGCGCGGCCCGCGTTCTCTTCCGTAAAGAAGCGGAGGTTTTCATGCGTGTTCGGGCAGGCTGAGGATGGATATCAGCCGCACGAGTGATGTCTGGTGGAAGAACGCGGTCTTCTACTGCCTTGATGTCGAGACATTCCAGGACAGCAACGGTGACGGAGTCGGCGACTTTGCCGGCTTGACCCGGCGGCTCGACCATCTGGACCGCCTTGGCGTGAGCTGTATCTGGCTGATGCCCTTCTACCCGAGCCCCAACCACGACGACGGCTACGATGTGACCGACTATTACGCCGTCGATCCGCGGCTCGGCACGATGGGCGATCTCGTGGAGTTTCTTCGGAGCGCACGGGATCGCGGGATGCGAGTCATCGCCGACCTTGTCGTGAACCACACCTCGCGCGAGCATCCCTGGTTTCAGGCGGCGCGCTCGGATCCGGCCTCGCCCTACCACGACTGGTATGTCTGGCGCGACGAGAAGCCCGAGGAGGACGCCTCGTCGCTGATCTTCCCGGGCGAGGAAGACAGCAGCTGGAGCTGGGACCCGAAGGCCCGGAAATACTACCTGCACCGCTTCTACAGCCACCAGCCCGACCTCAATGTCGAGAACCCCGCGGTGCGGGACGAGATCCGCCGCATCGTCGGCTTCTGGCTGCAGCTCGGCCTGTCGGGATTTCGGGTGGACGCCGTGCCCTTCCTGCTCGAGCAGATGTCCACCGAGGACAAGGGCTTTGCGCCCCACCGCTGGCTGCGCGACCTGCGCGCCTTCATCAACCGGCGCTCAGGCGAGGCGGTGCTGCTGGGCGAGGTGAACCTCGACTATCCCGACGTGCGGCGCTTCTTCGGCGACGAGGACGGCGACGAGCTGCACATGTGTCTCGACTTCAACCTCAATCAGGCCATGGCGCTGGCGCTGGCGCGCGAAGATGCGGGGCCGATCGTGCACGGGCTGCGCCACATGCCCGAGCTGGCGCCGGATGACGGCTGGGCGCATTTCCTGCGCAACCATGACGAATGGTCGCTCGACAAGCTGACCGAGGCCGAGCGTCAGGAGGTCTTTGCCAGCTTCGGGCCGGATCCCGACATGCAGCTCTTCGGGCGCGGGCTGCGCCGGCGGATGCCGACGATGCTCAAGGGTAACGAGGCGCGGATGCGGATGGCCTATGCGCTGATGACCTCGATGCCGGGGGCGCCGGTGCTCTTCTACGGGGAAGAGATCGGCATGGCCGAGAACCTCGACATCCCCGGTCGTCTCGCGGTGCGGGCGCCGATGCAGTGGGAGAGCGGGCACAACGGCGGCTTCTCGCCCGCGCCGGCCGACAGGCTGTTGCGCCCGGTGGTGTCCGAGGGCCGCTGGTCCCCTGCCCGCGTCAACGTCGCCGAGCAGCAGGACCGGCCGGATTCGTTCTTCAAGTTCATGGAGCAGCTCATGCGGCGGCGGCGGGAATGTCCCGAGATCGCCTTCGGCACCCATGCCGTCCTGCCGATGGCCGAGGCCCCCGTCTTCGCCATCCGCCATGACTGGCAGGATCGGACACTGATCGCGCTCGCGAACCTGGGCAGCCAGGAGCAGACCGTGACCTGTTCCCTCTCCGACATCGACTCGATCGGCACGCTCCGCCCGATCCTCGGCAGCGGCAAGATCTCGGTGAAGAAGACCGAACTGACGGTCGAACTCGAGGGCTACGGCCTCCGCTGGGTCCGGTTCGAGGTCTGACCGCCACGGAGGCAGGGCTGGGGTCGCCGGGAACATCGGCCCGTGCCCCCGGTTTCGCTCTGACGGCGCCCGGAACGGCGCCGAAGTGAGGAACCTATGGCACATGCGGACAAGAAGCACTTCGGTCAGGGCGTGCAGGGCAAGGGCGACGGCGCAGGAGCCGAGGCCGACATGACCGAGATCCCGGCGAACTCGGTGCTGTCCAACCGCGACAAGCGCGGCAGGCACGGCAGCCCCGGTGCCGCGCACGAAAACGCCAAGGAGCCGCCGGAGGTCACGAAGCCGCCCGCCGACAGCGACGAGCGCCACCACAGCAAGGTGTCGGGCGGAGGCGGCGAGAAGGATCGCCACCACACGCACGACCCCGACCGCAAGTGAGGCGGCAGGGACGGGCGCGCGGGCGCGGATCGCTCTGCGCCCGTTCGCATCCGTGCCGCATCCCGGCCACGCTGCGCGGGCCCAACCCCTGCCCCAGCACGAGCCGCCATCCTTCGGAGGCAAGCGACAGATGATCCGCGCAGGCATCGGCGGCTGGGTTTACCCGCCGTGGAGGGGCAGCTTCTATCCCGCGGGCCTTCCGCAAAAGCGCGAGCTGGAGCACGCCGCGCGCCGCCTTACCACCATCGAGATCAACGGCACCTACTACCGCTCGCAGAAGCCCGACAGCTTCGCGCGCTGGCACGACGAGGTGCCCGAAGATTTCATCTTCGCGCTGAAGGCCCCGCGCTTTGCCACCAACCGCAAACGTCTTGCCGAGGCGGGCGAGTCGGTCTCCCGGTTCCTCGACAGCGGCCTCCTGCGGCTGGGCGACAAGCTCGGGCCGATCAACTGGCAGTTCCTTCCCACCAAGGCCTTCGACCGGCAGGATTTCGCGGCCTTCCTCGCCCTGCTGCCGCCCGAGCATCGGGGCCGGCGCCTGCGCCATGCCGTCGAGGTCCGGCACGACAGCTTCCGCGATCCCGCCTTTGTCGAGATGGCCGCCGAAAGGGGCGTGGCGGTGGTCCTGGCGGGCGACAGCGAGCACCCCCAGATCGCGGACCAGACCGCCGACTTTGCCTATCTGCGCCTCATGGGCACCCGCGAGGGAGAGCCCGAGGGCTACCCGCCCGACCTGCTCGACCGCTGGGCCGAGCGCGCCCGCAGCCTCGAGGCCGGTCGTGCGCCCGAAGGCCTCTCTCGCCTCGCGCAGACCGGCTCGCGCCCGTGCGAGGTCTTTCTCTATGTGATCTCCGGCTTCAAGGCAGCGAATCCGGTGGCGGCCGAGGCGCTGATCCGTCGCACCTCCTGAACAAGCCGCCCGCCGTGCAGGCAAACCATCGACATCTGCAGTCTTTTTGGGCACCTTGGGCCATGTGCTGTCCGCCGGACGGGTGCCCGCCTTGCACCTGCGCCACAGGAGGGCAGCTTCGCTTGTGATTTCGCGCATGAGGAGAGAGTGATGTTCCGCGCCTCCGCCGCCGCCCTTGCCGCGGCCCTTACCGTCACTGCCGCCACGGCCGGGGCCGAGACCGCGATGCCCTTCGCGCTCGACTGGAAGTTCGAGGGCCCCGCGGCGCCCTACTTCGTGGCCCTCGACGAAGGCCATTTCGCCGCCGAGGATCTCTCGGTGCAGATCTCCGAGGGGGCGGGTTCGCTCGACGCCATTCCGAAGGTCGCGACCGGCGCCTTTCCGGTGGGGTTTGCCGACATCAACAGCCTGATGAAGTTCCTCGACCAGAACCCCGGCGCGCCGGTGATCGCCGCCATGATGATCTATGACAAGCCCCCCTTCGCGGTGGTGGGGCGAAAGTCGCAGGGGATCGAGGCGCCGAAGGATCTCGAGGGCCGCAAGCTCGGCGCGCCGCCGCCCGATGGCGCCTGGGCGCAGTTCCCGATCTTTGCCGCCGAGAACGGTCTCGACATGGCCGCCATCACGGTCGAGCCGGTGGGCTTCCCCACGCGCGAGCCGATGCTGGCCGAGGGTCAGGTCGATGCGGTGACGGGCTTCTCCTTCTCGTCCACGCTCAACCTGATCCGGCTGGGCGTGCCCGAGGACGACATCTCGACCCTGCTGATGGCTGATCATGGCGTGGCGCTCTATGGCAATGCGATCATCGTCAACACCGACTTCGCCGAGGCCAATCCCGAGGCGGTGACCGGCTTCCTGCGCGCCGTGGCCAAGGGCTGGAAGGACAGCGTCGCCGATCCCGAGGCCGCCATCGCCGCGCTGATCCAGCGCAACCCGGCGGCCGATGCCGCGCTGGAAGAGCGCCGGCTGCAGATGTCGATCGCGGACAATGTCGTGACCGACTGGGTGAAGGCCAACGGCATGGGCAACATCGACCCGGACCGGATGGCGCGCGCCATCGAGCAGACGAAATCCGTCTATGAGTTCCAGAACGCGCCCGATGCCGCGCTCTATTTCGATCCGCAGTGGCTGCCCGCCGACGGCAGCCTGACCTTCGAGTGACCTTCGAATGATCGGGGACGCCGCCCGGCGTCCCTCCCTGCCGGAAAGCGCATGGCCAATCTCATCGACATCAGGGGCGTGACCCACGCCTATCGGACGCCGCTCGGCCCGCTGCCGGTGCTGGAGGATCTGAACATCGCCGTTCCCGAAGGCGAGTTCTGCGCCGTCGTGGGCCCCTCGGGCTGCGGCAAGTCCACCCTCACACGGCTGGTGGCGGGGCTGATGAAGCCCGACCGCGGCGAGGTCTGGCTGCATGGCGAGCGCGTGACCTCGCCGCGCCGGACGGTGGGGATGGCGTTCCAGAACCCGGTGCTGCTCGAATGGCGCACGATCCTCGAGAACGTGATCCTGCCCCTCGAGATCGTGGCCCCGCGGATGCCACGCAAGGACCGGGTGGACCGCGCGATGGCGCTGCTGGAAATGGTGGGCCTCAAGGGCTTCGAGGCCAAGCGCCCGAGCCAGCTTTCGGGGGGGATGCGCCAGCGCGCCTCACTCTGCCGCGCGATCGTGCACAAGCCCGACGTGCTGATCATGGATGAGCCCTTCGGCGCGCTCGACAATTTCACCCGCGAGGATCTGTGGCAGACGATGCGCGACCTGCGCGCCGCCGAGCCCTTCACCTGCGTGCTGATCACCCACGACCTGCGCGAGAGCGTCTTCCTCGGCGATCAGGTGATCGTGCTGTCGGGCCGCCCGGCCAGCACCCAGTTCATCCTGAACGTGGGCCTGCCCGCCGACCGGCGCATCGACGTCCTCTACACGCCCGAGGCGACCGACATGCTGCACATCCTGCGCGACCAGATCCGCATCGCGCAGGGGCGCGAGGGGGAGGTGCACTGATGGAAGTCGCCCGCAAGATCGGCGTGCCCCTCGCCGCGATCCTGATGTTCCTCGCGCTCTGGGAGGGGATCGTCTGGTGGAACGGCTGGCCCAACTACAAGATGGCCTCGCCCTCGGACCTGCCGCCCGCCTACGCCCGCTACTGGGAGCTGTTCCTGACGATGGGCTGGCAGACGCTGTGGCGGACGGTGGCGGGCCTCGGGCTCGCCGTCCTGTTCGGCACGCTTCTGGGCATGGTGATGGGCTTCTCGCGCATCGCCCGCGACGGGCTCTATCCGCTGCTGGTAGGCTTCAACGCCATTCCCAAGGCCACGCTGGTGCCGGTGCTGGCGCTGATCTTCATCGGCCAGCACGATTTCAACACCGTGCTGATGGCCTTCCTGATCTCGTTCTTCCCGATCGCGGTCTCGGTCGGCATCGGCCTTTCCACGCTCGAGCCGGAATACCGCGACATCCTCCGGTCGCTCGGCGCCTCGAAGCTCACGATCTTCTGGAAGATCGCCCTGCCCAAGACCCTGCCCGAGTTCTTCGGCGCGCTGAAGGTCTCGGTCACGCTCGCCTTCATCGGCACGAACCTCGTCGAGATCGTCAGCCCGCACGGTCGCGGCCTCGGCGCGCTCTTCAAGTCGGGCGAGACGAACGGCGACTATCCCCTGATGTTCGCCGTCCTCATCGCGCTCGCCTTCCTCGGGATCCTGCTCTACTACGCCGTGGTCGCGCTCGAGCGGATCTTCGCCGGCTGGGCCGAGCGTCCGCAGCACTGACATTCACGAAGCGCGAAATGCACAGGCCGGCTCAACCGGCCTGTTGCCTTTTCAGCGGATCGCCCCTCAAACTCGACCGGACACACCGACAGGGAGCACGGATGATGGAAGGCTTGGCACAGGCGAACGACCTCAGCGAGGTCATCGAGGCCGACCGCGCGCACATGTGGCACCACCTGAGCCAGCACAAGCAGTATGAGACGGTCGATCCCCGGATCATCGTCGAAGGCAAGGGCATGCGCGTCTGGGACGCGGCGGGCAAGGAGTATCTCGACGCGGTCTCGGGCGGCGTCTGGACGGTCAACGTGGGCTATGGCCGCGAGAGCATCGCCAACGCCGTGCGCGACCAGCTGATCCGCATGAACTATTTCGCCCATTCCGCGGGCTCGATCCCGGCCTCGCTCTTCTCGAAGCGGCTGATCGAGAAGATGCCGGGCCTCTCGCGCGTCTATTATTCGAACTCGGGCTCCGAGGCGAACGAGAAGGTCTACAAGATGGTGCGCCAGATCTCGCACCGGCACCACGGCGGGCGCAAGAACAAGATCCTGTTCCGCGAACGCGACTACCACGGCACCACGATCACCGCGCTCGCCACCTCCGGCCAGCCCCAGCGCGCCGAGCAGTACGGCCCCCTGACGCCGGGCTTCGTGATGGTCCCGCACTGCCTCGAATACCGCAAGCAATGGGACGTCGAGAACTACGGCGAGCGGGCGGCCGACGCGATCGAAGAGGTGATCCTGCGCGAGGGCCCCGACACGATCGGCGCGCTCTGCCTCGAGCCTGTGACGGCGGGCGGCGGCGTGATCGTGCCCCCGGCCGGCTACTGGGAGCGGGTGCAGGAGATCTGCCGGAAATACGAGATCCTTCTGCACATCGACGAGGTGGTCTGCGGTCTCGGCCGCACCGGTACCTGGTTCGGCTACCAGAACTTCGGGGTGAAGCCCGATTTCGTGACCATGGCCAAGGGCGTGGCCTCGGGCTACGCCGCCATCTCCTGCACGGTCACGACCGAGGCCGTGTTCGAGATGTTCAAGGACAACCCGGACGATCCGATGAGCTACTTCCGCGACATCTCGACCTTCGGCGGCTGCACCGCAGGGCCGGTCGCGGCGCTCGAGAACATGCGGATCATCGAGGAGGAGGGCCTTCTCGAGAACACGCTGAAGATGGGCGCGCGCGTGATCGCGAACCTCACCGCGCTGCAGGAGAAGCACGCCGTGATCGGTGACGTGCGCGGCAAGGGCCTGTTCTGCGGGGCGGAACTGGTGGCCGACCGGGCCACGAAGGAGCCGATGGACGAAAGGCGCGTGGCGGCCGTGGTGGCCGACGTGAACGCACAGGGCGTCATCATCGGCATGACCAACCGAAGCCTGCCGGGCTTCAACAACACGCTCTGCCTGTCTCCGGCGCTGATCGCCACGCCCGACGACATCGACCAGATCACGGATGCGATCGACCGCGCCCTGACCCGCGTCTTCGGCTGAAACAGCGGCGCCCGGGGCATGGCCTCGGGCGCCTGCGACCCGATGTCAGATTTCGCGTTTCGCACGTCGCTTTGTGATGTGCCGTGCGGGCCTCGGCGCTATAGCCCCTTCGGAAAGACCAATCCGAGGGAGCCCCATGTCGAAGTTCGTCCTCACCGTCACCTGCCCGACCCGCCGGGGCATCGTCGCCGCCATCTCGAACTTCCTCGCCGACAATGGCTGCAACATCACCGACTCGGCGCAGTTCGACGATCAGGAAACCGGGCGCTTCTTCATGCGCGTGGGCTTCCAGTCCGAGACCGGCGCCACCCTTGATGCGCTGAACGACAGCTTCGCCCGCATCGCCCCGGACTTCGAGATGGGCTGGCAGATCTTCGACAGCTCCCGGAAACTCAAGGTCCTGCTGATGGTGTCGAACTTCGGCCACTGCCTGAACGACCTGCTCTACCGTTGGCGGATCGGGGCGCTGCCGATCGAGATCGTGGGCGTCGTCTCGAACCACCTGACCTACCAGAAGCTCGTGGTGAACCACGACATTCCCTTCCACCTCATCCGGGTCACGAAGGAGAACAAGCCCGACGCCGAGGCGCGCCTGCTTGCGCTGGTGGAAGAGACGGGCGCCGAACTGGTGGTCCTCGCCCGCTACATGCAGGTCCTGTCGGATTCCTTCTGCGAACGGATGTCGGGCCGGATCATCAACATTCACCATTCCTTCCTGCCCTCCTTCAAGGGCGCGAACCCCTACAAGCAGGCCTACCAGCGCGGCGTGAAGCTGATCGGGGCCACGGCCCATTATGTCACCGCCGACCTCGACGAAGGCCCGATCATCGAGCAGGATACGGTCCGCATCACCCACGCCCAGAGCCCGGACGATTATGTGAGCCTCGGCCGCGACGTGGAAGCCTCGGTGCTCGCCCGCGCGATCCACGCCCACATCCACCACCGGGTCTTCCTGAACGGCAACAAGACGGTGGTCTTTCCCGCCTCGCCCGGCGCCCACGCCTCCGAACGCATGGGCTGAGCCGCCCGAAAGCCTGCCCCTTTCACTCTGCCCAAATATCCCGGGGGTGCGGGGGCAGCGCCCCCGCTCTCAGGTCAGCTCCTCGGGCTTCAGCGGCAGATCGTCGTGCAGCGGCACCGTCTGGCGCTCGATCATCCGGCGGACGCGCGGCTTGCCCGGCCCCTCATGCAGCGCCAACAGCCGGTCGGTCACCTCGGCATCCGCCTTCGTCCGCCGCTCGTGGTGGCGCAGATATTCGGCCCAGGTGGCCACATGATAGCTTTCGGCCCAGATCCCGGGCCGTTCCAGATCCCGCAGCAGCACCCACTGCCGGGCCCCGTCCCGGATCCGGATCCGGCGCCGGTCGGCCATCGCGGCGAGGAACGGCTCCACATTCTCCGGTGCGACATCATATTCCACCGTCACCATGATCGGGCCCGACCGCGTCCTCAGATCGACCGGCAGCTTCGGCTCGACAAAGCGGCCGAGCGGATCGAGGTCCTCCATCCCGAAGGCGGGCAACGGCATCCGCAGGCCAACGATCGCCCCCACCACCAGCACGGCCGCGGCGCCGAACAGCGCCTGGGCCACGCCGCCCGCCTCGGCGGCCTGACCCCAGAGGAAGCTGCCCGCTGCCATCCCGCCGAAGGTCGCCGTCTGATAGAGCGCAAGGGCTCGCCCGACGACCCACCGCGGAGTCGCCAGCTGCACGCTCACATTGAAGAGCGACAGCGCCAGCACCCAGGCCGCACCGGCCGGCAACAGCATCAGCCCCGACAGCCAGAGGTCCCGCGAAAGGCCGAGGCCCACCAGCGCCGCCGCAAAGAGCAGGAAGCCCGCGCGCACGATGGTCTCGTTCTGGAACCGTTCGCGCAGGCGGGCACCGGCAAAGGCCCCGCCGATCGCCCCCACCCCGAAGCAGCCCAGCAGCGCCCCGTAGGTGAAGGCGCCCCCGGCCACCAGGTCGCGGGCCACGATGGGCAGAAGCGCAAGCAGGCTGACCGCGGCCAGTCCGAAGAGAAAGCCCCGGAACAGCACCTTCAGCAGCACCGGCGACATCGAGACATAGCGCAGACCCGCCGCGACGGCCGATCCCAGCGCCTCGCGCGGAAGGCGGCGCGGCGCATAGTCCGGCCGCCAGAAGAACAGCGCGAGGACCAGCGGCAGGTAGCTCGCCGCATTGATTGCAAAGGCTGCGGCCGCGCCGCCGGCGGCGACGATCAGCCCGCCCAGCGCCGGCCCGACGCTGCGCATCAGGTTGAAGCCCATGCTGTTGAGCGCGACCGCCGACGGCAGGTCCGCACGCGGGACGATATCTCCGACCGAGGCCTGCCATGAGGGATTGTGCAGCGCCACCCCCACGCCGATCAGGAAGGTGAAGGTCAGCAGCAGCCAGGGCGTGAGCAGCCCGGCAAAGGCCGCAAATGCCAGCGCCGCCGAGACGGTCAGCATGAACAGCTGCGCCGTCAGCATGAGGCGCCGCCGGTTCAGGCTGTCGGCCAGGGCGCCCGACGGCAGCGAGAAGAGCATGATCGGCAGCGTGGTCGAGGCCTGCACCAGCGCCACCATTCCCGCGGAATGGGTGAGTTCCGTCATCATCCAGCCTGCGCCCACGGCCTGCACCAGCCCGCCGAAGTTCGAGACGATGCTCGCCATCCACAGGTTGCGGTAGGTCGGAAGGCGGAAGGGCGCGAGGGGTGAGACACGGTCGGGCAAGGGACAACCTTCTGTCGGGCCGGCTGCCCAATGGGTAGGGCGCGCGGGCGCGGCTGGCAAGGGATGCCCCGAAGGCCGCCCGAAATCCTCCGACAACGCCGGGAACCGGCACCCGTTCCGCCGGTTGACCGCGACGGCCTGCCCAGGGACCAGGGCCGCGACAGGAGGACGGAAGGTGAAGGACGGCTGCGTTCTCGTCGAAATGGCGGACGGCACCCAGGCATCGGTGCCCCGCGGTCTCGTCTATGTCACCGACTCCGCGCCCGGCATCACGCGGCGCCGCTGCGGACGGGGGTTTGTCTATCGCGGCCCCGACGGTCGGATTCTCGGGCGCGAAGAGCGGGCACGGATCCTGAAGCTGGGGGTGCCGCCCGCCTACGAGAAGGTCTGGATCTGCCCGCTCGAGAACGGGCACCTTCAGGCGACCGGGTTCGACGCGCGCGGCCGCAAGCAGTATCGCTACCACCCCGACTGGGGAAGCTGGCGATCCCAGGCAAAATACGCCCTGCTGCCCGCCTTCGGCGAGGCGCTGCCACGGCTGCGCCGCCGCGTGTCGCACGACCTCAAGGCCGAGGCCGGCGAGCTTGCCTTTTCGCTGGCCGCCCTCACCATGCTGATCGACCGGACCTGGCTGCGCGTCGGAAGTTCGGCCTACGCCGAAGCGAACCGCACCTTCGGCGCCACCACGCTCCTCTCCCGCCATGTGAAGCTTCGCGAGGGCGAGGTCCGCCTCGACTTCCGCGCCAAGGGGGGCAAGCGCGTGCGGCAGGTGCTGAAGGACCGCCGCCTGCACCGCATCCTGCAGGAGATCGAGGATCTCCCCGGCCGCAACCTCTTCACCTGGATCGACGAGGAAGGTCAGGTCCGCCGCGTGGCCTCGCACCATGTGAACGACTATCTGGTCGAAGCCACCGAGCTTCCCGGCGCGAGCGCCAAGACCTTCCGCACCTGGGGCGGGTCGCTCGCGGCCTTCGGTCTGGCCCGCGCCACAGAAGGGCGGCTGACCGTGAAGATGATGGCCGAGGCCGCAGCCGAGCGGCTGCACAACACGCCCACGATCAGCCGCACCTCCTACATCCATCCCCGCATTCTCGGCCTCGCGGACCTGAAGCCCGAGGACAGGCGGGACCAGCTCGCCGCGATGGAGCCGACCGATCTGGCCGAACTGCGCCGCGAAGAGCGGATCATGCTGGGCTTCCTGCGCTCCTGATCGCCCACAAAGGCAAACGGCGCCGCGCCGGGGAGCGACGGCGCGGCGCGGGCCTCGGACAAGCGGATCAGCCGGACTTGTGCTCCGGCTTGCCCTTCCGCGGTGTCGAGGCCATTTCCTCGAGCTGGCTCTCGGACATGGATTTTTCCATGCTTCTTGACGCGCCTTTCAGCTCGGTCTTCTTCGTGTCACCGCGCTTCGCCGACAGGGCTGCTCCGGCAGCCTTCTGCTGAGCCTTGGATCTGGCTGGCATGACGAGACCTCGGATTGCGTCGATGGGGTGGAAGGCGGCCGGTTCGCGGGGGCAACGGCGTCGCGCCGGCCTTGTTCCAGAGGGCGGCGGCCCCTGCGGGACAGCCTCGGCGGACAGCCGCCGACCGTGCCCCCGTCGGAACCGAGCGTCACGGCAGCGGTTGAGCCGGACAAGAGCGGGAATGACTCGAAGAACTGCCGGAGCCTGAAGATGAGACTTGTGCCGATGGCCCTTGGGGCCCTGCTGCTTGCCACGCCGGTGGCCTTCTCGCAGTCCGATGCGATAGGGCCGCCGCTCGTCGTCGTGGACAATGCCGAAGTCTTCGCCGGAATGGCGGTGTCCACCGCGCTCTTCAGCGTTGAGGCCAGCGAAACCGCCCTCCAGCGCACGCGGAACGAGCAGGTCCGTGCCTTTGCCGAGAAGGTGCTGGCCGAACGCCGCGCCACGGCGGAGCGGCTTGTGAAGGCGGCCGAACAGGACAGCCTGTCCCTCAATGCCCGCATGTCGCCCCGTCACGAGGCCGAGGCCCAGACGCTGCGCGCCGCCAATGACCAGTTGTTCGATGACCTCTATCTCGCGGGCCAGCGCCGCGCCATGGATGAGGAGGTGACACTCTATCAGGGGTTTGCCACGGCGGGTCAGGCGGGCGCCCTTAGAGACACCGCCGGTGAACTGCTTCCGGGCATGGTTGCAGGCCAGGAAGAGGTGCGCGCCCTGACGTCACCCTCCGGCTGAGACGGCCAGGATCCTGAAATGGAGGGCCCCACCCCAGAGGGGCCCTCCATCCACCCCACATGCTCCCATCCGGCACCACATGTGTCTCTGAAGGTCCCCGGGCGTCCTGCCCTGATGAGGTCAAGTTAGCGCGGCGAGCGGCGCTGCGCAAAGGCGAAGCTTCCGGTATTCGAGTCGAATGCAAGCGGCCATCCGGCAGCGAGCGCCCGTTCTTCCCTGCGACGACGATCCGGCTGGAAGCCGCGCGTTGGGCGGCAGATAGTCCCTGCGACCAACCCAGAGCAGGAGGGGCCGAATGAGCGCCTACATGAAATCCCATCCCACGCGCGAAGGCTTCTTCGGCCCCTACGGCGGCGCCATGCTGCCCCCGCCGCTCGAGCCGCATTTCGCGGCGATCCGCGAGGCCTACGACCGGATCTCGAAATCGGCCGACTTCATTAACGAGCTGCGCTACATCCGCAAGCATTTCCAGGGCCGGCCGACGCCCGTCTCCTACCTCAAGAACCTCTCGGGCCAGTGCGGCGGGGCGCAGATCTACGCAAAGCGCGAGGATCTGAACCACACCGGCGCGCACAAGCTGAACCACTGCATGGCCGAGGGGCTTCTGGCGCGCTTCATGGGCAAGAAGAAGCTGATGGCCGAGACCGGGGCCGGCCAGCACGGCGTGGCTCTGGCGACGGCCGCCGCCTATTTCGGCATGGAGTGCGAGATCCACATGGGCGAGATCGACATTGCCAAGGAGGCGCCGAACGTCACCCGCATGAAGCTCTTGGGCGCGACGGTGGTGCCGGTGGGCTTTGGCGGCCGCTCGCTGAAGGAGGCGGTGGACAGCTGCTTCCAGAGCTACCTGAGCCAGGCCGACACCGCGCTCTTCGCCATCGGCTCGGTCGTGGGGCCGCACCCCTTCCCGATGATGGTGCGTGACTTCCAACATGTCGTGGGCGTCGAGGCGCGCGAACAGTTCCTCGAGATGACGGGCGAGTTGCCCGACATGGTGGCGGCCTGCGTCGGCGGCGGGTCGAACGCGATGGGCATCTTCTCGGGCTTCATCGACGACGACGTGGCGCTTTACGGGATCGAGCCCTGCGGCACCTCGTCAAAGCTGGGCGAGCACGCGGCGACCATCACCTACGGCGAGGATGGCGACATCCACGGCTTCCGCACGATGGTGCTGAAGGACGCCGAGGGGAACCCGGCGCCGGTGCATACCGTGGCCTCGGGCCTCGACTATCCCGGCGTCGGGCCGGAACACGCCTTCCTGCACCGCTCGGGCCGCGTGACCTATACGGGCGCCGACGACAAGGAGGCGCTGGCAGCCTTCTATGCCCTGTCGCGGCACGAAGGCATCATTCCGGCGCTGGAAAGCGCCCATGCCGTCGCCTTCGCCATGCGCGAGGCGAAGAACCATCCGGGCAAGTCGATCCTGATCAACCTCTCGGGCCGGGGCGACAAGGACATCGACTATGTGACCGAGACCCACGGATTCGGCGACGGGCTGTAATGCAAGGCGCCGCCCGGTCTCCCGGGCGGCGCTTCTCGCGCGGCGGGCGCGCTCAGTAGCGGTAATGCTCGGCCTTGTAGGGGCCCTCGACCTTGACGCCGATGTAGTCGGCCTGTTCGGGGCGCAGCTCGGTCAGCTTCACGCCGATCTTCTTCAGATGCAGGCGGGCCACCTTCTCGTCCAGCGCCTTGGGCAGGATGTAGACGCCGGGCGCATACTCGCCACCCTTGGTCCAGAGCTCGATCTGCGCCAGCACCTGGTTCGTGAAGCTGGCCGACATCACGAAGGACGGGTGGCCGGTGGCGTTGCCGAGGTTCAGCAGACGCCCCTCGGACAGAAGGATGATCCGGGCGCCCGAGGGCATCTCGATCATGTCCACCTGGTCCTTGATGTTGGTCCACTTGTGGTTCTTCAGCGCGGCAACCTGGATCTCGTTGTCGAAGTGGCCGATGTTGCCGACGATGGCCATGTCCTTCATCTCGCGCATGTGCTCGATGCGAATCACGTCCTTGTTGCCGGTGGTGGTGATGAAGATGTCGGCGTCCTTCACCACGTCTTCCAGCACCACGACCTCGAACCCGTCCATCGCGGCTTGCAGCGCGCAGATCGGATCGACCTCGGTCACCTTCACGCGGGCGCCCGCGCCGCGGAGCGACGCCGCGGAGCCCTTGCCCACGTCGCCATAGCCGCAGACCACGGCGACCTTGCCCGCCATCATCACGTCGGTCGCGCGGCGGATGCCGTCCACCAGCGATTCCTTGCAGCCGTACTTGTTGTCGAACTTCGACTTGGTGACGCTGTCGTTCACGTTGATCGCCGGGAAGGGCAGCAGGCCCTTCTTGTGCAGGTCATAGAGGCGGTGGACACCCGTGGTCGTCTCTTCGGAAACGCCCTTGATCGCGTCGCGCTGCTTCGTGAACCAGCCGGGGGTCTCGGCCATGCGCTTCTTGATCTGATTGAAGAGGCAGACCTCCTCGTCGCTCGTCGGCACGGCGATCAGGTCGGTCTCGCCCGCCTCGACCCGCGCGCCGAGAAGGACATAGAGCGTCGCGTCCCCGCCGTCGTCGAGGATCATGTTGCAGGTGCCCTCGGGGAACTGGAAGATCTTATCCGTATAGGCCCAGTAGTCCTCCAGCGTCTCGCCCTTGATCGCGAAGACCGGCACGCCCGAGGCCGCGATGGCGGCCGCGGCATGATCCTGGGTCGAGAAGATGTTGCACGAGGCCCAGCGCACGTCCGCGCCCAGCGCCACCAGCGTCTCGATCAGCACGGCGGTCTGCACGGTCATGTGCAGCGATCCGGCGATCCGGGCGCCCTTGAGGGGTTTCGAGGTGCCGAACTCTTCCCGCAGGGCCATCAGTCCCGGCATCTCGGTTTCGGCGATGTCCAGTTCCTTGCGCCCGAAGTCGGCGAGCGATAGATCCTTGACGATGAAATCGGCCATGGGCTTTCGGCTCCTGATCACTAAGTCGGCCCTGCCTTAGCATCGACGCGGGATCGGAGCAATCCGCGCACCCTGCGGCTTTCGAAGCAATGCGGGCCGCAAGGACGAAAGGACGATCATGGCCCTGAATGTGGAAGCATCGCGGCCGGCGCGGGCGCGGCAGGCAGTGATCTTCTGCTGCGACCGGAACTATTATCCCTATGCCATGTTCGCGGCGGCGCAGATCGCAGGGCGGCATCCGGATCGCGGCTTCGACATCTGCATCGCATCCCTGGAGGCGATCGAAGAACCGCATTCCCTCTCGGAACTGGCGGTGCGGCATTGCACGATAGACGCCGCTCACCTCTTTGCCGATTTCGGGCTCGACGATCGCCGGACGGCCGTCACCTATCTGCGGCTCGTGCTGCCCGATGCCTTTTCAGAGGACTATGACCGGATCCTCTATCTGGACTCGGACATCTATATACAGGGAGGAGACCTTGCGGCCCTGCTCGCCCTGCCGTTGGCAGCACGCCCCCTGGCGGCGGTGCGCGACAACAAGCAGTGGCGGACGCCCTCACGACGCATGGTCGATTTCGACCGGCTGGGATTGCCTCAAAGGCCCTATTTCAACTCGGGCGTCCTGCTCTTTGACGTTCCTGCCTTTCGCGCAGCCAACCTGTTGCAGGAGGCGCTCCGCATCGGACGATCCCAAGGCCGGCAGCTTGTTCGACACGACCAGTCCCTGCTGAATGCAACCATGCTGGGTAACTGGGCCGAACTCAGCCCATCCTGGAACTGGCAATATACATGGTCCTCACGGCTGTTCGCCGCCATGCTCGGCCCGAACATCATCCATTTCATCGGCCGGTGCAAACCGTGGTGCGACCCGGACAATCTCCTCTCTCCGCAGTTCGCACGGGATCTGCAAATCTTCCTCGCCCGCCATTTCCCCAATCATCCACCCCTTCCCCTTGGCCCCGGAATGCGCCCCGACTCTCTCGCCATGCGTCGAATGCTGATGAAGCACCTTCTCTCCTCCGGGAGACTTGCACGCTATCTCGAGCGTTTCCCTTCGGACCTGACGGTAGGCCCATGAAACGCGCGTGGCAGAGGATGCTGTCGGGGCGGCGGCTGGACCTGCTGGACCCGACGCCCGTGGATATCGAGATCGAGGACATTGCGCATGGTCTCGCCTTCGTGGCGCGCTGGAACGGCCAGACACGCGGCGACTACGCCTTTTCGGTCGCCGAACATTCCCTTCTGGTCGAGGAGATCTTCAGCCGCTGCCACCCGCGAGCGGCGATGCGCTGGCGTCTGGCGGCCCTGCTGCACGATGCGCCGGAATATGTCATCGGCGACATGATCAGCCCGGTAAAGGATGCCATCGGGGCACAATATGGCGATCTGGATGCACGCCTTGCGGCGGCCATTCACATCCGCTTCGGCCTTCCCGCGCAATTGCCCCTGCAGGTCAAGCGGGACATCAAGAGGGCTGATCGTATCTCGGCCTGGCTGGAAGCGGTGCAGATCGCCGGATTTACCGAGGCCGAAGCGGATCGCTTCTTCGGGCGCCCCGCCGAGGCGCTGCTCGGTGGCCTGCAGATCCGTCTGCGGCCGCCGGTTGAAGTGCGGGCGGCCTTCACCGCCCGACACAAGGAGCTTCAATTGGCGCTGGATCGCCGTTGAAGTCAGATCGCCATGCTTTCGGCCGGCTTTCCGGCCTTGATCGCGGCCTCGAACCAGCGCGGTTTGCGACCCCGGCCGGACCAGGTGTCCGAGGGGTTTTCCGGATTGGCATATTTGGGTTGGGCCGCCGCGCGGCGTCTGGTGGCGGCGGCGCCCGTCAGTTCCGATAGCGAGAAACCGAGCTCACGGGCCTTTTCTTCCAGTTCGGCCAGTGCATCCCGCTTCCGCCGGTCCTCATAAGTCGAGATTGCCTTGGCAACCTGCGCCTGCAGCGATTTGAGTTCCTTGAGGCTCATGGAGTCGAGATCGATATCCATTCATTCTTCCCGTCATACAAACCATGCAGTCAATTACTTTTACGACGGGAGGCAAAGGTCAATCGGATTACAGGAAAAATTTTGATTTTCGACCGATTGCGTCACAGGAATTCCATCAAGCCTTATACTTTCAGGTAGGAGATGCCGGAATGGCACGCCTTTGGAAGGCTGGATTATTCACCCTGCGCTAGAAACAGTCTCGCCCGGAAGAACCGCTTTCCACGGCATGCAGCCCCATGACCGCTGAAATGCGACTGAGGTATTGCCGCCGCCTGTTCAGAGTATTGAACGCTCCGCGCCGTCTTGCACCGGCACCCCGGTTCAGGATGCCCCGCGGCCGGCCGGGCAAGAGCCTGTAGGGATATGCGTCGCTCGGACGCCCGAGGCCCCAACCGGCCCTCAGGTCGCGTGAACGGCACCCGCCCCAGCGGCGCGCCGCCTCAAGGCGGGCAGCGCCCCGGGACGGCTGCCATGGTCATGACGTCCCTTCAAGGGACGAACGGGCCGGCCGTTCGGGACGCGCACCCTCCTCGTTCCGGGCGACCTCGGCGCGGCACCGGACACAGAGAGGCACGGGCGCCGGTTCGACGGCGGTCGCCTCAGCGCGGGCTGCGCTTGGCCAGGATCCGCTGGAGCGTCCTGCGGTGCATGTTCAGCCGCCGTGCGGTCTCCGAGACGTTGCGATCGCACATCTCGTAGATGCGCTGGATATGCTCCCACCGCACGCGGTCGGCCGACATCGGATTCTCGGGAGGCGGCGGCAGGCTCTCGCCCTTGGCGAGCAGCGCGTGGGTCACCTCGTTGGCGTCGGCCGGCTTGGACAGATAATCCGTCGCGCCGATCTTCACCGCGGCGACCGCGGTCGCGATCGCGCCATAGCCCGTCAGGACGACGATGCGGCAATCCGGCCGCCGCTCGCGCAGCACCTCGACCACGTCGAGCCCGTTGCCATCCTCGAGACGCAGGTCCACCACCGCATAGGCCGGCGGACGCGCCTGCGCGATGGACTTGCCCTCGGCGACACTCTGCGCGGTTTCCAGCACGAAGCCCCGCTTCTCCATCGCCTTGGCAAGCCGCTTCAGGAAGGGCTCGTCATCGTCCACGAGAAGAAGGGACCGATCGGCCCCGAGTTCGAATACCAGATCCTCAGCCATGATTGTCGCCCATCTGCGTTCCCCTCGATGCTTGATAGGACTTCTGCCGCCGAGCGTCAAAGGAAGTTGACACATGGCTGTCATTCACGAAGCACGAAACTCGCTCCGCGATCTGTTCGGGCGTGTCGTCACGCTTGAAGAAGTCCACGAAACCAACGCCGGGTAGCATGAAGTAGGTGAAGGTGGAATGATCAATCAGATAATACTCATCCTCGGCCTCCTGCACGCGGAAGAAGGTCTTGTAGGCCTGTGACGCCGCCTTGACCTGCTCCTCGGATCCGGTCAGCGCCACCGTCGCTGGATGGATCGCCTCGGCAAAGAACTTCAGCTGCTCGGGCGTGTCGCGGGCGGGATCGACCGAGATGAAGACCGGCGTCACGTCGATGCCCCACTCGGTCAGGATGTCCACGGCCTGCGCGTTGCGCGCCATGTCGAAGGGGCAGACATCGGGACAGAAGGTATAGCCGAAATAGACCAGCGCGGGCTTGGCCAGCACCTCGCGGTCGGTCACGGTCTCGCCGTCCTGGTTCACCAGCGTGAAGGCTCCGCCGATCGCGCCGCCGGCCACCTGATTGGCTCCGCATTGCGCGAAACGGTCCTCGGGCTGGCGCAGCAGCACCCATGCCGCCGACCCTGCCAGAAGCGCGACGACAGCCACCGCGGCAGCACCGGCATAGAGCTTCGTCATGAGATGTTCCTCCACGCTTGCGGTTGCCGATTGATCCCGCGGGCCCGGCAACCTAACAAGGTCCCGATACAGGCAAAGTGACATGGGCTGCAATGATACTCGGTCCCGACGGCATTCTGAACCGTGACACCCGCGGCGACTGGGTCCGGCTGCGCACGCTGATCCTGCTGCGCTGGATGGCGGTGGCGGGCCAGCTGGCCGCCATCATCGTGACCGACTGGTATCTGGGCGTGCGCCTGCCCATGGGGCTCTGCTTCATGGCCGTCGGCGCCTCGGTCATCGCCAACGTCATCGCCACCTTCGTCTTCCCGCAGAACCGCCGCCTGACCGAGTTCCAGGCGCTGATGATCCTGCTCTTCGACCTCACGCAGCTGTCGTTCCTGTTGTTCCTGACGGGCGGGCTGACCAATCCGTTCGCGCTGCTGATCCTCGCGCCCGTCACCATCTCGGCGCTTGCGCTCGAGCTGCGCACCACGGTGATCCTCGGCGCGATCGCCATCGGCCTTCTGACCTTCACCGCCTATTTCCACCTGCCGCTGATCCTGTCGGACGGGTCGAGCCTGACGGTGCCGCGCATGTTCGAGTTCGGCTTCTGGCTCGCCATCGTCATCGGCATCCTGTTTCTCGGCCTCTATTCGCGGCGGGTGGCGATCGAGATCCGCTCGATGTCCGACGCGCTTCTGGCGACCCAGATGGCGCTCGACCGCGAGCAGAAGCTGACCGACCTCGGCGGCGTGGTGGCCGCGGCCGCGCATGAGCTGGGCACGCCGCTCGCGACGATCAAGCTCGTCAGCTCGGAACTGGCCGAAGAGCTGTCGGACCAGCCGTCGCTGCGCGACGATGCCGAGCTGATCCGCGCGCAGGCGGATCGGTGCCGCGATATCCTGCGTTCGATGGGGCGCGCCGGGAAGGACGATCTCCAGATGCGGCAGGCGCCCCTGGGCGAGGTGCTGCGCGAGGCGGCCGAGCCGCATGTCGGTCGCGGCAAGCGAGTCGAGTTCGACCTCTATCCCAGCCGCGACGGTGACGAACGCCAGCCGGTGATCCTGCGCCGACCCGAGGTGATCCACGGGCTGCGCAACCTGATCCAGAACGCGGTGGATTTCGCCCGCTCGACGGTCTGGATCGACGGCGAATGGACGGGCGACCGGATCGCCATCCGCATCGTGGACGATGGCGAGGGCTATCCGCCCGCGATCATCGGCCGTATCGGCGACCCGTTCGTCCGCCAGCGCCGCAGCGAAGAGAGCCAGTCGCGCCGTCCGGGCTACGAGGGCATGGGCCTCGGTCTCTTCATCGCCAAGACGCTGCTCGAGCGGTCGGGCGCCGAACTCAGCTTTGCCAATGCCGCCGATCCGTTCCTGCGCAGCCACGAGCGCCCCGAGCGTTGCGGCGCCATCGTCGAGGTGATCTGGCCGGTGGGCCGGCTCGTGGTGGTGCACAATGCGCCGCTGGGCGAAAACGTCCTGATCCAGGGGTGAACGGCGGCACACGCCGCAGCCTGCGGTTGTTGCTGCCTTAACGGGCTGTTAACCCTCTGCGCCGCAAGGTGCGGGCGCTTGACCATTCAGTCCGGGGTTACGGCAGATGGAGTTTGACTGGGCACTCGCGCTCGGGCTTATCCTGACCGCAGCAATGGCCGCCTCTGCCGCGATCGTGCTGGCGGGCGTGCTGCAGGCTCGGTCCGGTCGGCGGACGGGCGGGATCTTCTCCGACCCGCAGTCCGGCACGGTCTTCCTGTTCGACGGCGAGACGCTTCTGGACGCGACGCCCGGGGCGCGGGCCATTCTCGCCCTCTCGCCCGCCCGCGGCGGGCCGTGGCTGCGGCTGCTCGCCTATCTCGTGCCACGCTTTCCCGATCTCGAATCCCGCCTTGCCACGCTGGCGGGGGACGGGCGGCTCACGCTCGCCTCGACGGGCGAGGCCGATCCGCTCCTCCTGATGGCCGAGATGCGGGGCGGCGTGACGCGCCTGACGCTCGACGATCCCACCAGCGCCGAGCGGCCCCGGCTGGACCATCTGGCGCAGCGCGCGCTGGTGGAAGAGCTGGACCAGCTCCGCGCGACCGTCTCGCAGGCGCCGCTGATGATGTGGCGCGAGAGCGGGCGGGGCGAGGTGATCTGGGCCAACGCGGCCTATCTCCTTGAGGCGGCGAAACGGCTCGACGCCGGCGAAGACCTGAGCTGGCCACTCCCCCGCCTCTTCGAGCGCGCCGCCACCGCGCAGGGCGCGCCGGGGCAGCGCCAGAAGCTCGAGACGCAGGGCACCGCCCGCTGGTTCGAGCTGGTGGGCTTTGCCGAGGGCGAGGGCCGGCTTCTCTTCGCGCTGCCCGCCGATGCCGCCGTGCAGGCCGAGGCCTCGCTGCGCGACTTCATGCAGACGCTGGCCAAGACCTTCGCGCACCTGCCGATCGGGCTTGCGATCTTCGACCAGCACCGCAAGCTGGCGCTCTTCAACCCGGCCCTGCTCGACCTCACCAGCCTGCCGCCCGACATGCTGGCGCTGCAACCCTCGCTGTTCTCCTTCCTCGAGGCGCTGCGCGACCGGCAGATGATCCCCGAGCCGAAGGACTATCCCAGCTGGCGCCGCCAGATCCTCGAACTGGAGAAGGCGGCCTCCAGCGGCCTTTACACCGAGACCTGGAGCCTGCCTTCGGGCCAGACCTACCGCGTGATCGGGCGGCCCCACCCGAACGGGGCCCTCGCGCTGATGTTCGAGGACATCTCGACCGAGATGAGCCGGACCCGGCGCTATCGGGCGGATCTCGAACTCGGGCAGGCCGTGGTCGATGCGATGGACGAGGCGATCGCCGTCTTTTCGCAGGCGGGGGAACTGGTGATGACCAACGCGGCCTACGGCGCCCTCTGGGGGCACGATCCGGTCGAGACGGTGGGCAGCGGCTCGATCGTGCAACTCTGTGAGCAATGGCGCGCCCGCACCGCCCCTTCGCCGCTCTGGTCCGAGGCCGAGCGGTTCGTGGCCGACCTCGGCAGCCGGCGCCCCTGGAGCGGCGAGGTCCGGCTGGACGACGGCCGCCTGATCTCCTGCCGCTTCTCGCCGCTGACGGGCGGGGCGACGCTGGTTCTCTTCCGCATCAACCGGCCCGATGAGGGCGCTTCCGCCGAGGCGGCCACCCTCCGCCGCGCGTGAGCGCCACGGCCGACCCGCCTGCGGCCCTTGCGCCCGGACGCGGCTCTGGGCATGGTCGCGCCCATGTCCGCGCCCGCCTCCCTCACCCTCTCCCTTCCCTCGGAAGACGCGACCGCCGAGCTGGGCGCGCGGCTGGCCCGGCGGCTGCAGCCCGGCGACGTGCTGTTGCTCGAAGGGCCGATCGGCGCCGGCAAGACCCATCTCTCGCGCGCGCTGATCCGCAGCGCGCTCGGCCGCGAGGAAGAGGTGCCCTCGCCGACCTTCACGCTCGTCCAGACCTACGAGGCCGCGGATCACGAGATCTGGCACGCCGACCTCTACCGCCTGACCCACCCCGACGAAGTGCTGGAACTGGGCCTTGAAGCGGCCTTCGCGACGGCGGTCTGTCTCGTGGAATGGCCGGACCGGCTGGGCGGTCTTGCCCCACCCGACGCGCTTCGCCTGCGGCTCGAGGCCGAGGGCGAGGGGCGGCGCGCGGTCTTCTCGGGCGGTCGGCCGGGCCTGCTCGCACAGCTGGAGCATGACTGGCATGGATGATGCGGCACCCGCCACGCGCGAGGCGCTGGCACAGGCCTTTCTCGCGCGCTCGGGCTGGGGCACGGCGCTGCGGCACCATCTGGCGGGCGACGCCTCGGACCGGAGTTACCAGCGGCTGCAGCGGGGGCCCGAGACGGCGGTCCTGATGGATGCGCCGCCCGGCAGGGGCGACGATCCGGCCGCCTTCGTGGCCATCGCCGCCCATCTGCGCCGCCTTGGCCTCTCGGCGCCCGAGGTGCTGGCCTGCGATCTGGCGAACGGCTTCCTGCTCCTCGAGGATCTGGGGGACGCGCTCTTCGCCCGCCTTCTCTCCGGCGCCGGTGGCCCGGCCGAGCCCGCGCTCTACGAAGCGGCGACCGATGTGCTGATCCACCTTCAGCGCGCGGCCCCGCCCGCGGGCCTGCCCGACCTGTCGGCGGCGGAATGGGCGCAGGCCGCGGCGATGGCGCCCGACTGGTATGCGCGCGCCGCGACCGGAACGGCCCCCGATGCCGCGCGCTTCACGACCCTGCTCGAGGAGGCGCTCCGCCGCCATGCCGACGGGCCGCGCGTGCTGATCCTGCGGGATTATCACGCCGAGAACCTGCTCTGGCTGCCCGGGAGGGCGGGCCTTGCGCGGGTCGGCCTGCTGGATTTCCAGCTCGCCCAGATGGGGCAGCCGGGCTACGATCTCGTCTCGCTGGTGCAGGACGCGCGGCGCGATGTGCCCGAGGCCATGGAACGCGCCATGATCCGCCGCTTCGCCGCAGCCACCGGCGCCGAGCCGGAGGCCTTCGAGGCGGCCCATGCGGTTCTCGGCGCGCAGCGGGCGCTGCGCATCCTGGGCATCTTCGCGCGGCTCTGCCTCGTCGCGGGCAAGCCGGGCTATGTCGCGCTGATCCCGCGGGTCTGGGGCCAGCTCTGGCGCAACCTCGCGCATCCGGCGCTGGCGCCGCTGGCGGCCGAGTGCCGCGCCCTTCTGCCGGAGCCCGCTCCGGCCGTTCTGGAAAGGATCCGCGCGCAATGCGGCCAGATGCGGTGATGATCTTCGCGGCGGGCTTCGGGACGCGCATGGGCGCCTTGACCGCCACCCGGCCCAAGCCGATGATCGAGGTGGCGGGCCGCCCGCTCATCGACCATGCACTGGCGCTGGCCGAGGCGGCGGGCGTGGCGCGCATCGTGGCCAACACCCACTATCTGCCCGCGACGCTTCAGGCCCATCTGGCCGGCCGCGCCCACATCTCGCACGAGGAGGAGATCCTCGAGACCGGCGGCGGCCTCCGTCACGCCCTGCCGCTGCTGGGGCGGGGGCCGGTCTTCACGCTGAACAGCGACGCGGTCTGGACGGGCGAGAACCCTCTGGACCGGCTCGCACAGGGCTGGAGCGAGGGGATGGAGGCGCTTCTCCTGCTTGCGCCCTCCGGGGCGGCGCGGGGCGACTTCACCATGGATGCCGGGGGCCGGATCGCCCGCCCGCAGGGCGCGCCGGGTTACACCTATCTCGGGGCGCAGATCCTGCGGACAGAGCGGTTGGCGGCCGTCAACGCGCGCGCATTCTCGCTCAACCTGATCTGGGACCAGATGATCGAGGCCGGCACGGCCTTCGGTCTCGTGCACCGCGGCGGCTGGTGCGATGTCGGACGCCCCGAGGGGAT
Organism: Cereibacter azotoformans; assembly: GCA_017599285.1. Lineage (GTDB taxonomy): Bacteria > Pseudomonadota > Alphaproteobacteria > Rhodobacterales > Rhodobacteraceae > Cereibacter_A > Cereibacter_A azotoformans. The sequence continues at coordinate 2,796,107 of JAGFXX010000001.1, read as the reverse complement.
CGCCGAGGCCGAGGCGATGCTCACCCATGCTTGACGCGTCTTCCCTGTTCGAAGGGCCGGGCCCCCGCCTCTTCGGGCTGCCGCCCGGCGTGGATTTCCCGGCGGCGCTGGTGCGGGGTCTGCGCGCCCGGATGGCCGGCGCCCCACCCGAGGCGATGGCGCGGGTCGAGCTTTACGTCAACACGCAGCGGATGCGGCGGCGGGTCGTCGAGCTGATGACGGCCGAGGGCGCGGGCTTCCTGCCGCGCATCCGCCTCGTGACCGAACTGCCGCCGGTGCCCGGCCTGCCCGCCCCGGTTCCGCCGCTGCGCCGGCGGCTGGAGCTTGCGCAGCTCGTGGCGCGGCTGATCGAGGCGCAGCCCGACATCGCGCCCCGCTCGGCGCTCTTTGACCTCTCGGACAGCCTTGCCGACCTGATCGACGAGATGCAGGGCGAGGGCGTGCCGCCCGAGGCCATCGCGCGGCTCGACGTCGCCGACCATTCGGCGCACTGGCAGCGGACGCAGACCTTCATGGCGATCGTGGCGCCGATGTTCGGGGCGGACGCACCCGACGCGCAGGCGCTGGCGCGGATGACGGTCGAGCGGATCGCCGCCCGCTGGGCCGAGGCGCCCCCCGATCATCCGGTGATCGTCGCGGGCTCCACCGGCTCGCGCGGGACGACGGCGCTCTTCATGCAGGCGGTGGCGCGGCTGCCGCAGGGCGCGCTGGTGCTGCCCGGCTTCGACTTCGACCTGCCCGCCGAGGTCTGGGACGGGCTGGGCGATGCGCTGACCGCCGAGGACCATCCCCAGTTCCGCTTTCACCGGCTGATGGGTCTCGTGGGGGCTGCGCCTTCTCAGGTGCACCGCTGGACCGACGAGGACCCGCCGAGCCCGGCGCGGAACCGGCTGATCTCGCTCTCGCTGCGGCCCGCGCCGGTGACGGACCAGTGGCTGACCGAGGGGCAGCGCCTGACCGATCTCGCGCTTGCGGCCGAGGGCATGACGCTGATCGAGGCCGCAGGGCCGCGGGCCGAGGCGCTGGCCGTGGCGATCATCCTGCGCAAGGCCGCCGAAGAGGGCCGGCGCGCGGCTCTCATCACCTCGGACCGGGGGCTCACGCGGCAGGTGGCGGCGGCGCTCGACCGCTGGGGGATCGTGCCGGACGATTCCGCGGGCCGCCCGCTTGCGCTCTCGGCGCCGGGGCGGTTCCTGCGGCATGTGGCGCGCCTCTTCGGACAGCGGCTGACCGGCGAGGCGCTGCTCACGCTGCTCAAGCATCCGCTGACGGCCACCGGCTCGGACCGCGGCAACCACCTGCGCTGGACGCGGGATCTGGAGTTGCACCTGCGGCGCAAGGGGCCGCCCTTCCCGACGGGCACCGATCTGGATCTCTGGGCCGGGGCGCGGCCCGACGACGGGGTGGCGGACTGGGCGCGCTGGCTGGGCGGACGGATCGAGGGGCTCGATGCGGCGGGCACCCGTCCCCTGTCCGATCATGTCGCCGCCCATCTGGCGCTGGCCGAGGCGCTGGCCGCGGGACCAGCCGGCACGGACACGGGCGAGCTGTGGCTGAAGGAGGCGGGTGAGGCCGCGCGCGCCGCCGTCGAGGAGTTGCGCCGCGAGGCACCGCACGGGGGCGAACTGACCACCGCGGACTACACCGACCTCTTCGACGCGATCCTCGCCCGCGGCGAGGTGCGCGAGGCGGTGCAGGCCCACCCCGGCCTGATGATCTGGGGCACGCTCGAGGCGCGCGTGCAGGGGGCCGATCTCGTGATCCTCGGCGGCCTCAATGACGGGACATGGCCGCAACTGCCGCCGCCCGATCCGTGGCTCAACCGGCAGATGCGGCTCCGGGCGGGGCTTCTTCTCCCCGAACGGCGGATCGGCCTCTCGGCGCACGACTACAGCCAGGCGGTCGCCGCGCCCGAGGTGGTGCTGACCCGCGCCACCCGCAACGCCGAGGCCGAAACGGTGCCGTCGCGCTGGCTGAACCGGCTGATGAACCTGATGAGCGGGCTGAAGACGCAGGGCGGGCCCGAGGCGCTGGAGGCGATGCGCGCGCGGGGACGCGGCTGGCTGGCGCTCGCCTCGGCGCTGGAGCAGCCCGAGGCGCCGGTGCCGCTGGCCGCGCGGCCCGCGCCGCAGCCGCCCGTTTCGGCGCGGCCCGACCGGCTGGCCGTGACCGGCATCCGCACGCTGATCCGCGACCCTTACGCGATCTATGCCCGCCACATCCTGCGGCTCTATCCGCTCGATCCGCTGCACCGGGCGCCGGATGCCCGGCTGCGCGGCTCGATCCTGCACCGCATCCTCGAGGAGTTCGTGAAGGACCGCGCGCCGGGGACCGACCGCGCCGCCGAGCGCGCGCGCCTGATGCGGATCGCCGAAACGGTGCTGACGGACGAGGTGCCATGGCCCGCCGCCCGCGCACTGTGGCTTGCCCGGCTCGACCGGGCGGCGGATTTCTTCCTCGAGACCGAGGCGGCGCATGGCGGAACCCCGGTCGTGCTGGAAGAGGAGGGCCGCGTGGACCTCGCGCCCCTGCGCTTCACGCTGACGGCCAAGCCGGACCGGATCGACAGGCTGCCCGATGGCCGGCTGCATATCCTCGACTACAAGACCGGAACCCCGCCCACCAGGAAGCAGCAGGAGCAGTTCGACAAGCAGCTTCTGCTCGAGGCGGCGATGGCCGAGCACGGCGGCTTTCGCAAACTGGGGTCCACGGACGTGGCGCGGATCAGCTACATCGGCCTCGGATCGAGCCCCAAGGTGGAGAGTGTCGAGACCGACGCAGCCCTTCTGGGGCAGGTCTGGGAGGGGCTTCACGCCCTTGTCGGCCGCTACCTGCGACGCGAGCAGGGCTATGTCTCGCGCCGGGCCATGTTCGGCGAGCGGTTCCCCGGCGACTACGACCATCTCGCGCGGTTCGGCGAGTGGGAGATGAGCGACAGCCCCGTGCCGGTGCCGGTGGGGGAAGAGGCGGGCGCGCCGTCCGGCGAGGCCCGCCCACGCGACAGGACACGCCCGGAGGATGCCGCATGAGACGCCCGTCCGAGTCCGCCGGAGCCGCGCCATGAGCCGCCGCAGGGACGAGGCGTCCGAGCGGCAGGTGCAGGCCGCCGACCCGCGGGCCTCGACGTGGCTTTCGGCCAACGCGGGCTCGGGCAAGACACGGGTGCTGACCGACCGGGTGGCGCGGCTGCTGCTGGACGGGGTCGAGCCGCAGCGCATCCTCTGCCTGACCTACACCAAGGCCGCCGCCTCCGAGATGCAGAACCGGCTGTTCCGGCGGCTGGGCGAATGGGCGATGCTCGAGGACGCCGCGTTGCGCGCCGCGCTCGATGCGCTGGGGGTGGAGGCGGTCGGGCACGAGGTTCTGGCGCAGGCCCGCCGGCTCTTCGCCCGCGCCATCGAGACGCCGGGCGGGTTGCGGATCCAGACGATCCACTCCTTCTGCGCGACGCTCTTGCGCCGCTTCCCGCTCGAGGCGGGCGTCTCGCCGCAATTCACCGAACTCGACGACCGCGCGGCGCGCCTCTTGCGCGACGAGATCCTTGAAGAGATGGCCGACCGCACCGCGCCCGCGCTGGTGGCCGAGCTGGCCCGCGCCTACACGGGCGAGGAGTTCGGCGCGCTGGCCGAAGAGGTGGCGCGCAACCGGGCGGGCCTCGTGCCGCCGCTGGACGCCGCCGCCTGCCGCGCGCTCTATGGCGTGACGGGCGGGGCGGACGAGCTGCTGGCGCAGGTCTTCCTCGGCGGCGAAGAGGAGTGGATGCCCGGCCTGATCGCCGCGCTCGAGGCGGGATCGGCCAACGACCAGAAGGCGGCGGCGAAGCTGCGGCTTCTGTCCTTCTCGGCGCCGACGACCGCGACGCTGGCGGGGCTCGAGGGGGTGCTGCTGACGGGCGCCTCGGCAAAGGAGCCCTACACGGCCAAGATCGGCAGCTTTCCGACCAAGGCCACGCGCGGCGCGCTCGGGCCGCTCGCCGACCGGCTCGAGGCGCTCATGCGCCGGGTCGAGGCGGCGCGCCCGGTCCGCTGCTGCCTGTTGGCGGCTGAGCGCGCGCGGCTGATCCACGCCTTCGCGGGCGTCTTCCTGCCGCTCTACGAGGCACGCAAGGCCGCGCGCGGCTGGCTCGATTTCGACGACCTGATCCAGCGCGCCAAGGGGCTGCTGACCGATCCGTCCGTGGCGCAGTGGGTGCTGTTCCGGCTTGACGGCGGCATCGACCACATCCTCGTGGACGAAGCGCAGGACACCAGCCCCGACCAGTGGAAGGTGATCGAGCTTCTGGCGCAGGAGTTCACCGCCGGCCGCGGCGCGCGCGAGGTCGAGCGGACGATCTTCGTCGTGGGCGACAAGAAGCAGTCGATCTATTCCTTTCAGGGCGCGGACGTGGCGGCCTTCGACCGGATGCGGGCCGAGTTCGGCGAGCGCCTCGCCGGGGCCGAGCGGCGGCTGGAAGAGCTGGACCTGCTCCATTCCTTCCGCTCCTCGCCTGCGATCCTGCGGCTGGTGGATCTGACCTTCGACGAGCGGCGCCGGCAGGATCTGGGCGGCGAGGTCCGTCACATCGCCTTCCGCTCGGACATGCCGGGGCGGGCCGAACTCTGGCCGCTGGTCGAGGCCGCGACCGAGCCCGAACCCGAGAACTGGTTCGATCCGGTCGATCTCGTCTCGGACGAGCATCACGCGGCGCGGCTGGCGCGGCAGGTAGCCGCCCGCATCCGCGCCATGATCGAGGAGGGCGTGCAGATCCCGCAGCCGGGCGGTTTCCGCCCCGTCGCGGCGGGCGATTTCCTGATCCTCGTGCAGCGGCGGTCGGACATCTTTGGCGAGATCATCCGCGCCTGCAAGGAGGCGCGCCTGCCCATCGCCGGGGCCGACCGGCTGAAGCTGGGGGCCGAGCTTGCGGTGCGCGACCTGTCGGCGCTCCTGGCCTTTCTCGCGACGCCCGAGGACGATCTCTCGCTCGCGGCCGTGCTGCGCTCGCCGCTCTTCGGCTGGAGCGAGGCGGAGCTGTTCGATCTGGCGCACGGGCGCGAGGGCTATCTCTGGCGCCGGCTGCGCGAGCGCGAGGCGACCCATCCCGAGACGGTCGCCATCCTGCGCGACCTGCGCGATCAGGCCGACTTCCTGCGCCCGTTCGACCTGATCGAGCGCGCGCTGACGCGCCACGACGGCCGCCGCCGGCTGCTGGCGCGGCTGGGCGAAGAGGCCGAGGATGGCATCGACGAACTTCTGAGCCAGGCGCTGGCCTACGAGCGGACCGACGTGCCGAGCCTGACCGGCTTCCTGACGTGGCTGCAGACCGACGAGGTCGAGGTGAAGCGGCAGATGGAGGCCGCGGGCGGGCGCATCCGGGTGATGACGGTGCATGGCTCGAAGGGGCTCGAGGCGCCGATCGTGATCCTGCCCGACACGGCCGACCGCAAGCCACGCGAGCATGACGAGATCTTCACGCTCGATTGCGGCGCGCGGGTCTGGAAGACGCCGGCCCCCGAGAGCCCGCCGCAGATCGCCGCCGCGCGTGAGGCCCGGCGGGCGCGGGACGCGGCCGAGAACCTGCGGCTGCTCTATGTGGCCATGACGCGGGCGCAATGCTGGCTGATCGCGGCGGCGGCCGGCAAGCTCGAGAGCGGCGGCGCCTGGCACGACCTGATCCGGCAGGGGATGGAGGCCGCGGGCGCTGAACGGCGGGCGGACGGCACGCTGCTGCTCGTCGAAGGCGACTGGCCCGCCCCCGCGCCGCGCCCCGCCGTGGCCGAGGCCGGGCGCCCCGCCTTGCCCGCCTGGGCCCGGACCCATGCGGCCGCACCCGTGGCCGCGCCGGGGCTGCTCTTGCCGTCGGATCTGGGCGGGGCAAAGGCGCTGCCGGGCGAGGCCCTACCCACCGAACTGGCGCTGGCCCGCGGCTCGGCCGTTCACCGGCTGCTCGAGCATCTGCCGCTCCATCCGCCGGAGACGTGGGACGAGGTGGCACGGGGGCTTCTGCCCGACCTGGGGGATCTCGGGGACGTGCTCGAGGAGGTTCGGGCGATTCTTTCGGCCGAGGATCTGGGCGCGGCGCTGGTGCCCCATGCGCTTATCGAGGTGCAGGTGACGGCCGAGGTTGCCGGGCGGCGGCTCTTCGGCACGATCGACCGGCTGGTGGTGGACCCGGACCGGGTGCTGGCCGTGGACTACAAGACCAACATGGTGGTGCCGGCGCGTCCCGAGGAGGTGCCGGAGGGCATCCTGCGCCAGATGGGCGCCTACGCCGAAGCCCTGGCCCGGATCTACCCGGATCGCGAGGTCGAGACCGCGATCCTCTGGACGCGGACGGCGAGCCTGATGCGGCTGCCACGCGATATCGTGAGGTCGGCCCTTGCCCGAGCCACGACAACTTGACGCGGCGACGGGCGGTCCTTACCTTCCAACCAAGCCCTACGGATCAGGAGAATTGAATATGTCCACCGTTCCCGTGACGGACGCCACCTTCGACACCGAAGTGCGCAAGTCCGACGTGCCCGTCGTCGTCGATTTCTGGGCCGAATGGTGCGGCCCCTGCCGGCAGATCGGCCCGGCGCTCGAGGAACTGTCGAACGAATACGCCGGCAAGGTCAAGATCGTGAAGGTCAACGTGGACGAGAACCCGGAAAGCCCGGCCATGCTGGGCGTGCGCGGCATTCCGGCGCTGTTCCTGTTCAAGGACGGCCAGGTGGTCTCGAACAAGGTCGGCGCCGCGCCCAAGGCCGCGCTGGCGAGCTGGATCGCCTCCGCCCTCTGAGCAGGGCCCGGGATCAACCGACGCGGGGCGCCTTCGGGCGCCCTTTTCGTTGTTCCGCGGGCTCTTGGCCGCGGTCGGCGGACAGGTCGGGATCGGGGCTCTGCGGCATCTTTCCCCTTCCGACGGCCCCGGACGATGCGCCAAGAAGGCCGAGATGCACCTGACGACGCGGACGGAGTGAACCGCCGTCGCTCGGGTTGTGCCCCCCGCGGCGGGGCTCCATATAGGCGCAAACGGAGGGTTTCATGGCAGAAGACAGGTTTCCCGGCTGGCACGGCACCACCATCCTCGCCGTGCGCCGGGGTGGCGAGGTCGTCGTCGCGGGCGACGGGCAGGTGAGCCTCGGGCAGACGGTCATCAAGGGCACGGCGCGCAAGGTACGCCGGCTGTCGCCCGGCGGGCACGAGGTTGTGGCGGGCTTCGCGGGCTCGACGGCCGACGCCTTCACGCTGCTCGAACGGCTGGAAAAGAAGCTCGAAGCGGCGCCGGGCCAGCTGGCCCGCGCCTGCGTCGAACTGGCCAAGGACTGGCGCATGGACAAGTATCTGCGCAACCTCGAGGCCATGCTGATCGTGACCGACGGTGAGACGCTTCTCGTCATCACCGGCGCGGGCGACGTGCTCGAGCCCGAGCATGACGTGACGGCGATCGGCTCGGGCGGCAACTTCGCCCTGGCGGCGGCGCGGGGGCTGATGGCCACCGACCTGCCGGCCGAGGAGGTCGCCCGCAAGGCCATGGCGATCGCGGCCGACATCTGCGTCTATACCAACGGCAACCTGACGGTGGAGCGTATCTCGAAATGACCGACCTGACCCCGCGCGAGATCGTCTCGGAGCTTGACCGCTTCATCATCGGCCAGAAGGACGCCAAGCGCGCCGTGGCCGTGGCGCTGCGCAACCGCTGGCGCAGGAAGCAGCTGTCCGACGACATCCGCGACGAAGTTTACCCGAAGAACATCCTGATGATCGGCCCGACCGGCGTCGGCAAGACCGAGATCTCGCGCCGTCTGGCCCGGCTGGCGAAGGCGCCCTTCCTGAAGGTCGAGGCCACCAAGTTCACCGAGGTGGGCTATGTCGGCCGCGACGTGGACAGCATCATCCGCGATCTGGTCGATGCCGCCATCGTCGAGACCCGCGCCCGGATGCGTGAGGATGTGAAGAGCCGCGCGGTGAAGGCCGCCGAGGATCGCGTGATCGAGGCGATCGCGGGCCGGGATGCGCGCGAGCAGACTCGCGAGATGTTCCGCGGCAAGCTGAAGCGGGGCGAACTGGACGCGACCGTGATCGAGGTGGAGGTGGCCGACACCTCGAACCCGATGCAGATGCTCGACCCGACCGGCCAGGGCCAGATGGGGATGATGAACCTGGGCGAGATCTTCGGGAAGGCCTTCGGCGGCCGCACCACCCGGCGCAGGATGACGGTGGCCGAAAGCCACGACATCCTGATGAACGAGGAGGCCGACAAGCTTCTCGACGATGAGGTGGTGAAGGCCACCGCGCTCGAGGCCGTGCAGGAGAACGGCATCGTCTTCATCGACGAGATCGACAAGGTCTGCGCGCGGTCGGACATGCGGGGGGCGGACGTCAGCCGCGAGGGCGTGCAGCGCGACCTGCTGCCGCTGATCGAGGGCACGACGGTCTCGACCAAGTATGGCCCGGTCAAGACCGACCACATCCTCTTCATCGCGAGCGGCGCCTTCCACATCGCCAAGCCCTCGGACCTGTTGCCCGAGCTTCAGGGCCGCCTGCCGATCCGGGTGGAACTGCGCGCGCTGACCGAAGAGGATTTCGTCCGCATCCTCTCGGAGACGGACAATGCGCTGACACGGCAATACAAGGCGTTGATGAAGACCGAGAAGGTGGGGATCACCTTCACCGAGGACGGGATCAAGGCGCTCGCCTCGATCGCGGCCGAGGTCAACCGCTCGGTCGAGAACATCGGCGCCCGGCGCCTCTATACGGTCATGGAGCGGGTGTTCGAGGAGCTGTCCTTCCACGCGCCTGACCGCTCGGGCGAGGAGGTCACGGTGGATGCGGCCTATGTCGAGAAGAACCTTGGCGAACTGGCCCGCTCGACCGATCTGAGCCGCTACGTCCTTTGACGCGATGCCGGCGGGGGGCGCGCCCCCCCGCCGCTGCGGGACCGGAGCGCCTCGCGCCCTCGCCGCCACGGGCCAGTCCCGCCAAAAAGTTTCCGCCCTTTTGCAGAAAGCACTCGCCCTGAAGCCCGGGGCGCGTATCTTTCTCCATGTGACCCGGCGTCGGCCTCTCCGACGGGCTTTTCCCTTGGGCCGGGTGCAGTCTGTTGCGACCGCGGGATTTGAGATGAGAGACCTGTATTTGAGCTGTGCATCGCGGCCGCACCGCAGGACGCGAGGTGCCACAGACCCTGAACGACCAGTTTCCGATGCGGGCCGCCCGGACCGCGCGCTTTCCCCGACCGGGCTTCATTGAGACCACGACCCTTTGACAGGAGCATTTGCATGAAGGCCGTTTTGCTTGCGGGTGGCTATGGAACGCGGTTGAGCGAGGAGACGGGCGTCGTGCCCAAGCCCCTCGTCGAGATCGGAGGCCGGCCGATCCTCTGGCACATCATGAAGATCTATGCCGCCCACGGCATCACGGACTTCGTGATCTGCTGTGGCTACAAGGGGCACATGATCAAGGATTACTTCCTGAGCTACTTCCACCGCAACAGCGACATCACCATCGACGTCCGCACCAACGAGATCGAACTGCACCGCCCCGTCTCGGAGCCGTGGCGCGTGACGATGGTCGATACCGGGCTGGAGACGATGACCGGCGGACGCATCAAGCGCATCCGCGACCATATCGGCGACGAGCCCTTCTGCCTGACCTACGGCGACGGCGTGTCCGACATCGACATCGGCAAGCTGGTGGCCTTCCACAAGGAACAGGGCGTGGCGGGCACGGTGACCGCCGTCCGCCTGCCCGGCCGCTTCGGGGCGCTGGACCTCTCCAATGGCACGCGCGTGAACCGCCTGCGCGAGAAGAGCGTGATGGATGGCCAGACCATCAACGGCGGCTTCTTCGTGCTGGAGCCGTCGGTCTTCGACTATATCGAGGGCGACAGCACCGTCTGGGAGGAAGAGCCGCTGCAGGGGCTGGTGCAGGATGGCCAGCTGGCCGTCTATCGCCACGACGGCTTCTGGCAGAACATGGACACGCTCCGCGACAAGACCCTCTTGCAGGGCATGTGGGAGAAGGGCAAGGCGCCCTGGAAGATCTGGGACTAGCCCGGAGTGCCGGTCCCGGTGCCGCAGGTCACCGGGACCGGCCTACCACTGCAGGCTTTCCTGCTCGCGGTGGGGCAGGACGGCGAGAAACCGGATCGGCATGGCCGGCAGAAGGCCCGGATCAAGCGCGACGAGCTTCCATGCAAGGGACAGGGACGGAACCCGGCGCTGAAGCAGGGCGCGCAGGAAGAGATAGCTGTAGGCGCGCCGATAGCGCCGGACACGGTCCGCCACGATGCTGCGATCCTCGGGCGACAGCGAGAGCCTCCGGGCGACGGTGTGAAAGAACATCAGCATGTAGCCGGTGCGGTCCACCACCTTGGTCGAGCGCCAGTCGAACGCGTCGAAATAGACGTTCACGCCGCGCCCGCACAGGACGTTCAGCTTCCACGAAACGACCGTTCGCGCCCCTGCCTCGATGAGCGACAACCAGAAGAGCTGGTCCTCACCCGCGTTGCGCAGGCGCGGCTCGAACCTCAGCTGGCGCACGAAGCTCTGCCGCACCACGACCGTCGAGGTCTGGCTGAGATAGGTGCCGATCGAGGCGGTCATGATCGACGGCTGGTCGAAGGCGAGGATCGGGATCTCGGCGTCGATCACCGTCACGCCCGCATGGCGGGCCTCGCGCATCTCCCGCAGCGCCGGTGTCCGCTCGAAATAGGTGATGTCGTCGTCGGTCCGCTGGTGGTCGCAGAAGTGGAAGTCATAGCCCTGTTCAAGCAGGTCCAGCGCGTCCCGCAGGTGCGTGGGCTGCCAGATGTCGTCGGAGTCGAGGAAGGCCACATGGTCGTAGCCCTCGGCCTCGACGGCGTCGAGCCCGGCGTTGCGCGCCGCGCCGGGCCCGCCGTTCTTCTGCTCGATAAGCCGCACGGGCACCTTGCCCTGCCAGGCGGCCAGCTCGGATCGGGCGGGAACGGGAGACTCGTCGTCGATCACGAAGACCGTCAGACTGTCGTCGTCACGCAGACGCTGCGCCTCGACCGAGTCGAGGGCGCGCGACAGGATTCCCCTGTCCCTCTGGTAAAAGGGAATGATGATCGCCGTTCTCATGTTGAAAAGATCCTGAAGAAAAAGCGATAGGTCAAAACCGCCGCCGCTCCTCGCCGTGGCGAGCGTGCAGGCTGCACGGACAGGTTAGGCAGAGAGACCTGCCGGAGACAAACGCTTTCGAGCGTGAGAGTTCCACTTGAACCGCCCTGCGCGCGGGATTCAACCGCGGGCTGCCATGATCTCGGCGGGAACTCGCGCGATGGATGCGCGCCGAGAGCAGCGGTTCAGCGAAGGGCTGCCGCGCCCCTCGCCGGATCTGCCAGAGTATGTGTGGCAGGAATGTTCGGACCCACCGCGAAACCGCAGTGGAGATCCGTCGGGCCGTCAGCGTTCCGCAAGATGGCGCTGACGCTGCCGGAACCGGCTTTGCCGGGACTTACTGCTTGGGCGGGGTCGCGGCGAACAGCGCGGCGACGAGGCCGCCCACCACCATGCCGACGAACCAGTGACCGCCGGCAAAGGCGAACATGATGCCCACGCCGACGAAGATTACCGCGGCCATCATCAGGCGAAAGGCGAGTTCAGAGACTTCGGGCATGTGTGCCTCCATACATGCAAGCTGGGCCAGTCCTCACCGTTGCCGCCGGGGCGCGGCTGCGTCAAGTCGCCGAGCGCCTCATCGGGCCATGGGCGACATCACGCCGCTCCCTCGCCAGATCGGAAGGACAGGCAGGATCGCGCCGAGGGCGCAATCGTCCGCTCCACGCCCTTGCTGTGCCGTCCGATCGACGCCGTCACCTCGCGCCTCGGAGCGCCAGACTGCGCGGTGCGCATGAAAGATGTGGCAATCTTCCGCGGCTGCCGCGAACTTTTTCGTGAACCGGATCGCCCCCTCATGCGTTCCCCCCTGTCCGCAACATCCGCCGGAGGCACCATGAATCAACCCGCCCTGCATCCCGAACATGATGACGGCAAAGCCATCCTCCGCGCGGCCTTGCGCGATGCTCCCGGAGAGTGGGCCCTGTTTCTCGACATCGACGGGACGCTGGTGGACATTGCCGAGCAGCCGCACGATGTCCGGGTCGAGCCCGGCCTGCCCCAGGATCTGGCAAGCCTGGCCGATCGCATGGGCGGCGCGCTCGCCCTTGTGACGGGGCGGCGCGTGGACTGGATCGACGCGAACTTCGGCCCTCACCTGTTCCCGGCCGCAGGGTTGCATGGCGTAGAACGGCGGCGGGCCTCGGGCGAGCTGGACAGGGCGGCGCTGACCCCCTCGCTCAATGCGCTGCGCAAGGATCTCGGGCGGCGCACGGCGCGGATGCCGGGGGTGCTGCTCGAGGACAAGGTGGCGGCGGTGGCGCTGCATTACCGTCAGGCACCCGAACGGGAGCGGGACGTGCGGGCGATGATGGAGATGGCGTTGAAGGTAATGGGTGACGGCTGGGTGTTGCAGCACGGCAAGATGGTGGTGGAACTTCGACCGGCCTCGGCCAACAAGGGCACGGCGGTCGAGGCCTTTCTGACCGAGTCGCCCTTCGCGGGCCGCCGCCCCGTTGCCGTGGGCGACGACGTGACCGACGAAGAGATGTTCCGGGTTGCCAACGCCCGCGGCGGCCTCTCGGTCAGGATCTGCGAGACCGAGGCGCCGACGCTGGCCGCCGCGCGGCTGAACTCGCCGCAGACGCTCCGGGATCTCGTGGCGGAGCTTGCGGCATGAGCCGGCTGGTCGTCGTCTCGAATCGCGTGCCGCTGCCGGACGAGAATGGAAATCCCCCGCCCGGAGGGCTTGCGGTCGCCGTCCATGCGGCGCTGCGGAAGAACGGCGGGATCTGGATGGGCTGGTCCGGCCGCTCGACCGGCGAGGGCGAGCCGCAGGGCCTCAGCACGCTCGAGCAGGACGGGATCAGCTATGTGCTGACGGATCTGTCGCAGGCCGATCTCGACGAATATTACAACGGCTTCGCCAACCGGGTGCTCTGGCCGATCTTCCACTGCCGGCTCGATCTGGCCGAATATGCCCGGCAGGAGATGGCGGGCTATTTCCGCGTGAACCGCCTCTTTGCCGACCGGCTGGTGCCGATGCTGGAACCGGACGACGTGATCTGGGTGCATGACTACCACCTGATCCCCCTGGCGCAGGAGTTGCGCAAGCGCGGGGTGCGCAACCGGATCGGCTTCTTCCTTCACATCCCCTGGCCGCCGGCCGACATCCTCACCGCCCTGCCCGTCTATGAGATCATCATGCGCGGTCTTGCGGCCTACGATCTCGTGGGCTTCCAGACCGACTACGACCTCGACAATTTCGTGGGCTGCCTGCGCCGCGAGGGCTGGGGCGACTGGTCCGCGCCCGGCTGGCTCACCGCCTTCGACAAGGAGGTGGCGGCGGCGGCCTTCCCCATCGGGATCGAGACCGAGGATTTCGCCCGTCTTGCGGCCAAGACCGACGGGATCGATCTGGTCACCGACATGCAGCAGAGCCTGCACGGCAGCTCCCTCATCATCGGGGTGGACCGGCTGGATTATTCCAAGGGGATCGCCGCCCGGATCGACGCGTTCGAGCGGTATCTCACCCGCAATCCCGACCAGGCCGGCAAGGTCACGCTGCTTCAGGTGGCACCGCACTCGCGCTCGGACGTGCCCGAGTATCTCGAGATGCAGGGGCAGGTCGAGTCGCATTGCGGACGGGTGAACGGCGCCCACGGCACGATCGAATGGGTGCCGATCCGCTATGTGAACCAGTCGCTGACGCGGCCGGTGCTGGCCGGTCTCTACCGGCTGGCCAAGGTCGGTCTGGTGACGCCGCTGCGGGACGGGATGAACCTGGTTGCCAAGGAATATATCGCCTCGCAGGATCCGGCGGATCCCGGCGTCCTCGTGCTGTCGCGCTTTGCGGGCGCCGCGCGCGAGCTCGACGGGGCGATCCTGATCAACCCCTATGACACCGAGCAGACGGCAAACGCGATCGGACGCGCGCTCTCCATGCCGCTCGACGAGAGGATGGCGCGCTGGAGGCGGATGATGGACCATCTCGAGGCGCATGACGTGCTCTGGTGGTGCCGGACCTTCCTCGGCGCCCTGCGCGATGCGCCGGTGGACAACGGCGCCCTCGTCCGGGACGAAGCCTGAGACGCCGCCCGCACCGATCCGCGGGCGGCAAGCGCCTCAGGCCGTGAAGGCGTAGCCCACCCCGTGGACGGTGCGGATGAAGTGGCTTCCGCTCTTCGTCGAGGGCATCTTCCGGCGCAGCCGGCTGACGATTCCGTCCACCACGCGATCGTAGCTCTCCCAGCTCCGCCCCTTGATCGCGTTCATGATCTGGTCGCGGCTGAGAACCTGCCCCCGCCGCGCCAGAAGCGCCGCCAGCAGCTCGAACTCCGAGGTGGTCAGCTCGATCTCGACGCCGTCGGATGACCAGACCTTCCGCGCCTGAAGGCTCATGCCATAGCCTTCGAATTCGTGATCGACGCGGGGGCGCCCGGCGGGAAGGGCCGCCGCCCGGCCCGTCCGGCGGAAGACCGCCCCGACCCGTGCAGCCAGTTCCCGCCCGAGGAACGGCTTGGTGAGCGAGTCATCCGCGCCAAGCTCCAGCCCCAGGACGCCATCGCCTTCGTCGCGGCGGGGCGCGAGAAGGATGATGCCGCGATCCGTGACCTGCCGCAATTCGCGCACCAGCGAGAGCCCGTTTCCGTCCGGCAGCGACGTGTCGATCAGAAAGAGATCCACCTGCTCCTGCGCGTGGATCCGGCGGAACTGCGCCAGGGTCTTGGCCGTGATCACCCGGAACCCGCGCTCTTCCAGCACTTCCTGCACCACTGTCAGCACCGAGGTCTCGTCATCGAGTGCAAGGACGCACGGGACCATCCGTTACTCCGACTTCCGTCACCTGACCATCGAAACAACCTTAGCGTGTTTTCCCTGAGAGGCAACGCCTGAAGGTTCCGCCGTGCGCGGCGCGCGTTCCCGGATCCGTTCGGGCGACGGATCGGCCACGAACACGTTCCGCGTCTCGAGACCTTCCCGATGAAGATATCGAAGTGCGCGCAGACGGCGTGTCCGGGCAAGCTGGATCAGGGCAGCCGTCATTCTGTCGGTCTCCTGTCGAACGGCTGGATTTGCGCTCAAGGAGGGAAACGGCGGAAGCTGAACACCTTTTAGTTGTGCCACAAAAAATTTCGCAACCTGTTGGCGTCGCTCGCTTTCTTCATCTGTGACTTTTTTGCAAGGACGGGCCGAAATTATCGGACGGATGGAGCTTTTACCCCCTTTCGCATAATCGGCACAAATCCGCTTAGTACCTGTTTGAGGGTAGAGTGGGTAACGAATCATTATCCGGATGAGCAGTGGCTGCCACGCGCTGCAGGATGATGGAGAGGGCTCGCGCAAGCGCTTCGTTCTGGGGAGACGATGGAATGACACTTATCCACGACGGCGAGAAACCCGCCTTCCGCCTGGGCTGGCCCTTCTTTCTCAGGGCCCCACGCCAGCCCGCCATCAGCCTCAAGACACCCAAGATCCTGACACGCGAAGAGCTGAAAGAGCTTTTCTCCTCCGAGTTGTCCCAACCCTGCGCCGAGCGCCGCGAACGCCCCCTCGGCATGAGGCAGGGCGGCCGCTTTCCGGCCTGATCCCCCGGCCGGGCAGCCTTTCCCCCCTGTCCAGCCGTGGCAGATCTGGTATCTCTGGCAACAAGACCGCCACCGGAGGCCCCAGATGCTGACATATCTCTGTCTGAGCGACACCGACGGCCCCGCCCGCTTCTACCGGGTGGAACTCGCCTACAACCTCTTCGGCGAATACACCGTCCTGCGCGAATGGGGCCGCCGCAGCCCCGGGCGGGCCGGCCGGAGGCTCGTCACCTGGTTTTCCAACCTGCGGGATGCCTGCCTTGCGGCGGAGCGCTGGCACCAGCGCGCCCGGCGGCGCGGCTACCGCACCACCATCGAAGGCAGCGCATGACGCATCTGTGGGTGAGGGCCGAACAGCGGCCGAACGAGGAACGCGTGGGGCTCACGCCCGCAGGCGCAGCGGCGCTGGTGGCCAAAGGCATCCGGGTGACGGTCGAGGCCAGCCGCGTCCGCGCCCTCTCGATCGAAGGCTACGCCGCCGCGGGCTGCGCCATCGCCCCCGAGAACTCCTGGCCCTCCGCACCCGCCGACGCGATCATCTTCGGCCTGAAGGA
Source organism: Cereibacter azotoformans (assembly GCA_017599285.1). Lineage (GTDB taxonomy): Bacteria > Pseudomonadota > Alphaproteobacteria > Rhodobacterales > Rhodobacteraceae > Cereibacter_A > Cereibacter_A azotoformans. Next base: position 2,779,925 of record JAGFXX010000001.1, on the reverse strand, counting down.
GCTGCCCGAGGACGGCAGCCCCCTCCCCCACCGCCACATCCTCTTCGGCCACGCCTACAAGGGCCAGCCCGCAGGGCGCATCCTCCTCCAGCGGTTCAAGGCGGCCGGCGGTACGCTCTACGATCTTGAGTCGCTGGTGGACGAGACCGGACGCCGCGTCGCCGCCTTCGGCTACTGGGCGGGCTACGCCGGGGCCGCCGTCGCGCTGAAATGCTGGGCGGCGCAGGCGCGGGGCGGGATCTGCGATCCCGTCTCGACCTGGCCCGGACGAGAGGGTCTGCTGGCCGATCTCGCCGCCGAACTGACCGCTTCCAATGCACAGCAGCCGCGTGCGCTGGTGATCGGCGCGCAGGGCCGCGTCGGCACCGGCGCGGCCGACCTCTGCGAGTCCATGGGCCTCGCCGTCACCCGCTGGGACATGGCCGAAACCGCGCACGGCGGCCCCTTCCCCGAGGTGCTGGAGCACGAGATCTTTCTCAACTGCATCCTCGCGCGGCCGGGCTGCCCGGTCTTCGTGCCGGCCGAGGCGCTCGACGCCCCGCGCGCGCTGCGCGTCATCGGAGACATCGCCTGCGACCCGACCTCGGACTTCTCGCCGATCAGGGTCTATGACCGCGTTACCCGCTGGTCGGCGCCGGCGCTTCGCGTCCATGCCGACCCGGTGCTCGACGTGATGGCGATCGACAACCTGCCCTCGCTCCTGCCCGTCGAGAGCAGCGAGGATTATGCGGCCCAGCTGCTTCCCTCGCTTCTGGCGCTCGACCGCCTCGACGAAGGCGTCTGGGCCCGCGCAAAGGTCGAGTTCGACCGCCACGCGGCCGCTCTCTAGCCGGCCCCCGCGCCTTTCATTCTGGCACAAATATCCTCGGGGGGAGCCCGTCCCCCGGACGGGCGCGGGGGGCAGACAGCCCCCCGCCGTTCCGCAGGCGCGCGCTCAGCCCTTCCCGAGCAGCCGGTAGAACAGCCCGTCCGGCAGCAACTGCGAGAAGCGGAAGAACGAGGCGAACATCAGCGGGAAGTTCATGCGGAAATTGTCCGAGCACATATGCTCGAACATGTGCTGCGCGGCCTTCTCCGGCTCCATGATCGAGGGCATGCGGAACCTGTTCTTCTCCGTCAGCCGCGTGCGGATGAAGCCGGGGTTCACCAGCTGCACCTCGACGCCCGTGCCGCGCAGGTCGGCGTAGAGCGACTCGGTCAGCGCCATGACGCCCGCCTTGCTCGCGGAATAGCCGATGGCGCCGGGCAGGCCGCGATAGCCGCCGATGCTGCCCACCACCACAAGATGCCCGCGGTTCGCGGCGATCATGCCCGGCAGGGTCGCCGAGACCAGCCGCACGAGCCCCGACAGGTTGGTGTCGATCATCGCCTCGACCTTGGCCGTCTCCCACTCCTGCGCCTTCATCGGCCAGTAGGTCCCCGCGAGATAGACCACGCCGTCGAAGGCCCCGACCTTGGCCAGCGCCGCCTCGATCGAGGCCTCCGAGGTCACATCCATCACGACGGCTTCGGCCGGGGCGGGCATCGCCTCGACCGCTTCCGCCAGACGCGCCTCGTCGCGGCCCGACAGGATGACCCGCGCCCCGGCCCCGCTCAGTTTCTTCGCCAGCGCGAGACCGAGGCCCTCGCTTCCGCCGATGAGCCAATACCGCTTACCTACAAAGTCTCTCATCTCTCGATCCGTCTCAGTGTCGCCACAAGCTCGGCCACCTTGATCCCGAACTTGCGGAACTGGCTCCGATTGATGATCGTGCCATTCTCCAGACGGTACATCCAGTCAATCACATCCAGCACATGCCCCCCTGCGTCATCTTGAAGCCGCAGCCGGTAGCGCAGGCAAAGGGCTGATCCTTCGGCCTTTCCCAGTCCCGTGCCCACGACGTCATCGGCCTGTGCACGCAGCGTCCCATCGTTGCCGAGGGTGAAGCGCCACTCGCGCCGGTCGGTGGCGCCGCTGTCGTAGCGGAAGTGCTCGGTCAGCACGCCCGAGGTTCCGTCCCAGCGCCCCTCCATGTCCGCAACGAACCGCGAGGTGACGCGGCCGGTCGGCCCGTAGATCACGCCCTCGCACAGCAGGGGCCCGGCCAGATCACGCCGCGGGTCAAGCACCGGCCCCTTGCCGGCATAATCCGCCGGCCGCTGCGCCGCGAAGGCCAGCGTCCGGTGACGCACGAGGGCAAGGCCGAGGATCACGAGGGCACCGAGGACGAGGAACAGGAACGGGGTCACGGGTCAGCTCTCCGGAATGGGGGTGGCAAGCAGGAGGAGGATGGCGAAGACCTTCAGCGCGCAGGGCACGAGGGCGTAGAGCACCGACAGAAGGAGGAGCGCGCCCTCGGGCCCGGTGCTGCCCGGCGTGAAGCCGGCCAGTTGCAGCAGCGGCAGGACCGAGGCCGCCGCCAGCGCAAGCGCGAGTTTCGAGGCGAAGGACCAGAGGCCGAAGGCCGTGGCCTCTCCCGATCCCGTGCGTGCGAGATGGCGCGCGAAGATCGCGGGCAGCAGCACCATGTCGGCCCCAAGCGCCGCACCCGACGCCGCGCAGATCAGCGCGAAACCCACGATCTCGCCCGGCCCCAGCGTGAAGGCGAAGACGAAGGAGGCCACGGCCAGCGCCATGCCCGCCAGCAGCACGGGTTTCGCGCCTCGGGTGCGGGCGGCGCGGCTCCAGCCGGGCGCGCTCGCCGCGGCGGCGAGGAAGAACAGCAGAAGCAGCGGTCCCTCCCAGCCGGCGGCGTCGAGGCGGCTTTCGACGAAGAACAGGAAAAGCGTCGAGGTCACCGCCACCGGCGCCGCATTGACCAGAGCCAGCAGCAGAAGCCGCCGGATCATCGGATCGCGCAGCACCGCCCGCAGGTCGGGCCGCGGCGGCTCGGCCAGGCCCGCCCATTCACGGCGCATGGCGAACCATGCCACCAGCGCAAGCCCCGCAAAGCCCCAGGCAAAGAGGGCAAAGCTGCCCAGCACGACCGGCGCGACAGCCGCCAGAGAGACGCCCGCCAAGGCCCCGGCCTCGCGCCAGCCGGCCAGCCGCAGATGCCCGCCCGGTCCCAGCCGCGCGGCCTTGCCCACCCCTTCGGAGTAGAAGGCGATGGTGAGAAAGGAAAAGGCCGAGAAGAGCACGACCAGCATCAGCGCGAACCACAGGAGCGGCGCGACCGGCGGCGTCACGGCAAAGAGGCCCACCATCGCCAGCGCGAGCAGCAGCACCGCCCCCGCCACCATGCCGGCCCTGCGTCGGCGCGTCACCTCGGCCAGCCATCCCAGCGCGGGATCCTGCACCACATCCACCAGCCGGAGCGCGGCCAGCACCGCGCCCAGCGCACCCAGGCTCAGGCCGTATTCGTCCACATAGACCTTCGGCGCATGGATGTAGATCGGCAGGCCCGCAGCCGCGATCAGCCCCGCAAGAAGCGACCACGGCAGAAGCCTCGCCGTCACCGGGTCACGTCTTGCAGCGGCGGCGCCGGCCGGCTGCGGTAGCGGGCGCCCTTCAGCGCGAGCTTCAGCGCCTGCCAGTGGATCAGCGCCAGCACCCGCCGCGAGCCGAAGGGCCGGCGCAGGCAGGCCCGCAGGATGCCGGCGTTCGTCAGCGGCGCCCGGCGCCCCGTCAGTGTGGCATAGAGCCCGCCCTCGGCGAAGTTGTAGTCGATCCAGACCCCCACCCGGTCCTCGCGGATGTCGAAGCGGAAGCGGTAGCCGCCCTCGATCGGCTGGAAGGGCGAGACATGCATGATCTTGGCCGCCGTCAGCGTATCCGTCCGCTCGATGACCGAGCCGTCTTCCTTGGCGCAGAGATACCAGTGACGGTCGCCGAAGGTGTTGCTCACCTCGGCGATGACGGTGCGCAGCGCCCCCTCGGCATCGTGGCAGAGCCAGAAGCTGACCGGGTTGAACACATGCCCCATCACCCGCGGCTGTGTCAGCAGAAGGATGCGTGCGGCCGGAGCCATCCCCTGCGCCGCCAGCACCTCGCGCACCCAGGCGACGCCCCGGCCCTGCCCCGGCTCACCGCCGTAGTCGCGGTCGTGCAGCGCGATCAGGTTGGCCCGGTTCCGCGAGAAGAGCGCGGGCCCCTCGACCGCCTCGGGATCGACGATCAGGTAATCCACCCCGTAGCGGAAGCTGTTCCCGAGCGCGCCCTTGCGCTCATGAAAGGTCTCACCCTGAACATGCTCGGCCCACATGGCGCGCCTCAGGCCGCGACCGGGGTGGCGGCGCGGCGGCGCATCGCCTCGACCACATCCACGGCGCTTGCAAAGCCGTCCTCGTGGAAGCCGTTCCGCATCCAGGCCCCGGCGAACCAGGTCTGCCGCTCGCCGTTCATCATCCGCAGCGCCGCGACGCCCAGCTGCGCGGCCAGATCATAGACCGGATGGCGGAAGGTCACGACGTCATGGACCAGCTCTTCGCGCACCTGCCGGTTGCCGTTCAGCGTCACGAACAGCGGATCGTCCTCGGGGATCGGCTGAAGCGAGTTCATCCAGTAGGTGATGTCGATCGGCGCCTGCGGATCCTCGGGCTCAAGATAGACCCACGAGGCCCAGGCCGCCCGACGCTTGGGCATGACCGACGTGTCCGAATGGAGCACCGCCCGGTTCGGCTGATAGCGCACCGACCCGAGCGCCGAGCGCTCGGCCTCGGTCGCATCCGACAGCAGCCGCAGCGTATCGTCGGAATGGGTGGCGAAGATGACCTCGTCGAACGCCTCCCAATCGCCGCCCTCGGCACGCACGCGCACGCCGCCACCTTCGCGCCGCACGCCCGCCACTCCAGCGCCGAGCCGCAGATCCACCCCGCGCGACGCCATCGACGCCTGCAGGCGGCTCACATATTCGATCGAGCCACCCGCCACCGTGTACCACTGATGCTGCCCGGTGTGCGACAGCAGCGCGTGATTCTCGAAGAACCGCAGCATCGCCTGCGCGGGAAAATCCAGGATCCCGCGCGAGGGCGTGGACCAGATCGCCCCCGAGATCGGCAGCAGATAATAGTCGCGGAACCAGTTGCCCAGTTCGAGCCGCGCCAGAAGCTCGCCGATCGTCATGCGGGGATCGTCGGCATGCTCCATCGCGTGCGCGTTGAAGCGCAGCACATCCATCAGCATGTTCAGGAAGCGCGGATCGAGGGCGTTCCGCTTCTGCGCAAAAACGGCCTTCAGGTCCTTGAGCCCGTATTCCAGCCGCCCGCCGCGCACCGAGGCGCCAAAGCTCATGTCGCTCTTGACGACGGGCACCTTGAGCTCGTCGAAGAGCCGCGTCAGGTGCGGGTAATTCACCTTGTTGAAGACGATGAAGCCCGTATCCACCGGCTGATCGCCGCGCTTGCCGGCCAGAACCGTCCTTGCATGGCCGCCGAGGCGCTTCTCGGACTCGAACAGGACCACCGCGTGATCGCGGGCGAGCAGATGCGCCGCCGCCATCCCCGAGACCCCTCCACCGATTACAGCGACGCGCCGGCGCGCGAACTCAGACGTCTCGAATGGCATGCCCTGCACCTTCCCTCTTATGTGCGGTTGATACGCGGCGTCACGCGGCCCGGATCAGTCGGTCGGGAGTTTTTCTCGATCCGCCCGAGTGATCCAGACGGCCCCGCGGGGCGTAAACAGGGCGTAAGGACCACGGCAGGGACCGACCGAAAAATACGGATGCAAGCGGGCGACCGGTTGCCTATCCTCTCCCGCGGGCGACGAGGGAAAGGCCTGCTGTGACGGACAAGAGTAACGGGACGGACTGGGTGGCACTCATGCGTGCGATCCGGGATCATCGGGACGAGGCAGCCTTCGCGGAGCTGTTCCAGCACTTCGCGCCGAGGGTGAAGGGCTTCCTGATGAAATCCGGCAGCACGGAGTCACAGGCCGAGGAATGTGCGCAGGATGTGATGGCAACGGTGTGGCAGAAGGCTCATCTCTTCGATCCGTCGCGGGCGTCGGCCGCGACCTGGATCTTCACGATCGCGCGAAACCGGCGGATCGACGGGCTGCGGAAATCGCGCCAGCCAGAGCCCGAGGATCTCTTCTGGGGGCCGGACGCCGAGCCCGATCAGGCCGACGTCTATGAAATGCAGCAGGAGAACGACCGCCTCGGCCGCGCGATCGCCCTCCTCCCCGAGGCGCAGCGCGCCCTTATCGAGCGCGCCTTCTTCGGCGACCTCACCCACCGGGAACTTGCGGTCGAGACCGGGCTTCCCCTAGGCACCATCAAGTCGCGCATCCGGCTCGCGCTGGAACGTCTGCGCCAGCACATGAGTTGAACGAGACCATGACGATCCGGCACCATATTTCCGACGCCCTTCTGACGGCCTATGCGGCAGGCTCGCTTCCCGAGGCATTCTCGCTGGTGGTGGCCACGCATCTTTCGCTCTGCGACGACTGCCGCGCGCGGGCGGCGGCCCTCGATGCGGTGGGCGGGCGGCTGATGGAAGAGGCGGCGCCGGTCGCCCTCTCCGAGGGCAGCCTTGCCGCCGTCATGTCCCGGCTTGACCGCCGTATCGAGGTGCCCGCGCGGCCTGCCCGCCGCGCCGATCCCCGCGCCCCCGCGCCTCTGGCCGATTATGTGGGCGGCCGGCTCGAGGATGTCCGCTGGCGGGCGCTCGGCGGTGGCGTGCGGCAGGCGATCCTGCCGACCGGAGGCGAGGCCATCGCGCGGCTTCTGTGGATACCGGGCGGTCAGGCCGTGCCCGACCACGGCCACCGGGGAATGGAGCTGACGCTCGTGCTGCAGGGCGCCTTCCGCGACGAGACGGACCGCTTCGGCCCCGGCGATCTGGAGATTGCCGATCAGGAGCTGGAACATACGCCGGCGGCCGAGGCCGGGATCGACTGCATCTGCCTTGCGGCCACGGACGCGCCGCTGCGCTTCAACAGCTTCCTGCCCAAGCTGGTGCAGCCCTTCTTCCGCATCTGAGCGCGCATTGGTCGTGGGCAGAGGGGCCGTGCATTTCACGACGCGCGAATGACGCGGGCGATCATTCGGCCGCGTCGGTGCGCGGGCTCATGTCCTCGAAGTCGAAATTGTCGAGCCTCCGCGCCTTCTTGCCCGCCTTGCCGGCCGAGATGCGGATCTCTTCCACGTCACGCGCGGCCTGGGTGAAGTGGCGGTCGAGGTTGCCCACCCGGTCCGTCAGCCGGTCGATCTCGCGGCCCAGTTCGGCCAGCTCGCGCCGGATCGCCCCGGCCTGCGCCCGCATGCGTGCGTCCTTCAGCACCGCCCGCATCGTGTTCAGCACCGCCATGCAGGTGGTGGGCGAGACGATCCAGACCCGCGCCGCAAAGCCTTCGCGCACGATGTCGCCGAAGTTGGCATGAAGCTCGGCATAGACCGCCTCGGAGGGCAGGAACATCATCGCCCCGTCCGCCGTCTCGCCCTCGAGGATGTATTTCTCGGCGATGGCGCGGATATGGGCGCGAACGGCCACCCGCATCATCCGCTGCGCCTCCATCTGCGCGGCCGGATTCTCGGCCGCCCTCAGCGCCTCGTAGGCTTCGAGCGGAAACTTCGAGTCGATCACGATCGGCCCCGGCGGCTCGGGCAGATGGATCAGGCAATCGGCCCGCCGCCCGTTCGAAAGCGTCGCCTGCATCGTGTAACTGTCTGAGGGCAAGGCCTTCTGCACGATGTCATGCAGCTGGATCTCGCCGAAGGCGCCCCGCGTCTGCTTGTTGGACAGGATGTCCTGCAGCCCCAGCACGTCGCCCGAAAGCTTCTCGATGTTGGCCTGCGCCCGGTCGATGGTCTCAAGCCGCTGATGCAGATCGCCAAGCGAGCGCGCCGTGCGGAGCGCGGTGCCGTGCAGGCTCTCGGCCATGCCGCGCTGCACCTCGGCGAGCCGCCGCTCCATCAGCTGCAGCATGGCGCCCTGGCTTGAGGCCTGCGCCTCGGAGACATGATGCAGCCCGCCCGCCAGCCGCTCCTGCCCGTCCGAGAGCATCTGCACCTGCTGGCCGAGCCACCCCAGCTCGTTCAGCATCGGCGCGACCATCCGCGCCGACCGCCCGGCCGCGCGCAGGATCAGCAGGAGCATCACCAGAAGGACCAGTCCCGCGCCCACGCCAAGCACCAGCGGGTCGTCCCAGCCGAAGGTCCGGTCGCCGATGCGGATCATTGCGGGCGGGTCATCGCCGGCCGAACAGCCGCTCGATGTCGGCCAGCTTCAGCTCGACATAGGTGGGCCGGCCGTGGTTGCACTGACCCGAGAGGGGCGTCGCCTCCATCTCGCGCAGAAGCGCGTTCATCTCTTCGGCCCGCAAGGCGCGGCCCGAGCGCACCGATCCGTGGCAGGCCATGCGCGAGAGCACGGCATCCATACGGGCCTGAAGCCGGTCAGAGCTGCCCAGATCGGCCAGATCGTCGAGAATGTCGCGCAGGAGCGGCGCCGCCTCGACCTTGCCGAGGATCGCGGGCACCTCGCGCACGGCGACCGCGCCCCCGCCAAAGGGCTCGAGCACGAGGCCGAGGGCCGCCAGCTCGTCCGCCGCCTCGAGAAGCCGGGCGGCATCCGAGGGCGACAACTCGACGATCTCGGGGATCAGCAGCACCTGCCGCGCGATGCCTGACCCGTCGCGCTGCCGCTTGAGCCTTTCATAGACCAGCCGCTCGTGCGCCGCGTGCTGATCCACGATCACGAGGCCGCGGGCGGTCTGCGCAAGGATCCAGTTGCCATGGATCTGCGCGCGCGCCGCCCCGAGCGGACGATCCTCGGCCGCGTCAACGGGCGGCTCCTCAACCCGTGCGGCGGGCGCCTCGGCCAGTCCCGGCATGGCCGCCTGCGGCGCTTGAAAGGCGAAGCTGCGCGCGACCGAGGCGGCGGACGGGCGGTCCATCTGGTAGATGCGCGCGGCGGGCGGGGCCGCGGCCTCGGGCCGGAAGGCCTCGAGCGTTTCCCCGGCGACCGTGGTCGAGGCCCGGTGACCCGCCCCCGCCAGCGCGTGACGCAGCGCGGTGACGATCAGCCCACGCACCTCACCCGACTCGCGGAACCGCACCTCGGCCTTGGCGGGGTGCACGTTCACATCGACCCGCTGCGGATCGCAGATCAGGTTCAGCACGGCCGCCGGATAGCGGTCGCGGCTCAGCACATCCATGTAGCCCGCCCGAAGCGCGCCGAGCAGCATCCGGTCGAGCACCGGACGGCCGTTCACGAACAGGAACTGCGCCACGGCCGAGCCACGCGAATAGGTCGGCAGCGCGGCGTAGCCCTGCAGGCGCAGCCCCTCGCGCGCGACATCGATGCGCAGCGCGTTCTCGGCGAAATCGGCGCCCACGACCCGCGCCACCCGGCGGTGGAGGGCGTCGAAGAGATCCCCCCCCTCGGCCTCGGCGCGGAACAGCAGACGCGGCTCGCCCGCGGAATGGTCCGTCAGGGTAAAGCCCACCTCGGGATCGGCCAGCGCCAGACGGCGGACGACCTCGGCGATGGCCTGCGTCTCGGCGCGGTCGGTGCGCAGGAACTTGAGCCGCGCGGGCGTGGCGAAGAAAAGGTCGCGCAGCTCGACCACCGTGCCCGCCCCCAGCGCGGCGGGGCGCACGGGCTCCATCCGGCCGGCGCTGACGGTCACCGCCGCCCCCTCGCCCCCGGCCACCCGCGAGGTGATCGTAAGCCGCCCCACCGCCGCCAGCGAGGGCAGCGCCTCGCCGCGGAACCCGAAACTGCGGATGTCGAGCAGGTCCGAGCCGTCGATCTTCGAGGTGGCGTGGCGTGACAGGGCGAGCGGCAGATCCTCGGCCGTCATGCCGCAGCCGTCATCGGTCACGCGGATGAGCGTCTTGCCCCCGTCGGCGATGTCCACCGAGACCCGGCGCGCGCCGGCATCGAGCGCGTTCTCGACCAGTTCCTTGACGGCCGAGGCCGGACGCTCCACCACCTCGCCGGCCGCGATGCGGTTGATGGCGGCTTCATCGAGCTGCCGGATTACCGGGCGCGCGGCGCCTATCTTGGGGCTGAGGAGCGTCATGCTACCAGCCTTAGCAGAAGAGCCGCCGCTTCGCCACCGGGAACAACCGATCGGCCTCAGCCGTCGGACGCGAGCCCCTCGGGCTCGCCCACCACGACGAAATGCAGCGCCTCGGGCTTGAGGAGGCGCGCGGCCACGCGCTTGACATCCTCGAGCGTCACCGCCTCGACCTTTGCGTTGCGCGTTACCGGATAGTCGATCGGCAGATCCTCCATCTGCATCCCGACGAGGATGCTGGCGATCGGGCCGTTTCCGTCAAAGCGCAGCGGATAGGAGCCGGTGAGGTAGGTCTTCGTCGCCTCCAGTTCCTCGGCCGTCACGCCTTCGGCCGCCGCGCGGCGCCATTCCTCGCGCACGATCTCGACGGCCTGCCCCACCGTTGCGTTGGAACTGGCGAAGTGCCCCATCATCAGCTCGGCATGGTCCATCGGCGCGAGATAGGACCCGATCCCGTAGGTCAGCCCGCGCTTTTCGCGCACCTCGGTCATCAGGCGCGATCCGAACCGGCCGCCGCCGAGGATCTCGTTCAGGACATAGGCCGGGAAGAAGTCGGGATCGTCGCGCTTGATCCCTTCATGCCCGAAGCGCACGGAGGCCTGCGGGGTCGGAAACTCGACCACCGTCACCCCGCCGCCGATCCGCCACTCGGCCCGCGAGGGCATGGGGGCACCCTCGGCCGGCAGGTCGCCGAGCAGCCGGTCGAGCAGCGTGCCCAGGTCTTCCGCCGTGATGTCGCCCGCCGCCGCGACATAGATCCGGTCGCGGGCGAGCGCGGCACGATGCGCCGCCACGAGGTCGTCGCGCATCAGCGCCCGGACGCTGTCGGGCGTGCCTGACCCGTCGCTGCCGTAGGGATGGGCGCCGAAGGCCTTTTCGTCGAAGGTCCGGCCCGCGATCCGCGTCGGATCCTTGGCATCCGAGGCCAGCCCCGACAGCACCTGCCCCCGCACGCGCTCGATGGCGTCGGCGTCGAACCGCGGCTCGACCAGCGCGAGGCGCAGGAGATCCACCGCCTCGTCCCGGTTCTCGGTCAGGAAGCGGGCCGAGACGGCCACCGCATCCGTGCTGGGTCGGAAGGAAAAGCTGGCGGCCAGCCCGTCGCGGGCCCGGGCAAAGCCCTGCGCGTCGAGATCGCCCGCGCCTTCCTCGAGCAGGCCCGCCATCAGGTTGACGGCCCCCCGCGCGCCCTCGGGATCGAGCGAGGTGCCGCCCCGGAACCGGATCTCGAGCGCGGTGAAGGGCAGGTCGTGCGATTCCACCAGCCAGGCGTGAATGCCGCCGGGCGAGGTCACATCCTGGATCTGGACATCGGCCCGCACCGGCAGGGCGAACAGGATCAACGCAAAGGTCAGGCGCAGCATCATTGGCTTGTCTCCTCGTCGGCCTGCATCAGCCAGCCGGTGACGGCGCGGCGGCGGTCGAAGACCTCGCGCGCGGCGGCCATCACGTCCTCGGGCGTCACCGCCTGCAGCACATCGGGCCAGGCCTTCACGTCCTCGACCGTCAGCCCCGTGGTCAGAGCGGCGCCGTAGCGGCGGGCCAGCCCGTCCACATTGTCACGCGAATATATGTCCTGCGCGCCGAGCTGGATCTTGATCCGCTCGAAATCCTCGGGGTCGGGCCCCTCCTCGAGGAAGCGCGCGACGACCGCATCCATCGCCTCCTCGGCCTCGTCGAGCGGCACGCCGGGCACCGGCACGACCGCAAGCCCGAAGCTGCCCGAGTCGAGCGCCCCGCCATTGTACCAGGCCTGCGCCCAGACGGCGCGGGGCCGCTCGCCGAACTGCAACTCGCGCGCGAGAAGCGATGTGGTGGGGCTGCCCCCCAGAAGTTCGGCCAGGATCGTGAGGGCCGCCGCCTTCTCCTGCGCACCGCTCTGACGGGCGGGCGCAAGGTAGCTGCGCGAGACATAGGGCTGCGCCACGCGCGGATCGGTGAAGGTCAGGCGCCGCTCGGACAATTGCGGCGGTTCCTGCGGGCGCAGCCGCTCGGGCAGGTTCGCCGATGGCTGGAGCGGGCCGTAATGCGCTTCGGCCATGCGCCGCACCTCGGCCGGGTCCACGTCGCCCGCAACCACGAGGATCGCGTTGTTCGGCGCGTAGTAGGTCCGGTAGAAGCTGAAGGCGTCCTCGCGGTCCAGTTGTTCGATCTCGTGCCGCCAGCCGATGATCGGGATGCCGTAGGGGTGGTTCAGGTAGGCCGCCGCGCGGCTCTGCTCGGAAAAGATCGAGCCGGGGTCGCTGTCGATGCGCTGGCTGCGCTCTTCCAGCACCACCTGCCGCTCGGTGCGCACATCCTCTTCGGTCATCTCGAGGTCGCGCATCCGGTCGGCTTCCATCTTCATCATCAGATCGAGCCGGTCGGCCGCGACGCGCTGGAAGTAGGCCGTGTAGTCCCACGAGGTGAAGGCGTTGTCATCGCCGCCCTGCGCCTCGACCGTGGCCGAGAACTCGCCCGCGGCCAGCTCGTCCGTGCCCTTGAACATCAGATGCTCGAGGAAATGGGCGATGCCGGAATGGCCGGGCGGCTCGTCCGCGGCGCCCACGCGATACCAGACCATGTGAGTCACGACAGGGGCGCGGTGATCCTCGATCACCACCACCTCGAGCCCGTTCGGCAGGCGGAAATCGCTCACCGTCTCGGCCAGCGCGGGGAGCGAGAGCATGAGCCAGGTGGCGGCCGGAAGGGCCAGGCGGCGCAGCATCATCATGTCCTTCCAGAAGATGGATCTGCGCGAAAGCTACCGTGGGGCCGCGGCGCCGCAAGTCCCCCTACGGGCTTGTGATCACTCGCGCCCGGCGACAGGCGGCGCCGAGGGGTTGCGCGCGCCCGCCGCACGCCAGCGGGCCAGCTCGGCCTGCTGGTCGAGCGCCATGGGGCGATAGGCGTCGAAATAGACGTTCACGTTGAACACCCGCTCGAGCAGGCGGCCGTCATTGTCCCGCCGCCACTGGTAGTCCTCGGCGGCGAGGGTCGGGCGGATCGTGGCGTCGCGGCCGAAGCGGGTGGCGTGCGCCACGACCGGCGCATCCGCGGCGGGAATGGCGGCCGATGCCGCCGGGCTGCCACCCAGCGCCGCGACCGCATCGCCCAGCGGGTTCGGGTCGGCGCGGTTCGCGCCACCGGGCGTCGGAGGCGGGAGCGCGCCGATCGTCTCGGGGATCTCGAGCGGCTTGACGGGCAGGATGCCGAACTCGTCCGGGCCGGGTCCGCTGGCGCGCAGGTTCATCAGCTTCGGATCTCCGCCGCCACAGCCGGCCAGCAGGAGCATCGCCAGTGCCGCACCCGCCCCTGCGCCTCGAGCTGCCCGCATGCCTCGTCTCCTTGCTGCCTCGTGCCCGTCTTTAGCGCAAAGGTTCCGAGCCGTCACGGGGTCTTTCCGCCCCCGCGCCGGCCCGTGCCGTTCGACTTGCCGTCCGAGGGCTTGCGTTTTGCGGCGCCAGCCGCGGCCTTGCCCGGCGCGGGCTTCGTCTCGCGCGTGAAGAGCACCAGACCGAAGGCGCCCGCAAAGATCGCGATGTCGGCGACGTTGAACGCATAGGGATTCTCGATCCCGCAGCAGGACATGTTGAGGAAGTCCGCCACCGCGCCATACAGAATGCGGTCCACCACGTTGCCGATCGCCCCGCCGATCAGCAGCCCGCCGGAAACGCGCGCCATCCGCGACGGCTCGCTGCGCCCGACCCAGCGCCAGACCCAGGCCGAGATCGCCAGCGACACCGCGATCAGGCCCCAGCGCACGATCTCCTGATCGGACGAGCCGATGCCGAAGTTGATGCCCCGGTTCCAGGCCATGCGGAAGGTCAGCCAGGGCGCGACGAGGTCGATCGCCCCCCGGTGCGCCAGCCCGAGCCCCCAGACGACGATCCATTTCGTCGCCTGGTCGATCAGAAAGACGATGAGGGCCGTGAGCGCCGTCAGCCGCATCTCAGTGCCGGAAGTGCCGCTGGCCGGTAAAGACCATCGCAAGGCCCGCCTCGTCGGCCGCCGCGATCACTTCGTCGTCGCGCATCGAGCCGCCGGGCTGGATGATGGCCGTCGCCCCCGCCTCGGCCGCGGCGAGAAGGCCGTCGGCGAAGGGGAAGAAGGCGTCCGAGGCCACGACGGAGCCTTGCGTCAGCGGCTGCGCGAGGCCGAGCGCCTGCGCCATGTCTTGGGACTTGCGCGCGGCGATGCGGGTGGAATCGACCCGGCTCATCTGGCCCGCACCCACGCCCACGGTGGCGCCGTCCTTCACATAGACGATGGCGTTGGATTTGACATGCTTGGCCACGGTCCAGGCGAAGAGCAGGTCGGCCAGTTCCGCGTCCGAAGGCGCGCGCTTCGTCACCACCTTCAGGTCGAGCGCATCGACATGGCCCGCGTCGCGGTCCTGCACGAGGAAGCCGCCCGCCACCTGCTTGAACGCCAGCCCCGGCGCGAGCGGATCGGGCAGGGCCTCGGTGGTCAGCAGGCGCAGGTTCTTCTTGGCGGCGAAGATCGCGCGGGCGTCCTCGTCGGCGCCGGGGGCGATCACCACCTCGGTGAAGATCTCGGTGATCTTCTCGGCGGTCGCCGCGTCGAGCGGTTGGTTCAGCGCGATGATGCCGCCGAAGGCCGAGACGCGGTCGCAGTCGAAGGCGCGCCCGTAGGCCTCGGCCAGCGTCGCGCCCCGCGCCACGCCGCAGGGGTTGGCGTGCTTGACGATCACGCAGGCCGGACCCTCGGAGGGATCGAACTCGGCCACCAGCTCGAAGGCCGCATCGGTGTCGTTGATGTTGTTGTAGGAGAGCTCCTTGCCCTGCCACTGTTTCGCGGTGGCGACGCCCGGCCGGTGCGAGCCGTCGGTGTAGAAGGCCGCCTTCTGGTGCGGATTCTCGCCGTAGCGCATGGTCTGGGCCAGTGTGCCGGCAAAGGTGCGGCGGCGCGGCGCCTCGGACTTCAGCGCCCCGGCCATCCAGGCCGACACCGCCGCATCATAGGAGGCGGTGCGCGAATAGGCCGTCAGCGCCAGCTTCTGCCGGAAGGCGAGCGTCGTGGCCCCGTCGTGCGCGCGCAGCTCGTCGAGCAGCGCCTTGTAGTCGGCCGTGTCGGTCACGACGTTCACGAAGCGGTGGTTCTTGGCCGCCGCCCGGATCATGGCCGGACCGCCGATGTCGATGTTCTCGATGCAGTCATCGTAGGAGGCGCCGCGCGCCACCGCCGCCTCGAACGGATAGAGGTTCACCACCAGCAGATCGATCGGCTCGATCCCGTGCGCGGCCATCGCCACCAGATGCTCGTCATCGTCGCGCAGCGCCAGAAGCCCGCCATGGACCATCGGATGCAGCGTCTTGACCCGGCCGTCCATCATCTCGGGGAAGCCCGTGACCTCGGCCACGTCGCGCACCTTGAGCCCCGCGGCCCGCAGCGTGGCGGCCGTGCCGCCGGTCGAGATCAGCTCCACCTCCAGCTCGGCCAGGGCGCGTGCGAGGTCGAGGAGCCCCGACTTGTCGGAAACCGACAGAAGGGCGCGGCCAACGGGAACAAGATTCGTCATCACATTGCCTCCAGGTCAAAGCCAGGTCAGGGCCGGGTCGCGGGGGGATCGTCCCGGTCCAGGTCACGAATGGCCAGCGGAGTATCCTCTGTCTTGGCCAAGGTCCAGCCGATCCGGGCCTCGTGCCCCACAAGAACGGCGTGGAGGACGATCTGCTTCGTGGCGCGGGGGAGCATGTGGGCACGGTCGAGATAGACCGAAGGATCGAGCGTCAGCCGCGCCGCGCCCTCGAACCGGAAGGTCCATCGCTCGCCGCTGGCGAGCGTCAGCCCCACGCCGAGCCCGGCGGGCTCGAGGCTCGCCCGCACGTCCGCATGCAGGTGAAACCGCAGGGCGAGGCAAATGCCCTGCCCGCGCGCCGACTTGAGGACGGCGTCGAGCCGCTTCTTCTCGGCTGGCGTCAGGGCGGCGAGCGTGTCCGAGCCCGAGAGGCTGCGCCCGTCGGGCGCCAGCAGCAGCTCGCGCCGGTGGGTCAGGCCGTGCGTCTCGGCCCATCCGGCATGGACCAGGCTGAGCTGCGTCCCCGCCGCGCCGCGCTGGCGGTGCGCGGAAAGGACGCGGGCCCGCTCGGTCATCTCCTCGCCCGACCGGCCGAGACGGGACGAGGAAAAGCCTTCGATCGCCAGCGTCGAATGCGAGGGAGTCGCGCGTCCCGCCCGGTGCCATTCCGTGCCCCATGCCCGGCCCGAACCGCAGGAGACGACGACCGGCCGCCGGCCCGAACTCATCTCGAAGGCCAGCGTCGAGGCATGGGCGTGGGGACCGGCCGGAGGGTCCGCCGCATCGACCAGCACGCTCGTCCGCCCGGCCGAGAGGCGCAGGAAGCCCATGGCCGCACCCTCGGCGGGAACGGCGGGCACCGCCGCGGTGGCGAGGGCGCGCTCCACCCTCTCGGCCACGGTGCGGCCGCCGCCGTGGAACCGGGCGAGCCCGCCGTCGGAATGCCTGAGGGCGCGCAGGACGGGCACTATCCGGTGGATGGCCGCGCGGTGGGCCTCGGCCACCGGACGGCCCGCGGCCACAAGGGCCGCCTCGGCCTCGGCCAGGATGGCGAACAGCTCGGCCAGTTCCTCGGGGCTGCGCGAGGCGACGGCGCCGTGGGCATCGACCTGCGCCTCGGCCTCTCGCCCCAGCGCCACGGCGGCGGCGGTCACATGGCGCTCCATCCCCTCGAGCGCGAGGCCTGCGCGCAGGATCGCCGACAGCGCCTCGATCCGGGCGGGGCCGCGGACGCTGGTCCAGCGCCGCTCGAGGAAGCGGAGCGTCTGCGAGGCCGCGCGGGCCAGCGTCGCCTGATCGCGCTCGCCGGCCTCGGCCAGCAGCGCCGCATGGCTCATCCAGCGCCCGAGCCGGTGCGCCGCGAGCGCGGGGGTCCAGCCCGGTCCCCGGCCGCGGCCAAAGCGGGCGATCCAGCGGAAGGTCCAGTCGCGCGCAAGGGCCCGCGCGGGGCGGTCGCCCAGCCCTGCGAGATCATCGAGCCAGCCGAAACCATGGGCGTCGGCAAGCTGGGCGGCGCCGGCCCCCGGCAGGTCCCACGGCGCCGTGCCGGGCGCCTGCACCAGCCGCCCCTCGACAAGGTGGGTGCCCGCGACCAGCCAGCGCCCGCGCTCGGGCAGGCCGAGGCAGCCGGGCTCTGGCAGAAGCGTGAAGCGGCGCGCCGGGCGGCTGAGCCGCGCGCGCCAGACCGCGAGCCGATCGAGAAGCGCGACCCTGCCCTCGCTCACACTGCCCCCGCTCCGCTCTTCCGGCTCATGGTTTGCGCACCCGCACCATGTAGAAGCCGTCCATGCCCCCGGCCTCGGCCCAATGGTCGGGGCGCAGGCGCAGTCCGCCCTCGGGGCCGACCCAGCCGGGCTCGACCCCCGCCAGCGACGGGGGCTCGACCCTGAGGGCGGGGTGACGTTCGAGAAGCGCCGAAAGCTGCGCCTCGCCCTCCTCCTCGAGGAGCGAGCAGGTGCAGAAGACGAGGCGTCCACCGGGCTTCAGCATCCCGAGCGCCCTGTCCAGCATCGCGGACTGAAGCGCGACCAGCGCCGGCAGTTCGCTGCCGTCCTTGACGAAGGGCAGGTCGGGATGGCGGCGGATCGTGCCGGTGGCCGAGCAGGGCGCATCGAGCAGGACCGCATCGAACGGCCCGCCCTGCCAGGCCAGAAGATCGGCGGCCACCACCTCGGCCTGCAGCCCGGTGCGGGCCAGGTTCTCGCGCAGCCGGACGAGGCGTGGCTCGGACAGGTCGAGCGCCGTCACCTCGGCGCCCGCGGCGGCGAGCTGGAGCGTCTTGCCCCCGGGGGCCGCGCAGAGATCGGCGATCCGCTCGCCCGGCTGCGGGTCGAGCAGCCGCACGGCCAGCGCCGCGGCCGCATCCTGCACCCACCAGTCGCCCGCCTCGAAACCCGGAAGGGCCGAGACCTGCCCCGGCTCGCGCAGCCGGAAGCTGCCGGTGGGCAGCGGCTCGCCCGGCGCGATGCGCCCCGGCTTCGCCGTCAGGTCGAGCGGAGGTGCCGCGGCCTGCACCGCCTCGATGGCCGCCACCACGCCGCGGCCCCAGCGCCGGACGAGCGGCTGGCGGAGCCACATCGGCATCGGCCGGGCGGGCAGGCCGGCAAAGGAGGCGGGCGCGATCTTGCGCAGCACCGCATTGACCAGCCCCGCCAGATGCTGCGTGCGGCGCCCGCGCCGGGCCAGATCCACGGCGGCATTGACCACGCCGTGCGGAGCGGCGCCCTCGACCGCCATCTCGACCACGGCGAGCCGCAGGATGTTGCGCACCGTGAGCGGGGGCGCCTTGCGGAGATGCGCTGAAAGCAGCCGGTCGGCCGGGTCGAGATGGCGCAGCGCCGTCAGCGCCAGCCGCTGCGCCCGCGCGCGCTCGGCCGGGCCGGCGGACGGAAGCTCGCCCACCGCCTGCGACAGGAGCCTCCGCTCGCCCAGCACCGCATCGAGAAGCGCCACCGCCATGCCCCGCGCCTCGTCCGCCATGCCGCCTCCTTGTTCCGCCGCTCTCCGGCGGTATATCATGCGGCAAGCCCTTACAAGGAAGCCCGACATGACCGAAGAGACCCGCAAGGACCTTCCGCCCGAGGCGTTGCGCGCGCTGGCCGAGGCCGAGGAGCGCCGCCGGCAGGCCAAGGCGCTCGACCTGCCGAAGGAGATCGGCGGGCGCAACGGGCCCGAGCCGGTGCGTTTCGGCGACTGGGAGAAGAAGGGGATCGCAATCGACTTCTGACCGCGCCCGAGGGGCCGGCCGCCGGGGCTCTGCCCCGGACCCCGGGATATTTCCGCCAGAATGAAAGGGCAGGCCTGGCGAGCGCGCGACGGTTCGGGCGGGTCAGAGGCCCAGGACGTCGATCATGTCATACTGGCCCGGACGCTTGTCCTGGCCCCAGAGCGCCGCCCTGAGGGCGCCGCGCGCGAAGATCGCCCGGTCGGTGGCGACGTGGCGCAGCACGATGCGCTCTCCGGCCGCGGCGAAGATCACGTCATGTTCGCCCACGATGTCGCCGCCTCGGATGGCCGAGAAGCCGATGCTTCCCGGCGCACGGGGGCCGGTGATGCCGTCGCGGCCCGAGACACGGGCGCGGTCCAGATCCGTCCCCCGGCCGCGGGCCGCGGCCTCGCCCAGCATCAGCGCCGTGCCGGAGGGCGCGTCCACCTTCATCCGATGGTGCGCCTCGACCACCTCGATGTCCCAGTCGGCATCGAGAGCTTCGGCCACCTTCTGCGTGAGCCGGGTGAGCAGGTTCACCCCGAGGCTCATGTTGCCGGCCCGCACGATGACCGCGTGATGGGCCGCCCATTCGAGCTTTTCGAGATGGGCGGGATCGAGCCCGGTGGTGCCGATCACATGGACGGCGCGGGCCTGGGCCGCCAGTTCGGCGAAATGCACCGTCGCCTCGGGGGAGGTGAAGTCGATCACGGCCTGCGCCTGGGCGAAGGCCTCGAGCGGGTCGTCGGTAACGGTGACGCCGATCGCGGCGCCTCCCATGGCGGCGCCGGCGTCGCGGCCGACCCACTCGCTGCCCGGCCGCTCGACCGCGCCCACGAGGCGGGCCTTGTCCGAGGCGAGCACGGTCCTCATCAGCATCTGGCCCATCCGGCCCGAGGCCCCGGTGACGACGATACCCGGCAGATCCGACATGACGCGCTCCCTTGCTTTTGCGCCTTCCTAGCGGCTTCGCACGGCGCGCGCAAAGGGCGGTGCGACGGGGGCGTGCCCGGCGGGCGGCGGACGGGGGGGGACGGGTGGGGGACGGGGGTGCGGCTGCGTCGAGACCGGTCCCTGCAAGCGGCGTTGCGGGGCGGCGCGAAACGGCCTACATGGGCCGGATGGCACACAGATCCCACACCGGCACCGGCCCCTCGCAACGCCAGCTTCGCGTCGGCGAACTGATCCGCCGCACGCTTGCGGACGTGCTCAACCGTGGCGAGATCCACGATCCTGACCTGAACCGGATGTCGATCACCGTGGGCGAGGTGCGCTGCTCGCCCGACCTGAAGGTGGCGACCGTCCATGTCATGCCGCTGGGCGGCAAGGATGTGGAGGAAGCGATCGCGCTTCTGTCGAAGCACCGCGGCGAGCTGCGCCACCACATCACCCGGCAGATGACGCTGAAATACGCGCCGGACCTGCGCTTCCGGCCGGACGAGACCTTTGACCGGCTGGACGAGACGAGACGGCTGTTCTCGGACGAGACGGTGCAGCGCGACATCCGCGGCAGCGGGGACGGAGATGAGGACTAGGCTCGTCGCGCTCGCCCTCGCGCTCTGGCCGGCGGCCTGTGCGACGGCCGAGCCGGCCTGCCGTGACCTGACCTTCGAGGGCACGCGCTACAGCCTGTGCGAAGCACAGGCCGGCGACGACATCCGCCTGTTCCAGACCGCGCCCGACGGCAAGCCCTACGGCAGCTTCGAGCGGATCAACAGCGCGCTGGCGCCCGAGGGGCGGCAGCTTGCCTTTGCGATGAACGCGGGCATGTATCACGCCGACCGCCGGCCGGTGGGGCTGCTGGTCGAGGAGGGCTTTGAGCGTGCGCCGATCGTGACCTCGGCCGGGCCGGGCAATTTCGGGATGCTGCCCAACGGCGTCTTCTGCGTGGGCGAGGGCTATCGCGTGATCGAGTCGCGCGCCTTTGCGGCCGAGCGGCCCGCCTGCCGCTTTGCCAGCCAGTCGGGCCCGATGCTGGTGATCGGGGGCAAGCTGCATCCGCGCTTTCTGGTGGACAGCGATTCGCGCTATGTGCGCAACGGCGTGGGCGTCAGCGCCGACGGCAGCCGCGCCGTCTTCGCGATCTCGAATCGCCCGATCACCTTCCACGAGTTCGGACGCCTCTTCCGGGATGCCCTGGAGCTGCCCGACGCACTCTATTTCGACGGCTCGATCTCGCGCCTCTACGACCGCGGCGCGCGCCGGTCGGACTGGGGCACGCCGATGGGCCCCATCGTGGGGCTGGTGGTTCCTACGCCCTGACCTCGGGCGCCGTTGACGCGACCGGCGCGAGGGGCTAGCAGGCGGCCTTCTTTCTGGAGGGACGAGCATGGGACGGACGCGCAAGGGCCGGGCGATCTCTGGCTGGCTGGTGGTGGACAAGCCCGCGGGCATGACCTCGACCGCGGTCGTGAACAAGGTGCGCTGGGCGCTCGGGGCGCAGAAGGCGGGCCATGCGGGAACGCTCGACCCGGATGCGACGGGGGTTCTGGCCGTCGCGCTGGGGGAAGCCACCAAGACCGTTCCCTACATCACCGATGCGCTGAAATGCTACCGCTTCATGGTGCGGCTGGGCGTGGGCACGCGGACGGACGATGCGAGCGGCGAGGTGATCGCCACCTCGGAGGCGCGGCCGGAAGACCCGGAGATCGAGGCGGCGCTGGCGGCCTTCCGCGGCGAGATCATGCAGGTGCCGCCCCAGTTCTCGGCGGTGAAGGTCGAGGGCGAGCGCGCCTATGATCTCGCGCGCGAGGGCGAGCGGCTGGATCTTGCCGCCCGGCCGCTCTGGGTCGAGAGCCTCGAGCTGATCTCCCGGCCGGATGCGGACCATGTCGAACTGGAGATGGTCTGCGGCAAGGGCGGCTATGTCCGTTCGATCGCCCGCGATCTCGGGCAGGCGCTGGGCTGCCGCGGCCATGTCGAGTGGCTGCGCCGGACCTGGTCGGGGCCGTTCGAGGCCGAGGAGGGGATCTCGGTCGCGACGATCGACGAGCTGGCCAAGAGCGAGGAACTGCTCACGCATGTGATGCCGCTGGCCTGCGGGCTGGCCGATCTGCCGGAGCTGCCCGCCACGGCCGAGGGCGCCGCGCGGCTGAAGTGCGGCAACCCCGGCATGGTGATCGCCTCGGACGTGGAGTTCGGCGAGGAAGCCTGGGCCAGCTTTCAGGGCCAGCCGGTCGCGGTCGGGATCTACAAGGCCGGAGAGCTGCATCCGACGCGGGTGTTCAACCTCTGAGCGGCAGTCTGCGGCCGCACTCCGTCACATCCGAGGCCGCCGCGGATGCGGGCGGCGGGGCAACCGCGTTCCACGCGCGGCGGCCCCTTCGGAACAACCCTCCACCGGCGCGGCGAAAATGGGGAAACACGCCGCGCCGGAACGGGTTAAGCTGCGGCAACCGAGAGTGACAGGAGAAGCATCATGGATGCCCAGAAGATCCGGACGACCGAGGGCCGCGGCAGGCTCTACGACAGCGTGCTCGACACGGTGGGCAACACGCCCGTCATCCGCATCAACAATCTCTCGCCCAAGGGCGTGACGATCTATGTGAAGGCCGAGTTCTTCAACCCCGCCGCTTCGGTGAAGGACCGGCTGGCGCTGAACATCATCGAGGCGGCGGAACGGTCGGGCAAGCTGAAGCCGGGGATGACGGTGGTCGAGGCGACCAGCGGCAACACCGGGATCGGCCTTGCGATGGTCTGCGCGCAGAAGGGCTATCCGCTGGTCATCACCATGTCCGAGGCCTTCTCGGTCGAGCGGCGGCGGCTGATGCGGCTCCTGGGCGCCAAGGTCGTGCTGACGCCACGGGCGGGCAAGGGCTTCGGGATGTATCGCAAGGCGCAGGAGCTGGCCGAGGCGAACGGCTGGTTCCTCGCCAGCCAGTTCGAGACAGACGCCAACGCCGACATCCACGAATCGACCACTGCGCGCGAGATCGTGGCGGATTTCGAGGGTCAGCGGCTCGACTGGTTCGTGACCGGCTACGGCACCGGCGGGACGGTGACGGGTGTGGCGCGCGTCCTGCGCCGCGAGCGCCCCGAGGTGAAGATCGTGCTGAGCGAGCCCGCCAATGCCCAGCTCGTCGGATCGGGCGTGCCGCAGGAGCGGAATGCGGACGGGACGGCGGCCTCGGGCCACCCGGCCTTCGAGCCGCATCCGATTCAGGGCTGGACACCGGACTTCATCCCGAAGGTGCTGCAGGAGGGGCTCGACGCCGCGGCTTATGACGAGCTGATCCCGGTCTCGGGCGAGGACGGGATGAAGTGGGCCAGGGAACTGGCGGCCAGGGAGGGCATCCTCACCGGGGTCTCGGGCGGCTCGACCTTTGCGGTGGCGCTGGAGGTGGCCAGGCGGGCGCCGGAAGGGTCGGTGATCCTCGCGATGCTGCCCGACACGGGCGAGCGCTACATGTCCACCCCGCTTTTCCAGGCCATCGGCGAGGACATGGACGAGGAAGAACAGGCGCTTTCGGCCTCGACCCCGAGCTTCCAACTCTGAGGCGGACCGACCGGGCGGAGGCGCCGCGCGAGGGGGCATCGAACCCCCTCGCGCGGCCCTGCCGGGGACGAACCGATCCGGGGCCTCGGCTACGGAACCGGCGCCCCTGCCCTTGCCGGCGCGGCCGCCCGGGTGGAGGCGGCCGAACCCGCGCCCTTGCCCTTCCCGGCGCGGCCGCCTAGGTGGAGGCGGCCGAACCGGAGGGCAGATGATCACGCGCAGCTTCGTGAAGGGCGATGCGCCCTCGACCGCCGTCTATTCCGACTGCGAACGCTACCGCTATCTGTTGACGCGCATCTGGGACCCGGCGGGGGCGAAGGCGCTGTTCATCATGCTCAACCCCTCCACGGCCACCGAATACCAGAACGACCCGACGGTGGAGCGCTGCGAGCGGCGGGCCCGGGCGCTCGGGTTCGGGGGGTTCCGTGTCTGCAACATCTTTGCCTGGCGGGACACCGACCCGAAGAAGATGCGCGCGGCGCCCGATCCGGTGGGCAATCCCGAGAATGACGAGGCGATCGCCCACTCTGCCCCCTGGGCCGACCGGATCGTCTGCGCCTGGGGCACGCACGGCGCCTTTCTCGACCGGGGGCGGCAGGTCGAGGCGCTGCTCCGGGCGACCGGCCTGCCGCTCCACCATCTCGGGTTGAACCAGGACGGCCAGCCGAGGCACCCGCTCTACATCGGCTATCACCAGCCGCCGATCCTCTGGGAGTGACGCCGCCGCCGCCCGCCACGGATCGCCCGCGCGCCACCCCTCGGCGGAGAAGACGCTTTCCTTTCAGGCGTTTTTCCCGTATAGGCGCGCATCCGCCCCTGGTGGCGGAGCTACAGGGCCCTGCTGGACGACATCCCGGCTTGCGCCGTCACACACAGAACATGGAGTATCCGATGTCGATCACCGTCGAAGAAAAAGCCCGTCTCATCAAGGAATACGCCACCAAGGAAGGCGACACCGGCTCGCCGGAAGTCCAGGTGGCGATCCTCAGCTCGCGCATCGCGACGCTGACCGAGCACTTCAAGTCCCACAAGAAGGACAACCACTCCCGTCGGGGTCTCCTGATGATGGTGGCGCAGCGCCGCAAGCTGCTCGACTACCTCAAGAAGAAGGAAGAAGCCCGCTACACCGCGCTGATCGCGCGTCTGGGCCTCCGCCGCTGACCTTGAAGCGCGCCCTGCGGGGCGCGTTTTCCTATTCCGGATGCGGGGAGGCTTCTCCGCGGATGACGGCCTCCCCGACGGGCTCCGCGGGACAGGCCACGGCATGAGACAGGAGCCACGGGCATGCGGCCCGTACGCAACAGGCCGGGCGGAGGGTCCCCCGGTCAGGACAGGAAACGAGATGTTCAACGTTACAAAGAAATCGATCGAATGGGGCGGCGAGACGCTGACCCTCGAGACCGGCAAGGTCGCCCGTCAGGCGGATGGCTCTGTCATCGCCACGCTGGGCGAGACCTCGGTCATGGCCAACGTGACCTTCGCGAAAGCCGCGAAGCCGGGCCAGGACTTCTTCCCGCTCACGGTTCACTACCAGGAACGCTATTACGCCGCGGGCAAGGTGCCCGGCGGCTTCTTCAAGCGTGAAGCCCGCCCCTCCGAGAAGGAGACGCTGACCTCCCGCCTGATCGACCGCCCGATCCGCCCGCTGTTCGTGGACGGCTTCAAGAACGAAGTGCTGCTGATCGTCACCGTGCTCAGCCATGACCTCGTGAACGAGCCCGACATCGTGGCGATGATCGCCGCCTCGGCGGCGCTGACGATCTCGGGCGTGCCCTTCATGGGTCCGATCGGGGCCGCGCGCGTGGGCTATGCCAACGGCGAATATGTGCTGAACCCCGACGTCGATGACATGCAGAAGCTGCGCGAGAACCCCGAGCAGCGGCTGGATCTGGTGATCGCCGGCACCAAGGACGCCGTGATGATGGTCGAATCGGAGGCTTACGAGCTGTCCGAGGCCGAGATGCTGGGCGCCGTGAAGTTCGGCCACGAGGCGATGCAGCCGGTGATCGACATGATCATCGACTTTGCCGAGGAAGCCGCGAAAGAGCCCTTCGACTTCTCGCCGCCGGACTATGCCGCGCTCTACGCCAAGGTGAAGTCGCTCGGCGAGGCGCAGATGCGCGCCGCCTTCGCGATCCGCGAGAAGCAGGAGCGGGTGAACGCCATCGACGCCGCCCGCGCCGCGATCAAGGCGCAGCTGTCGGACGCGGAACTGGCCGACGAGAACCTCGGCACCGCCTTCAAGAAGCTGGAAAGCTCGATCCTGCGCGGCGACATCATCAACGGTGGCGCCCGCATCGACGGCCGCGACACGAAGACCGTCCGCCCGATCATCTCGGAGACGAGCGTCCTGCCGCGCACCCACGGCTCGGCGCTCTTCACCCGCGGCGAGACTCAGGCGCTGGTCGTGACCACGCTCGGCACCGGCGAGGATGAGCAGATCATCGACGCGCTGCACGGCAACTCACGCTCGAACTTCCTGCTGCACTACAACTTCCCGCCCTACTCGGTCGGCGAAGTGGGCCGCTTCGGACCTCCGGGCCGGCGCGAGATCGGCCACGGCAAGCTGGCGTGGCGCGCGCTGCAGGCGGTGCTGCCGGCCGCGACCGACTTCCCCTACACGATCCGCGTCGTGTCCGAGATCACGGAATCGAACGGCTCGTCCTCGATGGCGTCGGTCTGCGGCGGGTCGCTCTCGATGATGGATGCAGGCGTGCCGCTGAAGGCGCCGGTCGCAGGCGTGGCCATGGGCCTCATCCTCGAGGATGATGGCAAATGGGCGGTGCTGACCGACATCCTCGGCGACGAGGATCACCTCGGCGACATGGACTTCAAGGTGGCGGGCACCGAGAACGGCATCACCTCGCTGCAGATGGACATCAAGGTCGCGGGCATCACGCCGGCGATCATGGAGCAGGCCCTCGCGCAGGCGAAGGACGGCCGGATGCACATCCTCGGCGAGATGTCGAAGGCGCTGTCCTCGGCCAATTCCTTCTCGGCCTATGCGCCGAAGATCGAGACGCTGACGATCCCGACCGACAAGATCCGCGAAGTGATCGGCTCGGGCGGCAAGGTGATCCGCGAGATCGTGGAAACGAGCGGAGCCAAGGTCGACATCAACGACGACGGCGTGATCAAGATCGCCTCGAACGATCAGGCGGCCATCAAGAAGGCCTACGACATGATCTGGTCGATCGTGGCGGAGCCGGAAGAGGGCCAGATCTACACCGGCAAGGTGGTGAAGCTGGTCGATTTCGGAGCCTTCGTGAACTTCTTCGGCAAGCGCGACGGTCTGGTGCATGTCAGCCAGATCGCCAACAAGCGCCTGACGCACCCCAACGAGGTGCTGAAGGAAGGCCAGGAAGTGAAGGTCAAGCTGCTCGGCTTCGACGAGCGCGGCAAGGTCCGCCTCGGCATGAAGATGGTCGATCAGGAGACCGGGCAGGAGATCGCGCCCGAGAAGAAGGAAGAGGCCACCGAGGCCTGATCTTCCGGGCGCCTGCCGCTCAGGCTTTGGCCCCGTCGCATCCGCGGCGGGGCCTTTTGCTGTCCCGCGGACCGCAGATGGTTCAGAGGCCGCCCATCTCGCAGATCACGCGCCATTCCTCGTCGCCGACCGGCTGGACCGAGAGGCGCGAATTGGTGACGAGCACCATGCCGGCCAGCCGCGGCTCGGCCTTGATGGCCTCGAGCGTGACGGGCCTCGGCATCGGCTCCACCGCCCGGACCGTCACGCAGTCCCAGCGCGGATCGTCGGCGGTGGAATCGGGCGCGGACAGGCCGCAGACCTCGACGATGCCCACGACTTCCTTGCCGATGTTGGAATGGTAGAAGAACCCGCGCTCGCCGAGTTTCATGGCCCGCATGTGGTTGCGCGCCTGATAGTTGCGCACGCCGGTCCATTCCTCTCCGGCCTGGCCCCTGGCCTGCTGCTGCTCCCACGACCAGGCGTCGGGCTCGGACTTGAACAGCCAGAAGGCCATCAGCCCACCACCTTCTTCCACTCCGAGATCGTCACGCTCTCGAACAGCCCCGCCCGGGCGTAGGGATCGCCAGCGGCCCAGGCCTCGGCATCGGCCAGCGTCTCCACCTCGAGCACCACGAGAGAGCCGGTCATCTGCCCCTCGGGCGAGAGGAACGGACCGGCCATCTCGACCACGCCGGTTTCGGCGATATAGGCAAGGTGGGCGGCGCGGTTGTCGAGCCGGGTCTGGAGCGCACCGGGCCGGTCGGTGCAGATCAGGGCCACGCGCATGGGCTACTCCTGTTTCAGGGGGCGGGACAAAAGGGTCTGGATGGCTTGCGGCAGCGTCACGCGCCCGTCGATCAGCGCATCCACCATCGCCGTGATCGGCATGTCGATTTCGCGCCGCGCGGCCAGCGCCACGACCGCCGCCGCCGTCGCCCGGCCCTCGACCGTCACGGCGGGATCGAAGCCCGCGCCCGCGCCGAGCGCCTGCCCGTAGCGGAAGTTCCGCGACTGTTCGGAGGTGCAGGTCAGCACCAGATCCCCCAGCCCCGACAGGCCCGCGAGCGTATCGGCGCGCGCCCCGAGCGCCAGCGCCAGCCGCTGCATCTCGGCATAGCCCCGCGTCATCAGGGCGGCCCGCGCGGATTGCCCGAGGCCCGCGCCGATGACGACGCCCGCGGCGATGGCGATCACGTTCTTCAGCGCGCCGCCCAGCTCGGCCCCCACCGTATCCGTCGTGCGGTAAAGCCGGAGCGTCGCCGTCGAAAGCTGGCGTTGCAGCGCCTCGCCCGCGGCCTCGTCCGCGGTGGCAAGGGTCAGGGCGGTCGGCAGTCCGCGGGCGATGTCGGCGGCAAAGCTCGGCCCCGTCAGGATCGCGGCCGTGGCGCGCGGGCAGGCTTCGGCGATCAGCGCGGTCGGGCCGTGGCCGGTGGCAAGATCCACGCCCTTGCAGCAGGCGACCAGCGCCCGGCCCTCGAGTTGGGCCGCATGCTCCCGCAGAAGCCCGCCCAGGGCCTGCATGGGCACCGCAAGCAGCACGGTCGGCTCGGTGACGGTTTCGATGTCCGACGTCAGCCGCACCAGCGGGGGAAGCTCCAGCTCGAGCTTCGCCACGCCGCGCCGCGCCCAGAGTGTTACGGGCTGCTCGCGTCCGAGGGTGACGGCAAGGGCCGTGCCAAAAGCGCCTGCGCCGAGGATGCCGATCATGCCTTTGCCCCCTTCCTGCCCGACCCGATCAGGGCCGGCGCGCTCTGGTCGAGCGGCCAGCGCGGACGGGCCTGCAGATCCATCCCGTCGCGACCGCCCGCCCGAAACCTCTCGATGCCCGCCCAGGCGATCATGGCCGCATTGTCCGTGCAAAGCCGGAGCGGCGGGGCGAGGAAGCGCACGCCCGCCTCCTCGGCCACGCGGGTCAGCGCCGCGCGGATCGGCCCGTTGGCCGCCACCCCGCCGGCCACCGCCAGCGCGGGCACGGGCGCCTGTTCCTCCGCATAGATCGCGAGCGCGCGGCGGGTCTTTTCCGCCAGCACATCCACCACGGCCGCCTGAAAGCCCGCGCAGAGATCGGCCCGATCCTGCCGCGTGATCCCGCCCTTCTCCGCCACGATCCCGTCGCGGGCCCGGAGCAGCGCGGTCTTCAGCCCCGAGAAGGACATGTCGCACCCCGGCCGGTCCAGCATCGGTCGCGGAAAGGCGAAGCGGCGCGG
This sequence comes from Cereibacter azotoformans, assembly GCA_017599285.1. Classification (GTDB taxonomy): domain Bacteria; phylum Pseudomonadota; class Alphaproteobacteria; order Rhodobacterales; family Rhodobacteraceae; genus Cereibacter_A; species Cereibacter_A azotoformans. The sequence continues at coordinate 2,751,082 of JAGFXX010000001.1, read as the reverse complement.
ATCGCCCGTGGCCGCCTCGGCCTCGACCGAGGGGCCTCCGGGTTGCGGCAGGCCCAGAAGCTTGGCGGTCTTGTCGAAAGCCTCGCCCGGCGCATCGTCGATGGAACCGCCAAGGCGCGAGAATGCTTCCGCTCCACGAGCGATCAGGAACTGGCAATGACCTCCCGACACGAGAAGCATCAGATAGGGAAAGGCAAGCGCGTCGGTCAGCCGTGGTGTGAGCGCGTGGCCCGCGAGGTGATTCACCCCCACGAGCGGCAGGCCCGTTCCCGCCGCCAGCCCCTTGGCCAGCATCACGCCCGACAGCACGCCCCCGATCAGGCCCGGCCCCGCCGTCACCGCGATCCCGTCGAGATCGCCAAGACCCAGCCCGGCCTCCTGCAGCGCGCGTTCGACGCAGAGGTCGAGCCGCTCGGCATGGGCGCGAGCCGCGATTTCCGGCACCACGCCGCCGAAGGGCGCGTGAAGCGCGGCCTGCCCGTCCACCACCGAGGACAGGATCTCGGCCCGCTCGGCCGCGCGCACCACGGCCGCCGCGGTGTCGTCGCAGCTGCTCTCGATGCCGAGGAAGGTGAGCGGGTGAGACATGGGGCGCCGTTGCCGAAGGTTCTGACCGCAGGTAACACCTTGCTCATGGCCCCACAATCCCGCCCCCTCCTTCCGGCCGTCCTTCTCACCCGCCCCGAGGCGCAGGGCGCGCGCTTTGCCGTGGCGCTGCGCGAGGCGCTCGGGCCGGTGCGGCTGGTGACCTCGCCGCTGATGGTGCCCGAGTTCCTCTCTCCCCCGATTGCGCTGCGGCCCGAGGCGCTGATCTTCACCTCCGAGACCGGCGTGGAAGGCTTTCGCCGCCTCGCCGCGCCCGGATTGGCGGGCGTGGGTCGCGCCTGGTGCGTGGGCAACCGCACCGCGCGGGCCGCGCGGGCCGCGGGGCTGGATGCGCAGTCGGCCGAAGGCGATGCCGAGGCGCTGATCGCCGCCATCGTCGCCGCGGGCGAGAGGGGGCCGCTCCTTCACCTGCGGGGCGCGGAGTCGCGCGGAGAGGTGGCGCCCCGGCTTGCGGCGCAGGGGCTCGTGGTGGTGGAGGCCGTGGTCTATGACCAGCGCCCGCAACCGCTGTTGCCCGAGGCGCTGGCGCTGCTGGCCGGCGGGGCGCCGGTGCTGGCGCCGCTGTTCTCGCCTCGGACGGCCCGGCTGCTGGGGCTCGAACTGGCGCGGGCGGGTGTGGCCCCGCAGCTCTGGGTGGCCGCGATGAGCCCGGCCGTGGCCGAGGCCGCCGGCGCTCTCTTTCCGGCCCGTCTGCGCGTCGCGGCCCGTCCCGATGCCGAGGCGCTTCTCGATGCGGTCAAGGCGCTACTTGACGCAGAGGCAGATGCTTGAGGCAACCCGCCGCAGTCGCTAGGGTGACTGCGGTCACAAAACACCTGAAAAACTGGAAGGCACGGCGATGTCAGAACCGGAGTCCCGCGAACCTGGTGAGAAGAATCGGGACGACGACGCGCCCGATCCCCAGTCCCTTTCCAACCCGGAACCTGTGGAGGCGCGAGAGCCCGCCGAACCCGCACCCGCCGAATCAGGGGCCGAGGGTCTGACCACGGAGGGCGCCACCGCCGAACCCGCCGATCGGGATCGCACGCTGCCCGACGAAGCCGAGATCATCGCCGAGATGCCGCCCGCCCACGACCGCGAAGAGCTGGACGAGCCGGCGCCCGTGCCCCCGCCGCCACCGCGCAAGCCCGAGCCGCAGCGCAGCGGCAGCGGGCCGGCCGGCTTCGTGCTGCTTCTCGTGGGTGGGATTGCAGGCGCGGCGGGCGGTTTCGCCTATTCCCGCCACGCCCAGCCCGACTGGCCGCTTGCCAACTACGGCCAGACCGACCAGTCCGCGGCGCAGCAGCGCGAGATCGAGCAGCTTCGCGCCGAACTCGCCGCGGCGTCGCAGGCGGCCCCGGCCGCCGAACCCGCTCCGGTCGCCGGCCCCTCGCAGGAAGAGCTGACGGCCGCGCAGGATCGCGCCGCAGCGGCCGAGGCCCGTGTGGCCGAACTCGAGGCGCAACTGGCCGAGGCGCCGTCCGAACAGGCTCCGGCTGCGGATACCGGATCGCTCGAGGCCGAGATCGAGGCGCTTCGCCAACAGATCGCCGAAGCTTCGGGCTCGGCGGTCAGCGACGCGCAGGCCGAGGCGCAGGCCCGGATCGCCGAGGCCGAGCGGGCCGCGGCCGACCTCAAGGCCGAGGCCGAGTCGCAGGCGCGGGCCGCCACCACCGCCGCGGCCCTCGCACAGGTCGAGGCCGCCATTGACGCGGGCTCGCCCTTCGCCGAGCCGCTGCAGCAGCTTTCCGAGCGGGGCGTCGAGCCGCCCGCGGCTCTCGGCACCCACGCCGAAGGGGGCGTTGCAACCCTCGACACGCTCGAGGACGAGTTCCCGGCCGCCGCCCGCGAGGCGCTGGCCGTTTCCCGCCGCGCGACGATGGGCAACAGCTGGACCTCGCGGGCGCAGGCCTTCCTGCTCTCGGAGGCGGGCGTGCGTTCGCTGGCGCCGCGGGCCGGCGACGATCCCGACGCCGTGCTGTCGCGCGCAGAGGCCGCCGTCCGCACGGGAGATCTGCGGAAGGCGCTGGAAGAGATCGCGGCGCTGCCGCCCGAGGGTCAGGAGGCCATGGCCGGCTGGACCGAGGCGGCGCGCACACGCATTGAGGCAATCGACGCCGTCGCGGCCCTCGCCGCAGCCGCGGAAGGGAAGTGAGGCCGGTTCCATGCTTTGGTCCTTGATCAAGATCCTGATTTTCGTGGCCCTCGTGGTGGGGCTCACGTTCGGCGCCTCGATGCTGATGGAGAGCGGCGGCGCCTTGCGTCTGGCCGTCGGCAACCTCGAGCTGAACCTCGGGCCGTTGCAGGCCGTGATCGCGGCGCTGCTGCTGATCTTCACGGTCTGGCTGTTCCTGAAGATCATGGGGTTCCTCTTCGCGGTGCTGCGCTTCCTGAACGGCGACGAGACCGCCGTCTCGCGCTACTTCGACCGCTCGCGCGAGCAAAAGGGGCTGCGGGCCTTGTCCGAGGGCATGATGGCGCTGGCCGCGGGCGAACCGCGCATGGCGATGTCGCGGGCGTCGAAGGCGCGGAAATACCTCGGGCAGAACGCGATGACGACGCTGCTGAACGCGCAGGCGGCCCAGCAGGCGGGCGATTCGCGCCGCGCGCAGGAATCCTACAAGCTGCTTCTGCAGGATGAGCGGACGAAGTTCGTCGGCATCCGGGGCCTTCTCAAGCAGAAGCTGGACGAGGGCGACACCGAAACCGCGCTGGCGCTGGCCCAGAAGGCCTTCGAGATCAACCCCAAGCATTCGGAAACGCAGGACATCCTGCTGAAGCTGCAGGCCGACCGCCACGACTGGTCGGGCGCGCGCAGCACCCTCACCGCCAAGATGAAATCGGGCGCCCTGCCCAAGGCCGTTTACAAGCGGCGCGACGCGGTGCTGGCGCTGCAGACAGCCAAGGACGTGTTCGACGAGAATGCCTCGATCGAGGCGCGCGAGGCGGCGATCCTGGCCAACAAGCAGTCGCCGGACCTGATCCCGGCCGCCGCCATGGCGGCGCGCAGCTACCTGGCACAGGGCAACAAGAAATACGCGACGCGGGTGCTGAAGAAGGCGTGGGAGGCCGAGCCCCACCCCGATCTGGCCGCGGCCTTCGCCGAGATCGAGCCGAACGAGACCCCGGTCGAGCGGCTCAAGCGGTTCCGCACGCTCACGTCGATCAATCCCGATCATGAAGAGTCGAGGCTGCTGACCGCGGAGTTGTCGCTGGCCGCCGAGGATTTCCCGGCCGCGCGGCGCGCGCTCGGCGACATCGTCTCTCGCCATCCGACGCAGCGGTCGCTGACCATCATGGCGGCGGTCGAACGCGGCGAAGGCGGCGACGAGGCTGTGGTGCGCGGCTGGCTGGCGCGCGCGTTGTCGGCGCCTCGGGGTCCGCAGTGGTGCTGCGACAACTGCCAGACAGTCCACGCCAACTGGGCGCCGATCTGCGACAACTGCGGCGGTTTCGACACGCTCAGCTGGCGCGAACCCACCCGGAAATCCACGCCGAGCGCGACCGGAACCGAGCTTCTGCCGCTGATCGTGGGCGCGCCCGCGGCGGCGCAGGCCGCGGCCGTGGATGATGACGTGATCGACGAAAAAGCGGTTGAGCCCGCCTCAAAATAGGGCTACCCACCGCCGCGGGACTTTGCTAGAAGCCCGCAACATCGCCGGATCGGGCGCAGGCGGACCAGCCGCTGTGCGCCGGATCCCCGGTAAGACCGCAACATCAGCGGCTTGGACCGGAGAAGCGACGGACAGGTCCGCCCTGCGGACCTTCCAGAGAAGTGCCGGTGTAGCTCAGCTGGTAGAGCACGTCATTCGTAATGATGGGGTCGGGGGTTCGAGTCCCTTCACCGGCACCACTTCTCCTTTATCTTCCCCAAATATCTAAGGAACTCGCAGGGTTACCTTCTCGCTCGGGACACAGGCCGGGACACGGAAGGGACACAGACGGTGGCTGTAGCGATGACCTTGGAGCATCTCCAGAAGGCCCGCTCGGGCAAGTGGCAGTATCGCAGGCGCATCCCCAAGGAGGCGCAGGAGCGAGCCGGGATGAAGACCTTCAAGCGGGTCTTGGAGGCCACCAGCGGTGCAGCCCTGCGGCGGGAGTATGGGCAGCTTGAGACCGAGTTCGAGCGGCTGGTAAGCATCGTGGCTCCCGCCCCTGCCCCATGGCGGCCTGCGGCAACGGCGACACCTCGCGAGGAATGGCAGGCAGCGAAGACCGAGGCCGAGGCTCTGGTCTCTCAAGGTGGCACGGGTCTTGATGAGGACGAACTTCGCGACCACCTTGCGGAGGAGATGCACCGGCAGGGCCGAACGGCTGTCGTCCAGGCCCTCAAGGAACCTCCTGCGGTTCCCAAGCACACCCTTGAGGATGCCCGAAAGCTGTATCTGAAGGAGAAGCTGGCGGGCGGCGCGGGAGACGATAACCGTGCTGCGGCGATACGGCTGGAGCGCATCTTCGCCCGTGTCCGAAAGGCCCTCGGGGAGCGGGTCAGGACATGCCCGCTGGAAGACCTGAAGCGGGAGGACGCGCGCGCGGTCCGAGACCACATGCTCTCAAGCGAAAGAAGCGGCGGCGGAACCCTGTCTCCCGCCTCCGTGCGGCGCGAATTGAACGTGCTGGTCGCGGTGGCCAACTTCGGCCTCACCGAGTTCGACCTTCGGGGCAAGGCGGTGAACCCGTTCGAGAAGCTGAAGATCGCAGGAAGCGAAGTCGGGGTTGCCGACCTTGATGAGGACAAGCGCGACCCCCCAAGTTCGACAGCAAAACCGCTAAGCAATTGATGTCATTATGGCGGAATGAGCCATTATGTGACTACACGGCGTTCGTCAGAGGGGTTTTGGCAGGTTCAGGGTGTCGAAGAGTTCCATCTGTTGAGGCGTTGTCACAGAGAGCCCATTGACCGTGCGCTCACCGATTTTCGCGCGGTGGCGCTGGATGCGAGCGAGGAGATCGAGCGCGGTGCGGGGGCTGGCCGTGTGGCCCTTGGCCTTCAGGCGCATGCGCATGACGCGATAGAGCACGAGCGCCAGGAAGCAGATCAGCGCGTGGGCGCGGATGCGATCGGGCAGGCGGTGGTGGACCGGGGCGATCTCGATGTCGGACTTCAGCACCCGGAAGCCGCGCTCGATGTCGGCCAGCGCCTTGTAGCGCGCGACGGCCTCGGCCGGCGTCAGGTCGGGAGCATTCGTCAGCAGCGCGAGCTTGCCGTCGAAGAGCTCGGCCTCGTGGATGGCGGTCTCGTCCAGCGACCAGCTGAAGCGGTCGGCGGTGAAGTCGGCCCTGAGGAAGCGGGTGAGTTCGGCCTCGGCGACCGCGCGGGTGAAGCGGCTGTAGGCACCACGGTCGGAGGCCCGCCGGCCCCGGTCGCTTTGCCCCGCGTCTTGTGCATTCAGCTTGCCGACCATGCGCTCGGCCATGACCTCAAGTTCGGCGATGCGGGCTCGGCGCTTCTCGGACTGCTCGGCCGCGCGCAGCGGATCGTGGGCCACGATCAGCCGGTGACCCGCGAAGCGAGCCTCGGAGAGGCCCGTCTTGTCGAAGGCAAGGCCGCGGAAAGTCTCGACGAGCTCGCCGTAGCGGCGGGCGGGGACGGCCAGGATGAACTCGAGCTTCCGCCCTCCTTGATCGGCGAGCGTGGTCAGCGTGTCGATGTTGTCGAGGCTCAGGAGCCCACGGTCGGCGACCAGCACGACCCGCTCGACCGGGAAACGCTGCAGGACGGTGGTCAGCATGGCCTGCAGCGTCTTGGTCTCCGCGACGTTGCCGGGGTGGACGGTGTGCATGAGCGGAAGGCCTTCCGCCGTCTGCACGACGCCCAGCACGAACTGGCGGGCAATGCCGCCCTTCTCCTTGTTCATGCCGTACGCGCGGAGATCATCCTCTATCTCCGCCTCGCCGTGGATGCGCACGGTGGTCAGGTCGTAGAACACCACCGCCAGATCCCGGTCGACCAGCGGCCGGATCTGTTTCGCCAACTCGATCTCGACCCGCTCCGCATGGTCCATCAGCGCGTCCATCGCGCGCAGCAGATGCTGATGCGTCACCGTTTCGGGCATGGCCGGCATCGCCACCGTCTCCAGCCAGCGCAGGCAGCCGAGCTTCGAGTCCGGTTCGCACAACCGATTGAAAACCATGGCCCTGACGAGCGCCTCCACATCAAGCTGCCGCTTGCCCGACCGCAGTGCCCGCGCCAGCGCGCGGTCGAAGCCGAGGTCCTTCCACAGCTCGTGGAGGGCGAAGACGTCGCCGAAGGCGCGGCCGGGCTCCTGCTCGATCCTGAGGGCCTCCGGCGCATCGCGCCCCGTGACCTTGCACAGCCCCCGGATCAGGGAGTCGAGATGGCCGTCCGGTCTGTCGTCGATGCGCCCGAGGTTCGCGATCACGCGGCTGCGCGGCTTGCCGGCGTCGTTACGGTAGGACTCCATGATCTGGAGGTAGCGCCGGCCGCCATTTTCGGTGATGCGAATGAACATCCCTACGAAATCGCAGCATTGCGCCTTCTAAGCAAGAACTTTTAGCTGCGCTCCATGTAACTACATGAAACCTCGGCGTGCTGACGGCCAACCCATTGAAACGACTCGAACAGCCCGCCGGAATCGCGCCAGTCCCGGGTGGATTTTGTCGAACTTGGGCGACCCGCTTCCCGCTGAAGTCATCACGGCGATAGCAATCCGCTTAGCTGCCCCAGCGACCCGAAGCGATTCGGTGCTGACGGAAATTCGGTTGATCTGGCGCTTGCTGGTCGGCACGGGCTGTCGCCTGTCCGAAGTTGTGGGCCTCCGGGTTCAGGACGTGAAGCTGTCAGGGGTCATCCCGCACATCCGTGTAACGTGGCATGAAGACCGGAGGCTAAAAACCAAGGCTTCTATCCGTTCGGTCCCCCTCCTCGGCGATGCTATGGAGGCCGCTCGGGAAGCTCTCAGGTTGCCCCGTGAACGGAACATGGTCTTCGAGCGTTACGCCCGCCCTCGGGGCGCTGACTCGGCCTCCGCTGCCCTGATGAAGCATGTGAGGAAGGAGACGACGAACCCGCGCCATGTCGTCCATTCCCTTCGGCACAACATGAAGGACAGCCTCCGCTTGGCCGGGGTCGAGAAGACGGTTCAGGACTTGGTGCTTGGTCATGCTTCCTCCTCCATCGGAGAGATCTATGGCGGCGAGGCGGCGAGGCTGGAGGTGGCCCATCGCGCGCTCCTGAAGGTGGCCGCCCGATAGAGTTGTCCTCCTTGGCATAGTCGTTCGGACAGGACAAACACTGGAGTGATGGCGGTCACCCTAATGCGAATAAAGTTGTCTTTGCGAACGCCACCTATCTGCTTCAGTTCTGGCTCTCGGACGCCTCGCTGTGGCTTCACGCGGATTTTGCAAGCCGCTTCTAGCTTGGCGCGGTACACCGCCACGCAGGGTAGTTTTCAGGGCTGGGAATTGCCTTTATGTTATCTCTTTCTAAGAACTCGGGCAGCGAGACGAGGCACCTCAAAAGCGCGACTTTCCAGTCATTTCCTGTGCTACTCTCCCGCTCCGCCTGCTTGAGTTGTTCAGACACGTCGAACTTTAGTGCATTGACTCCGCGCTTATCCAATAGGTCAAGAAACTGCTGCCTCATGACGGATAGGTAACTAGAGCTGTATGCAGCATAAAGCTCGCCAATCTTCAAATCATCAAAATGCCTCTCAAGTCGATTCGCCATAGCCTCCCCAACATCCTCTGCACTAATGACGAATCTCACTTTAACTTCCGGCGCAAAGACGATTTTGCAGTTGAGCCAAATACCTTCAACGAGGTCGAAATAGGGATGAATGTATTGATCGCATCCTCGCTTGGCGAATTTCGCGCCTTTGTTCTTATTGCAGCGAGAGCAGATGGGTACCAAATTGACCGATGTGAGGGCAAACTCGTGGAATTTGCTCTTCGGCAGGAAATGATCAACCTGATCGACATAGCCAACTCCGCAGTAGGGGCATAGACCATAGGGCGCAGAGGCCCTGATCAAGTCATAGTGGGATCTTGCCGCTCCTCCGGCCGAAGAAAGCTCTTCCGAGTAGATTGCCTTGAAGTTGTCTCGTGTAGAGAGACCAACTTCGCTGTGCGGCGCAACTTTATACAGCGAATTAAGCTCGGCAAGAATCTTGTAGTGCTCCGCCTCCTTCTCAAACCGCGCGATTTCCTTTCTAACAAAGCGCTTGAAGTCGGTATCGGCGTTCGAAGTGGCGGAGCAGATTATGTCGCGTGTTGTTGCGGCAATTCTTGGCACGCGAATCATTTCTTCACCCCGTTCGCGTTGAAAGCCAAATTGATTGTAAGCGCCCGCGCTTCACTTCCCATCGAAGGTATCATCTCGAAGATGTCGGAGTGGTCCTTCCCGTCATTTATCATATCGACAATGGTCTTGTGAAAGCCAGATTTGTGAAGTTCGAGCCGGAAGACCTCCCGCGTCAATGTGCTCAAGTTTTCCCCAAAGGTTTCAATTCTAGGCCTGCTGATGGTCACTTGATCTCCAAAGCGATTCAGCACCCAGACACAACCTGCCGGAATTTCCTGAAGAGCTACTGGAGAATGGGTCGCGAGGATAACGAGGCCGTTTCTATCGCTTACGATTTCCGAGATGGCGTTGAGGAGAGCAGACAGAAGAGGCGGATGCAGGTGAGTCTCGGGCTCGTCGACGAGAACCAAACAGCGCTCTCCAACATGGACTATCAGCTTTGTGATAATTAGCAGTGATATTGCATGTCCGGAACTGCACCCCTGGAACAATTCAGCAGGCACTGAGCGTGCGTCACGGTCCGGAGCGACAAGACTTTCGAGATCCATATGCTCGAAAACAGGATCAACTTTCAGTGCTTCAATGGCCTTAAGCCACCGCGTCCTTCGATATCCCGAAGCACAAAGATTTACCGCGGCGCTAAAATCGTTCGCGATCTTTTCGCGCAAATCGACGTTTGCGGTAGGGCGCTCAGCGCCACTTTCTTCTCCGCCATCAATCACTGAGTAGTCTTCACTGTTCCCAGACGAATCAATTCCAACATACTCCACGCGGTTACCCATTCTTGCATCACGTATCTTGCGACCCAATTCAGCCTCATCGAAAATACTATATGACACAAAAACTAGCTGGTTCAGCGTTGAGGCTGGACTGTTGTCGGCGGACGAGATCGTGATGCTGCCTAGCGCGCGACTATCTTGGAGAGCGATATATGCGATGTCCCGCAGTAATGAACTCTTACCGGCACCGTTGCTGCCGATGATGGCGTGGACATTGGTACTTGGAGTGGAGTTCGGAGTAACAGAAAACGTTAGATTTTCGCCGTTGAAAAACGCTCGCAGAGGCACGTAGGTCAATTCGAAGGGGATCTTAGTGCGATCACCTTGCGCCAGCCTCCTAAGTTTTTGATATTCGGCATCATCCTTGCCGCGCATGATGGAGTAGCGGACCACATCTTCTTCCTTCCACTTTTCATCAAGTGCGCCAAGAAAAGCAAGGTCATTCAAGCCTTTAAGCACCTCGCGCGCGAAGCGCGCTCCGTGTGAGTGCAAGGTTTCGTAATAATCCTCATCAACTCCGAGAGAAATCCAGTCGTCGGGTAGTTGAGTAAAAGGCTGATCGCCGAGGGAGGTGATGCCTTGACCTTCCCGCTTATTTTTCTGCCCGCGGTAGCCAATCCTTACTTTGCCAATATTTTGGAAGGTGCCTTCAATGTTGGCTCGAAGGCGGTAGAGGGTCTGGTAACGTCCGTTGTCATCCCAACCGTCTTTCTCTAGAGCGACCTCAACTTCCGCACCTACCGACGCGCCCCGACCTATTTCGATAAACTTCAAGATTCCCCCCCCCAAACGAGGTTTTACTGGCTTAGATGATAGATGGAACCCAAGCGCCAACTTTCCGCCAATGCTGTCGCAGTAGACATGTTCTTGCCAAGCCTACACTTGATAAAGGTTCGGCCCAAGTCCCTCGTGGTTTCTCAGCAATGATGATCGGAGTTCCGATCACGGCGCAGTCTCTCGACATGCATTTGCTTGCAATATTTTCTCGCTGAGCGAGAAAATTGGTTATTCATGTACTGACGGGCTTGACGCTTTGTCTTCCTCCTGAGAAGTGATACTCCGGTAGAACCCTAGGAACTCCGCCCTGAGCCGCCGCCATCTTTCCGGCCAAGGCACGGATTCAGCCACCTCTTTAGCGGCATTAATCTTGCGCCCAAATTCCGTCAAGTCCGTATGCGCCTTCAAGGAGCTTGATGTCTTCCTTGGTCGAAAGAGCACAAGCGGCATCCATTTCGATGTCTGTCCGAGATCAATAACCTCTGCTCTCTTCGCATGGCATGTTTCTCTCCGATGCGTGCGGCCGAGAAGAGCAGGAAGTTACAGTCCGATAAGCGCCTCGGTCTGTTCGATCAGGAGCTTCCATAAGTGCCAATTCTCGACCGGCTTCTTGTCGCTCTTGAGCCAGCCCTTGTCGGTCCAGCCGGGGAGTCACTGCTTATAGTTGGTCACGAGGTACTGCGCCCTGCTGCGGAACATTACCGCCTCAGCGCGCGGAGCATGGACGGCGCACTAGGCAACACGTTCGGCCTTGATCTGGGCGAGACGCGCGAGGCCCTTCGGCGTCACGAGGGGCGTGGTGTGGATGCGACCCGCCGTGTCGGTGTGCGTCCGGGTGGTCATGTAACCGGCGCGGATGGCCGCAGCGGTTGCTTGCCGGTTCCCCTTCTTGGTGGTCAGCCAGCGGTGCCCCTCAAGGAAACCGAACAGGTTCACCCTCTTGGCCTTCAGCGCCTTGGCGGCCTCCGTCACGGTTAGCGACCCCGACGCTTGCTCTATGACCCCGAAGGCCTCTGCCTTTGGCTTCAATGCCGCGATCCTGGCTTCGGCTTCCTCCAACTTCCGCTCTTGTGCCTTGATGAGGAGGTCTTTCAGCCGGTCCAGATAGTCGGGGGCGTTTGAGTCTAGGGACTCCTCCCCGCGGACGTAGGAGCCGGTCTTTCGTATGGCAGGAAGGACGGTGCCGACAACCCATTCCTCAAAGCGTTCAGCACTGGGAAGTTTCGAGCGCATGATGAGGCGGTATAGGTCGCGCTCCGGGATGATGGTCATCTCCTGAAGCCCGCCTTCGGTGAGGGTATCGCGTTTCGCTATCCCCTTGCAGTGACGAGCTACGGCATCGGCGGCGTTGGTATAGCCCAGCACGTCGCAAATGTCCTTGGCGACGAACCAAGGTTCCCCGTCGAGGGTCAGCGTTCGGACCCCGCGAGAGGCCCCGGAGTCAGGCTGAAACTGGAAGATGGTGGCGATGTTGGTCGTGATAGTCATGGTGGCTCCTTTCGGGGAAGCATGGGGATGCCCGGTCAGGTGGCCTAGGCGGAGTGCCTCGGGCTGACCGGTTGGAATTGAAACGTTGGGGTTGTCGTATTGACTGTGTCCGGTGCGACGGCGCTTGTGAGGTCGGACCTGATCGGCGTGCTCGGGACGAGGACAGGCATCAGGCTGCCGTTCATCCGGCTGCGCCAGTCGAGACCATGAAGGCGGTGTCTTCTCGGGGGCCGCAGGTGCGGCGGTGCCGGTAAGCGTGCAAGTGATCGGCATGCTGGGACGAGGGTCAGCCTCAGGTTGCCGTTCATCCGGTTGCGCCGGTCGAGACCATGAAAGCCGGGGTCTTCTCGGCAGCCGCCGAGGCGGAGTTGCCGGCGAGGTTGGACCTGATAGTCATCCTCGGGCCGAGGGTCGGCATCAGGTGCCGCCTTCGGGTGCAGCGATCAGCGGGAGTGCAGGTCGTCGAGACGACGAAGGTCTTCCTCGTCACGTTGCCCCGTTCAGGGTACCCGCGAAGGTTCCCTTTATACTGGAGGAGGGACTTTCAGGCGGCCTCGGCCAGCCGGGTGTCGGTGCCGATGCCGTCGGGGAACTCGGTCTGTCGCACGGCCAGCGCCGCGTCCTCCGTCATGGGCTTCAGCGGGCGCTCCTCGCGGTCCACCCGAAGCTGCCCGAAGAACTCCTGGGGGTCGCGCCTCAGGTAGCCCCGCAGCGGGTTCGCGTTCGGGTTCTCCTTCATCTTGGCGGAGGGACGACTCCGGGGGTTGGCGACGGGCTTCCCGAAGTGGAACGGCGAAGGCGTGTCGGGGTCCTTCGGGTCAGCGTAGCGAGTCCACCCGTGATCACGCATCGCGCGGCCGATGGCCCGCCAGTCGTAGACGTTCGTCGGCGTCCGCTCGATGACGTACGGCGCGGGCACCGACCAGTCCTGCCGTGACGCCGTGACGCCGAAGCCGCGCCTTAGGCTGCCGTCCTCGTAGATCGACGGGGCGTCGGGGCCGAAGTAGGTGGCCGGGAAGCCAAGCTCGGCCTCGGGCGGCAAGACCCGCGCGGGGTCCAGCACCTCGAAGGAGCGCAGCCCGTAGACCTCGCGGCAGAAGTGGTCGAGCACATGGGCGATGTTGAGGCGGCCAGTGCCTTCGTCGCAAGACCAGCTGCGCAGCAGGGAACGCAGGGTGACGAAGCAGCGCAGTTCGGCCAGCTTGCGACCCTCCACGATCAGCCGGACGAGGAACTTGGCTCGGTAGGCGGGTGGCGTCTCGTGGAAGGCGTGAGCGAGGCCACGAAGGCGTCCCTTGCGGGACTCGTGACGGTGGCGGGCGGCGGCGCTTTCGCCGTGGGCGCGGGAGCCTCGTGTGGTGTTGCGGGTCGCCGCCTTGGCGCAGGGTTTGGCGCAGAACTTCTGGTCCTTGCGGCGGGGGCTGAAGATGCTGCCGCAGTTCGGGCAGGTGGGGTTGGCCTCGTCGGGCCGGGTCATGTCGAACATGGCTGTCCTTGGGATGCGAACGCCGAAAACCCCTCGGCCGGTTTGGCGCGAGAGGCGGGCGGGAGTTCGGGCGGGTTCAGGTCAGGGGAAGGCGGGCGCGGGACTGGCCGGGTGACCGTGTCGGCGCGAGGCGAAGGCGGCGCAGAATGGATTGTCCGCCCCCGCGAAGGCGAGCGCGGCTGTCCTTTCGTGGCGGGTTAGCGGCGGGTGCGCGGGCAGGCTCCGTTGGCGCGCGGGTTCGTCAGGCCATGTATGGGGGGAAATTGCCCCCGCAGCGGCCCGGAGCGATTCACCGGCGCCCCGTGGCCTTCTCCGGCTTCAACCCCGGCGCTGCCCGTACGCGAGGCCGCAGCGGTCTTCTACGCGGCCTCCGAGCGCCGCACCTCAAGATCACGGCAGGGCGTGGACCAGCCAAACCCGACCGTGTCGCCGACCCCAGCGCTGAAAGCTTCTCCTTCATCTTCCAGCAGAGTTCGGCCGTGACGCCAATGCGAGGCTCTACTCCCTCGGACACAGCCGAGACCAGCCTGCGGTGTGGCTCAGGTCAGGCGTCGACCCGATCAGCGCAATCGCGGATGCCCTGGACGCAGTCGATCAGACGCTCGCCAAGCATGGAGACGATCTCGTCTTCAGCGGTGATCTCAACATCGCAATGGCATTCACCGATGCTGTCACAGCCGCCGTCGAAGGAACCATCGTCCACTTCCTCACACGGGTCGTACGTGTAGCCGGCAGCGAGGCATACACTTAGAAGCGCTTCGCGCGCTCGATCACGCTGGATGATCTCTCCTCTTGCCGCTTGCAGCAGCAGCTCCCGCGACTTCAGGGCGGCCATCTTCTCGGTGTTGTCGCGAAGCGCAGTGTCAATGCGCTCAAGCGCAACTGCCGTGGAGTTCAGGTAGCTCTGAGCCTCAATGGCTGCGGCCAGCTGATCGTCTCTGATCGTTTCGTTCATCGTTCGGTCCATAATGTGACGCGCTTGATCGCGCCCCGTCGACCTACTTGCGATGAAAAAGATCGTCTTTGCGTATACCATTTCTATCGGAAACTTTGGCATTCTGTTGCGTTGCAACCACAACGTGCGCCGCGGGCGAATACGACGGCCTGCCAATGAGCCTTTCCGTGAGCGTCATGCCTCCGCGCCCCAACGGACCAGCGCCGCCTCGGCCGCCGCCATGTCGGCCCGCAGCCGCAGGATGGTCTGCCGGGTGAGGCCCGTGGCCTTCGAGATTGCCGAGGCTCCCGCCCCGGTGGCGAGCATGTCGCGCACCACGGCCAGCTGATCGCGGGTGTAGCTGGGCTGACGGCCGCGGTACTTCGTCCGGTCGATCCTCGCCGCCGCAATGCCTGCCTTCTGGGCCTCCTTCGTGGCCTCGGCCTGGGCCTGCGCGGTGGCCGCCATGAAGGCGATCAGGGCATCCCGAACGGCCGCCTGCATCGGGTCCGAGGTCGAGCCGTCGAAGGTCAGGTTGTTGATGATGGTCCTGATCACCACGCCTTCGCGCATGAAATGCCGGATGGTGTCGGTCACGTCCTGATAGTTCCGCCCCAGCCGGTCGACCCAGCGCACCACCAGCACGTCTCCCCGGTGCAGCATGTCGAAGAGCCGCTTGCCCTCGGGGCGCTCGGCCAGCGGGACTGAGACGCCCGAGACGCCATGATCGACCACAACCTTGTCGAAGGTGAAGCCCGCCGCCTCGGCCTGCGTCTGCTGGTGGCTGACGGTCTGCTCGGCGGTGGAGACGCGGGCGTAGAAGACGGTGCGGGACATGGTGCCTCAGATGTCAATAAAGGTGCTGACCACATAGATCCATATACGAAAGCCGAAGTCAACCCTTGTGGACACCGTTTCCGGGCCTCTTCGCGGTGGCCGTTGAGGTATACCCATCCGGTCACCTGCCGCTGTCCACGAGGGAGCCGCCAGCTTCCTCGGACGCCGTGGCGACGACGGCCGCCGACGTCCAGCCGTGGTGGAGTCCTGTCGCCCGCATCCGCATTGGGTGCGCCACATGGAAGATCGACGGGGGCACCGGGGGGTGCAGCGTGAGCCGCTCACATGATCTCTGGGTCTCGCATGTGTGCGGTGGAATATTCTCAACCCTCCCGTTCATCTGGTGTTGCCTATCAGGCCCTTCGGGTGCATCTTTGCGGCCACCGGCGGGGACACAATGGGGCCACCGGCCGGGACACATGGACGGGAAGGCTACCTCCTAGGGCCTTGATATTGCGGAAGAAGCAGAAGTGCGATTTTGGGGCGACAGTCCCTTCACCGGCACCACTTCTCTCCCGATCTCCGAAACCTTCGACGCATCTTCGGCTCGGCGCCGCCGCTTCGGACGCACAAGGACGGGCTGCCGCGGGCTGCGCACGAAAGGCGAATTTTTCCTGTTCCTTTTCGTGACACCCGGGATCGCGCTGGACGCCATCGCGGCAGGGTGCCACCTTCGCTCCGGCACCAAGCGGAGGATGACATGATCGAAAAACGCGACTTCTACATCGGCGGCCGGTGGGTGGCGCCGGTCACGCGGAAGGATTGCGAGGTCGTGGACCCTTCCACCGAAGAGGTCTGCGCGGTGATCTCGCTCGGCGATCAGGCCGACACGGACGCGGCCGTGTCCGCAGCCAAGGCCGCCTTCGAAGGCTGGGCCGCCACGCCTCCGGCCGAGCGGCTGCGGCTCGTGAAGGGGATCCTCGCGCAATACGAGGCGCGCAAGGAAGAGATGGCGCAGGCGATCAGCCTCGAGATGGGCGCACCCATCGACCTTGCGCGCAACAGCCAGGCGCCCTGCCTGCCCTGGCATCTGTCGAACTTCCTCAAGGCGTTCGAGGAGATCGAGTGGGTCCGGCCGCTCGGCCCGCACGCGCCGAACGACCGTATCGCGCTGGAACCGATCGGCGTCGTCGGGCTCATCACGCCCTGGAACTGGCCGATGAACCAGGTGACGCTGAAGGTGATCCCGGCGCTGCTGGCGGGCTGCACCTGCGTGCTCAAACCGTCCGAGGAGGCGCCGCTGTCCTCGCTGCTCTTTGCCGAGTTCGTCCATGATGCGGGCATTCCGGCGGGCGTCTTCAACCTCGTGAACGGCGACGGCGCGGGCGTGGGCTCACAGCTGTCCTCGCACCCCGATGTCGAGATGATCTCCTTCACCGGATCGACCCGCGCGGGCCGGGCGATCTCGAAGGCCGCGGCCGAGTCGCTCAAGCGCGTCACGCTCGAACTTGGCGGCAAGGGTGCGAACCTGGTCTTCGCCGATGCCGACGAACGCGCGGTCGAGCGGGGCGTGAAGCATTGCTTCAACAACTCGGGCCAGAGCTGCAACGCCCCGACCCGGATGCTGGTCGAGCGCCCGCTTTACGACCGGGCGGTCGAGATCGCGGCCGAGGTGGCCTCGAAGACCCGCGTGGCCTCGGCGCATGAGGAGGGGCCGCATATCGGGCCGGTGGTGAACAAGCGCCAGTTCGAGCAGATCCAGTCCTACATCCAGAAGGGCATCGACGAGGGCGCGCGGCTGGTGGCGGGCGGCCTCGGCCGGCCCGACGGGCTGAACCGCGGCTTCTTCGTGCGCCCCACGGTCTTTGCCGACGTGACCCCCGGCATGACCATCGAGCGCGAGGAGATCTTCGGGCCGGTCCTGTCGATCCTGCCGTTCGAAACCGAGGACGAGGCGGTGCGGATCGCCAATGACACGCCCTATGGCCTGACCAACTATGTCCAGAGCCAGGACGGCGCGCGGCGCAACCGCCTGGCCCGGCGCCTGCGTTCGGGCATGGTCGAGATGAACGGCAAATCGCGCGGCGCAGGCGCGCCCTTCGGCGGCGTCAAGGCCTCGGGCCGGGCGCGGGAAGGCGGCCTCTGGGGGATCGAGGAGTTCCTCGAGGTCAAGGCCATCTCGGGCTGGGACCCCGAGGCCGAGGCGCTGGCCGCGGAGTGACGAGGGGCCGGGGCGGGCAGGCTTCCTGCCCCGGCTGCCGCCCGTCAGAAGGGACAGGGCGCGCTGTAGGTGAGGCTCTTGCCCGTGTCGGGATGGCGCACCCGCAGGCTCTCGGCGTGAAGCATCAGGCGCGGATGCTCCCGCGCGGCACCCGCCGCATAGAGCGCGTCGCCGAGGATCGGATGCCCCGTCTCGGCCATGTGCACGCGGAGCTGGTGGCTGCGGCCCGTGACCGGCATCAGTCGCACGCGGGTCTCGTTCGGCAGATATTTCACCACCCGCCATTCGGTCTGGGCCGGTCGGCCGTTCACATGATCCACATGCTGCCTCGGTCGGTTCGGCCAGTCCACGCAGAGCGGCAGGTCCACCCGACCCTCGCGCGGTTCCAGCCGGCCTTCAAGGCGGGCCACATAGACCTTCTTCGTCTGCCGCTTCTCGAACTGCTGGCCCAAGGCGGCCTGCGCGGCCCGCGTCAGGGCGAAGACCATCACCCCGGAGGTGTCGCGGTCGAGCCGATGCACCAGCAGGATCTCGGGGAAGACGCCGCGCAACCGCTCGATCAGGCAGTCGGCCTTGTCCTCGCCCTTGCCGGGCACGGACAAGAGGCCCGCAGGCTTGTCCACCACCACGATCTGCGCGTCGTGGTGGATCAGCGAAAGCGGCACGTCCGGCGGGGCATAGAGATCGGTCATCCCCGCCCCATAGCCGAGGCCGCCCGCGGGAACAATCGCCCGCTGCCCGCGATTGGACCGGGCGACCCCATCGGGAGAGACACCATGAGCGAAGCCATCACCACCCGCGACCATGACACGATCCGCAAATGGGCCGAGGCCCGCGACGGACATCCGGCCAAGGTGGACACGGGCGGCAAGGGCGGCATCCTGCGCATCGACTTCGGCGAGCCGGAAGACCGGCTGACCCAGATCGACTGGGAAGAGTTCTTCCGCATCTTCGACGAGAACGGCCTGTCCTTCCTCTGTCAGGACAAGACGAAGGACGGCGGGCAGAGCCGGTTCAACAAGTTCGTCTCGGAGTGACCGGCCGGGGCATCCGGCTCAGCCATGCCCCCGAAGCCCCCCAGAGGCACGCGCCGCGCATCACGACGCCTCCCGGAACGTGCGGTCGAGCAGCGCCTGAAGCCGCCGCGCGTCCTCTTCGGTGAAGGCCGCGGGCGTGTTGCTGTCGAGGTCGAGCACCCCCAGCAGCCGGCCCTCGCCGTTGCGGACCGGCAGAACGATCTCGGAGCGGGTGGAGGACGAGCAGGCGATATGGTCGGGAAAGGCCTCCACGTCCGGGACGAGCTGGATCTCGCCCGTGCGCGCCGCCGCCCCGCAGACGCCCCGCCCGAAGGGGATCACGAGGCAGCCGTGCGAGCCCTGGTAAGGCCCGATCTTCAGCACCTCGGGCTCGGTCACGCGGTAGAAGCCCGTCCAGTCCGACAGCGGGTGCGCATGGTGCAGCTCGCAGGCGACGGTTGCCATCAGCGCGACCGTATCACGCTCGCCGTGGCAGAGCGCGTCGATGGTCTGGTCGAGCCGGTCGTAGTCCATGTTCCCTCCAGGGTGCCGCCGCGGATGCGGCCGGGCGGGCAGGATAGGCCCGCCGCGACCGGAACGGAAGCCGCCGGTTACCGAATGTCAACGGATGGGCCCTAGCCTGCGTCGGCGGAGAACAGGAGCTGGCGATGAACCTCGAGGCGGAAGCACGCGGAGACCTTCTGGTGGTGCGCGTTCAGGAAGAGCGGATTGATGCGGCGAGCGCGATCCAGTTCAAGGACAGGATGCGCGAACTGGTGGCGGCGCCCTGCCCGCGCGTTCTGCTCGATCTTTCCCGCGTGACATTCCTCGACAGCAGCGGGCTTGGCGCGGTCGTGTCGGTGATGAAGCTGCTCGGGCCGGATCGGCGTCTTGAACTGGCGGCACTTGGCCCGGTCGTGCAGAAGGTGTTCCGGCTCACCCGGATGGATAGGGTCTTCACGATCCACGAACGGGTGAGCGATGCCTTGTGACCGAGGCCTCAGCAGCCGCATCACGCTGCCCAGTGCTCCGCTCGCGGTGCGCGAGGCGTTGGCCTCCCTCGTCGGCTCGCCCGTGATCCGCTCTCTGCCGCAGGAAGACAGGCTCAACGCCGAGATCCTGCTGGCCGAGGTGCTGAACAATTGCGTGGAACATGCCTATGGCGACGGGAAGGGCGAGATCGAGGTGTCGCTCGCGCTCCGGCGCGGGCGGCTGGCCTGCGAGATCGTCGATCGCGGTCGGCCGATGGCGGGCCGGACGCTGCCGCCCCGGCGCGACCTGCGGGCGGGTGCTGCACCGCCGCTGGCCGAGGGCGGGTTCGGCTGGCCCATCATCCGGGCCCTGGCGCGCGACCTCGCCTACCGCAACGAGAACGGCGTGAACCGCCTGACCTTCCGCCTCGGCCCCGCCGAGGCCGACTGTTGCCCATGATGGGCCCGCACGCCGGATCGCAGAAGACCGCAATTTGGCCGGATTCCGGCTGCGAATCCGCCCCACCCGCCGCGCAGGCTGATCCTGTAGCGACTCCACGCTTCCCTCGGCGCCGGGTTTCCCCGTCCCCCACCTGGTCCGGCGCCGAGGTTCTCATCTTGGAAATTCCGGCGCGGGCTTCTAGGCTCCTCCCGATCAGGAGGATGACATGCGCGATTTCCAGCTTCCGGGCCGCTCGGCCGTTCATGCCAGCAACGGCCTTTGCGCCACGTCCCATCCTCTGGCCTCCAAGGTCGCCCTCGACATCCTGCAGGCGGGGGGCAATGCGGCCGATGCGGCCATCGGCGCGGGCGTTCTGTTGGGGATCTGCGAGCCGCAGATGACCGGGATCGGTGGCGACTGCTTCGTGCTGCTGAAGCCGCCCGGCGAAGAGCGGATCGTGGCCCTCAACGGATCGGGCCGCGCGCCCGCCGGCCTCTCGGCCGCCCTGATGCGCGAGAAGGGGCACGAGGTCGTGCCGCTGCACGGGCCCGAGTCGGTGACGGTGCCGGGCGCGGTCGATGCCTTCTGCCGCCTCTCGGCCGACTGGGGCAACCTCGATCTGGCGCAGGTTCTGGCCCCCGCCATCCGCTACGCCGAGGAGGGCGTTCCCGTCGCCCCCCGCACCGCCGCCGACTGGGCCGTGGCCGAACCCAAGCTGCAGGGCGCGGCGCGGCAGTATTACCTCTTCGACGGCGCCGCCCCGCGCGTCGGGCAGATCTTCCGCGCCCCGGGGCAGGCCGAGGTGCTGCGCCGAATCGCGGCCCAGGGACGGGCCGGCTTCTACGAGGGCGAGGTGGCCGAGGACATGGTGACCTCGCTCCGCTCGGCCGGCGGAACCCACACCCTCGAGGATTTCGCCGCCACCGCCTGCACCTATGGCGAGCCGATCTCGGGCCACTACCGGGGCGTCGAAGTGGTGGAGCATCCGCCCAACGGCCAGGGTGCCACGGCGATCCTGATGCTGAACATCCTTGCGCATTTCGACGTGGCGTCTCTCGATCCGTTTGGCGCCGAGCGCGCCCATCTCGAGGCCGAGGCCGCGAAGCTGGCCTATGACGCGCGCAACCGCTTCATGGCCGATCCCTCGCACATGAGCCGCCTTGCCCATATGCTCTCGCCCCGAACGGCCGAGCAGCTCGCCGGCCTGATCGACCGCACCCGCGCCATGCCCTCGGCCGCGCCCCTGTCCGAATCGGTGCACCGCGAGACGGTCTATCTGACCGTGGTGGACCGTGACCGGATGGCCGTGTCACTGATCTGCTCGGTCTATCACAGCTTCGGGTCCGGCCTCGCCTCCGCGCGCTTCGGCATCAACTTCCAGAACCGCGGCGCCGGCTTCTGCCTCACACAGGGCCACCCGAACGAGGCGATGGGCGGCAAGCGCCCGATGCATACGATCATTCCGGGGATGATCCGGCGGGACGGGCGGCTCGTGATGCCGTTCGGCGTCATGGGGGGCGCCTACCAGCCGGCCGGCCACGCCCGGCTCGTCTCGAACCTCGTGGATTTCGGGCTCGACCCGCAGGAGGCGATCGACGCGCCGCGCAGCTTCTCGGGCCCCGACGGGATGCTGGTCGAGCGCGGCTATCCCGACCCGGTGCGCGCCGCCCTCGCCGCCATGGGCCACGATGTCCGCATCCCCGACGAGCCGATCGGCGGGGCGCAGGCGATCCTGATCGGCGAGGATGGCGTTCTGGTCGGCGCGTCCGACCCGCGCAAGGACGGCTGCGCGCTGGGTTACTGAGCCGTCGCCCTCAGGGGTCCCTGACGGTCAGTTGAACTGGAACTGAAGCGGATAGCGGCCGTCCTCGAACTCGCCGAACAGCTCGGCAAGGTCGGGATGCTCCACCGGCTCGCCCGTGTCGTCGGGCACGAGGTTCTGTTCGGAGACATAGGCGACGTAGTAGCTCTGCTCGTTCTCGGCGAGCAGGTGATAGAAGGGCTGGTCGCGCGACGGGCGGCTCTCCTCGGGGATGGCGTCATACCATTCCTCGGTGTTGGAAAACATCGCGTCCACGTCGAAGACAACGCCCCGGAAAGGATGCTTCCGATGACGGAGCACCTGTCCCAGATGATATTTCGCCTCTGTCTTGAGCATGTCACGCACCCCCGACCCCTCCATTATTCCGCCTGCCATCCATTTGTCCACCTCGACCCCGCGCCGGACAGGAAACAGTGTGTGGCGCCGGACCGTCCGGGAACAGGTTCCCACCGCCGGCCGTCACTGATCCGGCCTGTCGCAGAGGTCAATGGCAAGATCCCGCGACAGTTCCAGCGCCTCGCGTTTTTCTGATAAGGGACGCGGCCGCAGCCATTTCCTCCCCGGCGGAATTGCCCTAACCTTCGGCAAAAGAGAACACGCGAGGGGCAGATGAGCAGACTTCTCCGCGCGGCCATACTGCTGGTCTTTCTGGCCTCCTGCGGCGGCGGGCGCTATTCCCCGCCGCGCGATCTGGAAAACGCCTGCAGCATCGTCGCCGAACGGCCGCAATATTATCGCGCCATGAAGGCCACCGAGCGCCGCTGGGGAATCCCGGTGTCGGTGCAGATGGCGACGATTCACCAGGAATCCAAGTTCATCGGAAATGCGCGCACGCCGCATCAATTTCTCCTCGGGATCATCCCGATGGGCCGGCAAAGCTCGGCCTATGGCTACAGCCAGGCGCTTGACGGCACCTGGGAGGAATATATGGCCGAGCGCAACAAGCGCCGGGCCCGCCGCGACCGCATCGAGGATGCGACCGACTTCATGGGGTGGTACATGGACGGCACGACGCGCCGCCTCGGCATCCCCAAGTGGGACGCGACCAACCAGTATCTGGCCTATCACGAGGGCCGGACCGGCTACGCTCGCGGCAGCCAGAACGGCAAGCCGTGGCTGATCGCCGTCTCCAAGCGGGTCGGCGAGCGCGAGCAGCGTTACCGCGCACAACTCGCCTCCTGCCGCCGCTGATGGCGGCGCCGAGGTCGCTCAGCGCGCGCGCCTGGCGGCCTCGGACTGGATGCTGAAGAGCGAGGCCGGCAGGTTTCCGCCCTGAGACATCTCTCCGAGGATCACCGTCGTCTGGCTGCCGGCGTCATCCGTGATGACCCACTGACGCAGCGCCACCGGATTGGCGGTGAAGACCATCTCGATCGTGCCATATTCGGGATGCGCCGGATCCTGCGCCACGACGCGCGTCGTGTTCCTGTCCTCGCGGTGGCCCACCACCGTGCGCGCGCGGCCCAGGTCGATGTTCTGCGCGAGGATCAGGCTCAGCGGCGTCCGGCTCAGTGGATATTGCTCGGGCGGCTGGTTCGACTTGGCGTCGAAGATCGCCACCTGTCCGCCCCCCGCCATCACGAGGCTCCGCTCGGGCGGCGCATATTCGAACCGCACGCGGCCCGGGCGCTTGATGAAGAGCCGGCCGGTGGACATCGAGCCGTCGGCATTGACCTGTGTGAAGTCGGCTTCCGCCGTGCTCAGCCGGTTGAGATAGGCCGAGATCGTCGAAAGCGGGATCTTCTCGGCCGCCGCAGGCAGCGCGAGGGCGAGAAGCGCCAGAGGGGCGAGGATCAGACGCATGGGTTTCATGGTGATGAAGCTAGTCGCTCCCCCTGGGCTGCGCATCCCCGCCGCCTTCACGTTGCGGCGAGGAAGGTTTCAGGCCGGCCGGGCCGGTCTCATTGCTCGGGCAAGAGGATCTCGCGCTTGCCCACATGGTTGGCGGCCGTCACAACGCCCTGCTCCTCCATCTGCTCGACGAGGCGCGCGGCCTTGTTGTAGCCGATGCCCAGCTTGCGCTGGATGTAGGAGGTCGAGCATTTGCGGTCCTTCGCGACGATGGCCACCGCCTGATCGTAAAGCGCATCCTCGGAATCCGAGTTCCCACCCAGGCCCAGAACCGCGTCGATATCGTCCGCCCGCTCGTCCTCGGGGCCTTCCACCACGCCCGACATGTATTTCGGCGGGCCGAAGCTCTTGAGGTGGTTGACGATCTCTTCTACCTCCTCGTCGCTGACGAAGGGGCCGTGGATGCGGGTGATCTTGGCCCCGCCCGCCATGTAGAGCATGTCGCCCATGCCCAGCAGCTGCTCGGCCCCCTGCTCGCCCAGGATCGTGCGGCTGTCGATCTTCGAGGTGACCTGGAAGCTGATCCGGGTGGGGAAGTTCGCCTTGATCGTGCCGGTGATGACATCGACCGAAGGCCGCTGCGTCGCCATGATCAGGTGGATGCCGGAGGCCCGCGCCATCTGCGCGAGGCGCTGGATGCAGGCCTCGATCTCCTTGCCGGCCACCATCATCAGGTCGGCCATCTCGTCCACCACGACGACGATGAAGGGCAGCTTGACCGGCTGCAGGTCCTCGGTCTCGAACACCGGCTCGCCGGTGTCCTCGTCGAAGCCGGTCTGGATGGTCCGCTTGAACATCTCGCCCTTTTCGAGCGCCTCGGCCACGCGGCCGTTGTAGCCCTCGATGTTGCGGACGCCGAGCTTCGACATCTTGCGGTAGCGCTCCTCCATCTCGCCCACGACCCATTTCAGGGCCACGACCGCCTTCTTCGGATCGGTCACCACGGGCGAGAGCAGATGCGGGATGCCGTCATAGACCGACAGTTCCAGCATCTTCGGGTCGATCATGATCAGCCGGCATTCCTCGGGCGTGAGCTTGTAGAGGAGGCTGAGGATCATCGTGTTGATCGCCACCGACTTGCCCGAGCCGGTGGTCCCGGCGATCAGCAGGTGGGGCATCTTGGCGAGGTTTGCGACCACAGGCCGGCCCGCGATGTCCTTGCCGAGCGCCAGCGGCAGCCGCATCGCGCTGTCGCCGAAGTCGCGCGCGGCGAGGATCTCGCGCAGGATCACCTTCTCGCGGCTGGCGTTCGGCAGTTCGATCCCGATCACCGTCCGCCCCGGCACGGTCGAGACGCGGGCCGAAAGCGCCGACATCGAGCGCGCGATGTCATCGGCCAGACCGATCACCCGACTGGCCTTCAGCCCCGGCGCCGGTTCCAGTTCATAAAGCGTGACGACCGGCCCGGCCTGCGCGTCCACGATCTCGCCCTTGACGCCATAATCCTCGAGCACGGACTCGAGCATCCGCGCATTCTCCTTCAGCGCATCGACCGAGAGCGTGTTGCGGACCACGGTCGAGGGGCAGGCCAGCAGCGACAGCGGCGGCAGTTCGTAGTCCGTCTCCACCTCCTCGAAGCGCGGCCTGGGCCGGGCCTCGACCACCGGCGGGCGCGCCGGTTGCGGCCGCGCGGGCGCCACCGGGGCCGGCGCGGGGGCCGGGCTCTCCGTCAGCGCGGCGCCTTCCGCCGCCCAGTCGGCGCTGTCGTCAAAATCCTCGTGCGGCAGCCAGGCGGCCTCGTCCTCGGCGTAGGCCACCGTCTCCTGATCGGCCTCTTCCTCGTAGCCGGCGTAAGCGCCGTCGTCGTCCTCGTCGGTATAGGCAAGCTGCTCGCGCGCGGTGAGAAGCGGCTCCTCCACCTCGTCCATCTCGGGATAGGTTTCCGACACGAGACGTGGCGCGGCACCGGCGGCCGAGGCATGAAGCGCGCTCACCGCAATGCGGGCGGTTGCCGAGGCCGGGATGCGCGAGGCGACCATGCCCGAGGCGAAACGGATCTTCTCGCCCGCACCGGCCACGAGCGGCGGCTCGGGGGGCAGTTCCATCGGCGCACGGCGGCTGGCCACCATAGGCGCCGGCCCGGCGCGGCGGCGCGCCACCGGCGGCTCGCGGCGGGCGATCGCCGCGGCGATGGGCGAGAGGGGGCCGGTGGTCTGCCGCACGCGCGAGCGGATCACGTCGTTGATGCGGGCCTTGATCCGGTCCTCGGACGGGCCCTCGGCGTTGGCGGCCGCGTCCGACAGCCTCGGCTCCACAAGTTCGGCCTCGGGATCGGTGACGCGCCGGATGATCTGGGGCACCCGCGCAAGCAGCCCCGTCCGCTCGCGCGGTGCGGCGGGCGCCGGCGCAGGCTCGGCATAGCGCGGCTCGGCGCGCAGCCCTTCGGCACGCAGCGCCGCCGGCCGGGTCGTGTCCGCCCGCAGCGTGGCGGGGCGGCCCCAGGCGGCTTCCTCGATCACCGGCTCGGGGTCTTCCACCGGGTGCGAGGCACGGAGGCGGCTCAGAAAGCCCATGCGCGGGGCGGGTTCCGGCTCGGGCTCGGGGTCGCTGAAGCGGCCGCGCGGACGCGGCATCGCCTCGGCCCGGACATCCGAGCGCACGGCCGCGGCATCGACGGCGGCGCGGCCCTCGCGATGGGCGCGGATCTTCTCCTGCAGCAGCTGCGCGGCCTGCGCCGAGCCGCGTCCGGCCAGTTGCAGCACCGCATTGTAGGTCACGACCAGTCCCACCAGCAGGAACTGCGCCACCTGGCGCAACTCGCGCAGATCGAAGCCGCAGACGAAAAGCCCCATCGCCACCAGTCCGCCGCCCACCAGCAGCGAGAGCAGCTTCAGCGCATAGGCGGCCGGCAGCGGCACGATCTCGATCAGTGCGCCCAGCACCGTATCGCCGAAAAGGCCGCCCAGACCGAAGGAATGGCTCCATTCCGGCCCAGGCACATGGGTGGCGGCGTAGATCGAGCCCAGCGCGACGGCGATGACGGCAAAGACGATGCGGCCGAGCGCCCGCTCTTCGCCCCGGTGCAGCAGGAACCGCGCCCCCCAGGCGGCCGAAACGATCGGTAGCCCCCACGAGCCCTTGCCCGCGATGATCATCAGCGTCGAGGCAATCGCCGCACCGATCCGGCCCAGCGCGTTCTGCGCGGGCTCGTCGGTGGCGACCATCCAGCCGGGATCCTCGGGCGAATAGGTGGCCAGCATCAGCATGAAGACGAAGGCGGTGATCAGCAGGCCGATGCCCAGCAACTCCCGCCCGCGGCGTTCCAGCATCGCCTGCATGTTCTGGTCCAGAAGCGGGTCGCGCTGCCGTGCGTGATAGGATGCCATGCTACCGTCCTCACCCGTAAAGGCAGTCGCGAAGCCGCATGAGCCCGCGCTGCATTTCGTCCTTGGGGGCCACCATGGCGACCCTGATATAGCCCTTGCCGGGATTCTCTCCGCCGACCTCGCGGGCGAGATAGGCACCGGGCAGAACCCGCACCCCGGTCTCGGTCCAGAGCTTCAGCGCCGCTTCCTCGCCGTCCGGGACGGGCAGCCAGAGGAAAAAGCCTCCCTCGGGGCCCATATAGCCCTGAAGGCCGGAAAAGACCGCATCGGCGATGCGGAACTTCTCCTGATAGAGCGCGCGGTTGGCCTCGACATGCGCCTCGTCGGACCAGGCGCGCTCGGAGACGCGCTGCACGGGCAAGGGCAGCGGCGCGCCCGCAAAGGCCCGGAGTTGCCGGATGCGCTCGATCCCCCCTGCCCCGCCGGCGACAAAGCCCGAACGCAGGCCCGGCAGGTTCGAGCGCTTGGACAGCGAGTGGAAGACGAAGACCCGTTCCGGGTCCGCGCCCGTCGCATCCGCCACCTCGAGCGCGCCCGCTGGGGGCGCGGTGCGCCAGATCTCGGAATAGCACTCATCGGCGAAGATGCGGAAATCATGCGCCTCGGCCAGATCCATCAGGCTCGCCCAATAGTCGCGCGAGGCGACCGAGCCCTGCGGGTTGGCGGGCGAGCAGAGATAGGCCAGCGCCGTCCGCTCGAGGATCTCGCGGGGCAGGCCCGCGTAATCCGGCAGGAAACCGTTCGAGGCAAGCGCGGGCACATAGACCGGCTCCGCCCCCAGGGCGAGCGCGGCCATCGCATAGACCTGGTAAAAGGGGTTGGGCATCAGCACCACGGGGCGCTTGCCCCGCTTCTGCTCGGGCACCAGCGCGAGCGCGGCGTTGAACAGCCCCTCGCGGGTGCCATTCAGCACCATGAGCCGCTCGGGCCCCACCTCGACCCGGTACCGCCGCTTCAGCCATCCGCCGATCGCGGCCAGCAGCTCGGGCGTGCCGTCGTTCGGCGGATAGACAGCGAAGCCCTGGAGAGTCTCGGCCAGCACGGGTCCGACGAACTCCGGCATCGGATGTCTGGGCTCGCCGATGGTCATGGCGACGGGCTCGCCGCCCGGTGCGTGCGTGTCCAACAGCTTCCGCAGACGCGGAAATGCGTAATCTGGCAGGTTCGAAAACCGCTCGGGAAATGCCATCTACTGCCTCTTGATCGGGGTCGTATCGCCCCGTTTGTCGCAGGATAGCGGCAACTTGCCGGAGGGTCCAGAAAAAGGCCGGTGCGGCCCGGACCCGCCCGGCGCTGTGGCTTTTTCGCCCCTCAGCCCAACGCCCGTTCGGCCGCGGCGCCAAGGCGCAGCAGGCGCTCCTCGCGGAAGGGCTGTCCCATGAGCGAGATCCCGCACGAGGGCTGCCCCGTCGGCAGGGTCAGGACCGGCAGCCCCATGAGGTTGCCGATCCGCGTGTTGCGCAGCGCGAGCAGATTCTCGGTGACATAATAGTCCTCGTCGGTCATCAACCGACCCGCATCCGGGGGCAGGATCGGCGAGGTCGGCACAAGAACCGCGTCAAACCCCGCCGTCTTCGCATTCCAGGCCGCCCGCAGCCGGTCGAGCTTCTGCCAGGCGGCCACATAGTCCGCCGCCGTGACATGAGTCCCCGACCGGAACCGTTCAAGGATGCGCGGAAACATGAGATGCGGCGCGGCCTCGATCACCTCGGCCCAGGTGCCGTAGGCCTCGCCGGTGAAGAGCGGGCCCGCCAGCGCCATCGCCTCGGCCACCTCGGGCACGTCCCCCCGCTCGGTCCGCGCCCCCGCACGGGCCAGCCGCGCCACGGCCTCGTCGAAACCCTGCGCCGGCGCCTCGCGGAGATCCTCGAGCGCGACCGTCTCGAGCACGAGGAACCGCGCCCCCGCCAGCGAAGCGCCACGCAGATCGGGCGCCCGCCCGCCTTCCAGCGCCGCCAGCAGCAGCGCGCAATCCTCGACGCTGCGCGCGAGCGGCCCCACCGTATCGAACCGCGCGGCGAGCGGCACGGCGCCCCCGAGCGGAACCCGGCCGGCGGTGGTCTTGAGCCCGGTCAGGTCGTTCCAGGCGGCGGGAATGCGCACCGACCCGCCGGTGTCCGAGCCGATGGCGGCGGGCGCCAGGCCGAACGCCACCGAGGCCGCGGCCCCCGAGGAGGAGCCCCCCGGCACGGCCGCCGGATCGTTGATGCAGGGCGGCGTGGCGGTCACGGGGTTCAGGCCCAGACCGGAAAAGGCCAGCTCGGACATGTGGGTCTTGCCGAGGCAGACGAGCCCCTGCAGCGTCGCCGTCACGACCACCTCGGCGTCCCGCTCGGGCCGCCGCCCCTTCAGCAGCAGCGATCCCGCTTCGGTCAGGATCCCTGCCGTATCGAACAGGTCCTTCCACGAGACAGGCACCCCATCCAGCGGCCCGCGGCGCAGGCCGAGCTTGGCACGCTCGACCGCGGCCATGGCCTCGCCACGGGCGCGCTCGGGCGTCAGCCGCGCGTAGATCCGGGGGGCCTCGGGATGGTCGCTCGCGGCGTCAAGGAACGCCTCGGCCAGTTCGACCGGATGGATCCGGCCCCCGTCGATCCCCCGCCCCAGATCCGCCGCCGTCATCCACAGCCAGTCCATCGCGCTCTCCCTGCCCCGCGCGGGAACCGTAACCGCCGCGCCATGGCTGGACAATCCCGCGCGCCCGGCCATATTGGCCCGCATGACCCAAGATGCCGACATCCTCATCGCCGGAGGCGGGCTGAACGGCCCCGCTCTGGCCCTCGCGCTGGCGCGGAACGGATTTTCCGTGACGGTGGTGGATGGGCGGCCCGCCCCCCAGCGCGCCGAGCCCGGCTTTGACGGGCGCGCCTATGCGCTGGCGCTGGCCTCGCAGCGGCTGCTTGCGGCGCTCGGCCTCTGGGACGGGCTTGCGCCCCGCGCCCAGCCGATCCTGCGGGTCGTGACCTCGGACGGCACCACCGCCACCGGCCCCTCGCCCTTCGTGCTGGCCTTCGACCATGCCGAGATCGAGGAGGGGCCGATGGGCTACCTGCTCGAGGACCGTTTTCTCTACGCCGCCTTCCTCGCCGCGATGGAGGCCGAGCCGCGCATCCGCCTGATCTCGGGCGCCACGGTCGAGGCGCAGGAGGTGGGTGCGAGCGGCGTCACCATCACCCTCTCGACCGGAGCGCACCTCTCGGGACGGCTGCTCGTGGGCTGCGACGGACGGCAGAGCGGCACGGCGCGCCGCGCCGGCATCCGCCGCACCGGCTGGGGCTACGGCCAGACCGCCCTCGTCGCGGCGATCGAGCACGAGCGCCCGCACGAGGGCACCGCCTGGCAGTATTTCCTCCCCTCGGGTCCGCTGGCCATCCTTCCGCTGCCCGGCAACCGCTCCTCGATCGTCTGGAGCGAGAGCGACGCCGCCGCGGCCGAGATCCAGCGCCTGCCGGACGCGGACTATCTCACCGCCCTCCGGCCGCGGTTCGGCGACTTCCTGGGCGCCATCTCCCTCGCCGGCGAGCGGTTCACCTATCCGCTCTCGCTGTCGCTTGCCCACAGCTTCGTGGCGCCGCGCGTGGCGCTGGTGGGCGACGCCGCCCACGGCGTCCACCCGATCGCGGGCCAGGGGCTGAACCTCGGCCTGCGCGATGTGGCGGCCCTGGCCGAAGTGCTGACCCTCGCCGCCCGCCGCGGAGAAGACGTCGGCTCTCCGCTCGTCCTTGACCGCTACCAACAATGGCGCCGCTTCGACGCCACCGCGCTCGCGCTGGGAATGGACATGGTCAACAGTCTGTTCTCGAACGACAATCCGATCCTGAGGGCGGGGCGTGACCTCGGCATGGGAATCGTGAACGCCGTTCCGGGCCTGCGCCGCGGCTTCATCCGGCAGGCCGCCGGTCTCACGGGGGATCTCCCCCGGCTGCTCCAGGGCCGCCCGATCTGAGCCTTTCACTCTGCCCAAATATCCTCGGGGGTCCGGGGGCAGACAGCCCCCGGCGCCGGCCCAAGGCCCCGCGGGTCAGAGTTCGCGCGCTTCCGACACCAGCATGATCGGGATCCCGTCGCGGATCGGAAAGGCCAGCCGAGCCTGGCGCGACACCAGCTCCTGCCGCTCGGCGTCATAGCTCAGCCCCGACTGGGACACGGGGCAGACGAGCGCCTCGAGCATCCGGCGGTCGAACTGGGGGGACTCGGTCATTGCATCACCTCTTCACCATTGCCGCCCCTGAGGGCGAATTCGATCAGCGTCACCAGCGTCTCGCGCCGGGTTTCCAGCGACGGCGCCTCGAGCAGCGCCTGCTTGTCCTCGGGATCGAAGGGGCAAAGCATCGAGAGCGAGTTGATGAGAAGCTCTTCCTCGGCCTCGCGCAGGCTGCCCCAGTCGGTTGAAAGCTCCATCGCGGCGAAGTAGCGCCCGAGCAGCTCGAGAAAGGCATCCCGCCGGAAGCCGCAGTCAGACTCGGTCGGGCCCAGATCGCGGGTGAAGTCGCTCCAGTCCACGGTGCAGCGGCGGTAGGGCGTGAACCCCTGCACCTCGGACAGGACGCGAAACCGCGAGATGCCCGAGAGGGTGATCATGTAGCGCCCGTCCTCGGTTTCGGAAAAGCCCGTCAGGCGGCCCGCGCAGCCGATGGCATGAAGGCGCTTCTCCGCGCCTCCGGGCACGTCGCGCGGCTGCACCATGCCGATCAGCCGCTGCGGCGTCTTCAGCGTGTCCTCGAGCATCTGCAGATAGCGCGGCTCGAAGATATGAAGGGGCAGGCGTGCCCGCGGCAGGAGCAGGGCTCCGGGCAGCGGGAACACCGGAATGACGTCGGGAAGATCGGCCTGCTTGATCATGGGCTCTGAACTAGAGCGCCCCATCGTTCAGGCAAATATCATCGAGGACAGCCGCCGGCGCCCTTTCAGCACGATCGGATCGGTCGGCTTCAGCGCGTCGAAGATGGTGAAAAGCTGGGTCCGCGCCGCGCCCTCGTTCCACTCGCGATCGCGGCGGAACAGTTCGAGAAGCTGGTCCACGGCCTCCTCGACCTTGCCCGAGGCATGGAGCGCGAGCGCAAGGTCGAAGCGCGCCTGATGGTTGGCGGGATCCGCCTCGACGGCCCGGCTCAGCTCGGTCACCGGCCCCGCCTTGGCGGCCTGCCGGGCCAGCTCGATCTGCGCGCGCGCGCCCTCGATCTCCTTGGCCTTGGCGATGGCGGCAGGGGCGGCCGCCGCATAGGCCTCGGCCTGATCCAGATCGCCGGCCGCCAGATGGCAGCGGATCAGGCCCGCATAGGCCGCAGCATTTTCGGGCTCTTCGCCGAGGATGGCGGCGAAAGTCTCGAGCGCATCCACGATGGCGCCTTCGGCCAGCATCTCCTCGGCCGCGGCCAGCGCGTCGCCCAGACCGCCATCGCCGCCCATGGCCGCGATCTTGTCCACGAACTTCGTCACCTCCGAGGCCGGCAGCGCCCCCTGGAAGCCATCGACCGGCTGGCCCTGAAAGAAGGCATAGACGGTCGGGATCGACTGGATGCGCAGCTGCGCCGCGATCATCTGGTTCTCGTCCACGTTGACCTTGACCATGCGGACCTTGCCCTTGGCGGCCGTCACCGCGGCCTCGAGCGCCGGTCCCAGGGTCTTGCAGGGCCCGCACCAGGGCGCCCAGAAATCGACGATCACCGGCACTTCGCGGCTGGCGTCGATCACATCCTGCATGAAGGTCGCTTCTGACGTGTCCTTCACGAGATCGCCCTTCGGAGCGGCGCCGTTCGCGGGCTTGTCACCGAATCCGAGCATGGGTTCATCCTCCGTCTGACGTGGTGCCCCTATATGCGCGCCGGTCCGGCAAAGGCCAAGAGGCAAACCATGCGCCGTCCCCGCAAAGACCGGCAGGCATGCCTGGCAGGGACGGGCCGACCCTCCGCCGGCCCGGTCCGATCGGTCTGCGACAGCCCCGTCGCGGTCAAGCCGCTATACAGGGCCGCCCGAATCCTGTAGAGCCCCCGGACGGCCCGGAACCTCGGGACGGCGGGCGAGGAGGCCTGGCCGCGATGGGAGAAGGTTGGCCGTCAACCCGGGCGCCGCTGCGCGTCCCCCATTTGGCAGATACATGACCCATACCGATATTGCCGCGCCGCTGGCCGCGGCGCTTGCCGCCAAGGGCTACGAGTCCCTCACCCCCGTGCAGGAGGCCGTGCTCGCCGAAGGCGTGGCCGGACGCGACGCGCTCGTCTCGGCCCAGACCGGCTCGGGCAAGACCGTGGCCTTCGGCATCGCCGTGGCCGACCAGATCCTGCAGGGCGCCGACCGGCTCCTGTTCGCCGACACGCCGATCGCGCTTGCCATCGCCCCCACCCGCGAGCTGGCGCTGCAGGTCGCGCGCGAGCTTGGCTGGCTCTATGCCGAAGCCGGCGCCCAGATTGCCACCTGCGTCGGCGGCATGGACTACCGCACCGAGCGTAGGGCG
Organism: Cereibacter azotoformans; assembly: GCA_017599285.1. Classification (GTDB taxonomy): domain Bacteria; phylum Pseudomonadota; class Alphaproteobacteria; order Rhodobacterales; family Rhodobacteraceae; genus Cereibacter_A; species Cereibacter_A azotoformans. The sequence continues at coordinate 2,717,890 of JAGFXX010000001.1, read as the reverse complement.
CTCGAACGCGGCGCCCATATCGTCGTCGGCACCCCCGGCCGCCTGCGCGACCATATCGAGCGCGGCTCGCTGGATCTGACCGGCCTGCGCGCCGTGGTGCTGGACGAGGCCGACGAGATGCTCGACCTCGGCTTCCGCGAGGATCTGGAGTTCATCCTTGGCTCCGCCCCCGAGGAACGCCGCACGCTGATGTTCTCGGCCACCGTGCCGAAGGAGATCGAGGCGCTGGCCAAGGAGTTCCAGCAGGACGCCGTCCGCATCCAGACCGCGGGCGAGCGCAAGCAGCATGCCGACATCGAGTATCGCGTCCTGACCGTCAGCGCGCGCGACCGGGAACATGCGATCTTCAACGTGCTGCGCTTCTACGAGGCGCCCTCGGCGATCGTCTTCTGCAAGACGCGGATGGCGGTGAACCATCTTCTCGCGCGGATGGGCAACCGCGGCTTTCAGGTCGTGGCGCTCTCGGGCGAGCTGTCGCAGCAGGAGCGGACCCATGCGCTGCAGGCGCTGCGCGACGGGCGCGCGCGGGTCTGCATCGCGACCGACGTGGCCGCGCGCGGCATAGACCTTCCGGGGCTCGAACTGGTGATCCACGCCGATCTGCCCACCAACTCCGAGACGCTGCTGCACCGCTCGGGCCGGACCGGCCGCGCGGGCGCCAAGGGCGTGTCGGTGCTGATCGCCGCGCCCTCCGAGGTGCGCAAGGCGCAGCGGCTGCTGTCCGGGGCGAAGCTCGTGGCCGACTGGGGCAAGCCGCCCTCGGCCGACGAGGTGCAGGAACGCGACGACGCGCGGCTGCTCGAACATCCGGTGCTCGGGCAGGATCTGTCCGAGGAGATGCCGCTGGCCGAGAAGCTGCTCGAGCGGTTCGGCCCCGCGCAGATGGCGTCGGCCTTCGTGCGGCTCTGGCGCGAGGCGCGTTCGGCGCCCGAGGTGCTTCAGGACGTGGCCCCGCCCGAACCCGCGCAGCGCGCGCCGCGCGAACGGGGCGAGTTCGGCGAGGCCGTCTGGTATTCGGTGGGCGTGGGCCACACCGGACGCGCCGAGGCGCGCTGGCTGCTGCCCAAGATCTGCGAAGCGGGCGGTGTCACCAAGAACGAGATCGGCGCGATCCGCGTCCAGCAGGAGCAGACCTTCGTCCAGATCGCCAAGGCGGCCGCCAAGAAGTTCGGCGACGCGCTCGAGATCGAGGCCGGCGTGGGCATGGTCCGGCTGGAGGGCGAACCCTCGCTCGAGCGGCCGGAACGCGCGCCGCGCAAGCCTTTCGCCGAGCGCACGGCCCGCACGCGGGACGAGGCCCCGCGGCGCGAGAAGGCGCCTTACCAGCCCAAGCCCTCGCGCTTCGTCGAGGAGGAGCGGGACGAGGCTCCGCGCAGCGGCTGGACGCCCGACGACCGCCCCGCCCGCCCCCGGCGCGAGGACAGCGGGCATGTCGCGAAGCGCGAGATGCAGGAAGGCACCGGCGCCCGCCGCGAGGGCTCTGACGAGGGGCGCAAGCCGCGGCAGCCGCAGGGCGAACGTCCGGCGCGGCCCGCCTACAAGGGCGCGGCCACGCGGGCCGAGGGCACCGGCCGCTCGGCCGGCTACAAGTCGCACGGCGGAACGGCCGGCCGGTCCACCGGCTACAAGTCGCACGGTGCTGCCGGCGACGACGCCCCCCGCGGCAAGCCGCGCGGCGAGGGCGCGCCGCGGGCGGCGGGCTTCAAATCCCATGACAAGCCGGCTCGGGACGAGACAGGCCCGCGCGAGCGCGGCCCGGATGCCCGCCCGGCCCGTCCGTCGGGCTACAAGGGCGCGCGCGACGACCGGCCCGCAAAGCCGCGCGCCGAAGGGGGCGCCAAGAAGGACTTCGCCAAGAAGGACGCTCCGCGGAAACCGCGCGCGGATGCCTCGGACACGAGCCGCCGTTTCACGCCTCCGAAAAAGCCGCGCGGCTGAGAAACGAGACGGTTGTCGCCCCCACCCGGGCGGCAACCTGCGCCTCGGGTGAAGCGCGCCCCCTGTTCAGAAGGGGGCCGCCAGATGGATCCCCACCGAGAGGCGGGGCCCGCTCTCCTCGACAAGCGCAAGGGACTGGCAGCCGTTGTCGAGAAGCGCCGCCAGCACGCGCACCGGAAGGCTCGGGATCTCGGCCACCGCGTCACCGGCCTCATCGACCAGCAGCACCACGTTCGAGGCGAAAGGCCGCCGAGGATCGCGGCTGAGGTGGAGCATGACTCCGGCCGCAGGCGGCGGTTGCGGGCCGATCGGAGAGGCCTCGCAGGTCATTACCCGCACACTCCCGATCAGTCTGACATCCGTAGGAACCCTGGCCGCACTCGTCACGCTGTCCTGCAACGGATCTTCTGCCGCAATCATCAAGCTCTTCCCAATCCTCGCCGGCGGCGAAACGCGCGGAACCCCGACTTGGTTCACATTGGACGAACATTTTTTGTCGGAACGATGGCAGGCTCTAGGGGTTGCTGCGGCTCATGCCGCGCGGGCCCGGAGGTTGCTGCGGCTTACGCTGCGGGGGCGAGGTCCGCCCCGACCGGATCGGGAGAGACAGATCGACATGGCCGACTGCATCATCGTGGGCGCCGGCCCCGCTGGCCTGACCGCCGCCATCTTCCTCGCCCGCTTCCGGCGCAGCGTCCTGCTGCTTGACGGCGGCGAGAGCCGGGCCTCGCTGATCCCGCGCTCGCACAACCATCCCGCCTTCCCCGACGGCATCCGCGGCGCCGAGCTTCTCTCGCGGATGCGGGCACAACTGGGGCGGCTGGGCATCTCGCCTGCTCCCCTCGCGGCCGAGTCGGGGCGCCGCCTGCCGGATGGGGGCTGGCGGATCGAGACGAAGCAGGGGCCACTGGAGGCGCGCCACCTCATCCTTGCGACGGGGGTCCGCGACCGGCTGCCCGATCTGCCCGACGTGGTGCGCCATGTGCGCGAGGGGCTCATCCGGCAGTGCCCGGTCTGCGATGCGTTCGAGGTGATCGACCATTGCATTGCCGTTCTGGGGCACGAGGATTGCGCCGTGAGCGAGGCGCTCTTCCTGCGCAGCTACTCCCCGAGGATCACGCTCGTCTCGATGGGTCAGGATCTGCCGGAGGCGTCGCATCGACCGCTGGCCGATGCCGGGGTGCGGGTGGACCGCCGCCCCATCCGGCGGATCGAGGCCGCAGGGCGGCGGGTCACCATTCATTTCGCGGACGGCGAGCCCGGCCGGTTCGACACGCTCTATGCCGGCCTCGGGAACGATCCGCAGACCGCCCTCCCCCGGTCGCTGGGCATGGCCCTTCAGCCCGACGGCCGGATCGGCACCGATGCCCACCAGCGCACGGAACTGCCGGGCGTCTGGGCCGCGGGCGACGTGGTGACGGGTCTCAACCAGATCGCGGTGGCCATGGCGCAGGCCGAGATCGCGGCCACCGACATTCACAACCATCTCAGGGCGGCCGAAGGGCTCAGCCTGTCACGCCTGCCGAAGCAGCCCGCCTGAGGGCGTCGGGAACCGCTGCCGCGGCAGGTCGTTCACCGGGACCGGCAAGATCTTGCTCATGCCGGGGTGCCGTGACGGCATCCGATCTTCCGGCGGCGGGCAAACATGCAGAAGGATCGATTCAACCAGAAGGACCAACACGGAGGACTTCCCGCCATGACACGCTTGCCGCTCCGCACCGGGGCCTGTCTTCTCGCGATGATCGTTGCAGGCGCCGGCGCTGCCGCTGCGCAGGTGACCCTTGTCCGGGGCAACGACACCGATCCCGCGACGCTCGACCATCACCTGACCTCGACCGTGGCCGAGAGCCGGATCCTGAACGATCTCTACGAGGGGCTCGTGGTGCAGGATGCGCGGGGCGAGGTGGTGCCGGGGGTAGCCGAGAGCTGGGAGATCTCGGAGGATGGTCTGACCTACAGCTTCAAGCTGCGCGACGATGCGAAATGGTCGAACGGCGATCCGGTGGTGGCCGGCGACTTCGTCTTCGCGCTGCGCCGGATCGTGACGCCCGCGACAGCGGCGGTCTATGCCAACATCCTCTACCCGATCCTGAACGCCGAAGCCGTCGCCTCGGGCCAGATGACCCCGGAAGAGCTGGGGGTCGAGGCGGTGGATGATCATACGCTGCAAATCACCCTGAACGCGCCCACCCCCTACTTCCTCGAACTGCTCACGCACCAGTCCTCGCTGCCGCTGCATCCGGCGACGGTCGAGGCGGAAGGCGCGAACTTCACGCGGCCGGGCGTGATGGTCACGAACGGGGCCTACAAGCTGGTCAGCTTCGTGCCGAACGATCGCATCGTGATGGAGAAGAACGAACATTTCCACGGCGCGCAGGACATCGCCGTCGATCGCGTCGAATGGGTGCCCTTCGAGGATCGCTCGGCCTGCCTGCGGCGCTTCGAGGCGCAGGAGGTGCAGATCTGCACCGACGTGCCCGCCGAACAGATGAGCTACATGCGCCAGAACCTCGGCGAGAAGCTGCGCATCGCGCCCTATCTCGGCACCTACTACCTGCCGGTGAAGGGCGCCGACGGCAGCCCGCTCAAGGACAAGCGCGTGCGTCAGGCGATCTCGCTCGTGCTCGACCGCGACTTCATCGCCGAGCAGGTCTGGCAGGAGACGATGCTGTCCGGCTATTCGATCGTCCCGCCGGGCATCTCGAACTATGTCGAGACGCCTCCCTCGCTCGATTATGCCGAAGAGGATCTGCTCGACCGCGAGGACCGGGCCAAGGCGCTCCTCGAGGAAGCGGGCGTGGCCGAGGGCAGCCTGACCGTGCAGCTCTCCTACAACTCGTCCGAGAACCATCGCAACACGATGACCGCCATCGCCGACATGCTGAAGAACATCGGCATCAACGCGACGCTGAACGAGATGGAGGGGACGAACTACTTCAACTACCTCAAGGAAGGCGGCGCCTTCGACATCGTGCGCGCGGGCTGGATCGGCGACTATTCCGACCCGCAGAACTTCCTGTTCCTGTTCGAGGGCGGCGTGCCCTTCAACTATCCGCGCTGGGAGAACGCCGATTACGACGCGCTGATGGACAGGGCCGCCCAGACCCAGGATCTCGACGCGCGGGCACAGATCATGGCCGAGGCCGAGACGATCCTGCTCGACGAGGTGCCGGCGATCCCGCTGCTCACCTACTCCTCGCGCGCGCTCGTTTCGGACCGGGTGCAGGGCTACGAGGACAACCTGCCCGACGTCCACCAGACCCGCTGGCTCTCGCTGTCCCAGTAATCGTTACGGGGCGCGCGCGGATCCTCCGTCGCGCCCCCCTTGCGAGGGCTTTTCCGATGCTTCGCTACACGCTGCGACGGCTCGCTTCGGCCGTGCCGACCGTCTTCATCATCGTCACGCTCACCTTCTTCATGATCCGGCTGGCGCCGGGCGGCCCGTTCGACCTCGAGCGGCCGCTCGATCCGCTCATCATGGAGAACCTCAAGCGGGCCTATAACCTCGACGGGTCGCTCTGGTCGCAATATCTGACCTACATGGGCAACCTGCTGAGGGGCGATCTCGGACCGTCCTTCACGAAGCGCGATTTCAGCGTCAACGACCTCTTCGCCTCGGGCCTGCCGGTGTCGATGCTGCTCGGCGGGCTGGCGATCTCGCTTGCGGTGCTGATCGGCACCGTCCTCGGGGCCATTGCCGCGCTGAGGCAGAACTCCTGGCTCGACTACACGATCGTGGGGCTTGCCACCTTCGGGATCACGACGCCGAATTTCGTGGTGGCGCCGCTGCTCAGCCTGTTCTTCGGGGTGATCCTGCGCTGGCTTCCCGCGGGCGGCTGGTCCGCGTCGGACCCCGCCTACTGGGTGCTGCCGGTGGTGACGCTGGCACTGCCGCAGGTGGCAGTGATCGCGCGCCTCGTGCGCGGGGCGACCATCGAGGCGCTGCGCTCGAACCATGTCCGCACCGCCCGCGCCTACGGGCTGCCCGCCCGGACCGTGGTGGTCAAGCACGCCCTGCGCGCCGCCATGCTGCCCGCGGTGAGCTATCTCGGACCGACGGCCGCGGGGCTTCTGACCGGCTCGGTCGTGGTCGAGACGATCTTCGGCCTGCCCGGCATCGGGCGCTACTTCGTGCAAGGCGCGCTGGGGCGGGACTACACGCTGGTGATGGGGACGGTGGTGGTGATCGCGCTCTTCATCCTGCTGTTCAACCTGATCGTGGACCTGCTCTACACCCTTCTCGACCCGCGGGTGCGCTATGACTGAGATGCCCATTCCCACACCGGGCACGCCCGCGCCCGCACCCGATGCCCTCGTCGGCCGCTCGCTCTGGCAGGACGCCTGGATCCGCCTGCGGAAGAACCGCGCCGCGGTCGCCTCGGCGCTGGTGCTGATCTTCCTCGGCCTCGTCGGGATCTTCGGCCCGATGCTCTCGCCGCACGACTACACGCGGGTCTATCCCCAGTTCGTCCGCGCGCCCGCCAGCCTCGAGCCTTACCCGCGCGCCGATGTGGTGATCCCGAATTTCGAACGCACGATGGCCCGCGCCCGGGTCGAGGGGACGCCGGTGCTCGAGAACGGCACCGTCTCGGTCGAGATCGCCGACGACGAGCCGATCGACGAACGCATCCTGCGCTATTTCCAGCGGTCCGACCTCTTCATCAATCCGCGGCTCGACCTTGCGCCCGACGGATTGAGCGGCACGCTCTCGGCCGATGTGGAGCAGCTCTACTTCCTCTTCGGCACCGATGCCGTGGGGCGGGATCTGATGTCGCGCATCTTCATCGGGGTGCGGATCTCGCTCGCGATCGGCCTTCTCGCCTCGGCCATGGCGCTCCTTCTGGGCGTTACCTACGGCGCGATCTCGGGCTATCTCGGCGGGCGGGTGGACAACGTGATGATGCGGATCGTGGACATCCTCTACTCGCTGCCCTTCATCTTCTTCGTGATCCTGCTCGTGGTGTTCTTCGGCCGGAACATCGTCATCATCTTCATCGCCATCGGCGCGACCGAGTGGCTGGACATGGCGCGGATCGTAAGGGGCCAGACGCTCAGCCTGAAACGGCAGGAGTTCGTGCAGGCGGCCGAGGCGCTGGGGGCCACGCGCGCGGGCATCCTGATTCGGCACATAGTGCCGAACACGCTCGGGCCGGTGATCGTCTTCGTCACGCTGCTGGTGCCCAAGGCCATCCTGCTGGAAAGCCTGCTGTCCTTCCTCGGCCTCGGCGTGCAGGAGCCGCTGACCTCTTTGGGCCTTCTGATCTCGGAAGGCGCCGCCAACATGCGCGGCGCGCCGTGGCTCTTGATCTGGCCTGCCCTCACGCTGACCGCGATCCTGTTCGCGCTGAACTTCCTCGGCGACGGATTGCGCGACAGCCTCGACCCGAAGGACCGCTGAGATGGAGCCTGTTCTCGACGTCAAGGGACTGCGCGTCACCTTCGACACCAACGACGGCGAGGTGGAGGCCGTGCGCGGCATCGACCTCTCGGTGATGCCCGGCGAGACCGTGGCCATCGTCGGCGAAAGCGGTTCGGGGAAAAGCCAGACCACGATGGCGCTGATGGGGCTTCTGGCGCAGAACGGCCGCGCCACCGGCTCGGCGCGCTACCGCGGGCGCGAGCTGATCGGCCTGCCCGAGCGCGAGTTGAACAAGGTGCGCGGCGACAAGATCACCATGATCTTCCAGGAGCCGATGACCTCGCTCGACCCGCTCTACCGGATCGGCGACCAGCTGGCCGAGCCCTTGCGCTTCCACCGCGGGCTTTCAAAACGAGCCGCGCGGCCGCGGATCGTGGACCTCTTGCGCCTCGTCGGCATCCCCGAGCCCGAGCGGCGGATCGACAGCTATCCGCACGAATTGTCGGGCGGGCAGCGCCAGCGGGTGATGATCGCGATGGCGCTGGCCTGCGATCCCGACATCCTGATCGCCGACGAGCCCACGACCGCGCTCGACGTGACGATCCAGGCGCAGATCCTGACGCTTCTGGCCGATCTGCAGAAGCGGCTCGGCATGGCGATCCTCTTCATCACCCACGATCTCGGGATCGTGCAGCGGTTTGCCGACCGGGTCTATGTGATGCAGGCGGGCGAGGTGGTCGAGACCGGCGAGACCGGCGCCCTCTTCGCGGCGCCTGCCCATCCCTACACGCGGATGCTGCTCGATGCGGAACCCGAAGGCACCAAGGCCCCCCCGCCCGAGACCGCCCCCGTGCTGATGGAGGGGCGGGACATCGAGGTGACCTTCTCGAGCGGCGGCGGCCTTTTCCGCAAGGCCGAGGAGCTGCGCGCCGTGGACCGGGTGTCGGTGCGGCTGCGGCAAGGACAGACCATCGGCGTGGTGGGCGAGTCAGGCTCGGGCAAGTCCACGCTCGGCCGGGCGCTCCTGCGGCTTCTGCCCTCGGCGGGTCTCGTGACCTTCGAGGGGCGCGAACTGGCCCGCGACCCGGCCGCGATGCGGCCCCTTCGGCAGCGGATGCAGCTGGTGTTCCAGGACCCGTTCGGCAGCCTGTCGCCGCGGATGACGGTGGGGCGGATCATCACCGAGGGGCTGAAGATCCACGAGCCCGGCCTGTCCTCGCGCGAGCGGGACCGCCGCGCGGGCGAGGCGCTGGCCGAGGTCGGCCTCAGCCCCGACATGCGTAACCGCTATCCGCACGAATTCTCGGGCGGCCAGCGCCAGCGCATCGCCATCGCCCGCTCGATGATCCTGAAGCCCAAGGTCATCGTGCTGGACGAGCCGACCTCGGCGCTCGACCGCTCGGTGCAGAAGCAGATCGTGGACCTGCTGCGCGACCTGCAGGCGCGGCACGGGCTGTCCTACCTCTTCATCAGCCACGATCTTGCGGTGGTGCGGGCGCTGTCCGACTACATCGTGGTGATGAAGGAGGGGCGCATCGTGGAAGAGGGGCCGACCGCCGACATCTTCGACCGCCCGCAGGAGAGCTACACCCGCACGCTGATGGCCGCCGCGCTCGAGACGCGGCGCTTCCGCGAAGACGCGGAACGGACGGGCGCCTGAGCGGTTTCACCGCGCAGGAGGATGCCATGACCGACAATGACAAGTCCGCACCCGGCGATCGCCGCCGCGAGGGCAACAGCGTGGACCAGCGCCAGCAGCAGATCGACCCCACCGGGCGGGATCGCGAGGATCCGGGCGAGGCGGGGCCGCATCGCTCGCAGAAACAGCCCGGACAGGCGCCGGAGGATCCGCAGTCCAAAGGCTGACAAGGCTCCGCCTGGAGAAGGCAGCCCCCCGGGCGAGCCCGGGGGGGGGCCGATAAACGCTCAAAAGAAAGGACCCCGGCCACGCCTGCGGCCGGGGTCTGGAAAGAGCGCGATTGGCGCCCTCAGAACTCGAGCGCGCGATCCCCGGCGGCGTCCTTGATCCGCGTGGGCAGGCCCATCCGGTTCAGAAGCGCGAGGAACGGTTTCGGGTCCAGCTCCTCGACATTGACCATCTTCTTCACATCCCATGTCCCCTCGGCCACGAGGATGGCCGCGGCGACGGGCGGCACGCCGGCGGTGTAGGAGATCCCCTGCGACCCGACCTCGGCATAGGCTTCGGCATGGTCGGCCACGTTGTAGATGAAGACTTCGGCCGGCTGGCCGTCCTTCGTCCCCTTCACGATGTCGCCGATGCAGGTCTTGCCGGTGTAGTCGGGCGCCAGCGACGAGGGATCGGGCAGGACCGCCTTCACCACCTTGAGCGGGATCACCTCGAGCCCCTCGGCCGTCGTCACCGGCTGCTCGGACAGAAGCCCGAGGTTCTTCAGCACCATGAAGACGTTGATGTAGTGATCCGAGAAGCCCATCCAGAAGCGCACGTCCGCCTGCGGATAGTTGGCCGCCAGCGAGTGCACCTCATCGTGGCCGGTCATGTAGGCCTTCTGCCGGCCCACCACGGGCAGGTCGAACTCCTGCCCGACCTCGAACATCCGGTTCGCCTGCCACGCCCCGTCCTGCCACGAATAGACCGTGCCCGTGAACTCGCGGAAGTTGATCTCGGGATCGAAGTTGGTCGAGAACCAGCGCCCGTGGCTGCCCGCGTTGATGTCCACGATGTCGATCGAGGCGACCTCGTCGAGGTACTCGTCCGCAGCCAGCCGCGCATAGGCATTGACCACGCCCGGATCGAAGCCCACGCCGAGGATCGCGGTGACGCCCGCCTCGGCGCAACGCTCGCGCCGCTTCCACTCGTAGTTGCCATACCACGGCGGCGTCTCGCAGATCTTCGCCGGATCCTCGTGGATCGCCGTGTCCATGTAGGCCGCGCCCGTCTCGAGGCAGGCCTCGAGCACCGGCATGTTGACGAAGGCCGAGCCCACGTTGATCACGATCCCGGCGCCCGTCTCGCGGATCAGGGCGGCCACGGCGGCGGTATCCATCGCATCGACGGCATGGGCGTCGAACCGGCCCGTCCCCTTCATCGCGCCCTTCTCGTGCACCGAAGCGATGATCGCCTCGCATTTCGAGAGTGTGCGCGAGGCGATGTGCAGGTCACCCAGCACGTCGTTGTTCTGCGCGCACTTGTGCGCCACCACCTGTGCGACGCCGCCGGCACCGATGATCAACACGTTCTTCTTCACTTCGAACCGTCTCCTTCAAGGACAGAGGGAAGCGCCTCAGCCGAGGCTCGAGGCATAGTCGCCATAGCCGAACTCGCGCGCCACGCGCAGCGATCCGTCGGGCTCGCGGATCACGATCGAGGGCATCTTCACCCCGTTGAACCAGTTCTTCTTCACCATCGTGTAGCCCGCAGCATCCGCGATGGAGAGGCGGTCGCCCACTTTCAGCGGCTCGGCAAAGCGGAACTCGCCGAAGATGTCTCCGGCCAGGCAGGACTTGCCACAGACCATGTAGCTATGATCGCCCGCGTCGGGTTCAACCTTTGCGGACTGCCGGTAGATCAGCAGGTCCAGCATGTGCGCCTCGACCGAACTGTCCACGATGGCCAGCTGCTTGCCGTTGTCAAGCAGGTCGAGCACCGTCACCTCGAGCGTGGCCGAGCGGGTGATTGCCGCCTCGCCGGGCTCGAGATAGACCTGAACCCCGTGCGCCGCGGCAAAGGCCTTCAGCCGCGCGGCCAGCCGGTCCACCGGATAGCCCTCGCCGGTGAAATGGATGCCGCCACCAAGGCTCACCCAGTCGAGCCGGTCGAGGATCGCGCCGAAGCGGCCCTCGATCTCGGCCAGCTGCCGGTCGAACAGGTCGAAATCGGCATTCTCGCAGTTGTAATGGATCATCACGCCCGAGATGTCGGGCAGCACCGCCTCGATCTTCTCGGCGCTCCATTCGCCCAGCCGCGAGAAGGGCCGCGCCGGGTCGGCCAGATCGAAGCCCGAGGTCGAGAGGCCGGGGTTCAGCCGCAATCCGCGCGCGATCCCGCCGGTGCGGTCCCTGAACCGCTGAAGCTGGCCCACCGAGTTGAAGATGATCTTGTCGGCGTAGCCCACCGCCTCATCGATCTCGTGATCGGGCCAGGCCACCGAATAGGCATGGGTCTCCTTGCCGAACTTCTCGCGCCCGAGCCGCAGCTCGTAGAGCGACGAGGAGGTCGTCCCGTCCATGTGGTCGCGCATGTAGTCGAAGGCGGGCCATGTCGCGAAGCATTTGAGCGCGAGCAGCGCCTTGGCCCCCGATCCCTCGCGGAGCCGGTCGATGACCGCCATGTTCCGCTTGAGGCTGGCGGAATCGATCAGGTAGAAAGGTGTCTGGATCATGAGACCCCCCGCGCGAGAAGGAAGAACGGGGGCGTATAGGGCCACCCCCCCCCTGATGCAAGAGTTTTGCAGCACCAGGATGACAGCCGGGTGGCTGCTCCCGGCGCGAATGCCGGACGAACCGGGCCGGATCAACAAGGCGTGAGCGCGGTCGCCCGAGAGCGCTCCTTGTGCGTTGGCACTTGAACCAGCACGGAGAACCGCGATGATCCTTCCCCGCCTCGGACTGGCGCTTGCCGCCGCCGCGCTCGTCGGCACTGCCGCCCTCGCCCATCACGGCTGGAACTGGGCCGAAGAGCAGCAGTCGCAGGTGACGGGCGAACTGCAGTCGGTCTCGATGAACCCGCCGCATCCCAAGATCGAGATCCTCGCCCCGGACGGGGCCCTCTGGCAGATCGAGCTGGGCAACCCGAACCAGACCCAGCGTGCGGGCTTCACCGCCGAGACCGCGGAACCCGGCGTTGCGGTGCATGTCCTCGGGCATCGCGCCAAGGACGGCACGAACCTGATGAAGGCCGTCCGCATCACGATCGACGGCACGCCCTATGACTTTTACCCGGAACTGATCGAGCCGCAGGGCTGATGCTGCAGCTTTTGGCGGGCTGGCCCGGTGCGGATCTGATCCGCGGCTCGGGCACGGCCTACCTGCTGGTCAATGCCGCCCACATCCTCGGGATTGCCCTGCTCGTCGGGGCGATCCTGCCGCTCGACCTGATGATCGTTGCCGGACGGCGCGCGGGAGAGGTGGCGCCGTTCCTCGTGCGAAGCGCGGGCGTGGGGCTTGCGGTTGCGCTCACCACCGGCCTCTGGCTGTTCAGTGTCGATCCGCCGAACTACCTCGGCAACCGCGCCTTCCTGATCAAGCTCGCGCTGATCGCGGCGGCGGTCCTGAACGTCGCCGCCCTGCACCTGGGCCGCGGCTGGAGGACCTTCGTGGCCGGCGGCCCTGCCACGCCCGTCACGCGCGCCGCGGCGCTTGCATCGGCTGCGCTGTGGCTCTCGACGCTCGTGGCGGGGCGGTGGATCGGCTTTCTCTAGATCGGCTTTCTCTAGGCGGTGCCGCCCAGGCTCAATGCGTCCAGGCGCCCCGACGGTCGGTGGCGAAGTTCTCGCCATAGCCACGCGGGCGGATGTTCGGCCGGCGCGGCTTGGACTCCGTCACCTCGACCTCGATCCGGTGCGCCTTGGCATAGTCCAGCGCGGCTTCGCGGCTGTCGAAATGCAGCATCACCTGATTCTGCGTGTCCGCCGACGAGGTCCAGCCCATCAGCGGGTCAATGTCGCGGGCCTCGCGGCTCTCGAACACCAGAACCCAGCCCTTGGCCTTTCCGGTCCCGGACTGCATGGCGTTTCGGGCAGGCTGATAGATACGCGCGCGCATGGGGCCTCCGTGCAAGATGCCCCGTTATTGGCGGCTTTCCCGCCGCAGATCAAGACCTCCAGACCGCGTTGCAAGCGGCTGTCGATCGATCACGGAGGGGTGGGTGGGGTGTGTGGTGCAACCGACCGACAGCGTTCTGCTGCTTGCCCCCTCCTTCTAGCCGCCAATGGTTAAACGCCGGTAAAGAAGCAGCCTCAGCTCCCTTGTTTGCGAACAAAAACGGATCAAATCTAGGCGGCCGAGGGGAATCACCATGCCGCACAACAATATGAACATGCCGATGCACCGCCCGGAGGTGCTGACCCGCCCCAAGCTCGAGGGCGGGCGGCGTTTCGAGATGAAGACTCCGTTCAAACCCGCGGGCGATCAGCCGACGGCCATCGCCGAGCTGGCCTCGGGCGTGCGGGCGGGCGAGCAGAACCAGGTGCTGCTGGGGGCCACGGGCACCGGCAAGACCTTCACCATGGCCAAGATCATCGAAGAGACCCAGCGCCCGGCCATCATCCTGGCTCCGAACAAGACGCTGGCGGCGCAGCTTTACGGCGAGTTCAAGGGCTTCTTCCCCGACAACGCCGTGGAATATTTCGTGTCCTACTACGACTACTACCAGCCCGAGGCCTATGTCCCGCGGTCGGACACCTATATCGAGAAGGAATCGCAGATCAACGAGCAGATCGACCGGATGCGCCACTCGGCCACCCGGGCGCTGCTGGAACGCGACGACGTGATCATCGTGGCCTCGGTCTCGTGCATCTACGGCATCGGCTCGGTCGAGACCTATTCGGCGATGACGCAGGATCTGGTGGTGGGGCAGAGCTACGACCAGCGGCAGGTGATCGCCGAACTGGTGGCGCAGCAATACCGGCGCAACGATCAGGGCTTCCAGCGCGGCAGCTTCCGCGTGCGGGGCGATTCGCTCGAGGTCTGGCCCGCCCACCTGGAAGACCGGGCCTGGCGCTTCTCGTTCTTCGGCGAGGAGCTGGAGAGCGTCGTGGAGTTCGATCCGCTGACCGGCGCCAAGACCGACAGCTTCAAGCAGATCCGCATCTACGCGAATTCGCACTACGTCACGCCGCGGCCGACGATGCAGCAGGCCGTGCAGGGCATCAAGAAGGAGCTGCGCCAGCGGCTCGACCAGCTGGTGGCCGAGGGCAAGCTGCTGGAAGCGCAGCGGCTGGAGCAGCGCACCAACTTCGACATCGAGATGCTGGAAGCGACCGGCGTCTGCAACGGGATCGAGAACTATTCGCGCTACCTGACCGGCCGCGCTCCGGGCGAGCCGCCGCCGACGCTGTTCGAGTTCATCCCCGACAATGCCATCGTCTTCGCTGATGAAAGCCATGTGACGGTGCCGCAGATCGGCGGCATGTATCGGGGCGACTACCGGCGCAAGTTCACACTGGCCGAGCACGGGTTCCGCCTGCCCTCCTGCATGGACAACCGCCCCCTCAAGTTCGAGGAATGGGACGCGATGCGGCCTCAGTCGGTCTTCGTCTCGGCCACCCCCTCCGCGTGGGAGCTGGAGCAGGCCGGAGGCGTCTTTGCCGAGCAGGTGATCCGCCCCACGGGCCTTCTCGATCCGATGGTCGAGATCCGCCCGGTCGAGATGCAGGTGGACGACCTCCTGGACGAGATCCGCAAGGTGGCGGCCGCGGGCCTCAGGACGCTGGTGACGGTGCTGACCAAGCGCATGGCCGAGGATCTGACCGAGTATCTGCACGAACAGGGCATCCGGGTGCGCTACATGCATTCCGACATCGACACGATCGAGCGGATCGAGATCCTGCGCGACCTGCGGCTTGGCGCCTTCGACGTGCTGGTGGGGATCAACCTGCTGCGCGAGGGGCTCGACATTCCCGAATGCGGGCTGGTGGCGATCCTCGATGCCGACAAGGAGGGCTTCCTGCGCTCGGAAACCTCGCTGATCCAGACCATCGGCCGGGCGGCGCGGAACGCCGACGGGCGGGTGATCATGTATGCCGACCGGATCACCGGCAGCATGGAGCGCGCCCTGCGCGAGACCGAGCGTCGGCGCGAGAAGCAGATCGCCTACAACGAGGCGCATGGCATCACGCCGCAGACGGTGAAGAAGAACGTCGAGGACGTGCTGGCTGGCCTCTGGCAGGGCGACACCGACATGAACCGGGTGACGGCGAAGGTCGAGAAGCCGATGGTAGGCTCGAACCTTGCGGCGCATCTCGACGGGCTGCGCACCGCGATGCGCAAGGCCGCCGAGAACCTCGAGTTCGAGGAGGCGGCGCGGCTGCGCGACGAGATCAAGCGCCTCGAGGCGGTGGAACTGGCCGTCGCCGACGATCCGCTGGCGCGGCAGAGCGCGGTGGAGGACGCCGCCGAGGCCGCGGTGAAAAGCTCGGGCCGCAGCACCGCCGGGCGGGCCGGCCAACGCGGCGGCAACAAGCGCCGCGGGCGCTGACGCCCGGGTTGCCCTTAAGAGACCCTTAACCACGCCGGGCGCAGGCTAAGCGCGTCGGAGGGTCATCCATGCGAACCGCTCTCATGCGCCTTGCCGGGCTGGTGGCATTTGCCGGGGTGTTCCTCTGGGGCGTGGCGCCGGCCGTCTCCGGCCCCTGGCCGCGCGAGAAGGGCGGCATCTTCCTCACCCTCTCGCAACAACAGGACGAGGCGCGGGACAGCTGGACGGGCCTCTGGGCCGAATATGGGCTTACCGAGCGGATCACGCTGGGCCTCGACGCCGGACGCTCGGCGCAGGGCGACGGCAAGCTGATCCTCTGGGCGCAGAAGGCGTGGGAGCGCGGGCCGCACCGGATCGCGGCCTCGGCCGGCATCGGCGCAAGCCTCATCGCGGGCGATGTCGCGCCGCTGGTTCAGGTCGGTGGCGGCTGGGGGCGCGGGATCACGACCCGCTTCGGCCCCGGCTGGCTGGCCGCCGAAGCCCGCGCCGTCGTGACCGCCCGCGACGTCACCTTCTCGCAGCAGGTGCACGGTCGGACGGTGGCGACCTACAGCTACCTGATGCCCGAGACCAGCGCCAAGGCCGAGATCACGCTCGGCCTCAGGCCGCACGACCGGATCATGTGGATCGAGCAGCTTCAGCTCGAGCAGGGGCGCGAAGCGGGGTTCGACGCCCGCCTCGCAAGCTCACTGGTCTATGACCTGAGCACGCCCCTGAAACTGGAACTCGGGGTGATCCTGCCCGTCAGCGGACACGCCGATCCGGCGCTCAAGCTCGGGATCTGGCTCGACTTCTGACCCGCTGCCTCAGTCGAACAGGAGCCTCGCGAGGAAGAGCACGATCACGGCGCCGATCAGCGCGGCCACCACCATCGCCACGAGACCCGACGCCGCCAGCACCGTCACTCCCAGCGCCACGAGCAGAAGCGGCGCGGCAATCGCGCTCACCAGCCCGATCAGCATGTAGCGACCGCGGTGGCGTCCGCCGGACACCTGGCTCGCGATCCAGCCCGCCGCAAGCCCGACCACCGCCAGCACCACGAGACCCACGACGCCCACCCCTTGCATGAACTCTTCCATCATCTTCTCCCCTGATCCGGCTGGGAAACGCGGAAGACCGCAGGCGGGGTCCGCCTGTCCGCAAGAATGATCGCCGAAACCGAATCCGGCTGGCACGCGCGCCCGTCACGCCCCGCCGGAGACGTCAGCGACGACGCGCCGACCCGTCAGCAGGCCGCGACGACATCATACATGACGGGCTCGAAGCTGCGGCAGAGCGAGGCGAAGCGGCGGGTGCGCTCCCGCATCTCGGGCGCCCGCAGCATCGCCTGGAAGTCCTCGCGCCTGCGCCATTGCGAGTAGTTGGCCACCCGCGTCTGCGCATCGTTCACATGCAGGCTCGCCGAGATGAAGCCGGGCTGGTGGCGGATGAAATCCTCCAGCGCCGCCTGCAGCTCTTCCAGCAGGTCGGCGCAGGTGCCGGGCGTCATCTCGAAGGTGGTGATGACGGTCTGGCCGGTGAAGGCCGGGTCGATCTGGGTCATGTCCGCTCTCCTCTGCTCATCGGAAAGCCTATGCCCGCCCGCCATGCGCCACAAGCGCGGCGAATGGCCCCGCAGCGGGCGGGCAAGGGCTCAGACCATGCGGATCACGTCCTTGCCCACGGCCAGCATGTAGCCGCGCCGCGCGATCGTCTTGACCAGCAGTTCGCTCACCATCTGGTTGCCAAGCGCGTCGCGCAGCCGCTTGACGCGCGTCGCCCCCGCCGCTTCGTCGCAGTCGGTCACGCTCTTGCCCGAGATCATCGCCTCGATCTGCGCCCCGGTCAGCACGTCATCGTCCATCCGCGCCTCGGCCAGCACCGAGAGCGTCTCGATCGCGGCCTCGGTCAGGCTGAACTCCATGTCGTTGATATAGACCGACCGGCTCTCGCGCGAGATCATCAGCGAGGCCACCTGGATGCCCGACCGCTGGATCGCCGACATACGCCGGTTCAGCGCGACGATGGTCACAAGCAGGACCAGCGCCGCCACCAGCAGCGAGGTCGAGAAGACCAGCAGTACGAAGATCACCATCCGGTAGCTGGCCAGCACCTCCGAGAAGGTGGTGCCCGACTGGGCGATGATCTCCAGCAGCCGGATCTCGGGCCCCGAGCGCAGGGCATCCACCTCGACGAACAGGCGCTCGACCCGCGCGTTGAAGGCGTCGGCATCGGGCAGGTTGAGGAAGAGGAACACCGCCGCAGCCGACAGGATCAGGACGATGGCCGCGATTCCGCCGGCCACGACCCGGTTGCCGGCCTTCAGCGCGTCAGTAGCGGAGGAAGTAGCGTCCTGCACTCGCTTTCCTTTCGTCCAGTCCCTCGGGCCCGAACGTCGAGAGAACGTTCAGGAGCGTCCAGCCCGCCTGCTCGAGGCGTGGCTTCAGAACGCGTGTGGCGGCCTTGCGGTTGCAGGCGCTGTCGGGCACCTGCGCCACACCGTAATGAAGGCGGAGTGGGCGATCCTGCTTTGCCTTGTAGTCGGCGTAGCAGGCGGCCTCGGCTGGCGCGGCGAGCGCGCCGGCAAGCGCGAGCACGGCCAGCAGGGCGGAAAGTCTCATGGAGCGACTCCGGTTTCTCGTGGTCCCGATGATGGGGAGCGGGCCGGGGATAATCAATGTCGGAGCCCGATCCCGGCTCTTGTTATCGCCTATCAGGCGGCGGGTCATCTCCTGACAGGGGCCCGCTATTGCTCGGCAAGGGGCGCGGTGCCCAGCCTTGGGGACGCCGGCGGGAGGCCGGTTGCCTTCAGGAGGATGTCATGTTCCCGCTCAGATCCCGATCCGCGCCCCTCGTGGCCCTTGCGCTGGTGGCGCCGGTGCTCCTCCTGCCCGGCTGCTCCGAGGCGCAGCCAGCCGGCCGCACGCCTGTCGTGGTGGTGGACCGCCCCCTCGGCCTGCCTGCCGCGCCGCCGATCCGCCACAGGGCGCCGGACGGTTGGGGACGGCCCTATCCGCCGCCTCCGGTCTGCGGCAACGACCGCCGTCCCGGCATGCCCTGCGTCCGGGGCATCCAGCGCCCGCCGTCCGCATGGGAGCTGCCCGGAGCGTGCCTCTTCCGAAGCCGCGATGGCCGGGCGGCCTACGATGCCCGCTGCCTCTACCGGCATGGTTATCATGAATCATGACACCGCGCGCGCCCGAGGTACGACCAGAGACGCCCTTGCCGGAGCCCACCTCAGGACGGTGCAGTCGGGCAGCAAGACGATCCTGACTCGATGACCCAGGCTGCAGGGCCGACCTGCCCGGGGCAGCGCGCCTGGTTCGGCCTGAACACCGGCGAAGCGGTTGATACATCAGCGCAAGCGACCTCGCGGTCGTGGACTGCGGCATCCATCCGGGCCTCGAACGCGTGCTTGACCTCACGTCGGAGGGGCCGCTGGCGCTTGAGCATGGGCCAGAGAGACGGCTCGGTCCGCCCTGAACCTGTCGCATCCGGCTCTGTGGGGGTAAGACGTCAAGTATCCCGCCGAGCTTCTCTCACATCAGATCGACAGCAGGGCAAGGCAGGCCACGCGACCACTGTCAGTTCGGTGGCAGCTATGGCACATGACCCTTTCATGACCCATGCTATCCCATGAGGCGCCGCTTATGACCGATGAGCTAGATGACATCCATCCTATCCTCCAGGGCGCTCCACAGACCACGGAATTCCGAAAGTTGCGCAAACGCATCGTGCGCAACGTCCGCGAGGCCCTGGACCAATACGGCATGGTGGATGGGCGGGATGCACGCTGGCTCGTTTGCCTGTCCGGCGGGAAAGACAGCTTCACTCTCCTGGCCGCCCTCATCGAGTTGAAGTGGCGCGGGCTGTTGCCGGTGGAGCTGCTGGCCTGCAACCTCGATCAGGGCCAGCCCGGCTTCCCGGCGACGGTTCTGCCAGAATTTCTCACCCGAATGGGAATCCCCCACCGCATCGAGTACCAGGACACCTATTCCATCGTCGTGGACAAGATCCCGCAGGGACGCACCTATTGCTCGCTCTGCTCGCGGCTCCGGCGCGGCAACCTCTACCGCATCGCGCGCGAGGAAGGCTGCTCGGCCATTGTGCTCGGCCACCACCGCGACGACATCCTCGAGACCTTCTTCATGAACCTCTTCCACGGCGGGCGGCTGGCCACGATGCCGCCGAAGCTGGTCAACGAAGAGGGCGACCTGTTCGTCTACCGTCCGCTCGCCTTCGTCGCCGAGGCCGATTGCGAGCGGTTCGCCCGCTCGATGAACTATCCAATCATCCCCTGCGACCTCTGCGGTTCGCAGGACGGACTGCAGCGTCAGCAGGTAAAGCAGATCCTCGACGGCTGGGAGGCGCGTTCGCCGGGCAGGCGGCAGGTGATGTTCCGCGCGCTGATGAACGCGCGTCCCTCGCATCTTCTCGATCCGGGCCTGTTCGACTTTGCAGGACTCGCCACGGGAACGGCGTCGGGCAGAAACGGGGCGGAGCCGCCGCAGCTTCGGGGCGGGGATTAACCTCCCGCTGAGACTCGTCTCCTATGGTGCGCAGTCGGGGCCTCCGGCCCGCTGCCACGGAAGGGGAATGCAAATGCAGGTCATGGGCGGATCGTCCGCGGCGTTCGTCCGCATCGGAAACCTGCTCCGCCGGCCCGAGCTTCTTGCCTTCCTCCCCGCCCTGACGCTTCTGGCCTACTGGCTGGGGGGCGAGCGGTCCCTGGTGCTCATGGCCCTTGGCCTGCCGCTTCTTTACGCGGCAGGCGGCACGTTCCGCGACCGCGGCCCCTCCACGGGCGAGGGGCTGGCGCTGCGTCCGCATGTCGTCGCCGCCCTCGACCGTGTGCTGGGCGAACGCGCCGCAACCGGACGGACGACAGCCTGCCTCGTGCTGCAGTTCGACGGGATGGAGAAACTCCTCGACCGTCATGGGCGCGCCGTGCAGTCCGAGATGCTCGCCCGCAGCGCCGAGCGTCTCTGCAGCGCGCTTCGCGAAGGCGATGTGGTGGCCCGGCTCGAGGGCGGCGGGCTTGCCGTCGCGCTCTATCCCGTGCGGCGGCTGGATCTCGAGTCGCTGGTGCGGCTGGCAAGCCGGCTGCAGTCGGCACTGGCGGCGCCGATCAGCATCGACGGATCGCGGCTCTATGTGACCTGCTCGATCGGCTTTTCCCTGCCCGGGCAGACGGAGACCGCTTCGGGCAAGGCGCTGCTCGACGCCGCGCAGGTTGCGGCCGACGAAGCCGTGCGCAACGGCCCCGGTGCCGTGCGGGCCTTTGCACCGGGAATGGCCCGCAAGCGCGCGGACCGCGACGCCTTTCGGGAGGTGCTCGAAGCCGCGCTCGACGGCGGACAGATCCGGGCCTGGTTCCAGCCCCAGATCCGCGCGGTCGATGGCGGCATCGGCGGATTCGAGGTGCTGGCGCGCTGGCAGCACCCCGAGCGCGGACTGATCCTGCCGGGCGAGTTCCTTCCCGCCGTCGAGGAGGCGGGCCTGTCCGAGCGACTGGGCGAGGTCATGCTGTTTCAGGCCTTCTCGGCGCTTCGCCAGTGGGACCGCGACGACCTGCGGGTTCCGAGCGTGGCCGTGAACTTCTCCGCCTCCGAACTGCGCAATCCGCGGCTCGTCGAGCGGCTGAAGTGGGAGATCGACCGATTCGACCTGCTCCCGTCCCGGCTGTCGGTCGAGATCCTCGAGACCGTGGTGGCCGAGGGCGCGAGCGATGTGGTCGTTCACAACATCGCGGGCCTCGCGGCCCTGGGCTGCGGCATCGATCTCGACGATTTCGGAACCGGACACGCCTCGATCACCACCATCCGCCGCTTCGCCCTCCGCCGGCTCAAGATCGACCGAAGCTTCGTGACCCGGGCCGATTCCGACAGCAACCAGCGCACCATGCTCGCCGCGATCATTTCCATGGCCTCGCAACTCGGGCTGGAGACGCTGGCCGAAGGTGTGGAAACGCCCGGAGAACTGGCCACCCTCACCCGCCTCGGCTGCGGCCATCTGCAGGGCTACGGGATCGCGCGGCCCATGCCCCTCGCGGATGCAACCGGCTGGCTGGCCGCCCGGAAGGAGCTATTCCGTCCCGGTGCGCGGGCCGGATCGTGAGGTTTCGGCTGCGCGCAGCCGCTCCGGGGCGAGGCGATCCACCGCGGCCGGGAGGGGAAAACTGCTTGACCTTTGCAGCCCCCTTCTGTTGAACGACCGCACCCCTGAACAGGAACCGCGTGTCTTTCATGGACGATCAGAACAAGAACCTCATCCTGGCGACCGGACTCAGCTTCCTCGTGATCATGGTCTGGTTCTTCCTGTTCCCGCCTCCCGAGGCGGTGACGCAGGACGAGCCCGCCACTGTCGCGACGCAGGAAACGGCGCTGGCTCCTTCGGCCACTCCGGATGCGCCCATGACCGCGGTGCCGCCCGACGCAGAACTGCCCGAGACGCCGCGTGTCGCGATCGACACGCCCCGGCTGCAGGGCTCGATCTCGATGCTGGGCGGGCGGATCGACGATCTCTCGCTCAAGTCGTACCACGAGACGCTGGACCCCGGCTCGCAGATCGTCCGCCTGCTCTCGCCGGTGGGCGAACCGAATGCCTACTATGCGCTCTACGGCTGGACCCCGGCCGGTGCGCTCGACTATGAGGATGTGCCCGGCGCCAACACGACCTGGACCCAGGTCGGCGGCGCGACCCTCGGCGTGGACCAGCCGGTCACGCTGGAATGGGACAATGGCCAGGGCCTCGTCTTCACGCGGACGATCTCGGTCGATGACCACTACATGTTCACCATCTCGCAGACGGTCGAGAACCGGACGGGCGAGGCTGTCCGCCTCGCGCCCTACGGGATCGTGGCGCGCCATGGCAAGCCTCTGAACCTGCAGAACTTCTTCGTGCTGCACGAGGGTGCGGTGGGCCGCGCCGACGGCGAGCTGACCGAGACCAATTACGACGACATCGCCGAGCTGCCGCAGGTTGCGCGCGAAGGGGCGCTGGCCGAGGTGGTCGAGGCGCAGCAGGACGGCTGGATCGGCTTCACCGACAAGTACTGGATGACGACACTGATCCCGCAGCAGGGCCAGCCCTTCAGCAGCGTGACCAAATACGTCCCGGGCGCAGACATCTACCAGGCCGAGACCCGTGAGCAGCTCGTCACCGTGGCACCCGGCGGCACGGCGGAAGTCAGCTCGCGCCTCTTTGCCGGCGCCAAGGAATGGGAAGCCATCCGCGCCTACCAGAACGAAGGCGCGATCGAGCCGACCGAGGGCGCCGAGCCGATCCCGGGCTTCATCGACTCGATCGACTGGGGCTGGTTCTTCTTCCTGACCAAGCCGATCTTTGCGGTGCTGCACTGGCTGAACCAGATGATCGGCAACATGGGTCTGGCCATCATCGCCCTGACCTTCCTGCTCAAGGCGCTCGTCCTGCCGCTGGCCTACAAGTCCTACGTCTCGATGGCGCGGATGAAGGAGCTGCAGCCCGAGCTCGAGGCGCTCCGCGAGCGCGCGGGCGAGGACAAGATGCTCATGCAGCGCGAGATGATGCGGCTCTACAAGGAAAAGCAGGTCAACCCCGCCGCGGGCTGCCTGCCGATCCTGATCCAGATCCCGATCTTCTTCTCGCTCTACAAGGTGATCTTCGTCACGATCGAACTGCGCCACGCCCCCTTCTTCGGCTGGCTCACGGACCTCTCGGCGCCCGACCCGTCCTCGATCTTCAACTTCTTCGGACTGGCCCCCTGGGCGGCACCGACGCCCGGCTCGACCATGGCGCTGATCTTCATCGGGATCCTGCCGATCCTGCTCGGCATCTCGATGTGGCTTCAGCAGAAGCTAAATCCGGCACCCACCGACAAGGCGCAGGCGATGATCTTCGCCTGGATGCCCTGGGTGTTCATGTTCATGCTCGGCCACTTCGCCTCGGGCCTGGTGCTCTACTGGATCGTCAACAACGTGATCACCTTCTCGCAGCAGTATGTGATCATGCGCAGCCACGGCCACCACCCGGACCTGTTCGGCAACATCAAGGCCGGTTTCAGCCGCAAGTCGGCCGCGCAGGGCGCCGGCAAGGCTGCGAACGACAGCCGTCCGCCTGCGGCGAAGAAGCGGAAACCATGACGGCGCGGCTTCGCCACATCTGCCGTCACCCGATCAAGGCCCACGGACGCGAGGAACTCGCGTCCGTTCTGCTTTCGCCGGGTGCCTGCCTGCCGTGGGACCGTCACTGGGCGGTCGCGCACGAGGCGGCGCGGCTGTCCGACGGATGGTCGGCCTGCCAGAACTTCACCCGCGGCGCGAAGGCGCCCGGTCTGATGGCCATCACCGCCGCGCTGGATGAGGCCACGGCCACCGTCCGGCTCTCGCACCCTGACCTCGGCCCCTTCGCCTTCCGGCCCGACGATCCGCAGGAGACGCCCGGCTTCCTCAACTGGGTGGCCCCGCTGATGCCCGAAGGCCGCCCTCGGCCCGCGCGTGTCGTCTCGGCCGACCGAGGCATGACCGACAGCGCCTTTCCCTCGATCTCGATCCTCTCGCTCTCGAGCCTGGAAGAGCTGTCCGCCCGGATGGGCCAGCCCCTGTCGATCCATCGCTGGCGCGGCAATCTGTGGGTCGAGGGATGGAAGCCCTGGACCGAGTTCGACCTGATCGGGCGCGAGATCCGCGTGGGCGCCGCCCTCCTGCGCATCGAGGAGCGGATCACCCGCTGCCGCGCCACCATGGCCGACCCCGAGACCGGCATGGTCGATGCCGACACGCTCGGCGCGCTTCAGGCCCACTACGGCCACCGCGACTTCGGCATCTACGCAACCGTCCTTGAGGGCGGCCCCCTGACCATCGGCGACGAGGTGAGATCGTGACGTCCCTGCCTTTCCCCCTCACCCCCGAGCCCGACGAGGCGAGCCGCGAGGCGGGCCGGCTGCTCTTCGCGGGCGCCTGCGACTTCGTCAAGGGCGTGACCACGATGGAGGCCCTGCCGCCCGCCGACCGGATCGAGGTCTGCTTCGCGGGCCGCTCGAACGTCGGCAAGTCGAGCCTGATCAACGCTCTGACCGGACGCAAGGCGCTGGCGCGCGCCTCCAACACGCCGGGCCGGACGCAGGAGATCAACTATTTCGCACTCGGGCCCAGCCGCTACCTCGTGGACCTTCCGGGATACGGCTATGCCGAGGCCCCGAAGCCGATCGTCGAACGCTGGCAGCGGCTGCTCAAGGGCTACCTCGCCGGCCGCCAGACGCTGCGTCGCGCCTTCGTCCTGATCGACACGCGCCACGGGATCAAATCCGTCGATGAAGAGATCCTGAACCTTCTCGACCGCTCGGCCGTGACCTTCCAGGTGGTGATGACCAAGGCCGACAAGGTCAGCCAGGCCGAACGCGAGGCGGTGCTCGGGCAGGTGCGGG
This sequence comes from Cereibacter azotoformans, assembly GCA_017599285.1. Classification (GTDB taxonomy): domain Bacteria; phylum Pseudomonadota; class Alphaproteobacteria; order Rhodobacterales; family Rhodobacteraceae; genus Cereibacter_A; species Cereibacter_A azotoformans. The sequence continues at coordinate 2,693,032 of JAGFXX010000001.1, read as the reverse complement.
GCGCGCTGAAGAAGCACCCCGCCGCCTACCCGGAGCTGGTGATGACCAGTTCCGAAAAGGGCCTCGGGATCGAGACGCTGCGGACGATCATCGCCACGCTGACCTGATGCTCAGACGTGCTGGGCGCCGTTGACCTCGATCTCGGCGCCCGAGATGTAGCTCGACTGGTCCGAGCAGAGGAACCAGATCAGGTCCGCCACCTCGCTCGGCTGGCCGAGCCGCTGGAGCGGCAGCTTCTCGACGATCTTGTCGGTTCCGGGCGAAAGGATCGACGTCTCGACCTCGCCCGGTGCGATGGCGTTGACCCGCACACCGAGCGGGCCGAAATCATGCGCCATCTCGCGCGTCAGCGCCGCAAGCGCCGCCTTCGAGGTGGCGTAGGCCGCTCCCGCGAACGGATGCACCCGGCTGCCCGCGATCGAGGTCACGTTGACGATCGACCCCTTGCCGGCTGTCAACTCGGCCTGCAGCCCACGCGCGAGCACGACACAGGCGAAGAAGTTGACGTGGAACACCTGCCCCCAGGTGCGCAGGTCGGTGGTGATCGTGCTCAGCCGCTCGCCCTTCGGCCCCTTGGGCGAAACGCCCGCGTTGTTCACCAGCGCATGAAGCTTGCCGTCGATCTTGCCCTTGATCGCCTCGATCGCCGCAATGGTCATCTCGGGGCTCGCGAGATCGACCTGGATATGGTTCTCCTCGCCCCCCGGCCAGGGGCAGCGCGGATCGAACGGCTGGCGCGAGCAGGTCAGCACACGCCATCCCTCGCGCGAGAATCGCTTCACTGTCGCATGTCCGATGCCTCGGCTGGCGCCGGTCAGCACCATCGTCTTCTGTTCGCCCATCGCCCGGTCCCCTTTTCGGCGAAGCTACGCGAGCGGGGCGCTTTTGCAAGGCGCCGCCGCTTGGCAGTGTCGCGCAAAGCCGTTACCACGTCCGCAATCCCCACAACCGCCCGAGGATGAGGCATCCGCCATGACGCGAGACCCTGTCGCCACCGCCCGCACCCTGTCGGAGGCCCTGCCCTATCTGCAACGCTACGCGGGCGCCGTCGTGGTGGTGAAGTTCGGCGGCAACGCCATGGGCGACGAGGCCGCGATGGCCGAGTTCGCGCGCGACATCGTGCTGATGCGGCAGGTGGGGGTGAACCCGGTCGTCGTTCACGGCGGAGGGCCCATGATCAACGAGCTTCTGGGCAAGCTCGGCATCAAGTCGGAGTTCGTGCGCGGCAAGCGGGTCACCGACAAGGCCACCGTCGAGGTGGTCGAGATGGTGCTCTCGGGCCTCGTGAACAAGCGGATCGTGCAGGCGATCAACGACCAGGGCGGGCGCGCCGTGGGCATCTCGGGCAAGGACGACGATCTGATGGTCTGCGTGGCCGACGACCCCGAGCTGGGCTTCGTGGGCAAGCCGGTCGAGATGAACGTGCAGGTCCTGCGCGATCTCTACAATGCCGGGATCATTCCGGTGGTGGCGCCCGTGGCCACCGGCATGGCCGACAACGAGACCTTCAACGTCAACGGAGACACGGCGGCGGGCGCCATCGCGGGCGCGCTCCAGGCCGACCGGCTGCTCCTTCTGACCGATGTGGCCGGCGTGAAGGACGCAAGCGGACAGGTGCTGAGCCAGCTCACCCCCAGCCAGGTCCGCGAGATGGTGGCGACCGGCACGATTTCGGGCGGCATGATCCCCAAGACCGAGACCGCCCTCGCGGCCCTCGACGCGGGCGTGCGCGCGGTGGTGATCCTCGACGGGCGCATCCCCAACGCCTGCCTGATCGAGATCTTCACCGACGAAGGCGCGGGCACGATCATCCGCTCGACCGAGCCGCGGATCAAGCCGCGCATCCGCTGATGCTGGCGCGGATCGAGGCGCGGGCCGCCGACCATGCCCTCGCGATCCTGGGCGGATTTGCCGCAGAGCCCGGCGACGGCCTGCCCGAGGGCACCGGAAGCCTGATCCTCCTCGGCCCGCGCGAGCCGGGCTTCTGGGGCTACATGACCGCACAGCCCGAGTGGCGGGACGGCCTCCCCGACCCGATGGACCGCTGGTCGGCCCGCACGATCACCGCCCTGGCCGCCGAGTTCGGCGCGACCGCACTTTTTCCCTTCGGCGGGCCGCCCTGGTGGCCCTTTTACGCCTGGGCCCTGCGCACCGGGCGCGCCTTCGCCTCGCCGGTGCGGCTGATCGTCCATGACGAGGCCGGGCTCTTCTTCTCCTGCCGCGGTGCGCTCGCGCTTCGTGAACGGCTGCAGCCCGTGGCCGGGATCTCTCCTTGCGCCCGTTGCGCCAGCCAGCCCTGCCTTTCGGCCTGCCCCGTGGGGGCGCTCGGCGCCGAGGGCTACGACGTGCCGGCCTGCCACGCCTTCCTCGACCGTCCCGAGGGCGCCCCGTGCCTCGAGCACGGCTGCGCGGTTCGCCGCGCTTGCCCCCGCTCGCAAGCCCATGCAAGGATGGAGGCGCAATCCGCCTACCACATGAGGCAGTTCCACCGATGACCAAGCGCCTGATCCTGATCCGCCACGCGAAATCGGCCTGGGACGATCCACTGATCCCGGACCACGACCGTCCGCTCAATCCCAGGGGCGAGGGCGCGGCGCGCGACCTCGGCCAGTGGCTTGCCTCCCGCGGCTATCTGCCGGGCGAGGTGCTCTGCTCGGACGCGCTGCGCACCCGCGCCACATGGGACGGCATCGCCCCCTTCCTGCCGAGCGCTCCCGCGCCGGTTCTGAAACCCGCGCTCTACCATGCCGGCTCGGACGTCATGCTCGCCGTCCTGCGCCACGCGACCGCCGACACGGTCTGCATACTCGGCCACAATCCCGGCATCGCGGAATTCGCCCACCGGCTGGTCAAGCATCCGCCTCTCAGCACCGAGTTCCAGAAATATCCGACCGGCGCCACGCTCGTGGCCGACTTCGGCGACATCGCCTGGGCCGACGCCGGCTACGGCATGGCCGAGCCCGCCGATTTCGTCGTGCCGCGCGAACTGGTAGGCTGAGCGCGCGCGCGCCCCGCCCGTTCACTCTGTCCAAATATCCTCGGGGGAGCCGCCCCGCAGGGGCGGCCGGGGGCAGACAGCCCCCGAGCCACGCCAGAAACCGGCGCGCCGCCAAGCCGGCCGGAGACCTCTTCTACCAGCGCCCCAGCGCCGCCTCATCCGCGTCCTTCGCCGCCACCCAGTCGGCGCCGTCGGCGGTCACTTCCTTCTTCCAGAAGGGGGCACGCGACTTGAGGTAATCCATCAGGAACTCGGCCGCCGCGAAAGCCTCTGCCCGGTGGGCCGCGGCCGTGGCCACCATCATGATCGGCTCGCCCGGCCCGAGGCGCCCGTATCGGTGGATCACCAGGGCATCGACCAGCCGCCACCGCTCCACCGCCTCCGAGGCGATGGCCGCGATCGCCCGCTCGGTCATGCCGGGATAATGCTCGATCTCCATCGCCTGCAAGCGGCCTGACAGGTCGCGCACGAGGCCCGTGAAGGTCACCACGGCCCCGGCGCCTCCGGCGGCCGCGGAAAAGGCCGCGGCCTCGGCGCCGAAGTCGAACGGCGCGCCCTGGACAAGCACCCGCACCTCAGCCGCCCGTCATGGGCGGGAAGAAGGCCACCTCACGCACCCCGGCCAGGGGGGCGTCGAAATCCGCAAGCTCCTGATCGAGAGCCACGCGCAGGCTCGAGAGATCGGCAAAGGCCAGCGCATAGCGGTCCTCGCGCGCGCGCAGCTCTTCGACCAGATCGGCCACGGTGGCGGCCTCGGTCGCCAGCCGCTCGCGCGGCAGCCCGATCCGCTCGCGGACCCAGGCGAAATAGAGCAGGTCGATCATTTCTCGTCCTTCAGGTAGGGCAGCGCCTTCCTGAAATAGTCCCATCCGGTGACAAAAGTAAGGGCTGCCGCCAGCCAGATCAGCCCGAGCCCCACCCAGGTCGCGTAAGACGAGCAGCCGTGCATCCCGCAGCTGCGGATCGGATCGGCCAGTCCCGCGCTGACCGCCTGGGCATATTGCTCCCAGGTCATGCCGCGGCGGGCGATGCCCTCGAGATGCTCAAGCCCCGTCCCGAGGAACAGGATCGCGATGGCCACCATCTGCGCCGTCGTCTTCCACTTGGCGAGGTTCGTCACCTTGAGAAGGCTCGCCTTCGCGCCGAGAAACTCGCGCAGGCCCGACACGAAGACCTCGCGGAAGAGAATCACGGTGACGGGCAGGATCAGCCAGGGGTTCATGCCGGAATAGCCGGTGATGATCACCAGCGCGATGACCACCATCGCCTTGTCGGCGATCGGATCGAGCATGGCGCCGAACTTCGATTCCTGCTTCCAGAGCCGGGCGAGGTAGCCGTCGAAGAAATCGGTCACCGCCGCCAGGATGAAGAGGGCCAGCGCGAACCAGTCGGCCCAGGGCCTATGGAAATAGAGGAACATCACCGCCACGCCGGGCGCGGCCAGCAGGCGCAGAACGGTAAGGATATTCGGGATCGACCAGTTCATGCCGCAGGTCTAGCCATTCGCCGCCGCCGGGGGAAGAGGCTTGGGCAGCGGCGCCCCGCCTCATGTGTCCCCGAAAGCGCCTCAGGCCCCATGAAAATGGTCGTGGATGGTCTGGGCAAGGGTCTCCGAGATGCCCTCGACCGCGCAGAGATCGGGCAGCCCGGCCCGAGAAACCGCCTTGGCCGAGCCGAAATGCGCCAGCAGCGCGCGTTTCCGCGCCGCGCCCACGCCGGGGATCTCGTCGAGCGGTGTCGCGCTGACCGCCTTGGCCCGCTTGGCCCGGTGGGCGCCGATCGCCCAACGGTGCGCCTCGTCGCGCAGGCGCTGGACGAAATACAGGACCGGATCGTTCATCCGCAACGCGAAGGGCGGCTCGCCGGGGCGGTGGAACTCTTCCTTGCCGGCGTCGCGGTCGATGCCCTTGGCCACGCCGATGAAGGGGATGTCATCCACGCCCAGCTCCTGCAGGATCTCCTGCACGGCCGAGACCTGCCCCGCGCCGCCGTCGATCAGCAGAAGGTCGGGCCAGGCGTCGGACTTGCGATCGGGGTCTTCCTTCAGCAGGCGTTCGAACCGGCGGGTCAGCACCTCCTTCATCATGCCGAAGTCGTCGCCCTGCGCGCCGGCCGCGCCGCGGATGTTGAACTTGCGATACTGGCTTTTGAGGAAGCCCTCGGGTCCGGCCACGATCATGCCGCCGACGGCGTGGGTGCCCTGGATGTGCGAGTTGTCATAGACCTCGATCCGGCACGGCGGGGCATCGAGATCGAAGGCCTCGGCCAGCCCCGCCAGCAGCTTGTTCTGCGTGGCGCTCTCGGCCATGCGTCGCGCGAGGCTTTCGCGCGCGTTGCGGGCGGCATTCTCGACCAGTTCGGCCTTCTCGCCCCGCTGCGGCACGCCCAGCGTCACCTTGCGCCCGGCGCGCTGCGACAGAAGCTGCGCCACCAGGTCGGGGTTGTCCACCGGATGCGACAGCAGGATCATCCGCGGCGGCTCCTTGTCGTCGTAGAACTGCGCGAGGAAGGCCTCGAGGATCTCGGGCTCTTCCGCCCCCGCGCCGGTGCGGGGGTAGAAGTCGCGGTTGCCCCAGCTCTGGTTGGCGCGGATGAAGAAGACCTGAACGCAGGCCAGCCCGCCCTCCAGATGAACGGCGATCACGTCGGCCTCGGCCACGCCCCGCGGGTTGATCCCCTGCGAGGACTGCACCTGGGTCAGCGCCTTGATCCGGTCGCGCAGCGCCGCCGCCCGCTCGAACTCCATCGCCTCGGAGGCCGCGCGCATCTGTTCGGCGAGGTTGGCCTGCACCTTCGTCGTCCGCCCCTGCAGAAACCGTTCGGCGTCGCCGATCATTCCGGCATAGTCCTCGGGCGTGATCCGGCCCACGCAGGGCGCAGAGCAGCGCTTGATCTGGTAGAGCAGGCAGGGCCGCGTGCGGCTGTCGAAGGTCGCGTCCGAGCAGGTGCGCAGCAGGAACACCCGCTGAAGCTGGTTCAATGTCCGGTTGACGGCCCCGGCGCTTGCGAACGGGCCGAAGTAGCTGCCCTTCTCGGACTTCTTGCCCCGGTGCTTCTTCAGCATCGGAAAGGCATGGTCCTTGGCGATCAGGATGTTCGGAAAGCTCTTGTCGTCGCGCAACAGCACGTTGTAGCGCGGCTTGAGCTGCTTGATGAGGTTCTGCTCGAGGAGGAGCGCCTCGGTCTCCGTCCTCGTTGTGAGGAACATCATGCTCGCGGTCTCGCGGATCATCCGGGCGATCCGGCCCGAATGCCCTGACGGACGGGCATAGTTCGACACTCTCGCCCGAAGGTTGCGGGCCTTGCCCACATAGAGCACCTGGCTCTGCGCATCGAGCATCCGGTAGACGCCGGGCGAACCGTCCAGCGTCCGCAGGTAGCCGTGGATCACCGCATGTCCGGTCGGCACGGTGCGGCCTTCCGTATCGTCATCCTGCACGTCCGACTCCGTCCTTGTAACGCGTTCACGATTCCTGCCGACCGCTGCAACGATAGCGACCCGGCCACAAGAGAAAAGCTGTCCACCGTTTCTGTGGATAAGTCTGAGGGAAACCTACGCGGAGCGCGTATTTTCCCTTGTCTCATGGCAGTTTCGTCCATTTGCGCAAAAATTGTGCGGTATCTCAAGACTCTGATACAACGCGATAATTTTTATCTCGTCATTCCAAAGTCATGAAAGCTCAAGGATTTTCACATGCTCGATACATGAAAATTCATAAAGTGGACAACTTCCAAGAGAGCGCCTGGTCACCCGGGCCGCAAGCCTCCTTCGGACCGAGGTGTTGACCGGCATCAATGCAGATCATCTGGCCTGTCACGGCAGGGGCATCGATGAGAAATCCAAGCGCCGCGGTAATATCCGACGGATTCGCCCCCCGCCCGAGAACGGTGCCCGCGCGCTCGGCCGCGAAGTCCGCGGCGGTCTGGTGGGCGCCCTGAAGCGTGGGCCCCGGGCCGATGCCGTTGACCCGAACACGGGGCGCCAGCTCCTGCGCGGCAAGGCGGGTGAGCGTCCAGAGCCCGACCTTCGCTAGCGTGTAGGTTGCGAAGTCGGGCGTCGGATGCAGCACGCGCTGGTCGATCATGTTGACAACCAGAGCCCGCGAAAGAGGCTCATCTTGAGAATCCCTCACCGGATCGGGGGCCTGCGCCGCAAATTGCTGGATCAGCACGAAGGGCGCCCGCAGGTTCGACTCCATGTGCCGGTCCCAGCTCTCGCGGGTGGCGCCCTCGATCGTGTCGCGCTCGAAGATCGAGGCGTTGTTGATCAGCAGGTCGAGCGGCCCGCCCAGCGCCTCGGCCGCCCGCGGAACGAGGCTGGCCGTCTGGGCCTCGACCAGAAGATCGGCCTGCAGGCAGGCCCCCCGTCGGCCCTGCGCCCGGATCTCGCGCACGACCTCTTCCGCCTCGTCGGCCGATCCCGAGTAATGCACCGCAACATCATGGCCGCGCGCCGCGAGCCAGAGTGCCATCTCGCGCCCGAGCCGTCGGGCGGCGCCCGTCACCAGCGCCCGCATCAGCCCCGGCCCTTCCGGCAGGAACACTCCGCCTTGCCCAGGATGTAGCGCCCGCAATGGCCGCAGATCGTGGGCGGCGCGACACGGGCGCTCCTCCGGCCGATCCGGGGAAAGCGGAAGCGGCCGATCAGCGCGACGGCCGCCATCCCGATCAGGAAGAGGGTGACGATCTTGACCAGCATCAGAGACCGTATCGCGCCCAGAGGCTTCGGTCCTCGATCTCGGACAGGACATGCCCGAAGAGGTTCATCCCCAGCCGCTGCAGCAGCGGTCGCCGCTGGCCATAGGGCACGAGCCGCACCTTCTCGCCGTAAATCTCCTGCATCTTGGGCACGAGATGGGCCACGCCATCGGCCAGACCCAGCCGCACCGCCTCCTGGCCCGTCCAGATGTCGGCGTTGAAGAGATCCGCCGACTCGTCAAGCCGAGCCCCGCGGTTGCGCTTCACATGGTCGATGAAGGCGCGGTGAATCGGCTCCTGCAGGGCCTTCAGCCGCTCGATATCCTCGGACTTTTCGGGCAGGAACGGATCGGCCAGCGACTTGGAGCGCCCCGCCGTGTGCACGCGCCGCTCGATCCCGTTCCGCGTCATGAAGTCGTGGAAGCCGAAGCTGGCGAAGATCACCCCGATCGAGCCGACGATCGAGCTTTCGTCCACCCAGATGTCGTCGCCCGCACAGGCCAGCCAGTAGCCGCCCGAGGCCGCCACATCCTCGACAAAGGCATGAACGCGCACCTCATGCTCTTCGGCCAGTCGGCGGATGCGGGCGGCAATGAGGCTCGACTGCACCGGCGAGCCGCCGGGCGAGTTGATGACCAGCGCCACGCCTGCCGGCTTGCCCCGCCGGAAGGCCTTCTCGATCAAGGAGGCAAGGCCCTGATCGGACAGGCCGCCGCGCGCGCCGGTCGCAATCACGCCCTGAAGCCGGATCACCGGGACAACCGGGTCCTTCCTGATGAACGGTATATACTGTTTCATCCGCCCGATGTAGGCCGAGGCCCGGCGCGGAACAAGAAGAGAGCCGCCGCACTTCCGGCAAAACTTGCCGGCGGATCGGCCGGACGGCGATCCGAGGAGCGAGGCCGGGGGGAAGAGCGCGTGATCGACAAGCTGGAGATGTTCATCGCCCTCGCGCGTGAGCGGCACTTCGGGCGCGCGGCCGAGGCCTGCCGGGTCACGCAGCCCACGCTGTCCTCGGCGATCCGTCAGCTCGAGGACCAGCTGGGGGTGCAACTGGTCTTTCGCGGCTCGCGCTTTCAGGGCCTGACGCCCGAAGGGGCGCGGGTGCTGGACTGGGCGCGCCGGATCGTGGGGGACGTGCGGGCCTTGCGCGACGAGATGCGCGCGGTGCGGTCGGGCCTGTCGGGCAACCTGCGGATCGGCGTGATCCCGACCGCCGTGCCGATGGTCGCCGACCTCACCGCGCCCTTCCTCGAGCGCCATCCCGGAGTGCATGTCCGCATCCTGTCGCGCACCTCGTCCGAGATCCTTTCGGGGATCGAGAGCCTCGAGTTCGATGCGGGCATCACCTATCTCGACAATGAGCCGCTCGGCCGGGTCACGCAGATCCCGCTCTATGCCGAGAGCTACCGCCTCGTCTGCACCCCCGACTTCCCGCTGCCTCCGGGCGACAGCATCGGCTGGGACGATGTCGCGCGCCTGCCGCTCTGCCTGCTGACCGCCGACATGCAGAACCGGCGCATCGTGAACCAGCATCTCGCGGGCCCCGGCGCTCCGGCCACACCGTCGGTCGAGTCGAACTCGCCCCTCGCGCTGATCTCTCATGTGATGACCGGCCGCTGGGCCAGCATCCTTCCGAAACAGCTGGCCGACCTCTTCGCCGCCGACGGGCGGCTGCGGGCCACGCCCATCGCGCAGCCCGAGGTCGAGCATCAGGTCGGCCTCATCGCGCCCCACCGCGAGCCGCACACACCGATCCTGGCCGCGCTGATCGACGCCGCCCGCCGACTGGCCGGGGATTGATAGACGGCATCAATGGATCCACGGATCCTTGATATTGATGTGTCTATCAGGCTGCGTATTTTTGTCGCTCATCCAGGGAGGGGAGGGGCCGCATGCGTCTGGCCGAAGCGGAGTTTTGCGCGCGCGTCGATGAAATTCTCGATGCGCACGAGGGGTTGGAGGGTCCGCTCCTGCCGATCCTCCATGCCGTGCAGGAGGCGTTCGGCCATGTCCCGCTCGAATCGCTGCCCCGGATTGCCGAGCGGCTGAACCTCTCGCGCGCGGAAGTGCATGGGGTGATGAGCTTCTATCACGATTTTCGCACCCGTCCGCACGGCCGGCATGTCCTCAAGCTGTGCCGGGCCGAGGCGTGTCAGTCCATGGGCGCCGACCGGCTGGCCGAGGCGACGCAGACGCGGCTGGGCATCGGCTGGCACCAGACGACGGCCGACGGCGGCGTGACGCTCGAGCCCGTCTTCTGCCTCGGCCTCTGCGCCTGCGCACCGGCCGCGCTGGTCGATGGGCGCGTCGTGGGACGGGTGGATGATGCCCGGCTCGACCGGATCCTCGAGGAGGTGCGGGCATGAGGATCTACGTCCCCCGCGATGCGGCGGCAAAGGCGGTGGGCGCTGACGCGGTCGCAGCGGCCATCGAGGCCGAAGCCGGGCGGCGCGGCCTGCCGCTCACGCTGGTGCGCAACGGGTCGCGCGGGATGGTCTGGCTCGAGCCACTGGTCGAGATCCAGACCGAGGCCGGGCGCATGGCCTTCGGGCCTGTCACCCCGGAGGACGTGCCCGCCCTGTTCGATGCGGACTGGAAACGGCATCCGCTGGCGCTCGGCCCGACCGAGGAACTGCCCTGGCTGATGATGCAGACCCGCCTGACCTTCGCGCGCTGCGGGATCACCGATCCGCTCTGCCTCGAGGAGTATGAGGCGCACGGCGGCTTCGAGGGGCTCCACCGCGCCATCGGCATGAGCCGCGCCGAGATCCTGCAGGAGGTGATCGAGTCAGGGCTCCGCGGGCGGGGCGGCGCGGGCTTTCCCACCGGCATCAAGTGGAAGACCGTTTCCGAGGCGCAGGCGGATCAGAAGTACATCGTCTGCAACGCGGACGAGGGCGACAGCGGCACCTTCGCCGACCGGATGATCATGGAGGGCGACCCCTTCACCCTGATCGAGGGCATGACCATTGCGGGCCTCGCCACCGGCGCCACGCGCGGCTATGTCTACATGCGGTCGGAATATCCCGATGCGGTCGAGGTGATGATCGAGGCCGTCCGCATCGCCCGCGGCCACGGGCTGCTCGGTCCCTCGGTCATGGGCTCGGGGCGCGCCTTCGACATGGAGATCCGCGTCGGCGCGGGGGCCTATGTCTGCGGCGAAGAGACGTCGCTTCTGAACTCGCTCGAGGGCAAGCGCGGCGTGGTGCGCGCCAAGCCGCCGCTTCCGGCGCTCGAGGGCTTCCTCGGCAAGCCGACGGTGGTCAACAACGTGATCTCGCTCGCCTCGATCCCGGTGATCTTCCAGAAGGGCGCGGCCTACTACCGCGACTTCGGCCTCGGCCGGTCGCGCGGCACGATCCCGCTGCAGATCGCGGGCAATGTGAAGCGCGGCGGCCTGTTCGAGATCGCCTTCGGCATGAGCCTCGGCCAGATCGTCGATGACATCGCGGGCGGCACCGCCTCGGGGCGGCCGGTCAAGGCGGTGCAGGTCGGCGGGCCGCTGGGGGCCTATTTCCCGCGCGCCCTCTTCGACACGCCCTTCTGCTACGAGGAGTTCGCGGGCGCCGAGGGCCTTGTGGGGCACGCCGGCATCGTCGTCTTCGACGATACGGCCGACATGCTGAAGCAGGCGCGCTTCGCCATGGAGTTCTGCGCCATCGAGAGCTGCGGGAAATGCACGCCCTGCCGCATCGGCGCGGTGCGCGGCATGGAGACGGTGGACCGGATCGCCCGCGGCGACGCGGCGGCGATCCCGCTTCTCACGGATCTGTGCGCCACGATGAAATCGGGATCGCTTTGCGCCCTGGGCGGTTTCACCCCTTATCCGGTCATGAGCGCCCTCACCCACTTCCCGGACGATTTCGCCCCGATGAAGGAGGCAGCCGAATGAAAGACTTCATCCTTCCCGACGACCGTGACTTCGGCACACCCGCCTCGCGCGCGACCGAGACCGTGACGCTCGAGATCGACGGCTTTCCGGTGACGGTGCCTGCGGGCACCTCGGTGATGCGGGCCGCGGCCGAGGCGGGCATCTCGGTGCCGAAGCTCTGCGCGACCGACAGCCTCGACGCCTTCGGCTCCTGCCGGCTGTGTCTCGTCGAGATCGAGGGCCGCGCGGGCACGCCCGCCTCCTGCACCACGCCCGTCACGCCGGGCATGAAGGTGCGCACCCAGACCCCCAAGCTGAAGCAGCTCCGCCGCGGCGTGATGGAGCTTTACATCTCCGACCATCCGCTCGACTGCCTGACCTGCGCCGCCAACGGCGATTGCGAGTTGCAGGACATGGCGGGCGCGGTGGGTCTGCGCGACGTGCGCTACGAGGCGGTGGAAAACCACTTCACCCCGCGCAACGCCGGCGGCGACCTGAACCCGCAGTGGATGGCCAAGGACGAGTCGAACCCCTATTTCACCTACGACCCGTCGAAATGCATCGTCTGCTCGCGCTGCGTGCGGGCCTGCGAGGAGGTGCAGGGCACCTTCGCGCTGACGATCGAGGGCCGCGGCTTCGACAGCCGCGTGTCGGCCGGCATGGCGAGCGACAGTTTCCTCACCTCCGACTGCGTGAGCTGCGGCGCCTGCGTGCAGGCCTGCCCGACCGCCACCCTGCAGGAGAAGTCGGTGATCGAGATCGGCACGCCCGAGCGCGCGGTCGTGACCACCTGCGCCTATTGCGGTGTCGGCTGCTCGTTCAAGGCCGAGATGCGGGGGGACGAGCTGGTTCGGATGGTCCCCTACAAGGGCGGCAAGGCCAACCACGGCCACTCCTGCGTCAAGGGCCGTTTCGCCTACGGCTATGCGGCGCACAAGGACCGGATCCTGAAGCCGATGGTGCGCGAGTCGATCCACGACCCGTGGCAGGAGGTGAGCTGGGACGAGGCCTTGGGCTTTGCCGCGCGTCGCCTGACCGCGATCCAGCAGAAGCACGGCCGCCAGTCGGTCGGCGTCATCACCTCGTCGCGCTGCACGAACGAGGAGACCTACCTCGTCCAGAAGCTGACCCGTGCGGTCTTCCGCAACAACAACACCGACACCTGCGCCCGCGTCTGCCATTCGCCCACCGGCTACGGGCTTGGCCAGACCTTCGGCACCTCGGCCGGCACGCAGGACTTCGATTCCGTCGAGGCCTCGGATGTGGTGATGGTGATCGGGGCAAACCCGACCGACGGCCACCCGGTCTTCGCAAGCCGACTGAAGAAGCGGCTGCGTCAGGGCGCAAAGCTGATCGTCATCGACCCGCGGCGCATTGATCTCGTCAGGAGCCCGCATGCCGCCGCGGCCCATCACCTCGCGCTGAGACCGGGCACCAACGTGGCCGTGGTCACGGCGCTCGCCCATGTGATCGTGACCGAGGGGCTGGCGGATGACACATTCATCCGCGAACGCTGCGACTGGGACGAGTTCCAGGATTTTGCCGAGTTCGCCGCCGATCCCCGCCATTCGCCCGAAGCGGTCGAGGCGCTGACGGGCGTGCCCGCGGCCGAGCTGCGCGCCGCCGCCCGCCTCTATGCCACCGGCGGCAACGCCGCGATCTACTACGGGCTGGGCGTGACCGAGCACAGCCAGGGCTCGACCACCGTCATCGGCATCGCGAACCTTGCCATGCTCACCGGCAACATCGGGCGGCCGGGCGTGGGCGTCAACCCGCTCCGCGGGCAGAACAACGTGCAGGGCTCCTGCGACATGGGCTCGTTCCCGCACGAACTGCCGGGCTACCGCCATGTGAAGAGCGACGCCGCGCGCGAGGTGTTCGAGCGGCTCTGGGGCGTCGAGATCGACCCCGAGCCGGGCCTGCGCATCCCCAACATGCTCGATGCCGCGGTCGAGGGCACCTTCAAGGGTCTCTATTGCCAGGGCGAGGACATCCTGCAATCGGACCCCGACACCCGCCATGTCGCGGCGGGCCTTGCGGCGATGGAATGCGTGATCGTCCATGACCTCTTCCTGAACGAGACCGCCAACTACGCCCATGTCTTCCTGCCGGGTTCGTCCTTCCTGGAAAAGGACGGCACCTTCACCAACGCCGAGCGGCGCATCAACCGCGTGCGCAAGGTCATGGCGCCGAAGAACGGCTTCGCCGACTGGGAAGTGACGCAGATGCTGGCCAACGCGCTCGGCGCGGGCTGGGGCTACACGCACCCGAGCCAGATCATGGACGAGATCGCGGCCACCACGCCCTCCTTCGCCGGGGTCTCCTACGAGCGGCTGGAAGAGGCGGGCTCGATCCAGTGGCCCTGCGACGAAGAGCACCCGCTGGGCACGCCTCTCATGCATGTCGAAGGTTTCGTGCGCGGGCGCGGACGGTTCATCCGCACCGAATATGTGGCGACGGATGAACGGACCGGCCCGCGTTTCCCGCTGCTGCTGACCACGGGGCGGATCCTCTCGCAATACAACGTGGGGGCCCAGACGCGGCGGACGGCGAACAGCATCTGGCACCCCGAGGACGTGCTGGAGATCCATCCCCACGACGCCGAGGTGCGGGGGGTCAAGGACGAGGACTGGGTGCGGCTTGCCTCGCGCGCGGGCGAGACGACGCTGCGCGCGAAACTCACCGATCGGGTCTCTCCGGGCGTGGTCTATACGACCTTCCACCACCCCGCGACGCAGGCCAACGTCATCACGACCGACTTTTCGGACTGGGCGACCAACTGCCCCGAATACAAGGTGACGGCGGTGCAGGTCTCGCCCTCGAACGGTCCCTCGGACTGGCAGGAGGATTACCGCCTGCAGTCCGAACTGGCCCGCCGCATCCTGCCGGCGGCCGAATGACCGCGACGCGCCAGATCCTGCCGCGGCTCGCCCTTTCGCCGGGGCGGGCCGAGCCGGGCGCCCGCTGCCTGCCCGAAGAGGTGGCGGTCGCGCTCAGCTTCAACGGCACGACGCAGGCGGTGATGATGGCCAGCCCCGCCGACCTTGAGGACTTCGCCACAGGCTTCGCACTGACCGAAGGTTTCGCTCGGCCGGAGGAGATCGAGAGCCTCACCCCGGTCGAGACGCCGCGGGGGATCGACCTGCAGATCTGGCTCACGGCCGAGGCCGAGGCGCGCCTCGCCGCGCGCCGCCGCCGGATGGCGGGCCCGGTCGGCTGTGGCCTCTGCGGCATCGACAGCCTCGAAGAGGCGCTGCGACCGCCGCCCCCGGTGGCGAGCTCTGTCCGCCTCGGCGCGCGGGATTGCCTGTCCGCCGTGGGCGGGCTTGTCGATCACCAGCCGCTCCATGACGCGACGCGCGCGGTTCACGCGGCGGGGTTCTGGATGTCCGGACAAGGGCTGGTCGCCGTGCGCGAGGACGTGGGCCGGCACAATGCGCTCGACAAGCTGGCCGGGGCGCTGCTTCGGCAGGGCGTCGCCGCCGGGCGCGGAGCCGTCGTCCTGACGTCCCGGGTGTCGATCGACATGGTGCAGAAATGCGCCCGCCTCGGGGCGCCGGTTCTGATCGCCGTCTCGGCCCCGACGGCGCACGCGGTGCGGATGGCCGAGGACGCCGGCCTCACTCTCGTGGCCATGGCCCGCGGCGACCGCTGCGAGGTCTTCACCCATCCCCAGCGCATCACCCCCGACGAGGCCGCCCATGTCGCCTGACAAGCTGATCTACATGGCGAACCAGATCGCCACCTTCTTCGCGTCCCGGCCGCGCGCGGAAGCCGTCGCAGGCACCGCGGCCCACATCAACGATTTCTGGGAGCCGCGGATGCGCCGGCAATTGCTGGCGCTGATCGACGAGGGGCGGGCTGGCCTGCATCCCCTGGTGCTCGAGGCCGCGCAGGAGATCCGGCGACCGGCGGAAGTCTGACACCGGGCGCCTCAGTTGGCCGCGCCGCCCTCGGCGCGCAGGTAGGGCTGCCGCGCGGTGGGGCGCATCACGGCGATGCCGAGGAACAGCAGGGCCCCGAGCGTTCCCCCCATCATGTGCAGAAGCAACGCCGCGGGGATCGAGTAGCCCTGCCAAAGCCCCCAGACGGCGAGACTCAGGCCCGTGACGAGGCTGGAGAAGACGATTCCGAAGGCCATCGGCAAATCCTCTGCTGCTTTGATCCTATGGCTGAAGCTGAGGGGTGATCTGCGCAAATTGGCGGAAGGTTTGCGGCGCAATCGTGGCAATCGCACCGCTTTCGGATGATTCGGCAGACGGCGCTTCCCGCAGCGTCACTCGGCCGCGGGACTAGGCAGAGGTCTGGGCGCGGCCTATTCAGGGATCATTCTTCCGCCGGTTTTCCAGCAATGCGCCTTGGTTATCTCGTCAATACCTATCCCCGCGCCTCCTACAGCTTCATCCGCCGCGAGATCCGCGCGCTGGAGAGGGCGGGCCACCGCATCCACCGCTTCGCCGTGCGCAGCGAACGTACAGCCTTGGCGGATCCGGCCGATTTCGTTGAGGACGACGCCACCGAACATCTGCTGCGCGAGCCGCCCCTTCGCCTCCTCCTCTCGGCCCTGGGCTGGCTGGTCCGGCACCCGCGGGACGGCTGGGGCGGGATGCGGCTGGCAGCGCGCTGCGGCTCGCAGGGCGGCCGGCTCCGGTATGCCGTGTTTCTCTTTTTCGCGGCCCATCTTGCCCAGCGGGCCCGGATGCTCGGCATCACCCATGTCCACGCCCATTTCGGCGGCGCCGCCGCCAGCATCGCCATGCTGTGCGAGGCGCTTGGCGGACCCCGCTTCAGCTTCACCGTTCACGGTCCCGACGAGTTCGACTCCCCCGTTGCCCTCAACCTGACGATCAAGATGCAACGCGCGGCCTTCACGGTGGCCATCAGCTCCTATGGGCGCAGCCAGCTCTACAGGTGGGCCGAGCCGGCCGACTGGCGGCGCATCCATGTCGTCCATTGCGGGATCGAGCCCGAAGCCTTCCCCGAGAGCCTGCCCCTGCCCGCCACCGGGCCGCGCCTCGTCGCGGTCGGCCGGATCACCGAGCAGAAGGGCTTCGCGCTCCTGATCGAGGCCATTGCACTGGCCGCTCCGCAACTTCCCGACCTGCATCTCACGCTGGTGGGAGACGGTCCCCTGCGCGGCCGGATCGAGGCGATGATCGCCGAGCGGGGGCTTGCGCGCCGTGTCACCCTCACCGGCTGGACCGACGAGAGCCGGGTCCGTCAAGAGCTGGCCGCGGCGCAGGCGCTGATCCTGCCCTCCTTTGCCGAGGGCTTGCCGATGGTCGTGATGGAGGCGATGGCCGCCGGTCGTCCGGTGATCGGCACGATGGTCGCCGGCATCCCCGAGCTGGTTCTGCCCGAGGAGACGGGTCATCTCGTGCCGGCCGGAGATGCGACGGCGCTCGCCCGTGCGATCAAGCGCCTCGCCGAGACGCCGCTCGATATTCTGGCCGAGATGGGCCGCCTCGCGCGCCTCCGCGTGCTGGAGCGGCACGACATCAACCGCGAGGCCGCGAGGCTGGCGCAGTTGATCTCCGTCACGCAACAAGCGGTACATGTCGCCGATGGGCTCTGATGACGGCAACGGTTCCGAGGACGGCGATCGTGTTCCGTAGGTGGTGGACATTGAAGGCGTCATCCCGAAGCGAACGCACAATCCGCCCGACCGGCGGCGCCCAACCGCACGGTGCGGCGCTGCCGAGGGGGTGGCGGAAAGGTTGGTCATAGCGGCCCCTGCATCGTTCCTGGGCATGGCATGTCCGCCGGTCCGGGGGTGGCCGGCGCCATGGGCATACACCGGGGCCTCGCAAGCCGCCTCGCCGTCCGGATCCTCGACGCGGGCGGGGAGATCCGGAACCTCCAGCGGCTCGATCCCGAAGCGGCGCTCTCCACACCTGCACCGTGTCGGCGCTCATCGCCCAGGAGGGGGCGTTGGCGGTCAGCCGCGCGTCTCGTCGCCCGCGGTCAGCCGCGCCTCGATGGCGGCAAGGCGCGTCAGCACCTCGTCGCGGTAGGCATCGGTCCGCGAGACATCCTCGGCGGAATGGGCGTCCTGCATCGAGTTGACGATAAGGCCCACCAGCAGGTTCACGACCGCAAAGGTCGTGACCATGATGAAGGGCACGAAGAAGGCCCAGGCATAGGGATAAAGCTCCATCACCGGGCGCACGATGCCCATCGACCAGCTTTCCAGCGTCATGATCTGGAACAGCGAATAGGCCGACTGGCCGATGTCGCCGAACCACTCGGGAAAGGCCGTGCCGAACAGCTTGGTCGCCATGACGCTCGCGATGTAGAAGATGATCGCCATCAGCAGGAAGACCGAACCCATGCCGGGCAGCGCGGTGATGAAGCCCTCGACCACCCGGCGCAGCCGCGGCGCGACCGAGATCACCCGCAGCACCCGCAGGATGCGCATCGCGCGCAGCACCGACAGTCCCTGCCCAACCGGGAACAGGCTGATGCCCACGATCACGAAGTCGAAGAGATTCCAGCCCGAGCGGAAGAACCGCAGCCGCTCGGCATAGATCTTCAGGGCCAGCTCCAGCACGAAGATCGCAAGGCACAGCCGGTCCAGCGTCAGGATCAGCGATCCGGCCGCGGCCATCAGGGTGGGCGATGTCTCCATCCCCAGCAGGACCGCATTCAGAAGGATCACCGCGATGATCCCCTGCCGCACCGCCGGCGCCTCAATCCACGCTCTTACCGTTTCCCGCACTGTCATCTCGTCCTCGCGCTCTGCCTTTGCGACGCGATATGTGCGCAACGGGCCGGCTCCGGCAAGGGGATGGCCCACTTGAGGGTCACGCCACCCGCACCACAGGCCCTGAGGTTCACCGCCGCAGGATCCGCAAGGCCCGCGGGTCAGGCCGCGCGGCCCGCGATGATCCGGTCGAGCCAGCCCACCGCCATGTCCGGGACCGAGGCCAGGAGCCGCCCGGTGTAGGGCTCGTGCGGCGGCGCGAAGACCCTGCCTTTCTCGCCCTGCTCCACGATGCGGCCGTGCTGCATCACAACCACCCGGTCCGCAATGGCGCGCACCACCTCGAGGTCGTGGGTGATGAACAGGTAGGACACGCCCAGACGTTCCTTCAGCCCGATCATCATCCGCAGCACGTCGGCCTGCACCACCTTGTCGAGCGCCGAGGTGATCTCGTCGCAGATGATGAGTTCCGGCTCCGCCGCCAGCGCCCGCGCGATGGCCACGCGCTGCTTCTGGCCGCCCGAGAGCTGGCCGGGCAGCCGGTCGGCATGGCTCGCATCAAGCTCGACCATGCGCAGAAGCTCGATCAGCCGCTTCTCGCGCGCGACGCCCCGCAACCCCTGATAGAGGGTCAGCGGCCGGCCCACGATGGCGCGCACCGTCTGGCGCGGGTTCAGCGCCGTATCGGCCGACTGGTAGATGATCTGGATGCGGCGCAACAGCTCGAGCGGGCGCTGCCGCAGCTTTGGGGGCAGCGCCGCCCCGTCGAAGAGGGCCCGCCCCGCCGAGGGCGCCTTCAGCCCCGCGATCACCCGGCCGAGCGTCGACTTGCCGGAGCCGGATTCGCCCACCAGCGCCACCGTCTCGCCGCGCCCGATCCGCAGGTCGATGTCCTGAAGCACCTCGAACGTGCCAAAGCGCGCGCCGAGACCCTCGACCGACAGAAGCGGCGCGCGGGGCGTCTCCTGGGTTTCCGGGTCGTTCGCGGGCATCTCGTGGACCGCCCAGAGGCTCTGCGTGTAGGGATGCTCGGGGTGATCCATGATCGCGGCGATCGGCGCCTCCTCCACCACCTCGCCATAGCGCAGGACCGCCACGCGATGGGCGATCTGCGCCACGACCGCCAGATCGTGGGTGATATAGATCGCGGCCACGCCGAACTCCGCGATCACCTTGCGGATCGAGATCAGCACCTCGACCTGCGTCGTCACATCGAGCGCGGTGGTCGGCTCGTCGAAGACGATCAGCGCCGGATTGCAGATCATGGCCATCGCCACCATCGCCCGCTGCAGCTGGCCGCCCGACACCTGATGCGGGTAGCGCGCGCCGAAATTCTGCGGGTCGGGCAGCTGCAGCGCGGTGAAGAGGGCCACCGCCCGTTTCTCGGCCTCCGCGCGCGAGAGGCCGCCGCGATCCACCGCCACCAACGTGATCTGATCCATCAAGCGATGCACCGGATTGAAGGCCGCCTGCGCGCTCTGCGCCACATAGGCCACCTTCGTGCCGCGCAGGCGGCGACGCTGTTCCTCGGGGATGGCGAGAAGCTCGGTGCCCATCAGCCGCACCGAGCCGCCGCTCGCACGCGCTCCGGGCCGCAGGTAGCCGAGGGCCGCGAGCCCCACCGTGGATTTGCCAGCGCCGGATTCCCCCACAAGCCCCAGCACCTCGCCCTTGCGCAGGGTCAGGCTCACTCCCCGGACGATCTGGGACCAGTGGTCCGAGGATTTCGCCTCGATCCTCAGGTCGCGGATCTCGAGGACGGCGGGGGATTGGTCGGAAGCCATGGCTCAGCCCTCCTCGTTCAGGCCGCTGACCCGGTTCAGCAGCCAGTCGACCACGAAATTGACCGCAATCGCGAGGAGCGCGATGGAGGCCGCCGGGATCAGCGGCGTGATATCGCCCATGTTGATGAGGGCCGCATTGTCCCGGACCATCGAGCCCCATTCCGCCATCGGCGGCTGGATGCCCACGCCGAGGAAGGAGAGCGCCGCGATGGACAGGAAGATGAAGCAGAAGCGCATCCCGAGCTCGGACAGGATCAGCGGCAGCACGTTCGGGAACACCTCGTGGACCGAGATCCAGAGCAGGTTTTCACCGCGCACCCGGGCCGCCTCGACGAAATCGAGGCTCGCCACGTTCAGCGCCGCCGCGCGCGAGATGCGGAAGAAGCGGGTCGAGGTCAGCACGGCGATGATGAGGATGAGGTTCGGAATCGAATTGCCGAAGATCGACAGGATCATCAGGATGAAGATCAGATCCGGCACCGACATCAGCGCATCCACGAAGCGCGAGATCGCCTGATCGACGAAGCCGCCGATCAGCGCCGAAAAGACACCGAGCAGGCAGCCGATCCCGAAGGAGATCAGCGTGGTCACGAGGGCGATGGAGATCGAGTTCCGCGCGCCGAAGATCAGCCGCGACAGGAAATCCCGGCCGAGCTGGTCGGTGCCCAGCAGATGCTCGGCGCTCCAGCCGTCGAAGGGTATGCGCGAGACCACCTCGACCTCGCCATAGGGCGCGATCCAGGGCGCGAAGATCGCAACGAAGGCGTAGATCGCGAGGAGGACCATTCCCAGTCGCGCGGTGAAGGGCGCGGTTGCGAGGAGCCTGCGGGCGCGGGTCAGGCGCGACGGCGTGGCGGGGCGGGCGTCGATGCTCTGGTCCATGATACCCCTCTCTCAGCGCGGATGCAGCAGGCGCGGATTGCTGACGATCGAGACGATGTCCGCCAACAGGTTGAAGCCGATGTAGGCCGTGGCGAAGATCAGCGCGCAGGCCTGGATCACCGGCACGTCGCGGTTGCGCACCGCATCGATCATCGCCTGCCCCACGCCCGGATAGACGAAGACCACCTCGATCACGACGACGCCGGAGATGAGATAGGCGAGGTTCAGCGCCACCACGCTCGCGATGGGGCCGATGGCGTTGGGCAGCGCCTGACGCATCACGACCCGGCCCTCGGACTCGCCCTTCAGCCGCGCCATCTCGACATAGGGGCTCGACATCACCGACAGGATCGCCGCGCGCGTGTTGCGGATCATGTGCGCGAGGATGACGAGGAGAAGCGTCAGGATCGGCAGCACCATGCGGTAGAGCTGCTCGCCCAGATCCATGCTGTTGCGGATCCCCGCCATCGAGGGAAACCACTGCAGCTTCACGGCGAAGATCATCATCATGAGATAGGCCACGAAGAATTCGGGCAGCGAGATCGAGGCGAGCGTCGAGGTTGACAGGAAGCGGTCGATGAACCGGCCGCGGAACCGCGCGCAGATCACGCCGAGCGTGATCGCGAGCGGCACGGCGATGGCGGCCGTGATCGAGGCCAGCGTGATCGTGTTGAGCAGCCGCGGCCCCAGCACCGCCATCACCGGCCGGCCGGCGAAGGACTGGCCGAGCTCGCCCGTCGCCGCCGCGCCGAGCCAGCTCAGGTAGCGCCAGAGCGCCGGCCGGTCGAGGCCGAGCTTCGTCTCGAGAGCCGCCACCGCCTCGGGCGTCGCATTCTGCCCGAGGATGGCCGAGGCATAGCTGCCCGGCAGCAGGCTTACGGAAAAGAAGATCACCAGAGACACGATAAGGAGGCTGAGAAGCCCCAGACCGACCCGACTGACCACCATGGACAAGATCGGATGGGAAGTTCTGTTCATACTCGGCAGTCTCCGGCAGGGATCGGGTGAGAGGGCACGGTCGGGCAGGTCCGCCCACCCGAAGGCATCAGATGTCGGTGCGCCACCATCGCTCGGCGCAGCGGTGATTGTCGGCGGGCAGGATCCCTCCGGTCTCGCCATGGCCGATGGCACGGGACATGGCGAGAAGCCAGGAGACGAAGGCCACCGTGATCACGCCGCCCTCGTCATGCAGGATCTGCTGCATCTCGGCATAATGCGCGCCCCGCGTGGTCGGATCGGTCTCCGACCGCGCCGCCGCATGCAACTCGTCGAATCGGGAGTTGCGGAAGCCCGTGTTGTTCCAGGGCGCGTCGGAGGTGTAGGAGGTCGCGAACAGCCAGTCGAGCGTGACCCGCCCATACCAGTCCGCGGCGTTGAAAGGCTTCACCAGCCAGACATTGTCCCAGTAGCCGTCATCGGCCTCCTGCACGAGGTTGATGGTGATGCCGGCGCGCGCCGCATGCTCGCGGAACAGCACCCCCGCCTCGACCGCGCCGGGGAAGGCCGACTCCGCGACCGAGAGATCGACCGTGAGCCCCTCGATCCCGGCCTCGGCCAGAAGCGCCCGCGCGGCCTCGGGGTCGTAGCGGTGCTCGGGCGGCGTCTCGGCCCGGAAGGGCATGATCCGCGCCACCGGATTGTCGTTGCCGGTCTCGCCCTCGCCGAGGAAGACCTTGGCGATCACATCCTCGCGGTCGAGGCTGAGCTTCAGGGCCTGACGCACCGCCGGATGGTCGAAGGGCGCCGTCTGGCAGTTCATGTCAAAGGTCAGGTGCCGCAGGCTCGGCGTGCGGTGCAGCACCAGATCGGGGTTGCGCTCGATGAGGGGGACGTTGCGGATGTCGAGATCCTCGATCACATCGACCTCGCCGGTCAGCAGCGCATTCAGCCGGGCCGCCCGGTCGGGGATCGCGATGAACTCGACCTCGTCGAAATGCGGCAGGCCCGGCTTGTGATAGCGGGGATTGCGGACCAGCCGGACCGCGACGCCGGGCTCGAAACTGTCCAGCCGGAAGGCGCCGGTGCCGATGCCGCTTTCCCAGTCGATGCCGCCCCCCTCCTTCGCCGGGAAGATCGACAGGTGATAGTCCGACAGCAGATAGGGGAAGTCGGCATTGCCCTGCGTGAGTGTCACGATCAGCCGGTCCTCGCCCTCGACCGCGATCTCCTTGATCTGGCTGACGATGGCGAGCGCGCCCGAGGTGCTGTCTTCGCCCATGTGGTGAAGCAGCGATTGCCGCGCATCCTCGGACGTGAAGGGGCGGCGGTCGTGGAAGGTCACGCCCTTGCGCAGCGTGAAGGTCCAGCGGGTCGCCCCCTCCGCCTCCTCCCAGCGTTCGGCCAGATCGCCCGCCAGCGACCCGTCCGGCAAAAGCTCGACGAGGTTGTTGCAGAGCGCCCCGTTGAAGGCCGCGCCGCACATCACCGTCGCCCAGCTTCCGGGCTCGAGCGAATCCTGCTGCGAGCCGTCATTGACGCCGTAGCGCAGCCGGCCGCCCCGCTTCGGCCCTTCCTCGGCCCGGAGCGAGGCGGGCAGGCAGAAGGCGCCGGCCAGGACGGCCGCGCCGCCGAGAAAGGCCCGCCGCGAGGGTGCGAGGCCCAGGGCCCGCACCGGGATCGGCCCGCCGATGGGGCCCGTGGGGTAGCGCATCAGGTTTCCTCCGCCCTGAACGATAATGTCGGAACGTGAGCCCGGCGCGCGCCGCGCTTCCCGGGAACGGACCGGCCGGGCCTCAGTCCTTGACCCACCACCGCTCGCACATCCGCATGTTGTCGAGCGGCATCAGCCCGCCGACCTCGCCGAAGCCGATGCGGTTCGAGACGGCATTGCGCCAGCTCACGAAGGCCACCGTGATGACATTGCCGTCGTCGCGCAGGATCTCCTGCATCTCGGCGTAGCAGGCCATGCGCTTGGCCTCGTCGGTCTCGGCGCGGGCCATCTGGTGCAGTTCGTCGAACCGCGCGTTCGACCAGCCCGAGTTCCAGGGCGCCCCGGTGACATAGCTCGTCGAGAAGAGCCAGTCGACCGTGGCGCGGCCGAAGTAATCGACGGCGCAGAAGGGCTTCTTGCGCCAGACATTCTCCCAGTAGCCGTCGGCCGCCTCCTGGACGATATTGATCGTGATGCCGGCCTCGGCCGCATGCCGCTGGTAGAGCGTCGCCGCTTCGATGGCGCCGGCAAAGGCATTCTCGGCGACCGACAGATCAACGCTGACCTGATCGAGCCCGGCCTTCGCCAGATGCTCCCTGGCCTTCTCGACGCTGTAGTCGCGCGCGGGCAGTTCGTGGTGGAACTTCTGGATCGAGGCCACCGGATTGTCGTTGCCCTTCGTGGCCTCGCCCAGGAACACCTTCTCGATCACGTCGTCCCGGTCGAGCGCATGTTTCAGCGCCAGCCGCACGTCGGGATTGTCGAAGGGCGCGACGCGCGTGTCCATGTCGAAGGTGAAATGGCGCAGGCTCGGGATGCGCTGCACCGAGAAATCGCCGCTGCGCTCGACCATCGCCACGTTGCGGATGTCGAGATCCTGGATGAAATCGACCTCGCCCGTCAGCAGCGCGTTCAGCCGGGCCGTGGCGTCGGTGATGTTGATGAACTCCACCTCGTCGAGATAGGGCTTGTTGTTCTTGTGATAGTTCGGGTTGCGCTTGAGGCGGGTGGCGATGCCCGGCTCGAAGCTCTCGAGGGTGAAGGCCCCGGTGCCGTTGGCGCTCTCCATGTCGATCCCGCCGCCGTCGAGGGCCGGATAGATCGACAGGTGATAGTCGGACAGCAGATAGGGCAGATCGGCATTGCCCTCCGAGAGGGTGATGCGGACCGTATCCGACCCCTCGACCTCGATCGTCTCGATCTGCTCGACGATGGCGCGCGCCCCGGAGGTCGAGTCCGGCTTCATGTGGTGTTCGAGCGACTGGCGCACATCTTCGGCGTCGAGGCTCTTGCCGTTGTGGAAGGTCACGCCCGACCGCAGCTTGAAGCGCCAGACCTTTGCGCCGGGCTCGGCCTCCCAGCTCTCGGCGAGATCGCCCGCGACCGAGCCGTCGGGCAGGATCTCGACAAGGTTGTTATAGACACCGCCGTTGAACGAGGCGCCGGTCCAGCTCGTCGACCAGCTGCCGGGGTCGAGATTATCGTTCTGAGAGGCATTGTGCAGGCCCAGACGCATGAAGCCCCCGGCCTTGGGCGCGGCCTCCTGCGCACGCAATCCACCCGGCAGGCCGACCACGGCCCCGGCCGCCAGCAGCGCCGAACTGCGGGCCAGAAACTCGCGGCGCGACAGCTGTCCGCGTCGCAGTCGCGTGACCAGATCGTCCATCATCAGGTGGTGCGATTTGTTCATGTGTTCACCCTGTCAGATTCGGTTATCGTTGGAAGTCCCACCGGGTTGCGGCTGTCTTGGGCAGCCATCCGTCGCGCCGGCGATCTTGTCAAAGCGACGATACGCGGAAATCGGAACCTGTCAACAAACTGATTGACCAATCAATCGAGCAACCGCCAGAATGCCTCGCAAGCACCCCTGCCCGAGGCCCATCCCAGCATGTCCGACACCTCCCTCGCCTATCTCGGCGCCACGCAACTGACAGCTCTTTACGCCGCCCGGAAAATCTCGCCGGTCGAGGTTGTGAGCGAGCTGCTCTCGCGGATCGAGGCCAGTGCCACCACGCTGAACGCGGTCTGCTTCACCTATGCCGAGGAGGCGCTGGAGGCCGCGCGGCAGTCCGAGGCGCGCTACATGTCGGGCGCGCAGAAACCGGGCAGGATCGACGGCGTTCCGACCGCGCTCAAGGACGAGACCATGATGGCGGGCAAGGTCACCACCTACGGCTCGCTCCTTTATGCGGACCATGTGGCGGCGAAGAGCGCGCCGGTCGTGCAGCGGCTGGTGGAGGCGGGCGCGGTGATCCATGCCCGCACCACCACGCCGGAATTCTCCTGCGCCCCCTTCTGCCACTCGCGGCAATGGGGCGTGACCCGCAATCCGTGGAACCCCGCCTTCACGCCCGGCGGCTCTTCGGGCGGTTCCGGGGTGGCGCTGGCGGCGGGCCTCGCACCGCTGGCCACGGGCTCGGACATCGGCGGCTCGATCCGGATCCCCGCATCGGCCTCGGGGGTCGTGGGCTTCAAGCCGCCCTACGGCCGCGTGCCCTCCACGCCGCCCTTCAACCTCGATCCCTACAACCATCCCGGCCCCATGGCGCGCACGGTCGAGGATTGCCTGCTGATGCAGAACGTGCTCGCCGGGCCGCATCCCGAAGACATCGCCTCGCTGAAGCCGAAGCTCGAGCTGCGCCTCGACCGGTCGGGGGTGAAGGGCTGGAAGATCGCCTATTCGCTGGATTTCGGCTTCATGGAGATCGACAGGGCGGTTCGGGCCAACACGCTCGCCGCGCTGGAGGTGTTCCGCACGCTCGGCGCCGAGGTCACGGAGGTGGCGCTCCCCTGGTCCTGGGAGGTCTATCGGGCCGCCGCCACCCATCACAGGGCGCTCTTCGGCGCCTGGCTCGCCGAGTATCTGGACGAGCGGGAGGACCGGCTGACCTCCTACGCCCGCCGCTTCGCCCGCGAGTCGCTCGCCACCACCACCCGCGACTATCTCGCGGGGATGGAGGTCGAGGGGCGGATCTGGTCGCATTTCGGCCCGATGATGGAAGGGTTCGACCTGTTCCTCTGCCCCACGCTCGCGATCCCCGCCGTGCCGGCCGAGTTCGATTTCTCCGATCCGCTGGTCATCAACGGGCAGCAGATCGATTCCTATCTCGGCTGGACCATGGCCTGGCCCTTCAACATGCTCAGCCGCTGCCCGGTCCTCTCCGTGCCCTCGGGCCATGCCCCGAACGGCGTGCCGACCGGCATTCAGCTGGTGGGCCGGACCTACGACGACCAGACCGTCTTCACCGCGGGCCTCGCCTACGAGGCCGCCACCGGCGGCTGGTATGGCACCGACGCCACCCGCCCCTCCCTGCCCTTCTGAGGCCCCCATGAAAACGATCTTCTCCGAAAAGCACGCGTTGCAGAGCGTGGAGCGCGAATTCTACCGCGGCGGCTGGGTCGAGGCCTTCGAGATCCCCCGCCGGGCCGAGCTTGTGCGGGCCGCCGTCACCCGCGCGGGCCTCGGGCCGGTGATGGCGCCCGAGCCGTTCGACCTCGGGCCCGTGCTGGCCGTCCATGACGCGGCCTTCGTGCGGTTCCTGGAAGGCGCCTGGGAGAGCTGGACGGCCGAGATGGGGCCGATCCCGGCCTATCCCAATCTCTGGCCGCCGCGCCGGTCGCGGTCGATCCCGACTGTCCGGCCGGGGGCGGAACTCGGGCGCTATGCCGTCGACATGAGCAGCCCGATCCTCGCCGGCACCTGGGAGGCGGCGCGGGCGGCCGTCGATTGCGGCCTGACCGGCGTGGCGCTGATCGAGGCGGGCGAGCCCGCGGCCTTCGCCCTCTGCCGCCCGCCGGGGCACCATGCCGGGCGCGACTATTTCGGCGGCTACTGCTTCCTCAACAATGCCGCGATCGCCGCGCAGCAGTTCCGCAGCCTCGGTGCGGCGCGGGTGGCGGTGCTCGACATCGATTATCACCACGGCAACGGGACGCAGGACATCTTCTACGACCGCGGCGACGTGCTGACCGTCTCGGTTCACGGCGACCCGGTGCAGGAATACCCCTATTACATCGGCTTTGCGGACGAGACCGGCGAGGGTGACGGAGAGGGCACGAACCTGAACCTGCCCCTGCCCTGGGGCGCGGATTTCGCGGCCTACCGCCGCGCGCTGACCGAGGGACTGGCGCGGATCCGCGCGTTCGCCCCCGACCGGCTGGTGGTCTCGCTGGGCGTGGACACGTTCGCGGGCGATCCGATCTCGCATTTCCGGCTGGAGAGCGGGGATTATCCGCAGATCGGCGCGATGATCGCCGCCCTCGGCCTGCCCACCCTCTTCGCGATGGAGGGCGGCTATGCCATCGAGGCGATCGGCGAGAATGTCGTCCACCTGCTGGAAGGCTTCGAGGCGGCGCGCGGCTGAGGCGCGGGCCACGCCCCCGGGGTTCAGAAATCCTCGGGGAAGATCAGCCGCAGATAGGCCGTGGCAGCGTCGTGGCCGCGCTTCTGCCCCTCGGCGACGGTGATGGGCAGGAGCAGGTTCTCGACCCAGAGCCCCGAGATCATGGCGTTCAGCGTCAGCGCCACCTGCTCGGCCTCGACCGCCCGCCCGCGCAGCGCCGCAAGCTCGGCCACATCGGCGGCCACCGCCTCGTTATACTGCACCCGGAGCGCCGCACAGCGTTTGCGGAAGCTGGGCACCCGCGCAGCCTCGGCCCAGAAGGCGAGCCAGAGGGCGATGGACTCGTGACCGGCCGCCTTGCGGCTGAAGTCCGTGTCGATCATGTGCCGGATCCGCTCGGCCGGACCGCGCTGCGAGGCGTTCAACTGGGCCAGATAGGCCTCGTATTCCGCCGCAGAATGATCCAGCGCGGCAAAGATGATGCCTTCCTTCGACTGGAAGTGGAAGGCGACCACGCCGTAGGAGCATTGCGCCTCGGCGGCGATGGAGTTGATGGTGACGCCCGTCAGACCGCGCTTCGAGATCACCTTCACCGCCGCCTTCAACAGCGACCGGCGCCGGTCCACGACCTGATCGTCGCGGGTCCTCGTCGGGGCAGTGCCGCTGCGTTTCGCTCTCGGTTTCGGCTCGGTCATGGGAGCTCTGGTCACTTTGCGGCAGGATCGGGGAGCGGCGCAGTCCCCTCGGGAATAAAGGGCGGAAAGTCAATGTCAAGTTCCGGCAGGTTCGAGCCCCAGAAGCCCCGCCGCATTGTCATGGAGCCAGAGCCGGCGCGTGTCCGCATCGAGCCCCAGCGTGTCGAGTTCGGCCAAAGCTGTCTCGACCGGCATCATTGGAAAAGCCGATCCGAAGATGATCTTCTCCTTCAGGAGGGTGCGGCCGTATTGCAGCAGCGGCTCGTAGCCCGAATGCGCCTTGGCGAGAAGTTTCGGCCGGACGGCCAGGACCCCGATGGAGAGGTTGGGATGGCGCCAGGCGACGCCGATCAGCTCCTGCACCCAGGGCCAGCCGGGCGGCGAGGCCACGGCGCGCAACTCCGGGAAGCGCACCATGACATTGTCGAGATATTCTGGGCGGCCGATCGACATGGGCGTGTGGGTCGAGAAGTTGATGCCGCAATGGATGTTCACCGGCACGCCGAGGTCGATGGCCTTCTCGTAGAGCGGAAAGAGCCGCTCGTCGTCGGGGCGCATCTTCAGCTCGAAACATTGCAGGTTGAGCCCCCGCAGCCCGAGATGGCGGATCGCGTGATCGAAGCGGTCCACCGCATCGGCCTGCCAGGGATCGACGCCGGCGAAGCCCACATAGCGCGGGCCGTGCGCCCGGATGAACTCGGCCACCGCCTCGTTGGAGATCTGGAAACCGAAGGTCGTGGTGAGATCGCGCGCCTTCAGCACCACATGGCGCGCGCCGAGCCGCTCGTAGGTCTCGAGCCAGCTGTCGAGCCCCTGCGCCGCATCCGAGGCGGCCGAGCGGCGCTCGCTCGCCTGATAGACCCGGCGGTAATTCTCCAGATGCGGGGCGGCGGGCGAGAAATCCGGGTGCGGCGGACGCGAGGAAAAATCGATCAGCATCGGGTCAGCTCCATTTCCGGCGGTCTTCGAGGATGACTTTCGCCGCATTGTGGCCCGGAACGCCGGTCACGCCGCCGCCGGGGTGGACCGAGGCCGAGGCCTGATAGAGACGGTCCACCGGGCTGCGGTAGTCGGCGAACTGCGGCGAAGGACGGCGGAAGAACATCTGGTCCGCGCTGATCTCGCCGTGATGGACATGGCCGTTCGGCAGATCGAAGATCCGCTCGAGGTCCAGCGGCGTCAGGATCTGTCGATGCAGGATCTTGTCCTCGATGTCCGGGAACTGGCTCTTCAGCACGGCCAGCGCCCGGCCCCACAGCTCCTCGCGGCGGCTGTCCCAGTCGCCCCGCGCGAGCGTGTAGGGCGCATGACCGCCGAAGACATTCATGATGTGATGGCCCTCGGGCGCGAGCGTCGGATCGACGATCGAGGGGACCTTGACGATCAGGAAGGGCGCCTCGGCGATCTCGCCGCCCTGCGCCTGATGCCAGGCGCGCTCCATGTAGGCCACGTTCGGCGCGATGGTCATCTGGGGCACGGTGGCGCCCTGCGGATTGGTCTGGCCGAAGATGGGCGCCTCGGGCAACGCCGAGAGAGCCAGATTGACCCGGAAGACCGTGCTCTCGCAGCGGATGTTGCGGATGTCGCGGTTGAATTCCTCGGGGAGTTCGGCGGGATCGAGAAGCTTGGTGAAGGTCGTCCGGGCGGTGGCATTGGCGATCACGATCTTCGAGCGGATCTCCTCGCCGCCCTCCAGCCGCACGCCCGTGGCGCGGCCGTTCTCGACAAGGATCCTCTCCACCGGGCAGGAGGTGCGCACCTCCATGCCATGCGCCTCGCCCGAGCGGCGGATCGCGTCGGAAATGGCGCCCATCCCGCCCTTCATGAAGCCGGCGGGCCCCGCGGCGGTGCCGCCGTCGCGCACGATGCCGCGCGCGAGCATATAGGCCGAACCGGGTGTCTTCAGGCTGGAATTGGCCCCGCCCCCGCCGGCGAAGAAGCCCAGGACCAGCTTCACCTCGTCGGAGGTGAACCAGCGCGAGAGATAGTCCCAGGCGCTCATCGTGAGGAGATTGTAGATGTCGTAGAATTGCGGCCCGACCTTGCGGAAGCGCCAGACGAAGCCCGCGAGCCGCTTCAGATCCCGGATCTTGCCGCTGCCGGGATCGACCGGCACCTCCCACAGAAGCTGCTTCATGTGC
Organism: Cereibacter azotoformans; assembly: GCA_017599285.1. Lineage (GTDB taxonomy): Bacteria > Pseudomonadota > Alphaproteobacteria > Rhodobacterales > Rhodobacteraceae > Cereibacter_A > Cereibacter_A azotoformans. The sequence continues at coordinate 2,662,264 of JAGFXX010000001.1, read as the reverse complement.
GGCGCGATCTTCAGCATGTGCGCGCGATAGCCGGCATAGGCCGCGCCGTCGATGTTCGAGAATTTCGCGATCTCGGCCGCGAACCGCTCCGGATCGTCCCACATCGTAAAGGTGCGCCCGCCCTCGAGCGCGAAGACGGTGGGCGCGGCGGGGATCACCTCGAAGCCATATTTCTGCAATTCGAGATCGAGGATGACCTTCGGCTGCAGAAGCCCCTGATAATAGGAGGCGAGCGAACTGCGGTAGCCGGGCGCGATCTCGCCCGTCACCGCCGCGCCGCCGACAACGGGCTGACGTTCCACCACCAGAACCTTCACGCCCGCGCGCGCGAGATAGGCGCCGCAGGTCAGCCCGTTGTGGCCGCCGCCCACGATGATCGCATCATACGGCGGGCTCATGCGGAGGCTCCCTCGGTCGCGGGGATCCATTCCCCGGTGGCGCGGTCGTAGCTGCCCGCGCGCAGGTCGGCGACGCCCGCGGTGATCCGCGGCTTGGCGATCTTGAGCGAGGCGGTGCGAGGGAAATCCTCGACGAAGGCGTAGAACCGCGGCACCTTGAAGGGGGCGAGCCCGGCCTGTGCGGTGGCCACGATGCCCTCAAGGATCGCGGCATCGGCGACTACACCCTCCTTCAGGCGGATGCAGGCCTTGACCTCCTCGCCGCGCAGCGGATCGGGCACGCCCACCACCGCCACCTCGGCCACTCCGGGCGCTGCGGCCAGCACCGTCTCGACCTCACGCGCGGCGATGTTCTCGGCCGAGCGGCGGATCATGTCCTTCTTGCGGCCCAAGATGTGGAAGAACCCGTCCTCATCCTGGCGGAACAGGTCGCCCGAAGAGAACCAGCCGTCCTTCAGCACCTCGGCCGTGGCCTCGGGATTGTTGTAATAGCCGAGCATGATGCCCGGGCCGCGGATCTGCAGTTCGCCGATCTCGCCCCGCGCGACGGGCTGGCCGTCCTCGCCCACGATGCGGCATTCGCGGAACGGACACGGCAGCCCGCAAGAGCCCGAGCCCACCTTGTCCGCGCGCTCGATGGGGGCGAACATCGCCGGGCCGATCTCGGTCATGCCGAAAGCCTCGCGGGCGTTCAGGTCGAACCGCTCTTCGAGCCCGCGGTGCAGGTCGCGCGGGCAGCCGTAGATGTTGGCGCGCACGACCCGGTTGTGCGCGTCATGCGGCTGCGGCGCCATGCCGTGCAGCACCCAGGGCAGCAGGCAGAAGTCGATCTCATGCTCAACAAGCCAGCCCGAGAAGCGGCTGGTCGATTGCCGGGCCGCAACGAACAGGGTGCCGCGCTGATAGAGCGTCATCAGCAGGAGCCACTGCGGATCCATGTAGAAGAAAGGGGTCGAGGCGAGGATGCGCCGGTAGGTCCGGCCGTCGCGGAAGGCGTTCACCTTCCCGGCCGAGATCCAGTAGCGCTGGCCGAGCATGCAGCCCTTGGGAAAGCCCGAGGTGCCGGAGGTGAACTGGATGTTCAGGAGATCGTCATGCCCAACCGGCTCGGGCGGGGTGAAGGCGTCCTGCGGCGTCGATGCAAGCTCGGCCCAGTCGTGCGCCCCGCCCTCGGCCCGGCCCACGACGATCAGCCGTTGCGCGGGCAGCGCGATCAAGCCCGCGGCGTCCGCCTCGTCGAGCACGGCCCGCGTGCTGTCGTGGGTCACCACCCATTCCGCCTCGGCGACCTTCATCACATGGGCGATCTCGCGCGGCGTATAGCCGGGATTGATCGGCAGCATCACCGCTCCGATCCGCCCGAGCGCGAGCCAGGTCAGCGGAAAGGCCTCGACGTTCGGCAGCATCACCCCCACATGGGTGCCCTTGCCGATCCCGAGGGCCACGAGGCTCGCGGCCAGCCCGTTCACCCTGCGGCGCATCTCGGCGTATGTGAGGGTCTCGCCACTCTCGAAGAAGTTCCACACCACCCGGTCGCCGGCCTCCGCGGCGGCCGCGTCGATGAGCGCCCCGATATTCTCCGGCAAGGGCTCGGCCTCGATCCGGCGGCGGCGCTCCTCATAGGGCACGACGGTCTGGGCGAGGACGTCATCCTTCCACATCGGTGGACTCCAGTCAGTGGCGTGGCGATAGGGAAAGGCACCCCGCCCGCAGCGCAGGCGGGGCGCGCGAGGGTCAATGAGCGAACCAGACCGCCTTGAGGTCCGTGTATTTGTCCATCGCATGCAGCGACTTGTCCCGGCCGAAGCCCGATTGCTTGAAGCCGCCGAAGGGCACGGCGAGCGAGCCGCGGTCGAAGCAGTTGACCCAGACCACGCCCGCGCGGAGCGCCTTGGCCGCGCGATGGGCGTTCTTCACAGACCCGGTCCAGACCGCGCCCGCGAGCCCGTAGACGGTGTCATTGGCCACCGCCATCGCCTCATCGAAGCCCTTCACCGGGATGGCCGAGAGCACGGGCCCGAAGATCTCTTCCTGCGCGATCTTCATGTCGTTGCGCACACCCTCGAAGATCGTGGGCTCGATGTAGAAGCCGCCGGTCTCGGTCTTCACCCGGCCGCCGCCGAGCACGGGTCGCGCGCCGTCGGCGCGGCCGGCGTCGATATAACCCAGCACGCGGTCCATCTGCTCTTCGCTCACCATCGAGCCCATGCGGGTGGCGGTGTCGAGCGGATCGCCGGGCGCAAAGACCTTGGCCTGAGCCGCGATCTTCTCGAGGAGCTGGTCGTGGATCGTCTCGTCCACGATGAGGCGCGAGCCCGCGTTGCAGACCTGTCCGGTGTTGGCAAAGATGCCGGCCGCGATCCCGGCCGCCGCCGCGTCCAGATCGTCGCAATCCGCCAGCACCACCTGAGGCGACTTGCCCCCAAGCTCGAGCCCGATGCGCTTGATATTGGACTGACCGGAATACTGCATGAAATACTTGCCGACCTCGGTCGAGCCGGTGAAGCCCACGCAATCGACATCCATATGCAGCCCGAGCGCCTTGCCTGCGATATGACCAAGCCCCGGCACCACGTTCAGGACCCCCGGAGGCATCCCCGCCTCGATGGCGAGTTCGCCGAACTTCAGCGCGGTGAAGGGCGATTGTTCGGCGGGCTTCAGGATCACCGAATTGCCGGTGGCGAGCGCAGGCCCGAGCTTCCAGGCGGCCATCGACATCGGATAGTTCCACGGCACCACGGCCGCCACGATCCCCAGCGGCTCGCGCATGACGAGCGTCGTCATGTCATGCGCCGTGGCCGCCACCTCGCCATAGACCTTGTCGATCGCCTCGGCATACCAGGCGATGCAGGCGGCAGCGCTCACCACGTCGCCGTTGTAGGCGTTGGCGATGGGCTTGCCCACGTTGAGCGTCTCGAGCAGCGCCAGCTCCTCGCGGTGGGCAAGGATCAGCTCGGAGAAGCGCAGCAGGATGCGCCGCCGGTCGGCCGGGGCCATCCGCGACCAGACGCCTGACTCGAACGCCTTGCGCGCCGAGCGCACCGCGACATCCACATCCGCGGCATTGCACGAGGCCACATCGGTCAGCAGGCGCCCGTCGCCCGGATAGATGCAGGCGAAGGTCTCGCCCGACAGGCTGTCGACATACTGGCCGTCGATGAAGGGGCGGTTCGGAAGGGCCACGGCTTTGGCGCGGGCGTGCCAGTCGATCTCTTGCAGCATCTGGATCCTGTCGGAGGGAGTTTCGTCGCGGCCGCCTCAGACGGCGGCCGGTTCTTTCGCGGTCAGACCGTGGGCCGCGCCCACTTCGGTGATCGCCTGCCGCATGATCGCCACCATGTCGTCGATCTGCGCGCGCGAGATGATGAGCGGCGGCGAGATCACGCAGAGGTCGCCCAGCGGGCGCACGATCAGCCCCAGCTCGAAGCAGCGCTCGTCGATCTTCAGCGTGAAGGCCTTGTCCTCGGCCGTGCCGTCCGCACGGGTCGGGTCGAGCAGGCATTGCACGCAACCCACGAGGCCCACCGACCGGGTTTCCGCCACGCCCGGCAGATCGCGCAGCGAAGCGAGCGCCGCGGCGAAATGATCCGCCATCTCGCGCGCCTGATCGACGATGCCCTCGCGCTCCATCAGCTCGATGTTGGCGAGCGCCGCGGCGCAGGCCACCGGCTGGTTGCTGTAGGTGTAGCCGTTGGTGAACCAGCTTCCCCTGGCATTCTCGCCCGAGATCCGCGCCAGCACCGCCTCGGAGATCGCGAGCCCGCCGAGCGGGACGTAGCCCGAGGTCACGCCCTTGGCGAAGGTGATGATGTCCGGCACCACCCCGAACACCTTTTCCGAGGCGAACCACTCGCCGCAGCGGCCGAAGCCCGTCACCACCTCGTCCGAGATATAGAGGATGTCGTGCTTCTCGCAGATCGCCTTGAAGCGCGCGTGATAGCCCTTGGGCGGGATGATGACGCCGCCCGAGGCGAGGATCGGCTCGGCCAGGAAGGCCGCGATCGTGTCGGGGCCGAGGCTTTCGATCCGGTCCTCGAACTCCTGCACCAGATCGTCGAGGAAGGCCTCCTGGCTGCGGTTGCCCGCGTGGCGGGGGTTCGGGCTCGACAGGAAAGAGATCCGGTCCTGCTCGATGTCGAAGTTCGGCCAGTTGCCGGTGCGCCCCGTGCAGGCGGCGGTGAGCGCGGTCGAGCCGTGATAGCCGTCGTAGCGCACGATGATGCGCTTCTTCTGCGGCCGGCCCAGCACGTTGTTGTAGAATTCCGAGAAGCGCAGCGCGCTGTCCACCGCGGTCGAGCCGCCGGTGGTGAAGAAGATCCGGTTGAGATCGCCCGGCGTCAGCGTGGCGATCTTCTGGGCCAGCCGCGCCGCGGGGCTCGATGCCATGTACCAGGGCGAGGCGTAGGGCAGAACCATCGCCTGATGCGCCATGGCATCGACGATCTCGCGCCGGCCGTAGCCCACCTGCGCGCACCACATGCCCGCCGGCCCGTCGATCAGGCGGCGGCCGTCCTCGGCATAGACATAGATGCCCTCGGCATGGGTCAGCACCGGCTGCGCCGCCTTCCCGAGCTTCGCCATCTCCTGCGCCGGCAGGAGAACGTGATCCCGCATCGCCGCGCCCACCGCACCGACCGCTTTCGCCGCGTCATTCAGCGCCATCGCCGCCCCCCGTCATCCGCACCTTGCGTCATTCTCCGACGGCCCCGTGCAACCGGGCACCGCCTCCGCCGTCAGTTGTGGTCCCTCTGGCTGGACAAGTCAACATTTTTGATTGCCCAATCAATCAAAAATCTTGCGCGCCCCTTTCTGCCATGGTTAATCTGGCCGTGGCCGCCCCCGGGTCGGCCGGGATCTGGCATCCTCTGTGGCAAGATCATCGAAAGGCCCAAGGCACCATGACCACCGACCTCATCCGGCGCAGGGACATCGACCAGATCGCGCTCCTGACCCTTGCCAACCCTCCGGTCAACGCGCTCGGCCGCGCCGTCCGCCAGAAACTCGCCGCCCTGGCGTCCGAGCTGGAGGCCGACGACAGCGTGCGCGCCGTGGTGCTGACAGGCGAAGGCCGGGTCTTCGTCGGCGGCGCGGACATCGGCGAGTTCGACCGCCCGCCCGAGGAGCCGCATCTGCCCGACGTGATCGCGGCCATCGAGGCGGCGCGGAAGCCCTGGGTCGCCGCGCTGAACGGCGCCGCCCTCGGCGGCGGGGCCGAGCTGGCGCTCGGCTGCCATTACCGGATCTTCGCGAAAGAGGCCCGGCTCGGCTTGCCCGAGACTGCATTGGGCCTCATCCCCGGCGCAGGCGGCACGCAGCGCCTGCCGCGGCGGATCGGCCTCGCCCCCGCCATCGAGGTCATCACCGCGGGTCGCACCCTTTCGGCCAATGAGGCGCAGGACGCGGGCCTCGCGGACCGGATCGCGGCGGGCGATCTGATCGCCGAGGCGCAGGCCTTCGCCCGCACCCTCGACGGTCCCCTGCCCCAGCCGGCCGGCGCGGCTTCGCTCGCCGATCCCGGGCCCGCCTTCTGGGAGGAGGCCCGCGCGCGCATCGCCAAAGCGGCCCGGGGCAACCCCGCACCCGTCGCGGCGCTCGAGGCGATCCACGTGGGCGTGGCAGAGGGCTTCGCCGCCGGCCTGCGCGCCGAGCGCGAGACTTTCCTGAGGCTGCGCGGCTCGGACGAGGCCGCGGCCCTGCGCCATCTCTTCTTCGCCGAGCGTGCCGCAGTGCGCCCGGCCGCTCTCCGCGGCATCGAGCCCGCGCCCATGGCCCGCATCGGCGTGATCGGCGGCGGCACGATGGGCAGCGGCATCGCGGCCGCCATTGCCGCGGCGGGGCTCGAGGTAACGCTCGCCGAAACCGGGTCCGATGCGCTCGAGGCGGGCCTCACGCGGGTCAGGGCCATCTTCGAGGCGCAGGTGACGCGGGGGCTGACGGATCGGGCGGGCGCGGCGGACCGGCTGGCCCGCGTCAGCGGCACGGTCGGCCTCGGCCCTCTCGCGGTCTGCGATCTGGTGATCGAGGCGGTCTTTGAGGATCTCGCCGTCAAGCGGCGGGTCTTCGAAGACCTCACCCGCCTCTGCCGACCGGACGCGATCCTCGCCACAAACACGTCCTACCTCGACCCCGAGCGGATCGTGGCGGGCCTGCCCAACCCCGACCGCTTCATCGCGCTGCATTTCTTCAGCCCGGCGCAGGTGATGAAGCTCCTGGAGATCGTGCCCCTGGCCGCTACCACGTCCCGGACGCTCGCGACGGGCTTCGCGCTCGCCGCGCGGCTGGGCAAGATCCCGGTGCAGGCGGGCAACGGCGAGGGCTTCATCGGCAACCGCATCCTCAAGCGCTACCGCGCCGAAGCCGAGGCCCTTCTGTTCGCGGGCGCCAGCCCCGCCGAGGTCGATCAGGCGATGCGCGCCTTCGGCTTCGGGATGGGCCCGTTCGAGATGCAGGACATGGCCGGGCTCGACATCGCCTTCCGTGCCCGCGAGGCGGCGCGCGCACAGGGGCAGGACCTGCCCGAGGGGCCGGGCGACCGGCTGGTGCGCGCCGGCCGCCTCGGCCGGAAGTCGGGCGGCGGCTGGTACGATTACGCCCCCGAGAGCCGCCAGCCCCATCCGTCGGCCGAGGTGGCCGCGCTCATCGCCCCTCTGGTGACCCCGCGCCCCCGGCCGAGCGCCATGGAGATCGCGGAGCGGCTCATCGGCGCGATGGCCGAGGAAGGCCAGAGGATCTGCGACGAGGGCCTCGCGCAAGGCCCGGCGGACATCGATCTGGTCGAGGTCCATGGCTACGGGTTCCCGCGCCACAAGGGCGGCCCGATGTTCCACACCGCCCGCAAGGGTCCGACCCGTGCGGGAGGGCCGGCGTGCCCCGGCCCGACCAACGCCGATCCACGCAAGGGAGGAGCCGCACCGACATGACAGAGGTCTTCATCTGCGACTATATCCGCACCCCCATCGGCCGCTACGGCGGGGTGCTCTCCTCCGTCCGCGCGGACGATCTGGGGGCGGTGCCGCTGAAGGCCCTGATGGCCCGCAACGGCGCCGTGGACTGGGAGGCGGTGGACGACGTGATCTTCGGCTGCGCCAATCAGGCGGGCGACGACAACCGCAACGTGGCGCGCATGTCGGCGCTGCTGGCTGGGCTGCCGGTCGGCGTCAGCGGCACGACGATCAACCGGCTCTGCGGCTCGGGCATGGACGCCGTGCTGATCGCCGCCCGCCAGCTCGCGGCGGGCGAGGCGGAACTCGTGATCGCGGGCGGCGTCGAGAGCATGTCGCGCGCGCCCTTCGTGCTTGCCAAGGCCGGGACCGCCTTCTCGCGCACGGCCGAGATCCACGACACCACCATCGGCTGGCGCTTCGTCAATCCGGCGATGGAGGCGGCCCACGGCGTCGAGTCCATGCCGCAGACCGGGCAGAATGTCGCCGGCGATTTCGGCATCGGCCGAGAGGCGCAGGATGCGATGGCCCTCGCCTCGCAGGTGAAGGCCGCGGCGGCGCAGGCGAGCGGGCGGCTTGCGCAGGAGATCACGCCGGTCCTCGTTCCGCAGCCCAAGGGCGAGCCGATCCCGGTCGAGCGCGACGAGCATCCGCGGGCAACGACGCTCGAGGCGCTGGCAAGGCTCAAGCCGCTCTTTCCGGGCGGATCGGTCACGGCGGGCAATTCCAGCGGCGTCAACGACGGCGCGGCGGCGCTGATCCTCGCGAGCGAGGACGCGGCCCGGCGCCACGGGCTCACGCCCATCGCGCGCGTGCTGGGAGGGGCCACGGCCGGCGTCCCGCCGCGGATCATGGGCATGGGCCCCGTGCCCGCCGCGCGGAAGCTGATGGCCCGGCTCGGGCTGACGGAGGCGGAGTTCGACGTGATCGAACTGAACGAGGCCTTCGCCGCACAGGCTGTTGCGACGCTCCGGCACCTAGGCATTTCCGAGGACGATGCGCGGGTGAACCCGAACGGGGGCGCCATCGCGCTCGGTCATCCTCTGGGCATGTCGGGCGCGCGTCTCACCGGAACCGCCGCGCTCCAGCTCCAGCTCTCCGGCGGGCGCCGGTCGCTCTCGACCATGTGCGTCGGCGTGGGTCAGGGCATTGCGGTGGCCCTCGAGCGGGTGTGACCGCGGTTGCAGAAGAACCGTCCCGCTTCATGGGCGCAACGGAGCCCCTCTGTCGCCTTGTCCCCAGATCCGCGCCGCGGCGCGACCGCTTTCGGTGACGACGCAGATGTGCGTCTCGTCGAGCGACACATCAAGACCCCGAAAATCCATGGCCTGAACTCCTGGGTCGATTGCGCTGGCGGACACACGGAGGCAAGCGCCTGCGGAACCTGAGAGGCGGTTCCCGTGCTTTCCCTCCAGTCACAGTCATTCGTGAGGCAGACATGGAAAAGCCGAGGCCCGACCCGCCGCCCCTGCTACTCGCCCTTGTGCCGGTCCTGCTGACACTCGGACTCCTGGCCGTTCAGTTGTTCTATTTCGGCGACTTCACCCCGCATATTCCTCTGGTCATCGGACTGGCGATCACCGGGCTTGTCGGCGTGCTGCGCGGGCAGGAATGGCTGGACATCCGCGAGGGGGTCTTCCACGTCATCCATGTCTCGATGCCCTCGCTCTCGGTGCTGATCGTGGTGGGCATGATCATCGGGGTCTGGATCGCCTCGGGAACGGTGCCGACGCTGATCTACTACGGGCTGACCATCCTGAACCCGTCGATCTTCCTCGCCGCGGCGATGATCCTCTGTTCGGTCGTCTCGCTCTCGCTGGGCACCAGCTGGGGCACGGTGGGCACGGTGGGCCTTGCGCTGATGGGTATCGGTGCAGGCTTCGGCATTCCGGCCTACTGGACGGCGGGCGCCGTCGTCTCGGGCGCGTTCTTCGGCGACAAGATCTCGCCGCTGTCCGACACGACCAACCTCGCCCCCGCAGTCACCGGAGTGAACATCTTCGATCATATCCGCAACATGCTGCCGACGACGGTGCCCGCGATGCTGATCGCGCTGGTGGCCTATCTGGCCGCCGGCTACGCGCTCATCGGATCGGACGAGGCCTCATTCGGCGCCATCGACAGGATCACCCGGGAACTTGACGCGAGGTTCGAGATCGGTCTCGTGCCGCTCTTGCCGGCGCTCGTGGTCGTGGTTCTGGCGCTGATGCGCAAGCCGCCGCTGCCGTCGTTGTTCGCAGGGGTGCTGGTGGGGGCGCTGATCGCGATCTTCCAGCAGGGCGCGGGCGTGCATGACGTCTTCACCTACGCCCAGTCAGGCTATGCCATCGACACCGGGGTGGCCGAAATAGACTCGCTGCTGAACTCGGGTGGCATCCAGTCGATGATGTGGACCATCTCGCTGATGCTGATCGCGCTCGGCTTCGGGGGCGCGCTGGAGCGCACCGGCTGCCTCGAGGCGATCATCACGGCGATCATCGCGCGCGTGAAGACCTTCGCGGCGGTGCAAAGCTCGGCCATCGCCACCGCCTTCGCCACCAATCTGGTGGCCGGAGACCCCTATATTTCCATCGCTCTGCCGGGGCGGATGTATTCGCCGCTTTACCGCGGGATGGGCTATTCCACCCTGAACCTCAGCCGCGCGGTCGAAGAGGGTGGGACGCTGATGAGCCCGCTGATCCCGTGGAACGCCGGCGGCGCCTTCGTGATCTCGGCGCTGGGGCTCGGGATCATGTCGGGCGACATCCAGAACCTGCTCTACATCCCGCTCGCCTTCGCCTGCTGGACGGCGCCGCTGATCGGTGTCTTCTACGCCTTCACCGGCTTCTTTTCTCCGCGGGCGACCGATGACGAACGGGCCGGCTGGGACAAGTCGTCCGAGGATGTCATGGATCTCGAAGATCACGCGCTCTCGGACAGCAACGCCTGACCGGCAGGCGGAAGGTTGTTCCACTGAACATCGCGGCCGCGGGGCTGTCTTCGGCCGCCTCGCGGGGCAGGCCCGGGATGGCGCGCCGGTGGATCGCCCCGTCGGGCTATTCGAGGCGCATCATCATCTGCCGGACGCGGGCCTCCAGCAGCTGCATCCTGGCCTGCGTTTCGGCAAGGTCTTCGGTCAGCCGTGCGATCGCCGCCTCTGCGTGCGCATCGTCGGGGCCGGACAGTCCTGGCCCCTCTCCGGTCAGCAGCCAGGTCAGAGACACGCCGAGGATGCCGGAAAGGATGTGGACCTGGTTGGCGCGAGGCATCGCCGCGTCCTTCTCCCAGCCGTCGTAGGTCGCGGGCGCGACGCCCAGCGCGGCCGCGGCCGCCGCCTCGGTCAGACCCGCCGCCTCGCGCGCCGCAGCCAGGCGGTCACCGAAGGTGGCGATCGCATCGCTGAACCACAGTTCGGGATCTTCCGCGTTCATGGCTTCCCCCTGGGTCCGGTCGGCGCTTGATCCGTCGGGGGACGGCCGGACGGGCGGACCATGCCCGCCAGCAGGTCGCCGATCCGCACGATCCCCAGCGGCCTGCGGCGCGGGCCGACCACAAGGGCGCGCTCGGCCCCGGCGGCCAGCATCTCGCGCGCGGCCTCCTCGAGCACGAGGCGGTCGGGCAGGGCCAGGCGCGGCGCCTCCTCCGTCTCGGCCAGCGGCGTCGCCACGGCGGAGAGGCGGATCACGCGGGCGCGGTTCACCTCATGGACGAAGGCGGCAATGTAGTCGTTCGCGGGCCGCAGCACGATGTCCTGCCCGGTGCCCACCTGCTCCAGCCGACCATCGCGCAGGATCGCGATCCGGTCGCCCAGCCGCAGCGCCTCGTCGAGGTCGTGGGTGATGAAGACGATGGTGCGGTGCAGCTCCTCCTGCAGCTCCAGCAGGATCCTCTGCATGTCCAGCCGGATCAGCGGATCGAGCGCGGAAAAGGCTTCGTCCATCAGCAGGATCTCGGCGTCGGTGGCCAGCGCCCGCGCCAGCCCCACGCGCTGCTGCATCCCGCCCGAAAGCTGCGACGGATAGCTGTTCTCGTAGCCACCGAGGCCAACGCGCGCGATCCAGCGCCGCGCTGCCCTCTCGGCCTCGGCGCGCGGAACGCCGCGGATGTCGAGCCCGTAGCGCGTGTTCTCCAGCACCGTGCGATGCGGCAGGAGCGCGAACTTCTGGAACACCATCGCGGTGCGGCTGCGGCGGAAGCCGCGCAGCTCGGCCGCGCTCATGCGGCAGACATCGGTGCCGTCAAACAGGATCTCGCCCGCCGTGGGGGCGATCAGCCCGTTGATGTGGCGGATCAGCGTGGACTTGCCCGACCCGGACAGGCCCATGATGACGGTGATCCGCCCCGGCGGGATCGACAGCGAGATGTCGGTCAGGCCCAGCACATGGCCGTGGCGGCGGTTGAGGTCGGTCTTGGTCATCCCGGCCTTCACCGCGCCGATCCAGCGCGACGGGCTGGGGCCAAAAATCTTGTAGAGGCCGCGGATCTCCAGACCCGGGCGGGTGGCGACCTCGTCCTCGTCCTCGAGGGTCGGAACCGACTGGTCAGTCATGCGCCGCCCCCCGATACTGCTGGAGCCGCTGGCCGAAGGCCTGGCTCGTGCGGTCGAAGATGATCGCGATGGCGACGAGCGCGAAGCCGTTCAGGAAGCCGAGGGTGAAGAACTGGTTGTTGATCGCCTGCAGCACGTTCTTGCCAAGGCCCCCCACGCCGACCATCGAGGCCACGACGACCATCGAAAGCGCCATCATGATGGTCTGGTTGACCCCGGTCATCAGCGCCGGCAGCGCAAGCGGCAGTTGCACGTTCCAGAGCTTCTGCCGCCCGGACGATCCGAAGGCCTCGGCCGCCTCCAGCACCTGGGCATCGACAAGCCGGATCCCGAGGTTGGTCAGCCGGATCATCGGCGGCACGGCATAGATCACCACCGCGATCATGCCGGGCACCTTGCCGATGCCGAAGATCACCACCACCGGGATCAAGTAGACGAAGCTCGGCAGCGTCTGCATGACGTCGAGCACCGGGTTGATCACGCGCTGCATCCGGTCCGAGCGTGCGGCGGCGATGCCGATCGGCAGGCCGATGACCACGGCCATCGCGGTGCAGACCGACACCATCGCCAGCGTCACCATCGTGTCCCGCCACAGGCCGAACCAGCCGATGGCGAGCATCGCCACGGCCGTGCCCGCCACGATGCGCCAGCTGCGCGAGCCGGCCCAGACGATGGCCAGCACGAGGGCCAGCACCACGATCCAGGGCGTCGAGGTGAAGGCCCGCTCCAGCGCGTTCAGCGCGATCTGCAGGGGCGCCGTGGCCGCGTCGATGGCCCCGGACCAGCTGCGCACGATGTCGCGGAAGGTGCCGTCGATGGTCCTGCGCATCAGGAGGAGGCTCTTGCCGTCCATCGCGGGAAACTGGCAGAACGCGTCGGGCAAGCCCCAGCAGGCGGATGCCATCTCGGCTCCTTTCGTATCGGATCGGAAGGGGGCCGGGCCGGTCTTGGGGGCGGCCCGGCCGTCGGATCGCCCGGCTCAGAGCGCCGCGGCGACCCGGTCGGCGGCCTCGGCCGGAAGCCAGGCACGCCACAACTCGGGGTAGGTTTCGAGGAAGTGACGCGCCGCCTCCTCGTTCGTGGCCTGGTTCTCGTCCATCCAGGCCAGCACCTCGCCCACGGTGCCGTTGCTCCACCGGCGCGCGCCGACATAGTCCATGGCCACGCCGGCCTTCTCGGCAAAGGCGGGGGTGACGACGGTAAAGACCTCGGACACCGGATAGGCGTTCACCTTGGGCTCGGCGCAGTCGGGCACCGCGGTGCAGCTGTCCCATTCGGCCTTGTCGTGGGGCACCGAAAACGGCAGGCGCACCATGTCATACTTGCCGAGGATGGCCGTCGGCGCCCAGTAATAGCCGAACCAGCCGGCCCTGCGCTCGTACGCATTGGCGATCGAGCCGTCGAGCCCCGCCGACGAGCCGGTATCAACGAGCGTGAAGCCGCGGCTCTCGGCATCGAGCGCCCGGAAGAGGTTCTCGGTCGAGATCTGGCAGTTCCAGCCGGGCGGGCAGTTGTGGACGGCGCCGACCGAGGGATCCTCGGGCGCGGGAAACAGTTCGGGACGGGCGAGCGCCGCCTCGACGCTGTCGATCTCGGGATGGGCCTCGGCCAGATAGCGCGGGATCCACCAGCCCTCGATGCCGCCTTCCTCGAGGATGGGCGCCGCGATCACCAGACGGCCCTCCTCCACGGCGGCGTCGAGCGGTGCGCGCACCGCGTTCACCCACATCTCGGGCGCCATGTCCGGCTCGCCCTTCTCGTTCATCGAGGTGAAGGTCGGCATCGTGTCGCCGGTGACCAGCTCCACGTCGCAGCCGAAGGCTTCCTCGAGGATGATCCGGTCCACCTGCGCCGCCACCCCGGCCGAGGCCCAGTTCATCTCGGCGATGCTGATCCGGCCGCACGTCTCCTGCGCCCAAGCCGGAGCGGCGAGGGCGGCAAGCGACGCGGCAAGCCAGGCGGAAGCGATGCGCTTCGTCATGGGCTTTCTCCTGTCTGCGGCGCATTCGTGACGAAGACCGGCGCGCCGCTGTCACCGGAGATCCGTTTGATTGTCCGGGCCCGAAGGGAAAGCACCAGGGAGGCGCAGGGCCACATGCCATACCGACCGCAAGGCAGCCGATGAGCCGGCGCGCAGGGCGCGCAGGTCGATCGAAACCGACACGGATGTCGTAATTGAAACATGCAGCTTCTGCAACCGCTTGCCAGAAGCTGCTTCAATAGGTCGCCTGTGCAAGATTTCGGCGACCTGACGGCGGCGCTTTGTCCCCACCCGCTCCGGCACCGCCGCTCTGGCGGCAGACGGTGCGGAACGCGACTGGATGATCGACGTGCTAGCGGGGGATGACGCTCAGGCTGCCATCGGTCTCGAGCACGACGGAGCGCGCGCCAGCCGGATCGTCCATGCCGCTCTGCCGCAGCGCCGCAAGCACCTCGTCGCGGGTCACGCGCTGGCGCTTCAGGGCCTGGTCCAGGAAGCAGCCGTCGTGCAGCAGCAGCGTCGGCTCGCTCTTGACCAGCGCCTGCACGGCCGGAACCCGGACGGCGAGCCAGGTTATGGCGTATTGCAGGCAGATCAGCAGCGCCAGCGCCGCGACCCCTTCGGCCAGCGGCACCGACCGGTTGAGCAGAACCGTCGCCAGAGTGGAGCCAAGCGCGACCGTCACGACGAAATCGAACGCGTTCATCTTGCTCAGGGTGCGCTTGCCGGAGGCCCGCAGCATCGCGATGAGCAAGCCGTAGGCGGCAATTCCGACCACAACGGTCCGCGCAAGCCCCGCCCAGCTGTCGAAGAAGATCGGTTCGTTCATCCTTGCACTCCCGCTGTTCACCGCAAGAACAACCCGCTTCTGCGGGCAATGATCCCGACGGCTCCGGTGCGGCCGCCGTCTGCCGGGCCACGGTGGCCGCGGGGATGTGGAGCACCGATGGGAACGGGGCGCATCAGGATGGCCGTGCCACCGGGGTGAAAGGCAGCGACCGGAAACCTTGTGGCAGACCCGGCCGTTGTTCCCCCGGAACGGGGCGCCAGCCCTCCTGCGCAGCGGCCCTCGGGCCGGGCGGAGGGCGCGAGACGAAAGGGCCCTTCAATGTCGTACCTGCGCTTCGCCCTGATGATCCTGACCTCGACCGTCGTGATGTTCGGGCTGATGTATCTGAACACCTATGCCTGGGAGCATGTCTTCTTCTCGGAGACCCGCGCCTGGATGGCGTTGCTCATGGGCGCCACGATGGCGGTCATCATGCTGGGCTTCATGTCGGGGATGTACCGCAACCGCACCGCGAACCTGGCGATCCTCGCGCGCGCGCGTTTGCTCGCAGCGAAGAGGATGACTCGATCCTCTGGGCGAGCCCGGAGAGCCGGGCGGCGATGAAGCTCAACGGCATCCTCATTGCGCTCGATAAGAGGCCGCAGGAGACCGGGACCGCCACCTACGCCGCGCCCGGTGTGACGATGACCCTGCGCCTGCTCGGCGACGAGGCAGGCTGGCGCGGCACCGCCGACCTCATCTTCGCTCTGGAGGACGGGCCGACGGCGGGCGCTCGGGCTGGTTCGTCTCCACGATCCGGGCCGCTTCGTCCCGGGGAACACCGCCCTGCTGTTCACGGTAGTCCCGCACCACAAGCCGACACTCCTCGATTTGCCACCTGATCCTCGGACATGGGCGGCTCGGTCTGACCCTGCGCGAACGCGGGGGCTACCGCTCGGGGTGCTCGCCGAGAGCAGCCAGTTGGGCCACCTCAAGCCTGAGCCGGTCCAGGTCCTGATGCATCTTCATCGCCTGTGCCGCGCGAGCCAGCGATTCCCGCGACAGAAGCCGGGCGGCGGCACCAAACAGGCGGGGATCGTGCGCGGCCAGCGTGGCCAGGGCTTTCTGCAGCCGGATCTGCACCTCCAGCTGGCCGGCTCCGTCGCGCGCGATCCAGCGGAAGGCGTCCTCCATCACATCCGCAGCCGCCAGCGGCACGACATGCAGACGCGGGTGACGCACCTCGGGAGTTGCCTGCAATTTGTCACTCCAGTAGGCCAGCACGCGCACGGCCGTGCCGATGACGCCGATCGCGGTGCCCGGATCATTGACCCCCGGCGAGAGCGCGCGAGACGCGATCTCCGACAGGGCGATCAGCCCGTAGCGCGGATCGGTCTCGAACCTCCGCTCCGGGCCGATCGTGAGGGTAGCCAGAAGCGCGTCGGCTGTCTCTTCGTCGAACGGTTCGGCGGCGCGAAGCACCGGCCGCTTCGGATCGACATAGGCGCCCGGCCGCACCAGAAGGTGCAGGGACAGGCGCCGGTCCTCGACGAGAGCTGCGAGCCGTTCGCCATCGATGGCCTGCACATGACCAAAGCCGCGCGGGAAGAGGTCGAAGCCGCCGCGATCCGCACTGTCCTTGCGAACGCCGCCGAAGAAGGGATCGCGGGCATGCGCAGCCAGCGCCTCCTTCACCGTCTCTTCCAGCAGGTCCGTCACCTCCGAGACGTCGCCGAGACCGGTCAGCCGGCCGATCCAGCGGATCAGGGCGAGGATGACCGCCAGGATCACGACGCAGGAGGCGAGGAACAGAACCACCCGCGAAGCGTCGTTGTAATATTCGGTCGAGAGGCCGACGAGGCCCACGATCGCAAAGATGAAGCCTCCGATGAAGGTCGAGATCGCGTTCTGCGCCGTCCGGTCCTTCATGAGCAGGGGCCGGGCCCGCGGCGTGGCCGCGCCGGCGGCCGCCTGCATCGACGAGGCCATGATCCCGAGCGAGAAGATCGCCACCGCCAGAAGCGTGTTGGCCAGGGCGTCGAGAAGATCATAGACCCCGTCGAGGCCGATGAGCTCCACAAGCTCGGGCGGAATGAACGGCGCGATGACCGGAGCCAGCAGCAGGACCGTGACGGCGACAATGGCATAGAGGGCCGGCGTGAACCACAGCGACTGACGCGCCTGGGCAAAGAGGCCTGCGGCGCGGCTCAGGAAGGCGGCCTTACCCATGATCAGCGTCGGTCGCTCGCGGTGCGGTGACCCGGTTGATCCGGGGGCCTTGCCGGAGCCGACCCTTCACGAGCGGGAGGGTCCAATCACTGCGCGTCGCCATGGGCTGCTCCGAAGGTTCCTGCCATGTCAACGGCAGGCCGGGCATGAGGTTCCTGCACAAGATCCGGGCGCGGAAGCGCCGGCTCAATGTCTCAGGGGCAGGGTGGCGGGACGCAAGCCCCTGAACCCGCGGCGGCCTCAGCCGCCGTCCTGCAGCCACGGGCCGGAACGCCCTCGGCCGGGGTGAGCACGGGCGCGCCGATGGTCACCCGTCCGGCGATGTGGCGGTCAGCCGAAGATCCTCCTCGCGCGCCTCGAGCACAAAGGCCGCCTGTTCCTCCTCGTCGAGCCCCGGCAGCATGAGATGCGCGGTCAGGGCGCCATCGGCGACGGCCGCATCCAGCGCGAGCAACTCGCCGCGCCTGAAGGCGGTGACGGTGACCTCCTGGCCTGCCCGCAGCCCCGAAACCTCGATCTGGAACCGGCCTGGGGACGTCCGCGTGACAAGCATGGTCGCGCCGTGCGCCGACGGCTGGTCTATGGCGTACCTGAGGCTCTGGCCGAACTCCGTCCCGGCAAGATGATCCGCGGCAGCATCGCCAGCCTCGGCTGCGACGGCACCGGCCTCGCGCGCGGTGTCTTCCAGAACCTCACCCGCCTGCACCAGAAGGCTGCCTTCGGTATCGTCATTGCGACCGGGAATGGCGACCGCGCCCGCATCGTGCAGCTCCGCCTCGCTGCTTGCGCCATTCGCCCGCAGGATCGCGTCCGCTGTCACGCCGCAGCGCGCGGCCAGATCG
Organism: Cereibacter azotoformans; assembly: GCA_017599285.1. Taxonomy (GTDB): domain Bacteria; phylum Pseudomonadota; class Alphaproteobacteria; order Rhodobacterales; family Rhodobacteraceae; genus Cereibacter_A; species Cereibacter_A azotoformans. The sequence goes on along the minus strand of JAGFXX010000001.1, from coordinate 2,644,576 downwards.
TCAAGACTGTCCGCTGTCGCGAAGGGCACGGCGGCCGGGCACTCCTGCGCCATGGACGCTCCGCCAGGACAGGCACAAAGCCAGAGGACAGTTGCAATACGTTGGATCATGATCTTCCGCTCCCGCTGGTTCCGCCGGGGATGCGGCGCGTCCCCTTCCCCAAGGTCCTGGTCCTCCGACGGGGTAACCTGCACCCTGTTCCAGAGCCCCTTGCCAGACCGCCGTCCCATTCGCGGGCTCGCGCATCCGCAAGGCCCGCCGGGAATGGATCGGCGGCAGTGGTGCTGGCCCGCCCAAGTTCATCAGCAAAGTCGCTAAGCATTTGACATCGTTCAGGCCGATTCGCCGAAAATGTGACAACACGAGCGGTGTCAGGCCGGTTTTGGCAGGCTCAGGGCGTGAAAGAGGTCGAGTTGCTCCGGGGTGGTTTTGCTCAGGCCGTGGAAGCTGCGCTTGCCGGCGTGGGCGGTGTGCTTCTGGATGCGGGCGAGGAGATCGAGCGCGGTGCGGGGGCTCGCCGCATGGCCCTTCGCCTTCAGCCGCATGCGCATGACGCGGTAGAGGACGAGCGCCAGGAAGCAGATCAGCGCGTGGGCGCGGATGCGCTCGGGCAGCCGGTGGTGGACCGGGGCGATCTCGATATCGGACTTCAGCACCCGGAAGCCGCGCTCGATGTCGGCCAGCGCATTGGTCAGCAGCGCGAGCTTGCCGTCGAAGAGTTCCGCTTCCGCAATGGCGGCCCCGTCCAGCGACCAGCTGAAGCGGTCGGCGGTGAAGTCGGCCTTGAGGAAGCGCGTCAGTTCGGCCTCGGCGACCGCGCGGGTGAACCGGCTGCAGGCACCGCGGTCGGAGGCCCGGCGGCCTCGGTCGGTCGCCCCGTCCGGCCCCGGATCCTCCACTGGAGGATCCGCCGCTGCGCGGTCCGGTCCGAACTCCTGCGCATCCCGCTTGCCAGTCATGCGCTCGGCCATGACCTCCAGTTCGGCGATGTGGGCGCGGCGTTTCTCGGCTGCTCGGCCGCGCGCAGCGGATCGTGCGCCACGATCAGGCGGTGGCCCGCGAAGCCGGCCTCGGCCAGGCCCGCCTCGTCGAACGCGAGGCCCCGGAAGGTCTCGACCAGCTCGCCGTAGCGGCGGGCGGGGACGGCCTGGATCCAAGGCGATAAACCCGAGGTTTTGGTGGCCATGGCCTGCAGGATTTCATAGGATTCGGCGCGGAACCCTGCAATTTTGGCCCGTCGCATGAAGCATCGTCCCCGTCCTCCCGAGCAGAACGACCTCTTCCGGCCGCGCCTCGTCGACATGATCGACATACGTCACGAGTTGGTCACGCTGGCGGGGCTGATCGACTGGGAGTTCTTCGAGCGCGAATGGGCCGGGTTCTTCCCGTCCACGACCGGACGGCCGGCGACCTCGCCGCGGCTGGTCGCGGGGCTGCTCTACCTGCAGCACGCGTTCCGGCTCTCGGACGAAGCCGTGGTCGCCCGCTGGGTCGAGAACCCCTACTTTCAGCATTTCACCGGCGAGACCTTCTTTCAGCATCGCCCGCCGATCGACCCGACCTCGCTCATTCGGTGGCGGAAGCGGATCGGTGAGGAAGGCGTGGAGTGGCTGCTGACAAAGACCATCGAGGCTGGTCGCAAGTCCGGCGCCGTCGATGACACGAGCCTCGACGAGATCGCCGTCGACACCACCGTCATGGAAAAGAACATCGCGCACCCGACCGACTCCCGGCTCTACGACCGGGCGCGGGCACAGCTGGTGGATCTGGCGCAGGAGGCCGGCATCGAGTTGCGCCAGAGCTACGCGCGCCTGGCGCCGCGGCTGGCGGCGCAGGTCGGCCGCTATGCTCATGCGAAGCAGTTCCGGCGCATGCGCAAGGCATTGAGAACGCTCAAGGGCTATACCGGCCGCGTGATGCGGGACATCCGGCGGCAGCTCGACGAGATCCCCGAGGGGCCGCTGCGCGAGCGGGTTCTGGACAAGCTCGTGCTGGTCTCGCGGCTGCTCCACCAGCGGCCGAAGGACCCGGGCAAGATCTATTCGCTCCATGAGCCCGAGGTCGACTGCATCTCGAAGGGCAAGGCCCGCGTCCGCTACGAGTTCGGCACCAAGGTCAGCATCGCCACCACGCTGAAGGGCGGCTTCGTGGTGGGCGCGCGCTCGCTGCCGGGCAATCCTTACGACGGCCACACTCTCGGCGAGGCGCTGGAGCAGGTGGCGATCCTCACCGGCCACCCGGCCAAACGCGCTGTCGTCGACCGCGGATACAAGGGCCACGGCGTCCAGCACACCCAGGTGCTGATCAGCGGCACCCGCCGCGGGCTGGCCCCGGCGCTGGCAAAGGCGCTGCGTCGGCGCAGCAGCATCGAACCCGAGATCGGCCACATGAAGACCGACGGAAGGCTGTCGCGCTGCTTCCTCAAAGGCGTCATTGGTGACGCCCTCTTCGCCGTCCTCTGCGGATGCGGTCACAACATCCGCAAGATCCTCGCCCATCTGAGGAAGCTTCTTGCCGCCGTCATTACCCTCGTTCTGGCGATGATCCGGCAGGAGCGCGCTCGCGGCTACAGTCACGCGGCCGCCTGATCGCGTTGTTCAGGCTGAACTCGGTAAACATCTGTTTTCGGGGTAGCGACAAAAGGTCGATAGATACATACATATCTAATCTCTTGCGTAATGGGGCTACGCGACGATTGCTACGGTAGCCGCGCGCACCCCGGCTGCTACGGCTACGATTGCCACGATCACCCATAACGCACTGTTTTTGCTGCAAAAAACGCGGCTACGATTGTAGCAAATCGCTGTGTTAACGCGGCTACGATCTGCTACGATTCCCCGGCTTGGGGTTGTCCAGCCCCGAAAAGGGCAACCGCAGGGTGCCTTTCTCGGTCCAAAAGGTCGAACGTCAAAGGGTGCATATGCCAGCCACCGAGGGGCAAGCCCTTGAATGGCATCGCATTTGCCGTGTGGTCATACCCCGCGCCTAGCCCTGTCCTAGCCTTAGCCTCGCTTCCGCAATTGCGAGGCTGGCACAACGAACGGTCGCCACTGTTCAGGCGTGAGGCCATAACCTACGACGAAAGGGGTGTCCGATGGTGCTGCCAAGCCTACTTGAACGGCCTGCGCCCAGCTAAGGGCCATGGCGACATAGGTATGGTTCCCGTCAACGATCTCGTCGCCTAGCCCCTCGGGGTGCTCGCACACAAGGATCGGCTTCGGGATTTGATTGATGGTGTAGCCCATCACCCTGTCTTGCGTGACCGTGCCGCCCTCCACCAGCCATTTCACATGCTCAGCGACAATCTGCATCTTCTGCGGCTCGATGTGCTTCTCAGCCCATTCACGCATTCGCCCAACATCAAGGTGGACCTCTTTGTCTCCCAGATTAGTCGTCGTGAAAATCTCCCGGCGGATCGTCGCCAGCACCTTCGGCTTGCCCCTGTTCGCCTTGCGTCGCTCCTGTCGGTTCATTGCCTCACCTCAACCCATCTTGAGCGGACCAAACATCCCAGATTGAACCATCGCCATATACACATGCTTCATCGCGAGAGCCGTCTCTTGGCCGACGAACAAAGACGACCGGCCCCCATGCGGTTCGCCCAGCAAATAGGGGCGCATAGTCTCCCAAGTCTCAGCCCGCTCCGACCAGCGCCAGCATGGCAACTCTTGCTCTAGCATCAGCGGAACCGCCAGACGCTTTGGTATCAGATGCCCAAGGTCCAGACCGTCGTGCCACTCACATTTGACAAGGGTTGCAGTAGTTCCAGAATTGTAGAACTCGATCTCTAGCTCTTCGGCAGTAATGCTGGCGCAGTGATGATACGGCAGCTTTGAAACGGACTCGATCACCTTGCTTGCTTTGCCGCTGCCTTGATACGGGCAGGTGATGAATCCGTGCGCGAAATAGACGGTGTGGTCCAATCCCTCGTATCCGCTTCGCGTGTTCGGCGTCGTTTCTGGATTGCGACCATCGTGATTGGCAACCAATGGGTGCCACGTGGGATACCCTTCAACAACTGGGCCCAACTGGTCAACAATATCCAAGAGAGCAGCTTCCGCCTTCTGGCGATGCGCCGGATCGAATGTTCTAGGGATCAGGTAGTTCCTAGCTCGCTCGTAGCCGTTATTCGCAGCCTCATCAGCCCTGAATGCCACATCGCCCTCCATGATTTTCCGCCGACACGCATCATACATAGATCACACGCATGATATGTCAATACTATGCGCGAAAATATTAAAAAATGCGCGACACCGCTCGCTGTAGAGCGTCAACCTTCTTGGCCGTGACCGACAACCAGGATGGCCGGTTTTGACCGCTGCGGTCGTTGGTGTTACTCGGCGCTGATCTCCCTAAGCTTGTCGTTGATGTTGTCGGTGGCTTCGACGCCGATGTTGTCGCTGGAGGCTGTCGGCGCAGCGACAGGCTCGGAGGATCGGCGTCGTGCGGCGGCGCGGCGGCGGAAGCTCTCGCCGTTCATCTCGAGGATGGTGGCGTGGTGAACCAGCCGGTCGATGGCGGCGACGGTCATGGCCTGATCGGGGAAGACGCGGTTCCAGGCGCTGAACGGCTGGTTGGCGGCGATGGCGAGGCTTCGCGTCTCGTAGCGCCGGGCGATGAGCTCGAAGAGCACCGAGCTCTCGGCCTGGTCCTTCTGGGCGTAGGTGATGTCGTCGAGAATGATCAGGTCGAACTTGTCGAGCTTCGCGAGTGCGGCCTCGAGGACCAGATCGCGGCGGGCGGCCTGCAGCCTCTGCACGATGTCGGTGGTGGGGGTGTAGAGGACGCGCTTGCCGGCCTCGACGAGAGCATGGCCGATGGCACAGAGAACGTGGCTCTTGCCGGCGCCCGAGTTGCCGATGGCGATGAGATTGGCGCCGGTCTCAACCCAATCCCCGGCGGCCAGCGCCTCGATGCGGGCCCGGGTCACGCCGGGCAGTGCCTTGAAGTCGAGCGTTGCCAGCGTCTTGCCGCCGGGGAGTTCGGACTGCTGCAGATGGCGCTGGATGCGGCGGGCATCGCGATCGGCGAGCTCGACCTCGGCCAAAGCTGCGAGGAAGCGCGACGCGGGCCAGCCCTCGGCGTCGGCGCGGTCTGCGAGCATCGTCCAGTGGCGCTGGATGCTGGGCAGGCGGAGAGCCGTGAGCATGGCGGGCAACGCATGCACATCGACGGGGCGCGGGGCAGCGGCGGTCATGCGCGCGCCTCCAGCAGTTCGTCGAAGCGGGCGAGATCGGTGAGGTTGACGGGCGTGTCGTCGGGCAGCTCGCGCCGGCGCGGCTCCAGCTTACTCCTTAGCGCATGGGCTTCGGGCAATTCGCCATGACCGAGGGTCTGGGCAATCAGCGCGGCCAGTTCAGCCTCACAGCCCTCCTCATGGGCGAGCCACAGCAGATCGACCATGCGACGGCAGGCGTCGCGACGCGGCAAGGCGGCGGACAACGCGACCCAGGCCTCGGCGTATTCCGATCGCGGGAACAGGCCGTCGCGGTAAACGGAACCGGCCAGCGCCTGCGGCTTGCGGCGCAGGGCGTGGATGACATGGCGATAGTTGACGCAGTGGACGCGGGTGCCGTCATCGCGGCCGCGACGGCGGGGTGCGTGACGACAGGGGTCGCTCCGAGAAAGGCCTCGATCCGGTCGTCGTAGACATGGACCCGTTTCGCCGGAGGCGAACCTCCGGTTCGACCGCTTGCCGATCAGTTGGGAGGGCGCCGAGTAGAAGACCTGGTGGACCAGGAAGCCCCCGGTCTTCGTGACCCGCGCGACCACCTCGGTGAAGTCGGTGGTGCGCCGGGCCGGCAGCGGCCTGAGCGCCGCCATCTCAATGCGCACCGCGGACTCGCGCCGGCGGTTGCGTCGAGCAACCAGTTCATCGACGAAGCGGCGCCAGCTGGCGAGATCGGCGAAGTCGCGGGAGCCGCGCAGGATCAGGGCCTGATCAAGGGCGACCTTCAGGTGGTTGTTGTGGGCCTCGACAGATCCATTCTCGTGCGCCTCGCCCGGATTGTTGCGGCTGGCGAGCATGCCGTAGTGGGCGCAGAAGGCGTCATAGCGCTTGGTGACGTCCGCCGCGGCCTCGGCATCGAGGTTCCGATAAGCTGCGGACAGGCTGTCGGTGCGATGCTCGCCAGGCACTCCGCCAAGGGTCCAGAGCGCGTTCTGGAGGTTCTCGGCCAGCGCCGGGAAGCTCTCGCCGCCCAGCACCACGGCGGCATGTTCCCAGCCGCTGTAGGCCAGGACGAAGTGGTAGAGGCGCTGCTCAAGCGGCTGCCCCGTGATCGTCACGCAGAGTTCGTTCGCATCGGTGAAGTCCGACAGCGCCATCCGGCCGGGTTCCGGCGTCTGGCGGAAGATCACGTCGCGCTCGGGTCCGTTCAGGGCACGCCAGTCGCGGACGCGCCGCTCGAGCGTCCGGCGCACGCGGTCGTCGGGGAAGGCCTCCGGATCGCTCGTCTGAAGGTGCCGCAACAGGGTGACGGCCTGAACGGCTGGATCACGCGCGAGGATCGGCAGCAGCACCGGTTCCCACACCGCCTCGAGCGGGTCGGGCACGGTGCGGCCCCGGGGGGCCGGACGTTGCGATGGAAGGCGCGGATCGGCATCGATGCGGCGGGCGGTGCGTTCGCTGAAGCCGGCGCGGGCGGCGGCGACACGCTGGCTGTGCTGGAGACGGTCGGTCATGTAGACTCTCACTTGCTGGTCGGTGACGGGTTTGCCCGGCACGGTCGGATCTCCGTTTGGTAGCAGAGACCTCGACCCTACCGGCCCGCAGCGGCCAGCACCTACCCTTCTCCCCCGAAACGAGGGCCAGCCGCTGGGTTCAGCCTCCGGGACGGGCTACGCCCGTCCTCCGGCTGAACCCAGCGGCCAACTTGCCTGACGGTTTCGGCCAACTTGGTTGTCGCTCATCAGCTCGCGCATGGTTCCGCTCAGAACGCGGGGCAGAGTAACACCCCGCCCGGCCGCAATGCCGATCTAGCCGAGCGCTGCGGGCGGTTGCCCCCTATGGGGCGAGCAGGCGTTTGTGAGAGTTGGCTCGCAGCTCGGGACCGACCTTCAGACCCAGAATATGGGGCGCGCGGCAGCTAAGTTACTGATCGCATTGCGGACTTTCGCAGGGATCAGTTACCCTTGCAGCACATAGCAAGCCTTATCAGGGTGGATCAGAGAAAATGGCAGTCGATCTTGGAATGGGTGTGGACACGCGGATCACCGCTTCGCTCCACCCGCAAAGCGTTGCGTCGCTGGACGAATATGATTCCGAAACGGAAGGTGAACTGCAACAGGTCGTGCAGGCGTTCACTTCGGTCTATGAGGGTATCGGCAAGGTGCTGGACGTGCGCGACGTTGCTGCTGGCAACACCGCGTGGAACGAGGACATGCGGACGATCAAGGTCCAGGAGATGGCGGATCGTGCGTTCGCCAAGTTCGCGCCGCAGCTCGACAAGGTTTACCACAACATGCGGGCCGGGGCTGAGTTGATTGAAAAGCAGCTCTCCGCCCCAATGGAAGCGCGCGCCGCACACACCATCAGCACGCAGATCCGCGACCATGTGAAGGGTCTGGCAGAGCGGCAGGGCACCAGCACGGCAGACAAGCGCCCCGGCCAAAGCGCCCTTGGGTTCGTGCAAGCTGCCATCCAGAAGGGTGACGAGCTTACAGTTTCCGCCGTTTTGGGAGCCCCGGCATATTTGTCAGGCTTGACCGACGAAATGCAGGCCGTGCTGCGCCGCCTGTGGAACGAGAAGGCCAACCCCACCGCCAGCAAGCGTCTGCGGGCCATGCGTGCCGCGATGGACCTGATCCAAGACCGTGCGCCGCTGATCCACAAGGAAATGGAGCGGGTCGTCGGCAAGTCGCCCGCCTACGCCAAGATGCTCCGCGACAAGCACAACGCCGCTGAGAAGGCCCTCGGGGGCATCTGAACCTCGGGATTTGATAAGCAAGGGTCTTCGGATGAATGAAGTAGTTCAGCAGCCTGCTTGGATGGAAGGGTTCGTGCCGGGTAAGAACCCCGGCAACCCGAACTGGAAGAAGGGTGTGAGCGGCAACCCCGCGGGCAGGCCAAAGGGTGCCGCTGCCAGCAAGCGTGAACGCATCGCGCGGGCATTGAACGATGACGGCCCGGACGTGGTGCGTGTGGTCATCGACAGGGCGCTTGAGGGTGACATGACCGCCGCTGGGCTGGTGTTGTCCCGCCTCATGCCGCCCGTCAAGGCGCAGTCCGAACCCGTCCAGTTCAGCCTCGACCCCGAACTGCCTATCGGCAAGCAGATCGAGGCCGTGCTTGGCGCGGTAGCGGCTGGCGAGGTGCCGCCCGATGTGGGGCAGCAGATCATCGCAATGATCGGCACGCTGAGCAACGTCCGCAAGAACGAAGAACTGGAACAGCGCATCATCCAGCTTGAAGCGAAGGAGGTGAACTGAATGTCAGTCATCAAGACCGAGCGGAACCATGTCTATGCCTACGAGCCGTTGCCCGAGGACAGCTTTGTGCTGACCTACCTGCGCGGCCCGACCGAACGGCACCTGCTCAGCACGCGGGGCATCGACGCCTATCAGGCGGCGGTGGATTGGGCTGTGGGGATTGCCGACCAGATGGCGCACCCCCTCGTCCTCGTGCCCATCACCTTTGCCGAATACGCTGCGGCGAACAGTGAGCGGATGGAAAGCTGGCTGGCGCAACTGGACGACCAGCAACGGGGCAGGCTGCGCCGTGAAGCTGTCGCCGCGATGCTGGAAGTGATGCGCGACTGCCCGGACCCCGAGGTGCGGGCCGACGCAATGAACGTCCTCAAGACAATGAAGGTGATCTGACATGAAAGCTGATGAAGACGATCTGCGCGGCCAAGCGAAGCGCAACCGCGAGAACGAAGCGCAACGCGACGCACTGGACGCCATCCAGAAGCGCCGTGAGGAAGATGCGCTGGTGTCCGAGGTGCGCGGCGAGATGGAGTTTGCCCGGTGCCTCGGTGCAGCCCCGTCGCTGGTGGCAGCGTTCGAGAAGCTGAAAGGTGAAGGCCGTGGCTAAGGGTGACCACAGCAAGCCGCAGCCCAGCGTCAAGCAGGTGGCGCGTGCCGTGGACCGCGTGTTCGCGGCACAGGAGCAGCGCGAGGCAGAGGCGCGGCTTCTGGTGCAGATGCAGCGCACCATCAAGGCCCTGCGCCCCCGTTGGCTCAAGGGCGAGGGGCGTGCCTGATGGCGGGTGTGCGCGGCATGTTGCAGCGGGTTGCTAAGCTGGAGGCTGCTCGCACCTCGAAGCCATCGCCCATCGAAGCCATCTACGGGTCGGTTGATGCGTTCGCGGCTGAGTGCATGGCCGGGGTTGAGGCGGGCAAGCTGTGTCCGGTTGACATGCCTGTGGTCATCGAATGCCTCCGGCGGTGGCACCGCGACGGAGACTATGGCGTGCGCCACACGGTCGGCAACGGAGTATGGAACCGCGCATGATATACGATTCCTCGGGCTAGGGGTGGCTCGGGGTTACGGCGCCAGCGGAGCCCATGACGCTGGTGACGGAGCGCCCTCGCGCCAATCGGTGCGGGGGCGCTTTTATCACCTACCCTATCTCGTTGAATGAATGCGCCTAACATGGCAGAGATAGCGGGCGGCGCAGCCAATTCTGCCCGTGGGGCGTGGAATCCCCTTGATGCGTAGCTCGGTCGAATTTTCGGCCGGGTGACCGTTGCGTATGTCCAAGCACTCGCTAAAGGCAGCGGTGCCTCGGGCTACGCACGAGGATTCCAACACCCGGCTTTGATCCGGGCAGCCTCTCACTGAGTTAGAGGCTGCGCTATGTCTGAGCAGAACGATCCGCCGATACGGCACCAGATGACGGGCAATTCCGGGCTGAACTATGCCGCGTGGCAGCTCTCACGCCGGGGCTGGCGCATCATGCCGACGATACGGAATGCGAGGGGGTCCGATCTAATCGTCACCGATGCGGACGAGACGCATTTCTTCGGGGTCCAGTCCAAGGCGCTGAGCAAGCGACACGCCGTGCCCTTAGGCACCGACCTTCGCAGTCTGCGGTCTGATTGGTGGATCATTACCGTTCATGCGAACAGCGATACCCCTGCCTGCTATGTTCTGCGGCTCGAGGATGTTCGTGCCCTTGCGACCCAGGACCGGAATGGCGGTCGCTGGTGGCTTGAACCGCGGGCATATGACCGGGACGAGTTTCGTGAGGCATGGCACCGGCTGGTGCTGGACCCGCCGCAGTCGGTGCCTGCGGGCGGCTAGTTGCGCGCTAGTTCGCTTGCCGCAATGCAAAACAGCACCCCGAGGAGTGCCGTGTAATGTGCTGTTAATGCTGCAATTTTTTGGTTGCGGGGGCAGGATTTGAACCTGCGGCCTTCAGGTTATGAGCCTGACGAGCTACCGGGCTGCTCCACCCCGCGGCCGTTTTGCGTCGTTTGTATTTTGACGCGGTTGATTTTGATCGTTCTGGAGATTTTCGTTTCTTATCAGGTCTGGCGGCGACCTACTCTCCCACGTCTTGAGACGCAGTACCATTGGCGCGACGGCACTTAACGGCCGAGTTCGGGATGGGATCGGGTGTTTTGCTCGTGCTATGGCCACCAGACCGGAGAAGAAACGACAACACCAGGCTTATGCTTGTTCCAGGTCGTGCTGCTTCTGATCTGGGGTAGAGCGGAGGCTTTTTGAGCCTTGCTGTTACCGGTTCAGATCAAGCCAATCGGGCAATTAGTACCAGTCAGCTGAACGCATTGCTGCGCTTACACCTCTGGCCTATCGACGTGGTGGTCTTCCACGGCCCTCAAGGGAGACCTTGTTTTGAAGGGGGCTTCCCGCTTAGATGCCTTCAGCGGTTATCCTGTCCGAACATAGCTACCCAGCACTGCCGTTGGCACGACAACTGGTCCACCAGTGGTTCGTTCACCCCGGTCCTCTCGTACTAGGGGCAACTCTTCTCAAGTCTCCTACACCCACGGCAGATAGGGACCGAACTGTCTCACGACGTTCTAAACCCAGCTCACGTACCTCTTTAAATGGCGAACAGCCATACCCTTGGGACCTGCTCCAGCCCCAGGATGAGATGAGCCGACATCGAGGTGCCAAACGATGCCGTCGATATGGACTCTTGGGCATCATCAGCCTGTTATCCCCAGAGTACCTTTTATCCGTTGAGCGATGGCCCTTCCACTCGGGACCACCGGATCACTATGGCCGACTTTCGTCTCTGCTCGACTTGTCAGTCTTGCAGTCAGGCGGGCTTCTGCCATTGCACTCGACGACCGATTTCCGACCGGTCTGAGCCCACCATCGCGCGCCTCCGTTACTGTTTGGGAGGCGACCGCCCCAGTCAAACTACCCACCACGCAGGGTCCCGGATCCAGGTAATGGACCGCGGTTAGACATCAAGAATGCGAAGGGTGGTATCTCAAGGTTGGCTCCACGGGAACTGGCGTCCCCGTTTCGATGCCTACCACCTATCCTGCACATCACATTCCTGATGCCAGTGCGAAGCTATAGTAAAGGTTCATGGGGTCTTTCCGTCTAACCGCGGGAAGTGTGCATCTTGACACACAGTTCAATTTCGCTGAGTCCACATCAGAGACAGCGGGGAGATCGTTACGCCATTCGTGCAGGTCGGAACTTACCCGACAAGGAATTTCGCTACCTTAGGACCGTTATAGTTACGGCCGCCGTTTACTGGGGCTTCAATTCAAGGCTTGCACCTCTCCTTTTAACCTTCCAGCACCGGGCAGGCGTCAGACCCTATACGTCGCCTTGCGGCTTCGCAGAGCCCTGTGTTTTAAGTAAACAGTCGCCACCCCCTGGTTTGTGCCCCCCGCCTCTGGTTGCCCAAAGACGGGGCCTCCTTCTCGCGAACTTACGGAGGCATTTTGCCGAGTTCCTTTGATGTGGTTCTCTCAAGCGCCTTGGTATTCTCTACCAGTCCACCTGTGTCGGTTTAGGGTACGGTCTGATGGAGGGCTATTTCCAGGGACCGCTCAGCAGCCCGGCCAATCCGATAAGGCCGAACTACACCTGCGATCCGTCACATCCTCCTGGCCCAGGAATATTAACCTGGTTCCCATCGACTAC
>JAGFXX010000001.1:0-2627500 GCA_017599285.1 Cereibacter azotoformans | reverse complement strand
GGAGGTGGCCGGCATGGTCTCGACCAGCGAAATCCGAACGATGCTCTTGATCGACTTGAAGCCGTATTTCCACGGCACCACCAGCCGGATCGGCGCACCGTTCTGCTTCGGCATCTCCTCACCATAAAGGCCGGTGGCGAGGATCGTCAGCGGATGCATCGCCTCGTCCAGACGCAAGCCCTCGCGGTAGGGCCAGTCGAGGATCCGGCTGCGCACGCCCGGCATTTCCTCGGGACGGACAAGGGTCTCGAAGGCCACGAACTTCGCCGCGGGCCGGACCCCCGCGCGCTCGAGCAGCTCTCGCAACTCGAACCCGATCCAGGGCACGACCATCGACCATCCCTCGACGCAGCGCAGCCGGTAGATCCGCTCCTCGAGCGTGACAGACTTCAGGATGTCGTCGAGCGGGTAGGAGCCGGGACGCTCCACCAGCCCGGCAATCTCGACCGACCAGGGATCGACCGTCAGTGCACCCGCGTGCCGCGCCGGGTCCGCCTTGTCGAGGCCGAACTCGTAGAAATTGTTGTAGTTCGAGATTTCCTCGAACGTGTTGGGCTTCTCGTCGGTCGAGAAGCGGCTCGGCCGCGCTTCGACGCGGGCAAAGGCCGGACCGGCGAGACCGATCACCCCGGCCGCCGCCATGAGCTGGCGCCGGTTCAGCCAGTCCGCCCTGGGCGTCACCTCCGACCATCCGATCTTGCGCATCGTCTCTCTCTCCTTTGCCTGCCCCATAGGTGCATGGGCGGCACCGGATTTCAAATCCCCTCGCGTTCACAAGGCGGGGACCGTGCTCACGGCCGATCACGACGGATCACGGCCTTGCGGGCGCCCGATCCGAGGCGCGCATCGGCCCGTAAGCCTTTCGCCGATCCCGGCATGACACAGGAGGACTGGATTGATGCGAACGACACTTCTCGCGCTTGGAACAGCCGCCATTCTCGCGGCCCCTGCCTTTGCCCAGACCGGAGACATCGTCGAGACCGCCACGGGTGCGGGCAATTTCACGACCCTGCTGGCCGCAGCCGAGGCCGCGGATCTGGTCGAAACGCTGAAGGGTGAGGGGCCCTTCACGGTCTTCGCGCCCACGGATGCGGCCTTTGCGGCCCTGCCCGAAGGCACGGTCGAGGATCTGCTGAAGCCCGAGAACAAGGAACGGCTGACCGAGATCCTGACCTATCACGTCGTCCCCGGCGAGGTCATGTCATCCGATCTTGCCGAAGGCATGACCGCCGAAACCGTGCAGGGGGGCGAACTCACCATCACGCTCGAGGGCGGCCCGAAGGTGAATGGCACCGCGATCTCGCAGCCGGACGTGGATGCCTCGAACGGGGTGATCCATGTGATCGACGGCGTGCTGATGCCGGGCGCCTGACAGCGGAAGGGCCCGCCCCGGCGGGGCGGGCCCCCGATGAGACTCGCTCGATCAGTGGACCACGGCGTCCTGCGGCCGGTCTCGCCGCGAGGCCGAGATCCGGTCGCCGATGATCAGGCCATCCACTCCGGCGCTGACCTTGACCACCGAACCGTCGAGCACATCCCCGGCCAGGATCATCTCGGCCAGCGGGTCCTGCAGGTGACGCTGGATCACCCGCTTCAGCGGACGGGCGCCATAGACCGGATCGTAGCCCTCGTCGGCCAGCCACTGCTTCGCCGCCGCATCGAGTTCGAGCGTCACCTTGCGGTTCGCCAGCCGCTTCTCCAGAAGCCCGAGCTGGATCTCGACGATACGGCCCATGTCGTCGCGGCTGAGCCGGTCGAAGATCACCATCTCGTCCAGACGGTTCAGGAACTCCGGGCGGAAGTGACCGCGCACCGCCTCCATCACCGCCGCACGCGCGGGCGCAGGGTCCGCACCCTCGGGCAGTTGGCTCAGCGCGTAGGCGCCGAGGTTCGAGGTCAGGATGATCAGCGTCTGCTTGAAGTCCACCGTCCGGCCCTGACCGTCGGTCAGCACCCCGTCGTCGAGAACCTGCAGCAGCACGTTGAACACCTCGGGGTGGGCCTTTTCCACCTCGTCGAACAGCACGACCTGATAGGGCCGGCGCCGCACGGCCTCGGTCAGCACGCCGCCCTCGTCGTAGCCGACATAGCCCGGAGGCGCGCCGATCAGTCGCGCGACCGAGTGCTTCTCCATGAATTCCGACATGTCGATGCGCACCATCGCCTGATCGTCGTCAAAGAGATATTCGGCCACCGCCTTCGTCAGCTCGGTCTTGCCGACGCCGGTGGGCCCGAGGAACAGGAAGCTGCCCAGCGGACGCCTTTCGTCGTTCAGCCCGGCGCGGGCGCGGCGCACGGCATTGGCGACCGCTGTCAGCGCCGGCCGCTGGCCAATCACCCGCTTGCCGAGTTCCTCTTCCATCTTGAGAAGCTTCTCGCGCTCGCCCTCGAGCATCTTCGAGGTCGGGATGCCGGTCCAACGCTCCACAACCTCGGCAATCTGCTCGGGGCGGACGGCCTCGGCCACCAGAAGGTCGCCCTCGCGCGCCTCGGCCTCCTCCAGCTTCTTCTCAAGCTGAGGAATGACGCCGTAGGACAGTTCGCCCGCACGGGCGAGGTTGCCCTCGCGCTTGACCTGATCGAGTTCGGCGCGCGCCCGGTCGAGCTGCTCCTTCAGGTCGCGCGCCACCTCCAGCTTGTCGCGCTCGGCCTGCCATTTCGCGGTCATCTCGGCCGCGTTCTGGGTCATCTCGGAGAGGTCCTTCTCCAGCTTCGCCAGCCGGTCCTTCGACGCTGCGTCGTCCTCGCGGCGAAGAGCCTCGGCCTCGATCTGCGCCTGCAGGATCTGGCGATCCAGCGCGTCCAACTCTTCGGGCTTGCTGTCCACTTCCATCCGCAGGCGCGAGGCCGCCTCGTCCATCAGGTCAATCGCCTTGTCGGGCAGGAAGCGGTCGGTGATGTAGCGGTGCGACAGCGTCGCCGCCGCCACCAGTGCCGCGTCGGCGATCCTCACCCCGTGGTGCAGCTCATACTTCTCCTTGATGCCGCGCAGGATCGAGATCGTGTCCTCGACCGTCGGCTCGCTCACCATCAGCGGCTGGAACCGCCGGGCCAAAGCCGCGTCCTTCTCGACATGCTTGCGATATTCGTCGAGCGTCGTCGCGCCCACGCAATGCAGCTCGCCCCGCGCCAGCGCCGGCTTGATGAGGTTCGCGGCGTCCATCGCGCCCTCGGACTTGCCCGCGCCCACCAGCGTGTGCATCTCGTCGATGAAGAGGATGATCTCGCCCGCGGCCGAGGTGACCTCGTTCAGCACGGCCTTCAGCCGCTCCTCGAACTCGCCGCGGTATTTCGCGCCGGCGATCAGTGCGCCCATGTCGAGCGACAGCAGCCGCTTGTTCTTCAGACTTTCCGGCACGTCGCCGTTCACGATGCGCAACGCCAATCCTTCCGCGATGGCGGTCTTGCCGACGCCGGGTTCGCCGATCAGCACCGGGTTGTTCTTGGTGCGCCGGCTCAGCACCTGCATCGCGCGGCGGATCTCGTCGTCGCGGCCGATGATCGGGTCGATCTTGCCGTCGCGCGCCGCCTGCGTCAGGTCGCGGGCGTATTTCTTCAGCGCGTCATAGCCTTCCTCGGCCGAAGCCGTGTCGGCCGTCCGGCCCTTGCGGATGTCGTTGATCGCCGCATTCAGCTTCTGCGCCGTCACCGCACCGGCGTCCAGCGCGTCCTTGGCCTTGGACGCCACCATGGCAAGCGCCATCAGGATCCGCTCGACAGGGACGAAACTGTCGCCCGCCTTCTTCGCGACCTTCTCGGCCTCGTCCAGCACGCGCACGAGGCCCGGATCCATGAAGGGCTGCGCGTCACCCGAGACCTTGGGCAGCTTGGCAAGGGTCAGTTCGACCGCCTCGGCCACGCGGGCCGGTTCGCCCCCCGACCGGCGGATCAGGTTCGAGGCCAGCCCCTGATCGTCATCCATCAGCGCCTTCAAGAGATGCTCGGGCGCCAGCCGCTGGTGGCTCTCGCGCATCGCGATGGTCTGCGCGGCCTGAAGGAACCCGCGCGACCGCTCCGTGAACTTTTCCAGGTTCATCGGTCACTCCTCTGACAAAGCCCCCGGCCCTTCCGCCCGACAGTCGGCACGGCCCGTTCCGGGTCTTGCTGATCAGGTGGTCGCGGCCCCGGGCGATTTCAAGGATCACGAAGCACTCAAGCAGCCGTGTCCGGCCGCCCCCTGCGCCGGAACCGAAGGCACCCCACGTTGATTTATCCACAAGCCAACCGGCTGGCACCCATCGGAAAGAGGCGGCACCCCTCCGCTTTCGTCCGTCAGGTCCAGACCGGCGAACCCGAACCCGACCGGCCCGCCGGTCACACGAGGAGTGTCCATGATGCGTATCCTCTCTGCCACCGTCGAGCGCGCCCACTATGCGCGCGATTTCGGTCAGGTCGAGGCTACCGTCGCGCTGCTGGTCAAGGACAGCGCGCGCCCAGTGCCCTATGTCCGCCGGATCTTCACCACCGAGCCCGCCCGGGGCGGCGCCCCGCTGCGCGAGCGGCTGATCGACAGCGCCAAGACGCTGTTCCTCGCCCGCTATGAGCCGCAGGTCGAGCGCGCGGCCTGAGGCGCGCCCTCAGCCAAAGGTCTCGAGGCCCGCGAGCGCCGCGCCCACAAGTCCGGGCTCGGGATGGATCGCGGGCCGCAGCACGGGCTCGGTCGTCGGGCGCAGGAGACGCTGACGCACGGCCCGATCGAGCGCCGCCACCAGATCGCGGTCGTTCGCCAGCCCGCCACCCACCGGCACCACCGACGAGCCGACCACGTTCAGCACCACCGCCAGCGGACCCGAGACCAGCTCCAGCCAGACCGACACGGTTTCGGCCGCGGCCATTTCCCCCGCGCGCCAGGCCGAGAGGATCTCGCGGCTTTCCAGCCCCCGCCCCGACAGGTGAAGGTGGAGCCGCTCGATCCCGCGGGCGCCGCCCACCGTGTCGAGGCACCCGGTCTGCCCGCACCCGCAGCGCAGCCGGGGCAGGTCGTGGCCGAGCGGCCGCTGGTCCAGCACCGGGCCGTGCCCCCACTCGCCCGTGATCCCCCCCGCGCCCGCGACAAGGGCGCCGTCGAGCACCAGCCCGCCGCCCACGCCGCTGCCCAGGATGATGCCAAAGACATTGCGATGCCCGCGGGCCACACCCCGCCGGGCCTCGGTCAGCACGAAACAATCCGCATCGTTGCCGATCCAGACCGGACGCCCGAGTGCCGCCGCCAGATCGCCCGCAAGCCGCCGGCCGTTCACCGCCGGCAGATTGGCCGAGGTGAGTCGCCCGCTTGCGGGATCGATCACCCCTGCAATCGAGATCGCCACAGCGCGGGAGGCGCGCGGAACCAGCTGCCCCAGCGCCCGGATGAAACCGGGAAAGCTCGGCGGCATGGGCAGCTCCCCCAGAGGCTCCAGGTGATCGGGCGCAAAGACCCGGGCGGCGCGGATGCGGGATCCGCCAATGTCGAAGGCGATCAGCATGGCTGGCTGATAGCAGCCGCGCGCGGCGGACGGAATGGTCCGGCTTGACAGGTCCGCCCTTCGGCCGCATGACCGCGCGACCCTGAGCGAAAGGAGCTTTTCATGGCCGACGACCGCCTGATCGTGGCACTCGACCTGCCCAACGTGCTGCAGGGGATGGATCTGGCCCAGCGGCTGGGGGATTCGGTCTCGTTCTACAAGATCGGACTGGGGATGCTGACCGGAGGCGGGCTGGGGCTGGCCAACGAGCTCAAGCAGGAGCACGGCAAGCGCATCTTCCTCGACATGAAGCTCTTTGACATCGGCGCGACCATCGAGGCCGCCGTCCGCGGGTTTGCGCGCTATGACATCGACTTTCTTACTGTCCACGGCGATCCGCAGGTGGTGCGCGCAGCGGCCGAGGGCGCTGCGGGCAGCGGGCTGCGCATCCTCGCGGTGACGGTGCTGACCTCGCTCGACCGGGCGGATCTGGACGCGAACATGATCAGGCCCGGAGAGCTGGCCGAGATCACGCTCGAGCGCGCCGCGCGCGCCTTCGACGCCGGAGCGCATGGCGTGATCGCGAGCCCTCAGGAAGCGGCCGCCATCCGGGCCCTGCCCCAGGCGGCGGGCCGGCTGATCGTCACGCCGGGCGTGCGGCCAGCCGGGGCCGCCCTCGGCGACCAGAAGCGCGTGGCAACGCCGGCCCGCGCCATTCTCGACGGGGCCGACCATATCGTCGTGGGCCGGCCGATCTGGCAGGCGGAAGATCCGCGGGCCGCCGCCCTTGCCGTCCAGGCAGAGCTGCCGGCCCGCGGCTGAACCTTATTGCGCAGGAGCGGCCGGGGTGGTCGCGTCAGGCGCGGGAGTGACCGGCTCCGCGTCGGGTGCGGGCGTGGTCGCATCCGGAGCAGGCGTGACGGCCGGCGGCGCAGCGGCATCGGGCGCCGGATCGGTGGTCGTCGTGGTGGCCGCGGGCGGCGTATCCATCGTGGCATCGTCGGTGGCGCTGGAGCCGCCGAACAGGAACCACAGCACCAGGAGCAGCACGATGACCGCGCCGACCACATACCACATGGTCCGCGAGCTCGATGACTCCACGGGGCGTTCGCCCGGGGTCCGGTTGGTGGGGGTCGGGCCGGGGTCGCGACGATAGTCAGACATGAGAACCTCCTTCCTGTTTCCTTGGCAAGAGAACAGACCTCGCCGCGAGCGGTTCCCGCTTGTCGGGCCGCAAGCGGGGCAAGAGCGGAAGCCCGCCAAGCGAGAGGCGGAGCACCGCCCGCTCGTCAGTTGTCATTGATGTCCCTGCCCCAAACCTTGACCGACGCTTGTGACAGGCCGAAGACCCGGCGCATGGCGAGCCAGACCCCCAGCGACACCAGCGCGAAAACTGGCAAGGAGGAGCGGCAGGCCCGCCTCGAGCCCAGCCAGATCAGCCCGCCCGTCACCACGGCCCCGGCCGCGAAGCCCAGGAAGACGAAGCCCGGAACCAGGATCTGCACGATCCCGATGAGCCGCCCGCCCACCACCCAGGCCCACCTTGCTCGACCCCATGCTTCTGCGACTGGGGCACGATCCGCACGCCCAGGAAGACACAGAGGATGAGGAAGGCCGCCCGTGCCAGAAGGACGGCGTTTGCGCCGATGAAATACGCGGGTTCCATGTTCGCTCCTTGATCACCTTCCGACCTTGATGCCGGGAAGGCTTCGGCCGCGCGAGCTTTGCGCAAGGAGGTAAAGATCTGGCTGACGATCTACCGCAGCCGACGGCGCGGCTGTATGATCAGGGAATGTCTGCCCTGTGCCGCGACTGCCTTTCCACGTTCGACGGCGGCGCCCGCTGCCCCTCCTGCCGCTCGCCCCGGGTGACGGCACATCCCGAGCTGTTCTCGCTCTCGATCGCGCACATGGATTGCGACGCCTTCTACGCCAGCGTCGAGAAGCGGGACGATCCGTCGTTGCGCGACAGGCCGTTGATCGTGGGCGGAGGCACCCGCGGCGTCGTCTCGACCTGCTGCTACATCGCGCGCATCTCGGGCGTGCGCTCGGCGATGCCGATGTTCCAGGCGCTCAAGCTCTGCCCCGAGGCGGCGGTCGTGAAGCCGCGGATGGAGGTCTATGCGGGCGTCTCGCGCCAGATCCGCGCCATGATGGAGACGCTGACCCCGGCCATCGAACCGCTCTCGCTCGACGAGGCCTTTCTCGACCTGTCGGGCACAGAGCGGCTGCACCGCGCCCCGCCGGCCGTGCTGCTCGCCCGCCTCCTGCGCCGCATGGAGACCGAGCTTGGCATCACCGGGTCGGTCGGGCTGTCGCACAACAAGTTCCTCGCCAAGATCGCTTCGGATCTCGACAAGCCGCGCGGCTTCTCGGTGATCGGACGTGCCGAGACGGCCGACTTCCTGCGTGAAAAGCCGGTGCGCATCATCTGGGGCGTGGGAACCGCCACGCAGGGCGCGCTCGAACGGGCGGGCATCCGCACCATCTCGGATCTCCTGCGCTGGGAGAAGGCGGACCTTGTCGCGCGCTTCGGCCAGACCGGCGAGCGGCTCTGGCATCTGGCCCGCGGCGAGGACCGCCGGCGCGTCGCCCCCGACCATGCGCTGAAGTCGATCTCGAAGGAGACGACCTTCCATGAAGACACCGCCGACCCCGAGATCCTCGACGGCCATCTGTGGCGCCTTTCCGAGCAGGTCGCGGACCGGGCCAAGGCGCGCGGCCTGTCGGGCCGCACCGTCACGCTGAAACTGAAGCGCACGGACTTCGCGCTGGTCACGCGGCGGCACGCGCTCGCCGGGCCCACACAGTCGGCGGACCGCATCTACCGCGAGGTCCGCGCCCTTTTCGATGCAGCCCGAATCGCGGGGCCGTTCCGGCTGATCGGCGTCGGCCTCTCGGATCTCGCCGGGGCAACCGAGGCGGATCTTACGGGCGACCTACTCGATCCGACCGCGGGCAAGCGCATGGCGGCCGAGCGGGCGACAGATGCGATCCGCGCGCGCTTCGGCCGCGAGGCGATCATCAAGGGCCGGGCGCTGCGCTGATCACTCGGCGGCCAGGGGCATCGCGGGCCGGCCCACCCCGGCAATCTCGGACACGACCGAGGCCATCAGCTCGGCAAAGGCCGGAAAGCGCGCGCTGCGCTCGATGCGCATCTCGTCCATGTAGAGAGAGCGGTCCACCTCGACCTGCACGACATGCTGGTTGCGCGAGGGGCGGCCGTAGGCCTGCGCGATATAGGCCCCTGCAAAGGGCGCGTTGCGCACCACGCGCAGGCCCGCCGAGACGAAGGCCTCCTCGATCCGGTCCACCACCTCGCGCGAGGCGGCCGCGCCAAAACGGTCCCCCAGCACGACCTCGGGCGTGGGCTGGCCGGGCCGGGCGTGAGTCTCGATCGCCTCGTGCGGCATCGAGTGGCAATCGACGAGAACCGCCTCGTCGAACAGGGTGCGGCTCTCGTCGATCAGGTCGCGCAGCGCCCGATGATAGGGCGTCCAGTAGCGGGCGATCCGCGCCTCGGCTTCCGAGAGGGGCATCTTGCCGCGGTAGATCGACCGCCCGTTCGCCACGACTCGCGGAATCACTCCCAGTCCCGAACTGACGCGCGGATTGTGCGGCGCGCGCGAGATCCCCTCGATCAGCGCCGGATCCATCTCGTCGGCGGCGCGGTTCATGTCCACATAGGCGCGCGGAATACGGGCCAGCAGGAGCGGCGCCCCCAGCAGCGGTGCCGGGGCCAGAAGCTCGTCCACGAAGGCATCTTCCGAGGAACGCAGCGTCCGCTCGTCGAGAATCGTGCGCCCCACCAGCGCGGCCGGGTAATCCCGCCCGCTGTGCGGCGAGGAAAAGATCACGGATGTGTCGCGCCTTTCCGGGCGGATCAGCGTATAGGCGTCCGGGGTCATCTGGGTTCCTTCACCGCCCGATAGTGCTTCATTTTCTAGCCCTCCAAAACCCCTTGAACACCCCGCCGACTCTATTTATAGACCAGCGCACCGACGCGGCTTCGTCCATCCTTCCGCAGGATGACACGGCCGAAGTCAGAGTGGGCGGTTAGCTCAGCGGTAGAGCACTACGTTGACATCGTAGTGGTCACTGGTTCGATCCCAGTACCGCCCACCATTTTCACCGCCCCCGGTTCGGGGGCATCGTTTTTTCAAGGCGCACGCGCGCCGCGAAAGGGAGAAGAGAGATGAAGGTTGCGAACTCGCTCCGCTCGCTCAAGCTGCGCCACCGCGACTGCCAGGTCGTGCGCCGCAAGGGCCGCGTCTATGTGATCAACAAGACGCAGAAGCGTTACAAGGCCCGCCAGGGCTGATCGCTTCGGACTTCGAGGGACAGAAAGGCCGCCCGGGACCATCCCGAGGCGGCCTTCTCATATCCAGCGCCCCGCGGTGGAACCCCGCCAGAGGCGCAGGCCGCGGAGCGACGCCGTGGCGGGCCGTTTACCCGGCCCCGGCAGGGCGGTTGCCAGAGCCGGACCTCCGCCCTACCATCCGGGGGCCGACAGAGGAGGTCGCCATGCCCCTGCCCATCGTTCCCGTCGCCGCCTTCGCGCTGCGCGCCGGTGCCGTCGCCGGACTCGTCTGGCTCGCCCGCCGCGCCATCGTCCGCCCGGGTCGCACCGACCAGAGGGCCGAGGATGCCCTCGACGATCTGGGCGAGGGACTTTCGCTCCACCGTCCGGCCGATCGCGCCTCGGCGGACACGCGCCAGACCAACGCCGCCGCAAGAGTCCGCCGCACCCTCACCTGGTCGGGCGGAGGCGTCGAGATCGACGCGGCCTGGCTCGGCAGGCTTCGCATCCGGAAAGTGTGACCCATGCGCCTCCATGCGTCCGCCACCTCGCCCTTCGTGCGCAAGGTGGATGTCGTGCTGCACGAGACAGGGCTTGCCGATCAGGTCGAGCGGGTGGTGGCCGGTGGCACGCCCGTCGATCCGGGCACGCTGCCCCTCGCGCTGAACCCGCTTGGCAAGATCCCGGTGCTCGAGCGGGAGGAGGGGCCCGCCCTCTATGACAGCCGGGTGATCTGCCGCTACCTCGACTCGGTCGCGAACGCGGGCCTCTACCCGCCGCCGCCCCGGCTCTGGGATGCGCTGACCCTCGAGGCGACGGCCGACGGGATTCTCGAGGCGGCGGTGCTGATGGTCTATGAAATCCGCACCCGGCCCGAGGAGAAGCGTCACGAGCCCTGGATCGAAGGGCAATGGAGCAAGATCGCCCGCAGCCTTCAGGCCGTCGAGGCCCGCTGGATGAGCCAGCTCTGCGGCCCGCTGGATATCGGCCAGATCGCGATGGGCTGCGCGCTCGCCTATCTGGACTTCCGCCACGCCGGGCGCACCTGGCGCGCGGCCCACCCGGCGCTGGCCGGCTGGGAGGCCGGCTTCAGCCAGCGCCCCTCCATGATCGCGACCGCGCCCGTCGGCTGAGACTCGGACCGGTCATTCGCGAAGCGCGAATGACCGGTGCCGCTGCCGCGCCCTGGCCGATGAGATCCGCGCCGCTCCGGCCCGCGATCTTCGGCGGAATCGCCCTCGCCCTCACGCACTCGTGACGATTCCTGCAGCAGCAGGTCACCGGAAGTGGCCGCCAAACCGGCATGTAAGGCCCTCTTCAAACATCTGCTGCGCCTGTTTGTCCGCTGGACGCAACGCCGCATGGGAATTAGAAGGCGACAGGCAAGGCTGCGTTTGCGCGGCCCGGTCATCTTGTGGGCCTGCAGCGGCCCGAGGAAGGGAGAAGTTCTCGTGTCCAACGCAGAAGATCACGCAGGCACCCGCAGGGATTTCCTGTATTATGCCACGGCCGGGGCCGGGGCGGTGGCCACCGGGGCCGCCGTCTGGCCGCTGATCAACCAGATGAACCCATCGGCTGACGTGCAGGCTCTCGCCTCCATCTTCGTCGATGTCAGCGCCGTCGATCCGGGCGTTCAGCTTACGGTCAAGTTCCTTGGCAAGCCGATCTTCATCCGCCGCCGCACCGAGGTCGACATCGAGGCCGCCCGTGCGGTGCAGCTGAGCCAACTCCCGGACCAGAGCGCGCGCAACGCCAACATCGAGGGCGGAGCCGATGCTTCCGACCAGAACCGCACGCTGGACGAAGCCGGCGAGTGGCTGGTGATGTGGGGGGTCTGCACGCACCTCGGCTGCGTGCCGATCGGCGGCGCCTCGGGCGACTTCGGCGGCTGGTTCTGCCCCTGCCACGGGTCGCACTACGACAGCGCCGGCCGCATCCGCAAGGGCCCGGCCCCCGAGAACCTGCCGATCCCGCTCGCCCAGTTCATCGACGAAACCACCATCCAGCTCGGGTAAGGAACAAGCCATGTCCGGAATCCCCCACGACCACTACGAGCCGCGGACAGGCATCGAGAAGTGGCTGCACCGCCGGCTGCCGATCGTGGCGCTGGCCTATGACACGATCATGATCCCCACACCCAAGAACCTGAACTGGATGTGGATCTGGGGTGTCGTGCTGGTGTTCTGCCTCGTGCTGCAGATCGTCACCGGCATCATTCTCGCGATGCACTACACCCCGCATGTCGATCTGGCCTTTGCCTCGGTCGAGCACATCATGCGCAACGTGAACGCCGGCCACATGATGCGCTACCTGCATGCCAACGGCGCCTCGCTGTTCTTCATCGCCGTCTATCTGCACATCTTCCGCGGCCTCTACTACGGCAGCTACAAGGCCCCGCGCGAGATCACCTGGATCGTCGGCATGCTGATCTACCTCGCGATGATGGCCACGGCCTTCATGGGCTATGTGCTTCCGTGGGGTCAGATGTCCTTCTGGGGCGCCACCGTGATCACCGGCCTCTTCGGCGCGATCCCGGGCATCGGCGCGCCGATCCAGACCTGGCTGCTCGGCGGCCCGGCGGTGGACAACGCGACGCTCAACCGCTTCTTCTCGCTGCACTATCTGCTGCCCTTCGTGATCGTCGCCCTCGTCGCGATCCACGTCTGGGCCTTCCATGCCACCGGCAACAACAACCCGACCGGCGTCGAAGTCCGCCGCACCTCCAAGGCGGAAGCCCAGAAGGACGCGCTTCCCTTCTGGCCCTACTTCATCATCAAGGACCTCTTCGCTCTCGCCGTCGTCCTGCTGGTGTTCTTCGCCATCGTCGGCTTCATGCCGAACTACCTCGGCCACCCCGACAACTACATCGAGGCCAACCCGCTCTCGACGCCGGCGCATATCGTGCCCGAATGGTACTTCCTGCCGTTCTACGCGATCCTGCGCGCCTTCACCGCCGACGTCTGGGTGGTGCAGATCGTCCAGTTCATCACCTTCGGCATCGTTGACGCCAAGTTCTTCGGCGTGCTCGCGATGTTCGGCGCGATCCTCGTGATGGCGCTGGTGCCGTGGCTTGACACCTCGCCGGTGCGGTCGGGCCGCTACCGCCCGATGTTCAAGATCTACTTCTGGCTTCTGGTCGTGGACTTCGTGGTGCTCACCTGGGTCGGCGCGCAGCAGACCGACTTCCCCTACGACTGGATCTCGCTGATCGCCTCGACCTACTGGTTCGCCTACTTCCTGGTGATCCTGCCGATCCTTGGCGCCATCGAGAAGCCGCTGGCCGCGCCCGCGACCATCGAGGAAGACTTCAACGCCCACTACTCGCCGGAAACCGGCGGCACGAAAACCGTCGTGGCCGAGTAAGGGAAAGGACAGTGACGATGATCCGGAAACTCACTCTCACAGCCGTCACGGCGCTCGCCCTTTCGGGCGGGGCTGCGATGGCGGCCGGTGGCGCCGGCCATATCGAGGATGTGGACTTCGTGTTCGAGGGCCCGTTCGGCACCTTCGACCAGCACCAGCTGCAACGCGGCCTTCAGGTCTATACCGAGGTCTGCTCGGCCTGCCACGGGCTGAAGTATGTCCCGATCCGCAGCCTCTCGGACAAGGGCGGCCCCGAGCTGCCCGAGGACCAGGTCCGGGCCTATGCCACCCAGTTCACGGTGGTGGATGCCGAGACCGGCGAGGACCGCGACGGCGCGCCGACCGACCACTTCCCGGTCTCGCAGCTTGAGAACGCGCCCGACCTCAGCCTGATGACGAAGTCGCGCGCGGGCTTCCACGGCCCGATGGGCACGGGTCTCAGCCAGCTCTTCAACGGGATGGGCGGGGCCGAGTACATGTTCTCGATCCTCACCGGCTACCCGGATGAGCCGCCGAAGTGCGCCATCGACAACGAACCCGACGGCTACTACTACAACCGCGTGTTCCAGAACGGCGCGGTGCCGGACAGCTGCAAGGATGCCAATGGCGTCAAGACCGTGGCCGGCAGCTGGATCGCCATGCCGCCTCCGCTCATGGATGATCTTGTGGAATATTCCGACGGCCACGATGCCAGCGTTCACGCGATGGCCGAAGATGTCTCGGCCTTCCTGATGTGGACGGCCGAGCCGAAGATGATGGCCCGCAAGCAGGCCGGCTTCACCGCCGTGATGTTCCTGACCGTCCTGTCCGTCCTGCTCTACCTGACGAACAAGCGGCTCTGGGCCGGCGTGAAGGGCAAGAAGAAGACCGAAGCCTGATCCCGCAACGGATCGACCCGAAGGCCCCGCTCGCGCGGGGCCTTCGGCATTTCAAGGGCCCGATCAGGTGCCGAGATAGTGCCGCAAAGCGGGCGGCGGATCGGCAAAGAGCGCCTCGGTCTCGCGCGGCGGCTGGGCGAGACCCTCCGCCACCAGCACCGTCCGCCCGGCAAAGCGGCGGGTATCCTCGGGATCGTGGGTCACCATCAGCACCGTGGCCTGCGTTTCGGCGGCGATCTCGGCCACCAGCGTCAGCATCTCGGACTTGAGCGCGGGACCAAGGGCGGCGAAGGGTTCGTCCAGCAAGAGGATCGGCCGCGCCCGGAGGAGGGCGCGGGCCAGCGCCGCCCTCCCCTGCTGGCCGCCCGACAGCCGCCCCGGCCGCGCATCGCCGAGTCCCGACAGACCGACACGCTCAAGCGCGGCCTCGATCCGCTCCCTGTCCCGCGGTCCGAGCCGCAGCCGCGGCGACAGGCCGAGCCCCAGGTTTTCGCGCAGCGTGAGGTGCGGGAAGAGGTTCTGATCCTGAAACAGGATGCTCACCGGCCGCTCGCCCGGGGCCATGGGCCCGAGATCACGGCCCTGCCAGAGCACCCTCCCCTCCGCCAACGCGACGAAGCCCGCGATCGCCATCAGCAGCGTGGACTTGCCCCCGCCGGACGGCCCGATCACGGCCAGACGCTCGCCCGCGGCCGCCTGCCAGTCGGCGCTGAGGGTGAAGCTGCCGAGCCGCACCCCCACCCGGTCAAGATGCAGCATGGCGGCCTCCACGGTCAAAGATCCAGAACAGGGCAAAGCTGGTCAGCACCAGAAGAAGCGCCGCTCCCGCCGCCTGCTCGAGCCGGTAGGCCCCCATCAGACGCTGAACCAAGAGCGGCAGCGTGGCGCCGCCTTCCCCCGCGAACAGCGCGATCACGCCAAGATCCCCCATCGCCAGCGCCGCCGAAACCCCCAACGCAAAGCCGAGCGGTCGCCGCAGCCGGGGCAGCGTCAGCCAACGGAGCCGTGCCAGCCCGCCCAGCCCCAGCGCCTGAGCAAGTCGCCCGTAATCGGCCTCGAGCGCGCGGGCCTCGGGCGCGAGGATGCGGTAGGCGAAGGGCAGCGACAGGACCGCATTGACCAGCATCGTCACCGGCAGCGCGACCAGCGTCGGATTCAGGAACGGATGGACGGCTAGGAACAGCCCGGTCCCGAGCACGAGCGACGAGGCCGCAAGCGGAAGCGTGGCCACCAGCCCGAATCGCGGAGAGGCCAGCGCCAGAACCAACGCCCCGGAGACGGACAGGAAGGCCGAAGGCAGCGCCACCGACAGCGACCGGCCGGCAGCCGCCCAGACTTCGGGCGGCAGCTGGAACAGTCCGGGCAGCCCGCGCGCCGCGACCATGGCCATCGGCAGAAGAAGAAAGGCGGCCGCTGCTGTCAACACGAGAGCATCCGCCACTCGGCGCCAGCCACGCGGCGCAAAGGGCACGGCGGCGCGATCAAGGCCCGCTCCGAAGGCCGAGGGCAGGGCCACGGCCCCCGTGGCGAGCACCGCCGCGCCACAGATCGTGAATTGCAGCGCGGCCAGCAAGGCCGCCCGCCCCAAGTCGAACTCGAAGCGGAGCGCCTGATAGATCGCAAGCTCCACCGTCGTGGCCCTCGGACCCCCGCCCAGCGTCAGGGCGACGGCAAAGCTTGACAGGCAGATCACGAAGACCACGAGCACCACGCCCGGCAGCACCTCGCGCAGCATCGGCCGCTCGAGGTGCCGCGCGACGTCGGACGGGCCGAACCCCAGCGCCGCCGCGAGGCGGAACCGCTCGGATGGAATGGCGAGCCACCCCTGCAGGATCAGCCGGACGGCGAAGGGCATGTTGAAGAAGACATGCGCCAGCACCACCCCATGCAGCCCGTAGATCGAGAGGGGCGCCAGGCCCAGCGCCTCGAACCCGCGATTGAACAGGCCGGCCCGGCCGAAGACCGCGATGATCCCCAGCACGGCGACAATGACCGGCAGCAGGAAGGGCGCGCCCAGAAGCGCGATCATCAGCCCGCGGCCCGGAAAGCTGCGCCGCGCCAGCGCCCGCGCCACCGGAACGGCGAGCAGCACCGACACGAGGGACGAAAGCGCCGCCTGCAGGATCGTGAAGCGCAGCGCGGCCCAGTCGGCAGCCCCCAGCGCGCCGCCGCCCGCCCGCGCCATCACCAGCGCGAGCGGCCCCAGCGTCAGCGCGGCAAGGGCCGCGGCAACGATCAGCGCGCCAGCGCGTCTTGCCATTCGCGGAGGGCCTCCGGCCGCAGCGAGAGCGCCTCATCGGCCGAGAGAAGCAGCGACACATCGGGCCGGACCAGCGTCTCGAACCCTTCGGGCAGCCCGCCGGCGGGCAACCTGGCCGGATACATCCAGTTGGTCGTGGGCAGCACCGACTGCACCGGCTCTTCGAGCAGGAAGGCGAGGAATCGGTCGGCCAGCTCGGGCTGGTCGGAGGCGGCGAGCTTGCCCGCCACCTCGACCTGCAGGTAGTGGCCCTCGCGGAAGGGGGCCGCGGCCTTGCTGTCATCCTCTTCGGCGATCAGGTGGTAGGCGGGCGAGGTCGTGTAGCTCAGCACCATGTCGGCCTCGCCCTCGAGGAAGAGACCATAGGCCTCGGACCATCCCGGCGTCACCGTCACGATATTGTCGGCCAGCGCACCCCAGATCTCGGGCGCGCGATCGCCGTAGGCCGCCTTCACCCACATCAGCAGGCCAAGGCCGGGGGTCGAGCTGCGCGGATCCTGAATGACGATCCGGGCGTCCGAGGCGGCAAGCTCCTCGAAGGAGCCCGGAACCTCGGCCATCTTGCGATCATGGACGAAGGCAAACCACCCCCAGTCGAAGGGCAGGAACAGGGGATCGTCCCACGCCACCGGCAGATCGACCTCGACCGCCGCGCCATGGGGGGCGAAAAGCCCCGTGGCCGCCGCCGCCGCCGTGAGGTTGGTATCGAGACCCACCACGACATCGGCCTCGCTCCGCGCCCCCTCGAGCTGGAGGCGCGCCAGCAGCGCCGCGCCGTCGCCCGCCGCCACGAAGCGCAGGTCGCAGCCGCAGACCTCCTCGAACGCCGTCTCGACGGCCGGGCCGGGGCCCCATTCCGAGGTGAAGCTGTCGTAGGTCAGCACGGTCAACACGGGGGTTTGCGCCGCGGCCACCCCGGCCGTCAGCACGAAACCCGCAGCAAGCATCGGAAACTTCATCTCATCCTCCTCTCACGACGCGGGCGGAACGGGATGAGGAGCCATGCACCTTCCCTCCGCCGGTCCTAACCGGGTCAGGTTCAACGGGTTCGCAGCGCGCGTCTCAGCCCTTGCAGGCACCCCGAGGTGCCCCCGACCATAGCGACGCGGCCTGCCGCCGCAACAGGAAAGCCGGCCCGCCCGCCAGAATCCGGTTCCCCGGCGGCCGCATCTGCCCTATGGCTCGGCCCAAACGGGGACAGACGTCATGAGCTTCAACACCTTCGGCCACATCTTCCGCGTCACCACCTGGGGCGAGAGCCACGGACCCGCGCTCGGCGCCACCGTGGACGGCTGCCCGCCCGGCATCGCCATCGACGCCGAGGCGATCCAGCATTGGCTGGACCGGCGCAAGCCGGGGCAGAACCGCTTCACCACCCAGCGGCAGGAGCCCGACGCGGTGCGGATCCTGTCGGGCACATTCGAGGGCCGTTCGACCGGCACGCCGATCCAACTCATGATCGAGAACACCGATCAGAGGTCCAAGGATTACGGCGAGATCGCCCAGAGCTTCCGCCCCGGCCATGCCGACATCACCTACCACTGGAAATACGGGCTGCGCGACTATCGCGGCGGCGGCCGGTCCTCGGCGCGCGAGACGGCGGCACGGGTGGCGGCCGGCGGGATCGCACGGGCGGCCCTGTCCGAGCTGGTGCCGGATCTGCGGATCGAGGGCTACATGGTGCAGATCGGCCCGCACGCCATCGACCGCAGCCGGTTCGACCGGGCCGAGATCGAGCGCAACCCCTTCTGGTGCCCCGACCCGGATACGGCCGCGCTCTGGTCCGATTATCTCGACGGGCTGCGCAAGGCGCATGACTCGGTGGGCGCCATCGTCGAGATCCGCGCCTCGGGCGTGCCTGCGGGGCTTGGCGCGCCGATCTACGGCAAGCTCGACAGCGACCTTGCCGCGGCGATGATGACGATCAACGCCGTGAAGGGCGTGGAGATCGGCGAGGGCATGGCGGCGGCCTGCCTCACCGGCAGCGAGAACGCCGACGAGATCCGCATGGGGGCGCATGGCCCCGAGTTCCTCTCGAACCACGCGGGCGGCATCCTCGGCGGCATCTCGACCGGGCAGGATGTGGTGGTGCGCTTTGCCGTGAAGCCCACCTCATCGATCCTGACGCCGCGGCGCTCGATCACGACCGACGGCCGCGAGGTGGAGGTGGTGACCAAGGGCCGGCATGATCCCTGCGTGGGCATCCGCGCGGTGCCGGTGGGCGAGGCGATGATGGCCTGCGTTCTGCTCGACCACCTGCTCCTCGACCGTGGCCAGACGGGCGGCCTGCGCGGCCCGATCGGCGAAGCCTAGCGCCGAGCGGCCTCAGGCACGCGCGACAGCTGCACGGCAAGGATGCCCGCGGCGATCACGACGACGCCGACCGCGTCCCAGACCCCCATCCGTTCGCCCAGAAGCACCGCCGCCACGGCCACGCCGAAGAACGGGTTGAGGAAGTGGAAGGTGGCGGCCCGCACCGCCCCGATCCGGCCCACGAGGAGAAACCAGACCCAGGTCGCGAGCAACCCCGGCACGAGGGTCGTGTAGGCGAAGGCCGCAAGAAGGCTGAGACTCCAGGCAACCTCGAGCGGGGTCTCAATCGCAAGCGCCACGGGGGCGAGCGCGGCCGAGCCCACCAGCATCTGCAGCCCCACGATGATCAGCAGGTTGCCCCCCGACGAGGCCACCCGGACCGTGAGCGTCGCCGCCGTCAGGGCGATCACCCCCACGACGCAGAGGAGGAAGCCGAGCCCGTCCTCGCCACCCGAGAGCCGCGTGCCCATGATCATCACCACGCCCGTCATTCCCGCAAGCAGCCCCAGCGCCGTCAGCGGCCGCAGCCGCTCGTGCAGGAAGATCCAGCCCGCCAGCGCCACCAGCAGCGGCATGATCGAGGCCACGATCGCGGCAAAGCTGGCGCTGACCCAGCGCATCGCGACGAAGTTGAGCCCGAGGTAGAGCGCGTTCTGGCACAGGCCAAAGATCACCACGCCGCGCCACTGCGCGGGCGTCAGCCGGGCCGACTGGCCAAGCGCCGCACCGATGGCCAGCGCGATGAGCCCCGAGACGAGAAAGCGCAGCGACAGGGCGCTCAGGGGCGGCGCATGGGCCACGATGATCCGCGCCGAGGCGAAGGCCGAGGACCACATGAAGGCGAAGGCCAGGCCCATTCCGATGCTGCGCAGATCCATCCCGCTCCCCCCATGAAAAAAGGGCCGCCGACAGGCGACCCTCGGATGGCTGCCAAGGCCGAGCCCGAAGGATCAGGCGTTCACGCTGTCCTTCAGCGCCTTGGCGATCGTGAATTTCACCTGCTTGTCGGCGGCCTTGGTCACCTGCTCGCCGGTGGCGGGGTTGCGCACCTGACGCTCGGGCCGCTCGCGGCAGACGACCTTGCCGAGGCCCGGCAGCGTGACCGCGCCGCCGGCGGCCACTTGGCGGGCCACGATGGACGCGATCGCGTCGAGAGCCGCATTGGCCGTCTTCTTGTCCGCGCCCATCTCGTCAGCGAGTGTCGCCACGAGCTGCGTCTTGGTCATCGGTTTCGACATGAGAGTCTCCTGGTCTTGCCCCGCTGGACGCGGGGTCTGTTCCTGCCTCGGGGGGCTAATGCAAGGGCTACACCTTGTTTTGCAGCACAAATCAAGCCCTATTCCCGGCCTGCCCCCGCGTCAACACGCCTAGAGGAAAGCGGTTTCCTCGAAGCTGCGCAACTTTCGGCTGTGGATGCGTTCGATCGGCGTCTCACGCAACATTTCCATCGCGCGAATCCCGATGCGCAGGTGGCGGGCAACCTGCGTGCGGTAGAAATCGCTGGCCATGCCGGGCAGCTTCAGCTCGCCATGGAGCGGCTTGTCGGACACGCAGAGCAGCGTGCCGTAGGGCACCCGGAAGCGGAAGCCGTTGGCCGCGATCGTCGCGCTTTCCATGTCGAGCGCCACCGCCCGGCTCTGGCTCAGCCGCTGCACCGGCCCGGACTGGTCGCGCAACTCCCAGTTGCGGTTGTCGATCGTGGCGACGGTGCCCGTCCGCATGATGCGCTTCAGCTCGTAGCCCTGAAGCTGGGTCACCTCCTCGACCGCATCCTCGAGCGCGATCTGGATCTCGGCCAGCGCCGGGATCGGCACCCACACCGGAAGGTCATCGTCCAGGACGTGATCCTCGCGCAGATAGGCATGGGCCAGCACGAAATCCCCAAGGCTCTGCGAGTTCCGCAGGCCCGCGCAATGGCCCACCATCAGCCAGGCATGGGGCCGCAGGACCGCGATATGGTCGGTCGCGGTCTTGGCGTTCGAGGGGCCGACGCCGATGTTGACCAGCGTGATCCCCTGCCCGTCCGGCCGCTTGAGGTGGTAGGTCGGCATCTGCGGCAGGCGCGGCAGCAGGACGAGCGGCGTTTCGGGATCGGTGATCTCCTGATCGCCCGGCCCCACGAAGGCGCTGTAGCCGGAGTTCGGATCCGCAAGGGCCGCCCGCCCGATGGCCTCGAACTCGTCCACATAGAACTGGTAGTTGGTGAAGAGGACGTGGTTCTGGAAGTGGCGCGGATTGGTCGCCGTGTAATGCGTGAGCCGCGCAAGTGAGTAATCCACCCGCTGCGCCGTGAAGGGCGCCAGCGGCAGCGAGCCGTCGGGATGGCTGAGGCGCGAGCCGTTCACGATGTCGTCGTTGGTGGTCGCCAGATCGGGCACGTCGAACACGTCGCGCAGCGGGAACGACAGCACGCCGTCCTGCGGGACGGCGACCGAGGGATCGTTCGCCACCGCGAAATGCACCGGCATGGGCGTCGCCGACACGCCGATCTCGACCGGCACGCCGTGGTTCTGCATCAGCAGCCCGATCTGCTGGATCAGGTAGTTGCGGAACAGGTCGGGCCGCGTCACGGTCGTCGAATAGGTGCCGGGCTCGGCGACATGGCCGAAGCTCAGCCGGCTGTCGGCGCGGGTGAAGCTGGTGGTCGTCAGGCGGATCTCGGGATAGTAGGCCCGCACGCGCGAGGCGGGACGGCCCGAGGCGGCGGCGGCGCTGAAATGGCCCGACAGGAAGCGGGTGGACAGGGCGTAGATCTCCTCCAGCCGCCGGACCGCCTCGGCGGGGTCCGTGAAGCTCTCGGGGGCAGGCACATCGGGCACGAGTAGGGGAAGGGGCGCGTCGGTCACGGATCTGTCTCTTTCTGTCGCTGCCTCGCCGAAGGATGCGCAGGCTCATCGGCGGGGATCAAGCCTCTCCGCACCGGCGAGGGCGGACCCGTTCTCCTCTTGCGGCCCGCACCGGCCCTGCGGATAGTGGCGGCATGAAGACGTTGCTTTCCCTCGGACATGGCTATTCGGCGCAGGCGCTTGCGCGCCGGCTTCTTCCCGCCGGCTGGCGGGTGATCGGCACCACGCGGAGCGCGGCCAAGGCCGATGCCCTGCGCGCACAGGGCATCGAGCCGCTGCTCTGGCCCGGCGACCCCGGCCCGGCCCTCGCTCAGGCCACCCACATCCTCGCCTCGGCCGCCCCGGGCCCGGAGGGCGATCCGTTCCTCGCCACTCACGCTTCGCGAATGGCCGAGGCCCGGCCGGAGTGGGTGGGCTACCTCTCAACCACGGGCGTCTATGGCGACCATCAGGGCGGCTGGGTGGATGAGGACACCGCCCTCACCCCCTCGACCGAACGCGGCCGGTCCCGTGTCGCGGCCGAGCGCCAGTGGCAGGCGCTGGGTCTGCCGCTCCATATCTTCCGGCTTGCGGGGATCTACGGCCCCGGACGCGGCCCGTTCGAGAAGGTCCGCGACGGGACGGCGCGCCGCATCGTGAAGCCGGGGCAGGTCTTCAGCCGCATCCATGTCGAGGACATCGCGCAGGTTCTGGAGGCCTCGATCCGGCATCCCGAGCCGGGCGCGATCTACAATGTCTGCGACGACGATCCGGCGCCGCCCGAGGATGTGCTGGGCTATGCGGCCGAATTGATCGGCCTGCCTCCTCCGCCCGAGGTGCCCTATGACGAGGCCGAGATGACGCCGATGGCGCGCAGCTTCTACGCCGAATCCAAGAGGGTGCGGAACGATCGGATCAAGGAACGGCTGGGGGTCCGCCTCATCCATCCCGATTACCGCTCGGGGCTGCGCGCCCTTCTCGCGACGGGCGGCTGAACGGAAGGGGCCCCGCCCGGCGGGGCCCTGCCCGGGGTCAGGCGCGTCGGGCCAGAACCTCCACACCCAGCGTTTCCAAGGCCTTGCGCTCGATGTCGGCGGCGTTCAGGCCCGCCGTGGCATACATGGCCTCGGCGCTGTTGTGGTCGATGAACGTGTCGGGCAGCACCATCGAGCGGTAGCGGAAGCCGCGGTCGAAGACTCCCGCCTCGGCCAGAAGCTGCGCCACATGGCTGCCGAAGCCGCCGATGGCGCCTTCCTCGATGGTGATCAGCGCCTCGTGATGGGCGGCCAGCTGCAGGATCAGGTCGCGGTCGAGCGGCTTGGCAAAGCGCGCATCCGCCACCGTGGGCGAGATCCCGCGCGCCGCCAGCGCCTCGGCGGCCACCTGCACTTCCGACAGGCGGGTGCCGAAGGACAGGAGCGCGATCCGCGTGCCCTCGCTCACCACCCGGCCGCGGCCGATCTGGAGCGGCACGCCCTTCGCCGGCATCTCGACCCCCACGCCATCGCCGCGCGGGTAGCGGAAGGCGATGGGCCCCTCGTCGTGGGCGGCGGCGGTGGCGACCATATGGACAAGCTCGGCCTCATCGGCGGCGGCCATCACCACGATGCCGGGCAGGTTCGACAGGAAGGCCACGTCGAACGAGCCCGCATGGGTGGCGCCGTCCGCGCCCACCAGCCCCGCCCGGTCGATGGCGAAGCGCACCGGCAGGCGCTGGATCGCCACGTCATGCACGATCTGGTCGTAGCCGCGCTGCAGGAACGTGGAATAGATCGCGCAGAAGGGCCGCATCCCGCCCGCCGCAAGGCCGGCCGAGAAGGTGACGGCGTGCTGCTCGGCAATCCCAACGTCAAAGATCCGCTTGGGGAAACGGTCCGCGAAGAGGTTGAGCCCCGTCCCGTCCGGCATGGCGGCGGTCACGGCGCAGATGCGCTCGTCCACCTCGGCCTCCTTGATGAGGCTCTGGGCGAAGACCTTGGTGTAGGAGGGCGCGTTCGAGACCGGCTTGACCTGCGCGCCGGTCAGGACGTTGAACTTGTTCGTGGCATGGCCGCGATCGCGCGCGGCCTCGGCGGGCGCGTAGCCTTTGCCCTTCTTCGTGATCACGTGAATGAGAACCGGCGCGCTCGCGCGTTGCTTGACCGTGCGCAGCACCGGCAGAAGCTGGTCGAGATCGTGCCCGTCGATGGGCCCGACGTAGGAGAAGCCCAACTCCTCGAACAGCGTGCCGCCGACGGTCACGCTCTTAAGCATCTCCTTGGCGCGGCGCGCGCCCTCCTGGAACGGTTCGGGCAGAAGGCCAAGCGCGCCCTTGGCGGCGGCCTTGAAGTCCTGGAACGGCGCACCCGCATAGAGCCGCGACAGATAGGACGAGAGCGCCCCCACCGGCGGAGCGATGCTCATCTCGTTGTCGTTCAGGATCACGATCACGCGGTTCTTCAGGTGGCCGCCGTGGTTCAGCGCCTCGAAGGCCATGCCGGCCGACATCGAGCCGTCGCCAATGATCGCCACCGCATCGCCCGTGTCGCCGCCCAGCTCGCGCGCGGCGGCAAAGCCCACCGCGGCCGAGATCGAGGTCGAGGAATGGCCCGCGCCGAAGCAGTCATAGGGGCTTTCCGACCGTTTGGTGAAGCCCGAGAGGCCCCCGCCCTGCCGCAGCGTGCGGATGCGGTCGCGCCGGCCGGTCAGGATCTTGTGAGGATAGCACTGATGCCCCACATCCCAGATGATCTTGTCGCGCGGCGCGTCGAAGACCGCATGGAGCGCGACGGTCAGCTCCACCACGCCGAGGCCCGCGCCGAGATGCCCCCCCGTCACCGACACGGCCGAGATGGTCTCGGCCCGCAACTCGTCGGCGAGGTTGCGCAGCTCACGGTCCGTGAGGCCCTTCATGTCGACCGGAAGCGTCACCCGGTCGAGCGTCGGCGTGCAGGGTCTGTCGGTCATCGTCTTCCTTCAGCTTTCACGCGATATGACGAAGCGCGCGGCCTCGATCAATGTTCCTGCCTCTGGCCCATAGGGGGCAAGCGCCGCCTCGGCCTCCTCCACCAGAGCACGCGCGCGCGCCTTGGCGCCCTCGAGCCCGAGCAGCGACACGAACGTGGCCTTGCCGGCCTCGGCATCCTTCTGGAGCCGCTTGCCCGCCTTGTCCGCATCGCCCTCGACGTCGAGAATGTCGTCCGCGATCTGGAACGCAAGCCCGAGCGCCGTGGCGTATCGGCGCAGTGGCCCCGTGTCCGCCTGCCCCAGGATGGCGCCCGCTTCGGCAGACCAGCGGATCAGCGCCCCCGTCTTGCCCGCCTGCAGATGGGTGATCTGTTCGAGCGTCAGGGGAACGGCCGCCGTCTCGGCGGCAATGTCGAGCGCCTGGCCCAGCACCATGCCCTCGGCCCCCGAGGCCCTGGCGAGCGTCTCGACCAGGCGGATCCGCACCTCGGCCGGGCCCAGCGCCGGATCGGCCAGCAACTCGAAGGCCAGCGTCTGCAGCGCGTCGCCCGCAAGGACAGCGGTGCATTCGTCCCATTTCCGGTGCACCGTCGGCAGGCCGCGGCGCAGGTCGTCATCGTCCATGCAGGGCATGTCGTCATGCACGAGGCTGTAGGCGTGCAGGGCCTCGATCGACGCCGCGGCGCTTACCGCCGCCTCGGGCGCGATCCCGTGCAGGCGCGCGGACTCGAGCACGAGGAATCCCCGCAGCCGCTTGCCGCCCTGCACCGCGTAGCGCATGGCATGAACCACCGGCAGCTCCTCGCGATCCGCCAGCGCCGCGTCAAGCCGCGCCTGCACCCGCGCGGCCGCATCCGTCAAAGCCTTGGAAAAGCTCACAATCCCTCCGCCGGAACCGTCCCCGTCGCGCGACCTTCGGCGGCGCGGATCAGTTCCACCTTGTCCTCGGCATCCTTCAGCTTCTGCGCGCAATGCGCCTTGAGCGCCGAGCCGCGCTCGTAGAGGCGGATGGAGTCGTCCAGCGGCACGTCACCCTTCTCCAAGGCCGTGACAACCGCCTCCAGCGCGGCCATCGCCTCTTCGAATGTCATCTCTGCCACTGCTTTTTCCGTCATGCGCTCCGCTCCAGAAGGACGCCCACATGCGCCGCGCTGCTCGCGGCGAGGGCAGCCAGATCATATCCGCCCTCGAGTGTCGATACCACCCGCCCGCCGCATGACGCCGCAGCCAGATCGCACAGGCGCCCGGTGAGCCAGCGGAAATCCTCCTCGCGCCAGTTGAGGTTGGCCAGCGGGTCGGCGGCATGGGCGTCGAAACCCGCCGAGATCAGGATCAGTTCGGGCTGCCAGTCCTCGATGCGCCGGAAGGCCGCCTCCCAGGCCTCGCGCATCTCGGCGCTCCCGCTGCCCGGGGCAAGCGGCAGGTTCAGGATCTGCCCGTGCGCGCCACGTTCGTCCACGGCTCCCGTTCCCGGATAGAGCGGCATCTGGTGGCTCGAGACGAACAGGGCCCGCCCCTCGTCCCACAGCAGGTCCTGCGTGCCGTTGCCGTGATGGACGTCGAAATCCACCACCGCAACCCGCCCCAGACCGTGATGGTCAAGCGCGCGCCTGGCCGCAATGGCCACGCTGCCAAAGAGGCAGAAGCCCATCGGCTTCTCGCGTTCCGCATGGTGGCCGGGCGGGCGGCAGCCGACGAAGGCCGAAGAGGCCTCGCCCGCCAGCACCAGATCGACCGCGGCACAGGTGCCGCCGACGGCGCGCATCGCCGCCTCGAACGAGCCCGGCGACATCCAGGTGTCGGGATCCAGTCCGACGATGCCTTCGACGGGCTCCGCACGGCGAATCCGGTCGAGATGGCTCTGCGGGTGACAGCGCAGCACCTCGGCGTCGGCGGCCATCGGCGCGTAGCGCCTCTCGAGTGGCAGCCCGTCGAGAGCCGCCTCCACCGCCGCCATGCGCTCGATCCGCTCGGGATGCCCCTCGGGCGTCACATGCCCTTCCGAGGCCGCGTGCGAAATCCAGACCACCGTCATGCCGTTCCCTCCCATGTCCGCTGCCCGAGCCTGCGGGGAAAGCGCCGGCATCTCAAGCGCGACGAAGGGAGGCCCGGTCATTCGCGCTTCGCGAATGACCGGCCGGCTGCCGCGTCAGTCCGGCGCGAGCATGTAGCCCGAGCCGCGGACGGTCTGAAGATAGCGCGGCTGCCGCGGATCGACCTCGATCTTCCGGCGGAGGCGGGTGATCTGCACATCCACCGCGCGTTCCTGGCTCTGGCCCTCGTCGCGACCGAGGTCCCCCACCAGCCGCTCGCGGCTCACCGCTTCGCCGGGCTGCGCCGCAAAGATCCGCATCAGCGCAGCCTCGGTCGCCGTCAGCCGCACCGGCTCCGTGCCGCGCCAAAGCTCGCCCCGCTCCAGATCGTAGCGCACGTCGCCCAGATGCAGCACCTTCGGCCCCAGCTCCGGCCGCGCCGACGGCACACGCCGCAGGATCGCGTTGATCCTGAGCAGCAGTTCCTTCGGCTCGAACGGCTTGGCCAGATAGTCGTCCGCCCCCGCCTCGAGCCCCTCGATCCGATGCGACGTCTCTCCCCGCGCCGTCAGCAGCAGGATCGGTGTCGCCAGATCCTCGCGCAGCGCGCGCGTCAGCGAGACGCCATCCTCGCCCGGCATCATCACATCAAGCACGATCAGATCGAACTCGAGCCCGTCGAGCAGCCGGCGCGCCTGCGCCGCATCCCGGGCGGAGGAGACGAGAAACCCGTTCCTGATCAGGAACTTCTGTAGAAGGCTCCGAATGCGCTCATCATCGTCCACCACCAGAAGATGCGCCTGCGGCTCGCTCACGCCCCACCCTCCTTCAGCGTTTGATACTGCCGACGCAACTCGGGATCCATCATCGCCTCCAGCACCTGCCGGAAGCCCTGAACCGCCGCGGGCCCCGCCGCGCGGTAGGCGGCCCGCATCCGTGCGCGCTGCGCATCCGACAGCGCCCGCTCGAGGTCGGTCCCCTTCGGGGTGAGGTAGAGGTGTCGTTCGCGCTTGTCCACCCGCCCCACCCGGCTCTCGACAAGCCCGTCCTCGATCAGGGTCCGCAACACCCGGTTCAGGCTCTGCTTGGTGACGCCAAGGATCGAGAGCAGGTTGTTGACCGTCGTGCCCGGGCTGCGGTGGATGAAATGCATGGCCCGGTGGTGCGCCCGGCCATAGTCGAGATCGCCGAGGATCCTGTCGGGGTCGGCGGTGAAGCCGCGGTAGGCGAAGAACATCGCCTCGATGCCCTTCCTGAGCTGCTCATCCGTCAGGAACAGCAGCGACTCGCCGCCCCCCGGTCCCGGTCCGCCCTCCGCCATGGTCCGCCTCCTTTGTGCGGGCAGATTTTATGTCAGCCTTGTTGACTTTCCAAGACTCAACTGTTACCGAAGCCCCGTCATTTGCGCAACTTTATGCCCGATGCGGACCTATCTTGCGCAACTAATGCAAAGCGACTCGCGCAGGAGAGTGATCATGGCAGGATATGACGATCGGGACGGCAAGATCTGGATGGACGGCACTCTGGTGGAATGGCGTGAGGCGAAGGTCCATGTCCTGACCCACGCGCTGCACTATGCCTCGTCGGTCTTCGAAGGCGAGCGTTGCTACAACGGCCGGATCTTCAAGTCGGCGGAACATTCCGAGCGGCTGCGGACATCGGCCGAGCTTCTCGACATGACCCTGCCCTGGACGGTCGAGCAGATCGAAGAGGCCAAATACGCGACGCTGAAGGCCAACGGCCTGACCGACGCCTATGTGCGGGCGCTCGCCTGGCGCGGCGCGGGCGAGGACATGGGCGTGGCCTCCGCCCGCAACCCGATCCGCATGGCGGTCGCGGTCTGGTCGTGGGGCAACTACTATGGCGACGCCAAGTTCAAGGGCGCGAAGCTCGACATCTCGAAATGGAAGCGCCCCTCGCCCGAGACGATCCCCAGCGCGGCCAAGGCCTCGGGGCTCTACATGATCTGCACCATGTCCAAGCACGCGGCCGAGGCCAAGGGTTGCTCGGACGCGATGATGTTCGACTATCGCGGCTATGTGGCCGAGGCGACCGGCGCCAACATCTTCTTCGTCAAGGATGGCGAGGTGCACACCCCGCTGCCGGACGCGATCCTGAACGGGATCACCCGGCAGACCGTCATCGGGATGCTGCGCGACAAGGGCATCAAGGTGCACGAACGCTATATCGAAGCCTCGGAACTCGAGGGTTTCGAGCAGTGCTGGCTCACCGGCACCGCCGCCGAAGTCACGCCGGTCGGCCAGATCGGCGACTACAGCTTCGAGGTCGGCGCGCTAACGCGCGAGATCGCCACGGACTATGAGAAGCTCGTCCGCTCCTGACGCCAGACGGGGCCGGACCAGACGGGGCCGGAAACGAAAAGGGCGCACCCTCGGGTGCGCCCTCGACCCTTCCGTTAAGGGCTCAGGCCTCGCGGCCCCGCGCGATGCGCAGGAACTCGACCACCCGACGGTTCCCCATCGGCCGAGCCTCGTCGCGGTGCCAGAACGCGCGCGGGTTGCGCGCCAGCTTCAGGAAATTCTTCACCCGTCCGCCGTCCGAAGGGGTGCGCTTGTCAGCGAGGTGACGGCTCATGTCTGTCCTCCTTCAGTTTCCAGACGGCCTCAATATAGGGCGAGTCGGCTGAAGCACCAAGCAGAGTCGGCCAAGGACCGTCAGGCAAGCCGCCGCAGCGCCCAGGCCGCCGCCTCGGCCACGGCCGGATCGGGATCGGCCAGCAGCGCCTCGGCCGCGGGGCGCAGCGCCGGATCGCCGGAATTGCCGATGGCGTAGAGCACGTTGCGCACGAACCTGTCCCGCCCGATCCGCTTGACGGGGCTGCCCGCGAACCGGAGCCGAAACTCCGCATCGTCAAGCGCCGCCAGCTCCGCCAGCGGCGGCGCCCCCACGCGCGCGGCATAGCCGATCTCCGAGGCCGCCACCGCGAACTTGTTCCACGGGCAGGCCGCCAGGCAGTCGTCGCAGCCGTAGATCCGGTTGCCCATCCGCTCCCGCAGCTCCTCCGCCACCGGCCCGCGATGCTCGATCGTCAGGTAGGAGATGCACCGACGCGCATCGAGCTGGAACGGCGCCGGGAAGGCCCCGGTCGGACAGGCGTCGAGGCAGGCGCGGCACGAGCCGCAATGATCCCGCTCCGCCGCGTCGCGCGGCAGCTCGAGCGTGGTGAAGATCGCGCCCAGAAAGAACCAGTTGCCCAGCTCACGGCTCAGCAGGTTCGTGTGCTTGCCCTGCCAGCCTAGCCCCGCCGCCTGGGCAAGCGGCTTCTCCATCACCGGCGCCGTATCGACGAAGACCTTGATCTCGCATCCCGTCTCGGCCACCAGCCAACGCCCCAGCCGCTTGAGCCGCTTCTTGACGAGATCGTGGTAATCCCTGCCCTGCGCATAGACCGAGACGGCGCCGCGCCCGCGCTCCTCCAGCACCCGACGCGGATCCTCCGCCGGCGTGTATGGCTCGGCCAGCATGATGACCGAGCGCGCCTCGGGCCAGAGCGCCGCGGCGGATCCCCGCCAGGCCTCGCGCTCTTCCATCCAGCCCATCTGCCCGTGCCGCCCCGCCGCAAGAAAGGCCCGCAGCCGCCCCGCCGTCTCCGGCGTCGCATCGGGCGCGCAGATGCCGAGCCGCGCGAAGCCTTCTTCGCGCGCGCGCCCCTCCAGGCGCCCTCTCAGCGTCTCGTCACCGTTCATTCTGGCTCAAATATCCCACGGGGGGTGCGGGGGGCGTGAAGCCCCCCGCCCGGTTCCGTTCAGAAATCCAGATCCGCGTAATGCGCGGGCTGCGGAAAGCCCGGCACCTGATCGGCCAGCAGCGGCCGGAAGGCCGGGCGCGACTTGATCTTCGCATACCAGTCCTTGACCACCGCGTGCCGGTTCCAGTCCACGTCCGAGATATAGTCGAGGCAGGACAGATGCGCCGCGGCGGTGAAATCGGCCAGCGTCATGACGTCGCCCGCCAGCCAGCGCCGCTGGTCCAGCAGCCAGGCCATGTAATCGAGGTGATACTTGATCCGGTTCGAGCCGAACTTCACGTTCTTCGAATCCGGGTACCCCTGACCCATCAGCTTCTTGTTCACCCGCTCATAGAGCAGCTTCGAGGTCACCTCGTTGTGGAACTTGTCGTCGAACCAGGCGCAGAGGCGGCGCACCTCGAAGCGGCCGTCCACGTCGCGCGGCATGAGCGGCGGGTTCGGCGCGATCTCCTCGACATATTCGCAGATCGCCTGGCTTTCCGAGAGCACCTTGCTCTCCATGCGCAGCACCGGCACCTTTCCGGCCGGGTTGCGGCGCAGGAAGTCCGGCGACGGCTCCCAGTAGCGTTCCTCGATCAGCTCCACCTCGATCTTTTTCTCGGCAAGCGTCAGGCGGACCTTGCGGCAGAAGGGGGACAGCGGAACGTGATAGAGACGGTTCATCGCAAATGTCATCTTTCGAGGCCGGGAGCCTCCCTTCAATGCCGTGAAGGACGCCGGGATGCAATCCCGCACGCCTCTATTCGAAGCAGGCCGCCCGTCCGTCGCGCCGGATCGTGTTGGCGCCGTCGAGGATGGCAGCCGAGCGCCGGCGCACCACCGGCCCCGGATTCGAGGCCGAGCGCACCTTGGGATCGGGCAGGACCGCCGCCAGCCGAGCCGCCTGCTGCGCCGTCAGCCTCGCGGGCTCCACGCCGAAGTAATGTTCGGAAGCGGCGCGGATCCCGAACACGCCTTCATCGAACTCCGCCACGTTCAGATAGACCTCGAGAATGCGCCGTTTGCTCCAGATCGTCTCCACGAGCGGCGTCAGCATGGCCTCGAGCGCCTTGCGCGGCCAGCTCCGGCCTTGCCAGAGGAAGACGTTCTTCGTGACCTGCTGCGAGAGCGTCGAGGCGCCGCGGTTGCCCCCCGCGTTGATCGCGGCCCGGATGGCCGCCATGTCGAAACCCCAGTGCAGGCAGAAGTTGGCGTCCTCCGCCGCCACGACCGAGCGGGCCATCACCGGCGCGATCTCGTCCCAGTCGGCCCATTCATGATCGACGCTGCCGAGCCGGACGCTCTCGCTGATCATGTAGGGGGTGGCGGGCGGATTCACGAGGCCGAAGAACAGCACGAGCAGGATCGCCGACACCAGCGCCCACCCCGCACCCGTCAGCGCCCAGCGCCGCAGGCGGCGCGCCAGCAGCGGGGTGGGCGGCGCCTCGGGCTCGGGCGGAGGCGGAGTGGCCTTGCGACGGGTCGTCTTGCGCGCGGTCATGGTGCGACCTTGGACACGAACCGTCCCCACGGGTCAAGCGGGCCCGCATTCCGCAGGGCAGGGGCTACGATGGGTCGCGGCCGGAGGATGCAACGCCGCTCCGCGCCCTGTCCCGCCGCAGGGCAGGAGGTTCGTGTGCAGGACGGGAGGCTTGCGCCCCCCG
Source organism: Cereibacter azotoformans (assembly GCA_017599285.1). Classification (GTDB taxonomy): domain Bacteria; phylum Pseudomonadota; class Alphaproteobacteria; order Rhodobacterales; family Rhodobacteraceae; genus Cereibacter_A; species Cereibacter_A azotoformans. The sequence continues at coordinate 2,595,727 of JAGFXX010000001.1, read as the reverse complement.
TCCGGTTCCCGATCATTCCGCCGGGACGGCCTGCGGCTCGTCCGACAGCGGGAAGGGCAGATGCACCAACATCTCCTTCGGGCAGACCTGCAGGAAGTTCGCCCGCTCGGTCTCCCAGTCGTTCAGGATGCGCGCCGCGTGCCGGCTGCCCGTCTCGCGCACATGGCGCTCGATCAGGCCCTTGAGCTGCGCCTCCCAGTGCGGGTGGCTGACCGCGCAGGTCACGAGCGTCTCGAGGTTCATGAAATCCTCCGCCACGCCCTTGGGGTCGTAGAGATAGGCCATGCCGCCCGTCATGCCCGCGCCGAAGTTCGCGCCGATCCGGCCAAGGATCACCGCGACGCCGCCGGTCATGTATTCGCAGCCGTTCGAGCCGCAGCCCTCGACCACCACCTTCGCGCCCGAGTTCCGCACCGCGAACCGCTCGCCCGCGCGGCCGGCGGCGAAGAGGAAGCCGTCGGTCGCGCCATAGAGCACGGTGTTGCCGATGATCGTGTTGTCGGCCGCCACGAGCGGGCTCTCCATCTGCGGATGGACCACGATGGTGCCGCCCGACAGGCCCTTGGCCACATAGTCGTTGGCATCGCCCGCGACCTCGATCTTCAGCCCCTTGGCCGCGAAGGCGCCCAGCGACTGCCCGCAGGAGCCCGTGAGCTTCACCGTCAGATGGTCGGGCTGCAGGTTGTTCCGCATCCCGTATTTCCTGACGATGTGGCTCGAGGCGCGCGTGCCGATGGTGCGGTGCGTGTTCCGCACCGCGTAGGAGAGCTGCATCTTCTCGCCGTCCTCGAAGAAGCGCGCCCCATCCTTGACGATCTCGGCATCGAGCGTGTCCGGCACCGCATTGCGCGGCTTCGAACGGTCGTAGGTGATGCGGTTCGACCCGTCCACGGTGATGAGAAGCGGGTTCAGGTCCAGATCGTCGAGATGCGCGGCCCCCCGGCTGACCTGCACCAGCAGGTCGGCCCGGCCGATGATCTCGTCCATCGAGCGCGCACCAATCGAGGCGAGGATCTCGCGCACCTCCTGGGCGTAGAAGGTGATGAGGTTCACCACCTTGTCCGCCGAGCCCGAGAACTTGTCGCGCAGCGCCTTGTCCTGCGTGCAGACGCCCACCGGGCAGGTGTTCGACTGGCACTGGCGCACCATGATGCAGCCCATCGCGATCAGCGCGGCGGTGCCGATGCCGTATTCCTCGGCGCCCATCATCGCGGCCATCACGATGTCACGGCCCGTCCGCAGGCCACCGTCGGTGCGCAGCGTCACCCGCTCGCGCAGGTTGTTCATCGCCAGCACCTGATGCGCCTCGGTCAGGCCCATCTCCCACGGCAGGCCCGCGTATTTGATCGAGGTGCCCGGAGAGGCCCCGGTGCCGCCGTTGTGGCCCGAGATCAGGATCACGTCGGCCTTGGCCTTGGCCACGCCCGCCGCGATGGTGCCCACACCGCTTGCCGCCACCAGCTTGACCGTGACCTTGGCGCGCGGGTTGATCTGCTTCAGGTCGTAGATCAGCTGCGCGAGGTCTTCGATCGAGTAGATGTCGTGGTGCGGCGGCGGCGAGATGAGCGTCACGCCGGGGGTCGAGTGCCGCAGCCGCGCGATGAGCTCGGTCACCTTCATGCCCGGAAGCTGGCCGCCCTCGCCCGGTTTCGCGCCCTGCGCCACCTTGATCTCAAGCTCTTCGCAGGCGTTCAGGTACTCGGCGGTGACGCCGAAGCGACCCGAGGCGACCTGCTTGATCTTGGCCGAGGGATTGTCGCCGTTGGGTTCCGGCAGGAAATGCGCCGGATCCTCGCCGCCCTCACCGGAGTCGGACTTCGCGCCGATCCGGTTCATCGCGATATTCAGCGTCTTGTGCGCCTCGGGCGACAGCGCCCCCAGCGACATGCCGGGCGTCACGAACCGCTTGCGGATCGAGGTGATCGATTCCACCTCCTCGATCGGCACCGGCCGGCCAAGCGTCTTGATGTCCAGCAGGTCGCGCAGGTGGATCGGCGGGTTGGCCCGCATCGCGGCCGAGAACTGCTTCCAGATGTCATAGCTCGCCCGGTCGCAGGCCTGCTGCAGCATGTGCATGGTCGAGGCCTCCCAGGCGTGCTTTTCGCCCGAGCGCCGCGCCTTGTAGAAGCCGCCGATCGGCAGCACGTCCGACCCGCCGAGCCAGCCCTTGGCGTGGATCTGCTCCAGCTTGTGCTGGATGCCCGAGGTGCCGATGCCCGAGATGCGGCTGTGCATGCCGGGGAAATACTCGGCCACCATGGCGCGCGAGAGACCCACGGCCTCGAAGTTCAGGCCGCCGCGATAGGAGGAGATCACCGAGATCCCCATCTTCGACATGATCTTCAGGAGGCCCGCGTTGATCGCGTCGCGGTAGCGGCGCATCGCGTCATTGAGGTTCCCCTCCAGCAGGCCGCGCTCGATCCGGTCGGCGATGGTGTCCTGCGCCAGATAGGCGTTCACCGTCGTGGCGCCGCAGCCGATCAGCACCGCGAAATAGTGCGGGTCGATGCACTCGGCCGAGCGCACATTGATCGAGCAGAAGGTCCGCAGCCCCTTGCGGGTCAGCCACGAATGGACCGCCGAGGTCACGAGGATCATCGGCATCGGCACGGCATCGGGGCCCTGGTTCTGGTCGGTCAGCACGATGTGCGCCGCGCCCGAACGCACGGCATCCTCGGCCTCGGCGCGGATGCGCTCGAGCCCGTGGCGCAGCGCGTCATGGTGATGATCGGCCGGGAAGGTGCAGTCGATGGTCGCCACATCCGAGCCGAACTGGGCCAGCATCGCCTCGAACTCCGAGTTCGCGACGAAGGGGCTTTCCAGGATCAGGATCTCGGTCTGGCTGGAATGTTCTTCCAGCACGTTCTTGAGGTTGCCGAACCGGGTCTTGAGGCTCATCACCCGGCTCTCGCGCAGGCTGTCGATCGGCGGGTTCGTGACCTGGCTGAAGTTCTGCCGGAAGAAGTGCGACAGCGGTCGATAGACCGAAGACAGCACCGCAGGCGGCGTGTCGTCGCCCATCGAGGCGATCATCTCCTTGCCGTCCTCGGCCATCGGCACGAGGACCTGCTCGATCTCCTCGACCGAGAAGCCCGCCGCGATCTGGCGCTTGCGCAGCTCGGCCGGCTCGAACATCCGCTGCTCGGGCACGGCGGCCAGGATCGCGTTCAGGTCCACGACCTTCTCGATCCAGTCGCCGAAGGGCTGCGAGGCGGCCAGCATGTCCTTGAGGGGAGCGTCGTGGTAGAGCTTGCCCTCGGCCATGTCGACGGCGATCAGCTGGCCCGGCCCGAGCGCGCCCTTTTCGCGCACGCTCATCTCATCGACCGGCACCATCCCGGCTTCCGAGCCCGCGATCAGCAGCCCGTCGCCGGTCACGACATAGCGCATCGGGCGCAGGCCGTTGCGGTCAAGCCCGCCGCAAACCCAGCGGCCGTCGGTCATCGCCAGCGCCGCCGGTCCGTCCCACGGCTCCATCACCGCGTTGCAGTAGGCGTACATGTCCGCCCAGGCCTTGGGCATGTCGGTCGTGGTCTTGGACCAGGCTTCGGGGACCATCATGGTCTTGACCATCGGCGCCGAGCGGCCCGAGCGCACCATGACCTCGAACACCGCATCCAGCGCGCCCGAGTCCGAGGCGCCCTGCGGGATGATCGGCTTGATGTCCTCGGCCGCGTCCCCGAAGGCCGACGAGGCCATGCGGATCTCGTGGCTCTTCATCCAGTTGATGTTGCCCTTGATCGTGTTGATCTCGCCGTTGTGGGCGAGCATGCGGAAGGGCTGGGCCAGCCACCATTGCGGGAAGGTGTTGGTCGAGTAACGCTGGTGGTAGATGGCGAAAGCGCTCTCGAACCGCTCGTCCATCAGGTCGGGGTAGAAGGTCGCGACCTGCTCGGCCAGCATCATGCCCTTGTAGATGATCGACCGGCACGAGAGCGAGCAGAGGTAGAGCCCCTGGATCGAGGCCGCCTGCGCCGCCTTCTCGATCCGGCGGCGGATGATGTAAAGCTCGCGCTCGAACTGGACGTCGTCGATGTCCTTCTCGCAGCGGATCAGGATCTGCTCGATCTCGGGGCGGGTGGCGTTGGCCTTCTCGCCCAGAACGCTCGTATCCACCGGGACGTGGCGCCAGCCGTAGATGTAGTGGCCCATGCGCAGCACTTCGGACTCGACGATGGTCCGGCACCGCTCCTGCGCCGAAAGATCGGTGCGCGGCAGGAAGACCTGGCCCACGGCCACGAGCTTGTTCATGTCGGGCTCGTGGCCGGTGCGGCGGATCTGGTCGTAGAAGAACTTGACCGGGATCTGGACATGGATGCCCGCGCCGTCGCCGGTCTTGCCGTCGGCATCGACGGCGCCGCGGTGCCAGACCGCCTTGAGCGCGGCGATGCCGTTCTCGACCACCTTGCGCGAGGGCTTGCCCGAGATCGAGACCACGAGCCCCACGCCGCAGGAGGCGCGCTCGTCATCGGCCTTGTAGAGACCGTGTGCATCCAGCCAGGCCCGCTTGGCTTCTTCGGCTTTCACCCAGGCTTCATCATAGGTCGTCATGGCTCACTCCTCTGGGCTGGCTGGAAGCGTGGCGAGAAACTCGGCTTCCGTCATCTGGTGGGTCGGACCGGCGAAGCTCCAGGCGTCGGGCTTGCGGTCGATGTAGATCTCGTGGGCGAGGCGGATGCCGCTCAGGTCATCGAGCAGCCCCGCCGCCAGGTAATGGTCGCGCGGCATCCCCGGCGCCGTCAGGCGATACCAGAGGGTCGAGCCGCAGGTGCCGCAGAAGCACCTTTCGGCCCAGCCGGACGAGGCGTAGCGCCGGACATGGTCGGCGCCGGTCACGGTAAGGGCGGCCTCGGGGACCATCATCGTGACGAAGGCCGAGCCCGTCCAGCGGCGGCACATCTCGCAATGGCAGGCACCGATCTCGTGCGGGGCGTGGGTCACGGCGACCGCCACCGCCCCGCAGAGGCAATGTCCCGTCCGTTCAGCGGTCATGGCGCACCTTCAGGAACTGCCCGTCTTCGGGCGCCTGCGACAGGATCGCGTCGCAGTCGAAGATCGGTTCGGTGACGAGGAAGCCGGGCTCGCCGGGAAAGACGAACTGCACGGGGCTGCCATCGACGGGCAGGAAGCCGCCCGTTCCGTCCGCCCATTGCGTCGGGCCGGCAAAGAACAGCCGCCACTCGGGATGGATGTATTCCCGGCCATGGGCCTGCCGCAGGACGGTGCCGCCGATGCTGGTCTCGGTGAACTCGAACTCCGTCTCCTGCAGCACAACGCCGTCGATGGTGAAGCTCTGCCCCGTCAGCCGGTCATAGCCGGTCACGCGGCTCCGCTCGCCCGTGTCGCGCGTCAGCCCGAAGTCGTAGCTGTCCGCGCCGGTCAGAAGCTCGGTGAAGGAGGCCGGATCGGCCGGGTTCGGGTCGAGTGTCTGACGCACGGTCGGAAACATCTCGTAGCTCTCGACCCATTGCGCCTCGTGGTCGATGTGGGACGAGAAGAAGAGGCCATCCTGATCGAAGTCCACGCGCCACTGGTCGCCGGCCGGGTCCTGTTCGCAGCGGTAGTGATGCGACACCCGGCAGCCGCGCGATTGCACGGTGAGAAAGGCCGTGCACCCCTCGGGCGGCGTGAAGGTCCGCCCCGAGCCGAGCGCGGGCGCAGCCGCAGCCAGCGCCAGACCTCCCGCCAGGATCTTCGTCAGAAGCGTCATGCCCATGGTCCCATCACCTCGCGCCCGGAGCACCCCAGGTCCCGGTCGCACCGGCCGCCCGGGACCTTCCGGGCGGTCGCTTCGCGGAGAGGCGCCTATTCGGCCGCGGCGATGGCCGGTTGCGCCAGATAGTCGAGGATCGCGTCCGCCGCTTCGCGGCCGTCGCGGATGGCCCAGACGACGAGGCTCGCGCCCCGCACGATGTCGCCCACGGCATAAACGCCGGGCAGGCTGGTCGCATGGGTGCGGAAGTCGGCCTTGATCGTGCCCCAGCGCGTCACGGCCAGTTCGGGCACCCCCCAGAGCGTCGGCAGATCCTCGGGCTCGAAGCCCAGCGCCATGATGGCGAGATCGGCCGGCTCGACATAGTCGGCGCCTTCGATCACCTCGGGCATCTGCCGGCCGGATGCGTCGGGCTCGCCCAGCCGCATCTTCTGCACGATCACGCCCTCGACCGCGTCGCCCGCAATGAAACCGCGCGGCGCCGCGAGCCAGACGAACTCGACACCTTCCTCCTCGGCGTTGGCGACCTCGCGCTGCGAGCCCGGCATGTTGGCCCGGTCGCGGCGATAGAGGCATTTCACGCTGGTGGCGCCCTGACGGATGGCGGTGCGCACGCAGTCCATCGCCGTGTCGCCGCCGCCGATCACCACGACGCGCTTGCCGCTGGCATCGAGCCCGTCGGCATCGACCTCGTCGCCGAAGCTGCGCCGGTTGGACAGGGTCAGATAGTCGAGCGCCTGCACCACGCCCGCCGAGCCCACGCCCGGCGCCGCAAGGTCGCGCTGCTTGTACACGCCCGTCGCGATCAGCACCGCGTCATGCTGGCCCCGGATCGCGTCGAAGCTGAGATCCTCGCCCACATTGCAGTTGAGCACGAATTGCACGCCCGCCTGCTCGAGCTGCTCGACGCGGCGCATGACCACGTCCTTCTCCAGCTTGAAGCCCGGAATGCCGTAGGTCAGCAGGCCGCCGGCCCGGTCGTAGCGGTCATAGACCGTGACCTGAAGCCCGGCGCGGCGCAGCGCATCGGCGGCGGCAAGCCCCCCCGGCCCTGCCCCGATGATGCCCACCGATTCCGACCGCTCGTGCATGGGGCGGCCGGGCGTCACCCAGCCGTTCTCCCAGGCCATGTCGGTGATGTATTTCTCGACCGCGCCGATGGTCACCGTGCCGTGGCCCGACTGCTCGATCACGCAGTTGCCCTCGCACAGACGGTCCTGCGGGCAGATGCGGCCGCAGATCTCGGGGAAGGTGTTGGTGGCCTGGCTGATCTCGTAGGCTTCCTGAAGCCGGCCCGTGGCGGTCAGGCGCAGCCAGTCGGGAATGTTGTTGTGCAGCGGGCAGTGCGACTGGCAGAAGGGAACACCGCACTGGCTGCAGCGGCTGGCTTGCTCGGCGGCCTTGGCAGCGGCGAACTCGCGGTAGATCTCATGGAAATCGTGCGACCGCAGGTTGGCCGGACGTTTCTCGGGGGTCTCCCTCGCCATCTTGACGAACTGGAGCATCGGTTCTTTTGCCATGCTGAGCCCTCCCTCGAGGCCGACTGCGGGGTTCGGACCTCATACAGCAGGGTCGTCAGCGATAAAAGTCAGTATAGCTGACCTATTTAGAGCTTTTTTCTCGGTTCGGCGGTCTGGAAGGGACTTTTTCGCCGCATTTAGGTCAGCACATGTTACCTATCGCCTCAGAAGCCTTTCAGAAGGGCCGCCAGAGCAATCGAGCCCACGATGATTCGCCACCAGCCGAACAAGGAATATCCGTGCCGGCTGACATAGCCGAGCAGCCAGCGGACCACGAGAACGGCGGCAAGGAAGGCGGCGACGAAGCCGACGGCGATCTCGCCCAGCGCCCCGGCGTCCAGGACGTCGCGGTTCTTGTAGAGGTCGAAGGCAAAGGCCCCCGCCATCGTCGGCATGGACAGAAAGAAGGAGAACTCGGCCGCGGCACGCTTTCCCGTTCCGAGCAGAAGGGCGCCCACGATGGTCGCCCCCGATCGCGAGACGCCGGGGACCATGGCGAGACACTGGAAGAACCCGATCTTCAGCGCCACCCCGAGCGGCACCTCCGTCACGTCATTGTAGCGCGGCGCGGGCGCCATCCGGTCCACGAAGAGCAGGATGATGCCGCCCAGGATCAGCATGATCGCGATCAGGATGGGCGTCTCGAACAGCACGGTCTTGATGAAGCCGTGCGCCATCACGCCGACCACCACCGCCGGCAGGAACGCCAGCAGCACCGCCGCGAGAAAGCGCGCCGCCTGCGGATCCCGCGGCGCCGCCCGGATCACCGAGATCAGTTTCGACGCATAGACCGTCAGCACCGCGAGCACCGCCCCGAGCTGGATCACCACCTCGAAGCTGCGGCCCGCGCTCTCAAATCCGAGGAAGTGGCCTGCAAGCAGAAGATGCCCCGTCGAGGAGACGGGAATGAATTCCGTGAGGCCTTCCAGCAGTCCGAGAACAAGCGCGACCAGCGTGGTCGAATCCGTCATGGTCGCTCCGTGTTGATTCAGATCGGGCCCGTCTCAGGTCTTGCGCAGGTTGCGGGCCGAGGCCTTGATCGAGGCATATTGACCCGAGGGGCGATAGCTCCAGAGATATTCGGGCAGCACCGCCTCCATCGCGGTGGGCGAGATCCCGAGATCCGCGAGCCCTCGGGCGCCGGGCGAGACCACATTGTCGCGCGCAAGGTTACGCACCTGATCCCGCGTCAGCGTCTTGTTGGCCAGAAGCCCGAGCGTCACCGTCTGGAGCAGATCCAGCGTCGCCGCCATCAGCCTCGCCACGCCGAAGGGCACGTTGACGATCATCTTGCGCCGCTCGATCACCCGCAGCAGCATCTGCATCAGCGCGCGGAAGCTCTCGGCGTCGGGGCCGCCAAGCTCGTAGATGCCGGGCGCCGCCCGGCCCAGCACACCCGCCACGGCGGCCTGCGCCACATCGTCCACGAACACCGGCTGAAACCGGGTCTCGCCGCCCACGACCGGCAGAACCGGGCTGAAGCGGGCCATGCGCGCGAAGCGGTTGAAGAAATCATCCTCGGGCCCGAAGATCACCGAGGGGCGCAGGATCACCGCGCGCGGGAAGGCCTGAAGCACGGCGGCCTCGCCGGCGGCCTTGCTGCGCGCATAGGCGCTGGGAGAATCCGCATCGGCGCCGATGGCCGAGATCTGGACCAGCGCCTGCACGCCCTCGGCCGCGGCCAGCCGCGCCACGCGGGCGGCGCCCTCGGCCTGCACCGACTGGAAGCGGTTCTTTCCGGCCTCGGCCAGGATGCCCACGCAGTTCACCACCGCATCGGCTCCGTGCATCACCGCCCGCACGGAAGCATCGTCACGGATGTTGCAGAACACCGGCTCGACCTGCCCGACCACCCCGTAGGGCTTGACGAACAGCGCCTCGTTCGGACGGCGGACGGCGACGCGAACGCGCCAGCCCTGCTGGGCCATCCGGCGCGCGATGTAGCGCCCCACGAAGCCCGACCCGCCGTAGATCGTCACCAGCTTGCTCATCTTCCGTCCTCACCCCGGCTTGGCCCCAAAGATTGCCCCTTCCCATAACTTTACGGCGGCAGCGGAACAAGCGTGAATGATCCTGCGGATTTTTCGTGACACCCCGTTGACACTGCCGAATCCCCCATATACATCGCGGCTCACGACACCGGCCCAGGTGGCGGAATTGGTAGACGCGCACGGTTCAGGTCCGTGTGCCGCAAGGCGTGGAGGTTCGAGTCCTCTCCTGGGCACCATCGATCCTTCGTGCCAATTCGAAGGATCAGACAGTGACAATCCACCTGCATCGGAATGACTTGCCGGACGGGCTCGATCTCGGCCGGGTGGTCGCCATCGACACCGAGACCATGGGCCTCGACCCGCGGCGGGATCGTCTGTGCGTCGTGCAGCTCTCGGCAGGGGATGGCGACGCGCATCTGGTGCAGATCGAGCGCGGGCAGACCCGCGCACCGAATCTTGAACGTCTGCTGACCGATCCGCAGGTGCTGAAGCTGTTCCACTTCGGCCGCTTCGACATCGCGGCCCTGCAGCGCGCCTTCGGCGTGCGGACCGAGCCGGTCTGGTGCACCAAGATCGCCTCGAAGATGGTGCGCACCTTCACCGACCGGCACGGACTCAAGTATCTCCTGCTCGAACTGGTGGGGGTCGATGTGTCAAAGCAGCAGCAGACCTCGGACTGGGGCGCGGCCGAACTGACAGATGCCCAGAAGGACTATGCCGCCTCGGATGTGCTTCACCTCCACCGGCTGAAGGAGGAACTCGAGGCGCGGCTCCTGCGCGAGGGTCGGATGGAACTGGCGCAACGCTGCTTCGATTTCCTTCCCACGCGGGCAGAGCTCGACCTGATGGGCTGGGACGAACCGAATGACATCTTCCACCACTGATTTCCTCACCACCGCCCGCCGGGTCATCGCGACCGAGGCCGAGGCCCTGTCGCTGCTGGGCGACAGCCTGGGCGAGGCCTTCGGCGAAGCTGTCGAGATGATCCTGCGCGCGCGCGGGCGCGTGATCGTCTCGGGCATGGGCAAATCGGGCCACATCGGGCGCAAGATCACCGCAACGCTTGCCTCGACGGGCACGCCCGCGCAGTTCGTCCATCCGGCCGAAGCCAGTCACGGCGACCTGGGGATGGTCACGCGGGACGACGTGGCCCTTGTGCTTTCCAATTCCGGCGAGACGCCGGAACTGGCCGACATCATCGCCCACACCCGGCGCTTCGACATTCCGCTGATCGGCGTGGCGGGCCGGGCGCAATCGACGCTCCTGCGGCAGTCGGACGTGGCGCTGCTGCTGCCACCCGCGCCCGAGGCCTGCGGCAACGGGATCGTGCCGACCTCCTCGACGACCATGACGCTGGCCCTGGGCGATGCGCTGGCCATCGCCCTGATGGAGCATCGGCAGTTCACGCCCGAGCATTTCCGCGTGTTCCACCCCGGCGGCAAGCTCGGGGCGCGGCTTGCGAAGGTGTCCGATCTCATGCACCGCAACCTGCCGCTGGTGGATGCGGGCACTCCCATGGGCGAGGCGCTGATCACCATGAGCCGGCTCGGGTTCGGGGTGCTGGGCGTGTCCGGGCAGGACGGGCGGCTCGAGGGGGTGATCACCGACGGCGACCTCCGGCGTCATCTGGACGGGCTGCTCGGGCTCTGCGTTGACGACGTGATGACCCGCAATCCACGCACCATCGCACCCGACGCGCTGGCCGAACGGGCCGTGGCCGAGATGAACGCCCGGAAGATCACCTCGCTCTTCGTGGTCGATCCCGAGGGTTCGGGCGCGGCCGCCGGGCTGATCCACATCCACGATTGCCTGCGCGCCGGGGTGGTGTGACCGATGGCGGCGCAGCGGCCCGACAATCTTCACTCCCGGCTGGTCGCCTGGCTGAAGATCGTCCTGCCGCTGGCGGCGCTGGCAGTGCTGTCCACCCTGTTCCTCGTCGCGCGCACCATCAATCCCGACGATGCGATTCCCTACGCCGAGGTGGATGTCGAAGGGCTGGTGCGCGAACCCCGGATCACCGCGCCAACCTGGGCGGGCATCACGAGCGACGGCGCCGCCCTCAGCGTCGAGGCGGCCGAGGCCCGGCCGGGCCAGACCGCGGGTGAAGAGGGCCGGGCCGCGGCGCTGCGCGCGCGCCTCGAGACACCGGACGGCGCAGTTGCAAGCCTTGTGGCGGCGACCGGATCGCTCGACGGCGAGGCGCGTCTTTTGCGGCTTGGCGGCGGGGTGGAACTGGAAACCTCGACCGGCTACCATCTGACCACCGAGGCCATGACGGCCGGACTGGACGAGACCGACGTGCGGTCCGTGGGCGCGCTCGAGGCAACGGGCCCCGTCGGCCGCATCGATGCCGGATCGATGCGCCTGAGCGAGGATCCCGAGGCACCCGGCAGCTATGTGCTGACCTTCGGGAATCGTGTGAAGCTGGTGTACGATCCGACGAAGTGATGGACCCGATGTCGAGGCATGTGATGAAGACGATCCTGATGGCGGCGGCCGCCGCGCTCTGGCTGCCCGCGGCGTCGCTCGCACAGGGCGCCAACGTGGCCTTCGGGGGGGGGCTGACGCAGGACACCTCGCTGCCCGTCGAGATCGAGTCCGACGAGCTGCAGGTGAACCAGGCGGACGGAACGGCGATCTTTCTCGGCAATGTCCGCGTCGTTCAGGGTCCGATGCGCCTCGCCGCGCAGTCGGTCCGGGTGGAATATGCGCCCGAAGGCGGCGGGATCCGCAGGCTCCATGCCTCGGGCGGGGTCACGCTGGCCAACGAGCGCGAGGCGGCCGAGGCGCAGGAGGCCATCTACACGATCGAGAGCGGCGAGGTCGTGATGACCGGCGACGTCCTGCTCACGCAGGGGCCCAACACGCTGGCCGGTCAGAGACTGGTGATCGACCTCACCGCGGGCACCGGCCGCATGGAGGGCCGGGTGCAGACCGTGTTCCGTCCGGGCACGTCGCCATGAACGCGAAATCCGGGTTCATCCTCTCGGACGAAAGGTCCGGTCTTCAAGTCATCGGCCTGCGCAAGAGCTACAAGCGCCGTCCCGTCATCCGCGACGTGACCATGCATCTCGACCGCGGAGAGGTCGTGGCGCTGCTCGGGCCGAACGGGTCGGGCAAGACGACCTGCTTTTACGCCATCGCCGGTCTCATCAGCCCCGAGGGCGGGCAGGTCCTGATCGAGGGCCGCGACGTCACGGCCCTGCCGATGTATCGCCGCGCGCGGATGGGGATCGGCTACCTGCCGCAGGAGGTCTCGATCTTCCGCGGCCTGTCGGTCGAGGACAACATCCTCGCGGTGCTCGAGATCACCGAAAAGGACCCCCACACCCGGCGCGAGCGGCTCGAGGAACTGCTGGGCGAGTTCTCGATCGCCCATCTGCGGCGCACGCCCGCGCTCGCCCTCTCCGGGGGTGAGCGGCGGCGGGTGGAGATTGCGCGCTGTCTTGCCGCAGATCCCCGCTACCTGCTGCTCGACGAGCCCTTCGCAGGCGTCGATCCGATCGCCGTGGGCGAGATCCGCAGCCTCGTCCACGACCTCAAGAGCCGGGGCATCGGCGTGCTGATCACCGACCATAACGTGCGGGAAACGCTGGAAATCGTGGACAGGGCCTACATTCTCCACGACGGCACCGTCCTCAAGAGCGGAACGACGGAAGAAGTGGTTCACGACGAAATGGTGCGGCGGGTCTATCTCGGGCAGAACTTCCGCATCTCGTAGCGCCTTCAGGTCAGGCGAAGGGCTTGAGCTTGCTGTTGACAAGCGCGCGCCAAAAGCAGCCAAATGACCTTGATGCGTGCAGAACCCGCCCTCGTCGCCGCTCCCTCAAGGCCCCGCAGAAGTGCAAGGCCCCACCGGTCCCGACGTTTGCCCGCATCCGCAATAACAGATCGGCGGGCACCCCGGTTCGGGGCGGACTGGCCATGCCGAGTCAAAAGGAGGAATCATGCGATACCAGATCAGCGGGAAACAGATCGACATCGGTGAGGCACTGCAGACCCACGTCAAGTCCGAGCTTGGCGAGGTGATCGAGAAGTACGCCCAGCGCCCCACCGAAGCGACGATCGTCTTTTCGCGCGTTGCGCATGAACATGTCTGCGAAGCCACCATCCATCTGTCCACCGGCCTGACCGCGCAGGCCACGGGCCGGGCGACCGAGATCTACGCCGCCTTCGAGAGCTGCCGCGAGAAGATGGACAAGCAGTTGCGCCGCTACAAGCGCCGCCTGCGGGACCATCACCGCGAGCGAACGGCGCCGGTTGAATTCGGTCCGGGTTCCTCCTATATCCTCGCCGCATCCGAGGAAGTCGAGGATGGAGAGGCCGACACGCTTCAGCCGATGGTGATCGCCGAGATGGAGACGAAGGTTCCTTCGATCACCGTGGGCGAGGCCGTCATGCAGCTGGAACTCGCGGGCCACAACATGCTTGTCTTCCGCAATGAAGGTCATGGCGGGGTGAACGTCGTCTACCGTCGGGATGACGGGAACATCGGCTGGATTGACCCGCGCAACAGCAAATAGCGCGCGCTCAAGGCGCAGGACAAGCGACCGCCCATGGAACTATCCAAACTTCTGATGCCGGAAGCCGTTCGGGTTCTGAGTCAGGTCACCAGCAAGAAGCGCCTCTTCCACGAACTGGGAGAGGTTGCCGCTCAGGCCTATGGCCTGAATGCCTCGGTGGCCGTCGACGGGCTGCAGGAGCGTGAGAGCCTTGGCCCGACGGGCGTCGGTCACGGAATCGCGCTGCCGCACGCCCGGCTCGAGGATCTCGACCGGATCGTGGGCGTGTTCCTGCGCCTTGAAAAGCCGCTGGATTATGACAGCGTGGACCGCCAGCCGGTGGACCTCGTCTTCGCGCTCTTCGCGCCGAAGGACTCCGGGGTGGACCACCTCAAGGCCCTGGCGCTCGTGTCGCGCACCATGCGCGATGCGGGTGTCTGCACCAAGCTGCGCGCGAACACCGATCCGGCCAAGCTGCACGCGATCCTGACGGAAACCCGCGCACCGCAGGCCGCCTGATCCCGGGGCGAACGGGTCATGCCGTTCGTCCCGCGACCGATCCTCCCGATCCGACCCGACCGTGCCTCGACCCATGATGCGGTCGGGCCGGGCTACCGGCCTTCCGGCCGCTAGCGCGGGCGCACGCTGGCCGTGACGTAGTTCACCGACAGGTCCCGGTCAGACAGGCTCCAGCTCCAGCTGACGGGGTTGAACACCATGCCCTTGCGGTCCACCGGGTCGAGGCCGGCCTTGCGGATCAGGTCGTAGAGCTCGTCCGGCGTGATGAACTTGGACCAGTCGTGCGTGCCCTTGGGCAGCCAGCGCATGATCCATTCGGCCCCGACGATCGCCATCGCAAAGCTCTTGGGATTGCGGTTGAGGGTCGAGCAGACCATCAGGCCACCGGGCTTCAGCAGCTCGCGGCAGGCCGTGAGATAGGCCAGCGGGTCGGCCACATGCTCGACCACCTCCATGTTCAGCACGACGTCGAACCGCTCGCCTGCGGCCGCGAGATCCTCGGCGGTCGTGTTGCGGTAGTCGATGGTCAGGCCCGACTGTTCGGCATGCAGCCTTGCCACCGGAATGTTGCGCGGCGCCGCATCGGCGCCCACCACGTCGGCCCCGAGGCGGGCCATCGGCTCCGACAGAAGCCCGCCGCCGCACCCGATGTCGAGCAGCCGCAGACCCTGGAACGGCAGGGGGGCCGACAGGTCGCGGTCGAACTCGGCCGCGATCTGCCGGGTGATGTAATCCAGCCGGCAGGGGTTCATCTGATGGAGGGGCTTGAACTTTCCGTGCGGGTTCCACCATTCCGCCGCCATGGCCTCGAACTTCGCGACTTCGGCCGGGTCGATGGTGGAGGTGGCGGACATGGGAAACTCCTTGCGGTTTCAGCGGTAGCGGATCAGGCTGGCCGGGTTATATAGGACGACCATGGATCAAAGATCAGGCCAAAAGCGCGCAGTCGAGTTCCTTTATCCGTCGATCGACCCGTTCGATCAGCGGGTGATCGACATGGGCGACGGCCACCGGATCTATGTCGAGCAGTGCGGCAACCCGCAAGGTGAGGCGGTGCTCGTGCTTCATGGCGGACCGGGCGGCGGCTGCAGCCCCTCGATGCGGCGCTATTTCGACCCGGAACGCTACCGGGTGGTGCTCTTTGACCAGCGCGGCTGCGGGCGGTCGCGGCCCCATGCCTCGGTCGAGGCCAACACGACCTGGCATCTCGTCTCGGACATCGAGGTGATCCGCGCCAAGCTCGGGATCGACCGCTGGACCTGCTTCGGGGGCAGCTGGGGCGCCACTCTGGCGCTGATCTACGCCATTTCGCACCCCGAGCGGGTGACGAACCTCGTGCTGCGCGGCGTCTTCCTGATGACACGGGCGGAACTGGACTGGTTTTATGGCGGAGGCGCGGCGACCTTCTTCCCCGACATCTGGGCGCGGTTCGTGGCCCCCGTCCCCGCGGCCGAGAGAGGCGACCTGATCGCCGCCTATCACCGGCGGCTGTTCTCGGGGAACCTGATGGAAGAGAGCCGGTTCGGCCGCGCCTGGGCGAACTGGGAGAACGCGCTCGCCTCGGTCTCGCAAGACGTTCCGGTGGGCGAGAGCCCCTCGGAATATGCGCGCGCCTTCGCCCGACTGGAGAATCACTATTTCTCGAATGCAGGTTTCCTCGAGCAGGACGGCTGGATCCTCGCCAACCGCTCGCGGATCGCGCACATTCCGGCCGTGATCGTGCAGGGGCGCTATGACATGATCTGCCCCCCGCTCTCTGCCTGGAAACTGGCCGAGGGCTGGGAGAAGGCGGACCTGCGGCTGGTGCCCTTCGCGGGCCACGCACTTTCGGAACCCGGCATCAGCGCCGAGCTGGTGCGCGTGATGGACACGCTTCCCCGCTAGGCCCGGCTCGCGGCCGGGGCCTGAAAATCATCGGCAGTTTGACATGATTTTCACGGCGGCGTGACGCTTGCAGCCCCAAATGCCCCCCCCTATATACGCCCGGTAGCCGAAGTGGGTGCCACTCCTTCGGCCTGAATACGGGATCGGGGATCGGACGCCGACAGTCGGGCCTGACCCCCACAACATCGCCGCAAGAGAGGTGCATACATGGCCAAAGTCATCGGGATCGACCTCGGGACGACCAACTCCTGCGTTGCCATCATGGACGGCGCGCAACCCCGTGTGATCGAGAACTCGGAAGGGGCGCGCACGACGCCCTCGATCGTCGGTTTCACCGACAGCGAACGCCTCGTGGGCCAGCCGGCCAAGCGTCAGGCGGTCACCAACCCCTCGAACACCGTCTTCGCCGTCAAGCGCCTGATCGGCCGGCGCGTGGGCGATGCCGAGGTGGAGAAGGACAAGAAGCTCGTCCCCTATGCCATCGTGAACGGCGGCAACGGCGACGCCTGGGTCGAGGTGCGCGGCGAGAAGTATTCGCCCAGCCAGATTTCCGCCTTCATCCTGCAGAAGATGAAGGAGACCGCCGAGGCCTACCTTGGCGAGTCGGTGACGCAAGCCGTCATCACCGTGCCCGCCTACTTCAACGACGCCCAGCGTCAGGCGACCAAGGACGCCGGCAAGATCGCGGGCCTCGAGGTGCTGCGCATCATCAACGAGCCGACGGCGGCGGCGCTCGCCTACGGTCTCGACAAGAAGGACACCAAGACGATCGCGGTCTATGACCTCGGCGGCGGGACCTTCGACATCACCATCCTCGAGATCGACGACGGCCTGTTCGAAGTGAAATCGACCAACGGGGACACGTTCCTCGGCGGCGAGGACTTCGACATGCGGATCGTCAACTACCTTGCGGACGAGTTCAAGAAAGAGCACGGGGTCGACCTCACGCTCGACAAGATGGCGCTGCAGCGGCTGAAGGAAGCCGCCGAAAAGGCCAAGATCGAGCTGTCGTCGAGCCAGCAGACCGAGATCAACCAGCCCTTCATCAGCATGGACCGCAACACCGGGCAGCCGCTGCACATGGTGATGAAGCTGACCCGGGCGAAGCTGGAAAGCCTGGTCGCGGACCTGATCAAGAAGTCGCTGAAGCCCTGCGAGGCCGCGCTGAAGGATGCCGGCGTCTCGAAATCGGACATCGACGAGGTGGTTCTCGTCGGCGGCATGACCCGGATGCCGCGGGTGGTGGAAGAGGTCACCAAGTTCTTCGGCAAGGAGCCGCACAAGGGCGTGAACCCCGATGAGGTCGTGGCTCTGGGCGCCGCCATCCAGGCGGGCGTGCTGCAGGGCGACGTCAAGGACGTGGTGCTGCTCGACGTGACCCCGCTGAGCCTCGGCATCGAGACGCTGGGCGGCGTGTTCACCCGCCTGATCGACCGCAACACCACGATCCCGACCAAGAAGAGCCAGGTGTTCTCGACCGCCGAGGACAACCAGAACGCGGTGACGATCCGCGTCTTCCAGGGCGAGCGCGAGATGGCGGCCGACAACAAGATGCTCGGCCAGTTCAACCTCGAGGACATCCCGCCGGCCCCGCGCGGGATGCCGCAGATCGAGGTGACCTTCGACATCGACGCCAACGGCATCGTGTCGGTCAGCGCCAAGGACAAGGGCACCGGCAAGTCGCAGAACATCACCATCCAGGCCTCGGGCGGCCTGTCCGATGAGGACATCGAGAAGATGGTGCGCGATGCCGAGGCCAACGCCGAGGCCGACAAGAAGCGCCGCGAGCTGGTCGAGACCAAGAACCAGGGCGAGAGCCTGCTGCACTCGACCCGCAAGTCGATCGAGGAGCATGGCGACAAGGTCGATCCCTCGACCGTCGAGGCCATCGAACTGGCGATGGGCGCGCTCGAGGAAAGCCTCAAGACCGAGGACGCCGGCAAGATCAAGGGCGGCATCCAGAACCTGACCGAGGCCGCGATGCGCCTGGGCGAGGCGATCTACAAGGCCAGCCAGTCCGAGACCGGCGCCGCGCCGGACGAGGACGGTCCTCGGTCGGTGGATGACGACATTGTCGACGCCGACTTCGAGGATCTCGGCGAGAACAAGCGGAAGTAAGGCCGCAGCGGAACGTGAAGGGGGCGGTCTCGAAAGGGCCGCCCCACTCACGTTGCCCAAGGGGATGTGCCAATGGCAAAACGCGACTATTACGAGGTTCTGGGCGTCTCCCGCGGTGCCTCGGCGGACGAGTTGAAGAAGGCCTACCGGACGAAGGCGAAAGAGCTTCACCCCGACCGGAACGCGGACAATCCTCAGGCCGAGGCGCAGTTCAAGGAAGTGAACGAAGCCTACGACGTCCTGCGGGATGCCGACAAGAAGGCGGCCTATGACCGCTACGGGCATGCGGCCTTCGAGGGCGGCATGGGCGGTGGCGGCGGTGCGCGCGGCGCCTACGGCCAGCAGGCCGATTTCGCGTCGGCCTTTTCGGACGTGTTCGAGGATCTTTTCGGCGATTTCATGGGGGGCCGTGGCGGCGCCGCCCGCAGCCGTGCGCAGCGCGGCTCGGACCTGCGCTACAACCTGCGCGTGACGCTCGACGAGGCCTATCGCGGGGTCCAGAAGACGATCAACGTGCCGGCCTCGGTCGCCTGCGACAGCTGCAAGGGCACCGGCGCCGAGGGCGGGGCCGAGCCCGTGACCTGCCCGACCTGTTCGGGCATGGGCAAGGTGCGGGCCCAGCAGGGCTTCTTCACGGTGGAACGCACCTGCCCGACCTGCAACGGCATGGGGCAGATCGTGAAGAACCCGTGCAAGTCCTGCCACGGCGCCGGACGGGTCGAGAAGGAACGCACGCTCTCGGTCAACATTCCCGCCGGGGTCGAGACCGGAACCCGGATCCGCCTCGCCGGCGAGGGCGAGGCCGGGATGCGGGGCGGCCCTTCGGGCGACCTCTATATCTTCATCGAGGTGCGTGAGCATGCGCTGTTCCAGCGCGACGGCGTGCATCTCTTCTGCCGCGTGCCGGTCTCGATCACCGCGGCCGCACTCGGCGGCGAGGTCGAGGTGCCGACCATCGACGGCGGTTCGAGCCGGGTGAAGATCCCGGCCGGCAGCCAGACCGGCAAGCAGATGCGTCTGCGCGGCAAGGGGATGCCTGCCCTTCGCGGCGGTGGCGCGGGCGACATGCTGATCGAGCTTGCCGTCGAGACGCCGGTGAACCTGACCGCGCGCCAGAAAGAGCTTCTGCGCGAGTTCGAGAAGCTGTCCGAGGACAACAATCCCGAGGGCAAGAGCTTCTTCTCGAAGGTGAAGGGCTTCTGGGATGGAATGACCGGCTGAGCCGGTCCGAGGGCTGCGCCCCGGCCGGCGCAGCCCCTTCCGAGCGGTTTGCATGAGTCGTTAAGGGTTTTGCAACCCTGTGCCGCGCAGACTGGGCACCATGTGTGCGACTCGGGCCTTTCATGAAGCGGCGCTTCCCCTTTTCCCCGGCGACGGGGATGAGGCTACGGCAGCGCCGATCGCCGGCCGGCTGCCGTCCTATATCGCCGATCACCGCAAGCGCCTCCGCCTGAGGTTTCAGGAAGGTGGGGCTGCGGCCATGCCGGATTACGAACTGCTGGAGTTGCTGCTGTTCCGCTCCCTTCCGCGTCAGGACGTGAAGCCGCTGGCGCGGCGCCTGATCGACCGGTTCGGCGACCTGAACAGCGTCATTGCCGCCGAGCCCGTTCGCCTCCTCGAGATCGACGGGGTCGGAGAGGCGGTGGCGCAGGATCTCAAACTGGTCGAGGCCGTGGCCCAGCGAATGGCGCGGGCACGGGTCATGCATCGGCCGGTGCTGTCGTCGTGGGCGGCGCTGCTCGACTACTGCCATACGGCCATGGCCCACCGCGCGACCGAGCAGTTCCGTGTTCTGTTCCTCGACCGAAAGAACGTCCTGATCGCGGATGAAGAGCAGGCGCGGGGAACGGTGGATCACGTCCCCGTCTATCCGCGCGAGGTGGTCAAGCGCGCGCTGGAGCTGAACGCTTCGGCGCTGATTCTCGTCCACAATCACCCCTCAGGCGATCCGACACCTTCGGAACAGGATATCGCCATGACGGGCCAGATCCAGGACGCGGCGGCCACGCTGGGCATCGTGCTCCACGACCATCTGATCGTGGGCCGCGAGCGGGAGCTCAGCTTCAGGGCCCAAGGTTACCTGTGAGCGGCCGAAGCCACAGCTCCACCCGCCGGTTCATGCGCCGCCCGGCCACGGTCGTATCGCAGGCCAGGGGAAGGGCTTCGCCGAACCCTTCGACGAGCGGCGGTGCAAGATCGGGGGCGGCCTCCTGCAGCGCCCTCGCCACGGTTGCTGCCCGATCGCGCGAGAGGGAGAGGTTCGCCTCGGCCGACCCGCGTCCATCGGAAAATCCGACCAGCATCAGCTGCTGGTCCCGGAAGCGGCCGACCTCCACCAGCTTGACGAGGTCCGTCAGGGCCTCACGGCTCTGTGCCTCCAGCTTGTTGCCGCCCTCCTCGAAGCGGAAGGTGATCGACAGGCGCTCGGCGCCGGCCATCAGGCCGGTCAGCCGTTTGAGTTCCGCAAGCGGGACCTCTTCGCCCGCCACGCGGATCGCGTTCATCAACCTCTGCCCGTCGGACACGAGCGGCACGCGGCTCGGCCGACGATCCACGAAGCCCGCTTCAGCCACCGCACGCTGGGCCGGCGCCGTCGAAAGAAACTCTAGGAACTCGCGCGCAAAAAGCGGGAGGCGACGACGCGGAGTCACCAGAAAGACCGGAAGGGAGAGCGGGTAGTCCTCTGATTTCACCGCGAGCGGCGAGGGGATGAGGGGAAAGCCGCAGCTGTCGGTCAGAGGCAGCGCCCGCGCCCGGCCCTGCGCCGTGAGCCCCGTAATTGCGAGCGCATAAGGGTCACGGGCCACGCCGGCGGCAAGGCTCGCCAGATCGCCATGGGTAACGCTTGCCGCAATGGGCCGGCCGAGCCGCGCCTCGAGCGCGGCCTCAAGGCTGATGTCGCGCGCCAGCGCATGGAGCACGAGCGGCATGTCAGGCCCGCCGAGGTCTTTCCAGTTCTTCACCTCTCCCGACAGCGCCCGCGCGAGATCGCGGGTGGATATGCGCGGCAACGGATTGTCGGTCGCCACGATCGGCACCAGAGCGTCGAGGGCCAGCACCCGGGTCGTCATCTCGGGATCCGCATGGGCCGTGATCACCAGGTCGGCCGCGCCGGAGGCGAGCGCCTCGGCAGCCTTTGCCGGGGTGGCTGGCGTGAAGCTCACCCGCGCCACGGGAGCGCCCTTTCCGTCCAGAACCTCGGTCGCGAAACCTGCCTCCGCCTTCAAGGACCGGAGGGCATAGCCGCGCGCCTCGGCCTGCGCCCGCAAAAGTCGGGGCAGCAGGCCATGTCCCGCCTCGGTCGCCCCGAGGATCCGGATCTCGGCCAGCGGCGCGACCAGTTCGGGGCATTCTGGCCCCGAGCAGGTGACACCCGCCGAATCCACCGTCAGCGGCCCGTACTTCGTCCCGATCCGGTAGAATTCGCCGTCGAAGCCGAGCAGCGTTCCCTCAAGCGTGATGGCGCCGCTGCGCGACGTGAGGGTGATGTCCTGCGCTGAGGCCGATCCGGCCAGCCAGAAAAGCGCGGCGAGACAGGCCGCGTGCCACCCCTTCACACCCATGAATCCCTGCCTGCCCTACCGAGAAGCGGCCATATTCAGGTCTCGGGGCAGATTCTTCAACACGATATGGCCGCCCACACCGTCGCATGCCGGCATGTCCAGGGTGAGTTCGGTGACCGAAGTGCGCCCCCCGACGCTCTCGACCACTTCGGCCAGCAGGGCGCGGCCGCAGGTGGACGCGCGCACCTCGGCCTCGAGCTGAACGGTGGCGCGCGGGTCGGCGATCGGAAAGGTGTAGATCTCGGCCAGCATGGGCAGCGGCACCTCCGCCTCGCCCAGCAGTGAGAGGAAGCCGCCCCGCCCGGAGGTGCGGCCCGGATCGACCGCCGAGACATGTCCGGGACCTCCGTGCTGCACCGGACCGTTGAAGGCGTGGACTTCAATACCGTGCGCGCCGAGCCACTGGACACCGAAGCGGTGAACGGCAGCCGCCTCGGGTATCGGCTGGGCGGCTTCGGCTTGCGACCCGTCGGCGAAGAGGACAGCCACGCGCCCCTGGGTGTCGAGCGCGGGAAGGTGGGTGCTGAGGTGGCCGGCCGACGAGAGGCGGCCCGTCACCGCAAGGCCGCCATGCCGAAGCACCACGCGCTCGTCGGCGCGACAGGGGGCGGTGATGGTCAGGGCCAGCATGGCCGCGGGCTCGGCCGCCAGCGTCAGGCCGGTGAGGCAGGCCGCTTCGGTGTCCGACCCTGCGGTCGGCGAGCCTTGGGGAAGTTTGGGCGCCGGGCTCTCGGCTGTCTGAGCGGTTTCGGCTGCAGGGATCTCTGCGGAAACGGGGATGACATGCGTCGGGCGCAGATCGTCGCGCGCCCGCTGGGCCGACGCTTCCATATAGTGGCCGGCACCCAGCGCCAGCGTCACCGTCACCCCGGCTGTTGCCAGTCTCCGAACCCGCTCCATCCTTCCGCCCTGCCTGCTGCCGGTCAGAAGCTGATAAGGAGGAAACGGGGCAAATTGGTGGCAACAACTTGCCGATGCCCGCGATAGAACCGGCTTCCTCCCGCTCAGCGTGAGAAAGAAGCCGGTTTATGCCTCAATCTCGCCGCAATCAGTCGAGGCGGCCGTGGCAGTGCTTGTACTTGAGGCCCGAGCCGCACGGGCACGGATCGTTCCGGGCGACGTCGCCCCAAGCCTGGGGCTGCGATTCGCCGTTGTCGGCGCCGACGAGTTCCGGGGCGGGCTGCGGCGCCACGGCGGCCTGCGGTTGCGGCACCGATGCAGGAGCTTCGGCCGCCGTGCGCTGCTGATCGAGGAACTGGCGCATCACGGCCTGTTGCTCCTCTTCGGACAGCGGGCGCACCTGAGCCAGCTTCTGCGTCACATCCTGCCGCAGCGAGTTCAGCATCGATTCGAACAGCGCAAAGGCCTCGGTCTTGTATTCCGACAGCGGATCCCGCTGGGCATAGCCGCGGAAGCCCACCACCGAGCGCAGATGCTCGAGAGTCAGAAGATGCTCGCGCCATTTCGCATCGATGGCCTGCAGAAGGATCTGCTTTTCGATCGACCGCATGGTCTCGGGGCCGAAGGCGGCGGTCTTGTCGGCGATCTGCCGGTCGGCCGCTTCGCACAGCCGCTCGCGCACCACATCCTGATCGACACCTTCCTCCTGCGCCCATTTCGCGAGCGGCGCATCGAGGCCCAGCTTGTCCATCACCGCCCGGTGCATGCCCTCGATGTCCCACTGGTCCGAGTAGCTCTTCGGCGGCATGTGCATGTCGATCAGGTCGTCAATCACCTGATAGCGCATGTCCTGCGCGATGTCCGACAGATCCTCGGCCTCCATGATCTCGAGGCGCTGGCTGAAGATCGCCTTGCGCTGGTCGTTCATCACGTCGTCGAACTTCAGCAGCTGCTTGCGGATGTCGAAGTTGCGGGCCTCGACCTTGGCCTGAGCCTTCTCGAGCGACTTGTTCACCCACGGATGGACGATCGCCTCGCCGTCCTTCATGCCGAGCGTGGACAGCACCTTGTCGAGCCGGTCCGAACCGAAGATCCGCATCAGGTCATCTTCGAGGCTGAGGAAGAAGGCCGAGCGGCCCGGGTCGCCCTGACGGCCCGAGCGGCCGCGGAGCTGGTTGTCGATCCGGCGCGACTCGTGGCGCTCGGTGCCGAGCACGAACAGGCCGCCGGCGTCGATGACCTTCTGCTTTTCTTCGGCATGTTCCGCTTCGATCCGGGCCCGGATCTCGTCGGGGTGCGCGGTCGGATCGGCGGCCAGCGCCTGCATCACCTTCATCTCGACGTTGCCGCCGAGCTGGATGTCGGTGCCGCGGCCGGCCATGTTGGTGGCGATGGTCACGGCGCCCGGCTTGCCCGCGTCGGCCACGATCTGCGCCTCCTGCTCGTGCTGGCGCGCGTTCAGGACGTTGTGCGGGATGCCCGCGGCCTTCAGAAGTTCGGACAGGGCCTCGGACTTGTCGATCGAGGTGGTGCCCACGAGGATCGGCTGTCCGCGCTCGTGCGCCTCCTTGATCGAGGCGACGATCCCGTCGTTCTTCTCGCGGGCGGTGCGATAGACGGCGTCGTGTTCATCGGTCCGGGCCACGGGGCGGTTCGTCGGCACCTCGACCACGCCGAGGCCGTAGATCTCCATGAACTCCTCGGCCTCGGTGGCCGCGGTGCCGGTCATGCCGCCCAGCTTGTCGTAGAGGCGGAAGTAGTTCTGGAAGGTGACCGAGGCGAGAGTCACGTTCTCGGGCTGGATCGAGACGCCCTCCTTGGCCTCGATCGCCTGATGCAGACCGTCCGACAGGCGGCGGCCGCGCATCATGCGGCCGGTGAACTCGTCGATCAGCATGATCTCGTCGTTGCGGACGATATATTGCTGGTCGCGGTGGAAGAGCTTGTGGGCGCGCAGGCCCTGGTTGACGTGGTGCACGATGGTCGTGCTTTCCGGGTCATAGAGCGACTGACCCTCGGGCAGCAGGCCAGTCTCGTGCAGCCGCGTTTCCAGGAACTCGTTGCCCTCCTCGGTGAAGGTCACGTTCCGCGTCTTCTCGTCGAGCTTGTAGTGCTCCTCGACGAGTTCCGGGATCAGCTTGTCCACCTTGGTGTAGAGATCGCTGCGGTCCTGGCTGGGCCCCGAGATGATGAGCGGCGTCCGCGCCTCGTCGATCAGGATCGAGTCGACCTCGTCCACGATGGCGAAGAAATGGCCGCGCTGCTTCATCTCTTCCTTCGACGCCTTCATGTTGTCGCGGAGATAGTCGAAGCCGAGCTCGTTGTTCGTCGCATAGGTGATGTCGGCGCGATAGGCGGCCTTCTTCTCTTCCTCGGACTGGAAGGGATAGACCACGCCCGTCGTCAGGCCGAGCTGGGCATAGACCTTGCCCATCCATTCGGAGTCGCGCTTGGCGAGGTAGTCGTTCACCGTCACGACATGCACGCCCTTGCCGGCGAGCGCGTTCAGGTAGGCGGGGAAGGTGGCGACGAGCGTCTTGCCCTCGCCCGTCTTCATCTCGGCGATGTTGCCCTGATGCAGGAAGATCCCGCCCATCAGCTGAACGTCGAAGGCCCGGAGGCCAAGGGCGCGGCGCGCGCCCTCGCGGCAGTTGGCGAAGGCTTCGGGCAGAAGATCGTCGAGGCTCTCTCCGCCTTCCTGCACCCGTCGCTGGAATTCGGCGGTCTTCTGCTTGATGCCCTCGTCCGAGAGCGCCTGAAATTCCGTCTCAAGTTCGTTGATGCGAGCCACGAGGCTGCGGACGGACTTCACCTTGCGGTCGTTGGGCGTTCCGAAGATCTTGCGCGCGAGCGTTCCGAGACCCAGCATGTTTTCTCCGCCTGGTCGTTCCTGACAAGCCAAGTGCTCTTGACATGATCGTGTGACCCATCGGCCTTGCTCCTTCCGCCCGTAGTCTCCTAGAAGGCAGACAGCCCGGCCCCGGCTCACGCGACCCAAGCGATGTAAGGGGATGGAGGGGTCAAGTCAACGTCGCGCGAGGGCGCGCCCGTTCAGGAGAAGGTGAAAATGGCGAACATTGCAAGGTTCTGGCGGGGCGCCTCCGTCGCGGCCCTCTGCGCCCTGGCGCTGGCCGCTCCGGTCCGTGCGGACGAGGTGACGGCCGACACGGTGGTGGCGACGGTCAACGGGCAGGAGATCACGCTGGGCCACATGATCGCGCTCCGGGCGGGTCTGCCGGACCAGTATCAGAGCCTGCCGGACGAGGCGCTTTTCAAGGGCATCCTCGAGCAGCTGATCCAGCAGGCCGCCCTCTCGCAATCGGTCGAGGGAACGGTGACGAAGCGCGACCAGCTGTCGCTGCAGAACGAAGAGCGCGGGTTCCTCTCGGCCGTGGCGATGCGCCGGGTGGTTGAAGGCGCCGTCACGGACGAGGCCCTTCAGGCGGCCTATGACGCGCGCTTTGCCGATGCGGCCGAACAGACGGAATACAACGCCTCGCACATCCTGGTGGAGACCGAGGAAGAGGCCACCAAGCTCAAGGCCGAGATCGAGGGCGGCGCCGACTTCGCCGACATGGCCCGGGAGCATTCGTCCGACGGTGCGGCGGCCAATGGCGGCTCGCTCGGCTGGTTCGGTCTCGGGATGATGGTGAAGCCTTTCGAGGATGCGGTCGTCGGGATGAAGCCCGGCGAGGTTGCGGGCCCGATCGAGACCCAGTTCGGCTGGCACCTCGTCAAGCTGAACGAGACCCGCATCGCCGAAAAGCCCACGCTTGACGAGATGCGCGACGAGCTGGCCGGCCAGATCGAACAGGAGGCGATCGCCCGCCACATTGACGAGGTGACGGCCAAGGCGACCATCGTCCGCCCCGGCGAGGGGATTGACCCGGCGACGCTTCGGAAGGAAGAACTGCTCGACTGATCCGCGAACCGGAGGCACGGGCATGGGCAAGACGGACTGGAAAGACGAAGCCAAGGCGCTGAAGAAGAAGCTGTCGAAGCTCAAGGCCCGCACGAAGGCCGAGAAGCCCGAAGCAAGGACCGCGGGCGCCAAGCTGGTGTCGCCGCTGGCCCCCGCCTCCTTCCCCACCCTTCCGGCCATCGGCGGGGTGGAATTCTCCGCCGTAGAGGCGGGCGTGCGCTACCAGAACCGCAAGGACGTGATGCTGATCCGGCTCGCGCCGGGCACTTCCATGGCGGGTGTCTTCACCCGCTCCTCGACGCGGGCGGCCTGCGTGCTCGACTGTCAGGCCAAGATCGGCAAGGTCTCGGAGGCCGGTGCGGCGATCATCGTGAACTCGGGCAACTCGAACGCCTTCACCGGCGCCGTGGGCGTCGAGGCGGTCGAGGCCGTGACCGGCGGCGTGGCCGAGGCCCTGGGCCTGCCGGTGGAGCGGGTCTTCTCCTCCTCGACCGGCGTGATCGGCGAACCGCTGCCCTACGAGCGCATCACCGCGCAGATCCCCGCGCTGGTCGAGGGCCTGTCGGGGGACGCGATCGAAATGGCGGCGCGCGCCATGATGACGACCGACACCTTCCCGAAGGGGGCCTGTGCGGTGGTCGAGGGCGAGGGCGGCCCGATCCAGATCGCGGGCATCGCCAAGGGCTCGGGCATGATCGCACCCGACATGGCTACGATGCTGGTCTATATCTTCACCGACGCGAAGATCTCCCAGCCCCTCCTGCAGAAGATGCTCTCGCGGCAGGTGGAGGCCACCTTCAACGCGATCACCGTGGACAGCGACACCTCCACCTCGGACGCGCTGCTGCTGGCCGCCACCGGCACCAGCCCGGCGGCCGAGTTGAACGGACGCTCGAAGGCGGGACGCGATTTCGAGGCTGCGTTGGGGCGGGTGATGCTGGACCTCGCGCATCAGGTGGTGCGTGACGGTGAGGGCGCCACGAAGTTCGTCGAGATTCGGGTCACGGGTGCGGAAGGCCCCGAAGACGCGCACCGGGTCGCCATGGCCATCGCGAATTCGCCGCTCGTCAAGACGGCCATCGCGGGGGAAGATCCGAACTGGGGCCGCATCGTGATGGCCGTGGGCAAGTCGGGTGCGGTTGCCGACCGCGACAGGCTGTCGATCCGGTTCGGCGACATCCTGGTCGCCGAGAAGGGCTGGCGCAGCCCCGATTATCGCGAGGAGGACGGCGCGGCCTACATGAAACAGTCCGATCTGGTCATTGCGGTGGATCTGGGCCTCGGCACCGGCAGCCGCACGGTCTGGACCTGCGACCTGACGCACCGCTACATCGACATCAACGCCGACTATCGCTCGTGAAGATCGTCCTCGTCTCGGCCGTGGCCCTCATCGACGGCGACGGCCGCGTGCTTCTGGCGCAGCGGCCCGAGGGCAAGTCGCTCGCGGGCCTGTGGGAATTTCCCGGCGGCAAGGTCGAGCCCGGTGAGAGCCCCGAGGCCGCGCTGATCCGCGAGCTGAGGGAAGAGCTTGGCATCGACACGAAGGCGAGCTGCCTGGCGCCGCTCACCTTCGCGAGCCATGCCTACGAGGATTTCCACCTGCTGATGCCGCTCTTCGCCTGCCGCCGCTGGGAGGGAATCCCCCAGCCGCACGAGGGCCAGAAGCTCGCCTGGGTGCGCCCGCAGGCGCTGCGCGACTATCCGATGCCGCCGGCGGACCTGCCGCTCATCCCGATCCTGCGCGACTGGCTGTAACGTCCCTGTGGCATTAGGGTATCAATCGTTTATTTGCCGCACCCCAATAAGGCTCTACGACCAAAATCCTGCGTGTTTCTTTATCGATTTGTGACTAACCTGAACCTGGGGAAACTTGCTTCTTTGGGGGAAAGCAGATGCTCAGGACGATCACGATCGGAAGCTGCGTCTCGGTTCAGGGTCTTCTCATCGGTCAGCTCGCCGATGGCAAGGTGATGGTCCGGGTCGATGAAAAGACCTTCGTCGGATACCCGATTCCATCGAAACGCGCCGCCTGATGATCCTGCGGGCAGGCGGCCCGGAGTGTTGAAGGAAAAGGCCGGGCAAGCGCCCGGCCTTTCTTTTTCGGCGGAAGACCTGCGGTTCAGGCGAGCTTGCGCTCGACTTCCTCGCGTTCGAAGATCTCGATGACGTCTCCGGCACGGATGTCCTCGTAGCGTTCGAAGGCCATGCCGCATTCCTGACCGGACTGCACTTCCTTGACCTCGTCCTTGAAGCGCTTGAGCGTCTTCAGCGTGCCCTCGTGGATCACCACGTTGTCACGCAGCAGGCGCACACCGGCCGAACGCCGCGCCACACCCTCGGTCACGAGGCAGCCCGCCACGTTGCCGACGCCGGTGATGCGGAAGACCTCCTGGATCCGGGCATAGCCGATGAAATGCTCGCGCACTTCCGCCTTCAACAGACCCGAGGCCGCCTTCTTCACGTCGTCCACGAGATCATAGATCACGCTGTAGTAGCGGATCTCGACGCTCTTCTGATTCGCGGCCTGACGCGCCGAGGCGTTGGCCCGGACGTTGAAGCCGATGACCGCGGCCTGCGAGGCTTCTGCGAGGCCGATGTCGGTCTCGGTGATCGCGCCCACGCCGTAGTGGAGGACGCGCACGCGGACCTCCTCGTTGCCGACCTTCTCCAGCGCCTGCACGATGGCCTCGGCCGAGCCCTGCACGTCGGCCTTGATGACCACCGGCAGTTCCGCCACGTCGGCATCGGCCTTGGCCTTGGCCATCAGCTGTTCCAGCGTCGTCGCCGCCCCCGCAGCCGCGCGCTTGTCACGCGCCGCCTTCTCGCGGTAGTCGGCGATCTCGCGAGCCTGGGCCTCCGTCTCGACCACGTTCAGCACGTCACCGGCTTCCGGCGTCCCGTTCAGACCCAGAACCTCGACCGGGACCGAAGGGCCGGCCTCGTCCACGCGCTCGCCCTTGTCGTTGACCAGCGCGCGGACCTTGCCCCACTGCTGACCCACGACGAAGATGTCGCCGCGCTTGAGCGTGCCGTGCTGCACCAGCACCGTCGCGACCGGGCCGCGGCCCACGTCGAGCTTGGCCTCGATCACCGCGCCCTGAGCCGCCCGCTTGGGGTTGGCGCGAAGGTCGAGAAGCTCGGCCTGAAGCGCGATGTTCTCGAGCAGCTCGTCGAGCCCCAGACCCGTCTTTGCCGAGACCTCGACATCGAGCACGTCGCCCGACATCTTCTCGACGATGACCTCGTGCTGGAGCAGGTCGGTGCGCACCTTGTTCGGGTCCGCGTCCGGCTTGTCGATCTTGTTGATCGCGACGATCATCGGCACCTTGGCCGCCTTGGCATGCTTGATGGCCTCGACGGTCTGCGGCATCACGGCGTCATCCGCCGCCACCACCAGCACGACGATGTCCGTCACCTGCGCACCACGGGCACGCATCGAGGTGAAGGCCGCGTGGCCGGGCGTGTCGAGGAAGGTCAGCACGGCGCCGCTTTCGGTCTTCACCTGATAGGCGCCGATGTGCTGCGTGATGCCGCCGGCCTCGCCCGAGACCACGCTCGTCTTGCGGATCGCGTCCAGAAGCGAGGTCTTGCCGTGGTCAACGTGGCCCATGATCGTGATGATCGGCGGACGCGGCTGGAGATCCTCCGCCTTGTCCTCGACCGTGTCGATCACATGTTCGACGTCGGCATCCGAGACCCGGACGGCGCGGTGGCCGAATTCCTCGATCACCAGTTCGGCCGTGTCGGCGTCGATGGACTGGTTCATCGTGACCATCATGCCCATCTTCATGAGCGCCTTGACCACGTCGGCCGCCCGCTCCGCCATGCGGTTGGCAAGCTCCTGCACCACGATGGTTTCCGGCAGCTGCACGTCGCGCACCTGCTTTTCGGCCTTGTGGCCGAAGCCCATCGCCTTCTGGCGGGCCTTCTCCTGCTTGCGCTTCATCGCGGCGAGCGAGCGCGTGCGCCCGCCCTCGCCCGAAAGCGCCTCGTTCAGGGTCAGCTTGCCCGAGCGGCGCGAATCGTCCTTCTTGGTCGTGCGGTCGCGATCGGCCTCGCGCTCGCGCTCCTTGCGCGAGGGCGGCAGACCGGGCTTGGCCGAGGTCGGCGCAGAGGCGCGCGAGTCGGCTGCGTCCGGCTGTGCGGTGGCCGGAGCCGGGGCGGGCGCACGCTTGGCCTCTTCGGCACGGCGGGCGGCCTCTTCGGCCTCGCGGCGGGCGCGCTCCTCATCCTCGGCCTTCTGGCGCAGGGCTTCGGCGCGCTCACGCTCTTCGCGTTCCTTCGCCTCGAGCTCTTCGCGCCGGCGCTGGCGCTCTTCCTCGCGCTGGCGCTCTTCCTCGGCGCGGCGCTTGGCGTCGTCGACTTCGCGCAGCTTGGCAGCGCGCAGGGCGGCGAGGCGACGCTCCATCTCGGCATCCGAGATGCCGGCGGGGCGCTTCGCCGGGTCGCCGAGGTGCGACGGCGAACTCGTCGTGGTCGAAGACCCCGAAGCACCCGGCTTCGGAACGACCACGCGCTTGCGCTTCGTTTCGACCAGGACGCTCTTGGTGCGGCCGTGGCTGAAGCTCTGCTTCACCTGGCCCGAACGCGAGCCGCCACCCAGGCCGAGGGGTTTCTTGCCGTCTGTATCGCTCATGCGTCTTTCGTATCCCTTCCGGCGGCCCTGCCGCCGATCTGCCCGCGAAGCCCGGCCAGTCTGGCCGCTTCATCCTGAACGCGCGTCGTGAGTCCACCAGCCGCGAGCGCGCCGTGTATCGCATGTTCACGGCCGAATGCCAAACCCAATTCCCGGGCCGTCAGACAGCCGATGAACGACCTCTTCCCACTGGGCGGGTGCAGCTTCGATTTGCCGCGCTCCGACCCGTCACTGGCCTGGATGAGAACTTCCGCCTCATCCTTGGTCAGCCAGTCCTTCACCTTCTCGTATCCGGCGACCGCCTCTCCCGCCTTGCGAGCAAGCGAGATCAGATCGATCACCCTCCGCGCGAGCTGCGACTCGACCAGATCGGCCAGCCCCTCCGGCACCTTCACCGGCTGGCGCGCGGCACGGGCGAAAAGACCTTTTGCCGCGGCCTTCTCGATCGCCTTGCGGTCGGCCGAGACATACATGCCCCGCCCCGGCAGACGCCCGAGAATGTCGGGCACCACCTCACCCTCGGGTCCAAGCCCGAAGCGGATCAGGCCGGCTTTCGGCCCGCTCTCGCCCGTGGCAAGGCAGCGCCGTTCCGGCTCGTCCCGCATGTCGTCCCGGCCCCCGCGAGTCATCGGATTCGCGAGGCTCAGGCCTCGCCCTCCGTCTCTTCTTTCTCTTCGGCCGTCTCAAGCTCGGTCGGATCGACCCAGCCGAGCATGACGCGCGCGGTCATCACCAGATGTTGCGCTTCCTCGAGGCTCACGTCGAACTTCTCGAGGACACCTTCGTCCTTCACCCGCTGGCCGTTCACCGTGGTCCAGCCGCCGGCCAGTTCCCAGTCGGCGCAGGTGGCGAAATCTTCCAGCGTCTTGATGCCGTCCTTGGCCAGCGCCTCGAGCATCTGCGGCGTCAGCCCCTCGAAATTGGCCAGGGAATCCTCGAGCCCGAGGGCGCGGGCGGATTCGAGCGCCTTGCGGTTGGCTTCTTCCAGATGGTCGCGGGCACGGGCCTGAAGTTCGGCGGCCGTATCCTCGTCGAACCCGTCGATCGAAAGGAGTTCCTCAGGATCGACGTAGGCGACTTCCTCAAGGTTCGTGAACCCTTCGGACACCAGAAGTTGGGCCATCATCTCGTCGATATCAAGGGTCTCCATGAAGAGATTCGTCCGCTCGGCGAATTCGGCCTGGCGGCGGGCCGATTCGTCGGCCTCGGTCATGATGTCGATGTCGAGCGCCGTCAGTTGGCTGGCCAGACGCACGTTCTGGCCGCGGCGGCCGATGGCGAGCGAGAGCTGCTCGTCCGGCACCACGACCTCGATCTTGCCGGCTTCCTCGTCGATCACGACCTTGGACACTTCGGCCGGCTGCAGCGCGTTCACGAGGAACGTGGCCTGATCCTGATTCCACGGGATGATGTCGATCTTCTCGCCCTGAAGCTCGTTCACCACGGCCTGAACGCGGCTGCCGCGCATACCGACACAGGCGCCCACCGGGTCGATCGAATTGTCATAGGAGATCACGGCGATCTTCGCGCGCGAGCCCGGATCGCGGGCCACGGCCTTGATCTCGATGATGCCGTCGTAGATCTCCGGCACTTCCATCTTGAAGAGTTCGGCCATGAACTGCGGGTCGGTGCGCGACAGGAACACCTGCGGGCCGCGGGCCTCGCGGCGGACGTCCTTGATGTAGGCGCGGATCCGGTCGTTCGGGCGGTAGCTTTCGCGGCCGATCTTCTCGTTGCGGCGCAGGATGCCCTCGCCGCGGCCGATGTCCACGATGATGTTGCCGTATTCCTCGCGCTTGACCACGCCGTTGATGATCGAGCCCTTGCGGTCCTTGAACTCGTCGTACTGGCGGTCGCGCTCGGCCTCGCGCACCTTCTGCAGGATCACCTGCTTGGCCGATTGCGCCGCGATCCGGCCGAGGTCCACCGGCGGCACCTCGTCGATGATCTCGTCGCCGATCTGGGGATCGGACTTGTAGGCCTTCGCCTGCTTCACCGTCAGCTGGGCGTGGTGATTCTCGACCGCCTCGTCCTCGACCACGGTGCGAATGCGCGCGAAGGTGGCGCGGCCCGTCTTGCGGTCAATCTTCACCCGGATGTCGAGGTCCGAGCCGTAGCGCGACTTGGCGGCCCGCGCGAGGCTTTCCTCCATCGCCTGGATCACCAGATCGGGGTCGATCATCTTCTCCCGCGCGACCGCCTCGGCGGTTTGCAGCAGTTCAAGCTGGTTGGCAGAGGTGATTGCCATGGGCGTGCTCCGGGTTGGCGGTCAGTGGCGGGTGATGGGCGTCTCGGCCTCGTCGGCCTCCTCGCCTTCGGTTTCCTGAATCTCGTCGAACTGGCTCTCGTCGAAATTGCCGCTGGCCTTCTTCTGGCGCAGCATCTCGGCGATCAGCTCGTCGGTGAGGATCAGCTTGGCATCCGACAGCCAGTCGAACTTCAGCCCGATGGTCACGAAGCCCTCCTTGCCATCCTCGATGGTGATGAGAACCTCATCGCCCTCGGTCCCGGCCAGCTCGCCCTTGAAGCGGCGGCGGCCGTCGATCAGCTCGGCCGTCTCGATCCGCGCCTCGTAGCCCGCCCAGGCGTCGAAATCCTTGAGCCGGGTCAGCGGGCGGTCGATGCCGGGGCTGGAGACCTCGAGCGTGTAATTGTCCTCGATCGGGTCCTCGACATCGAGCACGGCCGAAACGGCGGTCGAAATCTCGGCGCATTCGTCCACGACGATGCCGCCATCCGGCCGGTCGGCCATGATCTGCAGCGTGCGGGTCTTGCCGCTCATCAGCCGGAGGCGGACAAGCTCGAATCCCATGCCCTCGATCACCGGCGTCACGATGTCGGCGAGGCGGCGGTCGATGGCGGTCTTGGCGACGAGGTCGGACATGGGAACCCCCAAAACGAAAAAACGGGCCGAGCGGCCCGTTGCGATCATCGGTGGAGCCGTCGGGTTTGGAGGCCGAGGCGCCGCTATGAAGGCGCGTATAGGGCCAAACCCCTTTCGACGCAAGCGCCGATTGACAGGCGGCGCCCCGCACGGCCCTCGCCCGGCATGGAAACCTTGCCGTTTACCCGCCGAGCGGGGATAAGGTCGCCATCCCTGCCGATCCACATTCCAGAGGTCTCCATGAACCACGAAGAACTCGTTGCCCTCATCCGCCGTCTCGCGCTGGAAGCGGGTGACCGGATCATGGAGGTTTACAACAGCCCGGACTTCGAGGTGAAGGCCAAGTCCGACTCCAGCCCCGTGACCGAGGCGGACGAAGCCGCCGACCGGCTGATCTCGGCGGGGCTGCGGGCGGCCTACCCGGACCTGCCCCTCATCACCGAGGAACAGGCCGAGTCGCACCGGCTGAGCGCGCGGACCTTCCTGATCGTGGACCCGCTCGACGGAACCAAGGAATTCGTCCAGCGCCGGGGCGACTTCACCGTGAACATCGCCTATGTCGAGGAGGGCGTGCCGGTCCGCGGGGTCGTCTATGCCCCGGCCAAGGGGCGGCTGTTCTACACCCAGGCCGATGGCACGGCGGTGGAGGAGACCGGCGCCCTCGACAAGGCGAAGCCCGGCAACCTCCGCCGCCTCTCGGTCTCGAAGCCCGACAACGGCGCGCTCATGGTCGTGGCCTCGAAGTCGCACCGCGACCAGGCGACCGACGACTACATTGCCCGATATGCCGTGAAGGACATGACGAGCGCGGGATCGAGCCTGAAGTTCTGCCTCGTGGCAACCGGCGAGGCCGACCTCTACCCCCGCCTCGGCCGCACGATGGAGTGGGACACGGCCGCCGGCGATGCGGTGCTGCGCGGCGCCGGGGGTGCGGTGGTGCGGTTCGACGACCATCAGCCGCTCGGCTACGGCAAGCAGGGCTGGGACAATCCCTTCTTCATCGCCTACGCGCCGGGCGTGACCCTGCAAGGCTGATGCGCCGCCGGGCCCCGCGCGGCCCGGCTCATCGACATTGCGGCGGGCACGGCGCCCGCCGTTCCAGCCCCGGAAGGTGCCATGTCCGTCCTGATCGTGATCCCCGCCCGCTACGCCTCGACCCGCTACCCCGGCAAGCCGCTCGTCGCCCTGCGCGACCCGGACGGCACCGAAAAGACCCTCATCCAGCGCAGCTGGGAGGCCGCGATGGCCGTCCGCGGCATCGCGCGCGTGGTCGTGGCCACCGACGATGCGCGGATCCGGGACGCGGCCGAGGGATTTGGCGCCGAAGTGGTGATGACCTCGTCGGATTGCCGGAACGGCACCGAACGGTGTGCCGAGGTGGCTGCGGCGCTGCCCGGCTCCGAGATCGTGGTGAACCTGCAGGGCGATGCGCCGCTGACCCCGCCCTGGTTCATCGAGGATCTGATCGAAGGGCTGCGCGCCGATCCTTCGGCCGAGGTGGCCACGCCCGTCCTGCGCTGCGACGGGCGGGCGCTGAACAGCTTTCTCGCCGACCGCCGCGCCGGGCGGGTGGGCGGCACGACGGCCGTCTTCGGGGTGACGCGCCACGCGCTCTTCTTCTCCAAGGAAGTGATTCCCTACACCGGCCGTCCCTATGCCGACGCCGAAGCGACGCCGGTCTTCCATCATGTCGGCGTCTATGCCTACCGCCCCTCGGCGCTGGCGCTCTATCCGGACTGGCCCACAGGCCCTCTCGAAGAGCTGGAGGGGCTGGAGCAGCTCCGCTTCCTCGAGAACGGCCGCCGGGTGCTCTGCGTCGAGGTCGAGGCGCGCGGCCGGCAGTTCTGGGAGTTGAACAATCCCGAGGACGTGGCCCGGATCGAGGCCATGCTGGCCGAGATGCAGACTGGACGAGACCCAGCCTGATTGCGGCCGCGGATTGCGCCTTTCGGCTGATCGACTTGGCACCTGCAAAAAGCGGCGCACCTGCGTCTTTCCGATGTGCGGCCCGGTGGATTTTCTGTAGAATCTTATCCACAGGAGGGAACTTTCCCTACCGGCGCCTAATTGCCGACATATCTCCGCGACAAGGTGCGGTGGGTTCCAACTCCGTGTAAGTTGCACGGTGCCTGCGGATCAGGGCAGGCGAAGCAGAGTGAGAGCTATGACAACAAAGAAGGTTACCAAAGCCGTTTTCCCGGTCGCAGGGCTTGGGACGCGCTTTCTGCCGGCGACCAAGTCGATCCCGAAAGAGATCATGACGCTGGTTGACCGCCCCCTGATCCAATATGCGATCGACGAGGCGCGGGCGGCCGGCATCAAGGAATTCATTTTCGTCACCTCGCGCGGCAAGAGCGCGCTCGAGGATTATTTCGACAATGCCCCGGAACTCGAGGCGGCGCTGAAGAAGCCGGGCAAGGAGCATCTGCTCGAGGTGCTGGAAAGCACCAACATGGAAAGTGGCGCCATCGCCTACGTCCGCCAGCACAAGGCCCTGGGCCTCGGCCACGCCGTCTGGTGCGCCCGGCGGCTGATCGGAGACGAGCCCTTCGCCGTGATGCTGCCCGACGACGTAATCGCGGCCGAGAAGCCGTGCCTCCAGCAAATGGTGGAGGCGTATGAGCAGACCGGCGGCAACATGGTGGCCGCGATGGAGGTGCCGCCCGAGAAAGCCTCGGCCTACGGCGTGCTCTCGGTCGAGGAAGACATGGGCTCGATCGTCAAGGTCAACGGGATGGTCGAGAAACCGAAGGCAAATCCGCCTTCGAACCTCGCGGTGATCGGGCGTTACATCCTGACGCCAAAGGTGCTGAACAACCTGAACCGCAAGAAGGAAGGTGCAGGCGGCGAAATCCAGCTGACAGACGCCATCGCCGAGGAGATCGAGGGTTCGGGCAAGGTGTATGGCTTCCGGTTCCGCGGCCAGCGCTACGATTGCGGCTCGAAGGCCGGCTTCCTGCAGGCGACGGTGGCCTTTGGACTCGCCCGACCCGAGTTGCGCGATGAATTCTCGGGATACCTGAACGACATGATGGCTCTCGAGAGGGCGGCCCAGTAACCGGAACCCGGACCGGCGCCGTCGTGACCTGGACGCGGCTTTGCTCGCGTGCGGATCGTGAGCCGCTGACCGGCATCGCCCGGCTGTAGCCTGTCTTCCACTCGCGGCAGGACAAGCCGAAGCTTGACCTGCTGCGCACGCCATCTGGATCAGACTGGCCGACGATGTC
This sequence comes from Cereibacter azotoformans, assembly GCA_017599285.1. Classification (GTDB taxonomy): domain Bacteria; phylum Pseudomonadota; class Alphaproteobacteria; order Rhodobacterales; family Rhodobacteraceae; genus Cereibacter_A; species Cereibacter_A azotoformans. Next base: position 2,558,348 of record JAGFXX010000001.1, on the reverse strand, counting down.
ATCGTCCGCAAGCGGTGGTCAGGACACAGGAATTCAACGGAGCGGGCGCAGCAGGTCTTCAATCTTCTGGCGCGTGCGGACGCTCTCTTCGAGGGCGTTCCGACCATGGTGGAGAGAAACAGCGGCCTTCTCCGGCGTCACGACCGCCTGGCTTGCAGAGGCCGCCTGAGGCGCATCATCGGCTGTCGCTCGCACCTCATCCTCTGGACGATCTGCCCCACTGGCGCCAGCCGCGGGCACTGGCGGGATAACTTCGTCAGTCCCTTGCGTGATAAAGTGAAGCGGGGGCATGATGGCGGCGCTATCCTTGGTCGCGTCGTCCCCTCTCCACCATCGGTCGGCTGATGCCTCCAGGCCGAGAGAGCGCAGCCGGTCCGCCAAGGCCTGGCGCGTGGCTTGAGGCAGCGGTGGACGCGGATCAGAGTCGGCCAGAACTGCATGTTCCAGCAGGCTGCTGTCGGGTCCAAACGCCGCGAGAAGGCGCCAGACATCCTCGTCCGCTTCAGGTGCAAGGTCGTGACGCGCAAAGGCCTGATCGAAGTCACCGCTCAAAGCAAGGGCAAGTCGGTAAGCTCGGCCCAGTCTTGCCTCCAGCCTGGTTCCTCGAGCTTCATGATGCATGGCCGCCAGTTGCAGCACATCGTCTGCCGTCGGAGCCTCCCCATAAGCGGCCTTCCGTTCGATCAGCAGCGCAAGAGCCTCGCCGCTCATGGAACCCGGCTCCGCCTTTACGCGCTCAAGATCGGCGAGAGGAAGGGGTTCCCCTGTGACCATCATGAGGCGCGCCTCCGTCAGGGTCACGCCAGCGCTCGGGTCCGTGCTGCCTCGCATCATGATCTGCCGGATGCCTTCGGCATTTGCCAGATCGCCCAGATTCATGAGCGTCTCGGCCAGCCGGGGCCCAAGCGTCTGGCGCAGGTGTCGCGGCAGCGAGGAGAAGGCACGCAATACGGCGGGAGCATTGACAGCCCGGCTGCTCGTGGGCGGATCAGCGAGTACCGACCAAAGCGCGGCGGCCGTATCGCAGCTTGCCATCGACGACAGTGGTCCACCCGGCTGTCTTTCACCGTCGAGCACACGCGCCATCGTCTCCCATGTCTCACGGTCGGCGCTTTCGAACGTGAAGGTCTCAAGCAGGAGCCGGGCCTCTGCCCCGAAGCCGAGACCGAGGTAGAAGCGGACAGCAGCCGCAATGGCCTCCGGCCGAGGCTGGTCGAATTCACCGGTCAGACCCGAAAGCGCCGCACTCATCTGCTCGGCTACGGGCCGACCGTCGAGCCAGGAAGCAACATCCATCCTCTCATCCGCCGGACATTCGGCGCCCGTGGCGGTGAGCTTAGCAGGATCGTGCTGGAGCACCGAGATTCCGTAGCCCGGCTCCGGCAGGATCCGAACATTCGCTCCAGGATCGGTCGCAGGTGCAGCGCTTGCCGCAACGGGCGTCTTCTCGACGAAATCGACAGCTCCGGCAGCCGAGCCGCGGCTGAGTTGCTCGACCAACGACTGACGCATGGCTGCTACGAACGGTTGCTCCAAGGGCGGCGCGGGCGCAGCTTCGAACGGCCGCCTATCGACGGTCCGCCAGTCGTAGGGAGGCGGAGAGGAAACGGGGCGGGCACGCGGCCTGATCTCGGCCACGCCGGGCTGCGGCAGGGGCTTTTCGTGGGCAGCCCCCGCGAGGGCTGCCCCATCATGAATATCAAGCACGATCACGCCGGGCCGGATCTCGGTGGGCGTGATGTGACAGGCGCAGGAAAGACCGATCCTGAGATCGCCGTTCGGAGCCGGCTCCAGAGATCCCAGGCGCTGGCGCGTGATCACGCGGAAGGCGTTCGACAAGGCGAACGTGCGACCTCCGGGGGACAGGCGAAGTGCGTAGCCCTCGGCCGTCCGGCCGAGCGTCCAGGCCCGGATGCCGGCGTCCTCCACAACAAGGCGCGTGAAGCCCGGATGCTCCCCCGTACGTACGACCACCGGCTCTGCGTTTGCAACGGCGCTTGCGGCCAGGAGCGTGAGGACGGAGCCCATGCCAATCCTTGTCATGCCGCCTCCTGCTTCAGGGCGCGGATCGCTTCCTCGAGGTCCGTGAAACTGGGCCGGACATGATGCGGTGTATTCTGCCGCCCGACTTCGATGCACATGTTTGCCGGGTGATTGTGGAGATTGGCGATCAGCACCTCGCGGATCAGATTGTAGAAATGGCCATCCTCCTCGATCACGGCCCGCACGCGGGTCGCGAACGGACCGACGAGACCGTAGGCCAGAAAGACGCCGAGGAATGTTCCCACCAACGCACCGCCGATCATCTTTCCGAGAATCTCCGGCGGCTGGTCGATGGAACTCATGGTCTTGATCACCCCCAGAACGGCGGCGACAATCCCCAGGGCCGGCAGCGCATCTGCCATGGACTGCAGCGCATGGCTGGAATGAAGGGCGTGGTGCTGCGCCTTCTCGACTCGTTTGTCGAGCACCTCTTCGACTTGATGCGGATCATCGTAGTTCATTGAAGCCGCGCGGAGCGTATCGCAAATCAGTTCGATCGCGTCGTGATCGTGCTGAATCTTCGGATAGCGCGAGAAGACCGGGGACGCCTCCGGATTCTCGATATGCTCCTCGAGGCCGACAGGATTGACCTTGGCAATCCGCACAAGCTCGAACAGCAGGCACAACAGGTCCCGGTAGTCTGCCGGTTTCCAGCGCGGCCCCTTGAATACCTTTCCGACGTCCTTGAGGGTCTGCTTGACCGCAGAGAGGTCGTTGGAGAGCAGGAAGGAGCCAACCGCAGCGCCGCCAATCATGATCATCTCGAACGGCAACGCCTTCAGGATGATGCCGATCTTTCCGCCGGCCATCATGTAGCCGCCGAACACCATCACGAACAGCACGATGACGCCGACGATCCCGAACATGACCAACCTCCTGCTTGTGGTGCGGCCGACCTTCGCAGGGCGGCGTTAAGAAAGCCTCACTCCGTGGGCGCGAGCGCATTCCGCCCGGCGAGCAGGACGCTGACGCTGTAAGCCGCCTCCGGCGACATGCCGGACATGACGGCCGCGGCCGCCTCGGGCTGCATGCGGCCCATGAAGCCCGCCGCAAATTCCGGAGCCATGGCTTCGAACAGCGCCGCAGCCTCCTTCGGCTTCATGGACTCATAGACGCTGGTGAGGCGGGCCACATCGTTCTCGGCGGCTCCGTCGGCTCGCGCGATGGTCTCGCTCAGGGAAGCCTCGGCTGCCGCCAGTTCGGCAAGCCGCTCTCGCACAAGCACTTCCGCCTCGTCGAGTGCGGCCCTTCGGTCCTCCATCGCCTGCTCCTGCGCCCGAACCTCCGCTTCGCGTTCGCGCAGTGCCTCGGCAAGGGCGAGAGGCGGCTCCGGGCAGGTGAGAGGCGCATCGGACACCGACGTCTCCGGGGCCCGCGCCATCGCGGCTCCAATGCCCGAGCCCAGACGCATCGCGGCTGAGGACGCGAGAAGCAACGCGAGCAGCACGAGGGCACCGCGCGCGCGAAAGCGACGGGACGTCATGCGCGCGCCTCGGCTTCATCGCGGTAGGAACGGCGGCGCACGAAGCGGAGACGTCGCTCGGCCTCGGCCTCCTGCTCGGCACGCGGATCCCCACCCGTGTCGGGCAGGTCGTGCATCGAGGCGAGCAAGAGCTCGAGTCGGGCCGCAACCGCCTCGGCCCGCTCCGTCAGCGATTCGAGGGAACTGGCCGAGACCATGGCCGCACCGCGCGCCTTCTCCAGCGCGCGGGTCATCTCGTCCACCTGAGAGGACAGCACGGCGATCGCACCGCCCATCCCCCCCTCGAGCGTCGAAAAGCGCTTGAGCCGCTGAGACAGGACATAGCAGTAAAGGGCGGCGCCGAATGCACCGCCGGCCATCAGGATGTCCGCAATGAAATCCACTCTCGCCTCCTAGTTCAGCACGAATTCGGTCACCAGAAGGTCACGCACGCGGCCTTCTCCGGTGACCATCTGGATGCGGCGCAGCATCTGCGCGCGCAGTTCGACCAGCGCGCCGGGGTTCTCCAGGCGCGAGACGGCCACGGCCCGCAGGTAGCCGTTGATGACATCGATGATCCGCGGCATGAGGAGCGCGACATCGGCCGCATTGGCCTTCGCAACCTCGAGCTGCGCGGTGAATCGCAGATGAGAAAGGGTCGTATCGCGGCCCAGACTGATGACGATCGGATCAACGGGCACGAAGGCGATATCGGGCAGAGGAACCGGGCCCGCCTCCACCGTCGGACCGCCGTGCCCTGTCGGAGACAGGATCAGGCCCGACCAGGTCGCGTAGAATCCGACACCGCCCAGCGCCAGGGCAAGGACAGCGCCGCCAATCAACGGCATCAGTGACCGCTTCTTTCCCGTTTCGACTTGATCCGCCGCCGCATCCGCCATGATCGACTCCTTCCCTCGCAGTCGATCTATAGGCGAGATCCTCCTAACCGATTGTTAAGCCACATCCGCCATTGATGGTCCGGCGAGGCAGAAGCCCCAAGTCGGAGACCGAAGTGCAGAATCTGATTTCCATCTGGAACGATCTTGACGGGCGCCGCCGCGCCATCGTCGTCGGGGCGACGGTGGCCATGTTCCTTGCCATATTCGGCCTGTCGCAGTTCGCGAACAAGCCGCGCATGGCCCTTCTCTATGCGGGCCTGCAGGGTGCGGTTGCGGGCGAGGTCGTCGCGGCTCTCGAAGCGCAGGGCGTGGCATATGAGGTGCAGGGCGATTCGATCCACGTCGATGCGAGCCGGCGGGATGAGCTGCGAATGAAGCTGGCGGGTGAAGGTCTCCCTGCCACGGGCACGGCGGGGTACGAACTGCTCGACGGACTGTCCGGCTTCGGAACAACGTCGCAGATGTTCGATGCCGCCTATCTGCGCGCGAAGGAAGGAGAGCTTGCCCGGACGATCCTTGCCAGTCCGCCGGTCAAGGCGGCGCGCGTGCATATCGCACCAGCCGCCGCGCAACTCTTTCAGCGCGAGCGCAGGCCCACGGCCAGCGTCACGGTGACGACATCGGGCGGAAACCTCACCATGGAACAGGCACGGGCCTTCAAGCACCTGATCGCCTCCGCCGTGGCGGGAATGCAGCCTGAGGATGTCTCGGTGATCGACACGGTTGGCGGACTCATCCGGGCGGGTGACACCGGAGACGGCATCGCGGGCACAGCCGGCACCCGCGCAGCAGAACTGCGCCGCAACGTGGAGCGCCTGCTCGAGGCGCGGGTCGGGCCGGGCCGTGCGGTCGTCGAAGTCAGCTTGGATGTCGAGACCGCGAGCGAGACGATCGTGGAGAAGACCTTCGATCCGAAGGGGCGCGTGCCGATCTCATCGGAATTGCAGGAAAAGACCAGTTCGTCCACACAGCCCGCGCCCGACGTGACGGTGGCCTCGAACTTGCCGGAAGGCGATGCCGCTGGCGGCTCTGCCGGCAAGTCGAACTCGAGCGAGACGCGCGAGACAACCAACTTCGAGGTGTCGCAGACGCAGCGCGAGCTTCTGCGCCAGCCCGGCACGGTCCGGCGCCTCACGGTCGCCGTGCTGGTCGATGGTGTCCGAATGGCCGGGGAGGATGGACAGCTGACCTGGCAACCTCGGCCGGAAGAGGAACTGGCGGTGCTTCGCGAACTGGTCGGCGCGGCCGTCGGGCTGGACGAATCGCGCGGAGACAGGCTGACCCTGCGATCGCTGATCTTCGAGACGCCGCCGGACCTCGGCACACTGGCAGAGGCCGGTATGCTGGGGCGCCTGGGCAGCTTCGACCTGATGAGCCTGATCCAGATAGCGGTTCTGGCACTCGTGGCGCTGATTCTGGGCCTGTTCGTCGTGCGGCCGGTGCTGACCGCGCGGCGCGATCCGGCGCTGTCGCCAGTGACGCCGCCGCTCGCCCTGCCCGGCTACGGCGGCACCAACGAGGCGCTGACGGGGGAAATCGACGACAGCACTGATCTGCCCGATTTCCCGATGGTGGCCTCGGCTCCGCTGGATTTCGACGACGAACCCGATCCCGTCGCGCGCTTGCGCCGACTGATCGAGGAACGGCAGGCCGAGTCGGTTGAAATCCTGCGAGGCTGGATGGAACCGCAGCGTGAGGCGCCGTGATGGCGATCCGGCTCGAGACATTCGAGGTCGAGGCTGAAGCGGCATCGGATCTTGTCGTCACGGACGCAACGGCCATCGAGAACGGCCGCCTGGCCTCCTACGAAGAGGGTTACAGTGCCGGCTGGGAGGACGCGGTCAAGGCGCAGGCGGCGGATCAGGCGCGCCTGCACAGCGACCTCTCAAGGAACATGCAGGCGCTGGGCTTCACGTTTCACGAAGCGCGCATGCATGTTCTGCGCGCCATGGAGCCCCTGATGGAGGCGCTCATTGGCCGCATTCTACCCGAGATGGCGCGGGAAACGCTGGCTCCGGTGGTGCTCGAGACATTGATGCCCCTCGCCGAGCAGATGGCCGACGCCCCCGTCACGATCCTGGTCAATCCCTCGGTCCGCCCGGAGATCGAGGCGCTGCTCGGTCCGGCGACGGGACTTCCGCTGTCCCTTGTGGACGAGCCAAGCCTCGGAGACGGGCAGGTGTCGCTGCGTCTGGGAGGTGCGGAGACATGTGTGGACCTGGACCGTGCGGTGAATGAGATCGCGGGCGCGGTGCGCAGCTTCTTCGATCTCGACCAAAAGGAGATCCGTCATGGATGAGGCCGACCCGAACCCTTTCAGCCAGGTCCCGATCGAGATCACCATCTCGGTCGGGCGGGCGCGCCCCCCCGTGCGCGAGCTGCTGAAACTGCAGCGAGACGCGGTTCTGGCGCTTGATCGGCGCGTGGATGATCCCGTGGACCTTTATGTCGGCGACCGGCTGATCGGGCGGGGCGAGCTGACCGAACTCGAGGGCGATCAGGCAGGGCAACTCGCGGTCCGGCTTACAGAGGTCGCCAACCTTCGGGGGGGACTGTGACGCGCATGTTCATGCCTCTTCTGGTGCTTGCCGCCACGGCTGCACCGGCGGCGGGGCAGTCCCTCTCGGTGGACTTTGGCGACGGAAGCTCTCTCACCACGCGCAGCGTCCAGCTCATCGTGCTCATCACGCTTCTCAGCCTCGTGCCCGCCCTGGGGATGATGATCACCTGCTTTCCCTTCATCGTGACGGTGCTCTCGATCCTGCGGCAGGCGATCGGGCTGCAGCAGGCGCCGCCCAACATGCTCATTGTCAGTCTCGCGCTCTTTCTGACCTGGTACATCATGGACCCGGTCTTCACCGAGGCCTGGACCCGGGGCATCGAGCCGCTCACCCGAAACGAGATCGACATTCAGCAGGCGCTCGTCCTGGCCAGCGCCCCGTTCCGGGGCTTCATGGCCGCGCGCCTCGACCTCGAGACCTTCTCGACGCTTCAGGCGCTGAGGCCGGGCGAGATCTCGCCTCCCCTCGAGGCCCCGTTCTCGGTGCTCGTCCCGTCGTTCCTGCTCTCGGAGATCCAGCGCGCCTTCGAGATCGGCTTCCTGATCTTTCTGCCGTTCCTGATCATCGATCTGGTGGTGGCTGCCGTCCTTATGTCCATGGGGATGATGATGGTGCCTCCGGCCGTCGTCTCCATGCCCTTCAAACTGGCCTTCTTCGTGGTGGGCGACGGCTGGAGCCTGATCTCGGGCGCTCTCGTGCGAAGTTACTTCTGAAACTCCGCCGTCCAGAGCCGGAAGCGTTCCTGCCCGGTGACCTCGCGGATCAGGCCAAGATCGGTCAAACGCTCGAGATTGCGCTGGACGGCCGCGCGGGACGAGCCGGTTTCGGCTTCCGCGACCGGAGCGGAGAGCAGCGGCCAACGACAGAGCGCCTCGATCAGTCGCGGCGGCGTCCTGCCGGACAGGCCGGAGACGCGGGCAAGCGCGACCGTGCGCCAGTCGTCCAGCCGGTCAAGCAGCCGCAGGAGCGACCAGGTTGCCTGATTCGCTCCGGCATACCAGCGCGCGAGTCGCTCTTCCGGCGTGCCTCCTGATCGGAGAGCCGTGGCTCCTCCGGAAGCGAGGGGCAGGAATGCCTGCGACCGGCCTTCCACGGCCGCCGCGCGGGCCGCGACCACGGCCGCTTCCATGCGCCGGCTTTCGGCTCCGCCGGAAATCAGCGTCCAGCCGTGAAAACCCATGGCGGCCCGCGTCATGGGATGAAGTCCGAGCGAAGCCGCCTCCACATCGCGCCAGTCCATGAGCCAGTCCGCGTCCTCGGGTCGCCCGACGAAGGCCGCGAGGCCGGTCTCGGGACCGGGGCCGGACACCAGACGGCGGGCAGCCCATGCGGCACGCGACAGGGCAAGGCTGTCTTCGTGCGCCGCGCTCAACCGGAGCGCCATCCAGAGCGAAAGTCTGTCCGCCGTCACGCGATCACCGACCCACCAGCTGATCTCCGAAGCCTCGAGAACCGCCAGGCGCTCGCGCGCCCCCGGGGAAGATGCCCGCAGCCGCTCATCCAGGGCTCCAAACCGCTGGGCAGCCCGCGCAAGCTCGGGAGCAAGCGCGGATTCCGCACGTCGCCACTCCGCCGCACGCAACAGGTCCTTGCGGTCAGCCTCAGGCAGGGGCGCGCGGAGCGACGGCTCCTCCTCATCGAGACTGCAGGGGGCAAACCAGAGGTCATCATCAGCCGATTCCCGGTCATAGAGGGACGGCAAGGTCTCATCGGGATCCAACTGGGGCCGCTTCATCCAGACAGCATACCACCACTGCGGGGCCGAAGGGAGGGTGCGTCCCATTGCCACACGAGTGGTCTTTACCCTGCCGGGGAACATCGTCATCCTGCGCCTGTCTCCGATCCGGAGAAGTTCCACGGAGAGCCCGATGCTCGTCGCACTTGACAAGATTTTTGCCGAAGATCCATCACCCTACGTTCTTCTGAAACGCGATTTGACAATGATCTGGGCGAATACCGCCTACCTGCGTGCCACCGGGCGCACGCGCGAGGACATTATCGGCAAGTGCATGACCGACGTCTTTCCGGCCGACCCGGATTCCATCCCTGACCAGATGCTCCGCGGCTCCTTTCGCAGGGTGATCGAACTGGGGCGCCCCGACCATCTGCCGCTCATCCCCTACCCGATCACAAGCGGCGACGGCCGGAAGGAGGACCGGTTCTGGAGCGCGACGAACACGCCGATCAAGGATGCAGACGGGCAGGTGGAGTTCATCCTGCAGAACACCAACGACATCACGGCGCTTTATCGTGAGGACGGGGTCGGCGCGCAGCCTTCGGATCAGGCGCGGATGATCCGGCGCGCCGAGGCGGTGACGCGCGAGAACCTCGAACTCGGCAGCGCGATCGATTTCTTCCGCAGCGCGTTCGACCAGGCGCCGAGCTTCATGGTCGTGCTTGAGGGCCGGGATCATGTCTTCCGCATCGTGAACCAGGCGTACCTGCAACTCGTGGGGCGTCGCGACCTGGTGCATCGCACGGTGCGCGAGGCGCTGCCAGAACTCGACGGACAGGGGTTCTTCGAGCTTCTGGACGATGTGTTCCTGACCGGCCGGGCGTTCACCCGCCGCGCCGCGCCTGTCCTGCTGCGCAACGGCGCCGAGATGGACCGCAGATACGTCGATTTCATCATGTGTCCACTGCGGGGCCCGGATGGGGATGTGCGCGGCGTCTTCGTCGAGGGCCATGACGTCACGGGCCAGAAGCTGGCCGAAGCCGAGGTGATCGAGACGCGCGAGCGGTTCCGGCTGATGGCGCAGACGATGCCCAACCACGTCTGGACAGCGAGGACCGATGGCAGGCTCGACTGGATCAACGATCGGTTGCGCGACTACTGCGGTCTGCCGGCCGAGGACCTGGTGGGAGCGGCGCCCATGTCCATCCTTCGCCCCGAGGACAGGGAGCGCGCACAGGAAGCCTGGTCGAACTCGCTGACGCAGGGCGTTCCCTTCGAGCAGGAGGTCCGCATCCGGCGACATGACGGCGCCGACCGATGGCACCTCTCGCGGGCCTTGCCGATCCGCGACGACCAGGGCCACATCCTGCGGTGGATCGGCACGAACACGGATATCGAGGATCGCAAGCTTGCCGAGGAAGCGATCGCCGGGCTGAACGCCACCCTTGAGGAGCGGGTTGAGCAGCGCAACCGTGAGCTGGAGGAACTGAGCAACACGCTGCGGCAGAGCCAGAAGATGGAGGCCATCGGAAATCTCGCAGGTGGAATTGCTCATGACTTCAACAATTTGCTTCAGACCATCACGGGCAGCGTGCAGCTGGCTCTGCGATCGCTGGACGAAGGACATGCGGCACGCCCCCGCCTCGACCAGGCCCTGAGCGCCGTCGGGCGCGGTGCAACTCTGGCGTCACAATTGCTGGCCTTCGGCCGCCGGCAGCCCCTGGCGCCCCGCGTGATCAATCTCGGCCGGCTCCTGCGGGACGCCGACCATATCGTCCGCAGTGCCGTGGGCGAGGGCATCGAGGTCGAGACGATCGTGGCGGGCGGGCTGTGGAACACCTGCGTGGATCCGGCGAATGTCGAGACGGCTCTTCTCAACCTGGCGATCAATGCGCGCGACGCCATGGACGGCCGCGGGCACCTCACGATTGAAATCGGCAACTCCTGGCTGGACGATGCCTACACCAAGGGGATCCAGGATCTGGCACCGGGCCAGTATGTCATGCTGGCCGTAACCGACACCGGCTGCGGCATGGCCCCCGACATCATCGAGCGCGTGTTTGAACCTTTTTTCACCACAAAGGCGGAAGGGCGCGGCACGGGTTTGGGGATGTCCATGGTCTATGGATTCGTCAAACAGTCGGGGGGACATATCAAGATCTACAGCGAGGTCGGCAACGGCACATCGATCAAGATCTACCTGCCCCGCTCCCTCGAGGCCGAAGATGCTGCGCGGCCTCCGGCGATCGGTCCCATGACCGGTGGCGACGAGACGATTCTGCTGGTCGAGGATGACGAGCAGGTGCGCCTCACCGCAGCGGGTCTTCTGCATGATCTGGGCTATGCGGTCCTGCAGGCCCGGGATGCCGATCGTGCGCTGACGATCGTCGAAAGCGGCGCCCGCATCGATCTGCTCTTCACCGATGTCGTCATGCCCGGGCAGCTGAACAGCCGGCAGCTGGCAGAGAAGGCCCGGATGCTGAGGCCCGGTCTGCCGGTCCTCTTCACCTCGGGTTACACGCAGAATTCCATCGTGCACGGGGGCCGACTTGACAGCGGCGTGCACCTGCTCAGCAAGCCCTACACGCAGGAGGCCCTGGCACGGAAGATCCGCGAAGTGCTTTCGACGGGCGGTTCACCGAGCGCGCCGCCGGCACCCGCGCGCCATGTGCTTGTGTGCGAGGACGATGTCATCATCCGCATGAACCTCGCCGAGACGCTGGCGGAGGCCGGCTACCGGGTTACTCAGGCAGGGGCAGGTGGTGCCGCGCTCCTGCAGATCAGGCAGGAAGCCCCGGACATGCTGCTGGTGGATCTTGGCCTGCCTGACATGAGCGGCCTCGAACTGGCCCGGACGGCCCGGACCATCCGCCCGGATCTGCCGATCCTGTTCGCGACGGGCGACAGCCAGATCCCCGATCTCGAGTTCAGGCCGCACGCCGACGTGCTGATCAAGCCGTTCGGAGACGAGGCGATGCTCGAGTGCGTGGCGCGACTCCTGGCCGGTGAGGTCATTTCACGATGAACTCGGCATGAAGTGCTCCGGCGGCATGGATGCTCTTGAGGATGTCGATCATGTCATTGGGCGCGACCCCGAGAGCGTTCAGGCCGGCGACCACGCGAGACAGGGTGGTCTCCGAGGGGATCTCGGCAAGCCCGGTGCCCTCGCGTTCCTCGATGGACGCGCGGGTGCGAGGGACGACGATCGTTTCGCCCTGGCTGAAGGGGTTCGGCTGAACAACGGCGGGCTGCTCCTCGACGCGCAAGGTCAGCCCGCCCTGTGCCACGGCCACGCGGCTGATCCGCACCTCCTCGCCGATCACGATCGTCCCCGACCGCTGATCCACGACGACCCGCGCAACCATCTGGGGCTCGACCGCAAGGTTCTCGATGCGGCTCAGCGTGTGGGCGGGTGAGGGCGAGCGCACCCGCGCGAGATCGAGCGAGACGGTGCCCGCGTCGAGCATCGCGGCCACACCGCGACCAAGCTCGCGGTTGATCCGCTCCTCGATCCGACCTGCCGTGGTGAAATCGGGCGTCCGCAGGGCGAGCCGGACGTTGTTCAGACTCGCGAAATCGAAATCCACTTCGCGTTCAACACGCGCGCCTTCCGGGATCATGCCGGCGGTCGGAACACCCTGCACCACGCGCGCGGCCTGCCCCTCAGCCGCGATGCCACCTGCGATGATCGCGCCCTGCGCCACGGCATAGATCTGCCCGTCGGCGCCGTTCAGGGGCGTCATCACCAGAGTGCCGCCCAGGAGGCTCTTCGCATCCCCCATCGCCGAGACCGTCACGTCGATCTGCGCGCCCGCCCTCGCAAAGGGCGGCAGCGTGGCGGTCACGAAGACGGCGGCCACGTTTTTCGGCCTGTACTCCTCGCCGGTCACGTTGACACCCAGCCGTTCCAGAAGGTTTGACATGATGTCTTCGGTGAAGGGCGAGTTGCGCAGCCCGTCGCCCGTTCCATTGAGTCCCACGACCAGCCCGTAGCCGACCAGGTCGTTGCCGCGCACACCGTCAAAGCGGACCAGATCCTTGATCCGGATCTGACCGGCGGAGGCCGAGGATGTCAGGCAGAGAAACAGGACGAGCAGCCGGATCAGCATCACAGGTAGTCCGTCAGGCTCAGGCGGCTCAGGCGCGCTGTGAGGCTGTAGAGCGTCTCCAACTGGGACTGGGTGGCCTGCAGCCGACTTGCCGCCTCATATTCGTCGATCCCCAGCAGATCCTTGCGCGCGATCTTGAGAGCGGTCGCCTCCGCGGCGGCGGCACTGGCAGCCTGGTCGATCCGTGCTTCCGTCCGCCCCAGACGCGCGGCCAGATCCACACGTTCGCCGTGGCCCTGGACAAGGACCTTGCCCGCAATCTGAGCCAGTTCGGCCCGGTCGGCCGACGCGCCCGCCAAGGCGCCCCGGTTGAGCATCGCCGCCATGGCCAGACCTTTCAGTGTCTCCCGCAGGGCGGGATCATTTGCCGTCACACCAAGCGTGACCTTCTCGCCGGGACCGACGGTCACCGGGGCCAGCACATCCCCTCCGCCATAAGCGAGACCCGCATATCCGGCGGGGCTGTCAAACCAGTTCCCGATTGCCGTCTGAACATCGGCGGCGCTCGCCGCACCTGCCGCGACAGTGTCGAGCAGGCCCAGAAGAGCGTCGGCGTCCACCACCGCGGCCGCCTGCGGTCTTGTGCCTCCAAAGATCGAGCGGTCGCCGACCTGGGTGTTCAGGGCCGAGACGGCGCTTCGGAAGGCGTCTTCGGCCTGTTCACCCAACTGGTCGATCGTCGTGCTCGAGCCCCCGGGCGTCAGGCTCAGAAGATCAAGCGAGAGCCCGGAAGCCACTCCGTCCATCTGCGCGAGCGCCGTCTGCATGGCAGAGGCGGTCATCGCTGTCTCTGTCGTTATGGAAGAGCGTGCGGCGAGGAGAGCCAAACTGGAATCCATGCTGTTGAGGACGGCGAGATCGCCGCCGACCTTCCTGCGCGTATCCGCCGCGAGCCCGGTGATGACTTCCGTCGACAGGCGCTGTGCATCGGCCTTCAGGGCTACGTTCTGTCGCCGAAGCATGAAGGTCCGCGCGAGATCGCCCAGGGAAACAGCGCTCATCTACATCTCCAGAAGATATTGAAGAAGGGCATCACAGGCCGTGACCACCTTGGCGTTGGCCGCGTAGGCGCGCTCGAGCAGGAGGAGCTGCTCGAGTTCCTTGTCGGTGTCGACACCGTCACCCAGGACGAGGACCTGAAGCTCGTCGCGCCTCGCCGAAGCAAAGCTCGCCTCCTGATCGGCCGAAAGCAGCGAGGAGGACAGGCCCGAGACGATCTCGGTCGCGAGGCCTGCAAGGCTGAAACTGCCCTCGATGTCCGCCGCGGAACAGGGAACACGACGATCGAGAGCCGCACTCATGGCGTTGAAGAGCGTGCCATCTCCCGTGCTGCCGGCCGCCGACTGAAGACCGTCACGCAGATAGCGCAGCGCCCCTCCCCGTTCTGGATCAACCTTGCCGTTCACACCGATGCGGCCCGCCAGACCGCTTGCATTTGCCGCGTCGAAGGCAAGACCTTCGTCGGTGAAGAGACCTGCGTCGCCCGCGGACAGACTGGAGTCCGCGGCCGTGAACCGCTCGATCAGGTCTCGGGCCAGCGCATCGAGCCTTTGCTGCTCGTTCGGCGCAAGCGTGTCGCGAACGGCAAAGGCCGCCGAAAGCGAGCCGCCCGCCATCAGGCCCGGGTCGCCTGGCACGCTGATCGGCCTGCCATCCATGGTCAGACTTCCCAAGGACGAAGACGCCGAGACCAGTCCCGGTGTCGGCGTGAAACCGATCTCGGCCACGCGCCCGTCCAGCAGGGCGGCCCCGCCCGTGGTGAAGAGCGCGATCTGGCCGTTCTCCCGCTCGATTTCGCGGAGAGGCACGATGGTGGCCATGCTGTCCACCACCCGCTGCCGTTCATCCTCGAGCGCGGAACTGTCGCGCCCGGTCACCCGGAGGCGCGTGATGCGGAGGTTGAGATCCCTCACACTCTCCAACCCCGCGTTCAGCTGGTCCACCTGGTCCGCGATCGAGGCATCCGCGCCGCGACGTGCGGTCAGCACCGCATCGGACGCCGCGTTCAGGCCGGAGACCAGCGCCTGAGCCGTGTCGAGCACATCCTGCAGACGAACTGTCGATTCAGGCCGGCTGGCGGCTGAGGCGAGAGCGGCCGAAAGACCCGTGATGCGGGACAGCAGGGAGCCGTCCGCCGTGTCCCCCACAACCTTTGCAATGCTCTCATAGAAGGCGGACCGCGTATTGCGGTCGCCCGCCGCCGCGTCCGCAAGCCGTCGATCGCCGACCAGGGTCATGTCGATGATGCGGTTGACGCCCACCACCCGGACGCCCTGCCCTTCGCCGCCGTAAGCCCGGGCCGACACCTCGAGCTCGCGCCGCGCAAAGCCCTCGGTCAGGGCATTGGCGATGTTGTTCGCGGCAGTCTCGACTCCCCGCGACGTGACGGTGAGACCGGAAAGCGCGCTCGACAGGGCGGTGGTGATGCTCATGTCTCAGCCCGTCAGCGCTTGAGGTTGGTGGTTTCCTGCAGCATTTCATCCACGGTCTGGATGATCTTTGCGTTGGAGGAATAGGCCCGCTGGGTCTGGATGAGGTTCGTCAACTCCTGCGCGACGTCTGTTGTCGAGCCCTCCCGCGCATAACCGACGACGTCACCCGTCGGGCCGTCGCCCGCATCCCAGAGATAGAACGAGCCCGAATCCGGCGAGATCGCGAAGGTCTGGTTGTTGAGCGCGGTCAGCCCGTTGTAGTTGGGCACGTCCACCAGCGGGATCTGATAGATGACCCGCGTGAATCCGGTGTCGTAGGTGGCCTTGATGAGACCTCCGGCATCGATTTCGACGCCGGTCAGGTTGCCCACCGGCGATCCGTTCTTGGTAATGCCGGTTTGGGCGAAGTCGCCCGAGACCTGCGTGAGGGCACTGGCGCTGCCCGGTCTGCCAAGCGTCAGATCAAGCGTGTTGGCCGCGCTGCCGCCCACGGCGAGCGTCACCTGGCCCGTGGCGCTGTTATAGGCGGGGGAGGCCGTGGGCGTGCCCGTTCCGTAGGGATCCACATCGAAAGACACGCCTGCAACCGGAGAGAAGGTGCTCAGCGGCTTGACGGCCGGAGACCCGGCGGGCGTGGCTCCAGAGAGATCGAGAAGCGTGCCGCCGCCACTCCGCGCGTCACTGAACTGCAACTCGTAGATCGCAATCGTCCGGTCAGAGCTGGCCGAATCCTGGATGACCATCGTCCACTTGTTGGTGGGTGAGTCCGCTGCAACCGTCGGGATCGTCGGATAGTAGCTGACCTGCAGCGTTTCGGACGTGCCGAGGTTGCCAAAATACTCGACCGCCACCGTCAGGGGAGAAGCGGACGCGCCCAGCTTGGTCCGCTCCGCAGGAAGATTGACGCCCAGATTCATCCGCGTCGTCGGGTCGGCTGCCGTCTGATTGGCCGCGATGACCACCGGCTGGAGTTGGGAGATGGAGTCGCGCGACATGGTGGGCACCGTCCCGTCAGCGTTGGCGGGCCAACCGAGCAGCACAAGACCCGTATCCGTCTTTAGAACGCCATTGGGATCCGTCTTGAACGACCCCGTACGGGTCATGAGCAGCGCGTCATTCCCCGTCGTGCTGCCCAGGGATGTCTCACGCACGACCGGCAGCATGCCGCGGCCCGAAATGGCGATGTCCATCGCATTCGAGGTCGAGACGATCGCCCCCCGCTCCTCGACCAGTCGCAGGGTGTTCGCACGGACGCCACCCGCCGAATAGGTACCCGAATTTGCCGACTGGGTGATCACCATGCTCTCGAAATCGGCGTCGGCGCGCTTGTAGCCATAGGTGCCGGAGTTCGCGATATTGTCGGCAATGCTGGCGAGCTTGGTGGCGTTGGCATAGAGTCCGGCCACTCCCGCGTTGAGCGAGGATGAGATGGTCATGGAGGAAAGCGCCTTTCTGCTGCTTCGGGCCTTGTCCTCCCGAAACTGCGCGCGGCGCCTTAACACCGGGCTAACATCAGCCCCCGACCGAAGCGCTTATCGGTCCTTTCGGAGGAGAATTACTTCAAGTCGATTGTTTCGGACCGCCATGGGATCAGGCGTGGCAGGCTTGCGATCCGCGAAGCCCGAGATCCTCTGCGTCCGTTCTCCCGGAAGTCCCGCCGATTCGATCAGTTCCCGCATCCGCTGGGCCCGGAGCGCGGACAGGTCCCAGGCCGGGTTGCGGATCAGGGTGATCGGATAGCTCCGCACATGGCCGCTCACCGCGATCCTGTTGGTGGTGATGGGCAGAACCTCGGCCAGAAGGCGCGCAATCTGCGGCAGGATCGGCGCGGGCTGATCGGTGTCGCCGAGAAAGAGCGGCACGTCCGGCAGGTCGAAGATCTCGATCACGAGCCCCTCGTCAGTGATCCGCGTCACGATATGGCGCAAGAGGCGCTCCATCGTCATGCTCTCGCCGGTGCGCGCCTTCAGCAGCTTCTCGACCTCTTCGAGGCGCGCCTGCTCTTCCGCGGCTTCGCCCGTCTCCCCGCGTTCGCCGCGTGCCTTGTTCTCGGGCGTGGCGCGTTCGTCCACAGCGCCGGTGCCCGTCTGGGTCATCGTCCGGTCGTGAAAGACGGAGTCGCCGCCGAAGGCTCCGTCGCCCCCACCGGAAACCCGGTTCATCGGGATCGTCGGATTGAAGTAATCCGCCAGACCCTTGCGCTGTTTTTCCGTCGTCGCGTTCAGCAGCCACATCAGCAGGAAGAAGGCCATCATGGCCGTCACGAAGTCGGCATAGGCAACCTTCCAGGCACCGCCATGATGCCCGCCGCCCTGCACGACCTTCTTCCGTTTGATGACGACTGGCGCGGCATTCGACTGCCCGGCCATTCCGTCCACCCGTTCCTACACACCCGGGTCCGACACTAGAGGCGTCGAATGAATGGCGCCTTAACCGGCGGGATTTTAATCGTTGGACGGGGAAGGCCGGAAGGCCAGCGCGATCCGCGTGTCGAGGCCGATGGTGGCGTAATCGGCGTGGAAGCGCCGCGCGGCGGTCCGGCTGAGCCCTGCCTCGAGCCGGATGTTCTGAAGCTCGGCCGAGGCCGACAGGCGGGCCCGTTCGACCCGCGCCCGGCTGGCGAGGAAATCCGCCAGCTCCGGCCGTGCAAGACCGCCCCCACCCGCGAGAAACAGGTCAAATCGCTGAAAGTCGCGGTTCAGGGCCTCGACGATGTCGCCGTGCCGGGCCGTCACCAGCCGGGCGGTCCGCCGGTCCAGGGCCGCCCCCACCGCACCGCTGAACGGGCAAGGCAAGAGCCCAAGGCGGCGCAGCAGCCGTGACAGGTCCGGGCTCGGGACGCGCTCCGGCTTCAGGAACAGGTCGAACCTTGCGGCGTGAGGGTTCGAGAGGACGATGCGCAGGCTCCGGTCGCGGCGAAAGGACTGGCGCAAAGCCTCGGCCTCGCGGCGGCACAGGCTGAGCACCAGCCCCTGACACTGGGTCAGCGCCTCGCGCACCTCCGGGCAGGGCCGGCGCAGATGCGCCGCGACCCGCGTCAGGGTGCCCTCGGACGGGCGGCGGACGGGCTGGATCGCCAGTTCGACCATCGCCGGAACGTCGGGGGCGCCCACGGGATCCAGCCGCACCTTCACGCCCAGCGCGTCGAGCAGCGGCCCCAGCCGCTCTGCCTGCGCAACGGGCACGGACTCGGCCAGCACGCCGCCCTCGCGGGCCAGCAACCGGCCGGCGAGGGCCCGGTCCAGCCCCAGATGCTGCACCAGAAGGCCGGCCGCAATGGAGGACCGCCGCGGCGCAGACAGGAGAGTTACACGCACTCGGCACGACGATGTCACTGTGGCAGACATGGCTTGCTCCCTGTTTCTCTGCGGTCAGCTTGCCTCCGACGGTGTGACTTCATCGTAACGGACACGTCAAACATGCGTCAAACCGCAAGATCATTGCTCCGCCGCGGACGTGCCGCTCCGCCCTGCGACAAATCCGCGGCCTGTCGGTTCAGGTCCCGGCAAGGGCGGCCGTCACGAGGGCGCCCGCGTCCGGCAGGCCGGCGCCAAAGAAGGCGGCATGACCGAGGTGATGCTCGTCGTCGGCATTCATCGTGTCGGGCGTCAGGGGACGGCAGCCCGGCTCGACCACGGACGCGGTCGAAGAGCAACGGACGAGCAGCCGCTTGATCTGCAATCCGTCGAGCGGAGCCTTGCCCGCGGCCCGGCGCGCGCGCTGCGCCAGGGCCACCAGCCCCCCGATCAGCGAGCAAGCCCCGGATGTGCCCCCGAAGGCGGTGTAGTAGCCCCCGCCCAGCCCCGGATTGCCCTGGGTGGGCATGACCGAGGACCACGGCCGAGAGCCGCTGTCATAACCGAAGACACCGGGAAGGTCGGTCGTCACCAGTTCGAGCGGGCAGAAGACATGCTCCTTGCCGGCGGCCACGGAGTAATCGTGCATCGCGATCAGCGGGTCGAAGCGGTTCAGGCGCATCTGGTGCCGGTTGTAGACGGGATAATCGTCCGCAGGCGCCACCAACGTCAGCCCCTCGCCGTAACTGGAATAGCCCGCCCGCAGCCCCTCGGCCGTCACGGCGCCAACCGCCACGATGCCGTTCGAATCGTCGGCCAGACCGGCCGGATAGATCAGCTGGCTCTCGCCGTCGTTCCCCGCGGCACAGATCACCGGAATGTGGCACGAGATGGCCTGCATCAGATGGCTGAGGATCTTCCACGGCCGGTCGGGCTGAAACCCCGGCTGCGCCGCAAAGGGATCGCCCACCCCGTTTCCAAGCACCTCCAGCCTTGCGAACAGGTCGGCCGCATGACGGCTCTTCCAGGTCTCGAGGTCGGCCTTCAGGTCCTCCTTCGGCCGCAGCGGGCCCCGCACCGGGTCGGGCAGGCCGCGCGGCAGCACGATCACATCGACCTTGTGCTGCCAGGCGTAGAGAAAGGCGTTGATGTACTGGTAGGGATCGCTCTCGAACGAGGTGCGGATCGAGATCAGGTGCGAGAAGGGGTCCACCCCGAAATAGGGCAGCAGATTGCCGTTCGGGTTGGGCTCACCCTGCGGAAAGGCCCGTTCAGGCGGAAGCGGCTCGGCCGATCCGGGCGCCACCGCGGCAGGCTCGCCCACGATCAGCCCGGCACAGGCGGTACCATGCGCCGAAAAGCTCTCGTCCCCATCCGGCAACGGGCGGGTCACGCCCCGGGACTGGCGCAGATCCTCGACCAGGGCCTCGAGGAAATCCTGCTCGTGGGACGAGAGTTGCAGCGGATGCAGCCCGTCAAGGTCCAGATCCGGGAAGAAGGCCCGCCGCCCCTCGCGCGTCCAGGGCGTGGCCTGCTCCATGGCGAGGCTCTGCGCGCCATACCGATGGGTCGTGAAATCGATCGAACGGTCGGCATCGACGCGGCTCGCGAGGTTTGGATGGGTGCGGCTGACGCCCGTGTCGATCAGGGCCACGGTCGCCGTGCCGCCCTTGATCCGGTCCCAGACCGTCGAGCGGATCCCGGGCGCGGGCACTTCGCGCAGCGCACTTTCCGAGACCGGCGGGAGCGGATCCATCAACGGGCCGAAGTCCGCGTCGATCACCTTCAGCGCCGCGAGGTGCCAGAGCCAGTAGTAACGGGGCGCAACCGGGCGCGTCATCGTCTGCCGTTCCATGTCAGTGCCACTCCGATTGGGCCGCGAGGAAGCCGGCGGCGAAGGCATCGCGCAGGTAGGGCGCGAAGCGGCGTGCCAGCTCCTTTCCCGCCAGCGTGTCGGACGGATAGTGCAGCCCCGCCCACTCCCGGTTCTCGGCCACGTTCTGCGCGATCCGCTGCAGTTCCTCGGTGGCCGGATGCTCGGGCAGGATCGCGTTGAAGGCGAACACGATGGAATGGGCCTGAAAGGCGTGGTTCGAGGGGAAGCTCTGATGCGCGGGCACCGCCAGCAGCGGCCGCAGCCGGGGCTCGACCACATTCGGCCGGTCGCGGTCGATCCGGCCCTTGTAGAGCAGCCCGACATATTCCGTGGCCTGCAGGATGTTCAGGAACAGCCCCTCGGTCGCCTCGTATCCCGCCACCTCCGAGATGCCGAGGGGGCGCAGGAACTCCTCGACCGAAAAGACGGCCTGCGCCTCGATGTCGGGCAGCCGCCGCATCCGCTCGGCGTCGCGGGCCTGCATGGCAAGCAGCACGGCCGTCTCGAGCCGTGTGAAGTCGGGCCCCGGTGGAAGGCAGATGTCGAGGCACTCCCACACGAAGCGACGCGCCACCGTGAAGGGATCGGCTTCGGGCAACTGATGCAGGCGCCGCAACTCCAGCGCGGGCATGAGGCTGGACAGCGCGGCCCCCCCGCCGCCGGTCCCCGCCATCTTGTTCTTGTTCTTGTTCTTGTTTTTATTCTTGTTCTTGTTCTTGTTCAGCGAGGACTTGTTCCGCACCGACTTGTTCAGGGCCGACAGTGCGGCCCCTCCCATCGGCACATCGCCCACGGCCGAGCCGTCGGCGCCCACCGGATGCGCGGGCCCTCCGTCCAGCGGCAGCACGCGCTCGGCGTTCACTTCATACGGATGGCGGTTCAGAAAGGCCGCCACACCCCCTCCTCCGGGTTCACACATCCCTCATCCTCCGCAAGATGTCCGGTTCAGTGCCTGCGCACGCCGGCCTTCATCAGCCCGTCCAGAAAATGCCGCCCCCCCTCGGTGTCGAGGCCGGGGTAGCCCCCCTCGCGCAACGAGGCGATCGAGAAGTTCGGCTCGACCTGCAACAGGCGCTCGAGGAACAGCCGCGCCTCGTCGGGCCGGTCGAGATGGGCGTTCGACGAGACAAGCACCCGCAGCAGCGAGTTGAAGTCCGGCCGTTCGGCCAGCGCCGACTGGCCGGCGTCGATGGCCGTCCGGTGATCGCCCGAGAAATTGCCGGTGATCGCCCGCGTCGTCTCGAAATAGTAGCGGTGCGGGCTGAAGGCCCCCAGATGCCGCGCCCAGCGCGCCATGGCCAGCGCCCGCTTCGGCTGGCCCGCATAGGCGTGCAGCATGGCGTAGAGATCCCACGCCAGCGTCTGCGCCGGATTGACCCGCAAGGACTGTTCGAACAATGCCGCCGCATAGTCGAACTCGCCGAACAGGTAGGAGTGGATATGTCCGACCAGCGCCGACACCAGCGCGTTGCCGGGCTCGAGCGCGAGCGCCCGGCGCGCGAGATGCTGCGTCTCCTCGATCAGCGGCGCATCGGCGGGGTTGAACCTCTGACCCACGCGGAAGGTGTTCAGGAAGGCCAGCCAGGCATAGCCCTGCGCCGTGGGCGTCCGGTCGAGATGCCGGCGCAGGATCTGCTCCGAACGGTCCAGATCGCCGCGCGCCAGCCGGAACATCGAGGCCACCGCAGCGGCGATGCGTCCGTCGGCCTCGGCCGCCTCTCCTCCGTGCCGGCGGAGGAAATACAGCATGGCCTCCTCCGTGGCCCGCACGATCAGCGGCATGGCGAAACTTGCCTCGGTGGCCGCTTCCCGGCGGGGCACCACCATCTCGTCTGCCCAGACCAGCCCGTTGTCCGCCGGGTTCTGCAGCACGATCCCGAGACGAAAATAGCTGACGTCCGACAGGACACGGACCTGAACGCTCAGGTGGATCAGCTCGGGCAGCCGTGCCGCGAGCGCGCCTCCGGCCAATCCCGTGTCGCCGAACCCCAGCGGCCCCATGTCCACGAGGCGCAGGTCGCCCGTCTCCATCAGCGCGCGGCGCAGCGCACGCTGCACGTCGGCCTGCAGCACCGCGGCCGCGGGATCACCGCCGAGGATGACGGGAGGCATCATCGCCACGCGCCATCCCGCCTCATCCTCCGGCCGGGCAATCCCCTGTGACGGCCCCTGCGGCGTTGCCGGGGGCGAGGTGCGCGGCACCGCCTGCGAAGCCTCGCGCCGCGCCTCGGACGGCGCGGGCCGCGGGGCCAGGTCGGCCTCGAACCCCGCCTCCTCGAGCCGGGCAAACCAGCTCTGCCGTTCGAGCGACAGCCAGTCCTCGAACTCGGGATCGCGCACGTCGATCCCCTCGAGGAAATGTTCGGTCGTCCCCGCCTCCTCTCCCCGCCGCTCGCGCGAGGCGAACTCGAGCGCATCGACCGAGACCGCCGCCAGATCGAGCGAGACGGTGTTCTTGTCGGCCGTCAGCACATGGGCCGCGCGCGGCCCCAGCGACTTGCGGATATCGAGCAGCGCCTGCCGAAGGCTCGCGGACGCCTGATCCTCGCCCCGATCGCTCCAGAGCTTGTCCCGCAGCCACACGCGCGAGCGCGAGCCGCGGGGCGCGACCGCCAGCATGGCAAGGATCGCTCGTGACTTGCGGGATTTCGGGGTCAGTTCCTCGCCGTCGGGCCCCAGCAGGGTGAAAGGCCCGAAAAGATACATCCGCAAGGCAGGAGGCACGCCCGTCATCCGGTCAACCACCACGTCGCACGACGGAGCCCCGGCATCCGTCCGATCACGACAGAGTGACCGAGGGACGAGCTTCGGTAAAGCAGTAACGAGAATGACCGGCGCGGCGGACCCACGAGCGGCGGCCGCGATGGCACAGGACAGCATCCCGTCCCTCCTTGACGACTTCGGATAGGATCCTTAGCCCCTGCGCGTGATCGAGGCGTCAAGCGAACGTCAAAGCCGGCCGCGCGCGCCACTCCTGATTTCGGAAGGGAACCCCATGCCCCTGATCCTCCGCGGCGCCAGGATCTTCGACGGGTTCTCCTTCCGCGAGGGCGCGCTCGTGCTGCGCGACGGCCAGGTGGCCGAGATCCTTCCGCCCGGCGCGGCGACGGTAGGGACGGTCGAGGAGATCGAGGGCATCCTCGCCCCCGGCCTGATCGACCTTCAGGTGAATGGCAGCGGTGGCGTCACGCTGGACGGCACGGCAACGCCCGCAACCTTCGCCCGGATCTGCGACAGCCAGGAGGCTCTGGGCGTCCTTCATGTCCTTCCCACCCTCATCACCGACCGGCCCGAAGCCGTTGCGCGCGTGATCGAGGCCGCACGGGGCGCAGCCGGCACGCCCGGCCTCCTTGGCCTCCATCTGGAGGGGCCGCACCTCGATCCTGCACGGAAGGGCGCGCACGACGGCAGCCTCATCCGCCCGATGCAAGAGGCGGACCTCGCCCTCTACCTCTCCGCCGCCCGAGCCCTGCCCCGGCTCATGCTGACCCTCTCGCCGGCTGCGGCCAGCACGCGGCAGATCGCGGCCCTCGCCGCGGCGGGCATCGTCGTGAGCCTCGGACATACCGACTGCACGATGGCCGAGGCCCGCGCCGCCTTCGCCGCGGGCGCCGCCTGCGTCACCCATCTGTTCAATGCCATGAGCGCCCTCGGTCATCGCGAGCCCGGCCTGCCGGGGGCGGCCCTCACCTCTGCGGTGTCCACGGGCCTCATTGCCGACGGCCGCCATGTCGCCCCCGAGGTGATCCGCATCGCGCTTGCCGCCAAGCCCGAGGGGCTCTTCCTCGTCTCGGACTGCATGGCGGTGGCGGGCACCGACCTCGACGAGTTCGAACTCAACGGCCGGCGCATCCTCCGCCGCGACGGCCAGCTCACGCTCGCCTCCGGCACGCTCGCCGGCGCCGACCTGACGCTGCCCGCCGCGATCCGCAACCTCGTGCGCTTCGGCGCCCCGGCCGAGCGCGCGCTGGCCATGGCGACTTCGGCCCCGGCCCGTGCGATCGGTCGCCCCGATCTCGGCCGCATCGCGCCCGGCACGCCCGCCGACCTCGTGCTCCTCACACCCGACCTGCACCCCACCGCGATCTGGCGCGCCGGCGTCAGGCGAGACCTTCCGTCTCGACCCTGAGCCAGTCGCGGAAGGCGGCAAGCGGCGGGTGGTCGCCGCGGTCCTCGGGCCAGACCAGCCAGTAGGCGTGTCGCCCCTCGACCGCCCCACCGAAGGCCGGTGCCAGCACCCCCTCGGCCAAGGCGGGCCCTGCGAGAAACTCCGGCAGAAGCGCCACGCCGATCCCGTGGATCGCCGCCTGCATCATGGTGGCGAACTGGTCGAACACCATCCCCCGCGGCACCGCCGCCGTCACCCCATGGTGCGCAAACCACCCCGTCCATCCCCGCGGCCGCGTCTCGAGCGTGAGCAGCGGCAGCGCCAGCAGGTCCGCGGCGCCCGCCACCGGATGCGCGGCAAGGAACTCCGGCGCCGCGACCGCCACCACCCCCTCGCCAAAGAGCCGCATGTGCCCGGCCCTCGGCCAGGTCGGGCTGCCGAAGTGGATCGCCGCGTCGAACTCCTCGCCCTCGAACTCGAACGGCTTCAGCCGGGTGGCGAGGTTGATCGTCACCCCCGGATGGGCCCTCAGAAACCCCGGCAGACGCGGAGCCAGCCAGTGCGTCCCGAAGGTCGGCAGGATCGCCAGCGACAGCACCCCGCCGTCCGGGTCGGAAGCGAGCCGCAGCGAGGCCCGCCCGAGAATGTCGAGCGCACGCCGCACCTCGGCCGCATAGGCCAGCGCCGCCTGCGTGGGCTTCAGCCGCTTCCGCTGCCGCTGGAAAAGCGCCACGCCCAGCTGCTCCTCGAGCCCCTGCACCAGCCGGCTCACCGTGCCCTGCGTCAGATCGAGCTCGCGCGCGGCCGCCGCCGTCGAGCCTGTCCGCGTCACCGCCTCGAAGGCCGCAAGCTGCCCCACCGGGGGCAGGTAGCGCCGCGCGAAAGCCACTTGATGCACTCCCTGCATGAACTCCGGCGAAATTAGCGTTATCCTTGGCCGGCATGAAGCGGTATCTGCCCGCAAACCGCATATCCCCGGAGGACACCATGAAGGACCTGAAGGCCAAGGATGCCCCCGATCTCGGCCGCTTCGACTGGGAGGACCCCTTCCGCATGGAGCTTCAGCTTTCGGAAGAAGAGCGGATGCTCCGCGACGGCGCCCGCGCCTACGCGCAGGAGCGGCTGATGCCCCGCGTGACCGCCGCCTACCGCGAGGAAGAGACCGATCCCGCCATCTTCCGCGAGATGGGCGAGATGGGCCTGCTCGGCGCCACCGTGCCCGAGGAATACGGCGGTCTCGGCGCCTCCTACGTCTCCTACGGCCTCATCGCGCGCGAGATCGAGCGGGTGGATTCGGGCTACCGCTCGATGATGTCGGTGCAATCCTCGCTCGTGATGTATCCGATCTACGCCTACGGCTCCGAGGAACAGCGCCGCCGCTACCTGCCCGGTCTCGCGACGGGCGCGCTCATCGGCTGCTTCGGCCTGACCGAACCCGACGCGGGCTCCGACCCGGCCGGCATGAAGACCACGGCCCGCAAGACCGCCACGGGCTATGTCCTGAACGGCTCGAAGATGTGGATCTCGAACGCACCCATCGCCGATGTCTTCGTCGTCTGGGCCAAGTCCGAGGCACACGGCGGCAAGATCCGCGGCTTCGTGCTCGAGAAGGGGATGAAGGGCCTCTCGGCGCCGAAGATCGGCGGAAAGCTCTCCTTGCGCGCCTCGATCACCGGCGAGATCGTGATGGACAGCGTGGAGGTCGGCGAGGAGGCGCTCCTGCCCGGCGTCGAGGGGCTCAAGGGTCCGTTCGGCTGCCTCAACCGCGCCCGCTACGGCATCAGCTGGGGTGTGCTCGGCGCGGCCGAGGCCTGTCTCCACGCCGCGCGCCAGTATGGGCTCGACCGCAAGCAATTCGGCCGCCCGCTGGCCCGGACCCAGCTCTACCAGCTCAAGCTCGCCAACATGATGACCGACATCTCGCTGGGCGCGCAGGCCAGCCTCCGCGTTGGCCGGCTGCTGGACGAGGCCAACGCCGCGCCCGAAATGATCTCCATCGTCAAGCGCAACAACTGCGGCAAGGCGCTCGAGGCCGCGCGCCACGCCCGCGACATGCACGGCGGCAATGGCATCCAGGAAGATTTCCACGTCATGCGCCACATGGCCAACCTCGAGACGGTCAACACCTACGAGGGCACGCACGACGTCCATGCCCTCATCCTCGGCCGCGCGATCACCGGGCTGCAAGCCTTCTTCTGACGTTCATTCTGGCACAAATATCCCCGCCGGAGGCTCCGACCGTTCCCCAAAGCCTCCGCCGGACGGAAAGGCCCCATGCCCCGCTCCCTGATCGTCCACGAGAATTTCCTGTCCCGCGTGAAGGCCCGCGACCTGCCGGCGGGCGCCCCACCCACACCGGGCCTCGCGCCGCACGAGATGGTGGCGCTCTTTCGCAGCCAGTGCCTGTCACGCGCGCTCGACCGGACCAGCCGGGCGATGCAGAAGGCGGGGCAGGGCTTCTACACGATCGGCTCCTCGGGGCACGAGGGGATGGCGGCCGTAGCCCATGCGCTGCGTCCCTCCGACATGGCGTTCCTGCATTACCGTGACGCGGCCTTCCAGATCGCCCGCGCGGCGCAGCTCGGCCAGAGCATCGCCCGGGACATGCTCCTGTCCTTCGCCTCCTCCTCCGAGGATCCGATCTCGGGCGGGCGCCACAAGGTGCTGGGCTCGAAGGCGCTCGCCATTCCGCCCCAGACCTCGACCATCGCAAGCCACCTGCCGAAAGCGGTGGGCGCCGCCTACTCGCTGGGCCTCGCGCGGCGCCGCCCGCCGGAACACCGCTCGCTGCCCGTGGATGCGCTGGTGATGGCGAGCTTCGGCGACGCCTCGGCCAACCATTCCACCGCGCAAGGCGCCTTCAACACCGCGGGCTGGACCGCCTTCCAGTCGGTGCCGCTGCCGCTCCTCTTCGTCTGCGAGGACAACGGCATCGGCATCTCGACCAAGACCCCTCGCGGCTGGATCGAGGCGAGCTTCCGCGCCCGCCCCGGCCTGCGCTATTTCCGCGCCGACGGGCTTGACATTACAGAGACCTACGCCGTGGCGGCCGAGGCCGCGGACTATGTCCGCAGCCGCCGCAAGCCCGCCTTCCTGCACCTCAGAACCGTCCGCCTCTATGGCCACGCCGGGGCGGACCTGCCCACCACCTACCTGAGCCGCGAGGAGGTCGAGGCCGAGGAGGCCAACGATCCGCTCCTGCACTCCGTCCGGCTGATGGCGGACGCGGGTGCGCTGACCCCCGACGAGGCGCTCGCGATCTATCTCGAGACGCAGGAGCGGGTGGACCGTGTGGCCGCCGAGGCCGTCACCCGGCCGCGCCTGAAGACGGCCGCTGACGTGATGGCGAGCCTGATCCCCCCGCCGCGGCCCTGCGCGCCCACCAACGGCCCCTCGTCCGGGGCCCGCGCCGCGGCCTTCGGCGCCGACCTCAAGGCGATGGCCGAGCCGCAGCCGATGAGCCGCCTCATCAACTGGGCGCTTACCGACCTCATGCTCGCGCACCCCGAAATCGTGCTGATGGGCGAGGATGTGGGCCGCAAGGGCGGGGTCTATGGCGTGACCCAGAAGCTCCAGACCCGCTTCGGCTGCGATCGGGTGATCGACACGCTGCTCGACGAACAGTCGATCCTCGGCCTCGGGATCGGCATGGCCCACAACGGCTTCCTGCCCATCCCCGAGATCCAGTTCCTCGCCTATCTCCACAACGCCGAGGACCAGATCCGCGGCGAGGCGGCCACCCTGCCCTTCTTCTCGAACGGACAATACACCAACCCGATGGTCCTCAGGATCGCGGGGCTCGGCTACCAGAAAGGCTTCGGCGGCCATTTCCACAATGACAATTCCATCGCCGTCCTGCGCGACATTCCGGGGCTGATCCTCGCCTGCCCCTCGGACGGGGCCGAGGCCGCGATGATGCTGCGCGAATGCGTGCGGCTCGCGCGCGAGGAGCAGCGGCTGGTGGTCTTCCTGGAACCCATCGCCCTCTATCCGATGCGCGATCTGACGGAGGAGAAGGACGGGGGCTGGATGCGGACCTATCCCGACCGGTCGCGGCGCATCCCCTTTGGTGAGATCGGGTGCCACGGCGAGGGTCAGGATCTGGCCATCGTGACCTTCGGCAACGGCATGTATCTGTCGCAGCAGGCGAATTTCACGCTTCGCGAAAATGGAGTGGCCGCACGGATCCTCGATCTGCGCTGGCTGGCGCCCCTGCCGCTCGAGGCGATGCTCGAGGCCACGCGCGACTGCCGCGCCGTCCTCGTGGTGGACGAATGCCGCCGCTCGGCCGGCGGCCCGGCCGAGGCGCTGATGACGGCCTTGGCCGAGGCGGGCCGCACCCGCATCGCCCGCGTCACCGCCGAGGACAGTTTCATCGCCACCGGCCCCGCCTATGCCGCCACCCTGCCCTCGGCCGCCGGCATCGCCGAAGCCGCGCTTGCGCTGGTGCGGACATGAGGGTCGTCGTCGTCTGCCCCGGCCGCGGCACCTACACCAAGGCCGAACTGGGCTCGCTCGGCCGGCTCCATCCCGACAAGGCTGCGCTCTTCGCCCGGTTCGACGCCCGGCGCCGGGCCGAGGGCCAGGAGACGCTGGCCGATCTCGACGGGGCCGCCAGCTATTCCGTGGCGCGGCACACGAGGGGCGACAACGCCTCGGCGCTGATCTACGCCGCGAGCTACGCGGACTTCCTGTCACTGGCGGGCGTCGAGGTGGTGGCCGTCACCGGCAACTCGATGGGCTGGTACACGGCGCTGGCCTGCGGTGGCGCACTCTCGGCCGAGGATGGCTTCCACGTCGTCAACACGATGGGCGCTCTGATGCAGGAGGCGCTGATCGGCGGCCAGATCGTCCATCCGGCGATGGGCGAGGACTGGCGGCCGGATCCCGCCCGCCGCGCGCAACTGCTGGAGAAGGTGGCCGAGATCGACGCCCGCCCGGGGCGCATCCTCGGCCTCTCCATCGCGCTCGGAGGGATGCTCGTGCTGGCGGGCAATGCGGAGGGCCTTGCCGATTTCGAGGCCGAGGTGCCGCCCGAGCAGGGCCGTTTCCCGATGCGGCTGGCCAATCACGCGGCCTTCCACACCGCCCTTCAGGCGCCGGTCGCCGCGCGCGGGCAGGCGGCGCTGCCCGAGAGCCTGTTCCGACAGCCCGGACGGCCGCTGATCGACGGGCGCGGCGCGGTCTGGTGGCCCAAGGCCACCGACGTGGCCGCGTTGCGCGGCTACACGCTCGGCCATCAGGTCACGGAGCCCTACGACTTCACCCGCGCCATCACGGTGGCTGCCCACGAGTTCGCGCCCGACGCCTTCGTGGTGCTCGGCCCCGGCACGACATTGGGCGGCGCCGTCGCCCAGAGCTTGATCCTCGCCGATTGGCGCGGGATGAAGGACCGCAAGGATTTCCAGACCCGGCAGACCGAGAGCCCTCTCCTCATCGCAATGGGGCGCGAGGACCAGCGCGGGCTCGTCACAGGAGGACCCACATGACAGATCTGTTCAACGCCCTCGGCATCGCGGATGACGCAACGGGAGGGAGCCTGTCCGTCCGGTCCCCCATCGACGGAGCCGAGATCGGCCGCGTCCGCACCACCGATCCCGCCGCGATGGAGGGCATGATCCTCAGGGCGCAGGAGGCGTTCCGCGTCTGGCGCGAGGTGCCCGCCCCCCGTCGCGGCGAGTTGGTGCGCCTGCTGGGCGAGGAGCTGCGGGCGGCCAAGGCCGACCTCGGCGCCCTCGTCACGCTCGAGGCGGGCAAGATCACCTCGGAGGGCCTTGGCGAGGTGCAGGAGATGATCGACATCTGCGACTTTGCCGTGGGCCTGTCGCGGCAGCTCTATGGCCTGACGATCGCCTCCGAGCGGCCGGGCCACCGGATGATGGAGACGTGGCACCCGATGGGGCCCTGCGCGGTCATCTCGGCCTTCAACTTCCCGGTCGCCGTCTGGTCGTGGAACGCGGCGCTGGCGCTCGTCTGCGGCAACCCGGTGATCTGGAAGCCGTCGGAAAAGACGCCGCTGACCGCCATCGCCTCGATGAAGATCCTCGGGCGGGCCTTGGCGCGCTTCGGGGATGCGCCCGAGGGGCTGGTGCAGCTGGCGATCGGGGGCCCAGAGATCGGCGAGACGCTCGTGGCGTCGAGCGCGATCCCGATCGTCTCGGCCACCGGCTCGACCCGGATGGGACGGATCGTCGGGCCCAGGGTGGCGGCCCGCTTCGGCCGCCCGATCCTCGAGCTGGGCGGCAACAACGCGATGATCGTGGCGCCCTCGGCCGATCTCGACATGGCGGTGCGCGCCATCGTCTTCTCGGCGGTGGGCACGGCCGGGCAACGCTGCACCTCGCTCCGGCGGCTGATCGTGCACCATTCGGTGCGCGACGAGCTGGTGGGGCGGCTGGTCAAGGCCTACGGCTCGCTGAGGATCGGCGATCCGCGCGCGGAGGGAACCCTCGTCGGCCCGCTGATCGACACGGCCTCGCGCGACCGGATGGTGGCGGCGCTCGACCGGGCGCGGGCCGAAGGCGGCACCGTCCACGGCGGCCAGGTGGTCGAGGGTGTGCCGGGGGGCGCCTACATCCAGCCCGCGCTGGTCGAGATGCCCGCCCAGACCGGCGTCGTCTGCGAGGAAACCTTTGCGCCCATCCTTTATATCATGGGCTACGAGACGCTGGATGAGGCCATCGCGCTGCAGAACGCCGTGCCGCAGGGCCTGTCCTCCTGCATCTTCACGCTGAACCTGCGCGAGGCCGAGGCCTTCGTCTCGGCGGCAGGGTCCGACTGCGGGATCGCCAACGTGAACATCGGCCCTTCGGGCGCCGAGATCGGCGGGGCCTTCGGCGGCGAGAAGGAAACGGGCGGCGGGCGCGAGAGCGGGTCGGACGCCTGGCGCGGCTACATGCGGCGGCAGACGAACACGATCAACTGGTCGTCGGCGCTGCCGCTGGCCCAGGGGGTCAGGTTCGACATCTGACCTCAGGCGCGCTCTGCGCAGGCGGTACGGCACCAGCCCGTCACCGCCTCCCGCTCGACGGGCAGCCAGTGCGAGAGGCCGCCGGCAAACGCCTGCCAGGCGGGCTCGGCGCTGGATCGGACGGCGACGAGCACGGGCACATCCCGCTCGCAGGCGCGCGCGATGACCGCCCGCATCCCCTCGCCCTCCATCTCGGCCTTGCCGAAGCGCGGGATCAGGAGGAGGTCCGGCCCCTCCTCCAGCGCCGCGAGGGCGGCTGCGGCGGCGACGGCCAGCCCCTGCGGGTCCAGCCGGCAGCTGCTCGAGCCGGGGCCGAGGCTCTGGGTGATCGGGTAGGAGGCGCCGGTGATCAGATCCTCGAGCCGCACCCCGTCGCATTGCCGAAAGCCCGCGATGCGCAGCCCCTCGGCCTGAAGGTCGGCCACCACCCACGCCAGAAGCCGGTCGATGGGCGCGTCGGGCCGGATCGGCAGCGCGGCAATCGGAAGCCGCTCGTCGGGAATATCGCTCTGTTTCATGGCCCCTCTCTGCCCCGACGCGGCGTCACCCGCCTTGATCCCGCGCAAGCGGGTCTCGTCTCAAGGTTCCAGCCGTGCCACCATCCGGCCGGGAGGACCACAGATGACAGCCGAACCGATCAGCCGCTACCCCGTTCCCGACATCGAGGGACTGCCCGAGGACATCCGCGACCGCATCCTTGCCGTTCAGGAGAAATCGGGGTTCGTCCCGAACGTGTTCCTCGTGCTCGCCCGGCGGCCCGACGAATTCCGGGCCTTCTTCGCCTATCACGACGCGCTGATGGACAAGCCGGGCAACCTCAGCAAGGCCGAGCGCGAGATGATCGTGGTGGCGACCTCGAACGCGAACGGCTGCCAGTATTGCGTGATCGCCCATGGCGCGATCCTGCGCATCCGGGCCAAGGATCCGCTGGTCGCCGATCAGGTGGCGGTCAACTACCGCAAGGCCCGGATCACGCCGCGACAGAGGGCGATGCTGGATTTCGCGATGAAGGTTTCGCAGGCGTCGCATCGGGTGGGGCCAGAGGATCACGAGGCGCTGGCCGCGCACGGCTTCGATGCCGAGGATGCCTGGGACATCGCCGCGATCGCGGCCTTCTTCGGCATGTCGAACCGGATCGCGAACGCGACCGACATGCGCGCGAACCCCGAGTTCTACGGGATGGGCCGCTGACCGACCCGGCGGGGCTTCCGCGGCGGCCGGCGTCCAGCTAGGGTGCAGCCAGGATGACACGGCCTGCGGCATGATGCGACCCGCTTCCCTTCCGGCGCCCACGGTGCCGAGCCTGTCGGCCGCCGACGAGGCCGCGCTGACGGATCTCTTCATCCGCGGCACGCCCGCCAACACGCTGCGCGCCTATGAGAGGGACCTGATCTACCTCGCCGCCTGGAAGCAGGAGGCGTTCGGCCAGCCGCTGGTCTGGCCCGAGAGCGAGGCGGTCGCCCTCCGCTTCGTGACCGATCATGCGCGCGATCTGGGCCTTGCGGCCGCCGACGATCCGGGGCGCCGGGTGGCCGAGGCGCTTGTGGCCGCGGGGCTTCGCCGGTCGCTCGACTGCCCCGCCCCGGCCACGCTCGACCGGCGCATCGCGAGCTGGCAGACCTTCCACCGGATGCGCAACCTCGTCTCGCCCTTCGAGGCGCCCCTCGTCCGGGAGGCCCGCGCCAAGGCCCGCCGTGCCGCGGCCCGGCCGCGCCGGCCCAAGAGCGCGCGACCCATCACCCGCCCGCTGCTGGATCAGCTTCTCGCCACCTGCGATTCCACGATGCGCGGATTGCGCGACCGGGCGATCCTGTCGCTCGGCTTTGCCAGCGGCGGACGCAGGCGGTCCGAGATCACCGCGCTGCGGATCGAGGACATCGGGACGGACGATTTCGCCGGGCAGGGCATCCTCTGGCTGCGGCTTTTCGAGACCAAGACGACGGCGAAGGGCACCGCGCCGCGGCTGGTGCTGAAGGGGCGGGCCGCGCGCGCGGTGATGGGCTGGATGCTCGCGCTCGGCGCCGAGGAGGGGCCGCTCTTCCGGCCGATCTCGAAGGCGGGCCGGCCGCTGGCACGGGGGCTCGCGCCGGATGCGATCCGGACGATCCTCGTCCACCGGCTCGCGCTGGCCGGCCTGCCGCCCGATCACGCCAGCCCGCACGGCCTGCGCTCGGGATTTCTCACGCAGGCCGCGCTGGACGGGGCACCGATCCAGGCGGCGATGCGGCTTTCGCTGCACCGTTCTGTTGCGCAGGCGCAGCGCTATTACGACGATGTGGAGATCACCGGCAATCCGGCCACCGATCTGCTCGGCTGACGCAACATTCTTGCTTGAAAATCGGCGCCCGCGGTGTTTTGCGTTGCAGCAATTCAACCCCAAGGCTCAGCCACCGCGGAGACGCCCATGACTCGCGAGACGATCCTTCATCCCACCCGCCGCTCGCTGCTTGCCGGCGGTGCCGCCGCGCTGACGGCCGCAGCCCTGCCGCGCTACGCGCAGGCGCAAAGCTCCGAGCCGATCCGGCTGGGCTTCCAGCTTCACCGCACGGGGATCGGCGCGGCCTACGGGCGCTGGTACGAGCGGACGGCGCTGGCCGCGCTCAAGGTCGTGAACGAGGCGGGCGGGATCGCCGGGCGCCCGGTCGAGATCCTGTTCGAGGATGACGCGACGGACCCCCGCCGCGGCGCCGAGGTGGTGGAAAAGCTTGCCACGCAGGCCAGGGTGGACCTGATCTTCGGGCCGCTCTTCAGCCATGTCGTGATCGGCTCGGCCCCGCGCGCGGGCGAGCTGAAGATCCCCTATCTCGTCTGCTCCGAGGGCTACCATGTCGCCTCGGGCAAGCTGAACCGCTGGACGCTGCAGCCCGGAATTACCGACGTGCGGGCGCAGGTGACGGCGATGGCGCCCTTCGTGACGGAAAACCTCGGCAAGAAGGTGACGATGATCTTCCCCGACTACGCCTTCGGCCACGACCACCGCGACTTCTTCACCGAGGCCGTGGCGGCGCAGGGCGGCGAGGTGATCGCCCAGATTGCCATCCCGCCGACCGAGACCAGCTTCACCCGCTACTTCCCGCGCATCCCGCGCGACACCGAGGTGCTCTACCACGTCATGGTCGGGCCGGCCGTGCTGACCTTCGTCAAGGAACTGGGCGAGTTCTACGGATCGGGCGCGAAGCCCGAGATCTTCGGCTTCATCGACTCGCTCGAGGCGGTGGACATCGCGAGCCCCGGCCTCGAGTTCCTCGAGGGCTCGCACTTCTGGGAGGGCCAGTGCCGGATGCTGCAGCCCGACGCCTCCGAGGCCGAGACCTTCTACCGCGACGCGGTGGGCGTGGATGCCAATGGCGCGGCGATCGAGGATCCGAATAATGTCTCGTGCTACGGGCACATGTTCTCGGTCTGGGAAACGCTCTTCGCCATCAAGGAGGGCATGGAGGCCTGCGGCTGGCGCGGCCCGCAGGACCGGCAGGCCTTCGTCGAGGCGGTCGAGGCCTTCACCGACATGCCCGCCGGGCGCGAGCGTCCGCAGGGCGCAAAGGTCTTCAACGCGAAGCTGCATCAGGCCTTCGGGCACCAGTTCATCACGAAGCTCGAGGGCGGCAAGCTCGTGAAGGTGCACGAGACCTCGATCGAGGACAGCCTCTACGAGAGCGACGTGGACTACACTGCCATGTCCTTCTGAGGATGGAGTTCGGACCCTTCCTGCTTCTCGCGGTGATGGAGGGGCTGGTCGGCGCGGCGGTGCTCGCGCTGACGGCCTCGGGGCTGAGCCTCGTCTTCGGCGTGATGCGGGTGGTGAACGTGGCCCATGGCGAGTTCTTCATGCTGGGCGCGGTCGCCGCCTGGTTCGTGAGCCAATGGGTGCCGGGACCGCCGGGCCTGGCCTTTGCCGTGGCACTGGTGGCCTGCCCGCTTCTGGTGGCCGGGCTTGCGGCGCTGGCCGACGGGCTGGTGCTGAAGCGCCTCGCCTACGAGCCCGAGGCCACGATCATCGCGACCATCGGGCTGCTCTACATCCTGCAACAGGCGGCGCTCAGCCTCTATGGCCCCGAGGCGCGGCCCGTTCCGCCGCCCTTCGAGGCGCGGCTGCAACTGCCGTGGTTCGGCTGGTCGGGCTACAAGCTTTTCGTGATCGGGGCGGCGGGCGCGGTTCTGGCGGGCCTGTGGCTTCTCCTGTCGCGGAGCCGGATCGGCCTCGTGATGCGGGCGACGCAGGTGGACCGCGAGACCGCGACGGCCTTCGGCATCGACGTGGATCGTGTCTATGCGGCCACCTTCGCGCTCGGCGCGGGCCTTGCGGCCATCGCCGCCGTGCTGATCGTGCCGATCCAGCAGGCCCATTACCTGATGGGAGGCGACCCGCTGCTGCTGTCCTTCATCGTCGTGGTGATCGGGGGCCTCGGCTCGCTGCGGGGCACGCTGGTCGCGGCGCTGCTGATCGGCCTGTCCGACGGGGTGATCTCGACCTTCTTCGAGCCGACGCTGGCCAAGATCCTCGCCACGCTTCTCGTGGCGCTGGTGCTGGTCTTCCGCCCGCAGGGCCTGTTCGGTGCCCGCGCATGAGGATGATCGCCCTTCATCTGGCCGTTCTGGCGGTGCTGGCCGCGCTCCAGTTCGTGCTGCCGGCCTACCATCACACCAACGCGGCCCGGATTATGGTCCTCGCGACCTACGCGATCGGGTTCAACATCGCCTTCGGCTACTCCGGCCTCCTGTCGCTGGGCCACGCGCTCTTCTTTGCGGGGGGCATGTATGCGACGGGGCTTCTGGTGGATC
This sequence comes from Cereibacter azotoformans, assembly GCA_017599285.1. Taxonomy (GTDB): domain Bacteria; phylum Pseudomonadota; class Alphaproteobacteria; order Rhodobacterales; family Rhodobacteraceae; genus Cereibacter_A; species Cereibacter_A azotoformans. The sequence continues at coordinate 2,522,138 of JAGFXX010000001.1, read as the reverse complement.
AGGGCGGCTGGCAGCCGTGGCTGGCGCTGGTGGCCGGGCCCCTTGCGGGAGGGGCGCTGGCCGCAGCCGTGGGGCTGCTCGCGCTGAGGACGGCGGGGCCGGCCTTCATGATCGTGACGCTCATGTTCGCGCAGGCGTTCCACCTGGCCATTCTCTACTGGGGGCGCTTCACCGGCGGGGATGAGGGCTTCACGCTGTCGGGCGCGGCCCGGCGGATCGGGGCCTTCGACCTCGCCGACCCTGCGACGCGCTACACCGCGGCCTTCCTGCTGTTCGGGGCCGCGATGCTCGGCTGCCTCGCGCTGGCCCGTTCGCGCACCGGCCGGGTGCTGGTCGCGGTGCGCGAGAACGAGGAGCGCACCCGGATGCTGGGCTATGACACCTTCCGCGCGAAGCTCTTCGCCCTCGCACTCTCGGGACTCATCTCGGGGGCGGCGGGGGCCACCTATGGGCTGATGTTCGGCTATGTCGGCGGCTCGTTCGCCTCGATCCAGTATTCGATCCTGCCGCTGATCTGGGTGCTTCTCGGCGGAGCGGGCACCGTTCTGGGTCCACTCCTGGGCACGGCGCTGATGTTCTACCTCATCGACTGGGCCTCGTCCGTCACCACCGCCTCGCAGTTCGTGGTGGGCGCGGTGCTGATCCTGCTTGTCCTCTTTGCGCCGCGCGGCCTGCTGGGCCTCGTGCGCGACCATGCAATGCGGAGATTGCCATGAGCCTCCTCGAGGCCCGTGGTCTCGTGCGCCATTTCGGTGGCCTTCGCGCGATCGACGGGGTGGATTTCGACCTCGCGCCCGGTGAGATCCACGCGCTGATCGGGCCGAACGGGGCGGGCAAGTCCACGCTGGTGGGGCTTCTGTCCGGCCGGATCCCGGCGCAGGAGGGCACGATCCGCTTCGACGGGCGCGACATCACGCGCCTGCCCGCCCACGCGCGGGTGCGCTGCGGCATCGCCTATGCCTTCCAGATCACCTCGGTCTTTCCGCGCCTCACGACCTTCGACAATGTGGCGCTGGCCGTGCAGCGCGCGGGCGCCCGCAATCTGGCCGCCGCGACGGGGGCCGCGCTGGCGCGAGTGGGGCTCGAGGCCGAGGCGGACCGGATGGCGGGTGCCCTCTCTTACGGGCATCAGCGCCTCCTGGAGATCGCGATGGGCCTCGCGCTCGAGCCGCGCCTGCTGATCCTCGACGAGCCGACGCAAGGTCTGGCTGCGGGCGAGATCGAGGGGTTCAAGACCCTGGTGCGGGGGCTGGTGCCCAGGGTCACGGTGCTTCTGATCGAGCACAACATGGAGGTGGTGATGGACCTTGCCGAGCGCATCACGGTGCTGAACAACGGCCGGGTTCTGGCGCAGGGCACGCCCGCCGGGATCCGGGCCGACCGCGCGGTGCAGGCCGCCTATCTCGGAGGCTGAGATGCTGACCCTCGAAGGTGTCGATGCGGGCTACGGCCGGGTGCAGGTGCTGCGCGGCCTGTCGTTCGCGGCACAGGCGGGCGAAGTGACCTGCGTGATGGGCCGGAATGGCGCGGGCAAGACCACCATGCTGCGCGCGATCATGGGGCAGATCCCGCTGACCGCGGGCCGTATCGCCCTCGACGGGCAGCGGCTCGACGGGCTGCCGGCGCATCGCATCCCGCGGCTCGGCATCGGCTATGTGCCGCAGGGCCGCCGGCTCTTCGGCCCGCTGACGGTGGCCGAGAACCTCGAGATCGGCCTGATGACCCGCGGCCACGGCGCCCGCACGCGCGAACGGGTGCTCGACCTCTTCCCGCGCCTGCGCGAGCGTCTGGGGCAGACCGCCTCGACCCTCTCGGGCGGCGAGCAGCAGATGCTGGCCATCGGGCGTGCGCTCTGCCTCGAGCCCAAGGTGATGCTGCTCGACGAGCCGACCGAGGGGCTTCAGCCGTCGATGATCGCGCTGATCCGTGACACGGTGCGGACGCTGCGCGGCATGGGCGTGGCGGTGGTGCTGGTCGAACAGCGGATCGAGGCGGTCCTGGAACTCGCTGACCGGGTGGCGTTCGTCGAGACCGGGCAGGTGGCAGAGACCCTGCCCGCCGCCGATCTCACGCCCGCCGCGCCTCAGTTCGCCCGCTACGTCGGGGTCTGAAGAGCCGTCAGGGCTGCACCGGCGCCCCCGGCAGGTAGGCGCCCTTCAGTCGTGCGATCTCTTCCTGCAACCTCTGCGCCGCCGGGCTGAGCTGACGATCGACGGGATGGACAAGGAACCAGTGACGCTCGATCGGCAGGCCCGGCGCCGCGAGCTGCACGAGCTGGCCGAAACGCAGCTCGTCCATCACCACATGCAGCGACATGAAGGCGATCCCGAGGCCCGCGATGACCGACTGCTTGATGGTCTCGTTCGAGTCCATGTCGATCAGGTCCACCACCTGACCATCGCCCAGACGGTCGAGATAGCGCGACATCAGAAGCCTCGTCCCCGACCCCTCCTCGCGGGCAAGGAAGGTCTGAGCCAGCAGATCCTGGACCGGCACCTCGGCCAGACCCGCGAGCGGATGGTCGGGCGGGGCCACAATGCCATGCGGGTGGATGCCCAGCGCCACGGATGCCACCTCGGGCTGGCGAGGCGGGCGACCCATGATGGCCAGATCCACCACATGCCGCGCCAGATCGTCGATCAGCTGCTCGCGATTGCCCACCCGGAGCGCGATTCGGATCTCGGGACAGGCGAGGCTCAGCATCTTGACCAGCCGCGGCGCGAAGTAGCGCCCGGTCGAGACCACGCCCAGCGTCACCTGACCCGCGCGCCCCTCGCTGACCGCCATCACTTGGTATGAGCACTGCGACAGAACGACCTCGATCCGCTGCGCCGCCTCGAGCACGGTGATTCCCGCGAGAGTCGGGGTGAAAGCTCCGGCCTCGGGCGGGCGGTGCAGCAGCGGCACGCCGAAGGCCTCCTCCAAGTTCTTGATCTGGCTGTGGATTGCCGGAGGCGTCAGCCCAAGCCGCAAGGCGCCACCCGTCAGTGAGGCACAGTCCGTCACCGCAGACAGGGCCCGAAGCTGCTTCAATGTGATGGCGTCGAGGCGGACCATTTCGCTTTTCTGAAAGATTACTTCAGTCTTATTAAATTCCATAAAATCCGGCTTGAGGCAAGCTTCGGATCGACCCGTGGAGGAGACGCAAGTGAAGCCCTTTGCCACCCATCCCGACGCCATACCGGCCGACCTGCAGGACGTGATGGATCGCCTCGGTTCGGTCGCGATCGAGGTTGCGACCCGGATCGCCCGGGGCGGGATTGACGAGGATCTGGCCGGCCTCTGCGGAACCAACACCGACGGCGACGGGCAGAAGGCGCTCGACGTGATCGCCGACGACGCGTTCCGGGCGGCGCTCGACGGTTCCGCCGTCAGGTTCTACGCCTCGGAAGAGCAGGAGGAGGCCGTCACGCTGAACGAGGCCGGCACGCTCGCCCTGGCGATCGATCCGCTGGACGGCTCGTCCAACATCGACACCAACCTGTCGGTCGGCACGATCTTCGCCATCTGGCCCGCGGCCGCCACCGCCGAGACAAGCTTCCTGCGGCCCGGGTCCGATCTGATCGCCGGCGGCTACATCATCTACGGCCCGCAGGTCTGCCTGATGGTCAGCTTTGGCCAGGGAACGCAGAAATATGTCCTCGATCCCGGCAGCCGCAGCTTCGTGCTGGTGGACCGCGCCGTGAAGGTGCCGCCCACCTCGACGGAATTCGCGATCAACGCCTCGAACTACCGCCACTGGTCGAAGCCGATCCGCGCCTACATCGACGATTGCGTGGCCGGCACCGAAGGTCCGCGCGGGCGCAACTTCAACATGCGCTGGCTGGCCTCGCTGGTGGCCGAGACCCACCGCATCCTCGCGCGGGGCGGCGTGTTCCTCTATCCGCGCGACGGCCGCAAGGGCTATGAACAGGGGCGGCTGCGCTACCTCTACGAATGCGCGCCCATCGCCTTCGTCATCACCCAGGCGGGCGGCGGCGCCACGGACGGCGAGAACCCGATCCTCGGCCAGACGCCCGCGCGCCTTCACGCGCGCACGCCCTTCATCTTCGGGTCGGCCGAGAAGGTGGCCCGCATCACGGCCTACCATGACCTGCCGGAGCAGGAGACGTCGGCCCTCTTCGGCAATCGCGGCCTGTTCCGGAGCTGAACCACCATGAGCAAGAAACATCCCATCATCTCGGTCACGGGCTCGTCCGGCGCGGGCACCTCGACCGTGAAGCACACGTTCGACCAGATCTTCCGGCGCGAAGGGGTCAAGGCGGTCTCGATCGAGGGCGATGCCTTCCACCGCTTCAACCGTGCCGACATGAAGGCCGAACTCGAGCGCCGCTACGCGGCGGGCGACGCCACCTTCTCGCACTTCTCCTATGAAGCCAACGAGCTGCAGGAGCTGGAACGGGTCTTACGCGAATATGGCGACACGGGGCGCGGCCGCACCCGCACCTATGTGCATGACGATGCCGAAGCGGCCCGGACGGGCGTGGCGCCGGGCAATTTCACCGAATGGCGCGACCTTGATCCCGACAGCCACCTCCTGTTCTACGAGGGGTTGCACGGGGCGGTGGTCAACAGCGAGGTCAACATCGCCGGGCTCGCCGATCTGAAGATCGGGGTGGTGCCGGTCATCAACCTTGAATGGATCCAGAAGATCCACCGCGACCGCGCCACCCGCGGCTATACGACAGAGGCGGTGACGGATGTGATCCTGCGCCGGATGCACGCCTATGTGCATTGCATCGTGCCGCAGTTCTCGCAGACCGACATCAACTTCCAGCGCGTGCCGGTGGTGGACACTTCGAACCCGTTCATCGCGCGCTGGATCCCCACGGCCGACGAGAGCGTGGTGGTGATCCGCTTCCGCAATCCGCGCGGCATCGACTTCCCCTACCTGACCTCGATGATCCACGGCTCGTGGATGAGCCGGGCGAACTCGATCGTGGTGCCCGGCAACAAGCTGGATCTGGCGATGCAACTGATCCTCACGCCGCTGATCGAGCGCCTCGTGCGCGAAAGCAAGGTGGCCTGACCCTGCCCCGCGGCCCCCGATCCCGAACCGCCGCGGCCTGACCTGACCGAGACCGACCTTCCCCGGCCCGCACCCTCGGGCCGGACGCGATCCGACCTGACCCGACCCGACTTCATACGCCTGAACTGACCTGACGCCCGGGAGGAAACCATGGCCCTGATCACGCTCAGACAATTGCTCGACCATGCCGCCGAACGCGGCTGCGGCGTGCCCGCCTTCAACATCAACAACATGGAGCAGGGTCTGGCGATCCTGAAGGCGGCCGCGGCCTGCGACGCGCCCGTAATCCTGCAGGCCAGCCGCGGGGCGCGCAGCTATGCCGGCGACATCATGCTGCGCCACATGGTCGAGGCGCTGGCCGAGATGTATCCGCAGATCCCGATCTGCCTGCATCAGGATCACGGCAACAACGAGGCCACCTGCCTCTCGGCGATCCGCCACGGCTTCACCTCGGTGATGATGGACGGCTCGCTTCAGGCCGACATGAAGACGGTGGCCTCCTACGACTACAACGTGGACATCACCCGCCGCGTCACCGACTGCGCCCACTGGGTCGGCGCCTCGGTCGAGGGCGAGCTGGGCGTGCTCGGCAGCCTTGAAAAGGGCGAGGCCGAGGCCGAGGACGGCTCGGGCGCCGAGGGCAAGCTCGACCACAGCCAGATGCTGACCGACCCGGATCAGGCGGTCGATTTCGTGCAGACGACGAAGGTCGATGCGCTGGCGATCGCGATGGGCACCAGCCACGGCGCCTACAAGTTCAGCCGCAAGCCGGATGGCGAGATTCTCGCCATGAGCGTGATCGAGGAGATCCACAAGCGCCTGCCCGGCACGCATCTGGTGATGCACGGCTCCTCCTCGGTGCCGCAGGAGCTGCAGGACCTGATCAACCGCTACGGCGGCGAGATGCCCCAGACCTACGGCGTCCCGGTGGAGGAGATCGAGCGCGGCATCCGTCACGGCGTGCGCAAGGTCAACATCGACACCGACTGCCGGATGGCGCTGACCGGCCAGTTCCGGAAAGTGGCGATGGAGAACCCGAAGGAGTTCGACCCGCGCAAGTTCCTCATCCCGGCGATGAAGGAGATGGAGACCCTCGTCCGCGACCGTCTCGAGCGGTTCGGCACGGCGGGCAATGCCTCGAAGATCACCGTCATCCCGATGGATGATATGGCGAAGCGCTACGCGAGCGGCGCGCTCGATCCGGCGGTGCAGACCGCCAAGGCCGCGTGAAGGGAGGGAGTGAAATGGACACCAAGAACACCGAGATCAAGGGCAAGGAACGCTACAAGGCGGGCGTCCTGAAATATGCCCAGATGGGCTATTGGGACGGGGACTATCAGCCCAAGGACACCGACGTGCTGGCGCTGTTCCGCATCACGCCGCAGGAGGGGGTGGACCCGATCGAGGCCGCGGCCGCGGTGGCGGGCGAAAGCTCGACCGCGACCTGGACCGTGGTCTGGACCGACCGGCTGACCGCCTGCGACAGCTACCGCGCCAAGGCCTACAAGGTCGAACCCGTGCCCGGCACGCCGGGGCAGTATTTCTGCTACGTCGCCTACGACCTGATCCTGTTCGAGGAAGGCTCGATCGCCAACCTGACGGCCTCGATCATCGGCAACGTCTTCAGCTTCAAGCCGCTCAAGGCCGCGCGGCTCGAGGACATGCGCTTCCCCGTCGCCTATGTGAAGACCTACAAGGGCCCGCCGACCGGCATCATCGTGGAACGTGAGCGGCTGGACAAGTTCGGCAAGCCCTTGCTCGGCGCCACGACGAAGCCGAAGCTCGGCCTGTCGGGCAAGAACTACGGCCGCGTGGTCTATGAGGGGCTGAAGGGTGGCCTCGACTTCATGAAGGACGACGAGAACATCAACTCGCAGCCCTTCATGCATTGGCGCGACCGCTTCCTCTATGTGATGGAGGCGGTAAACCTCGCCTCGGCCCAGACCGGCGAGGTGAAGGGCCACTACCTCAACATCACCGCCGGCACGATGGAGGAAATGTACCGCCGGGCCGAGTTCGCCAAGTCGCTGGGCTCGGTCATCGTGATGGTGGACCTGATCATCGGCTATACCGCGATCCAGTCGATCTCGGAGTGGTGCCGGCAGAACGACATGATCCTGCACATGCACCGCGCGGGCCACGGCACCTACACCCGGCAGAAGAACCACGGGATCAGCTTCCGCGTGATCGCCAAGTGGCTGCGGCTGGCGGGCGTGGACCACCTGCATTGCGGCACCGCCGTGGGCAAGCTGGAGGGCGATCCGCCGACCGTTCAGGGCTACTACAACGTCTGCCGCGAGCCGTTCAACACGGTGGACCTGCAGCGCGGCCTCTTCTTCGAGCAGGACTGGGCGGATCTGAAGAAGGTCATGCCGGTCGCTTCGGGCGGCATCCACGCGGGGCAGATGCACCAGCTGCTGAGCCTCTTTGGCGATGATGTGGTGCTGCAGTTCGGCGGCGGCACCATCGGGCACCCGATGGGTATCCAGGCGGGCGCGACGGCGAACCGCGTGGCGCTGGAAGCGATGGTCCTGGCCCGCAACGAGGGCCGCAACATCGACGTGGAAGGCCCCGAGATCCTGCGCGCCGCCGCCAAATGGTGCAAGCCGCTGGAGGCCGCCCTCGATACCTGGGGCAACATCACCTTCAACTACACCTCCACCGACACGTCGGACTTCGTGCCGACCCCCTCGGTCTCGATGTAAGGAGAAACCCGATGCGCATTACCCAGGGCTGCTTTTCGTTCCTGCCGGACCTGACGGACGAGCAGATCTCGGCGCAGGTGGAATATTGCCTGTCGCGCGGCTGGGCCGTGAGTCTGGAATACACCGACGCGCCCCATCCCCGGAACACCTACTGGGAGATGTGGGGGATGCCGATGTTCGACCTGCGCGACCCCAAGGGCGTGATGATGGAGCTGGAGGAATGCCGCAAGGCTGTCCCGGACCACTACATCCGCATCAACGCCTTCGACTCCACCCGCGGCTTCGAGACCGTGACGATGAGCTTCATCGTCAACCGCCCGAAGGTCGAGCCGACCATCCGCATGGACCGCACCGAGGTGGACGGCCGGTCCATCCGCTATACGCACGGCATCGTCCGCTGAGCCGCTCCTCCCACGGACCGGCGGACGGGCAAGGCCGGGGGGCTTCGCGCCCCCCGGTCCCCCCGCGGGATATTTGAGCCAGAATGAAGGAGAGAGGCGGCCGCCTGCGACGAATGGCTTGCCTTGACCCGCGCCCGCGTGGGCTACTCTCAGATGCAACGACCACACCGGAGTTCGAGATGAACGACGCGGCAGCCGCCCCCAGCTCGATCGACCTGCATGCCGAATATGAGGGTTCGGGCGCGAAGGAGGTGCTCGAGGAACTCGACCGCGAACTGATCGGGCTGAAGCCCGTCAAGGACCGGATCCGCGAGACGGCGGCGCTGCTTCTGGTCGAACGGGCGCGGCAGAAGCTGGGGCTCGCGCATGAGACGCCGACGCTGCACATGAGCTTTACCGGCAATCCGGGCACCGGCAAGACCACGGTCGCGCTGAAGATGGCGGGGTTGCTGCACCGGCTGGGCTATGTCCGCAAGGGCCACCTCGTCAGCGTCACCCGCGACGATCTGGTGGGGCAGTATATCGGTCATACCGCGCCCAAGACCAAGGAGGTGCTGAAGCGCGCCATGGGGGGCGTGCTCTTCATCGACGAAGCCTATTACCTCTACCGCCCCGACAACGAGCGCGACTATGGACAGGAGGCCATCGAGATCCTGCTGCAGGTGATGGAGAACAACCGCGACGACCTCGTGGTGATCCTGGCCGGCTACGCGGACCGGATGGAGAATTTCTTCCAGTCCAACCCGGGCTTCCGCTCGCGCATCGCGCACCACATCGAGTTTCCCGACTATACCGACGACGAGCTGTTCGAGATCGCAGGACACATGCTGGACGACCAGAGCTATCACATGACGCACGGCGCCGAGGCGGCGCTGCGGGACTATATCGGACTGCGGCGCGCGCAGCCGCATTTCGCCAACGCGCGCTCGATCCGCAACGCCCTCGACCGCGCGCGGCTCAGGCAGGCCAACCGCCTCTTCACCCATGCCTCCGGGCCGCTTAATGCGCGGGCACTCTCGACCATCGAGGAAGCGGACATCCGGGCAAGCCGTGTCTTCAGGGGCGGACTCGACAGCGAGCGCCGGGCGGCGGAGGCACTGGCGAAATGATCGAGGCGATCATCTTCGATGTGGATGGAACGCTCGCCGAGACGGAGGAGCTGCACCGCCGGGCGTTCAACGAAACCTTCGCCGCGATCGGGGTGGACTGGTTCTGGGACCGCGACGACTACCGCGAGCTGCTGACCACCACCGGCGGCAAGGAGCGGATCGCGCGCTTCCTGCGCCAGCAGAAGGGGGATCCCGCTCCGCTGCCGATCGCCGACATCCACAAGGCCAAGACCGAGCGGTTCGTGGCGCTGATGGCCGAGGGCGAGATCGCGCTGCGCCCCGGAATTGCCGATCTCATTGCCGAGGCGAAGGGGGCGGGTGTCCGGCTTGCGGTGGCGACGACGACCAGCCTGCCCAACGTCGAGGCGCTGTGCCGGGCCTGCTTTGGCACGGCGGCCTCAGAGGTGTTCGACGTCATCGCCGCGGGCGACATGGTGGCCGAGAAGAAGCCGGCCCCTGACGTCTATCATCTCGCGCTGCGCGAACTGGGGCTGACGCCGGAGCGAGCCGTGGCCATCGAGGATTCGCTGAACGGGCTGCGCGCCGCCAAGGGTGCCGGGCTGCGCTGCATCGTCTCGCCGGGGTTCTACACGCGGCACGAGGAATTTGCCGGAGCGGATCGGCTTGTCGGCTGCCTTTCCGAGCTTGGCGGGCTGGCCGGGCTCGACCTTCTGACGCCGGTGGTCTGATGCCGGGTGTGGTTTTCGATCTGGACGGGACACTCGTCCATTCCGCGCCCGACATTCATGCGGCCGTCAACCGGGCTCTGGCCGAAGAGGGCGCCGAGCCCTTTTCGCTGGCCGAGATCACGCGCTTTATCGGCAACGGCGTGCCCGTCCTGATCAAGCGGGTGCTGGCCGCGCGCGGCGAGACGCCCGACGGACATCGCCATGCCGAGATGCAGGATCGCTTCATGAAACACTACGAAGCGGATCCGACGGCGCTGACCAGTGTCTATCCGGGCGCCGAGGCCGCGCTGAGGCACCTTCATTCCGAGGGTTGGCGCATCGCGCTCTGCACCAACAAGCCCTATGCGGCGTCGCGCCAGATCCTCTCGAACTTCGGCATCCTCGACCTTTTCGACGCCATCGTGGGGGGGGACTGCCTGCCCCAGCGCAAGCCGGATCCCGCACCCCTGCGGGCCGCGGCGGCGGCCCTGACGGAAGAGGTCGTGCTCTATGTCGGCGACAGCGAAGTGGATGCGGCGACCGCGGAGGCCGCCGGGCTGCGCTTTGCCTTGTTCACCGAGGGCTATCGCCACGCGCCGGTGCATGACCTTCCGCATCACGGCCTGTTCAGCCACCATGACGAGCTGCCGGACCTCTTGAGGCATCTTCTGGCCTGACGGGGCGCGGAAGGCTATCCTGTCCCGCACAGAGGGGGGGCAGGCATGGGCGCGATCGGCAACGGCGGACCGGACTGGGTGGAGCGACCGGCGCATCGGCTGTGGCTGCTGGATCAGGCGCGGCAGCTCTTCGATCTCTTCCTGCCCTCCTTCGATCCTGCGGGCGGCTTCCGGCCGCTCGACCGGCAATGGCAGCCGCTGGAGGGCCCCGCGGGCGTGCTGCGCCAGATCCATGACACGACCCGCATGGTCCATGGCTACGCTCTTGCGCAGGAGCTGGGGCTGCCGGGGGCCGGGCGAATGATCGATCACGGGATGGAGGCGCTCTGGACCCGCCACCGCGATGCCCGCCACGGCGGCTATGTCTGGAGCTTTGGGCCGGAGGGGCCGGTCAATGCCACGAAACAGGCCTATGGCCATGCCTTCGTGCTGCTGGCGGCTTCATCGGCCCGGATGGCGGGGCACCCGGACGCCGACCGGCTGCTGTCGGACGTGGCCGAAGTGATCCGCACCCGGTTCTGGGACGCAACCGCCGGCGCCTCGCGCGAGGAGTTCACCGAGGACTGGCACCCGCTCGGCCCCTACCGGGGGCAGAACTCGAACATGCATCTCACCGAGGCGCTGATGGCCGCCTTCGAGGCGACCGGAGAGTCCGAGTGGCTGCGGATGGCCGAGAGCATCGCGCTCCTTCTCATCGATCGCCACGCGCGCGCCGAAGGCTGGCGGGTGCCCGAACACTTCGACGACCGCTGGCAGGTGAACCGCGATTACGCCGGCGATCCGATGTTCCGCCCGGCCGGGACCACGCCGGGCCATGCCCTGGAGTGGTCCCGGCTGCTCGTGCAGCTCTGGCACCTCGGGGGGCGGCGCCACGGCTGGTTGCAGGAGGCGGCGGAGGCGCTCTTCCTGCACACGACCCGTATTGGGTGGGACCATCGCCACGGCGGCTTCTACTACACGCTGCGCTGGAGCGACCGGCCTGACCGCGAGGACCGCTACTGGTGGCCCTGCGCGGAAGGGATCGCCGCGGCCCATGCGCTGCGCCGGTCGGGCGGGGACGAGAGGTTCGAGGGCTGGTATCGCAGGATCTGGAACTTTGTCGCGGCGCATTTCGTCGATCGCACGCACGGCGGCTGGTTCGCCGAGCTTGATCCTGCGCTCAATCCGGTGGAACGGGTGTTTCGCGGCAAGCCCGACCTCTATCACGCGGTTCAGGCCTGCCTGATCCCGCTGGTTCCGCCGTCGGCGGGCGTCTTGCAGGGCTTGCGGACGCTTTCTCTCGCCGGTCCGGCGCGCGGCTGAAGGTCAGAAAGATTTTTTCTGAAGATGTGGAACTTCCACCTCTGCCGCAGGTTGAACCGACAATCCCGTGGCTGGCGCTTTTCCCCGACGCCTTGCCCTGAATTGCCACGGGCCGAGCGCCGCCATCAGGGTTTTCCCTCCCCTGCTGGCGGCGCGACTCGTTTTTACCCCTCCGATTTGCTGGTGCCGCCACGATGTCGCTGGCGGGTGCCTGCCCCTCAGCGGAAAGGGGCGGCACCGACGTGCCGCCCCTGACCGTCAAGACGGGAAGCCGGATCAGTTCTCGATGCGATCCACCACGGCGGCTGCGAAGGTGGCGACCATCGCCGAATAGACCTCGCCGCTGGTCGGCGCGATGACGGCGATATCGGTGTCCGGCGGCAGCAGCGGCGCGGCCTGCGCCATCGTGACCGTCAGGTCGAACGTCTTGAAGTTGGTATTGTTGCTCAGGTCGATCACGTTCACCGTGCCCGCCATGGTGCTCTCGGCGCCGACTGCGGCCTCGACGAAATTGGCCAGCGCCACCTCGTTCATGTCGATCTTGATGTCCATGCCCTCGTCGGCAAGACGACCGACAAGCAGGGCCGCGATCGCCGTCTCGAGATCGGTATCCAGCGAGCTCCAGTGGGCCGCGGCCTCGGCATTGCTCAGGTCGCTCAGCGAGGTCTCGACATCGATCGACTTGATCGTGGGTTCGTCGGCCGAAGCCAGCGCAGGCAGAGTCAGGGCCGCACCCAGAAGGGCGGCCGCGAAGGTCTTCCCATACATAGAATGAATCTCCGAACTTGGTTTGGGCGTGGGCGGAACGGTTGCCCATCCTGTGGACAAGCAACGCGAAACCGCCCTCCGGGTTCCGGTCGTCAGATCAGGGGTCGGCGCCGCGGGCGATCAGGGTCCGTCAGTGCCAGCGCGGCAAGCCGCTCGCGGTCGATCGACAGGGTTCCGGCGCTCCAGTGCGCGAGGCCGATCTCGCGCAGGCGCCGGATGGTCTTGTTGGTATGGACGAGCGACAGGCCCAGCGCGTCGGCCAGGTCCTGCTGCCGCCAGGGCATCGGCACCTTCCCCTCCTCGGACAGGCCCACCGACGAAAGGCGCTCGTGAATCCGCAGCAGGGCCCAGGCAAGCCGCTCGATGGCATCCCGCTGCCCGAGCGAGGCGATGGTCTCGCCGAGGAAGTGCTCTTCGACCGCCGCGATCCAGGTCAGGTCATAGGCACGTTCCGGCTCTTCGCGGAACAGCGTCCAGAGATCCGCGCGATTGAAGACGCAGAGCACCATCGGCGTCGTGCTCTCGACCGAATGGCGCATCTCGCCCGCCAGTCCCGCCTGCAGGCCCACGAAGTCTCCGGGAAAGAGGAAGTTGATCACCTGCCGCCGCCCATTCTCGAGCATGGTGGAGCGGATGCCGAGCCCCCTCAGCACGGTAAAGAGGTGGGCGCTGCCCTGCCCCTCCTCGAGCAGCATGACATTCGGACCCACGACAAGCTCACCCACCTTGAACGCTTCCATGAAGGACAGTTCGCGATCGGAAAAGGGCAGGAACAGCGGCTTGCGCCGCAGGGGGCAGTTCCGACAGGGAGTCGCCCCAGGGGCTATAGCGGTCGTCGACATGTCATAGTTTAATGCAGGAGCGGTGAAATGGGCGCATAGCGTGCCTTGTCTGTAGCTTCATGAATGTCTGGACCGATGCGCGCCCGTTATTTCGTTGCCCTGAAACATGTTGTCATCGCTCAGGATCTTGCCCAGACCATACTTGACCATGACCCCGAGGCAGAGGTGGTTGTGGGGCGTCGTCCCGAAGACCTTGCGCCCGATCACCGGATCTGTGTGGCCTTCGTGGGTCTGGCGCCGGACAAGGCACAGGCCCATCCGGTGATCCGGGCGCTTCTCGAACAGGGCACCCGTCTGGTGCTGCTTGGCGAAGAGGCGGAAGCTGCGGGCGAGAGCCAGGACTGGTGGGTGCTCTCGCGTCCGTTCACCTCGGATGCCGTCCTCGCCCTGCTGGCCCGCGCCGCGGAGGAGCGGCGGGGCCAGGTTGCGGGGTGACGGCGCCGGCACGGGTCAGGCGTTCAGCGTCTCGGTGGACGAGAAGAACATCGCCTGGCTGACCGCCGAGCGCACCTGATCCTCCGAATAGGGCTTGGTGATCAGGAACGCGGGCTCGGGCCGCTTGCCCGTCAGCAGACGTTCGGGGAAGGCGGTCACGAAGATCACGGGAATGTCCTCGAACTGCTTGAGGATGTCATTCACCGCGTCGATGCCCGAGGAATTGTCCGCAAGCTGGATATCGGCAAGGATGAGATCCGGCCGCTCCTTGGCCGCAAGCGCCACCGCCTCGGTGCGCGTGCGGGCGATGCCGGTCACGCCATGGCCCATCTCGCGGACGATGGCCACGATGTCCATCGCGATGATCGCCTCATCCTCGATCACCATGATGCGGCCCGCGACCGAGTTCGCCATCTCGCGCTGCGCGATCTCGATCAGTTCGGCCGCCTCGGACGGGTCGATCTGCATGATCGCGCCAATTTCGTCGTGGTGAAAGCTCTCGATGGCGTGCAGCAGAAGCGCCTCGCGCGTGTTGGGCGTGAGGCGGGCCATATGGTCCTGCGCCCGCCGGGACAGGCGCGTGTCCGGCTCGCCCAGCGGCGCGCCCGCGCTGGCCCAGACCAGGTGGAACGCATGGAACAGCGCCACCTTGGGGCTTTCGGTCGCCTCGAAGATATGCGTATCCTCCAAGATGGCCTCGAGAGTCGCGGCGGCATATCGGTCGCCGGTCTCTTGGCTGCCGGTCAGCGCCCGCGCGTAGCGACGCAGATACGGCAGATTGCTCCCGATCACACTTGCGAGGTCGGGCGTCGTGTCGGAGGTCATATACAAGGTCCCCTGTCTGCAACATTCTTGGGAACCGAACGCCGATCCTGGCGTTCGGTTCCCGGGCATCTATCAACTTTTGTAAAGGGCGCGGCAGTTTCCATGACGCAATCTACGGAACCCAAGGCATCGCCTGCCGAGGCGGCAGTCAAGGGACGGGGCAAGACGAAGGAAGGCAACCGGAAGGAGCTGCAACGACAGATCGACGAAAACCTCAGGCGCGTGTACGAGGAGGCACTGGTGCAGGAAATCCCGGACCGTTTTGCGCAATTGCTCGACCAGCTGCGACAGAAGGGGCCAGGCGTATGACCAGCACGCAGACTTCGCCGCCAGAGCGTCGTGACCCGCGGGAAGAATTGCCCGAACACCTCCCGGCGCTGCGCGCCTTTGCCATCAGTCTTACCCGCAACGTGGCCGTCGCCGACGACCTCGTGCAGGACACGATCGTGAAGGCCTGGACGAACTTCGACAAGTTCACCGAAGGAACGAACCTGCGGGCATGGCTCTTCACCATTCTCCGCAACACCTTCTATTCGGACAAGCGCAAGCACCGCCGCGAGGTACCCGACCCCGAAGGCATTCATGCGGCAACGCTGTATGTAAAGCCCGCTCATGACGGCCATCTGGCCTTCTCGGACTTCAGCGCGGCCTTCGACCAGCTGTCGCCCGAACACCGCGAGGTGCTGATCCTCGTGGGGGCGTCCGGCTTTGCCTATGAGGATGCGGCGGCCATGATGGGCGTGGCGGTCGGCACCGTGAAGAGCCGCGCCAACCGCGCACGGGCCCGTCTGGCCGAGCTTCTGGGCCTCGAGAAGGGCGAAGAGATCTTCTCCGGCGTGGACGGGCAGACGATGGCCGTCATGTCCCGGTCGGGGATGACGGCTGCATGACATCCCTCGCCGGGTTGCAGCGCCGTTACGCGGACAGGATCGGGTCGCGCATGGCCTTCCTGCTCGCTCTGGCGCTGCTTCCGCTGGGTGCGATTTCCGTGGCGCAGTCCCATGCGGTGCTGCGCGAGGCCGAGGCCCGATCCGAGGCCGCGCTCACGGGCGAGACCATGCGCGCGGCCGAGCATGAGGTCCGCCTGATCCAGAAGGCACAGGGGGCCGCCGCCGCCCTGGCCGAAGTGGTGCGGCCGCTGCTGGCCACAGGCGAGGCCTGCGACAATGCCCTGCAGGAGGTGCGCGAAGCATCGCAGATCTACGAAGTCGTCGGGTTCGTCGGCAATGACATGAGGATGACCTGTTCCTCGATCGGTCAGGAACAGGACATGTCCGATTCCGAGACCGCGGCGTTCGCCCTGCGTGCCGGCGAGCCGTTGCTGCAGGTCAATCCGACGGGACGGATCTCTGGCAAGTCCGTGGTGATCGCCAGCAATCCGGTCATGGACACGAGCGGGCGGCAATTGGGCGTGCTGGCGATCTCGCTGCCCCACGGCGCGCTCATAGGTCAGCCGAGCCTATCCTCGGGCCAGGTTCCTCCGGTTCTCATCACCTTCAACGGCGCCGGAGACATCCTCACCTCGTCGGCGGGATTCGAGTTGGGCCGTCAACTCCTGCCCCGCGACCGGTCGCTTGCGGCACTCGCAGGAGAGTCGCGCAGCATCGCCTTTACCGCCCTCACCGAGAGCGGCGGTGAACGGGTCTATTCGATCGTCCCCATCATCCCCGAGCGGCTCTATGCCCTCGGCTCCTGGCCCGCGGGGGGCGAGGCGGGGCTCTGGATCCGCACCCTGCCCGCCTTCGCCCTGCCCTCGCTCATGTGGCTGGCCTGCCTTCTGGTGACGTGGCTCGCGGCCGAGAGGATGATCGTCCGGCCCATCCGGCACCTGCGCAAGGCGATCCTCGACTTTGCCAAGGGCAGCCGGGTCGTCGATCCGCAGGATTACGCCGACGCGCCGCAAGAGATCCGGCAGCTTGCCGAGGCCTTCGCCCGCATGACGGACACGATCCTGCATGACGAGGCGGAACTCGAGGACATGGTCCACCAGAAGGAGGTCCTGCTGCGGGAGGTCCACCATCGGGTGAAGAACAACCTCCAGCTCATTGCCTCGATCATGAACATGCAGATGCGGCAGGCCCGCACGCCCGAAGCGAAGGGGCTGATGAAAGGGTTGCAGGATCGGGTGATGAGCCTCGCCACCATCCACCGCGGGCTCTACCAGACCACCGGCCTCACCGACATCCGGGCCGACGAGCTTCTGTCCGACATCGTGCGGCAGGTCGTGAACCTCGCCACCGGGCCGGGGCGGCGGATCGCCGTCCACACCGACTTCGGCGATGTGCGCCTGACGCCGGATCAGGCGGTACCGCTGGCGCTCCTGCTGACCGAAGCCCTCACCAACGTCATGAAATATGCGGGCGCTCCGGCGGGCGAGACGCCGCGGCTCGATGTCTCGCTGCGGCGCGAGGATGCCGCAATGGCGGTGCTCGACGTCACGAACAGCGTCGGGATCGGCCCCCCTTCGCCGGAGACCGCCGCGATGGGCACCGGCCTTGGCGCGCAGCTTCTGGCCGGCTTTGCCCAGCAGATCGGCGGCGAGGTCCGCATCGACCGGACCGAGACACGGCACAGCCTCAAGGTGCGGTTCGAGATCCGTCCGCTGGCCGATGCCGAAGCCCGCAACGAGACGGACGCCGAGAGCAGCGCGGCCGCCGCGTCCTGACCCCACGGCACCGTATGGTCGATGCGATGCGCGGTGGAACCCGTGCCCAGCGCACCGCGTTCTTACGGCAGCCCGATAAGGCAACAGTACAAGGAGCAAGTGAGATGAATTGGGATCAGATCAGCGGTCGCTGGAAGGAATTCAAGGGTCAGGCTCGCACCAAGTGGGGTGAGCTGACGGATGACGAGATCGATCAGGTCGAAGGCGACCGCGAGCGGATGGTCGGCCTCATCCAGCGCAAGTACGGCGACAACAAGGCCGATGCCGAGCGCAAGGTCGATGACTGGATGCGCGGCCTCTGAGCCTCTGGCACGACGAAGACAAGGCCCGCCTCGGCGGGCCTTTTGCTTGTTCAGCGGACTGGACCGGGTTCAGCGCCCCGTCGCCGCCGCCTGGGTCTCGAACAGCAGGAGGCACAGCTCGCGCCGCATCGACCGCAGGCGGGCGGTCACGTCGATGGGCTGCCCCGCGCCAAGCGCATCGTCGAAAGCATCGACCACATGCTGCTCGCCATCCTGGATCTGGTCGAGGATGCTGCCGTCGATCCCGTTGATCAGGGACCGCATCGACACGACGGCCCGGTTCACCGTGGACATGAGGCTGCCGTCGATCTCGGGCTCGCGGCCGAAGCGGGCGATCATTTCCGCAAGCTCCTGCGCCTGCGCGCGGTGAAGGTCGCGGAAACGCTCGGCCGTGGCGCGGAACTCGGGCTCTGCCCGCCCCACCATTGTCTCGAAGCCGGCAAGCACATCGACGCACCGCAGGTGCAATGTCTCGAGCGCCTTCAGCGCCGCAGGTTCCGGCGCGGCAAAGGGTCTGATCCCGGCCATCAACTCGTCCTCCATCTGGGTGGCCCGAGGCGATCCGGGTCCGATCAGATCCCCCGCGACCCCGAGCGCGGACCGAGGATCAGCCAGAGAATGAAGCCGACCACGGGAAGCAGGATGACGATCAGCGCCCAGAGCACCTTCCGCCCCGTCGAAGCGGAGGAGCCGAGAATGGATACCAAGGCCCACAGATCGAGCGCAAGGATGATCAGGCCCCCGAACCCCCGAAGTTGGAACATATTCATCTCCATCTGCAACGTCCTCCTGTGCGGGATGCCTCTCCCGGCCAACGCCCCGCCGGAACCGAGGTTCCTCGGACGCCGCCCGCGCCGGGCAGGGAGGCCGCGGAGCGGCGCTCAGGTGGCGAGGAAGGCTTCGACCGGGGCGAGCGACCGGGCCGGTCCCTCTTCCTGCGGAACATGGCCCATCCGGGGCAGAAGGACCGTCTGCGCGTCGCGCAGGGCGCGGGCGTAGGATCCGGCATTCGCTGCAGGGATCACCGCATCCTCCTCGCCCCACAGCAGCAGCGTCGGCGCGCGGACATTGGCCAGCAGCGTCTCGGGCGGCACCAGCACCGTCTGGCGCATCCGGTCGAACAGGGCCTCGCGCACGCCGGGCGCCCGGATCAGGTCGTGGTAGCGGCTGACGATCTGATCGGACATCACGGTCGGATCCGCATAGGCCATGCCCAGCGAGAGGCGCAGCAGCGGCTTTGGCAGCCAGAAACGGACCGCCTGCGCCAGCATCGGCACATCGGGCGGCTGGCCATAGGTGAAGCCGGGGCTTTCGTAGCCGTCGGGCGACACGAGGACGAGCTTGCGCACCCGCTCGGGGTGGGCCGCCGCGAAGGTGAAGGCGATCCGGCCGCCGATGGAATTGCCGATAAGGTCCGCCTGCTTGAGATCCAGCCGATCCATGATGCCGAGAACGATCTGCGACACACGGGCATCGGAATAATTCCCGGTCGCATCGGGCGGAGAGAGACCGAAGCCGGGCAGGTCGAAGCTGATCACGCGCCGGCTCCCGGCCATGCGGTCCTGCCAGGCGCTCCAGGTGTGCAGGCTGGAGCCGAAGCCATGGATCAGGATCACGGCCGGCGCGTCCCGCCGCCCGCGGTCGCGCATGTGAAGCGTGGTGCCCGCGACCTCCACAAGATCGGCGGGATTGGCCAGATACCGCTGCTCGAGTTCGGCCCGCGGCAGATCCGGCGTCCAGAGCGCCAGTCCCGTCCCCAGCATGACGGCGATCATGAGGTTGAACACGAAGATCAGACGGATATGACGGATCCTGGACATGCACCACCGCTCGGAACTCGACAGCCGCTTCCCCGTTGCCGCAAGCACCGGAGAATCGCTTCACTCGTGATTCGGGCAGATAGAGCGCACCTCTTCCTCGTCAATGCTTCATAGCGCCGCGCGGCATCGTGCCGCACCTCGGCGCGACGGTTCAGGTCAAGCCCTTGCGCTGCAACGCAGCATGGGGATCATCGCCTTAAATCAAGGCAATTGAGCAAGTTGATCCTGCTCAATTGCTCAATGCTGCACCTGCATTACATCCTTTTCATGAAAACGGTTTAAGATCGACTCCCGGGACACCGGATACGGAAAGACCAATGTCTGACATGAAGTGGAATGCGGAAGGCGTGCCGACCTATGGGCAGGCGCTCGATCGGGCGGCACGGGCGACGATCGCGGGCATGACGCGGGGCCTTGCCCCGTCGGTGCTGGCGACGGCGACGCTGGACTGGATGATGCATCTGGCGGCTGCGCCGGGAAAGCAGGCGGAGCTGTGGGAAAAGGCCGCCAGGTCGGCGACAGCGATCATGGAGGGCGGGCTTCACGCGCACGAGGCGCCGGTGAAGGACCGCCGCTTCGCGACCGAGGCCTGGAGCCGGCAACCCTTCGCCGCGCTGCGCGACAGCTTCCTCTTGACCGAGGACTGGTGGCAGGCGGCGACGACCGGGCTGCGCGGCATGGACCGGGCGCATGAGGCCGCCCTCAGCTTCTCGGTGCGGCAGATCCTCGACGTCTGGTCGCCCTCGAACGTGCCGTTCTTCAACCCCGAGATCCTGACCCGCACCGCCGAGACCGGCGGCGCGAACCTGATCCAGGGCGCGGTGAACTTCACCGGCGACATGATGCAGCTCGCGACCGGCGCCCCGATGGAGACCGGCGACTACCGCGTTGGCGAGAACCTCGCCGTCACACCGGGCAAGGTGGTGGCGCGCACCCATCTGATGGAGCTGATCCAGTACACGCCCACCACGAGGCAGGTGCATCCCGAGCCGGTGCTGATCGTGCCGGCCTGGATCATGAAATACTACATCCTCGACCTGACCGAGCAGAACTCGCTGGTCCGCTGGCTCGTGGCGCAGGGCTTCACCGTCTTCATGATCTCGTGGCGCAACCCCGGCCCCGAGGACCGCGACCTCGGCCTCGTGGATTACATCGACCAGGGGCCGCGGGCCGCGCTCAAGGCCATTCAGGCGATCACCGGCGCCCCGAAGGTCCATGCCGCGGGCTACTGCCTCGGCGGGACGCTCCTGTCGATCATGGCGGCCCAGATGGCCCGCGACCATGACGAGCGGCTGGCCTCGATGACGCTCTTTGCCGCGCAGGTCGATTTCTCGGAAGCGGGGGAACTGGCGCTCTTCATCTCGGAGGCGCAGGTGGCGCTGCTCGAGGACATGATGTGGCATCAGGGTTATCTCGACAGCGACCAGATGAGCGGCGCCTTCACGCTGCTGCGCTCGAACGACCTGATCTGGTCGCGAATGATCCACGAATATCTGATGGGCGAGCGGCCGCATCCGAACGATCTGATGACCTGGAACGCGGATTCCACGCGGATGCCCTACCGGATGCATTCGGAATACCTCCGCCAACTGTTCCTCGAGAACCGTTTCGCCGAGGGCAAGTTCGAGCTGGAGGGTCATACGCTGTCGCTGACCGAGCTTCGGGTGCCGATCCTCGCGGTGGGCACCGAGACGGACCATGTCGCGCCCTGGCGGTCGGTGTTCAAGATCCAGCGGCTGACCGAGACCGAGACGACCTTCATCCTCACCTCCGGCGGGCACAACGCCGGCATCGTGTCCGAGCCGGGCCATCCGCGGCGGCATTTCCGCATCGCCACAACCCAACGCGACGACCCCTACAAGGACGCCGACGAGTGGTTTGCCGCCCATGCCTCGGTCGAGGGGTCATGGTGGCCGGCCTGGGGCGCCTGGCTGGCCGAGCGGTCCTCGGCCAAGGCGAAACTGCCGCCGATGGGCAGCGCATCGGCCGGCTACCCGCCGCTGTGCGATGCGCCCGGCGCCTACATCCTGCAGCGCTGAGGGGACAAGACGATGCTGAAGGGAAAATACGGGCTGGTGGTGGGCGTCGCCAACAGCCAGTCGATCGCCGCCGGCTGCGCCCGCGCCTTCGCCGGGGCCGGAGCCGACCTGGCACTCACCTACCTGAACGAGCGCGCCCTGCCCCACGTCCGGCCTGTGGCCGAGGACATCGGTGCCGCGGCTCTGCTGCCGCTCGACCTTGCGCAGGAGGGCGCGCTCGAGGCGGTGTTCGACGACATCCGCGGCCGCTGGGGCCGGCTCGACTTCCTGCTCCATTCGGTGGCCTTCTGCCCGAAAGAGGATCTGCACGGCCGCGTGACCGACTGCTCGGCCGCAGGCTTCGCGCAGGCGATGGACATCTCGTGCCATTCGTTCCTGCGCATGGCGCGGCTGGCCGAGCCGCTGATGACGGCGGGCGGCAGCCTGATGACCGTGAGCTATTATGGCGCCGAGAAGGTGGTCGATCACTACAACATCATGGGCCCGGTCAAGGCCGCGCTGGAGGCCTGCACCCGCCATGTGGCGGCCGAACTGGGGCCGCAGGGGATCCGGGCCAACGTGCTCTCGCCCGGTCCGATCGCGACCCGCGCGGCCAGCGGCATCGACCATTTCGACGCGCTGATCGAGGATGCCCGGACCCGCGCGCCCGAGCGGAGGCTCGTGACCATCGACGAGGTGGGGGCCGTGGCCGCCTTCCTCGCCTCCGATGCCGCTTCGGGCGTCACCGGAACCGTGACCCATATCGACGGAGGCCGACATGTTCGGATGTGATCCTTCCATCACCACGGTCGAGAACCGGACGCTGGACGAGCTGCAGATCGGCGACAGCGCCGAGGTGGACCGGGTGCTCACGCCCAAGGACATCGAGCTGTTCGCCGTCATGTCGGGCGACGTGAACCCGGCGCATCTGGATGCGACCTATGCGGCCGAGACGGGCTTTCACCATGTGATCGCCCACGGGATGTGGGGCGGCGCGCTGATCTCGGCGGTGCTGGGCACCCGCCTGCCCGGCCCCGGCACGATCTACCTCGGACAGTCGCTGCGCTTCCGCAGGCCCGTCTCGCCCGGCGACAAGATCACCGTCCGCGTGACGGTGCGGGAAAAGGACATGGCCACGGCCAAGGTCACGCTCGACTGCGTCTGCCTCAACCAGTCCGGCGAGATGGTGATCACCGGCGAGGCGCTGGTGCTGGCGCCCCGCGAGAAGGTGCGCCGGCCGGTCTCGCACCTGCCCGAAGTGCGGCTGCACACGCCCGGCGCGCGCTTTGCCAACCTGATTCTCGCCGCGCGCGCCCTGCCGCCCCTGCCCACCGCCATCGTCCATCCCTGCGACGACCTGAGCCTTCTGGGCGCGATCCAGGCGGAGGCCGCGGGCATCATCACCGCGCTCTGGGTCGGGCCGAAGGCGAAGATCCTCGCCACGGCCGCCGCGGCCAGCGTCACGCTGGACGAGAGCCGGATCATCGACGCGCCCCACAGCCATGCCGCGGCGGAAGTCGCGGTCGATCTGGTGCGCGACGGGCGCGCGGGCGCCTTGATGAAGGGCAAGCTGCACACCGACGAGCTTCTCTCGGCCGTGCTCTGCCGCGACAAGGGCCTCAGGACCGAGCGGCGCCTCAGCCATGTCTTCGCCCTCGACGTGCCGGACGTGGACCGGCTGCTGTTCATCACCGACGCGGCCATCAACATCGCCCCCGATCTCGAGACGATGAAGGACATCGTGCAGAACGCCATCGACCTCGTGATGGCGCTGGGGATCGAGACGCCACGCACGGCGCTTCTGTCGGCGGTCGAGACCATCACGGGCAAGATCCCCTCGACGCTTCTTGCGGCCTCGATCTGCAAGATGCACGACCGGGGCCAGATCGTGGGCGGGCTGATCGACGGGCCGCTCGCCTATGACAATGCGATCTCGCTCGAGGCGGTGAAGGCCAAGGGCATCGTCTCGGACGTGGCGGGCCGCGCCGACATCCTCGTGGCGCCCAACCTCGAAAGCGGCAACATGATCGCCAAGCAGCTGATCCATCTGGGCGGCGCCGAGGCCGCGGGCCTCGTGCTGGGGGCGAAGGTGCCGATCATGCTCACCAGCCGGGCCGACGGCCCCTCGGCGCGCCTCACCTCGGCCGCCCTCGCCCGCCTTCACGCCGAGGCACGGCCCACGAAGCCGGTGGCCGAATGAAACCCGTCTGGCTGGTCCTGAACATCGGCTCTTCCACAGTCAAGTTCGGACTGTTCGGCGTGGAGGACGCCACCCCTCTCGTGCGCGGTCTGGTCGAAGGGATCGGCCTTGCTCCGCGGCTGAAGGCCAGCCTGCCCGACGGCACGCTCGAGCTGCGCGCGCCGGCCGATGCGCGGGATGCGAAGGAGCTGACGCTGTGGCTGCTGGGCCTGCTGGAGGGGCGGCTCGGACCGCTCGACCTGCACGCCGCCGGCCACCGCGTCGTGCATGGCGGCCCGGATTACAACGCGCCGGTGCTGCTGACGCCCGAGGTGATCGAGCGGCTCGAGAGCTTTTCGCCGCTGGCCCCCAGCCACCAGCCCTTCAACCTCGCAGGCATTCGCGCGGTCGAGGCGCGCTGGCCGGGGGTGCCGCAGATCGCCTGCTTCGACACGGCCTTCCACCACGACCGGCCCCGCCTCGCCCGGCTCTACGCCCTGCCCCGCGCCATGGCCGAGGAAGGCATCCTGCGCTACGGCTTTCACGGGCTCTCCTACGATTACATCGCGACGCGCCTGCCCGAGGTTCTGGGCGAGGCCGGACGGGGCAAGGTGATCGTGGCGCATCTGGGCAGCGGCGCCAGCCTCTGCGCGATGGAGAACCTGCGCAGCGTCGATACCACGATGGGCTTCAGCGCGCTCGACGGGCTGATGATGGGCACGCGCTGCGGGCAACTCGACCCCGGCGT
Source organism: Cereibacter azotoformans (assembly GCA_017599285.1). Classification (GTDB taxonomy): domain Bacteria; phylum Pseudomonadota; class Alphaproteobacteria; order Rhodobacterales; family Rhodobacteraceae; genus Cereibacter_A; species Cereibacter_A azotoformans. Next base: position 2,497,645 of record JAGFXX010000001.1, on the reverse strand, counting down.
GATCCTCCACTTCCTGCGGCAGGGCCTGACGGGTCCCGAGATCGAGGCGATCCTCGGCCGCAAGAGCGGGCTTCTGGGCGTCTCGGGGATCAGCCCCGACATGCGCGACCTGCTGCAGAGCGACCGGCCCGAGGCCGCGGAGGCGGTGGAGCTGTTCGTGCGCTTCATCCTGCGCCAGATCGGCGCGCTGGCGGCCGGCATGGGCGGGATCGACGCGCTGGTCTTCACGGCCGGCATCGGCCAGCACGCGCCCGAGATCCGGGCGCGGGTGATGGCGGGGCTCGGCTGGCTGGGGCTCGTCCCCGATCCGGCCGCGAACCTTGCGGGCGAGGGGGTGATCTCGGCCCCCGGCAGCCGGGTGGCCGCAGCCGTCATCGCAACGGACGAGGAAGAGGTGATCCTGCGCGCCCTCCACCGCGGCGAGATCGCCCATTTCGCCGCCCGCAGCGCGCTGGCCTGACGACCGGATTCGCGGTTGTCCGCTCATATCGGTGGCGGCGGGGAACGTTCCTGTCACGGCGCGCATTCCTCTGCGTAATGTTCCGGGCGGGCACCACCGCCCGGACCCGACACGGAGGATCCCCATGACCATTCCGAAGTTCCTGCTGCCCGCCCTCGCGGCGAGCCTCGTGATTGCCGCCTGCGGCGAGACCCGGACCCAGCGCGTCGCGACCGGCGCCCTCGGCGGTGCGGTGGCCGGCCAGGTGCTTGCCGACGACCCGATCACCGGCGCCGTGGTCGGTGGTGTCGGAGGCGCGGTCATCCGCTGACAACGGCCCGCCCGGCGTCTGCGCTGCGCCTCTCGCGCGGCCAGTGGCCTTGACGTTGCGGGAAGGCGGCTGGACAAGCGGCCGCCCTCCCGGCAGTCTCCGACCCCGGAAGGAGACTTGCAGTGACGCTCGAGCTTGCGCTTGTTCTCGCCCTGCTCTGTGCCGCTGTCGTGATGTTCGCCATGAACCGCCCGCGCATGGATGCCGTGGCGGTCATCATGATGGTTGCCCTGCCCTTCACCGGAGCGATCACGCTCCAGGAGTCGCTTTCGGGCTTTGCCGATCCCAACGTGATCCTGATCGGCGCGCTCTTCGTCATCGGCGAGGCGCTGGTGCGGACAGGGGTCACCAAGGGGCTCGGCGACTGGGTGATCGCCCGCGCCGCCGGCAGCGAGACTCGGCTGATCGTGTTCCTGATGCTGTCCGTGGCGGCCCTGTCGGCGATCATGAGCTCGACCGGCGTGGTCGCCATCTTCGTTCCGGTGGTCCTGCGCATCGCGCGGGACTCGGGCATACCCGTCGGCCGCCTGATGATGCCGCTCTCGGTGTCGGCGCTGACGGCGGGCATGACGACGCTGGTGGCGACGCCCCCGAACCTCGTCCTGCATGGCGAGCTGGTTCGGAGCGGGCACGAAGGCTTCTCGTTCTTCGCCTTCACGCCCTTCGGTCTGCCGATCCTTCTGGTGGCGATCCTCTGGATGCTGGTGGCCCGCCGGTTTCTCGGTTCGGCGGACGGCGCGGCCCCGGCCGAACGGCGGCATCTGGGGGACTGGGTGTCGGAATATGGACTTGCCGGACATGAGGCGCGGCTGCGGCTTGGCCCTGCCTCCCTGCTCGCGGGCCGTCCCGTCTCGGACACGGGCCTGCTGTCCAGCCAGGGCATGACCATCCTCGCCATCGAGCGGCGCGGCCTCTTCGGGGCCGAGCTGGTCCATCCGACGGCCTCGACCCGGCTCCGGCCGGGGGACATCCTGCTGCTGGATGCGGCGCGGTCGGAGGTTGATCTGGCGGCGCTCTGCTCGCGCTGGCAGCTCGAGGAGCTGCCGCCGACCGGAGATTATTTCGCCGACCGTGTGTCCGACATCGGCATGGCCGAGGTGATGATCCCGGCAACCTCGCCCCTCGTCGGCCAGAGCGTCGTCGATCTGCGCTTCCGGTCGGTCCACAACCTCGCCGTGGTGGCGCTGAAGCACGGCGCGCACCCTCTGACCACACCCGTTGCGGACGAGAAGCTGCGGGGAGGCGACACGCTGCTGGTCGTCGGCCCCTGGCGGGCGATCCGGCGACTCTCGGGGCGGCAGCGCGAGATGATCCTGCTCGACCTGCCCGGCGAGGCCGACGATGTTGCGCCCGAACGGCGCCGCGCGCCGGCGGCGCTCGCCGTGCTGGCGCTGGTGGTCGGGCTGATGATCTCGGGCCTCGTCTCCAACGTGCAGGCGGCGCTGGTGGGCTGCCTTCTGCTCGGTCTCTTCCGCTGCATCGACATGCGCTCGGCCCTCGGCTCGATCCGCTGGGACACGCTGGTTCTGATCGTGGGGATGCTGCCCTTTTCCATCGCGCTCCAACGGACGGGAGGCGTCGATCTGGCGGCCGAGGCGCTGATCGGCCTTCTGGGCGATGCCGGGCCGCGGATGATCCTCGGCGCGCTCTTCTGCGTGACGGCGGTGCTCGGTCTCTTCATCTCGAACACGGCCACGGCGGTGCTGATGGCGCCCGTGGCCGTGGCGCTGGCCGAGCGGCTCGACTCCTCGCCCCAGGCCTTCGCCATGATCGTGGCGCTGGGGGCTTCGGCCGCCTTCATGACGCCGGTCGCCTCGCCGGTGAACATGCTGGTGGTGGGGCCGGGCAACTACCGCTTCGTGGATTTCGTCAAGGTGGGCGTGCCGCTGACGCTCTTCTGCCTCGTCGTCAGCGTCACCCTCGTTCCGCTGATCCTGCCGCTCTAGGACGCAGCGGAACGGTTGACCCACGCGGGCAAGCGGGTGTCACCTCGGCCCAATCGTGAGGAGGAGACCATGCCCATACCCGAGGCCCTGAAGGGCCGCCTCAAGGCGCCCGTGATCGCCGCACCCATGTTCCTGACCTCGGGCCCGGACCTCGTGGTGGAGACCTGCAACGCGGGCCTCCTGGGCACCTTCCCCGCGCTGAACCAGCGCACGAGTGACGGGTTCCGCGAATGGATCAGGGCGATCCGCGGCCGTCTGGCGCCCGATGCCGCGCCCTTCGGCGTCAATCTCATCGTCCACAAGTCGAACCCGCGCCTCGAGGCCGACCTCGCCATCTGCATCGAGGAAAGGGTGCCGCTGATCATCACCTCGCTCGGCGCGGTGCCCGAACTGGTGGCGGCGGTTCATGGCTATGGCGGGCTGGTGTTCCACGATGTCGTGAATGCACGGCACGCGCGCAAGGCGGCCGAAGCGGGGGTGGACGGGATCATCGCGGTGGCGGCGGGGGCGGGGGGGCACGCCGGCACCCTCAGCCCCTTCGCGCTGGTCTCGGAGATCCGGTCCTTCTTTGCGGGCACCGTCATCCTGTCGGGCGCCATGAACCGGGGCCATGAAGTCGCGGCGGCCCGCATGATGGGGGCGGATCTGGCCTATCTCGGGACCCGCTTCCTGGCGACCGAGGAAGCGATGGTGCCCGAGGCGCAGAAGCGGATGGTGGCCGACAGCACGGCCGCCGACATCGTCTATACGCCGAAGGTCAGCGGTATCCCGGCCAGCTTCCTGCGCCAGAGCCTGGCCACCGCGGGCATCGATCCCGAGGGGGGCGCATCTCCGCATCTCGACATGGAGTCCGAGGCCAAGGTCTGGCGGGACGTGTGGTCGGCGGGGCAGGGCGTCGGCGGCATCGGCGACATTCCCGGGGCGGGCGATCTCTGCCGCCGGCTCATTGATGAGTATCAAGCGGCGGTCGCCGCCTGCGCAGCGGAGGCCCGCACCGAGGGTTGGCTCTGACGCCGGCCTCGGTTCCCGGCGCCCGCCGGATGGCGGGCTCCGGGAACCGGGGAGCGAAAACGAGAATTATCCGAGGGCGCCGTTGCTCAGAGCGCCGCCAGTTCTTCCGGCGTGCGGCCCTGCGCCATGGCGACCTTGAACCAGTGCGGGCAGCGCCCGCGCCCGTTCCATGAAACGGAGCGGTTGGTGGGGTTGAAGTAACTCACCCTCTTTCCGCTCTCTCCTGCCTCGCCCTTGATCCTTGCGGCCTCTTCTTTCGCCTTTCTGGCGATTTGACGGCTTTCGCAGGCATCCAGTGCCGCGGAAATCCGACCGTAGAGGTCTATAAGTTCGTCCCGAGTCAACCGCTCAATGTTCAACTTCATTCCGACCATCCCCGGCCTTCCCAAGCCAGCGAGGAAAGCCGGCTCTGTGGCCAATTTTTCTCACCATACCTAAGGTCTGGACGGACGGACAATCTCTTTGAGGTATGAAAACATATACTTTTGAATATATGTCGGATCGCGAACGGGAATCTGTTGCACGTCAGCCTCAGGCGCACCGGGTGGACGTGCGCGCAGGATCCGCCGACCGATCGGCGACAGGGACAATCGTTCGCCGGACAGGAAGTCGGCGTGGAGGCGCCGATGAAGGATCACGGCGCCGACCGTGACGGATGCCGAAGCGCTCCGGCATCCGGTCGAGGGACGCCTCAGGCGGCGCGCCGGATCGTCGATGCGGGCTTTTCGGCCGGCTTCCTGGTCGTGGCTGGAACGACATGTGCGCTGCAGGCCAGCATGAGGTCATAGGGGCTCTTCATGTCGGCGGCGAGACGCTCGACCATGCCGCCATACCATTCCTGCATCGAACTGAAGGTCGCCGTGTCGGAGAAGCCCTTGTCCATCACCTTGTGCGCCGTGCCGACGAGGCTCGAGACCGCGGCCTGACGGCGGTCGAGCCAATCGTGCGCGGCCTGGTTCATTTCGCCAGCGATGCCCTGCTGCATGTCGAGCGCACGTTTGGCCATGATCGCCCCCATGGGCGCGGCGGACATGCTCGAGAAAAGCTCGGTCATCGTGTCGTAGATGGTGCGGGACGTCTCGGCCGGTTTGGTCATGTTCATCCTCCAGATCGGTCGTAACTTCTGCGACTTTGGACGCATGGCGCGACGGTGGGGACTCTTGCACAATGCGTCAATGAAATTTGGCGTGGGAAGCGGGATGCTGCGCAGGCGCGGCATGAGCAATCGTTTGCATGCGCAGGCGGGCCCCCGAACGTCCACGCGCTGCCCGGTGAAGCGGCAGGCATGATTCGCAATCCGAGCTTGCGGCAGCACAACAAGGGCAGGAACCGCGCCTGCTATCCGAAGGGCATCAGTTGCAAGGAAAGCCAGATGCTCAAGAAGATAACGGCCGCGGCCACGCTCATGCTTGTTCTCGGCACCGCGGCGCAGGCCGCCACGCACGAGGTCATCATGCTCAACAAGGGCGCCGACGGCGCCATGGTGTTCGAGCCCGCCTTCGTCGTGGCCCAGCCCGGAGACACGATCCTCTTCAAGGCCACCGACAAGGGCCACAACGCCGAGACGATCAAGGGCATGCTTCCCGAGGGGGCCGAGGCCTTCAAGGGCAAGATGGGCAAGGACGTCTCGGTGACGCTGACGGACGAAGGGCTCTACGGCGTCAAATGCGCCCCGCACTTTTCGATGGGGATGGTGGCGCTGATCCAGGTGGGCGCGCCGGTCAACCACGAGGAGGTTGCGGGGGTGCCGATGAAGGGAACGGCGAAGAAGCGGTTCGAGCCGCTGCTCGCCCAGGTCGCCCAGTAGGGCGGCCGGAGCGCGGCATGGGGGTGCCGCGCTCCACCTTGTTCAGAAGGGGCTGTCGGGGAAGTAGAACTGCTCGGCATTCTCGGGCGTGACGAGCTGCGAGCCGATGATGAAGCGCCCCGAAACCGGCGTCGAGGAGACGAGCTTCAGCGCCGTCAGCTCGATGGCGGTCGAGATCTGCGCCGGCGGGTAGGTGACGTTCGCCGGAAGCTGCGGATCGCCGTCGGCGATGCGCCGGATGATCTCCTTCATGCCGGCGCCGCCCATGACCCACATCTCCTCGGTGCGGCCGGCCTGCGCGATGGCCTCCATCGCGCCGATCGCCATGTCGTCGTCGGCGGCCCACACCGCATCGATCTGGGAATACTTGGACAGGAAATCCTGCATCACGTTGAAGGCGTCGTCGCGGTTCCAGTTGCCGTGCTGCATGTCGAGCACCTCGATCCCCGACCCTTCGATGGCCGCGGTGAAGGCCTCGACCCGCTCGTTGTCGAGCGTGGTGGGGATGCCGCGCAGGACGACGATCTTCTTGCCGGATCCGAGGTTCTGCGCGAAATACTCGCCCGCCACGCGCCCGAAGCCGGGATTGTCGCCGGCCACATAGAGATCCTCGATCCCCTCGACCGAGAGGCCGCGGTCCACGACCGTTACCCAGATGCCCGCCTCCTTCACCGCCTGCACGGGCGAGGTCAGGGGCTCGCTCTCGAACGGGAGGACGACGAGGGCGCTGATGTTGCGCGTCGCCACCATGTCCTCGATGTCATTGACCATCTTGCCCGCGTTTCCGGCCGTCGCCAGCACGAAGTCGAGCTGCGGATAGACCTCTTGCAGGCGCTTGATCGTGTCCTGCGCGTGGAAGTTCAGCCCGCCCATGAAGCCGTGCGTCGCCGACGGGATGGCGATCCCGATGGTGCCGACCTTCTCCTGCGCCAGTGCGGGTGCGCCGGCACCCGCCGCCACCCCGGCCACGGCGGCACTCGTCAGAAATTGTCTCCGTTTCATCACATACCTCCCAAGGATCTACCGCGCGTCGGCGGCCTTCTTCTCCCGCTGCAGCACGACAGCGAGGATCACGATGACGCCCTGGATCGTGCCGTTCAGGTAGGGGCTGACGATCGAGGCGAGGTTCAGGATATTGTCGATCAGGCTGAGGATCAGGACACCCACCACCGTGCCCCAGACCCGGCCGTAGCCGCCCTTGAGCACCGTGCCGCCGATGATGACGGCGGCGATGGCCTCAAGCTCCCACAGGACGCCGGTCGAGCCCGAGGCCGAGCCCAGCCGCGGCACATACATGATGGTGGCGAGCCCCACGAGCAGCCCCAGCAGCGCATAGGTCGCAATCCGCACCCGCGGCACCTTGACGGCCGAGTAGCGCGCCACCTGCTCGTTGGCGCCGATGGCGGCCACATGCCGGCCGAAGGCGGTCTGGCGCATCACGATCTCGCCCAGGATGGCGACGATCGCAAAGACGATGATCGGCCAGGCTATGCCGAAGATCCCGCCATAATAGACCGGCCGGTAGAGGCCGCGCAGCCCGAAATCGAGCGAAAGCGTGCCCCCGTCGGCCAGCCAGGTGACGAGCGAGCGGTAGATGCCCATGGTGCCCAGCGTCACGATGAAGGGCTCGATCCCGACCTTGGCGATGAGAAACCCGTTGAGCCAGCCCGCGAGCAGCCCCGCGCAGGCCGCCACCAGCACCCCCATCAGAATGACCGGGACGCCTGCGCCCATGTGGGGCAGAAGCGCGTTCATCGACAGGATCATGAGGCCCGCGATGAAGGCCGCCATCGAGCCCACCGAAAGGTCGATCCCCCCCGAGGTGATGACGAAGGTCATGCCCACCGCGATGATGCCGATGAAGGCCGAGCGCGCGAGCACGTTGGTGATGTTGCCGTAGCTGAGGAAGTTCGGGTTAAGCCAGGCCCCCAGCGCGATCAGCACGAAGAGGGCGAGCAGCGGCCCGAGAACATAAAGCTGGAAACGGGGACGGGGAACGGTGACGGCACTCATGCGCTGGCCTTCCGGTGGTTCAGCCCCATCGCGAGGCGGACGATGTTCTCTTCGGTGATGGCCGGGCCCTCGACCTCGCCGGCGATCCGGCCCGCGCTCATCACCACGATGCGGTTGGCCACGCCGATCACCTCGGGCAGTTCGGACGAGACGACGATCACGCTGCGGCCCTCAGCGGCGAGGCGGGCGATGAAGCCGTAGATCTGCTGCTTGGTGCCCACGTCGATCCCGCGCGTCGGCTCGTCGATGATGACGACCTGCGGTTCGGCCAGCATGGTCTTGGCCAGAAGCAGCTTCTGCTGGTTCCCGCCCGACAGGCTGCCCGCGATGATCCCGCGGTCGCCCGCGCGGATGTCGAAGTCCGAGATGGCCTGCGTCAGGGCGCGCTCTTCGGCGGCCTTGTCGATCAGCACCCGGCCGAAGCGGTCGAGCGCGAGGAGGGTCAGGTTCTCGGTCAGCGACTTTCCGAGAAGCAGGCCCTTCTCCTTGCGGTCCTCGGTCAGATAGACGAGGCCCGCCGCGCGCGCCGCCGCAACCGATCCGTGGGGCAGGGCGCGGCCCGCCATGCGCACCTCGCCCGTGGCGGGGCGGAGGCCCACGATCCCCTCCATCAGCTCTGTCCGGCCCGACCCCACGAGGCCCGCAAAGCCCAGCACCTCGCCCCGCCGGAGCGTGAACGAGGCGTCGCGGACGAAGCCCGGCACGGTCAGGTTCGTCACCTCAAGCACCGGCTCGGCCGCGGGCGTGCCCTTGGGCGGGAAGAGGTCCGACAACTCGCGCCCCACCATCGCTTCGGCCATCCGGTCCTCGGTGAGGCCCTTCGCCGGAACCGTCATGACCCGGCGCCCGTCGCGCAGGACCGTCACGCGGTCCGCGATCCGCGCCACCTCATCCAGCTTGTGCGAGGTGTAGAGGATCGCCGTGCCCGCCCTGCGCAGCCGGTCCACCTGCTCCAGCAACGTGTCGGTCTCGCGGTGGGTCAGCACGGCCGTCGGCTCGTCCATGATCAGGACACGCGCCTTCAGCCCCAGCGCCTTCGCGATCTCGACCATCTGCCGGTTCGGCACCGAGAGCGACGAGACACGCGCACCCGGATCGACCGCGCAGTGCAGCCGCTCGAGCAGGCGGCGGCTTTCGGCCTGCATGGCGCGGCGGTCGAGAAAGGGGCCTCGCTTCAGTTCGCGCCCGAGGAAGATGTTCTCCTCGACGGTGAGCGGGGTCGCGAGGTTGAACTCCTGATGAATCATCACGATCCCCGCCGCCTCGGCCTCGCGCGAGGAGGGGAAGTGGACGGGCTGGCCGTCCAGCAGCACCTCACCCGCCGAGGGCGCGAGATAGCCCGCGAGGATCTTCATTGTCGTGGACTTGCCCGCGCCATTCTCGCCGATCAGCGCATGGACCTCGCCGGGGCGGAGGTCGAAATCCACATCGAACAGGACCTGGACCGGCCCGAACAGCCGCGAGACCTTGCGGATCGCGAGCACCGGCTCGGTCATGGCACCACCCAGGCGGCGTTGCGCCGCGACGAGCGGATGCAGGCGTCGATGAAGGCCATGCCCTCCATGCCGTCGGCGATGCCGGGGAAGGTCACGCCCTCGGGCGCAGCCTTGCCCGCGCGATGGGCGAAGATCGCCTCGGCCGCTTCGGAATAGATGGTCGCGAAGGCCTCGAGGAAGCCCTCGGGATGGCCTGCGGGGGTGCGGCTCACCCGCGCGGCCTCGGGGCCTGCGCCCGCGCCCATGCGGGTGATCAGGCGCTTCGGCTCGCCCAAGGGGGTGTGCCATAGCTCGGTCGGGTTCTCCTGCGCCCATTCGAGCCCGCCCGTTTCGCCGTAGATCCGCAGGCGGAGCGAGTTTTCGTGCCCCACCGCCACCTGACTGCACCAGAGCATCCCGCGCGCCCCGCCCTCGAAGCGCAGCATCACATGGGCGTTGTCGTCGTTCTGCCGCCCCTCGACGAACTCCGAGAGGTCCGCCGCCAGCGCCTCGACCTTCAGGCCGGTCACGAAGCGGGCGAGGTTGTAGGCGTGCGTCCCGATGTCACCCGTCGAGCCGCCCGCACCGCTGCGCGCCGGATCGTTGCGCCATTCGGCCTGCTTGTTGGCGACGGGCGCCGCCATCCAGCCCTGTGGATACTCGACCTGCACCACCCGCAGCCGCCCCAGCGCGCCCGAGGCCACCAGCGCCCGCGCCTCGCGCACCATCGGATAGCCGGTGTAATTGTGCGTGAGCACGAAGAGGGCGTCCGCCTTCTCGGCCGCCTGCTGGAGGCGCTTGGCCTCGGTCAGCGTCGCGGTCAGCGGCTTGTCGCAGATCACATGGATGCCGCGCTTGAGGAACTCGCGCGCCACCGGCCCGTGCATGTGGTTCGGGGTGACGATCGCCACCGCCTCGATCCCGTCGCGCCGCCGGGCCTCGGATTTCGCCATGGCGGTGAAATCATCATAGCTGCGCGGGATGCCAAGCGCCGCCGCGCTGTCCCGCGCCTTCTCGGGTGTCGAGGAGAGCGCCCCCGCCACCAGCTGGTATTTCCCGTCGAGCCGCGCCGCGATCCGGTGGACCGCGCCGATGAAGGCCCCGCTGCCGCCGCCCACCATGCCGAGGCGGATCGGCCCCTCGCGCCCTGCAAACCGGCTCATCGGTCGAGCCCCAGCATGGCGCGGTTGGCGGCCTCGTCCGTGCCCGCGCCCGCGAAATCGTCAAAGGCGTTGGGGGTGACGCGGATGATGTGGTTGCGGACGAACTCCGCCCCCTCGCGCGCTCCGTCCTCGGGATGTTTCAGCGCGCATTCCCACTCGACCACGGCCCAGCCGTCGAAGTCGATCGCGGTGAGCTTGGAGAAGATCGCGCCGAAATCCACCTGCCCGTCCCCGAGGCTGCGGAAGCGGCCGGCCCGGTTCACCCAGGACTGGAAGCCGCCATAGACGCCCTGCCGTCCCGTCGGGTTCAGCTCGGCGTCCTTGACGTGGAACATGCGGATGCGGCTGCCGTAGATGTCGATGTTGTCGAGGTAATCCAGCGCCTGCAGCACATAATGCGACGGATCGTAGAGCATGTTGCAGCGGGCGTGGCCGCCGACGCGCTCGAGGAACATCTCGAAGGTCACTCCGTCGTGCAGATCCTCGCCCGGGTGGATCTCGTAGCAGAGGTCGATCCCGCACGCCTCGGCATGATCGAGGATCGGGCGCCAGCGGGCGGCCAGTTCGTCGAAGGCGGTCTCGACAAGGCCCGCCGGGCGCTGCGGCCAGGGATAGAGATAGGGCCAGGCCAGCGCCCCCGAGAAGGTGGCCATCGCCTTCAGGCCCAGATTGCGCGAGGCGGTCAGGCCCTTCATCACCCGGTCCACCGCCCATTCCTGCCGTGCCTTGGGATTGCCGCGCACGGAGGCGTCGGCAAAGCCGTCGAGCATCGTGTCATAGGCCGGATGGGCCGCGACGAGCTGGCCGTGCAGGTGACTTGCCAGCTCGGTCACCTCGATGCCGGCCTCGGCCGCCTCGCCCTTGAACTGGTCGCACCAGTCCTTTGACTCGGCCGCCCGGTCCAGATCGAACAGCCGCGCGTCCCATGTCGGCACCTGAACCCCGGCATAGCCGCAGTCGGCGGCCCATCGGGTGATCGACGTCCACGAGTTGAAGGGCGCAGCATCGCCCGCGAACTGCGCCAGAAACAGCGCAGGCCCCTTGATCGTCTTCAAGCGCTTTCCTCCCTCCGGTCGCCACCGGCGCAACGTCCCCATCGCGACCGGCGTCGTTGATGTAATCGTTTGCAGATTCACTATAGGCACGCAACAATCGTTTACAACGATTCTCCTGCACCGCAGGATGGCGCCGAACCGGAGGGTGAGATGCCGCAGAAAGTCGCCACGATTCAGGATGTTGCCCGGCTGTCGGGGGTCTCGACCGCCACCGTGAGCCGCACCCTGTCGCACCCCGAACGCGTGGCCGAAACCACGCGCGAGGCGGTGCTGCGCGCGGTGCGCGACACGGGATATGTCGCGAACTCGATGGCGAGGAACCTGCGGCGGCGGCGCACAGGCAGCATCCTTGCGCTGGTGCCGAACCTCGCCAATCCGTTCTTCTCGGAGATCCTCTCGGGCCTCGCCTCCGTCCTGACGCCTGCGGGCTACGGTCTTCTGATCGCGGATACGCACACGGACCCGGCCGGCCGGCTGGCCCATTATCTCGAGAGCGGGCTGGCCGACGGGGTGGTGATCTTCGACGGCAGCCTGCCTCTCGAGGCGCTGGCCACGCGGCGGCGACCGCCGGTGATCCTTGCCTGCGAATGGATGGGCGAGGCGCTGCCCTCGGTCCGGGTGGACAATGCGGCCGGGGCCGAGATCGCGATCCGGCACCTGCACGAGATGGGGCACCGGCGCATCGGCCATGTGATGGGCCCCGCGGGCAACGTGCTGACCGAAAGCAGGCTCGAGGGCGTGAGACGGGCGCGCGGCGACCTCGGGCTGCCGCTGCGCGACGACTGGATCTTCCGCGGCGACTTCGGGCTGGCCTCGGGGTCGGCGGCGGCGATGACGTGGCTCGGTCTCAAGGACCGCCCCACGGCGGTCTTCTGCGCCTCGGACGAGATGGCCTGCGGCTTCATGGGGGCGCTCCAGCATGCGGGCATCGCGGTTCCGGCGGATGTTTCGGTGGTGGGCTTTGACGATATCGAGGTGGTGGCCCATCTCACGCCGGCGCTGACCACGATCCGGCAACCGCGCCGCCTGATCGGGCGCCGGGCGGCCGAACTGCTGTCGGCCATGATCGACACGCGCACCCTCACCGGCCCGTCCGAACTGCTGCCGGTGGAGCTGATCCGGCGGCAGAGCGTTGCACCTCCTTGTGGCACAGGAGCATCCCCATGACCCATCCTCCGATCCTCGGCACCCTCGAATCCGCGCTCTACACCGATGACCTGGCCGAGGCCGAGGCCTTCTATCACGGGCTGATCGGCCTGCCGGTGCTGGCCCGGGCCGGCGACAGGCACATCTTCTTCCAGGTGGGCGAGGGGGTGCTGCTGGTCTTCAACCCGGCGGAAACGGTCAAGCCGCCGGGCAACCCCGCGCTGCCGGTGCCGCCGCACGGGACGAAGGGGCAGGGGCACTATTGCTTCGCCGTCCCGCCCGAGGCGCTCGATCTCTGGCGGCGGCGGCTGGAGGAGGCGGGCGTGGAGATCGAGGCGGACTTCCACTGGCCGAACGGTGCGCGCTCGATCTATGTCCGTGACCCCGCCGGCAATTCGATCGAGTTTGCGGATCCCGCGATCTGGTCGTGACCCTTCACGAAGCGCGAAGGACGCGCCTCAGCGGGGGCGGCGGAGATAGACGTAATAGGCGCCCTCGCCGCCGTGCTTCAGATGCGCCATGGCCACCTGAAGCACCGCCGCGCCAAGTGGCGGCATCCGCAGCCAGTGCGGCACCTGATGGCGCAGGACGCCCGGCCGCTGCGGGATCGGGCCGTGATCGTCCACCCTCCGGCTGCCCTTGCCGGTGATGACCAGCACCAGCCGCAACCCGTCGGCGTGCGCGTTCAGGATGAAACGGATCAGCTCGGGATGGGCCTCGGTGAGGGTCATGCCATGCAGGTCGATCCGCGCCTCGGGCGAGAGCTTGCCGCGCGACATGCGCGCGAAGCTCTTGGCATCCATGCGGAGCGGTTGCGCCGCAAGCTGGTCGCGCAGCGCAGGCACGAGATCGTGGCCCGAGGCGTGCCGGACCTTCTCTCCGACATGAAAATGCGGAAAGGCCGGCACCTGCGCCCGCGGTTCGGGTGCATGGGGCAGGGGATCGGCCTTGGGCGTGTGGCTGCGGATGCGCTGAGGATGGAGCGGCTGGGCCGACCGGGCGACGGCCTGCCACAGCTCTTCCTCGTCCGGGCGGAGCGTCCGACGGCGGGCCATCAGTGTTCCGGCAGCATGGCGAAGGCGCGGTCGATGGGCAGCAGCACCATCATCCGCCCGCCGTCCTTGACCTCGCCCGCGATCTCGCCCGCGCGGGCGCCGGTGCCGTAGAAGATGTCCGCCCGCTGCGTGCCCTTGATCGCCCCGCCGGTGTCCTGCGCCACGAACAGCCGGCGCAGCGGGCGCCCGCCGTCCTTCTCGACCCAGACGGGCGCGCCGAGCGGCGTGAACAGCGGATCCACCGCGATGCTGCGCAGCGTTGTGATCGACCGGCCCATCGCCCCGATCGGCCCCTTGTCGGAGGCCAGCTGCGGCAGCTTGCGGAAGAAGACGTAGGACGGGTTCAGGCCAAGCAGCGCCCGCCCCTCGATCGGGTTGCGCTGCACCCAGTCGCGGATCGTCCGGGCCGAGGCCTCCTCGAGCCGCAGCAGCCCGCGGCGGACCATCTCTTTGCCGACCGAGACATAGGGATGGCCGTTCTTGCCCGCAAAGCCTACGCGGAGCACCCGGCCATCAGGCATCCTGATCCGGCCCGAGCCCTGGACATGGAGGAAGAAGACCTCGACCGGATCGTCGAGCCAGGCGATTTCAAGCCCGCGGCCCGAGAGGATCCCGCCGTCGATCTCCATGCGGCTGCGCCAGACGGTGCCGTCCTGCAATTCGGGGGGGCGGGCGTAGATCGGCCAGTTGAAGCGCGAGGTGCGGACGGGCGACCCTTCGAGTTCGGGCTCGTAGTAGCCGGTGAACAGCGCCGGCGGGTCACCCACCTGAACAGGCCGGAAGAACAGTTCGAAGAATTCGCGCGCGGCCTCGGGTCGGCCCGCCATGTCACCCGCAAGCTGGCAGAGCGGGGCCCATTCGGGCCCCTTCAGCAGATCGCAGGTCTGGCGAAAGACGGCCAGCGCCTCGGAATGATCGTCCTCGCGCCAGCCGTCCAGCTCTTCGAAGTCGAGCACCTGCGCCGGGGCGGCACCGGACGCTGCCGTCACAACGCAGACCGCCAGCGCGCAGAGCAGGGCACGCATCACTCCCCGGTGGCGACGAGTTGCCAGTTGGGATCGTTCGCGCCCATGTGCCGCTCGAAGGTCCAGACGTCGCGCTGACGCTTGATCTCGGTGGGGCTGCCCTCGACGACCTGGCCCTCGCGATTGCGCACGACCGACGTCAGCTCGCCCACGAAGCGGACGGCGATCTGCCCGATCCGCGAGTCGCGTTCGAAGGAGGCCTCGTGGATGTCGATCTCGCGCAGGCCGAGGAAGTTCGCCTCGACGCTCAGCCCCTCGGCCTCGCGGGCGTTGACGGCATCCTCGAAGCTTTCGAACACCTCGGCCGAGAGGAAGGGCCGGATCTGCTCCAGCTCGCCCTTCTCGAAGGCCATCACGATCATTTCATAGGCCCCGCGGGCGCCGGTGAGGAATTCCGACACCGAAAAGCCCGGCTCGGCCATCTTCATGCCGGCGAGCGCCTTCGCGGAGGGGCTGCCGTCGGTCACGTGGTCGATGATGTCGCGGTCGGGTCCGCCCTCGATCACCTCGAACTCACGCCGTGGCCGCGGCCTGGGGTCTTCCAGCGGCACCGGAGGCTTCTCGAACCCCTCGCGGGTGCCCAGAACACTCTTGAGCTTGATGATCAGAAAGACGGCGATCCCGGCCAGCACCAGCAGTTGGATCAGGGACGAACTCATTTTTAACCTCGGTCGGGGGCGTCGGGCCTGAAGTCCCGCGGCATATCGGGGTTGGTACGGATAGCGATCCTTCCCTATGTAGGGGAGGGCTGGCGGCAAGTCCACCGCTGCGCCCGACAAGTCGCATGATACAGGAGGCTCCCATGTGGCCACTCGCGGCCGTCCTTGCCCTTCCGATCCTCGAGATCGCGCTGTTCGTCACCATTGGCGGGGCGATCGGCCTGCTGGCGACGCTGCTCGTCATCTTCGGCACGGCCGCGCTCGGCATCGTCCTGCTGCGCCGGCAGGGGGTCGAGATGCAGGCCGCCCTTCAGATGCCGCGGCGGATGGATCCGCTGGCGCTGATGGCGGACGGGGCCGTGGTGTCGCTGGCGGCGGGTCTGCTGATCCTGCCCGGCTTCTTCACCGACACGCTGGGCCTTCTGCTGCTGATCCCGCCGCTGCGGCGCGCGCTGATCCGCCGGCTCGGCCGCAACGTGCAGGTGCGCACGACCACCTGGCGCGGCCCCATGACGGATGACCGGCCGATCGAGGGCGACTATCACGAGGTGGACCCGGCCCCGCGCGATCCGCTGGCCCCGCCGACCCGGCCGCCGGGCAATTCCGGCTGGACGCGGCATTGAGGCGCAGCCAACGACCTGATACACCGGCCGGAAATGGCCCGTGACCCAGGGAGAGACACGATGACCGATGCCAACGGAGCGCCCGCCGAGGCGGCACCGCAGATCAGGATGCAGGTGCTCGCGCAGTATGTGCGCGACATGTCGTTCGAGAACATGGTGGCCCAGAAGGGCCTTCAGGGCGGGGACGTGCAGCCCGACATCCAGGTTCAGGTGAGCCTCGACGCCCGCAAGCGGTCGGTCGAACATCAGTATGAGGTCATCACGAAGTTCAAGGTGACCTCGAAGAACAAGTCCGGCGCGGCCGAGACGCTGTTCCTGATGGAACTCGACTACGGCGGGATCTTCCATGTGGAGAACGTGCCGGAAGAGCAGATGCATCCGTTCCTGCTGATCGAATGCCCGCGCCTGCTGTTCCCCTTCGTGCGCCGCATCATCTCGGACGTGACGCGCGACGGCGGTTTCCCGCCGCTCAACATCGACACGGTCGATTTCCTCGCGCTCTACCGGATGGAGCTGGCCCGCCGCGCCGAAGCGCAGAAGGCCGCCCAGCCCGTCCAGTGACGCTCAGGCCCGCTTGAGCCAGATCGCGCCGTCGCCCAGCTTTGCCACGAAGGCGGCATGGGCGGCGGCCTCTTCCTCGGTGATCCGGGGCGGCAGCGCCACGGGCCGGGGACGCGGGCGCCACTCGCCCTCGGCGCCGCCCGACCGCGTGCCGGATGCCGCGGACAGGCCGAAATCCGGCTGCCGGCCGCCGATCAGTTCCAGATAGACCTCGGCCAGGATCTCGCTGTCGAGCAGCGCCCCGTGCTTTTCGCGCGCCGAATTGTCCACGCCGAACCGGCGGCAGAGCGCGTCGAGCGTCGCGGGCGCGCCGGGGAACCGCTTTCGTGCCAGCGCCAGCGTGTCGAGCGCCCTTTCGAACGGCAGGCGGGGCAGCCCGACCCGCCCCAGCTCGAAGTTCAGGAATTTCATGTCGAAGGCGGCGTTGTGGATCACCAGCCGCGCCTCGCCCACGAACTCGAGGAAGGTTGAGCCGATCTCGGAGAAGACCGGCTTGTCGCGCAGGAACTCGTCGCCAAGCCCGTGGACCTCGAAGGCCTCGTTCGGCATCGGCCGCTCGGGGTTGATATACTGGTGGTAGGTCCGCCCGGTCGGCATGTGGTTGAACAGCTCGACCGCCCCGATCTCGACGATCCGGTGGCCCTCGGAGGGTTCGAAGCCGGTGGTTTCGGTGTCGAGGACGATCTCACGCATGGGCACTCTCGAGGATATGGGCAATCAGCGCCCGGACATAGGCGCGCGCGGCCTCCAGCCCCAACGTCTCGAGGATGTGGGTGGCGCGGGCGCGCTTCTCGCGGTCGGGCATCTGGCGGGCAAGGATCGCCTCGAGCTGCGCCGCGGTCATGGCGCCGCGCGCGAGCACCCGGGCCCGCTGCAGGGACGGCGGGGCGGTCACGAGGAGCACCGCATCCATCTCGGCCTCCGAGCC
Source organism: Cereibacter azotoformans (assembly GCA_017599285.1). Classification (GTDB taxonomy): domain Bacteria; phylum Pseudomonadota; class Alphaproteobacteria; order Rhodobacterales; family Rhodobacteraceae; genus Cereibacter_A; species Cereibacter_A azotoformans. The sequence continues at coordinate 2,480,408 of JAGFXX010000001.1, read as the reverse complement.
CTTCTCGAACAGCAGCGGGATGTCGAGCAGCACGATGTCGGCCTGTGTGCGGGCGAGGAATGCCGTCCGGTCCGCCGCAACGGCGGGGTGAACCACCGCTTCGAGCCGGGGCAGGGCCGAGGGGTCCGCCGCGATCCAGTCCCGCAGGGCGCCGCGGTCCACCGCGCCCTCCAGCACCGCGGCGGGGCAGAGCGCACCCACCGGCGCGACCAGCGCACCGCCCCGGGCATAGAGGCGATGCACGGCGGCATCGGCGTCCCACACCGGCACGCCCTCCTCGGCGAAGAGGGCCGCGGTGGTGGACTTGCCCATGCCGATCGAGCCGGTGAGGCCAAGGCGGAAGGATCTCATGTCGCCAGCACGGCGGCCCGGGTGTCCTCGTCCACCTCCGGCCGCACCCCGAACCACCGCTCGAACCCCGGCGCGGCCTGATGCAGCAGCATCCCGAGCCCGTCCACCGTGCGGCAGCCGGCGGCCTCGGCTTCGGCGAGAAGCCGCGTCCGCAGAGGTGTATAGACGAGATCGGTCACGACGGCCTTCGGGCTCAGCGCATCCAGCGGCACCCGGAAGTCCGGCTTGCCGATCATGCCGAGCGAGGTCGTGTTCACCACCGTCGTCGCATCCTCGAGGATGTTGCCGGCCTGTACCCAGTCGAAGACCTGCACCTTGGCCCCGAAGTCCGAGCGCAGCGCATCGGCCCGCGCCCGGCTCCGGTTCGACAGCCGGATCTCGGGCACTCCCACCTCGATCAGGGCCGCGATCACGGCGCGCGCCGCCCCGCCCGCCCCCCAGACGACCGCCGGCCCCGCCTGAGGCTGCCAGTCGGGCGCGTTCTGGCGCAGGTTGGCGCTGAATCCCGCCCCGTCCGTGTTGTCGGCGTGGATCTTGCCGTCCTTGCGGAAGATCAGCGTGTTGGCGGCCCCGATCAGCGCGGCCCGGTCGGTGACGATGTCGGCCAGCGCAATCACCGTCTCCTTGTGCGGGATCGTCACGTTGCAGCCGACGAACCCCATCCGCGGCATCGCGGCCAGCACCTCGCGCAGGTCGGCCTGGGCCACATCCATGGGGATGTAGTGGCCCTTCAGGCCGTAGCGTTTCAGCCAGTAGCCGTGCAGGGCCGGCGAACGGCTGTGGGCGATGGGCGATCCGATCACCCCCGCAAGCGGGATGCGCATATGTTCCGTCATGTCGGGATGAAGCCTCTTTGACCCAGATAATTCAAGAGCGGCAGCAGCGGCAGGCCGAGGACGGTGAAATAATCGCCCTCGACGGCGGAAAAGAGCCGCACGCCTTCGCCTTCGAGATGATAGCCGCCGACCGAGTGGCGCACGGTCTGCCAGTTGCGGGCGATGTAGTCGTCAAGCCAGCCATCCGAAAAGTCGCGCATCGTGAGCCGCACCTCGCCGGCATGGCGCCAGACCGGGCGACCCGCCTCGTAGAGGACAACGGCGGAGATCAGCTTGTGGGTCTCGCCACGAAGACGGACCAGCTGGGCGCGCAGCGCCTCGGGGTCGGGCGCCTTGCCCCAGACCTCGCGCCGGAAGGCCAGCACCTGATCGCAGCCGAGCACCAGCGCCTCCCGATGCCGCTCGGCCAGCTTCTGCGCCTTCATCTCGGCCAGCGTGTCCGCCACGTCGAGGGGCGAGGCGCCCTCGGCCTCCAGCGCCGCGCGGACGCCCTCCTCGTCGATGCGGGCGGGGATGGCTTCAAGCTCCAGCCCCGCGGCCCGAAGGAGCGCGAGCCGCGTTTCCGAGGCAGAGGCGAGGAGGAGGCGCATGGGGAGGAGGCTGTGGATAGTCTGCTTCTGTTCCTGACGGCGAATCCGGCACAATCCGGGCCGTCGGCGACCGTTCGTTCGTCAAGATCCTATCTTATCGGGCAAAGAGCCACAGTTGTCCACTTCTGGAAGAAGCGTCACGGCGTCGGTGGACGACTCTTCTCTCCCGAGGGACGGGACAGAACGGCGAAAACAATCCACAGGGCAGAACTTTTGCAAGATACTGATTTATATTATGTTTCACGGACACGAAAAAATTTCTCCACATTGATACACACCGTTGCCCCCAGCCGGGTATCTGTGGACAAGAGGCGGGGCAAAGCGGCAAATCCAGTTATCCCTGCGCCCTACTGCATCATTCCCTTTCATTCTTTCTTTTCTTATGCAGATGCCCAACCGCTTCGAGGAGATCACGATGGGCACGTTCCTGGCCGACTACTACCTGTGGACCAAGTCGCTTCACGTGATCTCGGTGCTGGCCTGGATGGCGGGGCTGTTCTACCTGCCGCGCCTCTTCGTCTATCACGCGGAGGTCGTGAAAACCGGAACCGAGACCGACACGCTCTTTCAGACGATGGAGCGGCGGCTTCTGCGGGCGATCATGAACCCTGCGATGATCGCGACCTGGATCTTCGGCCTCGCGCTCGTCTTCACGCCGGGGATCGTGGATTGGTCGATGCTCTGGCCCTGGACGAAGGCCGCATCCGTCATCGCGATGACGGCCTTCCACATGTGGCTCGCCGCCCGCCGCAAGGACTTCGCCGCCGGGACGAACAGCCGGGCGGGGCGCACCTACCGCATGATGAACGAGCTGCCGACGCTTCTCATGCTGGTGATCGTCTTCTCGGCGGTCGCCAAGTGGAACTTCTGGGACTTCTGAGCCGAAGGCCAAGGCGATTGACTCGCGGCGCTGCAGCGCCTATGTGCGGCCTTGCAGGGCCGTCCGGCCCATCGCATTTCCCAGTCCTGACCGAAGCGCCCCATCCGTGCGGTGGGCCCTCCATGAACGGCAGATCGCCATGACCGAACGTCTCAATCTTGCGGACCTGAAGGCCAAGACCCCGGCCGACCTGCTGGCGATGGCCGAGGAATGGGAGATCGAGAACGCACCTTCCATGCGCAAGGGCGAGATGATGTTCTCGATCCTGAAGGAGCATGCCGAGGAAGGGTACGAGGTCGGAGGCGACGGCGTGCTCGAGGTGCTGCAGGACGGCTTCGGCTTCCTGCGCTCGCCCGAGGCGAACTATCTGCCGGGCCCGGACGACATCTATGTCTCGCCCGAGATCCTGCGCCAGTTCTCGTTGCGCACCGGCGATACCGTCGAGGGCGTGATCGTTGCCCCGCGCGAGAACGAGCGCTATTTCAGCCTGACGCGGGTGACGCGGATCAACTTCGACGATCCCGAGCGCGCCCGCCACAAGGTGCATTTCGACAACCTGACGCCGCTCTATCCTGACGAGCGGCTGAAGATGGAAGTGGACGATCCGACGGTGAAGGACCGCTCGGCCCGGATCATCGACCTGGTGGCGCCAATCGGGAAGGGCCAGCGCGGTCTGATCGTGGCGCCGCCGCGGACCGGCAAGACGGTGCTGCTGCAGAACATCGCCCATTCCATCGCGACGAACCACCCCGAGTGCTACCTGATCGTGCTCCTGATCGACGAGCGGCCCGAGGAAGTGACCGACATGCAGCGCTCGGTGAAGGGCGAGGTCGTGTCCTCGACCTTCGACGAGCCGGCGACGCGGCACGTGGCGGTGGCGGAAATGGTGATCGAGAAGGCCAAGCGCCTCGTCGAGCACAAGCGCGACGTGGTGATCCTGCTCGACTCGATCACCCGTCTGGGCCGAGCCTTCAACACCGTGGTGCCCTCGTCGGGCAAGGTGCTGACCGGCGGCGTCGATGCCAACGCCCTGCAGCGTCCGAAAAGGTTTTTCGGTGCGGCACGGAACATCGAGGAGGGCGGATCGCTGACGATCATTGCCACGGCCTTGATCGATACCGGCAGCCGCATGGACGAAGTGATTTTCGAAGAGTTCAAGGGCACCGGCAACTCCGAGATCGTGCTGGACCGGAAGGTGGCCGACAAGCGGGTCTTCCCGGCGATGGACATCCTCAAATCCGGCACGCGGAAAGAGGATCTGCTGGTCGACAAGTCGGACCTGCAGAAGACCTACGTCCTGCGCCGCATCCTGAACCCGATGGGCACGACGGACGCGATCGAATTCCTGATCTCGAAGCTGCGGCAAACCAAGAGCAATGCCGAGTTCTTCGACTCGATGAACACCTGACAGACCCGGAATCACGGGACGCCGAAATGGACACGATCTACGCCTTGGCCAGCGCACGCGGCAAGGCCGGGGTGGCGGTATTGCGCCTCTCCGGGCCGCAGGCGCATGAGGCGGTGGCTGCCTTCGGAGTGTCGTTGCCGGAGGTCCGGCGTGCGGCGTTGCGACGCCTGACGTGGAACGGCGAGGTGCTCGATGAGGCGCTGATCCTGTTGTTTGCGGAAGGGGCCAGCTTCACAGGCGAACGTTCGGCAGAGATACACCTTCATGGCAGTGCGGCCGCTGTCTCGTCGGTCCTTCAGGCCCTCTCGGAACTGCCCGGATTGCGGCTGGCCGACGCCGGCGAGTTCACGCGACGGGCGCTGGACAACGGGCGGCTGGATCTGGCCCAGGTGGAGGGGCTTGCAGACCTGCTCGACTCCGAAACGGAGGCCCAGCGGCGACAGGCGATGCGGGTCTTCTCTGGCGCCATCGGCAAGCGTACGGAACGTTGGCGGTCGGATCTGATCCGCGCAGCGGCGCTGCTCGAGGCGACGATCGATTTCGCCGATGAGGATGTTCCGGTTGATGTAACCCCGGAAGTGCGGGGCCTTCTGGAGCGCCTGATTTCGGACCTGAAGAGGGAAGTGGATGGCTCCCGCGTCGCCGAACGGATTCGCGATGGATTTGAAGTTGCCATCATTGGCGCCCCGAACGCTGGCAAGTCCACGCTTCTGAATGCGCTGGCACAGCGCGAGGCCGCCATCACTTCCGAAGTGGCCGGTACGACGCGCGATGTCATCGAGGTGCGGATGAACCTGGGCGGGCTCGCCGTGACCTTGCTGGACACGGCCGGGCTGCGCGAAACCCATGACCCGGTGGAAGCTCTGGGCATCGATCGGGCGCTGACACGGGCTCGGGCGGCCGATCTGCGAATCTTCTTGCTGGATCGGAGCGGGGAAGTTGTGGGTCTTGAGCCGGAGGCTGACGATCTGATCGTGCAGGGGAAGGCGGACACGCGCCTGACCCGGGGCCTCAGCGTGTCCGGCCTGACGGGCGACGGAATCCAGGAACTGGTGGAGGCGCTGCAGGATCGGCTTCTCGCTCGGACCGCCGGTGCCGGAAGTTTTACCCGTGAGCGGCATCGCCTTGCCATGGAGCGGGCGATCAGGGCTATGGAATCGGCGCATGTTCAGCTAATGCAGGGCGTGCCGCATCCGGAACTCGCGGCCGAGGATCTGCGGCTGGCCCTGAGGGCGCTGGATTCTCTCGTGGGTCGGGTGGATGTGGAGGCCTTGCTGGGCGAGATCTTCTCCAGCTTCTGCATTGGGAAATGAGCATGTTTCACGTGAAACAGTTCGATGTGATTGTCATTGGCGGCGGGCATGCGGGCTGTGAAGCGGCCGCTGCGGCGGCGCGGATGGGCGTTCGCGCCGCTTTGGTCACACTTCGCCCTTCGGATCTCGGCGTGATGTCGTGCAATCCCGCGATTGGTGGGCTGGGGAAGGGGCATCTTGTGCGCGAGATCGATGCGCTGGATGGTCTCATGGGGCGGGCGGCCGATGCCGCAGGGATCCAGTTCCGGCTCTTGAACCGCAAGAAGGGGGCGGCGGTTCAGGGCCCGCGTGCACAGGCCGATCGTCGTCTCTACCGGGCGGCGATGCAGAGATTTCTCCTGGAACAACCCGGTCTTGATGTCGTCGAAGGCGAAGTTGTTGATCTGCTTCTGGATCAGGGGACGGCGACCGGCGTCCTGTTGGCAGATGGAACGCGTCTTGATGCCAAGGCTGTTGTGTTGACCTCCGGGACCTTCCTGAATGGTACCATTCACATTGGGCACGACAGGCGACCGGGGGGGAGGATGGGGGACCTGCCCTCAATCCGGCTTGCTCAGCGGCTGATGGACCTGAACCTGTCTCGCGGTCGCCTCAAGACGGGCACGCCCCCGCGGCTCGACGGCCGGTCAATCGATTGGACTCAGCTGGAGATGCAGCCGGGCGACGCGGATCCGGTGATGTTCTCCTTTTTGAACCACGCTCCGGTCGCTCGGCAGATTTCCTGCGGAATCACCAGCACCAACGAGCGGACGCACGAGATTGTCCGGGATAATCTGCATCAATCCGCCATGTACGGCGGACATATCGAAGGCGTTGGGCCGCGGTATTGCCCGTCGATCGAGGACAAGATCGTTCGCTTCGCGGACAAGACAGGGCACCAGGTGTTCCTGGAGCCTGAAGGCCTCGACGATCACACGGTCTATCCGAACGGCATCTCCACCTCGCTGCCCGCGGAGGTGCAGGAAAGTTACGTTCGCACAATCGCTGGTCTGGAGGAGGTCAAGATCCTCCAACCCGGCTATGCCATCGAATATGACTATTTCGACCCTCGCGAGCTTCGTCCAACGCTGGAAGTGAAGGCCATGTGCGGCCTGTATTTTGCCGGCCAGATCAACGGCACGACGGGCTATGAAGAGGCTGCCGCGCAAGGCCTGGCCGCGGGATTGAATGCCGCCTTGGCGGTGCGGGGGAGGGAGCCGCTGCATTTCAGCCGCTCTGACAGTTACATCGGCGTGATGATTGATGATCTGACCAGCCGGGGCGTGACGGAACCATACCGCATGTTCACATCGCGGGCGGAGTTTCGGCTGTCACTTCGCGCGGACAACGCGGATCAGCGCCTCACCCAGACCGGCATCGACCTCGGTTGCGTGGGACCGGCGCGGAGAGATGCGTTTCTGACAAAGATGGACTCACTCGCTCGTGGGCGAACGATGTTGCAACAGGTTACGTTGACCCCGACGGATCTGGCACGTCTGGAGATCAGGATCAGTCAGGACGGCACGCGCAGATCGGCTTTCGACGTCATGGCGTTCGGCGAGGAGGCGGCGTCCGCAGTCGAGCGGGCCGTTCCCGAACTTGCCCAGCTTCCGCACGACATTCGTCAGCAACTGGCCAGAGATGCGCTTTACGCGCAGTTCATTGCACGACAGGAACTGGAAGCTCAGTCGCTCAAGCGTGACGAGGCGGTTCGAATCCCCTCAGATTTCGACTATGGATCGCTCTCCGGCCTGTCGCATGAATTGACAGCAAAGCTGCTCCGCGCGCGGCCGGCGACGATTGCCCAGGCCGCCCGCCTGGAGGGAATGACACCCTCTGCGCTGATGCTTATCCTCTCGCGCCTCCGCCGGGCCAGCAGGAGCGCCGCGGCAGGATGACAGAGGATGATTTCAAAGTCGCCGAGGCGCTGAATGTTTCACGTGAAACACTGGGAAAGCTCGAGCAATATGCGGATCTTGTCCGCAAGTGGAACAGCGCGATCAACCTGATCGGCAGATCCACCGAAGGGCAGATCTGGATCCGGCACATCCAGGATTCGGCTCAGCTTTGGGGTCTCCGGGCGGCGCCGTTTGGTACCTGGCTTGACCTCGGAAGCGGCGGCGGACTTCCCGGTATCGTCTTGGCCACGATAGCCACCGAAAAGGCGCCCGAGTCTCGATTCGTTCTGGTCGAATCGGATCAGCGAAAAGCAACCTTTCTTCGCACTGCGGCCCGGACCCTCTGTCTCAACGTGACAGTCCACGCTGCGCGCGTGGAACAACTGCCTCCACAGCGCGCGGACGTCATCAGCGCCCGGGCACTCGCCCCCCTCACGGACCTGTGCGCCCTCGCGGCGCCTCATCTTGCGCCAGAGGGCATGTGCCTCTTCCCGAAGGGCGCCAACCATGCGTCCGAGATTGCGGCGGCGCGCCTTTCGTGGAACATGGAGCCAGAGATTCATCCGAGCGTCACCGATCCCAGCGCTGTCATCCTGAAGCTGAAGGCCATGGCTCATGTCTGAGACGATCCGCCCCGCAAAGCCGCGCATCATGGCGATTGCCAACCAGAAGGGAGGGGTCGGCAAGACAACAACGGCGATCAATCTCGCCGCGGGACTCGCCGAGCTGGGTGCGCGGATTCTGGTCGTGGATCTCGACCCTCAGGGCAATGCCTCAACCGGGCTTGGCATCGACGTCGGCAGCCGGCTCAAGACCAGCTACGATCTGATCCTGGACCAGCCGGATCTGGCCGAGGTCATTCAGCCGACGCGGGTCGAGACGCTTTTTATCTGTCCCGCCAACGCGGATCTCGCCTCGGCGGATATCGAGCTTGCGGCAAACGAAAAGCGAAGCCAGCTTCTCCGCGAGGCGCTGAGGCAGCCAGCGATGGGGACGTTCGGTTTCGACTACATCCTGATCGACTGTCCGCCCTCCCTGAGCCTGCTGACCGTGAATGCTCTGATCGCATGCGATTCGGTGCTCGTGCCTCTGCAGAGCGAGTTTTTCGCCCTTGAGGGTCTGTCGCAACTCATGCTGACGATTCGCGAGGTGCGCAGCACCGCCAATCCGGCGTTGAAGATCGAGGGCGTGCTTCTCACGATGTATGACAAGCGCAACAACCTCTCGCAACTTGTTGAGGGAGACGCGCGGCAGAACCTGGGGGACCTCGTGTTTCGCACCATGATTCCGCGGAACGTGCGGGTCAGTGAGGCGCCGTCCTACGCGCTTCCGGTGCTTGCCTACGATCCCGCATCAAAGGGCAGTGAGGCCTACCGGGCACTGACACGCGAGATTGCCGCCCGGCACAAGTTTGCGGCCCAACAGGAACCCGCGTAGGAATGGAGAGAAAGATGGAACGTCGGGGGCTCGGCCGCGGCCTGTCCGCCTTGATGGCAGACATTCAGGTGGAGGTTGATCCGGGGCAGGGCGCCGGCCGTCGCGCAGACCTTCTGGTGCCTGTCGAGAAGCTGGTTCCCAACCCCAACCAGCCGCGCCGTGATTTTGGCCCGGAGGCGCTGGAGGATCTGGCGGCATCGATCCGGCAGAAGGGCGTCATCCAGCCGCTGATCGTCCGACCGATCCCCGAGACCGACCGCTACGAGATCGTGGCGGGTGAGCGGCGCTGGCGTGCGTCCCAGCTTGCGCAGGTGCATGAGCTGCCCGTCATCGTGCGCGAGTTCGACGACACCGAGGTTCTCGAGGTTGCGATCATCGAGAACATCCAGCGCGCGGATCTCAACGCGATCGAAGAGGCCATGGGCTACCGTCAGCTGATGGACCGGTTTGGCCATACGCAGGAAAAGCTGGCCGAGGCGCTCTCCAAAAGCCGCTCTCACATCGCTAACCTGTTGAGATTGCTTCAACTTCCTGACGAAGTCCAAGGCTGGCTGCGTGAGGGGAAGCTGACGGCGGGCCATGCGCGCGCCCTGATCACAACGCCGAACGCCTCGGATCTGGCGCGTCAGGTGATCTCGCGGAACCTGTCGGTCCGTGACACCGAGCGGCTCGCCCGGGGCGCCACCGACAAGCGGAAGCCGAGCGCCCCGCGCGGTGGGCGCGAGAAGGATGCGGATACGCGGGCTCTGGAGGCCGATCTTTCGGCCAATCTCAAGATGGCGGTCACGATCGATCACGAGCCGGGTGGAGAAAGCGGGCGCCTGACGATCCGCTACAACACGCTCGACGATCTGGACACGCTCTGCCGCACCCTCTCGGTCATGCCGAGGGACGGGTCCATATGAATATGCTGGTGGCGCAGAGCACGGCCGCCTGAACGGCGAGGATGGCCGGGCGAAGCTCCATCCCGACCGAAAAGCCGAAGACCGCCAGCATCGACACGGTGGCCATCCGCTTGCCCTTGATCGAGATGGCGCCCGAACGTTGCCAATCCTGGATCGGCGGCCCCAGGACGGGGTGGGTGACCAGCCAGTGATGCAACCGCTCGGACGAGCGGGCGAAGCAGAAGGCTGCCAGCAGCAGGAACGGTACGGTCGGAAGCAGCGGCAGGAAGATGCCGAGCGTTCCGAGCCCCAGCGACGTGAGACCGGCCGAGACCCACAGCAGCCGCATGTCACTCACCCGCCAATGAGGCGATGACGGAGTTCAGGACCATGCGGCCCCGGGTGGTTGCGCGCAGCCGCGCGCCGTCTGTTTCGATCATGCCCATCTCCTGCAGGTCGGTGACCCGCCGCTCGTCCAGTGGTCGCCCGGCCAGCGCGGCATGACGCTCGCTGTCCAGGCCCTCGCGCAATCGCAGCGCCATCATCAGATATTCCAGCGCATGGTCCTCGCGGTCCAGCCTTACGCGCGGCAGCTCGCCGTTTCCGTCGCGTTCGACACGTTCCAGCCATCCGCCGGGCGCTTTTGGTGCCTCCGTTGCCCAGCGGCCGGTCGCCAGACTGACGCGACCATGAGCGCCGGGGCCGGCTCCGGCATAGTCGCCGCCCCGCCAGTAGATCAGATTGTGGCGTGATTCGGCGCCCGGTTGTGCGTGGTTCGAGATTTCGTAGGCGGGCAGGCCGGCCGCGTCGCACAGATCCTGCGTCAGCGCATACATGTCGGCCGACAGTTCCTCTTCCGGCAGGCCTCTCAGCTTGCCGCGCTTGAACCGCTCGCCAAAGGCCGTGCCGTCCTCGATCGTGAGCTGATACATCGAGAGGTGATCCGCCGCCATGGCCAGCGCCTCCGACAGTTCCTGTCGCCAGTCCGCGAGTGACTGGTCCTGCCGGGCATAGATCAGGTCGAAGCTCACCCGGTCGAAGGTCGCGCGCGCCACGTCGAAGGCCGCGCGCGCCTCGGCCACCGTATGCAGCCGCCCGAGCTGGCGGAGGTCGGCGTCGTTCAGCGCCTGTATCCCCATCGAGATCCGGTTGACGCCGGCGTCGCGGAAGCCGCGGAAGCGGCCAGCCTCGACCGATCCGGGGTTGGCCTCAAGTGTCACTTCCAGATCGTTGGCAAGCGGCCAGGTGGCCCGCACCGTCTCGAGGATGGCGGCCACCAGCTCGGGCTCCATCAGCGAGGGCGTGCCGCCGCCGAAGAAGACCGAGTTCAGCACCCGTCCTTCGGTCTCGTTGCCCAGACGGCGGATTTCGGACAGGTAGGCCCGCTGCCAGCGGCTCTGGTCGATGGTGGCCGCGACGTGGGAATTGAAGTCGCAGTAGGGGCATTTCGACTGACAGAACGGCCAGTGCAGGTAAAGCCCGAAGCCGCCGTTCCGCCAGTCGTCCATCGCTACCCCTTGAAGGCCGTCACCTCGATCTCGACCAGCATCTCGGGGCGGATCAGCCCGGCGATGACCATGGTCGCGGCCGGACGGATCTCGCCCAGCACGTCCCCCAGAACGGGGGCCAGCGCCTCGATCAGCGCCGCGTCGGTGACGGTATACTGCACCCGCACGATGTCGGCCATCGAGAAACCGGCCTCATCAAGAACCCGTGCGATGGTGCCAAGGCAGTTCCGGGCCTGCTCGGCCACGCCCTCGGGCATGGTCATGGTGGCATAGTCATAGCCCGTAGTGCCCGCGACGAAGCACCAGTTGCCCTTCACCACGGCGCGGGAATAGCCCATCGCAGCCTCGAAGGGCGAACCGCTGGAAATCCGTTTCACGTGAAGCACCCCGCCATCAGGCTGCGGAAGGCGCGGGCGCGGTGGCTGATCTGGTTCTTTTCCCAGCGGTCCATTTCGCCAAAGGTCAGATCGCTGCCGTCGGGCTGGAAGATCGGATCGTAGCCGTGGCCCTGATCGCCGCGCATCGGCCAGACGACCTGTCCGGGCATCACGCCCTCGAACACCTCGTCGTGCCCGTCGGGCCAGGCCAGAACCAGCGTGCAGCGGAACTGCGCCTTGCGCGGGAAGGGGGCGTTCGCCGTCTCGAGCTTCGCCCATGTGTCGGTCATCGCCTTGACGAAATCCCGACCCGTGGGTGTCATGGCCCAGTCGGCCGTATAGACGCCCGGCGCCCCGTCGAGCGCGTCGATGGTGATGCCGGAATCGTCGGCCAGCGCCACCATGCCGGCCGCCTTCGCCGCGGCATGGGCCTTGATGCGGGCGTTGCCCACGAAGGTGGTTTCGGTCTCCTCCGGCTCGGGCAGGCCCAGTTCACCCGCCGAGACGACCGCAATCCCCAAGGGCTCGAAGAGATGCTGGATCTCCTCGAGCTTGCCCTTGTTGTGCGTGGCGACCAGCAGCCGGTCGCCCGAGAACGTCCGCGTCATCCGAGCGACGCCTTCTGCGCCGCCACCAGATCGGCGATGCCCGCCTCGGCCAGGTCGAGCAGCTGGCCCATCTCGTCCCGCGAGAAGCTGGCGCCCTCGGCCGACATCTGCACCTCGATCAGCCGCTGCCGGCCGGTCAGGACAAAGTTGCCATCGGTGCCGGCGGTGGAATCCTCGGCATAGTCGAGGTCAAGGACCGGCTGGCCGGCGTAGATCCCGCAAGAGACGGCCGCGACGTGATCCACGATCGGGTCCGAGACCACGATCCCGGCCTTGAGCAGCTTGTTGACGGCCAGCCGCAGCGCGACCCACCCGCCTGTGATCGAGGCGCAGCGGGTGCCGCCGTCGGCCTGCAGCACGTCGCAGTCGATCACGATCTGCCGCTCACCCAGCGCCGAGCGGTCGATGCCGGCGCGCAGCGCGCGGCCGATCAGGCGCTGGATCTCCTGCGTGCGGCCGCTCTGTTTGCCGGCGGTGGCTTCGCGCCGGTTGCGCGAGGTGGTGGCGCGCGGCAGCATCCCGTATTCGGCCGTCACCCAGCCGAGGCCCGTGTTCTTCAGGAACGGCGGCGGCTTGTCCTCGATCGAGGCCGAGCAGAGCACATGCGTCTCGCCCATGCGGATGAGGCACGAGCCCTCGGCATGTTTCATCACGTTGGGCTCGATGGACACCGACCGCATCTGGTCGAGCTTTCTGCCGGAAGGACGCATGGAAAACCTCATGTCTGGAACCGGGCCAGATAGGCCGCCCGCGCGCGCAGATGCAACCCTTAGTGAAGGCCAGCCCGATTGACGGGCACCAAGCCGCCTCGCTAAAGTCGGCAGTCGCTTGAAGGCTGGGTGATGAGTCAAGGCAGCAAGATGCTATCCGAGATGAATGACCGCTCGCGCGAGGTGTTCCGGCGCGTGGTCGAGGGCTATCTCGCCTCGGGCGATCCGGTGGGATCGCGCACCCTGACACGCCACATGACCGAGAAGGTCAGCGCGGCCACCATCCGCAACGTGATGCAGGATCTGGAATATCTGGGCCTGCTGGACAGTCCGCATGTCTCGGCGGGGCGGATCCCGACGCAGCTGGGCCTGCGGATGTTCGTGGACGGGCTGCTCGAGGTCGGCACCGTCTCGGACGAGGACCGCGAGCGGATCGACGCCACGATGGGCGGGAACGAGCATGACGTGGTGTCGCTGCTCGACCGGGTGGGGGCGACGCTCTCCTCGATCACCCACGGTGCCAGCCTCGTCCTGTCGCCCAAGCACGAGGCGCCGATCCGCCATATCGAATTCGTGAGCCTCGGGGCCGACCGGGCGCTGGTCGTGCTGGTCTTCGCCGATGGCCATGTCGAGAACCGCGTCTTCCGCCCGCCGCCGGGCCAGACCGCCTCCTCGATGCGGGAGGCGGCGAACTTCCTCAACGCGCTGGTCGAGGGCCGGACGCTGGCCGACATGCGCCAGACCATCGGTCATGAGATTTCCCGGCGCCGGCGGGAGATCGACGCGCTGGCGCATGATCTGGTCCAGAGTGGCCTTGCCGTGTGGGAGAACCCGGGCGAGCAGTCCGAGCGCCTGATCGTGCGGGGGCGCGCCAACCTCCTGGAGGGATCGACCGAGGCGGCTGATTTCGAGCGGATCCGAACGCTCTTCGACGATCTGGAGCGCAAGCGCGACATCGCCGAGTTCCTCGAACTGGCCGAGGAGGGCGAGGGCGTGCGCATTTTCATCGGCTCGGAAAACAAGCTTTTCTCACTTTCGGGTTCCTCTCTGGTGGTCTCTCCCTATATGAACGCGGATCGAAAGATCATCGGCGCCATTGGCGTGATCGGTCCGACGCGGCTCAACTACGGGCGCATCGTGCCGATCGTCGATTACACGGCGCAGCTGGTGGGTCGGCTGGTGTCCGACCGCGGCAAGGGATGACGAGCATGACGAACGCAAGGAAAGACGAGATGGCCGAGGACCAGGCACCCCGGGACGAGAGTGTGGATGCGCCGGAACTGGCGGAGGCGCCCGAGATCGACGAGCTCGAGGTGCTGCGCGCCGAGCGCGACGAGCTGCGCGACCGCTTCATGCGCGCGCTGGCCGATGCCGAGAACAGCCGCAAGCGGGCCGACCGCGACCGGCGCGAGGCCGAGCAATATGGCGGCACGCGCCTCGCGCGCGACCTGTTGCCGGTCTATGACAACCTGAGCCGCGCGCTCGAGGTGGCCGGGGACGAGCAGCGGGCCGCCGCCGCGGCGCTGATCGAGGGGGTGGAACTCACGCTTCGCGAGCTGCGCAACGTGATGAACAAGCATGGCGTGCGGCCGATCACGCCGCAGGTCGGCGACACGTTCGACCCGCAGCAGCATCAGGCGATGTTCGAGGCTCCGGTGCCCGGCACCAAGGCCGGCCAGATCATCCAGGTGATGACCGAGGGCTTCATGATCCATGACCGGCTGCTGCGTCCCGCGCAGGTGGGCGTGTCGTCGAACACCGGCGCCTGAGCCGGGCCGATGTCGGAGGGGGGCTGCGCGCCCCCCGCCCGACCCGTTGGGTCGGGCCCCCCGCGGGATATTTGAACCAGAATGAAAGCGATCTCAGGGCAGGAGGGCCCGGAGATCGTAGAGGAGTTTGAGCGCCTCGCGCGGGCTGAGGTCGTCGGGCTGGATCGCGCGCAGCCGCTCTTCCACCTGCGAGGCTTTGGGAGGAGCGGCGGGGGCGGGCGGCGGCGGGGCGGCGCGAAAGAGCGGCAGGTCGTCGATCAGCGCCCGCCGCCGTGGACCGCTCTCGCGTTCGCCGGACTCGAGCGCGTCGAGGACGGTACGTGCGCGCTCGATCACCGAGGCGGGAAGGCCCGCGAGCCGCGCCACCTGCACACCATAGGACCGATCAGCCGCGCCGCGCCGGACCTCGTGCAGGAAGATCACCTCGCCCTGCCATTCCTTGACGGACACGGTGGCGTTCTCGACGCCGGTGAGCTTGCCGGCGAGCGCCGTCATCTCGTGGTAGTGGGTGGCGAAGAGCGCGCGGCAGCGGTTCGTGTCGTGCAGATGCTCGAGCGTGGCCCAGGCGATCGAGAGCCCGTCCCAGGTGGCTGTACCGCGGCCGATCTCGTCGAGGATCACAAGCGCGCGGTCATCGGCCTGGTTCAGGATGGCGGCGGTTTCGACCATCTCGACCATGAAGGTCGAGCGGCCGCGGGCCAGATCGTCCGAGGCGCCGACGCGGCTGAAGATCTGGCTGACGAGGCCGATATGGGCCCGGCGGGCCGGGACGAAGCTGCCCGCTTGGGCGAGCAGCGCGATCAGTGCGTTCTGGCGCAGGAAGGTGGATTTACCGGCCATGTTCGGCCCGGTGATGAGCCAGACGGCCGGCGTCTCGGCCTTGGACAGGTCGCAGTCGTTCGCCACGAAGGGCGTGCCGGTCCGGCGGAGGGCACGCTCGACGACCGGATGCCGGCCGGCCTCGATGGCGAAGGCGCGGCTGTCGTCCACCTGCGGCTCGGTCCAGTCCTCGGCCACGGCGAGGTCGGCGAAGGCCGCGATCAGGTCCACCTCGGCCAGCGCCCGGGCGGCGCGGCCGATCGCGCCCGCCTGATCGAGGATCGCCGTCCGCAGCGCCGCAAAATGCATCTTCTCGAGTTCGAGCGCGCGGTTCCCGGCGTTCAGGATGCGCGTTTCGAGTTCCGAGAGGGCGACGGTGGTGAAGCGCACCTGCCCCGCGGTCGTCTGGCGGTGGATGAAGCTCTCGGACAGGGGGGGTGAGAGCATCTTTTCGGCGTGGGTCGAGGTGACTTCGATGAAATAGCCGAGCACGTTGTTGTGCTTGATCTTCAGGCTCTGGATGCCGGTCGTCTCGATGAAGCCGGCCTGCATCGACGCGATCACGCCGCGGCCCTCGTCGCGCAGGCGCCGTGTCTCGTCGAGGTCACCATCGAAGCCCGGGGCGATGAAGCCGCCGTCGCGCGCCAGCAGCGGCGGCTCGGCCACCAGCGCCTGATCGAGGAGTTCCACGAGGTTCTCGTGGCCGCGGAGCGCCTCGAGTGTCTCCGCGAGCAGGGAAGGTGCGTCGGCCGGCATACGGCCTGCGATGGCCTCGGCCTGCGTGAGGCCGGCGCGGATCGCCGCCATGTCCCGTGGCCCGGCACGGTCGAGCGCGAGCCGCGAGAGGGCGCGGTCCATGTCCGGCACGCGGCGCAGGCTCGCCCGCAGATCCTCGCGCAGCCGCGGCTCGTCCGTCAGCCAGCTCACAGCCGCGAGCCGGTTGTGGATCAGGCCAAGGTCGCGCGAGGGGCTGGAGAGCCGCCGCTCGAGCAGGCGGGCGCCGGGGGCGGTGACGGTGCGGTCCACCGCTGATAGCAGCGAACCTTCGCGCCCGCCGGTGAGGGCTTGCGTGATCTCGAGGTTGCGCCGGGTGGCGGCGTCGATCTGCACCGTGCCGCCCGCGACCTCGCGCACGGGCGGGCGCAGGAGCGGCAGCTTTCCGCGCTGCGTGAGGTCGAGGTAATCGACCAGCGCGCCCATGGCCGACAGCTCGGGGCGGGTGAAGTTGCCGAAGCTGTCCAGCGTGCCGACCCCGAAGAGCGTGCAGAGCCGCTTTTCGGCCGAGGCGCTGTCAAAGCTCGCGCGGGCGAGAGGGGTCAGGGCGCATCCCACCTCCTCGATCCAGTCGAGCGGGCGTTCGTCGGCCACCAGCAGTTCGCGCGGCGCGAGGCGGGCAAGCTCGGGCAGAAGGCGGGGCAGCGGGCAGGGCGTGACGCTGAATTCGCCGGTCGAGATGTCGGCCCAGGCGAGTGCCGCCTCGTCGCGGATCTCGGCGAATGCGCAGAGGAAGTTGTGCCGCCGCGCCTCCAGCAGGCTGTCCTCGGTCAGCGTGCCGGGGGTGACGAGCCGCACCACCTCGCGCCGGACAACGGACTTGGAGCCGCGTTTCTTCGCCTCGGCCGGATCCTCCATCTGCTCGGCGATGGCGACGCGGAACCCCTTGCGGATCAGCGTCAGCAGGTAGCCCTCGGCGGCATGGATCGGCACGCCGCACATGGCGATATCCTCGCCCTTGTGCTTGCCGCGCTTGGTCAGCGCGATGTCCAGCGCCTCGGCCGCCAGCGCCGCATCCTCGAAGAACATCTCGTAGAAGTCGCCCATCCGGTAGAACAGGATCGCGCCGGGGTGCTGCGCCTTGATCTCCAGATATTGCGCCATCATCGGCGTGACGGTGTCGTCGCTCACATCATCTCCCCTGCAGGTCGGCCGACCCTACAAAAGCGCCTCTGCGGGGAAAAGCCGCAAATCCTTGGTGATTGTTGCGAGGGCGGCGCGGCGCTAGAAGGGCCGTGCTTGCACAGGATGGCCCCCTCATGACCAAGACAAAGATCACGCCCGAAGAGGCGCTTCTCTACCATCTCGAACCGCGGCCGGGCAAATACGAGATCGTCGCCTCGACGCCCATGGCGACGCAGCGCGACCTGAGCCTCGCTTATTCGCCAGGGGTGGCCGTCCCGGTGCAGGCGATCGCCGACGCGCCCGAGACGGTCTATGACTACACGGTCAAGGGCAACATGGTGGCCGTGATCTCGAACGGGACCGCGATCCTCGGCATGGGCAACCTCGGCGCGATGGCCTCGAAGCCGGTGATGGAGGGCAAGGCGGTGCTCTTCAAGCGCTTCGCCGACGTCAACGCCATCGACATCGAGCTGGACACCGAAGACCCGGACGAGATCATCCAGGCCGTGAAGCTGATGGGGCCGACCTTCGGCGGCATCAACCTCGAGGACATCAAGGCGCCCGAGTGCTTCATCATCGAGCAGCGCCTGAAGGAACTCATGGACATCCCGGTGTTCCATGACGACCAGCACGGCACGGCGGTGATCTGCGCCGCGGGCCTCATCAACGCGCTGGAGCTGTCTGGCAAGAAGATCGAGGATTGCCGCATCGTGCTGAACGGCGCCGGGGCGGCGGGGATTGCCTGCCTGGAACTCCTCAAGACCATGGGCGCGCGCCACGACAACTGCATCATGTGCGACACCAAGGGCGTGATCTGGCAGGGCCGCACCGAGGGCATGAACCAGTGGAAGTCGGCCCATGCGGCCAAGACGGACTGCCGCACGCTGGAAGAGGCGATGGTGGGGGCCGATGTCTTCCTCGGCGTCTCGGCCAAGGGCGCGGTGACGCCGGCGATGGTGGCCTCGATGGCCGAGAACCCGGTGATCTTCGCCATGGCGAACCCCGATCCCGAGATCACGCCCGAAGAGGCCCACGCCGTCCGCGCCGATGCGATTGTGGCGACCGGCCGGTCGGACTATCCGAACCAGGTGAACAACGTCCTGGGCTTCCCCTACCTGTTCCGCGGCGCACTGGACATCCACGCCCGCGCCATCAACGACGAGATGAAGATCGCCTGCGCCAAGGCGCTGGCCGCGCTTGCGCGCGAGGATGTGCCGGACGAGGTGGCGATGGCCTACGGCCGCAAGCTCTCGTTCGGGCGCGACTACATCATTCCCACGCCGTTCGATCCGCGGCTGATCTACACGATCCCGCCGGCGGTGGCGAAGGCGGGGATGGATACCGGCGTTGCGCGCCGCCCGATCATCGACCTGCAGGGCTATGAACTGGCGCTCAAGTCGCGGATGGACCCGACCGCCTCGATCCTGCAGGGCATCCATGCGCGGGCCAAGGCCGCGCAGGCCCGGATGATCTTTGCCGAGGGCGACGATCCGCGCGTGCTGCGCGCCGCCGTGGCCTACCAGCGCGCCGGCATGGGCAAGGCGCTGGTGGTGGGCCGCGAGCATGATGTGCGCGAGAAGCTGGAGGCCGCCGGCCTCGGCGATGCGGTGCGCGAGCTCGAGGTGGTGAACGCCGCCAACTCGCGCCACATGGATGCCTACAAGCAGTTCCTCTACAACCGCCTCCAGCGCGGCGGTTTCGACAGCTACGACATCCAGCGGCTGGCGACGCGCGACCGGCATGTGTTCTCGGCGCTGATGCTGGCGCATGGGCATGGCGACGGCCTCGTGACCGGGGCCACGCGCAAGTCGGCCTATGTCATGCAGCTCATCAACCACGTCTTCGACGCCAAGGCGTCGGACGGGGCCGTGGGCGTGACGGCGCTGCTGCACAAGGGCCGGATCGTCCTAATCGCCGACACGCTGGTGCATGAATGGCCCGAGCCCGAGGATCTGGCCAACATCGCCATCAAGTCGGCCCGCGTGGCGCGCAACCTCGGGCTGGAGCCGCGGGTGGCCTTCGTCTCCTTCTCGACCTTCGGCTATCCGGTCTCCGAGCGGGCGGCGAAGATGGGCGCTGCCTCGCGCGTGCTGGACGCGATGAAGGTCGATTTCGAATATGAGGGCGAAATGACCGTGGACGTGGCGCTGAACCCGGCGGCCATGGCGCAATATCCGTTCTGCCGGCTGAGCGGGCCCGCGAACATCCTCGTCGTGCCCGCGCGGCACTCGGCCTCGATCTCGATCAAGCTGATGCAGGAGATGGCCGGGGCCACCGTCATCGGGCCGATCCTCACCGGCGTGTCGAAGCCGATCCAGATCTGCTCGGTCAACTCCACCGTGAACGACATCCTGAACATGGCCGTCATGGCGGCCTGCAAGGTGGGCTGACGGAACAAGGCTGCGGGCGGCGGGTGTCACACCGGCCGCCCGCTTGCCGAAACCCTTGGCGCGCTGCCGCCGCCGGTCTAGCCTCGGACCCGAACAGGGAGCCGATGATGACCGAACAGATCACCACCCATCAGGCCGAGGAAGACAGCCGGAACGAGACGATCCGCATCTGGTTGAACGGCCGTATCCTACCCAAGGCCGAGGCGCTGGTGTCCGTCTATGACTCGGGCTTCATGCTGGGCGACGGCGTGTGGGAGGGCATCCGCCTCTATGACGGGCGCTGGGCTTTTCTTGACGAGCATCTCGACCGGCTGTTCGAGGCGGCGCTGGCGATCGATCTCGAGATCGGGCTGGATCGCGCCGCGCTTCGGCGGGCGATCCACGACACGGCCGAGGCCAACGGAATGGTCACGGACGCCCACGCGCGCCTGATGGTCACGCGCGGCGTCAAGACCCGGCCGTTCCAGCATCCCTCGCTGTCGCGGCAGGGGCCGACCATCGCCATCATCATGGAGCATTCGCGGCCCAGGGTTCCACGTCCCATCCGCCTCGCGACCGTGCCGCACATCCGTGGCCTGCCGATGAGCCAGGACCCCAAGCTGAACTCCCATTCCAAGCTGAACTGCATCCTCGCCTGCATCGCGGCCGAAAAGGCGGGGGCCGACGAGGCGCTGATGCTCGATGTCCACGGCTTCGTGAACACGACCAACGCCTGCAACTTCTTCATCGTGCGCAAGGGCGAGGTCTGGACGTCCACGGGGGACTACTGCATGAACGGCATAACCCGTGGAAAAGTCATCCAGATCTGCCGCGCGGAAGGCATTCCGGTCTTCGAGAAGAACTTTTCGCTGGTCGAGACCTACTCGGCCGACGAGGCTTTCCTGACCGGCACCTTCGGCGCGCAGACCCCGGTCGGCACGATCGACGGTCGGCGGATCGGAACGGGCGACATGGGTCTGATGACGCGACGGATCCGCGATCTCTACAAGGCGATGGTGGCGGCATGAGGATCGCGATGTGGTCGGGGCCGCGGAACCTCTCGACGGCCATGATGTATGCCTTCGCGACGCGCGGCGACTGCGGCGTGTGGGACGAACCGTTCTACGCGGCCTATCTGAAGGTCACGGGGATCGACCATCCGATGCGTGCGCAGATCCTCGCCGCTCACGAGACCGACCCGGACGTGATCGCGCGTCGCTGCGCGGGCGATGCACCCGGCGGCGAGCCGCTGTTCTATCAGAAGCAGATGACCATGCACCTGGTCCCGGGCTTTGACCGGAGCTTCATGCGCAGTTGTGAAAATGTTTTCCTGATTCGTCACCCGGCCCGCGTCGTGGCCAGCTACGCCAGAAAGCGGGAAGGTCCGACGCTGGCCGACATCGGATACGTCCAGCAGGCCGAGCTGTTCGACGAGGTCGCAGGCTGGCTCGGCCGGCCGCCGCTGGTGATCGACAGCGCCGATATCCGGCGCAACCCCGGAGCGGCGCTTGCGAACCTCTGCGCGGGGCTCGGCATCCCTTACTCCGAGGCGATGCTGAACTGGCCGGCCGGCGGCCATCCGTCGGATGGCATCTGGGCCTCGCACTGGTATGGCGCCGTCCATCGCTCGACCGGATTCGACGAGCCGGAAGGGCCACTTCCCGACCTGAGCCCGCCGGATGCCGAACTGGTGCGGCAGGCGCTGCCCCATTACGAGCGCCTCGCCGCCCATCGCATCAGGACGTGAGGGCCTCGACCTCACGCACCTCGGCTTCCGACAGGTTCAGCCGGCCCCGCAGCGTGCAGAGATAGGCACGGTTCGCGCTGGTCGTGGGATCGACCGCCGCGCGCGAGGCCAGGTAGAACTGCTCGGCCGTCTCCTGATCGCGCACCTGCTCCAGCAGGCGGTCGAGCGGTTGGGGATGCGCGATCTCGCGCTCCACCAGACGCCGATCGTCCGCGTCGGCACCCGCGGCGTCGAGCTGGTCGATGATGCGCTGCCGCTCATCCGTCGAGAGCGCGCCGTCGGCCCAGGCCGCGGCCACCATCCCCTGCAGCAAAAGCAGGGCCTTTGCGTCCGAAATCGCCTCTTCGAAGGGTTGATCCGCCATCTGTTGCGGTTGCGCGCCGTTCTGTTGGCCGGTCAGGCTGTCGATGACGCCGCCGATCATGCCGCCGATGCCGCCCGACGCGCTGCCAGACGTGCCGCCCGTGGCCGTGCCCGGCGCGCGCGACGGCTGGTCCTGCCACGCGCGGTAGGCCATGTAGGCAAGGGCGGCCATTCCGGCCTTCTTGCTGACACCCGCGCCAAGGGCGGCGGCCGAACCGAGCCCTCCCGCGCGCCCGCCGCGCCCGGCCATCCGCGAGGCCAGCATCAACCCGAGGACTTTCTTGAGGCTCATTTCAGGGTCTCCTCTCCCTTGGGAAAGGAGGTCAACCGGCGCCGCCCGGCGCCGGTTCCGCCTGCGGGCCTCTCAGCCCTTCACGCGTGCGTTGCGCGTGGCGATCAGTTTCAGCCGCAGGGCGTTCAGCCGGATGAAGCCGGCGGCGTCCTTCTGGTCGTAGGCGCCCGCATCCTCCTCGAAGGTGACATGCTTCTCGGAATAGAGCGAGTGATCCGACCAGCGGGCCACGGTGCGGGCGAAGCCCTTGTAAAGCTTGACACGAACGGTGCCCGAGACGTGCTCTTGCGACTTGTCGATCAGCGCCTGAAGCATCTCGCGCTCGGGGCTGTACCAGAAGCCGTTGTAGATCAGCTCGGCGTAGCGCGGCATGATCGAATCCTTGAGGTGCCCCGCGCCGCTGTCGAGCGTGATCTGCTCGATGCCGCGGTGGGCCTCCAGAAGGATCGTGCCTCCGGGCGTCTCGTAGATGCCGCGCGACTTCATGCCGACGAAACGGTTTTCCACCAGATCCAGCCGGCCCACGCCATGCTTGCCGCCCAGTTCGTTCAGCCGGGTCAGGATCGTGGCCGGCGACATGGCCTCGCCGTTGATCGCCACCGCGTCGCCCTTCTCGAAGGTGATCTCCACGAATTCCGGCGTGTCGGGCGCCTTTTCGGGATCGACGGTGCGCTGATAGACATAGTCGGGCGCTTCCTCGCCCGGATTCTCCAGCACGCGGCCTTCGGACGAAGTGTGCAAGAGGTTCGCATCGACCGAGAAGGGCGCCTCGCCGCGCTTGTTCTTGGCGATCGGGATCTGGTTCTGCTCGGCAAACTCGATCAGCCTGGTGCGCGAGGTCAGATCCCACTCGCGCCACGGCGCGATCACCTTGATGGCGGGGTCCAGCGCATAGGCCGTCAGTTCGAAGCGCACCTGGTCGTTGCCCTTGCCGGTCGCGCCGTGGGCCACCGCATCGGCGCCGGTCATGGCCGCGATCTCGACCAGCCGCTTGGCGATCAGCGGCCGCGCGATCGAGGTGCCGAGCAGGTAGAGCCCCTCGTAGAGTGCGTTGGCCCGGAACATCGGGAAGACGAAGTCGCGCACGAACTCCTCGCGCACATCCTCGATGAAGATGTTGTCCGGCTTGATGCCCAGCATCACCGCCTTCTCGCGGGCGGGTTCCAGTTCCTCGCCCTGGCCGAGGTCGGCGGTGAAGGTCACGACCTCGCAGCCGTATTCGGTCTGCAGCCACTTCAGGATGATCGAGGTGTCGAGCCCGCCGGAATAGGCAAGGACGACTTTCTTCGGGGCGGACATGCGGGGCTCCATGGCGGGAAAGTTCGCACGCCGGTCTAGTGAACTTCGCCGTTCTGAACAAGGGGCGCAGGCGTGCGAGGGCGTGGCGGAGGCTGACGGAAGCGGCTAGGGTGTGCGCATGACCCAGTTTGCCCGAAACGCCCGTTCCGCCACCCGTGCCCTGCGCGATCTGTTTCCCGAGACGCCGCTCCAGCGCAACGACCATCTCTCGGCCCGGTATCAGGCCGAGATCTGGCTGAAGCGCGAGGATCTGACGCCGGTGCGCAGCTACAAGCTGCGGGGGGCCTTCACGGCGATGCGCAAGGTGCGCGCTGCGCGACCCGAGCAGCGGTCCTTCGTCTGTGCCTCGGCGGGCAACCATGCGCAGGGGGTGGCCTATGCATGCCGGCACTTCGGCGTGCGGGGCACGATCTTCATGCCGGTGACGACGCCGCAGCAGAAGATCGACAAGACGCGCACCTTCGGCGGCGAGGCGGTCGAGATCGTGCTGACGGGCGACTATTTCGACCAGACGCTCGCGGCCGCGCAGGCGTGGTGCGCCGAGCAGGGCGCGCACTTCCTGGCCCCCTTCGACGATCCCGATGTGATCGAGGGTCAGGCGAGCGTCGGGGTGGAACTGCTCGAGCAGCTGGGCCGGGCGCCGGATCTGGTGGTTCTGCCGGTGGGCGGCGGGGGGCTTGCCTCGGGTGTCACGGCCTTCCTGCGATCCGAGGCACCCGGCACGGCCTTCCGCTTCGTCGAGCCGGAAGGCGGGGCCAGCCTGCGCGCGGCCCTTGTGGCGGGCGGGCCGGTGGCGCTGCCGCGGGTGAACAGCTTCGTGGACGGGGCGGCGGTGGCGCGGCTGGGCGATCTGCCCTTCTCGATGCTCGACTGGGCGCAGCCCGGACAGGTGCTGCTCGCGCCCGAGGACCGGATCTGCATCACCATGCTCGAGATGCTGAACGTCGAGGGCATCGTGCTTGAACCCGCGGGCGCCCTTTCGGTGGATGTGCTGCCCGAGCTTGCCGAGGAGATCCGCGGCCGGACGGTCGTCTGCGTGACGTCGGGCGGCAACTTCGACTTCGAACGCTTGCCCGAGGTGAAGGAGAGGGCGCAACGCTACTCGGGTCTCAAGAAGTATTTCATCCTTCGGATGCCCCAGCGCCCCGGGGCCTTGCGCGAGTTCCTGATGATGCTCGGCCCCGACGACGACATCTCGCGGTTCGAGTATCTCAAGAAGTCGGCGCGCAACTTCGGCTCGGTCCTGATCGGGATCGAGACGAAGAAGGCCGAGAATTTCAAACGTCTCGTCGAGGTGATGGAGGCGGCCGGTCTCAAGCATCGCGACATCACGGGCGATGAGGCGCTGGCGGAATTCCTGATCTAGGCTCCAGCCCCTTGAGGAAATCCATCCGCGCGCGGCGGTAGCTTGCGATCAGAGCGTCGAGGTTGACCTCGGATCCCCGCCCGCCGGCTGCGAGCCGCTCTCCTTCCTCGCACAGACGCGAGACGGCGACGAAGCCCAGGTTGAGCGCGGACCCCTTGAGGAAATGCAACATCTCCTCAAGGCCCGGATCCGGGCGCCCGGAGAGGCTTCGGATTGTCGCGTCCGTCTCCTCGAGAAACATCTGCACCACCTCGTCAAAGCCCTCGGGGCCGACCTCGTCCCGCAGGGCCGCGATCCTGTTCCAGTCTATCATCCTGTCCGCCCGTCCGGTTTCGCACGGGCTGACCCTCGCCGCCCCGTCTTAACGTTGCATGACCGCGAGGCCGGCCGATGCGGACCATTTTAGCCTTCATCCCCCCTTAAGCTCCGGTCCCGCATCCTTGGCGCGCAATCCGCCGAGAGGCCCATCTTGAAGACAGACTCGTGAGCGCCCGATCCCTTCTGATGACGGATGTCGCCCCGCGCCGATCCGCCGCTCCGTCGCGGCATGTGCTGGTCGTGGATGACAGCCGCGCCCAGCGGCGGCTGCTCGCGCTGTCGCTCAGGCGCTGGGGCTATCGCGTCAGCGAGGCCGACGGGGCCGACGAGGCGCTGGAACTGTGCGGCACGGCGGGTATCGACATCGTCCTGAGCGACTGGATGATGCCGGGCCTCTCGGGGCTTGACCTGTGTCGCCTCATCCGGGCGCTTCCACGGGAAAACTACTGCTATTTCATACTGCTGACCTCGCGTTCGGGCACGGGTGAGGTCGTGGACGGCCTCGATTGCGGGGCTGACGACTATCTCGTCAAGCCCGTCGCATCCGACGAACTTCGCGCCCGGCTGCGCGCCGGTGAGCGCGTGCTGGGGATGCAGGCCGAGCTGGTGGGCAAGAACCACCTGCTCGAAGAGGCCTTCGGCGAACTGCGCGCCGTCTATGAGACGCTCGATCGCGACCTGATCGAGGCCCGCAAGCTGCAGCAGTCGCTCGCGCGGGACCGGCACCGGCGGTTCGGCAACTCGACCGTCACGCTCCTGATGCGGCCTTCGGGCCGGGTCGGCGGGGATCTGGCGGGCTCGTTCGAGATCGCGACCGGGCGAGTCGCCATCTACTCGATCGATGTCTCGGGCCATGGCGTCGCCTCGGCGCTGATGACGGCGCGGCTGGCGGGGCTGCTCTCGGGTGTCTCTCCCGACCGGAACTTCGCGTTGACAGGTGGCAACTGCTATCGGTGCAAGGGGCGGCAGACCTGGCCGCCCGACATGGTGGCAAGCCGGTTCAACCGCATGATGCTCGAAGAGCTGCAGGTCGATCAGTATTTCACCATGGCCTATGCCGAGATTGATCTCGGCACCGGACGGGTGGAACTGGTTCAGGCGGGTCATCCGCACCCCGTGGTGATGCGCGCCGACGGCACGATCGAGATGTTGGGGCAGGGCGGCCTGCCGATCGGCCTGATCCCGGATGCCAGCTACGAGCGCACCGAATGTCGCCTCGCGCCGGGCGACCGGGTGCTTCTGCTGTCGGACGGGGTGACGGAATGTCCCGACGTCGCGGGTCATGCACTGGGAGAGGAAGGTCTTGCGACGCTGCTGCACGCCAATGCGGGGCTGAACCCCGAGGCGCTGATGGAGGCGCTGGTCTGGTCGCTCCACGACCGGATGGGGCGTGCGGATCTTCGGGACGATGTCTCGGGGGTGATGTTCGACTACCGTCCCTGATGCCGCGTGGCCCGCGGGAGATCAGCGCAGGGCCAGTTCCAGAAGCGCCCGGTCACCGGGATTCCTCAGCTGCCTCAGCGCCTCGTCGATGGGCAGCCAGACGGCGTGGTGGCCGGGTTCTGTGGGCGGGCCGAGGCGCCGGACGGGCCGGGCGAGGTAAACCGTGCAGAGCTTCTCGGCCCAGAGGTCGTATTCCGGCATGTGGGTGAAGCGGCGGAAGGCGCCGATCCTGCAGGCCTGCCCGATGCGCCAGCCGGTCTCTTCCATCACCTCGCGGTGCAGGGCCGCAACCGGATGCTCGCCGGGATCGATCCCGCCTCCGGGCAACTGGAACTCGGCAAAGGGTTGTTCCTGGAACGTCGTGAGGATCTCGCTGCCGCTCAGCAGCACCGCATAGACCCCCGCCCTGCGCCTGTAGCGCCGGTCTGCCCGGACCGGCTCGCCGTACCGCCTGATCATCTGCCCTTGGTCCCCCGGTTGTCCTGCCTATATTGTGTCGGTATGCCAAGGCTCGTGCCTCAAGGAAACCCCATGACCATCGGTTCACAGATCGCCTGGGACGACACCGTCCTGCCCTTCCAGCTTGACCGCTCGGACATCCGCGGCCGTGTGGTGCGGCTGGATGGCGTGCTCGAGGAAGTGCTGTCGAAGCATGATTATCCGCCGCAGATCGAGGCGCTGGTGGCCGAGGCGTCGCTGCTGACCGCGCTGATCGGGCAGGCCATCAAGCTGCGCTGGAAACTGTCGCTGCAGATCCGCGGCAACGGGGCGGTGCGGATGATTGCCACCGACTATTACAGCCCTCCGGAAGATGGCGAGCCCGCGCGGATCCGTGCCTATGCGAGCTATGTCGCCGAGGATCTGGCCCCCGGCGCCGCCGCCTTCGACCAGCTGGGTGAGGGCTATTTTGCCATCCTGATCGATCAGGGGCAGGGGATGGTGCCCTATCAGGGCATCACTCCGATCGCGGGCGGGTCGTTGACCGCCTGCGCCGAGACCTATTTCGCCCAGTCCGAGCAGCTTCCCACCCGCTTCGCCCTGTCCTTCGGCCAGTCCACGGCCAACGGCGCGACTCACTGGCGGGGCGGCGGCGTGATGCTTCAGCACATGCCCAAGGCCTCGCCCGGCGTGGCGGGCGAGGGCGGATCGGGCGAGGGCGGGCTTCTGCAGCACCACGACCTGCTCGAGGGCGACGAGGGCGAGAACTGGACGCGCGCGAACCTGCTGCTCGACACGGTCGAGGATCTCGAACTGGTGGGTCCGTCGGTTCAGCCGCCGGACCTGCTCGTGCGGCTGTTCCACGAAGAGGAACCGCGCGTGTTCGAGGCGCAGACCCTGCGCTTTGGCTGCTCCTGTTCGGCGGATCGGGTGCGCGAGTCGCTGTCGATCTACGCGCCCGAGGAGATCGCCGAGATGACGACGGATGAGGGCATCCTTACCGCCGACTGCCAGTTCTGCGGCGCGCATTACGAGTTCGACCCCGCGACGCTGGGGACCGGCGCAGGGAGCGGCGATGCCTGACGCGCTGCGCCGCGCGCTGCAGAGCGGCGGCGCCGCCTCGTCCGACCATGACCTGAACCCGGGCACGGTGCTGCCGCCCGACCGCCGCCTGCGGGCGGCGGCCGTTCTGGTGCCGGTCTGGCAGGGCGAGGGCGGGGCGCGGGTCATCCTGACCAAGCGCGCCTCGCATCTTGCGCACCACCCCGGCCAGATCGCCTTTCCGGGCGGCAAGATCGATCCGGGCGACGCCAGCCCCGAGGCGGCGGCCCTGCGCGAGGCGCAGGAGGAGATCGGCCTGCCCCCGGCGCAGGTCGATCTGATCGGCCGGCTTCCGCTGCATGAGACGGTGACAGGCTACACGGTCGTTCCGGTTCTGGCCGAGGTGCGCGGTCCCTTCCTGCCGATCCCGCAGGAGGCCGAGGTGGAGGAGGCCTTCACCGTCCCGTTCGCGCACCTTCTCGATCTCGCGCACTACCGGGTCGAGCAGCGGCTCTGGCGCGGCGTCTGGCGTCGCTATTATGTGGTGCCCTATGGACCCTACTACATCTGGGGCGCCACCGCGCGGATCCTCTACGGGCTGGCCGAAAGGATGCGGGCGTGAGGATTGAAGGCGACTGGATTGCCGAGCCGGCCACGCAGACGCTGTGCGCGGCGCTGGCCGCCGCCGGGCATCGCGCGCTGTTCGTCGGGGGATGCGTGCGCAACGCGCTGCTCGGGCGGCCGGTGGCCGACATCGACCTTGCGACGGATGCGGTGCCCGACACCGTCTCGGCGGTCGCGGCGGCGGCGGGCTTCAAGGTGGTGCCGACCGGGATCGAGCATGGCACCGTGACCGTCATTGCCTCAGGGATCCCGCATGAGGTGACGACGTTCCGGCGGGATATCGAGACATTCGGCAGGCACGCGGTCGTGGCCTTCTCGACGGATGTGGCCGAGGACGCGGCCCGGCGCGATTTCACCATGAACGCCCTCTATGCCGAGGCAACGGGAGAGGTGATCGACCCGCTCGGCGGTCTGCCCGACCTGATCGCCCGCCGCGTGCGCTTCGTGGGCGATCCGATTCAGCGGATCGAAGAGGACTACCTGCGCATCCTGCGCTTCTTCCGCTTTCACGCCATCTATGGCGATCCCTCGGAAGGGCTCGACGCCGAGGGGCTGGCGGCCTGCGCGGCGCGCGCCGAGGGGCTCTGCCAGCTCTCGCGTGAGCGGGTAGGGGCCGAGATGCGCAAGCTGCTCGCGGCCGACGATCCCGCCCCCGCAGTGGCGGCAATGGAGGCGGCGGGCGTGCTCGTCCGGGTTCTGCCGGGCGCCTCGGCGCGCGCCCTGCCGGTGCTGGTCCATCTGGAGGAGGACCGGCCCGCGGGCTGGCTCGTGCGCCTCGCCAGCCTCGGCGGAGAGGAGGTGGCCGACCGCCTGCGCCTGTCGCGCGCCGATGGGGCGGCGCTGGGCCGGCTGCGGGCTGCGGCGCTGGAGGGCGCGCCGCCGGCCGAGCAGGGTTACCGTCTGGGCCTGGACCTCGGCGCCGGGGCCGTGCTGCTGCATGCGGCCCTCTCCGAGGCCCCACCGCCCGAGGGCTGGCGCGCCGACGTGGCGCGGGGGGCCGGCGCCCGCTTCCCCGTGAAGGCCGCCGACCTCATGCCCGCGCTGGCCGGCCCCGCCCTCGGCGCCCGGCTTCGCGAGCTTGAGGAGCGTTGGATCGCCTCGGATTTCCGGCTGGACCGGGCGGCGCTGCTGGGCTGAACTCTCCGCATTTCCTTTGCGGGAGGGCAGGCTATATCTTGGCGGCATTCACGAGGCCCTCCCCATGTTCCGCTTCTTCGAGAACCTGGTCGATCCCTATGCGCCCTGGGACCGGACCGATACCCCGCCCCGCCGGCTCTGGCCCTTCCTGAAGGACTATGTGCAGCCCTTCCGCAAGGTCTTTGCCATCACGGGCCTGATGTCGGTGCTGAACGCCTCGGTCGAGGTGCTGCTGATCTGGTATGTGGGGCGCCTTGTGGACCTTCTGGCCGAGGGCGCGCCGCAGGAGGTCTGGGAGAGCCACGGGCTTGAGGTCATCGCCGTCGCGCTGGCGATCCTGCTTCTGCGGCCGCTGGTGGCGGGAGTGGACGTGGCGCTGCTGCACAACACCATCCTGCCCAACTTCGGCACGCTGATCCGCTGGCGCGCCCACAACCACGTCCTGCGCCAGCCCGTCGGCTGGTTCGAGAGCGACTTCGCCGGCCGGATCGCCAACCGGATCATGCAGACCCCGCCCGCGGCGGGCGATGCGGTGTTCCAGACCTTTGACGCGGGCGCCTTCGCGATCACCACCGTGATCGGCGCGGTCTTCGTGCTGGCCGATGCCGACCTGCGGCTTGCGCTGCCGCTGATCGTCTGGTTCGTCCTTTACGGGATGCTGGTGCGCTGGACGGTCCGCCACGCGGGCCCGGCCGCCAAGGCCTCGTCCGACGCGCGCTCGGCGGTGACGGGGCGGGTGGTCGATGCCTACACCAACATCCACTCCGTGAAGCTCTTCGCCCACCACGATCGCGAACTCGACTATGCCCGCGAGGCGATCGAGCATGCCCGCACCACCTTCCAGAAGGAAATGCGCATCATCACGCGCATGGATGTGACCCTAACGGTGCTGAACGGCGCGCTGATCACCTCGGTCACCGGCTGGGCCATCCTTCTGTGGTATCAGGGGCAGGCGACGGTCGGGATCGTGGCGGCCTCGACGGCGCTGGTGCTGCGGCTGAACAACATGACCTACTGGATCATGTGGGCCACCAGCTCGCTCGTGCAGGCGCTGGGCGTGGTGGCCGAAGGGATGGAGACCATCGCCCAGCCCATCGGCCTCGTGGACCGGCGCGGCGCGCGGCCGCTGCGCCTGACGGCCGGCGGGATCGAGCTGGACAGCGTCTCGCACCACTACGGGCGCGGCTCGGGCGGGCTGGACCGGGTGACGCTCTCCATCGCGCCGGGCGAGA
Source organism: Cereibacter azotoformans (assembly GCA_017599285.1). Lineage (GTDB taxonomy): Bacteria > Pseudomonadota > Alphaproteobacteria > Rhodobacterales > Rhodobacteraceae > Cereibacter_A > Cereibacter_A azotoformans. The sequence goes on along the minus strand of JAGFXX010000001.1, from coordinate 2,449,473 downwards.
AGGTGGGCATCGTCGGCCGCTCGGGTGCCGGGAAATCCACGCTCGTGAAACTCATGCTGCGCTTCTACGACCCCGAGGGCGGGCACATCCGCATCGACGGGCAGGATGTGACCGAGGTCACGCAGGAGAGCCTGCGCCGCGCCATCGGCATGGTGCAGCAGGACTCGAGCCTCCTGCATCGGTCGGTGCGGGACAACATCCTCTATGGCCGGCCGGGGGCGAGCGACGAGGACATGATCCTCGCCGCCAAGCGGGCCGAGGCGCATGACTTCATCCTGACGCTCGAGGATCCCGAGGGGCGGCGCGGCTACGAGGCCCATGTGGGTGAACGCGGCGTGAAGCTTTCGGGCGGGCAGCGCCAGCGGATCGGGCTGGCGCGCGTGATGCTGAAGGACGCGCCGATCCTGATCCTCGACGAGGCCACCTCGGCGCTCGACAGCGAGGTGGAGGCGGCGATCCAGGAGACGCTCTACCGGGTGATGGAGGGCAAGACCGTGATCGCCATCGCCCACCGGCTTTCGACGATCGCCGCGATGGACCGGATCGTGGTGCTCGAGGAGGGCCGGGTGGCCGAGACCGGAAGCCATGCCGAGCTGCTGGCGCAGGGCGGGCTCTATGCGCGGTTCTGGGCCCGGCAGTCGGGCGGCTTCATCGGCACCGAGGATGCCGCGGAATGAACCTCGTGCGCCTCGGCAACCTGATCGACGCCTTCCGCCCGGCCGACGGGCCCCCGCCGCAGAGCCTCGGCGCCTTCATGCGCTGGTGCCTGCGGGGGTCCTGGCCGATGCTCGGCCTTGCGGCGGCGCTGTCGGCGCTGGCGGGCACGTTCGAGGTCGTCTCGGCCATGATCATCGGCTGGGTGATCGATGCGGCCGTGGACTCGGGGCCGGAGGCGTTCTTCTCGCAGCATCTGGGGCTTCTGGCGGTCTTTCTGGGCTTCTACCTCTTTGTCCGGCCGGTCTCGTTCGGCCTCTCGTCGGCCGCGAACTCGATCGTGATCGGGCCGAACGTCCTGCCCCTGGTGCTGAGCCGGCTGCACCGCTGGACACTGGGGCAGGCGGTGACCTTCTTCGACAACGACTTCGCCGGCCGCATCGCGCAGAAGCAGATGCAGGCGGCGCGCGCCGTCACCGACGCCGTGACCGAGATCATCAATACGGTCGCCTTCGCGCTGGCCTCTGTCGTGGCCTCGACGCTCTATCTGCTGTCGGTGGACTGGCGGGTGGCCCTCGCGCTGGGCCTGTGGCTCGTGGCCTACCTGGGCCTCATCCGCTACTATCTGCCCAAGGTGCGGGTCAATTCCGCGGCCCGAGCGTCGGCGCGGGCGATGGTATCGGGGCAGGTGGTCGATACGATCACCAACATCAAGACGGTCAAGCTCTTCGCCCATGCCGACTTCGAGGATCAGGTGGCGCTCCGCGCGATGGAGAGCTTCCGCGACCGCTCGCTCGAGTTCGGCGTGATCTCGACCTGGTTCCGCTCGGCGCTGATGGCGCTGTCGGGGCTGTTGCCCGTGCTTCTGATCGGCGGCACGCTGCTTCTGTGGCAGCGGGGCGAGGCCACCGCGGGCGCCATCGCGGCGGCGGGGGCCATCGCCATGCGCATTTCGCAGATGTCGGGCTGGGTGAGCTTCACGCTGATGTCGATCTACACCTCGATCGGCGAGGTCGAGGACGGGATGCGCACCCTCTCGGTGCCGCATGCCCTGCCCGACCGTGCGGGCGCGGCGCCGCTGGCGAGGGTGCGCGGCGAGATCCGGTTCGACCGGGTGAGCTTCGCCTATGGACGCGGCTCGGGCGGGCTTCATGGCCTCGACCTCACCGTTCGGCCGGGGGAAAAGCTGGGCATCGTGGGCGCCTCGGGGGCGGGGAAATCCACGCTCGTCTCGCTGCTCCTCAGGCTCTACGACCCCGAGGAGGGGCGGGTGCTGATCGACGGCCACGATCTGCGCTCGGTCACGCAGGAGAGCCTGCGGCGCCAGATCGCGATGGTCACGCAGGAGACGGCGATGTTCAACCGCTCGGCGCGCGACAACATCATGTATGGCCGCCCGGATGCCAGCGACGCGGAGATGATCGCCGCCGCCCGCGCCGCCGAGGCCGACGAATTCATCACCGCGATGGCCGATCATTCCGGCCGCCACGGCTATGACGCCTTCCTCGGCGAGCGCGGCGTGAAGCTCTCGGGCGGGCAGCGCCAGCGGATCGCGCTGGCGCGCGCCTTCCTGAAGGACGCGCCGATCCTCGTTCTGGATGAAGCCACCTCGGCGCTCGACAGCGAGGTCGAGGCCTCGATCCAGGAGGCGCTGGCGCGGGTGATGGAGGGCAAGACGGTGCTGGCCATCGCGCACCGTCTCTCGACCATTGCGGCGATGGACCGGATCGTCGTCCTGGACCGGGGCCTTCTGGTCGAGCAGGGCACCCATGACGAGCTGCTGGCCCAGAACGGGCTTTACGCGCGCTACTGGAACCGGCAAAGCGGCGGCTTCATGGCGTGCGAGGAAGAGGCCGCGGAGTGATCGTCACCATCGAGAGGCTGGGTCATCTGGGCGATGCGATCGGCCAGGGTGTCTTCGTGTCCGGCGCCCTGCCGGGAGAGACGGTCGAGGGCGAGGTTCACGAGGGCCGGATCGCCGCGCCGCGCATCCTGACGCCCTCGCCGGACCGTGTGCGCCCGCCCTGTCCCCATGCCCGCAGCTGCGGCGGCTGCCTGCTGCAACATGCCTCGGACGGGTTCGTGGAGCGGTGGAAGCAGGAGGTCGTGCGCTCGGCGCTGGCGGGGCAGGGGCTTGAGGCGCCGTTCCGGCCGATGGCGGTCTCGCCGCCCGCGACGCGCCGGCGCGCGGTCCTCTCGGGGCGGCGGACGAAGGGCGGGGCGCTGGTGGGGTTCCACGCGCGCCAGTCAGGCACGATCATCCCGATCCCCGAGTGCAAGCTGCTTCATCCCGACCTGATGCAGACGATCCCCGCACTCGAGACGCTGGTCCGGGCCGCCGGCTCCCGCTCGGGCGAGCTGTCGCTGACCGTGACGCGCAGTCTGGGGGGGCCCGACGTGGCGGTGACGGGCGGCAAGGCGCTCGACGCGCCGCTTCGCGCCGAGCTTGCCCGGATTGCCGAAGAGCGGTCGCTTGCACGGCTGACGTGGGAGGGTGAGACGATCGCGCTGCGCGTGCCGCCCGCGCAGGCGTTCGGCGCGGCCCGCGTGGTGCCGCCGGCGGGCGCCTTCCTGCAGGCGACGGCCGAGGGCGAGGCCGCGCTTCTCGCCGCCGTGCGCGATGCCATTGGCGAAGCGCGAACGGTGACCGACCTCTTTGCCGGCGTGGGCACCTTTGCGCTGCCGCTGGCCGCCGCGGCCGAAGTCCATGCGGTCGAGGGGGATGCGTCCATGACCGCGGCGCTCGATCGCGGCTGGAGGCAGGCGCAGGGCCTGAAGCGGGTGACGGTCGAGACGCGCGACCTGTTCCGCCGCCCGCTCGAGCCGGACGAGCTTCGCCGGGCCGAGGCGGTGGTGATCGACCCGCCCCGCGCCGGGGCCGAGGCGCAGTGCGCGGCGCTGGCGCGCGCGCGGGTGCCGGTGATCGCCTTTGTCTCGTGCAACCCGGTGACCTTCGCCCGGGATGCGGCGCTTCTCGTGCGGGCGGGCTACCGGCTCGACTGGGTGCAGGTGGTGGATCAGTTCCGGTGGTCGGCGCATGTGGAGCTTGCCGCCCGGCTCAGCCTGCCAGCCTGAGCAGGTCAGGGCCACGCTTCAGACGGATTTAACCCAAGCTGTCCAAAGATTGTCTGGCGAGGAAGACCGAATCCGGTTATTCCAGAAACAAAAAAACATGTCGGGCAGTGAACATGAAATTTCTGAAGATTACCCTGATCATCCTTGCGCTCGGGTTGACCGCATGCGGTGACTCGAAGATTCGCAAATACGAAGGCCCGCCGGTCACCAGCGTGCAGGTGCACAAGGCGGAGCGAAAGATGTACCTGCTGAGCGGGGCCAAGGTCCTGCGCCAGTATGACATCGGGCTCGGCTTCAAGCCGACCGGCCACAAGCAATATGAAGGCGATGGCCGCACGCCCGAAGGCGTGTATTTCATCGACCGGCAGAACCCGCGCTCGTCCTACCACCTGTCGCTCGGGATCTCCTATCCCAATACCGCGGACCAGAAGATGGCCTTCCTCGAGGGCAAGAAGCCCGGGGGCGACATCTTCATCCACGGCCGGGGCAAGTACAACGGTCCGAACAAGCGTGACTGGACGGCCGGCTGTATTGCCGTGACCGATCAGGAGGTCGAGGAGATCTACGCGATGGTGCGGGTGGGCACCCCGATCTACATCCTGCCCTGACCGGGCAAGGGCGCCCCGGCCTGATCGGGGCGCCGAAAACCTGCGCGTCAGAGACCGGCGACGGCCATAGGGCCCGCGGCGCCGGTCACGACCGTCCACCAGATCTTGCCCTGCGGCTCCTGATACCAGGCAAAGCCGAGATCGGTGGCGGTGGGGTCCAGCACGATGTCGCGCGTGTCCTTCTGCTCCATCCAGGCGGCCAGGGTCTCAAGCTCGGTCTGGTAGGTCTCGGAGATCAGCTCGCCCTTGAGCTTGCCCCCGTAGCCCGACCGCTGCACGCGCAGGAGCGGCGAGGAACCGTCCGAGCCGAAGTGCCAGGGACGGTTCTGCACCGACATGTCCCGCGCATGGGTGGCGGCCGCGGCCGTCAGCTCGGAGTTGAGCTGCAGCGGCGCCGCGCCCTTGGCCTGGCGCAGCGTGTTGACCGAATCGAGCAGGCGGTAGGTGACCTCGCTCTGCTGGCCCGGGCCGATCTTGTAGACCTGCGGAAGCGGCTTGCCGTCGGGTCCGAGCGCGACCTCGGTGGTCGAGGCGCAGGCCGACAGGACCAGGGCGCCGCAAAGCGCGAGCGCGGAGATAGTCTTCATGTGTCATCCACCCACAAGGATCATTCCGGCCCTCATAACAGAAAGGCCGCAGCCTGTTCAAACGCATCTCGGGCGGGCAGTTCGGCGTTGACGCGGGCGTGAATTGTCGCCACTGGCCCGGAAGGATAGGATGCTTCGGTCCGAAATCTCGGGCACCACGATCAAGGAGACGAGCGGAATGGGTGCGGATCAATCGAACAGGCTCGACCGTCGCACGCTGCTGTGGGGCGCGGCCGCGGGTCTCGGCGCGATGGCGCTGCCGGCGCGCGCGCAGGAGGCTGCCGAAAGTGTCATTCCGGCAGCCCAGAGCCCGGTGCGCAACAACATCTCGAGCTTCCGGATGCTCGACTGGCAACCCTACTTCTCGAGCCTGCGCAACGGCGCCGTTCTGGTCGACATCACCTCGCGGGCGCTGCACTACTGGTCCGAGGACGGGCAGACCTACCTGCTCTTCCCCACCTCCGTGCCGCTGTCCGAGGATCTGACGCGCCGTGGCCGGACCGAGGTGGTGCAGAAGGTGGTGGCGCCGCCGTGGCGTCCGACGCCCGCCATGAAGGAGCGCAACCCCGAGTGGCCGGACATGGTGCCGGGCGGGGCGCCGGACAACCCGCTCGGATCCCACGCGCTCTACCTGTCCTGGACCTACTACCGCATCCACGGCACGCATGACACGCGCAAGATCGGGCGCAAATCGTCCAACGGTTGCATCGGCCTCTACAACGAGCACATCCAGCAGCTCTTCCCCCTCGCCAAGGTGGGGACACAGGTGCTGCTGATTTGACGTAAGGCTGCAACAGTCAAGGGAACTTCAGCGACCCTCGTTGCTTTCCCTCCGGCATGCTGCTTAGTCAGCATCACGAGGAACAGTCTTGGGGGCACCCGGCCGCCTCAGCTCAATATGACCGGGTGCCAAATCTGGAGGTCACAAATGAAGAAACTTGCGCTCGCCGCTGCCCTGTCCATCGCCGCCACGTCGGCCTTTGCCGGCGGCATGGCCGAACCCGTCATGGAGCCGGCCGTCGTGGAAGCCGAAACCGCGTCGTCGGGCGGCATCCTCGTTCCGCTGATGCTTCTGGTGGTCGTGGCTGCCGTCGCCGCCAACTGATCGGCGCGACACGGGATACGGGGCGGCGGGGAAACCTGCCGCCTTTTTCGTTTCCGCAAGCCGTGTCGGGGCCGGTTTCAGTCCCGGCCCACCCAGCCCGCGAGATTTTCCTCGATCACGGCGACCAGCGCCTTGATATGCGCCTCATCGTCGTTGAGGCAGGGGATATAGGTGAACTCCTCGCCACCCGCCTCTTCAAAGGCCTCGCGGATCTCGCCGTTGATCTCTTCCAGCGTCTCGATGCAGTCGGCCGAGAAGGCCGGCGCGATCACCGCGATCCGCTTCTTGCCGGCGCGCGCCAGCTCGGCCACATGCTCGACCGTGTAGGGCTTGAGCCATTCCTCGGGGCCGAACACCGACTGGAAGGTCGTGTCGATCGCGTCCTTGTCCCATCCCAGCCGCTCGCGCAGCAGGCGCGAGGTCTTGGCGCACTGGCAATGATAGGGGTCGCCGGCCAGCAGGTAGCGTTTCGGCATCCCGTGGTAGGAGGCCACGAGCACGTCCGGGCGGTGGTCAAGCTCGGCGTAGGCCCGCTCGACCGACCGGGCCAGCGCGTCGATGTAGAGCGGATGGGCGTAATATTCCGGCGCCGTCCGAACCGCGGGCTGGCGCTTTTCCTTCATCATGGCGCGGAAGAACTGGTCGTTGGCCGTTGCCGAGGTCGCGCCGGCGTAATGCGGATAGAGCGGGAAGAAGAGGATCTTCTCGCATCCCGCATCGACCATCGCGCGCACGCGGCTTTCGGTCGAGGGGTTGCCGTAGCGCATGCAGAAATCGACAATGACCCGGTTGCCGTGAAGCGCCCGCATCTCGGCGGCGATCCTGGCGGTCTGGTCGCGGGTGATGGTCATGAGGGGGCTTTCGCCCTTGTCGTGGTTCCAGATCAGCTTGTAGTTGGCGCCCGACGAGAAGGGGCGCTTGGACAGGATCAGGATCTGGAGAAGCGGCTGCCATTTCCAGGCCGGATAGTCGATCACGCGCTTGTCCGAGAGGAACTCGTTCAGGTAGCGCCGCATGGACCAGTAGTCATAGTTGTCGGGCGTGCCGAGGTTGGCAAGCAGGATGCCGATCTTGGGCTGCGGCAGGTCCGGGTGATCGGCGGGCGCGTGGGTCAGCCGGTCTTCGCCGGGATGAATCGGCTCTTCGGCCCCCAGGGTTCGCGCCTGCTCCGGCGTGGCTTGCAGCATCGGCGTCATTCCGCTTCCATACATTCAATCCGTGAGACACATATAGGCATTGGGTCCGGGGTCAACCATCGCCCGTCCGGATGGCATCCTTCCGCGCCGCCTCGAGCGCATCCGCAAGGCTGTGCGCGGCCGAGCCGGGGCGCAGCGGTTTCTGCTGGCTGTCATGCGGGGCCCAGCCGGTCAGGCAGATGATCTCGAAGCTCGCCACGATCCGGTCGTCGGCCCTGCGCGGGTAGCGGGCCTCGGCCTCGGCAAAGAGCGCGCGCCGGCTCGGGCGGCGGAGCCGGGCGTCGAGGGCGTTGGTCTCGCCCATCGCCCGCAGATCCCGCATCAGATGAAGCGTGTCGCGGTAACACACCTCGCGGAGGAGCGAATCCGCCACCGGAAGCGCAAAGCCGGCCCGCTGCAGAAGGCCCCCCAGGTCCCGGATCTCGGCCATCGGCAGCACCCGCGGCGAGAGGCCGTCACTCACCGCGGCCTCGGCCTCGGCGAGCGCGATCCGCAACTCCGAGAGCGTCCGCCCGCCGAACAGGAGCCCCAGGAACAGCCCGTCCGGCCGGAGCGCACGGCGGCACTGGACCAGCTGGCCGACGGGATCGTTCGCCCAGTGCATCGCCAGCGCATGTATCACGAGATCGTGTGCCTCGGGTTCGAGCGCAAGCCGATCGGCGTCCGGTACGATCCGGGCATCCGGCAGCCGATCGCGCCAGAGGTCTGGAAAGGGCGAGACAACGGCGGGGGCCGTAAACCTCCTGTTAACCTCGGCCAGTCTTTCCTCGATCTCGAGGGCGGCCTCCTCGTGCAGGAACAGTTCGGGCGCGCGGCGGGCGCGGGTCCGGTTGCGGTCGAGGGCGGTGCGGTCGGTCAGGGTGGGGGTCATGGGGCCTCTGGCGCGAGGTAAGAGGGGCGGCATGGGATTGCAAGCGGCGCTGCGCCTTCTGTTCCCGCCGCAGTGCCTGCTCTGCGAGACGCTGGTCACGACCGACTTCGGCCTCTGCGGTCCGTGCTGGCGCGCGACACCTTTCGTAGCGGGTCTCGTCTGCGAGCTCTGCGGCTGCCCCCTGCCGGGCGAGGATCCCGGCCATCCGGTTCATTGCGACGAATGCCTGACGTCGGCCCGACCCTGGGACCACGGGCGCGCGGCGATGCTCTATCGTGACAACGCCCGCAAGCTTGTGCTGGCGCTGAAGCATGGGGACCGGCTGGATCTGGCGCGGCCTGCCGCGGGATGGATCCTCGGGGTCGCGCGGCCCCTCCTTTCGCCCGGCGTGCTGGTGGTGCCGGTGCCCCTGCACTGGACCCGGTTGCTGGGGCGCCGCTACAACCAGTCGGCCCTGCTCTCGGCGGAACTGGCCCGGCAGGCGGGGCTGGACCATTGTCCCGACGCGCTGGTGCGGGGGCGCAACACCCACAGCCAGGAAGGTCGCAGCCGGGAGGGCCGGTTCGACAACATGACCGGCGCCATCCTGCCCCATCCGAAGCGCGGCACGTTGCTGCGCGGGCGGCGTGTGCTGATCGTCGATGACGTGATGACCTCGGGCGCCACTCTCGCCGCGGCGACCGAGGCTTGCCAGGGGGCGGGCGCCACCCATGTCACGGTGGCCGTGCTGGCGCGCGTTGCGAAGGACGCCTAAATCCCTATAGTCACGAACGACTGGAAGGGAATGCCATGAAGTCCGTCGAGATCTACACCACGCCCACCTGCGGCTACTGTCAGGCGGCCAAGGCGCTGCTGCAGCGCAAGGGCGTCAGCTACGCCGAGACCGACGTGAGCCGCGATCCGTCGCTTCGCGCCGCCATGACCCAGCGCGCCCACGGACGGCGGACCGTCCCGCAGATCTTCATCGGCGGGCAGCATGTCGGCGGCTGCGACGATCTCTTCGCGCTCGACGGGGCCGGCAAGCTCGACCCGATGCTGGCGGACTGACAGGCGATGCGCGCAGCCCTCGTCCAGCTCTCGGTGAGTGACGACCCGGAGGCCAATCTGCCGGTGACGCTTGGCCATGTCCGGGCGGCGGCCGAGGCGGGCGCGGAGCTCGTGCTGACGCCGGAATGCACCAACGCCCTGTCCTCCAGCCGCGAGCATCAGCGCCGGATCCTCCGCCATGAGGAAGAGGATGCGACCCTGGCCGCGCTCCGCGAGGCGGCGGCGGGCTCGGGCATCTGGCTGCTGGTGGGCTCGATCGGGCTGCGGACGCACGACGCGGACGGCCGCTTTGCCAACCGCAGCTTCCTGATCGCGCCCGATGGCCGCGTGGCGGCCCGCTACGACAAGATCCACATGTTCGACGTGAACGTGTCCGAGACCGAGGTCTATCGCGAGTCCGCAGCCTATCGGCCCGGAACGAAAGCCGTGCTTGCGCGGACCGATCTCGGCGCGATCGGCATGACCGTCTGCTACGACCTGCGCTTCCCGCACCTCTATCGGCGGCTGGCGCAGGCGGGGGCGCAGATCCTGACGGTTCCTGCGGCCTTCAATCACCTGACCGGCGCCGCCCACTGGGAGGTGCTGCTGCGCGCGCGCGCGATCGAGACCGGCTGCTTCGTGCTGGCGCCAGCGCAGACTGGCTTTCACGCAGAGGCCGGGGGCAAGGGGCGGCGCACCCATGGCCACAGTCTCGCCATCGCGCCCTGGGGCGAGATCCTTGCCGATGCGGGCACCGAACCGGGCGTGACACTGGTCGATCTCGATCTCTCGCAGGTCGAGCGGGCGCGCCATCGCGTGCCTTCGCTGGGCCATGACCGCCCGTTCGACGGCCCCTGATGGCGGAGCGGACCGAGGAACTGGCGGTGGCGCTGTTCGGCGAGCTGTTCATGGCCGACCAGCTTGCCCGGAACCGGCTGTCGAAGGTGCTGCCGAAGGGGATGGAGCTGTCGCATTTCGGCGTGCTGAACCATCTGGCGCGCGCCGCCGAAGAGCGGACGCCCGCGCAGCTTGCCCGCGCCTTCCATGTGACGCGCGGCGCCATGACCAACACTCTGGCCAAGCTGGAATGGGCGGGACATGTCCATATCCGGCCCGACTGGGACGATGCGCGGCGGAAGTTCGTCTCGATCAGCCCCTCGGGTCGCAGCGCCCGCGATGCGGCCGTGGCCGCCATTGCGCCGCTGATCGCCGAGGTGGTGGAGGCGTTGGGCGCCGAGCGGGTACGCGCGGTGCTGCCCGTGCTGCGCGAAATGCGGACACGGTTCGAGGAGGAGGACTGAGTGACCGCCCGTCTCCTCGTGCTGGGTTCGACCGGGCGGATCGGGTGCCTGCTGCGCCGCGCCTGGCAGGAGCCGCCCGAGGGGCTCAGCCCGGTCTGGCATGGCCGCGGCGCCTCGTCCGATCTCGCCTGGGACATGCTGTCGGAGGCATGGCCCGGCGGCCGCGCCGACATCGTGCTGACCTTGGCCGGCGTGACGAGCCGTGCCGGGCGGCTTGAGGACAATGGGGCGCTGGGCATGGCTGGCTGCCGTGCGGCCGAGGCCGCGGGCGCGCGCCATGTGTTCCTGCTGTCTTCGGGTGCCGTCTATGGCTCGGCCCGCAGCGAGGATCTGTCAGAAGAGGACGAGCCGCGCCCCGACACCCCCTACGGCGAGGCGAAGCTCACGATGGAGCGCGCGGCTCTGGAGTGGCGAGGACCGGGGCGGCCGGGGCTCACGATCCTGCGGCTGGGCAATGTGGCGGGGGCGGATGCGCTTCTGGGCCCTCGGCGCGCACCCGGCGAGATCATCGTGCTCGACCCCGTGCCGGGCGCGGGCGGGCCGGTGCGGACCTACATCGGCCCGGTGAGCCTTGCCGATGTGCTGGCGCGGCTTGCGCGGCTGGCGATCGGCGGTGCGCCGCTGCCTGAGGTGCTCAACCTCGGGGCCGCGCCGCCGGTGGACATGGCCGATCTCCTTGAGGCGGCGGGGCTGGCCTGGAGGTGGGATCCGCCGCGCGATGGCGTGATCCCGCGGGTCAGTCTCGCGCTTGGCCGGCTGGCGGCGCTGTGTCCGATGCCCGCCGATGCCGGCGCGCCCGCGCGCCTTGTGGCGGAGTGGAGGGCGCTGGCGTGACCCCCGCGAAGCGTCTGCTGGACCTGATCGTGGCGCTGGCGCTGGTGCTTGTGTTGGCGCTGCCCTTCGCGCTGTTGCTGCTGATCCTGCTTGTCGTCGAGGGCCGGCCGCTGTTTTACGTGGCCGAGCGCATGAGGGCGCCGAATGAGCCGTTCCAGCTCTGGAAGCTGCGCACGATGCGGGCGGCCGCGAGGAACGAAGGCGTTTCGGGCGGTGACAAGGCCAACCGGATCACGCGCACCGGCCGGTTCCTGCGACGCACGCGCCTCGACGAGATCCCGCAGCTCTGGAACGTTCTGCGCGGCGACATGAGCTTTGTCGGGCCAAGACCTCCGCTTCGACGCTATGTCGAAGATTACCGCGACCTCTATGCGCGCGTCCTGCGCAGCCGGCCGGGAATTACCGGGCTGGCCAGTCTTCATTTCCACAGGCACGAGGAATGGCTTCTCGCACAATGCCGAACGGCCGAGGAAACGGACCGCACCTACAGGGAGAGATGTATCCCCCGAAAGGCGAAGCTTGACCTCATCTATCAGCAGAGGCGCACCCTCTGTCTGGATCTGGCGCTCATGTACCAGACGGTTGCGCGCGTCATGGTGTTGCGCAATCGGCAACCTTTTGCAAAGGAACGCAGAGCATAGTGCCGCCACGCTTGTAGTGATTCCTGGCCTCGACTAGGCTTTCTTCATTCGATTTTCGGAGTTTTCTTGGGCATAGAACAATGTCGGTCACGGGGACGACGGACAGTCCGATACAACCGCGGCGACAAGAGGGCAGGGCACTCCAAGTGAAGAAACTCCTGTTCGGTCTGGTGGACCGACTGACCCGAGGTCAGAAGCGCGCCGCGATGCTTCTGTCGGATCTTCTGGTGGCGCCGCTCGCGCTGCTTCTGACCGGGATCTTCATCCGGGGTCAGGCCTCCGCATTCGAGTGGGTGCTCTTCCCGGCCTCCGTGCTGATCGCGGGCGGGATTTCCATGCTGCTCGGGATGCCGCGGATCAAGCTCAATGCCTATGAGTCGGTGGCGATCCTGAAGACCGCCGCTTTCGCCTCGATCCTGACCATGGCGCTGGCGCTGGTGGCCACGCTTTCGGGTGTGGATGTTCCTGCGGCGGCAGCCATCCTCCATGGCCTGCTGTTCTTCATCCTTGCCGTGGGCACCCGGATGGCGATGCTGCACGCCCTGCTCTGGGTGCTTCAGGTCGAGCAGAAGGGGTGCCGGGTCATCATCTATGGCGCGGGCAACACGGGCACGCAGCTTGCGGCCGCGCTCCGGTCGAGGGGGGCCATCCGTCCCATCGCCTTCGTCGATGACAACCGGACGCTTCACGGCATGATCATCGGCGGGCTCAAGGTCCATCCGGCCGAGCGGCTCGAGCGGCTGGTGCGCGAGCGCGACGTCACGCGTGTCCTCCTGGCGATGCCATCGGAGTCGCCTGCCCGCCTTGCGAAGATCGTCCAGCGGCTTCAGGCGGTGGGTCTCGACGTCCAGACGGTTCCGTCCTTCGCGCAACTCGTGGGCGAGGAGAAGCTTGTCGACAACCTCTCTCCCTTCACCTTCGGGCGGTTCCTGGGGCGTCAGCAGATCGAGGATGCGCTGCCGCAGGGCGCCGAAGCCTATGTCGGGCGCTCGGTCCTTGTCTCCGGCGCGGGTGGCTCGGTCGGGTCCGAACTGTGCCGTCAGCTTCTGCTGATCCGCCCCCGGTGCATCGTGCTGTTCGAGATCAGCGAGATCGCGCTCTACAACATCGACCGCGAACTGCGAGAGATGGCCGAGGGCACCGGAGTGGAGATCGTGCCCGTCCTCGGCTCGGTGACGGATTCGCGCCTCGCGCGCATGGTGATGCAGGATCACGGGATCGAGGTCGTCTTCCATGCGGCCGCCTACAAGCATGTTCCGCTGGTCGAGCACAATCCGATTGCCGGTCTGGCCAACAACGTGCTTGGCACCCGCACGCTCGCCGATGCGGCACATGAGGCCAGGGTGGCGCGCTTCATCCTGATCTCGACCGACAAGGCGGTGCGTCCCACCAATGTCATGGGCGCCTCCAAGCGTCTGGCCGAACTGGTGATCCAGGATCTGGCCAAGAGGTCGAAGGGCACGATCTTCTCGATGGTGCGTTTCGGGAACGTGCTCGGATCCTCGGGCTCCGTCATCCCGCTCTTCAAGGAGCAGATCGCGCGCGGCGGCCCCGTGACGCTGACCCACGAGGATGTCACCCGCTTCTTCATGACGATTTCCGAGGCGGCGCGTCTGGTGCTGCTGGCGGGATCCTTCGCCCATCAGGCTGAAAGCTGCGGGGGCGACGTCTTCGTGCTCGACATGGGCAAGCCGGTGCGCATCCGCGACCTGGCCGTGCAGATGATCGAGGCCGCGGGCAAGTCGGTTCGGGATGAGCGCCACCCGTTTGGCGATATCGAGATCGTGGTGACGGGCCTTCGTCCCGGCGAGAAGCTGCATGAGGAACTGCTCATCGGCGAGGGACTGCTCACGACGCCGCATTCCAAGATCCTCCGGGCGCAGGAGGACAGCCTCTCCGAACTCGAGATGGCGACGGCCCTTCGGGCGCTGCGAAGCGCAATGGCGACCGGCGATGCAGAGGCCGCGCGCCGGGTGATTCTCTCGTGGGTTGAGGGCTACAGACTCCCCGAGGTTGTGGCGGCAAAGCGATAGCTGGCAACGCTCTGCCGAGCCGATCGGCAAAGGCCATTGTTTGCGGGGGACGGGCTGCCTAGAGTGCGGTCAACGAACGAGGTGACCATGGCAATGCCTTCTACCGCGCGTCGGCGCGGTCTTCTCGCAGGCGTGTCCTGTGCCGCTCTTGCGGCGACGGCCCCCGCCCTGTCGGAGACGCGGCCGACGTTCAACCTGTATGGTTCGACCGGCCTGATCGACATGCCTTCGGGAGAAGCGCAGCCGGACGGGATCCTGAGCACCAGCGTCTCGAGCTTTGCGGGCATCACCCGGACGACCCTGACCTTCCAGATCACGCCCCGCCTCTCGGCAAGCTTCCGCTACGAAGGGATCGGCGACTGGAATGCCGCCATCCCCGAGGCGGACCGGGTGGGCGTCAACAAGTTCAGCACCTATTACGATCGCAGCTTCGACCTCCGTTTCCGGGCCTTCGACGAAGGCCGCTACATGCCCTCCGTCACGGTCGGCCTGCAGGATTTCGTGGGCACCGGCATCATCAGCGGCGAATATATCGCCGCGACGAAGCACGTCCTGCCGAACGTGAAGGTCACGGCCGGCGTGGGCTGGGGCCGTCTCGGCAGTTACGGCAGCTTCGGAGGCTTCGGCACCCGCCCCGATTTTCAGCCGACCGAGAGCGAAGGCGGCGAGGTGAATGCGGACCAGTGGTTCCGGGGCGATGCCGCGGGCTTCGCGGGGATCGAGTGGCAGCCTACCGACAAGCTGAGCCTGAAGGTCGAATATTCCTCGGACTCCTATGAGGAGGAGTCCGAGGACCGGCGCATCTTTGATCGCAAGAGCCCGTTCAACTTCGGCGCAGAATATGAGGTGTCGCAAGGCGTTCAGCTCGGTGCCTACTACATGTATGGCAGCGAGGTGGGCATCGGCCTGCATTTCGTGTTGAACCCGCGGGAACGTGTTTCCACGGGGCTTGTCGATGGCGCGCCGACGCCGATCCGCCCGCGGCCCGCGCGTGCGGCCGATCCGGATGCCTGGTCGGCCGAGTGGGTGACGCAGGCCGACGCCACGAGCCTCCTGCGAAACAACATGCAGAAGCAGCTCGACAACGACGGCCTGCTGATCGAGGCCTTCGGCACCGACGGCCGGACGGCCCAGATCCGCATCCAGAACGTCCGCTATGACGCCGAGTCGCAGGCGATCGGGCGGACCGCCCGCGCCATGGCCTACTCGCTGCCGGCCTCCGTCGAGACCTTCGAGATCGTGCCGGTCGTCAACGGGATGCCTCTCTCGAAGGTCACGCTGCGCCGATCCGATCTCGAACGGCTGGAGTTCGCGCCGGACGCCGCCACCCGGATCAGGCCCCGCGTCGCCGTGGGAGAGGCCGGCCCGCCGATCGAGGGCCTGGCCTTCGATCCCGAGCGGTATCCCAGGCTGAACTGGTCCTTCGGGCCCTATCTGCGCACAAGCCTGTTCGACCCCCAGGAGCCCATTCGCGCGGATGTGGGTCTTCGCCTTCGCGGTCAGTATGAGGTCGCGCCCGGCCTCATGCTGTCCGGCGTTCTGAGCCACAAGCTCGGCGGGAACCTCGACGGACAGAACCGCTCGGTGTCCGGGCTTCCGCGGGTTCGGACGGACAACTACCTCTACAGCCGCGAGGGCGAGACCACGCTCGACAGCCTGACGGCCAGTTGGTACGCGCGCCCGGCCGGGAATTTCTACAGCCGCGTGACGGTCGGCTATCTGGAACGCATGTACGGCGGTGGGTCGGCCGAGTTGCTCTGGAAGCCGGTTGACAGCCGTCTCGCGCTTGGCGCCGAGATCAACTATGCGAAAAAGCGCGAGTTCGAACAGGGGTTTGGTTTTCTGTCGGGCGACGAAGCCTATGACATCGTGACCGGCCACGCCTCGGCCTATTACGATCTCGGCAACCAGTTCGTCGGGCAACTTGACGTGGGCCGGTATCTCGCGGGGGACGTCGGCGCCACCCTGTCCATCGACCGGGAGTTCGAGAACGGCTGGAAGGTCGGGGCCTTCGCCACGCTCACGGATGCCTCGTCGGAAGAGTTTGGCGAAGGGTCGTTCGACAAGGGCATCCGGATCAACATTCCGCTGACGGCGCTGCTTGGGCAACCGACGCGGGAGAACTCGGCCTTCACTGTCCGCCCCGTAACGCGGGATGGGGGCGCGCGGGTCAGTGTCGACGGCAGGCTCTACGAGACCGTGCGGCATTACCATGCGCAGGAGCTTGACGACCAATGGGGGAGATTCTGGAAGTGACGCGGCACGCAACCCCCCTTGCCTTCGTCGTCGCCTGCGCGTTTCTCGCCTCCTGCGGGTCGCAGGGCGACGGTCGTGCCGCCTTCTTCAAGCAGGGACTGGCGGGCATCACCACGCGGCAAGACGGGCCGCCGAGCGGCCCGCAAAGCCTGACGCGCGCGAAAATCTCGCGGGTGACAACGCCGCTCATCGTTGCGGACGTCGAGAAAACCGGAGCCTGGGCCCTGATGGTGCCGTTCCAGATCAACGGTGACGTGGTGACATGGTCCTCCACCGATGATCGGACTGTTGCGCTGCGGGACGGCATCCTTGTCGCGACTCGCGGGCTTGGCCCGGATCTGATGTCGGCCGAAGTTCCCTCCGCTTCGCAGATTGCCTCTGGAAGTGGCAGCCATCGCCGGGTGAATTACCTGATCGACGGGCTCGATCAGACCGTGAAGCGCGAGTTCCGTTGCACGCTCGCAACGAATGGCACCAAAACCATTACAATCATCGAGCGAAACTATCCGACACGTCATGTGTTGGAGCATTGTGAGGGGGCTACGGGGCGGTTCACCAATGAATATTGGGTCGATGCTGCCGGCTCGATCCGGCAGAGCTTGCAGACATTCGACCGGATGCTCGGAAAGGTCAGAATCAGCCGGGCAATCGATTGACGTAAACCCGATGTTCGGACTTTTCTGGTAGTTGCCCCTATGGTATCAGTTAATCAAGCGGCCATCATACTTGGAGAAACGCAAATGAAGAAACTCACTGCTCTCGTGGCGTCTGCTGCGCTCGTCTCGTCCACCATGGCGGCCTTTGCTGGCGGCCCGGTGGTCGTGGTTGACGAAGCCGAACCGGTTGCCGTCGTCGCGGCCGAAGAAACCGGCAGCCTGGGCGGCGTGCTCCTCCCGGTGCTCGGCGCTGCGGCGATCATCGCGCTGATCGCTTCGGACGACAACGACAGCTCGCCGACCACGCTCGAAGACTGATCTTCGGTCCAGAGGAAAGAGAACCGAAGGCCCGCGACGTTCGCGGGCCTTCTTCATTCCCCGACAGGTGACGTGTGGGCGCCGAAGGCTTCTGGCATGCGCGGTGGCGGCTGCTGGTGCGGCTCTATGATCGGGTCGACTCGGCCGATCTCAACCTTGCGGCGGCCGGGATCGCCTTCTACGGCTTCCTCGCCATATTTCCCGCGGTTGCGGCGCTCATCGCCATCTGGGGCTGGGCTTCGGATCCGAGCGTGATCCGCGCGCAGATCGACCTTGCGGCCGATTTCCTTCCCGAACAGGCCTACGCCCTCTTCCGGGGGCAGGTGGAGGCGCTGTTGGCGGCCAACAGCCGGCATCTCGGATGGGCAAGCCTCTTTACCACGGGGGCGGCCATCTGGTCGGCGCGCGCGGGCGTGGCCGCCCTCATCCGCGGACTGAACGCCACCCACCGGCTTCCGAACCGGATGGGGCCCTGGCATATCGTGCGGGCGATCGTGCTGACCCTGACGCTGGTCGGGGTCGGGCTGGTCGCCATGCTGCTCTCGGTCGTCGCGCCGCTGGTGCTGAACGTCATCCCGCTCGGCGATTTCAACCAGAGGGTTCTCGAGCTTGCCAACGTCGCCGTCGGGATGCTCGTCGTCATCTTCGGGGTGGCGCTGGTGTACCGCCTCGGACCGAACCGGCCCAAGGGCAGCCCGAGACCCGTGGTGACCTGGGGTCTTCTGACCGCCGTCACCCTCTGGGCGCTGGCCTCGCGGGCGCTCGTTTTCTACCTCGCCAACTTTGCGAACTACAACGAGGTCTATGGCTCGATCGGGGCCGTGGTCGCGCTGCTCGTGTGGCTTTATCTCAGCGCCTTCGCGGTCCTGCTCGGCGCGGCGGTGGATGCCGTCCGCGCCGCGCCGCACTGATCCTCAGTAGTCCCGCTCGATGAAGATGCCGAGCGAGGTGTCGCCCTCCGTTCCGACGCTGCCGCGCAGCTTGATGCTCGAGGTGATGTCGAGATTGAGGTTGATCTGGCTCTGGCCCTGCTGGTCCACCTCGACCTGCGTATAGACATTCTCCGAGATATACTTCCCCGCGCGGACCGAGGTGCCGCCATCGGCATCCGTCGCCACGTCGAGATCATCAAGGCCGAAGCCCTGACGCAGCCGGCCGATCACCCCTTCGCCGCCGCGCCCGGCGAGCGTGGCCACGGCGCTTGCAAGCTGCGCCGCCTGTAGCGGGCTGATCGTGTCGAGCCCCCGGCCGAAGAGCAGGCGCGAGATGACCTCTTCCTCTGGCAGTTCGGGCGATGAGGTGAAGCTCACCTCCGGCTCATCGGCGCGCCCTTCGATCACGACCGAGGTCGTGATCCCGTCGTTCTGGCTTGACGCCACGACGCGGATGAAGGGCACGAAATCTCCCTCCAGCAGCAGCTGCGCCTCGCTGAGCACAAGCCGTTTTCCCAGGATGTCGAGCCGCCCGCGGATCAGGTTGAAGGCGCCGCTCGGCACGACATTGTCGGTCGTGCCCGCCAGCAGGACTTCACCCCCGAGTTCGGCATCGAGGCCGCGACCGCGGATGAAGATCCGATCGGGCGAGCTGATGAGAAGGTTCAGCCCGAACGGCACCGCCGAGCGACCGCCCGCGGCCCCGCGGCCGCTGTCGATCAGGCCCGCTCTGGCGCGGGTTGTCCGCACGGCGGCCGGCTCGTTGCGGTGCTGCAGATTGGGCAGACCGTTCGCGCCGCCAAACCCGGTCGAGGGGATGCGCAGCTCGGTCTCTTCGAGGTCGATGCGCCCGGCGATCTGGGCGCCTCCGGCGAGCGGCCCGCGGATCGTGACCCTGCCGCTGGCGGTGGTCTCGTACAGCTCGGGATCGCGCAGGACCGCGCGCGAGATGTTGATGGCGAGGTCCGAGGTGAAGGGCGCCTCCAGCCCGATCGCTCCCGACACGGCCAGCCGACCCCCCGCCGCCGGGCTGCCCTGAAGATCGACCGTCGCCCTCCCGTTCGAGAGGTCGGCGGTGGCCTGCAATCCTTCGATGATCAACCCCAGATCGGTATCGGCGAAGCGCCCCCCCGCGAGCGACACGCGGCCCGAAACCGAGGACAGCGCGGGCTGCCCATTCACCCGAAGGTCAAAGCGGATGGGACCGGCCACGTTCCGGGGCTCGATGAACGGATTGGCAAGCGCCGCTTCGGCGCTGCCGGTGATGGCCAGATCGAGGGCCGAGCCGTCCTCGGCGGCGGTGCCCTGGGCCCGCAGGTTGATCTGGCCGGGGCCCTGGGCGCGCATGTCGATCTGGTAGCCGCCACCCGTGCTCCGGGCGGTGCCCGTCACCGTGAGCGGCCCGGGAAATTGCGGCACCAGAAGCGCGAGGTTCGACAGCCGCGCGTCGAGCGTGAGCGTCCGGTCGTCTCCGGCGGCCGAGCCTTGCGCCTCGACGGTGAGTTGCGGGTTGCGGAGGTCGGCCCGGTCCACGCGGATCGCGCCATCCACCAGCCGCACCTGCGCCGCCAGGGTGCTTTGGCCGCGCAGAAGGGTGTCGGCCGTCGGCTGGCCCACGCGCAGGTTCGTCCCCCGAGCGTCGGCCGTGATCGTGGCATTCTCCGGCGTGCCGCTGAAGCGTGCCGTGGCTGCCAACGCGCCTCCATAGCCCGGCCCGAGCACCGAAAGGTCGCTGAAGTCGAGTTCGGCGGTCACATCGCTGCCTTCGGTGGCCAGTCGGCCCGCCGCCGACAGATCCAGCGTCCGGGCGTTCACCGATGCACGGTCGAGAACGAGAGTGCCCTCCTCGAGCCGCCCCGCCACGTTGATCCGAGACGTGCCCAGCAGGAGCGCGTCCACCTGAGGCTGGCCCACGCGCAGATCCTGACCCGTCGCGGTGGCCGCGATCTCGCCGGCCTCAGGCGTGCCGGTGAAGCGCGCCTCAGCCTCCATCCGCCCGCCGTAAGCCGGACCCAGAACGCCGAGATCCGCGAAGGCCAGATTTGCCGAGATGTCGCTTCCGGCGGTGGCCAGCGTGCCCGAGGCCGTGGCGGTTAGGCTCTGCGCCTCGATGCGCAGTTCGCGCAGGCGCGTGCCCTCGATGTCGCGCAGAAGCGAGACCTGCACTTGCGACGTGCCGCGCAGAAGGTTGTCCAGCTCCGCCTGACCCATGGCCAGATCCGTCCCCGTGACGGCGGCTTCGGCGTCGATGACGCCGGTCAGCGCGGCGTAGCTTCCCGAGGCCGAGCCCGTTCCCCGCCCTTCCAGCGGCCGCCCGGCAAGGCCCGAGAAGCGAGAGAGATCCTCGAAGCGGAGTTCCGCCTCGCCCGACACGGCAAGGCCGCTCGTCAGCCCCGCCAGCGTCAGATCGGCCAGAAGGCCGAAGTCGTCGCCGTCGAGCGTCACCCGCGGCAGCCTGAGGCCGTCGGCGCCCTCGGTCCAGCTGAAGTCGGCCGCTCCGGCGATGCGCGGGCCGAGCGCCGCCGCGAAGTCGGGATCGGCGGGCTGCAACTGGTCGGCGGCGTAGTCGAAGCTGCCCGAAACCGTCGCCGTGCCGCCCTCGACGCGGGCGATCCGGCCCGAACCGTCAAGCGCGAAGCTCGCGGCCGAGAAGTCGGTCCGGTCCAGACCGGCCACCCGCAGCCGGGCGGTCCATGCCTCGCCCTGCGCCGCATCGAAAGACACGTTCAGGTCCGCGCGATCCACCCGCGTTTCAGGTCCCGAGAGGGGCAGCAGCACGGGCGCCCCATCGGCCGAAGCGATCTGTCCGGCGAGTGCGATCCGCTCGGGCAGACCATCCGCCGCGAGCACGAGATTTCCCTCAAGCCGCAGCGCCTGCGTCGCGAGGTTGAGGCGGCTGAGGTCCAGCCGCCCGTCGGAGGCCCGCGTTCCGGCCACATCGAGTTGCACATCCGGTCCGAAGAACTCGGCATAGTCGGGCAGGAACAGCGGCGCGACATTGCCACCCAGCACGGCCGCGAACTGGCGCCCCTGTGCCGCGTCCCCCTGAAGCGTCACGCGCCCCGCAAGCCGCTCTTCGCCGTTGGTCACGAGTCGGATGTCGGCCGTGTAATCGGACAGCGGGCCTGTTCCCTGCACCGTCATCTCAAGCGGAGGATTGCCCGGCAGGTCCAGAAGGGTTGCCGCAATGCCGTTTGCCGCCTCGGCCAGGGTCAGATCCAGCGCCAGCTGGCGGCTGGTGTTCGAGAAACTCGTGGTCATCCGCAGCTCGCCCTGCGGCCCGTCGGTGCGCCGCGCCAGAAGCTGCGCCTGCCCCGAGCCGCCCGCGAGCGAACCGGACGCTTCCAGCGTCGCCTCGACGGCGGTGCCCAGCACGGGCGCACCCAGAACGAGCCGGTTGGCCGCGATCCGCCCGATCTCGACCGCAACCGGCAGATCGGGCAGCGCGAAGTCGCGCGCCTCGGGCGAGGGCACGTCGATGCCATCGTCGGCCACCGGCAGCCGCTCGAGCAGGATCTCGGCGGCCGACAGCTCCGACACGGACAGCCGCCCCGTGAGCAGCGCCGAGCGGCTCCAGTCGAGCACCACCCGGTTCAGCGTGAGCCACACGCCCTCATCGTCGGCGATGGTGAGCCGCTCGACGGTCGCGCGCGACGAGAGCGCGCCGCGAAAGCCCTCGATCCTCACCTCGCGGCCGGCGGACGAGAGATTGTCCTCGATCAGCGCCTGAAGGAATCCGCGGTCCTCTTCCGCCGACTGGGCGAAGGCCGCAACGGGCAGGAGAAGCCAGAGGAGGACGAGGAGGATCCGCATCAGAAGGCCTGCCCTATGCCGATGTAGATCTGCACGCCGTCGCCCGTGTCGCCGCCCACCGGGCCTGCGACATCCACCCGGATGGGGCCGAAGCCGGTGGCGTAGCGCACACCGAGGCCCGCGCCCGCGTGCCATTCATCCCGGTCCGAGTCGATGCTGTCGGCCGTCACATAGCCTGCGTCGGCAAAGGCCACGACGCCGATGTTCCGGGTGATCGGCGCCCTGAATTCGGCCGACAGCGCGGCAAAGCGCGTGCCGCCGATCTTGTAATCGGGATCGCTCGCGTCGGGCCGCACGCCGAGCGACTGATAGGGCTGGCCCCGGACCGTGCCGCCGCCGCCCGAGTAGAAGAGATATTCGCGCGGGATCTCGATCAGTTCGGGGCCGAAGACGGCGCCCGCCTGAAGACGGCCGGCAAGGACGAAGGGCCGATCCTCGTCGCCGAAGCCGAAGAAGGCGCGTCCGTCGAGCGTGAGTTGCCCGCCCGATCCGGTCTCGCCGAAGCCCTGGAAGGGCGTGGCGCCGGCGGCCAGATAGAAGCCCTCGGTCGTGTCAAGGTCGTTGTCGCGCCTGTTCCAGATCAGCGTCCCCGGCAGCGAGACATATTCATAGACGTATTGGCCGAAATCGTCCTCGACGTCCGAATAGGCGTAGGAGACGCCGATGCTGCCCGTGAGCTGTCGGCTGAACAGCCGCGTGAGCGAGGTGTTCAGCGTGATCGTGTCGGCGAGGAAATCCTCCTCGTCCAGACGCTCCACCTGCACGCCGAAGCCGAGGGTCGTGTCGGCCGTCGGCGTCGCGGGCCGATCGAGCGTCACCCCGAGGCGGTAGTCCACGCCGCTGTTCGCCGCGCCGAGGTTGTCCACCTCGCCCGTCACCGTCAGCCGCTCGCCCCCGCCGAGCAGGTTCCGGTGCATCCACTGGCCGGTCACGGTGGCGCCCTCGAGGCTCGAGACCTCGACGCCGAAGCTGTAGCGCCTCGGCAGTTCCTCGACCACGGTCGCGGTGATGCCGAGCAGATCGGGCGGCGTCACCGCCTCGTCCTCGGTGAGTGAGACCGAGCGGAAGACGCCCGTCCGGCGCAGGCGGTCGGCGCTGTCCTGCAACTCCTCGGGGTCATAGACCTCGCCCGTGGGCAGGTTCGCGATCTTGTGGATGCGGCGCTCGCTCATCCGCTGGGCGCCGACAATGCGCATCTCGCCGAAGCGGAGCCGCGGCCCGGGGGCCATGCGGACATCGGCGTCGAGGATCTGCCGGGCGTGGTCGGCCACGACCGTTTCGGATCCGACATCGACCTTGGCGAAGCCGGCCGACCGCCATCCATCGGCCGCGGCCCTCGCCGAATCCTGAACCAGCGTGCTTCGGGCCCGCTCGCCGGTGCGGAAATCGTCGGGCAGCTCGGTCTCGGGCGCCAGCGGCGCGACCCGGGCCAGCCCGAAGCGGAAGGGTGGACCCACCTGGACCTGGACGATGATCGTGCGGATGGTCTCGGGCGCATCGAGCGGCGGGATCTGAGCGGCCTCGCGTCCGTCCACGAGCACGTTGACCACCGGCGAGTAATAGCCAAGTCCATAGAGAGCCGTCACGAGGCGTCCGTACTCGGCGCGGGCGGCGCTCAGCAGGTCCTGCGCGTCGCCCCCCTCGACATCGCGGGCCGCGATGAGGGCCGAGGCGCCCTTGATCGTGCGCTCGACCTCGTCATTGCCGCCGGCGACGCGGAATTCGAGCCGGTCCAGCGTCTGGGCCGAAGGCGCCGCGGATGTGAAGGCGAGGCCGACAATCCCGGCAAGGAGGCCGAGCGACCGGATGCAAGAGACGGACACGCAACCTCCCCCGAAACAGATGTCTGCCGAAACTATTGCAGGTAGAATCTGCTGCGACAACCGGCAGACCCCGTTCTGCCCCCGGACAGCGGGGCGTCGTCAGGACACAATGGCGCATTTCCGCCGGAAGTTCCGGGGTTTCACCGCCTTCCATGCGATTCTTCATGTGGCCGAACGGCCACGTCCAACTATTGCGCGGCCACGTCGCGCACAGGCGCAACGAGCCGCTCTCCCAGCGCGGACAGGGCGAGGGCGGCCGCTCCGTGTGCCCAGAGCATCTCGCCCCAGGCGTGGATCTCGATCTCGGGCAGGGGGCGGCCGGTCGCGAGCACGAGGGCGTTCATCTCGGCCAGCGTGTCTTCGGCGTAGAGATAGTCGAAGCGCAGCCGGGCACCGGCGAGGATGATGAGCGGCGGATCGACGAGATTCACGATATTGGCCAGCCCGACCGCGAGGTAGCGCCCCGCTCGTCGGAAGATCGAGCGCGCCGCCTGGTTGCCCGCCTTGGCATGGTCGTGCAGACTCTCGAGCAGGATCGCCATCGACTGGCTTTCGCGATGCGTCCAGTTGAGGGCGGTCGTCGCCTCGCGCGCGAGGGCATAGTCGGCCACATAGGCTTCGAGGCAGCCGCGTTGCCCGCAGCGGCAGAGCGCGCCGTCGAGCTGCACCTTGGTGTGGCCAAGCTCCATCCCGATGCCGCGGGCGCCGCGGAAGATCCGGTGGTTGGTGACCATCCCCATCCCGAGCCCGTGCTCGATGGTGACGACCACGAAATCCGACAGCCGACGCCCGGCCCCGAACCACAGTTCGGCCATCGCGCAGAGGTTCGCGTCATTGTCCACCTGCACCGGCAGGCCCAGCCGCTCGGTCGCAAGCCGCCCCAGCGGCACGTCCCGCTCGGCCAGGATCGAGGACCAGAGCACCCGCCCGCCGGTGCTGTCCACATAGCCGGGCAGACCGATGCCCACCGCCGCAAGCTCCTGCCGCGCAAGGCCCGCCTTGGCCGTCACCCGGTCGAGCAGCGTCTCGAGCACCGCGAGAAGCGCGGCCGGCGCCAGGGCCACGGGGCGGCGTTCCTCGTGATGTTCGGCGAGCAGCCGGCCGGCGAAGTCCATCACCACGGCCGACAGGTCGCGATCCGAGATCTTGAGGCCGACCACGCGATGCGCCGCCCCCCGCACCCCCAGCGCGACGACCGGCCGGCCCCGGCCGCTTTCTCCGCCGCGGCGGGTGGCCACCTCCTCGACCAGCCCGGCCTCGATCAGTTCCGAGACGATGGTCGTGACCGAGGCCGGGCTGACGCCGAGATCGCGCGCCACCTGCACCCGGGCGGTCAGACCCGCGGCCCGCACCCGCTCGAACACCTGCTGGCGCAGCGAGCGCGAGGTTTCGGCGAGCGGCGGAATCAGGGGCCCGCAGCCAGTGGTCGGCTCGGGCGCGGCGCGCTTGCGGATCTGCCGAGACATTTGTTTCCCGTCCAAAATAATGATGCTGCAGATCCTGTGCCGACTGCCTTCAACTTGTTGATGTCCGGCCTTGGGGCGCATCTGAGCTGCGCACATCCAGATTGGGGGGTCAAGTTTACTTTGACAACTGAAATTATTCCGGCCAATCCTGTCCTGTGGCGGCGATTCCGCCGCACCAAGGGAGGTCTAGAAAATGCGAACTGCCCTATTGGCCGCCGTGGTCGCCACGGCTGGCTTTTCTTCTGCCGCGCTGGCCCAGAACCTGACCGTCGGAGTAAGCTGGTCGAACTTTCAGGAAGAACGGTGGAAGACCGATGAGGCCGCGATCCGGCAGGCCCTCGACGCCGCCGGTGCAACCTATGTCTCGGCCGATGCGCAGTCCTCCTCGGCCAAGCAGCTCTCGGATGTCGAGGCGCTGATCTCGCAGGGGGTCGATGCCCTGATCATCCTCGCGCAGGACGCCGATGCCATCGGGCCCGCGGTGCAGGCCGCCGCCGACGAGGGCATCCCGGTCGTGGCCTACGACCGGCTGATCGAGGACAACCGCGCCTTCTACCTGACCTTCGACAACGTCGAGGTGGGCCGGATGCAGGCCCGGGCCGTGTTCGAGCAGGCGCCGAAGGGCAATTACGTCATGATCAAGGGCAACGCCGCCGATCCCAACGCCGATTTCCTGCGCGGCGGCCAGCAGGAGGTCCTGCAGCAGGCCATCGACGCCGGCGACATCACCATCGTGGGCGAGGCCTACACCGACAGCTGGCTGCCCGCCAACGCACAGCGGAACATGGAGCAGATCCTGACCGCGAACGACAATGCCGTGGATGCGGTCGTGGCCTCGAACGACGGCACCGCGGGCGGCGCCATCGCTGCGCTGACGGCGCAGGGGATGCAGGGCATCCCGGTCTCGGGGCAGGATGGCGACCATGCCGCGCTGAACCGCATCGCGCAGGGCACGCAGACCGTCTCGGTCTGGAAGGACTCGCGCGAACTCGGCAAGGCCGCGGCCGAAATCGCCCTCGCGATGGCTGGCGGAGCGGCGATGGAAGAGGTCGAGGGCGCGCAGAAATGGACCTCGCCGAAGGGCACCGAGATGAACGCGGTGTTCCTCGAGCCGATTGCGATCACCAGAGACAACCTGTCCGTCGTGGTGGATGCCGGCTGGATCGGCCTGGACGCGCTCTGTCAGGGCGTGTCGAACGGGCCGGCGCCCTGCAACTGATCCGCCTCTGATCGGGCGCCCCGCCGGCCGGGGCGCCCCTGACCCCGGCGCCACGCCGGCCCAGCAGGACGAGCCCCCATGAGCGACACCGCCGAGGCGCATGGCGCCGCCCGGAAGCGCAGCTTCATCGAGACACTGGAGATCGACACGCGCCTTCTGGGCATGATCGGCGCTTTCATCGTGCTCTGTCTCGTGTTCCATTTCCAGACCGACGGGCGGTTCCTGACCCCCCGCAACATCTTCACGCTGGCGATCCAGACCGTCTCGGTCGCGATCATGGCCACGGGGATGGTCTTCGTGATCGTCACGCGGCACATCGACCTGTCGGTGGGGTCGCTGCTGGCGCTCTGCTCGGCGGTGATGGGCATGATGCAGGTGGTGGTCATGCCGCAGATGATGGGGATGGGCTTCGGCCACCCGCTGATCGCGCCGCTGGCGATCCTGTCGGGCGTCGTGGTGGGCGTGCTGATCGGCGCCTTCAACGGCTGGCTGATCGGCTACCTGACAATCCCCTCCTTCATCGTGACGCTGGGGGGGCTTCTCATCTGGCGCAACGTCGCCTGGTATCTGACCTCGGGCCAGACCATCGGGCCGCTTGATCCGACCTTCCAGCTCTTTGGCGGGATCAACGGCACGATCGGCCCCTTCTGGTCCTGGGTCGTCGGCGGCCTCGGCACAGCCGCGGCCCTGTGGAGCCTCTGGAGCGCGCGGCGGGCCAAGCAGGTCCACGGCTTCAGGGTCAAGCCGGCCTGGGCCGAGCTGGTGATGGGCGGCCTCGTGGCGGCGGCCATCCTCGGCTTCGTCGCCATCGTCAATGCCTACGAGGTTCCGGCCGCCCGCCTGCGCCGCCTGTTCGAGGCGCGCGGCGAGACCATGCCCGAAGGCTACACGACTGGATACGGCCTGCCCGTCTCGGTGCTGGTGCTGATCGCGGTCGCCATCGCCATGACGGTGATCGCCAAGCGCACCCGGTTCGGGCGCTACATCTTTGCCACCGGCGGCAACCCGGATGCGGCCGAGCTGTCGGGCATCAACACGCGGCTCCTGACGGTCAAGATCTTCGCGCTGCTGGGTGGGCTCTGCGCGCTCTCGGCGGTGGTGGCCTCGGCGCGCCTGACGAACCACGCCAATGACATCGGCACGCTCGACGAGCTGCGCGTGATCGCCGCCGCCGTCATCGGGGGCACCGCGCTCTCGGGAGGGATGGGCACGATCTACGGCGCGATCCTTGGCGCGATCATCATGCAGTCCCTCCAGTCCGGGATGGCGATGGTGGGCGTGGATGCGCCCTTCCAGAACATCGTCGTGGGCTCGGTGCTCGTGCTCGCCGTGCTGATCGACATCATCTACCGCAAGCGGACCGGAGGCTTCAAATGACGCTCAACCCGAACCGGGCCGCCGGCGCCACGCCGTTGGTGGCGATGAAGGACATCTCGATCAGCTTCGGCGGCATCCGGGCGGTGGATCACGTCTCGATCGACCTGCATGCGGGCGAGGTGGTGGGGCTTCTCGGCCACAACGGCGCCGGCAAGTCCACCCTCATCAAGTGTCTTTCGGGCGCCTACCGGATGGACTCGGGCGAGATCCTCATCGACGGCGAGAAGGCCGAGATCCACAATCCCCGCGACGCCCGCCGCTACAACATCGAGACGATCTACCAGACGCTCGCGCTGGCGGACAATCTCGACGCGGCCTCGAACCTCTTCCTCGGGCGCGAGCTGGTCACGCCGCTGGGCTTCGTGGACGATTCGCGCATGGAGGCCGAGACGCGCCGGATCATGGGGCGGCTCAACCCCAACTTCCGCAAGTTCAAGGTGCCGGTGGCGGCGCTGTCGGGCGGGCAGCGCCAGTCGGTCGCCATCGCGCGCGCGGTCTATTTCAACGCGAGAATCCTCATCATGGACGAGCCGACCGCGGCCCTCGGTCCGCAGGAGACGCGGATGGTGGGCGAGCTGATCCAGGAGCTGAAGCGCCAGGGTCTCGGCATCTTCCTGATCAGCCACGACATCCACGACGTGATGGACCTCTGCGACCGCATCTCGGTGATGAAGAACGGAGTGCTGGTCGGCTCGGAGCAGGTGGGCGACGTCACCGAGGACGAGATCCTCGGCATGATCATCCTTGGAAAGAAGCCCGAACGGGCGGGAGTAAACTGAATGTATATCGGTCTCGATCTCGGGACGTCCGGGCTCAAGGGCATCCTGATCGACGAGGGCCAGCGCGTGCTGGCCGAGGCGAGCGCGCCTCTCACTGTCAGCCGTCCGCACGAGGGGTGGTCCGAACAGTCGCCGGCCGACTGGATCGCCGCGGCCGAGGCGGTGATGGACCAGCTTGCGGCGCAGGGGCTTGCGGGCGTGAAGGGCATCGGGCTCTCGGGCCAGATGCACGGCGCGACGTTGCTGGATGGCTCGGACGAGGTGCTGCGGCCCTGCATCCTGTGGAACGACACCCGCAGCCATGCCGAGGCGACGGAACTGGATGCTGATCCGCGGTTTCGGGCCATCACCGGCAACATCGTCTTTCCGGGCTTCACCGCGCCCAAGCTGGCCTGGGTCGCGCGGCACGAGCCGGCGATCCGGGCGCGGGTGGCGCGGGTTCTGCTGCCCAAGGATTACCTGCGGCTCTGGCTGACGGGCGAGCATGTCGCCGAGATGTCGGACGCCGCCGGGACGAGCTGGCTGGATGTCGGTGCGCGCGACTGGTCGGACGAACTTCTGGCCGCGACCGACCTCACGCGCGAGGCGATGCCGCGGCTGGTCGAGGGTTCGGCCGTGTCGGGTGAGTTGCGCCCGGCGCTGGCCGCCCGCTGGGGCTTGCCCCAAAGGGTGGTCGTGGCGGGCGGAGGCGGCGACAACGCCGCCTCGGCCGTGGGGGTGGGCGTGGTCCGCGCAGGCGAGGCCTTCGTCAGCCTTGGCACCTCCGGGGTGCTGTTTGCCGCCACCGACGGCTACCAGCCGGCGCCGGAGACGGCCGTTCATACCTTCTGCCACGCCCTGCCCGAGGCGTGGCACCAGATGGGCGTGATCCTCGCCGCGACCGACGCGCTGAACTGGTATGCGCGGCTGGTGGGGCAGGAGGCGCGGGTGCTGACCGGCGACCTTGGCGCGCTTCAGGCGCCGGGGCGTGCGTTGTTCCTGCCCTATCTCGGGGGCGAGCGGACGCCGCTGAACGACGCGGCGATCCGCGGCGCCTTCACGGGGCTCGAACATGCGACCGACCGCGCCGCCGGAACGCGGGCCGTTCTGGAAGGCGTGACCTTCGCCATCCGCGACTGCCGCGACGCGCTGGCCGCGACGGGAACCCGGCTGGAGAGCCTTCTGGCCGTCGGCGGCGGCTCGCGCTCGGACTACTGGCTGTCGGCCATCGCGACGGCGCTGGACGTGCCGGTGCTGCTGCCTGCGGCGGGCGACTTCGGCGGCGCCTTCGGGGCCGCGCGCCTTGCGCTGATGGCCGCGACCGGGGCCGGGGCCGAGATCGCGACCCTGCCGCCCATCGCCCGCACCATCCCGCCCGAGCGCGGCCTCACGTCCGCCTTCGACGACGCACACGCGCGCTACCGCGCCGCCCAGACAGCCATCAGGAGCCTCACATGACCGACTTCTTCGCCGGTATCCCGCAGATCCGCTACGAGGGCGAAGGCTCCTCCAACGAGTTTGCCTTCCGCCACTACAACCCGGACGAGGTGATCCTCGGCAAGCGGATGGAGGATCATCTGCGCTTCGCCGTTGCCTGGTGGCACAGCTTTGCCTGGCCGGGCGGCGATCCGTTCGGCGCGCAGACCCTCGAGCGGCCGTGGTTCGGCGACACGCTCGATCTGGCGCGGATGAAGGCCGACGTGGCCTTCGAGATGTTCGAGATCCTCGGCGCGCCCTTCTTCTGCTTCCACGATGCCGACATCCGTCCCGAGGGCGCGACCTTCGCCGAAAGCAAGCGCAACCTCGAGGCGATCGTGGATCACATCGGCGCCAGGATGGAGAGGTCGAAGACCCGGCTGCTCTGGGGCACGGCCAACCTCTTCTCGCACCGCCGCTTCATGTCGGGCGCCGCGACCAACCCGGACCC
Source organism: Cereibacter azotoformans (assembly GCA_017599285.1). GTDB lineage: Bacteria > Pseudomonadota > Alphaproteobacteria > Rhodobacterales > Rhodobacteraceae > Cereibacter_A > Cereibacter_A azotoformans. The sequence continues at coordinate 2,418,997 of JAGFXX010000001.1, read as the reverse complement.
GGATGTCTTCGCCTGGTCGGCGGCGACGGTGAAGGCCTGCATGGACGCCACGAAGAAGCTCGGCGGGGCGAACTACGTCCTCTGGGGCGGGCGCGAGGGCTACGAGACCCTGTTGAACACCGATCTCAAGCGCGAGGCCGAGCAGGCCGGCCGCTTCCTGCAGATGGTCGTGGACTACAAGTACAAGATCGGCTTCGAGGGCACGATCCTGATCGAGCCCAAGCCGCAGGAGCCGTCCAAGCACCAGTATGACTATGATGTGGCAACGGTTTACGGCTTCCTGAAGCGGTTCGGGCTGGAGAACGAGGTGAAGCTCAACGTCGAGCAGGGGCACGCGATCCTGGCCGGCCACAGCTTCGAGCACGAACTGGCGCTGGCGGCGAGCCTTGGCATCCTCGGCTCGATCGACATGAACCGCAACGATTACCAGTCGGGCTGGGACACCGACCAGTTCCCCAACAACCACCCCGAGATGGCGCTGGCCTATTACGAGGTGCTGAGGGCGGGCGGTTTCACCACCGGAGGCACGAATTTCGACGCGAAGATCCGTCGCCAGAGCCTCGATCCCGAGGATCTGATCCTCGCGCATGTCGGGGGGATGGACACCTGCGCCCGTGCCCTGAAGGCCGCAGCTCGTCTTTACGAGGACGGCAGCCTGGAACGGGCCCGTGCAGACCGCTATGCGGGATGGGAGACGCCCGAGGCGAAGGCGATGCTCTCCTCGTCGCTCGAAGAGATCGAGGCCCGCGTTCTGGCCGAGGACATCAACCCCCAGCCCCGCTCGGGCCGGCAGGAGCGTCTCGAGAACCTCTGGAACCGCTTCGTCTGAGGACGGACGCGCGATCGGGCGTTCCACACGCCCGGTCGCAGCCCCGGCTGAGGCTGCCGGGCAGCAACAGGCCCCTCTCGCGGAGGCCCGTAACCCTTTACCAAGATTCGCGCTCCATAGTGCCCTCATCGTGAGTCACTGGAGCCTCGCATGGATCTCTCCGGCCCCGCGCGGGCCATCCTCCTCGGCCTTCTGGCCATCCTGAGCCAACCGGCCTCCGCCGCGCATGCCCTGATGCGTGGCGGCGACGACGCCGGGCTCTGCGAAGAGGCCGCACGACGCGCCGCCCGCGCAACCGGGGTGCCCGAGGAGGTTCTTCAGGCGATCACGCTGGCCGAGACCGGCCGCCGTTCGGCGGAAGGCGCGCTGCGCCCCTGGCCCTGGGCCGTGAACCTGGCCGGTGAAAGCCACTGGTTCTCCACCCGGGCCGAGGCGGAAGGCTTCGTGAAGCAGGTCCTTCTGGCCGGGAGGCGGAACCTCGATGTCGGCTGCTTTCAGATCAATCACAGGTGGCATGCGGACGGTTTCGCCTCCGTGCATGAGATGTTCGACCCTCAGGCAAACGCCCTCTATGCCGCGCACTACATGCTTCGGCTTCGAGAGCGATCGGCCGACTGGTCGATGGCCGCGGGGGCCTATCACTCCGCCACTCCCGAACATGCCGATCGGTACCGGGCGCGCTTCGACACCCTGCTCGCCGGCGTGCCCCGGGGCCCGGCGGTCCAGCCGGCCGCCCTCCACGTCAACCGTTATCCGCTTCTGACAAGCGGCGCGCTGCGGGGCAGGGGCTCGCTGGTGCCGCTGGATGCCGCCCCTCTTGGTGCCTTGTTCGGGAACTGACACGATGCGTTTCTCCAGACAGGACCTCTTCCAGCCGACCATTCTCCTGGCCCTCGCGCTGATGGCGGTCATCGTCATGATGGTGCTGCCGGTGCCCGCCTGGATGCTTGACCTCGGCCTCGCCCTGTCCTTCTCGCTGGCGATCCTCATGTTCACCGTGACGCTCTTCATCCAGCGTCCGCTCGACTTTTCCGCCTTTCCGACGATCCTGCTGGCGTCGCTGATGCTCCGGTTGTCGCTGAACATCTCGTCCACCAAGCTCATCATCGGAGAGGGCCATACCGGAACCTCGGCCGCCGGCCATGTCATCGAAGGCTTTGCCAGCTTCATCATGAACGGCAGCGTCATGATGGGGGTGGTGATCTTCTGCGTCCTGCTCATCGTCAATTTCGTGGTGATCACCAAGGGCGCCGGGCGCATGGCCGAGGTGGGCGCCCGCTTTGCGCTCGACGGGATGCCGGGCAAGCAGCTCGCGATCGACAGCGACATGTCCGCAGGCGCCATCGACCACGCCGAGGCCAAGCGGCGGCGCGAGCAGGAACTGGCCGAAACCAACTTCTTCGGCTCGCTCGACGGGGCGTCCAAGTTCGTGAAGGGGGATGCGGTCGCCGGGCTGCTGATCACCGCCCTGAACATCGTCGTGGGGCTGCTGGCCGGCGTCATCATGCACGACATGCCGCTGAGCCGGGCGTTCGAGACCTACGCCATCCTGACCATCGGCGACGGTCTGGTGAGCCAGATTCCGGCCGTGATCATCTCGATCGCGGCCGCGCTCCTGCTGGCACGGGGCGGATCCACGGGGGCGGCGGACGTCTCCTTCTTCCAGCAACTGGGCCGTTACCCCGGCGCGCTCGGGACGGTCGCACTCCTCATGGCGCTCTTCGCGCTGGTTCCGGGTCTCCCGTTCGGGCCGTTCATGATCGCGGCGGTGCTCCTTGCGGGGCTGTCCTACATGGGGCTCAAGGGAAAGGAGGGCGCTCTCGCCGCCGAACCGGAGGACGTCGAGGAGCCACGCGCGCGGCCACTGGGCGACGTTCTCGACTTCGACGACATCCATATCGAGTTTGCGCCGAGTCTGGTGGGCATGGTTCTCGATCCCGCGACGGGGCTCGACTCCAGGATCAACAACATGCGCAACCACATCGCCGGGGCCTTCGGCCTGATCCTGCCCGAGATCCGGGTGACGGACGAGGCGATGCTGCCGCCCGGCAGCTACCGGATCCGCCTTCAGGGGGTGGAGCGTGTCCGCGACCGCCTCATGCCCGACCATGTTCTCGTCCTGCTGGCCGAAGGAGCCGATGCGCCCGACGGCCTCGACGTCCGCGAGCCGGTCTATGGCGCGCCCGCGCGGTGGATTCCGGCGGATCACCAGGAGGAAGCGGCTCTCAATGGGCTGACCGTGGTGACGCCCGCTGAGGTGCTGGCAACTCATCTGCTGGAAGTGCTGAAGGGAAACCTGGCGCGGCTGCTGACGCTCAAGGGGCTGCGGCGGCTCCTCGACGAGTTCGTCAACCTCTCGGACCGGGCGAGGGCCGACGCCAACCGCCGCCTCCTGGATGAACTCGTCCCCGATCGTGTGCCGGTCGATCTGCTGCTGGCGGTGCTGCGCCTCCTGCTCGAGGAGCGCGTCTCGATCCGCAACCTTCCGCTGATCCTCGAGGCGATCGCCGAGGCTCGGGCCCTGACGGCGCCTGAGGACATCTGCGAGCATGTGCGCCAGCGGCTCGGCTTCCAGATCGTGGCCGAACTGAAGCGCGAGGACGGGACCATTCCACTCATCCAGCTGGCGCCCGAGTGGGAGAAGACCTTTACCACCTACCAGATCGAGGGCAGTCGCGGCCTTCGCGACGTGGCCCTTCCGCCCGAGGCCTTCAGCCGGCTGGCGAACGGCCTGGCCGAAAAGCTCGCGCGCGCGGCTGACAGCGGCATCCAGCCCGCGCTGGTCACCTCGACCCTGCGGCGCCGCTTCGTCCGGGCCGTGGCGGCGGCCAAGGGTCTGAGGGTGCCGGTGCTGTCCTACGACGAGATCGGCACCGAAGCGCGCGCGTCGATGGTCGCCATCGTGCCGGCATGACCCTGTTTGAACAGGCCACCGAGCTGACCCTGATGGTCCAGGACCTGTTCCGGGCGGGCTTTCTGGTCTTCATCCGGGTCGGAGCCGCCATGGCCCTGCTGCCCGCCTTCGGAGAGATGACGCTGCCGGCCCGCGTGCGGCTGACCATCGCCCTTGCCTTCACCGCCATCGTCTTCCCGGCCGTGAGTGACCGGGTGCCCGCCTTCGACGGCTCGCCGGTGGCCCTCGGAATCGAGGCCGCGATCGGCCTCGTTCTCGGGATCTCCTTGCGGCTCTTCGTGCTGGCGTTGCAGACGGCCGGCACCGTCGCGGCCCAGGCCGTGTCGCTGTCCCAGATGTTCGGATCGCCGTCGGGCGAGCCGCAGCCCGTCATCGGCAACGTCCTGACGCTCGCCGGTCTCGCGATCGCGGTTGCGGGAGGCCTGCATGTGCGCCTGGCCGAGTTTCTGATCCTGTCCTATGACCTCCTGCCCGCGGCGCGTCTTCCGGTCGCGGGTGACGTGGCGGACTGGGGCCTGCACCTGATCGTGCACACCTTCGCCCTCGCCTTCATGCTGTCGATGCCGTTCGTGGCCGCGTCCTTCGTGTTCAACGTGGCGCTCGGCATCATCAACCGCGCCATGCCGCAACTCATGGTGTTCTTTGTGGGGGCGCCCGCCCTCACATTCGGCGGGCTTGTGCTGCTCGCCCTGTCCGCCCCGCTTGCACTCGGGCTCTGGGTGACGAGGCTCGGCGATTTCCTCGACAATCCCTCCCTCGTGGCGCCGCCATGAGCGAGGGAGACGAGGACAAGCCGCACGAACCGTCCCAACGCAAGCTTGAGGAGGCGCGGCGAAAGGGCGAGCTTCCAAAGTCGCAGGATCTCGTGACGGCCGCCAGCTATGGCGGTCTCCTCCTTGCGGCTCTGGGCCTCGGGCAGGGCGCCATCCAGCGGATGGGAGACATGGGCACCTCGCTCCTTGGGCAGGCGGACCGTTTCTCGACGCTCCTGTCTGACAAGGCTCAGCCGCAGGTGGGGGGGCTGCTCGGCTCTGTGCTGCTCGCCGTCCTGCCCTTCTTCGCGATACCCGCCCTCGCTGCGGTCGCCGCACTGGTGGCGCAACGGGCCCTGGTCGTCGCGCCGACAAAGCTCGCTCCCAAGACCGAGCGGATCTCGCCCGTATCCGGCTTTCGCAACCGCTTCGGTCGCAACGGCCTGTTCGAGTTCGCCAAGAGCCTCGTGAAGCTCCTCCTCGTGGCGGTGGTCTTCGCGCTCTTCATCACGTTCCACATGGCCGGGATGCTCGACATGCTCGCGATGGCGCCGGGCCTCGCGGTTGGCCGCATGTTCATGTTGATGCTCGAGTTTCTCGCGATTGTGGTGCTCCTGTCGGGCGGGATCGGCCTCATCGACTACTTCTGGCAGCGCGCCGAGCATCTCCGACGCCACCGGATGTCGCGCAAGGAGCTTACGGACGAGGCCAAGGATGCCGAGGGCGATCCGCATGTGAAGGCGCAGCGGCGGCAGAAGGCGATGGAGATTGCCACCAATCGCATGCTTCAGGATGTGGCGGGCGCCGACGTGGTCGTGGTCAATCCAACCCATTATGCCGTCGCGCTGCGCTGGAAGCGCGGGGATCGGCGCGCCCCGCTCTGTGTGGCCAAGGGAACCGACGAGATTGCCGCGCGCATCCGTGAAAGGGCGGCGGAGGCCGGAGTTCCGATACATCGGGACCCCCCGACGGCGCGCGCGCTGCACGCCGCCGTGCGCGTTGGCGAAGAGATCCGTCCCGAACATTACAAGGCGGTCGCAGCGGCCATCCGATTCTCGGAGCGGATCAGGCGCAGGATGAAAGGGGTGCGAGCGTGAAGCAGAAGGAGGAGATTGTCCGTCTCCGGGAGCTGGCCCAAATGGTTCTCGACGTACGTCTGGCAGACCTTGCCCGTGTCGCGCGCCAGCGGCAGAGCTGCCTCGACGGGTTGAAGGCGCTGGAGGCCCTACCGGCGAGTGACCTGGATCCGGTAACTGCGGCTCAGGTTGCGCTTTCCTACCAGGCATGGGCGGACGGCCGCCGGTCGGAGCTCAACGTGGCACTCGCCCGGTGCACGGCGGAGTGGACGTCGAGGACCAGTTCCGCCCGTACAGCCCTTGCCCGGGCCGAGGCACTGCGACGACTTTGAAACCGGCATCTCGTTCCAGCGCTGCCGCGCACGTGGGGCTTCTGGAGGAACCTCCCGTCTCAAGGTGACATGGCTGTGCTTTGGTGTGCATTTTAATGTGGTGGACGGCCCCTGTCCCGGGCGCGGCGCGAAGCGGCTTCCGGGCTGTCATCGGGGCTCCAATTAGGAAGGAACCACCATGTCGGATGTTGTGACTGTCGGTGTTGATCGCGCGAAGAACGTCTTTCAGGTCCACGGGGCGTTGTTGCAGAACACTGAGCGTGAAGGATGCACATCACGAATTCATGCGGTCAGACGGATGGGATGAGCAAGCCCAAGCCCGCGCGTTACCGCACGACGAACTGGTCCACCTACAACGCTGCGCTCCGCAGGCGCGGGTCGTTGCTGATCTGGCTGGACAAGGAGATGGCTTGGCACGCGCCGCATGAGGGCCGTCCGGGGCGCCCGCCGGTCTTCTCAGATGCGGCGATCCCGTTCTGCTTGTCGATTAAGGTGTTGTTCAAGTTGCCGCTGAGAATTGCCCCGCGGCTCGAGCCCGCAACGAAATCCTGCGCGCCACGCGTTACTACGGCCGGGCGTTGTGGAAACGGTGGACGGAATTACCACGTCCGCAGCCGCGCCGAGGCCAGGATGCGCTGCCTTAAGTCCTTCGGCGAGCGCATCGCCGCGAGAGACCCCGACCGCCTGGCAGCCGAAATCCACATCCGCATCGCCCTCATCAACCACTTCAACGCCCTCGGCACCGCCGAGATCGCCCGCGTGGCATGAGCATCCGTGGGTAAGGGGCGGTCACGCCCCAGGCCTGAGTTCTGCAACAACGCCTCTCCACCCACCGCGCGACGACGGCTTCGTCCGAAAGCCGGAAGGGGTGCTTGAGGTAGAGCAGCCCCGCCACGAGCCGCGGCGAGGTCGCCGGACGCCCGGTGATGGAGGGGAAGAACCCCGCCCATTCCCGATCGAAGAACTCCCAGTCGATCAGCCCCGCCAACGTGACCAGCTCGTGACGCATGTCGATCATGTCGACGAGACGCGGCCGGAAGAGGTCGTTCTGCTCAGGCGGGCAGGGGCGATGCTTCATGCGACGGGCCGAGGCTGTGTGGAAACTCCCGGCCTGACGTTCGTTAGGAACGGCCCTGCGCCCTGTAGGGTGGGATTTCCGGCAAGCGGATCTGGGGGATGGTTCGGCGGCGGCAGGAGCCGCGTGGGGCTCCTCGTTGCAAATAGCGGCGCTCGTTTCCGCCGATCAGCCGGGAATCGCCTCCATCAGGCGCCGGGCACCGATCAACGAGATCATCCGCTTCATGTTGTAGGCCAGCACGTTCAGCGCCATCTCCGTCCGGACGTTCTTCAGACGCCGCGTCAGGAAATGGGTCGTGCCCATCCTGGCCTTGAGGGTGCCGAAGACATGCTCGACCGTGCGGCGCCGGAGCGTCATCGGGTCGGGGATCGCGGGCGAGGCGTTCCCGCATCGCGTCGATCAGGTGCTCGTGCTCCCAACGGGTGATCCGCCGCTCCGTGCCGCTCGTGCAGCGGCGCTGGATGGGACAGGTCTGGCAGTCGTTGATCCAGTATCGGCGGACCTGCAGGCCGCCTTCCTCGCGGGTGCCGCGGTAGGTCAACCCGTTGCCAGCCGGGCAGGTGTAGATGTCGCGCGCCGGGTCGTAGAGAAAGTCCGTCTTCACGAACATGCCCTTGGCCTCGTTGCCGGAGGTCATGGGCCGCGGCACGGTCGTGGTGATGCCGGCCTCATGGCAGGCGAGGATCTCGGTGCCGCTGAAATAGCCCTTGTCGGCGATTGCGTGCAGGTCGTCGTGACCAAGAGCCTCCCTGGCCGCCGTCGCCATCGGGCTCAGCTGGTCGCGGTCGAAGCCGTGGTTGGTGACATCATGGGTGACGATGATGTGCGTTTCGGCATCGACCGCGCACTGCGCGTTGTATCCGACCAGGCCGCTGTTCCTGGCACTGGTCGCCATCGCACGGGCATCAGGATCAGTCAGCGAGATCTGCCCGTCCGGTGCGTCGGCCAAGGCCTTGTCCATCGCCTTCAGCCGCTCGATTTCCCGCCGGATGCGGCCGTAGCGGCGGGCGAGATGGGCAACCTTCTCCGCCCGCGCCTCTCCCTCCTCCTGCCGGTCGATCCGGACCATCTCATTGATGCAGCGCGCGACATCCGCTTCGAGATGGGTCAGCCGGCTGGCGATCTTGCCCTTGGTGAAGTTCCTGTCGCGGTTGTTGACCGCCTTGAACTTGCTTCCGTCGATGGCGACGCAGTCGCCCTTCAGCACGCCGATCCGGCGGCAGAGTTCGACGAACTGCGCGCAGGTCTTGCGGATGGCAGCTGCATTGTCGCGCCGGAAGTCGGCGATGGTCTTGTGGTCGGGCACCAGCTTGCCGGTCAGCCACATCACCTCGACGTTGCGGCCGGCCTCCCGCTCCAGTCGGCGGCTCGACGGGATGCGGTTCAGGTACCCGTAGATGAACAGCTTGAGCAGCACGGCCGGGTGATACCCCGGCCGACCCGTGCGTGCCGCAGCCGATCGGACGAAGCCGAGTTCCGCCAGATCCAGTTCGTCAACGAAGAGATCGACGACGCGCACAAGGGCATCCTCGCTGATCCAATCCTCAAGCCGATCCGGAAACAGCACCGTCTGGCTGCGCTCGGCGCCCTCGATGAAACCTGCCATCCCGAACCCCTCCGACCTCAGAAAGTCTACCACAGGTAGGGGTTTCCACACAGCCTCGGCCGAAACTGCACGGTTCTGGGCCTAATTCTGTGAAAATTCTGCAGGCCATGGCGACTGAAACCTCAGGTTATCACTTACAGATAAACCACTTCGCGGTTGTTCAGGCCGGACTCGATACACTCGGACGCAAAGACCAGAACCTCGCGCGCAAGGGTGCCGTCGGCCTGCTTCTCAAGCGGCTCGACCAGCGCGATTCCTCGCTTAATTCAGGAAGCGCGGTCCAGATCACTGATACGCGGAAGATTGGATGCTCTGGTTCCAGACCTCGGGGTATGTCATCCATCCTGACGCATGATGTCCGTGATGAGTACGTCCGTGACCTTCGGACCCAGCACGGATACCGCCACTTCCAGCAGCGCGCGTCGCAAGGACACGAGCTTCGCAGCTTCGGTGAACGAACCGCGAAACCCACCAGTGTTCGCGTGGTTGAACAGAACGCCCAACATGCCGTCGCGCAACTTTGGCTCGACCGCATAGACGTCCTGGCCGGCCCCTTGCGCTACCTCGAGGCTGAGCGACAGGATCACCATGGAGGCTACGCGCTCCTTCTCCACGATCGGCACGATGAACTGGTTGTTCAGCTTGACGTAGTCCGGCTGTTCGGCGGGATCGACGGAACGGGGTGCGGCTGGCCGGGCGTCATCCTTTCCCGGATGAACCGCCTCGGCCTCGTCGGACGGGGACGGGGATGTGCCGGGGCGGAGCAGGATCCCGCCGCCGATGCCGGCAGCGAGCCCCAGAACTGCCAGAAGAAGGGGCAGGACAAGACGCATCATGTCAGAACGGCAGAATGATATCGGCCACCTGCTGGCCGTAACGCGGTTGCTGGACATCGGTGATCTGCCCGCGCCCGCCGTAGGATATGCGGGCTTCGGCGATCTTGTCGTAGGTGATCTCGTTCTGGCGCGAGATATCGCCCGGCCGGACATAGCCCGTGACGACCAGCTCGCGCAGCTCGTAGTTCACGCGCACCTCCTGCTGGCCCTGAATGCGGAGCACCCCGTTCGGCAGTTCTTCGACGACGGTTGCCGCGACCCGCAGTGTCAGCTTCTCCTTCCGGCGCACCGAGCCGTCGCCCGAGTAGCTGGAGGAGGAACTCGTCGAGACCGCATCCTCCATCGACGCCCCGTCCGGGAGATGCCGGTCGATCCGCTGGGGGATGCCGAAGAAGGACGGCAGGCCCAGGCTCTCGCCTCCCGAGCGGCTGCGGCCGGTGGAGTTGGAGATCTCGGCCCGGTCGTCGATCTCGATGGCGACGGTCAGGATGTCTCCGCGGCGACTGGCCCTGCGGTCCCCGAGCAGCGAGGCGCGATCCCCCGCCCAGAGCGACGAACCCGCCGTAGGCCCCGGATTCCCGAGGTTCTCCGGGATCGGCAGGGCATACATCGCGTGATACTGGAAGGTCTCATCCGCCGGGCTGAAGGAGGGCGCCTTGCCCACTTCGGCAAGTCGTCCGCAGGAGGGCAGGGCGAGGAGGAGCAGGAGCAGGTGTCGCATGATTGTCCCTTCAGGAGCCGGGGCCGACATGCACCGAGCCGTCATCGGCGATGCGGCCGGACACGGTGGAGCGGGAGGAGAGGTTCATGACGCGGATCACGTCGCCCACGCCTCCGCGAGCAAGCGCCCTGCCCTCGGCGCGGATTTCGAGAGCGCCGAGGCTGTAAGCCAGCGGCACGATCTGGTTGCGGTTGACGATCCCGGGCGGACCGACGTCGCCGATCCCGACGGGGCGACCCGCGTAGAGTGTGACCCTCGCCTCGAGCCCGATGGCCTGGGCAGGTTCCGTCAGCGTTCCGGGCAGGGTCTCGGGCCGGAGAGCGAGATCTCCGGGCCCCAGCACCTCCAGTGCGCGGATGGTGCGGGTGGCAACAACCGTGTCGGCCGGCGCGGGTGAGGCGAGACAGAGGAGCAGCAGGACCCAGCGCATCATTTCACCTGCGCCGTTGCCGCGAGCATCTGATCGGCCGCCGTGATGACCTTGGCGTTGAGTTCGTATCCGCGCTGCGCCTTGATGAGCTCGGTGATCTCCTGCACGGAATCCACCGAGCTTTCCTCGAGATAGCCTTGCCGCAATGTGCCAAAGCCGTCCTCTCCGGGGGTGCCCGCGATCGGGGCGCCGGAGGCGGCCGTCTCCACAAAGAGGTTCGAGCCGATGGCTTCCAGCCCCTTCTCGTTGGCAAAACCGCTGAGCGTGATCTGCCCCATCAGCTGCGGCTGGACCTGACCGCTGAAGTAGGCCCATACCTCTCCCGAGCCGTTGATCGCAACGCTCGCGGCATCCTCGGGGATGGTGATGCCGGGGGCGACCTCATGGCCGTCGGAGGTGACGACAAGGCCCTCTCCGCTGCGCTTGAGAGACCCGTCGCGGGTGTAGGCGGACTGGCCGGAGGGGAGCGTGACCTCGATGTAGCCGCGCCCGTCGATCGCCAGATCGAGGTCGCCGCGGGTCTGGGCGAGGGCGCCTTGCGAAAGCACGACGGACACCGCCGACGGGCGCACGCCCATCCCGAGCTGCACGCCGGTGGGCAGCATCCGCCCGTCTTCGGCGCTGACGGTGCCGGGGCGGACCATCTGCTGGTAATGGAGGTCGGCGAAGTCCGCGCGGCGGGGATTGTAGCCGGTCGTGGACATGTTCGCGAGGTTGTTCGAGATGACATCGACGCGCGTCTGCTGCGCGCTCATCCCGGTGGCTGCGATCTGAAGCGCCTTCATCGGCTGTCTCCGAGGATTCTGACGGTGTTGCGGATCCGGTCGTCCTCGCGGTCGAGGAAGCCCTGGCCCAGTTCGTAGGCGCGCTGCACCTCGATCATCCGCGAGATCTCTGAGATCGGGGTGACGTTCGACTCCTCGAGCGAGCCCTGGATGAGCGAAGCGCCGGCCGCGGGCTCCACCCCCGCTTCGGCCGAGAAGCGCGTGCCGCCCTCGTGCCGAAGGTCGAGAGGCTCGGTCGGTTGCCAGAGCCCGATCCGGCCGATCGGCTGGCCCCCGGACGAGAGCGTGCCATCGCTGGCAAGAACCACGTCCCGGGCATCGGGCGGGATGAAGACCGGCGCGCCACCTTCATCGAGCAGCCGGTTGCCGTCCATGTCCACCAGTTCGCCCTCCGCGTCGGGCGTGAAGCTTCCGGCGCGGGTGAGGTGCTCGCCCTGCGGCGTCTCGATCAGGAAGAACCCGTCTCCCATGATGGCGAAATCGAAGGTGGCGCCCGTATGGGTGAGGCCGCCCTGAGAAAGATCGACGTGCCGTGCGCTGGCACTGGCCATCGAGAGGGAGGCCTCGCCGTCCAGCCGTTTCACATGTTCGGTGAAGACCACGCCCTCGCGCCGGAACCCTGTCGTTGAGAGGTTGGCGATGTTGTTGGCGATGCTCTGCATCTCGCGCATGAGCCCGGACTGGCGCGTGAGGGTGGTGTAGCCTGCAGCGTCCATCTCAGCCTCCCTCGATCCGCGGGATGATCCCCTCGACGAAGAAGGCGACGAGGCTCGTGGTCATGAAGCTCATCGAGACCCAGAAGACGAGGAGCATGGCGCCCACCTTCGGCACGAAGGTCAGCGTCATCTCCTGCACCGAGGTCAGGGCCTGCAGGATGCCGATCCCCACCCCGACCACGAGCGCCACGGTGAGCAGCGGCGCCGAGATGAGCACCGCGACCCAAAGACCCTGACGGAGCGCGTCGTAAAGCGCGGCCTCGGACATCAGACCGGCATCCTCAGGATCTCCTGATAGGCCTCGACGACCTTGTCCCGCAGGGTGACGGCCGTTTCGACCGCCGTCTGCGAGGCCGCCAGTGCTTCGACCAGGGCATGGGGATCGGCCTTTCCGGTCATGGCCGCCCGCGCCGTCTCCTCGCCGTGGGCGAGGGTCTCGGTGAAGCTCTCGGCGGCACGGTTGAGCGCCGCCGCCACGCCGATCGAGGGCGCCTCCGGCGCCGTCGCGAGTCTGGCCCTTGCGTAGGTCTGTGCCGCGACCGAGGTGCTGATGTCCATTCTGGAGTCCTTTCTATCGACGCAGGAGGTCGAACAGGCTCTGCGTCATCTGCCGCGCCTGATCGAACATCCGAAGATTCGCCTCGTAGCTGCGCTGCGCTTCGCGCGCGTCAGCGATTTCCACCACCAGATCGACGTTGGACCCGTCGTAGTATCCGGTGTCATCGGCCATCGGATGGCCAGGGTCATACATCTTCTGCAGGCTGCTCTGGTCCAGGCGGACCGGGCCGGTCGAGACGAGACCGCTGTCCGGCTCGGACTGGAAGCTGACGGTCTTGCGGTGAAATCCGGGCGTATCGACGTTCGCGATGTTCTCGGACACGTGGCGCAGGCGGAGGGCCTGTGACCGCATGCCGGAGGCCGAAAGCGAGAGCGACTGGCTGAGGTCGGTCATGTTCAGGAACTCCGGCCGAGGCTGGTGCGGATCAGGCGCGAGCTGCTCTGGTAGATCGAGAGCGCCATCTCGTGCTGCTGCCGGGCCGACACGGCCTTGACCATCTCTTCCTCGAGCGACACCGAGTTTCCGTTGGGCGAGGCTGTGCCCATGATCCCGACCGGCACGGGCTCTGCCGCGACCGCCGCTGCCGATCGCAGATGGCCGGCCCGCGTGCCGCGCAGCCCCGTCTTGCCCTCGGCGTAGCTTTCGAAATCCGGAAGATCGCGGGCGCGGTATCCGGGCGTATCCGAGTTGGCGACGTTCCGTGCGATCACATCCGTCCGTGCACCGGCGTGTCTGGCCATGGCCTGCGCCATTCTGACGAGTTCGAGCTTTTCGAACATCGGGGCTTCTCCCTCGACTGGTTTCATCAAGGCTTAAGGTCGATTCCTTTAGAAAGGGTAAGGCGCGAACAAAGAGGGATCGGATGTCTGCCGAATTTGAAGGACTCATCTCGGAGATCAGGGCGATTCCCATCAGCCGCCGCTACGGACGCGTGACGGAGATCGCGCGCGGGACGATCGCGGCCACCGGTCTGACCAGCGGTGCCGGTCTGGGCGACCGGGTGATCGTCCACGGGACGAACGGGGAGATCGGAGGGGAGGTGCTGCGCCTGTCACACCAGGAGGTGACAATTCTGCCGGACGCGGCGATCGAGGGTCTGAGCATCGGCGATCAGGTCGAACTGGTGGGCTCGGCCGAGATCGCGCCCGACGACAGCTGGATCGGACGGATCGTGGATCCGCTGGGCCGGCCGCTCGATGGGCGGCCTCTGTTCAGGGGGCCCATCGCGCGGCCCCTGCGCGCGCCGGCGCCTCCGGCGGCCCGCCGCCGGAGCCTCGGGCCGCGCCTGCCCACCGGAGTTGCGGTTTTTGATACGATGCTGCCGCTCGTGCAGGGTCAGAGGATTGGCCTCTTTGCCGGTTCGGGCGTCGGAAAATCCTCGCTCCTGGCAAAATTTGCGCGGGGCGTCGGCGCGGATGTGGTGGTCATTGGCCTCATCGGCGAGCGTGGCCGCGAGTTGCGCGACTTCACGGAGCGCGTGCTGGGAGCGAGGGGGATGGCGCGCTCGGTGGTCGTCACGGCCACCTCGGACCAGTCGCCGCTCATGCGCCGACGGTGCGGCTGGGCCGCGATGGCCGTGGCCGAGCATTTCCGCGATCAGGGGCTGCATGTCCTTTTGCTGGCCGATTCGATCACCCGTTTCGCCGAAGCGCATCGTGAGGTTGCCCTGGCGGGCGGGGAAGAGGCGAGCATGCGAGGCTTTCCGCCCTCGACGGCCCACACCATCATGTCCCTCGCCGAGCGGGCGGGGCCGGGGGCCGAGGGAACGGGCGATATCACCGCTGTCTTCTCGGTGCTGGTGGCGGGCTCGGACATGGAAGAGCCGGTGGCGGACATCCTTCGCGGGGTGCTCGATGGCCATGTGGTGATGGATCGCCGGATTGCCGAGCGGGGCCGGTTCCCGGCGATCGACCTGCTCCGATCCGTGTCGCGCAGCCTGCCCGATGCCGCGTCCGACCCGGAAAACGACCTCATCGCCGAGGCGAGGCGCCTGCTCGGCGCCTGGGATCGGGCGGAGATGATGATTCAGGCCGGTCTCTACGCGAAGGGCTCGGATGCTCAGGTGGATGCGGCGATCCGGGTTTGGCCCGCGCTGGATGGCTTTCTGGCCGAGGATGCGCCGGACGGCATCGAGGCGAGCTTCCGGCGCCTCGCGGCCTGTCTGGGACGGTAAGGGGGAACAGGTCAGAGCCGCTGGCGTGGCGGCGGCTCGGGCGGTCTCTCGGTGCGCCGCCCCTGATCGTCATAGACCACGACGACGCCGGATGCCGCCTGCCGGATCTCCGTGAGTCGCCGGCGGGCCGCGCGCACCCCGCGCGAAGCGGCCTCGAGGCAGCCGAGGTTTCGTGATGCCAGCGCCCGCACGCGCTGCGCCTGTTCGGCCGTTGCGGGCGGCTGCCGCTCCATCGCGTCGGCCAGCCCGCGTTCGAGGTCGGCAAGCCCCGCGAGATCGCCTGCGATCACCTTCTGGCGCATGTCCTCGAGCACGTGCTCCAGCAGAAGCTGGGTCGGTTCAGAGCGCATCGTCCATCCCTCTTGTCAGCGATCGGTGGAAATGCTCCGCCAGCCCGATGCCGCCCGCGCGCACCATGGCCGTGGCCTGCTCCCTGCGCAGAAAGGAGCCGAACTGCTCTTCGCCGCATCCTCCTCCGAAGGAGGCGGACAAAGCGCCGAGCCCGGTGTGCCCGAGCATCTCTGACAGGAATGCGGATTCCAGTTCCTCTGCCTTCTGGCGAAGGATCTGCCGCGGATGCGGGGCCTCTCCGATAGCGGGAGGGATCGCGATCGACATGCACATGCTCCTTTTGTTCCTCATTTATCGGATCCTGCCCGGGATGAGTAAATGTTCGGTAATTCCTTCCTGCAAAAACGGGAATCAGGCGACAGAAGGTCCGGACAGTGGAAATCGGTTCAATCCCGCAGGTGGTTCATGGTCTCGAAACCCCGCCCAAGGTGGCAGTGGATCGGGAGAGGGGCGATGTGTTCGCGGCGCTTGTGGGGGGGCCTTGTGATGGGCTCGCCCCTGATGGGGGGGCGCTTGCGCTGCCTGTCGGTGCGGTTGAAGCGGTCGAGGGCAACGTCCCCCGGCCGGAAAGCGAAGCCGATGCCGGAGCAATCGGCGGCGCGTCGGCCTCTTCGCCGGATCGTTCCGGCGCACCGCGGACGCGAGAGGAACCTCACGAGACTTTGGCCTGGGATCTCGGGGTGGCGGGTGAACCGGCCCCGGGCGGTCTTGTGCCACCCATGGTCCTTGCCCCGGCCCGATCCGCCACGTCAATGTCCGTGGCGAAGCCCGCAGCCTCACACGAAAGCGCTGAACTTCGGCAGGATCGTGTCCCGCTTGTGCCCCGGGCTGCGCCGCAGGAAGGTTGGATCAGGGGTGTCCTCCCACAAGGCGCCGGCTTGTCGGCCCATGCACGCCCTCACGCCGCCGGGGAAAGGGAACCCCCGCGGTCCGGGCTGCATGCGCATCCAGACGTCCTTCCCGACATCTCGCCGCAAGCGACGACCGCCCAGGAGCCCGCAGCCCAAGGTCTCGCGATGCGAAGCGCCGCAGCCATGCCGTCCGCTGGGGAACGTGAGTCGCGGCCTCCTCAGGATGGCTCGAACGCCCTGAAGGGGCTGGGCAAGGCTGGTGCCGACGGGTGCGGAGAACCGCTGCCGAGCGCCATTGACCCGCTCGAAGGCTCGACGGGTGGTCTCCACCCTGGGTCTGACCGCACGGCTTCTGCACCAGAGGGGTTGGTGGCCCGCTTTCCCTCTGTCGCGGCAGGCGGGCCTTCTTCAGTGGGCGCGGGTCTGACCATCCCTGTCGAGGGAATTGAGCCGCGGATTTCTCCGGCTGACTTGATCATTCGGCGAGAGCCCATCGGGGCTGACGCCAGTTCGCCCAGGCAACCTTCCGCAGTCCCGGCTGAACGCGGCCTGGCTCGTGCTCTGCCCCAGCCGCATGCCGTGCCAATGGCGGCGGAGCTTGCCGGTGCCTCCAGTTCTCATGAGGCGAGAACGGCACGGGGCGAGTCTCCACCACGGTCGTCAGCGGCCAACGCGGCCTCCGCAGATCCCGGTGACGCTCCGGCGCTCACGCAAGGTGTAGGGGACCCTGTCCCTCCGGGTGAGCGGCGGTTGAGGGGGCGTGACATGCGGGTAGAGGCGCCGAAGTCCGGGGCCGAGACGAGCCCACTGGCAGCACTCGAGGGGGCTTCAGATGAACATGCGATGGTTGAAATCAAGCCAGCTGTGCATGATGCTGCCGGGGAGCTGGGGTGGCGTACGGATCTCACGGCGAAACACCGGGCTCCGAGCGCGATGGCTGCGGAGGATGCGGCCCTGCCGGAGATGGCGCCGAGATGGGTTGGGCATGAAAGGACTTCGACCGCTGATGGCCCGCGTCGGTGGGCTCCGCCGCAAGCCACTCGGGTGGAGGTCCATGCCGCGGGTGCCTCAGCCTGCGACAGAGGGGGCTCTCCCCCAGCGGTGGCCGGATCCGTTGAACATCATCAGATTCCGCGCCGGACGGAAGCGGCAGAGATTCCCGGCGTACGGCCGGACACGGCGGTGTCGGACAGGCGCATCGATCCGCACCTCGATCGTCCCGCACAGGAACCGTCGGCCGAGCGGATGCTCGTGTCTCCGGACCGGCCGGATGCGAGCCCGGTTGCAACTGGCGCAGCGGCCCTCCCCGACGTCGTGCCCGAAGCGGAGCGGCTGCCGGGACCTGCACCGACGGGATCTCCCGCTGGAGCCGAGCCCCGGCCCGCCGCCGAGCCCGCGCGCGGTCAGGCGCCTCCGCCTCATCTGCCCGTGCCCGGTGCCTCCGCTGCCCCGGCCGGAGAGGACGCCGTCGAGATCGTGCTGCAGCCTGACGACATCGGGCAGATCAGGATGACGATGGCGCAGGAAGGCGATCACCTTCGGGTGCTCGTGCAGGCGGATCGGGCCGACACGCTCGACATGATACGCCGCCACGCCGACCAGCTGGGCGCCGAGTTCAGGCAGGCCGGCTTCTCTGGCGCATCGCTCAGTTTCGGCAGCCGCGAGGGACGGCCTTCGCCCCGTCGGCCGGACGGCTCGGGGGGCGAAGTCGCCGAACTGCAACCCGCCGTCCCCGCAACGGCCCGGCCGACATCCGGCCTCGACCGGCGCATATAGGAGTTTACATGGAAGTCAGCAGCGCCCCCTCCCCGACCGCCGGTTCCGCCCCGGCGAGCGGCCGTTCCACGACTTCGGACTATGAGACGTTCCTGCGGATGCTGACCACGCAGCTGCAGAATCAGGACCCGCTGAATCCGATGGAATCGGATGACTTCGCCATGCAGCTTGCCACCTTCTCGGGGGTGGAGCAGCAGGTGCGCACGAACCAGATCCTCACGGGCATGAGCGGATCCTTCGGCGCCATGGGGCTGTCGGAGCTTGCGGGCTGGATCGGCCGCGAGGCGAGGGTCGAGGCGGCGGCCTGGTTCGACGGCGCGCCCGTCACCATTGCGCCGGAGCCTGCGGCCGGGGCCGACAGCATGAAGCTCATCGTGCGGAGCGCGGATGGAACGATCGTCTCGCAGGAGACGGTTGCGGCCGGCGCGGGGCACCTCGAATGGGCCGGCACGGATGCGGCGGGCGAGCCGCTGCCCGAAGGCGCCTACAGCTTTTCGCTGGAGAGCTACCTGAAGGACAGGCTGCTCGCCACCGCGCCGGCCAAGGTCTATGCCGGCATCGTCGAGGCCCGCAGTGGCAGCGAAGGCACGCTGCTGGTCCTGCGCGGAGGGATCGAGGTTCCGGCTTCCTCCGTCACCGCGCTTCGTGACGTTTCGCGCTCATAGCAGGCTGCCAATCCAGACGCCGGCTGTGGTCAGCCCGGCTCCGGCGAGCATCCAGATGAGGGGATGCGTCTCGCGCCGCGGGGGCTCTTCGATCTCGGAATGGCCCTGCCGGATCAGCTGGGCCTCGACAAGGCGCGGCAGGCGGGGGCCGAACCGGCCCAGAATCCGCGCCGTCCGCACCAGATCACGCGCCACCGCACGCGGGCCGACGTTGTCTCGGATGTAATCCTCGACAATGGGGCGGGCGACTTGCCAGATGTTGATGTGCGGGTCCAGCGAACGGGCCACGCCTTCGACCACGACCATCGTCCGCTGCAACAGGATCAGCTCCGTCCTGGTCTCCATGCCGAAACGTTCGGTCACCTCGAACAGGTAGGCGAGCAGCCGACCCATCGAGATCCGCGAGGCCTCCATGCCGAAGATCGGCTCTCCCACCGCGCGAAGGGCGCGGGCGAATTCGTCGATGTCGCGGTCGGCCGGGACATATCCCGCCTCGAAATGGACCTCGGCCACCCGGCGGTAGTCGCGCTGGATGAAGCCGAAGAGGATCTCGGCGTAGACCCGGCGGGTGTATTCGTCGAGCCGCCCCATGATCCCGAAGTCATAGGCGATGATGTCGCCATTGGCGGCGACCTTCATGTTGCCCTGGTGCATGTCGGCGTGGAAGAAGCCGTCGCGCAGCGCGTGGCTGAGGAAGAGCGCAAGCACCCGTGTGCCGAGCGCCGTCCGGTCGTGGCCTGCCGCGTCGAGCGCCACATTGTCGGCCAGCGAGATGCCCTCGGCCCAGCCGATGGTCATCACCTGCCGGGCCGACAGGTTCCAGACCGGCTTCGGCACCTGAAAACCGGCGTCCTTCTCGGTGTTGGCGGCGAATTCCCCGGCGGAGGCCGATTCGAGCCGGAGGTCCAGCTCGCCGTTCACCACGCCCTCGAAGTGGCGGATCACTTCGGTGGGGCGCAGCCGGCGCGAGGAGGGCGAGAGGATCTCGATGATCCGCGCGGCCAGGTAGAAGGCGTCGATGTCGGTGCGGAAGGCGCGCTCGATGCCGGGGCGCAGCACTTTCACCGCCACCTCGACCCCGGTATCGGCCAGACGGGCGCGGTGGACCTGCGCGATCGAGGCGGCCGCAACGGGTTCGGAGAATTCCGAGAAGACCTGATCGACCGGAACGTGCAGTTCCTCCTCGATCAGCGCCTTGGCGACATCGATCGGGAAGGGTGGCAGCTTGTCCTGCAGATACTGGAGTTGCAGCGCCATCTCGGGGCCCACCACGTCGGGGCGGGTCGAGAGGATCTGGCCGAACTTGATATAGGCCGGGCCGAGGGCCGTCAGCGCGCGGGTGGCCGGCGGCAGCGCCGGGTCGCCGGGCAGGCCGAGCCATGCGAAGGGCCAGCCGAGAACGCGCGCCACCACCCTCAGGTTCGCCGGAGCATCCATGGCCTCGAGTATGGCACCGATGGCGCCCGTGCGCTCCATGGTGGCGGCGGTGCGCACCAGCCGCCAGATGTTGTGGGGCCCCTTCAAGTCAGATCTTCCAGCCGGAATGCAGCGCGGCGATGCCCATCGAGAGGTTGCGGTATTTCACCAGCCCGAAGCCCGCCTTGCGAATCATCCCCGCGAATGTCTCCTGATCCGGGAACTTGCGGATGGACTCCACAAGATATTGATAGCTGTCGCGGTCGTTCGCCACGATCTGCCCCATGACCGGGATCACGTTGAAGGAATAGCGGTCGTAGGCCCACTGCATCGCCGGGTTGGGCAACTGGCTGAACTCCAGCACCATGAGCCGCCCGCCGGGCTTCAGCACGCGGAAGGCTTCGTTCAGCGCGTCCTGAACGCGGGTCACGTTGCGGATGCCGAAGCTGATCGTATAGACGTCGAAGGTGTTCGAGGCGAAGGGCAGCGCCATCGCATCGCCCACCACCCAGTCGAGCCGGTCGGCCATCTGCGCGGCGTCGGCGCGCTGGCGGCCCTCGACCAGCATCGACTCGGTCATGTCGCAGACGGTCGCATGGGCTCCCGGAGCCCGCTTGAGGAAGCGGAACGAGATGTCGCCCGTGCCCCCCGCCACATCGAGAAGTTTCTGCCCCGGCCGCGGCGCGAGCCAGTCCATCATGGCGTCCTTCCAGAGCCGATGGATGCCGCCGGACATCAGGTCGTTCATGATGTCGTATTTCGAGGCCACGCGGGTGAAGACCCCATGAACCATCCCGGCCTTCTCGCCTTCCGGCACGGTGCGGAAGCCGAAATGCGTCGTGTTGGAAGTTTCGTCGTTCATGGGCTCTTGCCGTCCTCTGCTGCGCCCTCTTTATAGGGCCGGGCGCGGGGGCTGCAATGGACCCCCTTGCTGCCATCTGTCGCGGAGTGGCCGATGCCCGAGCTTCCAGAGGTCGAAACCGTGCGCCGGGGGCTCGAGCCCGCGATGGCTGGCCGGCTGATCGTCGAGGCGCGGGTGAACCGCCCTGATCTGCGCTGGCCGCTGCCTCCACGCATGGCCGAGAGGTTGACCGGCCAGCGGGTCCTGCGCCTCCGCCGGCGGTCGAAATACATCCTTGCGGATCTGTCGGGGGGCGAGTCGCTCCTGATCCATCTCGGCATGTCGGGGCGGATGCTCGTGTCGGGGGCGCGGGTCGGCGACTTCGTCCATGACCATCCCGCCCCCGCGCGGCACGATCATGTCGTGCTCGAGATGGAGGGGGGCGCGCGCGTCACCTTCAACGACGCCCGACGGTTCGGCGCCATGGATCTGGTGCCGACGGAGGCGGCCGATGCCCACCCGCTCCTGGCCTTGCTGGGGCCCGAGCCGCTCGGCAACGCCTTCGACGGCGCCTATCTCGCGGCCCGGCTGGCGGGGCGGCGGACGCCGGTCAAGGCTGCGCTTCTCGATCAGAGGATCGTGGCCGGTCTGGGCAACATCTATGTCTGCGAGGTGCTGTTTCGCGCAGGTCTGGCGCCCGTCCGGCTTGCCGGCAGCCTCGGCGAAGCCCGGGCCGCCGGTCTCGTTCCCATCATCCGCGAGGTGCTGTCCGAGGCGATCGCGGCGGGCGGCTCATCGCTGCGCGACTACCGTCAGGCCGATGGCGAACTCGGCTATTTCCAGCACACCTTCCGGGTCTATGGACGCGAGGGCCAGCCCTGCGTCACGCCGGGCTGCCGCGGCCTCGTGGGGCGGATCGTGCAGTCGGGGCGATCCTCGTTCCACTGCCCCGAGTGCCAGAGATGACTTGATCCCTGCCGCCGGGCTGCTAGACCTTCGCGGAATTGCCATGACGAGGGAACCCGAATGGCCTACGAGACCCTGATCGTCGAGATCGAGGATTATGTGGCGCTGATCCGGCTCAACCGCCCGGACGCGCTCAATGCGCTCAACAGCAAGATGATGTCCGAGCTGGCCGAGGCGCTCGCCGCGGCCGACCGCAACGACAAGGTGCGCTGCATCGTGATCACCGGCTCGGACGAGGCCTTTGCGGCCGGCGCCGACATCAAGGAAATGGCCGGGCAGAGCTTCGTGGACGTGTTCGGCAGCGACTTCTTCACCTCGGACTCCGAGGCGATGCTGCGCGTCCGCAAGCCGATCATCGCGGCGGTCGCCGGCTATGCGCTCGGCGGCGGGTGCGAGCTGGCCATGATGTGCGACTTCATCATCGCGGCCGATACGGCCAAGTTCGGCCAGCCCGAGATCAACCTCGGGGTGGTGGCCGGCCTCGGCGGAACCCAGCGGCTCACGCGGTTCGTGGGCAAGTCCAAGTCGATGGACATGCATCTCACCGGGCGCTTCATGGATGCGGCCGAGGCCGAGCGGTGCGGTCTGGTCAGCCGGGTCGTGCCGGCCAAGAACCTGATGGAAGAGGTGATGAAGGCCGCGGCCAAGATCTCCGGCAAGTCGCTCCTGACGGCGATGGCGGTGAAGGAGGCGGTCAACCGCAGCTACGAGACCACGCTCCGCGAGGGCGTGCTGTTCGAACGGCGGCTGTTTCACGCGCTGTTCGCCACCGAGGACCAGAAGGAGGGCATGGCGGCCTTCCTGGAAAAGCGCACGCCGCAGTTCCGCGACAAGTAATTCGCCGGGCCGCGGCGGGAATCGACGCCTACGGGTTGACTTGGAAACGAGTCGCCCGTAAAGACGCGGCTTCAATGAGAGATCGAACGTAGAGACGGAAGTCCTGATACATGGCCAACTCGCCCCAGTCCAAGAAGCGTGCCCGCCAGGCCGAGGCCCGCGCCGCCGTTAACAAGGCCCGCCGGTCGCGGATCCGCACCTTCCTGCGCAAGGTCGAGGAAGCGATCGCTTCGGGTGATCCGGCGGCTGCCGCCGCCGCCCTCAAGACCGCCCAGCCCGAGATGGCTCGGGGTGTCACCAAGGGTGTCCTCCACAAGAACACGGTGGCCCGCAAGATGTCGCGCCTCGCGCATCGCGTGAAGGTGCTGTCGGTTCCCGCCGCGGCCTGATTTCGCTGCAATCGCAGTGGCTTGAAACGCGCCCCTCTGGGGCGCGTTTTGCGTTTCCGGCCCGTCCCGAGAGGCCGGTCTGGCGGGAATGTCACGCCTCGCGACGGCCTTCGGGATTCGCTGCGACAAAGGATTAGTCAACAGCGAAGTTCGGTTGCAGATGCTCGGCACGGCTTGCTAGCGTCATGTCAGCGATTCACACGTCCTTGGGGGGACATGGCCGATCGCGGATTGTCATGCGTCTGCTGCCAACTGCCGCCTCGTGCGGCGAGACGAATGATCCTCCGCGATCTTTGGGTAAAACATTCTGTGCCGATCCGGCACGGTCCGCGATTGCGGAGGAGCGGGTGCATGCCCGTCTCTTGCATCGTGGTGTCCCATTGACCCCATCACCTGCCAGCGCAGGTGATGGGGGGTCTCATGCGCGCCGTATCCCGGCGCCCCATTTGCGTTGCTTCGCAGAACGACAACAAGGATCTCCCCGCGCGTCGGCGCGGGCGAGGCCGCAGGCGATGAACGGCGAACGGGCACAGGAAATGACGAATGAGACTTGGGTTCAAGTGCGCGAAGGGCTGCTCAAGCGAGTGGGCCGGAACAATTTTGTGACCTGGATCGAGCCTCTGCGGCTCATGGGTCTCGACGATGGCGTGGCGCGCTTTGAAGTCCCGACACTTTTCTTCGGCGATTGGGTGCAGCGCAATTTCGCGGATCATATCCGCCTGCGCCTGACCGAGGCCGGCTCGCCGGTCGAGCGGCTGGAGTTCGCCGTCTCCAACTCGCCGCGCCCGCCGCTGAAGGAGGTCAGGACGGCCGCGGCCCCCGTCGCCAAGGCCCGCCCGGCACCGGCCGAAGAGGATCTTCGCGGCGCCCCGCTGGATTCCCGCTTCACCTTCGACAGCTTCGTCGTCGGCAAGCCGAACGAGCTTGCCCACGCCGCCGCCCGCCGCGTCGCCGAAGGGGGGCCCGTCACCTTCAACCCGCTGTTCCTCTATGGCGGCGTGGGGCTGGGCAAGACGCACCTCATGCACGCCATCGCGCACGAGTTGCAGAAACGCCAGCCGGGCGCGCGGGTTCTCTATCTGTCGGCCGAGCAGTTCATGTACCGCTTCGTCCAGGCGCTGCGCGAGCGCGAGATCCTCGGCTTCAAGGAACTCTTCCGCTCGGTCGATGTGCTCATGGTGGATGACGTGCAGTTCATCGCCGGCAAGGACTCGACGCAGGAGGAATTCTTCCACACGTTCAACGCCCTGGTCGATCAGAACAAGCAGATCGTGATCTCGGCCGACCGTGCGCCCGGCGAGATCAAGGATCTCGAGGAGCGGATCAAGAGCCGCCTGCAATGCGGCCTCGTGGTGGACCTGCATCCGACCGACTACGAGCTGCGCCTCGGCATCCTGCAGCAGAAGGCCGACTTCTACCGCGAACAGTATCGCGGCCTCGTCATTGCCGACGGCGTGCTCGAGTTCCTCGCCCACCGCATCACGACCAACGTCCGCGTGCTGGAAGGCGCCCTCACCCGCCTCTTTGCCTTCGCAAGCCTCGTGGGGCGCGAGATCACGCTGGATCTGGCGCAGGACTGCCTGGCCGACATTCTCCGAGCCAGCGACCGGAAGGTCACGATCGAGGAGATCCAGCGCAAGGTGGCCGAGCATTACAACATCCGCCTCAGCGACATGATCGGCCCCAAGCGCCTGCGCACCATCGCCCGCCCGCGTCAGGTGGCGATGTATCTGGCCAAGCACCTGACGCCCCGCTCGCTGCCCGAGATCGGCCGACGCTTCGGCGGCCGCGACCACACCACGATCATGCATGGCGTGCGCAAGATCGAGGAGCTGATGGCCACCGACTCGCAACTGGCGGACGACCTGCAGCTTCTGCGCCGCCTGCTGCAGGCCTGATCTGTGGCCACGGGGGCGCTTGACGCCCCCCTTGAACCATCCATAGTCGGGAAAAATCTTGAGGTTCGGTGCGAAACCGGGCAGTTTCGGCGTCCGCGTCAAGAAGGGGTGAGGGAATGAAGATCAGTATCGAGCGCGGCGCTCTGCTAAAGGCCGTGGGCCAGGCCCAGTCGGTCGTCGAGCGGCGGAACACCATTCCGATCCTCGCCAACGTGCTGATCGAGGCCGAAGGCGACACCGTCTCGTTCCGCGCCACCGACCTCGACATCGAGGTGGTGGACCGGACGCCCGCGGTGGTGGAGCGGCCCGGCGCGACGACCGTTTCGGCGGTCATGCTGCACGAGATCGTCCGCAAGCTGCCGGACGGCGCGCTGGTCGGCCTGAGCGAGGATGCGGCCTCGGGCCGGCTGACGGTGACGGCCGGCCGGTCGGTCTTCAGCCTTGCCACGCTGCCGCGGGAGGATTTCCCCGTGATGGCAAGCTCGGAATACAGCTCGAACTTCACCGCGCCGGCCCCCGTGCTGCGGCGCTTGTTTGACAAGGCGAAGTTCGCCATCTCGACCGAGGAGACGCGCTATTACCTCAACGGCGTCTTCATGCATGTGGCGACGGGCGAGGAGGGGCCGGTGCTGCGCTGCGTGGCGACCGACGGCCACCGTCTCGCGCGGATCGACGCCCCGCTGCCCGAGGGTGCCGAGGGCATGGCCGGGGTGATCGTGCCGCGCAAGACCGTGAACGAACTGCGCAAGCTGCTCGACGACGACGAGGCGCAGATCAAGGTTTCCGTGTCGGAGACCAAGGTGCGCTTCGCCACGCCGCAGATCACCATGACCTCGAAGGTGATCGACGGCACCTTTCCCGACTATTCGCGTGTGATCCCGACGGGCAATGCGCGGCGCCTCGAGGTGGATGCGCAGGAGTTCGCGAAGGCTGTGGACCGGGTGGCCACCGTCTCGTCCGAGCGGTCGCGGGCGGTGAAGCTGTCGCTCGACGAGGATCGGCTGGTTCTGTCGGTCAATGCGCCTGATTCCGGCGCGGCCGAGGAGGAACTGGCCGTGGCTTATGGCGACGAGCGGCTGGAGATCGGCTTCAACGCCAAGTATCTGCTCGAGATCGCAAGCCAGGTGGACCGGGAGAACGCCGTGTTCCTGTTCAACTCGTCGGGCGATCCGACGCTGATGCGGGAAGGCAACGACATGTCGGCGGTCTATGTCGTCATGCCGATGCGCGTGTGACGGAAGACAGCCGGGGGCGCTGCCCCCGCGCCCCCGGGATATTTTTCCCAGAATGAAAGGAGAAGGGATGCGCGGGCTTGCCGTCACATCCCTCGCTCTCTCGCACTTCCGCTCGCATCGCGCGGCGCGGATGGCGTTCGACGGGCGGCCGGTGGCCTTCGTGGGCGCGAATGGGGCGGGCAAGACGAACGTGCTCGAGGCGATCTCGCTGCTTTCTCCCGGGCGGGGGTTGCGGCGCGCGGCGGCCGACGAGATCGCGCGGCGGCCCGAGGCGCTGGGATGGAAGGTGGCCGCCGCCGTGCGGGGGCTCCATTCCGACCATGAGGTCGAGACCTGGGCCGAGGGCGGCGGGGCGCGGCAGGTGCGCATCGACGGCAAGGCCGCGACGCAGGTGATGCTGGGGCGGCTCTTGCGCATCGTCTGGCTGGTGCCCGCCATGGACCGGCTCTGGACCGAGGCGGCGGAGGGACGGCGGCGGTTTCTCGACCGGGTGGCGATGAGTTTCGCGCCCGACCATGCCGAGGCGGTGCTCGATTACGAGAAGGCGATGCGCGAGCGGAACCGGCTTCTGAAGGAGCAGGTGGCCGATGCCCATTGGCATGCGGCGCTCGAGGGGCGGATGGCCGAGGCCGCGCGGGTGATCCGGGCGCATCGGGAGGCGGCGGTGGCACGGTTGATGGCGGCACAGGGGGCGGCCGAGACGGCCTTTCCGCGGGCCGTGCTGTCGGTCGCCTCGGAGGATCCCGAGGATCTGGCCGCGGCCTGGGCCGAGGGGCGGCGGCGGGACATGGCGGCGGGGCGGACGCTGCTGGGGCCGCACCGCGCCGATCTGACGGCGATCTATGCGGCCAAAGGCGTTCCGGCGGCGCAATGTTCAACGGGCGAGCAGAAGGCGCTTCTCATCTCGCTGGTCCTTGCCAATGGGCGCGCGCTGGCCGAGGATCTGGGGGCGGCGCCGATCCTGCTGCTCGACGAGGTGGCGGCCCATCTCGATGAGGGGCGACGGGCGGCCCTGTTCGACGAGATCTGCGCGCTCGGGGCGCAGGCCTACATGACCGGCACGGGGCCGGAGCTGTTCACCGCGCTCGGGGGGCGGGCGCAGAGGATCGAGGTGACGGAGGCCGAGGGGCTTTCGCAGACAAGGGAGATGTCGCCATGACACCGCAGCGCGTCACGCTCATCACGCTGGGCGTGGGCGATCTGGCGGCCTCGGTCGCCTTTTACGAGCGGCTGGGCTGGAAGCAGCACCGGGCGCAGGAGGACGTGGCCTTCTTCCAGTTGCAAGGCTCGGCCCTGGCGCTGTTCGGAAGCGCTGCGCTTGCGGCCGATCAGGGGCGGCCGGGGGCCGGCCTCGGGACGGGAGCCGTGACGCTGGCACAGAACTTCGCGACCGAAGCCGAGGTCGATGCGGCCTTCGACGCGGCGCTTGCCGCGGGCGCGACAGCCCTGAAGCGGCCCGAAAAGGTATTCTGGGGTGGTTACTCGGGCTACTGGGCCGATCCTGACGGTCATGTCTGGGAGGTGGCGATGAACCCCCTGTGGCCGCTGGCCGAGGATGGCAGCCTCACGCTGCCCTGACGGCGGGGCGGGGCTAAATCTTGGGCCCCGGGCGTGACATTCCCGGGCAGGACCGCTATAACTCGCGCGCAAAGCAAAGGGTTTGTCCGAATGGCCGAAGCTGCCCGCGTGCCGGAAGAGTATGGCGCCGATTCCATCAAGGTTCTCAAGGGGCTGGAGGCTGTCCGCAAGCGTCCCGGCATGTATATCGGCGACACGGACGATGGCTCGGGCCTCCACCATATGGTTTATGAGGTGGTGGACAACGGGATCGACGAGGCGCTGGCGGGCCACGCGACCGCTGTGACGGTGAAGATCCATGCCGACAGTTCGGTGTCCGTGCGCGACAACGGGCGCGGGATCCCGGTGGACATGCATGCCTCCGAAGGCGTGTCGGCGGCCGAGGTCATCATGACCCAGCTCCATGCCGGGGGCAAATTCGACCAGAACAGCTACAAGGTCTCGGGCGGCCTGCATGGCGTGGGCGTCTCGGTGGTGAACGCCCTGTCCGACTGGCTCGAACTGCGCATCTGGCGCAACGGCAAGGAGCATTTCGCCCGGTTCGAGAACGGCGAGACGGTAGAGCATCTGCGCGTGGTCCGCGACGCGCCGGGCGAGAAGGGCACCGAGGTGCGCTTCCTCGCCGCGGCCAAGACCAACCGACCTGACGGAACCTTCTCGAACCTCGACTACAGCTTCAAGACGCTCGAGAACCGCCTGAGGGAGCTTGCCTTCCTCAACTCCGGTGTCCGTATCCTGCTCGAGGACGAGCGCCCTGCGGAGCCGCTGCACAGCGAGCTGTTCTACGAGGGCGGCGTGCGCGAGTTCGTCCGTTATCTCGACCGATCGAAGAGCCCGGTGATGCCCGAGCCGATCTTCATCACGGGCGAGCGCGGCGGGATCGGGGTCGAGATCGCGATGTGGTGGAACGACAGCTACCACGAGACGGTGCTGCCCTTCACCAACAACATTCCGCAGCGTGACGGCGGCACCCACCTTGCGGGCTTCCGGGGCGCGCTGACGCGGACCATCACCAAATATGCGCAGGACAGCGGGATCGCCCGGCGCGAGAAGGTGGATTTCACCGGCGACGACGCGCGCGAGGGGCTGACCTGCGTTCTGTCGGTCAAGGTGCCGGACCCCAAGTTCTCCAGCCAGACCAAGGACAAGCTGGTTTCGTCCGAGGTGCGCCCGGCGGTCGAGAACCTCGTGAACGAGAAGCTCGCCGAGTGGTTCGAGGAGAACCCGGCCGCCGCCAAGGGCATCGTTGGCAAGATCGTCGAGGCGGCGCTGGCGCGCGAGGCGGCGCGCAAGGCCCGCGAGATGACCCGGCGCAAGACCGCGATGGACGTGGCCTCGCTCCCCGGCAAGCTGGCCGATTGCCAGGAGAAGGACCCGGCGCTGTCGGAACTGTTCATCGTCGAGGGGGACTCGGCCGGCGGCTCGGCCAAGCAGGGGCGCGCGCGGAAGAACCAGGCGGTTCTGCCGCTCCGGGGCAAGATCCTGAACGTGGAGCGCGCGCGCTTCGACCGGATGCTGTCCTCGGAAACCGTGGGCACGCTGATCACCGCGCTCGGCGCGGGCATCGGGCGCGACGAGTTCGACATCGGCAAGCTGCGCTACCACAAGATCATCATCATGACCGACGCGGACGTGGACGGCGCCCATATCCGCACGCTGCTGCTGACCTTCTTCTTCCGGCAGATGCCCGCCATCATCGAGGGGGGCTTCCTCTACATCGCGCAGCCGCCGCTCTACAAGGTCGCGCGCGGCAAGTCCGAGGTCTACCTCAAGGACCAGGCGGCGCTGGACGATTACCTGATCCAGCAGGGGATCGAGGGGGCCATCCTGCGGCTGGCGACGGGCGAAGAGATCGCCGGGCAGGACCTGCTCCGCGTGATCGAGGGCGCGCGCCAGTTCCGCCGCGTGCTGGAGGGTTTCCCCACGCATTACCCGCGCAACATCCTGGAACAGGCGGCCCTTTCGGGGGCGTTCGATCCGGGCCGGGCCGATGACGATCTGCAACTCGTGGCCGACCGTGTGGCCGAGCGGCTGGATCTGACGGCCGCGGAATACGAGCGCGGCTGGAAGGGCCGGATCACGCAGGACCACGGCATCCGTCTGTCGCGCGTGCTTCGCGGGGTGGAAGAGCTTCGGACGCTTGACGGGGCCGTGCTTCGGTCGGGTGAGGCGCGGCGTCTGTCGCAGGTCTCGGGCCAGACGCGCGATGTCTATGCGCCGGGGGCGCGGCTCGTCCGCAAGGACCGCGAGCAGCCGATCCACGGGCCGATCGCGCTTCTGAAGGCGGTGCTGGCCGAGGGCGAGAAGGGCCTGTCGCTCCAGCGTTACAAGGGCCTTGGCGAGATGAACCCGGAGCAACTCTGGGAAACCACGCTCGACCCCGAGGCGCGCACGCTGCTGCAGGTCAAGGTCGAGGATCTGGCCGAGGCCGACGACATCTTCACCAAGCTGATGGGCGACGTGGTCGAGCCGCGGCGCGAGTTCATCCAGCAGAACGCGCTGAACGTCGAGAATCTGGACACCTGAGGCCGATCCGGCGCAGGCGGGGGCGGGGCTGATCCGACGGTGCGGGCGCCTTTTCCACGCGGCGGCGACGTTCTAAGGAAGGCCATGCGCCAGACCCTGACCGAAATCTACGAAGCCCGCGTCGATGCCGAGGATCTGCGGGCCGATCCCGCGCAGCACGCCGTCCTGCCGGATCTCGAGCACATCCGGCAGTGGATTGAGGCCCATCCCGAACGCAAGCGGGGCCTCTTCGGCCTCTTTGCAGCGAAGGAAGAGCTGCCGAAGGGGCTCTATCTCTGGGGCGGGGTCGGGCGGGGCAAGTCGATGCTGATGGACCTCTTCGCCGATGCCGTGGACATCCCGGCGAAGCGCCGCGTGCATTTCCACGCCTTCATGCAGGAGGTGCAGCAGGGCATGCACGAGGCCCGCAAGAAGGGGGTCGAGGATGCGCTGCAGCCGGTGGCCGACCGGGTGGCCGGCGAGGTCCGGCTTCTGGCCTTCGACGAGATGCAGATCACCGACATCACCGACGCGATGATCGTCGGGCGCCTGTTCCAGAAGCTGTTCGATCAGGGCGTGGTGATCGTGACCACCTCGAACCGGCCGCCCGAGGATCTTTACGAGAACGGCCTCAACCGGCAGGTCTTCCTGCCCTTCATCGACCTCCTGCGCGAGCGGATGAAGGTGGTCGAGCTGGAAAGCCCGACGGACTACCGCCAGCACCGGCTGCAGGGGGCGCAGGTCTTCTTCCATCCGGCAAGCCGTGCGCAGGGTGAGATCTCCCGCATCTGGACCGATCTCACGGGCGGCGACCGCGGCCATCCGCTGCGCCTTCCGGTCAATGGCCGGACGGTCGAGATTCCATGCTTCGCGAATGGCGTGGGGCGGGCGACCTTCTGGGACCTCTGCGCCCGCCCGCTGGGACCGGCCGATTTCCTCGCGATCGCCGAGGCCTGCCGGGTGCTGATCCTCGAGGACATTCCGCGGCTGTCTGCGGAAAATTACAATGAGGCCAAGCGGTTCGTGACCCTGATCGACGCGCTCTACGAGGCGCGGGTGCGCCTGATCGCCTCCGCCGCGGATGAGCCCGAGCGTCTCTATATCGAAGGCGAAGGCGTCTTTGAGTTCGAGCGCACAGCGAGCCGCCTGCGCGAGATGCAATCGGCGGAGTGGGGGGCCTAGCCCCGGCCGGCCGGGCGCAGGGCGGGGCCGGCCGCGCCGGTCAGGTGCGGAACTCGTCCTCGGCGTAGCCCTGCACGAAGAGCAGCGCGGTCAGGTCGCCGTGGTTGATGCGGATGTCGCACTCGGCCGCCACCACGGGCTTCGCGTGCAGCGCCACGCCCGCGCCCGCCCGCTTGAGCATGCCCAGATCGTTCGCCCCGTCGCCCACCGCCATGGCCGCCTCGACCCCGATCCCCATGCGGGCGGTGATCTCCTCGAGCGCCGCGAGCTTCGCCTCCCGGCCAAGGATGGGCTCGGCCACCGTGCCGGTGAGCGCGCCATCCGCGACATGGAGGATGTTGGCGCGATGCTCGTCAAAGCCGAGGCCCGCGGCGACCTTCGCGGTAAAGGCGGTGAAGCCGCCCGAGACGAGCGCCGCGCGTCCGCCGTTGGCCTTCATCGTCTGCACCAGCGCCCGGCCGCCGGGCATGTAATGGATCCGCGTCTCGAGCACCCGGTCGATCACCGAGGCCGGCAGGCCCTTCAGCAGCCCCACCCGTTCGCGCAGCGCGGTTTCGAAGTTCAGCTCGCCGTTCATCGCGCGCCGGGTGATGCCTGCGACATATTCGCCAACGCCCGCCTCGTCGGCCAGCTCGTCGATGCATTCCTGACGGATCATGGTCGAATCCATGTCCGCCAGAAGCAGCTTCTTGCGCCGGCCCTCGGCGGGAACCACGGCCAGATCCACCTTCAGCGCCTGCAGATCCTCCCAGACCTGCCAAAGGTTCGAAGGCATTGCAGACACGGGAAATTCCGCCGCCACCCCCGGTTGCAACCAGCGCGCATCGCCTCCGCCCCAGGCGTTGCGCAGCGACTCGACGGTGGCGCGCTCGAGGCCCGGAGAGGTCGGATCGGTCATGAGGACGGCAACGAACATCGCACTCTCCCAAGGTCGCTTTCACGAGGTCGAACGCCGCTCTAGGGCAATTCTTTTCCTTGCGCCAGAGCCCGGCGAGGCGTAATGGCGGCGGCGGGACACCTCTCCCCAACGAGAGGCATCTATCTGGAAGGATACTATGTCTGATCTGCAGACCCCGGCCGCGCGGCCGGCCAATCCGCGCTTCTCCTCCGGCCCCTGCGCCAAGATTCCCGCCTATTCGCTGGACCTTCTGTCGGACGCCCCGCTGGGCCGTTCGCACCGTGCCGCCGTCGGCAAGGCCAAGCTGAAAGAGGCGATCGAGCTGACCCGCGAGATCCTCGGCGTCCCCGCCGGATACCGCATCGGCATCGTCCCCGGTTCCGACACCGGCGCGGTCGAGATGGCGATGTGGTCGCTCTTGGGCGCACGGCCCGTCGAGATGCTGGCCTGGGAAAGCTTCGGCGAAGGCTGGGTCACCGACGCGGTCAAGCAGCTGAAACTCGACGCGACCGTCCGCAAGGCGCCCTATGGCGAGATCGTGGATTTCGCGCAGGTCGATTTCGATAAGGACGTGGTCTTCACCTGGAACGGCACGACGTCCGGCGTGCGCCTGCCGAACGGCGACGCGATCCCCGCGGACCGCGCGGGCCTGACCATCTGCGATGCGACCTCGGCGGCCTTCGCCATGGACCTGCCGTGGGACAAGCTCGATGTCGTCACCTTCTCCTGGCAGAAGGTGCTGGGCGGCGAGGGCGCGCACGGGATGCTGATCCTCAGCCCCCGCGCGGTCGAGCGGCTGGAAAGCTACACCCCCGCATGGCCGATGCCGAAGATCTTCCGCATGACCAAGGGCGGCAAGCTGATCGAGGGCATCTTCGAGGGTGAGACGATCAACACGCCGTCGATGCTGGCGGTCGAGGACTACCTCGTGTCGCTGAAATGGGCGAAGTCCATCGGCGGGCTCAAGGCGCTGGTGGCGCGGGCCGAGGCCAACTCGAAGGCCGTGGCCGATTTCGTGGCGGCGAACGACTGGATCGCGAACCTTGCCGTCGATCCGGCGACAGCCTCGACCACCTCGGTCTGCCTGAAGTTCACCGATCCGCGCATCACCGACGGCGCGGCCTTCGCCAAGGCGGTGGCCAAGCGGCTGGAAAAGGAAGGCGTGGCGCTGGACGTGGGCGCCTATCGCGACGCGCCGGCGGGCCTCAGGATCTGGTGCGGCTCGACCGTCGAGACCTCGGATGTCGCGGCGCTGATGCCCTGGCTGAAATGGGCCTTCGAGGCCGAGATCGCGGCGCTCGCCAAGGCCGCCTGAGCCACCTTCTCCAGACATGACAAAGGCGGGGGACAGCCCCCGCCAACGTTTCCCCATTCCACAGGATGCCCGACATGGCCCCCCGCGTTCTCGTTTCCGACGAACTCTCCGAAACCGCTGTCCAGATCTTCCGCGACCGTGGCGTCGAGGTCGACTACATGCCGAAACTCGGCAAGGATAAGGAAAAGCTGGCCGAGATCATCGGCCAGTATGACGGTCTCGCCATCCGCTCGGCCACCAAGGTGACCGAGAAGCTGCTGGAAGCCGCCACCAACCTGAAGGTGATCGGCCGCGCCGGCATCGGCGTCGACAACGTCGACATCCCGGCCGCCTCGCGCAAGGGCGTGATCGTGATGAACACGCCGTTCGGCAACTCGATCACCACCGCCGAGCACGCCATCGCGATGATGTTCGCCGTGGCGCGGCAACTGCCCGAGGCCAACGTCTCGACCCACGCCGGCAAGTGGGAGAAGTCGCGCTTCATGGGTGTCGAGGTCTTCAACAAGACCCTCGGCGTGATCGGCGCGGGCAACATCGGCGGCATCGTCTGCAACCGCGCGGTCGGGCTTCACATGAAGGTCGTGGCCTACGATCCCTTCCTGTCGGAAGAGCGCGCGAAGCAGCTGGGCGTCATCAAGGTCGAACTGGACGAGCTTCTGGCCAAGGCCGATTTCATCACGCTGCATGTGCCGCTGACCGACAAGACCCGCAACATCCTCTCGGCCGAGAACATCGCCAAGACGAAGAAGGGCGTGCGGATCATCAACTGCGCCCGCGGCGGTCTGGTCGATGAGGCCGCGCTGGCCGAGGCGCTGAAGTCCGGCC
This sequence comes from Cereibacter azotoformans, assembly GCA_017599285.1. Lineage (GTDB taxonomy): Bacteria > Pseudomonadota > Alphaproteobacteria > Rhodobacterales > Rhodobacteraceae > Cereibacter_A > Cereibacter_A azotoformans. Next base: position 2,384,662 of record JAGFXX010000001.1, on the reverse strand, counting down.
ATGTCGCGGGCGCCGCCTTCGACGTCTTCGAGGTGGAGCCGGCCACCGAGAGCCCGCTGTTCGGCCTGCCGAACGTCGTCGTGACCCCGCACCTCGGCGCCTCCACCACCGAGGCGCAGGAGAACGTGGCCCTGCAGGTCGCCGAGCAGATGTCGGACTTCCTGCTGACCGGCGCGGTGCAGAACGCGCTGAACATGCCCTCGGTGACGGCGGAAGAGGCCGCGGTCATGGGGCCGTGGGTGAAGCTTGCCGGTCACCTTGGCGCCTTCGTGGGCCAGATGACCGACGAGCCGATCAAGGCGATCAACGTGCTCTATGACGGCGCCGTGGGCGAGATGAACCTCGCCGCGCTGAACTGCGCCACCATCGCCGGCATCATGAAAGCCACGAACCCCGACGTGAACCTCGTCTCGGCGCCGGTCGTCGCGAAAGAGCGCGGCATCCAGATCTCGACGACCACTCAGGAGAAATCGGGCAGCTTCGACGCCTACATCAAGCTGACCGTGGTGACCGACAAGCGCGAGCGGTCGGTCGCGGGCACCTGCTTCTCGGACGGCAAGCCGCGCTTCATCCAGATCAAGGGCATCAACATCGACGCCGAGGTTGGCCGCCACATGCTCTATACCACGAACGAGGACGTGCCGGGCATCATCGGCCTTCTCGGCATGACGATGGGCAAGAACGGCGTGAACATCGCGAACTTCACCCTTGGCCGGACCTCGGTCGGGCAAGAGGCCATCGCGATCCTCTACCTCGATCAGGCCATTGATCCGAAGGTCGTCGAGACGCTCGAATCGACCGGCATGTTCCAGCAGGTCAAGCCGCTCGAGTTCGACGTCGCCTGACCGGGCGTCCGGCTGCCCTTCCGGTTTCCGGCGGGGGCGCATATGGTGCGGAGGTCCGGCTTGGCCGGGCCTCCGTATCATTTTGGAAGGACCCAGATGCGAAGCTACGCCATCGGCGACATCCACGGACATCTGTCGCTTCTGCAGGAGATCCACGACCGGATCGCCGCGGACCGGCGCCAGACCGGGGACGACGAGGCGCCTGTCGTCCATATCGGCGATCTGGTGGACCGGGGCCCCGACAGCCGCGGTGTCGTGGAATTTCTCCGGCAGGGAATCGAGCAGGGCGAGAACTGGGTGGTGCTGAAGGGCAACCACGACCGGATGTTCGCGGGCTTCATGCGCGACCTGACCCACCACGATCCGGGCCTCCGGCGCGAGCTGTCGTGGCTGCATCCCCGGCTTGGCGGCGGGCCGACGCTGGAGTCCTACGGTGTCCACCACGCCGCCGACCGCCCGCTCGGCCCGGTGCATGAGGAGGCCCTCGCCCTCGTGCCGCCCGAGCATGTGGCCTTCATCGAGGCGCTTCCGGTCCAGTATCGTCGCGGCGAGGCGCTGTTCGTCCATGCCGGCATCCGGCCGGGTGTTGCGCTCGCCAGTCAGGATGAGACCGATCTGGTCTGGATCCGCGAGCCCTTCCTGTCGGACACGCGCGATCACGGATTCCTCGTCGTGCACGGGCACACGGCCATTGACGCCGTGACCCACTACGGGAACCGCTTGAACCTCGACAGCGGGGCGGCCTATGGCGGCCCCCTCTCGGCGGTGGTGATCGAGGGCCATTCCGTCTGGCAACTCGGCCCCGACGGGCGCATCCCGATCGCCTGACCTTTCGCGGAACGCAACGTCACGGCAGCGGCCCGCCGACGGGACGGTAAGCTGTGCCTCGAACAGAGAGAAAGGCCGCGCCATGTCCGACATCCTCATCCTCTCCGCCGTGCGGACCGCCATCGGCGGCTTCGGCGGCGCGCTCGCCGCCGTGCCGCCGGGCGATCTGGCCACCACCGTCACCCGCGCCGCGCTGGAGCGCGCGGGGGTCGAGCCGGACCGCGTCGGCCATGTGGTCTTCGGCCATGTGATCAACACCGAGCCGCGCGACATGTATCTCTCGCGCGTGGCGGCGATGCAGGCGGGCATCCCCTCGGGCGTGCCGGCAATGAACGTGAACCGGCTCTGCGGCTCGGGCGTGCAGGCCATCGTCTCGGCCATGCAGGCGCTGATGCTGGGCGATGCCGAGGTGGCGCTGGCGGGCGGGGCGGAATCGATGAGCCGCGCGCCCTACGTGCTGGCCTCGGCCCGCTGGGGACAGAAGATGGGCGACACGCGCGCGCTCGACATGATGACGGGGGCGCTGAACTGCCCCTTCGGCACCGGCCACATGGGCATCACCGCCGAGATCGTGGCCGAGCGGCACGGCATCAGCCGCGAGGATCAGGACGCCTTCGCGCTGGAAAGCCAGACCCGTGCCGCGCGCGCGCAGGAGGAGGGGCGGTTTGACGGCCAGATCGCCCCGGTGGAGATCGCCTCCCGCAAGGGGCCGGTTTCCTTCGCGCGGGACGAACATCCCAAGGCCACCACGGCCGAGGCGCTGGCGGGTCTGCGCCCCGCCTTCCAGAAGGGCGGCACCGTGACGGCCGGCAATGCGAGCGGCATCAACGACGGAGCCGGCGCGCTGGTGCTGGCGCGCGAGGGGGCGGTGCCCGGCGCGCGTCCGCTCGGCCGGCTCATCGGCTATGCCCATGCGGGCGTCGATCCCGAGGTGATGGGGCTGGGGCCGATCCCGGCGGTGCAGGCGCTCTGCGCACGCACGGGCCTCTCGGTCGCGGACTTCGACGTGATCGAGTCGAACGAGGCCTTTGCCGCGCAGGCGCTGGCGGTGAGCCGCGCGCTCGACTTCGATCCGGCGAAGGTCAATCCGAACGGTGGCGCCATCGCGCTCGGCCATCCGGTCGGCGCCACGGGGGCGATCATCACGGTGAAGGCGCTGCACGAGCTGCACCGCACCGGCGGGCGTCGCGCGCTTGTCACCATGTGCATCGGCGGCGGGCAGGGGATCGCGCTGGCGCTGGAACGGGTCTGACGGCCGCGCCTAGCGCAGCCGAACGCTTGTCCGGGCCGAGCGGCCGTCCGCGTCGATCACCGACAGGGTGAGGAATCCCGCCGGCAGGTCGAGCATCGTTTCGCGCCCGCCGAGCGAGACCGCGACCGGCGCCCCATTGGCAAGCCAGGTGAAGGGCGCGGCCCCGCCCTCGACCTTCACCTTCAGGCCGCCGCGCAGCCGCTCGACCTCGGCCCCGTCGGGCGGGAAGGCGACCTGCGGCCCGCCCGCCGTCTGGAAGGCCGCAAGACGCGAGCGGAACCGGCGGAGCGGCTGGGGCAACTCGGCGTTGCTCACGGTCAGGGCCGCGCGCGGCGGGGGCGGCAACGGATCGAGCGCGGGCTTCAGCCGGGCGAAGGTGCGGAACAGAACCGGCGCCGCGAGATCGGCGCCGAAGACACCCGGCACCGGCGTTCCGTCGGCCCGCCCGAGCCAGACGCCGACCACATGCCGTCCGTCGAACCCCACCGCCCAGGCGTCACGGTGGCCGTAGCTCGTGCCGGTCTTGTAGGCCAGCCGGTTCGCGGGCGATCCGGGCGGCGGCGCCAGACCCGCGAGGATGTCGGCCACCTGCCAGGCCGACACCTCGGACAGAAGCCGGCGCCCCGGCGCGCCCTCACCCGCGACATGGAGCGGCAGGACCACGCCGCCCCGCGCCAGCGTCGCAAAGAGCTGCACCATGTCGGACAGCGTGACCCCTACGCCCCCCAGCGCCACGGCGAGGCCCGGCTGCCCGCCCGGCAGCACCGGCTTCACCCCGGCCTGCTCCAGCGCCGACAGAAGCCGCGCCGGTCCCAGCGCATCGGTCAGCGCGACCGCGGGCAGGTTGAGGGAGAGCTGCAACGCCTCGCGCGCGCGGATTTCGCCGCGGAATATCCGGTCGAAGTTCTGCGGCCGGTAGCCCGCGAAATCCATCGGCCGGTCGTCGAGCAGGGTCTCGGGATGGGCGAGGCCCTCGTCGAAAGCGAGCCCGTAGATCAGCGGCTTGAGGAGCGAGCCAGGGCTGCGCAGCGCCACGGTCATGTCGAGAAAGCCCTGCCGCCGATCGGCGCGATAGGCCGCCGAGCCGACCGAGGCGAGGATCTCGCCCGAGCGGTGGTCGGCCACCAGCATCGCCACCTGAAGCCGCTCGCCCCGCGCCTCGAGCGTCTCGGCGGCCAGCGCCTCGAGCCGCTTCTGCAGGGCCGCGTCCAGCGTCAGACGATGCTTCTGGCGCAAGGGATCGGCCTTCACCACGCGGTCGGCCAGATGCGGCGCGAGGGCGGGGAAGGGCTTGCGCGCGCGGGGCACCGGCTCGCGCAGGGCGGCCTCGGCCCGCTCGGCCTCGATCACGCCCGCCCGCACGGCCCGGGCAAGGACGCGGGCCCGCGCCGCCTCGGCCCGCTCGGGGTGGCGGTCGGGGCGCCGGCTCTCGGGCGATTGCGGGATCGCGACCAGAAGCGCCGCCTCGGCCGCGGTCAGCCGGCCGGGCTCCTTGCCGAGATAGGAGATCGAGGCCGCCCGGACCCCCTCGAGATTGCCGCCATAGGGCGCAAGGCGGAGGTAGAGCGACAGGATCTCCGGCTTCGACAGTCGCCGTTCCAGCGCGAGCGCGACACGCATCTGCCGCAGCTTGCCCGCCATCCTTCCGGTGCCGCTCTCTTCCAGCAACCGCGCGACCTGCATGGTCAGCGTCGAGCCGCCCGAGACGACCTGCCCATGGCGCAGCGCCTGCCAGCCCGCGCGCAGCAAGGCCCGGCCGTCCACTCCCGGATGGCGGTCAAAGCGGCCATCCTCATAGGCCACCAGCATCTTCAGGAACAAGGGATCGACCGGCCCAGGCTCCAGCCGCCACCGGCCGTCTGCGACCGTATAGGCGCGCAGGAGCGTGCCGTCGCGCGCCTCGACCTCGACCGAGGTCTGCAGGGCGAGGGGCGGCATGTCCGTCGCGGCGATGAAGCCGTCGAACCCGTCGCGGGCGGCGGCGGCGAGGAACAGGCCTGCCGCCGCCGCGAACAGCCACCGCGCCCGGATCATGGGGTGACGGAGACGCGGCCCGCCTCGGTCCAGGCGCGGAACTCGGGCCGGTACATGTCCTCGACCGAGGCCGCGGGGTGGTGGAACGTGCCCGGCGAGACGGCGCGCACGACATAGGCCAGCCGGAAGGCCTCGCCGTCGAGCCGGTCGAGCGCGGCGAGGAAACGGTCCTGCCGGAACTCGGCATGGGCCACATCCTCGACCGGCGCGAGCCAGTCCAGCGCATCGACCTGTCCGCCCCGCATCAGGTTCGGGTTGTCGATCTCGAATCCCGCGGGCAGCGGGTCGTTGACCATGAGCCGGCCCTCGCCGTTGCCGAAGGGTGTCACTTCCAGCACCGCCACCAGCCGCGTGCCCGCCGCGACCGAGGCCGGATCGGCGGCCTCGCCCTCCATCGTGTAGTAGCTTCGCGCGATGGCATAGCCGTTGCCCCCGGCGGGCGCGGGCTCCGAGGGAACCCCGGTGGTCGTGATGGTCAGCACCTGCGGGCCACCCGAGTTGGTGACCGCCACCGCCGGATCCCCGTCGCGCAAGAGCCGCACGAGCGGGCCTGTCGCGGGCGCGCCGTCGAGGGCGATGCCCTCCACCTCCGGCCGGTCGATCAGGGCGTTCGTGGCCAGAAGCGTCCAGGTCGCCTCCTGCGTGGAGAGCGTGCCGGTCCGCGTGGCGAGCGCGGTCGTCACCGCCTCGCGGTCCACCGCCTGCGAGCCGGCCTCGGCCGCCAGCGTGAGCACCGTGGCCGTGTCGCGGTACGGGGTGCCGTAGTCGGCACGGAACAGCTGCTCGGATGGCGCGGCAAGCGCGGCGTTGAGCCGGGCGGCGGCCTTGCGGAACATCGCATCCGCCCTGACCTGATCGCCGTAGCTGGCGAGCGCCGCGCCAAGCTGGGCCTGCGCCGCGGGCGTGGCAAAGGCGTCGCCCTTCACATCGGCATAGTAGCGCAAGTCGCCGATGGCGGCCGCTCCTTCGCGGGCCAGCACCATCAGCGCATAGGCCAGCCCCTCGCCGCCCGAGTCGAAGTCGGCGGCGTAGTTCACCTGATTGCGGAGGTTGTCGAGCGCCCGGCGCATGGCCAGATCCGGCACCTTGTATCCCTGCGCCTTCGCGCGGGAGAGGAAGTCGGTGACATAGGCGTCAAGCCAGAAGTCGCCCGACTGCGCCCGCCAGAGGCCGAAGGCCCCTTCGGCCGTCTGGTTGGTCAGCACCTCGTCGATGGCCTGCCCGATGCGCGCCGACATGTCCTCGGTGCCGGGCAGATCGAGCGCCCGGGCCACGCCGCTCAGGTAGAGGAGCGGCAGCGCCCGCGAGGTGATCTGCTCGGTGCAGCCATAGGGATAGCGGTCCAGGCTGGCCAGCAGCCCCGCCGTATCGAGCCGCGCGATCGGGCCGATGGCCATGGTCGCGCGCCCCGTGCCCGGCGCGAAGCCGGCAAACAGGTTGTCGTCCAGCGTGAATGTCTGGCCCGCATCGAGCGTCAGCCGGTCGCGCCGCGTGATCTCGGGGTCGTTCACCTGCACCGGCACCACAAGGCGCCTCGTCAGCTGCTTGCCCTCCGGCGTGGTGAGCGCGACCTCGATCTCCTGCAGGCCCGTCCGGCCGGCCGAAACCGGAACTTCAACGCGCGCTCGGCCTTTTTCGGCCAGATCGAGGCCCGAGGGCACCGATCCGACCGTGAGGCCCGGCGAGGAGACATCGAGGCTCACCCGTCCGGCGGGGCCGGTCGCGTGGGCGATCTCGAGGAGAAGGCGGCTTTCGTCGCCCGGCGCGAGGAAGCGCGGCAGGCTCGCCGTCACCACCACCGGATCGCGCACGAGCACATCCTGCTCGGCATGGCCGACGCCGGTCTTCGACCAGACGACCGCCATCACCCGCACCGTGCCGTTGAAGGCCGGCAGATCGAAGCGCGCGCGGGCGAGGCCGTCGGCCCCCACCTCGACCGGGCCGGAGAAGAAGGCCACCAGCTCTTCCGTCGGAGGCGGCGCCTGCATCTGCGCACGCCCGCCATCCCCGCCGGAGCGGACCGAGCCCTGCGCGCCGTTCATCCCGTCGATCAGCCGCCCGTAGAGGTCGCGGATGCCGACGCCGAGCTTGCGCTGGCCGAAGTAATGATCCTCGGGGTCGGGCGTCTCGAAGCCGGTGAGGTTCAGGATCCCCACATCGACGGCGGCAATCGTGGCGTGGACCGTCTCGCCCGGCGCTGTCCCCTCGACCTTGACCGCGATCTCCATCGGGCCACGCGGCGCGGCCTCGGCGGCGGTCTCGATCGTGGCCGCGAGCCTCTTCTCGCCGGGGTCGATGGCCGCATGGGCCAGCCCCAGGGCGCGGGTCGGGTTGCGCCCGGCCGCCACGTCCATCGGCCGCAGGAGCGTGGCCGTCACATAGACGCCCGTCCCCCAGTCGTCCGTCACCGGCAGATCGACCAGCGTCTCGCCCTCACCGACCTCGACCGCCTTCATCGCGATCACCCGGTTCGAGAGCACCGTCACCAGCGCCTTGCCCGGCGCGCGCGGCACGATCCGAAGCTGCGCCGTCTCGCCCGGCCGGTAGGCGGGCTTGTCGAGCGACAGTTCCAGCGTGTCGGGTGTCGCGGTGACATCGGCGGGGGCATACCAGCCGGCATGGAAGCTGGTGGAGCTCGCGGCCGGCCGGCCGTCGGCGCGCTCGACCACAAGCTCGTATTGTCCCCAGTCCACCGGGGCCCCGATCTCGACCGGAGAGGTGCCCAGCTGCGCCTCGCCCTCGGCCACGCGGGTGCGGGTCTCGACCGGCTCCCACGCCCAGTTGCCCCATTGCTGATACCATTGATAGTCGGTCTCGACCCGGTTCAGCGTCCAACGCACCTGCATCGGCACGGGCGTCTCCTCGGGGCCCACGCCCACCAGCGCGAAACGCGCCTCGGACCCCTGCGCGGCCACCCCGTCAAAGAGCGGGCGCAGGCCGATCATCGGCTCGGCCGGACGCAGCCGGCGGGTGATCGTCCGCTCGACCGGGCGACCTGACCCTTCCGAAACCCGCGCCGCCACAAGGATCTCGAGCGGACGCGCCGGATCCTCCACCTGCGGCAGGCGGATCGCAAAGCGGGCCGCTCCTGTCTCGTCCGTGCGCTCGCCGCCGAACGAGGCGATCTGCGGATCGAACCGGCGGTCGGACCGGCCGAAGACATAGCCGGGGAAGCCGGGCAGCCCCTCGGCCGTGCGCAGCAGCACCTCGCCCTCGATGGCGAGGTCCGCCCCCGGCGCGCCATAGAGGAAACTGGCCTCGACCGTCAGTTCGGGCGCATCGCCGAGCTTAATGGGCGCCTCGGGCAGGCTGGCCGCAACGTCGATCCGCTCGGGCAGGAAATCCTCGACCAGCAGGGTCTTCGCGGCCAGCGGGGCCGCCTCGAGATCCGCCAGCACCTCCAGCCGCCACACGCCGCGCGGCGCGGTGCCCGCAAGCGGCAGGTCGAACACATGGCCGCCCGCGCCGGTGCCCGAGGCCAGTGCGCGGGAATATTCCACCCCGTCCGGGCGCTTGAGGATCGCGGTCAGCGGCAGGCCCTCGATGGCCGCGGCGGCGGCATCGCGCGCCAGCGCGAGCGCATGGACCGTCTCGCCAGCCCGGTAGGCCCCGCGGTCGGTCGCAAGGAACACATCCACCGGAGGGGCAGGCTCGTGCCCCTCGACGCCGCGGTCGGAGAGATCGAACTCCGGGTCGGTCAGCGAGAGGAAGGCCACATCCGCCTCGCCCTCCTTCACCACGACGAGCGCGGGCTCGGCCGCGCCGGTGCCGCGGGTCAGGCCCGGATCGAAGGCGGCAAGGCCCTCGGCGTCGGTCGTGGCCGTGCCGAGAACGGCGTTCGCGCGCGACAGAAGCTCGACCTCGACGCCCGCCTTTGGCTCGGCCGTCCCGAGGCTGCGCACGAAGACATGCAGCCCGTCGGTCCCCGAGAGCGTGGTCACACCCAGGTCCGAGACCACGAACCATTGCCAGGCGGGCGGATGCTCGTAGCGGTCCTGCCCCGGGATCGCGGCCTTCAGCGCGTAGATGCCCCCGGGCAGGCCCCGCAGCGGCGCGTCCATCGGCAGGCGGGTGGTCATGTCGCGGTTGACCTCCATGGCCACCTCGCCCGTGCCCGTCCAGATCTCTTCGCCCACCTCCGAGGTGAACTGGTCCGCCTGCCACTGATCGAGCGGCCGGCCGAGATAGTCCTGCTGGATAGCCCGCAACAAGTTGCGGTCCGACACGCGATAGACGGCCAGATCGAGTGTCTGGGTATTCACCGTCTCGACCGGGATTGCCGGAGAGCCGGTTCGTGGCAGCACATAGGCGCGGCTCGGGAACCGGACGGAGGGCGCGCGGTCGCGCACATAGGCCGCGATCTGCACCGATCGGGCGAGCGTCTGGCCGTCGGCCGCGGGCAGCCCCTCGCGGAAGGTCAGCACATGGCGCGCGCCGTGGCTCACGCCGCCCACGCAGATCCGTCGGTCCTCGGCCTCGACCGTCAGACCCGGCTCGGTGAGCTGGACGAAGCTGGAATAGTCCACGCCGCTCTCGACCAGACTTTCAGAGAAGGTGACGCAGATCCGCGGGCGCGCCGTGTCCGCCTCGACCGTGTCCTCGATGATGCGGAACCCGTACTTGCCCGCCGCCGAGGCCAGCAGCCGCGCCGTATCGTCCCGCGGCTGGATCGACTGGGCCAGCCGCAGCGCCTGCACCATGTCGCGCCCGCGGTCCACCGCTTCGGCCGCGAGCCCCAGTTCGACCAGCGCCGTATGGCGCAGCGCCGGGGTGGCGGCGCGGAGATAGCCGTTGATGGCGGCGCGGAAGGCGCGGTCGCGCAGCATGTCGCGGCCCCTCGTGTCGGGCTCGCCCGCCGCGCGCAGTCGGCGGGCGTAGTCGATCCATGTCTCGCCCCGGTCCGAGGCGTTGACCGCGGCGCCCGTGAAGTTCGCCGCCGCCAAGAGATCACCCTGCGCCTGGGCGCGAGAGGCGCTGCGAAGATGCTCGTCGGCGGTGAAGCCGTTCACCGCATGTTCGTTTCCGAGGCTCGCGGCCTGCTCCTTCGCGCGCGTCAGGTCGTAGTCCGGCAGGAAGGCCAGCTCGGACGCGCGAAGGCGCGCCGTCTCCTGCCGGGCCGGGTCCGCCGGGACCACGACGCCCGAGGTGGCGCCTTGATAGGGCGCCTCGTCGCCCGAGGCGGATTTGGGGAAGCACGAGCCGTTGCGCGCGTTGTAGGTGAAGGCCACGCAGCCCGCGCGCGACAGGCAGGCGCGCTCGCAGGCCTCGAGCGTGGTGTCGAGGAGGGTGGCAATGTCGCTGCCCGGCAGGTCCGTGTCGGCGCTGAGGACGAAGCGGCGGTCCGGCAGCCAGTCCTGGGCCATGGCCGAGAGCGGCAGCAGAAGTCCAAGCATCAGGGCCGGCAGCAAGTGACGGGTGCGCATCGGGTTCTCCTCCTGAAGTCACCCGGATGCTGTCACCGCCCCCACGCCGAGGCAAGGATTCGCGGGAGGCTTTTCTTCGGTCGCGCGGTTCGCGCTTAAGCGGGGATTCATCATGGCCGCCGCAACATGTCCGCGGAACAGGCGGGACGGGCGGATGGATATCGAACAAAGGCTGGCGAAGGAGCGGCGGGCGCGGCTCGCGGCGGAACGCCTGCTGGAATACAAGCAGCGGGAGCTGTTCGCCGCGAACGAAAAGCTCGCGATCCACGCGCGGGCGCTGTCGGATCAGATCATCGAGCAGCGCGCCGTGGTGAAGACCGCCCTTTCCGAGGCCGAACGGCTCAAGGGCCAGAACAGCCGCTTCCTGGTCGAACTGGAACGGGCCCACACGGCGGCCGTCATGGCCGAACGGCGCCTGTGGGATTCCATCGACACGATCGAGGATGGCTTTGCCGTCTATGATTCGCACCAGCGGCTCGTGGCCGCGAACGAGGCCTATCGCGCGCATTTCGCGGGGGTCGAGGTGCGGCTCGGCATGACGCTGATGGATCTTCTGGAGGTGACGGTCGGGAACGGGCTGATCGACCTTGGCGGCGAGGCGCCCGATGCCTGGTGCGCGCGCATGGCCAGCCGCTGGGATGAGGATCCGGTCCAGCCGATCATCCTGCGGCGGACGTCGGGCCAGTGGATGCGCCTGGTCAACCGGCGCGCCCGTGACGGCGACATGGTGAGCCTTCTGATCGACATCACCGAACAGATGCGGCTGCGCGCGGCGATCGACGCGATTCCCGATGGTTTCGTGCTCTTTGACCGTGCCGAGCGGCTCGTGCTCTGCAACGACCGCCACCGCGAGATCTATCCCCGCTCGGCGCCGGCGATGCAGCCCGGCGCGCGTTTCGAAGAGATCCTCCGCCACGGCCTTGCCAACGGTCAGTTCCCCGACGCCGCCGGCCGCGAGGAGGAGTGGCTGACCGACAGGCTCGCCGCCTTCCGCCAACTGGGCGGAGCGGCCGAGCAGCAGCTCGATGACGGGCGCTGGATGCGGGTGATCGAGCACGAGACCCCCGATGGCGGCCGGGTGGGCCTTGGGGTGGACATCACGCAGCTCAAGCTGCAGCAGGCCGCGCTCGAGACGGCCCGCGCCGCGGCCGAGGCGGCAAGCCGCGCCAAGTCCGCCTTCCTCGCCAACATGAGCCACGAGATCCGCACGCCGATGAACGGGATCGTGGGCATGGCCGACCTGCTCTGCGAGACCCCGCTGACCGAGGATCAGCGCCTCTTTGCCGAGACGATCCGTTCCTCGGGCGAGGCGCTCCTGGTCATCATCAACGACATCCTGGATTACTCCAAGATCGAGGCGAACCGGCTGACGCTTTACCCCGAGCCCTTCGACCTCGAACGGACGATCCACGAGGTCGCGATGCTTCTCCAGCCTCAGGCGCGGGCCAAGGGGCTCGATCTGCTGATCGATTTCGACATGTTCCTTCCCACGCGGTTTGTGGGCGATCCCTGCCGCCTCCGGCAGGTGCTGACGAACCTGATCGGCAACGCGGTGAAATTCACCGAAGCGGGCCATGTGCTGATCCGCGTCGTGGGGCTCGAGGTCGAGCCCGGCCGGCACGATCTGCATGTCACGGTCGAGGATACCGGCATCGGGATCGCCCCCGGCAACCTCGACCACGTCTTCGGCGAGTTCAACCAGATCGACGCCGAGGCCACGCGCCGGTTCGAAGGGACGGGGCTGGGCCTGGCCATCACCCGCCGGCTGATCGAGATGATGCAGGGCACGGTCTGGGTCGAGAGCGAGCTGGGGCGCGGTTCCTGCTTCGGCTTCCGGCTCTCGCTGCCGGCCTGCGATGACGAGGCCGCTCCGGCCGAGCCGCTGATGGTGCGTCGGGCGCTGGTGGTGGATGACCAGTTCATCAACCGCACCATACTCGAGCGCCAGCTTGCCCCCTGCGGGATCGAGGTCCGGCTCTGCCGGTCGGGCAGCGAGGCCCTGTCCGAGCTGATCTCGGACCCCGACTATGATCTGCTGCTGACCGATCACGAGATGCCCGAGCTGGACGGGCTGGCCCTCGCCGAGAGGGTGCGGGCCTGCGGGTCCTTGATGCCGATCCTGCTTCTGACCTCGAACCCGGCGGGGGTGCGCGATCACCCCGCGGCGGCGCTGCTGGCGGGCGTGCTGCAAAAGCCGCTGCTGCGATCGGATCTCTACCGGCGGCTTCAGAGCCTGACGGTGGCCCCGGCCGAACCCGAGGCGCCCCCGCCTCCCGCCGCCATGCCCGAACTGCGCCGGATGCGCGTGCTTGCCGCCGAGGACAACCGGACGAACCAGCTGGTCTTTCGCAAGATGGTGCGTGACCTCGACATCGACCTCAGCTTCGCCGCCAACGGCCGCGAGGCGGTCGAGCTGTTCGACCGGCTCCAGCCCGATCTTGTCTTCATGGACATCTCGATGCCCGAGATGGACGGCCGCGCCGCCGCCCGGGCCATTCGCGCGCGTGAAGCCGACGGCCATCATGTGCCGATCGTCGCCCTCACCGCCCATGCGCTCGAGAGCGACGCCCTGGCCAGCGCCGCCGTGGGCATCGACCGGACGCTGACCAAGCCGCTCCGGCGCGCCGCGATCCTCGAGACGCTGGCGGCCTTCTGCCCGGCCGAGGCCCGCCCTTTGCATCCCGGCGCGGATGCGGCCGCAACAGGCACCGGGCCCTGATGTCTGGCGGTTCCGTCAGGCGGTGCGCAGGAAGACCGGCCGGTCGTCGGTCGAGAGGTCGGGTTCGAACGCATAGCCGCCCGCGCGGAAGGAGAGGATCTCCTCGGGGTGCTCGAGCCTGTTCTCGGCGATGAAACGGGCCATCGCGCCGCGGGCCCGCTTGGCCCAGAAGCTGACGATCCTGCGTTCCCCCTCGCGCTCTTCGAGGAAGACGGGCGAGATCACCGGAAGGGACAGTGCCTCGAGATCCACGGCCGAGAAATACTCTGCCGAGGCGCAGTTGATCAGTGCGCGGGCACCCGTCTTGGTCGCGCGCTCGTTCAGGGCGAGGGCGATCCGGTCGCCCCAGAACTCGTAGAGGCTGACCCCTCGCGCGGTCTTGAGCCGGGTCCCCATCTCCAGCCGGTGCGGCTGGATCAGGTCGAGCGGTCGCAGCAGGCCATAGAGCCCCGAGAGGATGCAGACCCGGTCCTGCGCCCAGCGAAGCGCATCCTCGTCCAGCGTCCGCGCCTCGAGGCCGGTATAGGTGTCGCCGTCGAAGAGCGCGAGCGCCGGAACGGCTGCCGTTCGCGCTTCGTGAAATTCCGCAAATCGCGCGACGTTCAGCCGGGCCAGCGGCTCGGAGATATGCATGAGCCGGCGCAGGTCCGCGGCGGTCAGCCCGCGGGCCACCGCCGCCAGTTCGTCGGCCTCGTTCTGAAACCACGGAGAGGTGGGCGAGAGGCCGCGCGGCAGATCCAGCCGGGGCCGCGCCGCGAGGCGCTTTGCGGGCGACAGGACGGTGAGCATCAGGCCTCGCGCAGCACGTCGAGGAAGGCGTCGCCGAACCGCTCCATCTTCTGGGCGCCCAGATCGCCGACGCGGTCGAGATCCGCCAGCGTCGAGGGCCGCGCCTCGGCGATCCGGCGCAGCGTGCTCTGCGGCAGGCTCATGGGCTTGCCCGTTCCGTCCTCGCCCCGCATCAGCGCGACCTGAACCTCGGCCAGCCGGTCGAACAGCTCGGCCGAGTTGCGCCCTGCGAGGCGGCGGCGCTGGGGATGCATGGCGGCCTCGGCCTCGCCGGTGATGACTTCAAGGAAGGTCGCGCCGTAACTGTCCAGCTTCTTGGCGCCGACCCCCGTGATGCCGGCCATGTCATCCAGGCTCTGCGGGCGGCGCTCGGCCATCTCGATCAGGGTTCGGTCGGTGAAGATCACATAGGCCGGCACGCCCGCGGCCTCGGCCAGCGCCCGGCGCTTGGCTTTCAGCGCGGAGAGAAGTGGCGCATCCTCTTCCGAGACCAGCGCGCGGGCCTGCGGCCGTGCCGCGGCGGATTTCACCGTGTCGCGGCGGAGCGTGATCTGCTCCTCGCCGCGCAGGATGGGGCGCGCGGCCTCGGTCATCTTCAGCGCGCCGTGGCGTTCGGTGTCGGGGCGCACGAGGTCGCGCCCCATCATCTGCCGGAACACCGCCTCCCACGCCGGGCGGGACAGATCGCGGCCGACCGAAAAGGTGGGAAGCTGGTCGTGCCCACGGTCGCGCACCTTCTGGGTCGCATTGCCGGTCAGGATGTCGATCAGATGGCCGGTCCCGAACCATTCGCCCGTGCGCAGGATCGCCGAGAGCGCCTTGCGCACGGGCTCGGTCGCGTCGAACAGCTCGGCCGGACGCTCGCAGAGATCGCAGGTGCCGCAGGGCTGCGACGCCTCGCCGAAATAGCCGAGCAGAACCTGCCGCCGGCAGCCGGTGGCCTCGGCCAGCCCCAGAAGCGCGTTCAGCCGGGCGTGATCGGCGGCCTTGCGGTCGGGCGGGGCCAGCCCCTCGTCGATCTGGGCGCGGCGCAGGCGGATGTCGTCGGGTCCGTAGATGGTCAGCGTCTCGGCCGGGGCGCCGTCGCGGCCGGCGCGGCCGATCTCCTGGTAATAGCTCTCGATCGACTTGGGCAGGTCGGCATGGGCCACCCAGCGGATGTCCGGCTTGTCGATCCCCATCCCGAAGGCCACCGTCGCCACCACGATCAGCCCGTCCTCCTGCTGGAAGCGGATCTCGACGGCGCGGCGATCGTCGGCCTCCATCCCGCCGTGGTAGTGGCAGGCGGAATGGCCCGCCTCGCGCAGCGCCTGGGCGAGCGTCTCGGTCTTGGCCCGCGTCGCGCAATAGACGATGCCCGAGCGGCCCTTGCGGGCGGCCGCGAAGGACAGGATCTGCTGCCGAGGGCTCGACTTGACGGCGAAGGCGAGGTGGATGTTCGGCCGGTCGAAGCCGCGCAGGAACGTCGCGGGAGGCGCGCCGTCGAAGAGGCGCGCGACGATCTCTTCCTGCGTCTCGGCGTCGGCCGTCGCGGTGAAGGCCGCAAGTGGCACGTCGAGCGCGCGGCGCAATTCGCCGATGCGCAGGTAGTCGGGGCGGAAGTCGTGTCCCCACTGGCTGACGCAATGGGCCTCGTCCACCGCGATGAGGCTGACGCCCACCCGACGCAGCAGCGCGAAGGCGCCTGCCGAGGCGAGCCGCTCGGGCGCCATGTAGAGCAGCTTGATCCGGCCCTCGTCGAGCGCCCGGAACACCTCGTCCGTCTCGGCCTCGGTGTTGCCCGAGGTCAGGGCGCCCGCCTCGACCCCCGCCTCGCGCAGCGAGCGCACCTGGTCGCGCATCAGCGCGATCAATGGCGAGACGACGAGCGTCACCCCCTCGCGGCAGAGCGCGGGCAACTGGTAGCAGAGCGACTTGCCGCCCCCCGTGGGCATGATGGCGAGCGTGTTGCGACCGGCGCGCACGGCCTGCACGATCTCTTCCTGCCCCGGACGGAAGTCGGGGAAGCCAAAGACGGAATGGAGAAGGTCACGCGGCGCCGGCATGTCGGAATCCGGTAGGGTCCGGCGCGGTGGCCGGACCGGCAGGTGCGAAGGGGCAGGTCAGTAGAAGGCGGCCATGTTGTTCCGAAGCACGATCTGCAGCGCATAGATCGCGACCAGCACGATCAGCGGTGCCAGATCGAGGCCCCCCATCGAGGGCAGGATCCGCCGGACCTGCGAATAGATCGGCTCGAGCAGGCGGCTCAGCCCGTCCCAGATCTGGCCGACGAGCGGCTGGCGCAGGTTCAGCACCTCGAAGTTGATGAGCCAGCTCATGATGATGTGCACGAAGATGATGAACTTCGCGATGTCGAGGATCAGCATCAGGATCTGGAAGAGGGATATCATGGACGCATCCTTCACGGGAAATCACTCAGACAGGTATAGACGGGCCCGGCAAAGGGCAACCTCGTTCCGCAGCGTCGCGGCTTGACGACCTGGTGAGGACATAGCACCCAAGGCGTGAAGGAGTGATTGATGTATCCTTACCTCCGCCTTTTCATGGAGATGCGCCGCACGCGCGATCTCGCGCCGCTGCCCGTTCTGGGCACGCACCGTTCCTCGCACCGCTGCCTGCCCTGGGATCTCGATCCCTGGCGCGAGCTGAACAACGGCCGGACGCTGACGCTCTTCGATCTCGGGCGGTTGCCGCTGATCCACCGGACCGGAATGGCGCGCGCCTGCGCCGCCAGGGGCTGGGGCCTGACGGTGGCGGGCAGCTCGTTGCGCTATCGGCGGCGGATCGTGCTGATGGACCGGCTCGACATGGTGAGCCGCTGTCTCGGCTGGGACGAGCGGTTCTTCTACATCGAGCAGAGCCTCTGGCGAAAGGGCGACTGCACGAGCCACATGCTGCTGCGCGCGGCGGTGACCTCGCCCGCGGGGATCGTCCCGCCGACCGAGGTGGCGGCGCTGCTCGAGGCCGACGAGAGTCCTCCCCTGCCGGACTGGGTGACGGCCTGGATCGAGGCGGATGCGACACGGCCCTGGCCGCCGACCCACTGAGCGGCCGACGATCGCTTGCGCCACGGCGACATTTCGGGCTTGATCCGCGCGATCCGTCGGAGGGGCCATGGCACGCGGAAACAAGCGCATCTGGGGCTGGTATTTCTTCGACTGGGCAAGCCAGCCTTACAACACGCTGCTGCTGACCTTCGTCTTCGCGCCCTATTTCGCCGAAGTGGCGCGGGCCCGCTTTGTCGCGGACGGCATGGATCCGTCGGCCGCCGGCGCGGCCGCGCAGTCGCTGTGGGCGACGGGCCTTGGCTCTGCCAGCCTCGTCGTGGCCCTTCTTGCGCCGCTGCTCGGGGCGGTGGCGGATGCGGGCGGCCGCAGGCTCGTGTGGATCTGGGGCTTTTCCGCCTTCTACCTCGTGGGCTCGGCCGGCCTCTGGGCCCTGACGCCGGGCGGAGACGCCCTCATCTGGGCCTTGGCCTGCTTCGGGCTTGGCTTCGTGGGGATGGAGTTTGCCACCATCTTCACCAACGCGCTGCTGCCCGCGCTCGGGCCGCGGGACCGGATCGGCGAGATCTCGGGATCGGGCTTTGCCTTCGGCTATCTCGGCGGCGTGCTGTCGCTGGCCCTCATGCTTCTGTTCTTTGCCGAAAGCGCCAGCACCGGCCGGACGCTGATCGGACTGCCGCCGGCCTTCGGCCTCGATCCGGCGCTGCGCGAGGGAACGCGGGCGGTCGGGCCGTTCACGGCGGTCTGGTATCTGCTCTTCATGCTGCCCTTCTTCCTCTGGGTGAAGGAGCCACCCGCCCAGCCGCGCCGCATGAGCCTCGGGGCAGGCCTGGCCTCGCTTCGCGGCTTTCTGATGAGCCTGCCGCGGAGGCGCAGCCTGTCGGCCTATCTCGGCTCGTCGCTGCTCTACCGCGACGCGCTGAATGCGCTCTACGGCTTTGGCGGGGTCTATGCCTCGGGCGTGCTGGGTTGGAGCATCATCCAGATCGGGGTCTTCGGAGTGGTGGGGGCGGTGACGGCCACCGTCGCCTCGTGGCTCGGAGGGCACGCCGACCGGCGCTGGGGCCCGAAGCCCGTCATCGCCACCTGCATCCTGCTTCTCTGCACCACCTGCATCCTCATCGTCGCCACCTCGCGCGACAGCCTCTTCGGCCAGCCGCTGCCCGAGGGCTCGCGCCTGCCGGACCAGATCTTCTTCCTCTGCGGTGCGCTGATCGGCGGGGCCGGGGGGGCGCTTCAGGCGGCGAGCCGGACGATGATGGCCCGCCACACCACATCCGAGCGCGCGACCGAGGCTTTCGGCCTCTATGCGCTGTCGGGCAAGGTCACGAGTTTCCTCGCCCCGCTGCTGATCGCGATCGCGACCAGCCTCAGCGGATCGCAGCGCGTGGGGATCGCTCCTCTGATCGTGCTCTTCCTTGCGGGGCTCGTTCTGCTAGTCTGGGTTAAACCGGAAGGCGAACAGCGGGCAGTGACATGATGCGCATCCTCTCTTTCATCCTCGCCATGGGGATGGCGACCGCCGCTCAGGCCGAACCGAAGGCGAACCAGCTCTTCGGCGCGCAGACGGCCGCCTCGCGGCAGGCACCGATGCCGATCGGCAGCTACAACCGGGGCTGCGCGGCGGGCCTGGTGCAGATGCCCGAGAGCGGGCCGACCTGGCAGGTGATGCGCCTGTCGCGCAACCGCGCGTGGGGCCATCCCGAGATGATCGAGTTCCTTCAGGCGCTGTCGGTCGCGGCCCGGCAGATCGGCTGGGCGGGGCTCTATATCGGCGACATCAGCCAGCCGCGGGGCGGGCCGATGACGTCGGGCCATGCCAGCCACCAGATCGGTCTGGATGCCGATGTCTGGATGCTGCCGCCGCGCCGGCTCGATCTCACGGTGGCGGACCGCGAACGGATCTCGTCGATCCCCGTCCGTTCGGCCGATCAGCGGAGCGTCACCGCCAACTGGAGCCGGGCGCACCACACGCTCCTGCGCTCGGCCGCGTCGGATGACCGGGTGGACCGGATCTTCGTGGCCGCCGCGGTGAAGCTCGAGATGTGCCGGACCGCGACCCGCGCCGACCGGGCGTGGCTGCAGAAGATCCGGCCGGTTCCCGGCCATGACACGCATTTCCACATCCGGCTGAAATGCCCGAGGGGCGCCGTCGCCTGTCAGACGCAGACACCCACGGTGGCCGATCTCTCCAAGGGCGGCGACGGCTGCGACGAAACGCTGACCTGGTGGGTGACCGACTATCTGGACCCGCCCAAGACGCCGCCGCAGAGGCCAAGCGGCCCGCGGCCGAAGGGCGCGCGCGACTTCACCCTGTCGGATCTGCCGGCCCAATGCCGCGAAGTTCTCGCATCGCGCTGATCGCGGCGATCGTCGGGGGGCTTGCGCTGGGCGGCAGCGCGGGCAGCCCAGGCGACGACCGCTTCACGAGCTTTTCCTGGAGCAAGGAGGACCCGCTCTTCGGCGGGTTCTCGGCCATCGAGATGGCGGACGACGGTCTGTCGCTCACGCTCCTGTCCGACCGGGGCAGCTGGACCCGCGGCCAGGTGCGGCGCGACGCGAGCGGCCGGATCACCGGCATCGAGACCGACCCGATGCGGATGCTGCGCGGCCGGGGCGAGGCGCCGCTGGCCCGCCGTCGCAGCGACAGCGAGGGCCTGGCCATTGCCCGCGACGGCACCGCCTATGTGTCGTTCGAGGGCGCCGCGCGCGTGTTGCGCTATCGCGACCTTGCGGGGCCGGCCGAGAACCTGCCCGTGCATCCGGATTTCCAGCTGATGCAGAACAACAGCGCGCTCGAGGCGCTGGCGATCGACGCAACGGGCGCGCTCTACACATTGCCCGAACGGTCGGGGCGCCTGAACCGGCCGTTCCCGGTCTATCGCTTCGACGGATGCGAGTGGACGCAGCCCTTCGACCTGCCGCGCCGCGGGCCTTATCTCGCCGTGGGGGCCGATTTCGGACCCGACGGCCGGTTCTACCTGCTCGAGCGCAACTTCCGGGGATTCCTCGGCTTTGCCAGCCGGGTGCGGCGCTTCGAGTTCGGGCCTCAGGGGGTTGTGTCGGAGGAGGTCCTGTTCGAGACGCCCTCGGGCCGCTACGACAACCTCGAAGGCATTTCGGTCTGGCAGGAGCCGGGCGGCGGGATCGTCGTGAGCATGGTCTCGGACGACAATTTCCTGTTCGTGCAGCGGACGGAAGTGGTCGAGGTCCGACTCCCGGATTGACAGGCCGCCCTTCGGGGCTGTAGGCCGCGCTGTCCCCCGACGGGGGCCAAGTCTCCGCGACCTTGTCAAAACGGAACCGACATGACCCGCAGCCTGATCCCCGCCATCCTGGCGATGGCCGCCATCGTGGTGGCCTCGAACATCCTCGTGCAGTTCCTGTTCGGCCAGTGGCTGACCTGGGGCGCCTTCACCTATCCGCTCGCCTTCCTCGTGACCGACCTGACGAACCGCCTGCAGGGCGCGGCCGCCGCGCGGCGTGTGGTGCTGGCGGGCTTCGCCACCGGCATCCTCTGCTCGCTGATCGGCACGCAGATCATGGGCGAGTTCGGCCCGCTGGTCACGCTGCGCATCGCGCTGGCCTCGGGGCTCGCCTTCCTCGTGGCGCAGATGCTGGACGTGACGCTGTTCGACCGGCTGCGCCATTCGCGCCGCTGGTGGCGGGCGCCGCTGACCTCGACCCTCGTCGGCTCGAGCCTCGACACGCTGATCTTCTTCGGGGTCGCCTTCTCGGCCTCGCTCGTCTGGCTGGAGCCGGGCAGCGATGTGTCATGGGCGAACGAGATCCTGCCGCTTCTGGGGGCCGGCCCCGAGGCTCCGCTCTGGCTGTCGCTGGCCGTTGCGGACTGGTCCGTCAAACTTCTGCTCGCTTTGGTGGCACTTCTGCCTTTCCGCGTAATTGTCAGGCGGATGACCGCAGAGGTTGCGTAATCATCATTTGACAAACACCAGATCTGTGCCACCTTCCTCTCATCGGCAACCATTTGAAAGGAGGTGATCCAGTGTCTAGAGTGATATTGGAGAGACGTGTCGGGACAGCTTGCGGGGGTGTTTTCTGAGGGCAGCCCCTCCTAAAACGCACCGGAAGTTGGGCTAGCTCCTAACTGGCTCATCTCCTTGGATCTCGGAAAGGGTCGCCAGCCTTGGCGACCCTTTCTCTGTTGGCCGGGGCCGTTGCGGCGGGCCGGCCGCCGCGGTAGGCCCCTCTCATGCTGCGCATCACCGATCAGATCACGCTCGCCGACTGGGAACTGACCGAGAGCTTCTCGCGCTCGTCGGGGCCGGGCGGGCAGAACGTCAACAAGGTCGAGACGGCGGTGGAACTGCGGTTCGAGGCCGAGCGGTCGCCGCATCTGGCGCCTGCGGTTAAGGCGCGGCTCAAGCGGCTCGCGGGCCGCCGCTGGACGCAGGAGGGGGCGATCGTCATCCGGGCCGAGGAGACCCGCAGCCAGCAGCGCAACCGCGAACTGGCGCGCGAGCGTCTGGTCGAGCTGGTGCGCGCGGCGCTGGTCGCGCCCAAGCGGCGGATCGCCACCAAGCCCACGCTCGGCAGCCAACGGAGGCGTCTGGCCGCCAAGGCGATCCGGGGCGAGGTGAAGGCCGGGCGCGGTCGGGTGAGCGACGAGGACGCCTGAAGGCCCTCGCGGTCAGACCTTGACCTCGTAGGCGACCTGCTCGCCCACGCCGAACACGCGCTTGTACCGCTCGATCTGGTCGGCGGGCCCCATCGCCTTCAGCGGATTGTCCGACAGCTTGACGGTCGGCCGCCCGTTCGCCGCCACCGCCTTGCAGACGAGGCTGAAGGGAGCGAGCGCGTCGTCCCGGACCAGACCGCGGAAGTCGTTGGTGAACATCGTCCCCCAGCCAAAGCTGACCTTCACGCGGTTGTGGAACTGGCGGTGCAGTTCCTCGATCTTCTCGACATCGAGCCCGTCCGAGAAGATCACCAGCTTCTTGCGCGGATCCTCGCCGTGGCTTTCCCACCAGCGGATCGCGGTCTCGGCGCCCTTGGCGGGGTCGCCGGAATCGATGCGGATGCCCGTCCACTTCGACAGCCAGTCCGGCGCCCGTTGCAGGAAGCCCTCGGTGCCGTAGGTGTCGGGCAGGATGATCCGCAGGTTGCCGTCATGCTCCTCGTGCCAGTCGGCCAGCACCTGATAGGGCGCGCGGGCCAGTTCCTCGTCGGTCCGGACGAGGGCGGAATAGACCATCGGCAGCTCGTGCGCGTTGGTGCCGATCGCCTCGACCTCGCGCCGCATGGCGATCAGGCAGTTCGAGGTGCCGGTGAAGGCATCGCCCAGCCCCTCGATCATCGCCTGCACGCACCAGTCCTGCCACAGGAACGAATGCCGCCGCCGCGTGCCGAAATCGGCGATCTTCAGCCGCTCGATCCGCTTCAGCCGCTCGATCTTCTCCCAGAGCTTGGTCATCGCCCGCGCATAGAGCACCTGCAACTCGAACCGGCCCAGCGTGGCCAGCACCGCGCGCGAGCGCAGCTCCATCAGCACGGCCAGCGCCGGGATCTCCCACAGCATGACCTCGGGCCACTTGCCCTCAAAGGTCAGCTCGTACTGCCCGTCGCGCTTTTCCAGATGGTAGGGCGGCATCCGCAGGTTCTCGAACCACTCCATGAAGTCGGGGCGGAACATCTGGCGCTTGCCGTAGAAGGTGTTGCCGCGCAGGAAGGTGCTTTCGCCGCGGGAAAGCCGCAGGGTGCGGATGTGGTCGAGCTGCTCGCGCAGTTCGCCCTCGTCGATCAGCTCGGCCAGCCGCACCGACGAGGTGCGGTTGATCAGGCTGAAGCGCACGATCGTGTCCGGCTTGTTGCGGAACACCGACTGGCACATCAGCAGCTTGTAGAAGTCGGTGTCGATCAGCGATCGGACGATCGGGTCGATCTTCCACTTGTGGTTATAGACGCGGGTGGCAATCTCGACCATCTCAGGCCTCCAGCCGGACGCCGGCCGCGGCCATCTGCGCCTTGATCGCGGCAAGCGAGCCGTTGAGGTCGATGGCGGCGCAAGCGCTCTCGAGCACCGTCGCGCGGAAGCCCAGCCGCGCCGCGTCGAGCGCGGAATAGGCCACGCAGAAATCGGTGGCGAGGCCCACGAGCGTCACGGCCTCGATCCCGCGGCTGCGCAGGTAGCCCTCGAGCCCGGTGGGCGTGGTCCGGTCGTTCTCGAAAAAGGCCGAATAGCTGTCGATGCCTGCGCGAAACCCCTTGCGGAGGATGAGTTCGGCGGGGTCGGTGTCCAGCGCCGGGTGAAACTCGGCCCCCGTCGTGCCCTGCACGCAATGGGTGGGCCAGAGCACCTGCGGACCGTAGGGCATCTCGACCAGCGAGAAGGGCTCGGCGCCGTGGTTGGCGGCAAAGGAGGAATGATCGGCCGGGTGCCAGTCCTGCGTGAAGATCCGCGCGCCGAACTCCGGCAGGAGCGCGTTGATGCGGGGGATGATCGCATCCCCTCCGGCGACGGCAAGCGCCCCGCCCGGGCAGAAGTCGTTCTGCACGTCGATGACGATGAGGGCTTCGGTCAGGGGCCGCATGTCCGCCTCCGTAGGAAATTCCGTTGCCAAGGGCTAAGGAGTGCCGGCGCGGAGGTCAATGGAGGGCATGCCGCGCCGGCCTTGACGCACGCCGCCGCCCTGGGTGACAAGATGTGGAGAGGAAGCCCTTTTCCCGCCCAATCCCGGCCACGGCCTCCGCTTCCGGGCCGGTGCCCGGACCGGAGGTTCCCCGTGACAGACGCCGACACAGCCTCGCACCCCGTTTTCCCGGATCTGCACGGCGCCTCGGTCTTCATTTCCGGCGGCGGCTCGGGGATCGGGGCGGCCGTGACCGAAGCCTTTCTTCGGCAGGGTGCACGGGTCGCCTTCGTGCAGCGTTCGGATGCCACCGACTTCTGCGACCGGATGGAGGACGAGACGGGCGCGCGGCCGCTGTTCCTGCCCTGTGACGTCACCGACATCCCGGCGCTGCGGGAGGCGCTGGCGGAGGCGGCCGAGCGGCAGGGACCGATCCGGGTTCTGGTGAACGGCGCGGCGCACGACGAACGTCACACGACGGCCGAGGTGACCGAGGACTACTGGGACCGGGCGATGGCGGTGAACCTCAGGCACTACTTCTTTGCCGCTCAGGCGGTGGTGCCGGCTATGAAGGCCGCGGGTGGCGGCTCGATCATCAATTTCTCGTCGATCTCCTACATGATGGGCAATGCGGGCTATCCGGCCTACACGACCGCCAACTCCGGCATCAACGGCCTGACCCGCAGCCTCGCGCGCGAGTTCGGGCCGGATCGGATCCGGGTCAATGCGCTGGCGCCGGGATGGGTGTTGACCGAGCGGCAAAAGGACCTCTGGGTGACCGAGGAGGGGTTGCAGGCCCATCTCGACCGCCAGTGCCTCAAGGATCCGCTGGAGCCCGACGACATCGTGGGGGGCGTGCTGTTCCTTGCGTCGGACGTCTCACGGATGATGACGGGGCAGGCGCTGGTGATCGACGGTGGCGTGGTGGTGACGGGATGAGGCCCGACTGGATCGCGGTGGACTGGGGGACGAGCCGCCTGCGCGCCTGGGCGATGGGGGCGGAGGGCGTGCTGGCCGAGGCGCAGTCGGCCGAAGGCATGGCCCGGCTTGATGAGGGCGGGTTCGAGATTGCGCTTCTGCGGCTGATCTGGCCGTGGCTGGACGAGGGACAGGCGGTGCCCGTGGTGATCTGCGGCATGGCCGGGGCGCGGCGGGGCTGGCACGAGGCGCCCTACCGGATGCTGCCCTGCGCCCCGGTCGATCCGCAGTCGCTGGTGCCGGTTGCGGCCGAGGATGCACGGATCTCGGTCCGCATCGTGCCCGGCCTCGCTCAGTCGCGGCCGGCCGACGTGATGCGGGGGGAAGAGACGCAGATTGCCGGCGCGCTGGCGGTGCTGGGAGACTTCGACGGCGTGATCTGTCTGCCCGGAACCCATTCCAAATGGGTGCAGGTCTCGGCCAGCGAGGTGGTCAGCTTCCGCAGCTTCCTGACCGGAGAGCTTTTTGCCCTTCTGTCGGAACAGTCGGTGCTGCGGCAGGGTCTGGTCGGCGAGGGCTGGGACGCGGATGTTTTCCTCGCCGCCGTATCGGACGGGATGTCCCATCCGCAGAAGCTTGGCTCCAAGCTCTTTGCCCTTCGCGCCGAGGGGCTCTTGCAGGATCTGCCCCCTGCGTCCGCGCGGGCGCGCCTCTCGGGGCTGCTGATCGGGCTCGAACTGGTGGGAGCGCGCAGCTACTGGCTCGGCCAGCCGGTGGTGCTGGTGGCGGACGAGGGGCTGGCCGAGCGTTATGCCGCGGCCCTCGCCGCGCAAGGCGTGCAGGCCCGCCTCCTGCCGGCTCGGGCCTGCACGCTGGGCGGCCTCGCCGCCGCGATCGGTCAGCTGACGACGGCGGTTTCGGGCACCGGCAGGAAGGCGTAGCCGTTCGCGCCCAGCGTCAGGCGATCCCCCTCGATCCGCGCCGCCTGCGAGGGCCCCACGAGCCCGCCGTGGCCGGGGACGGTCAGGGTTGCGGGCGCCGTGTCGAGATTGAACAGGCAGGCAAGGGTGCGTCCCTCATGGCTGCGGGTGAAGCCGAGGACGGGCTCGGGCAGGTCGAAGAAGTGGCTCTTCCCCCGGATGAGGGCGGGTTCGCTCCGGCGGAACTGCAGGAGCGCGCGGTAGGTCTCGAGCACCGAGCCCGCCACGCCCTTCTGCGCGGCCACGTTCCGCGCAAGCTGCGGCGGCTTCACGGGCAGCCAGGGCTTGCCGGAGGTGAAGCCTCCGTGCGGCCCACCGTCCCACACCATCGGCGTCCGGCATCCATCGCGGCCCTTGTCCTCGGGCCAGAAGCGCAGGCCGGGCGGGTCGGTGAGTTCCTCGTAGAGAAGCTCGGTCTCGGTCTGGCCGAGTTCCTCGCCCTGATAGAGGCTGACCGACCCCTCGAACGACAGCAGCATCGCCGCCGCAAGCCGCGCCACATCGTCGGAGGCGCCGTGCCCGGCCCAGCGGGTGACGTGGCGCACGACGTCATGGTTGGAAAAGGCCCAGCAGGGCCAGCCGTGCGGGGCGGTGGCGAAGAATTCCTCGATCCGGCTGCGGAAATGCCCGGCGGTGAAGGTGCGCGAGAGCATTTCGAACGTGTAGGCCATGTGGAGCCGGTCGTTCCCGCTGGTGTATTCGGCGATGATCGACAGCCCGCGAAGCCCGTCGGCCACCTCGCCCACCATGGTCCGGTCGGGATATTCATCGAGAAGCTTCCGCATCCTGAGCAGGAAGGCGATGTTCTCGTCACGGGATTTCGAGAAGGCGTGGTCCTGCATGTCGTAGGGATTGACCGGCGGGACGGGTCCGTTCTGCGGGTTCGGCCGGTTCGACCTGAGGTCGGCGTCGTGGAAGTAGAAATTCACCGTGTCGAGGCGGAAGCCGTCCACGCCGCGTTCGAGCCAGAAGCGCATCTGCTCGAGCAGCCAGTCCTGCACCTCGGGGTTGTGAAAGTTGAAGTCGGGCTGGGTGGTCAGGAAATTGTGCAGGTAATATTGCCGCCGCTGCGCGTCCCACTCCCAGGCGGAGCCGCCGAAGACCGAGAGCCAGTTGTTCGGCGGGCTGCCGTCGGGCTGCGGATCCGCCCAGACATACCATTCCGACTTCGGATTGTCGCGGCTCTGCCGGCTTTCCTGAAAGAAGGGATGTCGCGAGGAGGAGTGGCTGAGGACCTGGTCAATGATGACCTTGAGGCCCAGCTCGTGAGCCCGGGCGAGAAGCGCGTCGAAATCCTCCATCCGGCCGAAGAGCGGGTCGATGCCGGTATAGTCCGAGACGTCGTAGCCCATGTCGTCCATGGGCGAGGGAAAGAACGGGGAAAGCCAGATCGCGTCGGCGCCGAGCCAGGCCACATGATCGAGCCGCTCGTGAATGCCGCGCAGGTCGCCCACACCGTCGCCGTTCGAGTCCTGGAACGAACGTGGATAGATCTGATAGGTCACCGAGCCGCGCCACCAGTCCGACATGCTGCCTCCTTCGGTTGTTCCGGTGTCAAGCGACCGGCCGGGCGTGGGTTCCCGCCGAGATCCCCATGCCGACCGCCCGGTGCCGGCGGAGGCGGGGGCTGTCTGCCCCCGGCCATCCCTGCGGGATGGCTCCCCCGAGGATATTTGGGCCAGAATGAAGGGCGCGGACAGGGGTTGCGGCCGGCCCGGCTGCCACATCACGGAATGTCAAAGGTGTCATCAGGAAATAGCGTTTGACGGGGGTTCGGGGCGCGGCGCAGGCTTCGCGCCCGCTCTCCAGCCTGCCCGGACCCTTCATGACCAAAGCTCCGATCTTCACGCCCGTCCTGATCTCGGGCTGCATCATCCTGATGCTCGGCTTCGCGATCCGCGCCAGCTTTGGTGTGTTTCAGATCCCCATCGCCGAAGAGTTCGGCTGGCTGCGCGCGGATTTCTCGATGGCGATCGCGATCCAGAACCTGGCCTGGGGCATCGGGCAGCCGATCTTCGGCATGCTGGCCGAGAAGTTCGGCGACCGGCGGGCGATCGTGGCCGGGGCCCTGATGTATGCGGCGGGGCTGGTGCTGTCGAGCTTTGCCGTGACGCCTCTCCAGCACCAGGTCCTCGAGGTTCTGGTGGGGTTCGGGATCGCGGGCACGGGCTTTGGCGTGATCCTGGCCGTGGTCGGCCGGGCCGCGGCTCCCGAGAACCGCTCGCTTGCGCTGGGCATCGCCACGGCGGCGGGATCGGCGGGGCAGGTGTTCGGGGCCCCCGTGGCCGAGATCCTGCTGGGCTTCTATTCGTGGCAGGTGGTGTTCCTGATCTTTGCGGCGGTGATCCTGCTGGCGCTGTTCGCGCTGCCCTTCATGCGCTCGCCGGTGACGGCCTCGAAGGCTGAACTGGAGGAATCGCTGGGGCAGGTGGTGCTGCGCGCCTTTCGCGACCCGTCCTACACGCTGATCTTCGTGGGCTTCTTTTCCTGCGGCTACCAGCTGGCCTTCATCACCGCCCACTTCCCGGCCTTCGTGACCGAGATGTGCGGGGCGATCGATCCGCGCGGGCCGCTGGCGGCGTTGGGGATTACCACGACCTCGGCCCTGGGGGCGGTGGCGATCTCGCTGATCGGGCTGGCCAACATCGTGGGCACGATCACGGCCGGCTGGCTCGGCAAACGCTATTCCAAGAAGTACCTGCTGGCGGCGATCTACACCGGCCGGACCATCGCCGCCGCGCTCTTCATCCTGCTGCCGATGACGCCCGCCACGGTGCTCGTCTTCTCGCTGTCGATGGGGGCGCTGTGGCTGGCGACGGTGCCCCTGACCAGCGGTCTCGTAGCCCACCTCTATGGGTTGCGCTACATGGGCACGCTCTACGGGTTCGTCTTCCTCAGCCACCAGCTCGGGAGTTTCATGGGGGTCTGGCTGGGCGGGCGGATGTACGACATGACGGGCGACTACACGCTGGTCTGGTGGATCGGGGTGGGCGTCGGCGCCTTCTCGGCCATCGTCCATCTGCCGATCCGCGAGAATCGCGCGCCGGCCCTGCAGCCGGCCTGAGAGGCGCCTTGCCCCGCATGGCGCCGCAGCGTGCCGGTTTCACGAAGCGCGAACGACATGGGCCCGAGGGGCAGGTCCTTGCCCCTGCCGCCGCGCCGGATATACCTCGGTCCGCCCTGGAGGAGACGTCATGCGCGCCGGAATTGCCTGCCTTGTGCTGGCCTATGTGCTGAGCCAGTTCTACCGCGCCTTCCTGGCGGTGCTGACGCCCGTCCTGAAGACCGAGCTGGGCGCGACGTCCGAGGATCTGGCGGCGGCCTCGGGCATCTGGTTCCTGGCCTTCGCGCTGATGCAGTTCCCGGTGGGCTGGGCGCTGGACCGTGTGGGGCCGCGGCTCACCTCGATGGTGCTGCTGGGGGCGGGCGGCGCGGGCGGCGCGCTGGTTTTCGGCATGGCCCAGGGGCCGGCGGCGATCCTCGCCGCGATGGCGCTGATCGGGATCGGCTGCTCGCCGGTGCTGATGGCCAGCTACTACATCTTTGCGCGCAGCTACAGCCCGGCGGTCTTCGGCACGCTTGCCGCCGCCGTGGTGGGGATCGGAAGCCTCGGCAACATCGCGGGGTCGGTTCCGCTCGCCTGGGCCGTCGAGGCCTTCGGCTGGCGCGAGACGCTGTTTGCGCTGGCGGGCGTGACCCTGGGGGTTGCGGGGGCCATCGGGCTTCTGGTGCGCGATCCGGGCCGCATCGAAGGGTCTGCGAACGGGTCGCTCTGGCAGCTTCTGCGGATGCCGGCGCTCTGGCCCGTGCTGATCATGATGGTCGTCTGCTATGCCCCGGCGGCGGGGCTGCGGGGGCTGTGGATCGGACCCTATTACGCCGATGTCTTCGGCGCCTCGGCGGTCGAGATCGGGCGGGCGACGCTGGTCATGGGGCTGGCCATGGTGGCGGGCAGCTTTGCCTACGGGCCACTCGACCGGCTGCTCGGCACGCGCAAGGGGCTGATCCTTGGCGGAAACCTGCTGGCGGCGCTGTGCCTGATCGCGCTCTGGATCTGGCCTGTGGCGGGCGGCTGGACGGGGCTGCTGCTCTTTGCGGGGATCGGGCTCTTTGGCGCCTCCTTCCCGATGGTGATCGCCCACGGGCGCGCCTTCGTGCCGCCGCATCTGATGGGGCGGGGGGTGACGCTGCTGAACTTCTTCGGGATCGCCTCGCCCGGGATCATGCAGTTCGCGACGGGCGCGGTGCACGGCGCGGTGGCGCCGGTGCCGCCCGAGGCGCCCTATGAGGCCCTCTTCCTCTTCTTCGCGCTCTTCATCCTGGCGGGCTGCGCCGTCTATGCCTTCAGCGGCGACCGGACGGACTGACTTCCCGTCCGGTGCGTCCTGCGCTAACCAGAGGCGCAGGGAGGAGACATGGCAGTGCAGCCCGAACGGATCGAGGTCATCGCGCCCAACCTCAAGCGCCGCCTGTCGGGGGTGACGGCCACCATCGCGCGGCTCGTGCCGGTGCAGGCGTCGATGATCGGCATCGTGGCGACGGGTCCGGGCCTGCCGGCCGGGATCCCGCACCTGCCCCTGTGGCGCCTGCCGTTCCTGCCGCGCGACCGCTGGCGCGTCTGGCACGCGCGGCGCAACACCGAGATGCTGATGGGCCTTTTGCTGCGGCATGTGCTGCGGCGCCGGCTGAAGCTGCTGTTCACCACGGCCTCGCAGCGGCGCCACACCGGCTACACACGCTGGCTGATCGGGCGGATGGATGCGCTGGTTGCCACCTCGCGGCGCTCGGCCTCGTATCTCGAGCGGCCGTGCGAGGTGATCCTGCACGGGATCGACACCGGAACCTTCCGGCCGGGAGACCGCGCCGAGGTGCGGGCGCGGCTGGGCCTGCCCGAGGCGGTGCTGGTGGGCTGCTACGGTCGCATCCGCGCCCAGAAGGGCACGGATGTCTTCGTGCGCGCCATGATGCGCCTCTTGCCGGACCGGCCGGGCGTGGCCGCGGTGGTGATGGGGCGCGCGGTGGGCGAGCATCAGGCCTTCCTCGATGGGCTCAAGGCCGAGGTTGCGCAGGCGGGGCTGGCCGAGCGCATCCTCTTCCGGCCGGAGGTGACGGTGGACCGGATGCCCGACTGGTATCGGGCGCTCGACCTCTATGTGGCGCCGCAGCGGTGGGAAGGGTTCGGTCTGACCCCGATCGAGGCGATGGCCTGCGGTGTGCCGGTCGTTGCGACCCGCGTCGGCGCCTTCGAGGAACTGCTGAGCGACGAGACCGGCCGCCTCGTGCCGCCGGGCGATCTGGAGACCATGGTGTCCGAGGTGGCGGCGCTGCTCGACGATGGCCCGCTGCGCGCCCGCATGGCCGAGGCCGCGCGCGCCCGCACCCTTGCAGGCTTCCGCATCGAGGACGAGGCGGCGGCGCTGGTCGCCCTTTACCGGAGGCTTCTTGCATGAACCGGCTGGCCTTCCTTCTGGCCCGGACCCTGCGGCGGGAGGCCGCCCTGTCGGCGCTGTCGCTGTCGGAAGAGGCGCTGCTGGCCCGCTTTGCCACCGAACGGATCGCGCTGGTGGGCAACGCGCGGAGCCTCACCGGCGCCTCCTTTGGCGACGAGATCGACGCGGCCGACCTCGTGATCCGGCTGAACCGGGCGCCGATGCCCTCCACGCAGAGCCACGGGACCCGGACGGATGCGCTGGCGCTGGCCACCTCGCTCCCGCGCGAGGCGCTGGAGGGGCTGGCCCCGCATCTGACGCTGTGGATGTCGCACAAGCGCAAGCGGCTGCCGTGGCATGTGGCGAGCCGGAGGGGGTTCTACCTGCACCCCTTGAGCGATTACGGCCACCTCCGGCGCCGCCTGGGGGCACCGCCCTCGACCGGGTTGATGATGATCGACCTGCTGGCACGGAGCCGTGCCGCCTCGGTCACGCTCTACGGGTTCGACTTCTTCGCAAGCCTCTCGCTGACGGGCAGCCGGACGGCGGCGCAGGTGCCCCACGATTTCGCGGCCGAGGGGCGCTTCGTGCAGGCGCTGCTCGAGACCGATCCGCGCTTTGCGCTGCGCAGGCCCGAGGGCTGAGGCCAGGTTGGCGCATCCCTTGCGCCGCAAGCCCGCCCGGCCCGAATTTGCTTCCCCCCTGACCCCGCTTGCGCTATGGGGGCGCGTCATTCCGACATGAGAAGGGGTCCCCGATGGGCTACAGGGTCGTCGTCGCGGGTGCCACGGGCAACGTGGGCCGTGAAATGCTGAACATCCTCGCCGAGCGCGAGTTTCCGGTGGATGAGATTGCCGCTCTCGCGAGCCGCAAGTCGCTCGGCACCGAGGTGAGCTTTGGCGACAAGACCCTGACGACCAAGGACCTCGACACGTTCGACTTCACCGGCTGGGACATCGCGCTGTTCGCCGTGGGCTCGGAGGCGACGAAAGTCTATGCGCCCAAGGCCGCGGCCGCCGGCTGCGTGGTGATCGACAACTCGTCGCTCTACCGCTACGACCCGCAGGTGCCGCTGATCGTGCCCGAGGTGAACGCCGACGCGATCGAGGGCTACAAGGCCAAGAACATCATCGCGAACCCCAACTGCTCGACCGCGCAGATGGTGGTGGCGCTGAAGCCGCTGCACGACCGGGCGAGGATCAAGCGCGTGGTGGTCTCGACCTACCAGTCCGTCTCCGGCGCGGGCAAGGCCGGTATCGACGAGCTGTGGAACCAGACCAAGGGCATCTATGTCCCCGGTCAGGAGGTCGCGCCCGAGAAATTCACCAAGCAGATCGCCTTCAACGTGATCCCCCACATCGACAGCTTCATGGAGGACGGCTCCACCAAGGAAGAGTGGAAGATGGTGGCCGAGACGAAGAAGATCCTCGACCCCAAGGTGAAGGTCACGGCGACCTGCGTCCGCGTGCCGGTGTTCGTGGGCCATTCCGAGTCGATCAACATCGAGTTCGAGGACTTCCTCGACGAGGAGGAGGCCCGGGACATCCTGCGCGAGGCTCCGGGTGTTCTGGTGGTCGACAAGCGCGAGGCCGGCGGCTACATTACGCCCGTGGAATGCGTGGGCGATTATGCCACCTACATCAGCCGCATCCGGCAGGATTCGACGCTCGACAACGGCCTGAACCTCTGGTGCGTGTCGGACAACCTGCGCAAGGGGGCCGCGCTGAACGCGGTGCAGATCGCCGAGGTGCTGGGCAACCGTTGCCTGAAGAAGGGGTGAACGCATGGTGCGAGCGGGTTGGCGGGCAGCGGCGGTTCTGGCTCTCGTCCTCCTCGCTCCTGCCGCCTCCGGCGAGGAGCGGCGGTCCTACAGCCTCTTCGCCGGCATCCTGACCGACAACACCTGGGAAGACTACTTCCTGACGCCGTGGGAGACCGATCCGCAGGATCCCGGCTTCCTCGGCGTCGCCCTGACCCAGCCGCTGGGGCGCGGCTTCGAGACCCGCTTCGGCGAGATCCGCTGGGAGGTGGAGTTCCAGATCGTCCGCCACGCCGGGGTGCAGTCGAATTGGGAATTCAACCTTCCCGTCACCGCCCGGCTGGTCCCCGAGGAGCCGCTGCTCGGTCTCTTCGACACGGCGGCCTTCGGGATCGGCCCCTCGCTGGCCGACAAGCCCCCCGCGCTTGAAAAGATGCGCGGAGGCGAGGCGCAGAAGGCTCAGGTCTACTGGTTCGCCGAAGTCGAGCACCGGTCGCGAAGCCGCGACTGCTGCAGCCTGTTCGCCCGCATCCATCACCGATCGGACGCCTACGGCGCGATCGGTGAGGGCGGGTCGTCGAACGGACTGGTGCTGGGGCTGCGCTCGTCCTTCTGACGCCGCAGTCCGGGTCTTACACCTGAATGAAGCCCTGACCGGGCATGTATTGCTCGAGCGAGCCGTCGCCGATGTGGGTCCAGAGCGCGTGGAGGGTCAGCACTTCCTGCTCGACCGCCTCGCGCACGAAGGGAAAGCTCATCAGGTTGCCGATGCTGACCAGAACGGCCTCCTTCTCCAGCGCGGTGATCCGCTGGTCTTCGGGCAGGTCCTTCACCCGCTCGTAGCCGGGGCGCAGGATGTCCATCCACCGGCCGACGAAGCTCGAGGTTTCCTCGAGCTGCGGCGCCGCCCCCGAGCACATGTCGTGGCATCCCTTGACGCCGCCGCAGTTCGAATGGCCCAGCACCACGATATGCGCGACCTTGAGCGCGGTGACCGCATATTCCACCGCGGCCGAGGTGCCATGCTGCTGCCCGTCGGGGCGGTAGGGCGGCACGAGATTGGCGATGTTGCGGTGGATGAAGAACTCGCCCTCGTCCGCGCCGAAGATCGAGGTCACATGCACGCGCGAGTCGCAGCACGAGATCACCATGGCGCGCGGATGCTGCCCGCTTTCGGACAGTCGGCGATACCAGGCCTTGTTGTCGGCAAAGGTGGTCGCGCGCCAGCCGTGGAAGCGCTGGACAAGGTAGTTCGGAAGCGGCCTCGCATTGTGCATCGCATCGTCCTCAGTCGGGTCCACGCGACTGAATAGGGGGCGGCCCCGGAAAATTCGAGGGATTTCTTCAGCGCACCGCAACCTTTTGTTCAGCAGTCGGCTGCAGGTTGGGACCGGGTGTGAAACTGGGGGTAGGTGTGATGACCTGCATGATAACGGCCTTGCGGCCGGTGGATCGCGTGCGACAGGACGCAGAGCCGATTGCCGCCATGTATCGGGACATGGGCACGAAAGCGGCAGAGCAGGTGGTCAATCGGGCTCTGGGAGAGCTTGCCCTGACCATCGCGACCCTCTCGCAGCAGGTGAAGAACCGCGATCTGGTCGATCTTCCGCGCCGCCTGCGGCGGCTGCAACGCATGTCCGAGAACCTCGGGATGGTGAGCCTGGGGCTCGTTGCGGCGGATGCGCGCAGCGTGTTCGAGACCGGGGACACCACCGCCTTTGCCGCGATCTGGGCCCGGTTGCTCAGGGTGGCGGAACGCTCGCTCGCCTCCGACAAGGACCTGCTCGACCAGAGCCTCTAGGCGCCGGGACTTGCGGGTGGCGCTGGAACGGCTAGGCTCGGCGCGATTGCCCTGCCTGGTGGAACGCACCCATGTCCCTCGCCTTCGCTGATCCCGCCGCGGCCTCGCGCCCGGTCCATGTCGTTGCGTCCGACGCATTCGCCGCATGGCTCGCCGCCCGGCCCGAGCCGGTCCGCATGTGGCTGTCGGAGACCGGCTTCGAGGCGGGACTGGGTGAGGTGCGGCTGCTGCCCGCGCCCGATGGCACGATCGCTGCGGCCGTTCTGGGTTCGGGCACCGCAAGGGCCCGTGCGCGCAGCCGCTTCGGACTTGCCCGCGGCCTGTCGGCATTGCCCGCAGGCGACTGGCACCTCGAGGGGGATCTCTCGCCCGAGGCCGCCGATGAGGCCGTCCTCGGCTGGCTCCTCTCCACCTACGCCTTCACGCGCTATCGCAGCAGCAGCACTCCGCCCAAGGCGCGGCTCAAGCTGCCCGAGGGTTGCGACGGCGCGCGGCTTCTCGCCATGGCCGAGGCCGAGATGCTGACCCGTGACCTGATCAACACGCCCGCGTCCGACCTCGGACCGCAGGAGCTTGAAGCGGCCTTCCTCGCGCTCGGCGATCGCTTCGGGGCGGAATCCGTGGTGATCCGCGGCGACAGGCTGCTCGAGCGGAACCTGCCGATGATCCACGCCGTCGGCCGCGCCTCTCCGCGCGAACCCCGGCTGATGGAACTGCGCTGGGGCGAGCGCGGGCCGCGCGTGACGCTGGTGGGCAAGGGCGTCTGCTTCGATACGGGTGGGCTCGACATCAAGCCCTCAGCCGGCATGCTTCTGATGAAGAAGGACATGGGCGGGGCCGCGACCGTCATGGGGCTTGCGCAGATGATCATGGCGCTCGACCTGCCCGTGCGGTTGCGCGTGCTGGTGCCAGCGGTGGAAAATGCCATATCCGGCACTGCGATGCGGCCGCGGGACATCCTGACCTCGCGCAAGGGGCTGACGGTCGAGGTGAACAACACCGACGCCGAGGGGCGGCTGATCCTCGCCGATGCTTTGGCGCTGGCCGACGAGGAGGAGGCTGACCTCATCGTCTCGATGGCGACGCTGACGGGCGCGGCGCGGGTGGCGGTCGGTCCCGATCTCGCGCCCTTCTACACCGACGACGACGGTCTGGCCGCCGCGCTGCAGGCGGCCGCCGGCCCGGCCTGCGATCCGGTCTGGCGCCTGCCCTTCTGGGACCCCTACGAGCCGCTGATCGAGCCCGGCATCGCCGATCTCGACAATGCCCCTTCGGGCGGTTTTGCGGGCTCGATCACCGCGGCGCTCTTCCTGCGCCGCTTCGTCGAGAATCCGCGTTACATGCATTTCGACATCTACGGCCACACACCGTCCGATGCGCCGGCGCGGCCGAAGGGCGGGGTGGGGCAGGGCGCGCGGGCGATCCTCACTGCCCTGCCGCAGATGCTGGGCCTGTGATGGACCGCCGGACGACGCCCTACAGCGGCGAGGTGGCCCATGTCGCGCTGAAGGGGCAGGTGGCGGCCGCGCGTTTCACCGAAGGAGAGCCTGCGCAGGTGGGGATCCCGCTGGTCGATCTGCTGGCGCATCCCGAGGGTCCGCGGGACCGACAGCTCCTGCTGGGCGAGAGGTTTCTCGTGATCGACCGGCGCGAGGGTCATGCCTTCGGCCGCGCCGACAGGGACGGCTACTGCGGCTGGCTGCCCGAGGCGGCGCTGGCCGCGCCCGAGACAGCCACGCACCACGTTGCCGTTCCCGCCAGCCATCTCTACCCCGAGCCGCGGGTGCAGGCGCACGAGATCGGGGCCCTCAGCTTCGGTGCGCGGCTGACGGTCATTGGCGAAGCGCGAAATTTCTTCGAAACGACATTTGGTTGGGTGCCGGCGCGACATCTGTGGCCGGTGGATCGGCTCCATTCCGACCCGGTGGCGGTGGCGCGGCTGTTCCACGGCACGCCCTATCTCTGGGGCGGAAACAGCCGGGCCGGGATCGACTGCTCGGGTCTGGCGCAGGCGGCGCTGCTGGCCTGCGGGATCGAGTGCCCGGGCGACAGCGACCTGCAGCAGGCGGTCGGCTCCGAGGTCACGGGCGAGTTGCAGGCGGGCGACCTTCTGTTCTGGAAGGGCCATGTCGCCCTGGCCATCGACGCGCGGCGGATGATCCATGCCACGGGCTATGTGATGGGTGTGATCGAGGAAGAGATCGAGGCTGCCATTGCCCGGATCGCCGCGGCGGGAGAGGGGCCGGTTCTGGCCCGCCGCAGGCCCTGAAGCGCGCGGGCGACGCTATCCGTCCGATGCTTCGGGCAGGGTCTCGCGCAGCCAGTCGGGCTCGAACGTGACCTGATCGCAGCCCGCGAACTGGGCCAGCCGGTCGAGTTCGGCCCCGAGCCGCCCCAAGCGGCGCGAGCCGAGCCGCACCCCCGCCTCGGGCCAGAGCGCGCGTATGCGCAGGCCGCCGCTCTCGCGGTGGGCGCGCATGTCGATCCGGCCGATCAGCCGGTCGCCCTCGAGGATCGGGAAGACGTAATAGCCGTAGGTGCGCTTGGCCTCGGGGACGAAGACCTCGATCCGGTAGCGGAAGCCGAACAGCCGCTCGGCGCGGGCGCGGTCGCGCAGCACCGGATCGAAGGGCGAGAGGATGCGCAGGCGGGGCGTGGGATCGGGAGCGGCCTCGGCCAGTGCGGCGAGACCCGGGCGGGCATAGCTGCGGCGAAGGCTGCCGTCCGCTCCCTCGATTCGGACCTCGACGATCTCGCCGCGCGCCAGCGCGTCGTGGCACCAGGCCTGCGCCTCGGCCGGGGTCGCCGCGGCCCAGAAGGCGGCCAGTTCGCCCGAGGTGGCGAAGCCCAGCCGGTCCAGCGCCTCGGAGCAGGCCCAGTGGATCGTGGCCGCATCGCCCGGGTCCATGCCAAGGACGTCGGCCGGAATCACGCGCGAGGACAGATCATAGACCTTTCGGAACGAGTCGCGGCGCGTGATCGACAGCTCGCCCACCCGCCACAGATATTCGAGCGCCGCCTTCGACGGGTGCCAGTCCCACCAGCCGCCG
The DNA here is from genome assembly GCA_017599285.1 of Cereibacter azotoformans. Taxonomy (GTDB): domain Bacteria; phylum Pseudomonadota; class Alphaproteobacteria; order Rhodobacterales; family Rhodobacteraceae; genus Cereibacter_A; species Cereibacter_A azotoformans. The sequence goes on along the minus strand of JAGFXX010000001.1, from coordinate 2,347,240 downwards.
GTGCCGCGCTGCTCTTCCTCGCCCACCTCGGCGGCCGAGACCGGCCCGCCCTCGGCGATCCGCGCAAGGACCGTCTCGAACTGTTCCTCGAAACCCTCGCGCTGCCAGCCGCGCCAGCGGGCGAGCAGGCGCGGCCGGTCGCGCCGGAAGCGGTGGTGCCAGAAGGGGAAGAAACGGGTGGGGATCACCGAAGCGTCATGGGTCCAGTGCTCGAACAGGTGCCGCTGCGCGAGCAGCCGGTCGAGCGCCTCGGGCCGGTAAGCCTGCCGGCGCGCGAAGAGGATCATGTGGTGCGCGCGGGCGACGGTCGAGATGCTGTCGATCTGCACGAAGCCCAGCCGGTCGATCAGCGCCAGCAGCGCCTCGCCCTTGGCCGGGCCGGTCGGCGGCTCGGCAAGGGCGTGAAGATGCAGGAACAGCCGGCGCGCAAGCGGATTGGAGAGGATCACGGCCGCCGGCCCGGTCAGAGGCCGGTTTCGGCGGCGATCTGGGCCCGGCTCTTGCGGGCGCGCTCGGTCGCGGACTTGAGCTGGCCGCAGGCCGCCATGATGTCCTCGCCGCGCGGGGTGCGGATCGGCGAGGCATAGCCCGCCTTGTAGATGATGTCGGCGAAGGCCGCGATCCGCTCGGGCGTCGAGCGGCGGTAGGGCGCGCCCGGCCACTCGTTGAAGGGGATCAGGTTGATCTTGGAGGGGATGCCCGAGATCAGCTTGACCAGCCGCCGCGCGTCAGCGTCGCTGTCGTTGATCCCGTCGAGCATGACATATTCGAAGGTGATCCGCTCGGAGTTCGACAGCCGCGGATAGTCGCGCAGGCTGTCGAGAAGCGTGCGGATGTTCCAGCGTTTGTTGATCGGAACGAGAATGTCGCGCACCTCATCGGTCGTGGCGTGGAACGAGATGGCAAGCTGGCAGCCGATCTCTTCGGCCGTGCGCGCGATCTCGGGCACGACGCCCGAGGTCGAGAGCGTGATCCGCCGACGCGAGAGCGAGAGGCCCTCGCCGTCCATCACCACCTTCATCGCGTTGCGAACATTCTCGAAATTGTAGAGAGGCTCGCCCATGCCCATCAGCACGAGGTTCGACACAAGCCGCGTCTCGTCCTTGGGTGCGCCCCGCTCGGGCCATTCGCCGAGATCGTCGCGCACGAGCATGAGCTGGCCCACGATCTCGCCCGCCGTCAGGTTGCGCACCAGCTTCTGCGTGCCGGTGTGGCAGAAGGAGCAGGTCAGCGTGCAGCCCACCTGAGAGGAAACGCAGAGCGTGCCGCGGCCTTCCTCGGGGATATAGACGGTCTCGACCTCGTGCCCGCCCGCGATCCGGATGAGATATTTCCGCGTGCCGTCCGCCGAGATCTGCCGGGTCACCACCTCGGGCAGGACGATGGCGAAATGCTCGGCCAGCAGCGCGCGGTAGTCCTTGGCGAGGTTCGTCATCTGCGCAAAGTCGCGCACGCCCCAGTGATAGACCCACTGCCAGACCTGTCCCATGCGCATCCGGGCCTGCCGCTCGGGCGTGCCGGCGGCGAGGAGGGCCGCCATCAGTTCTTCGCGCGTGAGGCCCACGATGTTGAGCGGGCCGCCCTCGGGCAGCTTGCGCGGAAGGGTCATTACGTCCTGGGTGATCGGAGCGGTGGCGGTCATGGCAATGCCTCGGGAAGCGGGAAGCGCCTGATATAGGGGATTCGGCGCTGAAACGGAACCCGCCGCGCGACATGACGAAGCCCCGGCACTGGCCGGGGCTCGACAGGGCCGCATCGCAGCCGTGCTTACTTGCAGCGCGTCTCGGCGTCGGACATGGCCGCCGTGAAGCCCGAGAGCGAGAAAGTGTCCTTGGTCTGGGTGCCGCGGGCCGAGCGGGCCGTGAGAACGGCCGTGCTGCCGCGCTTCATCGAGGCGAGCAGCGACGCATCATCCTGCGGATTGGCCGGCCAGGCCCACTCGCCGTCGGTGAACAACTCGTAGGTGGTGCCGCCGATATTGACATTGACAGTCGATCCCGGGGCGAAGGGATAGCCGCCGGTGAAGGAGACCTCGCCCTTCGCGCCAGAGCCGGGGCGATAGGTCACGAACAGCAGGATGTCGCCGCGCCGCACCGAGACGGCCTTGCCGTCCCGCGTCGCCTCGGTCTGCTTCGGCATCGAGACGCCCCAGCATTCCTTGGGCGAATTCTCGGCGAACACGCTCCAGTCCGTCTTGGTCGCAACCAGATTGTTGGAAGTCTGCGCGGCCGCACCCGTCGCGAGACCGGCGAGCACAATCGCCGCCGCCGGAAGCAGGCGCCCCATCGTGGTTCTCATGTCGTTACAGCCTCCAGCTGCCAGTGCCTCTGCCCGCTCTACGCCGCCTTGAGGCGACCTTTTCCAGTAGCGCAGGCCGTTTCAACCCGATAACGCTTCATAGCGCAAGCATCGGGCCGGTAAAAAGCCCCCTTGGGCACAAAATCGCGCAGCTGTGAGAGGAGCCATGACAGGTCCCGTGAAGATGGTCGAACTCTGGCGCGGCGGCCTGCTCGAAAGCTGGCATGTCGGTCATGCGGCGGTTTGGAGCGCGGATGCGGGCCTGATCGAGCATTGGGGCGAGCCGGAGACGGTGATCTTCCCCCGCTCGTCCTGCAAGATGCTGCAGGCGCTGCCCCTGCTGGAGAGCGGCGCGGGCGAGGGTCTGTCGTCCGAGCGTCTGGCGCTGGCCTGTGCGAGCCATCAGGGGTCGGAGCGTCACACCCGTCAGGTCGGACGCTGGCTCTCGGAGCTGGGACTGGGTGAGGGCGACCTGCGGTGCGGGGCCCACATGCCCGCCGACGTGGCCGAGCGTGACCGGCTGGTCCGGGCGCATGAGGCGCCGTGCCAGCTTCACAACAACTGCTCGGGCAAACATGCCGGGTTCCTGATGCTCTCGCAGCGTCTGAAGGCCGGGCCGGAGTATGTCGAGATCGACCATCCGGTGCAGCGTGCGGTGCGCGCCGCCTTCGAGGAGGTGACGGGCGAGGAGAGCCCGGGCTTCGGGATTGACGGCTGCTCGGCGCCGAACTTTGCCACCACGGTTGCGGGGCTGGCGCGGGCGATGGCCTTCTTTGCCGCGGCCTCCGCGGGCGGCGGTGCGCGTGAGAGGGCGGCCGCGCGGCTGGTCGAGGCCATGATCGCCCATCCCGATCTGGTCGCCGGAGAGGGACGCGCCTGCACCGAGCTGATGCGCGCGATGCGCGGGCGGGCCGCGATCAAGACTGGCGCCGAGGCGGTCTTTGTCGCCATCGTGCCGGAAAAGCGGCTGGGAATCGCGCTGAAGATCGTCGATGGCGCGACCCGCGCCTCCGAGGCCGCCATTGCGGCGCTTCTGGTGCGGCATGGGATGCTGGACGCCGGGCATCCGGCCACGCTCAAGCGGCTGAACGCGGTGCAGAGCAACTGGCGCGGCATCGAGACCGGGATCATCCGCAAGGCCGAGGGCTTTGCCTGAGTCCGGGCGCCGCGACCCAGGGCAATGGGCCGACGGAAGCCCCGGCAGAGCGGGGCTTCCGCGGGTCTCTTATGCCGGGCCGGCGGCAGACAGGGGACAGCTTGTGCCGCCGCCGGGTGTCCGGTCACTCGCTACGTGACGGGAAGTTGCCGCAGGAATGCGGCCGCGCAACGGTCGATCCGGGGCGTTTTCCGGGCGCTCTCGCGGCCGCCCGGCAGGAGGTGTCCGGATAGCCGCGCGGTGGCGGGCAAGCGGGCTTGCCATGCCTCGCCGATTGCGTCAGCCTCGTGACATGACCGTGCAGCCGCCGAACCCGTTCGCTTCGCACCTCCCCGATCAGGTGAGCTTCGACCGGCACGAGCTGGGGCGGATCCTGGCCCTCTATGGCCGCATGGTGGCGCTGGGCGAGTGGCGCGACTACGGCATCTCGCATCTGCGCGACGTGGCGGTCTTCTCGATCTTCCGGCGCACGGCCGAGAATGCCCTTTATCGGATTGAGAAAAGGCCCCGGTTGCGCGGGCGGCAGGGCATGTATGCGGTGGTCGGCATGGATGGCCAGATCCTCCGGCGCGGCCAGGATCTGGCGCAGGTGCTGCGCGTGCTGGAGAGAAAGTTGATCCGGCCGGTGGAGTGACGCGGCGGGAGGGCCGTCACTCCCATTCGTCCAGAGCGTCCAGCGCCTCGTCCGCGGTCTCGACAAAGCGGAAATGCCGCAGATCCTCGGGGGAGATGGTCCCGATCTCGGCCAGCGCCTGCCAGTTGATGATCTTCTCCCAGAAATCGCGCCCGAAGAGCAGGAACGGGATCGGTTTCATCCGCTTGGTCTGGATCAGCGTCAGACTCTCGAACATCTCGTCAAGCGTGCCGAAGCCGCCCGGAAAGACCACGACCGCGCGGGCGCGCATCAGGAAATGCATCTTGCGCACCGCGAAATAGTGGAAGTTGAACGACAGGTCCGGCGTCACATAGGCGTTCGGCGCCTGTTCGTGCGGCAGCACGATGTTCAGCCCGATGGACTGGCCGCCCGCCTCATGCGCGCCGAGGTTCCCCGCCTCCATCACGCCGGGCCCGCCGCCCGTGACGATCACGAGTTCGCGGCCGTAGGTTTCCATGCTGCGCTCTGTCACGGCGCGGGCGAATTTCCGCGCTTCCTCGTAGTAGGGTGCCAGCGAGGCCAGCCCTTCGGTCGTGCTGTCCTTCCGCTCGGGCGAGGGGATGCGGGCGCCCCCGAACATGACGACCGTCGAGACGATCCCACGCTCGTCCATCACGATCTGCGGTTTCATCAGCTCAAGCTGAAGGCGCACGGGACGCAACTCGTCCCGCATGAGAAATTCCGGGTCCGCGAAGGCGAGCCGGTAGGCGGGCGCGCGGCTTTGCGGCGTGTCCGGCACGCGATGGGCGGTTTCCATGTCCTGCGAACTGTCGCGGAACGGGTGGCGGCGGTCGTCTTTCATGATGATCCTTCGGCGCATTGCGGCGAATGGGGCCAGCCTTTATAGGCTTCGGGGGTAAAGAACCACGAAAAAGGGTGATCCGCATGTCGTATTCCGCGCTCGAAGCCGCCATCGAAGCCGCCTGGGAGGCGCGCGACACGATCACCCCCGCCACCAAGGGCGAGGCGCGCGACGCCGTCGAGGCGACGCTCGAGGCGCTCGACAAGGGCAGTCTGCGGGTCGCCGAAAAGCGCGGCGCCGACTGGCATGTGAACCAGTGGGCCAAGAAGGCGGTGCTGCTCGGCTTCCGGCTGAAGGACATGGACGTGCAGACGGGCGGCCCGCAGGGCGGCACCTGGTGGGACAAGGTGGACAGCAAGTTCGCCCAGTGGGGCGAGGCGCAGTGGAAGGCCGCGGGCTTCCGCGCGGTGCCGAACTGTATCGTCCGCCGCTCGGCCTATATCGCCAAGGGCGTGGTGCTGATGCCTTCGTTCGTGAACCTCGGCGCCTATGTCGATGAAGGCACGATGGTGGACACCTGGGCCACCGTCGGCTCCTGCGCGCAGATCGGCAAGAACGTGCATCTCTCGGGCGGCGTGGGCATCGGCGGCGTGCTGGAACCGATGCAGGCGGGGCCGACGATCATCGAGGACAACTGCTTCATCGGCGCCCGCTCGGAGGTGGTCGAGGGCTGCATCGTCCGCGAAGGCTCGGTGCTGGGCATGGGGGTCTTCATCGGCAAGTCGACGAAGATCGTGGACCGCGAGACCGGCGAGGTCATGTATGGCGAGGTCCCGGCCGGTTCGGTCGTCGTCGCGGGCTCGATGCCGTCGAAGGGCGGGGTGAACCTCTATTGCGCGGTGATCGTGAAGCGCGTCGATGCGCAGACGCGGTCGAAGACCTCGATCAACGAGCTGTTGCGCGACTGATCCGGCGGGCGGACGCAGGAGGTGGCGCCCTTGCGCGGGCCGCCGTTTCCTGCGAACCCGTGCCGGAGACCAAGGGAGGGACGCCCATGGCGGACGAGAAGAAGCCGAAGCGGCCGCAGCAGGTCTATACGCTGGTGATCGAGGTCGGCCGCTGTGAGGGGGACGGGCTTCCGAAGGATGCCACCGGCGCGGCCCTCATCTGCTACGCCAGCGGCGTGGACGAGGCCGAGGCCGTGCGCGAGACGGTGGCGCTGCTCAAGACCGCCGAGATGGCGCCGCTGGATGTGTCGGGCTACGGCACGCTTGAAGAGCGGCTCGCCAATGGCGACGAGATCGACGAGGAAGAGCGCGCGCTGATGCAGAGGGCGCTTGCCGAGAATTCGGTCGTCGTGGCGCAGGTGACGCCCTTCTACGACTGACCCGTTTGCGGATCGCCCCGACGGCGGCGACCGCACCGATCTGCCCGGAGACCCAGATGCCCCTCGATCCCGTCGCGCTGACCGCCGACCTCGTCCGCTGCCCCTCGGTGACGCCCGAGGAGGGCGGGGCGCTCGTCCTGCTCGAGCGGATCCTGACCGAGGCGGGTTTCGACTGCCGGCGGGTGGACCGGAACGGCGTGCCGAACCTCTTTGCGCGCTGGGGGCGCAAGGGCGCCAACCGGACCTTCGGCTTCAACGGCCATACGGATGTGGTGCCGGTGGGCGATGCCGCCGCCTGGACCCGCGACCCGTTCGGCGGCGAGATCGCGGACGGCTGGCTCTGGGGGCGGGGCGCCACCGACATGAAGTCGGGCGTTGCGGCCTTCGTGGCGGCGGCGGTGGATTTCGTTCAGGAGACACCGCCCGACGGGGCCGTGATCCTGACGATCACCGGCGACGAGGAGGGCGACTCGGTGGACGGGACGACGGCCCTTCTCGACTGGATGGCGACCGAGGGCGAGGCGATGACGGTCTGCCTCGTGGGGGAACCGACCTGCCCCGAGCGGCTGGGCGAGATGATGAAGATTGGCCGCCGCGGCTCGATGACGGCTTTTTTCACCGCACGCGGGGTGCAGGGTCATTCGGCCTATCCGCAGCGGGCGAAGAACCCGGTTTCGGCGATGGCGCGGCTGATCGACCGACTCTCCTCGCACGAACTGGACAAGGGCACCGAGCATTTCGATCCCTCCACGCTTGCCGTGACCACCATCGACACCGGCAACCCGGCCACCAACGTGATCCCGGCGCTCTGCCGGGCCACGGTGAATATCCGTTTCAACGACCGGCACAGCGGCGCCAGCCTGATCCGCTGGCTTGAGCAGGAGGCCGCGGAGGTGGCGGCGGAGACCGGGGTCGAGATCGGCCTCAGCGCGAAGATCTCGGGCGAGAGCTTCCTGACGCCGCCGGGCGAGCTTTCGGAGCTTGTGGCCCGTGCGGTCGAGGCCGAGACCGGCCTCCGGCCCGAGCCCTCGACCTCGGGGGGCACCTCGGACGCGCGCTTCGTGCGCGCCCATTGCCCGGTGGTGGAGTTCGGCCTCGTCGGCAAGACCATGCATCAGGTCGATGAGCGGGTCGAGGTGGCGCAGATCGAACCGCTCAAGGCCATCTACAAGCGCATCCTGAAAGATTATTTCACATGAAGATCGAACGCACGCGTGACGTCGATGCCTGCCGGGCGCTGCGGCGGGCGGTCTTCATCGAGGAGCAGGGCGTGTCCGAGGCCGACGAGATCGACGATCTGGACGGTGAGGCGATCCATCTGCTGGCCACCGACGACGGCCGGGCGGTCGGCACCGCGCGCCTGCTGATCCGGGGCGAGACCGGCAAGATCGGCCGGGTCTGCGTGCTGGCCGAATGCCGGGGCAGGGGCGTCGGCGCGGCCCTGATCCGTGCCGCGGTGGCCGAACTTGGGCAAGAGCCGGGCCTCCGCCAGCTCAGGCTCGGGTCGCAGACCCACGCCATGGGGTTCTACGCCAAGCTGGGCTTCCGGCCGGTGGGCCAGGATTATCTCGACGCGGGCATCCCCCACCGCGACATGGTGCTGGACCTCTGAGGCTTTGCGGATGACGAGTCCCGCGGCCCGTGCTAGGCCAGAACGATGGACCAATTGCCCTCCAAAGCCCAGATCCTCGACTGGATCGCCCAGAACCCCGCCCTTTCCGCGAAGCGCGACATTGCCCGCGCCTTCGGCATCAAGGGCAGTGCCGCGCGCATCGAGCTGAAGCGCCTCCTGCGCGAGATGGAGGCGGATGGCGCGCTGGAAAAACGCAAGCGCAGCTTCGCCCCGCAAGGCGCCCTGCCGCCGGTCTCGGTGCTCGAGATCACGGGCCCGGACGCCGAGGGCGACCTCTTCGCCCGGCCGCTGGAATGGGACGCCGAGGGCGAGCCGCCCCGCATCCTCTTCGTGCCCAAGAAGGGCGATCCCGCGATGGCGCAGGGCGAGCGCATCCTCGCCCGGCTGACCGAGGTCGAGGGCGAGGAGCACAGCCACGAGGCGCGGCTGATCCGGCGGCTCGGGGGCGCGAAGCCACGGATCCTCGGCATCTTCCGGGCGAGTGCGGATGGCGGGCGGATCCTGCCGATCGACAAGGGTGAGGACAAGGAATGGCGCGTGGCGCGCGACGGCGCGGCGGGGGCCCGTGACGGCGAACTGGTCGAGGCCGAGCAGGTCGGGCCGCGCCGTCTCGGCCTGCCGCTGGCCCGCGTGACGTCCCGGCTGGGCGATCCGGCGGGTCCGCGCGCGGTGTCGCTGATCGCCATTCATCAGCACGGCATCCCCGACAGCTTCCCCGACGCCGTGCTGGCCGAGGCCGAGGCTGCGGGCCCCGCGCCGATGGGCGAGCGCGAGGATCTGCGCCACCTGCCCTTCGTCACCATCGATCCGGTCGATGCGCGCGACCGGGACGATGCGGTGCTGGCCGAGCTCGACCCCGATCCGCAGAATCCGGGCGGCCATGTCGTCTGGGTGGCCATCGCCGATGTGGCCCACTACGTCCGTCCCGGTTCGGCGCTCGACCGCGAGGCGCGCGAGCGCGGCAACTCCACCTACTTCCCCGACCGCGTCGTGCCGATGCTGCCGGATGCGCTGTCGGGCGATCTCTGTTCGCTGCACGAGGAGGTGGACCGGCCCTGCATGGCCGTGCGGATGCGGCTTTCGGCGCAGGGCGAGAAGATCTCTCACCGCTTCACGCGGGGCATGATGCGCTCGCGCGCAAGCCTGAACTACGCGCAGGTGCAGAAGGCGCAGGACGGCCAGCCCGACGAGGCGACGGCGCCGCTCCTGGAGACCATCATCCGGCCGCTCTACGAGGCCTACCGGGCGCTCAAGCACGCCCGCGCGGTGCGCCAGCCGCTCGACCTCGACCTGCCCGAGCGCAGGATCGAGCTGTCGGAGGACGGGCGTGTGCTGTCGGTGGCCTTCCGCGAGCGGTTCGACGCCCATCGGCTGATCGAGGAATTCATGGTGCTGGCGAACGTCGCGGCCGCCGAGGAACTGACGCGCCTGCGCCGGCCGCTGCTGTTCCGCGTCCATGAGGAGCCGTCGCCCGACAAGCTCGAGGCGCTGCGCGAGGTGGCCGAGGCCTCCGGCTTCACGCTGGCCAAGGGGCAGGTGCTGAAGACCGCGCATCTGAACCGGCTTCTGGCTCAGGCCGAGGGCACCGAGTTCGACGAGCTGCTGAACATCACCACGCTGCGCTCGATGACCCAAGCCTATTATCATGCCGAGAACTTCGGCCACTTCGGTCTGGCGCTGCGCAGCTATGCGCATTTCACCTCGCCAATCCGTCGCTATTCGGATCTGATCGTGCATCGGGCGCTGATCCTTGCGCATGGCTGGGGCGATGACGGGCTGTCGGCCCAGGACATCGAGATGCTGGAAGAGACGGCCAAGCAGATCTCGGACACCGAGCGGCGCAGCATGGCGGCCGAGCGGGATACGACCGACCGCTACCTCGCCTCCTGGCTCTCGGACCGGGTGGGGGCGGAATTCGCCGGTCGGATCTCGGGGGTGCAGCGGTTCGGCCTGTTCGTGAAACTCGACGAGAGCGGGGCCGACGGTCTCATCCCGATCCGGTCCGTGGGGCGCGAGTTCTTCCATTTCGATCCCGAGAGCCAGACCCTGATGGGCGCGGATACGGGAACCGTCCTGGGCATCGGGCAGCGGGTGACGGTGCGCCTTGCGGAAGCCGTGCCGCTGACGGGGGGGCTGACGCTGGAACTTCTGACGGTCGAGGATCGGGGGTTGCCCACCCCCAAGCGGCGGCGTGGCCGGTCGGCGCCCCGCAAGCCCGCCCGTGACGCGGCAAGGGCCGGGAAGGCGAAGCGCCGGGTGTTGCGCACGCGGCGGTGACGGGCCGCGCCACGGCCAGGGCGGGGGGCTGTCTGCCCCCCGCGCCCCCCGAGGATATTTTTCCAGAGTGAGAGGAGGGAGTTGCGCCGGATCCGGCGGTTGCCGGCATCGGGGCATGGGCTTGCGCTTTTCGGGTGGGGCGTTTCGCGCTAGGGTTGCCAAAACGACAAGAGCGAGGGCAGGGATGGGGCAGATGGTGCGGAAACTTCTTCTCGGACTGGGTCTGGTGGTGGCGGCTTCGCCCGTGGTGGCGGATCCGGCGGCAGGGTCGCAGCGGCCGGTGGCGCGCGGGGAGGTGACGGTGACCGAGGCGGAACGGGAGGCGCAGGCCGGGCTTGAAGGGTGGATCGTCGAGTTCCGCCCGCGGGCGCTGGCGGCGGGGATCCGGCCCGAGACCCTGGCCGCGGCCTTCCGGGGCGTGCGCTACGACGCCGAGGCCGTGGCGCGCGACCGCAACCAGGCCGAGTTCAACCGGACACTCTGGGATTATCTCGACTCAGCCGTCTCGGAGGTGCGGATCGCCAACGGGCGGGCGGCGCTGGTGCGGCACGGGGCGCTGCTCGAGCGGATCGAGGCGCGCTACGGCGTGCCGAAGGAGATCGTGGTGGCGGTCTGGGGGATGGAGACCTCCTACGGGACGCGGCGCGGCGATCATCCGCTGGTGGGGGCGCTGGCGACGCTGGCCCATGACGGGCGGCGCGCCGCCTTCTTCGAGGAGCAGCTGATCGCGGCGCTGAAGATCCTCGACAGTGGCGACGTGCGTCCCGAGGCGATGACCGGAAGCTGGGCGGGGGCGATGGGGCATACCCAGTTCATGCCGACCTCCTACCTTGCCCATGCGGTGGATTTCACCGGCGACGGGCGGCGCAACATCTGGTCGGAGGATCCGTCGGATGCGCTGGCGTCGACGGCGGCCTATCTGGCCGGTTCGGGCTGGCGGACGGGCGAGCCGTGGGGCGTCGAGGTGCGGCTGCCCCCGGGCTTCGACTTCGCGCGGAGCGGCAAGGCCTTGCGCCAGCCTGTCGGGCAGTGGCAGGCACTCGGCCTCCGCCGGCCCGATGGCGCACCGCTGCCGGCGGGCGAGGCCGCGCTTCTCTTGCCGGCCGGGGCGCAGGGGGCGGCCTTCCTGATCTATCCGAACTTCCGCGCGATCTCGCGCTACAATCCGGCCGATGCCTATGTGATCGGCGTGGGCCATCTTGCCGACCGGCTGAAGGGCGGGCCTGCCTTCACGGGCGGCTGGCCGCGGGGCGACCGGGCGCTGGCTGCGGCCGAGAGGACCGAGCTGCAACGGCTGCTGACGGCGGCGGGCTTCGACACGGGCGGTGCGGACGGGATGATCGGGCCGAACACGCTCGCGGCCCTTCGGGCCTGGCAGGCGGCGCGGGGTCTCGTCGCCGACGGCTATGCCAACGAGGCGATCCTGAACCGGCTGCGCGAGGGGGCCTGAGCCGAAGGGCCGGCACGGAGGGCCAGCCCCTGACAGTAAATGTTGAAAAAGCTCCTTTGATTGGCCGCACTGCGGCCAATCTTGCCTTTGAGACAACGCTTGACCGATATCCGAATGGGAGAAGACTGGTGTCGAGCGTTTCGAAGATATCTTCGGGAACATTGTCAGCGCCACTGGAACGGAGAATGCCGTATCCGGTGGCGGGGATCGACCTGAACTTCTGCCGCAATCCGGCCTGCGCCGAGTATGGCATATTACCGGACCCGTTCAAGCGCCCCAATGGTTCCGAACCAGCTCTGCCCGGAGTTCCTCGTGGTGCCGTTTCCGGCAAGAAGCACGAGGAGTATTACCAGTGCGACAGTTGCGGGACAACCCATCGGTTGAAGAACAACCGCGCAGTTGCCGAGGAGGTCGAGCGGCTGCGGAGAATCCGTTCGACTGACCCATCCGCTCCTGCCTGTCGCAACACCGACTGCGCGAACCACGGCCTTTCGATCGCTGCCCATCCCGGGATGTATCAGCGCTTCGGCAAGACGAAGGGCGGGGATGCGCGTTGGCGTTGCAAAGGCTGCGGCAAGACCTTCTCGGTCGGAAAGCCTGCTCGGAGGCACAAGCGCTCCGACAAGAACCGCCTCGTCCTGGATATGCTCTGCAATGACCTGTCGTTCGCCAAGATGTCCAGGATCTCTGGCCTCGCCTATCGCGACATCTACCGGCGGGTCGATTTCTACTTCGAACGGGTTCAGGGTTTCGTTGCCCGGCGAGAGGACTTCGGTCGTATCGACTTTCGCGATGCGGGTTCCAGGTTTGCCCCCGACAGCCAGGCCCTGACGATCAACTGGCCCAGCCGGAAGCGTCGCTTCCCTGTGGTGTTTCAGCATCTTTGCACCGCGCACGCTCGCTCCGGCTTCATCATGGAAGCGTCATTCCAGCTGGACCCGGCGGTCTCGCCCAAGGAAGCCGAGGCACAGGCTGCGGCAGCTGCGGAAGACCATATCTCGACAGCATACCGCGACCACGCCCGCATCTGGACGAAATCCGAGTTTGATGCGCATCTGGTTCGCTTGGCCAAGGCGGCCGGCCTTGCAGAGGTCGAGGAATACGGATTACCGGCGACGGGCTCGATGTTGCGCTACGACATCATGCAGATTGCCCACGCGCTCCGTCTGTGTGAGCATATTGGCGAGGGGGAGGTGCCGCTGATCTTCGTGATTGATGGCGACGCGGGGCTGAAGCTCGCTTTTCAGGCTGTCTTCCAACCCGAGATTTGTGCCGGCCGCGCCCATCTGGCAGTCATCGACTTCGACAAGGCGATGACGAACGACAAGAGGAACTCGGTTGTCGCCGAGGGTCGTGAAGACCTCTGTAGATCAACCGGCCTCAGCCCCGCGGAACTGAACCTGATCCCGTCCGAGTTCTACGCCAAGATCGTCGATGCCGAGATCGCGACCCGGCTCGCAGGCACGCCCATCGGCGGCTGGTTCTCCGATCCTTTCTCGACCAAGAGCGAGCCCAACAAGCGCGTTCTCCTGCTGACAGATGGCCGAGGCTGTGTGGAAACTCCCGGCCTGACGTTCGTTAGGAACGGCCCTGCGCCCTGTAGGGTGGGATTTCCGGCAAGCGGATCTGGGGGATGGTTCGGCGGCGGCAGGAGCCGCGTGGGGCTCCTCGTTGCAAATAGCGGCGCTCGTTTCCGCCGATCAGCCGGGAATCGCCTCCATCAGGCGCCGGGCACCGATCAACGAGATCATCCGCTTCATGTTGTAGGCCAGCACGTTCAGCGCCATCTCCGTCCGGACGTTCTTCAGACGCCGCGTCAGGAAATGGGTCGTGCCCATCCAGGCCTTGAGGGTGCCGAAAACATGCTCGACCGTGCAGCGCCGGAGCGTCATCGGGTCGGGATCGCGGGCGCGGCGTTCCCGCATCGCGTCGATCAGGTGCTCGTGCTCCCAACGGGTGATCCGCCGCTCCGTGCCGCTCGTGCAGCGGCGCTGGATGGGACAGGTCTGGCAGTCGTTGATCCAGTATCGGCGGACCTGCAGGCCGCCTTCCTCGCGGGTGCCGCGGTAGGTCAACCCGTTGCCAGCCGGGCAGGTGTAGATGTCGCGCGCCGGGTCGTAGAGAAAGTCCGTCTTCACGAACATGCCCTTGGCCTCGTTGCCGGAGGTCATGGGCCGCGGCACGGTCGTGGTGATGCCGGCCTCATGGCAGGCGAGGATCTCGGTGCCGCTGAAATAGCCCTTGTCGGCGATTGCGTGCAGGTCGTCGTGACCAAGAGCCTCCCTGGCCGCCGTCGCCATCGGGCTCAGCTGGTCGCGGTCGAAGCCGTGGTTGGTGACATCATGGGTGACAATCAGGTGCGTCTCGGCATCGACCGCGCACTGCGCGTTGTATCCGACCAGGCCGCTGTTCCTGGCACTGGTCGCCATCGCACGGGCATCAGGATCAGTCAGCGAGATCTGCCCGTCCGGTGCGTCGGCCAAGGCCTTGTCCATCGCCTTCAGCCGCTCGATTTCCCGCCGGATGCGGCCGTAGCGGCGGGCGAGATGGGCAACCTTCTCCGCCCGCGCCTCTCCCTCCTCCTGCCGGTCGATCCGGACCATCTCATTGATGCAGCGCGCGACATCCGCTTCGAGATGGGTCAGCCGGCTGGCGATCTTGCCCTTGGTGAAGTTCCTGTCGCGGTTGTTGACCGCCTTGAACTTGCTTCCGTCGATGGCGACGCAGTCGCCCTTCAGCACGCCGATCCGGCGGCAGAGTTCGACGAACTGCGCGCAGGTCTTGCGGATGGCAGCTGCATTGTCGCGCCGGAAGTCGGCGATGGTCTTGTGGTCGGGCACCAGCTTGCCGGTCAGCCACATCACCTCGACGTTGCGGCCGGCCTCCCGGCCAGTCGGCGGCTCGACGGGATGCGGTTCAGGTACCCGTAGATGAACAGCTTGAGCAGCACGGCCGGGTGATACCCCGGCCGACCCGTGCGTGCCGCAGCCGATCGGACGAAGCCGAGTTCCGCCAGATCCAGTTCGTCAACGAAGAGATCGACGACGCGCACAAGGGCATCCTCGCTGATCCAATCCTCAAGCCGATCCGGAAACAGCACCGTCTGGCTGCGCTCGGCGCCCTCGATGAAACCTGCCATCCCGAACCCCTCCGACCTCAGAAAGTCTACCACAGGTAGGGGTTTCCACACAGCCTCGTCCCAAACCTGACCATCGAGGAGACGGCGAAGTTAATGCGTCTGGCCACGCTTCGGAGCGTCGATAGCTATTTCCACCGCTTCCGCTCGAATGTGCGTTTCGCGAGTCGACCTCAGGTGTCGACGAATAGCCACGGGCGGACCTGGGGACGCCACCACCTCTATGACCCGGTCATTCTGTCGAAGCTCGTCGAGATCTACCGCTTCTACCACAACTGGATGGAGCCAGGTGTCGATCGGAAGACGCCCGCGATGCGCATAGGACTCGCGAAAGGCCGAATCTATGAACGGGACCTGCTGTGATCGCCTGTGTTGGCTCAGCCAATCGGCTGAACGCAAGAAGCTCGCAGCCAGGGGCCGCGAGCTTCAACATTTACGGTCAGGGGCTGGGCCAGGAGGGACTCCCCTTCCGCTCCCACGCAAGGTATGTTCCCTTTTCGTTCAGGCGACTCGGGCACTGCCATGCCGTTCGTGGAACTGTCGGCCACGTCGAATTTCACCTTTCTCACCGGCGCCTCG
This sequence comes from Cereibacter azotoformans, assembly GCA_017599285.1. GTDB lineage: Bacteria > Pseudomonadota > Alphaproteobacteria > Rhodobacterales > Rhodobacteraceae > Cereibacter_A > Cereibacter_A azotoformans. Next base: position 2,331,927 of record JAGFXX010000001.1, on the reverse strand, counting down.
CATCCCGAGGAGCTGATGCGGCGGGCCGCCTCTCTCGGCTTGCCTGCGCTGGCGATTGCCGACGAGAACTCGGTCGCCGGGATCGTGCGCGCCTTCTGCGAGGCCAAAGAGATCGCGCGCGAGACGGGCACCGCCCCGCGCCTTGTCCCGGCGGCTCGGGTCGTGGTGCGTGAGGGTGTCGCCGTGACCGTCCTGCCCCGGGACCGCGCCGCCTGGGGCCGGCTCTGCCGCCTGCTGACCCTTGGGCGGCGGGCGGCGCCCAAGGGGGGCTGCGATCTGGGCCTTGGGGATCTGCTGGCCCATGCCGAAGGCCAGGAGCTGCTGCTCCATCCGCCGGCGCGTCTTGCGCCGGAGTGGCGGGCCCTGGCCGGGCGGCTGGCGGAGGCCTGCCCCGGGCGGGTCGGGCTGATCCTTGCCCCCCAGTATGCGGGGCAGGACCGGGCCCGGTTCGAGCGGCTCGCGGCGCTGGCCGCGCGGCTCGGGGTGCCGGCCGTGGCCTCAAGCCTGCCGATCCTGCATCATGGCGCGCGGCGGCGGCTGGCCGACGTGCTGACGGCGATCCGCACCGGCTGCCGGGTGGAGGAACTCGGCCGGCGGGCGCTGGCGAACGGAGAGCAGCGCATCCGGTCCGAGGCCGAGATGCTGCGCCTCTATCCCGGCCATGAGGAGGCCGTCTTCCGCAGCGGCGAGATCGCCGGGCGGCTCGGCTTCTGCCTGAGCCAGCTGCGCTATGAATATCCCTCCGAGATCGCCGAGGGCGAAAGCTCCTCGGACCGGCTGGCCCGGCTGACGCGCGAGGGTCTCGACTGGCGCTATCCGTCGGGCGTGCCGGACAAGGTTGCGGCCCAGGCGCGGCACGAGCTGGAACTGATCGGCAAGCTCGGCTACGAGCCCTATTTCCTCACCGTCCATGACATCGTCCGCTTCGCGCGGGACCGGGGCATCCTCTGCCAGGGCCGCGGCTCGGCCGCCAATTCCATCGTCTGCTATGCGCTGGGCGTGACCTCGGTCAGCCCCGAGATCGGCACCATGGTCTTCGAGCGCTTCGTGTCCGAGGCGCGGAACGAGCCGCCCGACATCGACGTGGATTTCGAGCATGAGCGGCGCGAGGAGGTGATCCAGCACATCTACGAGCGTTACGGGCGGCATCGCGCCGGCCTTTGCGCCACCGTGATCCACTATCGCGGCAAACGGGCGGTGCGCGAGGTCGGCCGCGCGATGGGGCTTTCGGAGGACACGCTCGCCGCCATGTCGAGCCAGATCTGGGGATGGGGCGGGCCCGGCGCCCTGACCGAGCAGCGCCTGCGCGAGATCGGCCTTGATCCGAACGACCGGAGGCTCTGGCTGACCCTGCAACTCATCGACGAGATCCAGGGTTTTCCCCGCCATCTCTCGCAGCATGTGGGCGGCTTCGTGATCACCGAGGGACGGCTGGACGAGCTGGTGCCGATCGAGAATGCGGCGATGGAGGATCGGACGGTCATCTGCTGGGACAAGGACGACATCGACGCGCTGGGCATCCTCAAGGTGGATGTGCTGGCGCTGGGCATGCTGACCTGCATCCGAAAGGCGTTCGACCTGATCGAGATGCACCACCACACGCGCTACACGCTCGCCACCCTGCCCCAGGAGGACGGGCCGACCTACGACATGCTCTGTCAGGCGGATTCGCTGGGCGTGTTCCAGGTCGAGTCGCGGGCGCAGATGAACTTCCTGCCCCGGATGCGGCCGCGCCGCTTCTACGATCTCGTGATCCAGGTCGCCATCATCCGCCCCGGTCCGATCCAGGGCGACATGGTCCATCCCTACATCCGGCGCCGCAACCGCGAAGAGGATGTCCATTTCCCCTCGGACGCGCTGGGAGAGGTGCTGGGCAAGACGCTGGGCGTGCCGCTCTTTCAGGAGCAGGCGATGCAGATCGCCATCATCGGCGCGGGCTTCACCCCGGACGAGGCCGACCGCCTGCGCCGCGCGCTCGCCACCTTCAAGAAGCACGGCAACGTGACGGCGCTGAAGGACCGCTTCATGGAGGGGATGCGCGCCAACGGCTACGACGAGGAGTTCGCCGCCCGCTGTTTCGCGCAGATCGAGGGCTTCGGCTCCTACGGCTTTCCCGAGAGCCACGCGGCAAGCTTTGCCTTCCTCGTCTATGCCTCGGCCTGGTTGAAGTGCCACCACCCCGGCATCTTCGCCTGCGCGTTGCTGAACTCGCAGCCGATGGGCTTCTATGCGCCGGCGCAGATCGTGCGGGACGCCCGCGCCCACGGGGTGACGGTGCTGCCGCCCTGCATCAACGCCAGCCGCTGGGACAATGTGATGGAGCCGGACGGACGGGGGCGTCTGGCGCTCCGGCTGGGGCTGCGCCAGATCAGGGGCGTGGCCGAGGAGGAGGCGCTCTGGATCGTCGGGGCCCGCGGCAACGGCTACCGCGCGGTCGAGGATGTCTGGCGCCGGGCGGGGACCCCGCCCGCCACCGTGACCCGGCTGGCCGAGGCCGACTGTTTCGCGGCCCTCGGTCTCTCGCGGCGCGAGGCCCTGTGGCAGGCGCGCGCGCTGACCGGGGACAAGCCGCTGCCGCTCTTTTCCGGCGACATGGATGGCGAGGGGATCGTCGAACCCGCGGTCGCCCTGCGCGAGATGACGCTGGGTGAGCAGGTGGTCGAGGATTACGCCGCCTTTCGCCTGACACTCCGGGCGCATCCGATGGCGCTGTTGCGGCACCTGCTCTGAACGGGCCCTTGCCTCCGGCCCGGCCGGACGGATCACGGGGGCGGGTCTGTGTCAGGCCATTTCACCCTCGACCCACCAGCCGCCCGACAGCAGCCCCCCAAGCGCCTGGAAGAGCCAGATCCGCTCGCCTCCGTCGAGTTCGACCACCCAGTAGTCGCGGGGGCCGTTGCGCCACTGGGGATCGTCGAGCCACCATTCCGGCAGGATGCGCTCGGGCCCGTCGGCGCGGATGATCCGGCGCTCGCGGCGGCGCCAACGGATGCGCGAAGGAGGAGAGCCCTCGGCTTCGGCGGGCTCGGGCGGGAAAAGGACCAGCGGGCGGGGGGCGTGCGGTTCGGGCCAGGGGCCGGCAGGCTCGGACCAGGCGGCGGCGAGGATCAAGGCGGATTTCGCAGGCACATGGCTCTCGGCCGGATGCAGCCGCGTCACCGCCTCGGTTCCCAGCCGCGCCCCGAGCCGGCCCACGAGATCGGCCAGCGCATCGGCCTGACGTGCGGCCGACGAGGGCCCGCGATGGGGCGTTGTCACCATCGGTTCCGTCTCGATGGCCGAAAGCCGCAGCATGTCGATCCCGAACCCCGCGTCGATCGTCTCGAGCTTCAGGGCCAGCAGCGGGCGGATCCGGTCGGGCGTATCGGCGGGCTGGGCCAGGCCGATCTCGATTGTCGGCACCTGCCCGTCGGTGCGAAAGGCCTGCAGCCGCACCCGGCGGGCGCCCCGCTCCTTCTCCTTCAGCCGGTCGCAGAGCGGGGGGAGCAGCCGGTCGAGGCCGGCCTCCACATCCTCGCGCAGGCCGATCGGATCGGGCAGCGTCAGCCGCACCGCGAAATGCAGCGGCGCGCGGGCGGGTGAGACGGGCTCGGGCTCGAAACCCAGGGCCTGATCGAGCCGGCGCAGCACGGCCGTGCCGAAGCGCCGGGCGAGCGCGGCCCGCGGCAGGTCGAGCAGGTCGCCCACATGGCGCAGGCCGAGCCGGGCCAGCGACTCGGCCGCCCCGTCCGGCAGCCGGAGCGCCGCGACCGGCAGCGGGGCCAGCGCCTGCCGCATGTGGCCGGGGGCGGCGATCACGCCGAGGGGCCCGCCGGTGGGCGGGGCCAGCCTCCGGCGCTTCGTCGCGCGTGACCGTGTGGCATGGGCCTCCTGCTCGATCGCGTCCCCGCTGCGGAGGGCCGGGGCCGCGCGCCCGGAATGGCGGGCCAGCGCCCAGGCCGCGCCGGGCGTATCGGCGACCGCCGCCCGCACCGTCAGGCCGAGCGCCGCGCAATCCGCCTCGACCACGCCGAGCAGCTTTTCCTCGCCGCCGAACAGATGGGCGCAGCCGGTCAGATCGACCGTCAGCCCCGCCGGGGGCTCCTCGGCCACCCAAGGCGAGAACTTTCCCGCCCAGCGGCGGAGCACGGTCAGGAAGGCCGCCTCGCCCGGCAGGTCTTCGGCGGCGGTGACAAGATGCGGGCAGATCGCGGTGGCGTCACGAAGGCCCTGTCCGGGCCCCAGCCCCAGCGCCTCGGCCTCGGTCGAGACAGAGGTGAGGACCTGCGCCCCCCGCCGCTCTCCCACCACCGCGAAAGGGGGCGGCAGCGCATCGTCGCGCCGCCGCAGGACCCGCTCGGCCGCGAGCCGGGGAAACCAGAGGCAGAGAATCCGTCGCTGTGCCATTGCCATGTTGTTCCTGTTTCGTTCAGGATACCGCAGGCCATGGAACGGAGTCGAGTCACCGACTCCGGGACGGGATCAGCCGCAGGCCAGCCGGACGATCCGGTCGGCTTCGTTCGCCTCGACGGTCAGCCGGTGGGGGCTGAAATCCATCGTCACGGCCTCTCCCGGCCGCACGAGCCGGACCGGCTGGGTGAAGCGGATCGTCTCGAGCACTTCGGCCGGCTGGCCGACAAGGCCCTGCAGCCGAACCGCGCCGCAGCTGTCTGTCGGGAGGATGATCTCGGTTTCCTTCTTGCTGCAAGCCGACAGGCTGGCAACGGCGGAAAGGAGAAGAAGTGTGCGGCGCATGTCGAGGTCTCCGGTCGAACGGCGCGCAAACTAGTCGGGCGCGCATCCCGACACAAGCCGACGCGGGCGCGGCAGAGGCCCGATGACGCCTCCGTGAAGGTGCGCGGGCGACCGAGGGGCCGGGGCACGATCCGCCCACGTCACCCAAGGCCGCGTTTCCGGGCTTCCGCCGATGCAGCGTTTGGGGCAGGAAGGGGAAAACAGGAGCGATCATGTCCGAACCCCGCGCCCCTCGCCTTTGCGTGCTGATCGACGCAGACAACGTGCCCGCCAACTACGCCGAGGCCATCTTCGAGGAGATCGCGGCCCTGGGCGAAGCCTCGGTGCGCCGGATCTATGGCGACTGGTCGGCGATGCGCCTCAATGCCTGGGCCAAGAAGGTGGCCGCGCTGGGGCTTGTCGCGGATCAGCAGTTTTCGAACACGAAGGGCAAGAACGCCTCGGACATCGGGCTGGTGATCGCGGCGATGGACTTCCTGCACTCGGGGCTGTTCGACGGGTTCGTGCTGGTCTCGTCCGACAGCGACTTCACCCGCCTCGCCGCCCGCATCCGCGAGCAGGGGCTCGATGTCTATGGCATCGGCGAGAAGAAGACCCCCGAAGCCTTCCGCATGGCCTGCAAGCGGTTTATCTATGTGGAGAACCTCGGCTCGGACGAGCCTCCGGCGCGCGGGCCGCGCCCGGCGGACGAACCGCAGCAGGCGCCCGCGCAGCGCGGCAAGGAAGAGCCGATGAAGGCGATCCCCCTGATCGTGGCCGCCATGCGCGCCATCGACCCCGACGGCGAATGGTACACGCTCGGCCAGGTCGGCCAGTTCATCACGCAGGCGAATCCCGATTTCGACACCCGGACCTATGGTTCGGCCAAACTGTCGGATCTCATCAAGAAGATCAGCCGGTTCGAGGTGAAGGCCGGCCCCGGAGGGCAGCTTCTCGCCCGCGACCTCGCTTGAGACGGCAGGGCCGGCGGCCTCTGGCTCCTTGACCCCTGCGGCGCATCGTCTAGGGTGCGCGACATTCCGCCAGTCAAAGGAGCAACGCCATGGCCCAGCGTCTTCACCTCGTGTTCGGGGGCGAACTCGTCAGCCCGACGAAGAACGCGTTCAAGGACGTGAAGGCCATCCATATCGTCGGCATGTTCCCCGACTATGCCTCGGCCTACACCGCATGGAAGGCCGAGGCGCAGCGCACGGTGGACGATGCGCATGTGCGTTACTTCATTGCCCATCTCCACCGCCTCCGCGACGAAGAGCAGCCGGCCTCGGCCACCGAGGAACTGGGGGCCTGACGAGATCCCCCCATGGCGACCGCCTTCGGCCTCCCGTTCGGGACTGCCCTGCGGCGTGAGCCCGCCGAGGGCCCGGTCCGACCCCAGCGCCCTCTTGGCAAGCTGGTCTGGCTCCATGCGCCCTCGCGCGAGTCGGCGCGGCCGATGGCCGAACTCGGACGCCGGATCATCCTCGACGAGGGGTTTCCGGTCCTGCTGACCACCCACGCCCCGGTGAGTTCGGGCGGCATCCTGATCGTGCAGACCCCGCCGCCCGACACGCAGGCCGCGGCGGCGGACTTCCTGGAACACTGGCGGCCCGATGCGGCCTTCATGGCCGAGGGTGAACTGAGGCCTTCCCTGATCCAGGCCGCCTCGGACCGGGGCGTGCCGCTGGCGCTGGTCGATGGCGTGGCGCCGCGCATCCTGCCCGGGCGCGAAAGCTGGTGGCCGGGGCAGATGCGCAACCTGCTCGGGCGGTTCAGCCACATTTTCACCGTGGACGAGGCGGCCGCGCGCGCCTTTCGCAAGGCCGGCAGCCCGACACAGGTGACGCAGGTCGCCGGGCGGCTGGAAGAAGGCAGCCTCGCGCTGCCCTGCACCGAGGCCGAGCGGGCGGCGATGGCCCGGCTGCTCGCCACGCGGCAGGTCTGGCTTGCGGCGGGCCTTCCGATTCAGGAGGAGGCCGCGGTGATCGGGGCGCATCATGCGGCGCTGAAGCTCGCCCACCGGATGCTTCTCATCGTCGTTCCGCAGGAGCCCGACCGCGCGGGCCCCCTCGCCGAGCGGTTCGAGGCCGAAGGCTGGAAGGTTGCCCGCCGCGCCGCCGACGAAGAGCCGGATGCCGAGACCGAGGTCTTCGTCGCCGATGGTGCGGCCGAACTCGGCCTCTGGTATCGGCTGGCGCAGGTCACCTGGCTGGGCGGCAGCCTCAGCACCGGCTGCGTGCTCGACCCGCTGGAGGCGGCCTCGCTCGGATCGGCGCTGATTCACGGGCCGCGTGCTGGATCTCATGGCGTGACGCTGGGCCGGCTGACGGCGGCGCGGGCCTCGATGACGGTGGAAACGGCGCGCGATCTTGCCGAGGCGCTGGCCGACCTGCTCGCGCCCGACCGGGTGGCGCGGCTGGCCCATGCGGGCTGGGCCGTGGCCTCGGAAGGAACGGAAGTGACCGACCGGGTGGTGGCGCTGGCTGGCCGCCTTGTGGAGAGGGAACCCTGATGCGACCGCCCGCCTTCTGGTTCACGCCGCCCGCCCGTCCGTCCCTTGCCGCGCGGTTGCTTGCCCCCCTGGGGCGGGCCTATGCGGCGGCCACGGCGCGGCGGCTGCGGGCCGAGGGGCACCGCGCGGGCGTGCCGGTGATCTGCATCGGCAACCTGAACGCGGGGGGGACGGGCAAGACGCCCACGGCCATCGCGCTCCTGCAACGGCTGTCCGACCGGGGCGTGGCCGCGCATGTCGTCTCGCGCGGGTATGGCGGGCGGCTCGAGGGGCCGGTGCAGGTCGATCCGCGCCGTCATCGCGCGGCCGAGGTGGGCGACGAGCCCCTGCTGCTGGCGGCCTTCGGCCCGGCGTGGGTCGCGCGCGACCGCGCCGCGGGCGTCCGGGCCGCCGAGGCGGCGGGGGCGCAGGCGATCCTGCTGGACGACGGCTTCCAGAACCCTTCGGTGGTCAAGGATCTATCCGTCGTCGTCGTCGATGCCGCGGTGGGCTTCGGCAATGGCCGCTGCCTGCCGGCAGGCCCGCTGCGCGAGCCGGTGGCGGAGGGTCTGGCGCGCGCCGACCTGCTGCTCTCGATCGGCGAGGCCGAGGCGCAGCGCCGCTTCGCCGCGGACTGGCCCGCGCTGCCGGTGCCCCGGCTGACGGGGCGGCTGGCCACCTTGCAGATGGGAATGGACTGGCAGGAGGCGCGCGTTCTGGCCTTTGCCGGGATCGGCCGGCCCGAGAAGTTCTTCGCCTCGCTGCGGGCCGAGGGCGCGGTGCTTCTGCGCGCCGAGGCGCTCGACGATCACCAGCCCCTCGGCGAGGCGCTGATGCGGCGGCTCGAGATCGAGGCGATGGCGCTGGGGGCGCAGCTTGTCACGACCGAAAAGGACGCAGTCCGCCTGCCGCCCTCGTTCCGGCAGAAGGTGCTGACCCTTCCCGTCCGGCTGGAGCTGGATGACTGGACCGCGCTCGATGCGGCCTTCGACCGGCTGGGGCTGACGCGGCAGGCCTGAGGCCCCGCCGCGTCAGTCCTGCTCCGCCGGGGTGCCCAGCACCTCGGCCTGATGCTCGCCAAGCCGCGGGGCCGGGCGGCCGAGCGCCAGCTCCGCCTCCGAGAAGCGGAAGGGCGAGCGCACGCCCGGCACCCCCTCGGGCGCGATGCGCATCCCGCGGTGGAGGATCTGGGGATCGGCGAACACCTCGCCCATGTCGTTGATCGGACCGGCGGGAACGCCTTCGGCCTCGCAGGCGGCCAGCAGGTCGGCCTTCCTCCAGCCCGAGGTGACAGCGGTCAACGCGCGCGTCAGCTCGGCCCGGTTCGCCACCCGGTCGGCGTTGGTGAGAAAGGCCGGCGCCGTGGCGAGGCCCGGCAGCCCGAGCAAGCCGCAGAGCCTGCGGTATTGCCCATCATTGCCCGTCGCGATGATGATCCAGCCATCGGCGCAATCGAAGACGGCATAGGGCGCGAGGTTCGGATGCTCGTTGCCCATCTTGCGCGGGGCCGTGCCGGTCGCGAGATAGTTCATGGCCTGATTGGCCATGATGCCGGTGGCCACATCCATCAGCGCCATGTCGATCTGCTGCCCGCGCCCCGTGCTGGCCCGCTGGTGGAGGGCGGCCAGGATCGCCGTCGCGGCATAGATGCCGGTGAAGACGTCGGTGACGGCCACGCCCACCTTCTGCGGCTGGCCCTCGGCCGCGCCGGTCACGCTCATCAGCCCGGCCATGCCCTGGATGATGAAATCGTAGCCGGCCCGGTGCGCGTAGGGCCCGTCCTGCCCGAAGCCCGTGATCGAGCAATAGACAAGGCGCGGGTTCACCTCGCGCAGCGACGGCCAGTCGAGCCCGTATTTCGCAAGCCCGCCGACCTTGAAATTCTCGATCACGACGTCGGCCTCGGCCACCAGAAGGCGCACGATCTGCTGCCCCTCGGCCGTGCGGAAGTCGGCGGTGACCGACCGCTTGCCGCGGTTCGCGGCGTGGAAATAGGCGGCGGACCGGTCGCCCTCGCGCTCGATGAACGGAGGGCCCCAGCGACGGGTGTCGTCGCCCTCGGGCGCCTCGACCTTGACGACATCCGCGCCAAGGTCCGCCAGCACCTGCCCCGCCCAGGGGCCGGCCAGGATCCGGGCCAGTTCCACGACCCGGACGCCGGCTAGGGGCGTGCTCATCCCTTGGCCAGCTCCGCCTCGATGATCTTGCGCAGCTCGTCGTAGCCCATGTTCGAATGCTTGGTGCCGTTGATGATCAGCGAGGGGGTCGCGGTGATGTCGTCGGCCTGCGTGTTCTTCTGGAAGGCGGCAACCATCGCTTCGGCCTTGGCCTGATCGTTCATGCAGGCGTCGAGCGCCGCATCGTCGAGCCCGGCCGTCTTGCCGATTCTGCGGAGGTTTTCCGCAACCTGCGCCGGGTCGTTCGTCACCCATTCCTGCTGCTGGTCAAAGATCAGATCGGCGATGCCGAAGTAGCGCATCTCGCCACCGCAGCGCGCCACCATCGCGGCCCAGAGACCGTAGCGGTCGAAATAGACCTCGCGATAGACGAAGCGCACCTTGCCGGTGTCGATGTAGTCGCGCTTGAGCGGTGTCAGCACCTCCTTCTCGAAGGTGGCGCAGTGCGGGCAGGTGAAGGAGGAATATTCGACGATCGTGACCGGCGCATCCTCGGCGCCCATCACCATGTCCTCGATCACGGGGGCCGTCTCGGACGAGCCGGCTTCCTGCGCCGAGGCCGCCATCGGCGGCAGCAGCGTCTGTGCCGGCTCGCGGCCGCCGTTCCAGAGCGCGAAGCCCGCGACCGTGGTGAGTGCCAGCGCCGCCAGCCCGAGTTTCTTGACCATTCCGTGCCTCTTCATGCTTTGGAGCGTGATAGGAAATTCTCGGCGAGCCTTTCAAGGGCCGCCCGCAGGCCCTCGTCCTGCACGCCATCGGCGGCCGCGGCCGCGCGCGCCTTGACGACCGGATCGGCGGCGCGGGGCGCCGGAGGGGCCGGATCGAACAGGGCCTGCCCCTCGGCAAAACCGGAAGGTGCCGTCTGTGTCAGCACGATCCGGTGGATCGCCGCATAGCCGTAGCAGGCGTTCACCCGCTCCTTCAAGGTCGGAAGCTGCATCTGCACGAGCGGCGCATGGGCGGACGAGACAAGGATCGTGAGCGTCGCGCCAAAGCCCTCGCGGGCGCCGTAGCCCACCTTCACCGGCCGGGTGATGCGGGCCAGATCCTCGCCCGCAACCTCGGGCCAGTGGGTGAGAAGCCGCGTCACGGCAAAGCCCCGCTTCTCGCCGGCCTTGCGGATCCGCTCCTGCAGCAGCCCCGACGCCGCCTCGAACCCGCGCATCCGGCGGTTCTGCTTGGCTGGAGGTGGAGCGGGGGCTCGGGTCATCTGTTCATTCCTGATCGCGCGCCTATCTTAGGCGCCGCGCCCGGGGGCGCCAGAGCCGCGGTGCAGGGGAGAGCATAAAGATTGCGTGACACCGAGGAAAGCCCGGAGGAGGAGGTGGCGGACATCTCGGCCCGCCTGCTTGGCTGGTATGACCGCCACGCGCGCGAGATGCCGTGGCGCGTGGGCCCGGCCGACCGGCGCGCCGGCGTGCGGCCCGATCCCTACCGGGTCTGGTTGTCGGAAATCATGCTCCAGCAGACGACGGTGGCCGCGGTGCGGAGCTATTTCCGTCGCTTCACCGAGCGGTGGCCCGATGTGGGGGCGCTCGCGGCGGCCGAGGATGCCGAGGTCATGGCCGAATGGGCGGGGCTGGGCTACTACGCCCGCGCGCGCAACCTGCTGAGGGGGGCGCGGGCGGTGGTGGCCGATCACGGCGGCCGCTTCCCCGAGACGCGCGACGGCCTGCTGACCCTGCCGGGCGTCGGCCCCTACACGGCCGCTGCCGTGGCGGCCATCGCCTTCGACGAGCCCGCGACCGTGGTAGATGGCAATGTCGAGCGCGTGGTTGCGCGCCTTTTCCGGGTCGAGACCCCGCTTCCGGCGGCCAAGCCCGCGCTGACCCGTCTGGCCGCCGCCATCACCCCGCAGGAGCGGCCGGGCGACCATGCTCAGGCGATGATGGATCTCGGCGCGACGATCTGCACCCCGAGAAAGCCGGTCTGCAGCCTCTGCCCGCTTGGCCCGGACTGCGCGGCCCGGCGCGACGGTCTTGAGGTTGAGTTGCCCCGCAAGGCACCCAAGGCCGTCAAGCCCGTCCGCGAAGGCACGCTCTGGATCGCCGTCCGGGCCGACGGGGCGCTGCTTCTCGAGACGCGGCCCGAGACGGGGATGCTGGGGGGGATGCTCGGCTGGCCGGGAACCGACTGGGACCGGAGCGGCGGGCCGACCGATCCGCCGATCGCGGCGGACTGGCGCGCGACGGGCGTCGAGGTGCGTCACACCTTCAGCCATTTCCACCTGCGGCTTTCGGTGCTGCTGGCCGAGGTGGCCCAGGAGGCGGTGCCCGCCCGAGGGAGCTTCGTGCCGCACGAGCGGTTCCGCCCGTCCAGTCTTCCCACCGTGATGCAAAAGGCATGGAACGTTGCCGCAGCGGCGATCCGTCACCCGAGGGGGGAGGCGCGACTCGACTAGTCTCCGCGGATCGACCGTAGCAAGTGGAGTAGTGAAATGGTTTCTCCTCCTGACGTCGTGACGCCAAACCCGCCACCGATCGCGCATCTCAAGCGCGCGCTGCCCTTCGCGATCTCGCTCGCGATGGTGCCCCTTGCCCTGATCGGCGCCGCCTATGGCGGCTGGACGATCCTGCTGTTGCCCCTCTTCGGCTGGGGGCTCTTCGCTCTGCTCGATCTCGTGTTCAAGAAGGACACGACGAACGAGGACCCCGCGACGGACGAGAAGGACCTGTTCTGGTTCCGTCTTCTCACCATGATATGGGTGCCGATCCAGTTCCTGCTGGTCTTCGGCCTCGTCGGATATGTCAGCCACGCCGCCCACCTCGGCCTGATCGAGAAGATCGGCCTCTTCCTCGGCATCGGCGTGATGACCGGACTTGTCGGCATGGTCTATGCCCACGAGCTTGTTCACCGCAACAGCCGGCTCGAACGCTGGCTGGGCGACATCCTTCTCGCCATGACCCTCTACAGCCACGTCCGCACGGAGCGGCTGAAGGTCCACGATCTTCATGTCGGCACGCTGCAGGATCCGGCGACGGCCCGCCCCGGCGAGGATTTCTACCGCTACTTCCAGCGCGTCCTTGCCGGAGGGCACAGGCACGCCTGGGAAGTCGAGGCGGAGCAGCTCAAGCACATGGGTCGGCCTCTCCATTCGCTGAGGAACCCGTTCTGGGTCTATGGGGCGCTGCAGATCGTGATGGTGGGCCTTGCGCTCGCACTGGGCGGGGCGCAGGGGCTTCTGCTGTTCCTCGTGCAGGCCTTCGTGGCGGTCTGCCAGCTCGAGTTGCTGAACTTTGTCGGGCATTACGGCCTCACCCGCCGCATCCTGCCGGACGGCACGCCCGAGCCTGTCATGCCGCATCACAGCTGGAACGCGGATGGCAAGGCCTCGAACCGGCTGCTGATCAACCTTCAGCGCCATTCGGACCATCACGCCCATCCCGAGCGGCGCTACCCGCTGCTGCAGGCCTTGCCCGAGCAGCAGGCCCCGCAACTGCCCCACGGCTTCCTGCAGATGGCGGCCCTGGCGCTCTTCCCGAAGGTCTGGCACAGCCGGATGAACCCGCGCCTGCTCGACTGGCGGAAGACCTACTATCCCGACGTCACGGACTGGGCGCCCCTCGACAGTGGCCCGCCCGCAGCCGCACCAGCCCCGGCGGAGCCGGTCGCCCCCAGCGGTGCTGTCGCCAGCCCCCCGCCGGCCGAGGCGCCCCGTGTCGCCGCTGCGCCGGCCGCTGCCCCCGAGACGCAGAAGAGCGAGCCCGCGATCTGACGGGCAGATCCCCGCCGGGCGATCCGGCGGGGACACGTCTTCGGCCCGGTCCGGGCGATCCGCCACACGAAAAGACCTCGCCGTGAGGACACGGCGAGGGAAGTGGTGCCGTGGCGCAGGACCGACGGCACAGGCGGAACCGGATGTCCGAGGATCAGTTCGGGCGGGGCTCTTCCATCTCCGCCCGGATCTGCTGGCGCAGGATGTCGATGGGGATCATCTTCCCCTCGCGCTTGTAGCACCAGTAGGTCCAGCCGTTGCAGGAGGGTGCGCCTTCCAGCGCGGCGCCGACCTGATGGATCGAGCCCTTCACGTCGTTGCCGATCAGCGTGCCGTCGGCGCGAACCTTCGCCTTGTGGCGGTTGTTCATCGAGTAAAGCTCTTCGCCCGGACGCAGCATCCCGCGCTCGACAAGCTGGCCGAAGGGCACGCGCGGCTCGGCCCGCTTCGAGCCCGAAACCTCCAGCGCCGAAGCGTCGAACCGGCGCACGCGCGACAGGCGCTCGGCGGCGACCTTGCGATAGCCTTCCTCGCGCTCGATGCCGATGAAGTCGCGGCCGAGCATCTTGGCCACCGCACCCGTCGTGCCGGTGCCGAAGAACGGATCGAGCACCACGTCGCCGGGGTTCGTGGTGGCGACCATCACCCGATGCAGGAGCGCCTCCGGCTTCTGGGTCGGGTGGGCCTTGTCGCCGTGCTCGTCCTTCAGCCGCTCGTGCCCGGTGCAGATCGGGATCACCCAGTCCGAGCGCATCTGCACGCCCTCGTTCAGCGCCTTCAGCGCCTCGTAGTTGAAGGTGTATTTGCTGGCCTCCTGCTTCGAGGCCCAGATCAGCGTTTCGTGCGCGTTGGTCAGCCGCTTGCCCTTGAAGTTCGGCATCGGGTTCGACTTGCGCCAGACCACGTCGTTCAGGATCCAGAAGCCCTGGTCCTGAAGGGCGGCGCCGACGCGGAAGATGTTGTGGTAGCTGCCGATCACCCAGATCGCGCCGTTCGGCTTGAGAAGGCGGCGGGCGGCCGCCAGCCACTCGCGCGTGAACTGGTCGTAGGAGGCAAAGCTCGAGAACTGGTCCCAGTGGTCGTCCACCGCATCCACCCGGCTGTTGTCGGGCCGGTGCAGGTCACCGCGGAGCTGCAGGTTGTAGGGCGGATCGGCAAAGATCAGATCCACGGAACATTCGGGCAGCGACCGCATCACCTCGATGCAATCGCCCGCAAGGATCTGGTTCAGCGGAAGCGCCGTGGCCTCCGTCGTCTTCGTCTTGGTCGCCATTCTCTGCCTCTGTCGCCGGCATTTATTCGCCGTTCTATGGGGGCAAAGGATGAGTCATTGGCGAATCGCCGTCAAATTCTTTTTTGAATCAAGGGCTTACGGAAGCCTCTTGATACAAGATGTTGTGGACGGGTTTGAAGGAACGCCTATGGTGAGGGGTCGGGCCAAGATTTAGAAGAGCCTGAAGATGATCCCGTGTGCCGTAACCGGCGTTGGTGCGCCAGCCGTAGCCGGGATGCTGTTGCTCCAAATCCACCATGATGCGGTCGCGGGCGACCTTGGCCACGATCGAGGCGGCGGCGATCGACAGGCACAGCGCATCGCCCTTCACGATGGCCCGGCAGCGGTGGGCGAGGCCCTTCGGGATCAGGTGGCCGTCGATCAGCGCGAAATCGGGCGGGCAGGGCAGCCCCGCCAGCGCCCGCGCCATGGCCAGATGGCTTGCCTGCAGGATGTTGAGCCGGTCGATCTCTTCGACCGAGGCGTGCGCCACCGACACTTCGGCCACCGCGAGGATCTCGGCGGCGAGCGTCTCGCGCCGGGCGGCGGTGAGCTTCTTGCTGTCGTTGAGGCCCTCGGGGACGCGTCCGGGAAAGAGCCGCACGGCGGCGGCGGTCACCGGGCCTGCCAGCGGGCCGCGGCCGACCTCGTCCACACCGACGATGCAGGTAAAGCCCTCGGCGAAGGCGGCGGATTCGTGGCTCCAGTCGGGGCAGGCAATCTCCATGGCCGAGCTTTAGCCGCAGGACGCCTGCGGGAAAAGAGGCCGCGGAAGATGGCCTGCCCCTCGCCGCCGACAGGCAGACGAGTCCAGCGCGCGCCGCGCTGGACCATGCCGCAGGTCCCGATCGCCTTGCGGACCTCGCGCCCGATGCGCTTGCGCAACTCGAGTCGTCTGTGGGGCTCCGGCGAGCAGCGGATGGATCTCGTCCCGATCGTCGAGCACGGGCGCTCAGCCGCGCGGGCGCCGGTCGTGCTCGGGATCGGCGCCCGGCACGGGATCGTAGCCCGACCCGCCCCAGGGATGACAGCGCAGAATGCGGCGGGCGGCGAGCCAGCCGCCCTTCAGCGCGCCGTGCCGCTCGAGCGCCTCGAGCGCATAGACCGAGCAGGTGGGCTGGTAGCGGCAGCCGTGGCCGACCCAGGGGCTGAGGAGCAGGCGGTAGGCCCGCACCGGCAGCGCGAAGATCTGCGCGAGAGGGCTCATCCCCGCTCGCCGTGGATCTGGCGCAGCGCCCGTTCGAGATCGGCGAGCAGCGCGGCGTAGGGACGCTCGATCGTGGCCCCCGGACGGCCTACGAGGACGTAGTCCCAACCCGGATGCCCCCTCGTCGTCAGCAGCTCGCGCGCAAGCGCGCGGAGCCGCCGCTTGGCGCGGTTGCGCATGACGGCGTTGCCGACCTTCTTCGAGCAGGTGAAGCCCACGCGAATGCCGCCCTCCGCCTCGCGGCGCCGGGCCTGCAGCAGGAAGCCGGGCGTTCCCTGACGCCGGGCCTGGGCGGCGCGCAGGAAATCGGCGCGCTTCCTCAGAATTTCGGGCGCAGGATGTGGCGACGCCGCCGGACATCCGGCGGGCGCGGCATCGCTGCCCGTCCCTCCGGCCTCCGGCGGCGTCATGTCACTGGGCCCGGGGCGTCGCTCAGGCCGAGAGCTTCTTGCGGCCCTTGGCGCGGCGGGCGTTCAGCACGAGGCGGCCGCCCTTGGTGGCCATGCGCGCGCGGAAGCCGTGGCGACGCGCACGGACCAGGTTCGACGGTTGAAAAGTGCGCTTCATCGCGGATCTCCTAGGTATGCAGCCGGAACCCCCGCGGATTCGCAGGCCACGTTCCTTTGAAGCCCGCCTCTTAGTGGCGACGCGGGCGCAAGTCAATTCGTCCGGTTCAAGAAAATCGGGCTCGGGCCCCGGCGACACTGGCCGCCGGCGCCCCTCGGCCCCATCTTGTGGGCGACCCGCCAGGAGCCGCCCTTGTCCCTCAGCCGATCCCCCGCCCTCGCCCGCCGCCTGCCCATCCTGTTGATCCTCGTGGTCGCGATCGGAGGCGCCCTCCTGCTGCATGACCGGCTGTCGTTCGAGGGGCTGGCGCGGCACCGCGAGGCGTTGCTGGCCTTCCGCGACGCCAATCACGCGGCGGCGGCCCTGACCTTCGTCGCGGCCTACATGGCCATCGTCCTGTTCAGCCTGCCGGGGGCGCTGATCTGCACGCTGACCGGAGGCTTTCTCTTCGGCCTCTTTCCCGGCGTGCTCTACAATGTCGCGGCGGCCTCGGCCGGAGCGGTGCTTCTGTTTCTCGCCGCGCGCGCGGGCTTCGGCGCGAGCATTGCGGCACGGATGGCCGCGCAGGGCGGGGCGGTGGCTCGGCTTCAGGCGGGGCTGAAGGAAAGCGAATGGTCGGTGCTGTTCCTCATGCGGCTGGTGCCTGTCGTGCCCTTCTTCGTGGCCAACCTCCTGCCCGCGTTCCTGAACGTGCCGCTGCACCGCTTTGCCATATCGACCGTGCTCGGCATCCTGCCGGGAGCGCTGGTCTATACGTCGGTCGGCACCGGCCTCGGGGCGGTTCTGGCGCGCGGCGAAGCGCCGGATCTGGGCATCATCTTCACCCCACAGGTGCTCGGGCCGCTTCTGGGCCTTGCCGCGCTCTCGGCGCTGCCTATCGTGCTCAGACTCGCACGAAGGGGGCGGTGATGGAGCGGATCGAGACGGATCTCTGCGTGATCGGCGCGGGCTCGGGCGGGTTGTCGGTCGCGGCCGGGGCGGCGCAGATGGGCGCAAGGGTCGTGCTGGTCGAGGCGGGCGATATGGGGGGCGACTGCCTGAACGCGGGCTGCGTGCCCTCCAAGGCGCTGCTGGCCGCGGCCAAGGCCGCGCAGGCGATGCGAACGGTCGGGCCCCTCGGCATCCGCCCGGTCGAGCCCGAGATCGATTTTGCCGCCGTGAAGGATCATGTGGCCCGAACCATCGCCGCCATCGCACCCCACGACAGCCAGGAGCGGTTCGAGGGGCTGGGCGTGCGCGTCCTGCGCGACTGGGGCCGGTTCGTCTCGCCCGCCGAACTGCGCGTGGGCGAGCGGACCGTCACGGCGCGGCGCTTCGTGATCGCCACCGGCTCGCGTCCGGTCGTGCCGTCCATCCCGGGCATCGACCGGGTGGAGGTGCTGACGAACGAGACGATTTTCGCGCTGCGTGAACGGCCGGAGCATCTGGTGATCATCGGCGGCGGTCCGGTGGGAATCGAGATGGCGCAGGCGCATCGCCGCCTCGGGGTCCGCGTGACGGTGATCGCGGGGCACAAGGCGTTGCCCAAGGACGACCCGGAGCTGTCCGCCATCGTCCTCGGGCGGCTGCGGGCCGAGGGTGTCGAGATCCTCGAGGGCGCCTCGGCCGCGGCGGTCGATCCCTGCCCGGAAGGGATTGCGGTAACGGCCGGAGACCGTCGGATCGTGGGCTCTCACCTGCTGGTGGCGGCCGGACGGCGGCCGGCCCTCGAGAGGCTCGATCCGGCCGCGGCGGGGGTCGAGGTGACCGCGAAGGGCGTGAAGGTCGGCCCCGACCTGCGGACGTCGAACCGGCGCGTCTATGCGGTGGGGGATGCCGCGGGCGGGCTGCAGTTCACCCATCTGGCCGGATACCATGCCTCGGTCGTGATCCGCTCGATCCTGTTCGGGCTGCCGTCGAAGGCTGCGGCGCTGATCCCGCATGTCACCTACACCGAACCCGAGCTGGCGCAGATCGGGCTGACCGAGGCCGAGGCGCGCGAGCGGCATGGGTCGCGGCTCGAGGTGCTGCGCGTGCCCGTCTCGGGCAGCGACCGGGCGCAGGCGGAGGGCGCGACCGAAGGGCTCGTGAAGCTGATGGTGGCGCGCGGGCGCCCGGTGGGCGTGTCCATCGCGGCCCCGCACGCGGGCGAGATGATCGGCCTCTGGGCCATGGCGCTGGCCTCGGGGGCGAAGCTTTCGACGGTTGCGGGTGTGGTGCTGCCCTATCCCACCCTCAACGAACTGTCCAAGCGGGCGGCAGGAGCCTATTTTTCCCCCAGACTGTTTGATAGTCGGTTGGTCGGGACGGCGGTGCGCACCCTGCAGCGCCTCCTGCCCTGACGGACCCAGGATCCGGCGGGCGCGTTGGTAGCAGGTAGAGTCGGAAGGACGGGATTTTGCGGCGGTTCCTGAACACGCTCTCGGGGCGGTTCCTGATGCTCACCGCTGCCTTCGTCATGCTGGCAGAGGTGCTGATTCTCGTGCCCTCGGTGGCGCGCTTCCGCGAAGGCTACCTGCTCTTGCGGCTCGAGAAGGCGCAGATCGCCTCGCTTGCGCTCCTGGCGGCCGACGAGATGATCACGCCCGAGCTGGAAGCCGAACTGCTGGCCAACGCGGGTGTCTACAACGTCGTGCTGCGGCGCGACGAGATCCGGCAACTCGTGCTGTCCTCGCCGATCCCGGTGCCGGTCGAGGTGACCTACGACCTGCGCTTTGCCGGGCCGCTGGGGATGATCCGCGACACGTTCATGGACCTCCTGGATCGCGAGGGCGTGATCCGGGTGATCGGCGAGCCCGTGGAAAGCGGCGGCCAGCAGATCGAGGTCGCGCTCGAGCGGGGCCCGATGCGCACGGCGATGCTGGAACATGGCGCGCGCGTGCTGGTCTTTTCGGCGCTGATCTCGATGGTGACGGCGCTTCTTCTGTTCCTGGCGGTGCGGCGGCTTCTGGTGCTGCCGATCCGGCGCGTGGTGACGCACATGACATCCTACGCCGAGGCGCCCGAGGATGCGCGCCGGGTGATCACGCCCACCGCCGGCATCCGCGAGCTGCGCGAGGCGGAAGAGGCGCTGCAGATGATGCAGACCCAGCTGATCGGGGCGCTGCGCCAGAAGGAGCGCCTTGCCCAGCTTGGCGGGGCGGTCGCCAAGATCAGCCACGACCTGCGCAACATCCTGACGACGGCGCAACTCTTTGCCGACCGGCTCTCGTCCTCGGACGATCCGGCGGTGGCGCGGGCAGCGCCCAAGCTGCTGGGCTCGATCCGCCGGGCGGTGTCCCTGTGCGAAGCCACGCTGACCTTTGGCCGGGCCGAGGAGCCGCCACCGCAGATCACCCGCGTCCCGTTGCGCCGCCTGATGGAGGAGGTGGCCGAGGCCGAATCGCTCGTCGGCGGCGGTGAGGTCGGCTGCCTGATCGATGTTCCGCCGAACATGGTGATCCGGGCCGATGGCGAACAGCTCTACCGGGTTCTGGGCAACCTCGTGCGCAACGCCCGGCAGGCGATCGAGACGACCGGCCAGCAGGGCACGATCGAGCTGTCGGCCGGCGAGGGCGAGGAGGAGTGGTGGATCCGGGTCGGAGATACCGGGCCCGGCCTGCCGCCCAAGGCGCGCGAGCATCTGTTCACGGCCTTTCAGGGCGGGGCGCGCAAGGGCGGATCGGGGCTCGGGCTTGCGATCTCGTCGGAACTGGTGAGGGGGCACGGCGGGCGTCTGGACCTGCTGCGCAGCGATGCGCAGGGAACCGAGTTCATCATCCGCCTGCCCAAGGGGCTCGGTCTCGGAGACGTGAGCTGAGACCGCGGTCCGGCGGCCCATGTCGCAAGACGGGAGGGGCCGCAGGGCCCCTCCCGAGGGTCACGCAGCCGATCAGGCGTGGATCGCGCCGTCACCACAGGCCAGCGCTGCCTCGCGGACGGCCTCGGACCAGGTCGGGTGGGCATGGCATGTCAGCGCAAGATCCTGCGACGAGGCGCCGAACTCCATCGCCACGCAGACTTCGTGGATCAGGTCGCCCGCGGCCGGTCCGATGATGTGGCAGCCAAGGATGCGGTCGGTTTCCTTGTCGGCCAGCAGCTTCACGAAGCCTTCGGCCTGGAAGACCGCCTTGGCGCGCGCATTGCCCATGAAGGGGAACTTGCCGACCTTGTAGGCGCGGCCCGCCTCCTTCAGCATCTCCTCGGTCTGGCCGACGCTCGCGACTTCGGGGGTGGTGTAGATCACGCCCGGGATCACGCCGTAGTTCACATGGCCATGCTTGCCGGCGAGGATCTCGGCCACGGCCATGCCTTCGTCCTCGGCCTTGTGGGCCAGCATGGCCCCCGGCACGCAGTCGCCGATGGCGTAGAGGCCCGGAACGTTGGTGCGGAAGTGGTCGTCGATCTTGACCATGCCGCGCGGGAGCATCTCGACGCCGAGCGCCTCGAGCCCCAGCCCCTCGGTGAAGGGTTTGCGCCCGGTGGCGACGAGCACCGTGTCGGCGGTGAGGCTCGAGTCCTTGCCGTCCTTGTTGGCCTTCCAGGTCACGGTGGCCTTGCCGTCCTGCACCGTGACACCCTGCACCGCGGCGCCGAGGACGAACTCGAGCCCCTGCCTGGCCAGGATGCGCTGGAAGCCCTTGATGATCTCGCCATCCGCGCCGGGGATGATCTTGTCCATATATTCGACGACTGTCACCTTGGCACCCAGCCGGGCATAGACCGAGCCGAGTTCGAGCCCGATCACGCCCGCGCCGATCACCACCATCGTCTCGGGGATCCTGTCGAGGCTGAGGGCGCCGGTCGAGGTGACCACGATCTTCTCGTCCACCTCGACTCCCGGGAGGCTTGCGGGCTCGGAGCCGGTGGCGATCACGACGGACTTCGCCTCGTGGATCTCGTCGCCGACCTTGACCTTGCCGGCCTCGGGGATCGAGCCCCAGCCCTTGAGCCAGGTGATCTTGTTCTTCTTGAACAGGAACTCGATGCCCTTGGTGTTGCCGTCCACCACATCCTGCTTGTAGGCCTGCATCTTCGGCCAGTCCACGGTGGGATGGCCGCCCATCAGGCCCATCTTCTCGAAGTTCTCGTGGACTTCGTGCAGGTTGTGGGTGGCGTGCAGCAGCGCCTTGGAGGGGATGCAGCCCACGTTGAGGCAGGTGCCGCCCAGCGTGTCGCGGCCCTCGACCACGGCGGTCTTCAGCCCGAGCTGCGCGCAGCGGATGGCGGAGACATAGCCGCCGGGGCCCGCGCCGATGATGATGACGTCGAAAGTTGCCATTGTGGCCTCCGGGTTGCGAGCGCCCTGCGGGTCCGCGAGGGGAGAGGCGGGGGGCTGTCTGCCCCCCGTGCCCCCCGAGGATATTTGGACAGAGTGAAGGGGCGCGGAAAGGATCAGACGAGCGCGGCGAGGAGCATCGCCACGGTGGCGGTGAAGCCTGCGGCCCAGATGGCCGAGCGCCAGGGGCGCCAGCCGAGCACATAGGCCGGGATGTAGAGGATGCGGGCGGCGAGGTAGATCCAGGCCATCGCGGCGGTGAAGCCGGTGGCCTGGCCGCCGAGCGTCACGACGACCACCGCGAGCGTGAAGAGGATCAGCCCCTCGAAATGGTTGTTCAGCGCCCGCTGGAGCCGGCCCGGCACGGTGGAGAGCGGCTGGTTCGGCGGCTCGTCCCGCGGGCCGGTCGTCCATTTGTAGCCGAGCTCCATGTTGGCGAGGAGCGCGAAGGGAAGGAAGGTCAGGGCCTGCAGGAGGCCGGCCAGGCAGAGAACGGTGAGTTCGGTGGTCATCATGGTCCCCGGAGACGGGAGGGCCCCGGGACGGTCCCGGGGCCCACGCGGGTATCAGAGGTCGAGCAGCAGGCGGCGCGGATCTTCCAGCGCCTCCTTGACGCGGACGAGGAAGGTCACCGCGCCCTTGCCATCGACGATGCGGTGATCGTAGCTGAGCGCGAGATACATCATCGGGCGGATGACGATCTGGCCCTTTTCTACCACCGGCCGGTCCTGGATCTTGTGCATGCCGAGGATGCCCGACTGCGGCGGGTTCAGGATCGGCGAGGACATGAGCGAGCCATAGACACCGCCGTTCGAGATGGTGAAGCTGCCGCCCTGCATCTCGGCCATCGAGAGCTTGCCGTCACGCGCCCGCGCGCCAAGCTCGGCGATCTTCTTCTCGATCTGGGCAAAGCCCATCTGGTCGGCGTCGCGCACCACCGGCACCACGAGGCCCGAGGGCGTGCCCACCGCCACGCCCATGTGGACGTAGTTCTTGTAGACGATGTCGGTGCCGTCGATCTCCGCATTGACCTCGGGCACTTCCTTGAGCGCGTGGCAGCAGGCCTTCACGAAGAAGGACATGAAGCCCATCTTGGTGCCGTGCTTCTTCTCGAACTGGTCCTTGTATTCGTTGCGCAGCGCCATCACGCCCGACATGTCCACCTCGTTGTAGGTGGTGAGCATGGCGGCGGTGTTCTGCGCCTCCTTCAGGCGGCGGGCGATGGTCTGGCGCAGGCGGGTCATCTTGACCCGCTCCTCGCGGGCCGCATCGTCGGCCGGGACCGGCTGGCGCGGCAGCGAGGGCTGCGGCGCGGGTGCCGGGGCCTGAGCCTGCGATGCGCCCGCGACCGCGCGGGCGACGTCGTCCTTCATGATCCGGCCATCGCGGCCGGTGCCCTGCACCGCATCCGGCGAAAGGCCGGCCTCGGCCATCGCCTTCTTCGCGGCCGGAGCATCCTCGACGTCCTTCTTCGCGGCCCTGGCGGGGGCCGCGTCAACCTTCGGAGCCTCGGCCTTCGGCGCGGCAGCCACGCCCTGGCCATCGGTCGAGATCAGCGCAAGGCGCGAGCCCGCGGCGACGGTCGTGCCCTCGGTCACGAGGATCTCGGCCAGCACGCCCGCCGCGGGCGCGGGCACCTCGACCGACACCTTGTCGGTCTCGAGCTCGCAGAGCATCTCGTCCTGCGCCACCGTGTCGCCCGGCTTCTTGAACCAGGTGGACACGGTTGCCTCGGACACCGATTCGCCAAGGGCAGGCACCATCACGTCGATCATCTTGCTCTCTCCCGCGCCGGCCTGTGCCTCGGCGCCCCCATGAGTCCTTGCCGGGGCCGGTTCGTCGCCGGCCTCCGCTGCTCCGATCTGCGCCAGAAGGGCCGAAACCGCAACCGTCGTCCCCTCGGGGGCGACGATCTCGGTCAGGCGGCCCGCGACGGGCGCGTGAACCTCGACCGTCACCTTGTCGGTCTCGAGTTCGCAGAGCATCTCGTCGGCGGCCACACGGTCCCCCGGCTTCTTGAACCAGGTGGCGACCGTCGCCTCCGAGACGCTTTCTCCCAGCGTCGGAACCCTAACTTCCGTTCCCATCCTCAGCTCCCGATCGTCAGCGCGTCATTCACCAGCGCCTCCTGTTCCGCCTTGTGGCGGCTGGCCAGGCCCGTGGCGGGCGAAGCCGAGGCCGCTCGGCCGGCATAGTGGGCGCGGTGGTGCCTGGCACCGATCCGCGTCAGCACCCATTCGAGGTTCGGCTCGACAAAGGTCCAGCCGCCCTGGTTCTTCGGCTCTTCCTGGCACCAGACGATGTCGGCCTCCTTGAAGCGGCCCAGCTCCTTCACGAGGCTCAGCGCCGGGAAGGGGTAGAACTGCTCGAGCCGCAGGAGGTAGATGTCGTCGATGCCCCGCTTGTCGCGCTCGGCCAGCAGGTCGTAATAGACCTTGCCCGAGCAGATCACCACGCGCCGGATCTCGGCGTCGGGCTTCAGGACCGTCTCGGAGTGGCCCTTCTGCGCGTCGTCCCACAGCACCCGGTGGAAGCCCGATCCGGTGGTGAAATCCTCGGCGTTCGAAATGCAGAGCGGATGGCGCAGAAGCGATTTCGGCGTCATCAGGATCAGCGGCTTGCGGAAGTTGCGATGGATCTGCCGGCGCAGGATGTGGAAGTAGTTCGCCGGCGTCGAGCAGTTCGCCACGATCCAGTTGTCGTTGGCCGACATCTGCAGGAAGCGTTCAAGGCGGGCCGAGGAATGCTCGGGGCCCTGGCCCTCGAAGCCGTGCGGCAACAGCACCACAAGGCCCGACATGCGCAGCCACTTCGACTCGCCCGAGTTGATGAACTGGTCGAACATGATCTGGGCGCCGTTGGCGAAATCGCCGAACTGGGCCTCCCACATGACCAGCGCATTCGGCTCGGCCAGCGAATAGCCATACTCGAAGCCGAGCACGGCATATTCCGATAGCATCGAGTCGATGACCTCGTAGCGCGCCTGACCGGAACGGATGTTGTTCAGCGGGTAGTAGCGTTCCTCGGTCGACTGGTTGATGAAGGCCGAGTGCCGCTGGCTGAAGGTGCCGCGGGTGCAGTCCTGCCCCGAGAGGCGCACCGGGTAACCTTCAACCACGAACGAACCGAAGGCCAGCGCCTCGCCCGTCGCCCAGTCGAAGCCCTTCCCGGTCTCGAACATCTGCTTCTTGGCCTCGAGCTGGCGGCCGACCGTCTTGTGCAGGTCGAACCCTTCGGGCACGCGCGTCAGCGCCTGACCGATCTCCTGCAGCGTCTCGGCCGCGATCGAGGTGCGGCCCGGCTGGTATTCGTCGCCATGCCGGTCGATGTGCTTCCAGCGGCCGTCCAGCCAGTCGGCCTTGTTCGGCTTGAAGTCCTTGCCGGCCTCGAACTCCTCGTTGAGCCGGGCCTGGAAGGCGGCCTTCATGTCCTCGATCTCGCCCTCGGGGATGAGGCCGTCCTGCACCAGACGCTCGGTGTAAAGCTGGAGCGTCGTCTTGTGCTTCTTGATCGAAGTGTACATCGCCGGGTTGGTGAACATGGGCTCGTCGCCCTCGTTGTGCCCGAAGCGCCGGTAGCAGAAGATGTCGATGACGACATCCTTGTGGAACTTCTGCCGGAACTCGGTCGCCACCTTCGCGGCATGGACCACGGCTTCGGGATCGTCGCCGTTGACGTGGAAGATCGGCGCCTCGACCATCAGCGCGATGTCGGTGGGGTAGGGCGACGAGCGCGAGAAGGACGGCGCGGTGGTGAAGCCGATCTGGTTGTTCACGACGATATGGATCGTGCCGCCGGTGCGGTGCCCGACAAGGCCCGACAGGCCGAAGCACTCGGCCACCACGCCTTGCCCGGCAAAGGCCGCGTCGCCATGCAGCAGGATCGGCAGGACGGTATGGCGCGTCTTGTCGCCCGCCTGCTCCTGCTTGGCGCGGACCTTGCCCAGCACGACCGGGTTCACCGCCTCGAGGTGGCTGGGGTTCGCGGTCAGCGACAGGTGGACGGTGTTGCCGTCGAACTCGCGGTCGGACGAGGCGCCGAGGTGGTATTTCACGTCGCCCGAGCCATCGACATCCTCAGGCTTGAAGCTGCCGCCCTGGAATTCGTTGAAAATGGCGCGGTAGGGCTTGGCCATCACGTTGGCCAGGACCGACAGGCGGCCGCGGTGCGGCATGCCGATCACGATCTCCTTCACACCCAGCGCACCGCCGCGCTTGATGATCTGCTCCATCGCGGGGATCAGGCTTTCGCCGCCGTCGAGGCCGAACCGCTTGGTGCCCATGTATTTCACATGGAGGAACTTCTCGAAGCCCTCGGCCTCGACCATCTTGTTCAGGATGGCGCGGCGGCCCTCACGGGTGAAGTGGATCTCCTTGCCGTAGCCCTCGATCCGCTCCTTGAGCCAGGCTGCCTGCTCGGGATCCGAAATATGCATGTACTGCAGAGCGAAAGTGCCGCAGTAGGTGCGCTTGACCATGTCCACGATCTGTCGCATCGAAGCGACCTGAAGACCGAGCACATTGTCGATGAAGATCGGCCGGTCCATGTCCGCTTCGGTGAAGCCGTAGGACTTGGGGTCGAGTTCGGGGTGGTTCGAGGTGTTGCGCATCCCGAGCGGATCGAGATCGGCGGCCAGATGGCCGCGGATCCGGTAGGCCCGGATGATCATCAGCGCCCGGATCGAGTCGAGAACGGCGCGTTGCACCTGCGCGTCGGACAGGCTTACGCCCTTCTCGGCGGCCTTGGCGGCGATCTTCTGACCGGCGGTGCGGGCTTCCTTCGGCGGGGCTGCGGGCCATTCGCCGGTGAGCGCGGCCGTCAGATCGTCGGCCGGCGTTGGGGGCCAGTCCGTGCGCGCCCAGCTGGGCCCGTGCGCCTGACGCTTGGCGTCGAGTTCGCTGTCACCCAGCGAACGGAACAACTCCGCCCAGCCTGCATCCACCGATGCGGGATCTTCGGCATAACGTGCCTGCAACTGGTCAATATACTCGGCATTCTGCCCCTGGAGGAAACTCGAGGCGTGGAACTGCGCGTTCGGAGACTGTTCCGTCATGGCTGCACCTGACATCTGAATGGGTCCGCACCAACATGGCGCGGACCCGAAGGTATTATTTGCCGAGCGCCTGCATCACGGCCTCGCCCAGATGGGCCGGGCTGTCGGCCACGACGATGCCCGCGCTCTTCATCGCTTCGATCTTGGATTCCGCGTCGCCCTTGCCGCCCGAGACGATGGCACCCGCGTGGCCCATCCGGCGGCCCGGAGGCGCCGTGCGCCCGGCGATGAAGCCCGCCGTGGGCTTCCAGCGGCCGCGCTTCTTCTCGTCGGCCAGGAACTGCGCCGCTTCCTCTTCGGCCGAGCCACCGATCTCGCCGATCATGATGATCGAGGTGGTTTCCGGGTCCGCGAGGAACATCTCGAGCACGTCGATGTGCTCGGTGCCCTTGATCGGGTCACCGCCGATGCCCACGGCCGAAGACTGGCCCAGCCCGAGATCCGTCGTCTGTTTCACGGCCTCATAGGTAAGCGTCCCCGAGCGCGAGACAACACCGACCGAGCCGCGCTTGTGGATGTGGCCCGGCATGATGCCGATCTTGCAGGCGCCGGGGGTGATGACGCCGGGGCAGTTCGGCCCGATCAGGCGCGACTTCGACCCTTCGAGGGCGCGCTTGACCTTCATCATGTCGAGCACCGGGATGCCCTCGGTGATGCAGACGATCAGCTCCATCTCGGCGTCGATCGCCTCGAGGATCGAGTCGGCCGCAAAGGGCGGCGGGACGTAGATCACGGAGGCGTTGGCGCCGGTGACGTCGCGGGCCTCGAAGACCGAGTTGAAGACCGGCAGGCCCAGATGCTCGGAGCCGCCCTTTCCGGGCGTCACGCCGCCGACCATCTTGGTCCCGTAGGCGATCGCCTGCTCGGTGTGGAAGGTGCCCTGGCTGCCGGTGATGCCCTGGCAGATGACTTTGGTGTTTTCGTTGACGAGAACGGCCATCGGATTACCCCTTCACCGCTTTGACGATCTTCTGAGCGGCGTCCGACAGATTGTCGCCCGCAATGACATTCAGGCCGGAGTTCGCGATGATCTCCTTGCCCTTCTCGACGTTGGTGCCTTCAAGTCGCACGACCAGCGGAACCTGCAGGCCCACTTCCTTCACCGCGGCGATGATGCCTTCCGCGATGATGTCGCAGCGCATGATGCCGCCGAAGATGTTGACCAGGATGCCCTTCACGTTCGGGTCCGAGGTGATGATCTTGAAGGCTTCCGTCACCTTCTCCTTCGTGGCGCCGCCGCCCACGTCGAGGAAGTTCGCCGGCTCCGCGCCGTAGAGCTTGATGATGTCCATCGTGGCCATCGCGAGGCCCGCGCCGTTCACCATGCAGCCGATCTCGCCGTCGAGCGCGATGTAGTTCAGGTCGAACTTCGAGGCGGCGAGTTCCTTCGGGTCTTCCTCGGTTTCGTCGCGCAGCGCCATGATGTCGGGCTGGCGGTAGAGCGCGTTGTTGTCGAAGCCCACCTTGGCGTCGAGCACCTTCAGGTTGCCGTCGGTCATCACGATCAGCGGGTTGATCTCGAGCATCTCCATGTCCTTCTCGACGAAGGCGCGGTAGAGGTTCTTGACCAGTTGCACGCACTGCTTGACCTGCGCGCCTTCCAGCCCGAGGGCGAAGGCCACGCGGCGGCCGTGGAAGTCCGACAGGCCCGAGGCCGGATCGACCGAGAAGGACACGATCTTCTCGGGCGTCGAGGCCGCCACTTCCTCGATGTCCATCCCGCCTTCGGTCGAAACCACGAACGAGATGCGCGAGGTGCCGCGGTCCACCAGCAGCGCGAGGTAGAGTTCGCGCGCGATGTCGGAGCCTTCCTCGATGTAGATGCGGTTGACCTGCTTGCCCGAGGCGCCGGTCTGGTGCGTGACCAGCGTGCGGCCGAGCATCTGCTTGGCCAGTTCGGCGGCCTCGCCCACCGACTTCGCCAGACGGACGCCGCCCTTCTCGCCGGCCTCCGGCTCCTTGAACTTGCCCTTGCCGCGGCCGCCGGCGTGGATCTGCGCCTTGACGACCCAGAGCGGCCCGCCAAGTTCGCCTGCGGCAGACTTGGCTTCGTCGGCTTTCAGGACGACCCGGCCGTCGGACACCGGCGCGCCGTAGCTGCGCAGGAGCGCCTTCGCCTGGTATTCATGGATGTTCATTGAACTGTCCCATCGCTGATGATTTGCGGCGTGATGCCACAGAAACGAGCGTGTTCAAAACGGGTTTTGCGCTACCAAGGGGTTTTCCGCACAAAAAGAAAGTTTTGTGATCACAGGCCGGAAGGGCGTGATCACAAGGGTTGAAGATGCTGCCCTGCGGCATCTGGCGCGACATGAGAAAGGGCGCGCCAGCGATCTGGCGCGCCCCGTGCTTCCGCTTCGCGCCGACTCAGGCCAGCGACGGCTCGATGCCCTTGCAGGCCGCGACAAGGCCCTTCACCGCATCGACCGACTTGTCGAACATCGCCTGTTCGTCGGCGTTCAGCTTGATGTCCACGACCTTCTCGATGCCGCCGGCGCCGATGATGGTGGGCACGCCCACATACATGCCGTCCAGGCCAAAGGCGCCGTCCACCCAGGCCGCGCAGGGCAGCAGGCGCTTCTGGTCCTTGAGGTAAGCTTCGGCCATCTCGATCGCCGAGGTCGCCGGCGCGTAATAGGCCGAGCCGGTCTTCAGCAGGCCCACGATCTCGGCGCCGCCGTCGCGGGTGCGCTGCACGATCTGGTCGAGCTTCTCCTGCGAGGTCCAGCCCATCTGCACGAGGTCGGGCAGCGGGATGCCGGCCACGGTCGAGTAGCGGACGAGCGGCACCATCGTGTCGCCGTGGCCGCCCAGCACGAAGGCCGTCACGTCGCGCATCGAGACGTTGAACTCGACCGACAGGAAGTGGCGGAAGCGCGCCGAGTCGAGCACGCCGGCCATGCCGACCACCTTCTCCGGCGGCAGGCCCGAGAACTGCTGCAGCGCCCAGACCATCGCGTCGAGCGGGTTGGTGATGCAGATCACGAAGGCGTTCGGCGCATGGGCCTTGATGCCCTCACCGACCGACTTCATGACCTTGAGGTTGATGCCGATCAGGTCGTCGCGGCTCATGCCCGGCTTGCGCGGCACGCCGGCGGTGACGATGCAGACATCGGCGCCCGCGATGTCCTCGTAGCTGTTGGCGCCCTTCATCACGGCGTCGAAGCCTTCCGAGGGACCCGACTGGGCGATGTCCAGAGCCTTGCCCTGAGGGGTGCCCTCGGCGATGTCGAACAGGACGACGTCGCCCAGTTCCTTGATCGCGGCGAGATGGGCGAGCGTGCCGCCGATCTGCCCCGCACCGATCAGCGCAATCTTGGGTCTGGCCATGAGTGGATCTCCCGTGAGGAATTGTCGCGGCGATGGGTAGACCTTCACATTCTTGCGCGCAAGCCTCGTGCAGCGGCGCGGAAGCCCCTTCGGCTGTTTCTCCGCAGATGTTTGCGCTAAAGCAGCCCCGGGGCTCCGGCATGGCGGCGGGATGCGGTATCCAGTCGCATACCGGAGCGGCCGGGGTGATTCGGAGAGGTGAATGGAGGGCTTCGGCTTCTGGGCGCTGGCGGTGACCGCCTCGGTTCTCGTGGGCATGAGCAAGGGCGGCCTGCCCGTGGTCGGGATCATGAGCGTGCCGCTGCTGGCGCTGGTCATCTCGCCCGTGACGGCGGCGGGGCTTCTGCTGCCGATCTATGTCGTCTCGGACATGTTCGGGCTCTATGCCTACCGGCACGAGTTCGACGCGCGGGTGCTGAAGATCCTGATCCCCGGCGCCACGGTTGGCGTCGTGATCGGCTGGCTTACGGCAAGCGTCGTGCCCGAGACGGTTGTCGGAGGGCTCGTGGGCCTCATTGGCGCGGCCTTCGCGACGAACCTGCTGCTCCGCCGCACCGATCCGCCGGCCAGGGTGGCCAAGGTCACGCCCGGCCTCGTCTGGGGCACGGCAACCGGCTTCACGAGTTTCGTGAGCCACGCCGGCGCGCCGCCCTATCAGGTCTATGTCCTGCCGCTGAAGATGCCCAAGACGGTCTTTGCCGGCACCTCCACGATCCTCTTTGCCTACATCAACGCCATCAAGTTGATCCCCTATGCGGCGCTCGGCCAGCTTTCCACCGAGAACCTGCGGGTGGCGGCCTGGCTCATGCTGCCCGCGGCGCTCTCGGTCTTCGTGGGATACCGGCTGGTGCGGATCGTGCCTCAGGCGCTCTTCTTCCGCATCGTGATCTGGGCGCTGCTCCTGATTTCCTTGCGGCTGATCTGGCAGGCCGTCGCCTGATTTCTGCGGCGCGGCAAATCAGGTCTTGCCGGATATGCCGCAAATATGTTCCCAAGCGAAAGATTGTTGCTTGAAGGAGAATCGTCATGGCGCATCAGGCTCATCCCTTCCGCTCCGTGCTCTATATCCCCGGCTCGAAGGAGCGGGCGCTGGAGAAGGCGCAGGGCCTCGCCGCCGATGCGATCATCTTCGACCTCGAGGATGCCGTGGCGCATGACGAGAAGATCCATGCACGCGACCTGCTGAGGAAGACGCTCGAGACCGCCGACTATGGCCGGCGCATCCGCATCGTGCGGGTGAACGGAATGGATACGGAATGGGGCCGCGACGACGTGGCGGCCTTTGCGGGCTCGAAGGCCGACGTGATCCTGATCCCCAAGGTCTCGTCGGCGGCGCATGTGCAGGCGGTGGCCGACCTCATCCCCGACGTGCCGCTCTGGGCGATGATGGAGACGGCGCTGGGGATGCTGAACGCGGCCGAGATCGCCGCCCATCCGCGCCTGACGGGCATGGTGATGGGCACGAACGACCTCGCCAAGGAACTGACCAGCCGCTTCCGGCCCGACCGCCTCGCGCTGCAGACCGGCCTCGGCCTCTGCCTGCTGGCCGCGCGCGCGCACGGGCTGACCATCGTCGATGGCGTCTACAACGCCTTCAAGGACGAGGACGGCCTGCGCGCGGAATGCGAGCAGGGCCGCGACATGGGCTTTGACGGCAAGACGCTGATCCATCCCGCGCAGCTCGAGATTGCCAACGAGGTCTTCTCGCCATCGTCGGCCGAGATCGAACTGGCCAACCGCCAGATCGCTGCCTTCGAAGAGGCAGAACGCCACGGGCAGGGGGTGGCCGTGGTGGATGGAAAGATCGTCGAGAACCTGCATATCGTGACCGCGCGGCAGACTCTGGCCAAGGCCGAGGCGATTGCCGCGTTCGGAGCAAGCTGAGGGATGCCATGCTTCTGTTGATTTGCGGGGTCGCGCTTTGGTCGGCGGCCCATCTGTTCAAGCGCGTGGCGCCGGGCCTGCGCGCGCCGCTGGGCAATGCCGGCAAGGGTGTTGCGGCGCTTCTGCTGGTGGCGTCGGTGGTGATGATGGTGGTGGGCTACCGTCAGGCCGACTTCATCTCGATCTACACGCCGGCGCCGGGCATGGGCCACGCCAACAACCTGCTGATGCTGTTCGCGCTGATCATCTTCGGCGCCGGCATGGCCAAGGGCTGGCTCTGGACGAAGATCCGCCACCCGATGCTCTATGGCTTCGCGCTCTGGGCCTTTGCCCACCTGCTGGTGAACGGCGACGTGGCCTCGCTGATCCTGTTCGGCGGCCTCGGCGCCTGGGCGGTGGCCGAGGTGGTGCTGATCAACAAGCAGACCGACTGGGTGCGCCCCGTCTCGGGCGGGCCGAAGCGCGACCTCGCCCTCGTGGGCGTCGTTCTGGTGATGTACGGGCTGATTGCCCTCGTCCATATCTGGACGGGCCACAACCCCTTTGCCGGAACCTACGCATGAAACTCTACCGCTTCCTGACCGAAGACGACACGCAGGCCTTCTGCCACAAGGTGACCGCCGCTCTGAACAAGGGCTGGCACCTGCATGGTGGGCCCACCTACGCCTTCGACGCGGGCAAGGGCGTGATGCGCTGCGGTCAGGCGGTGGTGAAGGATGTTCCGGGCACCTACACGCCCGAGACCAAGCTGGGAGACCACTGAATGAAGACCAACGCGGGCCGTTTCTTCGAGGATTACCGGCTGGGCGAGACCATCGTCCATGCCGTGCCGCGCACCGTCTCGGGCGGCGAGCGGGCGCTGTATCACGCGCTCTATCCGGCGCGTCATGCGCTTTATTCCTCGGATGAATTTGCCCGCGCCTGCGGCCTTCCCGCCGCTCCGGTCGATGATCTGGTGGCCTTCCATCTGGTGTTCGGCAAGACGGTGCCGGACATCAGCCTGAACGCCGTGGCGAACCTCGGCTATGCCGAGGGGCGCTGGCTGAAGCCGGTCTTTCCGGGCGACACCTTGCGCTCGGAAAGCACCGTCATCGGGCTGAAGGAGAATTCCAACGGCAAGTCCGGAGTGGTCTATGTCCGCACCCGCGGCCTGAACCAGCAGGGAGAGGCCGTGCTGGACTATGTCCGCTGGGTGATGGTGAGAAAGCGTGACGAGGCGGCGCCGGCACCCGAAGCCAACGTTCCGGCGCTCTCCAAGGCGGTTCCGGCGGCGGATCTGGTGGTGCCGGAGGGGCTGGACTTCTCGCGCTACGATTTCACCCTTGCGGGCGAGCCGCACCGCTGGGGCGATTACGACATCGGCGAGCGGATTGACCATGTCGATGGCGTCACGATCGAGGAGAGCGAGCACATGCTCGCCACCCGGCTCTGGCAGAACACCGCCAAGGTCCATTTCGACGCCACCAACCGCCCCGACGGCAAGCGGCTGATCTACGGCGGCCATGTGATCTCGATGGCGCGGGCGCTGTCGTTCAACGGGCTTGCCAACGCGCAGATGATCGTGGCGCTGAACGCGGGCGCCCATGCCAACCCCTGCTTCGCCGGCGACACGGTGCGGGCCTGGTCGGAAGTTCTCGACAAGGCCGAGACCTCCGCCCCCGGCGTCGGCGCCCTGAGGCTGCGACTCGTGGCCGTGAAACATGGGGCAGAGCCCTTCGGCCTTCGGGATGAGGCCGGCAAATACCAGCCCGGCGTTCTGCTCGATCTCGACTACTGGGCGCTCGTCCCCCGCTGAGACGCCAGCGGGCAATGGGCCCCGGACTGATTGCGCAAACATGTGATCACGCCCCCGTTTTTTGTGATCACATGGCAGACTTTTTTTGATGCGAGCCTGATTTTGAAGCACGGGGGAGGCACCGCCCCCGTGACTCGGACGAAAAAACCGCTATTGAGTGACACCAGCGAGACAGCCGCCCCTTCCGGCGGGGCCGGCCAGCGAAAGGCAACGACATGGCTGAAACGAAGCGGGTCGAGCGGCCCCTTTCCCCCCATCTCCAGATCTACCGGGTGCAGCTGACCTCGACGACCTCGATCTTCACCCGCATCACCGGGAACGGTCTGATCGTCGGCACGATGCTGGTGACCTGGTGGCTGCTGGCCGCCGCTCTCGGCCCCGAGCAGTTCGCCACCGCCGACGCGGTGCTGACCTCGTGGTTCGGAGACATCGTTCTGCTGCTGTCGGTCTGGGCGCTGTGGTATCACTACCTTGCGGGGCTGCGGCACCTCTACTGGGACACCGGCAAGGGGCTCGAGATCACCACCGCCGAGAAGCTCGGCTGGGCCTGCATCGGCGGCTCGCTGATCCTGACCCTGCTCACCGTCATCCTCATCTGAAGGGGCACCCGATGCGTTTCATCACCGCCCGCAAGCGCGCCGAGGGCATGGGCGCCGCCCACCACGGCACCGACCGCCACTGGTACATGATCGTCTCGGCGGTGGGTCTCGCGGTCCTGATCCCGATCTTCGTCTATGTCGTCGGCAATGCCATCGGCGAAGGCCGTGAGCGCGTGCTCGAGATCTTCTCGCATCCGTTCAACGCGATCCTGTCGGGACTGGTGCTGTTCTTCGGCATGCGCCACTTCGCCGAAGGTTCGACCATGATGATCGAGGACTACTGGCAGGGCGTGCCGCGCCGCCTGCTGGTGATCTGCGCGCAATCCTTCGCCTATGGCGTGGCGGCGATCGGGCTGTTCGCCCTCGCCAAGATCGCCCTCTGAGGATCAAGTAATGGCTGCTTACACGTACGAGACGCATGACTACGACGTCGTGGTGGTGGGCGCCGGCGGTGCCGGCCTCCGCGCGACGCTGGGGATGGCCGAGCAGGGCCTGCGCACCGCCTGCGTCACCAAGGTTTTCCCGACCCGCAGCCATACGGTTGCGGCGCAGGGCGGCATCGCCGCCTCGCTCGCCAACATGGGGCCGGACAGCTGGCAGTGGCACATGTACGACACCGTGAAAGGGTCGGACTGGCTGGGCGACACCGACGCGATGGAATATCTCGCGCGTGAGGCCCCGAAGGCGGTCTACGAGCTCGAGCATTACGGCGTGCCCTTCTCGCGCACCGAGGAAGGCAAGATCTACCAGCGCCCGTTCGGCGGCCACACGACCCAGTTCGGCGAAGGCCCGCCGGTGCAGCGCACCTGCGCCGCGGCGGACCGGACCGGCCACGCGATCCTGCACACGCTCTATGGCCAGTCGGTCAAGAACAACGCCGAGTTCTTCATCGAATATTTCGCGCTGGATCTCATCATCCAGGACGGCCGCTGCACCGGCGTCGTCGCTTGGCGGCTGGAAGACGGCACGATCCACGTCTTCAACGCCAAGCTCACGGTTCTGGCGACCGGCGGCTACGGCCGCGCATATTTCTCGGCCACCTCGGCCCACACCTGCACCGGCGACGGCGGCGGGATGGTGGCGCGGGCCGGCCTGCCGCTGCAGGACATGGAATTCGTCCAGTTCCACCCGACCGGCATCTACGGCTCGGGCTGCCTGATCACCGAGGGCGCGCGCGGCGAGGGCGGCTATCTCACGAACGCGAACGGCGAACGGTTCATGGAGCGCTACGCTCCGACCTACAAGGACCTCGCCAGCCGTGACGTGGTCAGCCGCTGCATGACGCTGGAGATCCGCGAGGGCCGCGGCGTGGGTGAGCATGGCGACCACATCCACCTGCACCTGAACCACCTGCCGCCCGAGACGCTGGCGCTGCGCCTGCCCGGCATCTCGGAATCGGCGAAGATCTTTGCCGGCGTGGACGTTCACAAGGAACCAATCCCGGTCCTGCCGACTGTGCACTACAACATGGGCGGCATTCCGACCAACTACTGGGGCGAGGTTCTCGCCCCCATCGCGGACGATCCCGACCGCGTCTTCCCGGGCCTGATGGCGGTGGGCGAGGCCGGCTGCGCCTCGGTGCATGGCGCGAACCGGCTGGGCTCGAACTCGCTGATCGACCTCGTGGTGTTCGGCCGCGCCGCGGCGATCCGCGCGGGCCAGATCGTGAAACCGCACGAGTTCCACGCCGATGTGCCCAAGGCCCAGGTGGACGAGATCCTCGGCCGGTTCGACGACCTGCGCCACGCCAACGGCGCCATCCCGACCGCCGACCTGCGGCTCGAGATGCAGCGCACCATGCAGGCCGACGCCGCCGTGTTCCGCACCGACAAGACGCTGGCCGAAGGCGTCGAGAAGATGAAGGGGATCGCGGCCAAGCTCTCGGATCTCAAGGTCACCGACCGCAGCCTCATCTGGAACTCGGACCTGATGGAGACGCTGGAACTGACCAACCTGATGCCGAACGCGCTGGCCACGATCGTAGCGGCCGAGGCGCGCAAGGAAAGCCGCGGCGCCCACGCCCACGAGGACTGGCCGAACCGCGACGACGAGAACTGGCGCGTGCACAGCCTCGCCACGGTGAAGGGCAACGAGGTCACGCTCGCCTCCCGGCCGGTCCATCTCGACCCGCTGACCAAACAGTCCGAAGGCGGGATCGACCTGAAGAAGATCGCGCCCAAGGCGCGGGTCTATTGATGCGGGGCGCGGCTCTCGCCTCCTGCGCCCTCGCGCTCGCCGCCTGCAGTCCGCAGTCGGTGGCCGACAGCGTGGCGCGGCAGACCGCGCGCACCGTCGTGCTGCCGGTGGTCGAGCAATACATGCCCGGCCCCGCCGCGCAGGGCGTCACCACCTGCATCATCGACAATGCCACGGCGCAGGAACTCAGCGCCCTGTCCCGCGACGTGGGCGTGCGCGCCGGCACGACCACGGTGCAGAACGTGGTGACGATCGCCACCCGGCCGGACACGATCCGGTGCCTCCAGACGAGCGGCCTGCCGCTCCTGCCCGCGGTCTAGGCCATGCAAAAGCCGCTGCTGCTCGTCTTGCTTCTCGCCGCCTGCGGACCCGTCACGGTCGAGCAGGCCGAGAGGGCCTGTGCCGAGCGCGCGCGCCTTGCCGAGGCCCCGCGCGGGTCGGTCGGGGTGGGCGCCGGCAGCGGCGGCATGGTCAGCAACGTCGAGCTGACCGTGACCTCGGACTATCTCATGGGCCGGGATCCCTCGGCCATCTACGACGCCTGCGTCTATCAGAAATCCGGCCAGCCCCCGACGCGGCCGCTCTACTCCCGCTAAGACCGGAAGGGATGAACCATGGTCCAGCTCACGCTCCCCAAGAACTCCAAGGTCCGCACCGGCAAGACCTGGCCGAAGCCCGAGGGCAGGAACGTCCGCAAGTTCATGATCTATCGCTGGGATCCCGACACGGGCGAGAACCCGCGGGTGGACACCTACTTCCTCGACATGGACAAGTGCGGCCCGATGGTTCTGGACGCGCTGATCAAGATCAAGAACGAGGTCGATCCCACGCTGACCTTCCGCCGCTCCTGCCGTGAGGGGATCTGCGGCTCCTGCGCGATGAACATCGACGGGATCAACACGCTGGCCTGCATCTACGGTCTCGACGAGATCAAGGGCGACGTGAAGATCTACCCGCTGCCGCACATGCCGGTGATCAAGGACCTGATCCCCGACCTGTCGCTGTTCTACGCGCAGCACGCCTCGATCATGCCGTGGCTCGAGACCAAGACGGTCGAGCCCGCGAAGGAGTGGCGCCAGTCGGTCGAGGACCGGGCCAAGCTCGACGGGCTTTATGAATGCGTGATGTGCGCCTGCTGCTCGACCTCGTGCCCGAGCTACTGGTGGAACGGCGACCGCTACCTCGGGCCGGCGGCGCTGTTGCACGCCTATCGCTGGATCGTGGACAGCCGCGACGAGGCCACGCCCGAACGGCTCGACATGCTCGAGGATCCGTTCAAGCTCTACCGCTGCCACACGATCATGAACTGCGCGAAGACCTGCCCCAAGGGCCTCAACCCGGCCAAGGCCATCGCCGAGATCAAGAAGATGATGGTCGAGCGCGTCATCTGACATCCGCGGCGCCCGAGAGGGCGCCGTTCGCCTTTCCGGCGGCCCGGGTCGCTAGTGCAGCGTGTGTCGGGCCATCAGTTCGTAGGTGGCGGCGTTCGGGCAGAAGCCGCAGTCGGCGGGCGCCAGCCGGTCGGCTTCGGCCAGACGGCACTGGCAGAGCCGCGTGCTGCCGCAGTGCCGGCACACCTCCAGCAGTTCCAGATAATCGGCATAGGCGTGCTGGACTTCCGCCGGGTCCAGCCCGAAGACCTGCGCCATCTGCAGCAGACGATCGCCCACATGTTCGGGCATGCGCGCGAACTGCTCCATCTGCCAGCGCGTGATGCCCAGATCCTCAAGATCGCGGTCGGTCATCGCGTGCACTTCCTGAAGCCGGTGCCAACGGTCGAAAAAAGCGCGAACTCGGTCCAGCATGGCCATTCTCCCTGGGTCTGATCCATTTCGTCGACCCACGAGTAACCTTTTACCCGCGCGCAAAACATGATCCCGGTCAAATAAAGTGACCAATTCAGCCGATCAGGTGTCGCAGCCCCTGCGTCACGTCCATGCGGACCGCCAGCCGCAGCCCCGGCTCATCCCCCGCCCGCAGCGCGGCCAGGATGCTGCGATGATGCTGCGGAGGCTCGTTCCTCCGCAGCCGTCCATAGAGCGCGCGCATGGTCGGGCCGAGCTGCAGCCAGACGGTCTCGGCCATCGCGAGCATCGCGGGCGCCTGGGCCCGGAGGTAGAGTGTCCGGTGGAACTCGAGGTTGGTGCGGATGTAGGCCACGGCATCGCCCTTCACGACCGCCTCGGCATTGGCGGCGTTGATGGCGGCCAGCCGGTCGAGCAGCGCGAAATGGGCGCGGGGAAGGGCGCGAGCCGCGAGTTCGGGCTCGAGCAGGGCCCGGATCGCCGCCAGCTCTTCGATTCGCTCCGGGCTGGGGTCGGGTGTCGCCACCCGGCCCGACGATGAGAGCGACAGGGCACCTTCGGCCACGAGGCGCCGGACGGCCTCGCGCGCGGGGGTCATCGAGACCTCGAAACTGCGCGCGAGACCGCGCAGCGTGAGAGCCTGCCCCGGCGACAGTTCGCCATGCATCACCTGTGCCCTCAGGGCACGATAAAGCCTCTCATGGGCGGCGGCGGTCAGGTCTGAGGGGCGCGTCTGGGTCGGCATGTGCGCGAGCAAGCACTCCTGCCCGCCTGCGGTCAATCCCCGAAGCGGAAGCCGTGCAGCGCCTGCCCATGCCGCCTCAGCCAGAGGCGGTGCGGGGCATAGTCGGGCATGAGCCGCGAGACCTCGGCCCAGAAGGCGGGCGAGTGATTCATCTGCGCCAGATGCGCCACCTCATGGGCCGCCACATAGTCGAGAACCGGCGGCGGCGCGAGAATCAGCCGCCACGAGAACATCAGGCAGCCGTCATGCGTGCACGACCCCCAGCGCGACCGCGTGTCGCGCAAGGTGAGGCGCGCATAAGAGCGTCCCAGTGTACGGGCATGGTGGTCGCAGGCCGCAGCGAGGCGCTCCCGCGCCAGCGCCTTGAGGAAGGCAGCCAGCCGCACCGGCGCCAGTGCGGGATCGCCGGGCACAAGAAGCGAATCATCCTCGATCCGAACGCAGCGCCCGCTTCCCGGCCGGACCAGAAGCTGTCGCCCCTCGACAGGCAGAAGCGTATCCAGCCCGACCGACGCCGTCCGGGGCACATCCAGCAGGGCGCGACGGATCCAGCCCTCCTGATCCCGGGCAAAGGCCAGCGCCTCGGCCTCTCTCGCCCGTGCAGGAACGGTCAGGGTGACGCGCCCGTCAAGCCGCGACACCCGCAGCGAAAAGCGCCGAGCCTGCGCCGACCGGCGCAGCGTGACCTCGACCGGAGGGGAACCGGGCAGAACGGGCATGGAAAATCTCCTTCCGGGCGGCAGTCTAACGGGCGGCCGGTCCAAGAAAAAGCAGTGAAAATTCGGCGGAACCTGCGGGTGGAAAGGCTTTGACAGTCCCGGGGGCTTGTGGCATGGCTCCCCAATTCTGCAGCAGACAGCCTTGCAAGGGGATCACCATGCCCAAGGAAGAATGGGGCACGAAGCGTGTCTGCCCGACGACGGGCAAGCGCTTCTACGACCTCAACCGTTCACCCGTCGTCAGCCCCTATACCGGCGAGGTCGTGGATATCGAAAGCGCGCGCCGGAAGGCCGTGGCGGCCGTCATATCGCGCGTCGCGCCCGAGAAGGACGACGAACTGCTCGTGGACGACATCGACGGCGAAGATGACCTGCTCGACTCCGAAGCGACGGAAGATACGGATGTCGATGATGACCTGCTCGAAGATGATTCGGACGACAACGTGTCGCTCGACGAACTGGCTGATGTGGCCGGCGACGACGAGGAAGGTTGAGAGCAGCGGAAGGCGATTTTTCCTCTTGCGCCTTCCGTCGTGAGACACTAGACAGCCCGAGCGAACCGGAAGCGGATCGCAAAGCCCAAGCGGATCGGCAACGGTCCGCACCTCCGGTGGGGTCATAGCTCAGTTGGGAGAGCGCTTGAATGGCATTCAAGAGGTCGGCGGTTCGATCCCGCCTGGCTCCACCAAAAATACAGAAAGCTCGGGTCGCAAAAAACTCCGCATCTCCAGCGGAGTTTTGTCTGTTTCGGAAGACGAGGGCCGTAGCCTTGCCC
Source organism: Cereibacter azotoformans (assembly GCA_017599285.1). Classification (GTDB taxonomy): domain Bacteria; phylum Pseudomonadota; class Alphaproteobacteria; order Rhodobacterales; family Rhodobacteraceae; genus Cereibacter_A; species Cereibacter_A azotoformans. The sequence goes on along the minus strand of JAGFXX010000001.1, from coordinate 2,291,650 downwards.
GGATCCTCATCGATCACTTCCATGAACCCCGCCTTTCAATGCGCGGCCTGCCTCCAGCCACTCGGCCAGATGCTCGGCGCTTCGCTTTCGGATCATGCGGTGGAAGCGGTCGCGCAGCACCGCGGCTGCGGCGAGTTCCCGCACCTTCGTCTCGATCGTGATGACCATGCGCGCCTCGTCCTGCGCAACGTCATCGTCTTGGCAATGGTGGGGGCTGCCGGACAGCTGACCGGAAGTGCGCTGCAAAGCACCGGCCTGAGGCGTGACCGCCGCTCTCCGCGATCGGTTCGGGTGACGGAGCAGAACTTGGTGGTCCCAGGGCGCTGAAGCGCGGCGCGAGCGTGGATGTCGGTGGTCTGACGGTCAGGGTTCTCCATAGGCCTTGAGGCGCAGCATCGTAGCCTTTGATTGCTGGTCCACGGTCCTGCCTCAACGTGATCCCGGTGCCGTCGCCCAGCAGTTCGGTGGCCCGTCGGCGCGGCGATACGGAATCCCCTCAACCAGAGACATCTACGACGGCACAGAGCGGAGCAGTCCGGAACCGGCTGGTCGAGGCCAGCCAGGCGCAGGAGGCTGGCGACTATCGCGCCCGGTTCTCATGTTTCCCGCAGGGCGCGGTTGAAATAGTCGGTGAAGGGCTTGAGCAGATACGCGATGGGAGAGCGTTCCGACGTCCGGATGAAAGCTTCGACGGGCATGCCGGGAAGAAGAGTGCGATCATCCAATTTCTCCATCTCGCCCGGCTCAAGCGCGATCTCTGCCCGATAGAAGGCGGTCTGCGTTCGGTTGTCGGTCAAGGCATCTGCCGAAAGGACCGATACATGTCCCGCGAGTTCGGGCGTAGTGCGGCTGGAAAAGGCCGAAAAGACGAGACGGACCGGCTGGCCTTCCCGCACTTCGTCGACATGGATCGGAGGAACCTGAGCGGCGATCACCAGCGGTCGGTCTTGGGGGATCAGGTAGAGAACAGGATCGGCGGGGCGAATGACGGCCCGTGGTGTCGTCACCTGCAAGCCGAGGACGATCCCCGAGACGGGAGCGCGCAGATCGAGCCTTTGGATCTGTTCGATCAGTGCGCCCCGCCGCTCTGCCAGTTCGAGTTCGCGGTAGCCGAAGTCGCGAAGCTGCGTGATGGCCTCCTCGCGGCGCGTGGAGCCGAGGCGCAGGATCTCGATGTCCAGTTCCGTGATGCGGCCCTCGGCGTTGGCGCGTGAAGCTGCGAGCTCGCCCAGTTCGCCTTGCAGTCGAGCCTGTTCGCGCTGCAGGCTGAGCACGCGGCTTGCCTGGGCAAGCCCCTTGGCGAGGAGTCCCTGCTGGTCTGTGAGCTCTTCCTCGATCAGGCGAAGCTGCGTGCCGAGCGCTGCCATCTGCGCGTCAACACCCGCGATCTGGCTGTTGATCTGGCCCTTGCGTTTGCCGAGCTGGTCGATCTGCTGCGCGAAACTCTCTCGCCGCGCAACGAACAGGCGTTGCTGGCCCTCGACCTGCTCGGCGACGGCGGTGCGTCCCTTGCCGGCCTCGAGAAGCTCGGGCCGGAAGGCGAGGGCTTCGGCGTCGTCGCGCTCGGCCTCGAGACGTGCCCGGCGGGCGAGCATCTCGAAGAGCTGCCCCTCGACGATCGCAAGTTCGGTGCGCAGGGACGCGCCGTCGAAACGCAGCAGGATGTCGCCGGCGCGGACGCTCGCGCCTTCCGTGACCTCGATGCTCTCGACGACGCCGCCATCCGGGTGCTGGACGACCTGGCGGTTCTGAGCGACCTCGATCTGGCCCGATACGACGATGGCGCCGGCAATGGAGGAGAAGGCGCTCCAGGTGCCGAAGCCGCCGACGAGAACGCCGAGCGTGAGGTATCCGATCAGGAGCGGCCTGCGGCTTGACCAGGAGGGGGAGCGGCTCATGACACGCCTCCGGGGCCGGCGTTTCGGACGATCTCGGTGTGGTTCTTGACCATTTCGCGCAGGACCGTGTCGCGCGGGCCGAAGGCCGCGCGCATGCCGTTTTCCATCACCATCAACAGATCGCATTCCTGAATGGCGGCGGGCCGGTGCGCCATGATGAAGACCGACCCTCCGGCCTGCTTCATCGCGCGGATCGCCGCGTTGAGGGCCAGTGACCCCTCATTGTCCAGATTCGAGTTGGGCTCGTCCAGAACGAGGAACACCGGATTTCCGAACATGGCCCGCGCCAGGCCGATTCGCTGGATCTGGCCGCCGGAGAGGCGGCCGCCCAGCGCCGACACACGGGTGTCGTAGCCGGAAGGCAGGGCCACGATCATGTCATGGGCGGCGGCCTTGCGCGCGGCCGCGACCACCGCCTCGCCATCCGGTGCACCGCGGAGACGGGCAATGTTCTCTCCGATCGTGCCCTCGAAGAGCGTCACGCGTTGTGGGAGGTAGCCGATGTAGCCGCCCAGCACGTCGGGATCATACTGGTCCAGCGCCGCACCATCGAGGCGCATATGACCCGCCGCCGGGCGCCAGACGCCGATGAGCGCGCGCGCGAGCGTGGACTTCCCGGAGCCGGACGGGCCGATCACCCCGAGCGCCTGGCCTGGTTCGAGCCGGAATGTCACGCCGCGCAGGACGGGCGTCATCTCTCCCGGTGGAACGACGGTCAGGTTCTGGGCCTCGATCAGCGCTCGCGGCCGCGGGAGGGCGATGCGTGCCGGTTCGACCGGCTGACGCGACAACAGCTCTCCCAGCCGCTTCCACCCTTCGCTGGCGCGCTGCACGAGCGACCATTGGCCGATGGCGCTTTCGATCGGGGCGAGGGCCCGACCCATCAGGATCGAGCCGGCGATCATCGCACCGGCGGTCAGCTCCTGTTGCAGGACGAGCCAGGCGCCCAGACCCAGCATCGCCGACTGCAGGAAGAGACGGAGCGTCTTGGTCAGCGTGCCGAAGGCGCCCGTGAGGTCGGACGCCGACATGTTCGACGCGAGGGCCACCGAACGCGCCTTCTGCCAGCGGTCGAAGCCGTTGCCGGCCATGCCCAGCGCCTGCACCACTTCGGATTCGGACTTCAGGTTCTCGGCGAAACGGTCCGCCTGCAACGAGACCATGTTGGCGCGCTGCATCGGCCCCTCGGAGAGGCGCTGGTTCAGCAGCGTCACCATCACGAGCACGGCGCCGCCACCGACGGCCAGCCATCCCATCCAGGGATGAAAGATGAAGATCGCGGCGATGAACAGGGGCGTCCAGGGGATGTCGAAGAGCGCGATCAGCACCGGCGACGCCCACAGGCGCTGCACCGCCTCGAGGTCGCGTTGGGCAGCCACGGCGGACGGATCGCCGGGGGCCAGCGAGAGCCTGCGGACCGATGCCTCGAACACCCGGCGATCCAGTTTCTCCTGAAAGCCCGCGCCCACGCGCGCCATCACGCGGGCGCGGGCATGGTCGAGGAAACCCATGGCCAGAAAGAGAAAGGTCACCAGGAGCGAGAGCGCGAGGAGCGTCTCTTCCGATCCCGAACCGAGCACCCGGTCATAGACCTGAAGCATGTAGAGCGGCCCGGTCAGCATCAGCAGGTTCACGAAGATGCTGAAGAGAAAAACCGCGGCCAGAGAGCCCATCGAGCTGTGTCGCGCGGCCCGCAACTCCGCCAGCCCCTTGCGAATGTCCATTCCGTTCATCTGAACCCTCTCGGCCCTGCATCCATGTCGCACGGCCGACTTACGATTTCGTTATCCGCCGCAACAAAGTTGGGCGAGAATCCCCGAGCCCCGAGGTGGTCCTGCATTCGCGCGTTGCCTTGTCCCTGCAAGCTGCTTATGCCTTGACCCTTGTTCGTAATAGCGATTCCTCTTCGCACGGCATCTTTCGCAGACCGGGATCATCAGCGTGGAACATCGAACTGCCAATTTCCGTGGATGCCGAATCGCGGCTCACGGCGCCCTTCTAGCCGTTCTCGGCGCCTTCGTCTCTGCCTGCGCCACGGCGGGGCCCACGCAGGCGATAAATGACCCAGACGAGGCCCACAACCGCCAGATCCACGAGTTCAACAAGGATGTGGACCGGACGGTCCTGCGGCCGGCGTCGCGGACCTATGCCGTCCTGCCCGATCCGGTGGAGCGCGGGATCGAGAACTTTGCCGAGAACCTCGATCTGCCGGGCGAGTCGCTCAACAGCCTTCTGCAGGGGCGGCCCGGGGCTGCGGTCGAGAATGCGGCGCGTTTCGTCGTCAACAGCACGATCGGGATCGGGGGTCTGTTCGACCCGGCCCGCTCGATGGGGCTGGAGGGGCGCGAAACCGGCTTTGGCGAGACGCTCTATACCTGGGGCGCCGACGAGGGGGTTTATGGCGAGGTGCCGTTCCTCGGGCCGCGGACCGAGCGCGATCTGGTGGGCGATGTCGTGGACATTGCGCTGAACCCGGTGCGGCTGATCGTGCCGCCCGGCGTGCGGACGGCGGGACGGGCGGCCGAGGCGGGCTCAATACTTGGTGATCGGGCGCAGTATTCCGAAACGATCGACTCTGTCCTATATGAAAGCGCGGACAGCTATTCGCAGGCCCGTCTGCTCTACCTGCAGAACCGGCGCTTCGAACTTGGTCAGACCGGCGGGACCGATGACGTCTTCATCGATCCCTACGCCGCCGATCCCTATGAGGAATACGATGCCCAATGACCTTTTCTTCGACGCACGGCCCAGCCGCCGGACCATGACGCTGGGCCTTGCCGCGGGCATCGCCGCCACCGTCCTGCCGTGGCGTGCGCTGGCGCTCGACACCGGAAGCGCGCGTGCGCTTGTGGTCGAGGCCGTGGCTCAGGTGAACCAGACCATCAACTCCGGCAAGTCCGAGCAGCAGATGTATGTCGAGTTCGAGCGCCTCTTCTCGCGCTATGCCGACGTGCCGGCCATCGCGCGCACCGCCCTGGGGGTCGCTGCCCGCGGCGCGAGCCAGTCCGAGCTTTCCGCCTTCACCCAGGCCTATCAGGGCTACATCGCGCGCAAGTATGGCAAGCGATTCCGCGAGTTCGTCGGCAGCGAGATCAAGGTGATCGACGCCCGCCCGATGAAGAGCGCGGTCGAGGTGATCTCGACGGCCTACCTGCGCAACGAGAATCCGTTCGAGGTGCGCTGGCATGTGTCGGATCGCTCGGGCCGGCCGGCGTTCTTCAACATCATCATCGAGGGCGTCAACATGCTTGCCTCCGAGCGGGCCGAGATCGGGGCGCTGCTCGACCGGAACCGCGGCTCGATCCCGGCCCTGGCCGAGCAGCTGCGCCGTTCAAGCTGAGAGACGCCGCCGGAGCGACCTGAAACGCCGCCCTTGGGGCGGCGTTCTGCTTTCGGAGCTTTCGCGGGGCCTCCCCGCGAACCGGCGGCCCCGCATCCGGCGGACGGGTCAGTTCCGGCCGCCGCCGAAGATCCCGAGCACGTCCCGCACGATCTGTTCGCCGGCGCTCGGCTGACGGGGTGCAGCCTGCCAGTCGCCCGTGTCCCGCGGCCGGGCGGCCTGCCAGTCGCCCGTATCCTGCGGCACGGGTTCTGTGCGGACCTCGGCCGTGGACTGGGGCGGCAGCCGGGGCTCGGGCACGATCTTGCGCAACGGGGCAGGGGGCACGCCCTCGTGCACCCGGACCATCACCTCGCGCCAGATCTCGGCCGGCAGTCCCCCGCCGGTCACGCCCTTGAGCGGTGTGTTGTCGTCATAGCCCATCCAGACGCCGGCCACATAGTCGGCGGTGAAGCCGACGAACCATGCGTCGCGCGCAGCCTGGGTCGTGCCCGTCTTGCCCGCGGCCTCGCGGTCGGGCAGGCGGGCGCGGGTGCCCGTGCCGCTGTTGATGACCTCGGTCATCATGTAGGTCAGAAGCTGCGCCGCCTGTTCGGAGATCACCCGCTCGCCGATGCCGCCTTCCTGCCCGATGAGCGGCGTCTCCTCGCCCTGAAGCCGCAGTTCCACGAGTCCATAGGGCTTGACGGCCGAGCCGCCGTTCAGGATGCCGGCATAGGCGCCCGTCATCTCGATGAGCGTGGCCTCCGAGACCCCGAGCGCGAGGGCGGGGCCGGCGGCAAGGTTGCTCTGGATGCCGAACTCCGAGGCGACCTGACGGACCTTGTCGCGGCCCACGGCCTCGGTGATCCGCACCGCCGGAATGTTCAGCGACTGTTTCAGGGCCGCGGTCAGCGTCACGATCCCGCGGAACTTCCGGTCGTAGTTCGCGGGCGTCCAGGGGCCGGAGCCCTTCACCATGACGGTGAGCGGGCTGTCGTCCACGAAATCCGCCGGGCTGTAGCCGAGATCCATCGCCGCCGCATAGATGAAGGGCTTGAAGGCCGAGCCGGTCTGGCGGAGCGCCTGCGTCGCCCGGTTGAACGAGCCCGCGGCCTCGAGCTTCCGGCCTCCGACCATCGCGCGCACCGCGCCGTCGGCCGACATCACGACAACGGCCGCCTGCGCCTTGGAGCCTTCGCTCACCTTGGACTTGAAGACATCGGCGAGCGCACCTTCGGCGGCTTTCTGCAGCCGCTGGTCGAGGGTGGTGCGGATGATCACGTCCTCGGTCGTGTCGCGCGTGAGGAAAGCGGGGCCCGATTCCATCACCCAATCGGCAAAGAAGCCGCCGGACCGGCTCTGGGCCGCCTCGGAGAGCTGGGCCGGATTGCGCCGCGCCTGCTCGGCCTCGGCGCGCGTCAGGTAGCCCTGCTCTTCCATGAGACCGATGATGACATTCGCCCGGTCGCGCGCCCGCTGAAGGTTCGCCGTCGGAGCGTAGTAGGACGGCGCCTTGAGCAGGCCCGCCAGCATTGCCGCCTCGGCCGCGTTCACCTGGCTTGCGGACTTGCCGAAGTAACGCTGCGCCGCCGCCTCGAAGCCGCGTGCGCCAGCCCCCAGATAGGCGCGGTTGAAGTAGATCGTCAGGATCTCGGCCTTGGTGTACTTGGCCTCCATCGCGAGGGAGAAGGGCACTTCCTTCACCTTCCGCCAGATGCCGCCCCGGCGGCAGTCCGCCTCATAGTCGGCCTCGCTCTTCCACTGTTGCGGATCGTACTGCACCCCGAGACAGAGCAGCTTGGCCACCTGCTGGGTGATCGTCGAGCCGCCGTTGCCCTCAAGCGGGCCGCGCCCCTCGGCCAGGTTGATCCTGACCGCCGAGGCGATGCCGCGGGGGCTGATGCCGAAATGCCGGTAGAAGCGGCGGTCCTCGGTCGCCACCACGGCCTCGCGCAGATGTTCCGAGACCTTGTCGGAGGTGACGAGGCCGCCGTAGGTCTCGCCGCGCCAGGCGAAGACCTTGCCCTCGCGGTCGAGCATGGTGACCGAGCCGCGGGCACGGCCGTCCACGAGCTGCGTCACCTCGGGAAGCTGCGAGTAGAAGTAATAGGCCGAGAGCCCCAGAACGAGGCCCACCACCGCGGCGATGCGCCAGCCCACGCCCCACAGGATGCGCCAGAAGAACATCACGATCCCCCAGATCAGCCCGAGCACCCAAGCTACTGCCGCCGAGAGCGGATCGCGCTTGCGGGGCCGCCGCCGAGGCGTTGACTTGGGCGGAGGCTTCGCGCCCCGCCCGCCGCCGCCGCCCTTCGATGTCGTCTTCTTCGCGGCCGGCGCGCCGTAGCGCCTGTCCGCGACCAGCGGCGGACGCCGCCCGTTCGACCCGCTCATGCCTCGTTGCCCGCCTTCTGGCTCTTGTGGACCTTCGTGCGACTCTACCCGCAGGGGCCGCGAATGTGGAGGTGAAGTGGCTTTGAATCCTCTCCGCATGTTGCATTAAAAATGGGCTATCCCGCGGGTAAGTGCAAAAAATGTGCAACTTCCGCGTCCCGGCCCTCTCCGTCTGGCGCCGTTTTGTTGTGCAGGACCCCACCAGCGAGCCTCTTGGCCTCGTGGGGTCCGCAGCGGCCCGGTGCAGAACAGGGGATCGTCGTGAAACTGATCATTGCAGCAATCAAGCCGTTCAAGCTGGAGGAGGTGCGCGAGGCGCTCACCACCATCGGCGTGCGCGGCATGATGGTGACCGAGATCAAGGGCTTCGGCTCGCAGTCCGGTCACACGGAAATCTATCGCGGCGCCGAATATGCCGTGAATTTCGTGCCGAAGGTCCGCCTCGAGATCGTCGTGGCCGACAGCCTTGCCGACTCGGTTGTCGAGACCATCCGCACCACCGCCAAGACCGACAAGATCGGCGACGGCAAGATCTTCGTGCTCGATGTCGAACAGGCGGTCCGCGTCCGCACGGGCGAAATCAACGACGACGCGCTGTAACGCGGGCCGGCAGAGGGATAGGGTAAAATGAAGAAAATCTCGCAATTCATGGGGCTCTCGGCGCTCGCCGCGGCGGCGGCCCTGCCGGCCTGGGCCCAGGAGGCCGCGACCGATGCCGTCGAGGCCGTGGCCGAAACCGTCACCCCGGTGATGGACAAGGGCGACGTGGCCTGGATGCTGATGTCCACCGTGCTCGTGTTCTTCATGATCCTGCCGGGGATCGCGCTGTTCTACGGCGGCCTCGTGCGCGCGAAGAACATGCTCTCGGTGCTGATGCAGACCACGCTGATCGCCTGCACCGTCATGGTGATCTGGGTGATCTATGGCTATTCCTTCGCCTTCGGCGGCGGGACCAGCCCCTTCTGGGGCGGACTGGGCAAGCTGTTCCTGTCCGGGGTGACGGCCGACAGCATGGCGGCCACCTTCTCGGACGAGTTCGTCATTCCCGAATATCTCTTCATCTGCTTCCAGATGACCTTCGCGGCGCTGACGCCCGCGCTGATCATCGGCGGCTTCGCCGAGCGGATCAAGTTCTCGGCGGTGATGATCTTCACCGTGATCTGGGTGACCTTCGCCTACTTCCCGATCGCCCACATGGTTTGGGACGGCTCGGGCCTGATCTTCAACTGGGGCGCCATCGACTTTGCCGGCGGCACCGTGGTCCACATCAACGCGGGCGTCGCGGCCCTGATCGGCGCGATCATGGTCGGCAAGCGGATCGGGCTCGGCAAGGAGAACATGGCTCCGCATTCGATGGTCATGACCATGATCGGCGCCTCGATGCTGTGGTTCGGCTGGTTCGGCTTCAACGTGGGCTCGAACCTGGAAGCCAACGGCGGCGCGACGCTGGCCATGATCAACACCTTCGTCGCCACCGCCGCCGCCGTCGTGGCCTGGTCGCTGATCGAGGCTCTGGCCCGCGGCAAGGCCTCGATGCTGGGTGCCGCCTCGGGCATGATCTCGGGCCTCGTGGCGGTGACGCCGGCCTGCGGGACCATTGGCCCGATGGGCGCCATCGTGCTCGGCGCCGCGGCCTCGGGGGTCTGCTACTTCTTCGTGACCACGGTCAAGAACGCCATGGGCTATGACGACAGCCTCGACGTGTTCGGCATCCACGGCATCGGCGGCATCATCGGCGCGGTCGGAACCGGCATCTTCTCGGCGGCGACGCTGGGCGGCGTGAACGGCGACGACTATTCCATCGTCGGCCAGACCATCATCCAGATCCAGGCCGTCGTCGTGACGCTGATCTGGACGGCCGTCGTGTCGGTTGTGGCCTTCAAGATCGCCGATCTGATCGTGGGCCTGCGCGTCGATACCGAGAGCGAGCGCATCGGTCTCGACCAGACCGCGCACGGCGAGGCCGCCTATCACGGATGATGCGGATCGAGCGGCGGGATCTCCTCCCCCCGCCGTTCGAGAGGAAGGCCCGGATGAAGATCCGGGCCTTCTTCCTTTTCCGATCGGCCCCCCGCAGCACAGCCCATGCAAAAGGGGCGCAGGTCCGTGCCTGCGCCCCCCCAAAGCGGTCTCCGAGCCGTCGTCAGCCGCGCAGCACCTGCGCCACCGCCTTCGCCAGAACCGGCACGGTCGTGCTGTTCAGGCCCGCGATGTTCAGCCGCGAGTCGCCCACCATATAGACCGCATGTTCCATCCGCAGCTTCTCGACCTGCTCAGGCGAGAGGCCGAGCCGCGAGAACATGCCCCGATGCTCGGCCACGAAGCCGAAGCGGTTCGAGCCGGTCTCGGCCTGAAGCGCATCGGCGAGCTGGCGGCGCAGGGTCAGCATGTTCAGCCGCACCTCCTCAAGTTCGGACTTCCAGTCGGCGGTCAGGATCTCATCCTCGAGGATCATCGTCACCAGCCGCGCGCCGTGATCCGGCGGGAAGGAATAGTTCTGCCGGTTCAGGAAGTTGAGGTTGGCCTGCACCGTCGCCTTGGCCAACGCGTCGCCGATGGCCATGAGGATGCCCGTCCGCTCGCGGTAGATGCCGAAGTTCTTCGAGCAGGAGGCCGCGATCAGCACCTCGGGCAGCCGCGTGGCCAGAAGGCGCGTCGCCGCCGCATCCATCTCGAGCCCGTCGCCGAAGCCCTGATAGGCGAGGTCGATCAGCGGCAGCGCGCCGGCCTTGGCCAGCGCCTCGCAGATGGCGAGCCACTGCACCGGGTTCGGGTTGGCCCCGGTCGGGTTGTGGCAGCATCCGTGCAGCAGCACCACGTCGCCCGCCTTCACCTGCGCGAGATCGGCCATCATGCCGTCGAAATCCACCGCGCCGGTCTCGACGTCGAAGTAGCGGTATTCCTTCATGGGAATGCCGAGATATTTCACGATCGACAGGTGGTTCGGCCAGGTCGGGTTCGAGATCCAGACGGTGGCATCGGGTGCGGCCATGCGGATCAGCTCGAGCGCCTGACGCACGGCGCCCGTGCCCCCCGGCGTGGCGACCGAGGCCAGCCGGTCGGACGGCACCGCCCCGGCAAGGATCAGCTTCGCCATGGCGGCGTTGTAGGCCGGCTCGCCCGCAAGACCCGTGTAGGTCTTGGTGGTCTCGACCTCCCACAGCCGCTTTTCGGCCGCCTTCACGGCCCGCATGACCGGGGTAAGCCCGGTCGGATCCTTATAGACGCCCACGCCCAGGTCGATCTTGTCCGCGCGCGCATCCTCGCGGAACATCTGGATCAGTTGCAGGATCTTGTCCGCAGGCTGCGGTTTCAGGGCGGTCAGCATTCCGTCGTCATCCTTTCGCGACCTTGAGATCGTCATACATGCCCCACTCGGCCCAGGACCCGTCGTAGAGCGCATGGTTGCGGTGCCCGAGGATCTCGAGCGCGAGGCTCAGGACCGCGGCCGTCACGCCCGAGCCGCAGGTGGTGATGGCGGGCTTGGAAAGATCCACGCCCGCCGCCTCGAAGATGGCGCGCAGCTCGTCGGGCGACTTCATCGTGCCCTGAGGCGTGAGGAGCGTCGGGAAGGGCACGTTCTTCGAGCCCGGAATGTGGCCGGAGCGGAGGCCGGGCCGCGGCTCGGCCTCGGTGCCCCGGAAGCGGCCTTCCGAGCGCGCGTCGATGATCTCGGCCTCGCCGAGCTTCGAGGCATGAGCGACCTGCGTCACATCCTTCACCAGCCCCGCCTGGCGCTGCACCGTCATGTGCCGGTCGCGCATCACGGGCGGCATGTCCTCGGTCGGATGGCCCTCGGCCTTCCATTTCGGCAGGCCGCCGTCAAGCACGGCCACGTCCGTCTTGCCCATCAGGCGGAAGGTCCACCAGACCCGCGCGGCCGAGCGCAGCCCCGAGCCGTCGTAGATGACGACCTGATGGCCGTCGCCGATCCCCATGGCCCGCATCCGGCTGATGAACTTCTCGGGTGGCGGCGCCATGTGCGGCAGCGCCGAGCGCCGGTCGGCGATCTCGTCGATGTCGAAGAAGCGCGCGCCGGGAATGTGCTCGGCCTCGTACTCCGCCCGTGGATCCCGGTTCTCCTGCGGCAGATACCAGGAGCCGTCGAGGATCCTCAGGTCGGGGTCGCGCAGATGGGCGGCGAGCCAATCGGTGGAGACGAGCGTTCGGGGATCATCGGTCATGTCGGGCTCCTCGGAAAGCCAATCCCGCTTAATCCTGCCGGTGCCCGCAGGCAAGCCCGCTCGGGCGTGGCGCGTGCGCGCAAGCCCGTGGTTCAGGAATGTTGCTTGAGCAGCCGCTGCTTTTCGCGGCCCCAGTCGCGCTTGGCTTCGGTCGCGCGCTTGTCGGACAGCTTCTTGCCCTTGGCGATGCCGATCTTGAGCTTCACGATTCCGCGGTCGTTGAAATACATGCGGATCGGCACGATGGTCATGCCTTCGCGGGCGGTCGCGTTCCAGAGCCGGGCCAGTTCGCGCCGCGAGACGAGCAGCTTGCGCTTGCGCCGCTCTTCGTGGCCCCAGGTCTTGGCCTGCAGGTAGGGGGCGATGTAGCCGTTGATCAGCCACAGCTCGCCATTTTCGACCGAGGCATAGCTTTCACCGATGTTCGAGCCGCCCTGCCGGAGCGACTTGACCTCGGAGCCCATGAGAATGATCCCGGCCTCGATCTCCTCCTCGATGAAGTAATCGAAGCGGGCGCGCCGGTTCTCGGCGATGAGCTTGCTGTTGGGATCGGAGTGCTTGACCATGACCGGACGGAGATAGGCGAGAGCCGGGCCGCTGTCCAGCGTCCGGCGCGCCGTGATGGGGCGGGGGAGCCGTCCGAGGGGGCATCGAACCCCCTCGGACGGCGCTGCCGCGGACGCGGAACGCCCGGCTCAGATCAGTCCGGCGTGGCGCATGGCGGCGTCGATGCGTGTCTTCGTCGGATCGGTGAGGCCCACGAGCGGCAGGCGCACCTCGTCCGAGCAGAGGCCGAGCTGCGAGAGCGCATATTTGGCCCCGACGAGCCCCGGCTCGAGGAAGATCGCCTCGTGCAGCGGCATCAGCCGGTCCTGGTACTCCAGCGCCGTGGCATAGTCGCCGCGCAGGGTTGCCTGCTGGAACTCGGCGCAGAGCCGCGGCGCCACGTTCGCCGTGACCGAGATGCAGCCCACGCCGCCGTGCGCGTTGAAGCCGAGCGCCGTCGCATCCTCGCCGGAAAGCTGGAGAAACTCCGCCCCGCAGGAGGCCCGCTGCTGGCTCACGCGCTCGATCTTGCCGGTCGCGTCCTTGACCCCGATGATCCGCGGCAGCTGTGCGAGCCGGCCCATCGTCTCGGGTGTCATGTCCACCACCGAGCGCCCGGGAATGTTGTAGATCACGATCGGCAGGTTGCAGCAGTCGTGAAGCGCGGTGAAATGCGCGATCAGGCCCGCCTGCGTGGGCTTGTTGTAGTAGGGCGTCACCACCAGCGCCGCGTCGGCCCCCACCCGCTCGGCAAAGCGGATCAGCCGGATCCCCTCGGTGGTCGAGTTCGACCCCGCGCCCGCGATCACTGGCACGCGGCCCGCGGCGGCCTGCACCACCGCCTCGATCACCGTCTCGTGCTCTTCGTGGCTGAGGGTCGGGCTTTCGCCCGTGGTGCCCACCGGCACAAGGCCGGTCGAGCCTTCGGCGATCTGCCAGTCAACCAGCTTCTTCAGCGTGTCCAGATCCAGTTCGCCGTTCTTGAACGGCGTCACAAGGGCGGGAATGGACCCTCTGATCATGACACGCAACTCCATCTGAATGGGCAGACTCGCCCGGTTGAACCGCGTCTTCCTAGCGCCCGGCGCAGGACTTGCCAAGTTGTCCCCAAGCCACGACGCGCTCGACAGCTTGTGTGTTGCGGGCGGGCACGGGCTTGGGCAGATTGCGCCCATGTCGCGCCCCACGTCCGCCCCCGCCCGCCTCCGCACGCTTCACCTCGTGGCCTGCCTGATCCTGCCGCTGATCTGCGCGCCCCTGCCCGCGCGGGCCGAGGATCCGGGCGCGCTCCGCCTTGCGCTCCGCGCTGCCTGGTCCAAGAACTGGAGCGAGGCGGCGGCGCAGGCGCGGGTTGCGGGGCCGCTCGCCCAGTCCCTCGTCGAGTGGCACCGGTTGCGCGCGGGCGAAGGGCTTCTCGGCGACTACGAGGGCTTTCTGGCGCGGCATCCCGACTGGCCCGGGCTGAAGCTCTTGCAGGACAAGGGCGAAGAGGCGGTGGCGCGCTCCTCGACACCCGCCCGGGTGATCGACTATTTCGGCTCGCGGACGCCGGCGACGGCGAAGGGGGCGCTTGCGCTTGCCCGCGCACTGGCGGAATCGAGCCGTCGCCCCGAGGCCGAAGCCGTCATCCGCCGGGCATGGACGACGCTGGCCTTCACGGCCGAAGAGGAATCGGCCGCGATCGCCGCCTTTCCCGACGTGCTTGTGCAGGCGCATGAGGCGCGGCTCGACATGCTTCTGTGGGAGAACCGGCCCGATCAGGCGCGCCGGATGCTGACCCGCGTTCCGGACGGCTGGAAGCGCCTCGCCGCGGCGCGTCTTGCGTTGCGCGCCGATGCGGACGGCGTGGACGCGCTGATCGCGGCCGTGCCCGCGGCCCTCTCATCGGATCCGGGCCTGGCCTATGAGCGGTTTCTCTGGCGCGCGCGGAAGGGGCGGACGGCGGATGCGGTGGCGCTGCTCATCGAACGGTCCGAGAGCGTGGCGGGCCTTGGCAGCCCCTCACTGTGGTCGGGCCGCCGTGCGGGGCTGGCGCGGGCGATGAACGAAAGGGGCGAGGCGCGCACGGCCTACCGGATCGCGGCGAGCCATCATCTCGAGGGCGGCGCGGACTTTGCCGAGCTGGAGTTCCTTGCGGGCTTCATCGCGCTGCGCAAGCTGGGCGATCCGGCGGCAGCCCTGACGCATTTCCAGCGCCTGCAGGCGGCGGTGCGGACGCCGATCAGCCTGTCACGGGCGCATTACTGGCAGGGCCGTGCGCTGGAGCAGCTGGGCCGCTACGACGCGGCGGGGGCGGCCTTCGCCGAGGGTGCGCGCTACCAGACGGCCTATTACGGGCTTCTGTCGGCCGAGCGGGCGGGCATTCCGCTCGATCCGGCCCTCATCTCGGTGCCGCGTGCGGGCGACTGGCGGCAAGCGGGCTTTGCCTCTTCGTCGGTGCTGGCCGCGGGTCGGCTGCTGCTGGCGGCGGGTGAGCGCGATCTGGGCAAGCGGTTCCTGCTGCATCTGGCCGAGAGCCTCGATGCCGGCGATCTCGGGCGGCTTGCCGAGATGGCGCTGGACATGGGCGAGCCGCATGTGGCGGTGCTGATCGCCAAGCAGGCGGCCGAGCAGGGGACGATCCTGCCGCAAGCCTATTTCCCGGTTCCCGATCTCGTGCCGGGCGATGGGCTGCCGGTGAGCCGGGCGCTCGCGCTCTCGATCGCGCGGCGCGAGAGCGAGTTCAACCCGGTGGTCGTCAGCCCGGCCGGTGCCCGCGGTCTTATGCAGGTGATGCCGGGAACGGCCAAGCTGGTGGCGCCGAAGCTGGGGCTCGACTACGAGCCTGCCCGGCTCACGCAGGATGCGGCCTACAACGTTCGACTCGGCACGGCCTATCTCGCGCAGCTTGTCGAGGAGTTCGGACCGTCGCTTGCGCTGGTGGCCTCGGGCTACAATGCCGGGCCCGGCCGGCCGAGGCGCTGGATCACCGAGTTCGGTGATCCCCGTTCCGGCGATGTGGATCCGGTGGACTGGGTCGAGCAGATCCCCTTCGCCGAGACGCGCACCTACGTCATGCGGGTGACGGAGTCGGTGGTGATCTACCGGGCGAAATTGCGTGGCAGCGGCGGCCCCGTCCGCATCACCCCCGAGCTTACCGGGTGAGCGGCGTCTCGCGGACGCTCCGGTGGAGCGTCCGAGCCGCGAACGGTCGCCCCGTGGGCGGCCAATGGGCGGCGTCTCGCGGACGCTCCGGTGGAGCGTCCGAGCCGCGAACGGTCGCCCCGTGGGCGGCCAATGGGCGGCGTCTCGCGGACGCTCCGGTGGAGCGTCCGAGCCCCGAACGGTCGCCCCGTGGGTGCCCGATGGGCGGCGCCGCGCGGCATCCGCATCGCGGGCCCGGGTTGTTGTCGTGTGCGCCAACCCCCGATGCCCGCCGATGGCGTGCCTTCCGTGGGTTAATCCTCGGACTTCACCTTCTTCTTCAGCGAGGCCTCGACCCGGAAGCTCTCGGGGATCGCGTCCGTCCCTTCCAGAACCAGCGCGGCCATCACCTCGCCGACCTTCGGAGCCATGCCGAAGCCGATCTTGAAGCCCCCGTTCGCCACAAAGTGCCCGGGCCGTCCCGGCCATTCGCCCAGCATCGGCGCGAGGCTGCGGGCGCGCGGGCGCAGGCCGGCCCAGCGGGTCAGGACCGGCGCCCCCTCGAGCCAGGGGCAGAGCGCCACCGCGCGGGCATGAACCTCGTCGAGCTGGGCATCGGTCGTGTCCGGCGCGACCCAGTCCTTCTCGGCGGTCGAGCCGACGGCGGTCGTGCCGTCGGCGTGGGGCACGATCAGGAGGCCCGGCCCGAAGATCTGCGGACGGTCGCGGGCGTCCAGGCCCACGACCATCGCCTGTCCCTTGACGCCGTTGCCGACCGGCTTGCCCAGATCCTGCGACAGCGCCTCGAGCCCCGCCACGCCGGTGGCCCAGACCACGGGCCCCGCCTCATCGCCCTCGCCGATCAGGATCTCGCCGCCTTTTGCGCGGATCGCCTCGACCAGCGCCGGCACCGCGAGCCGCGGGTTGAGTCGGGCCGTCAGCGTGTCGTGGATCACGAGGCCCGTGGGGCTTTGCGGCATGAACTCGCCGTCCGCCGGCACGACCTCCCAGGCAAAGCGGCCCTGCCAGAGCGTCCGGGCCTCCTCGGCGCGGGCGCGGGCATGGTCCACCGCGCGCGCGTCGGCCAGCGGCTGGAACCGGCCGAGCCGGTCGTAGCCCGTGGCAAGGCCGGAGGCCTCGGCCACCGCCGCCCACCACTCCTCGCCCATGGCGAGGCTCTCGAACTGGAAGGCCTTCTTCTCGTTCCACTGCTCGGGCACATGCGGCGACAGCGCGCCCACCACGCCCCCGGACGAGCCAGCGCCAATCCGCGCCGTCTCGATCAGCCGCACCCGCGCGCCACGCCGTGCCGCCGCCCAGGCGACCGCGAGACCGAAGATCCCGCCGCCGCGAATTGTCAGATCCGGCGTTGCCATTCGCCCTGTCCTCGCCCAATGTCCGCACCTTCGAAGACAGCAGGCTTAGGACAGATGCCAGCCACAGGCCAGAGCACGGATGTCGCTTCCGCGCAGGACCCCGCAGCGACGGCCGGCGGCCCGGCCAGCCTGGAATGGCGCGACGGGATCGTGCCGGTCTCGACGCGGTTCGACGATCCCTACTTCTCGCTCGCCGACGGGCTGGCCGAGACGCGGCACGTCTTTCTGGCCGGGAACGGGCTGCCGGGACGCTTCCGGGACGGGTTTGCGATCGCCGAACTCGGCTTTGGCACCGGGCTCAACATGCTGGCCACGCTGATCGCCTGGCGGCAGGCGGGGCGGCCGGGGCGGCTGCGCTACACCTCGTTCGAGGCCTTTCCGATGGAGGCGCGCGACATCGCCCGCGCCCTCCGGGCCTTCCCCGAGGCCGAAGCGGTGGCCGGCCCGTTTCTGGACGCCTGGGCCGCCGGTCATTCGCGCTTCGTGAATGACGGGCTCGAGGTCGAGGTGCTGATCGGCGATGCCCGCACCCGTCTGCCGGGCTGGGAGGGTCGGGCGGATGCCTGGTATCTGGACGGATTCGCACCGGCCCGGAACCCGGAACTCTGGTCCGACGCGCTCATGGCCGAGGTCGGGCGCCATACGACGCCCGGCGGCACCTTCGCCACCTACACGGCGGCGGGCCATGTCCGGCGCGCGTTGGCGCAGGCCGGCTTTGCCGTCACGCGCCAGCCCGGCCACGGCCGCAAGCGGCACATGACGACCGGAGTCCTCGGCGGATGACCGAACAGAACACGCGGCTTGGCATCGGGCTCATGGTGCTCACCACCTGCATCTTCGCCCTGCAGGACGGCATTTCGCGCCACCTGGCCGAACATTACAGCGTCTTCATGGTCGTGATGATCCGCTACTGGTTCTTCGCGGCCTTCGTGATCGCTGTGGCCGCGCGGCAGGCGGGCGGTCTCGCGCCGGCCGTCCGGTCGCGCTTTCCGGTTCTTCAGGTGCTGCGCGGGCTGCTGCTGGCGGCCGAGGTCTGCATCATGGTCCTGGGCTTCGTGAAGCTGGGCCTTGTCGCCAGTCACGCGGTCTTCACCTGCTATCCGCTGCTGGTTGCCGCGCTCTCGGGGCCGGTGCTGGGCGAGCGGGTGGGCTGGCGCCGCTGGCTCGCCATTGCGGCGGGCTTCGTGGGCATCCTCATCATCCTTCAGCCCGGAGTTGCCGTCTTCTCGCCCTGGGCGCTGATCCCGCTGGGAGCGGCGTTGCTCTTCGCGATCTACTCGTTGCTGACACGCTATGTCGCGCGCGGCGACTCGGCGGCCGTCAGCTTCTTCTGGACGGGGACGGTCGGCGCGATCGCCATGAGCGCCGTCGGCCTCTGGCACTGGGAGCCGATGGCCCCCCAGGACTGGCTCTGGATGGCGGCGCTGTGCTGTTCGGCGGCGCTGGGGCACTGGTTCCTGATCCGGGCCTACGAGGTGGCCGAGGCGAGCGCGGTGCAACCCTTCGCCTATCTGCAACTTCCCTTTGCGGCGTTGCTCGGCTTCTTCGTCTTCAACGAGCGTCCCGAGATCAATGTCATCCTCGGCGCCTGCGTGGTGGTTTCGGCGGGGCTCTTCACCCTCTGGCGCGAGCAGGTGCGGGCACGGGCGCGCGCCGGAAGGTGAGCGCGGTCGGCTGGTCGGGCCGGGCAGTGTGGAACGATCCAGCCCCCGTGAAGGCGCGCAGGAGCAGTGCGAGGATCGCTCGCCGCTTTTCGCAGGGTCGGCTCTCCGACGCCTGCTGACGGCAACATCTTGGGGATAACCGGCCGGTTGCCGCCAGATCGAGGGTGGTGCGGTTGACTTGAGGCGCGTCAGGCCGGACGATGCCGCCCCCGACGGGAATCAGAAGGATCCGGCCTTGCGGTTCACCCGCCTCAGACTGAACGGCTTCAAGAGCTTCGTGGACCCCACCGACCTGGTGATCCACGACGGGCTGACGGGTGTCGTGGGGCCGAACGGTTGCGGCAAGTCGAACCTTCTGGAAGCCCTGCGCTGGGTGATGGGCGAGAACCGCCCCACGGCGATGCGCGGCGCAGGTATGGAGGATGTGATCTTTGCCGGGGCGGCCACGCGGCCCGCGCGCAACTTCGCCGAGGTGGCGCTGGTTCTCGACAACGCCGACCGGCTGGCCCCCTCGGGCTTCAACGACGCCGACACGATCGAGATCGTGCGCCGGATCACGCGGGATGCGGGCTCGGCCTACAAGGCCAACAGCAAGGATGTGCGGGCGCGCGACATCCAGATGCTGTTCGCCGACGCCTCGACCGGGGCGCATTCCCCCGCGCTCGTGCGGCAGGGCCAGATCTCGGAGCTGATCAACGCCAAGCCCAGGGCCCGTCGCCGCATCCTCGAGGAGGCGGCGGGCATCTCGGGCCTCTACCAGCGCCGGCACGAGGCCGAGCTGCGGCTGGCGGCGACCGAGCAGAATCTTGCGCGGGTCGAGGATGTGCTCGACCAGCTGGCCCAGCAGCTCGCCACGCTGGCGCGGCAGGCGAGGCAGGCGGCGCGCTATCGCGAGATCGGCGAGGAACTGCGGCGGGCCGAGGGCTCGCTGCTCTATCGCCGCTGGCGCGAGGCGGATCTGGCGCGGACCGAGGCGCTCGCGATCCTGCGCGAGCGGATGATGGCCGCGGGGAACGCCGAGGCCGCCGCGCGCAAGGCCGTCCTCACCCGCGCCGAGGCCGAGGAGACGCTGCCGCCCAAGCGCGAGGAAGAGGCGATTGCGGGCGCCGTGCTCCAGCGGCTGTCGGTGCAGCGCGATGCGCTGGCCGCCGAAGAGGATCGCGCGCGGGCCACCATCGCCACCCTGACCTCGCGGGTGGACCAGCTGGCCCGCGACATCGAGCGTGAGGCCGGCCTGAACCGCGACGCGGCCGACACGATCGGACGGCTGGAATGGGAGCGCGGGGCGCTCGAGGCGGCGCACGAGGGCCACGACGAGCGGCTGGCCGAGGCCGCCGAGGCGGCGCGGGAGGCGGGGGCCGCGCTCAGCGAGCGTGAGGAGATCCTGTCGGAGCGCACCGAGGATGTGGCGCGGCTGTCGGCGCGCCACCAGTCGGCCCAGCGGATGCTGGCCGACAGCCGCACGACGCTGGCCAGATCCGAAGCCGAGGCCGCGCGCGCGCGTGAGGCGGTCGAGACGGCGTCAGAGGCGCAGGAGCGCGCGGCCGAGGCCTGGGAAGAGGCGGCGGCCCTGCAGGAGGAGGCGCAGGAGCGCGCCGAGGCCGCCGAGGAGGCGCTGGTTCAGGCCGACGAGGCGCGGGCCGAGGCGCAGTCGCGCGAGGCCGAGGCGCGGGCGCAGCGGTCGGCGGCCGAGGGCGAGGCCAACGCGCTGCGGGCCGAGGTGGCGGCTCTGGCGCGGCTCGTCGAGCGCGAGGCGCAGGCGGGCAGCCAGCTTCTCGACCGCATTCAGGTCGAGCCGGGCTTTGAGGCGGCCTTGGGTGCGGCACTCTCCGACGATCTGCGCGCGCCCGAGGTGGCGGCGGATGCGCCCTCTGGCTGGGCCGCGCTGCCCGATTATGACGCGACGGCCCCGCTGCCTGCGGGCGCCGAGCCCCTCGCGCCGCATGTGGGCGTGCCCGAGGTGCTGCGCCGCCGGATCGGCCAGATCGGCCTCGTCGGCCGCGATCAGGGCGCGGCGCTCCAGCCGCTGCTGCAACCGGGTCAGCGGCTGGTGAGCCTCGAGGGCGACCTCTGGCGCTGGGACGGGTTTCGCGCGGGGGCTGAGGATGCCCCATCGGCCGCGGCCCTGCGGCTCAGGCAGTTGAACCGGCTGGTGGCTCTGAAGCGCGACCTGGAGGAGGTGGCGGCCCGCGCCGAGGGCGCGCGGCAGGGGCACGAGGCGCTGCAGGCCCGGCTTGCGCAACTGACCCGCGCCGATCAGGAGGCGCGCGAGGCCCGCCGGGCGGCCGACGCCCGCGTGACCGAGGCGAGCCGTGCGGCCTCGAAGGCCGAGGCCGAACGCTCGATCGCGGGTGGCAAGCTCGAATCGGCGCGCCTTGCGGTGAAGCGCTACGAGGACGAGGCAATGGAGGCCCGCGCGCGGCTGCGCGAGGCGGAAGGCGTGGCTGCGGCCCTGCCCGATCTCGAGGCGGCGCGGGCGGGCATCGAGGATCTGAAGATGGCGGTCGAGGCCGCCCGGATCGCGATGATGTCGCGCCGGTCGCTCCATGACGAGTTGCGCCGCGAGGGCGAGGCGCGGGTGAAGCGGCGGCAGGAGGTGACGAAGGACCTCTCGGGCTGGAAGCACCGGCTGGAGACCGCCGAGAAGCGCAGCACCGAGCTGGCCGAGCGCAAGGCCGAGACCGAGGAGGATCTGCGCGAGGCCGCCGAGGCGCCCGAAGAGATCGCGGCCCGGCGCGAGGAGCTGGCCGAGGCCATCGAGGCGGCCGAGGAGCGCCGTGCCCGTGCCGCCGACGCGCTGGCCGCCGCCGAGGCCGGGCTGCGCGCCGCGCAGGAGGCCGAGCGCGAGGCCGAGCGTCAGGCGGGCGAGAGCCGCGAGGCGCGCGCCCGCGCCGAGGCCCGGGCCGATGCCGCGACCGAGGCGCTGCAGCTGGCCGCCGAGCGGATCCGGGAAGAGACCGAACGGACGCCCCAGCAGCTTCTCGAGACGCTGGCGGTCGATCCCGAGGCCATTCCCTCCGTCGAGGCGCTGGAAACCGACGTCGCGCGGCTCAAGCGGCAGCGCGAGGCGCTTGGCGCGGTGAACCTGCGCGCCGAAGAGGATGCGCAGGCCGTCCAGACCGAGCATGACACGCTGAAGGCCGAGAAGATCGATCTCGAGGAGGCGGTGAAAAAGCTGCGCGCCGGCATCCAGGGCCTGAACCGCGAGGGGCGCGAACGGCTGCTGACCGCCTTCGAGCAGGTGAACGGCAGTTTCGGCACGCTCTTCACCCATCTCTTCGGCGGCGGCGAGGCGCGGCTGGTGATGGTGGAAAGCGACGACCCGCTGGAAGCCGGGCTCGAGATCATGTGCCAGCCGCCGGGCAAGAAGCTGTCGACTCTGTCGCTGCTGTCGGGCGGCGAGCAGACGCTGACGGCGCTCGCGTTGATCTTCGCGGTGTTCCTCGCCAATCCGGCGCCGATCTGCGTGCTCGACGAGGTGGATGCGCCGCTCGACGATGCCAACGTCACGCGGTTCTGCGACCTGCTGGACGAGATGACCCGGCGGACCGAGACGCGGTTCCTGATCATCACCCATCATGCGGTGACGATGGCGCGCATGGACCGCCTGTTCGGCGTGACGATGGCCGAACAGGGCGTGAGCCAGCTTGTCTCGGTGGATCTGAAGAAGGCCGAGGCGCTGGTCGCCTGACGGGCGTGCGCCGCGGGGAATCGTCCTGCGCCCGAGCGGCCGCTCGATGCGCGCATGACGTTCAAGCCACCCCGCCTCCATCGGCTGCGGCTATCGCATCTTGCAGGACCAGCGCCCGAGCGGCGGCGGCACCGGCCGAGCGCAGTGGCGCTCCAGATCTTCTTGGACTGATAAGCTTGCGCGGATACCGGAGGGCACGGCCGGAAGGCAGGTTTGCGCGGAAAGGGCAGGGTTCGTGCCGCCTCCCCGCGCGGGAACGCGCCATGGATGCGCCGACGGGATCTCGGCAAACCCGTGCGGAACGCGGCGAGCCGTGGCGTCGGCCCGTTCGGGGTCCGGCGGCCGGGATCCGCCGGCTCACGCCAATTTTCCCAACATGATCGATTGCGTTAACGACACGTTAAAACATTCTGGCCCAAGGTGAGACAAGTTCTCGGCAAAATCGAAGGAAAGCCAGAATGCATGTCCTGATCGTGGAAAGCCGCGAGGATCTTGCCAGCCAATGGGCCGAGCGGCTGCGCGAGGGCGGCATCACGGTTCATGTGACCCACAGCCAGGAATGCGCGGTGCGGGTGCTCTGCGCGCACCGGATCCAGGTGGTGATGCTGGACCTGATGCTCGATGAAGGCTCGGCGCTGGCGGTGGCGGATTTCGCGGCCTTCCGGCAGCCCTGGGCGAAGGTGGTGTTCCTGACGGACACGGCCGTGTTCTCGGACGGGTCGATCTTCAGCCATTGCCAGAACGCCTGTGGCTATTTTGCCATCTCGACTCCCGTGAACGATCTGGCAACCATTGTCGAACATTACGTTCACGCCGCCTAGGGTGCGCATTATTATTATCATACGACCCCCGTATTGTGAAATATTCTTTCGGATAGCTTGATTTTTTACCATTTGCCCCCAGACTCACATTTGAGCACCAGGGAGTCATTCATGCTCGAGTATCTGCCTCAAGAGATCAGGGACGGCCTCGCCGCGGCGCAGAAGGCCGAGATGAAACGCAAGTCGCGGCTCCGGGTCCGCTTCGGCGGCACCGAGATCCCGGTGCTGCGGCTCTGGGATGGCGGGTTCGCGCTCGACGCGGACCAGATCCGGACCCTTCGTGGCCTTGTGAACCTGTATGACGGTGAGCGTCTGGTGTGCCAGTGCCTGATCGTCTGCGCGGTGGTCGAGAAGGGCGAACTCATCTGCGACTTCAAACGCGCGACCGCTCCGACGGATCGGCCGCCGCTGGATTTCTGGCAGGAGCAGGAGCCGCCCGCCGGATATCTGCCGCGCGCCTGATCATTGCAGGTCGGCGAAGGCACGGGAGAGCCTCTCCAGCGCCTCTTCGACCTGCGCTCGCGGGGCCGCGATGTTGAAGCGAAAGAAGCTCTCGCCGCCCGCGCCGAAGGTTGCGCCGTGGTTGGCGGCGATCTGCGCCTCGGACTGCACGCGACAGTGGATCTCTTCGGCGCTCATGCCGGTTCCGGCGAAATCGACCCAGGACAGATAGGTCGCCTCGAGCGGCATCGAGCGCAGGCCGGGGATCCGGTTGATCCGCTCGTCGAACAGCGCGCGGTTGCCCTCGAGATAGCGCATCAGCGCATCGGCCCATTCCGCGCCTTCCGGCGAATAGCCGGCCGACACCATGAACAGCCCGAACGAGTTCGGCGAGATCCCGAGCGCCCCGATCCTGCGGGCCATGGTGGCGCGGAGCGTGGGGTCGGGAATGATGACATTGCCGCAATGGGCGCCGGCGATGTTGAAGGTCTTGGTCCCGGCCGTGAGCATGACCAGCCGCTCGAGCACCTCGGGCGCGGCCAGCGGCATCACCGTATGGCGCTGACCGGGATAGACGAGATCGTGGTGGATCTCGTCCGACACGAGGATCAGGTCGTGCCGCACGCAGAAATCGGCGACCTGCCGCAGTTCCTCGACGGTCCAGACCCGGCCGCCGGGATTGTGCGGCGAACAGAGGATGAGCATCCGCTCGCGCCCCGTCATCTGCGCGTCCCAGGCGTCAAGGTCCATGACATAGCGGCCATTGTCCTGCGCCAGCCGGCATTCGACCACGTCGCGCCCCGCCGCGCGGATCACGCGCGAGAAGGCGTGATACACCGGCGTCATCAGCACCACCCCATCCCCCGGCTGGGTGAAGGCATCGACGCAGAGGGCGGTGCCGTTCACGAGGCCGTGGACGGTGAAGATCCATTCGGGCGCCACTTCCCAGCCGTGGCGGTGCTCCATCCACCAGCGGATCGCGGCCAGATAGTCGCGGTCGTCGCCGAAGTAGCCGTAGAGACCATGCGCCGCCATGCCTTCGACGGCCTTCTGGATGGCGGCCGGCGGCCGGAACTCCATGTCGGCCACCCACATGGCGATGCCGGTCGAGGCGGGCACGCCGTAGAGGGTCTCCATCATGTCCCACTTGACCGAGTGAGAGCCGCGGCGGTCGATGCGCTCGTCGAAGTTCATGGTCGCTCCTGTTTGGGGCGAGCCTAGCCGACGCGGCGGCAGGCGCAAGGGCGGCCGGGCCTGCCGGGATCTGCGAGAGCGTGCCGCAGCCGCCGGGCGCCCCGCCCATTGCGCGAAGCTTCGGCAGGTCGTAAATCACGCCCATGATACGCTCCATCCTGATCCACCCGGACCCGCGCCTGAAGAAGATCTGCGACCCCGTCGCCGAGATCACGGACGATCTGCGCCGCCTGGCCGATGACATGCTGGCCACGATGTATGACGCGCCGGGCATCGGGCTTGCGGCGCCTCAGGTGGGCGTGATGCGGCGGCTCGTGGTGATGGACTGCAACAAGCAGCCCGAAGCGCCGCGGCGCCCGATCGCGTTGATCAATCCGCAGGTCGTCTGGGCGTCGGAGGATCTCTCGACCTACGAGGAGGGCTGCCTCTCGCTGCCCAACGTCTTCGCCGAGGTGGAGCGCCCGGCCGAGGTCAAGGTCCGCTGGACCGGCATCGACGGCCGCGAGGAGGAGGAGCAGTTCTCGGGCCTCTGGGCCACCTGCGTGCAGCACGAGATCGACCATCTCGACGGCAAGCTCTTCATCGACTACCTGCGCCCCCTCAAGCGGCAGATGATCACGCGCAAGATGGAGAAGTTCAAGCGGGCCCAGGCCTCGGGTCTGGTGCAGAAGGCCTGATGGCGGTCCGTCCGATCCTGCGCTGGCCAGACCCGCGCCTGTCGCAGCCCTGCGCCCCCGCCGTGCCGGGGCCGGCGCTGGAAGAGCTGGCGTCGGACATGCTGGCCACCATGTATCACGCGCAGGGCCGCGGGCTTGCGGCGCCGCAGGTGGGCGAGATGGTGCGGCTCTTCGTGATGGATGCGGTCTGGAAGGACGGGCCGGCCGAGCCGCAGGTCTTCGTCAATCCCGAGATCCTCTGGATGTCCGGGGAGCGCGTGGAGGGGCCGGAAGGTTGCCTCTCGATCGCCGGCCCCCGCCTGACCGTCGCCCGCGCGCCCGAGATCCGCCTGCGCTGGACGAGCCTTTTCGGCGCCGAGCAGGAGGCGCTGCTCTCGGGCTTTGCCGCCATCTGCGCCCAGCACGAGATCGACCATCTGGACGGGATCGTGATCCTCGACCGCGCAGCGCCCGCGGCGCGCGACGCGGCCCTGCGGGAGATGCAGCCATGATCCGCCCCTTCGTGATGTATCCCGACAAGCGGCTGAAGACGGCCGCCGCGCCGGTTGGCGCCGTCACCGACGAGATCCGCGCGATCTGGGACGACATGGTCGAGACGATGGACGCGATGCCGGGCTACGGTCTTGCCGGGCCGCAGATCGGGGTGATGCTGAGGCTCGCCGTGGTCGATTGCTCGGACAGCCGCGGCAAGGCGATCCGGCTCGCCAACCCCGAGATCCTCCATGCCTCGGGCCAGTTTCGCGAGCATGAGGAGGGCAGCCCGAACCTGCCCGGCGCCACGGCCGTGATCTCGCGCCCGCGCGCCGTGACCGTGCGCTTCCTGAACCCGGCCGGCGAGATGGAAGAACGCGACTTCGTGGACATCTGGGCGACCTCGGTTCAGCACCAGATCGACCACCTGAACGGCAAGCTCTACATCGACCATCTTTCGGCCCTGAAGCGGAAGATGGTGATCGCGAAGTCCGAGAAATACCTGCGCCGGGTGGGCTGAGCCATGCGCGTGGTCTTCATGGGCTCGCCCGACTTCTCGGTTCCCGTGCTCGAGGCGCTGCACGCCCATCACGAGGTCGTCTGCGTCTATTGCCAGCCGCCCCGGCCCGCGGGGCGGGGGAAGAAGGACCGGCCGACGCCGGTGCAGGCCCGTGCCGAAGAGCTGGGCCTGCCGGTCCGTCACCCGAAATCGCTGCGCACGCCCGAGGTGCAGGCCGAGTTCGCGGCGCTCGGGGCCGAGGTGGCGGTGGTCGTGGCCTACGGGCTGATCCTGCCGCAACCGATCCTCGATGCGCCGGACCGCGGCTGCCTGAACATCCATGCCTCGCTGCTGCCGCGCTGGCGGGGGGCGGCGCCGATCCACCGCGCGATCCTTGCGGGGGACAATGAGACCGGCATCTGCATCATGCAGATGGAGGCCGGGCTCGACACCGGGCCGGTGCTGATGTGCGAAAAGACCCACATCGGCGCCGAAGACACGGTGCAGGATCTGCATGACCGGCTGTCCGGCATGGGGGCGCGGCTGATCCTCGGCGCGATCGAGGCGCTCGACGATCTCGTGCCGCAGCCGCAGCCCGAAGAGGGCGTCACCTATGCCGAGAAGATCGCCAAGGCCGAGGCGGGCATCGACTGGAGTCGCCCGGCAGCGGAGATCGATCGGCAGATCCGTGGCCTCTCGCCATTCCCCGGCGCCTGGACGATGCTGGGCGGCGAGCGGGTCAAGCTCTTGCGCTGCCGGCTGGCCGAGGGGCAGGGCGCTCCGGGCGAGCTGCTCGAGGGGCTCGTGATCGCCTGCGGCTCGGGCGCGGTCGAGATCACGCTCGCGCAGCGCGAGGGCAAGCGCCCGATGGAGCGCGACGAATTCCTGCGCGGCTTTGCGCTGCCTAGGGGCAGCCTCGCCACGGCGTCCTGAGCCTCCGTTCCCGCGGGGGCCGGGCGGCGCGGTTCAACCCGTTCCCGGAGGTGGCCGATGGCCCTGTTCCTCATGCTTCTGATCATTGGCGCGGCGGCGGGCTTCCTCGCCACGCGCATCATGCGCGTCGAGACCGATGTGCCGACGACCGTCGCCATCGGCATGGGCGGGGCGGTGGTGGGCTGGCTGCTGTTGCGCCTGCTCATGGCCCTGACCGGCGCCATCGGCACCTTCGTGGGCGCGGTGGCGGGGGCGATGCTGCTGATCTGGCTCTGGCGGCGCTACATGTCCTGAGCCCGCAGGCCTCAGCCCGAGGGGGTGAGCCGTCTGGCGGCGTCCTTCAGCCTGAAGCTGCGCCCGCCCGCCTCCTGCCAGAGCCGCTGGCCCTGCCAGAGCGCGAACATCATCGCCGCCGGTTCCGCCCGGCCGAGACGCAGGGCAAGCGCCGCCTCGACCGTCTGGCGCCAGGCCTCGGCGCGCGGGCGCAACTCGGGCAGCGTGAGCGAAAGGGCCACGAGATGCGGATCGGCCGCCTCTCCCAGAGCCTTCAGGAAGGCGGGCGCCTTGGTCTCTGCGGCGCTGTCCTCGGCCGCCGCCTCGAGCCGGTCCCAGAAGTGGCCAAGCGCCGCCTGCACCATCCCGTCGCGCGTGCCGTAGCGCCCCGCGAGCGTCGCGGCCGCGAGGCCGGTGGCCCGCGAGACGGTGCCGAAGGACACCGCCCGGTCGCCGTTGCCCGAGAGCATCCGGCAGATCGTGTCATGAACCTCGGCGTCGGGCAGGGAGCGGGGTCGGGCCATCGCCCGACTGTAACCGAACGAAGGCTCGAAAACTAGCGCGTCTTGAAGGGGGCCATGCCCGCGCGAGCCAGCGCGTCCGCGCGTTCGTTCTCCGCGTGGCCGGCGTGGCCCTTGATCCAGCGCCAGACGACCTTGTGCCGCTGCTGCGCGGCGTCCAGCCTCTCCCACAGTTCGGCGTTCTTCACGGGCTTCCTGTCGGCCGTCTTCCAGCCGTTCCGCTTCCAGCCGTGGATCCAGGTGGTGACGCCGTTCTTCACATAGGCGCTGTCGGTCACGATGGTGATCTCGGTCGGCCGCGTCAGCGCCTCGAGCGCCGAGATCGCCGCCATCAGCTCCATCCGGTTGTTGGTGGTGAGCGCCTCGCCCCCCTGAAGCGTGCGCTCCTTGACCACCGCCTCGCCGTCGCGGGCGAGCATCAGCACGCCCCAGCCTCCGGGGCCGGGATTTCCACTGCAGGCACCATCGGTATAGGCAAAGAGATCTGACATGGTGCGGGCCTAGCCCAAGCGGCGGCGGTGCACAAGCGGGTGGCTTGGGCGCTAGACCCGATGGTAGGGCGAGCCGGCGAGAATGGTGGCGGCCCGGTAAAGCTGTTCTGCGAGCATCACCCGCACCAGCATGTGCGGCCAGACCATCCGTCCGAAGGAAAGCGCGAGATCGGCCCGGTCGCGCAGGCGCGGGGCGAGGCCGTCCGCCCCGCCGATCGCCAGCGCCACGTCCCGCCCGGCGTCGCGCCAGCGCGCGAGCTGCTCGGCAAACTCGGGCGAGGAGAGGGTGCGCCCGCGCTCGTCCAGGATGGCGAGAACCGCACCCGGCGCCATGGCCCGCGCGAGAAGGTCGGCCTCGGCCTCCATGCCGCCGCCCTTGCGGTCCTCGACCTCGAGAAGCTGCACCGGGGGCAGGCCCAGCGGGCGGCCCGTCCGCTCGAACCGGCCGAGATAATCCTCGACCAGATCCCGCTCGGGGCCGCTGCGCAGCCGTCCCACGGCACAGAGCTGCAGCTTCATCAGCCGCGCGACAGGCCCTGGGCGCCGCCCGGCATCCACATCTTCTCGAGCTGGTAGAACTCGCGCACCTCGGGTCGGAAGACATGGACGATCACGTCGCCCGTGTCGATCAGCACCCAGTCGCCGGTTTCCTTGCCTTCGACCTTCGAGAGCCGGCCGAACTGCTGTTTCACCCGGTCCATCAGCTTTTCCGAGATCGCGGCGACCTGACGCGACGAGCGGCCCGAGCAGATGACCATGTAATCGGCCATGTCCGAGCGTCCGCGGAGATCGATCTGGACGATGTCCTCGGCCTTGTCATCTTCCACCGAGGCGAGCACAGCCTGCAGCAGCTCCTCGCTCGAAGGCTCGTTGGCGGGTTCGTTCGCGGTGCTCGTGCGAGCCGGCCGCTGCCCGACCGGAAGTCCGGTCGCGGGGTCAGAATGTGACAGGGTCGTCCTCCCGTGTGGCGCGCCGACAGGCCCCGGCGCCGGGCTATCCGTCAAAGGTAACATTGCCGCGCCGGAATCTCAATGCGGGCGGCAGGCTGCGGTTAGCCCTCGCCGAGGCGGAAGGCAACCTCGTTGCGCCGCTGCCAGGGCAGGGTCATGGGCGAATCGTAGAAGTAGTAGAAGGGCCCTTCGCGTATCGTCAGCCCGCGCGCGTCGATCCATTGCGCAAGCTCGCCCGACTGGCGCTGGAGCAGGTTCGACGTGGGCCAGCCCGAGAAGCGGCGCACCGCCTGCCGCGATGGCGGCACGGTGACAAAGCGGATGCGGCTGTCGTTGGGCACGGGCAGGGTGCCCGCGCTCATCCCGGCGGGCATCATGAAGCGGACGACCCACCCGTCGGACCCTTCCGGCAACTGGCTTACCGGAACGGTCATTTCGATCTTCCGGCTCTGGGCATTGCCGCCGAAGATGTAGCGGGCGAGCACGCGGAAGCCGCGGGTGATGGCGGTGGAGCGATCGCCTCTCATGGCGACCTCGGCCACGAGATGCGAGCCATATTGCCGGATCTCGGCGCCGGCATCGACGGATTCGACCTGGTAGTGGGGCTGCTCGTATCCCTTGTAGTCGATGACACCATTCATCTCGCGACTCCTTTGCGGATCGGGAACAACTCCGCGAAGGTGCTTCCGGTTCACGCAGTTGTTGCCTGCGCGCGCATAACAACGTAAAAGCCCCGGCATGGAACGCATCTTCGACATGGACGATCGCGCCCGGCTGCCTTGGCGGTTCTACGGCGCCAGCCTCTCGATCCTCGCCCGACTTTGAGTCGGCGTGCGGCTTTCGCCTGCCTTCCCCCCTAAATCCACAGCCATCGCGAGAGAGCCATGACCGCTCCGAGAACGCTCTATGACAAGATCTGGGACGATCACGTCGTCCATCAGGCCGAAGACGGCACCTGCCTGCTCTACATCGACCGCCACCTCGTCCATGAGGTGACGAGCCCGCAGGCCTTCGAGGGGCTGCGCATGACCGGCCGCAAGGTGCGCGCGCCGGAAAAGACCATCGCCGTGCCGGACCACAACGTTCCCACCACCGAGGGGCGCGACACGAAGATCGACAACGAGGAATCGCGCATCCAGGTCGAGGCGCTGGACAAGAACGCGAAGGACTTTGGCATCAACTACTACCCGGTGTCCGACATCCGTCAGGGTATCGTCCACATCGTCGGCCCCGAGCAGGGGTGGACGCTGCCCGGCATGACGGTCGTCTGCGGTGACAGCCACACCGCCACCCACGGCGCCTTCGGTGCGCTGGCGCACGGCATCGGCACCTCCGAGGTGGAGCATGTGCTCGCCACCCAGACGCTGATCCAGAAGAAGTCGAAGAACATGAAGGTGGAGATCACCGGGAGCCTGCGCCCCGGCGTCACCGCCAAGGACATCACGCTCTCGGTCATCGGCCTCACGGGGACCGCGGGCGGCACCGGCTATGTCATCGAATATTGCGGGCAGGCGATCCGCGAACTGTCGATGGAAGGCCGGATGACGGTCTGCAACATGGCGATCGAGGGCGGCGCCCGCGCCGGCCTGATCGCACCGGACGAGGTGACCTTCGCCTATGTCATGGGCCGCCCGCACGCGCCGAAGGGCGCGGCGTGGGAGGCGGCGCTGTCCTACTGGAAGACGCTCTTCACCGACGAGGGCGCCCATTTCGACAAGGTCGTGACGATACGCGGCGAGGACATCGCGCCCGTCGTGACCTGGGGCACCAGCCCCGAGGATGTGCTGCCGATCACCGCGACCGTGCCCTCGCCCGAGGAGTTCTCGGGCGGCAAGGTCGAGGCCGCGCGCCGCAGCCTCGACTACATGGGCCTCACGCCCGGCATGAAGCTCACCGACATCAAGATCGACACGGTCTTCATCGGCTCCTGCACCAACGGCCGGATCGAGGATCTGCGCGCCGCGGCCGAGATCCTGAAGGGCAAGAAGATCGCGCCGGGAATGCGGGCGATGGTCGTGCCCGGCTCGGGCCTCGTGCGGGCACAGGCCGAGGAAGAGGGTCTGGCGCAGATCTTCATCGACGCGGGCTTCGAATGGCGGCTTGCCGGCTGCTCGATGTGCCTCGCGATGAACCCCGACCAGCTTTCGCCGGGCGAGCGCTGCGCCTCGACCTCGAACCGGAACTTCGAGGGCCGTCAGGGTCGCAACGGCCGCACGCATCTGGTCAGCCCCGGCATGGCGGCCGCCGCCGCGATCACCGGGCACCTGACCGATGTGCGCGAGATGATGGCCGAGACCGTCTGATCCCCGGCCGGAGGCGAAGCCCGCCTCCGGCGCCGCTGCGGCGGACCACCCAGGGAAATCGAAATGGACAAATTTACCAAGCTCACCGGCGTCGCGGCGCCCATGCCGCTCGTGAACATCGACACCGACATGATCATCCCGAAACAGTTCCTGAAGACGATCCAGCGCTCGGGTCTCGGCAAGAACCTGTTCGACGAGATGCGCTACAACCAGGACGGCACCGAGATCGCCGACTTCGTGCTGAACCAGCCGGCCTATCGGCAGGCCCAGATCATCGTGGCGGGCGACAACTTCGGCTGCGGTTCCTCGCGCGAACACGCGCCCTGGGCGCTTCTGGATTTCGGCATCCGCTGCGTGATCGCGACCAGCTTCGCCGACATCTTCTACAACAACTGCTTCAAGAACGGCATCCTGCCCATCGTGATGCCGCCCGAAGTGGTCGCCGTGCTGATGGAGGACGCCCGCAAGGGCGCCAACGCCCGCATGACCGTGGATCTCGAGGCGCAGACCGTCACCACCTCGGACGGGCAGTCCTTCCCGTTCCAGGTTGATTCGTTCCGCCGTCACTGCCTGATGAACGGCCTCGACGACATCGGTCTGACGCTGGAAAAAGTGGCGGCCATCGACGGCTTCGAGAAGACGGCCGCAACCTTGAGGCCATGGGTCTGAAGCCCTGTCCACCTATGGATGAGAGGCCGCCTTCGGGCGGCCTTTTTATTACCTCCTTTTGGTGCAGTTCGGCGACACAATCTCCCCGATTACGTCACAAAGGTTAGCTTACTCTTACCCCAGATTGCGGCCGAAAGTGGAAGACGGCAATTTGAGCAGAGACATGACAACCCGCCGAAACGAGCGGGAAATTTCGGAAACAGGCCGGGGCAGGTGCTCCGGGCAATCCGGATAGGGGTGGGACGGACGTGATTCCAAGGCTGGCGGGCGCGCTCCTGCGCGCGTTTCTCGTCGTCATTCTTCTGGCGACCCCCTCGATCCTGCTGCCGGGCGTAGGCCCGGACGGCAAGCAGATGGTGGCCCTCGTCGCCCTGTTCGGGGGCGTCCTCACCTTTGTCGAATACAACGCGACCTATCCCGGGCTGGTGGAGTTCCGAGATGCGCCCCCCTTCAACCGGCTGCGTTACGCGCTGCTCTTCGTGCTGGTCCTGTCGCTCACGCTGATGCAGCGGGACGCAAGCGACCCCTCCACGCTGACCACGCTCTTCGCGGCGGTGGCTGCCGCCATCGGCGATGCAATGGATTTTCCCTACAGCCCCGTCCGGCTTGCCACCCTGATGCTCTCGGAGGGCGCCACGCAGGAGGATCTGGAGGCGGTGCGCAACGCGGCGGGCATCGCCTATCTCGTGGCCACGGCCGCCATTGCCGTCTTCGTGGCGGTGATCCGGCTGAACCGCTGGCCCTCGCGCCACGCCGCCTTCAACGTCTGGGTCAACCTGCCCACCTTCGAGGCCACGGCCGGCGGAGACGTGGTGCAACGCCTTCAGCGGGACGCGCGTCTTAACGTGGCCTTAGGCTTTCTGCTGCCATTCCTGATCCCGACGGTGGTGAAGATGGGCAGCAGCGGGCTCGATCCGCTGACGCTGGAATCGCCACAGACCCTGGTGTGGACGACGGCGGCATGGGCCTTCCTTCCGGCAAGTCTCTTCATGCGCGGCGTGGGCATGGCCCGTATCGCGCAGATGATCCGCGAGAAGCGGCGCATGGGAGAGATGATTGGCAACGCGGGCTTTGTGCCTGTCTGATCGCGCTCCTCCTGCTCCTGCCGCGAGCGGCCGGCGCAGAGGTCCTTCGCTTCGCCGTATGGGATGCCGGGCTGTCGCGGAAGGGGCCCGGCCTGCTGCTTCGCGACATCCTGAGGGGAGAGGATCCGCAGATCCTCGCGGTTCGTCAGGTGATCGAGGCGCTCGATGCCGATGTGCTCCTGCTGCTCGATGTGGACTATGATGCCGGCCATCTCGCGGTGCGGGCGCTGGCCGGTGACCTCTATCCCCATCTGTTCGCGCTGAGGCCCAACACGGGGCTCCAGACCGGGCTCGACCTCGACGGCGATGGCCGGCGCGGAGGTGCGGGCGACGCGCAGGGGTGGGGCCGGTTCTCGGGGCAGGGGGGGATGGCGCTTCTGTCGCGGCTGCCGCTCGGAGAGGCGCGCGACTTCTCCGATGTCCTCTGGCGCGATCTGCCCGCGGCCAACCTGCCCCCCATGGCGCCCGAGGCGCGGGCGGTGCAGCGTCTGTCCACGACCGGCCACTGGGACGTCCCCCTGCGCCTGCCGGACGGGCCGGATCTGCGGCTTCTGCTCTGGTCGGCCACGCCGCCGATCTTCGATGGCCCGGAAGATCGAAACGGGCGGCGCGGCGGAGATGAGGCCCTGTTCTGGCTGCACCTGCTGGAGGGGCGGCTGCCTCATGCGCCGCCGCAGGGCCCGGTTCTTCTGATGGGCAAGGCCAACATCGACCCTTCGGCCGGAGACGGGGCGCAGGGTGCCATCCGTGCCCTGCTGGCCTATCCAGGCCTGCGGGATCCGGCCCCGGCGGGGCCGGACGGCAGCCTTGCCACGGCCGACTTCCGGGCCGCGAACGGACCGGGTCTGCTGCGGACGGACTATATCCTGCCGGATCGCGGCTTGCGGGTGCTGCGCTCCGGCGTCCTCTGGCCACCGCCCGAGGATCCGCTGGCACATGTCGTCGCGCGGGCCTCGCGCCACCGCCCGGTCTGGGTGGAGCTTGAGCCTCCCTGACGGCGCGGCCGCCACAAGGGCCGTTGCCCATCGGGCTCCGGCACCCGTGGCCCCGAGGGGGCGATGCTTGACCCGACAGGGGCGAGAGCGTAGCCACGGCACATCCCATTGCTAGCAGGAGCGTCCCTTGGCCAATCCCTCCCTTCTCATCCTCGCCGGCGACGGCATCGGTCCCGAAGTCATGGCCGAGGTGAAACGCATCATCGGCTGGTTCGGTGAGAAGCGCGGCGTGACCTTCGACCTGTCCGAGGATCTCGTCGGGGGCGCGGCCTATGACGTTCACGGCGTGCCCCTGGCGGATGCCACCATGGCCAAGGCGCAGGAGGTGGATGCGGTTCTGCTCGGCGCCGTGGGGGGGCCGAAATACGACGTGCTGGATTTCTCGGTAAAGCCCGAGCGTGGCCTCCTGCGCCTGCGCAAGGAGATGGACCTCTATTCCAACCTGCGCCCCGCCCAGTGCTTCGACGCGCTGGCCGAGTTCTCGAGCCTCAAGCGCGAGATCGTGGCCGGGCTCGACATCATGATCGTGCGGGAACTGACCTCGGGCGTCTATTTCGGCGAACCGCGCGGGATCTTCCCGGACAATGAGGGCGGCCGCGTCGGCATCAACACCCAGCGCTACACGACCGAGGAAATCCGCCGCGTGGCCCGCTCGGCCTTCGAGCTTGCCCGCCGGCGCAACAACAAGGTCTGCTCGATGGAGAAGGCCAACGTCATGGAGTCGGGCATCCTCTGGCGGGAAGAGCTGCGGTGGGTCCACGACAACGAATATCCGGATGTCGAGCTGAGCCACATGTATGCCGACAATGGCGCCATGCAGCTTGTGCGGTGGCCGCGCCAGTTCGACGTGATCGTGACCGACAACCTGTTCGGCGACATCCTGTCCGACTGCGCCGCCATGCTGACGGGTTCGCTGGGGATGCTGCCCTCGGCCTCCCTGGGCGCGCCGATGGCGAACGGTCGCCCCAAGGCGCTTTACGAGCCCGTGCACGGTTCGGCTCCCGACATTGCCGGGCAGGGCAAGGCCAACCCGATCGCCTGCATCCTCAGCTTTGCCATGGCGCTGCGCTATTCGTTCGACATGGGCGACGAGGCCACGCGCCTCGAGAAGGCGGTCGAGAAGGTGCTGGCCGACGGCATCCGCACCGCCGACCTCATGGGCCCCGAGGGCGGCACGCCGGTCTCGACCTCGGGCATGGGCGACGCGATCCTCGCGGCGCTCGACGCAAGCCTGTGATCCGCTGAAAAGGGGCGGCCCGCCGCCCCTTTTTATCCGGCGGCCGCTTGCGCTCGCGGCGGTTCCGGGCAATGGTGCGCCGAACCTTCCCGAAAGCAAGCGGCGGTCCCTTCCCGTGGCCAAATCCAACACGCGCGGCGCGTTTCTCGCGCTGCTGGCATTCGCGATCTACGCCACCCACGACGTCGTGGTGAAGCTCCTCGGTCGCGACTATTCGGCTGTCCAGATCCTGTTCTTCGCGACGCTCCTGGGCTTCCCGCTCGCCACGATCATCCTGATGCGCGACCGGGTTTCGGGCAACCTCAGGCCCCGCCATCCCTGGTGGGTGCTGCTGCGCACGGGCTGCATCGTGACGACGGCCCTCTGCGCCTTCTATGCCTTCTCGGTGTTGCCCCTGGCGCAGACCTACGCGATCCTCTTCACCATGCCGCTTCTCGTGACGCTGCTCGCCATTCCGTTGCTCGGCGAGACGATCGGCCTCCACCGCGGCTGCGCCATCGCGGCGGGGCTCTGCGGTGTCCTGATCGTGCTGCGCCCGGGCGCCGAGCCGCTGAGCCTGGGGCATGGGGCCGCACTCCTCGCCGCGGCCACCTCGTCGCTGGGATCGGTCATCGTGCGCAAGATCGGCCAGGATGAGCGGTCCGTGGTGCTGCTCCTCTATCCGATGGTGGCCAACTTCTTCGTCCTGGGCCTCGCGCTGCCGTTCGTCTATCGGCCCATGCCGCTCGAGCATCTGGGCATGATGGGCATCATCGCGGTCTTCAGTCTTGTGGCGATGCTGCTCACCATCGCGGCCTATCGCATGGCCGAGGCCGTGATCGTGGCGCCCATGCAATATTCGCAGATGATCTGGGCCGCGATCTTCGGATGGCTGGTTTTCGGCGAGCGCGCTGATGTCTGGACGTGGCTCGGGGCGGGGGTGATCATCGCGAGTGGCCTCTACATCGTGGGGCGCGAGGCACGCCGCAACGTGTCCGAGCACCGTCCGGCGAGCCAGACGCGCCTGCGCCCCGAGGTCGGGCTCATGCCGCGTCTGCTCCGCCGTCGCGACACGCGAGACGGCGCGTAGCGAAAAGCGCGCGGACCCCCTTGCATTCGCGTGCGCGACGATCTATTCCGCACGCCACGGTCGGAGCGTAGCGCAGCCTGGTAGCGCACCTGCTTCGGGAGCAGGGGGTCGGAGGTTCGAATCCTCTCGCTCCGACCAATTTCCCGCATGAAGTTTTGAACAGCCCGCCTTTCGTAGCGGAGGGCGTTCTTTCAGGCTCGGTTTGGCCGGTGGCTCCTGCATGTCCCGCCTTGCGGATCCTGCACCCACCGCAGCGCCGACGCCTTGATCGGCCGCTCGACCGGGCAAGAGGGTTGGGTGCGATGCGGGTGCCACATCCCGCCTTTTACCGAGTCATGCACTGTCCAGCACCGCCCACGCGAGGCAGTATCCGGATGTGTGTCCGGACCCTTGCGGTTCGAGCCGCAATCCTGCCGCATATGTCCGGCAGTCTCCGCTGCCGGGACGAACTTCTGATTTCAGTACCAGGGACTTGATGATGCAAGGACGAGTGATCTTTTTCGACAACGCCACCTCGACCGGCCGGATTTCCGGCGCGGACGGCCATCGCTATGACTTCAGCCAGCAGGACCTGAAGCAGCCGGTCCGGCCAGCGGTGGGAGCGGAAGTCGATTTCGAGCCGCGGAACGGCGCCGCGCGCGACATCTATGTGATCGGCGGGGCCGCGGCTGCCCATCAAGGCAGTTACGTGGGCAAGGTCGAACCTGATCTGGGATTGTTCGGCTATGGCTGGCGAGCGGTCACTGCCAAGTACGCAGCTTTCAGTGGTCGTGCGCGCCGCAAGGAAGCCTGGGGGTTTGGCGTGATCTACTTCCTGCTTCTGCTGATCCCGTCGCTGTTGTTCATTCCTGCGGCGGCAACCGGGTCAGACGAGGCAATGACGCTGCCTCTGGTGATCTTGGGTATTGTCTTTCTCGCGCTGATCGTCCCGTCCTGGGCGGTGAACTTTCGGCGGCTGCACGACCTCGGCCAGCCCGGGTGGATCATCTTCGTTGTGACGGCGATCAGCCTCATTCCCTACGTGGGCGCCTTGATTGCCCTGATCGCGACGGTCCTGCTTCTGGTCGTGGAGGGCCAGCCGCACGAGAACAAGTATGGCGTGCCGGTGAAGCGCGCCTGAACGGCGGACCGCCACCCATCCGGGACCGCGTCCGCAAGGCGCGGCCCCTCGTCTGACTCCGGCCACGGCCGGCACCTCCCTGCGCGTCACGATGGCCGGCAACGAGAAGCGCCGGGTGACGCGTCTGGCGCGCGCGGGGGCACCCTCGCGTTCGGGCGGGCTTGACTCTCCGGGCGGGCACGCGTATCGCCGCAGGGATTTCCGGAGTTCCGTTGGAGCCTCCGGTCCCGGTGCTTGTCCGGGATCGCCACCCATCAGCGCGATGCGCCCATGGGTGACGTTGTTATTTTGGCCGTCCCGTCCTAGGTCGGGGCAGAGTTCAACAGGTCGGGGGAGACCGCGATGTTCGAAAGTCTGTCCGAACGCCTTGGCGGCGTGTTCGAGCGGCTCACCAAGCAGGGGGCGCTGACCGAGGACGACGTGGCGACCGCGCTGCGCGAGGTGCGCGTGGCGCTGCTCGAGGCGGATGTCTCGCTGCCGGTCGCGCGCGATTTCGTCAAGCGGGTGCAGGAGAAGGCGACCGGGCAGGGCGTCACCAAGTCGGTGACGCCGGGCCAGCAGGTCGTGAAGATCGTCCATGACGAGCTGGTCACCGTGCTGCGCGGCGAGGGTCCGGCCGATGCGCTGAAGATCGACAACCCGCCGGCGACGATCCTGATGGTGGGCCTGCAGGGCTCGGGCAAGACGACGACGACGGCGAAGCTGGCCAAACGGCTCAGCGAGAAGCAGGGCAAGCGGGTGCTGATGGCCTCGCTCGACACCAACCGTCCGGCCGCGATGGAGCAGCTGCAGATCCTCGGCGCGCAGATCGGGGTGGACACGCTGCCGATCGTCAAGGGCGAGACCGCGGTGCAGATCGCCAAGCGCGCCAAGACCCAAGGGTCGATGGGCGGCTATGACGTGATCATGCTGGACACCGCCGGCCGCCTGCACATCGACGAAGTGCTGATGGACGAGGTTCAGGCCGTCCGCGATCTGGCCCAGCCGCGCGAGACGCTGCTGGTGGTCGATGGCCTCACGGGTCAGGACGCGGTGAATGTCGCGGCCGAATTCGACGGCAAGGTGGGCATCTCGGGCGTGGTGCTGACCCGGATGGACGGCGACGGCCGCGGCGGTGCTGCGCTGTCGATGCGCGCCGTCACCGGCAAGCCGATCCGCTTCGTGGGTCTGGGCGAGAAGATGGACGCGCTCGAGACCTTCGAGCCCGATCGGATCGCCGGCCGCATCCTCGGCATGGGCGACATCGTGGCGCTCGTCGAGAAGGCGCAGGAGACGTTCGAGGCCGAGCAGGCCGCCAAGATGATGAAGCGGTTCCAGAAGGGCCTCTTCAACATGAACGACCTGAAGATGCAGCTGGAGCAGATGCTCAAGATGGGCGGTATCCAGGGCATGATGGGCATGATGCCCGGCATGGGCAAGATGTCGAAGGCGGCCGAGGAGGCGGGCTTCGACGACAGGTTCATCCGCCGCCAGGTGGCGCTCATCAACTCGATGACCAAGAAGGAGCGGGCCAACCCCGACCTTCTGCAGGCCAGCCGCAAGAAACGGATCGCGGCCGGCGCCGGGCTCGAGGTGCAGGAGCTGAACCGGCTCCTGAAGCAGCACCGGCAGATGGCCGACATGATGAAGAAGATGGGCAAGGGGGGCATGATGAAGCAGGCCCTCAAGCAGATGATGGGCAAGGGCGGTGCGCCCGACATGTCCGGCATCAGCCCCGAGGAGATGCAGGCCGCCGCCGCGGCCATGAAGGGCCGGATGCCCGGCGGCATGGGTGGTTTTCCGGGGATGCCGGGCGGGATGAAGCTGCCGCCGGGCCTCTCGGGCCTGGGCACGGGCAAGAAGAAATGATGGCTCGCGCGCAGTCCGCTTTTGCGACCGATCCCGCCTGCACGCGGGTGTCGGCGCATGGGCCGTGGGTGCGCGCATGAGCCTTCCCTTCCCCATCCCCGTGATCGAGACCGACAGGCTCGTCCTGCGCGGGCCGCGCGAAAGCGACCTGCCCGCCATGATCGCCTTTGGCCAGAGCGACCGCACGCGCTTCATCGGCGGGCGGCAGGACAGCTTCGGAACCTGGCGGATCTTCCTGGCCGGGATCGGCCACTGGGCCCTGCGCGGCTACGGCATGTGGTCGGTGGACACCCGCGGGGGCGCCTTCGTTGGCCGCGTCGGCGTCATCAACCACATCGGCTGGCCCGAGCCCGAACTGGGCTGGCACCTTTATGAGGGGCACGAGGGCAAGGGCTATGCCTATGAGGCGGCCCTGGCGGTCCGGGACCACATGCAGGGCAAGTTGGGGATGGGGCCGCTCATCACCATGATCGATGCCGAGAACCTCCGCAGCCTCTCGCTCGCCCGGCGCCTCGGCGCCACGCTCGAGCGGGTGCTGGAGGAGGGCGGGCGCCTCATCCACATCTACCGTCACCCGGGCGAAGAGGATGGCGGGATGGAGGCCTACGCATGATCGCCGTCACCGGCAGCCCCGCCATCACGACCGAGCGGCTGACGCTGCGGATGCCCGCAGCGCGCGACTGGGAGCCGGTCGCGGGCTTCCTCACGTCCGACCGGGTCCGCTACATCGGCGGCACGCTCACGCGGGACAAGGCCTGGCGCGCCTTCGGCCACATGGTCGGCCACTGGGTGTTGCGCGGCTACGGCATGTTCATCTTCACCCTGCGCGGCAGCGACGAGGCGCTGGGCATGGCGGGGCCCTGGTATCCCGAAGGCTGGCCCGAGCATGAGATCGGCTGGTCGGTCTTTTCCGAGGCGGGCGAGGGGCAGGGCTACGCCCGCGAGGCGGCCGAGGCCGCGCGCCGCCATGCCTTTCAGAACCTCGGCTGGAAGACGGCGGTGAGCTACATCCATCCGCACAATGTCCGCTCGCTTGCCTTGGCCGAACGGCTGGGCGCGGTGCGTGACGAGGATGCGTCCTTCCCCGGCGACGGCCCCGCGCTCGTGTTCCGGCATCCGGGCCCGGAGGCGCGCCGATGAGGCAGCCCTGGACCCATCCCCTGACCCGCGAGGCTGCGATGCAGGCCGCGGGCATCGCGGCGGCCCTGCCGGAACTGTGCACCGCGCGGCTTCGGCTGCGTGCGCCCCGGCTCGACGACTTCGGCACCTATGCCGAGATCATGAGCTCGGACCGCGGGCTCCACGTCGGCGGCCCGATGGATCCGGCCGAGGCCTGGGACGATTTCTGCCGCATGGTGGCCACCTGGCTGCTGCGCGGCCACGGGCTCTGGTCGGTCGAGGGGCAGGGTGGGCTTCTGGGCTTCGTCCTGATCGGGATGGAGCCCGGCGACCCCGAGCCCGAACTCGGCTTCCTCTTCACCGCCGAGGCCGAGGGGCAGGGCTACGCGCAGGAAGCGGCCGAGGCCGCGCGCGCCCATGCGTTCCGCGACCTGGGGCTGCCGGGGCTGGTCTCCTGCATCGCACCCGAGAATTTCCGGTCGCGCCGGCTGGCTGAAAGGCTTGGCGCCCGTCCCGATCCCGGCACGCTGGATGGCGTGCTCGTGTACCGTCACCCCGTGCCGGAGTTGTCCGTATGAGTGTCCCCTGTTCCGACGATCCAGAGGGTCCCGTTCCCATGACCGACGCTGCTGCCCGCGCCCAGGCGCTGTTGCGCGAACATCGCGACAGCATCGACCGGCTGGACGCGATCCTCGTCTATACGCTCGCCGAACGGTTCAAGCAGACCCAGGCGGTCGGCCGGCTCAAGGCCGAGCACGATCTTCCGCCCTCGGATCCCGCGCGCGAGGCGCGCCAGATCGAGCGGCTGGAATGGCTCTCGAAAGAGGCCGACCTCGACCCGGAGTTTGCAAGGAAATTCCTGAACTTCATCATTTCCGAAGTCATCAGGCATCACGAGAAACTGCAGAAATGACCGGGTTCTGCCCGGCAAAAGCCAAGACAGGAGAAGACCCATGGCTATGAAAATCCGTCTCGCCCGTGGCGGTTCGAAGAAGCGTCCGCACTATTCGATCGTCGCGTCCGACAGCCGCATGCCGCGCGACGGCCGCTTCCTCGAGAAGCTCGGCACCTACAACCCGCTGCTCGCCAAGGACAGCGAGGACCGCATCAAGATGAACGTCGAGCGCGTTCAGTACTGGCTCTCGCAGGGCGCCCAGCCGACCGACCGCGTCGCCCGCTTCCTCGAGGCCGCCGGCCTGAAGGAAAAGGCCGTGCGCAACAACCCCAAGGCCGCCGTGCCGGGCAAGCGCATGGCCGAACTGGCCAAGAAGAAGGCCGAGCGCGCCGCGGCTTCGGCCGAGTGATCGGGCCGGCGGCCCCTGCGGGGGCCGCCACCTTCCCGCGACGGGTTCGGGCCTGGAGGCCCGGCCCGTCGCGGCATCGTTGCATCCGGGGCCGAACATGACCAGGACCGACCGCCTCTGTGTGGGTGCCATCGCCGGAGCCTTCGGCGTGAAGGGCGAGGTGCGGCTGAAATCCTTCTGCGCCGAGCCGTCCGACATCGCTTCCTACGGTCCGCTCTTCACCGAGGACGGCGGCCGCAGCTTTCGCGTCACCCTCACCCGCCCGGTCGCCGGGGCCCTCGGGGCGCGTCTGTCCGGCGTGGCCACCAAGGAAGAGGCCGATGCGCTCCGCGGCGTGCAGCTTTATGCCGACCGGGACCGGCTTCCCTCGCTGGGCGATGACGAGTTCTATCACGCCGATCTGATCGGGCTCGAGGTGCGTGACACCGGCGGCGCCCTGCTCGGGCGTGTCCATGCGGTGCACAATCATGGCGCGGGCGACATCCTCGAGGTGACGGGGGCGGGCCGGCGCGAGGCGCTGCTTCTGCCCTTTACCCGGGCCGTGGTGCCGACGGTCGATCTGTCCACTGGACGGATCGTGGCCGACCCGCCCGAAGGTCTCGAATAAGGGCCACCTCGGGCGCCGCGCAATCAGCCCGCGCCTGCCAAACCTTCACCATTTTTGCCCGGGATGCTGTCCGCCGGACCGCAAAAGGTGATCCCATGCCGCTCGGGCTTCAACTCCGTCTTTCGCTGCTGTTCACGGCCTTTCTCTACCTCGGGCCCCTGTTCGCGGGTGTCGGCCGGCATCCCTGGCCCGTCGTCCCGGCTTTCGTGGCCCTGTTCCTCCTCTGGACGATGGTGGTGCGCCCCGCGCAGTGGCCGCGCGATCGGGCCGGCTGGCGAGGGCCGGGCGTGGTCGTCCGGGTCGCTGCCACGGCCGCCATGCAGACGTTCCTCGTCGTGCTGCTCCACGCCATCGGCCGCGGCATCGGGGGCTTTCTGCCCGACGTGACCATCCCGCTATCCCTGCCGCTCGCACTGGCGCTGGTGTCGATCCCGCTGTCGCGGCTGGCTCTCGATCCCGAGCGGCTGGCGTTCGCCCGCGGCTACCTTGAGGAGGTGCCCGAAGAGTTGGCCGTCGAGCTGGAGGGGCAGC
Source organism: Cereibacter azotoformans (assembly GCA_017599285.1). Lineage (GTDB taxonomy): Bacteria > Pseudomonadota > Alphaproteobacteria > Rhodobacterales > Rhodobacteraceae > Cereibacter_A > Cereibacter_A azotoformans. Next base: position 2,248,294 of record JAGFXX010000001.1, on the reverse strand, counting down.
GCGCGGACCGGCTGGTGGCGCCCTTCCTGCGGTTGCCGGACGATACCGGCGAGGTCGAGCTGATGCGGCGGCTCGTGGCACTGGCGCCCGCGCTGACGAGCGCCGCGCTGCTCGACGCGCTCGACAGGGGGATCGAAGCGGCGGACGGGCCGGCCCGCGCCGCACGCCGCGCGCTGATCCTTCAGGCCACGTCGGTGGCCACGGCCGACACCTGCCAGGGACGGGCCGAGCCGATGCGGGCCTTGCGCGTGGCGGCGGACGACCGGGGCCTCCTCCACCTGCTGACCTTGCGGCTGCGCGACCTGCTGGAGCAGCGCCCGCAGGCCGAGGGCGACTGCCCCTCGATCCCGGATCTGCGGGCCGCGGCCTCCCGTGCGACGGTGCTGGACCGGATCGGCCGGCGCCGGGCCGCCTGACGCAGGGGGTGGGCTTCCGCCCTTGCCCGCAAGGCCGGCTTCGCCCATACCACGGCCATGAGCGACAGACCCGACGTTCCCCGTTCTCACGGCCGACTTGCCATCCGCCCCTCGTTGCAGCCGCGCGAGCTGGGCGGACCTCCGACGCTGAAAGGCGCGTGGCAGGCGCGCGTGGTGACCCTGTTTCCCGAGGCCTTCCCCGGCACGCTGGGCCTGTCGCTGACCGGGAAGGCGCTGGACATGGGCCTGTGGGCGCTCGAGACGATCGACCTGCGCAGCTTCGGCGAGGGCAAGCACCGCAACGTGGACGACAATCCCGCGGGCGGGGGAGCAGGCATGGTGCTGCGGGCCGACATCGTGGCCCGTGCGCTCGATGCGGCGGCCGTGGGCACCCCGCCCGAGCGGCCGCGCTGGCCCGTCGTCTATCTTTCGCCCCGCGGCCGGCCGTTCAGTCAGGCCATGGCGCGGGACTGGGCTCAGGCCGAGGGGCTGACGCTTCTGTGCGGCCGCTTCGAGGGGGTGGACCAGCGCGTCCTCGATGCCTACGCGGTCGAGGAAGTGAGTCTCGGCGATTTCGTCCTGACAGGGGGCGAGATCGCGGCGCAGGCCTTGATCGACGCCACCGTGCGTCTTATACCGCGCGTGCTCGGGAATCATGTCTCCACCGAAGAGGAATCCTTTTCGGAGGGACTTCTTGAATTTCCGCAGTATACGAGGCCGACCGTCTGGCAGGATCGCGCGATCCCGGAGATTCTTCTTTCCGGCCATCACGCGAACATCTCCCGCTGGCGGAGGGCCGAGGCCGAAAGGCTGACGAAGGAACGCAGGCCTGATCTCTGGCGGGCTTACCTTGCGGCGCAGGGTAGGGACCCGGACGAAGACCGAGAGCTCTGAGGCGGCATCACTTCGCGGGGAAACCGCGAGCAGAGGAAAGGACTTGCGATGAACCTGATCGCACAACTCGAGGCGGAGCAGATCGCCGCCCTCGGCAAGACCATCCCGGATTTCAAGGCCGGCGACACCGTTCGCGTCGGCTACAAGGTGACCGAAGGCACCCGCTCGCGTGTGCAGAACTACGAAGGCGTCGTGATCGGCCGCAAGGGCGGCAACACGATCTCGGCCTCGTTCACCGTGCGCAAGATCTCCTTCGGCGAAGGCGTCGAGCGCGTCTTCCCGCTCTACTCGACCAACATCGACTCGATCGAGGTGGTGCGTCGTGGCCGCGTGCGCCGCGCGAAGCTCTACTACCTCCGCTCGCGCCGCGGCAAGTCGGCCCGGATCGCGGAAGTCACCAACTACAAAGAAAAATCCGAGTAAGGAGCGGCGCCGATGAAAAAGGGCATCCACCCCGACTACCACATGATCGACGTCAAGATGACGGACGGCACCGTGTTCCAGGTCCGCTCGACCTGGGGCAAGGAAGGCGAACAGATGGCGCTCGAGATCGACCCGCTCGCCCATCCCGCCTGGACCGGCGGCACCGCCAAGCTGATGGACACCGGGGGCCGCGTGTCGAAGTTCAAGAACAAGTACGCCGGCCTCGGCTTCTGAGTTCGGACCGACTTCTGCGAAGGGCGCGCCTCGGGTGCGCCCTTTTCCTTTGGAGCGGAGTCTTCGGCACGCGGTCGCCGCCGAACCACCGGCCCGCGTCGATCCGCGCCTGATGGCGGTCCCGCGCCCGTCGCCTCGTCGGCTGCGCTCTTCGCGCCATGCCTGCCCGCGGGAATGGGGCCGCGGCCCCCCGTGCCCTTGCGCCGATGAGAGACAGCGGCTAGTCGCGGACGGAGGGGCAAGTAAAGAGGGCTTCCCGTGGCGCATATCATCGTGGTGGGCAACGAGAAGGGTGGCTCGGGCAAATCCACGACCTGCATGCATGTAGCGACCGCGCTCGTGCGGCTCGGCTTCCGCGTGGGCGCGCTCGACCTCGATCTGCGCCAGCGCAGTTTCGGCCGCTACGTCGAGAACCGGCAGGCCTTTGCGGCCAGCTCGGGGCTTGCGCTGCCGATGCCCGACTACCGACTCCTGCCCGACGTCGAGGAGGGTGAGGTGCCCGAGGGAGAGAACCCGCTCGACGTGCGGCTTGCCAAGGGGATGGCCGATCTCGGCCCGGTTTCGGACTTCATCCTGATCGACTGCCCCGGCTCGCACACGCGGCTGAGCCAGGTGGCCCACTCGCTCGCGGACACGCTGGTGACGCCGCTGAACGACAGTTTCGTTGATTTCGACCTGCTCGCCCGCCTTGATCCCGAAAGCGGCAAGGTCAAGGGGCCCTCGATCTACGCCGAGATGGTCTGGAGCGCGCGGCAGTTCCGCGCGCAGGCCGGGCTCAAGCCGATCGACTGGATCGTGCTGCGCAACCGCCTCGGGGCCCAGCAGATGCACAACAAGAAGAAGGTGGGGGCGGCACTCGAGGATCTCTCGCGTCGGATCGGCTTCCGCGTCGCCGCGGGCTTTTCCGAGCGGGTGATCTTCCGCGAACTCTTTCCGCGCGGTCTGACGCTTCTCGACCTTCGCGACACAGGGGTGGAGCAGCTCAGCCTCTCGAACATCGCGGCGCGGCAGGAGGTGCGCGACCTGCTGATCGAGCTGAAGTTGCCCGGTGTGAAGCCCGACTTCTGAAGGGCTCAGGGCAGGGGGGCGTCTGGCGGCTCGTGGCGCTCGTCCAGTTCGCACGCCAGGAACCGTTCGAACGCGTCGAGGTTCACCGGCTCGAACTGGCCAAAGCCCTGCATCCAGACCGAGGCCGCCTTGAGCGCGTCGGGTTCCAGCTTGCACCATTTCACCCGGCCGCGCTTTTCCTGCGTGATGAGGCCCGCCTCGGCCAGCACCTGAAGATGCTTCGAGATGGCGGCCAGTGACATGTCAAACGGGTGGGCGACGTCGGTCACCGCCATGTCGTCCTCGAGCAGCATGGTCAGGATCGCCCGCCGCGTCGGGTCGGCCAAGGCCGAGAAGATGATGTCGAGAGCGCCGGTCATGGCCTTGGTGTGACGCGGCGCCGCGGCATCGTCAACCTCGAGGTTGAATGTGTGCGGGGCCTCCGTTAGCGCCCAAACCGCCGTCCCGGCGTGGCCCGACCCTCGGGAAAACCATTGTATTTCAATGGTAAAGCGCCGATAAATGGCGGCTTGACTCGGTGCCGACCCCTGCTTAGGAAGGCCGGGACTGTTGAAGGGACGCTCAGGATGGCGGAAGAGCCCGATCCCGACCGGCTGCGGGCGCTGGAAGAGCGGATCGCGAAGGCGAACTCGGGTCGCAAGAGTGGGCGTTCGACGGCAGGCAAGGGATTTTCGCAGGGTGAAGTTGCCTGGCGGATGGTGATCGAACTGGTCTCCGGCATGGTGCTGGGTCTGGCGATCGGCTACGGGCTGGACTGGACGTTCGGCACGATGCCCATCTTCCTGATGATCTTCGCCCTGCTGGGGTTCGTCGCCGGGGTGAAGACAATGCTGCGGACCGCGCGGCAGCTTCAGGTGTCGGATCGGGACAGGACGGCAGACACGTCTGCAAGAGGGGATTGACGCGTGGAAACGGAAGTCGAGCACACCGGGTTGGCCATTCACCCGATGGACCAGTTCATCGTGAGGAAGCTCTTCTGCCACACGGAGAGCGCCTCGCCGATGAACGAGTGCACCACCAACATCCACTGGTATGACATCACCAATGTCACCATGTGGATGGCGATCGCGGTGCTGGTGATCGCGGCGATCCTCGTGCTCGGCACGCGGCGCCGGGCGATCGTGCCCTCGCGCAGCCAGTCGGTCGCGGAACTGCTCTACGGCTTCATCCACAATATGGTCGAGGAAGTGACCGGCCACGAGGGGGTGAAATACTTCCCCTATGTGATGACGCTGTTCCTCTTCGTCCTCTGCGGGAACGTGCTGGGCCTGCTGCCCCTCTCCTTCACCACCACGAGCCACATGGCCGTGACCGTGCCGCTCGCGCTCATGGTCTTCGTCGGCGTGACAGCTCTCGGCTTCATGAGGAACGGCCCCGGCTTCCTCAAGATGTTCTGGGTGACGTCGGCGCCGCTGGCCATCCGTCCGGTGCTGGCCGTGATCGAGGTGATCTCCTACTTCGTGCGCCCCGTCAGCCACTCGATCCGACTTGCCGGCAACATGATGGCCGGCCACGCGGTGATCAAGGTGATCGCGGGCTTTGCCTCGATCGCGGTGGTCTCGCCGGTCGTCGTCGGCGCCGTGACCGCGATCTATGCGCTCGAGCTGCTGGTCGCCGTCGTGCAGGCCTATGTCTTCACCATCCTGACCTGCGTCTACCTTCGTGACGCGGTGGGCGACGCCCACCACTGAGGTCGGACCCCGAAAACCCTCAATTGACCATTCCACCAAGGAGCTGAATGCTATGGAAGGCGATATCGCAGAAATGGGCAAATTCATCGGCGCGGGCCTGGCCACCATCGGCCTCGGCGGTGCTGGTATCGGCGTGGGCCACGTCGCTGGCAACTTCCTCGCCGGCGCCCTCCGCAACCCGTCGGCCGCTCCGGGCCAGATGGCGAACCTCTTCGTTGGCATCGCCTTCGCGGAAGCTCTCGGCATCTTCTCGTTCCTGATCGCGCTCCTGCTGATGTTCGCCGTCTGATGACGGCGAACCCGGCCGGTCGGGCCTCGCGCCCCTCCGGCCGGAGCATCGGGGCTGCAGGAGAACGAGATGGAAACCGAAGTGCATGAAGCGGCGGGTGCGGCCGGCCACGCTGGGCAAGCCGTTGGCATGCCGCAGCTCAACTTCGACTACTGGCCGAACCAGATCTTCTGGCTTCTGGTCACACTGGTCGCGATCTATTTCCTGCTGACGCGGGTGGCTCTGCCCCGGATCGGGGCCGTTCTCGCCGAACGTCGTGGCACGATCACCAACGATCTGGCCGCGGCCGAAGAGCTGAAGCAGAAGGCCGTTCTGGCCGAGAAAGCCTATAACGAGGCGCTGGCGAAGGCCCGTGCCGAAGCTCAGGCCATCATTGCCGAGACCCGGGCGGCCATCCAGGCCGAACTGGCCGTGGCCACGGCGAAGGCCGATTCCGAGATTGCCGCGAAATCGGCCGAGTCCGAGTCGCGCATTTCCGAGATCCGCGCGGGCGCGCTGCAAAGCGTGACCGAGGTGGCGAAGGATACGGCCGAGGCGCTCGTTGCGGCCCTGGGCGGAAAGTCCGACGCGGCCAGCGTCGATGCGGCCGTCGCGGCCCGGATGAAGGGGTGAGCGGGATGAAGAAGCTCTCGATCCTCGCGGCGCTGGCCGCTTCGCCGGCGATGGCGGCCACGGGGCCGTTCTTCTCGCTGTCGAACACGAACTTCATCGTGACGCTCGCCTTCCTCATCTTCATGGGGATCCTGGTCTATGCCAAGGTGCCGGGCCGCATCCTCGGGATGCTGGATCGGCGCGCGGTGCAGATCCGCAGCGAGCTGGAAGAGGCCCGCGCCCTGCGCGAGGAAGCGCGGACCATCCTCGCCTCCTACGACCGCAAGCAGAAGGAAGTGCAGGAGCAGGCGGCTCGCATCGTGGCTTCGGCCCGGGACGAGGCGCAGGCCGCGGCCGAACAGGCCAAGGCCGACCTGAAGGCCTCGATCGCCCGGCGTCTCGCCGCGGCCGAGGACCAGATCGCTTCGGCGGAGGCCGGTGCGGTGCGGGCGATCCGCGAGCAGGCGATCTCGGTCGCCGTGGCCGCGGCCTCGGACGTGCTGGCTCGCCAGATGACGCCGGCGGCGACCTCGGCCTCCATCGACGAGTCGATCAAGGAAGTGGAAGCCCGCTTCCACTGAGCGGCTGACAGATCAAAGGCAAGGCCCGGTCCGCGAGGACCGGGCCTTTGTCATAGGCCGGCCTTCCGGGCGAAGCGGGGGTTGCCCCCTCATCGCGGCGCCCCTTGCTGCCCTGCGAGAGGCGGCCGGCCTAGCGGTTCTTCTCATGCTCGAGCCGCTGCCGGGCCACCGCCTCGTGCCGATCGGCGCGGAGCCCCTCGGTCACGGCCTTCTCGACATAGCCGAGGTGCAGCTCCACCGCGGCCCGCGCCTCTTGCGGATCGCGCGCCTGCAGGGCCCCGTTGATGCGCCGATGCTGGTCGAGCAGCGACTCGCGCGTCGTGCGCTGCCGGAACATCATCTGGCGATTGTAGAAGACCCCGTTCCGAAGCAGGTCGAACATCGAACGCATCATGTGCAGCATGACGACATTGTGGCTCGCCTCGATGATGGCCATGTGAAACTGGGCATCGAGCGCCGCCTCGTCCGAGGGATCGCGTTTCAGATGCGCGGCCTCCATCTTGCGAAAGATCGTGTCGATCACCTGGAGGTCGGTGTCCGAGGCCCGGCTGGCCGCGCGCTCGGCCGAGAGGCTCTCGAGGTCGCGACGGAAGTCGATGTAGTCGAACACGGCCTCTTCGTGGCTGGCGAACAGCTCGACCAGCGCGGGGGCGAAGGCCGATCCCAGCACCTCGGCGACGAAGATGCCGGAGCCGGGGCGACTGACCAGCAGTCCCCGCTCCTGCAGTTCGGCGATCGCGTCACGCAGGGAGGGGCGCGAGACGCCCAGCCGCTCGGAGAGGTCCCGCTCCGAGGGCAGCCGCTCTCCGGGCCGGAGAACGCCGCGCAGGATCAGAAGCTCGATCTGCCGCATCACACTCTGCGACAGCTTTTCGGACTGGATCTTCTGGAATGGCATCAAAGCTCCCCTCGAACCGGTCTGAATCTATGACCGCAGGGGCGGAAGCTCAACGGGAAAGGCGTCCCGGGAAGGGGGCGGGCCCGAAGGCCCGCCGCCCGTGTCAGTTGGTCGGGCGGATGATGATGTCCACGCGCCGGTTCTGGGCGCGGCCCTCGGGCGTCAGGTTCGAGGCGATGGGCTGATCCTCGCCGCGGCCGAGGGATGCGACCCGGTAGGAGGGCACGCCGTTTCCGATCAGCACGCCCGCGACGGACTGGGCCCGGCGCAAGGACAGATCCTGGTTGTAGGCCGCCGAGCCCGTGCTGTCGGTGTGGCCCACCACCATGATCGTGGAGTTCGGGTAGCGCAGCAGGTTCTGCGCCACGGCGGCGAGATCGCGCTGCAGGTCGGGCCGGAGGTTCGCGCTGTCGGTGGCGAAGAGGATGTCCTGCGGCATGGTCACGACCAGCTCCGAGCCGGTGTTGGTCACGCTCACCTGGCTGTTTCCGATCGAGTTGCGCAGGTCCGCGGCCTGGCGGTCGAGCGCCGAGCCGACAGCGCCGCCCAGGATGCCGCCCACCGCCGCGCCGACCACGGCCTTCTCGAGCTTGTTGTCGCTGGCCGAGGCCCCGACGAGACCACCGAGGATCGCGCCGGTGGCGATGCCGGCCGAAGCGCGGGGGTTCTCACGGGTGTAGCTGCCGGGGGCGCCCATGCCGGGATTGCCGCCGCTGGCGTAGGGGTCGCAGCCGGCCAGAAGCACGACGCCGGCCGTCATCAGCACAAAGGGGGATTTCACGATCTTCATTGCCGCCTCACGAATTGTCCTTGGCTCCCGGAGATGGGTGCGCCCCTGCATATCGCACAAGCGACAGGCGAGGGAGAGGGTTCCATGGAGCAGCATGGCGAAAAGCTGCCGAGATCACGCGATTGCGTCCGTCCGCGCGGCCTCCCAGGCCAGCATGGCGCGCTTGACCGGCAGGCCCCAGTGATAACCGCCCAGAGCCCCCGACTTGCGCAGCGCGCGGTGACAGGGAATGAGGAACGAGACGGGGTTGCGCCCGACGGCCGTGCCCACGGCGCGCACCGCGGCGGGATGGCCGATGGCCTGCGCGATCTCGGAATAGGTCGTCACATGACCCGAAGGGATGCGCAGCAACGCCTCCCACACCTTGATCTGGAACGGCGCCCCGATCAGGTGCAGGTCGGCCGCCCCGCCCGCAAAGGCCGCCTCGGCCATGGGTGCCACGTCCGCGGGGGCCTCGACAAACCGGGCTGCCGGCCAGCGGCCGGCGAGGTCGGCCATGGCGGCCTCGCGGCCCGTCTCGGCGCAGAAGGCGAGGCCGCAGATGCCGCGGGGCGTGGCCATGACCAGCGCCTCGCCGAAGGGGGAGGGAAAGACCCCCCAGCGGATCTCGAGTCCCGCGCCGGCGCGGGCGAAGTCGCCGGGACTCATCGCTTCCCAGCGCAGGAACAGGTCATGGAGCCGGCCCGCCCCGGACAGGCCCGTGGCCAGGGCCGTGTCGAGCACGGTGAACCGCTCGGCCAGAAGCCGGCGCGCATGGTCCAGCGTCAGATACTGCTGGTAGCGTTTGGGCGACACGCCGACCCATTGCGAGAAGATGCGCTGGAAATGCGCCGGGCTGAGGCCGATCCGGGCCGCCAGATCCTCGAGCGAGAGGCCGGGGCCGCCCGCGTCGATCTCGGCGAGCGCGCGGGCGATGACGGCGTAATGATAGGCGGGGCGCTCGGGGGCGAGGCTGTCGGTCATGGCGGCTCCTCGGATCTGTTGTGCCGACCCTAGCGGCCGCGACGGGCCGCCGCGACCCGATTCCTGCGGCTTCGCTTGCCCCGCCCTGCGGCCTCGGGCATAGGTTGCGGCAATGGCGCGCCAACTCGATTACCGCACGATCCACGAGATCTTCACCCGCCTCCATGCGCTGGAGCCGGAGCCGAAGGGCGAGCTTGAACATGTGAACGCCTACACGCTGCTCGTGGCGGTGGCGCTGTCGGCGCAGGCGACGGATGCCGGGGTGAACAAGGCCACGCGCGCGCTCTTTGCCCGGGTGACAACGCCCGCCCAGATGCTGGAGCTGGGCGAGGAGGGGCTGACCGAGCATATCCGCACCATCGGCCTCTACCGCAACAAGGCGAAGAACGTGATCGCGCTGAGCCGCCTGCTCGTCGATCACTACGACGGCGAGGTGCCCGCGTCGCGCGCGGCGCTCCAGTCGCTGCCGGGGGTGGGGCGGAAGACGGCGAATGTGGTGCTGAACATGTGGTTCCACCAGCCGGCGATGGCGGTGGACACGCACATATTCCGCGTGGCCAACCGCACCGGCATCGCGCCCGGCCGCGATGTCGAGGCGGTCGAGCGGGCGCTCGAGGATCATGTGCCCGCGCCCTTCGCGCTGCATGCGCACCACTGGCTCATCCTGCACGGCCGCTACATCTGCGTCGCGCGCAAACCGAAATGCGGCATCTGCCCGATCCGCGATCTCTGCCTTTACGAGGACAAGACAGCATGAAGACGTTCCAGGTGGTCGGCATCGGCAATGCGATGGTCGATGTGCTTTCCCATTGCGACGATGGTTTCCTTGACGCGAACGGGGTGGGCAAGGGCATCATGCAGCTGATCGACATGGATCGCGCGGTGGAGCTTTACGGTCGCATCGGCCCTGCGCAGGAGATCTCGGGCGGGTCGGCCGCCAACACGATCGCGGGGATCGCGCATCTGGGCGGCCGGACAGCCTATGTCGGCAAGGTCTGCGACGACCAGCTGGGTGCGATCTTCGCCCATGACCTGCGCGCGCAGGGGGCGGTCTACGAGACGCCGATGGCGCCGAAGGGTGGCGCGCAGGAGACGGGGCGCTGCATCGTGCTGGTCACCCCGGACGGCGAGCGGTCGATGAACACCTATCTCGGCTGGTCCGAGTTCCTGACCGCCGATGACATCGACGAGGCGCAGGTGGCGGCTTCCGAGTGGATCTATCTGGAGGGCTATCGCTTCGACGGGCCCGACAGCCACCGCGCCTTTGCCAAGGCCATCGCGGCGGCGAAGGGGGCGGGGGGCCGGGTGTCGGTGACGCTGTCCGACCCGTTCTGCGTCGAGCGCCACCGCGACGCCTTCCGCAGGATGATCCGAGAGGACGTGGACCTGCTGTTCGCGAACCGGGCGGAACTGCTGTCGATGTACCAGACCGAGGATTTCGGCGCGGCGCTGAAGGCCGCCGCCGCCGAGGTGGCGATCGTCGCCTGCACCGAAAGCGAGAAGGGGGCGCATGTGCTGGCCGAGGGGCAGCACTGGCATGTGCCGGCCATTCCGACGAAGATCGTCGATGCGACCGGGGCGGGGGACCTGTTCGCCGGGGCGTTCCTGTGGGGGATCACCAACGGGCATGGCCATGAGGCGGCGGGGCGGATGGGCTGCATCGCGGCCTCGGAGGTCATCAGCCATATCGGCGCCCGGGCCGAGGCCGATCTGAAGGCGCTGTTCAAGCGTCACGGCGCGATCTGAGCGGGGGGAGGCGCGCGGCTCAGGCCCCTCCGGGGCCATCGCCGCGCGCCGCTGCCGCGGAAGGCGGACCCGGCGCGCCGCGGCCCCTTGCGCTTGGCGCGGGGATTTCGGAGGTTTGGCCGGACGCTTCCGGGCGGTATCTCCGAGGATGGATGAACGCATGGCCTACGACTACGACCCGCAGAACATCTTTGCCCGCATCCTGCGCGGCGAGATCCCGAACGACACGGTGCTCGAGACCGAGCACACGCTTGTCTTCCGCGACATCCGCCCGCAGACGCCGCATCACCTGCTGGTGATCCCGAAGGGCGCCTATGTCTGTTTCGACCATTTCGCGGCCGAGGCGAGCGCCGAGGAGATCGTGGATTTCCACCGCACCGCCGCGCGGGTCTGCGCCGACCTGGGGATCAGCCCCGGCGCGGGCGGCGACGGGTTCCGCACCGTCTCGAACGCAGGGCTCGATGCGGTGCAGGAGGTGCCCCACTACCACATGCACATCCTGGCCGGCCGGCCGCTGGGGCCGATGCTGTCGCGGCGCGACTGAGGCTCAGTGGGCCTCGGCCCAGTTGGCGCCGCGGCCCGCATCCACCGTCAGCGGCACCGACAGTTTCACCGCCGGCTCGGAGGCGCTTTCCATCACCTCGCGGACCCGGGCGATCACCGGGTCCACCGCCGCCTCGTCCACCTCGAACAGCAGTTCGTCATGGACCTGCAGCAGCATCTTCGCCGGCAGCCCGTCGAGCGCCTTCGGCATGCGGATCATGGCGCGGCGGATCACATCGGCCGCGGTTCCCTGGATCGGCGCGTTGATCGCCGCGCGGCGGGCAAAGCCCGCACCGGGGCCCTTGGCGTTGATCTCGGGCGTGTTGATGCGGCGGCCGAACAGGGTCTGGACGAAACCGTGGGCCTTCGCAAAGGCCACCGTCTCGTCCATGTAGGCGCGGATGCCGGGGAAGCGCTCAAAATAGCGGTCGATGAAGCCCTGGGCGTCGGCGCGCGGGATGCGCAGGTTGCGCGCCAGCCCAAAGCCCGAGATGCCGTAGATCACCCCGAAGTTGATCGCCTTGGCTTGCCGGCGCACCATCGGGTCCATCCCCTCCAGCGGCACGTTGAACATCTCCGCGGCCGTCATGGCGTGGATGTCGTGCCCTTCGCGGAAGGCCTGCTTCAGCGCCGGGATGTCGGCGATATGGGCCAGGATGCGCAGCTCGATCTGGGAATAGTCGAGGCTGACCAGCAGCTTGCCCTTCGGCGCCACGAAGGCCTCGCGGATGCGGCGGCCTTCCTCGGTGCGGACGGGAATGTTCTGCAGGTTCGGGTCGGTCGAGGCGAGGCGTCCGGTGTTCGCCCCCGCGATGGAATAGGAGGTGTGAACGCGTCCCGTCTCGGGGTGGATGTGCTCCTGCAGCGCGTCGGTATAGGTCGATTTCAGCTTGGAGAGCTGGCGCCAGTCCAGCACGCGGGCGGGCAGGTCGTGGCCCTCGGCCGCCAGATCCTCCAGCACGTCGGCGCCGGTGCCCCAGGCGCCGTTCTTGCCCTTGACCCCGCCCTGAAGGCTCATCCGCTCGAACAGGATCTCGCCCAGCTGCTTGGGACTGCCGACGTTGAAGGGGCCGCCGGCGAGGCCGTGGATCTCGGCCTCGAGCGCGGCCATCTTCTGTGCGAAGGCGTTCGACATGCGCGAAAGCGTATCGCGGTCGACCTGCACCCCCGCCATCTCCATCTCGGCCAGGACCGGGACAAGCGGGCGCTCCAGCGTCTCATAGACCGTCGACACCCGCGCGCGGTGCAGCTGCGGCTTGAACAGCCGCCACAGCCGCAGCGTGACATCGGCATCCTCGGCGGCGTAGCAGACCGCCTGATCCACCGGCACCCGGTCGAAGGTGATCTGGCTCTTGCCCGACCCCAGAAGCGTCTTGATCGCGATGGGCTTGTGGCCGAGGTAGGTATCGCACAGCTCGTCCATGCCATGCCCGTGGCGGCCGGCGTGCATCGCGTAGGACATCAGCATCGTGTCGTCGATCGGCGCGACCCGGATGCCATGCCGCGCGAAGATCTTGGCATCGTATTTCATGTTCTGGCCGATCTTGAGGATCGCGTCATCCTCCAGCACCGGCTTCAGCATCGAGAGCGCCAGATCGAGCGGGATCTGGTCGGCCACGAGATCCAAGCTGCCGAACAGATCGCCCCCGCCCGCGCGGTGGCCGAGCGGGATGTAGCAGGCCGATCCCGCCTCGACGCAGAGCGAGATGCCCACCAGTTCGGCCCGCATCTCGTCGAGGCTGGTGGTCTCGGTGTCGATGGCGACATGGCCCCGCTCGCGGATGCGCGCGATCCATGCGGCCAGCGCCTCGGCGTCGCGCACGCAGGCATAGGAGGCGCTGTCGACGGGCAGCGCCGCCTCGACCTGCTCGACGATCTCGGGCACGCTCTCGTTCTGGACCACGAAGGCCGTGGGGGCAGGGGGCGGCTCGACCTTCAGGCTCGCGGCCACACGGGTCGTCAGCGTGCGGAACTCCATCCGGTTGAGGAAGCCCAGAAGCTCGTCCGCCACCGGAAGCCGCACCTCGAGATCCTCGAGCGCAAAGTCGAGCGGCGTGTTGCAGTCCAGTTCCACCAGCCGCTTCGAGATGCGGATCTGCTCGGCGTTGTCCTCGATGGCGGCGCGGCGCTTGGGCTGCTTGATCTCGCCCGCCCGCGCAAGCAGGCCTTCGAGGTCGCCGTATTCCTGGATCAGCAGCGCCGCGGTCTTGATCCCGATGCCCGGCGCGCCCGGCACGTTGTCCACGGAATCGCCCGCCAGCGCCTGCACGTCCACCACCCGCTCGGGCGGGACGCCGAACTTCTCGATCACCTCGTCGCGGCCGATGCGCTTGTTCTTCATCGGGTCGAGCATCTCGACCCCGTCGCCCACCAGCTGCATCAGGTCCTTGTCCGAGGACAGGATCGTGCAGGTGCCTCCCGCCTCCCGCGCGCGGCAGGCCAGCGCCGCGATGATGTCGTCGGCCTCGAAGCCCTCGGTCTCGATGCAGGGGATGTTGAAGGCCCGCGTCGCCTCGCGCGTCAGGGGAAACTGCGGGCGCAGATCCTCGGGCGGCTCCGGGCGTTGGGCCTTGTAGAGCGGGTAGATCTCGTTGCGGAAGGTCTTCGAGGAATGGTCGAAGATCACCGCGACATGGGTCGGCGCGTCGGGGCCCTTGTTGTTCTCGACATAGCGGAACAGCATGTTGCAGAAGCCCGCGACGGCGCCCACCGGCAGGCCGTCGGATTTCCGCGTCAGCGGAGGCAGCGCGTGATAGGCGCGGAAGATGAAGGCCGAGCCGTCGATGAGATGCAGATGGTGGCCCTTGCCGAACGTCATGGCGCCCTCCCCGGAATGTATCGGTCGCCCCGAGAAGGGCCCTTCGGTCACTTCGCCTGGGCGAAGGTCTCATGCACGAAGCGGCGGTCGCAATAGCCGCATTCGACGAAGCCGGTCTCGTGCGGGATCGTCAGCCAGACGCGCGGATGGCCGAGTGCACCCTCGCCTCCGTCGCAAGCGACCTTCCAGGTCGAAACGACGACTGTTTCGGGGGCGTCGATGGGCATGCGGGCGGGCTCCTTTGGGTTGCGACTGGCGGCGCATGATAGCGACCGGGGCCGCGCGGGCAAGGCCCCTCAGCGACGCACGAGGCGATCGACCGCCCGACGCGCCACCGGCGCCACCACAAGGACCGAGGGAAAGGCGATGCTCCAGGAGGTGAGCCAGGCCCCCAGCCATTGCAGCGCAAAGCCCGGCGGCAGGCCCACGGCCTTCAGCGTCGCCACCCCCGACACGATGGCCGACATCAGGCCCGACAGGATGAAGCCGAACAGGACCGGCGCGAAGCGGGCAGGGATCATGCGGGCAACTCGTCCGAGGGGATGATGGGGAAGAAGGCGCCGCCCGACCACAGGCCGAACCAGCCCTCGTGATGGACGCCGATCTCGACCAGCCGGTAGAAGGACTTGCGGTCGATCAGCGCCTCGAGCCCCGCGCGCACCATGACATAGGGCGAGGGCTCGCCGTCCTCGGCCCGCGCGACCCGGATCGGGTGGTCGGGGCCAGCCGTCACCTCGTCGCCGACCTGTGTGGTGAAGGTCACCGTCTGGTCGGGGCATTCTCCGGTCGCCTCGAAATCCACGGCGACGAAGGGCGCGTCATCGACGGCGATCCCCACCTTCTCGACCGGGGTGACGAGGAAATACTTCCCGTCCTCGCGCTTCAGGATCGACGAGAAGAGCCGCACCATCTCGGGCCGGCCGATCGGCGTGCCCTGATAGAACCACGTCCCGTCCCGCGCGATGCGGATGTCGAGATCGCCGCAGAAGGGCGGATTCCACAGATGGACCGGCGCGGGGCCTTTTTTCGCGGCGGCCGCGGCCTGGGCCATCACGCCTTCGGCCGAAGGTTTCACGATCATTTGTGCCTTCCCGCTTTTTGCCATTTGTGCCGCACGTCATAGTTTGGTCAGATGCTCATATAACGCCCCCGGGAGAGTTGTCATGGCCGACGCCGCTGCACTTGTTGCCGAGATCGAAGCGCTTGAGGCGAAGCTGGCCGAGGCCAAGGCCAGCATTTCCCGCCGCTTCATCGGCCAGGAGCGGGTGGTGGAGCTTGTTCTGGGCGCGATGCTCTGCGGCGGGCACGCGCTGCTGGTGGGCCTGCCGGGGCTGGGCAAGACGCGGCTGGTGGACACGCTCTCGACGGTGATGGGGTTGAAGGGCAACCGCATCCAGTTCACGCCCGACCTGATGCCCGCCGACATCCTCGGCTCCGAGGTGCTGGACATGACCGCCGACGGCGCGCGGGCCTTCCGCTTCATCGAGGGGCCGATCTTCTGCCAGCTCTTGCTCGCCGACGAGATCAACCGCGCCAGTCCCCGCACCCAGTCGGCGCTCTTGCAGGCCATGCAGGAGCGCGAGGTGACGATTGCCGGCAAGCATCGCCCGCTGGGCCGGCCGTTCCATGTGCTGGCGACCCAGAACCCGATCGAGCAGGAGGGCACCTATCCCCTGCCCGAGGCGCAGCTTGACCGCTTCCTCGTGCAGGTGGACGTCGATTACCCCGACCGGGCGACCGAGCGCGAGATCCTGATCGCCACCACCGGCGCCGAGGATGCGCAGGTGCATCAGGTCTTTACCGGCGAAGAGCTGATCGCGGCGCAGGGCCTTCTGCGGCGGATGCCGGTGGGCGATGCGGTGGTCGAGGCGATCCTCGATCTGGTCCGCGCCTGCCGACCCGGCGAGCCCGAGGGCGCGGGGCTGGCCGAGGTGCTCTCGTGGGGGCCGGGGCCGCGGGCGGCGCAGGCGCTGATGCTGACGGTGCGGGCGCGGGCGCTGCTCTCGGGGCGGCTGGCGCCCTCGGTCGAGGATGTGGCGGCGCTGGCCCGGCCTGTCCTCAGCCACCGGATGCAGCTCAACTTCGCGGCCCGGGCGCGTGGCGAGAGCCTTGCCGGGGTGATTGATCGCGTCGTCACGCGGCAAATGGGCGACGGCTCGGCCGACTGGGCGGCCCAGTGAGCGACATCCTCGCCCTCCGCCCGCGGGCCGAGGCGCTGGGGCAGGCCCTGCCGCCCCTTCTGGCCTCGGCCGAGCATCTCGCCGCGACCGTGATCCTTGGCGAGCACGGGCGGCGGCGGGCGGGCATGGGCGACGAGTTCTGGCAGTACCGCCCCGCCCATGAGGGGGACAGCGCCCGCATGATCGACTGGCGCCGCTCGGCCCGCTCGGACAGCCATTTCGTGCGCGAGCGTGAATGGCAGGCGGCGCAGACCGTGCTCTTCTGGGTGGACGGGTCGCGCTCGATGTCCTTCTCGGGCGACCGTGCGCGCGAGCCGAAATCCGACCGCGCCCGGCTGGTGGCGCTGGCGCTGGCCGTGCTGCTGCTGCGCGGCGGCGAGCGGGTGGGGCTGGCCGGCGAGATCGCGCGGCCCCGCTCGGGTCGGTCGCAGATCCTGCGTCTTGCCGATGCGCTGGCCGACGAGGGCGCCTCGGACTACGGCCGACCCGACCTCGCAGGCCTCGTGGCGCACGGGCGGATGGTGTTCATCTCGGACTTCCTGGGCGACCTGGAGGCGATCGAGCGCGCGCTGGAGCGGGCGGCGGATCGCGACGTCCGCGGCGCGCTTCTGCAGGTCCTGGACCCCGCCGAAGAGGCCTTTCCCTTTGACGGGCGCACGATCTTCGAGTCGATGGGCGGCAGCCTGCGCCACGAGACGCTGCGCGCGGGCGACCTGCGCACCCGGTATCTCGAGCGGCTGGCGCAGCGCAAGGATCGTCTGGCGACGCTCGCCCGGGCCTCGGGCTGGCACTATCACTGCCACCACACCGGGCAGGGGGCGCTGCCCGCACTGCTCTGGCTCTATCGCGCGCTGGAGCGCACCTCCTGATGTGGATCCTGGGCCCCGTCGGTTTCACCGCGCCCTGGATCCTGCTGGGGCTCGTGCTGCTGCCGGTGCTGTGGCTCCTGCTGCGCGCCGTGCCGCCAGCGCCGATCCGGCGGCGCTTTCCGGGGGTGGCGCTGCTGCTCGGCCTCACCGACGACGAGACCGAGACCGACAAGACCCCCTGGTGGCTTCTCTTGCTGCGGATGCTTGCCGTGGCGGCGGCCATCGTGGCCTTTGCGGGGCCGGTGCTCAATCCGCAGGTGCGCGAGCCCGGAACCGGGCCGCTCCTGATCCTGCTCGATGGCAGTTGGGCCGACGCGCGCGACTGGCCGCGGCGGATCGAGCGCGCCTCGGCGCTGGTGGAAGAGGCTGGCCGCGACGGCCGCCCCGTAGCGGTGGTGCGTCTGACCGACCGGCCCGAGCCCCCCGCCTTCCAGAGCGCGGGCGCATGGGAGGGCCGGCTGGCGGCCCTGGCCCCGCATCCCTGGATACCCGACCTCGGCCCCTGGGCCGAGGCGCTGCCCGAGGGCCGGTTCCAGAGCTTCTGGCTGTCGGACGGGCTGGATCATCCGGGGCGCGAGACGCTGCTGGTGGCGCTCGAGTCCCGTGGCCCGGTGACCCTGTTCCAGAGCCCGCGCCCTGTCCTCGCCCTGCGCCCCGCGGGTTTTGCCGACGGGGCCGTGCAGTTGACGGCGCTGCGCGAACCGGCGGCCGACGCGGTGACGGTCGAGGTTCTGGCCCGCGGCCTCGACCCCGCCGGGATCGAGCGCGAGTTGGCCCGTGCCACGGTCGAGTTCGGCGCCGGTTCGGACGAGGCCAGTGCCGCGCTCTCGCTCCCGCCCGAGTTGCGCAACCGCATCTCGCGCTTCGAGATTGCGGGCGTGCGGTCGGCGGGCGCCGTCAGCCTGACCGACGACAGCCTCAAGCGGCGCAAGGTGGCGCTGATCGCGGGCCGCGCGGGGCGCGAGCAGCTTCAGCTTCTGTCGCCGACCCACTATCTGCGGCAGGCGCTGGAGCCGGTGGCCGACCTGATCGACGGATCGCTCCAGGATGTGCTGCTGGCCAGCCCGGACGTGGTGGTGCTGGCCGATGTCGCGCGCCTCACGCAATCCGAGCAGGATGCCATCCTCGACTGGCTCGACAGCGGCGGGTTGCTGCTGCGCTTCGCCGGCCCGCAACTGGCCTCGTCGGACGTGAGCCGGATGACCGAAGATCCCCTGCTGCCGGTGCGGCTGCGCGAGGGCGGCCGCACGGTCGGCGGCGCGATGAGCTGGGGTGAGCCAAAGACGCTGGCGCCCTTCCCCGAAGGCTCGCCCTTCCACGGCCTGCCGGTCCCGCCCGAAGTGTCGGTGTCGGCGC
Source organism: Cereibacter azotoformans (assembly GCA_017599285.1). GTDB lineage: Bacteria > Pseudomonadota > Alphaproteobacteria > Rhodobacterales > Rhodobacteraceae > Cereibacter_A > Cereibacter_A azotoformans. Next base: position 2,229,944 of record JAGFXX010000001.1, on the reverse strand, counting down.
AGGTTCTGGCGCAGCCCGATCCCGAGCTGGGCCAGCGCACCATCGCCTCGCTGGCCGATGGGACGCCCCTTGTGACGCGCAAGGCGGTGGGGCAGGGGCAGGTGGTGCTGGTCCATGTCACGGCCAATGCCGAATGGTCGAGCCTGCCGCTCTCGGGCCTCTTCGTGCAGATGCTCGAACGGCTGGCCGTCTCGACCCGCCCCACCGCGCCGGATGCGGCCGATCTGGCGGGGCAGGTCTGGGTGCCCGAGGTGGTGCTCGACGGGTTCGGCACGCCGCGCGACTCGGGCGAGGTGGCGGGTGTGGCGGGCGAGCGTCTCGCCGAGGGCACACCGGGGCCGGCGCTGCCGCCCGGCCTTTATGCGGGCACGGACCGGCGGGTGGCGCTGAACGCGGTCGGGCCCGAGACCGAGCTGGTGGCCACGACCTGGCCCGACCGGATCCCCGTCGAAGGGCTCGAGGCCACCGAGGAACAGGCCCTGAAGGGCGCGTTCCTCGCCGGGGCGCTGGGGCTTCTGCTGATCGACGTGCTGGCGGCGCTGTTCGTCTCGGGCCGGCTCGGGTCGGGCATGGGCGCGGTGCGGGGTGCGGCGCTGCTGGCCTGCCTCGCGCTTGGCGCAGGCGAGGCGCGGGCGCAGGCCGATCCCGATGCGCCCGACGACACGTTCGCCGTCGAGGCCACGGCCGAGGTTCACCTCGCCTTTGTCCAGACCGACGATGCGCAGGTGAACCGCGTGGCCGAGGCGGGCCTCCGCGGCCTCGGCCTCCGCTTGCGCGAACGGACGTCGGTCGAGCCCGGCGCGCCGATGGGTCTCGACATCGAGCGGGACGAGCTGGCCTTCTTCCCCTTTCTCTACTGGCCCGTGACGGCGAGTCAGCCCATGCCCTCGGCCGAGGCCTACAGCCGCCTCAACGCCTATCTGCGCACCGGCGGGATGATCCTCTTCGACACGCGTGACGCGGGCGTGGGCGGTGGCTCCACCCCCGAGGCGCGGCGTCTGCAGCAGCTGGCGGCCCCGCTCGACATTCCGCCGCTCGAGACCATCCCGCAGGATCATGTCCTGACCCGCACCTTCTACCTGCTGCAGGACTTCCCCGGCCGCTACCAGAACGCGCCCGTCTGGGTCGAGGCCGCACCGCCCGATGCCCAGCAGGCTGAGGGGATGCCCTTCCGCAATCTCAACGACGGCGTGACGCCGGTGGTGATCGGCGGCAATGACTGGGCCTCGGCCTGGGCGGTGGACGAGCGCGGGATGGAGCTTCTGCCCGTGGGCCGCGGCTATGCGGGCGACCGGCAGCGCGAGATCGCCTGGCGCTTCGGGATCAACCTCGTGATGCATGTGCTGACGGGCAACTACAAGTCCGACCAGGTTCATGTGCCGGCGCTGCTGGAAAGGCTCGGGCAATGACCGGAAGCGTCGTCTTCGACCCGATCCTGCCCTGGGCCGTCATCTGGACCCTGGCCGCCCTCGGGGCGGTCATGGTGGCGTTCGCGCTCTGGCGCGGTCTCTCGGGCTGGTGGCTGCGCGGGCTGGCGCTCGGCGTGCTGCTGGTGGCGCTGGCCAATCCCGCGCTGCAGGAAGAGGATCGCGCGCCGCTCTCCGACATCGTGATCGCGGTGGTGGACGAAAGCGCAAGCCAGCGGATCAGCGACCGCCAAGCCCAGAGCGCGGCGGCGCTGGCGGCGGTCGAGGCCGAGATCCGGGCCCTGCCCGATACCGAATTGCGCGTGGTGCGGGTGGGCGATGGCGAAGGCGACGAGGGCTCTCTCGTGATGACCGCCCTTGCCGAGTCGCTGGCCGAAGAGCCGCGGGCGCGCATCGCGGGGGCCATCCTGATCACCGACGGGCAGGTCCATGACCTCGAGCTTGCGCCGCAGATGCCCGCGCCGCTCCATGTGCTGCTGACCGGCCACGAGGAGGACTGGGACCGCCGGCTGGTGATCCGCAACGCGCCGGCCTTCGCGATCCTGGGCGAGCCGGTCTCGCTCGTGCTGCGGATCGAGGATCAGGGGCGGGTGCCCGCCTCGGCCGGGACCTCGGCCGACCTCACCATCTCGATCGACGGGGGCGAGCCGCAGACGGTGCGCGTGCCGGTGGGCGAGGATCTGGAACTGCCCGTGACGCTGCCGCACGGGGGCATGAACGTCCTCCAGTTCCAGGTGGCGGCCTCGCCGGACGAGTTGACAGACCGCAACAATTCCGCCGTGGTGCAGATCAACGGCGTGCGCGACCGGCTGCGGGTGCTGCTGGTCTCGGGCGAGCCCCATGCGGGCGAGCGCGTCTGGCGCAACCTGCTGAAGTCGGACGCTTCGGTGGATCTGGTGCATTTCACCATCCTGCGCCCGCCCGAGAAGCAGGACGGCATCCCGGTCTCGGAGCTGTCGCTGATCGCTTTCCCGACCCGCGAACTGTTCGTCGAGAAGATCGAGGAGTTCGACCTCATCATCTTCGACCGCTACCGGCTGCGGGGGATTCTGCCGACCTCCTACCTCGAGAATGTGCGGGACTATGTCCGCAACGGCGGCACGGTTCTGGTGGCCGCGGGGCCCGAGTTCGGCTCGGCCGACAGCCTCTGGCGTTCGCCGCTGGCGGACGTGATGCCGGTGCAGGCCACCAGCCGCGTGACCGAGGGCGGCTTCCGCCCGACCCTGACCGACGTGGGCCGCAAGCATCCGGTGACTCAGGGGCTCGAGGCGCAGGCCCCAGAGGGCGGCTGGGGCCGCTGGTTCCGCCAGATCGAACTGTCGGCCACCTCGGGTCAGGTGGTGATGAACGGGGCCGGCGACCGGCCGCTCCTCGTGCTCGACCGTGTGGACGAGGGTCGGATCGCCGTGCTTGCCTCGGATCAGATCTGGCTCTGGGGGCGGGGCTACGAGGGGGGCGGGCCGCAGCTCGAACTGCTGCGGCGGCTGGCGCACTGGATGATGAAGGAGCCCGACCTCGAGGAGGAGGCGCTGATCGCCGCGGGCGAGGGGGCGCGGATGACCATCACGCGCCGCACGATCGGCGAGGATCCGGGCGAGGTGACGATCACCGGCCCCGATGGCGCGGAGACGACGCTTTCCATGCAGGAGACGGCGCCCGGCCGCTGGAGCGTCGTATGGGAGGCGCCCGAGATGGGGGTCTACCGGCTGGCCCAGGGCGAGCAGAGGGCGGTGATCGCCGTCGGCCCCTCGGCCCCGCGCGAGTTTGAGGAAACGATTGCCAGCGGCGACAGGCTCGCGCCGGTGATCGGGCCGACGAATGGCGGCACGCTCCGGCTTGAGGAGGGGGCGCCGGACATCCGGGCGGTCCGCGAAGGACGGGTGGCGGCGGGGCGGGGCTGGATCGGGATCACCCCGCGCGGCGCCCATGTCACGCAGGATGTGCGGGTGGCGGCGCTGCTGCCCGGCTGGCTCTACCTGCTGCTGGCCGCGAGCCTCGCCCTGGGCGCCTGGCTGCGCGAGGGCCGCTTTGGCCGCAGGGCCTGACCGGGCCGCCTTCGGATCAGTCCCGGAGGTCCGGCGGGCGCGGGCCGAAGCCGGGCGGGTAGAGCAGGCGCGGATCGAGCCCGCTGGGGTCGAGGATCGCGGCGCGGGTGCCGGACAGGAACTCGGCGCGCAGGATCGCAAAGCTGGTCGCAAGGGTCGTCAGGATCAGTGCCACGGGGCCCAGGAGCCAGCCGATTGCCGCCAGCGCAAAGAACACCGCGCGAAGGCCGCTGTTGAAGTTGCGCGCCGCGTTGATGTTGACCTCGGCCGCCTGCGCCGCCAGCGGATAGGCGCGTGCGTCCTCGGGATCGTTCGGCACCGCCGCCATCAGGATCGCGCAATAGCCGAACACCCGATGCGCCCAGACGAACTTCAGGAAGGCGTTGGCCACGATGAAGAGCACGAGGATCACCCGCAGCTCGAGCCGCACCGCATCGGTGGCCAGCGTCAGATCCTCGACCAGGGTCTCGAGCCGGTCCCGGTTGCCGATCAGTGCCATGCCGCCGCCGATGGCGATCATCGAGCCCGAGGCAAAGAAGGCCGTCCCGCGCCGCAGGCTGTCGATCACGCTGGCGTCAAAGATCCGCGGCGAGCGGCTGACCATTTCCCGCATCCAGGTGCGGCGATGGTCCTTCATCAGCACCGAGACCGAGGGGCGACCGGAGGGCGGGTTCTCGCACAGGTAGCCCGTGCCCGCCCAAGCCAAGAGCAGGAGGGAGACGGCCAGGAGGTCGAGCGGCATCAGCGCGGCGGACAGGTTGATCAGCATGGCGGCACGATAAGCCAAGCGCGCGCTGTTGCCATGAGGTAAAATTGGTTATAAAAGCTGACCACGCCAGGGAGGATCGCCATGCACATGCCGCCACCGGACGCGGGCGTTCTGGCTCGCAAGTCCCGCATCGTCGAGCGCCTGCTGGCCGTGCTGCCCGAGGATGCGGTGGTGCATGACGAGGCCGAGACGCGCGCCTATGAATGCGATGCGCTGACGGCCTACCGCTGCCCTCCGCTCGCCGCCGTCCTGCCGCGTTCGACCGATGAGGTGGCGGCGGTCCTGCGGGTCTGCCACGAAGAGAGGGTGCCGGTGGTGCCGCGCGGCTCGGGCACGTCGCTTGCGGGCGGTGCGCTGCCCACGGCCGATTGCGTGATCCTGGGGGTCGCGCGGCTGAACCGCGTGCTCGAGACGGACTACGCCAACCGCTTCATCCGGGTCCAGTCGGGCCGGACCAACCTTTCGGTCACGGGGGCGGTCGAGGCGGATGGCTTCTTCTACGCGCCCGACCCGTCGAGCCAGCTGGCCTGCGCCATCGCGGGCAACATCGCCATGAACTCGGGCGGGGCGCATTGCCTGAAATACGGCGTGACGACGAACAACCTGCTGGGCGTGACGCTGGTGCTGATGGATGGAACCGTGGTCGAGATCGGGGGCGCGCATCTCGACGCGGGCGGACTGGACCTGCTGGGCGTGATCTGCGGCTCGGAAGGGCAGCTTGGCGTCGTGACCGAGGCCACGCTGCGCATCCTGCCCAAGCCCGAGGGCGCGCGGCCGGTTCTGATGGGCTTTGCCTCGAACGAGGTGGCGGGGGCCTGCGTCTCGGACATCATCCGCGCGGGCATCCTGCCGGTGGCGATCGAGTTCATGGACCGGCCCTGCATCCGGGCCACCGAAGCCTTCGCCAAGGCGGGCTATCCCGATTGCGAGGCGCTGCTGATCGTCGAGGTCGAGGGCTCGGCCGCAGAGATCGACGACCAGCTGGCCCGGATCGTCGAGATCGCGCGGCGGCACGATCCGGTCGAGCTGCGCGAGAGCCGCTCGGACGAGGAGAGCCGGCGGATCTGGCTGGGGCGGAAATCGGCCTTCGGGGCGATGGGGCAGATCAACGACTACATGTGCCTCGACGGCACGATCCCGGTGACGGAACTGCCGCGGGTGCTGCGGCGCATCGGCGAGCTTTCGGCCGAGGCGGGGCTCGAGGTGGCCAATGTCTTCCATGCGGGCGATGGCAACATGCACCCGCTGATCCTGTTCGACGCCAACCGGCCGGGGGATCTGGAACGCTGCGAACGGCTCGGGGCCGAGATCCTGAAGCTCTGTGTCGAGGTGGGCGGCTGCCTGACCGGCGAACATGGCGTGGGCGTCGAGAAGCGCGACCTGATGTCGGTGCAGTTCTCGCCGGTGGATCTGGAGGCGCAGATGCGGGTGAAGGACGTGTTCGATCCGCGGTGGCTGCTCAATCCGGCCAAGGTCTTTCCGCTGGAGGCGAGCGGGGTCCGGCGTGCGGGCTGAGGCACCGGGGGCTTTGCGCCCCCGGACCCCCGCAGGATATTTGAACCAGAATGAAAGGGGCAGGATGCGGCCGTCGACAGAGGAGGAACTGGCGGAGATCGTGCAGGGCGCGGCGGGCCCGCTGCGGATCCGGGGCGGCGGCACGCGGGCGATCGGGCACGCGGCGGGCGATCTGCTGGAGACGGTGGGGCTTGCGGGGGTACGGCTCTATGAGCCGGGCGCGCTGACCCTGGTGGCCGGGGCGGGAAGCCGGCTTGCGGAGATCGAGGCGCTGCTTGCGGGCGAGGGGCAGCGGCTGCCGTTCGAGGTGCCCGACATGCGCGGTCTTCTGGGGCGCGCGGGCGCCTCGACGCTGGGGGGGGTGGTTGCGGCCAATGCCTCGGGGCCGCGGCGCATCCAGGCGGGCGCCTGCCGCGACAGCCTGATCGGCGTGCGCTTTGTCGATGGGGCGGGGCAGGTGGTGAAGAACGGCGGGCGGGTGATGAAGAATGTCACCGGCTACGATCTGGTGAAGCTGCTGGCCGGCAGTCATGGGACGCTGGGGGTTCTGACCGAGGTGGCCTTCAAGCTGTTGCCGATGCCGGAGACGACCGTCACGCTGGCCTTGCCGGATCTGGCGCCCGACCGGGCGGTTGCGGCGATGGCGGCGGCGCTGGGCTCGCCCTTCGATCCGTCGGCCGCGGCGCATTGGCCCGGGCGGGGGACCTTCCTGCGGGTGGAGGGGTTCGAGGCCTCGGTGCGCTACCGGGCCATGCGGCTGCGCGCCCTGTTGGCGCCCTTCGGCGTGGCGGAGGAGGTGGAGAGTCCGTGGGAGGCGATCCGCGACGTGGCGCCCTTCCACGGCCGCGAAGGCGATGTCTGGCGGCTGTCGCTCAAGCCATCGGACGCGCCGGCCGTGGCCGCTCGGGCGGGGGGCGAGGCGCTCTTTGACTGGGGCGGCGGACTGGTCTGGCTGCTCTGCGATCCGGGCATCGACCTTCGGGCCCGGATCGCGCCCTTCGCCGGTCATGCCACCCTGATCCGGGGCTCGGCGCCGGTGGCGGTCTTCCAGCCCGAGCCGCGGCCGCTTGCGGCCATCGCCGCCGGGCTGCGCGCGCGATTCGATCCGCGCGGTCTCTTCAACCCCGGTCTCATGGCCTGACGGGAGAATCACGTGCAGACGAACTTCACCGACGAGCAGCTGAAGGATCCCGGCGTCGCACGCGCGAACGAGATCCTGCGGAGTTGCGTCCACTGTGGCTTCTGCACGGCGACCTGTCCCACCTATCAGGTGCTGGGCGACGAACTCGACAGCCCGCGCGGCCGGATCTACCTGATCAAGGACATGCTCGAGGCGGGGCGCCCCGCCGACGAGAAGACCGTCAAGCACATCGATCGCTGCCTTGGCTGCCTGGCCTGCATGACGACCTGCCCCTCGGGGGTGCATTACATGCACCTCGTCGATCACGCCCGCGACCATATCGAGAAGACCTACCGCCGCCCGCCGCTGGAGCGGCTGATGCGCTGGACCGTGGCGCAGCTTCTGCCCTATCCGGGGCGGTTCCGGCTGGCGCTGCGGCTGGCGCAGCTTGGCCGGCCCTTCGCCCGGTTGATGCCCGACGCGCGGCTGAAGGCGATGCTGGCCCTTGCCCCGCACCACATCCCGAAGGCCTCGCCGAACGACCGGCCGCAGGTGTTCGAGGCGACGGCTCCGCGCCGGATGCGGGTGGCGTTGCTCACGGGGTGCGCGCAGCGGGCGCTCGACACCGACATCAACGACGCGACCATCCGGCTTCTGCGGCGGCTGGGCTGCGAGGTGGTGATCCCGAAGGGCATGGGCTGCTGCGGGGCCCTGACCCATCACATGGGGCGGGCCGACCAAAGCCATGCGCTGGCCGCCACCAACATCCGCGCCTGGATGGCCGAAAAGCGGGCGCGTGGCCTGGATGCGGTCGTGATCAACACCAGCGGCTGCGGCACCACGATCAAGGATTACGGGCACATCTTCCGCAACGATCCCCTGGCGGCGGATGCGGCCGAGGTGTCGGCACTGGCCCTGGATGTCACGGAACTGCTCGAGCGGCTGGGCCTGCCCGAAGGAGCGCCCAAAGGGGTGCGGGTGGCCTATCACTCGGCCTGTTCGCTCCAGCATGGACAGCGCATCCGGCAGACCCCGAAGGACCTGCTGATCCGCGCGGGATTCGAGGTGACCGAGCCGGCCGATCCGCATCTCTGCTGCGGCTCGGCCGGGACCTACAACCTGCTTCATCCCGAGATTTCGGCCGAGCTGAAGGCCCGCAAGGTCGCGACCATCGAGGCGCGCCGGCCCGACGTGGTGTCGGCGGGCAACATCGGCTGCATCATGCAGATCGGTTCGGGCACCGAGGTGCCTGTCGTCCATACGGTCGAGCTGCTGGACTGGGCGACGGGCGGGCCAAAGCCCCGGAGGCTCGACCTCGGCAACGATCCGCCTTGAAATGGCCATATCGCAGGCCTAGCCCTTGGTCAGCGGCTACCGGAGCGGCCATGCGACTGATCGCGATTCTCACTCTGGCCCTCGGCCTCGCCCTGCCGGCGATGGCCGATGAGGCGAGGCTCCGCAGCCTCGAGACCGGGGACGACAGCCGCGGCTGGAACGCGGTCGGCAAGCTTCTGCTCGGCGATCGCGGCTTCTGCACGGGTGTGCTGATCCGGCCCGATCTCGTGCTGACGGCGGCCCATTGCCTCTTCGAGAAGGACAGCGGCAGCCGGATCGAACCGGACCGGGTCGAGTTTCTTGCCGGATGGCGGAACGGGCGCGCGGCCGCCTACCGTCATGTGCGGCGCGCCGTGGTGCATCCCGACTATGCCTACTCCGGCCAGGATCCGGTGGATCGCGTGGCTTTCGATCTGGCCGTGCTCGAGCTGGACCAGCCGATCCGGCTGCCGTCGGTCCAGCCCTTCGGGATCGACCGCGGCACGCTCTCGGGGGATCGGGTGGGGGTGGTGTCCTATGCGCAGGGCCGGGCCGAGGCGCCCTCGCTGCAGGAGATCTGCCGCGTGATCGGCCGGATGCCGGGCACGCTCGTCCTGTCCTGCTCGGTCGATTTCGGCTCGTCCGGCGCGCCGGTCTTCACCATGCGCGAGGGGGCGCCGCGGCTGGTCTCGGTCGTGTCCGCGAAGGCCGAGCTGCACGGACGGCCCATCGCGCTGGGAACCGACATCGAGGATCCGCTCGAGGATGTGCTGGCCGAGTTCGACCGGGGTGACGGCCTGATCCGCCGGGTGCAGCCGCTGGTGCGGATGGAGCGTGCGGGATCGGGCGGCGCCAAGTTCGTGCGTCCCGAAACGCCCTGAGGCCCGGCCGCCGCAGCGTCCGGCTTGGCCCGCGAACCCCTTGAAAGGCTGGCGCGACCTTCCCAGATTCCCCCTGCCGAGTGCCGGAACGGGCTCGGCGCTTCTGGGCCCGTCCCCCGGTGGGAGGGCCGACCCGCATCGCTTCCAGGAGGATGAACATGCGCAACTACGATTTCTCGCCGCTCTACCGCGCCACCGTCGGCTTCGACCGGATCGCCGATCTCATGGATCGGGTGATGACCAGCGAGGTCGCCCAGCCGACTTACCCGCCCTACAACATCGAGAAGACGGCCGAGAACGCCTACCGCATCTCGATCGCCGTGGCGGGCTTTGCGCCCGAGGAACTGGCCGTCGAGGTCAAGGAGAACACGCTCCATGTCGGAGCGCGCAAGGCCGCGGACGAGTCCGAGCGGACTTACCTGCACCGTGGCATCGCCACCCGCGCCTTCGAGCGCCGCTTTGCCCTGGCCGATCATGTGCGCGTGACGGGCGCGAGCCAGGAGCATGGGATGCTTCATATCGACCTCGTGCGCGAGACGCCCGAGGCGCTGAAGCCGCGCCGGATCGAGATCGCGCGCGGTGACGCGGCCTCCACCCGGACCATCGAGGCCGTGAAGAACCCGGACGAGGCCTGATCCGTCGCTGTTGCCTTGGGGGCGCGCCGCGAGGCGCGTCCCTTGTCTGTCCGCCTGCCATTCACGAAGCGCGAAATGCAACTAGCGGCTCAGGCTCTGCGTGCGGCATGAATTGGACGGCCTCCACCCGGCAGCCCAAGGCGTCCGTCCCGCGGGCCCCCTCGGCGAGCGCGATGGCCGCGGCCCACCCTCGGGGCCGAGCATGTCCGACCTGTGCAAAAGCCCTCCGAAACCGGCGATGGCGGAAAACGCACGTCATCGGCGGTCTCCGTCAGTGCGTCCGGGATCGGTGTCTCGATCAGGGATGCGGTGCCTGCCTCAGATCGAGAGGCAGATGTATTTCATCTCGAGATAATCCTCGATGCCGTGCCGCGAGCCCTCGCGGCCGAGGCCGGATTGCTTCACCCCGCCGAAGGGTGCGACCTCGGTCGAGATGATGCCGGTGTTGACGCCGACGATGCCATATTCCAGCGCCTCCTGGACGCGGGTGATGCGGCCCACGTCGCGGGCGTAGAAGTAGGAGGCAAGGCCGAAGATCGTGTCGTTCGCATAGCCGATCACCTCCTCTTCGGTGTCGAACCGGAAGAGCGGCGCGAGCGGCCCGAAGGTCTCTTCGGTCGAGACCTTCATCTCCTGCGTGACGCCGGTCACGACGGTCGGCTCGAAGAAGGTGCCGCCCAGTGCGTGCCGCTTGCCGCCGGTCAACACCTCGCCGCCGCCGTCGAGCACGTCGCGGATATGTTCCTCGACCTTTTCGACCGCCTTCTCGTTGATGAGCGGGCCGGCCTCGGTCCCCTCCACCAGCCCGTCGCCGACGCGCAGCTTCTTCACCGCGGCCGCCAGCTTTTCGGCGAAGGCGTCATGGACGCCGGCCTGCACATAGATGCGGTTCGCGCAGACGCAGGTCTGGCCGTTGTTGCGGAACTTGGACGCCATGGCGCCCTGCACCGCCGCGTCGAGATCGGCGTCGTCGAAGACGATGAAGGGCGCGTTGCCGCCCAGCTCCATCGAGCATTTCATCACCTGATCCGCCGCCTGCCTGAGCAGGATGCGCCCCACCTCGGTCGAGCCCGTGAAGGTCAGCTTGCGGACGGCCGGATTCTCGCAGAACTCCTTGCCGATGTCCGAGGATTTCCTCGAGGTGATGACCGACAGGATGCCCTTGGGCAGCCCCGCGCGCTCGCCCAGCACCGCCAGCGCCAGCGCCGACAGCGGCGTTTCGGCGGCGGGGCGGGCGACGAAGCCGCAGCCCGCGGCCAGCGCCGGGCCGCATTTGCGGGTGATCATCGCGTTCGGGAAGTTCCAGGGCGTGATCGAGCCCACGACGCCGATCGGCTGCTTGAGCACGGTGATGCGCTTGTCGCGCATGTGGCCGGGGATGGTCTCGCCATAGACGCGCTTGGCCTCTTCGCCGAACCATTCGATGAAGGAGGCGCCATAGGCGATCTCGCCCTTGGCTTCGGCGAGGGGCTTGCCCATCTCGGCCGTCAGGATCGCGCCGAGGTCGTCCTGGTTGGCCATCATCAGGTCGAACCACTTGCGCATCACCTGCGCGCGTTCCTTGCCGGTGTGGGCGGCCCAGTCCTTCATCGCCTCGGCCGCGGCGGCGATGGCACGCGCGGTCTCGGCCCGGCCGAGGTCCGGGACGGTGCAGATCACGTCGCCGCGGGCGGGGTTCGTTACCTCGAAGCTGGCACCGTCATCGGCCGCCACCCACTCGCCCGCCACGAAGGCGCGGGTTTCGAGCAGCGACGGATCCTTGAGTATCGAACGCAGGTCGGTGACGGAGTCGAGCATGAGATCCTCCCGGGGGACTGGATTTGCCGCCGCACGGACAAGAGGGCGGGGCACGTTTCTCATGCTGACCACGCAGCGCCGGACATGTCCAGTCCGGGGCAGAGAAAGACCGCGCCGCGGCGAACCGCGTCAGTAGCTGAACTCGGGATAGATCCGGCGCAGGTCGCCTTCCCACACGCCATGAAACCGCGCCAGGAGATCGTCGGCCACCACACGGCCCGAGGCGGCGCTCTCGGCCAGCACCTCGAGATGGCCGGCTTCGTCCGCCATGCCTTCGCCCGCCAGCGCCCGTGCGCGCAGGCCGCCCTGGGCGATGGCGACCGCCTCGCGGGCGACATCGAGCAGGCGCACGCCGCCCGCCTCGCCCTGCAACCCGTCCACCGAAGCCGCAACCCGCAACCCTTCGCGCGTCTCGGCGCTCCAGCCCCGTGCGAGATCCCAGGCGGCGTCGAGCGCCGATCCGTCATACATCAGTCCGACCCAGAAGGCCGGCAGCGCCACCAGATGCGACAGCGGTCCGGCGTCGGCGCCGCGCATCTCGATGTATTTCTTGACCCTCGCCTCGGGGAAGACCGTGGTCATGTGGTCGGCCCAGTCCGACAGGGTGGGCTTCTCGCCCGGCAGCGCCGGAAGCTCGCCCTTCAGGAAGTCGCGGAACGACTGGCCGAGGGCGTCGATGTAATGGCCGTCGCGGTAGACGAAATACATCGGCACATCGAGCACCCAATCGACATACCGCTGGAAGCCCATCCCCTCCTCGAAGACGAAGGGCAGCATTCCCGTCCGCGAGGCGTCAAGGCTGCGCCAGATGCGCGAACGCCAGCTCTTGTGTCCGTTCACCCGGCCCTCGAAGAAGGGCGACGAGGCAAAGAGCGCGGTCGCCACCGGCTGCAACGCCAGCGCCACGCGCAGCTTCTTCACCATGTCGGCTTCGGACGCATAATCGAGATTCACCTGAACCGTGCAGGTGCGATACATCATCTGGGTGCCGTGGGTGCCCACGCGCCCCATGTAATCGGTCATCAGCCGGTAGCGGCCCTTCGGCATCACCGGCATCTCGTCGTGCGTCCAGATCGGCGCGGCGCCGGCGCCGAGAAAGCGCACGCCCAGAGGCTCGGCCACCTCGGCCACCTCGCGCAGGTGGCTTTCCAGCTCTGCCCTGGTCTCGTGCACGGTGGCCAGCGGCGCGCCCGACAGCTCGAGCTGCCCTCCCGGCTCGAGCGAGATGTTGGCGCCCTCCCGCGACAGGCCGATGATGGCGTCCTTCTCCATGACCGGCGTCCAGCCGAAGCGGTCGCGCAGCCCTTCGAGCACGACGCGGACCGAGGCCTCGCCCTCGTAGGGCAACGGCGCGAGGCCGGAGGTCAGATAGCCGAACTTCTCGTGTTCCGTCCCGATGCGCCAGTCGGACGCGGGCTTGCAGCCCGCCTCCATGTAGGCCGCCAGCTGCTCGAAATTCTCGATCGGCCCGCCGCCGGACTGGGGAATGGACATGCACGCGCTCCGATCGCTCATTCGGGACGCAAGACCTGTCGCTTCGTCGCAGTCAAGTCAAGACCGCGCGGGCGGGCCTGCGCCAGATCACGCGCCCCATCGTGGGGGCCTGCGACGAAAGACTGATGACATTCGGGCCGGTCGGCGCGGCCGAGGGCGGCGTGTCGAGCGCGGCCAGAAGCACCCGCATCTCGAGGCCCGGCAGCGTGGCGAAGGCATCGAAGAGCCGCTCGGCCCCTTTGGCGCCGACCGGGATGGCCAGCACCTGCCCGTCCGACTGGGCCAGACGCCAGTGCCGCTCGCCGCGGATCGTGACCAGCCGCAGCTCCTCGAGATCGTCCAGCGCCACGAACCCGCCCCACTCCGGCCCGAGGTAGCCGATCTGGCCCTCGTCCAGCTCGACAAGGCCGGGCGCGCCGGCCGCCTGCCGGAACCGCATCCGCCGAAGCGCGATGATGCCCCAGGCCACCGAGGCCGCGAAGACGAGCGCCCCCAGGGGCACGAAGAACCAGCCGCCGAACGAGCCGAGCCAGAGGGCCAGGGCCATGCCGCCCGCCGCGGCCGCCGGTTCACGCCAGCGCAGGAGGAGCGCCTGCACCTCCGGGCGAAGGAAGCTCACACCCAGTCCCCCAGCACGGACTGCCAGAGCGTCAACGCCGCCACCGCGGCCGTATCGGCGCGCAGGATGCGCGGGCCGAGGCTGACCGGCACGACCTGCGGCATCCGGCGCAGGCGCGCCTGCTCGTCCTCGGAGAAGCCGCCTTCCGGGCCGATGAGGATGGCCCACGGGCCCGGCGAGGGCTGGCTGGGCGCCTCCTCGAAGCCGCGGGCCTCGATCGCGCCCGCCCCTTCAAGCAGCCCCGCCCGCGCGCCGAGCAGGTTCTCGTCGCACCACATGATCCGCCGATCCGCGGGCCAGTCGGACAGAAGCCGGTCGAGGGCGGCCAGTTCGGCCACCTCGGGGACATAGGTGCCGCCGCACTGCTCGGCCGCCTCGACCGCGTGGGCCTGAAGGCGATCCTGCCGGATGCGTTCGGAGTTGGTGAAGCGGGTCTGCACGGGCAGGATGCGCGCGGCGCCCATTTCGGCCGCCTTTTCCACGATGAAATCCGTGCGCGCCTTCTTGATCGGCGCGAACATCAGCCAGAGGTCCGGCGGCCGGCGCAGCGGTGCCGTCTGCGCCGCGCAGGTGAGCGTGCCGCCGCGCTTGCCCGCCTCGGTCACCTCGGCGCGCCACTCGCCATCCCGCCCGTTGAACAGCAGCACTGCCGCGCCGCGCGCCAGTCGCATCACCCCGAAGAGGTAATGCGCCTGATCCTGCGTCAGACGAACGGGTTGCCCGGGTCCGAGGGGCTGATCTACATAGAGCCTGACTTTCGCATCCGACATGGGGGCACCTTATGCAGCAGCCGAGCCAAGCGCCAGAGGCTCCCACGTCGGTGGCAGCGTCGCAGGGAAAGGTGGCGGACGCGCCGCCGGACAACTGGGTGGACCGGCACGCGCCGGGCGTCACGCGGCCCTATCTGCGGCTGTCAAGGGCCGATCGTCCGATCGGAACATGGCTGCTGCTGATCCCCTGCCTCTGGGCCGTGGCGCTGGCGGCGCTGGCCGAGCCCGAAGGCTACCGCCCGCTCGACCTGTGGCTCGTGATCGGCAGTGCGGTCGGCGCCTTCCTCATGCGCGGGGCGGGCTGCACCTGGAACGACATCACCGACCGCGATTTCGACGCGGCGGTGGCGCGCACCCGCTCGCGCCCGATCCCTTCGGGACAGGTGAGCACCAAGGGCGCGGTGGTCTGGATGGTGGTGCAGGCGCTGGTGGCCTCTCTCATCCTGTTCAGCTTCAACGCGGCGGCGATCCTGCTCGGCATCGCCTCGCTGGCGCTGGTCGGCATCTATCCCTTTGCCAAGCGCTTCACCTGGTGGCCGCAGGCCTTCCTCGGGCTGGCCTTCAACTGGGGCGCGCTCCTGCTCTGGGCCGCGCACACGGGCAGCCTGGGATGGCCGCCCGTCGCCCTCTATGGGGCCGGCATTGCCTGGACCCTCTTCTACGACACGATCTACGCCCACCAGGACAAGGAGGACGATGCGCTGATCGGGGTCCGCTCCACCGCCCGTCTCTTCGGGCAGAACACGGGCAGGTGGCTCGTGGCCTTCATGGTGATCGCGACCCTGCTGATGACGCTGGCTGTCCTGCTCGCGGTGCTGCCGCAGGGCTCGATCCTGCAACTGATGATCGCGCTGGCGGGCGTCTGGGGCTTCGGGGCGCACATGACCTGGCAGCTGGCGCAGCTCGACACCGAGGACACGGGGCGCTGCCTCCGGCTCTTCCGCTCGAACCGCGACGCGGGCCTGATCCCTGCGCTGTTTCTTGCCGTGGCGGCGCTCCTTTGATTGAAGGGCCGCGGCGTAGGGCCTAAGCACGGGCGACCGACGCCTGTCCGACGGGAGATTCCCTGCCATGCCCCTGAGATCGAACCTCCTCGCCTCTGCCGCCTTCGCCACGGCCGCGGCGCTTGCCGTGGTGGGTGCCTCGTGGGCCGCGACCATGATCGAGGACCGCTCCGCCGAGGCGGTCCGGTCCCGCCTGACCACGGCGGGCCTCACCTTCGTCGATGTCAGGGCCGACGGGTTGCAGGTCTGGCTGACCGGAACGGCCCCGAACGAGGCCGCCCGCTTCCGTGCCGTCAATGCCGCCGGAAGCGTGGTCGATGCGGCCCGCCTGCGCGATGCGCTCGAGGTGATCCCCGTGCGCGAGATCGAGGCGCCGCGCTTTTCGGTCGAGATGCTGCGCAACGACGATGGCGTGTCGCTGATCGGCCTCCTGCCCGAGACGGCCGGGACCGAGGATCTTGCCGAAGCCGCGCGGGGACTGGCGACCGGCTTGCAGGTGGCCGACATGCTCGAGACCGCCGACTTCCCCGCGCCCGAAGGCTGGTCGGCCGCCGTTGACTTCGGCCTGAAGGCGCTGCGCTTGCTGCCGCAATCCAAGATCTCGGTCGCGGCGGATCGTGTGTCGATCACCGCCATCTCGGACAGCGAGCAGGAGAAGCGCAGGCTCGAGGGGCAGATCCTGCGACTGGCGCCCGAGGGGCTCGAGCTGGTGATGAACATCAGCGCGCCGCGCCCGGTCCTGACGCCCTTCACCCTGCGCTTCGTCATGGACGAGGAGGGGGCACGGTTCGACGCCTGTTCCGCCGACACGGCCCGCGCACGCGACCGTATCCTGGCCGCCGGTCGGGCCGCGGGTGTGGCGGGCGAGACGACCTGCACCATCGGCCTCGGCGTGCCGTCGCCACGCTGGGCCGAGGCCGCCGAGGCCGGCCTGCGCGCCGTGGCCGAACTGGGGGCGGGCAGCGTGACCTTCTCGGACGCCGATGTGACCCTCGAGGGTCGGCCGGGCACCCCGCGCGCCGCCTTCGACCGCGCGGTGGGCGCGCTCGAGGCCGCGCTGCCGCCGGTCTTCTCGCTTGAGGCGACGCTGCCGCCAGCCCCGCAGGCGGTGCCGGAAGGCCCGGCCGAGTTCCGCGCCACGCTGTCCGAAGCGGGACGGGTGGAGCTGGCCGGCCGCGTCACGGACGAGCTGACCCGCAAGGCTGTGGACAGCTTTGCCCGCGCGCAGTTCGGGGCCTCGAAGGTGCGCAGCACCACGCGGCTCGACGGCGAGCTGCCCGAAGGCTGGCCCGTGCGCGTGCTTGCCGGGCTCGAGTCGCTGGCCCAGCTTCAGCATGGCGAGCTTCTGGTGCGGGCCGACACGGTCGAGGTGAACGGCGTCACCGGCTCGAAACAGGCGAGCGCGCGGATCTCGCAGGTTCTGTCGGCGCGGCTGGGGCAGGGGCGCAGCTTCAAGGTGGACGTGATCTATGACGAGAAGTTCGACCCCGAGGCCGCGCTGCCCACGCCGCAGGAATGCATGACCCGCATCCGTCGTGTCCTTGCCGGGCAGAAAATCACGTTCGAGCCCGGATCGGCCGAGATCGACCCGAGCGCGCGCGGCACGCTCGACGGGCTGGCCGAGGTGTTCAAGGACTGCAAGGGAATGCCGCTCGAGATTTCGGGCCACACCGACAGCCAGGGCAGCGAGGGTGGAAACAAGGCGCTCAGCCAGGCGCGGGCCGAGGCGGTGCTGATGGCGCTTCAGGGACGCCGGGTCGATGTGGGGCGCATGAAG
Organism: Cereibacter azotoformans; assembly: GCA_017599285.1. Taxonomy (GTDB): domain Bacteria; phylum Pseudomonadota; class Alphaproteobacteria; order Rhodobacterales; family Rhodobacteraceae; genus Cereibacter_A; species Cereibacter_A azotoformans. The sequence goes on along the minus strand of JAGFXX010000001.1, from coordinate 2,212,777 downwards.
GCCGTGGGCTACGGCGAAGAGCGCCCGATCGCCGACAACCGCGACGAGGCGGGGCGCGAGGCCAACCGCCGGATCGAGTTCACATTGCTGGGCGATGACGGCAATCCGGTTGACGAGGAGACCCCGGTCGTGGAGGAAACGGCGGAGGCATCCGAGGGGCCCTCGGCGGCCCCGGCCGAGATGACGCTCCGCCCCAAGCGCCGCCCGCAGGACGGCTGAAGGCGGGGCTGCCGCTGCCCGAGGCGGGTGGCTTGAGCGACCGAGAAGAGCATGAACCGGACAGAATTCATCATCGCGACCGCCGTCATCCTGTTTCTTGCCTTTGGCATGGGATGGCTTGCTCACTGGCTCGTCAGCCGCTTCTCGCGCGTGACGGGCGACATGTCCGAGGTGGACCGGCTCGCGCAGCATCTGCACGAGGCCGAGGAACAGCGCGATCAGGCCGTTCTCTATCTGGAAAGCCGCGAGGCCGAGCTGGGCGCCCAGCTCGCGCAGACCGAGGCCGAGCTGCGCGCCGCGATGGACGGGCTGCGCGAGGCCCGCGCCGAAGCCGAGCAGATGCGCGCCTATATCGAGCGGATCAGCGCAGGCTGACGCGGCCGGAGGGCTCAGCCCCCGGTCAGGTCGGCCACGAGGCGCGAGGACGGGTCGGCCAGCGCGTCGATGACGTCGAAATGATGGCGGCCGGGTGCGACATGCCACGGGCAGGACCAGGCCTCCGACAGAAGCCGGGCCTGCCAGAGGAAGGCGGGCCGTTCCTGGCCCCCCACATGGACGATGACCTCGGTCGAGGGGCGCCGCGTCCGACGGGCCGGGCTTTCGCCCGCGGCCTCCTGCGGATCAAGCTTGAGGGTCTCGTTCATCCGCGTGCGCATCAGGGGCCCCAGCTCGGCCAGCGGAGAGATCGGAACGCTGCGGACGAGCCGTTCCGCCACCGCCGCCGGCAGCGGAGCGTTTGCGCAGGCCAGCCGGGCGGCCAGATGGCCTCCGGCTGAGTGGCCCGTCACGGTGATGGGGCCGGGGATCAGTGCGGCGGCGTGGTCCACGGCCTGCGCGGCATCCTCGACCATGTCCCGGATGCGGGCCGCAGGCGCGAGCCGATAGGACGGCATCGCGACGGCGAAGCCCCGTGCAAGCGGCCCCATGGCCAGATGCGACCAGCTCTCGCGGCCAAAGGCCATCCAGTAGCCGCCATGGAGGAAGACCACGAGGCCACGGACCGGCCCGTGGGGCATGAAGAGGTCAAGTCGGTGGCGCGGGTCGTGGCCATAGGGGAGGCCAAGGCGGGCGCGCTCGCCCAGGCTCGTGCGGAAGGCGGCGGCGGCGGCGTCCCAGCGCGGGGGATAGGCCTCTGCGCCCGGGATGAAGGCTCCGTTGGCATAGGCCATATCCTCGTCGGCGCCCGTGCCTTGCGGGGGGAGGTCGTCGGGATCCTGCGTCACTGTTCGGCGCTCTGGTCCTGGCTGGCCTTCTTGCCGATCCTCGGCTCGGTCCCGTTGGCGATGCGCCGGATGTTCTCATGGTGACGGATGAAGATCAGCACCGCCAGCACCAGCCCGAGCGCCGCCATCTGCCCCTGGCCGAGCAGCAGCATCCAGACCACGCCGCTCGCCGCCGCCACCAGGGCCGACAGCGACGAGATGCGGCTCACCGCGGCCGTGGCGAGCCAGGTGAGGCAGCAGGCCAGCCCCACCGGCCAGGCGAGCGCAAGCAGCGTGCCGAGGAAGGTGGCCACCCCCTTGCCGCCGCGGAACCCGAGCCAGACCGGATAGAGGTGCCCCAGGAAGGAGGTGAAGGCCGCAAGCTGCGCCGCATCCTCTCCGACCGCCGCGCGGGCGATCAGGACGGCGATGGCCCCCTTGCCCGAATCGAGCAGCAGCGTCGCCAGCGCCGCCGGCCTGTTCCCGGTGCGCAGCACGTTCGTGGCGCCGATGTTGCCCGATCCGATCCGGCGCAGGTCGCCCAGCCCAAAGGCACGGGTGATGACGATGCCGAAGGGGATCGAGCCGAGCAGGTAGCCCAGAACCCCCGTCAGGATCAGCGCCAGAAGGCCGCTCTCGATGGCCGGCATGTCAGTCTCTCCCGCTCTGGTCCCGGATGCCGGGACGGATCTGCTCCGGTCTGGTCCCGCCGGGGCGCCCGAGGGAAGAGGGCGCGCCGCCGCAGGGGACGCCTGAAGACGTGCCTGCCGTTCGCGACGCGTGAATGACAGGGGCCGCCATCGTCACGCGACCGCAAAGACCTGCCGGCCGCCGACGAAGGTCGCCAGCACGCGCCCCTCCATCCGCTGCCCGTCAAAGGGCGTGTTCTTCGATTTCGACCGCAGGGTGAAGCGGTCGAGGACGAAGGGGGCATCGGGGTCGAACAGCACGAGGTCGGCGGGTGCCCCCTCGGAGAGCCGCCCCTGCGGCAGGCCGAGCCGCTTCGCCGGGTTGAGCGCCATCGCCCGGAAGAGCTGCGGCAGGCTCAGGAGGCCCGCGTGATGGAGCCGGAGCGCTGCGGGCAGGAAGGTTTCGAGCGCCACCGCGCCCCAGGCGGCCTCTTCGAAGGGCAGGCGCTTCGATTCCTCGTCCTGCGGCGTGTGCATCGAGGAGATGATGTCGATCAGACCCGATCCCACCGCCTCGACCATGGCCAGCCGATCCTCCTCCGAGCGCAGCGGCGGCTTCAGCTTGAAGAAGGTGCGGTAGTCGCCGACGTCGAACTCGTTCAGCGTCAGGTGGTGGATGCCGATGCCGGCCGTCACGTCGAGCCCGTTGGCCTTGGCCCGCTCGAGCGCGGGCAGGGTGCGGGCGGTGGTGACTTGGTCGGCGTGGTAGCGCACGCCCGACATCTCGACCAGCGCCATGTCCCGGTCGAAGCCCATGCGCTCGGCCATCGGATGAACGGCGGGGATGCCGCGCAGGCTGGCGAACTTGCCGTTGGTGGCCGAGGCGCCCGCCGAGAGGCCCGGATCCTGCGGATGGCCGATCACCAGCGCGCCGAGGCTGCGGGCATAGGTCATGCAGCGCGCGGCGACCTTGGTGGTCTCGATCACATGGTCGCAGTCGGAGAAGGCGATGGCGCCCGTGTCGAGCAGGAAGCCCAGCTCGACCATCTCGCGCCCCTCGCGGCCCTTCGTCAGCGCCGCCATGTGGCGGATGCGGACCGGGCTCGCCTCGGCGGCGCGGCGGGTGACGAATTCCAGCACCTCGGGCGTATCGATGGCGGGCATCGTGTCGGGGCGGGCGATGATCGTGGTGACGCCGCCCGCGGCCGCGGCCAGGCCCGCCGAGCGAAAGCTCTCGCGGTGGCGCTCGCCGGGCTCGCCCACCTTCACGCCCAGATCGACGATGCCGGGCGCGAGGCACTTGCCTCCGCAGTCGATCACCTCGGTGCCGGGTGGCGGCTCGAGCGCGCCCACGGCGGCGATGAGCCCGCCCTCGATCAGCAGGTCGCCCTCGGTCTCGGTCCCGGCCTCGGGGTCGATCAGGCGGGCGTTGGTCAGGAACAGGCTCATACCATCACCCCCACCGCGGCGCGGCCGCGTTCGGCGCGCAGGTTCCGCGCCAGAAGATCCATGCAGGCCATGCGCACCGCCACCCCCATCTCGACCTGATCCTGGATCACCGAGCGGTTGATGTCGTCGGCGAGCGTGCCGTCGATCTCGACCCCGCGGTTCATCGGGCCCGGATGCATGACGATCGCATCCTCCCTGGCGAAGGCGAGCTTGTCGGCATCCAGCCCGAAGCGGTGGTAATATTCGCGCTCGGAGGGGATGAAGGCGCCGTCCATCCGCTCTTTCTGAAGGCGCAGCATCATCACCACGTCGGCCCCCTCGAGGCCCTTCTTCATGTCGTCGTAAAGCTCACAGCCGAACTCGCCCACGCCCGGCGGCATGAGGGTGGGCGGTGCGATCAGGCGCACGCGGTTCTCCATCTTGCCGAGCAGGATCAGGTTCGAGCGCGCCACGCGGCTGTGGGCGATGTCGCCGCAGATGGCCACGGTCAGGCGCTGGATGCGCCCCTTGGCGCGGCGGATGGTGAGCGCATCGAGCAGCGCCTGCGTCGGATGTTCGTGCCGCCCGTCGCCCGCGTTCAGAACGGCGCAATTCACCTTGGAGGCCAGCAGGTTGACCGCCCCCGAGGCCGGGTGGCGCACCACGAGGAGATCGGGATGCATCGCGTTCAGCGTCATGGCGGTGTCGAGGAGCGTCTCGCCCTTCTTCACCGAGCTTTGGGCCACCGCCATGTTCATCACGTCGGCCCCGAGCCGCTTGCCCGCCAGCTCGAAGCTCGACTGGGTGCGGGTGGAATTCTCGAAGAACATGTTGATCTGGGTCATCCCCGCCAGCGCGTCCGACTGCTTCATCGTGCGGCGGTTCAGGTCCACATAGCTGTCGGCAAGGTCGAGGACGGATCGGATCTCGTCTGGGGCCAGTTGCTCGATGCCGAGAAGGTGGCGGGCACGGAAGGTCATGGGCGTCTCCGTCGAGGGCTCAGGCAGGGCGCGGGCTCGGCTCGGCCGCTTATAGGAAGGCCGCTCGGGCGGGGCAAGGCGGTTGCCGGAGGGGCGGGCGCGGCCTAGGGTCTCTGCCTTGAGTCGGAGGGGCGATGGACGGGCTCGACTGGAACGCGGCGCTGGCGGCGCTGGCCTGGCAGGTGGATCTCGGCGTGACCGAGGCGATCTGCGACGCGCCGGTGAACCGCTACGAGCTGGTGGCGGCGCAGCCGGTGCCGAAGGCCACCGCGGTGGCGGTGGCGACGGTCGCGCTCGATCCTGCCGCGGCGGCGGATCCGGTCGAGGAGGCGCGCCGGGCGGCCGCCGCCGCGACCGACCTCGGATCGCTGCGGGACGCGATGGCCGCCTACGAGCATTGCGACCTGAAGCGGGGGGCGCGGAACACGGTCTTCTGCGACGGGAACGCCTCGGCCCGGCTGATGCTGATCGGCGAGGCTCCGGGGCGCGAGGAGGATGCGGCGGGCCGGCCCTTCGTGGGGCGGGCGGGGCAGCTGCTGGACCGGATGTTCGCGGCGATCGGCATCGCCCGCACGAGCCCGGACCCGGCGGGGGCCCTCTACATCACCAACGTCATGCCCTGGCGGCCGCCGCAGAACCGCGATCCCTCGGCCGAGGAAGTGGCGATGATGACGCCGTTCCTCGAGCGGCATGTGGAGCTGGCGGCGCCGGACCTGATCGTGGTGATGGGCAACACGGCCTGTTCGGCGGTGCTGGGGCGGACGGGAATCACCCGGCTGCGGGGGCGCTGGGCCGAGGCCTGGGGGCGGCCGGTGATGCCGATGTGCCATCCGGCCTATCTCTTGCGCAACCCCGAGGCCAAGCGCGAGGCCTGGGCGGACCTGCTGGAGCTGAAGGCGCGGCTGTCGGCCTGACGCCGGCACCGCCGATCGCCTCGGCTGCCGGACTGCGCCGGGTGGCGCCGGACCGGGGGCATCGAGCCCCCGCCCCGGCGGCCGCAGGCGCGGCAGCCCCGCCTCAGGGCGCCGGACAGCCCCGGATCTCGACCGCACGCCGGTCACCCAGGACGGTCACCGTCAGCGCGGAGCGGTCGAGCGCGAAGGGCGCCCCGTCGGGCCCGACCAGATCGGAGACGGCGGTGAGGCGCGCGCCCTGCCGCGAGGTCACCGCCTCGGAGGTCCAGATCGCGGATGTTCCGGGCTCGAGCACGACCACCTCGGATGCGCCCATCGCGGGCAGATCGAGCTCGGCCGTGAGCCGCAGTCCGTCGTTGATCGGCTCGACCCGGCAGGCAATGCGGCCGACACCCGCCTCGCGGCCCGATTCGGGACGGGACCGCATCGCGGTGGAGATGACGGAATCCGGCGCGCCGGCCGGCGGAAGCTCGGCCTGCAGCTCGAACTCGGCCGGCACGCAGATGTCGCGGCAGACGCCGAGATCCACCCGCGCCTTCAGATGCACCGGGCGCGTCGGGTCCCGCGTCTCGATCTCGAAGGGCAGCACGAGTTCGTCGCGGTAGCCGATCGTCTGCATTCCGTTCAGGTTGAAGACGCTCGGCACGGGCCAGTGCATGTGCACGCGCGCGACATTCTCCGATCCGCTCCAGTCGAACTCGGGCGGGATGCCCGCCTCTCCGGGGCTGCGCCAGTAGGTCTTCCACTCGGGCGCCAGCCGCAGCCGGAGGGCGGCGATGTGCCGGCCGCCCTCACGCCAGCCGGGCAGAAGTTCGGCCCTGAAGATCTGGTCGGGCGGGGTCGCAGCGGCCGGGAGGGCCGACAGGACGAGGCATGAGGCGAGAAGCGAGCGTATCAGCATGAGCCGCACAATTCCGCAGCAGGCCGCGATTGGGAAGTCACAATCCCGCCAAGCGACCGCGCGACCGGGCGCCTGTGCCGCCGCGACCCCCTTGAGCCGATGCGTCCGCCGCCCCATAGTCGGGAAAAGGAAACGCTCATGGATCTTTCTGGCAACCTGCTCATCGCCATGCCCAGCATGGCCGACCCGCGGTTCGAGCGCAGCCTCGTGCTGATCTGCGCCCATTCGACGGATGGCGCGATGGGGCTTGTCGTCAACAAGCCCGTGAACGACCTGAGCTTCGCGGGGATGCTCGAACAGCTCGACATTCCGCGCGCGCCCAACGGACGCGACATCCGGGTGCATCTCGGCGGGCCGATGGAGCGGGGGAGGGGATTCGTGCTCCATACCCCCGACTACATGAGCGCGGGCGCCACGATGCTGGTCTCGGGCAAGTTCGGCATGACGGCGACCGTCGATATCCTCGAGGCGCTGGCCCGTGGGCAGGGGCCAAGCTCGGCCCTCATGGCGCTCGGCTACTCGGGCTGGGGTCCGGGACAGCTCGAGGCGGAGGTGCAGCGCAACGACTGGCTGACGGCCGAGGCCCCGGCGGAGCTGGTCTTTTCGGATGATGATACGGGAAAGTGGAGCGGGATGCTGCGCCACATGGGCATTGATCCGCTGACCCTGTCCTCGACCGCCGGTCACGCCTGACGGCAGACCAGGCCGCCGGCGGGACGCGCGGGCGACCGGGGCCGCGATCATTCTCCGGGAAACTTCGGTTCCGGTCCCTTGAAGGTCGGGTCGAACGTGGCCCAGTCGCGATCCGTGCCGGTGTTGGGCAGGGCGTCGCGCGGGATCGACTGATGCATGTGGATCTTGCCGAGGAACAGCGCCGTGATGGGCGCCGTGATGAAGAGGAAGGCCGCGACCAGCAGCTCCTGCCATGTCAGGGTCGCGCGATACTGGTAGAGATCGACCATCGAGGCGATGAGCGCCGCGCCGACACCCACCGTCGTGGCCTTGGTGGGCCCATGGAGGCGCTGGACCGCATCGCGCAGGCGCAGCAGGCCGAAGCTGCCGACCAGCCCGAAGGTGCCGGCGATGACGAGAAGGGCGGAGACGAGGATTTCCAGGGCCAGATCCATGAGCATCACTCGATGATGTTGCCGCGCAGGACGAACTTGGCATAGGCCACGGTCGAGACGAAGCCCGTCATGGCGAACAGCAAGGCCGCCTCGAAGGTCATCGTTCCGGCGCCGCGGATGCCGAAGAGCACGATCAGCGCGATCATGTTGATCACCATCGTGTCGAGCGCGAGGATGCGGTCGGCGATCGTCGGCCCCTGCAGGAGCCGCGCGAGGTTGAACAGCAGCGCCACGCCGAAGCAGCCGAGCGCGTAGGTCAGGGCAAGTGCGATCATGCGAAGATCCTCTTGAGGCGGGCTTCGTAGCGGGCCTTGATCTCGTCGCGCACCGCATCAGGGTCGGGCGCATGGAGACAGTGGACGAGCAGCACACGGCCGCAGGCCGAGACGTCGGTGACGACCGTGCCGGGCGTCAGCGTGATGGTGCCGGCCAGCATCGAGATCGCCTCGGGCGAGGTGAGTTCGATCGGGACGGCGATCCAGGCGGAGTGGATGTCGTCGCTGCGGTAGAAGAGCACGATCTTGGCCACCGCCACGTTGGCCCTGACGATATCACCGATCACCAGCAGCACATAGGCCGCAAGCCGCAGCGGACTGCGAAGCTGTGTCTGCCCCGGCCAGTAGGGCGCGACCAGCAGCGGGATCAGGATCCCCAGGATGATTGCAAAGACAAGACTGCCGAGCGCCGGCTGGTTGACGAGCAGCATCCAGGTCACGATCAGAGTGACGCTCAGCCACGGGTGGGGAAAGAGCCGTCGGATCATCGGGCGGGCTCCGTCAGGCGGTTGGAGGCAATGTAGGGCGTCCGCTCGGCCAGTTCATCGGCGATGGAGCCGAGCGCGGCCGACACCGGGCCTGCGGCAACGGTCAGCGCCACCAGCCCGGCCACAAGCCCGCCCACCGCGACGAAGGCGAGCGTGTCGGGGCGGTGGGGCTCGGGCTCGGCCAGCGTCTCGTGCGACTTCCAGAAGAGGAGGCTGCCCGCGCGGGCAAAGCCCACGATCATGAGGAGCGAGGTGACGAGCACCGTGCCCCAGATCAAGGCCATGCCGGGGCCGCGCAGCGCGTCGAGGATCAACAGCTTGCCGAGGAAACCCGACAGCGGGGGCATCCCGGCCAGGGCGATCGCCCCAACGAAGAAGAGCGCCGCGATCAGCCCCTCCTGCGCCACGGGGGGCTGGCGCTGGGTCAGATCCTCGCTGCCGCGCCGCGCCAGCACCAGATCGGCCACGAGGAACAGCGCCGCCGTCGCAAGCGTCGAGTGAAGAAGGTAGAACAGCGCGGCCGAGGTGCTTGCGGGGGTGAAGCCCGCGACGGCGGTGAACAGCGTCCCCATCGAGGCGATGGCACCGAAGGCCACGAGCCGCCCGATGCTGGCGGCCCCCAGCACGCCCATCGCGCCTATGGCAAGCGTCACGAGCGCCGCGGGCAGCAGAAGCTCGGCGAAGAAGCCGCCGGTGGCCGGGGTCTCGGGCGGGAAGATCAGGTTGAAGACGCGGATCACGGCATAGGCGCCAACCTTGGTCATCACCGCGAACAGCGCCGCCACCGGGCCCGGCGCCGCGGCATAGGTGCCGGGCAGCCAGAACTGGAACGGCACCAGTGCACCCTTGATGGCAAAGACGATCAGCAGCAGCACGCCGGCCACGCGCAGGATCGCCGTCTCGGCCTCGGGCATGGCTGCCACCCGCTCGGCCAGATCGGCCAGGTTGAGCGTGCCCGCCACCGAATAGATCGTGGCCAGCGCGAACAGGAACAGGGTCGAACCCATCAGGTTGTAGGCCACATACTGCACGCCCGAGCGCAGGCGCGCGCGGCCGCCACCGTGGATCATGAGGCCGTAGCTCGCGATCAGCAGCACCTCGAAGAAGACGAAGAGGTTGAAGGCGTCCCCCGTCAGGAAGGCGCCGCAGATCCCCATGAGCTGGAACTGGTAGAGGGCGTGGAAATGCTGGCCACGCCGGTCCCAGCCGGTGCCGATGGCATAAAGCTGCACCATCAGCGCAAGGAAGGCCGTCAGGGCCACCATCACGGCGGCAAGCCGGTCGAGGACCAGCACGATCCCGAAGGGCGCGGGCCAGTTGCCGAGGAAATAGGCCTCGGGCGGGTTGGTCGAGGCGCTGACCAGCAGCACCCCGGACACGCCGCAAAGGGCGATGGTGCCCGCCAGCGAGAAGACCCGCTGCAACACGAGGTCATGGCGCATGAACAGCACGATCAGCGGCGCAAGCACCGCCGGCAGCACGACCGGGGCAATGATCCAGTGGTTCATCGTCCGGCCTCGTCGTCGCTGTCCATCCGGTCCGTGCCGGCTTCAAGGAAGGCGCCGAGCGCCACCATCACGATCACGGCCGTCATGCCGAACGAGATCACGATCGCCGTCAGCACCAGCGCCTGTGTCAGCGGGTCGGTGTAGCCCTCGGCGGTGTAGGACAGGACGGGCGGCAGGCCCACGGCCAGACGGCCCGAGGCGAAGATGAAGACGTTCACGGCATAGCTCAGGAGGGCGAGGCCCACGATCACGGGAAAGGTGCGCATGCGCAGGATCAGATAGATGCCTGCGGCGGTCAGCGTTCCTACGGCGGAAGCGACGAGGATCTCCATCAGCGGTCTCCGAAGCGGTCGCGCGGCAGGTCGATGTCGTAGGGAGTTGACGAGACCTCCTCTCCCGCACGCACGGCGATGCGCGAGATCGAGGCGAGCGCCAGCAGCACCGCCCCCAGAACAGCGAGGAACACGCCGGTGTCGAAGATCATTGCGGTCGCCAGTTCGAACTCTTCGAGCGGGGGCAGGTGGACATAGCCGTAGTCCGAGGTCAGGAACGGCCGCCCGGCGAACCAGGCGCCGACGCCGGCCGCGCCCGCGATCAGCACGCCCATGGCGATCAGCGCGTGATACTCGACCCGCTTGCGGGCCGCCGTCCAGCCGAAGCCCGAGGCCATGTATTGCATCAGCGCCGCGATGGCGACGACCAGACCGGCGATGAAGCCTCCGCCCGGCAGATTGTGGCCGCGCAGGAAGATGTAGACACCGACCATGATCGCGACGGGCAGCATCATCCGCGTCGCCACCACCAGCATCAGCGGATGACGGTCGCCGGCGTGGCGATGCTCCTGCGCCCATGAGAGCAGCCGGTTGTTGGCCGGGCCCGGCCGCAGGATCGTCTCCGTCACGGCAAAGATCACGAGCGCTGCGATACCGAGGACGGTGATCTCGCCGAACGTGTCATATCCGCGGAAGTCCACGAGGATGACGTTGACGACGTTCGTTCCGCCGCCTCCGGTCTTGGCATTCTCGAGGTGATAGCCGGAGATGCTCGGGAAAGCGAAGTCACGCGTCATCATCATGTAGATCAGGCTGCCGATGCCCAGCCCCGCGGTGCCCGACAGGATCGCATCACGGATGCGGCGCGGGGCCTTGCTCTCCATCGGTGTCCGCTTGGGCAGGAAGTTGAGCGCGAGCAGGAGGAGCATCACCGTCGCCACCTCGACGAGGATCTGCGTCAGCGCGAGGTCCGGCGCCGAGAGATAGGCAAAGCCCATCGAGACGACGAGGCCCACCACCCCCAGCACGACCAGCGCGAGGATCCGGTTGTGATGGACGATCACCAGCGTGCAGGTCGATACGATCAGCAGAAGCCAGCCGATGACCGGCACGACATCGACCGGCGTCAGAGCCCGCGTGCCGGGCGTATGGCCCCCCGAGAAGAAGGCGTAGCCTCCGGCGGCGACCATCGCGAAGGTGGCGATGGCGAAGTAGCGGCTCAGCGCCCCGTCATGCAGCCCCTGCGAGAACCTGCGCGAGAAGTGCGCGAGAGGGTCCACGATGCCGTCGAAGATCCGCTTGGCCTCGGGCCGCGGCGTGGCGAGCCAGCCGCGCATCAGCCCCGCGTGAAGGCCGAGCAGCACGAGGCCGCCGCCGACGGCCGCGATCGACATCCAGAGCGCCGGCGTCAGCCCGTGCCAGTGGTAGATGTGGGCATGGAGGGCCTCGCCGGTCGTGGCGCCCGCCGCCGCATCGACGAGCCAGCCTGCCACCGGCATCGGCGCAATCCCGATCGCCACCACGAGCAGCGCCAGGAAGGCCGGGGCCGCCCACATGCCGAAGCCCGGATCGTGCGGATTGTGCGGATAGTCGTTGCGCACCGGCCCGAGGAACGTGTGCGCCACGAACCGCAGCGAATAGGCCACCGAGAAGACCGCACCCAGCGTCGCAAAGACCGGCATCAGCCACGCCTGCCCGGCCCAGGCCGTATGGGCGGCCTCTTCAAGCATCATCTCCTTGGAGAGGAAGCCGTTCAGCGGCGGGATGCCCGCCATCGACAGCGCGGCGAGGGTGCCGATGGTGAAGGTGATCGGCATCAGCTTGCGCAGGCCGCCGAGGCGCTTGAGGTCGCGGGTGTGGGTCTCGTGGTCCACGATGCCCGCGGTCATGAAGAGGGCGGCCTTGAAGGTGGCATGGTTGATGATGTGGAAGATCGCGGCAATGGCGGCGGACTGGGTGCCGAAGCCCAGCAGCATCGTCACGAGCCCGAGATGCGAGACGGTCGAGAAGGCCAGCAGCGCCTTGAGGTCGTCCTTGAAGAGCGCGATCTTGGCGGCCACGACCATGGTCACGAGGCCGGTTGTGGCCACCAGGTAGAACCACTCGGGCGTGCCGGCCAGCGCCGGCCACATCCGCGCCATGAGGAAGAGCCCCGCCTTCACCATCGTCGCCGAATGCAGGTAGGCCGAGACCGGCGTCGGCGCCGCCATCGCGTGCGGCAGCCAGAAATGGAACGGGAACTGCGCCGACTTGGTGAAGCAGCCGATCAGGATCAGCACCAGCGCCGGCAGATACCATTCCGACGCCTGGATCGCGTCGCCCGCCTGCAGGATCACGGTCAGATCGTAGCTTCCAGCGATCTGGCCGAGGATCAGCATCCCCGCGATCATCGCGAGCCCGCCCATGCCGGTGACCGCCAGCGCCATGCGCGCGCCCTGACGGCCGGCGGGCAGATGCTTCCAGTAGCCGATGAGCAGGAAGGAGGAGAGCGAGGTCAGCTCCCAGAAGACCAGCAGGAGCAGGATATTGTCCGACAGGACGATCCCCACCATCGCCCCCTGGAAGAGCAGGAGGTAGCTGTAGAACTGCCCCATCGAGTCCTGCTTCGACAGGTAGAAGCGGGCATAGAGGATGATCAGCAGGCCGATCCCGAGGATCAGCCCCGCAAACAGGAGGCCGAGCCCGTCGAGGAAGAAGTTGGCGTTCAGACCCAGCGCGGGCATCCACTCGATGCGCGTCTGCACGGTCTCGCCGCGCAGGACGGCCGGGGCATGCAGCCCCAGCATCAGCAGGGCGAGGGCCGTGACGCTGCCCGTGACGAAGGCGCAGGTTGTGCGGCTGGATCGGATCATGAGGCCCGGCAGCAGGGCCCCGAGGAACGGGAGGGCGGCTATCAGCGCAAGGGACATGCCGCCGGCGCCTCCATTCCAGATGCGAAACGTCGCGCTCTCATGAATTTCTTTCACATTCGGGTTCGGTTCGGGGCCAAACTGGTGTTCTGGCCTTCACAAGTCAACTGCGGACGGACCGAAAACCTCAGCCTTCGGCGGCGGCGCCCCAGGCCTCGACAAGGTAACGCTGCGAAAGCGGGATGGCGGCCGCCCCGAGGGCCCGCGCCTGGGCTCCGACGGTGCCCTCGCGGATCTGCGGGGGCTCGATCCCCGACAGGTCCAGCCGGTGCAGCGCGGCGTGGGTCCGGCGCACCATCTCGGCCCGGATCTCCGGCGGCATCCAGCCGTCGATCATCACCGTCTCCATCTCGACCAGGGCCGAGGCCGACAGAATCGCCGAGGCAAGCCCCGCCGCCGCGCCGTCGAGCCAGTCCGACAGGACGGGCGCGCTCACCTCCCAGTGGTCGGGGTTCTCCCACAGGGCTGCCGGGTCTTCGCCCGCCCGTTCCATCGCTTCGGCAAGGACGGACATGGAGGCCACGTTCAGCAGCCGACGCATCCGGCCGGAGCGGTCGGGCACCGGCATCGGCCCGACGCCGGCCGCATTGCCGGTGCGGCCGGCATAGAGGTGCCCGTTCAGGACCAGCCCGCCGCCGATGAAATAGGCAAAGTAGAAATAGAGGAAGTCCTTCGGGCGCTCGCCGGTGCCGAAGACCAGTTCGGCGCCGCAGGCGGCCGTGGCATCGTTGCGCAGATGGACCGGCAGCCCGGTGAGGGCGGCCAGTTCGGTCTGGATGTCGCGCTCGCGCCAGGCGTCCATTTCGGACTGGGGGGCGCCGACATACTGTACCCAGTTCCACAGCTGGAACGGCATGGCGATGCCCATGCCCCCCACACGCGCGCGCGCCTCGGGCGGCAGGCTTCCGGTCAGCAGGGGCAGCGCCTCGGCGGTGAAGTCCACGACCGCATCCGGCGTCGGGTAGGAATAGATCCGGCGCCGCGCCGCGACCGGCTGGCCGAGGAAGTCGATCAGCACGAGTTCCGCCGAGCGCCGTCCGATCTTGAGGCCGAGAAAGTAGGCGCCCTCGGCCGCGAGTGACATGGGAACCGAGGGCTGGCCGATGCGGCCGCGGATTGGCTCTCCCCGGCACAGGAGGCCGTCGCGTTCAAGCTCGCGCATGATGACCGAGACGGTCTGGGCCGACAGGCCCGTCATCCGCGCGATGTCCGACTTGGCCAGCGCCCCCGCGCGCCGCACGAGCGAGAGCACGAGGCGTTCGTTGCGGGCGCGCATCCCGCTCTGGTTCGAGCCGCGCAGCCCGGGTTCGGCTGCGGCCGGGCGCTCTGCGGTCTCCTGTCCCTGTCTCACGGTCATCTCCCTGCCCGGCACCGCGGGCCTCCCGGCTGCCATTGGGCCTCTGGCGGCCTCGGCTGTCAATACTAAATCAGAGTGATTTATTTATTGACGCAGCGCCGGGAATCGGCTTCCATGAAGGGCGTCGCGGCGGGCGGGTGCCTGCGCAGCGCAAGATCGGCGGGCAGGGAGAGGCCCGCCAGTGGGAGGAGACATCGTGACACGACTCAAGATCGCCCTGATGGGGTGTGCGGGGGCGCTTGCCCTGTCGGCCGCTCCGGCCCTGGCCCAGGAGGTCGGCGCCTGCCTGATCACCAAGACCGACACAAACCCGTTCTTCGTGAAGATGAAGGAAGGGGCCACGGCGAAGGCACAGGAACTCGGCATCAACCTCAAGTCCTACGCGGGCCGGATCGACGGCGACAGCGAAAGCCAGGTGGCCGCCATCGAGACCTGCATCGCCGACGGGGCGAAGGGCATCCTGCTGACGCCGTCCGACACCAAGGGGATCGTTCCGACGGTGCAGAAGGCGCGCGACGCGGGCATCCTCGTGATCGCGCTCGACACGCCGCTGGATCCGATCGACGCGGCCGACGGCACCTTCGCCACCGACAACTTCCTCGCGGGCGAGCTGATCGGCCAGTGGGCGCAGGCCAAGATGGGCGATGCGGCAGCGGATGCGCGGATCGCGATGCTGAACCTCGGCGTCTCGCAGCCCTCCGTGGACGTGCTGCGCGCTCAGGGCTTCCTGCAGGGCTTCGGCGTCGATCTGGGCGACCCGAACCGCTGGGGCGACGAGACCGACCCGCGCATCGTCGGCCATGACGTGACCGACGGCAACGAGGAGGGCGGGCGCCGCGCGATGGAGAGCCTGCTGGCGCAGGATCCGATGATCAACCTCGTCTATACGATCAATGAGCCGGCGGCGGCCGGCGCCTACGAGGCGCTCCGGTCCATCGGGCGCGAGAGCGATGTGCTGATCGTATCGGTCGATGGCGGCTGCCCGGGCGTCCAGAACGTGAAGGACGGGGTGATCGGCGCCACCTCGCAGCAATATCCGCTGCAGATGGCGGCGCTGGGGGTCGAGGCCATCGCGGCCTTTGCCAAGGACGGCACCCGGCCCGCGACGACCGAGGGCAAGGACTTCACCGACACGGGCGTGGCGCTTGTGACCGACCAGCCGGTCGAGGGCGTGGAGTCGATCGACAGCGCCCGCGGCGCGGAACTCTGCTGGGGCTGAGCCGCGGCAGCCTGGACCGGGGGCGGGGTCATATCCGCCCCCGAGCGGGATCCGCGTCCGGCGGTCCGCAATGCGAAGCGGGAGGTCAACGGAACATGGCAACCGAAACCCAGGGGCCGCAGGGCTTCGAGGCTGCGCTGACCCGCAAGCCCGAGGCCGTGGCCGAATTCACGCAGCGCAGGTCGCCCGTGCAACAGGCACGGCACCTCCTGCATCAGACGCCCTCGCTCGTGCCGCTGATCGTGCTGGTCGTCTCGATCTCGATCTTCGGGGCGCTCTTGGGCCAGAAGTTCTTCTCGGCCTTCACGCTGACGCTGATCCTGCAGCAGGTGGCCATCGTCGGCATCGTCGGCGCGGCACAGACGCTCGTGGTGCTGACGGCGGGCATCGACCTCTCGGTGGGCGCGATCATGGTCCTGTCCTCGGTGGTCATGGGCCAGTTCACCTTCCGCTACGGAATCCCGGCACCGCTGTCGGTGCTCTGCGGGCTGGGTGTCGGGGCCGCCATCGGCTTCGTGAACGGCACGCTGGTCGCGCGGATGAAGCTGCCGCCCTTCATCGTGACGCTGGGCATGTGGCAGATCGTGCTGGCGGCGAACTTCCTCTACTCGAGGAACGAGACCATCCGCTCGCAGGACATCGCGGCCGAGGCGCAGATCCTGCAGTTCTTCGGCTCCACCTTCCGCATCGGTGCGGACGAGGCCGGCCGGGGCGGCGCCGTCTTCACCTATGGCGCGGTCCTCTTGATCGTTCTCGTGCTGCTCATCGCCTATGTGCTGCGTCAGACGGCCTGGGGCCGCCATGTCTATGCCGTGGGCGACGATCCCGAAGCGGCCGAACTCGCGGGCGTGCAGACGAAGACCGTCCTTGTCACCGTCTATACGCTCTCGGGGCTGATCTGCGCGCTGGCGGGCTGGGTGATGATCGGCCGCCTCGGGTCGGTGTCGCCGACCGCGGGGCAGTTTGCCAACATCGAATCGATCACCGCGGTGGTGATCGGCGGGATCAGCCTCTTCGGCGGCCGCGGCTCGGTGCTGGGGATGCTCTTCGGCGCGCTGATCGTGGGTGTCTTCTCGCTGGGGCTGAAGCTCATGGGGACGGACCCGCAATGGACCTACCTCCTCATCGGCATCCTCATCATCGCGGCGGTGGCCGTGGACCAGTGGATCAGAAAGGCGGCTGCGTGATGGAACCGATCCTGAAGGCCCGTGGCCTCGTGAAACGCTACGGCCGGGTCACGGCGCTCAACAACTGCGACTTCGACCTCTATCCCGGCGAGATTCTCGCGGTGATCGGCGACAATGGCGCGGGCAAGTCTTCGCTGATCAAGGCGCTGTCCGGCGCGATCCGGGTGGACGAGGGCACGATCGAGCTCGACGGCAAGCCGATGAACTTTGCCTCGCCGCTCAATGCGCGCGAGGCGGGGATCGAGACGGTCTATCAGAACCTCGCGCTGTCGCCCGCGCTCTCGATTGCCGACAACATGTTCCTCGGGCGCGAGATCCGCAAGCCGGGCATCATGGGCCGGTGGTTCCGTGCCCTCGACCGCGCCGCGATGGAGCACAAGGCGCGCGAGAAGCTGACCGAGCTGGGGCTGATGACGATCCAGAACATCGGGCAGGCGGTCGAGACCCTCTCGGGCGGGCAGCGGCAGGGGGTGGCGGTGGCGCGCGCCGCGGCCTTCGGCTCGAAGGTGGTGATCATGGACGAGCCGACGGCGGCGCTGGGCGTGAAGGAGAGCCGCCGCGTGCTCGAGCTGATCCTCGATGTGAAGCGGCGCGGCCTGCCCATAGTGCTCATCAGCCACAACATGCCCCATGTGTTCGAGGTGGCCGACCGCGTGCATGTCCACCGGCTGGGACAGAGGCTCTGCGTGATCGACCCCCGGCGCCATTCCATGTCCGATGCCGTGGCGCTGATGACCGGCGCCATGGCGCCCGAGCAACTGAACGAGTTCGCATGAGCCCCGAGGCGCTCGCGCAGGAGATCCGGGCGGCGGCGGAGGGGCGGGAGCGGTTCGTGGTGGCGCTCGCCGGGCCGCCGGGGGCGGGGAAATCCACGCTGGCCGAGGCGCTGGTGGCCGCCCTCGGCGCCGGCGCCCGCCTCGTGCCGATGGACGGGTTCCACTTCGACGATCGCGTGCTGGTCGCCCGCGGGCTTGCGCACTGCAAGGGCGCGCCCGAGACCTTCGACGTCCGGGGCTTTCTCAACCTCATGGAGCGGCTGCGGGCGGGGGGCGAGATCGCGATCCCGGTCTTCGACCGCGCGATGGAACTGGCCCGTGCCGGCGCCGACGTGGTGACGGATGAGGACCGCATCCTTGTGGTCGAGGGCAACTACCTGCTGCTCGACGAAGAGCCGTGGCGGCGGCTGCGCGGCTTCTTCGACCTCACGCTCTTTCTCGACGTGCCCGAGGCCGAACTCGAACGGCGGCTGCTTGCGCGGTGGGCGGCACGGCCGGGCGGGGCGGCGTGGGTGGCCTCGAACGACATGCCGAACGTGCGGCGGGTGATCGGCGGCTCGGCCCCGGCGGACCGGCGGATCCGCTGGCCCTAGCCCTGCGGGGTCATCGCCTTGCGTTGGCGTGCCCGTTCCAGCCCCAGCCGACGCTCGCGCCAGATGATGAGGATGCCCGCGCTGACCACGAGGCTCGCGCCGGCCAGCATCACGAGCGTGGGCACCTCGGCAAAGACGAAGAAGCCGATCAGCAGCGCGAAGATCATCGAGGCATATTCGAACGGCGCGATCAGCGAGGCATCGGCGTGGCGGTAGGCCGAGGTCAGCAGGATCTGCGCCACCCCGCCCAGGATGCCCG
This sequence comes from Cereibacter azotoformans, assembly GCA_017599285.1. Classification (GTDB taxonomy): domain Bacteria; phylum Pseudomonadota; class Alphaproteobacteria; order Rhodobacterales; family Rhodobacteraceae; genus Cereibacter_A; species Cereibacter_A azotoformans. The sequence continues at coordinate 2,194,534 of JAGFXX010000001.1, read as the reverse complement.
CCCCGGTCAGCAGCGCGGCCTCGGCCGGTGTGGGCCAGACCCAGCCGAAGGGGAGGGTGACAAAGGACAGAAGCGTGGCCGTCAGCGAGAAATAGAAGACGATGGCCGCGGTCGCCTCGGTATGGACGAGCTTGCGGATGAAGACCTGCGCGAGGCCCGCGAAGACCGCGCCCCCCAGCACGAGCGAGGCGCCGAAGGCTTCGCGATGGCCCACCCCGCCCGACAGGAGCGTCAGGCGCGGCGACAGCACGATCAGCACCCCCACCAGCCCGAGGATGACGGCCGAGATGCGGAAGGCGCGCACTTCCTCGCCGAGGAACATGGCGGCGAAGATCACCGTGAGGAGGGGGGCGGCATAGCCGAGCGCCGTCACCTCGGGCAGCGGCAGATAGGCGAGACCGGCAAACCCCAGCCCCATCGCCAGAGTCCCCACCAGCCCGCGCCAGACGTGACCCATCGGGTTGACCGCGCGCAGCCCGGTGCGCCACTCGCGCCGCCAGATCAGCCAGACGATGATCACGGGCATGGCGAAGAACGAGCGGAAGAAGACCGCCTCGCCCGCCGGCACCCGGTCCGAGGCCGCCTTGATGAGCGCCGACATGATGATGAAGATGAGGACGGAGGCGACCTTCAGGCCGATGCCGCGCAGCGGATGCATGGGACTCTCTCGGATTGATACGAGAGAAGGATCACTCCCGGCCGCCGGGCGCAAGGGCGAATGGCACACCCTGCCGACGACATCACCGATCAGGCTCTTCCGGCGCTGCCGCAATCCGCTGGACGCGGCGGCGGGCATGGGTTTCTCTGGTGTCCGGCACAGGAGGATCCATGCGGCGCAGCCTTTCCGATCTCATCGACCAGGGGCGGGGCAAGGCTCCGGCCGATCTCGTGCTGAAGAACGGCCGGATCTTCGACCTCGTGACGGGCGAACTGGTGCAGACGGACGTGGCGATCTGCGGCGACCGGATCGTGGGCACCTTCGGAACCTACGAGGGCCGGCGCGAGATCGACTGCCGGGGCAGGATCCTCGTCCCCGGCTTCATCGACACCCATCTCCATGTGGAAAGTTCGCTCGTCACCCCGTTCGAGTTCGACCGCTGCGTGACGCCACGCGGCATCACCACGGCGATCTGCGATCCGCACGAGATCGCCAATGTCTGCGGGCTGGAAGGCATCCGCTATTTTCTGGAGGCCGCCGAGCATCTGGTGATGGACCTGCGGGTGCAGCTGTCCTCCTGCGTGCCCTCGACCCACATGGAGACGGCGGGCGCGGCGCTTGAGGCGGCGGATCTCGTGCCGCTGATGGATCATCCGCGGGTGATCGGACTGGCCGAGTTCATGAACTTTCCCGGTGTGCTGGCGAAGGACGCGGGCTGCCTTGCCAAGCTCGAGGCGTTCCGCGGCCGGCACATCGACGGCCACGCGCCCCTGCTGCGCGGCAAGGATCTGAACGGCTACATCGCGGCCGGCATCCGCACCGAACACGAGGCCACGACCGCCGAGGAGGCGCTCGAGAAGCTGCGCAAGGGGATGCGGGTGCTGATCCGCGAAGGATCGGTCTCGAGGGATCTTGAGGCGCTCGTGCCGCTGCTGACCGAGCGGCATTCGCCCTACCTGTGCCTGTGCACCGACGACCGGAACCCCCTCGACATCGCCGAGCATGGCCATATCGACCACATGATCCGCACCGCGATCCGGCTGGGGGCGCCGCCACTGGCCGTCTACCGCGCCGCGAGCCTGTCGGCGGCCGAGGCCTTCGGGCTGAAGGACCGCGGCCTGATCGCGCCGGGCAAGAGGGCGGATGTGGTGGCGCTGGAGTCGCTCGAGGGCTGCCACGCCGGGCTGGTCGTGGCCGGCGGCGTGGTGGTTGATGCCGGGGCCTTCGCGGCCCGCGGAACGGTTGCGCCGGTGGCGCGGGCCTCGGTGCGGGTGGCGCCGGTGGAGGCCGCGGCCTTCCGCTGCCCCGGCAACCGGGCCGAGACGCCGGTGATCGGCATCCTGCCGGGCAAGATCATCACCGAACATCTGACGGACGCGATCGAGCCCGTGGACGGCGACAAGCGCCCCGACCCGTCCCGCGACCTTGCCCGGATCGCGGTGATCGAGCGGCATGGCCGGAACGGCGGGCGCGCCGTGGGATTCGTGCGGGGCTTCGGGATGAGGCGCGGCGCGATCGCCTCGACCGTCTGCCACGACCACCACAACCTGGCGGTGGTCGGCGTGGATTACGCCGACATGGCGCTGGCCGCCAACCGGCTGCGCGAGATCGAGGGCGGGTTCGCGGTGGCGGCCGAGGGCGAAATCCTCGCCGAACTCGCCCTGCCGGTGGGCGGGCTGATGAGCCTGCGCCCGTTCGAGGAGGTGCGGGATGCGCTGGTGGCGCTGCGCGAGGCCGCGCGCGGCCTCGGCGTGACGCTGGAGGAGCCGTTCCTCCAGCTGGCCTTTCTCGCGCTGCCGGTGATCCCGCATCTCAAGATCACCGACCGGGGCATCGTGGACGTGGACCGGTTCGAGATCCTGCCCTGAGGCCCTCCGCGCCCTGCGCGAGGCGTGTCAGCAGGGCCCGGTGAACCGCTGGCCGCGCGCGTTGCGGTAGTAGCAGGTGCCGTTGCCCGCCGGGCCGATCAGCGTGCCCGCAATCGCACCGGCCGCGGCGCCAAGGGCCGCGCCCTGCACACGGTCGTTGTCGCTGGAGACCGCCGCTCCGAGGGCCGCGCCGCCAAGGGCGCTCGCCGCAGTCGTCTGGTCCGCAGTCTCGCAGCCGGCGAACAGGGCCACGACCGGCAGAATGAAAAGCACTTTCTTCATGATGGTTCTCCGGGCATGAATGTCTGCGGGCTCAACATCCGCCTTGCCGGATGGTTCCGAAGCAGGGGGGCTCCAGACGGGCGGGTCGCTTCGGTCCCTCTGGGGCTGCGGGCGCGCCATCCGGGGACGGCCCGCCCGCAGATGGCTTCCTCAGTGCATCCCGAGCAGTTGCGGCAGGAACAGCGAGATCTGCGGCACGTAGGTCACGAGCAGGAGGAAGCCCAGCATCGTGAGCAGCCAGGGCCAGACCGCGACGGTCAGTTCGGTGATGCCCATCCGGGTGATCCCCGAGGCCACATAGAGGTTCAGGCCTACGGGTGGATGGCACATGCCCACCTCCATGTTCACGATGATCATGATCCCGAAATGCACCGGGTCGATGCCAAGGCGCACCGCGACCGGGAACAGGATCGGCGCCATGATCAGCACGATCGACGAGGGCTCCATGAAATTGCCGGCCATCAGCAGGATGATGTTCACCGCGATCAGGAACATCCACCAGGTCAGGCCCGAATCCACCATCCACTGCCCCAGCGCCTGCGGGATGTTCTCGTGCGTGAGCAGGAAGCTGAACAGCACCGCGTTGGTGATGATGTAGAGCAGCATGGCCGACATGTTGGCCGATTGCAGCAGCACCCGCGGCACGTCGCGAAGCGTCATGTCCTTGTAGACGAAGACGGCGATCACGAAGGCATAGACGGCGCTCATCGCCGCGGCCTCGGTGGGGGTGAAAGTGCCGCTGTAGATCCCGCCCATCACGACGAAGATCAGCAGAAGCCCCCAGATCGCGCGCCGGAACGCCTGCCAACGCGCGGCCCAGCTGGCCTTCGCGAGGCGCGGATAGCCGAACTTGCGGGCGCGATACCAGGTGGTCAGCGCCAGAATGCCCGCCAGCATCATGCCGGGAATGACGCCCGCGATGAACATCTCGCCCACCGAGGCGGCATCGACGATCCGGCCGTCCGGCCCCTCGACCAGCATCCCCGAGGTGGCCACGCAATACATCACCATCACGATCGAGGGCGGGATGAGGATCCCGAGCGCGCCGCTCGTGGTGATGACGCCCGCGCCGAACCGGGTGGGGAAGCCCTGCGCCACCATGGCCGGAAGGATGACCGAGCCGATGGCGACCACCGTGGCGGGCGAAGACCCCGACACGGCCGCAAAGAGCGCGCAGGCAAAGACGCCACCGAGCCCGAGGCCGCCGTGCCAGTGGCCGACCATCGCGGTGGCAAAGTTGATCATCCGCTTGGCGACCCCGCCGTGGGTCAGGAAGTTGCCGGCGAGGATGAAGAACGGGATCGCCATGATCTCAAACTTCTCGATCCCGGTGAACAGCTTCAGCGCCACCGTGTCGATCGGCACCGTGGTCATGGTGAAGAGGAAGGTCAGCACCGTCAGGCCGAGCGCGATCGAGATCGGCATGCCGGTGAGCATCAGGGCGATGAGACCGCCGAAGATGAGGGCTGCGTTCATCTCACTTGTCCTTCAACGTCAGCGGGCTGTCGGCGATGGCCTCGGCCTCTTCGTCCAGCCCCTCGACATGGCCGTGGTCGTGGTGCGGCAGCTCTCCGGTGCGCCAGAAGGTGAAGGCGACCTGCAGGAAGCGGAAGCACATCAGCGCCGAGCCGAGCGGGATCGCGAGATAGACGATCCACATCGGCATCTCGAGGTCGGGCGAGATCGCGCTGGTCTGCGACATGTGCCAGACGAAGTTGCCCCCGAGGGTGGCGATGATGCCGGTGAAGAGCGCCCCCGCCATCAGCCCGAGCAGGATGAAGAAGCCGCGCCGGCGCATGTCGAGCTTGTTGATCAGCACGTCGATGCCGACATGGATGCCGGTGCGCACGCCGTAGGCTGCGCCGAACTTGGCCATCCAGACGAACAGGATGATGCACAGCTCCTGCGCCCAGACGAGGTTGACGCCGCGCAGCCAGAAATAGGCGCTGCGCATCATGGCCGACAGTTCGGGCAGATCGTGGCTGCGGAAGAAGGCCACGCCATCGGCAAGAATGCCCAGCGAGTAGCGGTGGACGACCGAGGCGAAGATCAGCCCGGTCGCCGCCGCGATGAGCGAGGCGATGAGCGTCTCTTCCAGCCGGTCGAGAAGGCGCATCATGGCGACCCTCCTGAGGCTAGGATGTTGCGGGAAAGGCAAGGGCGGGCGGCCGGCGACACCGGCTGCCCGCCCGAAGGACTGGCCTCAGTGGCCGGCGGCTGCGGCCTTGACGGCGGCGATGGTCTCGGCGCCGATGCGGCCGGCCATGTCCTCATGGACCGGGGCGAGCGCCTCTTCCCACGCGGCAAGCTCTTCGGGGCTCAGCTCGTGGAACTCGGTCGTGCCGGCGTCCTTCATCGCCTGAAGGGCCGCGTCGTTCTCTTCCTTGGCGATCGAGTTGGCATAGTCGGTCGCCTCGTCGAGCGCCTTCTCGAGACCGGCTCGAACGTCCTCGGGCAGGCCGTCCCAGAACTGCTTGTTCACGATGACCGCATAGCCGAGGTAGCCGTGGTTCGACACGGTGGCGTGCTTCTGCACCTCGTGCATCTTCTGGGTGAACATGTTCGAGGGCGGGTTCTCGGTGCCGTCCACCACACCCGTCTGCAGCGCCTGATAGACCTCCGAGAAGGCCATGACCTGCGGCACGGCGCCGAGCGCGTTCATCTGCGCCTCGAGCACCTTCGAGGACTGGATCCGCATCTTGAGCCCGAGGAAATCATCGGGCGTCGCGATCGGGCTGTTGGCCGACATGACCTTGAAGCCGTTGTCCCAGTAGGCGAGGCCCTTGATGCCCTTGTCCTCGAGCTTGGAGAACAGCATCCGGCCGACTTCTCCGCGGGTCACGGTATGCAGCGCGTCATAGCCCTTGAAGATGTAGGGCAGGTCGAAGACCTCGAAATCCTGCACGCCGAGCGGGCCGAACTTGGCCAGCGACGGGGCGAGCATCTGCACCGCGCCCAGTTGCAGGGCCTCAAGCTCTTCCTTGTCCTTGTAGAGCTGGCTGTTGGGATAGACTTCGACATCGACGGCGCCGTCGGTGTAGCGTTCGGCCAACTCCTCGAACTTCGCCGCGCCCTTGCCCTTCGGCGTATCGGGGGCGACGACGTGGCTGAACTTGATCACGATCGGCTGGGCCAGCGCCGGCAGGGCTGCGGCGAGCGCAAGCGCGGCCGACCCTGCCAGCACGGCAAGGTTGCGACGGAACGTCATGACTATCCTCCTGTGTGCCGCCCTCCCGGCGGTTCCGGCCTTCCTTGCCAGTCCGCACGCGCTCCCGCTATTGTGGGTTTCCGCAAGGGGCGGCGGCCATGACAGCTTGTCGCACGCGCGCAAGGGCAGGAGGCATGGGTGCAGCAGCGGTCGGGCCGGCAGGCGGGCGCACGTCCGGGCGAGCCTTGGGCGCTCGAGCCACCCCCGGATCGCGGGCGGCTGGACCTGCTGTCGCTGATGCCGCTCCTGGCCATCGTGGCGCTTCTGGCGCTGGTCGGCGCCGCTGTCTGGATCGCGGGCCGCAGCGAGACCGAGCAGCTCCGCACCAAGCTGGCCACGGATGCCCTCTGGGTCGAGCAGACGCTGCGGTTCCAGCTCTCGGTCGATGAGGACATGCTGGCGCGGCTTGCGCTCGACGAGGCGGGGGGAACGCCCGCCGCCGTGCTCGAGGCGCGCGCCCGGAGCCACATCGCGGCCAACCCCGAGATCCTCTCGATCGTCTGGCATGACGGCGCGGGGCGGATCCGCCGCGCGGTGCCGGGGCCTGCCGAAACCAGCGCCGACGACGCACTCGCCACGCAGCTTCTGCGGATCGGGCCGCGGGCCCGGCCGGCCTATGCGCTGATGGACGGGCAGACCGTGACCATGGGACTGAGGCCGCAGGGCGCCGAGGGCGTCATCACCGCCACCGTGTCCCTGCCCCTGATGCTCGAGCGGCACATCCCCTGGTGGATCGCCGAACAATATGCGGTCTGGCTGCTCGACGGCAGCGGCGCCGTGCGCGCCAGCCGCTCGCGCGGGACGCCGGGGGCCGACAGCCCGAGCCACACGATCAGCTTCGACCCGCCGATCCCCGGTGCGGCGCTGCGGATCACCTCCTACGAAGGGGGGGCGCCCTTCACCCGCGCCTTCCTGCCCGCCGCCATCGCCGGGCTGGCGGCCTTTGCCGTTCTGGCTCTGCTGGCGCTCTACCGCAACGGCAAGCGCCGGCGGGCGGTCGAGTTGCGGCTGAACGAGGAGATGGCCTTCCGCCGCTCGATGGAGGAAAGCCTGACCGTGGGCCTGCGCGCCAAGGATCACGCCGGGCGCGTGCTCTATGCCAACTCGGCCTTCTGCAAGCTGGTGGGCTGGAGTGCGGCCGACCTGGTGGGGCGCGACCAGCCGATGCCCTACTGGGCGCCCGACCGGCTGGACGAGACGCTGCGCCGCCAGCGCATCCTCGCCGAAGGGGGCGACGTTCCGCAGAGCTTCGAGACGCGCTTCCGCCGCAGCGACGGCCGCGAGATCGATGTGCAGGTCTATGAGGCGCCGCTGATCGACGCCAAGGGGATGCATCGCGGCTGGATGGGCTCGATCATCGACATCACCGAGGCCCGTCGCGCCGCCCGCCACGCCCGCGAGCAGGAGGAAAGCCTTGCGCGGACCGGCCGTCTGGTGACGCTGGGCGAGATGGCCTCGACGCTGGCGCACGAGCTGAACCAGCCGCTTGCGGCGATCGCGAGCTATGCGGCCGGGGCCGCGAACCTTCTCGCTCAGGGCCGGGCGGACCCCGTGCTCCTGGCGTCGGCGCTGTCCAAGCTGTCGCATCAGGCCGACCGGGCGGGCCAGATCATCCGCCGCATCCAGGATCTCGTCCGCAAGCGCGAGCCGCGCTTCACCACGCTCGATCTGGCGTCGGTGGTGCGCGAGACGGCGGGCTTCCTCTCGTCGGACGCGCGCGCCCGCGGCGTGCGGATTGCCCTCGACCTTTCGCCGGTGGCGCCGGTGCTCGCGGATCGCATCCTGCTCGAGCAGCTTCTGATCAACCTCATGCGCAACGGGATCGAGGCGATGGGCGAGGGGGGGCGCGGCGACGCGCTGACCGTCAGCCTGCGCGCCGAGCCCGGCGGCGCGGTGATCGAGGTGGCCGACCGCGGCCCCGGCATCGCGCCCGAGGTGGCCGACCGGCTGTTCGATGCCTTTACCTCGACCAAGGCCGAGGGCATGGGGATCGGGCTGAACATCTGCCGCACCATCGTCGAGATGCACCGCGGCCGCCTGACCCACCGCCCCCGCGACGGAGGCGGCACCGTGTTCCGGGTGGCGCTGCCCGCCGCCGCTGAAGAAGGAGTGGCCGCCGAATGACCGGATGTGTCCATATCATCGACGATGACGAGGCGATCCGCGACGCGCTCTCGTTCCTCTTCGCCTCGCGGGGGCTCCGCGTGCAGGGCTGGCCCTCGGGCGAGGACTTCCTGCAGGCGCTGCCCTTGCCCGACTGCGCCTGCATCATGCTCGACGTGCGGATGGGCGGGCTCTCGGGGCCCGACACGTTCGACCGGCTGCGCGCGGCGGGCTGCCTTGCGCCCGTGATCTTCCTCACCGGCCATGCCGACGTGCCGGTGGCGGTGCGCGCGCTGAAGGCCGGAGCCTTCGACTTCGTGGAGAAGCCCTTCAACGACAATGCGCTCGTCGATCTCGTGCTGGCCGCTATCGAGGCGCATGCGGCGCAGGTGGCCCACAGCGGCGCGCGCGAGGATGTGGCGCGCCGCCTCGCCAGCCTCTCGACCCGTGAGGAGGAGGTGTTGCGGCTGATGCTGCAGGGGCGGCTCAACAAGCAGATCGCCGACACGCTGGGCATCGCCATGCGCACGGTCGAACTGCACCGCTCGCGCCTGATCGCCAAGATGGGCGCGCGCAACGCGGTGGAGCTGGCCGCGCTGCTCAGCGAGGCGGGGCTGCCGCGCTGAGCGCCGCGCGCCGGTTCCGACGAAGCCGGTCGAGAAAGACCAGCACGAAGATCCCGGTCAGGATCAGGATGATGGTGGGGGCCGGGGCGCTGTCGAGAAAGAAGCTCGCATAGGTGCCGGCCAGCATCGCAGCCAGGCAGACGGCCACCGCCACGATCAGCATGGGCCCGAAGCGGCGCACCGTCAGGAAGGCGATGGCCCCCGGCGCGATCAGCAGGCCCACGGCGAGGATGAGGCCCGTCGCCGTCAGCGTGGCCACGATGGTCAGCGCCAGTGCCGTGAGCAGCCCGTAATGCAGCAGCCCCACCCGCAGGCCCGACGCCCGCGCCTGCGCCGGATCGAAGGCATGCAGCAGCAGATCCTTCCACGTCAGCAGGAGCGCCCCCGTCACCCCCGCCGAGATCGCACCCGCCACCAGCAGATCCTCGCGCCCCACGCCCAGCATATTGCCAAAAAGGATATGGTCGAGATGCACGTCCGTCTCGACGGCGGTGTAGAGCAGCAGCCCCAGCCCGAACATGCCCGAGAACACCACCCCCATCACCGTGTCCGGCTTCACCCGGCTGTTGCCGGCCAGAAAGCCCGTGGCGAGCGCACAGGCCATGCCCGCGCCGAAGGCCCCGACGAGAAGCGGGATCCCGGTGATGTAGGCCAGCACCACGCCCGGCAGGATCGCGTGGCTGATCGCGTCGCCCATCAGCGCCCAGCCCTTGAGGACGAGGAGGCAGGACAGAAGCGCCGTCGGCACCGCCACCAGGAGGCAGACGAGGAAGGCGTTCTGCATGAAGGGAAACTGGAACGGAAAGAGGAGCGTGTCGATCATGGCTGCTCCAGCGCCTCGGCCGCGCGGCGGCGCGCGGCCAGCATCCCGTGCCTCGGCGCGAAGGTGAAGGCCAGCAGGAAGAGGGCCGTCTGCAGCGTCACGATCACCGCCCCCGTCGCCCCGTCGAGGAAGTAGGACAGGTAGGCCCCGGCGAAGCCGGTCGCGGCCCCGATGCCGGTCGCAAGCGCCAGAAGGCGCGGAAAGCGGTCGCAGAGCAGGTAGGCCGTGGCCCCCGGCGTCACCACCATGGCAATGACGAGGAAGGCCCCTACCGTCTGCATCGCCGCCACGACCGAGGCCGAGAGCAGCGTGAAGAACAGCACCTTCAGCGCGCCGGTGCGGATGCCGATCGAGCGCGCATGGGTCTCATCGAAGAAGGTCACCATCAGATCCTTCCATTTCGCGAGCAGGATCGCCAGCGACACGATCCCGATGATCACGAGCTGCACCGTGTCGAAGGCCGAGATGGCGAGGATATTGCCCATCACGATGGTCTGGATCGAGACGGACATCGGATCGACCGAGATCATGAACAGCCCCAGCCCGAAGAACGAGGTGAAGATCAGCCCGATCACCACGTCGGTCTTGAGCCCGCTCCGGTTCGACAGGAAGAGCATGGCCCCCGCCGCCAGCCCGCCCGCAAGGAAGGCGCCGATCGCAAAGGGCAGGCCCAGCACGTAGGCCCCGGCCACGCCCGGCACCACCGAATGCGAGAGCGCGTCGCCGATCAGCGACCAGCCCTTGAGCATCAGGAAGCAGGACAGGAAGGCGCAGACCGCCCCCACCAGCGCCGAGACCCACATGGCGTTGGTCATGTAGCCGTAGAGGAAGGGCTCCCACAGCTCAGCCGCGCTCATCCTCGCCCTCCTGCCGGTGGGTGCGGCCGCCATATTGCACGAAGGGCCGCTCGTCGTCGGTGAGGATGCTGACCTCGCGCGGGTCGTCGTCGTCATGCAGCAGGGCGCCCGACAGGGTAAAGCGGCGCAGCACGCCGCCGAACGCCTCCTCGAGGTTGGCATGGGTGAAGGTGGTTTCGGTCGGCCCATGGGCCAGCACCGTGCCCTTGACCAGCACGGTCCGGTCGCAATATTCGGGGACCGAGCCGAGGTTGTGGGTCGAGACCAGCATGACCCGCCCCTCGGCCCTCAGTTCGCGCAGGAGCGCGATGATCTCGGCCTCGGTCTGGACATCGACGCCGGTGAAGGGCTCGTCAAGCAGGATCACCTGCCCCTCCTGCGCCAGCGCGCGCGCCAGGAACACGCGCTTCCTCTGGCCGCCCGACAGCTCGCCGATCTGGCGGTGGCGCAGGTCCGCCATGCCGACGCGCTCCAGCGCCTCGCTCACGGCCGCCCGGTCCGCGGCCTTCGGGCGGCGCAGGAAGCCCATGTGGCCGTAGCGCCCCATCATCACCACATCCTCGACGAGAACCGGAAAGCTCCAGTCCACCTCCTCGGACTGCGGGACATAGGCCACGAGGTTCTGCCGCAGCGCCTCCGGAACCGTCCGGCCGAGCAGCCGGATCTCGCCAGAGCCGATGGGCACGAGGCCCATGATCGCCTTGAAGATCGTGGACTTGCCCGCGCCGTTCACACCCACGAGGGCCGCCACCGTGCCGCGCGGCAGCGCAAAGCTCGCGTGGCGCAGGGCGGTGTGGCCATTGCGGTAGGTCACGGTCACATCGTTGACGGACAAGCCCTCGGCGTCTGTCGCGATCGCCGGCCTCTCGGGTTTCACTGGCTGCCCTCCAGTCCGGCGGCGATTGTCTCGGCGGTGACGCGCAGCAGGTCGAGGTAGGTCGGCACCGGCCCGTCCCTCGCGCTCAGGCTGTCCACATAGAGCACCCCGCCATAGGCGGCGCCCGTTTCGCGCGCGACCTGCCGCGCGGGCGCGTTGTTCACCGTGCTCTCGCAGAAGACAGCCGGAATCCGGTGCTGCCTCACCCCGTCGATCACGGCCCGCACCTGCTGCGGCGTTCCCACCTGATCCGTATTCATTGGCCAGAGATAGAGCTCCTTCAGCCCGAAGTCTTGCGCAAGATAGGAAAAGGCGCCCTCGCAGCTCACGAGCCAGCGGCGATCCTCGGGCAGCGCGGCGATGCGCTCGCGCAGCGGCCCGATCGTCGCGCGCAGCCGTTCCTTGTAGTTTTCCGCATTGGCGCGGTAGATGTCGGCGTTCGAGGGATCGTGCTCGGCAAAGGCCGCGGCGATGTTGTCGATGTAGATCATCGCATTGTCGAGCCCCATCCAGGCGTGGGGATTGGGCCTGCCGCGATACTCGCCCCCTGCAACGGCGACGGGCTCGATCCCCTCGCTGACCGTCACCGAGGGCACGTCCTCCAGATTCGACAGGAACTGCTCGAACCAGAGTTCGAGATTGAGCCCGTTCCACAGGATCAGGTCCGCGTCCCATGCCCGCACGATGTCCTGAGGCGTGGGCTCATATCCGTGGATCTCGGCCCCCGGGCGGGTGATCGAGACCACCTCGGCCGCCTCTCCCGCCACGTTCTGCGCCATGTCCGCGATCACCGTGAAGGTCGTGGCGACCTTCATGCGTCCATCCTCGGCTGACGCGGGCAACGCCAGCCCCAGCGCAATGAGCAGGGCCGCCATCCCCGTTCCGCGTTCATTCATCTCGGCACCTCCTGATCTCGATAATGCGACGCATTCGCAATAATGCAAGGGCAAAGATGAGAATGACTCGCAACTTCATCCGTTCGCTGGTCCGGCGGCGGGCGGCGCAAGGCCCTTCGCGCGAGCGGCTTGCCTGCTGCGGTCCCGAGGTCTAGCCTCCGGGCCGAACCACCGGAGCCTGCCATGTCCATCCAAGACCGCCTCGCCGAACTCGGCGTCACCCTCCCCGACGCGCCCGCCCCCGCGGCCAACTATGTCCCCTTCGTGGTGACCGGCCATCACGTCCATGTGTCGGGCCAGATCAGCCAGGGCCCCGAGGGTCTGATCACGGGCAAGCTCGGTGCCGATCTCGATGTCGAGGCCGGCGCCGGCGCCGCCCGCGCCTGCGCCATCAGCCTGCTGGCGCAGCTTCGCCGCGCCTGCGACGGCGATCTCGATCGGCTCGTCCGGGTCGTCAAGCTCGTGGGCTTCGTCAATTCCACGCCCGACTTCACCGATCAGCCGAAGGTGATCAACGGCGCCTCGGATTTCCTCGTCGCGGCGCTGGGCGAGGCCGGCCGCCACGCCCGGTCCGCGGTCTCGGCGGCAAGCCTGCCCTTCGGCGTGGCCGTCGAGATCGAGGCGATCTTCGAGATCCGCTGATGCGCGCCCCGCTGCCTGAAGCCTTCCTGCGGCGTCCCATCGCGCACCGTGCGCTGCACGATCCCGTGGCCGGCCGGCCCGAGAACTCGCTCGAGGCCGTGCGCGCGGCGATCGAGGCGGGCTACGGGATCGAGATCGATCTCCAGCTCTCGGCCGACGGCGTGCCGATGGTGTTCCATGACGAGCATCTGGACCGGCTGACCGCCGAGACGGGCCCGCTGTCCGCGCGCACTGCGGCGGAGCTCGGCCGCATCCCGCTCCGCCACGGCGGCGGAACGATCCCCACCCTGACCGAGGTGCTCGGGCTGGTTGCCGGCCAGGTGCCGCTTCTCATCGAGATCAAGGACCAGGATGGCGCGCTCGGACCCGCCGTCGGCGCTCTCGAAGCCGCCACCGCCGCCGCGCTCGAGGGCTATGCGGGTCCGGTGGCCGTCATGTCCTTCAACCCCCATTCCGTGGCCGAGATGGCCCGGCTGGCGCCCGCGCTGCCCCGCGGCCTCGTGACCTCGAGCTACGACCCGGCCGACTGGGCCCCCGTGCCGCCGGAGACCTGCGCGCAGCTTCGCGCGATCCCGGATTACGAGAGGGTGGAGGCGAGCTTCATCTCGCACGAGGCCGCCGATCTCGCCCGGCCCCGCGTGGCCGAGCTGAAGGCTGAGGGCGCCGCCATCCTCTGCTGGACCATCCGCTCGCCCCGCGCCGAGGCCGAGGCGCGCCGGATCGCCGCCAACGTCACCTTCGAGCACTATCCGGCGGCGCTGCCCGCTTGACCCCGGCCCGGGCCGCCCCACCTGAGAGGCGGCCCGGAGGCACTTTCACTCTGGACAAATATCCTCGGGGGGTGCGGGGGCCGACAGCCCCCGCGGACGCTGGCCTTCCGTGACTTCGCCTGACGCCCCAGACCGCCGGACCCGCGCCCGCATGAGCACCGCCAACATCGAGATCACCGCCCATTCCGGTCTCGCCGACATTTCCGCCGCCGACTGGGACGCCGTCGCCTGTCCCGAGGCGGCGGGCGGCGGCCGTCCGCTCGATCCCTTTACCACCCACCGGTTCCTGATCGCCCTCGAACGCTCGGGATCGGTCGGAGCGGGCACCGGCTGGCAACCGCATCCGCTGGTTGCGCGGATGGGCGGTCGGATCATCGCCGCCGCCCCGCTTTATGCCAAGCTCCACAGTCAGGGCGAGTATATCTTCGACCACAGCTGGGCCCATGCCTACGAGCGGGCCGGCGGGCGGTACTACCCCAAGCTGCAGATCGCGGTCCCCTTCACCCCCGCCACCGGGCGGCGTTTCCTCACGTTGCCGGGGCTCGAGGACACGGGCCGCGCGGCGCTGGTGCAGGGCGCCGTCGAGATCGCCGGGCGCAACGGGCTCTCGTCGCTTCACGCCACCTTCTGCACCGAAGCCGAGGCCGAGGCCGGCGCGCGGATGGGGCTTCTGTCCCGCGTCACGCAGCAATTCCACTGGCTGAACCGGGGCTATGCCGACTTCGACGCGTTCCTCGCAGTGCTTTCGTCGCGCAAGCGCAAGGCGATCCGAAAGGAGCGCGAGACCGCCCAGGCCTTCGGCGGCACCATCCGCTGCCTGACGGGCGATGCGATCGAACCGCAGCACTGGGACGCCTTCTGGACCTTCTATCAGGACACGGGCAGCCGGAAGTGGGGCCGCCCCTATCTCACGCGCCGCGCCTTCGCCGAATTCCACGAGACGATGCGCGAGGACATCCTGCTCGTCCTCGCCGAGCGCGACGGGCGGGCCGTGGCCGGAGCGCTCAACTTCATCGGGCGCGACACGCTGTTCGGCCGCTACTGGGGCTGCATCGAGGACCACGCGTGCCTGCATTTCGAACTCTGCTACCATCAGGCGATCGACTGGGCCATCGCGCACGGGCTTGCCCGCGTCGAGGCGGGGGCGCAGGGTGAGCACAAGCTCGCCCGCGGCTATCTGCCGGTCCCGATCCATTCGCTGCACTGGTTTGCGGATCCCGGGCTGGGCGATGCGGTCGCGCGCTATCTCGAGGCCGAGCGGCGCGCCACCGACGAGGAGATCGAGGTTCTGACCGCCTATGGCCCCTTCCGCCGGGGCGGCGGCGACGAGTGAAAGAGAGAGGCATGGACAAACTCACGTTCTACACGAACCCGCGCTCGCGGGGGCGGATCGCGCGCTGGATGCTCGAGGAGATCGGCCAGCCCTACGAGACGGTGGTTCTGGACTATGGGGCGCCGATGCGCAGCCCCGCCTATCTCGAGCTGAACCCGATGGGGAAGGTCCCGACCGTCACCCACGGGCCGCGCGTGATCACCGAGACCGCCGCGATCTGCGCCTATCTTGCCGACGCCTTCCCCGAAGCGGGCCTGCTGCCGGCCAACCGCGCCTCCTACTACCGCTGGCTCTTCTTTGCCGCAGGTCCGTTCGAGGCTGCCGTCTTCGACCGGGCGCTCGGCCTGCAGATCCCACCGGAGCGGACGGTCATGGTGGGCTATGGAGACTTCGACCGGACCATCGCCACCCTCGAACAGGCGGTATCCGCCTCTCCGTTCATTGCGGGCGAGAGCTTCAGCGCGGCTGACGTGCAGGTGGGTTTGCAGATAGGCTGGGGGCTCGAGTTCGGAACGATCCCGGACCGGCCGGCCTTCCGCGCCTACTGGAACCGGCTGAAGGATCGCCCCGCCTTGCTGCGGGCCAACGCGCTTGACGACGCACTGGCCCGAGGATCGGCCGATGTCTGAGACGCCTGACCTCGCCCCGGTCCTCGCCGCCGGCTGGAGCCTGAGTGCGGATCAGCGGGCGATCTGCAAGACCTACAGGTTCCCGGATTTCGTGGCGGCCTTCGGCTTCATGACCCGTGCAGCCCTCTGGGCCGAGAAGTGGAATCACCACCCGGACTGGCGCAACTCCTACGGGCTGGTCGAGGTGACCCTCACAAGCCACGACGCGGGCGGGCTGACGGCGCGCGACCTCAAGCTCGCGCAGAAGATGGACGCATTGGCTTGAACCCGACAGCCGCGCCTGTCCCGAAGAACGCGGCCCTTCCTGCCGCGACGGTCCTGCCCCTCCAGAGGTTGAGACCTTCAGCCGTCGTCCCTGAAAGCCACCGCTGATCGACGGCCGGCCCCTCGCCTTCGCACGCGTATGGTCAGGACAAAGCCCGCCCCGTTCGAGGGCGGGCTTTGTCCTGAGCCGCCAGACATGGCACCCGGCGGGCGCCCATGTCTGGCACATGTCGGTCTCAGGCCCGGATAAGGCCCATCTGCTCGAGCTTCAGGATCACCTGATGCGCGCAGTGGTCCACGTCCACATTGGTGGTGTCCACCACGAGTTCGGCTTTCGTGGGCGTCTCGTAGGGGTCCGAGATCCCGGTGAACTCCTTGATCTTGCCTTCGCGGGCGAGCTTGTAGAGCCCCTTGCGGTCGCGCTTCTCGCATTCCTCGATCGGGGTTGCGACATGGACCTCGATGAAGGCGCCGAACGCCTCGATCATCTCGCGCACGGCGCGGCGGGTGGCCGTGTAGGGCGCGATCGGCGCGCAGATCGCGATGCCGCCGTTCTTGGTGATCTCGGAGGCGACATAGCCGATGCGCTTGATGTTGATGTCCCGGTGCTCCTTCGAGAAGCCCAGTTCCGAAGAGAGGTGCTTGCGCACCACGTCGCCGTCAAGGAGCGTCACCGGCCGGCCGCCCATCTCCATCAGCTTGACCATCAGGGCGTTGGCGATCGTGGACTTGCCCGAGCCCGACAGACCCGTGAAGAAGACGGTGAAGCCCTGCTTGGAGCGCGCGGGCGAGGTGCGGCGCAGTTCCGTCACCACGTCGGGGAACGAGAACCAGTCGGGGATCTCCAGCCCTTCGCGCAGGCGGCGGCGCAGTTCGGTTCCCGAGATGTCGAGCACGGTCGAGCCCTCGGGAACCTCGTTCACCGGGTAATACTGGGCCTTTTCCTGCACATAGACCATCTGTTTGAAATCGACCATCTCGATGCCGATCTCTTCCGCATGGGCCTTGAACAGCTCCTGCGCGTCATAGGGGCCGTAGAAATCCTGCCCCTGGCTGTTCTTGCCGGGCCCGGCATGGTCGCGGCCGACGATCATGTGGGTGCAGCCGTGGTTCCGGCGGATCAGGCCGTGCCAGATCGCTTCGCGCGGGCCCGCCATGCGCATGGCGAGGTTGAGCAGGCTGAGCGTGGTGGTCGAGGCCGGATACTGGTGCAGCACCGCCTCGTAGCAGCGCACGCGGGTGAAATGGTCGATGTCGCCCGGCTTGGTCATGCCGACGACCGGATGGATCAGCAGGTTGGCCTGCGCCTCGCGGGCGGCGCGGAAGGTCAGTTCCTGATGGGCGCGGTGCAGCGGATTGCGGGTCTGGAAGGCCACGACGCGGGTCCAGCCCATCTTGCGGAAGAAGGCGCGCAGCTCGTTCGGCGTGTCGCGGCGCATCTTGAAGTCATAGTGGACGGGCTGCTGGATGCCGGTGATCGGCCCGCCGAGATAGACCTTGCCGGCCGTGTTGTGCAGGTAGTTCACCGCCGGGTGGGCGAGGTCATTGGCGCCGAAGACCTTCTCGGCCTCGCGGTCCTTGTTCGGAACCCACTTGTCGGTGACCGAGAGGATGGCGAGGATCACGCCCTCGGCGTCGCGCAGCGCGATGTCCTGGCCCGGCTCCACGCCTTCCGCGAACTTCTCGCTGACGTCGAGGGTGATCGGCATCGGCCAGAGTCGGCCATCGGCAAGCCGCATGTTCTCGACCACGCCGTCGTAGTCGGCTTCGGTCAGGAAGCCCTTCAGCGGATGGAAGCCGCCGTTCATCAGCAGCTCGAGGTCGCAGACCTGGCGCTGCGTCAGGTCCCACGAGGGCAAATTGCCCGCGTCGGCCTTCAGCTTCTGCGCCGAGTCGTGGGACACGTAGAGTTCTGGAACGGGAGCATGATTCGGAAGGGACATCACGAATGGCCTTTGCAGGTGTGGCACGGGGCTACCCCGGTTTCGCGGCGGGAGTAGCCCGTGCCCTGCAGCGGTTCAAGCGCTGATACCGCGATGCGCGAGCAATAAGGCGAAAATGCCACCCTGCGAGTCCTTCGGCGAACGCCCGTCCGAGGGCGCCGCCGGAGGGGGACGATGTGCCCTGCGACCTACTGGCTCGCGAGGAAATGTTCCGCATCGAGCGCCGCCATGCATCCCATGCCCGCCGAGGTGACGGCCTGGCGATAGACATGGTCGGTCAGGTCGCCCGCCGCGAAGACGCCGGGGATCGAGGTGCGGGTGGTGCCGGGCTCGACCTTCACATAGCCGCCGTGGTGCAGCTCCAGCTGGTCCTTGACCAGCTCGCTGGCCGGGGCGTGGCCGATCGCCACGAAGAAGCCCGCGCAGGGGATCTCGACCGTCTCGCCGGTCTGGGCGTGCTTCGCGACCACGCCGGTCACGCCCAGGGGCGCCTCGGTGCCCAGAACCTCCTCGATCGTGTGGTTCCAGATCACCTCGATCTTGGGGTTCTTGAACAGCCGCTCCTGCAGGATCTTTTCGGCGCGGAACGAGTCGCGGCGGTGGATCACCGTGACCTTGGTGGCGAAGTTGGTCAGGAACAAAGCCTCCTCGACCGCCGAATTGCCGCCGCCGGCCACCACGACTTCCTTGCCTCGGTAGAAGAAGCCGTCGCAGGTGGCGCAGGCCGAGACGCCGAAGCCCTTGAACTTCTCCTCGGAGGGCAGGCCCAGCCAGCGCGCCTGCGCGCCGGTCGCGAGGATCACCGCGTCGGCCGTGTAGGTCGTGCCGCTGTCGGCATGGGCCGTGAAGGGCCGCTGCGACAGGTCGAGCGAGGCGATGTAGTCCGAGATCACCTCGGCCCCCATGGCCTTCGCGTGCTCTTCCATCCGCACCATCAGGTCGGGGCCCTGAACCTCGCGGTCGCCCGGCCAGTTTTCGACCTCGGTGGTGATGGTGAGCTGGCCGCCCGGCTGCAGCCCCTGGATCAGCAGCGGGTTCAGCATCGCCCGGGCGGAATAGACGGCCGCCGTATAGCCCGCGGGCCCCGAGCCGATGATCAGAACCCTCGTGTGCCGCGTCTCGGACATGCCTTGCCCCTCATGGTCTTTTCCCGGCGCCTCATATAGGACCTGCCGCAGCGGGCCGGAAGCCCTCATCGCCGGGGCCGGCCCTGGATCCCCGCCCCGCACCCGCATTGCGCGCGGCGACGGTTTTCCGCAATGGAGCCAAGGTTTTTGATGCGTTCGCGAAACAATATTGCGCAGCGCGGCCGGAGCCTCTAGAATCTCCCGGCAGCAAGGAGAGCTTCATGGCCGGATCGAAACTGGACCCCATCGACCGTCACATTCTGGCGGAGCTGCAGGGCGACGGCCGAATGACCAATGTCGAGCTTGCCAAGCGCGTGGGGATCTCGGCGCCGCCCTGCCTGCGGCGCGTCCGCACGCTGGAGGAGGCGGGCTATATCCGCGGCTATCACGCGGACATCGACCCGCGCGAGCTTGGGTTCGAGGTTCAGGTCTTTGCCATGGTGCGGCTGCACAGCCAGGCCGAGAGTGATCTTTCGGCCTTCGAGGCGCGCTGCCGCGCCTGGCCCTTGGTGCGTGAGTGCCACATGCTGAACGGCGAGATCGACTTCATCCTGAAGTGCGTGGCCCCCGACCTGCCCAGCTTTCAGAGCTTCCTGACGCAGGAACTGACGGCCGCCGAGAATGTGGCTTCGGTCAAGACGAGCCTCGTGATCCGCTGCGCCAAGGACGAGCCGGGGGTTCCCTTCGACGTGCTCGAGGCGCGGCTCCAGCGCAGCGCCTGAGCCGGCATCCCGCCGGGCCCGCGGCGCTCAGAGCCGGATGGCCGAGATCAGCCGCCCGTAGTCGGCTTCGCCGGCATGGGTCGTGCGACGGTAGGAAAAGAACCGCTCGGCATCGTGATAGGTGCAGTGCCGCGTCCATTCGGCGTGTCCCACCCCCGCCGCGCGCAGCCGCGCGAGCCCGAAGGCCGGCAGGTCGAACAGGGCCCGGTCCGCCGTCCCTTGCGCAAAGAACCGGGCTGAGTCCGGGTCCTCATCCATGAATTCCTCGACGAACTCGGGGCCGACCTCGTAGGCGCGCTGGCTGATGGTCGGGCCGATCACGGCCGCGATCCGGTCGCGCCGGGCGCCAAGCCCCTCCATCGCGGCGACCGTTGCCTCGAGCACCCCGGCCCGGGTGCCGCGCCAGCCGGCATGCGCGGCGGCGATGACGCCCGCTTCGGCATCGGCCATCAGCACCGGCTGGCAGTCGGCCGTCAGCACCGCGATGGCGAGGCCCGGCGTCGCCGTCACCAGCGCATCCGCCCGCGGCCGGTCCGCCACCGGGCCCGTCACATGCAGCACGTCCGGCGAGTGAACCTGGTTCACCGTGACGAGATGATCCGCAGGCACTCCCATCGCCTCGGCCACGCGGGCGCGGTTGATGGTGACGACCTCTGCCAGATCGCTCGAGCCGGGGCCGCAGTTCAGGCCCGAGAAGATGCCCGACGAGGCCCCTCCCTTCCGGGTGAAGAACCCGTGGCGGAGGGGGGCGAGAGCGTCGGCCGTAATCAGTTCCATCATGCGTCAAATCCTGCGGGCGCCGGTCCTTGCGGCGGAAACACCGCCAGCGCCTTGAAGAGCGTTCCCATTTCGGCAGCGTCGGTCAAGCGGTGAGATGCGGCGCGGTGACTGGCAAGCGTCTCTCCCTCGAGGGCGCGGGCGAGCCGCTCGGCGCGTTCGGCTAGGCCGAGGCGCAGCAGCAGCGCGCCCTGCGTCGTGAAGGCGGTCGCGCAGGGGCGGGCCGCCGTGGCCAGGGCCTCGAAATCCACATGGGCCGTCAGGTCCGCTTCGCCGGGCGCGGCCAGCGGATCGTCGAATTGATGAGAGCGAAGGGCCTGCAGCGTGTCCCCGAGCGACCGCCACCCGCCATAATCCACCACCAGCGCCAGCCCTCCGTGGCCGTCGATGCGCCGGGCGATCTCTGCCATGATGGGGCCCGCCGCCGGGCAAAGCTCGACGATCTCGCCGGGCTGCGTGTCCTTCAGCCGATGCTCGAGGCTTGCAAGGCCGGTTTCGGGACCAAGGCCGAAGGCGGGGCGGCCGCCGTCAAGGCCGATCATCCGTTCGTGCCACCCGGAGGGCCCGCGCACGAACTGGCGGATCGGCAGCGCATCGAAGAACTCATTGGCCAGAAGGAAGAGGGGCGCCTCGGGCAGGTCCGCCGCCCGATCGAGCCACTCGGCCGGATGGTTCCCAAGCCTCTGGCGCTGGAGGTTGCGAAGCCGGGGCGAGGCTTCGACCAGCCGCACCTGCGCGGCCGCGTGAAAGCCCGGAACGCCGCGCGTGGCGCGCAGAACGTCCGCCATCAGCGTTCCGCGCCCCGGCCCCAGTTCGGCCAGCGTGAAGCGGGCCGGCGCCCCCTGGTCGAGCCAGGCCTGCGCGAGGCAGAGGCCCAGCAGTTCCCCGAACATCTGGCTGATTTCCGGCGCCGTGGTGAAATCGCCGGCCGCGCCAAAGGGCTCGCGCGTGGAATAGTAGCCGTGCTCGGGATGGAGCAGGCACTCCGCCATGTAGTCGGCCACCGTGATCGGCCCCGTGGCGCCGATCCGTCGTGCGAGGATGCCGGCCAGCGCCGTCACGCGGTCCGCCGTGCGCGGAGCATGAAGTAGAGGCCCAGGAGGATCATGGGCAGCGACAGGATCTGCCCCATCGTGAGGCCGTAGCCGCCGATTTCCCACGCAAGGCCGAGCGGATTGCCGGGCGTCACGAACTGCGCGTCGGGCTGGCGCACGAACTCGACGAGGAAGCGTGCGCAGCCGTAGCCGGCGAGGAAGGCGCCGGTCACGGCACCGGGCCAGCGCAGCCAGCCGCGCCGCCAGATGAGGATCGCGAGGATCGCGAACAGCACGATCCCCTCGAGCGCCGCCTCGTAAAGCTGCGACGGGTGGCGGGCGCAGATGCCCTCGATGCCGGGGCAGGTCTGCGCGGCCTCTCCGGGGAAGGCCACGCCCCAGGGCAGGGTGGTCGGCCGGCCCCACAGCTCGGCATTGATGAAGTTGGCGATCCGCCCGAGGAACAGGCCCGGCGGCGTGGCGGCCGCCAGAAGGTCCGCCACCGGCAGGATGGAAATGCGCTCCCTGAGGCAGAAGGCGATGACGGCGACCATCACGCCGAGGAAGCCGCCGTGGAAGGACATGCCCCCCTCCCACACCTTCAGCGCGTCCAGCGGATGCGCGAGGTAGTGGGACGGCTGGTAGAAGAGCACGAAGCCCAGCCGGCCTCCGAGGATCACGCCGAGGATCACCCAGGTCAGCAACCTCTCGAGCTGGTCCTCGGTCATGGGGGCGCCGAAGGTCCAGAGCCGGTCCGACCGGATCATGCGCAGCACCAGCCGCCAGCCGATCAGCAGGCCCGCGATATAGGCCAGCGCATACCAGCGGAGCGCGAAGGTCGCTCCGAAAAGCTCGACCGAGAAGATCTCGGGCGAGATGTCGGGGAAGGGAATATAGGACATGGCTTTTCCTTTCGGCCCGGGTTGTCCGGCGCGGCTGCGGCGAAGTCAACCTTGCGCGCAAGGAGGTGCAAGACCATATAGGGCCGATCGCTGGAGGGAACCGCATGCAGACCCGCAACAAATTCTTCGACGACATGTCGCAGCTCATGACCAACGCCATGGGTGTGGCGCAGGGCGCCAAGACCGAGGCCGAGACGGCGATGAAGAGCCTTCTCGACCGGTGGCTGGCCGACCGCGACTTCGTGACCCGTGAGGAATTCGATGCTGTCCGCGCCATGGCCCAGAAGGCGCGCGAAGAGAACGAGGCCCTCTCCGCGCGCATCGCCGCGCTCGAGGCGAAGCACCGGGACTGACGGTGAACCATCTGAGGCGGCGGCCGCTGGTGCCGCTGCCCCCCGATCGGCGCGGGTGAGTCTGCGGCGGGGCCTTTCCCGCCCGTACTGCCTCTCAGCCGAGTCGCCCCTTGCCCTTTCCTGACGCTCCTGAACGCCCCGCTTGCGGGGCGGGGTTCGTGCGTGGCGTGAACCCTTGTCCTGCGTGTGCGATCTTCGCCCGGCGGCGCCCATCTTTCGGATGTATTCGAGACGAAAGGCTGCGCCCCTTTTCTCAAGACAGGCCGCCTTCGCCATAAACCCGGGGCGTGCTGCGCCGTTCCTTTGGCTAGCCTCCAGCCGATGACCCCAGGTGCAGGCCTGCCGGGGCTGGACGAGACCAAGGGAAGAAGCGGATGAACCCACTGAAGCTCTCCGGGAACCTGCGTCTGCAGGACGCGCCCGGTCTGATCGAGCGGCTCGAGGCAGCCCTCGCCACGGGCGACGTCGAGGTCGATGCCTCGGAGCTTGCCGGGGCGGATGCGGCGGTCGTGCAGGTGCTGCTCTCGGCGGCGCGCAGTGCGTCCATGACGGGCAGGACGTTGTCGCTGCAGTGCGCAGGGTCTCCCCTTGCCGCGCAGCTGGAGGCGCTCGGGATCGCGCCGGACGGGGTCGGCGCATGACCAAGACCGTTCTCGCCGTTGATGATTCCCCGTCGATTCGGTGCATGGTTGCCATGACCCTCCGCGAGGCGGGCTATGAGGTGATCGAGGCCGCCGACGGGAAGGAGGGCCTCGAAAAGGCCCTCAGCCACCATGTGGACGCCATTCTCACCGATCAGAACATGCCGAACCTCGACGGGCTCGGCTTCATTCGCGCCTTCCGGCAGCATCCCGAGAGCAAGGGCAAACCCATTATCTTTTTGTCCACGGATTCCGCCGACACTCTCAAGCAACAGGCCCGCGAGGCAGGGGCGATGGGGTGGATGGTCAAGCCATTCACCCAGCCGCAGCTGCTCGCCGTCATCAAGAAGGTGCTCGGATGATGGACGACGACATGATGGCCGTCTTCCGGCAGGAAGCGACGGATCTCATTGAAAGCCTCGAGCGGGGCCTTCTGGATCTGAGCGACCAGCCGGGGGATCGTGACCTGATCAACGCGGTGTTCCGCGACCTCCACACGATCAAGGGCTCGGGTGCGATGTTCGGCTTTGCCGACATGGCGGCCTTCGTCCATGCGTTCGAATCGGCCTTCGACCTGCTCAGGTCGGGGCAGGCCGCCGTGACGCCCGACATCATCCGCCTCGCGCTCGAGGCGCGCGACGAGATCATCGGGTTCCTGTCGGAACAGGCCGACCCGGACGGTCGGCGCGCCGCGATCCTTGCGGCACTTGAGGCGGCGGTGGGCGCCACCGGCAATGCCGTTGGCACGGCGCCTTTGCCGGAAGCGGCGCCCACGGGGCAGGCGCATCGCCTCTGGTTCCGCCTGACCGGCAACGCGCTGGCTCTGGGGGCTCGCCCGGACCTGCTGCTGGCCGAGCTTCGTGAGCTTGGCGCCACGGACATCCGCGCCGACCTCTCCGAGGTGCCGGCGCTGGATGCGCTCGATCCTGAAGTCTGCATGATCGGCTGGTCGATGGACTTTCCGAACGGCATCACGCGGGACGCGATCGACAATGTGTTCCTGTTCAACGATGTGGACCTGCGGCTCGAGGCGCCCCAGGCGGCTGTGGATCGAGTGCCCGTAGCGGCGTCGGATCCTGTGCCCGTGGCAGAGCCGGTCTCTGCGCCCGCGCGGAAGCCGTCGGAAGAGGGGCCGCAGGCTGACAAGGGCGGCGCGACGATGCGCGTGGCCGCCGAGCGTCTGGATCACCTGATGGACCGTGTGGGCGAACTCGTGATCGCCGATGCCCGGCTGCTGCAGTTGGCCCAGCAAAGCCGTGACCCGGCGCTGATGGCGGCCGCGGAAGAGATCAGCCGCCTCGCAGCCGGCTTGCGCGACACGACCATGCGGATCCGCATGGTGCCGGTCCGCTCGATGATCGGCCGCTTCCGCCGCCTGATCCACGGCCTGTCCGAAACCATCGGCAAGCCGGTGAGCTTCATCGTCCGGGGCGAGGAGACCGAACTCGACAAGACGGTCATCGAACAGCTTGCCGATCCCATCGTGCACATGCTGCGCAATTCGGTCGATCACGGACTTGAGTCGCCCGCCGACCGCGCCGCCGCGGGCAAGCCGGCCGAGGGCCGGATCATGCTCGAGGCCGAATATTCCGGCGCCGAAGTCGTGATCCGCATAAGTGACGATGGACGCGGGCTCAACCGCGACCGGATACGGGCCAAGGCGATCGCGAACGGCCTCATCGGCGCCGACACGATCCTGACCGAAAGTGCGATGAACGCTCTCATCCTCGAACCGGGCTTCTCGACGGCCGAATCGATCACCGAGATCTCCGGCCGCGGTGTTGGCATGGATGTGGTGAAGAAGACGATCGAGGGCCTGCGCGGCTCGATCGAGGTGCAATCGGTCGAAGGCCGGGGAACCACCTTTACCCTGCGCCTGCCGTTGACGCTCGCCATCATCGAGGGTCTTTTGGTTGAAGTGGCGGGAGAGCGGTTCTCGATCCCTCTCGCCGCCGTGCAGGAGATCGTCGAGCTTCCGGCCGACCGGATCGAAGAGGATGGCAGCTCGGACTTCCTCGACGTGCGGGACCGCCTGGTGCCGCTCGTCCGTCTCCGCAGGATGTTCTCCAGTCCCGGCGCGCCGGGCGAGTTCCAGACCGTTGTCATCGTTCGCGCGGGCGAGACACGCGCCGGGGCGGTCGTCGATCGGATCATCGGGACGAACCAGATCGTGATCAAGCAGATGTCTCGCCTCCATTCGGGCGTCCGGGCCTTCTCGGGCGCCACGATCCTGGGCGATGGCACCGTGGCATTGATCCTTGATGTGCCGCATCTGGCCGGCGTGGGCCAGGGCGTCGAGGATCGCAGGGGAGTGGCGGCATGACCAACATCGTCGAACTGAAACCGGCGGCCCTGATGACGGTCGTCACCATGCGGCTCGGGCGTCAGATGCTGGCGATTCCCGCTTCGGCGCTGCGCGAGATCCTTGATCCGCTGCCGGTGACGCGCGTGCCGACGGCCGACCGCTCGGTGTCGGGGGTGATCAACGTCCGGGGGGCTGTCGTGCCCCTGGCCGAGCTGCGCTTCGCCTTCGGCATCCCGGAAGAGCCACGGACCGACGCAAGCAAGATGCTGGTTGTTGAGGTCGAACTGGCGGACGAGCCGATGATCGTCGCGATCTCGGCCGATGCGGTGCTTGAAGTGACCGAGCTGGATCGTGCGACGATGGAGGCGCTGCCCCCCAAGGGGAGCAGCTGGCCGCACGCCTTCGTCCAAGGCGTCTTCCGCACGAAGAAGGGGCTGCTGCTGTTGCCAAATCTGTCGAACATCTTCGCCTCTCTGGCTTCCGCTTCCGGAACGGCCGCTGCCTGAGGCTGCGGCGGGCCGCATCAGGCGGCCGGGTGCCGGCACCACACGATCACCTGGGCGCGGGCGAACCGGACTGCGCGTTTGCGAACTTGGCTTTGGAGAATGAGAATGAACACGATGACGGATTTCTCCGCACTGGCGCCGCGTGAAGAGGTGACCTCTGCCGAGGCCCCTTCGGTGGTGACGTTCGCAGCCGGGCAGATGCTCTACGCTCTGCCCGTCGAGCGGGTTCAGGAGATCCTGGACCTGCGCCCCATCGCGCCGCTCCCGAACGCGCCGGCACATCTGCTCGGGCTCTGCGACGTTCGCGGGGCCGGAGTTCCTGTCGTGGACCTGCGCAGCCTCCTTGGCCTTCCTCCGACGGAGGACACGGGCCACAGCCGGATCCTGGTCACCTGGATCGGCGGGGCGGAAGAGCGTCATGTCGTCGGCATCAAGACCGAGCGGGTCATTGAAGTCACAACGCTCGATGAAGGCCGGATGCAGCACATGAGCAGCGCCGACATGCTGAACTGGACCGACACGGCGGTCCTGGGCATCGGCAAGCGCAACGGCGCCTTCGTCACCTTGCTCGACATCGACCGGCTCATGGATCCTTCGCGGCTGACGGTGTTTGCCGAGGCGCGTCAGGGTCTCGTCTGATGAACCAGATGCTCCGCTGCCCGCATGACCAGCGCTTCTCGGACCTGATCCGCAGCCGGACCGGCATCCAGTTGCCGGTCCATCGCCGCCAGATGATCGAGTCGCGGCTCCGGCCGCGGATCTCGGCCGTGGGGGCAAGCGGGTTCGACAACTACCTCTCCCGCCTCTTCGACGACGGTCTTCTCGAGGAAGAGCTGCCGCTGGTCATCGATCTGCTGACCACGAACAAGACCGACTTCTACCGGGAGTCGGTCCATTTCGATGTGCTTGTGCGCGAGATCGTCCCGGAAGCCATCCGGCGGACGGCCCCGCATGCCCCCCGCCTCAAGATCTGGAGTGCGGCAAGTTCCGAAGGGGCAGAGGCCTACACCACGGCCATCGTCCTTGCCGAAGCGCAGCGGGCGGGGCAGCGCTTCTCCTACGCCATCCTGGGAACCGACATCTCTCGGCGCATGCTCGAAAGAGCGCAGCGCGCCATCTACTCGACCGAGCAGCTGGCCCCCGTGCCGTCCGAGTTGCGCGCGCGCTACACGATGAAAGCGCGCGCGCCCACGCACGCGGGAACCGCGCGCATTGTTCCCGAACTCCGCGACCGGGTGCAGTTCATGCATCTGAACCTGATGGATCAGACCTACTCCGTGGATCGGGATGTTGATGTCATCTTCCTGAGGAACGTTCTCATCTATTTCGGCGCAGAGGATCAGGCCGCGGTGGTTTCACGGATGGTGAGCCACCTCCGGCCCGGCGGCTACCTGATGGTGGGCCATTCCGAATCCATGGTGGTGAGCCATCCGCATCTGACACAGCATTCCCCCTCCATCTTCCGAAAGACCTGATCATGGCTCTTCGCGCGGCAGCCCCCTCTACCCCGACCCGCGTCCTGATCGTGGACGATTCCGCAGCGGCAAGGGCCATGTTCAAGGTGATCGTCGAGAGCGATCCGGCGCTTAAGGTCATGGCCGCCGTTCCCGATGCCTATGCTGCCGCCCGAGCCATGCGGACCGAACTGCCCGATGTGATCCTGCTCGATCTGGAACTTCCGGGCATGGACGGCCTCACCTTCCTGCGAAAGATCATGCAGCAGCACCCGATCCCCGTGGTCGTCTGCTCAAGCCATGTGGGCGCGGGCTCGGACGCGATGGTGGCCGCGCTCGAACTCGGGGCCCGGGAAGTGATCTCGAAGCCCGCGGCCCGCAATGACCTGGAACGGCAGGAGGCCTCGATCCGCATCTGCGACGCCATCCGGGCGTCTTCCGAGACAGAGCGCCGACGCTCGCAGCCCGAGCCCCGTCCCCTGGCCCCCGGACCCAAGCTGACGGCGGATGAAATCCTGCCCGCGCGTCCGCCCCGGTCGGTGCCCGACACGATGCCCGTGGTCTGCATCGGCGCCTCGACCGGCGGCACCGAGGCGCTGCGGGACGTTCTGACCGCCCTTCCAGCCTCGGCGCCGCCGATCGTCATCGTGCAGCACATGCCGAGGGGCTTCACCGCCGCCTTCGCGCGACGCCTCAATTCCCTGTGTGCCATCGAGGTGCTCGAGGCCGAGGACGAGATGCAGGTCCTGCCCGGACGGGCGATCATTGCACAGGGGGACAGGCATCTGCTGCTCCGGCGCCGAAACCAGGGCTACCGCGTCTCCGTGCTCGACGGCGCCTATGTCTGCCGGCACCGCCCCTCGGTCGATGTCCTGTTCCGTTCGGCCGCACAGGAGGCCGGCGCCAATGCCCTTGGCATCATCATGACGGGGATGGGCGATGACGGCGCGCGCTGCATGGCCGAGATGCGTGCGGCCGGCGCCGAGACCATTGCCCAGAATGAAGAGACCTGCGTCGTCTATGGGATGCCGCGCGAGGCCGTGGCCCATGGCGGCATCCAGAAGGTTGAGCCGCTCGACAGGATCGCGGTCCGCATCACCGAGTTCGGACGCAGATTTGCAGAAAGGATGGTCCGGTGAAATACGAAGCGAGCCTGCGGGAAAATGCTCGTACCGCCCAACCGGCCCATCCTCTCGATTTCGTGCTGCTCAGCACCGAGCAGACCTTCCTGCGTGCCGGCGAGACGCTCTCCATGGCCGTGGGTCAGCTGAACGGGCTGCGCGCGGATTTCGTGCGGCTTGATGCGGCGCTCGGACCTGCCCGCAACGCCCAGTTCGCCGCCCTGACGGCCGACACCGGGGCCCAGATCACCGCACTGGCGCAGGAGTTCTCGCGCTCCGAAGAGGCCTCCCGCGCGCTGCGGTCTGCCGTGTCGGCCATGCGTTCGGAAGTGACCGATCTGATGGCCACAATCCGTGCCATCTCGATCGTGAAGCTGCAGGCGCGGATCATCGGCAACATGCTGACGAGCAGCCGCCAGCGGGTCGAGGCCTTCACGGGCGGGCTGACGCGCATGGCCGCCGAGGCCGCCGATCTGGTGGCCGAGGTGGATGAGGCCATGAACGAGATCGCGGCCGCCACCGATGCGATGGACGGAGAGGCGGCGCATCTGTCGCAGACCCTGCGCGAACTCGTGCTGCCCAATCTGGCCGCCATCGGGGCCTCCGCGGCCGAGGTGCAGTCCGACCAGCAGCGCATTGCCGACGGCAATCTGGCGCTGGCGCGGCGGATGGAAGGGATCTTCACCGGCGTCTCGCACCTCATTCTCGCGCTGCAGGCGGGCGACAGCGCCCGGCAACGCTTCGAGCATATCCGGGATCTCACCTCGGATTCGCTGGAGCAGGCCGAAGGGCAGCCGGCTCTTCAGGCCCTGCTGCTCGAGATCGGGGTGGGCCAGACGGATGCGACCGTCCGCGGCCTGACCGGGGACCTCGACGACGCCACCCGCAATTTCCTGGATGTGCAGGGCAACGCCGACGCGGCCATCGCCGTTGCCCGCGGGCTCTACCTCGGCGAGGCGCAGCGCGGCGGCGGTGCCCTGCACGCGATGGTCGGGCGTGCCGAAGCGGTGGAGGTGGGGCTGGCGCGTTGCACCGAGCACCTTCGTTTGCTGGCCGGACATGCCGCCCGCGTCGCCGCGCACCTGGAGAAGATCCGCCATCATGAGGAGCGGATGCGCCGGATCGAGGATCTCGTGCGTCTCTTCGGTCTGAACGCGGTGATCGTCTGCGCAAAGCTTGGCCAGGAGGGGCGCGCGCTTCAGGAGATTTCGCGCCAGCTTCGTGATCTCACCCAGGTGTCCGCGGCCGTGTTCACGCGGCTCCATGGCCGGCTGGAACTGACGCAGGAGCGGGCGTCGGCCATCGGAACCGAGGCGGTCTCGGGGCTGGAGCAGGAGATGCAACGGGTGGCCCATGGGGCGCGGGCCATCCGCGAGATCCTGCGGGAAGCGAACGAGGCGCATGATGAGACGGGGCACGCCTTCGGCAAGGCGGGCCGCATCCTGACCGCCAGCCTCGAGACCGCGGCTGGCCTCATGAGCGGCTACAGGCGCAACCTGACCAGTCTGCAGGTCTTCCGCGAGCAGATGGTGCGGCGGCGCATGATGTTGCAGGGCAGCGCGATCACGCTCGAACCCGGCTCGGCCGCCGGGACGCTGCTGGCATCGGTGCGGGGCCGCTACACGGTGCCCGACGAACGCCGCATCCATGATGCCATCGTGGCGGCCGCCACATGCGCCGGCGGCAGCGGGGCTCAGGCAGAAGCCCCTGCCGATCCGGTGGCCGATCCCGCGCCGGTCGAGGCGCAACCTCTCGCCGAAGCGCCCGAAGGATCCGAGGTCGAGTTGGACGACATCTTCTTTTAGCCCTTGCCCTCAAGCTCTTCGCGCTAGCTGGGGGGAAGGAGGATCTCATGGGTGAACTGATCGAGGGTGTCTGGCACCCGAACTGGTACGACACCAGCTCGAGCGGCGGGCGGTTCGTGCGCAGCCGGGCGCAATTTCGGAACTGGATCACGGCGGACGGCGAGGCCGGCCCTTCCGGAGAGGCCGGATTTGCCGCCCAGCCGGGTCGCTACCATCTCTATGTCTCGCACGCCTGCCCCTGGGCGCATCGCACGATGATCTTTCGCAGCCTCAAGGGGCTTGAGCCGCTGATCGAGGTGTCGGTCGTGCATCCGCACATGCTGGAGGATGGCTGGACCTTCGACGCCTCCTTTGCCGGTGCGACGGGGGATCGGCTTCATGGCCAGGCGTTCCTGCGCGACGTCTATCTGAGGGCCGATCCGGGCCTGTCGGCGCGCGTCACGGTGCCCGTGCTGTGGGATCGCGAGCGTGAGACGATCGTGAACAACGAATCGGCCGAGATCATCCGCATGTTCAATTCGGCCTTCGACCATCTGACCGGCAATGACGCGGACTTCCTGCCGGCCGAGCATCTGCACGAGATCGACCGGCTCAACGAGCGCATCTACGCGACCGTCAACAACGGCGTCTATCGCGCGGGGTTCGCGACCTCGCAGGAGGCTTACGACGAGGCTGCCACCGCCCTGTTCCAGACGCTGGACTGGCTCGAGGATCGGCTGGCGGGCCGGCGCTATCTGGTGGGCGACCGCATCACCGAAGCCGACTGGCGGCTTTTCACCACGCTGGTGCGGTTCGACAAGGTCTATCACACCCACTTCAAGTGCAACCGCCGCCAGATCGTCCAGTATCCGAACCTGTGGGCGTGGCTGCGCGAGCTGTGGCAATGGCCGGGAGTGGCTCAGACGGTGCATTTCGATCACATTCTGCAGCATTACTACTACAGTCACGATCACATAAACCCGCACCGAATCGTGCCGTTGACGCCCGAACCGGCGTTCGATGCGCCACACGGGCGGGATCAGCTCTTCCAGGCGTCGCGCTTGCGGTAGAGCGTCGAGGGCGACACGTCGAGAACCCGAGCCGCCTTGGGAACCGAGCCTCCGTGCCGCGCGATGGTGGCTTCGATCACGATCTGCTCGATCTCGGCGAGCGTCCGTCCGATCAGGCTGTCGGCCGTCAGCTCATCGGTCGGCGCTGCGGGGGTGGGCGGCTCTTCTTGCGGCAGTTCGAGATGGTCCGTGAAGGCGTCGGGCAGCATCCGCATCGTCACGAGGCCGCCGTCATTGAGCACGACGATGTTGCGGATCACGTTCAGCACCTGCCGCACGTTGCCCGGCCACGGGTGGCGCCGGAACAGCGCCGTCACCTCGGCGTCGAGGCCGAAGAACTCGCGGCCCTCTTCGGCGGCGAAGCGGGCAAGGGCGGCCTCGGCGATCTCGATCACATCGTTGCCGCGCTCGCGCAGCGGGGGCATGTGGATCGGAACGACGAACAGCCGGTAATACAGATCCTCCCGGAACTGGCCGCGACGCACCGCATCGAGCGGATCGCGGTTGGTGGCGCAGACGATGCGCACATTGACCTTGCGCGGCCGGGTGGCGCCGACCGGCTGGACCATCGAGGTCTGCAGGAACCGCAGGAGCTTGGTCTGCAGCGCGGGCGCCATCTCGCAGATTTCGTCGAGAAAGAGCGTCCCGCCGTCGGCCGCCGCCGCGGCGCCGGGCTTGTCCGCGATCGCGCCGGTGAAGCTGCCCTTCACATGGCCGAAGACCTCGGATTCGAGCAGGTCCTGCGGGATCGCGCCGCAGTTGAGGGCGATGAACGGACCCGAGGCGCGGGGCGAGGTGTCGTGCACGGCGAGGGCGCAGAGTTCCTTGCCCGTGCCACTCTCGCCGGTGATGAAGACGGTCGCCATCGACCGCGCCGCAGACCGGATCTTGGCATGGATCCGGGCCATCGTTTCGGAGGAGCCGAGGAAGGCGCTCGTCGGCGGCGGAGGCGCGTTCGGCTCGGGCAGGGGGCGGCGCAGCTGGCGGGTTTCGCGCGCGATGGAGGCATTCTCGACCGCGCCGAGAAACCGCTGCTCGTCAAAGGGCTTGACCAGAAACTCGTGCGCGCCGGCCCGCATGGCCTCGACCGCCTTGTTGATCGAGCCGTTCGCGGTGATCACGATCACGTTCGTCTCGGGGCGCAGCCGGAGCATGTCCTGCATGAGGTCCAGCCCGTCGCGGTCCGGCAGCATCAGGTCGAGCAGGACCACATTGGGCAGCACCTCGCCGAAGCGGGTCAGGCCCTCGGCCGCCGTCCCGGCCACGGCGACCCGGTGCCCGGCCGAGGCGAGGACCGAGCGATAGACCATCTGCAGGGACGGCGTGTCCTCGATCAGCAGGATCGGCCGGGGGCGCCCCGCTTCGGCGGGCGCCCCTCCGCGGGCGCGGCTGTCCGTGCCGACCGGACGGGCAGCGGGGCTCATGAACCATCCCGCTGTCTGGCCACGAAGGCGAGGAGACCGTCGAGACGCATCAACAGCTCGGTCTTGAGGCCGACGGCCTGGGTCCGGTCGCGCAGATGGGCCGCCGCGTTCAGCTCTTCCGACAGGCGCTGCAGATCCGCCGCGCCGACCGTGCCTGCAAGGCTCACGAGCACATGGGTCTGGGCGCGGATCTCCATCCAGTCGGCCGCGGCCATCGCCTCGTCGAGCCGCTCGCGCGTGCTCTTGAGGTCGAGGTGGAGGCGGTGGACCAGCTCGTCCGCCGTGTCGGGGCCCGCGATCTCGAGCAGACGGCGGAACCGGACCTCATCCACCGCCTCGGAGGAGCGGGCCTCGGATGCGGGTTCATCCACCCGGATCTGCGCACGCAGCCGCGAGAGCGTCTGTCGCAACGCCGCCGTCGGCCCCGGTCCGATGAGCTGTTCCAGTTCGGCAAGCCGCTCCATCGCCTCCGCGAGGGTGGCCACGACATCCGCTGCGGGACGTCCGCGAGTCGCCGCGTCGTCCGAGCCGGCGGTGAGAGCATCCTGAGGGGCCGTCATTGGCATGGGTCTTTTCGGGGCAGCATGTGGCCCGCAGGTTACCTGCTGGGGTGCCAAAGTCCAGTGGGCCCTTCAGCCTTCGGTTGTGCTGACTTGCGCCGCAGCATGGGCTGCGGCGCAAGTCCGGCGGCTCAGGCGCGCGGATAGCCGACGGTCCGCAGGGCCTCGCGGATCTCGTCCAGGATCATCGGATCGTCGATCGTGGCGGGCATCTTGAACTCCTGCCCGTCGGCGATCTTGACCATGGTGCCGCGCAGGATCTTGCCCGAGCGCGTCTTGGGCAGCCGGTCCACCACACAGGCGCGCTTGAAGTCGGCAACCGGGCCGATCTGCTCGCGCACGAGCTTGATGCATTCCTTGACCACATCCTCCGGCGAGCGGTTCGAGCCCTTGTTCAGGCAGAGGAACCCGAGCGGCGCCTGGCCCTTCAGCTCGTCCGAGACGCCGATGACGGCGCATTCCGCCACATCGTTGTGCGAGGAAAGCACCTCTTCCATCGCGCCGGTCGAGAGGCGGTGGCCTGCGACGTTGATCACGTCGTCGGTGCGGGCCATGATATAGACGTAGCCGTCCTCGTCGAGGTAGCCTGCGTCGCCGGTCTCATAGTAGCCGGGGAAGTGGGTAAGGTAGCTTTTGACAAAGCGATCCTGCGCGTTCCACAGGCCCGGCAGAGTGCCGGGGGGCAGCGGAAGCTTGATCGCGATGGCGCCGAGCTGGCCGGGCGGAAGCTGGTGGCCGCCCTCGTCCAGCACGCGAACGTCATAACCCGGCATCGGCACCGACGGGCTGCCGACCTTGACCGGCAGCGGCTGGATCCCCATCGGGTTCGCCGCGATCGCCCAGCCGCTTTCGGTCTGCCACCAGTGGTCGATCACCGGCACGCCCACGTTCTTCTGCGCCCAGACGATCGTGTCGGGGTCCGCGCGCTCGCCCGCAAGGAAGAGCACCTTGAGGTTGCGCAGGTTGTAATCCTTGATCAGTTCGCCCTGCGGATCCTCGCGCTTGATGGCGCGCAGCGCGGTGGGGGCGGTGAAGAAGGTCTTGACCTTGTGGTTCTGCATCACCCGCCAGAAGGCGCCCGCGTCGGGGGTGCCGACGGGCTTGCCCTCATAGACGATGGTGGTGGCGCCCGCGATCAGCGGCCCGTAGCAGATGTAGCTGTGGCCCACGACCCAGCCCACGTCCGAGGCCGCCCAGAAGACGTCGCCCGCGTCGATGTCGTAGATCGCCTTCATCGTCCAGTTCAGCGCGACGAGGTGGCCGCCGGTCGCCCGCACCACGCCCTTCGGCTGGCCGGTCGTGCCCGAGGTATAAAGGATGTAGGCCGGGTGGTTGCCCTCGACCGGCACGCATTCTGCGGGCTCCACCCCATACTGGAACGTATGCCAGGCGACGTCGCGGCCGTCGATCAGCTTGGCCACTTCCTGTTCGCGCTGGAAGATCACGCAGAAGTCGGGCTTGTGGGTAGCCTCCTCGATCGCCTGGTCGAGGAGCGGCTTGTAATGGACCACGCGGCTCGGTTCGAGACCGCAGGAGGCCGCGATGATGGCCTTGGGCTTGCAGTCGTCGATGCGGACGGCCAGCTCGTGCGCGGCAAAGCCGCCGAACACCACCGAATGGATCGCGCCAAGGCGGGCGCAGGCCAGCATCGCCTCCAGCGCCTCGGGGATCATCGGCATGTAGATGATGACGCGATCACCCTTCTCGACCCCCTTGGCGCGCAGCGCACCGGCCAGCGAGGCCACGCGCTGCTGCAGCTCGGCATAGGTGATGCCCTTCGAGGAATGGGTGATCGGGCTTTCGTGCATGATCGCGATCTGCTTGCCGCGACCGGCCTCGACATGGCGATCGACCGCGTTCCAGCAGGTGTTGACCATGCCGTCGGAAAACCACTCGTAGAAGGGCTCTTTCTCGTCGAACAGCGCCTTCGAGGGCGGGCTCATCCAGTCGATCTGTTCGGCCGCCTTCATCCAGAAGCCGTTGGGATCTTCGAGAGACCACTTGTAGAGACTTGCGTATGCCATCGTATACCCTCCCCTCGGCGCGCATGTTCTGTTATGTCGGGTTGCGCTCCGACGCAAGATTGTTTCAAGGATGTTTCGAGAGGGGTCCCGCGGCCTTTGGTCACGTTTTGCGCTACCATCGGCCGCAGGACGCTGGCACATCTTGTCGGGGTGAGAAAAAATCAGCCGTAGTGCGTGACCGGAGTTCCCGCGAGAGCCGACATGTTCAGCAATCCGCGCGCCGTGATCGAAGCGGTCACGATATGGGCCAGGTTGCCCATGCCCATCAGGATCGGGCCGACCTCGAGTCCGTTCGCTTTCACCTTGAGAATGTTGCGCACGCCGGACGCGGCGTCGGAATTGCCGAAGACGAGCACGTTTGCCGGTCCTTCGAAGCGTCCTCCGGGGAAGATCCGGTCACGGATGCCCTGATCCAGCGCGGCGTCGATGTGCATCTCGCCCTCATAGGCGAAGTCCGGCCGGCGCTGGTCGAGAATCTCCAGCGCGGAGCGCATGCGGCGGCCGGTCGAGCAGTCGAGGTTGCCGAACTGCGACGAAGAGCAGAGCGCGACCTTGGGCGCGAGGCCGAAGCGGCGGACATGGCGTGCGGCGCCCAGCACCGTCTCGGCGATCTCGTCCGGCGTGGGCTCGTGGTGGACATGCGTGTCGGCGATGAACAGCGGCCCGTCCTCGAGGATCATCAGCGACAGGGCCCCGATCGGCCGGCGGCCATGGTGGGCGAGGATCTGGGTGACATAGTTCAGGTGCCACAGATATTGCCCGTAGGTGCCGCAGATCAGGCTGTCGGCCTCGCCCCGCTGGACCATGATGGCGCCGATGGCGGTGGTGTTCGTGCGCATGACGGCGCGGGCGGTGTCGGGGGTCACGCCCTTGCGCGCCATCAGCGCGTGGTAGCTCTCCCAGTAGTCGCGGTAACGCGGGTCGTTCTCGGGGTTCACGAGGTCGAAGTCGCGGCCCGGCCGGATCGGCAGGCCGGCGCGTTCGCAGCGCATCTCGACCACGTCGGGGCGGCCGATCAGGACGGGCTTGTGGACGGTCTCTTCCAGCACCGCGTTCGCGGCGCGCAGCACGCGCTCGTCCTCGCCCTCGGCAAAGACGATGCGGCGCGATTCGGCGGCCGAGGCCTCGAAGACCGGGCGCATGATCAGCGCCGAGCGGAAGACCGAGCCGTCGAGCTTGCGTCGGTAGGCCGCGAGGTCCGCGATCGGGCGGCTGGCGACGCCGCTTTCCATGGCGGCGCGCGCGACGGCGAGGGCCACGACCCCGATCAGCCGCGGATCGAACGGCTTCGGAATCAGGTAGTCGGCGCCGAAGCTCATGGGCTCGCCCTTGTAGGCGGCGGCGGCCTCGGCGCTGGTGGTGGCGCGCGCGAGGCTCGCGATCCCCTCGATGCAGGCCAGCTGCATCTCGTCGTTGATCGTGGTGGCCCCCACGTCGAGCGCGCCGCGGAAGATGAAGGGGAAGCAGAGGACGTTGTTGACCTGGTTGGGATAGTCCGAGCGGCCCGTGGCGATGATCGCGTTCGGGCGAACCGAGCGCACCTCGTCGGGCAGGATCTCGGGCGTCGGGTTCGCCAGCGCAAAGACGATCGGCCGCTCGGCCATCCGCTCGACCATCGCCGGCGTCAGAACGCCCGGTCCGGACAGGCCGAGGAAGAGGTCGGCGCCCTCGATCACCTCGGCCAGCGTGCGCAGATCGCTGTCCTGCGCATATTCGGCCTTTTGCGGCGTCATCTCGGCCTCGCGGCCCTTCCAGACGAGGCCCGCGATGTCGCAGAGCCAGACGTTCTCGCGTTTCACCCCCAGCTTCAGCAGCATGTTGAGGCAGGCGATGCCGGCCGCGCCGCCGCCGGTCGAGACCACCTTGATGTCCTCGAACCGCTTGCCCGCCACATGCAGCGCGTTGGTTGCGGCCGCACCCACCACGATGGCCGTGCCGTGCTGGTCGTCGTGGAAGACGGGAATGTTCATCCGCTCGCGGCAGATCTTTTCCACCACGAAACAGTCGGGCGCCTTGATGTCTTCAAGGTTGATGGCGCCGAAGGTGGGCTCGAGCGCGCAGACGATCTCGGCCAGCTTCACCGGGTCGGGCTCGGCCAGTTCGATGTCGAAACAGTCGATGCCGGCGAATTTCTTGAACAGGACGGCCTTGCCCTCCATCACGGGCTTGGCGGCCAGCGCCCCGATGTTGCCCAGCCCGAGGACGGCGGTGCCGTTCGTCACCACCCCCACCATGTTCCCGCGCGCGGTGTAGCGGCTGGCCGTGGACGGGTCGGCCTTGATCTCGAGGCAGGCCTCGGCCACGCCCGGCGAGTAGGCGCGGGCAAGGTCGCGGCCGTTGGCCAGCGGCTTCGTCGCCCGGATCTCGAGTTTTCCCGGTTGCGGGAACTCGTGGTAATCCAGCGCCGCATGGCGCGCGTTGTCCTGCCGAGCCTCGTCCATTCCTCGCCTCCCTTGCCGATGGTTCAGCACTAAACCATCTGCCGCGTCGCGCAACCGCGAAGCGGCCTGCTGGGAGCCGGTCCTCCTCCGCCGAACGGCCAAGGCCTCCGCTTGCATCCGGGTCGCCCACGCCCCAAAGTCGGCGCAACTGAAATGGAGGACCTCATGTCCCTGCTCGAAGCCGCCACGGCGGTCCGCGAGAACGCCTATGCCCCCTATTCCCGCTTCAAGGTCGGGGCGGCGCTGCGCACGGCCTCGGGCACCGTCCATGCGGGCTGCAATGTCGAGAATGTGGCCTACCCCGAGGGCACCTGCGCCGAGGCCGGCGCCATCGCCGCCATGGTGGCCGCGGGCGAGACGCGGATCGCCGAGATGGTCGTGATCGCCGACAGCCCTGACCCTGTGCCCCCCTGCGGCGGCTGCCGCCAGAAGATCGCCGAATTCGCCGCGCCCGAGGTGCCTGTCACGCTCTGCACCACCGACGGCCAGAGCCTGCGGACCACGGTCGCCGATCTGCTGCCCGGAGTGTTCCGCGCCGCGCATATGGATCGGGCCTGACGTGGACGCGCGTTCGATCAACGCCAGGCTGCGCCGCGGCGAGGTGCCCTCGGCGGCCGAACTCGGCTGGTTCGCGCAGGGGCTTGCCTCGGGCCATGTCACCGACGCGCAGGCCGGCGCCTTCGCCATGGCGGTCTGCCTGCAGGGCCTGGGCGAGGAGGGGCGCGTGGCGCTCACCCGCGCCATGCGCGACTCGGGCCGGGTGCTCGAATGGGACCTGCCGGGGCCGGTGCTCGACAAGCACTCGACGGGCGGGATCGGCGACTGCACCTCTCTGCTGCTGGCGCCCGCGCTCGCCGCCTGCGGGGCCTATGTGCCGATGATCTCGGGCCGCGGGCTCGGCCACACCGGCGGCACGCTGGACAAGCTCGAGTCGATCCCGGGCTTTCGGGTCGCTCTTGGGGAGGACCGCCTGCGCGGGCAGATCGAGGATGTGCGCTGCGCCATCGTCGCCGCCGACGAGAGCATGGCCCCGGCGGACCGGCGGCTCTACCTGATCCGCGACGTGACCGGCACGGTCGAGTCGATCGACCTCATCACGGCGTCCATCCTGTCCAAGAAGCTCGCGGCCGGGCTCGAGGGGCTGGTGCTCGATGTGAAGGTGGGGTCGGGTGCCTTCATGAAGTCGATGGACGAGGCGGAGGCGCTGGCGCGTGCCCTGGTGGGCACGGCGCAGGGGGCGGGCTGCATGACCTCGGCGCTCATCACCGACATGAGCCAGCCGCTCGCCACCGCGGCGGGCAACGCGCTCGAAGTGATCGAGGTGATGGAGACCCTGACCGGAACCTCGATCAACGCGGCCCTCTGGGATGTGACGGTGGCGCTGGGCGGCGAGGCGCTGGCGCTGGGCGGGCTGGCGGCCGACGCCGAGGATGGCGCGCACCGGATCGAGCAGGCGCTGGAAAGCGGCCACGCCGCCGAATATTTCGCCCGCATGGTGGCGGCGCAGGGCGGGCCCGTCGATTTCGTCGAGCGATGGCCCGACCGGCTGCCCTCGGCCCCGGTAATGCGCGAGGTGCCCAGCCTGCGCACGGGTTTCGTGCTGCGGATCGACACGGCGGCGCTGGGCCAGGCGGTCGTGCGGCTCGGCGGGGGCAGGCTGCGAGAAACCGATCGGGTGAATCCCTCGGTGGGTCTCGCCGACATTGCGGGGATCGGCGAGGAAGTGTCCGAGGACCTGCCGCTCGCGATGGTCCATGCCGCCACCGAAGCGGATGCCGAGGCGGCGATCTCGGCGATTCAGGCGGCCTATGTGATCTCGGATCAGGAGCCGGCCGAACCGCCGCTCATTCATGCGAGGATCGCCTGATGCCGCGCGCCTTTCTCATCGTGATGGATTCGGTGGGATGCGGCGGCGCACCCGACGCTGCGGCCTTTGGCGATGAGGGCGCCAACACGCTCGGCCACATTGCCGAGGCCTGCGCCGCGGGCCGTGCCGATACCGGACGCAGCGGCCCGCTGCGGCTGCCCGTGCTCGACGCGCTGGGCCTCGGCCGGGCGGTGGAGCTGGCGTCGGGGCTCCTGCCGCCCGGTCTCGGAGCCGAGCCCGCAGGCCGCTGGGGCGCCGCGACCGAGGTCTCGAAAGGCAAGGACACGCCCTCGGGGCATTGGGAGCTGGCCGGCGTGCCGGTGCCCTGGGACTGGCACTATTTCCCCGACTCCTGCCCCTCCTTTCCCGAAGACCTCACCGCCGAGATCTGCCGGCGCGCGGGCGCCGACGGCATTCTCGGCAACCGGCACGCCTCGGGCACGGCCATCATCGACGCGCTGGGAGAGGAGCACCTGCGCACCGGCTGGCCGATCTGCTACACCTCGGCCGACAGCGTGCTCCAGATCGCGGCGCACGAAGAGAGAT
Organism: Cereibacter azotoformans; assembly: GCA_017599285.1. Taxonomy (GTDB): domain Bacteria; phylum Pseudomonadota; class Alphaproteobacteria; order Rhodobacterales; family Rhodobacteraceae; genus Cereibacter_A; species Cereibacter_A azotoformans. The sequence goes on along the minus strand of JAGFXX010000001.1, from coordinate 2,154,097 downwards.
TCGGCCTCGACCGGCTGCTGGCGCTGTGCGAGGGGCTGGCGCCCACTGTCCATGGGATGCGCGTGGGCCGGGTGATCGCGCGCCCCTTCGTCGGGCAGCCGGGGGCCTTCACCCGCACGCCGGACCGGCGGGATTATGCCATCGCGCCTCCGGCGCCGACGATTCTCGATGTGGCGGCGGCGGCTGGGCGGGCGACCCATGCGGTCGGCAAGATCGGCGACATCTTCTCGCACCGCGGGATCGGACGGCTCCACAAGGGGCGCGACGATGCCGCCCTCTTCGACCGGCTGGACGCTCTGGCCGAGACGGCCGAGGAAGGCGCGCTCATCTTCGCCAACTTCGTGGAGTTCGACACGCTCTATGGCCACCGGCGCGACGTGGCGGGCTACGCACGGGCGCTCGAATGGTTCGACGGGCGGGCAGGGGGCTTCCTCGCCCGGCTGCGTCCCGGCGACATGGCCATCTTCACCGCCGATCACGGCAACGACCCCACCTTTCGCGGCACCGAACACACGCGCGAGCGGGTGCCGGTGCTGATCGCGGGCACGGGCGCGGGGCCACTCGGCCTTTGCGCCTACGCGGATGTGGCGGCCACGGTGGCGGCCCATCTGGGCCTGCCCAATCCGGGACCGGGGAGGGCGCTGCCGTGAGCCTGCCGAAGATCGAGCTTCACCTCCACCTCGAAGGGGCCGCGCCACCCGCGTTCATCCGGGGCCTTGCGCGCGAGAAGAACATCGACATCTCGGGCATCTTCGCGCCCGACGGCAGCTACGCCTACACCGATTTCTGGCATTTCCTGAAGGTCTATGAAGCGGCGACCTCCGTCCTCACCAGCCCCGACGACTACCGCCGCCTGACGCTTGCCGTGCTGGAGGAAAGCGCGGCCTCCGGCGTGGTCTATTCCGAAACCTTCCTCTCGCCCGATTTCTGCGGCGGCCGCGATCTGGGGGCGTGGCGCGAATATCTCCACGCCATCGAGGAGGCCGCCGCCGAGGCGGAGCGGACGATGGGCGTCACCCTGCGCGCCATCGTCACGCCGATCCGCCATTTCGGCCCCGACAAGGCGAAGGAGAGCGCGCTCTGCGCCGCCGAGACCGCGGGGCGCTTCGTCGTGGGCTTCGGCCTGGCCGGAGACGAGAAGACGGGCCGGCCCAAGGATTTCGCCTGGTCCTTCGACATGGCGCGCGAGGCCGGGCTGCGGCTGACCTGCCATGCCGGCGAATGGGACGGACCCGACAGCATCCGCGCCGCACTCGGCGACCTGCGCGTCGAGCGGATCGGCCACGGGGTGCGCGCGATCGAGGATCTGGCGCTGGTGGACGAGCTGGCCGAAAAGGGCATCGTCCTTGAATGCTGCCCCGGCTCGAACATCGCGCTCGGCCTCTATCCCGGCTGGCGCAAGCATCCGATCGGCGAACTCTTCCACCGCGGCGTCAAGGTCACCGTCTCGACCGACGATCCGCCCTTCTTCCACACCACGATGACGCGCGAATACGACCGGCTGGCCGAAGCCTTCGACTGGGACGAGGGCGTGTTCCGCACCCTCGCGCGCACGGCCCTTGACGCGGCCTTCTGCGACCCCGATACCCGCGCCCGCATCGCCAAGCTACTGGAGCCCGACCATGCTTGACCATCTGACCGTCGTCACCCACCCGCTCGTGCAGCACAAGCTGACGATCATGCGCAACAAGGAGACCTCGACGGCCGGGTTCCGGCGCCTTCTGCGCGAGATCAGCCTGCTTCTGGCCTACGAGGTAACGCGCGAGCTGGACATGACCACGACCACGATCCAGACGCCGCTCTGCGAGATGGAGGCGCCGATCCTCGACGGCAAGAAGCTGGCGCTGATCTCGATCCTGCGGGCGGGCAACGGGCTTCTGGATGGCATCCTCGAACTGGTTCCGGCGGCGCGGGTGGGCTTCATCGGCCTCTACCGCGACCCCGAGACGCTGAAGCCCGTGCAATATTACGCCAAGGTCCCCGAGGCGCTCGAGGATCGTCTGGTGATCGCCGTCGATCCGATGCTGGCCACCGGCAACTCCTCGGTCGCGGCCATCGACCTGCTGAAGGAAAAGGGCGCGAAGAACATCCGCTTCCTCTGCCTGCTGGCCGCGCCCGAGGGCATCGAGCGCATGAAGGAGGCCCATCCCGACGTGCCGATCGTGACAGCAGCTGTGGACGAAAAGCTCAACGACCATGGATATATTGTCCCCGGTCTAGGGGATGCGGGAGACCGGATGTTCGGCACCAAATAAGGTAAAGCGCCTTTACAGAAGGCCCGGCCCGAGGCAAGATCGCCCGAGGTTCGATGGGAGTTTCCATGCTGTCCAAGGCTGTCTCCGCCGCGGTCTGTGCTCTGGCTACAGGGACGGGTCTGGCCCTTGCGCAGGGTGCTCCGGCCGAGCTGCCGCCGGACAGCTTCCGTGCGCCGCAATATGTGGACAGCCAGGGCTGCGTCTTCCTGCGCGCGGGCCTCGGCGGGGCGGTGACATGGGTTCCGCGCGTGACGCCGGACCGCAAGCCGCTGTGTGGCTATCCCCCCTCGCTCGCCGTGACCGACCCCGGACCTGCCGTTGCCGAGGCTCTGCCCCTGCCGCCGGAGGGCGAAGCGGCGGCGCCGCAGGGTGACAGTCCTGCGGATGGGGCGCCAACGGCCGGTTCCGCGACGCAGGCTGCGGCCGATGCCGCGCGGGCGACGGTCGCGGCTGCCGTGGCCGACCCCGCTCCGCGCCGCACGGCCGTGCGCAGGCACAAGCCGCAGCCCGTGACCATCCAGCCTGCCGATGCCACCGAGGCGCTGGCCCTGCGGCGGCTGACGCTCGGCCCGGGCGAGATCCGGGCCGCCGCCGACCTGCCGACGGGTGTGTCCTGTCCGGCCTCGGCGCCGCGCCCGCGCCGCTTCGCAACCTCGGACGGAGGCTCGACGCTTCTGTGCACGCGCCCCGGCGGAGGATTGCAGGGCGCGCGCGTCCCCCGACTGCCGGCGCCCGAGATGGCGCTGCTCTCGCGCGCCCCTGACGTCCGACAGGCCAGTCAGGCGGCCGGGCATTATGTGCAGGTGGGCGCCTACGCCCGGCGGGGCAACGCCATCGGCACCCGGCAACGCCTCACCGCTCTGGGCCTGCCGGTCGCGGTGGCCGAAGGCGGCGCCCTCGAGATCATCCTCGCCGGGCCGTTCGAGGACCGCACCGCGACCCGCGGCGCGTTGCGCGATCTGCGCCGGGCCGGATTTCACGACGCGTTCATCCGCTAGATACAGGGCAATCGGAAACCCGGGCAGCCATAAACCTCGCGCCCCTCGCTTGTGCGGTGGGGCGCGTCTTTTCCTGCCGGCACCGCCTTTGCAATTCGCGCTTCGCGAATGACCGCGTGGGTCAGTCCGCGCAGATCCCCTGCAGGCTGACCCAGTCCTCGTCGGTCAGCACGGGCCGGACAGAGTCCCTTCGGAGGTCGTCCGCCTCGATGAGGTCCAGCACGGACTCGCCTGTCGGATCAAGCTCGAAGGCGTAGGGCGTCGCGGCCACCGCCGTCTCCTCGAACCGCGCGATCAGGGTCTGTTCGGAGAGCGGCGCGGCCGCCCGTTGCAGGAGTTCCGCCGAATACCCCTGAACGGCATCCGAGGGCAGGGTGCCCGTCGTCAGCAGGCGGAAGGTGGCGGTGAGACCCGCATGTTCGAGCACGGGGATCAGCGGATCCTGCTGGCGCGCGTGCAGTTGCAGCGCGAGGGCGTGACCGGCCAGAACCTCGGGCTCTTCCGCCGTCTCGACCATCGTGCGGCCAAAAAGGATCTGACGGTTCGGCAGATAGACCGGCGTCCGCACCCCGTCGCGCACCACGAGGATCCGCATCCGCTCTTCGCCGAAGAGCCGCCGCGCCAGCCGGTCCGCCGCCCGCCGGCCCAGCGGCTCGGCGCAGGGCTTGCCGGTCAGGCGGATCATGTCGGCCAGCACAAGGCGGCCGATTTCGGCCCGCGTGGCCGGCGGCACGACGGCCACCGTATGATCCACCAGCGCGCCCGGCAGCCAGAAGATGCCCAAGGTCAGGATGAGGGCGCTTGCGCCGGCGAGGATCGTGGTGCGCAGCCGCCCCGGATGCGGCCGCGTCGAGACCAGCGCCTCGTGCACGGTGTCGAGGGCCGCGATCATGTCGCCGTCCTCGATCTCGAGCGTCTCGTCGGAATCGGCGCCCGGCGCGTAGAGGGCGGGCCGCTCGCCGGGGTTCAACCGCTCGACCGCGGGCAGCGACCAGTGCGACAGCGCCTGCTCGGTCCGCGGATCGGACATGATCAGCGACGCCTCGCCGAAGTTGACGACCACCTCGCGCCGTTGCTCGCCCGGCGCGCTGCGCCAGAGGCCCGTGCATTCGAGTTTCTGGTATTTCTTCAGCGCCGTCATGCGCGCGGTCGGCCCCGGCCCTGAGTTCCTGCCGCGCGACGATAGCCTGCCTCACCGGCAGCCACAATCACCGCCACCCACAATCAACGGGCCTCTTCCGTCTCCACGGCCAGCTTGGCAACCGCACGCAGCTCGAACTTCTGGATCTTGCCGGTCGAGGTCTTGGGCAGCTCGCAGAAGATCACCTGCTTGGGGGTCTTGAAACCGGCGAGGCGTTCGCGCGCGAAGGCGATGATCTCGTCCTCGGTGGCCTCGCGGCCGCGCTTCAGCTCGACGAAGGCGCAGGGCACCTCGCCCCACCGCTCGTCGGGCTTGGCCACCACGGCGCAGAGGCTGACGGCCGGGTGATGGGCGATCACCCCCTCGACCTCGACGGAACTCACGTTCTCGCCGCCCGAGATGATGATGTCCTTGGCGCGGTCGGTGATCTTGATGTAGCCGTCCTCGTGCTGGAAGGCGATGTCACCCGAGCGGAACCAGCCGTCCCGGAAGGCTTCGGCCGTCGCTTCGGGGTTCCTGTAATAGCCCTTCATCACCATGTTGCCGCGCATCGCGATCTCGCCCAGATGCACGGTGTCGCGCGGGATCGGCTGGCCGTGGGTGTCGTGCACTTCGGCCCCTTCCAGCGTCGCCATGGCCACGCCCGTCCGCGCCTTCAGCGCGGCGCGCTCGTCGCCCGTTGTTCCCTCCCATTCGGGCTTCCAGATGCACTCCGTCGCGGGTCCATAGACTTCGGTCAGGCCATAGACCTGGGTCACGTTGAAGCCCAGCGGCTCGATCGCGGCCAGCGTGGCCGCCGGCGGAGGTGCACCGGCGGTGAAAACCTCGACCACATGATCGAAGTGGCGCCGATCCTCGGGGGCCGCGTTGATCAGTGTGTTCAGCACGATCGGCGCGCCCCCGAAATGGGTCACGCGCTCGTCGGCGATGGCCGCATAGATCGCCTTCGCGGTGATGTCGCGGCAGCAGACGACCGTGCCGCCCAGCATGGGCACCATCCAGGTGTGGCACCAGCCGTTGCAATGAAAGAGCGGCACGATGGTCAGATAGACCGGGAAAAGCTGCATCCGCCAGGCGATCGCATTGCCGCAGGTCGCGAGATAGGCGCCGCGGTGGTGATAGACCACGCCCTTGGGCCGCCCCGTCGTGCCCGATGTATAGTTGAGGGCTAGGCTCTCCCATTCGTCCTCGGGCATCACCCACGCGGCCCAGGGATTGCCGCGGGCCATCAGCTCTTCATATTCCAGAAAGTCGCCGCTGGGCGTGAAGCCGGACTCGCGGTCGCAGACCTCGACGATGACGGGCGCCCTGGCCCCGAGCCTTGCTGCGGCCTCGGAGGCAAGCTTGAGGAAGGCCGTGTCGCACAGGACGAGCTTGGCGCCGCCATGCTCGAGGATGTAGCTGACCGTATCGAGGTCGAGGCGGGTGTTGATCGCGTTCAGGATCGCGCCGCAGGCGGGCACGCCGAAATGCGCCTCGGCATGGGCCGCGATGTTGGGAAGGATCGTCGCCACCACATCGCCCGGCTGGATGCCCATGCCCGCGAGGGCCGAGGCGAGGCGGCTGACGCGGGCGTGATACTCGCCGTAGGTGAGGCGGATCGAGCCGTGCACCAGCGCGGTGCGCTCGGCATGCACGTCAGCGGCGCGCCTGAGGTGCGACAGCGGCGTGAGCGGCGCATGGTTCGCCGCGCATTTTTCCAGTCCGCGCTCGTCGGCAAGCCAACCCATTGCAACGCCTCCCCTCGTTGTGCCGGATATGTCGTTTTCCGGCGCGCAGAATGGCGCGGGATCGGCATTTAGGGAAGGGCCGAACGAGGAGGAGAGCCGATGATTTCCCAGGACCGGACGCTGGCTGCCGCCGGCTTCATCGCGCTCTATGCCGTGGTGATCGGATTCACGGACAATTATGTGCGTGTCATCGCCGCCGAGGCGGGGCTGTGGCAGTTCCATCTGACGCGCTCGGCCCTGGCGCTGACGATCCTGGCGGTGGCGGCGCGGGTCCTGCGGCTGCGCCTGCGGCCGGTGAACTGGCGGGCGGTGACGGCCCGCTCGTCGATCCACGGCGCGGCGATGCTGATCTACTTCGGCGCGCTGGCCTTTCTGCCCGTGGCACAGGTGGCCGCCGGGCTTTTCACAGCGCCGATCTTCGTGCTCGTCATTTCGCGCTTCGTGTATGGCGAGCGGATCGGGCCGCTGCGGGTGCTGGCGGTGCTGGTGGGTTTCGCTGGCGTGCTGCTCGTGCTGGGGCCCGAGGCGATGGCGGGGGCGAGCCTGGCGGCGGCGCTGCCGGTTGCGGCGGGCCTGCTCTACGGCATGGGCAACATCGCCACCCGCGCCTGGTGCGCGCAGGAGAGCGCGGGCACGCTGCTGGCCGGCTTCTTCGCGGCGCTGGGCGGGATGGGTGCGCTGGGGCTGATCCTGCTCGGCCTCTTTCCGCTGGCCGTGCCGGAAGGGGCGGATGGCTTCGTGATGCGCGGGCTCGTCCTGCCGTCGCAGGGCTTCTGGTTCTGGACCTTCGTCCAGGCGGCGGGCTCGCTCTTTGCCGTCGGCATGATGATCCGGGCCTATCAGGTGGCGACGGCCAGCCGGGTGTCGGTGTTCGAATACATCATCCTGCCCGCCTCCGCCTTCTGGGGCTGGCTGCTCTGGTCCGAGATGCTCTCGCCGATGGCCGTGGTGGGCATGGCGCTGATCGCGCTGGCCGGGGCCACGATCGCGCTCGGCGCACGCACATCCGCGCCCCCGGTCGCGACCACGTAGGCGCAGGCAACGTCCGGTCAGGGGGTGACGCGCAGGGCCACGGCCCGGCTTGGCGTGGTTCCGGGCTCGCCGGGCATCGAGACGTAGGAATCGGTCATTTCGGCAAGGCTGACGCGGCCGGAGGCCACCGCCGCCTCGAGGCTGACGGCAAAGCCGCCCTGCCAGAGCGATTCCTTCACGGTCAGCACGATCACCCCGCCGGAGCGGCAGATCCGCAGAAGCTCGGGCAGCGCCTCGGCGCCGACATGGCCGGTGGTAAAGACCCCGGTCGAGATGATCCCCGCAAAGCTGCCGTCCCGGAACGGCAGCGCCGCCCCGAGCGGCAGGTTGTGGAAGCGTGAGTAGATCCCCTTGGAGCGGGCCACCTCGAGCATCCCGGCCGAGATGTCGAGCGCCTCCACCTCGGGATAGCCCACGATCCCCAGCCATTCCCCCAGGAGGCCGGTTCCCGCGCCGGCGTCGAGCACGGGCCGCGCACCCCGCGGCAGGTGACGGGCCAGAAGCGCCACGCCCACGGCCGGATGGCGGTAGCCCGCACGGGCCATCTCGCTCTCGTAGGTCTCGGCCCAGCGGTCATAGAGCGCCGCCACCTCCTGCGGTCCGGCCGCGCCATAGACCGCCCCCAGATGCCCGTGATGCTGTGCCATTCCTTGCCCTCGCGCTGCCAGCCCCGCGCGGGATCATAGCGGCGGGCGGAAGGTTGCGGAACGCTGACGAATGTCGGCGGCCTGCGACCTTGCATCCGGTCTCGGGATCTCAGGCCTCGGCCCAGGTGACCGAATCCATCAGGGTGCGGTAGGCGGTGGCGAGATGGGCCTCCAGCGCGGCGCGGGCGGCCCCGGCATCGCCCTCCAGCACGGCGGCCATGATCTCGAGATGCTCGGCCAGCGCGGCGCGGTTGCGGCGCAGCTCGTCGCGCTTGTTCCAGCGGTAGTGGAAATGGACGATGATCGAGATCGTCCGGCTGAAGTCGAGGATGAAGCGGTTGCGCGCCGCGCGGCAGAGCAGCCGGTGAAAGCGCGCATCCAGCGCGGGAAAGGCCGCCAGCCCCGCCTCGGGTCCGGCGGCCATGGTCTCGTGCTCGGCGCGCAGCGCTTCAAGCTCGGCGCGCAGCATGCCGCCCCGCGCGACCTCGGCCAGAAGGCCCGACAGCGCGTGGCACTCGAACATCTTGCGGACGGCGAACATCTCCTCGGCAAAGTCCCGGGTAAAGCCCTTGAGCACCCAGTGCCGGTTCGGCTGCTTTTCGATCAGGCCGAACGGTTCGAACCGGATCAGGAACTCGCGCACCGTCGCCAGCGATACGCCGAACCGCCGGGCGAGGTCGGATTCGTGCAGCAGCATTCCGGGCGGCAGGTCGCCCTGCAGCACCCAGGTGAGGAAGGGCTCCTCGACCAGTTCCTGCCGCGGGCGCGTCTCGCCCTCGTCGAAACGGTCGGCGGGGCAGGGCGGGCGGAGCAGCACCTTGCGCCGCCCCTCCCACGACAGGAGGCCCGCCTCGGCCAGATGCGCCAGAACGGCCCGGATCGTCGTCCGGCTGGCCTGAAGCTCGGTCGCAAGCTCGCCCTCCGAGCCCAGCTCGGCCCCCGGCGGCAACCCCGCAAGCCGGTCGAGCAGCCGATTCACCAGCATCTTGAACAGGTTCCTGTCGCGCGCCATGCAACTCCCCTTGCCATCGGCTGTCCGCAGAAATTGATTTGACGCGAACGGTTCTTATTAAATAAAAAACGACGATGCCGGGCAAGACGCTCCGACACAGCCCTCCATGCGAAAGTGACCCATGAGCCTGATGAAAGCCCTCGTCTGCGTCGAACCCGGCCGGTTCGAGCAGCAGGACCGCCCCCGCCCTGAAGCCAAGCCGGGTCATGTCCGGGTGCGCATCCTGCAGGTGGGGATCTGCGGCACCGACTATCACATCTATGCCGGTCATCAGCCGTTCCTGGCCTATCCGCGCATCATGGGCCACGAACTGTCCGGCCGGGCGATGGAGCCTTCGGCCGACGGACGCATCGCCGAGGGCGATCTGGTGGTGATCAACCCCTATCTCACCTGTGGCACCTGCCGGGCCTGCCGGGCCGGCAAGCCCAACTGCTGCGAGAACATCGCCGTGCTTGGCGTTCATACCGACGGCGGCATGTGCGAGGAAATCGTGGTGCCCGAGGGCAACGTCTATTCGGCCGAGGGCCTGACCGAGCAATCGGCCGCCATGGTGGAGTTCCTGGCCATCGGTGCGCATGGGGTGCGGCGGGGCGGCGTGCGGGCGGGGATGTCGGCGCTGGTGGTGGGGGCGGGGCCGATCGGGATCGGGGCTGCGCTCTTCGCATCGATCGAGGGGGCCGAGGTGACGCTGCGCGACACGTCGGCCTCGCGGCTGGCGCTGGCGCGGAAGGTTCTGCCGGAGGCCCGGTTCGAGCTGGTCGGGGTCGAGTACCCCGCCGCCTACGATGTGGTGTTCGATGCGACGGGCAACATCCGGGCCATGAACGCGGGCCTGCACCATGTGGCGCATGGCGGATCCTATGTGCTGCTCTCGGTGGTGAAGGGCGACCTCTGCTTTGCCGATCCCGAGTTCCACAAGCGTGAGACCGCCCTCTTTGCCAGCCGGAACGCGCTGAAGGAGGATTTCGAGCATGTGATCGCCTGCATCCGCGACGGGCGTGTGCCGGTCGAGGCGCTGGCGACGCACGCGACCGGCTTCGAGGATGCCGTCACCAACCTGCCCCTCTGGGCCGAGGACCGGGGCACCCTGATCAAGGCCATCATCCGCGTCTGAGATCCGTCCCGCGGCGGCGCTGATCCTGCGCCCGCCGCGGGGCCCGTACCCGTCCGTCAGCCCGAACGCCATCCTGAAGAGAGCCCGCGAATGACCGCAAGCCGCCCCGCCTTCCTGCATCTGAGCCCCGCCGACACGGTGGGTATCGCGCTGCGCGCCCTGCCCTCGGGCGAGGAGGCGCTGGGGGTGACGCTGCGGGCCGATGTGCCGCTCGGCCACAAGTTCGCGGTGGTGGCGATGCCCGCGGGCACGGCGGTGGTGAAATACGGGCAGGTGATGGGCGTGGCCACGGCGGACATCGCACCGGGCGATCATGTCCACAGCCACAACTGCGCCATGTCCGACAGCCACTCGGACCGGGCCGACGCGAAGGGCAGGCTCCATGCCGCGCCCGGGCGGCAGACCTTCCAGGGCTACCTGCGCCCCGACGGGCGGGTGGGGACGCGCAACTACATCGGGATCATGGCCTCGGTGAACTGCTCCTCGACCGTCTGCAACGCCATCGCCGAGGCCGCGAACCGGACGCTGCTGCCGCGCTTTCCGGGCATCGACGGCTTTGCGCCCATTGTGCACGATCAGGGCTGCGGCATGGCCAGCGCGGGCGAGGGCTTCGACGCACTCGTGCGCGTGCTCAAGGGCTACCGCGACCATCCGAACTTCGGCGGCGTGCTGATCGTGGGGCTGGGCTGCGAGGTCAACCAGCTCACGCTCTACAAGCGCACCGACTGGACCGAGGAGCGCATCGGCATCTTCAACATCCAGGACGTGGGCGGCTCGGCCTCGGCCGTGCGCCGCGCGCTGGAACTGCTCGAGCCGATCTGCGCGGCGGCCGATCAGGACCGGCGCAGCGAACAGCCGGTCTCGAAGCTGGTGCTGGGGATGCAGTGCGGCGGCTCGGACGGCTTCTCGGGCATTACCGCGAACCCCGCGCTCGGCGTGGCCTCGGACATGCTGGTGGCGGCGGGGGGCACCTCGATCCTCTCGGAAACGCCCGAGATCTATGGCGCCGAGCATCTGCTGATCGCGCGCGCCGACGCCGAAACGGGCCGCCGGATCGAAGGCATGATCGACTGGTGGCGCGACTATGCCGCGAGGAACGGCGCCTCGCTCGACAACAACCCCTCGCCGGGGAACAAGCGGGGCGGGCTGACCACGATCCTCGAGAAGAGCCTCGGCGCGGTGGCCAAGGGCGGGCTCTCGCCGCTTGCGGGCGCCTTCGCCTATGCCGAGCCGATCCGCATTCCGGGCCTCGTCTACATGGACAGCCCCGGCTACGATCCGGTGGCGGCGACGGGGCAGGTGGCCTCGGGGGCGAACCTCATCGCCTTCACCACGGGGCGCGGCTCCTGCTTTGGCGCCAAGCCCGCACCCTCGATCAAGCTCGCCTCGAACAGCGACCTCGCCCGCCGGATGCCCGAGGACATGGACATCGACTGCGGCGTGGTCGTCGAAGAGGGGGTGAGCCTCGAGGAGATGGGCCGGCGGATCTACGACCTGCTGCTCGACACGGCCTCGGGCAAGAGGTCGAAGTCCGAGGAGTTCGGCTACGGCGACAACGAGTTCGTGCCGTGGAAGATCGGCGCCACGCTCTGACCCGCGGGCCGGAGGGGCGCAAGCCGCTTGCCCCTCCGGCCCCGTCCGCCGCAGGATGCGGACAGGAGGATCGCCGTGCCCCGTTCCGTGCCCAGTCCCTTCCGCCGCAGCCCCGGCAGCCTTGCGGCCGGAGCCCTGCTGCTGGCCGCCACGCTGGCCCTGTCGATCGCAACCTTTCTGGGGATCCGCTACGCGGGTCTTGCCGCCCTCGATGCCGATCTTCAGGACCGGCTGACGGTCGCCCGCCATGCGGTCGTGACCGAGGTCGAGCGGTTCCGCTACCTTCCGGGCGTGGTGGGGCAGGACGCGCGGGTGCTGGCGCTGCTGGCCGGCACGGCGTCTGCGGATGAGGCCAATCTCTACCTGCGCCGGGTGCGCGAACTGTCCGGGGTGGACGAGCTTTATGTCATCAACCCTTCGGGCACTACGGTGGCCGCGAGCAACTGGAACGAGCCCGGCAGCTTTCTCGGCCAGAACTACGGCTTCCGCCCCTATTTCCGCCGCGCGCTGGATGAGGGCGAGGCGCGCTATTACGCGGTGGGTGTGACCACCGGCAAGCCGGGTTACTTCCTGGCCTCGCGCCTCGGAACGGCCAAGCGGCCGCTGGGCGTGGCCGTGGCCAAGGTGGATCTGGCCGGTCTGCAGGCCACCTGGGTGCGGGCGGGCGAGGCGGTGGCGCTGGCCGATCCGCTGGGGGTGGTGTTCTTGGCGGGGCCGCAGGGCTGGCTCTACCGCCCGCTCACCCCGCTGGACGCGGACAGCCTTGATCTGCTGCGCGCCGAGCGGCGCTACTCCGGGCTTGCGGTGGATGAGGCCGCGCCGCTGGGCCCGGCGATGGCCACGGATGCGGGCGGCGCGCTGCGCATGGCCGATGCGACGATCGCTCCCGACGACTGGCGGCTTCTCGTCGGCCTGCCGGTTGCGCCCGCCATCGCCACCGCCCGCCTTTCGGCGCTGATCGTGGCGCTGGCGGGGCTTCTCGCCTCGGCGGGCCTTCTCGTGCTGCACGAGCGCCGCCAGCTTCTGCGCGAGCGGCTGAACCAGCATGCGCTGCTTGAACGCGCCGTGGCCGAGCGGACCGAGGCGCTGGCCCACGAGATCGAGGAGCGCCGCCGGGCCGAGCGCGAGCTGCGCGAGACGCACGAACATCTCGTCCATGCGGCGAAGCTCGCGGTGCTGGGGCGGATGTCCTCGACCATCGTGCATGAGGTGAGCCAGCCGCTCTCGGCGCTCGACACGACGCTGGCGGCGGCCGAACTGCATCTGGACCGCGAGGATGCGGCGCGGGCGCTGCGATCGGTGCGGTCGGGGCGCGACCTGCTGGTGCGGATGCAGAAGATGGTGAAGGCGCTGAAGAGCTTCGGATCGCGCCAGCGGCTCGAGCCTCCCTCGGCGGTGGACATGGGCGGCGTGCTGGCCGCGGCGGCCGAGGTGCTGGCCCCGCGCCTGCGCGAGCTGGGCGTGACGCTCGACCTGCCGCCCGTGCAGGAGTGGCCGCCCGTGCGCGGCCATGCCGTCCGGCTCGAGCAGGTGGCGACGAACCTGATCCTGAACGCGGCCGAGGCGACGGCGGCGGGCGGGCGGCGCGATCCGGTCGAGGTGCGGCTCGAGCGCGCGGGCGGGGGCCTGCGCCTGACGATCGCCGACCGCGGCCCCGGCATTCCCGAGGCGATGCGCGAGAAGATCCTCGAACCCTTCTTCACCACCCGCACCAGCGGGCTCGGCCTCGGTCTCTCGATCGTGCGGACCATGCTCGACCAGATGGCGGGGCACCTGAGCTTTGCCGAGCGGCCGGCTGGCGGAACGCTGACGCGGGTCGATCTCGCGCTTTACGAGCCGGGCCGCGAGGCGTTACGCAGACGCGCATGACCCGCGGCTCCATCGCCTTCATCGACGACGAACCCCAGCTCTGCGCGGCGGCGGCGGACTGGCTCGAGGCGTCCGGCTTCGAGGTCGAGACCTTCACCGACGCGGCGCTGGCGCTGGCCCGGATCGATCCTTCGCGCTGCGACTGCGTGGTGACGGATCTCCGGATGCCCGGCCTCGACGGGCAGGAGGTGCTGGCGCGGCTGCGCGTGGCCGATCCCGACCTGCCGGTGATCCTGCTCTCGGGGCACGGCGACGTGCCGGTGGCCGTCGAGGCGATGCGGATGGGCGCGCACGACTTTCTGGAAAAGCCCTATGGTGCCGAGCATCTGGTCGAGGTTCTCGACCGGGCGGTGGAGTTGCGCCGGGTGCGGCGCGAGGCGCGAACGGCTCGCTGGTCGGACCTGGCCTCGGCCCGCCTCGAGGGGCGGCTCATCGGCGCCTCGCCGGCCATCGCGGCGCTGCGCCAGATGGTGCAGGACCTGTCGGACGTGGCGGTGGACCTGCTGATCCGCGGCGAGACCGGATCGGGCAAGGAAGAGCTGGCGCGCGCCTTTCACGACTTCTCGCGCCGCGCGCGCCGGCCCTTCGTGGCGATCCAATGCGCGGGCCTGCCCGAGGCGCAGTTCGAGGCCGAGCTGTTCGGCCACGAGCGCGGCTATCTGGCCGGGACCGCCGCCGCGCGGATCGGCAAGCTCGAACATGCGAGCGGCGGGACGGTCTTCTTCAACGAGATCGAGACCATGCCGCTCTCGCTCCAGTCGCGTCTCCTCCGGGCGATGCAGGAACGGGGGGTGGAGCGGCTGGGCTCGAACGCGCTGCGCCCGGTCGATCTGCGCATCATGGCGGCGACGCGGGTGGACCTGCCGGCCGAGGTGGCGGCCGGGCGCTTCCGGGCGGATCTCTACTACCGCCTCTCGCCGGTGACGCTGGATCTGCCGCCGCTGCGTGAGCGGGCCGAGGACATCCCGCTCCTCTTCATGCGCTTTGCCGAGGAGGCCGCGACCCGCTTCGGCCGCCCGGTCCCCGCCCTGCGGGAGGCCGACCTGCGGGCGTTGCGTGGCCACCGCTGGCCGGGCAACGTGGGCGAGCTGAAGGCCGCGGCCGAGCGCGCCGTGCTGGGCCTGCGCGCGGGCCCGCAGGCGGCCGAGGCCGAGCCCCTGCCGCTGCCCGACCGCATCGCCCGGATCGAGGCCGGCCTCATCGCCGAGGCGCTGGAGGATTGCGGCGGCTCGTCCGCTCTGGCCGCCGAACGGCTGGGAATCCCCCGGCGGACGCTGAACGAGAAGATCGCCCGCTACGGCCTGCGGGAGGGTTGATCGGGCGGAGAATTGCCCGGTTCGAAGCGGCATCTGGCGGATGATCGCCAGAGCGCCCGCGCATTGGCCGACGTGGCGTCGCCTAAATATCAGAAAGTTCGGCATGATTTTCTCAGTGGTGCCGTCCGGCTGCCGGTATCACGCACATTTGCCTGTCGTGCGCGGGTTGCCCACTCTCTGTGCGACGACCATGCAAGGGAGGAGAACGCATGTTCCGCCGCACAACCCTGTCCGCGGCCCTGGCCGCTGCCGCGCTGAGCCTGCAGCCGCAAGCGGCCGCCGCGCAGGAGTTCATCAACGTCCTGACCGGGGGCACCTCGGGCGTCTATTACCCGCTCGGTGTCGGTCTGTCCGAAATCTATGCCGAGAACATCGAGGGCTCCCGCACGCAGGTGCAGGCCACGAAGGCCTCGGTCGAGAACCTCAACCTGCTCGCGCAGCGCAAGGGCGAGCTGGCCTTCGCGCTGGGCGATTCCGTCACGATGGCCTGGGAGGGCAACGAGGAAGCCGGCTTCCCGCGCCCGCTGACCAACCTGCGCGCCATCGCCGCGATCTATCCGAACTACATCCAGATCGTGGCCGACGCCTCGGCGGATGCGGCCACGCTCGAGGATCTCAAGGGAAAGACGCTCTCGGTCGGCGCTCCGGCGTCGGGGACGGAGCTCAACGCGCGTGCGATCTTCGGCGCGGCCGAGATGAGCTACGACGATCTCGGCAAGGTCGAATATCTGCCCTACGCGGAATCCGCCGAACTGATCAAGAACCGGCAGTTGCAGGCGACGCTGCAATCCTCGGGGCTGGGCGTGGCCTTCATCAAGGACCTCTCGGCCACCCACGACATCACCCTCGTGGGCATCCCCTCGGAGGTGGTCGAGAAGATCGGTGCGCCCTATGTGCCCGCCGTCATCCCGGCCGGCACCTACAGCGGCCAGGATCAGGACGTGCCGACAGCGGCCGTGGGCAACCTGCTGGTCACGCATGAGGACGTGAGCGAGGAAACCGCCTACCAGATGACGAAGCTCATGTTCGACAACATCGAGCGGCTGAAGTCGGCCCACGCCGCCGCGGCGAACATCAAGCCCGAGACGGCCATCGAGGCGCTGCCGATCCCGCTTCATCCGGGCGCCGAGAAGTACTACCGCGAAATCGGCCTGATCCAGTAACCGCCCCGCAGAACCGCCCGGGCGGAGCCGCCCGGGCCTTCCTCCTGCCGCAGCGGACCGGAGCGCACCGGCGCCCGGCCGCCGCGGCTCGTTCCTTTCGGAGAAAGCCATGTCTGCACAGACCGCCGCATCGGGGGCGGCCCCTCCCCACGCACATGCCGAACCCGAAGTCACCGAGGGCCTGCCGCCCGGCTTCGGACCCGGCATCATGGGCCATGTGGCCTTCTGGATCGCTGTCGCCTTCTCGCTCTTCCAGCTCTGGACCGCCGGCTACGGCACCTTGCCGAGCCAGGTGGTGCGGGCGATGCATGTGGCCTTTCTGCTGCTGCTGGGCTTCGGTCTGGTCGGCAACCTGCTGGCCCGGACGGCGCTGACGCGGGCGATCTTCTGGGGGATGGGGCTGATCGGCTTCGGCACGGGCATCTACAACTGGGTCTTCTACGAAGAGCTGATCCGGCGGACGGGCTTCCTGACGCAGGCGGATCTCGTGGTCGGCACGGTGCTGGTGCTCCTGGTCTTCGAGGCGAGCCGTCGGCTGATGGGCTGGCCGCTGGCCATCATCGCCGGGATCTTCCTGGCCTACTGCTTCTTCGGCCAGCATCTTCCCGCGCCCTTCATCCACCGCGGCTATGACTTCGAGCAGATCGTCGAGCATTTCGCCTTCGGCACCGAGGGGATCTACGGCACGCCGGTCTATGTCAGCTCGGCCTACATCTTCATCTTCGTGGTCTTCGCGGCCTTCCTCGAGCGGGCGGGGATGCTGAACCTGTTCAACGACTTCGCCCTCGGCCTCGTCGGAGGGGTGCGGGGCGGGCCGGCGCAGGTGGCGGTTCTCTCCTCGGCGCTCATGGGCACGATCTCGGGCTCGGGCGTGGCCAATGTGGTGGCCTCGGGGCAGTTCACCATCCCGATGATGAAACGCTTCGGCTTCAAGCCGGCCTTCGCCGGAGGGGTCGAGGCCACGGCCTCGATGGGCGGCCAGATCATGCCGCCGGTCATGGGGGCGGTGGCCTTCATCATGGCCGAGACGCTGAACGTGCCCTATGCGGCCGTGGTGCAGGCGGCGATCCTGCCCGCGGTCCTCTATTTCGGCGTGGTCTTCTGGATGGTCTGGCTGCAGGCCGGGCGCGACGGGCTGAGTGGGCTGCCGCGGGCCGAGCTGCCGAACCCCTGGCACGCGGTCCGCGACCGGTGGCCGCTGATCCTGCCCTTGGCAGCGCTCGTCTATCTGCTCTTCGCGGGCTACACGCCCATCTTTGCCGGCACGATGGGGCTTGCGCTGGTGGCGGTGCTGATCCTCGGCACGCCGCTCGCCGCCATGATCGGGCCGACCGCCTTCCGCATGGTCTTCTGGATCGCGCTGGGGCTGGCCGCGGCGAGCTTCCTCAGGTTCGGGGTCAACTTCCTCGTGCTGGTCATCGGGGTGCTGATCCTGGCCTGCGCCCTTTTCCGGGGCACGCGGCCAACCATCGGCATCCTGCGCGATGCGCTGGCGCAGGGCGCGCGGAACGCGCTTCCGGTGGGCATCGCCTGCGCCGTGGTGGGCATCGTGATCGGCACGCTCACCCTGACGGGCATCGCCTCGACCTTCATCGGCGCGATCATCGCCATCGGGCGCGAGAACCTCTTCCTGTCGCTCGTGCTGACCATGATCACCTGCCTCGTGCTCGGCATGGGTATCCCGACGATCCCCAACTACATCATCACCTCCTCGCTGGCGGGGCCGGCGTTGCTCGATCTGGGCGTGCCGCTTCTGGTGAGCCACATGTTCGTCTTCTACTTCGGCATCATGGCGGATCTGACGCCGCCGGTGGCGCTGGCCTGCTTTGCGGCGGGTCCGATCGCCAAGGCCTCGGGGCTGAAGATCTCGCTGCAGGCGGTGCGGCTGGCGGCGGCGGGCTTCGTGATCCCCTTCATGGCGGTCTATACGCCCGCGCTCATGCTGCAGGACGGAGGCCCCATCGCCGAGGCCTGGGGCTATCCGGTCGAGGTGATCTACATCTTCCTCAAGGCGATGCTGGCCATCGGCCTCTGGGGGGTGGCGGTCGTCGGCCAGTTCATCGGACGCGCCAACATGTTCGAGCGGGCGTTGGCGCTGGCGGCGGGCGTGTCGCTGATCCTCGCGATGCCGGTGACGGACGAGGCGGGCTTCGGTCTCGCGCTGCTCTTCGCGCTGGTGCACTGGCTGCGCCTGCGCCGCAGCGCGCGGACGGCATGAGCCTGTGCATCGCAACCGGGGTGGCGGTGCTGTCGCTTGCCACCTCGAGCTTCACGCTGAGCTGGACCCATTCGGTCGAACGCATCGAATGGTGGGAGCGGTGGGAGGCGACCGAGGCGGGCCTGCGGCCGGTCGAGGCCCGCATCCAGGGCTCGGGCGCGGGGATGGAGCTTCCACCGGATGCCTGGCGCGAGGCGGACGGCTGGCACTACGTCCCGCGCCTGCCGCCGCAGCGCGAGGTCCGGCTTGCGGCCTCGGGCATGGCGGCCGGGGGCTGGCGGCTGTGCGCGGCAGGAGAATGCCACGAACTCGGCGCCGAGGCGGGCGAAGGGCTCCGCCTCTGGCAGGCCGCCGACTGCGGCTGAGGCTGAGGGGCCGCGAGGTTCAGCTCCGGGCTCGGCCGCCGACCCAGACCGCGCGGATGGCCCGGTCGTCTCCCATCATGATGGTCGGGAAGAGCGCCTGCCAGATCGTCTCGGCGCGGCGGGTGGCCTGTTCGATGGCGGGCGTCGAGGCGAGATCCACCACCACGATGTCGGCCTCCATGCCCGGCGCGAGGTTGCCGATCCGGTCCTCGGCCCGGAGTGCGCGGGCCGAGCCCGCCGTTGCCAGCCACCAGAGCTGCGCGGGATGCAGCGCCTGTCCGCGCAGCTGGCCGATCTCGTAGGCGGCGGCCATCGTGCGCAGCATCGAGAAGGACGAACCGCCCCCCGTGTCGGTCGCCAGCCCGACCCGGATGCCCTCGGCCACGAGGCCCATGTCGAACAGCCCCGAGCCGATGAAGCTGTTCGAGGTCGGGCAATGGACGAGACTCGCCCCCGCCTCGGCCAGCCGCGCGCGCTCGCGCGGGGCGAGGTGGATCGCATGGCCGAAGACCGCACCCTCGCGCAGCAGGCCCTGCGCCTCGTAGGTGTCGAGATAGTCGCGCGCCTGCGGATGAAGCTCCTTCACCCATTCGATCTCGTCGAGCTGTTCGGAGAGGTGGGTCTGCATCAGGCAACCGGGGTGCTCGCGCCAGAGCGCGCCAAGCGCCGCAAGCTGCTCGGGCGTCGAGGTGGGCGAAAAGCGGGGCGTGATGACATAGGAAAGCCGGTCCCGCCCGTGCCACTTCTCCAGAAGCCGCTTGCTGTCGGAATAGGCCGTTTCGGCCGTGTCGCGCAGCCCCTCCGGGGCGTTGCGGTCCATGCAGGTCTTGCCCGCAAAGGCGCGCACACCCCTCTGGCCGGCCGCCTCGAAGAAGGCGTCCACGCTCTCGGGGTGGATGGTGCAGTAGCTGCAGACGGTGGTCGTGCCCTGCGCCAGCGTGAGATCGAGATAACGGCCGGCGATGTCGGCGGCATAGCCCGGATCGCCAAAGCGCATCTCTTCAGGGAAGGTGTAGGTCACCAGCCAGTCGATCAGCCGCTTGCCCCAGCTCGCGATGATGGCGGTCTGCGGATAATGCACATGGGCGTCGATGAATCCCGCCGAGATCAGGGCCTGCCCGTAGTCGGTCACCCGCGCCTCGGGATGGGCCGCGCGGAGCCTGTCGGCCGGACCCACGGCCCGGATCCGCCCTTCGTCCACAAGAACGCCGCCGCGGGTTTCGTGCCGGGCCGCGGCCTCTCCTTCGAGGAACGGGTCGCCGGCGAAGGACAGGACCTGTCCCAGCAGCAGGTCGGTCATGACAGGTCTCCCCTCTGGTCAAGCGCTCAACCTAGACCCTTTCGAGGGCAGCGTAAATTTCCTGCCGCCCCTGTTTCTGCGCGCCATCCTCCGATATGGTCGCGGCGTAAGCGGAACGGGGGCGCCACCTTGCAGGCAGAAACGGGCGACATGCGCGAGGAAGAGCGGTCGGGTGTGCCCGACCGGGTGGTGACCTCGGTTCTCGAGGCCGTGGACGAGCGCGACGAGGCGCGCCTGTCGGACCTGCTCGAGCCGCTCCACGCCGCCGACATCGCCGACGTGCTCGAACAGATCGGCCCGGCCGAGCGGCGCGAGCTGCTGACGCTCTGGTCCGCCGGCATCGACGGCGAGATCCTCTCGGAGATCAGCGATTCGATCCGCGAGGAGGTGATCGAGCATCTCCCGCCGGAGGTCATCGCCGAGGCGGTGCGCGAACTCGACACCGACGACGTGGTGGACATCCTCGAGGACCTAGAGGAACAGCAGCAGGAGGCGATCCTCGGCGCGCTCGACCGCGCCGACCGGGTGGCGGTCGAACAGGCGATGGCCTACCCGGAATATTCCGCGGGCCGCCTGATGCAGCGCGAGGTCGTCGTGGCGCCGATCCACTGGACGGTGGGCGAGACCATCGATTTCCTGCGCCGCAGCGAGGAGCTGCCCGACCAGTTCTATCACGTCATCCTCGTCGATCCGCGGATGAAGCCGCAGGGCTATGTCACGCTCGGCCGGCTGCTCTCGTCGCGCCGCGAGGTCCGGCTGGCCGACATCGAGGAGGAGAGCTTCCGCACCATCCGCGCCACCATCGAGGAGTCGGAGGTGGCCTATATCTTCAACCAGTATCACCTGATTTCCTGCCCGGTGGTGGATGAGAACGACCGGCTGGTGGGGATCATCACCATCGACGATGCGATGAACGTGCTCGATGAGGAGCATGAGGAGGACATCCTTCGTCTGGCCGGTGTGGGCGACGAGAGCAGCCTCTCGGACGGGCCGGTCGCCACCGCGCGCCAGCGGCTTCCCTGGCTGGTGGCGAACCTCTTCACCGCCTCGCTCTCGGCCCTCGTGATCTCGGGTTTCGAGGCGACGATCGCGCAGCTCGTGACGCTGGCGGCCCTCATGCCCATCGTCGCCTCGACCGGGGGGATCGCGGGGACGCAGTCGCTCGCCGTCGCCGTGCGGGCGCTGGCGACGCGCAACCTCACCTCGGCCAACGCGCCGCGGGTGGTCCGGCGGGAACTGATGGCCGGTCTGCTGAACGGGCTGGGGCTTGCGCTCATCCTGGGGCTGGCGGGCTTCGTGATCTTCGGCGACCCTCTGCTGGGCGCCGTGCTGGGGATGGCCATGATCTGCAATCAGGTCGTGGCGGCCCTGGGCGGGGTGCTGGTGCCCCTCGGGCTCAACCGGCTCGGGCTTGACCCGGCGCTTGCCTCGGGCACCTTCGTCACGACGCTGACCGATGTCATGGGGTTCTTCGTCTTCCTCGGGCTTGCCACGCTGGTGCTGACATGACGCTTGCGGCGCGGAAGGCCGAGGCCCGTCGCGCCGCCGGCGCCGCGCGGGCGCTGGCGCACGAGGCGGGGCAGGGGCAGGCGGCGGAGCTTCTGGCGGACTGGCTGGCGCCGCACCGCGGCCGCGTGCTCTCGGGCTATATGGCGATCCGGTCCGAGATCGATCCGCTTGCGGCCATGATCGCCCATGACGGGCCGGTCTGCGTGCCGGTGATCGTGGGCCCCGGCCAGCCGCTGCGCTTTCGCGAATGGAGCCCGGGCTGCCCGATGATCGAGGGACCGTTCGGTGCCCGCGTGCCGCCGGAGGGCGCCTGGCTCGATCCCGAACTGCTGATCGTGCCGCTGCTCGCCTTCGACCGCCGTGGCTATCGTCTGGGCTATGGGGGCGGGTTCTACGACCGGACGCTGGAGCGGCTGCGTGCGCTGCATCCCGTCACGGCGGTGGGCTTCGCCTTCAGCGCGCAGGAGTTGCCCGAGGTGCCGATCGAGCCGACCGACCAGCCGCTCGACGCGATCCTGACCGAGACGGGGCCGATCCCGCTCCGCGGACCGCGGATCTAGCGGGCGATCGTCTCGTCCCGGACGAACATGTTCGACCAGGCGCGGTCGATCAGGGCGGGGCTCATCTGGTAGGGCAGGCCCTCGAACTCGCAGACGGCGGCCATCTGGTCGATCAGATAGACCGGCATGTAATTGGCGTAGCGGTTGCCGATCGTGGGGAACTTCACCTTCATCAGATGCAGCAGGGCCGCCTCGTCGAGCGGCATCTTCCGCTTTCGCGCCACCATCGCGAAGATCTTGAGGAAGTTCTCCTGGGTCGGGCCTTCGATCTTGATCTTGAAGAAGATCCGCCGCAGGGCCGCGCCGTCGAAGATCTCGTTCGGGTGGAAGTTGGTCGAGAAGATCACCAGCGTGTCGAAGGGCACGGTGAACTTCTCGCCCGATTGCAGCGCCAGGATGTCGCGCCCTTCCTCGAGCGGGACAATCCAGCGGTTGACCAGCTTCTGCGGGGGCTCGGCCTGCCGACCGAGGTCGTCCACGATGAAGATCCCCCCGGTCGCCTTGAGCTGGAGCGGCGCCTGGTAGGTGCGCGCCACCGGGTTGTAGGTCAGGTCGAGCATGTCGAGCGTCAACTCGCCCCCCGTGATTACCGTCGGCCGTTCGCACCAGACATAGCGGTTGTCGAACCGGTTCGAGGTGCGGCGCAGGCTGTTGGGATCATCCACCGCCGCCTCGGCCGAGCGGTGCACGATCGGGTCATAGACCGTGATGACCTGGCCGGAATATTCCAGCGCGCGCGGCACATGGATCCGGTCGCCGAGCGCGTCGCGGATCCCGTTCGAGATGGAGGATTTCCCGTTGCCGGGCGGGCCATACATCAGGATCGACCGGCCCGAGGTGACGGCCGGGCCGAGATGATCCAGCAGCTCGTCCGGCAGGATCAGGTGCCCCATGGCCGAGGTCAGCTGCGCGCGCGTGAGCTTGATGTTGCGCACCGACTGCCGCTCGACCTGGCTGCGATAGTCGTCAAGCGGAACGGGCATGGCGCCGTAATATTCCGACTGGCCCAGCGCATCGAGCGCCCGCGCCTTGCCCCCGTCGGTCAGCTGGTAGCCCATCTCGTTGCCCGAGGTGGCGTGCAGCGTCCCGGTCGCCTCGATCAGCCGCTGACCACGGGCGAGATCCACCAGCTCCTGCGTGAGCTGGGGGGGCAGGCAGATGACCCGCGCGATCTGCGACACGAGGTCCAGGTTCATGCGGAACATGGTCTTGATCAGGATGTCGCGCAACATGACCAGGGGCAGGCCCGTGTCCGCCAGCGTGCGCGGCGACGGAGGAGCTGTGACGTCTGGGTTCTGCATGTTCATGGATTGCACCGGAAGCGGGGATCAGCCGTCAAGGATTGCCGCGAGAAGGTAAAGGAACAGCATACCCGCCAGCGCCAGCCCCATGGGAAAGTCACGGCGCCGCCAGCTCTCCCATTCGGCGGTGGCGCTGCGGAACGGAGGGACGAGACCCAGCCCACGATGGCTGGCGAAGGCGCCGAGAAGGGACGCGGCCAGCAGGCCCATGGCGAGGCGCAGGTCTCCCAGGGCGAAGAACGGCGCCATCGCGGCGGCGAACTTGGCGTCTCCCGCGCCGACCATCCGGCCCAGGTTCATCAGGAAGCCGATGACCAGCACGACAAGCAGGTGAAGCCCGCGCCAGAGCCAATCCTCGAGCGGGAGCGCCATCGGGCCGACGACCAGAAAGACCAGCGCCAGGGCCATCACCGCCTTGTTCGGGATCTTCATGAATTTCATGTCGCTCCAGGCGACCCAGAGCGCGATCGGCACGACGAAGGGCAGGAACCAGAGCGCCGCCGTCGGAGAGGTTGCCACCAGACCCTGCATCGTCAGCCCGCGTCGAGCGCCTCGAGGCTGCGGACGGCCGCCTCGAAATACTGCGGATGCGTGTCGATCGCCGATTGCAGCAGACCCTTGCCCACGGTCACATCGCCCTTCTTCACCGCGGCCAGGGCGAGCGTGTAGATCAGCTCGGCCCGCTCCTTCTGGGTCATCTGGATCACGGGAAGGTCGTATTTCCGCTGGGCGCCGCGGGCCAGCACGAGGTTGTTCTTGGTGGTGAACGAGGTCGGGTCGTAGGTCAGCGCCTCGTAGAACAGCCGCTCGGCCGCGGCCGCATCGCCGCGCGTCAGCTTGGAGAAGCCCCAGTTGTTCAGCACGCCGGCGGGCTGGGTCGTCATGCCGACGGCGGTCTCGTAAAAGCTGTCCGACTTCTTCCAATGCTTCCGGCTGTCGGCCACCATCGCCTCGAGCCGATACCGCTGGAAGGTCTCGTAGGTGGGGGGGATGCTGGCCAGCTCCTGCTCGGCCCGGCTCCAGTCATTCGCCCGGATCAGCGCGTCGGCGAAGGCCACGCGATCCTCGTTCGTGCCCTCGTGGGTGTTGACCACCTGACTCCAGACGGTGGCCGCCTCGGCCGGACGCTGCGCGCGCACCAACGACTTCGCCAGCCCGCGCTTGAGGTCGATCCGGTCCGGGGCCTTGTCCACGGCGCCGCGGAAATAGGCCACCGCCTCGTCCGGCGCCCCGACGGTCAGCATGATGTCGTTGAGGTTGCTTTCGTCGATGATGTTGACGCCCTTCAGGGCGCGATCCACATCGGCATCACGGCCGCCACAGGCACTCAACATGGTCGTGCCGGCAAGGCACAAGGCGGTCAGGACAGGGTGGCGCATGTTCTTGCGTCCTCTTGCTGCTCGATCCCGGTCGCCCCCTAGAGCTGCGAGAGCAGCACATACTGCCCCTGCCCGCGCCGCACGAGGGAGAACTCGTGTCGCTCTTCCTCTTCCGGATAAAGGGTCGAGGCGCTTTTCACGATGGCGCGCTGCAGATTTTCGCGGATGGCGTCCGTTGCGCCACTGTCGAGCGCAAAGGCCTGCTGGAAGACGAGCCTCGCCTCGGCCGTCCGTCCCCGCTCCATCAGGACGACGCCCAGATTGTTGACAGCCGGCACGAAGGCGGGATCCATCTGGATCGCCTGCCGCAGCAACTGCTCGGACTGGTTCAGCCGCCCGAGCTGCAGGTTCGCCGAGCCGAGCGCCGAAAGGACGTCGGCGTTGATCCCCTGTTCGGACGCCGCGCGCAGGTAGGCCCGAAGGGCCAGCTCGGCCTCTCCCGCCGCCAGAAGCCGGTGACCGACCAAGAGCCCATCGACCCCGTTCCGACCCGGATCCACGGCAAAGGGTGCATTGCGCGCAACCGCTTGCCGGGACAGCGCGTCCGGCGCACCGCAGGCCGCAAGGATCACGCAGGAAAGGAGGATCGGCAGGCCTCGGGTCACGTTCTCTCACTGTCCGCCCAGCTGCGTGGCGATGCCATAGACCGAAGGGCCGATCAGGATCAGCATCAGCGGCGGCACGGTGAGCAGCATTGTGCCGAGGGTCAGCTTGGTCGGCAAGGTGTTTGCCTTTTCCTCGGCCCTCATGACGCGTTTGTCGCGCATCTCGGAGGAATAGACGCGGAGCGCCTCGGCGATCGAGGTGCCGAAGGTGGCCGACTGGATCAGCGTCGTGACGAAGGAGGACACGTCGGGGATGCCCACCCGCTCGGCCATGTCCTTGAGAACGGCGACGCGCTCCTTGCCGGCCTTCACCTCGTGGGCCACCATCTCGAACTCTTCGGCGAGGGCCGGATAGCCTGACGCCGACTCGCGCGCGACCCGCAGGATCGACTGGTCGAGCGACTGGCCCGCCTCGACGCAGACGAGCATCATGTCGAGCGCATCGGGAAAGCCCGCGACGATCTGGTCGTGCCGCTCCTGCGCGCGGCGCTTGATCCAGTAGACGGGCAGGTAATAGCCGATCGCGCCGGGCAGAAGGGTGTAGATCACCATCTGCTGCATGGTCAGCGGTGCAGTGGCCGAGGCCAGCAGCGCATAAAGCACCCCAAGCACGAGAAAACCCACGCCGAGCGCGAACTGGGCGGCATGGAAGGCGCGCACCGCCCCCTTCGAGCGGTATCCCGCCCGCATCATCTTGAGGCGGGAGGCGGACAGCTCCTCGGCCGTCTTCGGCTCGAGCAGGTTGGCGAACCTGTCGAGCTTCTCGGTGCCCGACGAGCGCCGCAGCGCCTGGCTCACCGGCGCGGCCCCGACCGTCCGCTGCGCCTTGATCCGGTCGAAGGGCTCGTCGCGCTTCTTCAGCATGACCGGAAGCGTAAGGGCGATGAGCAGGATGCCCAGCATCCCCATCGCCATCAGCGGCCCGAGCGGGCCCAGGCTGTCGATCAGGTAGCCTTCGAGACGGTTGAGAAGGTCCATCGGCTCATACCTTGATGTTGACCATGATCTTCATGAAGATCACGTTGGCGACGAGAAACGCGCCGACCACCAGCGCCGCGGGGATGAAGAGCGGCGTCTCCTTCACGCCGTCGTAGTAGTCCGGCTTGAGAACCGAGATCATCACCAGCGCCACGATGGGGAAGGCCGAGAGGAAGGTGCCCGACCATTTCGCCTCGGCCGTGATGGCCTTGACCCTGCGGAAGAGCTTGAAGCGCGAGCGGATCACCTTGGCCAGACCCTCGAGGATCTCGGCCAGGTTGCCGCCCGACTGCTGCTGGATGTTCACCGCGACCGCCAGAAAGCGCAGGTCCTGGCTGTCCATCCGTTCGGCAAAGGCCCGGATGCATTCGGCCACGTCGCGGCCATAGGCGGCCTCGTCGGCGATGACGCCGAATTCGGTGCCGAGGGGGTCCGGCACCTCCTTGGCGACGATCTGGATGGCGGATGAGAAGGGGTGACCCACGCGCAGCGACCGGACCATCAGCTCGACCGCGTCGGGCAGTTGCTCCTCGATCAGCGCCATGCGCTTCTTGGCCTTGTTGTTCACCCAGACATAGACCGCGCCCACGCCCATGAAGATCGCGACCGCCACCCGCACGGCCGGCGAGGCGGCCGTCCCGATGGTCAGGCCCATGTAGGCCACGGCCGACAGCAGCGCCATGATCGCCACCAGCGCCTTGGGCGAGAAGGCGATGTTGGCCTTCTGCGCCTTTGAGGCCAGCACCGCATAGAGCGGGATGCCGCGGGCGTTCATGTGCTGGCTCATCTCCTTGCGGAGCTGTTCCAGCACCTGCTCGCGGTTCTGGTTCTTTTCCAGCAGCGCGAGCCGCCGGCTGACCCGTGAGTTGAGGCTGATCGACTTGCCGAAGACGGTGAGGTAGATCCCCTCGACCAGCAGCAGCACCGCGACGAAGATCAGGATGTAGATGATGGGTGCCGCGCTCAGTTGCATGGGGCCCTCAGACGATCGGTTCGTAGATGGAGGCGGGCAGGTTGTAGCCCCACTGGCGGAAGCGGTCCGAGTAGTGCGAGCGCACGCCTGTCGCGTTGAAGCGGCCGACGATCTTGCCCGACGGCTCGACCCCGAGACGCTCGTAGCGGAAGATCTCCTGCATCGAGATCACGTCGCCCTCCATCCCGGTGATCTCGGTAATCGAGACCATGCGGCGCGAGCCGTCCTGCAGGCGGCTGGCCTGCACGATGAGGTTGACGGCCGAGGCGATCTGGGCGCGCACCGCCTTGATCGGCATCTCGATCCCGGCCATCGCCACCATGTTTTCCAGACGGCTGATCCCGTCGCGGGCCGAGTTGGCGTGGATCGTGGTCATCGAGCCGTCGTGGCCGGTGTTCATGGCCTGCAGCATGTCGATGACCTCTTCGCCGCGGGTCTCGCCCACGATGATCCGGTCGGGGCGCATCCGGAGCGCGTTCCGCAGGCAGTCGCGCTGCGTCACCGCGCCCTTGCCCTCGACGTTCGGGGGCCGGCTTTCCATGCGGCCCACATGGACCTGCTGGAGTTGAAGCTCGGCCGTGTCCTCGATGGTGAGGATCCGCTCGGAATGGTCGATGAAGGAGGACAGCGCGTTCAGCGTGGTGGTCTTGCCCGAGCCCGTGCCGCCCGAGACGATGATGTTCAGGCGCGTCGCCACCGCGGCCTGCAGATAGGCCGCCATCTCTTCTGTGAAGGCGCCGAAGCGCACGAGATCGGCGATCCCCAGCTTGTCCTTCTTGAACTTGCGGATCGAGACGAGCGAGCCGTCCACCGCGATCGGCGGCACCATCGCGTTGAAGCGCGAGCCGTCGGCGAGGCGGGCATCGACATAGGGGGTCGATTCATCGACGCGCCGGCCCACCGCCGAGACGATCTTGTCGATGATCCGCAGCAGGTGCCGCTCGTCCTTGAAGGTCGTGTCGGTCAGCTCCAGCCGGCCGCCGCGCTCGACGAAGATCCGGTTCGGGCCGTTCACGAGGATGTCGTTGATCGTCTCATCCTTGAGCAGCGGCTCGAGCGGGCCGAGGCCCATCACCTCGTCGTAAAGCTCCTGGTTGAGGATCGTGCGCTCTTCCTTGTTGAGGACGACGCTCATCTCCTCGAGCGCCTCGCCGCAGATCGCGGCGATTTCGGTGCGGAGGCTGGATTCGGACGCCTTTTCGAGGGCGGCGAGGTTGAGGTTGTCGAGCAGCCGGCGGTGAAGCTCGACCTTCAGCTCCATCAGCCGTTCGCGGCGCTTCTTTTCCTTGTCGCTTGCGATGGCCTCGGCGCCCGGACGCGGAACGGAGGGGCCCGGGCGGGCGGGAACGGGCTTGGCCGGGGCGGGCGCGGCCGGAGCGGTGACCGACGGCGTCGCCGCCCCCACCGCCGCCGAGGGCGCGGGCTTCTGGCCGTCCGGAGACTTGCGGTAGCGCGAGAACATTCAGGGCACCTTCCGGTTCATCAGGCCTTGGCGGCCTCGGCGGTTCGGCTGTGGTCGTGGAGGGACCTGGCCAGTTTCTGCAGTTCGCGCCGGAGCGGGTTCTTTCCGGCCGATTCCGAGAGGGGAAGGCCGTGATCATTCGCCTGCGTCACCGCGGCACCACCGTCGGGCAACTGAAGCTCGATCGTGATGTCGAGGCTCTCGGCCATGCGCTTGACCCGGCTCTTGGCCGAAAGATCGGTGAAGCGCGGCGCGCGGTTGAGGACGAAGCGGAGCTTCTCGTGCGGCAGGCTTTCGGCCTTGAGGGCGCGGACCAGACGCAGCACGTTCTGCGCCGACCGCAGGTCAAGCTCCATCATCGCGAAATAGGCGTGGGAACGGGCAAGAACCGCCTCGGTCCAGGAGGTGACGGTGGTGGGCATGTCCACCACCACGAAGTCGAAATTGGCATGAGCCATGTCGAGCAGCCGGCCGATGTCCTCGGCCGTCACGATGTCGAGGGGCAGCATGTCCGGGGGCGCCGTGAAGACATGCAGCTTCTCGTTGAAGGTGATCATCGCCTGCAGGAAGCTGTCGCTGTCGGCGGATTCCGTGTCCGACAGGATGTCGAACACCGATTCGCGCCGCGGCAGGTCGAGGTAGGTCGAGATTGCGCCGAACTGGAAGTCGAGGTCGATCAGGCAGACCCGCGGCGCGTCGGTCCGGGTGACGGTGGCCAGTTCCCACGCGAGGTTGCAGGCGAAGGTCGAGGCCCCCACACCCCCCGCCATCCCATGCACCGGCAAGAGGATCGCGTCGCGGTCGCCGCGGGCCTTGAACGTCGGCGCATGGGGCGTGCCCGGGGCCGCCGGCACCGCGGCGGGCAGGTCCGACACGGGCGGCGGCGCCTTGCGGATCCGGTCGATCGCCTCATGCAGCGCCCCCTCGGGCAGGGGGTAGGGGACGAAGTCATCGGCCCCGAGTCGCAGCAGTTGGTGCAGCGCGATCGGGCTGACCTGATCGGCGATCAGGATGATCTTGATGCCCTTGTCCCTCGCCGTGCGGATGATGTCCGTCAGCCGCGCGAGGTCGCCCTCATCCTCGCCATTGACCGCCAGGGCCACGAATTCCAGCGTTCGCGATTCGGGCTGGCGGAGAAACAGCTCGGCATCCTCGAACGACAGGTCCCCCCAGCTCTCGCCCAGCTCGATCTCCATGTCATTGATCAGGATCTCGAAATTCTGGACATCCCGCGAGATCGTGCAGGCCACGATCGGCGCAGGATCCGGTTGAAGCGTCGCCACGCTGTTCATCCCAACACGTCCTTCCCCTGGCGGGCGCCGGAACGGGTGACCATCGTCAAACCGATTTCGGACCCGAGCGGCCCTGAACACCCAAAGCTGCGGCACGAGCCGACCTGCCGCACCGACTGTTTCCCGTTGCGCACATGGTGCTGCGCAATGGTGGCAGGAATTGGGCTAAAAAAACGTTATTGTTTGATCGGGAGGCGGGGCCCCACAGGACCCCGTCCGTCAGCCTCCGGGGGCGACCTGCGTGGCGATCACGCGGTTCGCAGGATGAACGCGCGTCGCGCCGCTTACATATTCCCGGAAGACAACCGCCATGTACTTGCCGTTGATCGACATCCCTCGGCCCGCGATGAACCCCGAGACCTCGGTGACGGTCCGGCGGTTGCGCTCTTCCGGTGTGGCGACGGGAATCACCGGTCTTGTTTCGCCATAGGAAACAAGCGCCTCCAATCGTGAGGGGCTGATGCCTTGCGAGGCGAAGAAGGCGACCACCGCCTTGGCGCGCCGCAGGCCCAGAGACTTGTTGTAGGCGGCAGATCCCACAAGGTCCGTGTGGCCATAGACGCGGAAGCGAACCTCGGGGAATTGCCGGATCCAGTTGGCCTGTTCGCGCAGGACGCGCTGGGCCTCCGGGGTCAGCCGGGCGCTGTCGAACGGGAAGGTGATGGTCGGCTCGACCTCGGACGCGAACCGCTGGCCGAGCGCCTGGGTCGCGTCGATCTCGCCCATCTGCAGGAGCGAGTTGTTCATCGTGGCGTTGCCGAAGGTGCCGTCGTTGATCTCGGACGAGACCGGATGGTCACCGCAGGCCGCAAGAAGGGCAAGCGGTGCGGCGAGGAGGGAGCTGCGCAGCATCTTCATCGCTCACTCCATCACATAGCCGTAAGAGCCGCTGAAATCCTGCCGCGCGACCTCGCCCGCGGCCCCCCGTCCGGTGACGCGTCCGAAGAGGAACAGCTCCTTCTCGGACGGCAGCTTGATCCGGTCGGTCGGCAGGGCCAGCGCCTCGCCGCGGGTGGGGGTCACCAGATGCGGGGTCACGATGATGACCAGCTCGCTCTGCGATCTCTGGTATTCGGCGCTGCGGAACAGCGCGCCGAGGATCGGGATGTCGCCCAGCCACGGCACCTGTCCGTTGAGATTGCGGAAATCGTCCTGCAGGAGGCCCGCGATGGCAAAGCTCTCGCCGTCGCGCATCTCGACCGTGGTCGAGGTCTCGCGCCGCTTGAAGGCGTTGATGGTGAAGCCCGCGCTTTCGAGCGACACGGTGTTGTCGATCGAGGAGACCGCGGCATTGATCATCAGGTTGATCTGGCTGCCGTCCACCACCACCGGGGTGAAGTTCAGCTCGACGCCGAAGGGCTTGTATTCGATGGCGATCTTCTCGTCGCCGCTTGCGACCGGGATCGGATATTCGCCGCCGGCGAGGAACTTCGCCTCCTGTCCCGACAGCGCGGTGAGGTTCGGCTCGGCCAGCGTGCGCACGACACCCTTCGATTCGAGCGCCTCGAGCAGGACCGAAAACTCCAGCGCCCCCACCGAAAAGCCCAGCCCGAGCGCGCCCGTCGCCGCTGTGGTGATCGGGGCGCCCGAGGGCGGGATGCCGTTCTGAAGCAGCGTTCCGGTGCCGCCGATGACCGAGCCCGATCCGTTGCGGGCATAGATCGACGAGCCGAGACTTTTTGCCACGGACCGCTGCATCTCGGCAAACCGCACCTTCAGCATGACCTGCTGCGTGCCGCCCACGCTCATGAGGTTCGAGACCCGGTCCGGCGCGTAGCGATTGGCGAGATCGAGCGCCCGGTCGAGCCGCTCGGCGCTGCTGACGGTGCCCGAGAGCACGATCCCGTCGTTGGCCGTGCGCACCTCGATGTTCTCGCCGGGCAGGATCTGGCGAAGGCGTTCCTTGAACTCGGCCACGTCGGGCGTGACATGGACATCCACGTTCGAGATCAGCCGCCCGTCAGCCCCCAGAAGCGTGAGCGTCGTCCGCCCCGGCGCCTTGCCCAGCACATAGATCGAGGTTTCCGAGAGGGTGGAGATGTCGGCGATGCCCGGGTTGGCGATCGACAGTTCGGCAAAGGGGCGGTCGCTCTCCACCACGACGGCGCGGTTCATCGGCACATTGAGCGCCCCGGAGGCAGAGCCCTCCATCACCCGCAAGGTCTGGGCCGAGACGGCCATCGGTGCGGCGGAGGCCATGAACGCGAGCGCGGCCATCCCCATCCGAAGTATATGGTTCATGCTCATCTGGCCTGCCTTTCGGATGCCGCCTCCCCGCAGGTCTTGTCGCCCACGCAGGCCCGCACGATGACGCATAGCGCAAATCAATTCAATATTCATGGGTTTGCAGGTGAAGATGCATGTGGACAACCGGCAACACAGAGCGCGGCCTGTTCGCTTCCTTGCACGAAACGGGCGGTCGCCCTCGCCGCACGGCGGTCAGAGTCCTGCGGACAGGACACGGAAGACACACGGGTCCGACACCAGCTCCGGCGGCGTCAGGCACAGGCCCTGGGCCACCTGCCATGCGGCAAGAACCTTCGGCACATAATCCCTCGTCTCGGCGTAGGGCGGCACGCCGCCGTTCGCCCGCACGGCCCCCTCGCCGGCGTTGTAGGCGGCCAGCACCATCAGCGGATCGCCTCCGAACTCTCCCATCAGCCAGTCGAGATAGGCCACGCCGCCGCGGATGTTCTGCGCGGGGTCGAGCGAGTCGGTGACGCCGAAGCGCCTCGCGGTTGCGGGTATGAGCTGCATCAGCCCCTGCGCTCCGGCGGAGCTGACCGCATTGACGCGCCCGCCGCTCTCGATCCCGATCACGGCCAGCACCAGCGCCGGCGAAACGCGCGTGCCCAGCGTGGCCTTGAGGATGTCGAGCCCGTGTCGCTCGGCGATCTGCTGCATGTGCTGCATCCTCGGCGCGCGGACGGCGGCGCCTCCGGGCCCTTGCGAGAGGTTGGCCAGTGCGAGCGGAAAGCGCCCCTGCATCGCCGCCAGCGCGACCGGCACCCGGTCCCAGAACCAGCCGTAGGAGGCGCTGCCCGGCGTCGGGCCGGGGGTTATCCCCGCCGTCCCCGGCTGGAACGGCGCTTGTGGCGCCGGCGGCGGATCGGGCCTGCGCGGCTGGACCTTGGGAAGGGCGGCCAGCCTGCGCGCCTGTTCTGCGGGGTCGATCTGCACCGTGATCCTCCGCGAGGCTCCCTCGCCCGGAGGCTTCACGCGCCGGAAGGTGAAATCCCCGGCCGGACCGAGTTCGGCCCACGCCATGCCGGGCACGGCCAGCGCCGCGGCGAGAAACAGCAAGCCTTTCCGGGTTCGCATTGCAGGACTGCCCGCTCGTTCTGTCTTTCGGCGATTCTAGGAGGAGGCGGTGTCGCGAGCCAGATTTCCCGCCGCCTTTCTGCCGGATTCGTCACAAATGGGACCGAAACCCCACAGTCCGTCCCCGCGCCCGGCCTTGCCGGGTTGGAATTATCTTTCGGATGCACGGGCTTGCATATGGATGGGGTTCGCTGACGTCCGTGCCGCAAAAAACCTGCGGGAGACCAAAGTGCCGCCACATTCGACAGGCTAATTGACCCCATGCCGAAGCGGAAACCTGACCGGACGAGACCGGGAAGAGCGCACCGAACCGGCGGCGACAGGATGAACCTCAAGCAAGGGTTGGAACCATGAAACTGCTGAACATCTTCAAGAACTTCCGCAATGACGAAGACGGCGCCGTGACCGTCGACTGGGTCGTGCTGACCGCTGCCATCGTTGGCCTTGGGCTTCTCGTCGTGCAGGCAATTGGCCCGAAGATTATTGCAGCCGGCACCTCCATCGCAAACGATGTGCAGGCGGGGATCGACTACACAGGAGAAGAGGCAGAATAAGCTTCTTCTAAAGATCAAGGTCGGGGACGCCCCCGGCCTTTCCTGATTCTTGATGCTGACAACGCTAGGCGGAAAACAGCGCTTCAAGTCTTGGCTTGACTGCGCGAAAGCCAGGTTCGTAAGGAAGTGCGCTGATGCTGCCGGCTTTGCGGTTCGTTTGGAGTAACGAAGAAGGGGCAGTCACAGTTGATTGGGTTGTGCTCACAGCGGCCATCTTGACTCTGACCCTGGTGCTAATTTCACTGCTATACCCTTCCCTGTTTCTAGATGCGGCTGACAAGATCAACAACGCAGTGCAGCAAGCGCTGGACTATAGTTGATTTTCGTTGAAGGCCCGGCGGGGCGCCCGAGACATCACGGAGATTAGACTGATGCGCGGAATGTTTGCCCTCGTCCTGCTGATGGGGCTAGGTCTGGCCGGTGCCGCAGTCTACATGGCGCAAGGCTATATCAGCCAGACCCAGGTCGCCCTCGAGAAGGAGCGCGAGGCGCGCAAGAGGCTTGGCCCGATGGTCGAGGTCTTCGTGACCAACAAGCCCCTGAACTACGGCGCCCCGCTCTCCAGAGAGGATGTCCAGAAGATCCTGTGGCCCGCCAACGCGCTGCCCGAGACGATCTTCAAGGACGAGACCGCCCTTTTCCCCGAGACCGGCAAGCCGCGCTATGTCCTCCGCCAGATGGAGAAGTTCGAGCCCGTGCTGGCGGTGAAGGTCACGGAGCCGGGTGTCGAGGCTGGTCTCCGGCTCGCAAGCGGCATGCGCGCCTTCGCCATCAAGGTGGATGTGGCTTCCGGCGTTTCGGGATTCCTGCAGCCGGGTGACCGCGTGGACGTCTACTGGACGGGTGCCGGTGCCAATGGCGAGACCACACGCCTGATCGAAAAGACGATCCCGATCGTTGCGGTGGATCAGACGGCGAACGCGGATCTCGCCACGTCGGCGATCATCGCCCGCACGGTGACCGTGGAGGTCTCGCCCCAGCAGGTCGCTCGCCTCGCTCAGGCACAGGCAACGGGTCGCCTCTCGCTGTCGCTGGTGGGACGTGACGATACGACCGAAGCGGATGCCGCTCCTGTCGATACCCGCATCCTGATCGGCGAGCCGGACAGGATCGTCGTGATCGAGGAAAAGCCCAGCTGCACCATCCGAACCCGCCGTGGAGCAGAGCTGATGGAAAGTATCCCCTGCACCAATTAGTTCAGCCTCAACAACGCGATCAGGCGGCCGCGAGGCTGTGCCGCTGAGTCTTGCCTGCCGGAGCACCGCCAGGATGAGGGTGATGACGGCGGCAAGAAGAGCCCTCAGATGGGCGAGGATCTTGCGGATGTTGTGGCCGCAGCCGCAGAGGACGGCGAAGAGCGCGTCACCTAGTGTCCCTTTTAGGAAGCAGCGTGCGAGTCGGACGTCAGTCTCATGTGGCCGATCTCGGGTTCGATGCTGCTCCGTCGGCGGAGGGCCTTCGCCAGGGCCGGGGTCAGTCCGCGGCGGGTGCCGCTGATCGGCACCTGGGTGTGCTCGACCCCGTGGCCCTTGTACCCGCGGTCGACGACGGCGCGCTTCGGCGGGTGGCCGGTGAGGATCGCCACCTGCTTCAGCGCCTCGCCGAGGGTGTGGCCGTCGTAGGGATTGCCCGGCAGCGAGCGCGTACCCACCACGAACCCGCCCGTCAGCGTGGTGACCACGCTGACCTTGGTGCCGAACTCGTAGCGCACCTGAGCGTTCGGGCTTCGCAACGCTCCACTGGAGCGTTGCGCGGGCAAGCCCGACAGCCCTCACCCCTTCGAGATGCAGTCGACCTCCGGCTCGTGGAGCGCGTAGATCTTGCCGGGATCCTTCGGCCGCTGGTGCAGCAGCCGGGACACCAGTACGGCGTTGTTGCAGAACTCAGGCCTGGGGCGTGACCGCCCCTTACTGGTCTTGCCCCTGTTTCACCGGACACTCAGGCGGTTGCGGTTTGGGCTGCGATGAACTCGCGGGGCGAGCGCATTTTCAGCGTAAGCTGACGCCGAGGGCCGTCTGGACTTACCGGCTTTTCTCATCTGCCATGATGCGCTAGACTCCAGACCCATTGATTTCGTCGGGATCGCGTGATTCAGGCCTCGCAAGGAGACCTGACCGATGAGCAACCTCTACTGGCTGTCCGAGGCGCAAATGGAGCGCCTGAAGCCGTTCCTTCCCAAGAGCCATTGGCAAGCCCCGTGTCGACGACCGGCGCGTCCTGAGCGGCATAATCTTCGTCAATCGCAATGGTTTGCGGTGGTGCGACGCACCCAGGGAGTACGGGCCGGCGAAGACCCTCTACAATCGCTGGAAGCGTTGGAGCGAGAACGGAGTCTTCGCCCGGATCATGATGGGCCTGGCGGCCGAGAGGGCCGAGCACAAGACGATCATGATCGACGCGACCTAGCTGAAGGCGCATCGCACGGCTTCCAGCCTGTGCGTGAAAAAGGGGGGCGCGCGCGTCAGATAGGTCGCAGTTCGAAGATCAGGAAACAGTCCGGGGGACTGTTTCCCTGAGAACGGGGGGCATGAACACCAAGTTGCATGCCGTCGCCGATGCGCAGGGCCGGCCGATCGGGTTCTTCATGTCCGCTGGACAGGTCAGCGACTACTCAGTCCGGCCGGAACAACGCCGAAGTGTTTGATCTTCCGTCTGAAACCCGAGGTTTCTGTCGCCATGGCCTGCAGGATTTCATAGGATTCGGCCCAGAACCCTGCAATTTTGGCCCGTCGCATGAAGCATCGTCCCCGTCCTCCCGAGCAGAACGACCTCTTCCGGCCGCGCCTCGTCGACATGATCGACATGCGTCATGAGTTGGTCACGCTGGCGGGGCTGATCGACTGGGAGTTCTTCGAGCGCGAATGGGCGGGGTTCTTCCCATTCACCACGGGTCGTCCAGCGACGTCGCCGCGGCTCGTGGCGGGGCTGCTCTATCTGCAGCACGCGTTCCGGCTGTCGGATGAGGCCGTGGTCGCGCGGTGGGTCGAGAACCCCTACTTTCAGCATTTCACCGGCGAGACGTTCTTTCAGCATCGCCCGCCGATCGACCCGACCTCGCTCATCCGGTGGCGGAAGCGGATCGGGGAAGAGGGCGTCGAATGGCTGCTGACGAAGACCATCGAGGCAGGTCGCAAGTCCGGTGCCGTCGAGGGTGCGAACCTGGACGAGGTGGCGGTGGATACGACCGTCATGGAGAAGAACATCGCGCACCCGACGGACTCCCGGCTCTACGAACGCGCACGGGCGCAGCTGGTGGATCTGGCCCGGGACGCCGGGATCGAGCTGCGCCAGACCTACGCGCGTCTCGGGCCGCGGCTTGCGGCGCAGGTCGGCCGTTATGCGCATGCGAAGCAGTTCCGGCGCATGCGCAAGGCGTTGAGGACGCTCAAGGGTTACACCGGCCGCGTGATGCGGGACATCCGTCGGCAGCTTGACGAGATCCCCGCGGGGCCGCTGCGCGAGCGGGTGCTCGACAAGCTCGTGCTGGTCTCGCGGCTGCTCCACCAGGCGCCGAAGGACCCGGGCAAGATCTACTCGCTCCATGAGCCTGAGGTCGACTGCATCTCGAAGGGAAAGGCTCGGGTGCGCTACGAGTTCGGCACCAAGGTTAGCATCGCCACCACGCTGAAGGGCGGCTTCGTGGTGGGCACGCGCTCGCTGCCGGGGAACCCTTACGACGGCCACA
This sequence comes from Cereibacter azotoformans, assembly GCA_017599285.1. Lineage (GTDB taxonomy): Bacteria > Pseudomonadota > Alphaproteobacteria > Rhodobacterales > Rhodobacteraceae > Cereibacter_A > Cereibacter_A azotoformans. Next base: position 2,116,725 of record JAGFXX010000001.1, on the reverse strand, counting down.
CCCTCGGCGAGGCGCTGGAGCAGGTTGCCATTCTCACCGGCCACCCGCCGAAGCGGGCTGTCGTCGATCGCGGCTACAAGGGTCACGGCGTCGAGCACACCCAGGTCCTGATCAGCGGCACCCGCCGCGGCCTGACCCCGGCGCTGGCAAGAGCCCTCCGACGGCGCAGCAGCATCGAGCCCGAGATCGGTCACATGAAGGCCGACGGTCGCCTTGCCCGCTGCTTTCTGAAGGGCACACTTGGTGACGCGCTCTTCGCCGTCCTCTGCGGCTGCGGCAACAACATCCGCAAGATCCTCGCCCGTCTGAGGGCTCTTCTTGCCGCCGTCATCGCCCTCGTCCTGGCCATGATCCGGCAGGAGCGAACCGACAGCTACCGTCCTGCCGCGGCCTGATCGCGTTGTTCAGGCTGAACTACGCAGGCGCGGCGGCGCTGCTGGGCAGCCTGCCGAAGGCGGACTGGTTGCTGGCCGACCGGGGCTACGACGCGGCCTGGCTGAGAGAAGCGTTGAAAGACAAGGGGATGAAGGTCTGCATCCCCGGCCGGAAATCTCGCAAGAAAGCCGTCAGATACGACAAGCGGAGGTACAAGCGCCGCACTCGCATCGAGATCATGTTCGGTCGGCTGAAGGACTGGAGGCGCGTTGCCACCCGATACGACCGCAGCCCGGAGACGTTCTTCTCTGCTATCGCACTCGCAGCCATCGTCCTGTTCGGGCTCTGAAACGCAGAAGTCTGGAGCCTAGCCTCCGCTACACCGAAATTCTACATCTCATTGACGGACGCGACCTACACCCTGACCTATTGAAAAAACTTCGCCGATGCTCTTGCGTTGTCCCGCACTCCCGGCTAAATGGCGGTCATACCGCACCCGTAGCTCAGCTGGATAGAGCATCAGACTACGAATCTGAGGGTCGGGCGTTCGAATCGCTCCGGGTGCGCCAATTCCTGTTTTCGTTACGCATTCTTCTTCCCCTCTCCTAAGGGGTTCGAGCCGGTTTGCAGGCGGTTTGCAAAAGCCGTTGCCGGGCTGTTCTCGAAGGCGAGAATCGCGGCCTTCGACATGGCCGATGTGCGGGCGAGATACTTCTCCAGAATTCGGGTTGCCGACTGGAGGGTGTGCCCGGTGATTGAACAGATCAGCGGAATGGCGTTGCCGGCTTCTGCCAGCATCGTCACTGCGGTTCCGCGCAGGTCGTTGAAGTGCAGATGCTCTGCCTTCTCGGCCTTGGTCATTTCATCGAAGGGACGAGGGTAGAAGCCGGCCGCCTGCATGCGCGCCCGCCATTGCTTCGACAGCTCCTTGTCGCTGCCATCGGTAAACCACGGGCGTCCATCGGCCCGGGTGAGGATGCAGGGTCCCTGCCGTGGCGCACTGTCCAGCATGAGGCGAAGGGCCTCGGAACGGTGGATGGTCACGCGCGCGGTCGTCTTGCGCTGCTTGAGGCTGATGTTCTCGCCGTCATAGTCGGCTCAGCGCAGCCGGATCAGGTCGCCGTATCGCTGGCCGGTGTGGATCGCCAGGATCAGGGCGCGTTGCAGCTCGACAGGTGCGCCGGCCATGAACTTGAGAATGTCGGCCTCGGTCCAGATGATCTCCGATCGGTCGGCGGAGTAGAGGCGCTCCAAGCCCTCCAGGGGGTTCATCTTGATCGTGCCTCGGGAGGCGGCATAGCTGAACACCAGCGACAGCACGGTCATCCGGTTGTCTGCCTCGCGTGGGCGGTCCTGGCCGATCTTCTCGTGATAGTCGGCGAAGACGGCGCGCACCTTCGGCGAGGCGAGGGCGGCAAGACGACCTTGACCAAGGTGTTCAGCCGCAGGCTGCCTTCTGCGGTGTTCTGTATTCCGATCTTCAGTTCCAGTCCACCGTCTCCAGTCCACCGTCGACGAACTCAGCCATCTCCCGCATGGCAGTGGCGAATTCAATCGACGCTCTAGAAACCACTTCCAGGTCGGCGATCTGACCATCGGCAAGTTGCAGGTAGAGGCTTAGCGGAACACCAGTTTTCCACAAGACATGCGCGGAGCCTCATCAAGGGCAACAGCGCCATCGTGGACGGTTCCCGCGTGGCTTGCGCTCTCTGGGCTACCCCCGAGAATGAGGCCGAGAAGGCCTGCAAGAAACTCGGCCTGACCTACAAGCGCGGCATGCTGGTCAGCGGGGCTGTCGTCAAGGCGAACTACAAACACGACAGCTCCATCCACCTTTACCTTCGGGATGAGGAATCACCGGTTCTGGTGGAGGTCACTGATGACGGCCGGGCCGCCGGTGTGCAGGTTGATGGGGAGCACTTCCTCTTGCTGGAGGCGCTGGTTGAGGCCGCTGACATGGGCGCGCCGTTCTCCCGAACCGGCAAGGCCGGCGTCCATGAGAACCGTGGGTCGCTGCCGGATCCGTGGAACAAGGCAAGCCGCGATATGCTGCTGAAAGCGGTGCAGGTCCTCCTGGACGCGGGTGCGCTTGTCATAGCGCCGGACGTCGATCGCTCTGGCCATCCGCAGGTCCTCGACGCTCCGCAGGGCGCTATGTCCTTAGGGCTGCCGAGCACCTTGCCGGCGAGGGCGAGCCTGCCGCGGCGCAACAAAACCCGGTACCTGCTCCTCCGCCTGGCATCGAACCACTTGACGTGCCGCTCGACGCAGGAGGCCTTTCCGCCTCGCTTGATCCTGACTTGAGCGGTATAGGAAGCGGAACCGTCCTTCTTCACATGCTTGCGGATCACGGAACTACAATACCTTCGTCGGGACTACATTGTAGGCCGACCCTGGCAAAAACGGGCGGAAATGCGCAGTTACGGACTGCAAACGGGGCGAGATGAGCTGTGGAGAAGTCGTTGAATCAGAACGAGATAGACGAGAAATCAACGGTTTACGGCAGCCACCGTCTTTCCATTGCCCCGATGCTGGACTGGACGGACCGGCACTGCCGGTTCTTCCACAGACTCATGACCCGGCGCGCGATGCTCTACACCGAGATGGTGACGGCTCCGGCCGTCATCCATGGCCCGCGTGAGCGCCTGCTCGGCTTCTCGCCCGCCGAGCATCCGGTGGCCCTGCAACTCGGCGGCTCCGACCCGGCCGAGCTTGCGCAGGCGGTGCGGGTGGCAGCGCCCCATGGTCACGACGAGATCAATCTCAACGTCGGCTGCCCGTCCGACCGGGTCCAGTCCGGCTGCTTCGGCGCCGTGCTGATGGAGCGCCCGGCCCTGGTGGCCGACTGCGTGGCCGCCATGATTGCGGAAAGCCCGGTGCCCGTCACGGTCAAGTGCCGGATCGGCGTGGACGAGCAGGAGCCGTCCGAGATCCTGCCCGCCTTCCTCGAAACCGTGGCCGCCGCCGGCGTCCGCCACTTCGTGATCCATGCCCGCAAGGCCTGGCTCCAGGGCCTCAGCCCGCGCGAGAACCGCGAGATCCCGCCGCTCGACTATCCGCTGGTGATCGCCATGAAGCGGCGCTTCCCCGAACTGACCATCTGCCTCAACGGGGGCGTGGCGACCCTCTCGCAGGCCGAGGAGTTGCTTGCGCAGGGGCTGGACGGGGTGATGATCGGGCGCGCCGCCTACAACGAGCCCGAACTGCTGATCGGGGCCGACAGGCTCTGGGGCTGCGAGCCGCCGCGGGATCTCGACCGGGTGCTGGCCGACATGCGGCCCTACATCGCCGAACATCTGGCGGCGGGCGGACGTCTTCACCAGATCACGCGGCACATGCTGGGTCTGTTCTCCGGCCGCCCCGGAGCGCGCCACTGGCGCCGCATCCTGTCCGAGGGCGCCTCGCGGCCCGGGGCGGGACTGGATCTCTTCGACGAGGCGCTCGAGGCGGTGCGGCCGCGGGCGGCCTGACCCTCCGCGCCTCTGACCCTCCGCGCCTCTGGCCATCGGGGGGTTCTGGCGCTATGGCGGGGGCCTTCCTTGCGAAAGGGCTGACATGCCGGATCCCTCGCTCCTGCTGCCGATGCTGGCGCTCCTCCTCGCCATCGGCGCCTTCGCCGGCATCATCGCCGGGCTGCTTGGCGTGGGCGGCGGCCTGATCCTCGTGCCGGCCTATCTCTATGCCTTCGAGACGCTGGGCCATGGCGGCCCGGCCTTGATGCGCGTCTGCCTCGCCACGTCGCTCGCCACGATCATCGTGACCTCCTTGCGGTCGGTTCATGCCCATCACGGCAAGGGCGCCGTCGATCTCGGCATCCTGCGCCAGTGGGGGCCCTGGATCGCGCTGGGCGCGGTCGCGGGCACGCTCGCCGCCTCCGGCCTTCGCTCCGGCGTGCTTCAGGCGATCTTCGGCACCGTCGGCGTGGCGGTCGGCCTCTACATGGCCTTTGGAAAGGCCAGCTGGCGCCTTGGCGAGCGCATGCCGCGCGGTGCGGCGCGCGGCGCCACCGGCATCGGAATGGGCTTTCTCTCGGTGCTCATGGGGATCGGCGGAGGCACCTTCGGCGTCCCGCTCATGAGCCTCTTCAACGTGCCCATCCACCGGGCGGTCGCCACGGCCGCAGGCTTCGGCGTGATCATCGCCCTGCCGTCCGCCCTGCTTTTCCTGCTCACGCCCACCGATGCCGCCCCGCCCTGGACGGTGGGATCCGTGAACCTGCCGGCCTTCGGCATCACCATCGCCATGACGCTCCTGACGGCGCCGCTCGGCGTGCGGCTCGCGCATGCGATGGACCCCAAGCCCCTCAAGCGGGTCTTCGCCGTCTTCATCATGATCGTGGCGCTGAACATGCTGCGCAAGGCGGCGGGCTACTGACGGGCCCGCACCACCCGGCCACTTCATTCTGGCGCAAATATCCCCGCCGGAGGCCCACGGCCCCGGCGCAGCGTTCGCAGGCCGCCCGTGGCCGTCCTCCGCGGCAGCACCGGCGAGCGGGGGCTCGATGCCCCCCGAGCCGGCACCTCCCGGAGCGTCAGTAAGCGTCGATCCCCTGCTGCCAGGGCCGGACCAGATTTCCGAACCGGGTAAAGCGGCCCTCGAAGCTCAGTTCCACCGAGCCGATCGGCCCGTGACGCTGCTTGCCGATGATGACCTCGGCCTTGCCGTGCACCTGCTCCATGATGGCCTGCCACTGGGCCATCTTCTCCATCTCGTGGTCGCCCGGCTTCTCGCGCTCGCGGTAATATTCCTCGCGAAAGACGAACATGACCACGTCGGCGTCCTGCTCGATCGAGCCCGACTCGCGCAGGTCCGACAGCTGCGGCCGCTTGTCGTCGCGGCTTTCCACGCTCCGCGACAGCTGCGACAGCGCCACGACCGGGATGTTCAGCTCCTTGGCGATCGCCTTCAGACCTTGCGTGATCTCGGACACTTCCTGCACCCGGTTGTCGCGCGACCCGCCCGAGCCCTTCAGCAGTTGCAGATAGTCCACCATCAGCACGTCAAGCCCATGGGTCCGCTTCAGCCGGCGCGCCCGCGCCGCGACCTGGCTGATTGGCAAGGCCGGCGTGTCGTCGATGTAAAGCGGGCAGGCCTCCAGCGCCTTCGCGGCCTCGACGAAGCGGCGGAACTCGGCCTCGGTCATGTCGCCGCGGCGGATCTGTTCCGAAGGCACCTCGGCCGCCTCCGACAGGATCCGCGCCGCCAGTTGCTCGGCGCTCATCTCGAGGCTGAAGAAGCCCACCACGCCGCCCTCGACCGCCCCTTCGGTCCCGTCCGGCAGCCGGCCGCGCCGGAAGGCCTTGGCGATGTTGAAGGCGATGTTCGTGGCCAGCGAGGTCTTGCCCATCGAGGGCCGGCCCGCGAGGATCAGAAGGTCCGACGGATGCAGCCCGCCCAGCTTCTTGTCGAGATCGGCGAGGCCCGTCGAGATGCCCGCGAGACCCCCGTCGCGCTGGTAGGCGGCGTTGGCCACGTTCACCGCATCGGTCACCGCCTTGAGGAAGCTCTGGAAGCCACGCTCGGCATGGCCCTGCTCGCCCAGCCGGTAGAGCTTCTGCTCGGCCTCGACGATCTGCTCCTTCGGCTCCGAGGCCACATCGACCCGCGCGGCCTTGGCGGCGATGTCGCGCCCCAGCCCGATCAGCTCGCGCCGCACCGCGAGGTCATAGATCATCTGTGCATAATCGCGCGCGGCAAAGGCCGAGATCGCCGCACCGGCCAGCCGCACCAGATAGGCCGGCCCGCCCAATTCCTTGAGCCCCGCATCCTCTTCCAGAAACGCCTTGAGCGTGACGGGCGAGGCGAGCGCGTTCTTCTGGATCCGCGCCGCCGCGATTTCGAAGATCCGCTGGTGGACGGGATCGAAGAAATGCTCGGCCCGTATCACCGAGGCAATGCGGTCGAAGATGTCGTTGTTGGTCAGGATCGCGCCAAGCAACTGCTGCTCGGCCTCGATGTTGTGGGGAAGAACTTCCGGAGTCTTCTCCGGCTGCGACTCGCGTAGCGCCCTGACCTCGTTCACGGATCTGCCCTCTGCTCTCGTTTGCGGGCGCCACCTTCAGCGGGCGCCCTTGGATGCGCGGTGCCACCTGATACCCCCGAACGGCGGCGCCGGGCAGAGGGTATAGTCCTGGGGGCGAACCGGCCCGGACCCTGTGGAAAGGTTGTGGATCGTTTCCGCGCCCCCGAAGCCTACCATATCTCGCGGAAGGTGCAGCCGGAAAACGCAGCCGGTGGCTTGCCCCCGGCGCGCGGGGCGGATTCGTCCCCAGACGGGTTCCGGCGGCCGGTCAGAGACCGGCGGCCGGATCGGCTGGTTTCCGCGCGTCCTGCCAGTCCCGCGGGTTCGACAGGAAGCACTCGACCTCGGCCAGCGTGCCGGCATCAAACGCATCCGAGGCCCGCGCCTCCGCCAGCACGTCCCACCAGGTGCACAGATGGTGCAGCGTGACGCCGTGGGCCTGAAGCCGCCCGATCGTCTCGGGGAAGATGCCGTAATAGAAGATCACCGCGGTGTGGGCGCAGGTTGCCCCCGTGTCGCGGATCGCATCGACGAAGGACAGTTTCGACCCGCCGTCCGTGGTCAGATCCTCGACCAGCAGCACGCGCTGGCCTTCCGTCATCACGCCCTCGATCCGGGCGTTGCGACCGTAGCCCTTGGGCTTCTTGCGGACGTAGGTCATCGGCAGGGCCAGCCGCTCGGCCATCATCGCCGCGAAGGGGATGCCCGCGGTTTCGCCGCCCGCCACATTGTCGAAGGCCTCGAAGCCGGCGTCGCGCAACAGCGTGACGGTCAGGAAGTCCATCAGCGTCGAGCGGATGCGCGGATAGGAGATCAGCTTGCGGCAGTCGATGTAGGTGGGCGAGGGCAGGCCCGAGGCGAGGGTGAAGGGCTCGTGCGGGCGGAAATGCACCGCCTGGATCTCGAGCAGCATCCGCGCGGTCAGGCGCGCGATCTCCTCGCGGGGCGGGAAGGAGGTGGGGATCATCGGGATCGTCCTTTCATCGGGGGCCCGCCGGGGGCGGGAAGGGGGTCAGCTCTCGACGTGCCACAGCAGCGGAAAGCCGGGATCGAAAAGCGTCACGGGGCCGGCGCCGGTCTCGATCCGCGCGGGCAGCACGAGCGGTTCGCCCTTGCGCAGCGTGATCCGCTCCTCGTTCGGCGGCAGGCGGTAGAAGGCTGGACCATTGAGCGCGACGAAGCCCTCCAGCCGGTCGAGCGCGCCTTCCTCCTCGAACACATGGGCCAGGATCGAGAGCGTGTTGGTCGCCGTGAAGCAGCCCGCGCAGCCGCAGGCGGATTCCTTGGCGGCGTCCGCATGGGGGGCGCTGTCGGTGCCGAGGAAGAAGCACCCCTCGCCGCCCGTTGCCGCCTCACGCAGCGCCAGCCGGTGCGTTTCGCGCTTCGCCACCGGCAGGCAGTAGTAGTGCGGCCGGATGCCGCCCGCGAGGATGTGGTTGCGGTTGATGATCAGGTGATGCGTCGTCAGCGTGCCCGCCATGTCCGGCCCGCCGCCGCGCACATAATCGAGCCCCTCCCGCGTCGTGACATGCTCCAGCACCACCCGCAGCCCCGGCGTCGCGCGCCGGATCGGCTCGAGCACCCGCTCGAGGAACACCGCCTCGCGGTCGAAGATGTCCACCGCCGGATCCGTCACCTCGCCATGCACGCAGAGCGGCAGACCGATCTCGGCCATCGTCTCCAGCACGCCGCGCACCCGGTCGAAGTCGCGCACCCCCGAGGCCGAGTTGGTCGTGGCCCCCGCCGGGTAAAGCTTGACCGCCTTGACCAGCCCCGAGGCCGCCGCGGCGCGCACGTCCGCCGGATCGGTCGTCTCGGTCAGATAGAGCACCATCAGCGGCTCGAACCGGGCGCCCGCGGGCAGGGCGGCCATGATGCGCTCGCGGTAGGCCGCGGCCTCGGCGCCCGTCACCACCGGCGGCACGAGGTTCGGCATCACGATGGCGCGGGCGAAATGCCGGGTGGTTTCGGGCAGCACCCCCTCCAGCATTGCGCCGTCGCGCAGGTGGAGGTGCCAGTCGTCGGGGCGGCGGATTGTGAGGCTCTGGGTCATGCCTGCCGCCTACTGCAAAGGACGCACCTTTTCCAGTGAGTCGATCCCCGGGAACGTGCGGCCCCGCCGCACGTTCGCCCCTCGAAAGGAGACGCCATGCAGAGACTGCTCGAAGCCTGCGCCTTCGCCGCGCGCCTGCACGCCGGCGCGCGGCAGAAGGGCCATGCCGCCCATCCCTACATCAACCACCCGATCGATGTGGCGCTTCGGGTGGCCCGCAGTCCCGCAGCCGACGAGGTGCTGGTGCTCGCGGCCCTGCTGCACGACACGGTCGAGAAGGCCGGCGCCACGCAGGAGCAGATCGAGGCGCTCTTCGGGCCCGAGGTGGCGCGGCTGGTGGCCGAGGTGACCGATCCGCCGGAGGAGGACGCCCGCGGCCTCTCACCGTCCGCGCAACGCCTGCGGCTCGCCGACAAGGCGTCGAACCTCGCGGCCCTCACCTCCAGCGGGCCGGGAGAGTGGGACCCAGAGGCGCTGGCGGCCTATCTGTCCCGCGCGGATCGAGTGGCCCAAGCCTGCCGCGCCACGGATCCCGTGCTTGCCGCCGCCTATGACGAGGCCGCCGCCGCGGCCCATGCGGCGCTTGCCCCTCCCGGACAGGACAGCCTGGCCTGAGGGCCCTGACGCGCCGGCGGCGCACACCTCCCTGCGGGCTCGGGTGCAGGAGGCTCCGCCCTCCGCCCGCTTCCGATCGGCCGCGCCCCCACCTTGGTCGCAGAGCCGCGGCCGGCGCTTGACCGCTCCGGGCCACCTCGGCCAACCTCGCGCCTGCAACCGGAGTGCCGTCTTGACCCATCCTCTCCCCGCCTCGATCGACGCCGCCGCCGCCCTTCTGGCCGAGCAGGGCTATGTGAGCGACCGGGCCCTCGCCACGGTCGTGTTCCTGGCCCTCAGGCTCGGCCGTCCGCTCTTTCTCGAGGGCGAGGCCGGCACCGGCAAGACCGAGATCGCCAAGGCGCTCGCCGCCGCGCTGGGCCGCCGCCTGATCCGGCTTCAGTGCTACGAGGGCCTCGACGCGGCTTCCGCCGTGGCCGACTGGAACTTTGCCGCCCAGATGATCGCGATCCGCGCCGCCGAGGCGTCGGGTGCGGCCGACCGCGACAGCCTGCGCACCGAGCTCTTCACCGAGGACTATCTGATCGAGCGCCCGCTCCTGCAGGCCATGCGTCCCCAGCCCGGGGGCGCCCCCGTCCTGCTCATCGACGAGCTTGACCGCACCGACGAGCCCTTCGAGGCCTTCCTGCTCGAGGCGCTCTCGGATTTCCAGGTCACGATCCCCGAGCTTGGCACCATCCGGGCCCCCGAACCGCCCATCGTGATCCTCACCTCGAACCGGACGCGCGAGGTGCATGACGCGCTCAAGCGCCGCTGCCTCTATCATTGGGTGGACTACCCCGATTTCCCGCGCGAGGCCCGCATCCTCGCCGCCCGCGCGCCCGAAGCGCAGGAGGCGCTCAGCCGCGAGATCGTGGCCTTCGTCCAGCGCCTGCGCCGCGAGGATCTCTTCAAGCGCCCCGGCGTGGCCGAGACGATCGACTGGGCCAAATGCCTGCTCGCGCTCGACGTGATCGAACTCTCGCCCGAACTCATCGCCGACACGCTGGGCGCGCTCCTGAAATATCAGGACGACATCCAGAAGATCCAGGGCTCCGAGGCGCGCCGCCTTCTGGACGAGGCCCGCCGCGACCTCGCACCGGCATGAGCCTCTTTCAGTCTGGCCCAAATATCCTCGGGGGGGCCTCCGGCCCCGGCCGGAGGCGCGGGGGGCAGACAGCCCCCCGGCGCCCGCTCCACCGGGCCTGAGCGATGGAACTCCAGGCCCCCTCCGACGGCAGCCTCACCCGCAACATCCTGTGGTTCGCCCGCGCGCTTCGCAAGGCGGGCCTGCCCATCGGCTCGGGCCGCGTGGCCGATGCCGTCCGCGCCGTCGAGGCCACCGGCTTCACCTCGCGCGAGGATTTCTACTGGACGCTCCACGCCTGCTTCGTCTCGCGCCCCGAGCATCGTGCCACCTTCGCGCAGGTCTTCCGCCTCTTCTGGCGCGACCCGCAGTTCCTCGAGCAGATGATGAGCCTCCTCCTGCCGCAGCTGCGCGCCGCGCCCGAGGATCGACCGCCCGATCCCGCCGAGAAGCGCGCGGCCGAGGCGCTGCTCGATGGCGCTCCGCGACCCGAGCGCGCCGCGCCCGAGCCCGAAGGCAGCCTCATCGAGATCGACGCCGCCGAAACCGCCTCGGAGCAGGAGCGGCTGAAGCGGCTCGATTTCGAGCAGATGTCCACAGCCGAGATGGACGAGGCCCGGCGCATGCTCGCGCGGCTGTCGCTGCCGGTGCCGCCGATCCGCTCGCGGCGTCTGGTTGCCGCCGCGGGCGGGCCGCGGGTCGATCTGCGCCGGACGCTGGTGCGGGCGCTGCGGCAGGGCGGCGAGATCCCCGCGCTCGCCCGCCGCCGTCGGGCGCTGCGCTGGCCGAACCTCGTGGTGCTCTGCGACATCTCCGGGTCCATGTCGCGCTATTCGCGGCTGGTTCTCCACTTCATTCACGCAGTCGCCAACCGAAAGGGGCAGGGCTGGGCGCGGGTCCATGCCTTCACCTTCGGCACGCGGCTTACCGACATCACGCGCCACCTGCGCCGCCGGGACGTGGATGCCGCGCTGGCGGCTGCGGGGGCCGAGGCGCAGGACTGGTCCGGCGGGACACGGATCGGCGACTGCCTCCACGTCTTCAACCGGGATTGGTCGCGCCGGGTACTGGGGCAGGGGGCGGTGGTGCTTCTGATCACCGACGGGCTCGACCGCGGCGACCCTGTGGCGCTTGCCCGCGAGATGGAGCGTCTGCATCTCTCGGCCCGGCGGCTCATCTGGCTCAACCCGCTCCTGCGTTGGGAGGGTTTTGCCCCGCGGGCGGGCGGCATCCGCGCCATGCTGCCCCATGTGGACAGTCTGCGTGCGGCCCATTCGGTGGCCTCGCTCGAAGCTCTGGCCGAGGCGCTCTCGCGGCGCTGACAGGCCTGCGGGTCCGGCGGTTTTCACACATCTGTTATCCAGCCCGGTCGGCGCGCTTGGAACGCTCCGGTCCCCTGCCTGTTGAGGCGCCATGCAGATCCGGGTCCCACAGGCCGGGATCATGGACAGAAAGGAACGACGATGAGCTTCAGACTGCTCCAGACGACCGCCGCCCTGTCGCTTGGCCTTTTCGCGCTTCAGCCGCTGGCCGCCGCCGCGCAGACCACGACCACGGAGGACTGCATTCCCTCCGCCACCGTGACCTGCCCGCCGGGTGCCGCTTCGGTGCCGGGCGCCGAGTCCCCGGACGGCACGGATGATTCCACGGCCGCGCCTCCGGTCGATCCGACCAGCTCGACCGGCGGAGGTGTCTCGGGCAATACCGAGATGACGCCGATGGTTCCGGGCGCCGAGACGCCCGGCGGCACGGACGACTCGCAGTCGGCGGCTCCGGTTGATCCGTCGTCCACGGGCGGTGGCGTGGTGACCGACGGCAACGCTCCGACGGTTCCGGGCACCGAGCAGCCCGACGGGACGGACGATTCGCAGGGCGCGGTTCCCGTGCAATAATCGGCAGAGTGCGTCAGGAAAGCCGCCGCTCGGCAAGAGCGGCGGCTTTTTTCATGGCTGCGACGGCCGGTGGTGCAAGGTGGTGGCCAGGCACGGGAACAAGCCGCGCCTGTTGAGGTGGCTCGGGAACGAAACGACAGGATCAAGGTTTTTCTGCAGCAGGAACGGTCCGGGCGTTGCCCGCCGGATCAGGAATGAAAGGAATTTCCGATGAAGAGCCGTCTTTTGACCACAACGGCCGCCCTTTCGGTGGCGCTCTCGACGTTTCAGCCGCTGCCGCTCGTCGCGCAGGAAGATGCAGCCGCGCGCTGCGCTGCCAATCCCGAGGATTGCCCGCCGGGGCTGGAGCCTGCCGAGGATGGCGAGGCGCCGGCCGGGCAGGATGCCCCCGAGGATGGGGCCGACGAAGGCGAACCCGATGCCCCTGCGGCCGAGGAGGGGGCCGCAGCCGGCGCCGAACCTGCGCCAGACGCCGAGGGGGAGGCCGAACCTGCGGCCGCGGCCGAGGAAGCGCCGCCCGCTGACGCTGAAGCGACAGGGCAGGCCGACGCTGCAGAGCCTGCCGGGGCCGCAGTCGATACGGCGGACGAGCCCGCCGGGCAGGCTGCCCGGCCCGTCGAGCCAGCGCCGGATTCGGATGCCGCAGACCGGCCGGTAGCGGCCGAACCGGACGGGGCTGAGGCGGAGGGGGCCGAGGCGGAAGCCGAAACCGAACGCTCGGGCATCAGCCGTATCCTGAACGGCCCGGAGGAAGCGGCTCCGGCGGGGGAAGAGGCGGGTCCGGCCGAAGCCGAACAGGCAGGGGAAGAGGCGCCGCCCGCTGAGGGCGCGGCGCGCAGTCCGGATGCGCCTGAGGATGCGGCGGTCGACGCCGAACCCACGGGCGAGCCCGATCAGGAGCGTGCGGTCGAGCGAGAGGCTGCGCCGGATGCGGACGAGCTTCGCCGCCGTCTCGAGGCGGATGCCGAGCCTCCGGTCGATGCTGCGCCGGACGAAGGTCAGGACGGTGCCGCCGCCACGGCGGGAGCGACCGCGGCCGGCGAGGATGATGGTGCTGCCGAAACCGCGCCGGAGACCGGAGCGTCGTCGGAGGCCGAAGGCGAGGTCGAGGGCGCCGGGCAGCCGGACGGTGAGGCCGAAGCCGCAGACCTCGAGGACGGAGCGCCTGGGGCCGAAGCGGACCGGGCCGCGACCCAAGACGACGGCGACGCCACGGGGGGCGGCGCGGACCGTGCCGGTGCGCAGGCTGACGGTGAGGCCGAAGCGGCCCGCACGGAGGCGGACGAGGACGCGGCCGCCGAGTCCGATCAGACGACCGCCGAGACCGAGGAGGCGGAACGCTCTCCGGCCGATCAGGAAGAGGCGCGCAGCCTCCTGTCGCGCATCCTCGAAAGCGAGGAAGCCGGTGCCGGGGCCGTTGCCGCGGCCGCGGCCTCTGCCGATGATGCCGGCGATGCCGCCGGCGAGGCGCGTGAGGCCGCCGGTCGGGCCGAGGAGATCACCGAAGACAACAGCCGTTCGAGCGACGAGGAGTTCCGGACGCTGCTGGATGGCAGCCGGGAGAGGAGTGACAGCGAGAGCGACCGCGACAGCGGATTGTCGAACTTCGAGAAGTTCGGCCTGCTTGCGCTGGGTGGCCTTGCGGTGGGGGCGATGCTCAACAACCGCGACGAGGTGGTGTCCAACAGCGGAGACCGGGTCGTGGTGCAGCGTTCGGATGGCACCTATTCGGTGCTGAAGGACGATGACACGCTGCTCCGCCGGCCGGGGTCCGAGGTCGTGACCCAGAGCTTCGATGACGGCTCGACCCGGGCGGTCGTGACGCGCGCCGACGGAACGCAGATCGTCACTATCCGCGATGGGGCCGGCCGGGTGCTGCGCCGGACCGCGATCGACCGCGACGGCCGCGAGGTCCGGCTGATCGACGATCTGGCTCCGGTGGAGCGGGTGGATGTCTCGCGCCTGCCCGAGCCTGCGCCGGGCTTCAGTTTCGTCGAGACCACGAACGGGCGCGAACTGCGGCAGGCGCTGGAACAGGCCCGGAGCCGGACCCTCGACCGGACCTACAGCCTGCGCCAGATCCGGGAATACCGTGAGGTCCGGGCTCTGGCCCCGGCCATCGACGTGGACCAGATCACCTTTGCGACCGGCTCGGCTGCCATTGATCCGGGCCAGGCGGAACGGCTTGCCGTGCTCGGGCAGACCATCGCCGACATGGTGGCCGAGCGTCCGGGCGAGGTCTTCCTCATCGAGGGCCATACCGATGCCGTGGGCGATGAGGCCTCGAACCTCGCGCTCTCGGACCGGCGGGCCGAATCGGTGGCGCTGGCGCTGTCCGAGTATTTCGACGTTCCCCCGGAGAACATGGTGGTCCAGGGCTACGGCGAAGGCGATCTGCGGATCGACACCGACGGGCCGGAGCAGCGCAACCGGCGCGTGGCGGTGCGCCTGATCACGCCGCTGATGCGGACCGCCTCGAACTGACGGGACGTGGGGCCGCCATGCCACCTTTTGGCAGTGGCGGCCCCCGCATCGGCCGTCGCATGATCCCTGCAAGCGACGGGAGATGCTCTTGACCGGCCATGATGACATTCCGGAAACCGCCCTCGACTGGCACCGCGCGGGCAGGGGGGCCGTCCTCGCGACCGTGATCGAGACCTGGGGCTCGGCTCCGCGCCCTGCGGGCAGCCAGCTTGTGGTGGCCGGGGACGGCGCGATGATGGGCTCGGTCTCGGGCGGCTGTGTCGAGGGGGCGGTCATTGCCGAAGCCGCCGCCGCACGCGCGGACGGCCGCTCGCGGTTGATGACGTTTGGCGTGTCGGACGACGAGGCCTTTGCCGTGGGCCTCGCCTGCGGCGGCACGATCCGCGTGCTGGTCGAACCCATCGGCACGGCCCTGCCCGAGGCGCTGCTGGCCGATCTCGTGGCGGCGCGCGCGGCCCGGCGGCCGATCGCGCTGCTGGTGCATCCCGAGAGTGGCGCGCATCGGCTGGCGGGGCCCGAGGAGGCCCGCGTGGCCACGCGCCTGCGCGCGGACCGCTCGGGTCTCGAGGAGGATGGCTGGTTCATCGGCATCCACAACCCGCCCTTGCGAATGGTCGTGGTGGGCGCGGTCCACATCGCCCAGCCGCTGCTGGCGATGGCCCGGATCGCCGGCTTCGAGCCGACCCTCATCGACCCGCGCAGCGCCTTCGGCTCTGCCGCGCGGTTCCCCGGCGAAACGATCCTCGAGGATTGGCCGGACGAGGCGCTTGCCCGCCTTGAGCCGGATGCCCGCACGGCGGTGGTGACGCTGACGCACGATCCAAAGCTCGACGATCCGGCCATCCTCGCCACCTTCGCCACGCCGGCCTTCTACCTCGGATGCCTCGGCTCGCCCCGCACCCATGCCCGGCGCCTGGACCGGCTGCGGGAGGCCGGAGTGTCCGAGGACCAGATCGCCCGGATCCATGCGCCCGTCGGGCTCGACATCGGCGCGCGCAGCCCGGCCGAGATCGCGGTCTCGATCCTCGCCCAGATCACCGAGCGGCTGAGGCGGGGCTGATGCGGTTCGGCCCGGTTCCGCTGGACGAGGCCGAGGGGTCGATCCTCGCCCACTCGCTCGTCCTGCCCGAGGGGCGGCTGCGCAAGGGTCTCGTGCTGGGGCCGGCCGAACTCGCGCGGCTTCGGGCGGCACAGGTGACCGAGGTGACGGTGGCGCGACTGGGGGCCGGGGATGTGCCCGAGGATGCCGCCGCCGCGCGTCTTGCCGCGGCGCTGGTGCCCGACGAGGCCGGGGCACGCTTGGGCCGTTCGGCGGCCTTCACGGGGCGGGTGAACCTGAACGCCACGGCGCCGGGGCTGGTGGCCCTCGACGCCCCGCGCATCCATGCGCTCAACCGGATCGATCCGGCCCTGACGCTGGCCACGCTCGCGCCGCTCACGCGGGTCGAGCCGGGAATGCTGGTCGGCACGGTGAAGATCATCGCCTATGCGGTGGAGGAGGCGGAGCTGGCGCGCGCCGAGGCGCTGGCGCGGGCCGCGATCCGCATCCTGCCCGTCGTACGACGGAGCGCAGGGCTGCTTTGCACCGAGGTGCCGGGGCAGGAGGCGAAGCTGACCTCCAAGGGCCGCCGTTCGGTCGAAAAGCGGCTGTCGGCGCTGGGGATGGAGCTTCTGGCCTGCGAGGTGACGCCCCACGAGGCGGGCGCCATGGCCGACGCCCTTCGGCGCCTGCCGGGCGAGATGCTGCTCATCCTGACCGGCTCGGCCACCTCCGACCTCCACGACACCGCGCCGGAGGCGCTGCGGCAGGCGGGCGGCCGGGTGGCCCGGTTCGGGATGCCGGTCGATCCGGGGAACCTGCTGTTCCACGGCAGCTTCGACGCCCGTCCGGTGATCGGCCTGCCCGGCTGCGCCCGATCCCCGGCGCTGAACGGCGCGGACTGGGTGCTGGAACGGCTCGCCTGCGGGCTCGAGGTCGATGACGAGGCCATCGCCGCGATGGGCGTGGGCGGGCTTCTGAAGGAGATACCGCTGCGCCCGCAACCGCGCGAACGGCGGGAGCGGACCTGAAAAAGGGGGCCGATGGCCCCCCTGTTCCGCCGTGCGAGGCGCCCTTACTTCGGGGCGATCATCATCACCATCTGACGGCCTTCGAGCTTCGGCATGGCCTCGACCTTGCCGACCTCGGCCTCCGACACCTGCGCGGCGACCCGGTTCAGAAGCTCGAGCCCGAGTTCCTGGTGCGCCATCTCGCGGCCGCGGAAGCGCAGGGTGACCTTCACCTTGTCGCCCTCGCCGAGGAACTTCAGCACCGAGCGCATCTTCACGTCGAAATCGTGGGTATCGGTCCCGGGGCGGAACTTGATCTCCTTGATCTCGATGATGTGCTGCTTCTTGCGGGCCTCGGCCTCGCGTTTCTGCTGCTCGTACTTGAACTTGCCGAAGTCCATGATCTTGCAGACCGGCGGTTCCGCGTTCGGCGAGATCTCGACGAGATCAAGCCCCGCCTCTTCGGCCATCGACATGGCGCGCGAGGGGGTGACGATCCCGATGTTCTCGCCATTGGCGCCGATCAGACGGATCTCGGGGCAGCGGATGCGCTCGTTGACACGGGGGCCCGTTTCGCGTTGCGGCGGGGCGTTGTGGGGTCTGCGGGCTATGGTGGCGTTCCTTGTGCGGTTAACAAATGTGCGGCGCAAAATAGTGTCCCTACCGCTCCCTTTCAACCGGATTCGGGGCTTGTCGCGGTGTCTTGTGGGGGAACGGCCTGCGGCATCGCGACGTTGCCACTGGGCAGAGGCGCCGCAGGTGAAGGACAGGGAATGAACAGGATTGCGATCATCGTCGGGCTGGTGCTGCTCGCGGCGGCGGGGTTCGGCTGGTATCAGTATGGCTATCTGCCGCAGCAGGAGGCGGCCGAGGCGGCTCGGTCCGCCGAGGATGAGGCGGCGCGGGCGGCCGAAGAGGCCCGTCTTGCCGCCGAGGCGGCGCGCGAGGAGGCGGCCGAAGCCGCCCGCGCCGACGAGGATGCCGCCGCCGAAGCGGCCGCCGCTGCGGCGGCCGCGGCCGACGCGGCGACCGAGGCCGCTTCGGATGCCGCCGCTGCCGCCGCCGCGGCGACCCAGGAGGCAGCGCGCACGGCCGGAGAGGCGGCCTCTTCCGCGGCCGATGCGGCCGTCGAGGCCGCACGTCAGGCCGCCGCCGCCGCCACGCTCGCCGCGCGCAACGCGGCCGACGCGGCGGGTGAGCTGCTTCCCGAAGACCTGCTGCGGGTCGAGACCTATGACCGCGCCCGTGTCGATGCCATGATCGACTCCTCGGATCTGGACCCGGCGACCAAGGAGCGGCTGAAGAACACGATCGAGGCGGCCGAGGCGACCCCCGAACTGCTTGGATCGGCCCTTGAAACGGTGCGGACCTCGCTGGGGGTAGGCGCGCCCGCGGCCGACGCGCAGTAAGGGGCGACCCCGGTCGCGCCGTTCACGAAGCGCGAAATGCAGGAACGCCGCGCGGGGGGTTGCGCGGCGTTCCGACAGCGGTCGCCGTGTTCAGATACCGTCGCCCACGAAGGCCTTCTCGACCACATATTCCAGCGGCTCGGAGTTGGCGCCCTCGCGCAGGCCAAAGCCCTCGAGTACGGTCTTGACGTCGAGGTTGAACTGGAGCGAGCCGCAGACCATCGCGCGGTCCTCGTCCATGTTCATCTGCGGGATGCCGAGGTCGGCGAACACCTTGCCCGAGGTCAGGTTGTCGGTGATCCGGCCCATCCGGTCCGACGTCTCGCGCGTGGTGGTGGGATAGTAGAGCAGCTTGTCGCCCACCATCTCGCCGATCAGCGGATCGTCCTTCAGGCTCTCGACCAGCTGCCGGCCGTATTCCAGCTCGGACTTCTCGCGGCAGGTGTGCATCATGATCACCTGCTCATACCGCTCGTAGGTCTCGGGATCGCGCATCAGCGAGGCGAAGGGCGCAAGGCCGGTCCCGGTTGCGAGGAACCAGATCCGCTTGCCGGGCAGCAGCGCGTCGAGCACGAGCGTGCCCACCGGCTTCGGGCGCAGGATGATCTGGTCGCCCGGCTGGATGTGCTGCAGCCGCGAGGTCAGCGGCCCGTCCGGCACCTTGATCGAGTAGAACTCCAGCTCTTCGTCCCAGTTGGGCGAGGCGATGGAATAGGCGCGCATGATCGGCTTGCCGCGCTCGTCGAGCAGCCCGATCATCACGAACTCGCCCGAGCGGAAGCGCAGCGACTGCGGGCGCGTCACGCGGAACGAAAAGAGGCGGTCCGTCCAATGCTGCACCGTGGTCACGGTCTGCGCATCGGGCAGGGTCTTCACAATGGCGGCATTCTGGTTCATGGCTCGGTCCCCTTGGTCCGCTCTTTCAGTAAATCTTCGCACCCTGCGAAGAAAGGCCGGAATCAGCCTTTAAGCTGCGACTGATAGTCATGGTTTTGCCAGTTGGCGCGGAAGAGCCACTGATCCTCGGGCTGGCGGGCGGCGAGATCGTCCGGGATTTCCACCTCGTCGAAGCCGGAACGGCGGGCCATGGCATATTGATCCGCGATCAGCGGCCCGAAGGCGCGCAGTCGCCCGCGGTAGCCCATCCGGCGCAGCCGCCGGGCCAGCGTGAAGCCGCGCCCGTCGCTGAAGGACGGAAAGGCGATGCGGATGAGGCCGAGCCGCTCGAGCCGATTGCCCAGCCGCGCCGGATCGTCGGTGTTGGCCAGATCCACCGCCTCGGCCCCGTCGGCCAGCGCCTCGAGCGGGGCAATCTCGCCCGGCCAGTCGTCCGCCACGAACCCCTTGTCGGTGACGATGATGCTCATGCCGCGTCCTCCTTGTTCACGGGCCCGCGCACCGCACGACCGTCGATGAAATGGATGCCGCACTCGGTCTTGGCGCTGCCGCGCCAGCGCCCCGCGCGCGGGTCCTCGCCCTCGGCCACCGGCGAGGTGCAGGGCTCGCACCCGATGGACGGGTAGCCCTTCGCCACCAGCGGGTGCCGGGGGAGGTTGTTGTTGGCGATGTAGTCCTCGAGGTCCTCGCGCCCCCAGTGGGCCAGCGGATTGACCTTGATGCGCCGATCGTCCTCGGCCTCGAAGAAGTCCACCGCCGCGCGCGTGCCGCTCTGGTAGCGCTTGCGCCCCGTGATCCAGCCGTCGAAATGCCGGAGAGCCCGCTCGAGCGGCTCGACCTTGCGGACCGCGCAGCAGGCGTCGGTGTTGTACTGGTTCAGCGTACCGTCCGGGTCCTCGAACGAGATCCGCGGCTGGGTGGCGCGGATCGTGCGGATGTCGCACAGATGCAGCGTGTCGGCCAGCTGGCGCTGGTAGTCGAGCGTCTCCTGAAAGAGCATCCGCGTGTCGATGAAGATCACCGGCGTCTCGGGTGCAATGACCGAAACCAGATGCAGCAGCACGACCGACTCGGCCCCGAAGGAGGAAACGAGCGCCACCCGGCCCAGATCCGCATCCTTCAGCGCATGTTCGAGCACCGCGGTCGCGCCGTGGTGCCTGTAGCGGGCATTCAGCGCCGCCACACGATCGGCGACGGCGCCCTGGGGAACCTTACGCAGCATCCTTTGCGCCTTCCGCGTCATAGAGGGCCGCCTTGAAGGGCGCATGCCCCAGACGGCGCACGGTTTCGAGAAAGGTCTCGGACGGCCCGCTGCGGACCCGGAGATAGGCACGCACGATCCGCTCGATCGCGGGCACGATCTCGTCATAGGCAAAGCCCGGGCCCGTCTTCTCGCCGATCGCCGCCGTCTCGGTGCCGTCGCCGCCGAGAGTGATCTGGTAGTTCTCGACCCCCGCCCGGTCGAGGCCGAGGATGCCGATATGGCCGACGTGGTGATGGCCGCAGGCGTTGATGCAGCCCGAGATCTTGATCTTCAGCGGGCCGATCTCGTGCTCGAGCTTCAGCTCGTCAAAGCGGGTCGCGATCTGCTGCGCCACCGGGATCGAGCGCGCCGTCGCCAGCGCGCAGTAATCCATGCCCGGGCAGGCGATCATGTCCGAGATCAGGCCCACGTTCGCCGTGGCCAGCCCCGCCTGCGCCAGCGCCGCATGGACCGCCGGCAGATCCGACTTGTGGACATGCGGCAGGATCACGTTCTGCTCGTGGCTGATGCGCAGCTCGTCATGGCCGTAGCGTTCGGCGAGGTCGGCCATCACCCGCATCTGCACGGCCGTGGCGTCGCCCGGGGTCGCGCCATGCGCCTTCAGGCTGATCGTCACGATGGCGTAATCCGCCTGCCGGTGCGCGGTCAGGTTCGTATCCGCCCAGGAGCGGAACACCGGATCGGCCTCGTAGAAATCGTCGTAGGCGTCGGTTGGCGCGTTGCGGAAGGCGGGCGGGGCGAAGGCCTTCTCGATCTCGGCCAGAAGCGCCTGGTCGTTGCCCCCGAACTCGGCGCGGGTCTCGACGAACCGCTCCTCGATCATCTGGGTGATCGTCTCGACGCCGGTCTCGAAGACGGTGATCTTGATCCGCGCCTTGAACTTGTTGTCGCGCCGCCCAAGCTCGTTGTAGACGCTCAGGATCGCCTCGACGTAGGGCAGCAGGTCCGCCTTTGGCAGGAACTCCCGCACCGTATGGCCGATCATCGGCGTCCGGCCGAGGCCGCCGCCCACGATCACCTCGAAGCCCGGCTCTCCGGCCGCGTTCCGCACCATGCGCAGGCCGATGTCATGCGCGCGCGTCACCGCCCGGTCGTTGGGCGAACCTGTGATCGCGATCTTGAACTTGCGCGGCAGGAACTGGAACTCGGGATGGTCCGTGGACCACTGGCGCAGAAGTTCGGCCACCGGGCGCGGGTCCTCGATCTCGTCGGCGGCGGCGCCGGCGAAATGGTCCGCGGTCACGTTCCTCACGCAGTTGCCCGAGGTCTGGATCGCGTGCATTTCCACATCGGCCAGCGCCGACAGGATCTCGGGCACGTCCGACAGCTTCGGCCAGTTGAACTGGATGTTCTGGCGCGTGGTGAAATGGCCATAGCCCTTGTCCCACCGCTCGGCGATCATCGCAAGCTGGCGCATCTTGCGGCTGTCGAGCGTGCCATAGGGGATCGCCACCCGCAGCATGTAGGCGTGAAGCTGCAGGTACAGCCCGTTCATCAGGCGCAGCGGCTTGAACTCGTCTTCGGTCAACGAGCCGTCGATGCGGCGGCGCACCTGTTCGCTGAACTGGGCGACACGGGTGCGGACAAAGGCCTCGTCGAAGTCATTGTAGCTGTACATGATCGCTTCCCTCCGGCGTCAGCGCGCCGCCAGTTCCTGCTTGCCGTGGCGGTAGTTCGAGGGGCCGCGCGTGCGGAAGACCTCGCGGAAATGGACGGGCTCGGGCCCCATCGCGCCCGACCGGGCGTCGGCGAGATAGGCGCCCACCACCTCGGACTTGCGCGCCGCGGCATGCAGCAGCCGAAGCTGGCCGTGGGCCTCGTCCTCGATCAGCTCCGCCTCATGGTGGTGGCGCGTCCAGCGGTCATCGGCCGTCAGATAGACGACATCGCCCTCGAGCAGCGCGTTGGCGGTCACGACCTTCGGAATGAACGGACGGCTCATGCGGTGGCTTCCTTCAGTTGGGGCAGCGCCGCCGCAGCGCGGCGAGGCGCGAGCCCGTAGAGCACGATAGCCGGGCCGGTCAAACCGGCAACGGCCTCGGCAAGGGTGGCAAGGGTGCCGGCAACGATCCGCTCGTCGGCGCGGCTGACATTCTCGATCACGGTGACGGGGGTCTCGGGACTCGCCCCATGCATCATGAGCCGGCCCTGGATGAACCGGGCTGACTTCTTTCCCATGTAGATCGCGGCGACCTCGCCGGCGCGGGCAAGACCCCGCCAGTCCTGCTCGGCAAAACCCGCCATGTCATGGCCCGTCACGATGCGGAGCGCGGCGTTGCGCCCGCGCTTCGTGAGGCCCTGGCCGATGGTCGCGGCGGCGGCGGCGGCCGTGGTCAGCCCCGGCACGATGCGCCAGGCGATCCCCGCCTCGTCCAGCGCCTCGATCTCCTCGTCCAGCCGGCCGAAGATGCCGCTGTCGCCCGACTTGAGCCGGACGACGCGCCGGCCCGACCCGGCATGGTCCACGATCAGGGCGTTGATCTCGCCCTGCGGGGTGGAGGGGCCAAAGCCTTCCTTGCCGGCCTCGATCCGGAGCGCCTGCGGCGGGATCAGCTCGAGGATCTCGAGCCCCACCAGCCGGTCATGGATGACCACCTCGGCCTGCGTCAGCGCCCGGCAGGCGCCCATGGTCAGATGATCGACCGAGCCGGGGCCGGCACCGACGAAGATGACCTGTCCGGGGGCGGTGGGGGCGTGCAGCATCCTTGCCATCCATTGCTGGGAGTTCGCCATGCAATCTAGGACAGTTTCCCCGTGTGGCGCCATATCCCCTTGCAGATAAGGAAGATTGTTCCCTATGGTGCGCGGGATGGAACGGGGTTCCGCGGAAAGGGGAGTTGCGCGGATGGCAGTCCGGCTGGACGAGATGGACAGGAAAATCCTTGCCGAGCTGCAGGCCGACGCCAGCCAGTCGCTCGACGAGATCGCGCGCAAGGTGGGCTCATCCAAGACGCCGGTGTGGAATCGGATCCGGCGGATGCGCGAGGCGGGCGTCATCCTCAGGCAGACCGCCCTGCTTGATGCCGAGGCGCTGGGGCTCGAAGCCTGCTTCTTCGTGCTGATCCGCACCTCCGAGCACGAGGCCGAATGGCAGCGCAAGTTCCTCAAGGCGCTGCGGGAACGGCCCGAAGTGCTCGAGGCGCACAGGCTGGCTGGGGACATCGACTACATCCTCAAGGTCCGCGTGGCCAATGCGCGGGCCTACGACACCTTCTACCAGGCGCTCATATCCGAGGTGCGTATCTACAATGTGACGGCGCTCCTCTCGATGGAGGAGATCAAGGCCACCACCGTCCTTCCCGTCTGACCGGGCCGCCGCCGCGGACGGCGCCACCCCAGCGGACCGGCTTTCACACTGGCGCAAATATCCCGCGGGGGTGCGGGGGCGCGAAGCCCCCGGCGCCGGCCGGCTCAGGGCGCCACGATCAGCCGCTCGAGCCCGCGGAAATGCCAGCTGTCCGACCAGCGCGGCGGCTTGACGAGGTGCAGCCCCGGCAGACGGGTGAAGAGGATGGGCACGGCCGTGGCCAGTTCGAGCCGCGCAAGCGCCGCGCCCAGGCAGAAGTGCAGGCCGGCTCCGAAGGCGAGATGGGGCTTCTCGGGCCGGTTCCAGAGGAAGCGGTCGGGTCGCTCCCACGGGCCGGGATCGCGGTTGGCGGCCGCCAGGAGCAGCGCCACCTCCTCGCCTTCGGCAAAGGTCCGGCCCATGATCTCGACCGGCGCGTAGGCGATGCGCCGGAAGAGATGCAGGGGCGGATCGAACCGGAGCATCTCCTCGACGGTGGCCGCGATTCGGGCCGGTGCGAGCGCCTCGGGCGGTGTCCGATGCTGAAGGAGCGTCGCCACCGCGTTGCCGATCGCATGGACCGCCGCCTCGTGCCCCGCATTGAGGATCAGGATGCAGGTCGAGACGATTTCGTCGGTCGAGAGTTGCTGGCCGTCGGCTTCGGCCGCGATCAGATGGGTCAGCAGGTCGTCGGCGGGCCGATCGCGGCGATCCGCGATGTGAAGCCTCAGGAAGTCCGAGAAGGCGGCGGCGGCCTCTGCGGCGCGCTCTTCCGTCTGGCGGTTCCGCCCCGCCTGATACACGGCGACCATCGCCGAGGACCAGCGCAGAAGCTCGGGGGCGAGCGTCTCGGGAATGCCGATCAGCCGCGCGATGAGGGTGATGGGCAGGCGCTGGCTGAAGGCCGGCAGCAGGTCGAACGGCCCGCCCGGCATATCGTCGATGAGCCCGTGTGCCAGCCGGGCGATCTGGGGCTGCATCGAGCCGAGCCGCCGCGTGGTGAAGGCGCGGAGCACGAGGTTGCGCAGCCGCGTGTGGCGCGGCGGCTCGAGCTCCAGCATTGAATGCTCCTCCACGGCCGCGAAGGGGGCCAGATGCGGGGGCACCGGGGCGCGTCGCTCTGCCGGAACCTCGCGGCCGAATCGCCGGTCGCGCAGGATCGCATTGGCCGCGGCGTATGAGGTGGTGCAGATGACATCGAGCTCTTCCCACCGGAAGAACGGCCCGGCCGTGCGCGCCTGCCGGTAGAAGCGGTAGGGATCGCGGAGGAAGCGTCGGTCGTGGGGCGATTGGCTCAGGGTCTTCATCGGCCGGGCAAGGGTTCCGCGCTGTCGGCGGAGCCTGGCCACTGACCGGGCCCCGCCCCGAAAGGATGACCGACGGGCCGCTGGCTGTCCAGTTCGCCGGCGGGTGGTCGGTCCCGCCCGGCAGTATTGCATCCCGGAGGAAGATGCGGTGGGTGGGTCAACCGGGGCCGGCCGCCGGGGCTCTGCCCCGGACCCCGGGATATTTCGGCCAGAATGAAAGGGCGCCGGATGCGCGCATTCCTCCTGTGCATTGCGGGCGGGGCCCTCCCGTGGGCGGGAGGGGCGCGCGCGCGGACGTCAGGCGGCCGAGAGGGCGGCGACGATGCCGCCGAAATCCGCGGCCTTGAGGCTTGCGCCGCCGACGAGCGCCCCGTCCACGTTCGGCACCGCGAAGATCTCGGCCGCGTTCGAGGGTTTCACCGAGCCGCCGTAGAGCAGGCGGAAGCCGCTCGCATCCGCGAAACGCTCGGCCAGACGGGCGCGCAGGAAGCCGTGGACTTCGGCAATCTCGGCGGTCGTGGGCGTGCGCCCGGTGCCGATCGCCCAGACCGGCTCATAGGCGATCACGGTCCGGAGGGCCGTGGCGCCGTCGGGCACCGAGCCCGCGAGTTGCGCCCCGATCACGTCGAGCGTCTGGCCCGCGTCGCGCTGCGCCTCGGTCTCGCCCACGCAGATGATCGCCACAAGCCCCGCGGCATGGACCGCCTCGGCCTTGAGCCTGACGAGCGAGTCGCTCTCGCCGTGGTCCGCCCGGCGCTCCGAATGGCCGAGGATCACATGGCTGGCCCCGGCATCGGCCAGCATGGCGGCGGAAATGTCGCCGGTATGGGCGCCCGAGACCTTGGGGTGGCAGTCCTGACCGCCGACCATCAGGTCCGACGTCGCGCGCGCCGCCATGCGGGACAGCAGCGTCGCAGGCGGGCAGATCAGCATCTCGCAGTGCGGCGCCGGATGGGCGGCCATCAGGGCATCGATCTCTGCGAGATCGGCCTCGGTTCCGTTCATCTTCCAGTTCCCCGCTGCAAGCTTGCGCATGTCCGTCCCCTTGTGTGTTTCGGTCGGGGACTTGTTATGCCAAGCGGGCCGGCGGGAAAAGCCTTGGCTCAGGCTTCGGCGTCGCGGAACTTGATCGATTCGCCGCAGCCGCAGGCATCCACCACATTCGGATTGCGGAACTTGAAGCCGGATTCGATGAGCCCCGTCTCGTAGTCGATCTCGGTTCCGAACAGGAACATCTGGGCCATCGGGGCGATCATGACCCGGGCGCCCTCCTGCTCGACCGTCTCGTCCATCGGGTTGATGTCCGCGACGTAATCCATCGTGTATTCCATGCCCGCGCAGCCGCCCTTCTTCACGCCGATGCGCAGCCCCTTGGAGCCCTGCTTCTGCATCAGCCGCGCGATCTGCCGGGCGGCGGCGGGGGTGAGGGTGACGGCCTGCTTGCCGGGGATGGAGAACATCGGAAGAACCTCTCGCTTGTCGGGCGGATATGGGAGGAGGAAGGGCCGGTCTCAAGTCCCGGAGACGGGCTGCCGGCGCGTCCCGTGCCGGCGGGAGAGCCGCATCCTGCCCTGGTGCCCTTACATGAAGCCGAGTTCGAGCCGGGCCTCGTCGGACATCATGTCCATGCCCCAGGGCGGATCGAAGGTCATGCCGACGGCGACGGACTTCACCCCCGCAACCGGCTCGACCGCATCCTGCACCCAGCCGGGCATCTCGCCCGCCACCGGGCAGCCCGGTGCGGTGAGCGTCATTATGATCTCGATATCGTTCTCGGCCGAAATGTCGATCGTGTAGATCAGGCCGAGGTCGAAGATGTTCACCGGGATCTCGGGGTCGTAAACCGTGCGGCAGGCCTCGACGATCGTCTCGTAGAGCGGATGGTCGGTCGTCGACGGCTTGATGAGGGGGGCGCCCTCGATCATGTCCTGTTGCTGGTTCATGGGAGCCTCGCGCGTTTCTGACAGTTTATATAAGGAAAGACGGCCGCGAGGTCCAGTGGCGACGAGGTCCGCGGCGACGGGGAGTTCCACCCACGTCTGGCGCGTCTGCGGAAAATCCGCGACAAGGCGGGCTTGCGGGGCGAACGTCCCGCGCTCCATAGTCGCGAGCCTGATCCGATGGGTGTTTCTCGTTGAGCTTTCGCTTCGTCCACACGGCTGATCTTCATCTCGATGCGCCGCTGAAGGCCATCGCCTTCCGTGACGCCGCCCTTGCCCGCGAGGTCGCCGGCGCGTCCCGCGCGGCCTTTTCCCGCATCGTCGATCTGTGCATCGGTGAGCGCGCGGCCTTCCTGCTGATCGCGGGCGACCTGTGGGACGGGGACTACAGCTCCACCAAGACGCCACGCTTCCTCAAGCAGGAGCTCCTGAGGCTGCATCGCGCGGGCATCCGCTGTTACATCATCCGGGGCAACCATGACGCGATGGCCCGCCAGACCGGAGAGCTGGAGGCCCCCGACAACACGCTCGTATTCGGTGGGCGCCCCTCGACGCAGGAGCTGGAGATCGACGGCGACCGGATCGCCATCCACGGCCTCAGTTTCCGCGAGGTCCATGCCGCCGAAAGCCTGCTTCCGCGCTATCCTCCGCCGAAACAGGGCGCCTTCAACATCGGCATGCTGCACACCAGCCTGAACGGCAGCCCCGGTCACGATCCTTATGCGCCCTGCAGCCTCGCCGAGCTGGAGGCGCATGGCTACGACTACTGGGCCCTCGGCCATATCCACCGCCGCTTCGAACATGCGGGACGGGCGACCATCGTCATGCCCGGCATCCCGCAGGGCCGCGATATCGGCGAGGCGGGGCCGATGTCCGTCACGCTGGTCACCGTAACCGATGACGGGAGTGTGACGACAGAGCCGCGGCAGGTCGCGCCTCTCCGGTTCGACCGGATGGCGATCGACTGCGGCCCGGTCGAGGACTGGCCGGACCTGCTCAAACGCCTCGAGACCGAGATCAACCGCATCGGCCGCGCCCCCCGCTTCGAGGATCACCTCGTCCTGCGGCCCGTCCTGCAGGGCGCCTCGCCGCTTGCCTGGCGGGTGCGGCGCGATCTTGACCGGCTGACCGAGGAGGCGCGGTCCTTCGCGGCCGATGCCGGGGTCTGGATCGACAGGCTCGAATGCCAGTTGGCCGACGGGCAGGCGGCCGCGATCGAGGCGCAGCTGCCCGCGGATCTGGTGCGGATGGTGCGGCAGGATCTTCCGGCCGATCCGGGCCTTGCCGCGGCCCTTGCCTCGGCCGCGCAGGATCTGGCGCGCGATCTTCCGCCCGAGTTGCGCGACATGCTGGGCGCGGATGAGGCAGAGCTGGCCGCGCTCTGCCAGCGCCTGCTGGCCGAGGGCTCGCCGGCCGTTCTTGCCCGCCTCGCCAGCGACAGGACCGGGTGATGCGTCTCGACCGTCTCGACCTGACCCGCTACGGCCGGTTCACCGACAAGCGCCTGGACTTCGCCGCCCCCGCACCCGGCGGGCCGGACCTGCATGTGGTCTTCGGACCGAACGAGGCGGGAAAGTCCACGCTCTTCTCGGCCTGGCTCGACCTGCTGTTCGGCATCCCGCTGCGCAGCCGCTACGACTTCCTCCACCGCGGCCCGACCATGCAGATCGGGGCGCAGCTCAGCCATGCGGGGGGGCGGCTCGATCTCAGGCGGCTCAAGCGCAACAACGCGAGCCTGCTGGACGGCCATGATGCCGTTTTGCCCGAGACCGTGGTGCAATCGCTGCTCGGCGGCCTCTCGCGCGAGGGCTACTCGGCCATGTTCTCGCTGGATGATGACACGCTCGAGAAGGGCGGCGACAGCATCCTCGCCAACCGGGGCGATCTGGGCGAGATGCTCTTCTCGGCCAGCGCCGGCCTTTCCGATCTCGCGCCCCGACTCGAGAGCGTCCGGGCCGAGCTTGACGGATTCCACCGCACCGGCAAGCGGAGCGGCTGGCTTTGCGACGCCCGGCGGCAGTTGGCGGATCTCGACGCGCGCCGGCGCAAGACCGAGGTGACGGCGGGGGCGTTGCAGAGGCTCACGCGCGAGGCGGCGGCGGCCGAGGCGGCGTGGCGCGAGGCGCGGGCCCGCGAGGATGCCCTTCAGGTCGAGTTGCTGCATCTGCAGGACCTTGCCGCCGCCGTCCCGCTGCGCAGCCAGCGCGCGGGGCTCGAGGTGCGGCTCGGCCCGATTCGTCATCTGCCCGATGCCGACCCGGCGCTGCGGGACCGGGTCGAGGCCATCGAGCGTGACCGCCTGACGCTGGAGGCCCGGATCTCGGATCGGGGGGTGCGTCTTGAGGCGCTCGACGCACGGGTGGCCGCGCTGGCCACCGATCCGGCGGTGCTCGGGCAGTCCGAGGCCATCGACGCGGCCGAGGTGCTGCGGCCCGAGCATGAGGCGGCGCTCAAGGATCTGCCGCGCCGACGGCAGGAGGCCGACGAGGCGCTTGCGCGGCTCAAGGCGCTCCTGTTCGAGCTTGGCCGCGCCGAGGGGGCCGCGGGCGATCTCGTGCTGCCTGCCGCGACGCTGGGCCGGATGCGGGCGCTGCTGGCGGAACGGTCCGGGCTTGCCGCCGCCGCCAGCGCCGCCGCGGCCGAGCGGCGAAAGGCGGTCGAGCATCTGGCGCGCGAGCGCGACCGGCTGGGCGATCCCGGCCCGGACGAGGATGAGGCGATGCTGTCGCCGCTTCTCGCCCGCCTGCGCGCGCAGGACCCCGCCGACCTCCGCCTGCGTGCGCTGCGCGACCGCGATCAGGCGCGGGAGCGGCTCGGGGCTGCGCTGGCGCGTCTGGCTCCGTGGAGTGGCGACGGCGAGAGCCTTGAGCCCCTTGCCGTCCCATCGCCTGCGCAGATCGCCGGATGGGAGGCCCGTCTGGAGGCCGCCCGTCAGGAAGAGGCCGATGCCGCCCGAGAGGCCGAGGCCGTCGGCGCGGATCTGGACCGTGTCCGGTCCGACCGAGCGCGGCGAATGGCAGCCGGGACGGCCGTAGGCGCCACGCTGGCGGATGTGGCCGCCGTGCGAGGCCGGCGGGAGTCGCTCTGGGCTGCCCATCTCGCGACGCTGGATGCCGACAGCGCGACGAGGTTCGAGCAGGCGATGCGCGAGGATGACCGCCTCTCGTCCCTGCTGGCCGAGGCCATGGCCGAAGCCCGGCGAGAGGCGCTCGATCAGGCCGATGAGGACCGGCTCTCGGACAGGCTTTCCGCGTCCCGGACCCGGCAGGATGGCGCAGCGGCGGCATCGGCCGGCATCCGGGATGCGGTCGCGGAGACATGCGCCCGGCTGGGCCTCGGGCACATGTCCCTTGCGGATCTGAAGGCGTGGCTCGAGCTGCGGCAGGCGGCCCTCGCGGCGCTTGCCGCGTGCCGCGAGGCCGAGGCCGGCCTCCGCCGCGCCGACGAGGCCGTGGCCGGAGCCGCGCAGGCGCTTGCCGCGGCGCTCGGGCAGTCGGAGGGCGCCTATGAGCCGCTTCTGGCCCTTGCTGCCGCGCGCAACGAGGCGGCCGAGCGGCGGCGCGAGGCCCGGCGGCATCTCGCCGCGCTGCTCTCCGACCTGCGCGAGCGGGAACAGGCGGACCGGGAGGCCGCTGAGGGCCTCGCCCGCTGGCAGCGGGAGTGGGCGGCCGCAAGCCGCGGCACCCTCCTCGCCGACCATCCCGACATGTCGCCGGAACTGGGCCGGATGCTCGACCTGCTCGACGAGCTGGGGGCGACCGACCGCACCCTTGCCGGGCTCGAGGACCGGATCTCCAAGATGGAGGCGAACCGGGATCGCTTCCGCCGGGCGCGGGCCGAGGTGCTGACGGCGCTCGATCTGGACGAGGCGACGGCATGGCCTGAGGTGCTGGCACGGCTGCGCCGGGCCCAGGACGCGCTTCGCGACCGGCACCAGCTGGCCGCGCAGATCGCGGACGAGCGGTGCCAGGATGCCGAGGATCGCCGCGCCCTTGCGGCCCGGCAGCAGGAGGCCGCGGCGCTGGGCGCCTCGCTGGGCTGGGAGGAGGGCAGCCTTTCGGACCATGTCGCAGCCTGCCTCGAGGCCACGACCTTGCGCCGGGAACTTGCGGCGCTGGATGCGGCTCTTGCGGGGCGGCCCTGTCCGGCCGAGGGGGACGATCCCGAAGCCCTCCGCCAGCGGATCGGGACGCTGAAGGCGGATCAGCAGCTTCTACGGGCGCGGACCGAGACCTGTCTGGCCGCCCATCTCGAGGCGGCGCGCCAGATCGAGGCGGTGGGGGGCGATGACGCCCTTGCCCGCCTGGCGTTCGAGCGGGAGAACCTGCTGCTCGAGATCCACGACCGGGCGCGGGAGCATCTGGCCGCCCGCTTCGGGCTGATCGCGGTCGAGGCCGGGCTCCGCCGCTACCGGGACCAGCATCGCAGCGCCATGCTCGCCCGTGCCGCCGCCGCCTTCCGCCTGCTCAGCCGGGGCGCCTATTCGGGTCTTGCCGCCCAGCCGGACGGCGCGCAGGAGGTGCTGGTCGCCCTGGGCGCGGACGGTGGCACCAAGCTTGCGACGGATCTTTCCAAGGGCACGCGGTTCCAGCTCTATCTGGCTCTGCGGATCGCGGGCTACCACGAGCTTGCGCAAAGCCGGCCGGCCGTGCCCTTCATCGCCGACGACATCATGGAGACCTTCGACGACGACCGCTCGGCCGCGGCCTTCGCGCTGCTGTCCGAGATGTCGCGGGTGGGGCAGGTGATCTACCTCACCCACCACCGCCACCTGTGCGAGATCGCCCGGGACGCCTGCCCCGGGGCCAACATCATCGATCTGCAGCAGGCGTGACGCCCCCGTCCGTGCCCCGGCCCAGGCGCAGGTCGAGAAGTTCCCTCAGGCGTTGAACAGGAAGTGCAGCACGTCGCCGTCCTGAACCTCGTAGGTCTTGCCTTCGATGCGGAACTTGCCGGCCTCCTTGGCGCCCGCCTCGCCCTGTCCTGCGACATAATCCTCGTAGGCCACTGTCTCGGCGCGGATGAAGCCCTTCTCGAAGTCGCCGTGGATCACGCCGGCGGCCTGCGGGGCGAGCATCCCTTTGGTGATCGTCCAGGCGCGCGCCTCCTTCGGCCCGACGGTGAAGTAGGTCTGCAGGCCGAGAAGCTGATAGCCCGCGCGGATCAGCCGGTCGAGCCCGGCTTCCTCGAGACCCATTTCCTCGAGGAACATCGCGGCCTCCTCGGCGGGAAGCTGGGCGATCTCCTCTTCGATGCGGGCCGAGATCACCACCGTGGCCGCGCCCTGCGCCTTGGCCATCTCGGCCACCCGGGCCGACTGGGAATTGCCGCTGGCCGCCGAGGATTCCTCGACGTTGCAGACATAGAGGACGGGCTTGGCGGTCAGAAGCTGCAGCATCCGCCAGGCGCGCTGGTCGTCGGCCGAGACCGCCACCGTCCGGGCCGGCTTGCCCGCCTCGAGCGCCGCCAGCGCGGCGCGCAGCAGGCGGTCCTGATCGGCGGCCTCCTTGTCGCCGCCCTTGAGCTTGCGCGAGAGGTTCGACAGCCGCCGCTCGATCGAATCCATGTCGGCGAGCATCAGCTCGGTCTCGATCGTCTCGGCATCGGCCACGGGGTCGATACGCCCCTCGACATGGGTGATGTCGCCGTCCTCGAAGCAGCGCAGCACATGGGCGATGGCGTCGCATTCGCGGATGTTGGCGAGGAACTGGTTGCCAAGGCCCTCGCCCCTCGAGGCGCCGCGGACGAGGCCCGCGATATCGACGAAGGTCATGCGCGTCGGGATGATCTGCCTGGAGCCCGCGATCTTCGCGAGAATGTCGAGCCGCGCGTCGGGAACGGCGACCTCGCCCACGTTGGGCTCGATGGTGCAGAAGGGAAAGTTGGCCGCCTGCGCGGCGGCGGTGCGGGTGAGGGCGTTGAAGAGCGTGGATTTGCCCACGTTCGGCAAGCCGACGATCCCCATGCGGAAGCCCATGATCCACTCCTTGAAAGCTCTGCCGCTTCATAGGGAAGCGCCCCATCCAAGGCAAGCGGGCGGCGGAGGGCATGGAGCGCCTGCCCGGCCGCGGCCGCGAGGCGACGGCCGGGGGCTCGGCGGCGAGCGCGCGGGCTTGCGCGAAGGGGAATGGAACCAGCCGGTGCGCCGGCGGCCGAACGATCCGGGAGGGGGGCGCGCCCTTCCGCCCATTGATTTTCCCGCGCCGGTGACGCAAACCGGCAGCCGACACGGGCGAGGGCAGGGCAATGACGCGGATCGATGACACCTTCCGGCGGCTTCGGGCCGAGGGGAAGAAGGCCTTCGTGGCCTATATCATGGCGGGCGATCCCGATCTCGAGACCTCGCTCGAGGTGATGAAGGGCCTGCCCGGCGCGGGCGTGGACATCATCGAGCTGGGCATGCCCTTTACCGATCCGATGGCGGACGGGCCGACGATCCAGACGGCGGGGCAGCGCGCGCTCGAGGGTGGGCAGACGCTGGCAAGGACGCTCGCGATGGTGCGGGAGTTCCGCAGGGGCGATGCTTCGACCCCGATCGTCATGATGGGATACTACAACCCGATCCATGCGCGCGGCGTGGACCGCTTTGTGGCCGAGGCGCAGGAGGCCGGGATCGACGGGCTGATCGTGGTGGACCTGCCGCCCGAGGAGGATGCCGAGCTGTGCCTGCCCGCTCAGGCGGCGGGGCTGAACTTCATCCGGCTGGCCACCCCCACGACCGACGACCGCCGCCTGCCCAAGGTGCTGCAGAACACGTCGGGCTTCGTCTATTACGTCTCGATCACCGGGATCACCGGGGCGGCCGCCGCGCAGGCGGTGGATGTGGCGCCCGAGGTGGCGCGGCTGAAGGCGGCGACGGACCTGCCGGTGATCGTGGGATTCGGCATCACCTCGCCCGAGGCGGCGCGGGACATCGCGGGCGTGGCCGACGGCTGCGTGGTTGGCTCGGCGATCGTGAAGCTCGTGGCGGAGGGCCGTCCGGTCGCGGAGGTGCTGGACCGGGTGGCGGCGCTGGCGGCCGGCGCTCACGCCGCCTGACGGGGAAACGGCCGGGGGAGGTGCCGTCGCCGGGGGCATCGAACCCCCGCCGACGGCGTTGCCACGGAACGAGCGGACGCGGTCTCTCTGGCGGCCATCCGCGCCCGCCGGCCCCTGTCGGGATTTCGGCCCGCGGCGCGGGAGGTGCCTGTCGGCGCTGCATCATCCGTTGATCTGTTGCGGCATGGCCGGTAAGGAAACATGACCAGTTCCAGCCGGAGAGCACCATGCCCGTCATCACCTGCATCGAGGATCTGAAGCGGATGCACCGCCGGCGCACGCCGCGCATGTTCTTCGACTATTGCGAGTCGGGCAGCTACTCCGAGCAGACCTTCCGCGACAACTGCTCGGACTTCCAGAAGATCCGGCTCCGCCAGAAGGTCGCCGTGGACATGCTGGGCCGCTCGACCCGATCCACGATGATCGGGCAGGAGGTGTCCATGCCGGTCGCGCTGGCCCCGGTCGGGCTGACCGGGATGCAATGCGCCGATGGCGAGATCAAGGCGGCCCGCGCGGCCGAGGCCTTCGGCGTGCCCTACACGCTGTCCACCATGTCGATCTGTTCGGTCGAGGACGTGGCGGCGGCCACCACGAAACCCTTCTGGTTCCAGCTTTACGTCATGAAGGACGAGGAGTTCGTCGATTCGATGCTCGAGCGGGCGAAGAAGGCGGGCTGCTCGGCGCTGGTGCTGACGCTCGACCTGCAGATCCTCGGCCAGCGTCACAAGGATCTGAAGAACGGCCTCTCGGCGCCGCCGAAGATGACGCTGCCGGTGATGATGGATCTGGCGACGAAATGGGGCTGGGGCCTCGAGATGCTGAAGACCCCGCGGCGCACCTTCGGCAACATCGTGGGTCATGCCAAGGGGGTGGGCGATACGACGAGCCTCGCAAGCTGGACCGCCGAGCAGTTCGATCCGCAGCTCGACTGGGGCAAGATCGCCCGGCTGCGCGACAAGTGGGGCGGCAAGCTGATCCTGAAGGGCATCCTCGACGAGGAGGATGCCCGCCGCGCCGCGGATTTCGGGGCCGAGGCGATCATCGTCTCGAACCACGGCGGGCGGCAGCTGGACGGGGCGTTGTCGTCGATCCGCATGCTGCCGCCGATCGTTCGGGCGGTGGGCGATCAGGTCGAGATCCACATGGACGGGGGCATCCGGTCGGGACAGGACGTGCTGAAGGCGCTCGCGATGGGGGCGAAGGGCACCTACATCGGCCGCTCCTACATCTATGGCCTCGGCGCGATGGGCGAGGCGGGCGTGCGGCGCGCGCTCGAGGTGATCTGGAAGGAACTGGACGTCTCGATGGCGCTGTGCGGCGAGAAGGACGTCAAGGCACTGGGGCCGCACAATCTGCTGGTGCCGCAGGACTTCGAGGGACGCTGGGCCTGAGCCCCGGCCGGAGCGCCGCCGGATGCGTGGAATCCGCACGCGGGGCCTTTCCTTCCGGGCGAGGATCGTCTAAGGCGGCGCCTTGCGACCCCATGCACCCTTGGAGGATGGGGCGTTTCACATATGGAGAACCTCAATGGCTGGTGAAATCCCGGATTTTCAGGCTGAGGTACGGACGGGGACAGGCAAGGGGGCCGCTCGTCAAGCTCGTCGTGAGGGCTACGTACCCGGCATCGTTTACGGCGGTGGGCAAGAGCCTCTGTCGATCAACGTCAAGTACAACGACCTGCTGAACCGGCTGAAGAAGGGCCGCTTCCTGCAGACGCTGTTCAACCTCAAGGTCGAAGGTCAGGAAGACGTCCGTGTGATCTGCCGCGGCGTGCAGCGCGACGTGGTCAAGGACCTGCCGACGCATGTCGATTTCATGCGCCTGCGCCGCACGAGCCGGATCAACCTGTTCATCCACGTCACCTTCGAGAACCACGACCAGGCCCCGGGCCTGAAGCGTGGCGGCACCCTGACGGTGGTGCGCCCCGAGGTGGAACTGGAAGTGACCGCGGGCGACATCCCCGATCACATCACCGTGGACCTGACCGGCAAGCAGATCGGCGATGTCATCCACATCCAGGACATCGCCCTGCCGGAAGGCGCGGTTCCGACGATCAACCGGAACTTCGTGATCGCCAACATCTCGGCGCCGTCGGGCCTGCGCTCGTCGGACAATGAGGAAGAAGCCGCCGAGGCCTGAGCCACGAGCGAGCGGATTGCGGGGGGGCGGGGGCAGGGTGCCTCCGCCCTTTGCGTTCCGGCCCATGCCCGTCGATGCGCGCGGCCCGAAGGGTTGCCGGACGGCCCCCGCGACCGTAAACAGGCCCGGTCCCGAAAGGAGCCTGCCCATGAAGCTGTTCGTCGGTCTCGGCAATCCCGGTGCGCGCTATGCGGGCAACCGGCACAACATCGGCTACATGGCGGTCGAGGCCATCGCCTCGGCGCACGGGTTCGGTCCGTGGCGCTCGCGCTTTCAGGGCGTGACCTCGGAGGGGCGGCTGGGCGCCGAGCAGGTGCTGCTTCTGAAGCCCGAGACC
The DNA here is from genome assembly GCA_017599285.1 of Cereibacter azotoformans. Taxonomy (GTDB): domain Bacteria; phylum Pseudomonadota; class Alphaproteobacteria; order Rhodobacterales; family Rhodobacteraceae; genus Cereibacter_A; species Cereibacter_A azotoformans. The sequence continues at coordinate 2,080,552 of JAGFXX010000001.1, read as the reverse complement.
TTCATGAACCTCTCGGGGCAGTCGGTGGGCGAGGCGATGCGCTTCTACAAGCTGTCCCCCGCCGATCTGACCGTCTTTCATGACGAGCTGGATCTCGCGCCGGGCAGGCTGCGCCTGAAGCAGGGCGGGGGGCACGCGGGTCACAACGGGCTGCGCTCGATCCATGCCCATGTCGGCGAGGCCTACGGCCGGGTGCGGCTGGGGATCGGCCATCCGGGGCACAAGGATGCGGTCGCCTCCTATGTGCTGAACGATTTCGCCAAGGCCGATCAGGGCTGGCTCGAGGATCTTCTGCGCGGGATCGCCGACGGCGCCGAGGCGCTGGCGCGGGGGGACGGGGCGCGGTTCCAGAACGCCGTGGCCTTGCGGATGCAGCCGCCGAAGCCCGAGAAGCCGAAGGGCGAGGCGAAGGCCGCCGCCCCCGAGGCGCCCGAAGCCGCCCCCGACACGCGCAGCGCGCTGCAAAGGCTGGCCGACCGTTTCCGCTGAGGCCGGGCGCTAGACGAACTGCTCGCGGATCAGCCGCTCCTCGAGCCCGTGGCCGGGGTCGAACAGCAGCCGGTGCCGGATCGCCGGCTCGCTGCGCACCTCGACCGAGACCACATCGCGCACCGAGCGGCCGTCGGCATCCGCCATCACCGGCCGCTTCCGCGCATCGATCACGTCAAAACGCACGGTCGCCGTCTTGGGCAGCAGCGCCCCGCGCCAGCGGCGCGGCCGGAAGGGCGCGATGGCGGTCAACGCCAGCACGTCGGCGCCGATCGGCAGGATCGGCCCGTGCGCCGAGTAGTTGTAGGCCGTCGAGCCCGCGGGCGTGCAGACCAGCGCGCCGTCGCAGACCAGCTCTTCCATCCGCACCTTGCCATCGACCGAGATCTTCAGCCACGCCGCCTGCGGCCCGGCCCGCAGCAGCGAGACCTCGTTGATCGCGATCCGGTGGAAGACCTCGCCCGCCTCGGTGACGGCGGTCATGACGAGCGGGTTGAGGATCTCTTCCTCGGCCTCGGCCAGCCGCTCGCGCAGGCCGTCTCCGGCATAGCCGTTCATCAGGAAGCCGACCGTGCCGCGGTTCATGCCATAGACCGGGATGTCGAGGCTCTGCGTCTCGTGCAGCGTCTGAAGCATGAAGCCGTCGCCGCCAAGCGCCACGATCACCTCGGCCTCCGGCAGGGGGCACTGGCCATATCGGGCCTCCATCGCCACCAGCGCCTCCTGCGCGACGGGGGCCGGGCTCGCCACGAATCCGATGCGCTGTGGCGTCATGTCCCCCTCCGGCTGCCGTGGCGGCCAGTGTTGGACCCGGCGTGCGGCAAACTCAACCCCTCGCGCGCCACCGCTTCGCGCAATCCCGGCCATGCGTCGTTTTCCTGACTTTCTGTCGCGGCTTCGATGTTCTAAATGGGCGCAACCCTTTCCACAGGAGACGCCCATGAACGCCCCGCACCGCGACGACGGCTTCTTTACCGAAAGCCTGTCCTCCCGTGACCCCGAGCTTTTCGCCTCGATCACCGGCGAGCTTGGCCGGCAGCGCGACGAGATCGAACTGATCGCCTCGGAGAACATCGTGAGCCGCGCCGTGATGGAGGCGCAGGGCTCGGTCATGACCAACAAATACGCCGAGGGCTACCCGGGCAAGCGCTACTACGGCGGCTGCGATTATGTGGACGTCGCCGAGACGCTGGCCATCGAGCGGGCGAAGCAGCTCTTTGGCTGCGCCTTTGCCAACGTCCAGCCCAACTCGGGCAGCCAGGCCAACCAGGGCGTGTTCCAGGCGCTGATCAAGCCGGGCGACACGATCCTCGGGATGGAGCTGGCCTCGGGCGGGCACCTGACGCATGGGGCGGCGCCGAACCAGTCGGGCAAGTGGTTCCATGCGGTCCAATATGGCGTGCGCCAGCAGGACCAGCGGATCGACTATGATCAGGTCGCGGCGCTGGCCCGCGAGCACAAGCCCCGGCTCATCATCGCCGGCGGCTCGGCCATCCCGCGCCAGATCGATTTCGCGAAGTTCCGCGCCATTGCCGATGAAGTCGGCGCCTGGCTCATGGTGGACATGGCGCATTTTGCGGGCCTCGTCGCGGGCGGCGCGCATCCCTCGCCCTTCCCCTACGCCGATGTGGCCACCACCACGACGCACAAGACCCTGCGCGGCCCGCGCGGCGGCATGATCCTCACGAACAACGAGGAGATCGCGAAGAAGGTCAATTCGGCGATCTTCCCCGGCATCCAGGGCGGCCCGCTGATGCATGTGATCGCCGCGAAGGCCGTGGCCTTCGGCGAGGCGCTGCGCCCCGAGTTCAAGGCCTATGCCGCGCAGGTCGTGAAGAACGCGCAGGCGCTGGCGGACGAGCTGATGAAGGGCGGGCTCGACATCGTGACGGGCGGCACGGACACCCATGTGATGCTCGTGGACCTGCGCCCGAAGGGCGTGAAGGGCAACGCGACCGAAAAGGCGCTGGGCCGCGCGCACATCACCTGCAACAAGAACGGCATCCCGTTCGACCCCGAGAAGCCGATGGTGACCTCGGGCGTCCGCCTCGGCACCCCGGCCGGCACCACCCGCGGCTTCGGCGAGGAGGAGTTCCGCGAGATCGGCCGCCTGATCGTCGAGGTGGTGGACGGGCTCGCCGCCCATGGCGAAGAGGGCAATGCCGCGGTCGAGGAGGCCGTCAAGGCCAAGGTTGCGGCGCTCTGCGCCCGCTTCCCGCTCTACCCGACGCTCTGAGACCGGCGTGGCGCGCGCTCGTGCAGGGCGCGCGCCCCGTCAGATCAGGCCGCGCAGGCGCGCCACGGCGAAGGCCGCACCTCCGGCCAGCAGGCCCGCCGCCGCCACGACCCGAACCAACGCCAGCACCCGACCCATGATCCGCGTCCGGGCATCGATCGATACGAGATGCCGCACGCAGAGGTCATAGTCGGCCGAGACCTTCTCGAAATCCATCTGCATGAGCAGCCGCGGATCGCGCGCCATCTCGCCCGCCCGCGCCAGATCCCGTGCCGCGGCCCGCACCCGGCGGGGCAGGCGGCCCGCCCCGCGCTTCAACTTGGCCGTCAGGCCCTGCCCGCGCACATGGAGCCGCTCCTCCATCAGGGCCGCCACACGATCCACCATCTGCCTGATCGCCAAAGCACTCATGCTCATCCCTCTGCCACGGCGCCAGATTAGGAAGCGGAACCGGAGCGATCAACCGCTCTGGAAGGCGGTGCGGCAACGGGCTAGAACCGCCCCATGCTGAACATGACCCTCTACCGGGCGGAGCAGCCGTCCGACGCACCGCCGCTTCTGATCGCGCATGGGCTCTTTGGCTCGGCGCGGAACTGGGGCGTGATCTGCCGCCGCCTTGCCGAGACGCGCAAGGTGATCGCCGTGGACATGCGCAATCATGGCGACAGTCCCTGGACCGAGACCCACCGCTATCCCGACATGGCCGCCGACCTCGCCGAGGTGATCCGGGCGCAGGGCGGGCAGGCGGATGTGCTGGGGCATTCCATGGGCGGCAAGGCCGCGATGATGCTTGCGCTGACCGAACCCGAACGGGTGCGGCGGCTGGTGGTGGCCGATGTGGCGCCGGTGGCCTATGACCATGACCAGACGCGCAACGTGGATGTGATGCGCGGGCTCGATCCGGCGACGGTCGCGACGCGGGGCGACGCCGACCGCAAGCTGGCCGAGGTGCTGCCCGACGCGGGCCTGCGCGCCTTCTTCCTGCAATCGCTGGATCTGAAATCCGACCCGCCGCGCTGGCGGCTGAACCTCGACCTGCTGGCCGCCGAGATGCCCCATATCGTCGGCTGGCCCGCGGTCGAGGGCCGGTTCGAGGGGCCGACGCTGTTCCTGACCGGCGAACTCTCGACCTATGTCCGGCCCGAGCATCGCGAGACGATCCTGCGGCTCTTCCCCGCCGCGCGCTTTGCCGAGCTGAAGGGGGCGGGGCACTGGCTTCACGCCGAGAAGCCCCGCGCGTTCGAGGATACGGTCCGGGTGTTCCTCGACGCCTGAAGGCCGCGGGGCGGGCCGGCCGGCCCGCCCCCGCAGGATCAGTCGCGGATCTTCCGCATCCGCTCGAACGCGCCGTCGCGCAGCACGAACTGGTGGAAGAGCGAGATGCCGACATGCACCGCCACCACCAGGATCAGCAGGTATTTCATGCTGGCATGGGCCGAGGCGGCGACCCCGTTGCCGTAGAACCAGCCAACCGCACCCAGAATGGGCATGGCGAGAATCGCGAGGTAGAGGAAGAAGGTCAGCTCGTGGGTGACGAAGGCCAGAAAGCCCTGCTCGGGGGTTTTCGGCTCGAAGGCGGGGGCCGGAACGCCGCGCGCAAAGCGCAGGCCCACACGCCAGCAGGCAAAAAGCAGCACCGCCATCCCGAGCACCACATGCACCCAAGCCAAGGCCGTCACGCCCTGTGGGCTGCCGGTCTGCATCCCCTCGAACACGGTCGCAATGGCAGGCCCGAGCAGGAACTGCACCACGATGAGCACCACCACCGCCCAATGCAGGATGACCTGCATCCTCGAATATCCTGCGGGTGCTTCCTTCTTCATCGCGATCTCCTTGTCTGGCTGGCCGGGAATCAGGCGAGCTTGCGCGCGATGATGAAGCTCGCGGGGAGCGCCGCCACGAAGCCGATTGCCGCAGAGACCACGATCGGAGTGAGAGTGTCGTTCCCGGTCACGAGGGCGATCACGATGCAGATGCCCATGAGAGTGACGGAAATGAACGAGAACAGGATCATCATCAGGCGGGTCATGGCGAGGATCTCCGGGGGAAGGGCCAACGTGTCCGCGGGCAGTCTGCCGCACAGGCCGTTCCGATCGCCTTGATCCGCATCAAGCCGTCGGGCGGGCTGATCCGGCGCGACATGTGGGGAGAGGGGCCGATCCGCAGCGAAGGGTTGCCCGGCAGGCGGGTGGCGTTGCCACCGGCATCTGCCGGGCCCCTTCGCGCAATGCGTGTTCACTCGTAAGGCTAACCCCCGGCGCTGCAGTCGCCGGATACTCGTTACAACTCCGGCTCACCGGAGCTTCATTATGCGCGATCCTGAATGCCGGCGCCCGCCGGAATCGCAGCCTGCGTCACCAGGAAGCAGGCTGCCCTGGATGTATCTTTTCAGCCGCGAGCGGCTTCGCTGCGACGCGGACCGCGCTGGGGACGCTTGGGCGCCGCCTGTCCACCGGGCACGCCCGAGGCACGTCCGGCGCGCGGATGCGCCTTCGCCTGACCCTGCGGTTTGCCCTGCAGCTTGCCGGCGGCCCTGGGACGGCCGCCCTGCCGCGGCTTCTGCCCCGGACGCGGTGCGGCGGCCACGATGTCGGCCGCCCAGGGCGCGCCACCGATGACCGGGATCGGCTGCTTCAGCAGCTTCTCGACCGCGCGGAACTCATCCATCTCGGCCGGGGCGACGAAGGCAACGGCGCTGCCCTCGGCGCCGGCGCGGGCGGTGCGGCCGATCCGGTGGACGTAGTTCTCGGGCACGTTCGGCATGTCGTAGTTGTAGACGTGGCGCACGCCCGGAATGTCGATGCCGCGGGCCGCCACATCGGTGGCCACCAGCACGTCGAGCGTGCCGTCGCGGAACTCGGTCAGGGTGCGGTCACGCTGGTTCTGGCTCTTGTTGCCGTGGATCGAGCCCGCCTTGAAGCCCCAGCTGACCAGCAGCTTCATCAGCTTTTCCGAGCCGTGCTTGGTGCGGCCGAAGACCAGCGCCTGCTCGCCCGGATGCTTGAGCAGGTAGCTCTCCAGCAGCTTGGCCTTGTCACCCTGCGGGATGAAGTGCACGCCCTGCGCGATCTTCTCGACCGGCTTGCCGGGCGGGGCCACCTGCACGCGAACCGGCTCGCGCAGGAAGGTGTGGGCCAGCTCCTCGATCAGCTTCGGCATGGTGGCCGAGAAGAGCAGCGTCTGCCGCTTGAGCGGCAGGAAGCGCGCGATCTTCCGCAGGGAGTGGATGAAGCCCATGTCGAGCATCTGGTCGGCCTCGTCCAGCACCAGATAGCCCGTATGATCGAGCACCACCGCGTTGCGGTCGAGCAGGTCGATGAGGCGACCCGGCGTGGCCACCATGATGTCCGCCCCGCGCGCCAGCCGCTCGGTCTGGCGATTGATCGAGGCGCCGCCGGTGATGGTGACGACCTTGACCGGCGTGCCCTTGGTGAACAGCTCGAGGTTGGCGGCGATCTGGCTCACCAGTTCGCGCGTGGGCGCAAGGATCAGCGCGCGGATGGTGCGCGGCGGCGGCGGGTGGCCGACGCCCAGCAGGCGGTGCAAGAGCGGCAGCCCGAAGGCTAGCGTCTTGCCGGTGCCGGTCTGGGCCAGGCCCATCAGGTCGCGCCCCTGCATGACATGCGGGATCGCCTCGACCTGGATCGGGGTGGCCTTGGTGAACTGGGCCTTGGCAAGGCCCTGAAGAATCTTCTCGGACAGCCCGAGCGTGCTGAAATCAGCCATGGTCATCTTTCGGCAGGCGGGCATCGGCCCGCGGAATGGGAGTGTCTCCCCTTCAGGGGAGGCGGGAGGCGGGGCGGCACGGGATATGCCGCGGTGCCCCTGCGTGACGGTGGGAACCTGTCGGCCCGACCCTGGCCCCCGATCGGGAGCGGCTGCTCACGCGGCAGCGGGGTCTTGGGCGTCTTGGCGGAGATGGGGGTTTTCCGGCTGCAAGTCAAGCGAAAGCTGTCCCGCGCCGCGCCGGAACGACGGGGCGGCCTGAACGCCGCCCCGTCGCGCCGGGTCACAGAATGAAGTCGTCGCGGTCGAGATCGCTGCGCGACGTGTCCTCGATGCGCAGGGAATGGGCGCCGATGCGGATCAGCACATCCTCGCCTCGCTCGACGGTCCGGTTCATCACCTGCGCGTAGGTGAGACCGAAGGACGACAGGTCGATCTTGTCGTCATCGTCGTCGAAGTCGCGGATCACATCGGCGCCGAAGTTGAACACGAAGCGGTCGTCGCCTTCGCCGCCGATCATCACGTCGTTGCCCCGGCCGCCGTTCAGCACGTCATCGCCCTCGCCGCCCCACATCCGGTCGTTGCCGGCGCCGCCGCTCATCCGGTCGTTGCCCTCGCCGCCGTGCAGCCGGTCAGCGCCGTCGCCGCCGCGCAGCGTGTCGTTGCCGGAGCCCGCGACAAGCAAATCGGCCCCGGTGCCGCCGTCGAGCAGGTCATTGCCCTCGCCGGCGCGGATCGTGTCGTTGCCCGCGCCGCCGAAGAAGCGGTCGTTGCCGCTCTCGTCGGTCATCAGGTCGTCGCCGCCCTGACCGTAAAGCCGGTCCTCGCCCTTGCCGCCGAGGATCGTATCCGCGCCGGCGCCGCCATAGAGCAGGTCGTCGTCGTCGTTGCCCTCGATGCGGTCGCGCCCGCCATTGCCAAAGATGGTGTCCTCGCCATCCAGGCCCCGAATGATGTCGTTGAGGTTGCTGCCGTTCAGCCGGTTGGCCGAGCCGTTTCCGATGATCGTCGGCATTCCGTTGGTCTCCTTGACTGGGGCGCCCTGCGGCGTCGCAGGACTGCAAGGAAGGACGTAGCGCGCGGCCGGATTAGTCCCGCAGCGCCGCGCGCGGCCGGCGCGCTGCGCAGGGTTCCGCCGACGAGGAGGGGGAAGAGGGCCGGCCCGGCCGCGCGAAGGCGGCCGGGGCCCGGTGGCGTCAGCCCTGAAGGGTGCGCACCCCGTAGCCTTCGCCGCGGGCCTGCATCGCCTCGACGGCGGCGATGCTTGCGGCGGCGGTGGTGAAGTAGGGGATCTTGTCCATCAGCGCGACGCGGCGGATGTCGCGGCTGTCGCTGATCGCCTGCGTCCCCTCGGTCGTGTTCATCACCAGCGTGATGTCGCCGTTCTTCAGCCGGTCCACGATGTTCGGGCGGCCCTCATAGACCTTGTTGACCGAGGTCGCCTCGATGCCCTGCGCGCTCAGCCAGGCGGCGGTGCCTTTCGTCGCCACGATCTCGAAGCCCATCGCGGTCAGCCCGGCGGCGGCCTTGGCCAGCGCATCGGTCTTGTCCTGATCCTTGACCGACAGGAAGACGCGGCCGCCCTCGGGCAGATGTGTGCCGGCGCCCATCTGCGCCTTGAGGAACGCGAGCGCGAAGTTGCGGTCCCAGCCCATCACCTCGCCGGTCGAGCGCATCTCGGGGCCGAGGAGCGGGTCCACGCCGGGGAAGCGGGCGAAGGGCAGCACCGATTCCTTCACCGAGAACCAGGGCGTGATCGGATCGGCCAGCGTCAGCGGATCGGCCAGCGGCAGGTCGGTGTCGGGGCCGACGCCCGCCGGGTAGGGCTCGCGCAGCGGGAAGGCGCTCAGCGGCTCGCCCGCCATCAGCCGTGCCGCGATGGAGGCGATGGCGCTGTCGGTGGCCTTGGCCACGAAGGGCACGGTGCGGGAGGCGCGCGGGTTCACTTCGAGAACGAAGATCACCCCGTCCTTGATCGCGAACTGCACGTTCATCAGGCCCACCACATGCAGTGCGCGGGCCATCTCGACGGTCTGGCGCTTCAGTTCCTCGATGGTCTCGGCCGAGAGCGAATGCGGCGGCAGGCAGCAGGCCGAGTCGCCCGAATGAACGCCCGCTTCCTCGATATGCTCCATGATACCGGCCACATGGACGTTCTCGCCATCGCAGAGCGCGTCCACATCGACCTCGATGGCGCCGGCCAGATAGCTGTCGAGCAGCACGGGCGAGGTGCCCGAGACCTGCACCGCCTCGCGGATGTAGCGTTCGAGCTGGGCGTCGTCGCGCACGATCTCCATGGCGCGGCCGCCGAGGACGTAAGAGGGGCGGATCACCAGCGGATAGCCGATGCGGCCGGCGATGGCGAAGGCCTCGTCGCGCGACCGCGCCATGCCGTTGATCGGCTGCTTCAGGCCCAGATCGTTCAGCAGCTTCTGGAAGCGCTCGCGGTCCTCGGCAAGGTCGATCGCATCGGGCGTGGTGCCAAGGATCGGGATGCCCTCATGCGCCAGCGCCTGAGCGAGCTTCAGGGGCGTCTGCCCGCCGAACTGCACGATCACGCCGTGCAGCGTGCCGTTCTCCTGCTCCACCCGCAGGATTTCCAGCACATGCTCCAGCGTCAGCGGCTCGAAATAGAGCCGGTCCGACGTGTCGTAGTCGGTCGACACGGTCTCGGGGTTGCAGTTGATCATGATGGTTTCGTAACCGGCCGCGGTCAGCGCGAAGCAGGCGTGGCAGCAGCAGTAGTCGAACTCGATGCCCTGACCGATCCGGTTGGGGCCGCCGCCGAGGATCACCACCTTCTTCGCGCCCGAGGGCCGCGCCTCGCATTCCACGTCGCCCATCGCGGGGGCCTCGTAGGTGGAATACATGTAGGGGGTCTGGGCCTCGAATTCGGCCGCGCAGGTGTCGATGCGCTTGAAGACCGCCTTGACACCAAGGTTCCGGCGCGCGCGGCGCACCTGGCCTTCCTCGCGGCCCGTCAGCTTTGCCAGCCGGGCGTCGGTAAAGCCCATCATCTTCAGTTTGCGCAGCGGCTCCTCGGCCAGCGGCAGGCCGTTCGCGCGGATCTTCGCCTCGGCGTCGATGATTTCGCGGATGCGGGCGAGGAACCAGGGGTCGAAGGCGGTGGCGGCCTGGATCTCATCGTCCGACAGCCCGTGGCGCATCGCCTGTGCGATCAGGCGCAGCCGGTCGGGGGTCTGGGCCGAGATCGCCTTGATGATCGCAGCCTTGTCCGGCGCGCCGGGGATCTCGATCTCGTCAAAGCCGCTCAGGCCGGTTTCCAGCGAGGCCAGCGCCTTCTGCATCGATTCGTGGAAGGTCCGGCCGATGGCCATGACCTCGCCCACCGACTTCATCGCGGTGGTCAGTTCCGGCTTCGAGCCGGGGAACTTCTCGAAGGCAAAGCGCGGGATCTTGGTCACGACATAGTCGATCGAGGGCTCGAACGAGGCGGGCGTGACCTTGGTGATGTCGTTGTCCAGTTCATCGAGCGTGTAGCCGACGGCGAGCTTCGCCGCGATCTTGGCGATGGGGAAGCCCGTGGCCTTCGACGCCAGCGCCGAGGAGCGCGACACGCGCGGGTTCATCTCGATCACGACCATCCGGCCGTCCACCGGGTTGATCGCCCATTGCACGTTCGAGCCGCCCGTCTCGACCCCGATCTCGCGCAGCACGGCGATCGAGCCGTTGCGCATGATCTGGTATTCCTTGTCGGTCAGCGTCAGCGCCGGGGCGACGGTGATCGAGTCGCCCGTATGCACGCCCATCGGGTCCACGTTCTCGATCGAGCAGACGATGATGGCGTTGTCCGCACGGTCGCGGACCACCTCCATCTCGTATTCCTTCCAGCCGAGCAGGCTTTCATCGACGAGGATCTGCGCCACCGGCGACGCGTCAAGGCCCGAGCGGCAGATCGCCTCGTAATCGTCGCGGTTGTAGGCCACGCCGCCGCCGGTGCCGCCCAGCGTGAAGGCGGGACGGATGATCGCGGGCAGGCCCACATATTCGATGGCGGCCATCGCCTCGGCCACGCCGGCGTTGATGTCATAGCGCCCGTTGGGCAGCTTCGGGGCGGCGATGATGGTGGCCTTGGGGTTTTCCAGCCCGATCCGGTCCATCGCCTCGCGGAAGAGCTTGCGGTCCTCGGCCATCTCGATGGCCTCGCGGTTGGCGCCAATGAGCTGCACGCCGAACTTTTCCAGCACGCCCATGTCGGCCAGCGCGAGCGCCGTGTTCAGGCCGGTCTGACCGCCCATCGTGGGCAGAAGCGCGTCCGGGCGCTCCTTCTCGATGATCTTGGCGACGACTTCCGGCGTGATCGGCTCGATATAGGTGGCGTCGGCGAGACCCGGATCGGTCATGATCGTCGCCGGGTTCGAGTTCACCAGGATGACCCGGTAGCCCTCTTCGCGCAGGGCCTTGCAGGCCTGGGCGCCGGAATAGTCGAACTCGCAGGCCTGCCCGATGACGATGGGCCCGGCCCCGATGATCATGATCGAGCTGATATCGGTTCTTTTCGGCATTCGGGGGCCCCATGTCTCTGGTCCCGCGCCCGGTTCGGGCGGGGATGGTCGGATTCTACGCTCTGCGCAAATTGGCGCGGTTATAGACCTGCCGCCGCGCGGCGCAACCCTCTTGCATCATGTCGCGGGCGGGCTGTCACCGGGCGGGGCAAGCGTGCTAGATGCCCGCCATCAGAAGGAGAAGAGCGTGTTCCTGTGCGAGAACGGACCCGAGGGCGGTCCGGCCCTGTTTGGGGACGCCGTCGAGACGGTGATCGTGGACGAGCCGCAGGCGCTCCGCCCGGCGCTGGCGCGGCTGGATGAACTGCGCGCGAAGGGGCTCTGGATCGCGGGAACCGTGGCCTACGAGGCCGGGCTCGTGTTCGAGCCGCGTCTCGCGCCCCTCATGCCCACACGGCGCGACGAGCCGCTGCTGGTGTTCGGGGCCTTCCGTGGGCCTGACCCGGGCGGGCCCATGCTGGCCCGCGCGGCGGCCGAGGCGGCCGAGGTGAGGCTTGCACCCTTCCGCCCGCGCATCGCCCGGGCGGACTATGACGCGGCCTTTGCCCGGCTGATGGCCTATATTGCCGCAGGCGACTGCTATCAGGTCAACCTGACCTTCCCCTTCGACGGGCAGCTTGTGGCGGGCAGCGCGCTCGGCGTCTATGGCGCGCTTCGTGCGCGGCAGCCGGTGGGGCAGGGCGCCTTCTGCGCGCTGGGCGGGCCGGTTGCGATCTCGGCCTCGCCCGAACTGTTCTTCGACTGCGACGCCGAGGGCCGGATCTCGACGCGGCCGATGAAGGGGACGGCGCCCCGCGATGCCGACCCGGCGCGCGATGCCGCCCTCGCCCAGGCGCTGCGCGAGAGCGAGAAGGGGCGGGCCGAGAACCTGATGATCGTGGATCTGTTGCGCAACGACATCGGGCGGATTGCCGAAGTGGGTTCGGTCCGGGTGCCCGAACTGTTCGCCATCGAGAGCTATGCGACCGTGCACCAGATGGTGAGCCGCGTGACGGGCCGTCTCGGCGGACGGCCGGGGATCGCGGAGCTTCTGCCCGCGCTCTTTCCCTGCGGATCGGTCACCGGGGCGCCCAAGATCCGCGCCATGCAGATCATCTCGGAACTGGAACCTTTTCCCCGCGGCCTCTATTGCGGAGCGATGGGCTGGATGGCGCCGGACGGGCGCGCGGCCTTCAACGTGGCGATCCGCACGCTGCGTCTGTTCGCGGAGGGCAGGCTGCGGCTCGATGTCGGCGGAGGAGTCGTGCAGGATTCGACCGCCGAGGGCGAATGGGAGGAAGCCTTGTGGAAGACCCGCTTCGCGGAGCTGCCGACGATCCCGAGCTGAGGCTCATCGAGACGCTGCTGTGGGACGGAAGCCGTCTTGTGCGGCTCCGGCGCCATCTGAGGCGCCTTGAGGGGGCCGCGGCCCGGCTGGGCTGGCGGTGCCGGGGGGCGGGCGACGCGCTGAAGGCGGCGGTGCCCGAGGCGCCTGCCCGGATGCGCCTCACGCTCGACCGCGAGGGGCGGATGGCCGTCGAGGTGGTGCCGCTGCCGCCGGCGAAGCGCGTCTGGCGGGTGGGGCTCGCGGAGGAACGGCTGTGCTCGGCCGATCCCTGGCTGCAGGTGAAGTCGAGCCGCCGGGCGGCCTATGATGCCGCGCGGGCGGCGCTGCCGGAGGGGATCGACGAGCTGCTCTTCCTCAACGAGCGCGGCGAGCTCTGCGACGGAACCATCACGACCGTCTTCTTCGACGCGGGTGAGGGGATGCGGACGCCGCCCCTGTCGTCGGGGCTGCTGCCGGGGATCCTGCGCGAGTCGATGCTGGACGCGGGCCGCTGCCGCGAGGCGCCGCTGCCGGGCGAGGCGCTGCCCCGCGTGCGGCTGTGGGTCGGCAATTCGCTGCGCGGGTTGATGGTGGCGGAATGGGCGGGGGACGGCGCCGGAAGGGAACCGGCGCCCTCCTGATCGGTTCGCAGGGGATCACCCCGAACGGATCATGCGGACATGCCGGCCACATCTTCATCGCGAACACGGCTCTGGGCCGAGTTCGTCGCCTTCTACCTGTTCGTGCCGGTGGTGATCGCGCTCTTCCTGCCGCCCTCGCAGATGTTCCTGGCGCTGTTCGCCTTCACGGCGCTGGGCCTCGTGCTGCTCGGTCTGACGCCGGACTTCGACTGGTCGCACCTCGTGCGCGGCTGGCGGGCGATCGACGGGCCGCTGGTGGCGGGCTTCGCGCTCGCCACGCTGGCGGGGGCGGTGGCGATCGTGCTGGCCACGCGACCCGAGCGGCTGTTCGATCTGGCGCGCGACCATCCGGCGATGCTTGTGGCTGTGCTTCTGGTCTATCCCTTCCTGTCGGTCCTGCCGCAGGAGGTGATCTTCCGGCCGCTGTTCTTCCGCCGCTACGGGGCGCTCCTGCCGCCGGGGTGGGCGCGTATCGTGATCAATGCGGCGCTCTTTTCTCTGGTCCACCTGATGTACTGGAGCGGACTTGTGGCGCTGCTGACCTTCTGCGGCGGGCTGGTCTTCGGCTGGGCCTACGAGACGCGGCGGAGCTTTCCGATGGCGGTGGTTCTTCATGCCGTGGCGGGCGGGATCATGTTTGCCGCGGGGCTCGGCGCGCATTTCGTTGCGGCCAACGCGGTCCGGCCCTTCTGAGCCGCAAGGAGGCGGTTCCCGCCAAGCCTTCGGCCTCGCCGCAGCGGCCGGGCCGCCGCGGCTCAGGCGCCGCTCCGCGGGGGATATTTGTGCCAGAGTGAAAAGGCGGGCGGCTTGACTTCCCCTTCGGCAGGGAGTGTATCGGCGCGGACGAACCAGAGCCTCGGGAAGGGGAGCCGAATGCACGCCTATCGCAGCCACACTTGCGCGGAACTGAACGCCGGGCACGTCGGTCAGGAGGTGCGGCTTTCGGGCTGGGTCCACCGCGTGCGCGACCATGGCGGGGTGCTCTTCATCGACCTGCGCGACCATTACGGCATCACCCAGGTGATCGCCGACGCCGATTCGCCCGCTTTTGCCGAGCTCGAGACGGTGCGCGCCGAATGGGTGATCCGCATCGAGGGCCGCGTGAAGGGCCGCGACGCGGCGCTGGTGAACCCGAAACTCGCCACGGGCGAGATCGAGGTCTATGCCACCGGGCTGACGGTGCTGGGCGCGGCGGACGAGCTGCCGATGCCGGTCTTCGGCGAGGTGGATTATCCCGAGGAGACGCGGCTGACCTACCGCTTCCTCGACCTGCGGCGAGAGAAGCTGCACGCCAACATGATGCTGCGGTCGAACGTGGTGCGCAGCTTGCGCAACCGGATGTGGGACGCGGGCTTCAACGAGTTCCAGACGCCGATCATCACGGCCTCGTCGCCCGAAGGGGCGCGCGACTTTCTCGTGCCGTCGCGGCTGCATCCGGGCAAGTTCTACGCCCTGCCGCAGGCGCCGCAGCAGTTCAAGCAGCTGATCATGGTGGCGGGCTTCGACCGCTACTTCCAGATCGCGCCCTGCTTCCGTGACGAGGATCCGCGCGCCGACCGCTCGCCCACCGACTTCTACCAGCTCGACGTCGAGATGAGCTTCGTCGAGCAGGAGGACGTGTTCCAGGCGGTGCAGCCGGTGATCCAGGGCATCTTCGAGGAGTTCGGCGGCGGGCGCCGTGTCGATGCCGACTGGCCGCGGATCGCCTATCGCGACGCGATGCTGTGGTATGGCTCGGACAAGCCCGACCTGCGCAACCCGATCCGGATGCAGGTGGTGAGCGAGCATTTCCGCGGCTCGGGCTTTGCGATCTTCGCGAAGCTGCTGGAGAACGAGGGCACCGAGATCCGCGCGATCCCGGCGCCGACGGGCGGCTCGCGGAAATTCTGCGACCGGATGAACGCCTTCGCGCAATCGCAGGGTCTGCCGGGGATGGGCTACATCTTCTGGCGCAAGGGCGACGATGGCGCCATGGAGGCCGCCGGGCCGCTGGCGAAGAATATCGGGCCGGAGCGGACCGAGGCGATCCGGCAGCAACTGGGGCTGGGCGAGGGCGATGCGGCCTTCTTCCTTGGCGGCAAGCCCGAGACCTTCGAGGCCGTTGCGGGACGCGCGCGCAACGAGATCGGCCGCGAGCTGGGGCTGACCGAGGAAAACTGCTTCCGCTTCGCCTGGATCGTCGATTTCCCGATGTACGAGAAGGACGACGAGGGGAAGGTTGATTTCAGCCACAACCCGTTCTCGATGCCGCAGGGCGGGATGGCGGCGCTGGAAGGCGATCCGCTGAAGGTTCTGGCCTATCAGTATGACCTCGCCTGCAACGGCTACGAGCTGATCTCGGGTGGCATCCGCAACCACAAGCCCGAGATCATGTTCAAGGCCTTCGAACTGGCGGGCTATCCGGCCTCGGAGGTCGAGAAGCGGTTCGGCGGCATGGTCAAGGCCTTCCGCTACGGTGCGCCGCCCCACGGCGGCTGCGCGGCGGGCATCGACCGGATCGTGATGCTGCTGGCGGATGAGGCGAACATCCGCGAGGTGATCATGTTCCCGATGAACCAGCGCGCCGAGGATCTGCTGATGGGTGCGCCGTCGGAGCCGACCAACGAGCAGCTGCGCGAATTGCGGCTGCGTGTCGTGCCGAAGGACTGACTTGTGAAGCGGTTCGGCGAGCCGGTTCCGGGCTGGGTTTCGGCATCGCATCCCTCGGGCGAGGCGCTCGAGGGGCGCCATGCCCGGCTGGAGCGGCTCTCGGCCGACCGCCATGCCGCCGATCTGCACCGGGCGTTTTCGGGGGATGACACGCTCTGGGATTATCTGCCTTACGGTCCCTTCGCCTCGACGGCGGCCTATCATCATTGGGCGCGCGGGGTCGAGGAGGGCGGCGATCCGCTGTTCTACACGATCCGCGACCGCGCCACCGGCCATTGCGGCGGGGTCGCAAGCTTCCTGCGCATCGCGCCCCAGGCGGGCTCGATCGAGATCGGCCACATCTGCCTCTCGCCCGAGATCCAGCGCACGCCGGTCGCGACCGAGGCGCTGTTCCTGATGATGGCCTGGAGCTTTGCCGCCGGCTACCGGCGCTGCGAATGGAAATGCGACGCGCTGAACCTTGCCTCGCGCCGGGCGGCGCAGCGGCTGGGCTTCAGCTACGAGGGCACGTTCCGCCAGGCCACGGTGGTGAAGGGGCGCAACCGCGACACCGCCTGGTTCTCGGTGATCGACAAGGAATGGCCCGCCCTGCGCGAGGCGTTCGAGGCCTGGTTGTCTCCGCGTAACTTCGACGGCTTCGGGCGGCAGATCGAGCGGCTGTCGGACCTGACGGGGCTCGTGCGGGGCGGGGCCGATCCGCTGCTGTGACGGTGCGCCGTCAGACGGCTGCGGCCGGGCCCTCGAGCCTGGAGGAGATCAGGCGTCGGAGGAGGTCGAGCCCCTCGGCGCTGTCCGGGGCGGCCACGGCGGCCTGTTCAAGCGCCTTGTCGCCGCAGCTGCGCGCGATGCCGGTCACGAAGCCCGACAGATAGCGCGCCCGTGCCGTTCCGGGCCGGACGGTTGTGGTCAGATCCGCCGCGCGATTGAGATCCTCGCGCAGCGAGAACGGGTCGGGCGGGGGCAGGGTCTCATCCTCGACAAGGCGCGGGCGTCCCGGCAGATGGTCGAGCAGGACCTGCTGAAAGAGGGCGAGGCTGTCGAGCGGCTTTTCCAGAAAGGCATGGGCGCCAGCGGCCAGGGCCGCCTCGCGCCGGGTGGGGTCACCGCTGGCCGCGATGATCACGGGGCCGGGGCCAGCGGCCAGCTGGGCGATCAGCATCTCGCCCGAGCCGTCGGGCAGGCCGAGATCGACGATCACGGCGTCGGGCATGTAACGCTCGAGATGTTTCCGGGCCCCCTCGAGATCGTCGGCCCGTCGGAGGCGCGCGCCCGAGCGGTGGCACAGCAGCCGGATCGCTTCGGCCGCGAAGTGGCTGTCCTCGACCGCGAGGACGGTCAGCCCCGCGAGAGGCAGCGGCCCCCGCGGCCGGTAAGGGCCAGGGGACGGCGGCGGATCGGGCAGGAGGTGCAGATGGGGCATCGGGATCTTCCGGCAAGGGCGAGTCGCGCCAGTCAATCCGATCCGGGTCAAGATCCGGTTAAGCCGCCTGCGCCCCGCGCGACCGGCTGACCCCTTGCGCGGAAGGGGGGCCGCTCCCATAACGTCCCCACCGGACGCAAGGGAGAGATCATGATCGGACGCCTGAACCATGTGGCCATCGCCGTGCCCGACCTTGAGGCTGCGGCGGCGCAATATCGAAATACGCTCGGCGCCGAGGTGGGCGCGCCGCAGGACGAGCCCGACCATGGCGTGACCGTGGTCTTCATCACCCTGCCGAACACCAAGATCGAGCTGCTCTATCCGCTGGGCGAGACCTCTCCGATCAACGGATTCCTCGAGAAGAACCCCGCGGGGGGCATTCACCACATCTGCTACGAGGTCGAGGACATCATCGCCGCGCGCGACCGGCTGAAGGCCTCGGGCGCGCGGGTCCTGGGTTCGGGCGAGCCGAAGATCGGCGCGCATGGCAAGCCGGTGCTCTTCCTGCATCCCAAGGACTTCAACGGATGCCTCGTGGAGCTTGAGCAGGTATGAGCATCACCGGCGCCATCGTCCTCTATGCGGTGACCTGGTTCATGGTGTTCTTCATCCTGCTCCCCCTGCGGGTGCAGAGCCAGGACGAGGCGGGGGATGTGGTGCCGGGCACGCCGCGGGGCGCACCCGCGGGCTATGTGATCCGGCGCAAGGCCTGGCTCACGACGCTCTGGGGCACGCTGGTCTGGGCGGTGCTCTGCGGGATCATCCTGTCGGGCGTGATCAGCCTGCGCGACATCGACGTGATGGGGCGGATGCCCCCGCCTCCGCCGCTCTGATCACGCGCCGGCCCGACCAGGGGCCGGCGCGGTTCGGCTTCAGGTTCGGCGGGCGCCGTCCAGCCGGTGGAAGATGTGGGTGAAGGTCGCCACCCCCAGCACCGGCACCACGAGGTTCAGGATCGGGATCGACAGCGGCGCCGCCATCAGCGTCCCCGCCAGCCAGATCTGTCCGGCGTGGCGCGCGCGCAGGGCCTTGGCGCCCGCGCGCCCCAGCCTGCGCATCGCAACCAGCGTGAAATATTCCCGCCCCAGCAGGAAGCCGTTCAGCGCCCAGAAGAGGATGGGCCCCACCGGCCCGGCGAAGATGAAGACCACCAGCGCGATCACGTTGACGAGGATCAGCACCGCGAAGAAATTCGCGCTGTCGATCAGCTGGTCCATCAGGGGAAGCGGCGTGGCCGGGGGGAGCTGCGGATAGTGCCGTTGCTCGACGGCATCCGCCACGCTGTCGAGAAAGAGCCCCGTGAAGGCCGAGGCCACCGGGATCATCAGGAACACCGACAGGCCGAGCATCAGCACGGCGGACCCCCAGGAGAGGATCGTGTCGATGGCGCCCACCTCGCCGATCCAGGGGATCGTGACGGTGTCGGGCACGAACATGTTCAGCAGGAACAGGAAGCCGCCATAGACGGCCATCAGCAGCAGCAGCGAGAGCCCGATGCCCAGCAGGACGACACGCCGGAAGGGCGGGTCGCCGATCTGGGCGATGGCGCGGAAAAAGTCGCGGATCATTCACTTACCCATGTGGTGAGACTGGCAATGTCGGGTCGGGGGCGGTCGGGCGGGGCGACGGTCTCGCTGCCGATATGGATGATGCCCGCGACGAACTCGTGATCCTCAAGCCCCAGACCCTCGCGCACGAAGTCGCGGTCGTGGGCGGGCCAGCCTGTCAGCCAGTTGGCGCCCCAGCCCGCCGCCTGAGCGGCGTTCAGCAGCCCGAGGCAGACCGCGCCGGCCGAGAGCGTCTGCTCGATCGCCGGCACCTTGTCGGACGGCTTGGGGATGGCCACCACAACCACGGCCAAGTGGCTCTGCTCGAACTGCGACCGGCCCTTGGCGCGTTTCTCGGGATCGAGGCCAAGCGCCTCGGCCCGCGCCTCGGCCAGCGCGACCAGCCGGGGCATGGCCCCCGCCTCGAGGACCAGCAGCCGCCACGGCTCGAGCTTGCCGTGGTCGGGCGTGCGCAGCGCGGCCGTGAGGATCGGGCCGAGCTGGTTCCGGCCGGGCACGGGCAGCGCCAGCGTCTTGGCGGGGCGCGAGCGGCGGCTCAGCAGGAAATCGAGGACCTCGGGTCGCGCGTCGGGCATGGGCGTCTCCTTTGCGCGCGATCTTGAGGATCGGGCGGGCAGGGTCAAGCGCACTTCGGCCCCCCGCGGGGGCAGCATCCGGCGCCGAAGCGGTGCGATGCGCCGGACGAAGGCGGTCTGCCGGCGCATGTTTCCCGATCCGAGAGCAACCCTTGACAGTTCCGCAACCCGCTGCTCAGCATGTTGCCGGGCCCGTCCAGACGCCCGGCGACGGACAGGAGCCCGTGAAAAACACTTCGACAGGGGGTTCTCCATGTTCATCCGAGCGCGCTTGCTGGCGACGGCGGCCGTTGCCGCATTCGCCCTGACCACGGCACCGCTTTCCGCCGAGACGCCGCCCGACACCTTCATCCAGGCCTGGGCGATCGACGACATGATCACCCTCGACCCGGCCGAGGTGTTCGAGTTCACCGCCTCCGAAATCATCGGCAACAGCTACGAGACGATCATCGGCTACGATGTGAACGACGTCTCGAACATCTTCGGCCGCGTGGCGGAAAGCTGGGAGCTGTCCGAAGACGGCAAGACCATGAGCTTCACGGTCCGTCAGGGCAAGAAGTTCGCCTCGGGCAACGACCTGACCGCCGAGGATGTGGTCTACAGTCTCGTCCGCGCGGTCAAGCTCGACAAGTCGCCGGCCTTCATCCTGGGCCAGTTCGGCCTGACCCCCGACAACGTCGACGAGAAGATCGTCCAGACCGGCGACCATTCCTTCACCTTCGAGATGGACAAGGCCTATGCGCCGACGTTCCTGCTCTACTGCCTGACGGCGACGGTCGCCGCGGTGGTGGACAAGGATCTGGTGCAGTCGAACGAGGTGGACGGCGACTGGGGCTACAACTGGCTCAAGACCAACTATGCCGGCTCGGGCCCGTTCACGATCCGCGAATGGCGCGCCAACGAGGCCGTCGTGATGGAGCGGAACGACAACTGGGACGGCGAGACGCCCGCGATGGCACGCGCGATCTACCGCCACATCCCCGAAGCCGCGACCGAGCGGCTGCTGCTCGAACAGGGCGACATCGACATCGCGCGCAAGCTGCTGCCCGAAGAGATCGAGGCGCTGAGCCAGAACCCCGACATCAAGATCCAGAGCGGGGTGAAGGGCACGATCTTCTACCTCGGCCTGAACCAGAAGAACGAGAACCTGGCCAAGCCCGAGGTGCGCGAGGCGATGAAATGGCTCGTCGATTACGACGCCATCGCCGAGACGCTGGTCAAGGGCATGAAGAAGAAGCACCAGACCTTCCTGCCGGAGGGCTTCCTCGGCGCGCTGGACGAAAACCCCTACAGCTTCGATCCCGCCAAGGCCAAGGAGCTTCTGGCCGCGGCCGGCCTGCCCGACGGCTTCACCGTCACGATGGACACCCGCAACACGCCCGAAGTGACCTCGATCGCGCAGGCGATCCAGCAGACCATGGCTGAGGCCGGCATCCGCATCGAGATCATCCCCGGCGACGGCGGCCAGACGCTCGAGAAATACCGCGCCCGCACGCATGACATCTACATCGGCCAGTGGGGCCCGGACTATCAGGACCCGCACACCAACGCGACCTTCGCGCAGAACCCCGACAATTCGGACGATGCCGCCTCGAAACCGCTCGCCTGGCGCAACGCCTGGGAGATCCCCGAGCTGACCGCCAAGGCCGATGCCGCGGTGCTCGAACGCGACACCGACAAGCGCGCCGAGATGTATCGCGAGATGCAGCGCGAGGTGCTCGAAACCTCGCCCTTCGTGATCATGTTCCAGGAATCCGAGGTCGTCGCCATGCGCAAGAACGTCGAGGGCTACATCATCGGCCCCTCGTTCAACGACAACTCGTTCCGTGCCGTGACGAAGTAAATGGCCGGAACCCCGCAGATCGGAAGGGGGCGCGGCCGCGCCCTCTCCCTCTGGCTCTGGAAGGGCACGAAGGTGGCCCTCACGGTCGCGGTGACCTTCCTGGGCCTCCTTCTCGTCACCTTCGTCATCAGCCGCTACATGTCGGTCGATCCCGTGCTGCGGGCCGTCGGCGACCGTGCGAGCCAGTCCACCTACGACGCGATGTATCGCGCCATGGGCCTCGACCGCCCGGTGTGGGAGCAGTTCTGGATCTACCTGCGCAACGTGCTCTCGGGCGATCTCGGCAGCTCGTTCCTGACCAAGCGGCCGGTCGCGGACGATCTGGCACGGGTCTTTCCCGCCACGCTCGAGCTGGCGACCGTGGGCATCCTGATCGGAACGCTCTTCGGCATCCCGCTGGGGGTGATCTCGGCCGTGAAACAGGGCCGCGCCATCGACCAGGTCGTGCGCGTCCTGGGCCTCGTGGGCTATTCGGCGCCGATCTTCTGGCTCGGGCTGCTTGGCCTTCTCGTCTTCTACGCCCGGCTCGGCTGGGTCGCGGGGCCGGGGCGGATCGACATCGCCCATGAATACAGTTTCACCGTGACGACGGGGCTTCTCCTGCTCGACAGCGCCATGCAGGGCGCCTGGGGCGCCTTCCGCAACGCCTTCTCGCACATCATCCTGCCCGGCGCGCTGCTCGGCTATTTCTCGATGGCCTACATCAGCCGCATGACGCGCAGCTTCATGCTGGCGGAACTCGCGCAGGAATATGTCACCACCGCCCGGGTCAAGGGCGTGCCCGAGTGGCGGATCGTCTGGGTCCATGCGCTGCGCAACGCGGCCGTGCCGCTCGTGACCGTGGTGGCGCTGTCCTATGCAGGGCTTCTCGAAGGCTCGGTCCTGACCGAGACGGTCTTTGCCTGGCCGGGCCTCGGCCTCTATCTCACCAACAGCCTGCAGGTGGCCGACATGAATGCCGTCCTTGGCGGGACACTCGTGATCGGTGCCATCTTCGTGGCGCTGAACCTCCTGTCGGACCTGCTCTACACGATCCTCGACCCGCGCACGCGGCGGCAGGTGCGGCCATGACGCGGACCGAGTGGCTTCTGTCGGAACAGCCCGCCTCGCGGCGGCAGGCCCGGCTTGGTCAGGCCTACCGCACCTGGCTTGCGCTGAAGGCCAACCGCCTCGCGATGGTGGGCCTCACTCTCGTCCTGGCCCTGATCGCGGTGGCCCTCCTTGCCCCCTGGATCGCGCCCTACGACCCGATCGTAGGCGGCGACCTGCGCACCGACCGCCTCCAGCCCCCCTCGTGGGAGCATCCGATGGGCACCGACGATCTGGCGCGCGACATCTTCAGCCGGGTGATCCACGGCGCGCGGCTCACGCTGATGGTCGTGGTGCTTGTGGCGGTGATCGCGACGCCCATCGGCCTCGCCATCGGCACCACCGCCGGCTATTTCGGCGGCTGGATCGACACGGTGCTGATGCGGGCGACCGACATCTTCCTCGCCTTCCCGCGGCTGATCCTCGCGCTGGCCTTCGTCGCGGCGCTCGGTCCGGGCATCGAGAACGCGATCATCGCCATCGCGCTCACCTCCTGGCCACCCTACGCGCGCCTCGCGCGGGCCGAGACGCTCACGATCCGCGACAGCGACTTCATCAACGCCGCCCGCCTGCAGGGCGCCTCCTCGCTGCGCATCCTCTGGGGCCATGTCACGCCGCTCTGCCTGTCTTCGGTCGTGGTCCGCGTGACGCTCGACATGGCGGGCATCATCCTCACCGCGGCGGGCCTCGGCTTCCTCGGCCTCGGCGCCCAGCCTCCGCAGCCCGAATGGGGCGCCATGATCGCGGGCGGGCGCCGCTTCATCATCGACTACTGGTGGGTGGCCACCATGCCCGGCCTCGCCATCTTTGCCGTGTCGCTGGGCTTCAACCTGCTGGGCGACGGCCTGCGCGACGTGCTCGACCCCAAGGCGCGCAAATGATCCTTCCCACGCACCCCGTCCGCCGCCGCGCCGCCGCCGCCTCTTCCGGCGCGCGCTTTCATTCTGGCTCAAATATCCCCGCCGGAGGCTCCGACGCTTCCGCCGGGCGGACAGCCCGCCGATGACGCTCCTCCATGTCGAGAACCTCCGCGTGACCTTTCCGACCCGGCAGGGCCCGGCCGAGGTCGTCCGCGGCGTCAGCTTCACCCTCGGGCGCGAGCGGCTCGGGATCGTGGGCGAGAGCGGCTCGGGCAAGAGCCAGACCGGCCGCGCGATCCTGGGCCTGACGCCTCCGCCGGGTCGGGCCACCGCCGACCGGCTCGAGTTCGACGGGATCGACCTGCGCGCCGCCACCCCGCGCCAGTGGCGGGGCCTGCGCGGCATCCGCATGTCGATGGTCATGCAGGACCCCAAATTCTCGCTGAACCCGGTGATGACCATCGGCCGCCAGCTGATGGAGGCCGCCCGCCGCACCGCCTCGCGCGCCGAGGCGAGGGACCGGGCGATGGCCATGCTCGAGGCGGTGCAGATCCGCGACCCGGCCCGCGTTTTCGGCGCCTATCCGCACGAGCTGTCGGGCGGCATGGGCCAGCGGGCGATGATCGCCATGATGCTCATCGCCGAGCCGGACCTTCTGATCGCGGACGAGCCCACCTCGGCGCTTGATGTGACGGTGCAGATCGAGGTGCTGCGCATCCTCGACCGGCTGGTGCAGGACCGCGGCATGGGGCTCGTCTTCATCAGCCACGACCTGCGGCTCGTCGGCAGTTTCTGCGACCGGGTGCTGGTGATGTATGCCGGCCGCGTCGTCGAGGAGCTGAAGGCCGCGGAACTGGCGCAGGCGCGCCATCCCTACACGCAGGGGTTGCTGAACTGCCTGCCGCGGATCGAGGGAGGCCGGCGCCCCCTTCCGGTGCTGACGCGCGAAGAAGGATGGGCCCTCTGATGGCGCTGATCGACGTCTCCGACCTCCATGTCCGCTTCGGCGAGGTTCATGCCGTGCGCGGTGTCTCGTTCCGCGTGGCCGAGGGCGAAAGCTACGGCATCGTGGGCGAGAGCGGCTCGGGCAAGTCCACGGTGCTCCGCGCCATCTGCGGGCTCGCGCCCATCTCCGAGGGCCGCGTCACCGTGGCGGGCGAAGAGCTGGGCCGGCGGCGCTCGGCCGGATTTCACCGCCGGCTGCAGATGGTGTTCCAGGACCCCTACGCCTCGCTGCACCCCCGGCACACGATCGACCGCGTGCTGTCCGAGCCACTGGCCATCCATGGCTTCGACGACCGCGAGGCGCGCATCCTGCGCGCGCTCGACGAGGTGGGCCTCGGGCGGGGCTTCCGTTTCCGCTATCCGCACCAGCTTTCGGGCGGGCAGCGGCAGCGGGTGGCGATCGCCCGCGCCCTGATCCTCGAGCCGCGGGTGATGCTGCTCGACGAGCCGACCTCGGCGCTCGATGCCTCGATCCAGGCCGAGGTGCTGAACCTGCTCGACCGGCTGCGGGCCGAGCGGGGGCTGACCTACATCCTCGTCTCGCACGACCTCGCCGTGGTCGCGCACATGTGCGAGCGGCTGCTCGTCATGCAGCACGGGCAGGCGGTCGAGGAACTGACACGGGCGGACCTGCGCGCCCGCGCCGCCCGCGAGACCTACACCCGGGACCTTCTGGCCGCGTCCGAAGGATACCGCCCCGCCGAGAGCATCCGATGAGCGACACGATCCCCGTCTTCGACGGCCACAACGACTTCCTGTTGCGGCTGCTGCGCAACCCCGCCAACCGCGAGACGATCTGGCTGCGCGGCGACGGGACGGGCCACCTCGACCTGCCCCGCATGAAGGCGGGCGGCTTCGCGGGCGGCTTCTTCGCCATCTACATCCCCTCGCCGCAGGCGCATGACTCGGCCGATTTCGAGGCGATGATGAACAATCCGCCGTTCGATCTGCCCCTGCCCGCGCTGATCCGCCACGAACAGGCGCAGCCCGTGGCGCTGGCCATGGCGGGCCACCTCTTGTGGATGGAGCGCGCGGCCCGCGGCCGCTTCAAGGTCTGCCGGACCGTGGCGGACCTGCGGTCCTGCCACGCCGAGGGGATCGTCTCCGGCATCATGCACATGGAGGGCGCCGAGGCCATCGGCGCGGACCTGGATGCGCTCCACCTCTTCCATTCGCTGGGCCTGCGCTCGCTCGGGCCGGTCTGGAGCCGTCCCACCGTGTTCGGCCATGGCGTACCCTTCCGGTTCCCCGGCACGCCCGACACCGGCAGCGGCCTGACCGACGCCGGGCGGCGCCTCGTGGCCGAGTGCAACCGGCTGAAGATCATGCTGGACCTGTCGCACCTGAACCAGAAGGGGTTCGAGGATGTGGCGGGGCTGAGCGACGCGCCGCTGGTGGCGACCCATTCCAACGCCCATGCGGTGACGCCCTCGACCCGGAACCTCACCGACCGCCAGCTCGACGCGATCCGCGAGAGCCGCGGCATGGTCGGGCTGAACTTCGCCACCTCTTTCCTGCGCGAGGACGGCCGGCAGTCGCCCGAGATGGGCTGGGAGCCGGTCCTGCGCCATCTCGACCACCTGATCGGCCTGCTGGGCGAGGATCATGTGGGTCTGGGCTCGGACTTCGACGGGGCGACGATCCCGCAGGGGATCGGGGACGTGACGGGGCTGCCCGCCCTGCAGGCCGCCCTGCGCGCCCACGGCTATGACGAGGCGCTGATGCGCAAGCTCTGCCATGAGAACTGGTATGCGGTGCTGGAGCGCACCTGGGGGGCGTGAGGCTCGAGGTCCGGCCGCCGGGGGCGCTGCCCCCGGACCCCCGGGATATTTGGGCAGAGTGAAAGCCGGGGGGAGGGCGGGGGACCTCGGGCGCGGGCATGTGCACGCGCCCTGGGGCATCAGGCGAAGTGAGTTGCCAGGTCCGACAGGTGGGCGCTGAGGAAAGCATCGAAGGCGGGGCCGGGTTGGCGCGCCTGGATGGTCATGCCGAGCGGGTCGGGCGCGTGGATGCCGCTGCCCGACAGCTCTTCCAGCACCGCATGGCCGCAGAAGGGGACATGGACTTCGGAATAGCCGCCCTCGTGGACGAGGACGAGCCGGCCGCCGCAGAGGTCGGCGGCGGTCTCCTTCATCATCCGGGTCAAGGCCCGGAAGGTCTCGGCCGAAGCCAGCATCCGGCCGAGCGGATCCAGGGCGCCCGCGTCGAAGCCGCAGGCCACCACCAGGACGTCCGGCCGGTGGCGGCGCAGCGCGGGCAGCACGAGCCGCTCCATCGCCTCGAGATAGCCGCGGTGGCCGGTCCCCGGCGGCAGGGGAATGTTCATGTTGGCCCCCAGACCCGCACCCTCGCCGCGCACCTCGGCGCCGCCCGTGTCGAGTGGGTAGTTCCGCTCCTGGTGGAGCGAGATCGTCAGCACATCGGGGCGGGTGAGGAAGATCGCCTCGGTCCCGTTGCCGTGATGGACGTCCCAGTCCACCACCGCGACCCTCTCGGCCCGCCGTTCGGCGAGGGCCACCTCGACGGCGATCGCAATGTTGGCGAGAAGGCAGAAGCCGTTCGGCCAGTCGGGCAGGCAATGGTGCCCCGGTGGGCGGCTGAGGGCATAGGCGTTGGCCAGCCGCCCCTCGAGCACCTGCCGCAGGGCGGCCGTGGCCAGGCCCGCCGACAGCGCCGCCACCTCGTAGCCGTCGCGGCCGAAGGGCGTGCGCAGCCCAAGCTCGCCGCCGCCCCGGTCGGAGAGCGCCTTGAACTCGGCC
Organism: Cereibacter azotoformans; assembly: GCA_017599285.1. GTDB lineage: Bacteria > Pseudomonadota > Alphaproteobacteria > Rhodobacterales > Rhodobacteraceae > Cereibacter_A > Cereibacter_A azotoformans. The sequence goes on along the minus strand of JAGFXX010000001.1, from coordinate 2,053,860 downwards.
ACGTAGCCCTGCGGATGGACAAGACGCAGCTCCTCCTCGGTGGCGGGCGCGGCGTGGAGCATGCGCAGCTCGCCCGAGAGGCCCGTCACGTCGAGCAGGTTCTTCAGCCGACGCTTGGTCTCGGGGCTTTCGGGCAGGCCGCCGCCCGGCTGCACGAGCCCGCCCACCGGCAGCGTCAGCGCATAGTTGCCGCCATGGTGCCAGAAGCACCGCTCGTCCCAGAAGAAGCCCGTGGTCATGCCGCCCTCCCTTTGCGCCGAGCCTGCGTCCGCGCTAGGACTTGCGCAAGGGGGAAGCCATGACCGACCCGAAGCTGAGTGATCTTGCCATGCCGGGCGTGCCCTTCGCCGTGCGGGTGACCCCGCGTGCCTCGCGCGAGAGGATCGACGTGCAGGAGGGCACGGTCCGGGTCCATGTCACCTGCGTGCCCGAGGATGGCAAGGCCAACCGCGCGGTGACCGAGGTGCTGGCGAAGGCGCTTGGCGTGGCCAAGAGCCGCCTGACCCTCGTCCGAGGGGCCACCGGCCGCGACAAGACCTTCCGGCTGGACTGACGATCCCCATGCGGGGGGCTCCGGTGGGCCGGCGTCTCGGCTCAGCCGTTCAGCATGAGCTGGTAGCTCTCGGGCACGAAGCGGAAGCCGTCGCCCGAGGTCTCGACGTAGCCCACCGCGGGGAAGGGCATGTGATAGCCGATGAAGGGGATGCGCTCTTCGGCGATCTGCCCGAACAGGGCGCGGCGCGTGGCGGCGGCGGCGGCCTTGTCCATGTCGAAGCGCACCTCCCAGTCGGGGTGGCCGAGCGAGAAGGCATAATGGTTCGCGGCATCCGCCGTCAGCATCAGGGCCTGCCCGTCGCTCTCGAGCCGCCAGGCCATGTGCCCCGGCGTATGGCCGAAGGCCTCGACCGCGGTGATGCCGGGGGCCGCCTCGTCGCCGCCCGCCACGAAGGACATCGTCTCGAGCAGCGGGCGCACCTTGCCCTCGTAGCCCTCGTTCTGCTGCGCCGACCAATGGTCGTTTTCGACCTGCCCCGTGAGATAGCGGGCATTGGCGAAGGTGGGCGTCTCGCCCTCCATCAGCCCGCCGATATGGTCGCCGTGCATGTGGGTGATCACCACGAGATCCACCTCGCCGGCGGAATGGCCCGCCGCCTCGAGCGCGGCCAGGATCCCTTCCTGCGAAAGGCCGGTGTCGAACAGGATCAGCTCGGTCCCCGTGTTGACCAGCGTCGGGGTGAAGAAGCCCTGCGCCCGGTCGGTCGGCAGAAACGCGGCGCGCGCGGCGGCCTCGAACTCTTCCTGCGGCACGTTGCCTGCGAAGATCGCCTTGGGATCCTCCTGCACCCGCGTGCCGGCCAGGAGGGGCGTCACCTCGAAGGAGCCGAGGCTGTAGCGCCGGAAGGGCGGGGTGGCGGCGCCCAGCTTGTCGGCGGCCGCGTGGGCCAGCGGTGCGAAGGCGGGAACGAGGGGCAGGGTGGCCCCGGCCAGAAGGGCATGGCGGCGGGTCATGGTCATCGGCTTCCTCCGGGTCAAAGCGGCGTCGGCGTTGATGGTAGCCGGGCCGGCGCCGCCTGCACCACTTCTGACGAAAAGATGATCGGCGCGCCGCCGCGGAGCCGGTCACTCCCACCAAGGGTCGATGGCGGCGATGTCGTCGTCGGACCAGCCGAAATGATGGGCGAGTTCATGGACCATCACATGGGTCACAAGCTCGCGCAGGGTGACATCGCCCCGTTCGACCCACTCGTCCAGGATCGGCCTGCGGAAGAGCCAGATCGCGTCCGGCTGCATCGGCTGATCCATCACCGACTTCTCGGTGAGGGGGATCCCCTCGTAGAGGCCGGTCAGCTCGTAGGGGTCGTCGATTTCCATCTCGTCGAGGATCTCGTCGGGCGGAAGGTCCGCCACCCTGAGAAGCACGGCCGAGGCCGCTCCGCGCCAGGCGTCGGGCAGGCCCTCCACCGCCTCGCGGGCGAGCCGTTCCAGCAGATCGAGGTCGGGGGCGGTGGCCTGGGCCGGGTCATGGGTCATCCGCCCATGATAGGGCGGGGGATGCACGGCGGGAAGTCTCGGCGCGGGCACGCGGCACATGGTCCTGCGGGCCTGCGCCGGACGGCCTGGCGGCAACGGGCACCGAACTGGACAATCGCGCCGCCTTGTGAAACAGGAGCGGGATCAGGAGAGCCGCCCATGACCACCGTTACACGCTTCGCTCCGTCGCCCACCGGCTTCATCCATGTGGGCAATCTGCGCACCGCGCTGATGAACTGGGCCATCGCCCGCAAGTCCGGCGGCACCTTCATCCTGCGCCTGGACGATACCGACCGCGAGCGGTCGAAGCAGGAATATTCCGACGCGATCATGCAGGATCTCGAGTGGCTGGGCCTGACATGGGACCGGCTCGAGCGGCAGTCGGACCGGCTCGACCGCTACGCCGAGGCCGCCGGGGACCTGCGCCGCGCCGGGCGCTTCTACGAGTGTTTCGAAAGCCCGACCGAGCTGGACCTGAAGCGCAAGAAGCTGCTCAACATGGGCAGGCCCCCGGTCTATGACCGCGCGGCGCTCAAGCTGTCGGACGAGGACCGGGCGCGGCTGCGCGAGGAGCGGGGCGGCTACTGGCGCTTCCTTCTCGATCAGGAGCGCATCGAATGGACCGACGGCATCCTCGGCCCGATCTCGATCGACGCGGCCAGCGTGTCCGACCCGGTGCTGATCCGCGCGGACGGGCAGGTGCTCTACACCTTCGCCTCGTCGGTCGATGACATCGACATGGGCGTGACCTTCATCGTCCGCGGCGCCGACCATGTGACGAACACGGCCACCCAGATCCAGATCATGCAGGCGATGGGCGGCACGCCGCCCTCCTTCGCGCACCATTCGCTGCTGACAGGGGCGCAGGGCGAGGCGCTCTCGAAGCGGCTCGGCACCCTGTCGCTGCGCGATCTGCGCGCGCGGGGGGTGGAGCCGATGGCGCTTCTGTCGCTGATGGCGCGGCTGGGCTCCTCTCAGCCGGTCGAACTGTTCCGCACCCATGAAGAGCTTCTGGCGGGCTTTGACGTCGGCACCTTCGGCGCGGCGCCCACCAAGTTCGACGCCGAGGATCTCTTCCCCCTGACCCGCCATTATGTGCAGGGCCTGCCCTTCGAGGCGGTGGCCGAACGCATCCGCTCGCTGGGTGTGCCCGATGCGCTGGCCGAGCCCTTCTGGCGCGTCGCCAAGGACAACATCGCCGTGCTCGAGGATCTGGCCGGCTGGTGGACGCTCTTCTCGGAAGGGGCCGAGCCGCAGATCGATCCCGAGGATGCCGATTTCATCCGGCAGGCCATGGCGCTCCTGCCCGAGCCGCCCTACGGGCCCGAGACCTGGGGCCAGTGGACCGCGGCGGTCAAGGAGGCGACCGGCCGCAAGGGCAAGGGGCTCTTCATGCCGCTGCGCAAGGCGCTGACCGGGCAGGCGCATGGCCCCGAAATGGCCGACGTCATGCCGCTGCTGCAGACGGTGCGGGCCAAGGGCTGATCAGAGCTCGATGCCCGGTGCGTCCGGCCCGGCCTCGGGCGGCGCTTCGGGCAGGGGCGGCGCGTCCGGCTTGCGGCGGATGATGATGTCGCCGTTGGGCAGCCGCTCCGGCGCCTCGTAGTTGCGCAGATCGTCCACCTTGGCCAGCAGGTCGCGCAGCGCGGGCTGCAACTCGCCCATCGCCTCGCCCATGTCGCGCATCGTGGGCTCCATCCGGTCGATCAGGCCCCGGAACAGCAGTTTCGCGCCCTCGTTCAGCAGGCTGAAGCCCTCTTCCATCTCTTCGTCCGGCGCGGGGCCGGGCCCTTCCTGCGCCTGAACCGGGGTCAGGGCGAGGCAGAGGGCAAGGATGATGGCACTCTGTTTCATGCGCCCAATATAGGCGAAGGCGCGGGGATCACCTAGAGGCGCGACGGCGCAGGCCGCCGGTATGGGCGAGGGCGTGCCGGGCGGCCGTCACCGCGCCAGCTCCAGCAGCCCCGCCACATCGAGATGAGCCTCGAGATGATCGGCGAGCGAATCCAGCACCGTCTCGACCCGCGCGTCATAGGCGAGGTCGGACGTCCGGGCGCCGAGACTGCGGAGGAAGGCCGCGCGGAACCGATCGGAGCCGAACATCCCGTGCAGGTAGCTGCCCGTCACCCGCCCGTCGGGTGAACCCGCGCCTTCGGGCCGCCCGTCCACCTCGGCGAAGGGGCGGGCGCAGTCGGGGCCCTCCGTCGCGCCGATGTGGATCTCGTATCCCGAGAGCGGCTCGCCGCTGGCGACATGCCGGCCCTCGACGCGGGTCAGGCGCTTGTCGGGGTGCATGACGGTCGTGACGTCCAGCAGCCCGAGCCCTTCTGTCACACCGGGCTCTCCCTCCAGCCCCTGCGGATCGGCGACGGTCCGCCCCAGCATCTGGTAGCCACCGCAGATCCCCAGCACCTGCCCCCCGCGCCGGTGGTGGGCCAGCAGATCCACGTCCCACCCCTGCGCGCGCAGGAAGGCGAGGTCGCCGCGGGTGGATTTCGTGCCGGGCAGGATTACCAGACCGGCCTCGGCCGGGATCGGCTGGCCGGGGCGCACCATGACCACCGTCAGGCCCGGCTCCTGCTTCAGCGGGTCGAGATCGTCGAAGTTGGCCACGCGCGAGAAGGCGAGCCAGGCCACCGTCAGCGCCCCTTGCCCGGTGGGCCGGCCGAGGTCGAGCGCATCCTCGGCCGGCAGGAGCGCGGCCTGCGGAAAGAACGGCACCACGCCATAGCCGCGCCAGCCGGTCCGTTCCTCGATCAGCCGGTAGCCCTCGTCGAAGAGCCGCACATCGCCGCGGAACTTGTTGACGAGAAACCCCACCACCATCGCGGCATCCTCGGTGTCGATCACCGCCTGAGTGCCCACGATCTGCGCGATCACCCCGCCGCGGTCGATGTCGCCGGCCAGCACCACCGGCACGTTTGCCGCGCGCGCGAACCCCATGTTCGCGATGTCGCCACGGCGGAGGTTGACCTCGGCCGGGCTGCCCGCCCCCTCGACGATCACAAGGTCATGGGCCGCCGTCAGCCGTCCGAAGCTCTCGAGAACCGGCGCCATCAGCGAGGGCTTGCGCTCGAACCAGTCGCGGGCGCGCAGCGTGCCGACACGGCGGCCCTGCACGATCACCTGCGAGCCCTGGTCGCTTTCCGGCTTGAGCAGCACCGGGTTCATGTCGGTCATCGCCTCGAGCCCCGCGGCCCGTGCCTGCAGCGCCTGCGCCCGGCCGATCTCGCCGCCGTCGGCGGTGACGGCCGCGTTGTTGGACATGTTCTGCGGCTTGAACGGCGCGACCGACAGCCCCCGCCTGCGGGCCGCGCGGCAGAGTCCCGCCACGAGGAGCGACTTGCCCACATCCGAGCCGGTGCCCTGAATCATCACCGCAGGCATGCTGGTCCCTCATGCTGTCCCCGGCGCCTTCTCGCGCGTCGGCGCGGATTTGCCAAGACCGCGACGCCCGCGGCCGTTCACGAAGCGCCGATGACACGCCCGCTGTCCTCCCTTTGTCGGAGGAGACGGAACCTTCGCCGCCTGACAGACTTCCACGGGGAGGAGACCTGCATGAATGATCTGGCCCGCAAGATCGACGGGCCCGAGTTGCGGCTGGCCGCCGCCGCCGGGCCCGAGCTGACGCTGCGCAAGCTGCGCGCCTTCTGGGCGGTGGCGCAGTCCCAGTCGCTGACGGGCGCGGCCAAGCTTCTGGGCATCGCGCAGCCGTCGCTCTCGCAGCAGATCATCGGGCTGGAACAGTCGCTGGGCTTTGCGCTCTTCACCCGGCGGTCGAACCGGATGATCCTGACCGAGGCCGGCATCCTGCTTCTGCGCAAGGCCGAGCCCGTCCTGCGCGGGATGCAGGAGCTCGAGGACACGCTCGCGACCTACGCCAGCGGCGCGCGCCATCCCCTGCGGCTGGCGGGAGTCGAGTCGCTTCTGCGCACCATCCTGCCCGAGGCGCTCAAGCATCTGGACCTCGACGGCACGACCGAATGCGACCTGCTGGAGGGTGCGCCCGCCGACGTGCTCGAGATGCTCTATTCCCGGCGCGCGGACATCGGGCTTCTGGCCGCCAATTCCGTCTCCGAGGCCAGCACGGGGTTCCTGCAGATCCCGATCATGAACGATCCCACCGTGCTGGCCGTGCCCGAAGCGGTGGATCTCGGCGCGGTCCGCCGTCTTGAGGACCTGCCCGAGGAGCAGCAGGCCATCCTGAACGCCTCGATCCAGATCGCCTTCGGCACCCAGCACAGCCGCCGCATCGAAAGCTGGTTTGCCGAGATGCTGCCGCGCAACCGCATGACCGCGCGGGTGCGCAGCTTCGAGACGGCGCTCTCGATGGTGCGGGCGGGGCTCGGGGTGTGCATCGTGCCCGCGCTTTCGGTGGCGCAAGCGCCGGGCCTGCGCCTCTATCACGCGGGGATGGAACCGCGGCGGATCGTGGCGCTGATCCAGCCTGCGCAGCACCGCGCCGGCCGCCACGCCGCCGTTATCGAGGCGCTGCGGGCCGCGGGCCGCGCCGTCCGCCTGCCGCCCATCGCGCCGCTGCCGCCGCTGCTGGCGCGCCCATAGGCCCGGCCTATCGGCGGCATAGCTGGCGACGATTTGCCGCATCTCCATACTTGAGGGCAGCCGCCCCGGCGGCATCCATCGCAGAGGAGGAGAAGCGAATGGCCTGGAAGACCCCGCGTTACGACGAGACCCCGGTGGGGATGGAAATCAACATGTATTCCTGCGCCAAGCGCAAGTAACGAGTGGAGCCTGCTGCGATGCTTCGGATCATCGTCCTCGGCTCCGCAGCAGGCGGCGGCCTGCCGCAGTGGAACTGCAACTGCGCGGGCTGCCGCGAGGCGCGGGACAAGCCCGCGCTGCGCAACGGGCAGTGCGCGCTGGCGGCCAGCGCGGACGGCGAGCACTGGTTCCTGATCAACGCCTCGCCCGACCTGCGCCAGCAGATCCTCGACACGCCCGCCCTGCATCCGCGCGAGGGGCTGCGTCATTCCCCGATCGCGGGCGTGGTCCTGACCAACGCCGAGGTGGACGCGGTGGCCGGGCTTCTGACGCTGCGCGAAGGCTGGCCCTTTGCCATCCATGCCCATCCCGACGTCCTGTCGGTGCTGGCCGCGAACCCGATCTTCGGCGTCCTGCGCGACGAGATCGTGCCGCGCCGCGCCATGCTGACGGACGTGCCGTTCGAGCCGCTTCTGGCGGACGGACGGCCCTCGGGCCTCACGATCCGCTCCTTCACGGTTCCCGGAAAGCCCGCGCTCTGGCGCGAGGAGGAGGGGGCGGCGGAAGGCGACAGCATCGGTCTCGAACTGTCGGCCGGCGGCCGCCGCGCCTTCATCCTGCCCGGCTGCGCGGAGGTCACGCCCGCGCTGGCCGGGCGGCTCAGGGGGGCGGCTCTGGTCTTCTTCGACGGCACGCTCTGGACCGATGACGAGATGATCCGCGCGGGCCTGTCGCAGAAGACCGGCCGGCGCATGGGCCATATCTCGATCAGCGGGCCCGACGGCGCGATGGCCGCGCTCGAGCCGCTCGGCATCGGCCGCAAGGTCTTTGTCCACATCAACAATTCGAACCCGGTGCTGATCCCCGGCACGCCCGAGCGTGCGGCCGCCGAGCGCGCCGGCTGGTGCGTGCCCGCCCCCGGAATGGAGTTCGTCGCATGAGCCTCGACCTGACGCCCACCCTCTCTCCCGCCCGGCCCCTCGACAGCGCCGACGCGATGGAAGAGCGTCTGCGCGAGATCGGTGCGGCGCGCTATCACGACCGCCACCCGTTCCACCACCTGCTGCACGGCGGCCAGCTGACCAGGGGGCAGGTGCAGGCCTGGGCGCTGAACCGCTACTACTACCAGTGCTCGATCCCGGTGAAGGATGCGGTGGTGATCTCGCGCTTTCGCGACCGGGCGACCCGCGTGGAATGGCGCCACCGGCTCGAGGACCACGACGGGGCCGAAGGGGCCGAGGGCGGCATCGACCGCTGGCTTGTGCTGACCGACGCGCTGGGGCTGGACCGGGCCTATGTGGAAGCGACCGACGGCATCCTTCCCGCCACGCGCTTTGCGGTGGACGCCTATGTCCATTTCGTCCGGGACCAGAGCCCGCTCGAGGCGATCGCCTCGTGCCTGACCGAGCTTTTCGCGCCCCACATCCACGCCGAGCGGATCTCGGGGATGCTTGCGCATTACGACTTCGTGAACCCGACCGTGATGGCCTATTTCCAGCGCCGTCTCAGTCAGGCGCCGCGCGATGCCGATTACGCCCTGCGCTATGTGCGTGAGCACGCCCGCACGCCGCAAGAGCGTGCGGCCGTCTGCAACGCGCTGATCTTCAAGACGCAGGTGCTCTGGACCCAGCTCGACGCGCTGCATCATGCCTATGTGCTGGGCCATGTCCCGCCCGGCGCCTTCGTCCCGGAGGACATGCGGTGAGTCGCCTTCATCTCTCGGCCGAAAGCGTGCCTGCGCTTGCGCGCCACGCCCGTCTGCGCTTCGACCGGAACCGGGAGCGATGGGTGCTTCTGGTGCCCGAGCGGGTGATGACGCCCGACGAGATCTGCGTCGAGATCCTGCAGGCCTGCGACGGGCGCGCGACGGTGGGGGGGCTGACGGCCATGCTCGAGCAGAAATACCGGGCCGAGCCCGGCGTCATTGCGCGCGAGGTGCTGGCGCTGCTGCAGGATCTGGCCGACCGGGGCTATCTCATCGACAGGGAGGCCGCCTGATGGACGATCGCGCCTTCACCGAACCCGGCCCCGCGCGGCCCACCGCGCCCGGCCTGCCGATGGCGGTGCTGGCCGAGTTGACCCACCGCTGTCCGCTGCAATGCCCCTATTGCTCGAACCCGGTCGAGCTGGAGGCCGCGAGCCGCGAGCTTTCGAGGGACGAGTGGCAGCGGGTGATCGGGGAACTGGCCGCGCTGGGGGTGCTGCAGATCCATTTCTCGGGCGGCGAGCCGCTGGTGCGGCGCGATCTGGTGGACCTTGTGGCCCATGCCGACGGGGCGGGGCTCTACACCAACCTCATCACCTCGGCGGTGATGTTCACGCCGGCGAAAGTGGCTGAGCTGGCCGAGGCGGGGCTCGCCCATGTGCAGGTGAGCCTTCAGGGCGCGAGCGCGGCCCTGGCGGAGCGGATCGGCGGCTTCCGCGGCGGACACGCCCGAAAGATCGAGGCCGCGGGCTGGGTGCGCGAGGCGGGCATGGCGCTGACGCTCAACGCGGTGATGCACCGCCAGAACCTCGACGAGCTGCCCCGGATCATCGAGATGGCGGTCGAGATGGGGGCGCAGCGGCTCGAGGTGGCGCATGTCCAGTATTACGGCTGGGCGCTGAAGAACCGCGCGGCGCTGATGCCGACGCTGGCCCAGCTCGACGAGGCGACGCGGACCGTCGAGGAGGCGCAGGCGCGCCTCGCAGGCGTGCTCGCCATCGACTATGTGATCCCCGACTATTACGCGGTGCGCCCCAAGACCTGCATGGGCGGCTGGGGGCGGCAGTTCTTCAACATCTCGCCCTCGGGCAAGGTTCTGCCCTGCCATGCCGCCGAGACGATCACCGGGCTGCGGTTCGATTCGGTGCGCGAGGCGCCGCTGGCCGAGATTTGGCAGCGGTCCGAGGCGCTGAACCTCTATCGCGGCACGGCCTGGATGCAGGAGCCCTGCCGATCCTGCATCCACGCCGAAGAGGACTTCGGCGGCTGCCGCTGCCAGGCCTTTGCGCTTGCGGGCGATGCGGCGGCGACCGATCCGGCCTGCGCCAAGTCGCCCCTTCATGCGGGACTCTTCTCGCTTGCGGGGGCCGAGGCGGAGGCGGGCTCTGACCGTTTCCTCTATCGCAACTTCTCGGGTGGGGCGCCCGAGGGTTGAGGCGCCGCGCCGACCTCTGCCTGCCACGCCGGGAGGGATGCGGCGCAGGCTTCTAAGGGTTTGCGGGCCGCAGAGCCGCGTCGAGGCGGGCCCATTCCGCCTCGCCCCCCGGCAGGCCGAGGCGGATCAGCCGGTCCGACCAGGGAAAGATCCGGCTCCAGATCCGGGCGCGGGCGAGATGCTCCTGCGCGGTGCGGGCATCCTCGGTCTCATAGAGGCGGAAGAGATGCGCGCCGCCCGCCAGCCGCCAGCCCATGCGGGCCGCCAGCGCGTCGAGCCGCGGCCCCTCCGCCGCCAGACGCCCGGTTGTCGCGCGGGCCCAGTCGCGGTCCGACAGCGCCACCTCTCCGGCGGCAAGGGCCGGACCCGAAACCGCCCAGGGCCCGGCCATCCGCGCCAGCGACGCAACGTCGAGGGCAGAGCCCATCACGAAGCCGAGCCTCAGCCCCGCCAGCCCGTAGAACTTGCCGAACGAGCGCAGCACCAGCAGCCCCGGCACCCCCGCCTCGGGCGCGAGCGAAAGCTCGGGCAGCGGGTCGGCGAAGCTCTCGTCCACCAGCAGCCGCCCCACCCGTGGCAGCAGCGCACGGAGGCTGTGGGGCGCATGGCGGCGGCCGTCGGGATTGTTCGGATGGACGAGAACGGCAAGGTCAGCGCCCGCCAGCGCCTCGAGATCGCCCACCTCCTCGACCTGCCAGCCCGACGCCCGCAGGCTGGCCGCATGTTCGTTGTAGGTCGGCCCGAGGATGCGGGCCCGGCCTGCGGGTGCCAGCCGCGGGACAAGCTGGATGGCCGCCTGCGCGCCGGCCAGTGGCAGCATCGGCGCCTCGGTGCGGTAGGCGATCCGGGCCGACGCCAGCAGCCGCGCCTCGGCGGCCGCATCGGGCAGCGCCGTCAGGGCCCGCGGGGGCAGGGGGGGCATCGGGTAGGGCACCCGGTTGATCCCCGTCGAGAGGTCGAGCCAGTCCGCCGCCGCGCCGCCGAAGAGCGCCGCCGCGCTGTCAAGGTTGCCGCCGTGGTCGCGCATGTTCCCTCCTCAGGCCCCGCCGATGCGGAAGCGGGTGATGCGGGAAAAGCCGGCCGCCTGCAATGCCCCCCCCGCGGCGGGCGGGACGGCGCCGGGGGGGAAGATCAGGGCCCGCGCCGGGCCCGTGTGCCCGATGGCCCAGCCGAGCGCTCCGAGCCGGGCAGCCAGGGCCTCGGTGGGATCGTCGGCCGGCCCCCTCAGCGCGAGGCAGCGGCGGGCCGAGAGGGTCGCAAGGCGCGCGAGGCCGGGAAGGTCGGCCGTGGCCCACCCCGCCACGAGGTCGGCGATGTCGGGGAAGGACAGATCCGCCGGATCCGTTCGCTGGGACGCGCCGAAGAAGCCGCCGACCAGATCCATCCGCGGCAGGGGGCGCAGGTCGGCCAGCACGCGCCCCTCGCGCGAGGCCCAGAGGAGCCGTTCCGGCCGCTCGAACATCAGCGGATCGCTGGCCCCTTCCGAAGCGAGGCAGGCGCGCGCGAGGGTGCCGGTATCGGTGACACCCGCCGCCCGGAGGATCGCCACGCGGGCCGCGGTCGAGGCCCCCGCGCCGCCTCCGGGCGGCAGGTCGAGCACGAGGCGGAAGCGCCCTTCCGCTCCTTCGGCCGCGGCCAGCAACCGGCGCAGGGCAGGCAGGGTGAGCATCCGCGCGCCCGGCTGTTCGAGGGCGAGCGGGCCGGGCCTGCGAACCGCCTCGGCCCGGAGCGCAGGGCAGGGCAGCGTCACGAGCGCCAGCGGCCCCGAAGGGCCGAGCCGGCCCTGCAGGAACTCGCCCAGATGGCCCGCGACCTGCGCGAACCCTTCGGCCGCATCCGCCTCTACCCTCGTCTCGATCAATGGAGGGCCGCCTCCGGCTGCAGGCCCGTCCGCGAGGGGCGCGCGGGTGCCGAGGCGAGGACCATGGCCGCCGGCTCGGCCGGAAGCGCGCCCGCGAAGGAGCCGCCGCCCTCGAGCATCTCGGCCAGCCGCACGAGCCCCGGCGACCAGTCGCCGGGCTCGAGATCGCAGAAGAGTTGCAGCCCGCCCGTCGTCAGCCGGAACAGCGCCGTGCAGGGACGGCTGCATCCGGTCAGGCGCACGCAGCCCTGCATCTCGAAGTCGGGCCCCATCAGGCCCTCGGTCGAGCGGGCGGAGTCCGCCAGATGCTCGATCACCGACAGGCCGCTGAGGCAGGGTTGGTGCCGGTGTCGGCACTGGGTCAGGCTGTAGGTCCGTCCGTTCCGCGTCACGATCATCGCGCCCTCCGCGCATCTTGGGGACGGGCAGGCGGAGGGGCGGCGCAGGCGCACGCACCCTGCGCCCGGGACACCCCGCCCGGCTGTTACAGGTCCGATGACGGCAGGTCTCCTGACTCGCGGGTCTCGGCTTGTCCCGCCCTTCCCGGCCTGTCCGGGGCCAGTGGGCATGATGGGACGCGCTCGCCGCCTACAGTTGCGGGGGCAGTCGCGGCTTGGGGCCGAACAGGCCCGCACCGCATTCCCTCTTCGCCCGGGGCTGCCCCCGGGAACCGTCCCGCGCACCATCGGCCTTTCCCGTGCCACGCGCAAGGCCCGCGCGGTCGCAGCCCGCTAGAGTTCGATGTCCAGCGTCACCGGGAAATGATCCGAGGCGGCAAGAAGCGCCTCCTGCAGTTCTGGGATGCGGAAGCAGTTGGGATCGTTCAGCGGATGCCAGATCCGCCAGCGCGGTCCCTTTTCGGCCAGATCGGGCGAGATCATGATGAAATCGAGCAGCGCCTCGAAATACTGGTCCTCGGGCGCGAGCCAGAAGCGCGCCGAACTCGGCTGGACGCCGACCCGCTGGGTCAGGGCCATGCGCGCATGCGGCTCGTGGAGGCGCAACTCCGGCGGCTCGTCGAGGCCGAGCACGATTTCGACCCCCGAATGGCCGAACAGCTTTTCGTACTCGTCCAGCCCCGGCCCGTCGTTGAAGTCGCCCATCACCATCACGCTCTGGTGCCGGGCCAGCAACGCGGCCACCCGCCTGCGGATCCAGACACATTCCGCGAGCTGCTGGCGGCGGTTCTGGATGGCGATGCGGACCTCTTCGGCGCCGTTGCGCGCGCCGCGCCCGGCCTTGGACTTGGCGTGGACGCCGATCAACCGCAGCGCATGTCCATCGGCGCGCACCGCCAGTTCCAGAGGCGGCTTGGAGAACCGGATCGCCTCGGGCGCGGCATCCACGTCGATGTCGAAGCGGAAGATCCCGTCGAACCGCGGCGCCTTGGGGCTGGCCTGCGGGTCATGCCGCGCCTCGATCCGCGACGGATCGAACAGAAGCGCGATCTCCTGATCGGTCTCGTTGGCAAAGCCCATGATCGCCTGCGAGGCGCGAAGCTCGAAGGTGCGGGCGAAGGTCTCGAGCGCCTTGACGGTCGAGCGCCGCCGCCCGTGGTTCGGCGCCTCGATCACCATGATCGCATCGGCATCGAGGGCGGTGAAGACGATGCCGAGCGACTCGATCTGGTTCCGGCGGGTGATCTCGTAGCGTCCCGAGAGTTCGTTGTCGGCCAGAAGCCGCCCGCGGTCGTCAAAGAGCGCGTTGAACCACTCGACGTTGTAGGTCGCGATGCGCAGCCGCTGTCCCATTCACGCCGCCTGCTTCGCGCTGATCTCCTCCCAGGCGCGGTTGATGTCGATCAGCCGCCGCTCGGCCAGCTTCACCGCCTCTTCCGGGACGCCGCGCGCCACCATCCGGTCCGGGTGGCAGTCGCGGACGGCGCGCTTCCAGGCCGACCGGATCTCGGTCAGCGGCGCATCGTGCCCCACGCCCAGCACGTCGTAGGGATCGCGCGGCGCGTCGCCGACAAAGCGGGCGCGCAGCGCGCGGAAGCAGCGGTCGCTCAACCCGAAGATCCGGGCCACCTCGGACAGGAAGGCATCCTCGTCCGGGTGATAATGGCCGTCCGCCACCGCGATGTGAAAGAGCCCCTCGGCCAGATCGGTGAGGATCTGGTCGTCGTCGCGGAACATGCGCTTGATCTTGCGGGCATAGGCATCGAACCCGGCCACATCCTGCCGCGCGAGGTTGAAGACGCGGGCCGCGTTGGCCTCTTCGCCGGGCGGGATCGCAAAGATCTGGCGGAAGGCGGCCACCTCGTCGCGCGTCACCTGCCCGTCGGCCTTGGCCATCTTCGCGCCAAGGGCGATCACGGCGATGGTGAAGGCCACCGACCGCTCGGGCGGGGTGCGAAGGCGGTCGAGCACAGCCGACAGCCCCTCACCCGAGGCGAGGGCGGCCAGCGCGTCGGTGATGCGGCTCCAGATCGACATGGGACCAGCATAGACCCCGCGGCGGCCGGTGTCAGGAGAGGAATTTCTGCATCAGCACAAGGTCGAGCCAGCGCCCGAACTTGCAGCCGACCTGCGGCAGCACTGCCGTCTCGGCATATCCCAGCGCCGCATGGAAGGCGCGGCCTTCGGGATTGCCCGCGCTGACGCCCGCGAAGATGGAATGCGCGCCGGCCTGTCGCGCGTGATCCTCGATGGCGGCCATCAGGGCGCGGCCGATCCCGCGCCCCCGCGCGGCCGGGCCGAGGATGATCGTGTGCTCCATCGTGTGGCGGTAGCCCACGCCGCCCCGGAACTGCGAGTAGGTGGCAAAGCCCATCGGTCCCGCGCCCTCGTCGGCCACGAGGAACGCCGGGCGGGTCTCGATCATGGCCCGAAGCTCTTCGGGCGACTTCTCGTCGGCGTTGAAGGTCACCAGCGTGTCGCGGATGATCGGATTCCAGATCGCGAGCAGCGCCGGCACATCCTCGGGCCGGGCCGGGCGGATGGTCAGCGATGGCGGCCGACCAGAGGGCGGCGCGTCCTGCAGGCCCGGCTCACCGGGGAGGGGCGGGGCGAGTGTCATGCCGTGGTCTTCACCACCGGCGTGGCGCGCAGGGCCGTCGCGAGCGACTTGAACCGCGCCTGCGCCACCTCGCCATAGAGCGCCACCCCCTCGGGCGTCAGGGTCAGTTCGAGGATCTTCTTCTTGGGCATGAGTTTCAGGCTGCCCGCCGTGCCGGGATCGTCGATCGAGAACATCGAGCCGAACCGCATGGCCTTGCCCAGCACCTCGGCCTCGTGGATCTGCTCCTCGCTCAGAAGCCGGAACAGCGGTTCGAGCCGCGAGCCCGAACGCGAGTTCTTGTAGCGGTGAAGCAGGGCGAGCCCGAGGAACACGCGGCCCGGATGGTCGAGACCGCCGAGGTTGGCGCGGGTCGCGTTGTCGAAGCACATCTCGGCACGGTAGTCGGGATGGGCGCGCCATGTTGTGTCATGCAGCAGGCAGGCGGCCTTGATCAGGCGTTGCCGCTCGGGCGGGGCGTTCTTGAAGAGCTGGGCCAGGAACTGGTGGAGCTTCTTGCCGAAGCCGGGGGTGCGGGCCGAGGTCGCCTCGGCCACCCGTGCCGCCTCGATCAGCGGATCGCGCGCGCGCAACTTCGGCGGCATCTGCTCGTAGAGCAGCCCCTCGCGGATGCCGTAGGAGGAGACGTCGATCTCCTTCGGCCGGAAGATGCGGATCAGCTCGCGCAGCACCTCGACGGCGAGGGGGACCAGCTCCATCCGCTCGGGCGAGGTGCCGGTGCGGACCCGCAGCGCGGCCAGGTCGCTGGCCTCGATCCAGTCGAGCGTCTCGATCAGCGAGCGCGGCAGCATCCGGTATTCGTGCAGCACGGTCAGTGGATAGCCCCGCCGCTCCATGTCGAGCCGCGCGATCACCCGCCACGACCCGCCCACGAGGTAGATCCGGTCATGGTCGGGCTGGATCGTGTCGCGCAACTCCTTGATGATCCGGCTGATATGGGCCTGCCGCTCCTTCGGGCTGCCCTTGACCTGCTGGAGCCGGAAGGGTCCGAGCGGCGAGGTCACGCGACGGCCGACCTTGCCCTCGCCGATCCGGGCAAGCTCCATCGAGTTGCCGCCGATGTCGCAGACAATCCCGCGCGCGTCGGGCCAGCCGAGCAGGACGCCCTGGGCCGAAAGCCGTGCCTCCTCGTCGCCGTCGATGACCCAGAGCCGGAGGCCCGTCTCGCGCAGGACCTCGGCCTGAAAGTCCGGCCCGTCCTCGGCCTCGCGCACGGCGGCGGTGGCGACGACGGTCATGGGCGAGACCTTCATGCCGCGGGCAAGCAGCGCGAACCGGCGGAGCGCCGCCAGCGCCCGCTCGCGCCCGCGCGGGTTCAGCCGGTTGCTCTCGGCAAGGCCCTGGCCCAGCCCGCACATGACCTTCTCGTTGAAGAAATAGGCCGGGCTTCGGGCGGCGCCGTCGAAGACCACCATGCGGACCGAGTTCGAGCCGACATCGACCACACCCACGCGCGAAAGGGCGCGGGCGGACGGGTCCTCGAACAGGGGCCTGCCGAACGGGCCGAACTCGTCATGCGGATCCGGGATGTCGTTCACGGCACATCTCCCGCATTGGTTGCGGCCAAGGTAATGGCTGCGGCCGGTCCGTCAATACGCAAAGCGGCAGGATCCGGCGCCTGCGGGAGGCTGCCGGCGTGCGCAGGTCGGTCGGTGGGCGTAGGGCGGATCAAAGCGGTCCCTCGTCGCGCAGGGTGGCCAGACGCTGCACGTCCTTCGCGCCCGCCGTTCCCCGCCCCGAGAGCGAGGGGTTCTCCATGAAGAAGCCATGGCAGGAGAAGGCCTCCTCGCCGGCCGGTGGGCGCACGTAGCGGCCGTCCGCCTGAAGCAGCCAGCTCTGGGAATCGTCGGCGAGGTTCGCCGCCATGATCTGCCCCACGATCTGCGCCTTCACGGTCGGGTTCAGCGCCTCGACCAGCGTCTCGACCCGGCGATCCATGTTGCGCCCCATCCAGTCGGCCGAGGAGAAGAACACCCGCGCCTTCTTGGACGGCAGCCCGGCGCCATTGCCGAAGCAGACGATGCGGCTGTGTTCGAGGAAGCGGCCGACGACCGACTTCACCCGGATGTTGTCCGACAGGCCCTTCACGCCGGGGCGCAGGCCGCAGATCCCGCGCACGATCAGGCTGATCTTCACGCCCGCCTGGCTGGCGGCATAGAGCGCGTCGATCAGCTCGGGGTCGATGATGGAATTGACCTTGAGCCAGATCTCGGCGGGCCGTCCGGCGCGGGCGTGATCGGCCTCGGCCGCGATCAGCTCGTGCAGGCGGCCGCGCAGCGTGATGGGGGCGATGGCCACATTCTCGAGCCCCACGGGCTGCACATAGCCCGAGAGATAGTTGAAGATCTTGGTGGCATCGCGCCCCAGCGCCGGGTCGCAGGTGAAGAAGGACAGGTCCGTATAGACCCGAGCGGTGATCGGGTGGTAGTTGCCCGTCCCGTAATGGGTGTAGGTCACGAGATTGTCGCCCTCGCGCCGGACCACGGTCGAGATCTTGGCGTGGGTCTTGAGATGCATGAAGCCATAGACGACATGCGCCCCCGCCCGCTCGAGCCGCCGGCTCTGGCGGATGTTGGCGGCTTCGTCGAAGCGGGCCTTGAGTTCCACCAGCGCGGTGACGGACTTGCCCGCCTCGGCCGCCTCGCAGAGCGCGGTGACGATCGGGCTGTCCCAGCTTGTCCGGTAAAGCGTCTGCTTGATCGCCAGCACGTTCGGATCGCTCGCCGCCTGCTGGAGGAAGCGGATCACCAGATCGAAAGTCTCGTAGGGGTGATGCAGCAGGATGTCCTTCTGCCGGATCGCCGAGAACATGTCGCCCTCGTGATCGGCCAGCCGCTCGGGTACGCGCGGGGTGAAGGCGGGCCACAGCAGGTCCGGGCGCGACGAGATCACCAGCTCCTTCAGGTCGGCGATGCCGATGACGCCGCGGACCTCGATCACCTCGTCGGAGGTGACGCCCAGCTCCTCCATGATCAGGGCGTGAAGCTCCTTCGGCGCGCCGGCCGAGATCTTCATGCGGATCACCTCGCCCCGGCGGCGGCGCTTCAGCGCGGTCTCGAACTCGCGCACCAGATCCTCGGCCTCGTCCTCGACCTCGAGATCGCTGTCGCGCAGCACCCGGAAGGCGCAGTGGCCGCGCTCGGCATAGCCGGGAAAGAGCATCCCCAGATGCAGGAGCAGCAATTCCTCGAGCGGCAGGAAACGGTGCTCGCCGGGTTTGGCGGGCAGTTCGACGAAGCGGGCGATCTGCTGCGGGATCGGCAGCAGCGCCTGCAGCGGGCGCCGGTCGGACATGCGCTCAAGCTCGAGCCCCAGCGTGAAGCCCGTGTTCGGGATGAAGGGGAACGGATGGGCGGGGTCAATGGCCAGCGGCGACAGGACCGGAAACACCTTGGACAGGAAGTGGTCCTCGAGATGGCGCAGGTCGCGGGCGGTCAGCTTGGAGCGGGTGAGGATCGAGATCCCCTGTTCCTCCATCTCGCGGCGCAGCTTGTTCCAGACCGTCTGCTGGGTCTGCATCAGCCGCCGGGCGTCGGCGTTGATCAGCTGGAGCTGCTCGGCCGGCGAGCGCCCGTCCTCGGAGAGCACGAGGTTGCCGGCGCGCACCAGCGCCCGCAGGCCCGCGACGCGCACGGTGTAGAATTCGTCGAGGTTGGTGGCCGAGATCGACAGGAAGCGCAGCCTCTCGAGCAGCGGAACCCGCACATTGTCGGCTTCGTCGAGAACGCGCCAGTTGAAGGCAAGCCAGCTGAGTTCGCGGTTGAAGAAGCGCCGCGGACCTGTGACCTCCTCCTCGGGCAACGGGACGGGTTCGGGGAAGGGGGCCTTCAGGAAATCTGCCGGTGTCATGCTCTCAGCCTCGGTTCGGGTCCGTTTGCCCGTATCTTGTGAAGGTTATGTGACAGATCTCATTCGGCACCGGCCAGTCCCAGAAGCTCCGCCGCCATCTGGCGCGAGATCGGCCGCCGCTCGGCCAGCGAGCGGGCATCGAGCGCCGCAACGAGCGCCCGGGCCGCCTCGCACGACCGATCCATCCGCGCCACGAGCCACGGCACGAGCATTCCCGGCACCGCGATCTGGCGGTCGGCAAAGAGCTTGACCAGCATGGCCGACAGAAGCGCGTCGTCGGGCGCCTCGAGGCGGGTGACGGCGGCGGCCTGCATCCGGCTCTTGAGGTCGGGCAGCACCAGCCCCCAGTCGCGCGGCGGCGTGTCGGCGGTGATGAGCAGCGCGCCCGACCGTTCGAGCATGAGGTTGTGGAGGTGAAAGAGCGCCTCTTCGGCGGCCCGTTCGCCGCCCAGCCGCTCGGCATCCTCGACCGCCACGGCGCCATCGGCGGCAAGCGCGGGCAGGTCCGCGCGCGCCAGCGCCTCGGCCGGGATCAGCCGCGCCTCGGCCTGCGCCGCCCAGACATGGGCCAGATGGGTCTTGCCCGACCCGCGCGGGCCGACCAGCACCATCTTGCCGCGCGGCCAGTCGCGCCAGCCGTCGAGGCTTGCCAGCGCCAGCGCATTGGCCGGCGAGACGAAGAAATCCTCGCGGCTCAGGGCCGGTCGCATCGGCAGGTCGAAGGCGAGCTGACCCTTCACATGTCCTCCTCGGTGATGATGTGGGTGCCCCGGTAGAGGCGGGAGCCCGTATATTGCCGGATGCCGAAGCGCGCCAGCACCCCGATCGCCGCCGCCACCGGAACGGCGACCAGCATCCCCACGAAGCCGAAGATCGACCCGAAGGCCGAGAGCGCGAAGAGCAGCCACAGCGGATGCAGCCCCACCGAGCCGCCGACGAGGCGGGGGGTGATCACGTTGCCTTCGAGGAACTGCCCCAGCGCGAAGATGCCCGCCACCAGCCCGATGGAGAGCCAGTCACCCCAGAACTGGAAGAGCGCGAGGCCGATGGCCAGCGCGCCCCCGATCAGGGCGCCGACATAGGGAATGAAGGTGATCGCGCCGGCGATCGCCCCCACCACAAGCCCGAACTGAAGCCCCACCGCGGCCAGCGCCACCGCGTAGAAGGTGCCCAGCACGAGGCAGACCGAGATCTGCCCCCGCACGAATCCTGCCAGCACCTCGTCGATCTCGCTGGCGAGGCGGCGCAGGGTGGGGGCATGGTCGCGGGGCAGCCAGCTGTCGATCTTGGCCACCATCGGGTCCCAGTCGAGCAGCAGGTAGAAGCTCACGACCGGGACGACGACCACGAAGATCAGCGCGTTGATCACGCCATAGGCCGAGATCAGCACCGTGTTGGCCAACTCGCCGCCGCGCTGCTTGATCGTGTCGCCGATCGACAGCAGCGTCTGGCGCATCGTGCTCGTCTCGTCCGAGAGCTGCGGGAAATGCTCGAGCAGGAAGGTGTGAAGCTGGCGGAAGATCGTGGGCGCCGCGTCGATGAGCGCGGTCAACTGGCTGGCCAGGGTCGGGATGACGGCCAGGACGAGCAGCACCACCACGAGCAGCATGCCGACCGAGATGAGCGAGGTGGCGGCCACCCGGCTCAGGCCCGCCCGCTCGAGCCGGTCGGCCACCGGATCGAGAAAGTAGGCGATGGCCCCGCCCACGATGAAGGGCAGGATCACGTCGCCGAGAAGCCACAGGACAAGCAGGAAGACGAGGGTGGAAAGGCCCCACCACTTGGCTTGGTCGCTGATCGGAAGAGCCATGCCTGAAACCTCGCTGATGTTCCGCAGAGATGGCTCATGGCCCCGATCCTTGCAAGGGAAAGGCAGGGCTTCGGTCGGGGCGCGAGGCGGGGAGCGGACGGTGCGGGCGGACCTTCCGGCCCGGCGGACCCCTCGGACATGGGCGGGATGCCGCGCGGGCGGCGCTTGCCTGCCCCCTCGGCCTCGCCTAAACCCCTTGCGGAACAATCCACCGAACAGACACGGGGCCCCCATGCGCCTGAGCCGCTATTTCCTGCCCGTCCTGAAGGAGAATCCCTCCGAGGCGCAGATCGTCAGCCACCGCTTCATGCTGCGCGCCGGCATGATCAAGCAGCAGGCGGCGGGGATCTATTCCTGGCTGCCGCTGGGCTTCAAGGTGCTCAAGCGCGTCGAGCAGATCGTGCATGAAGAGCAGATCCGCGCCGGCCACATCCCGCTTCTGATGCCGACGCTGCAGCCGGCCGACCTCTGGCGCGAGAGCGGGCGCTATGACGATTACGGCGAGGAGATGCTGCGCATCACCGACCGCCACAAGCGCGACATGCTCTACGGACCGACGAACGAGGAGATGATCACCGACATCTTCCGGTCGCATGTCAACAGCTACAAGGACCTGCCGCTGACGCTGTATCACGTCCAGTGGAAGTTCCGCGACGAGATCCGCCCGCGCTTCGGCGTGATGCGGGGGCGCGAGTTCCTGATGAAGGACGGCTACAACTTCGACCTCGACTTCGACAGCGCGATCCACGCCTACAACCGCCACATGGTCAGCTACCTGCGCACCTACGAGCGCATGGGCCTGCAGGCGATCCCGATGCGCGCGGCTTCCGGCCCGATCGGCGGCGACAACACGCACGAGTTCCTCGTGCTCGCCTCCACAGGCGAGTCGGAGGTGTTCTATGACGCGGCCATCACCGACCTGAAGTTCGGCGACCGCGTGGTGGACTATGACAGCCGCGAGGAATGCGAGGCCATCGTCAAGGAGTGGACGACCCCCTACGCCCGCACCGACGAGACGCATGACGAGGCGATCTTCAACGCCATCCCCGAAGAGCGCCGCCGCACCTCGAGGGGGATCGAGGTCGGCCAGATCTTCTACTTCGGCACCAAATATTCCGAACCGATGGGTGCGACGGTGGTGACGGCCGACGGTGCCCGTGTGCCGGTCCACATGGGCTCGCACGGGATCGGCGTCTCGCGGCTTCTGGGCGCGATCATCGAGGCCAGCCACGACGACAAGGGCATCATCTGGCCGGAAGGCGTCACGCCCTTCCATGTCGGCATCGTGAACCTCAAGCAGGGCGACAGCTCGACCGATCTGGCCTGCGAGGCGCTCTATCGCGACCTCTCGGCCAAGGGACTCGAGCCGCTCTACGACGACCGCGACGAGCGGGCGGGGGCGAAATTCGCCACGATGGACCTGATCGGCCTGCCGTGGCGGCTCACCGTCGGCCCGCGCGGCATCGCGGCCGGCAAGGTGGAACTGACCAACCGCCGCACCGGCGAGAGCGAGGAGATGTCCTCGGGCGCCGCGGTGGACCGGCTGGCGCAGATCTACGCCGGGATCTGAGGGCGCTTGGGAACCGCCGGGGGGCTGTCTGCCCCCCGGACCCCCCGAGGATATTTGAGCCAGAATGAAAGCAGGTGGGGCGGGCGGCTGCGGCGTGGCCGGGCCCTGCGGCGGACGTGAAAGGATGGACGGGATGGCTGGCCGGACGCGGCCCTTTGCGGCCTTCGAATGGATGATCGCCTGGCGCTACCTGCGCGCGCGTCGCGCCGAGGGCGGGGTCTCGGTCATGACCTGGATCAGCCTCGTGGGCATCACGCTTGCGGTCTTCGCGCTGATCGCCACGCTCTCGGTGCGGGCGGGCTTTCGGGCCGAGTTCGTGGACACGATCCTCGGGGCCAACGCCCATGTCACCGTCTATTCGGCGGGGCAGGTCAGCGAGACGGGGCAGCTGATCCGCGGCTTTGACGACTTCGATCCGGTGGCCGAGCGGCTGCGCACGGTGCCCGGAGTGGTGCGCGCGGCACCGGTGGTGAAGGGGCAGGTGATGGCCACCGCCAGCGGCCGGTCGAGCGGCGTCGAGGTCTTCGGGATGCGGCAGGCCGATCTGGCGACCATACCGCGGATCGGGCATGGCTCGGGTCATGTCGGCGACGTCGGGCGCTTCGACGAGGGCATCGCCATCGGCTCGGGCGTGGCGCAGGAGCTGGGCGTGACGGTCGGCGACCGGATCCGGCTGATCTCGCCCGACGGGGTGAAGACCGCCTTCGGCACCTCGCCGCGGGTCTCGGCCTATGAGGTCGTCTATGTCTTCACCGCCGGGCGCTACGACATCGACCGGACGCGGATCTACATGCCGCTGGCCGAGGCGCAGAGCTACTTCAACCGCGAGGGCCGCGCCGACGAGATCGAGGTGATGGTCTCGGACCCCGAGGCGGTCGATGCGATGGGGGCCGCGCTGATGCAGGCGGCGGGCGAGGGCTCGATGCTCTGGACATGGCGCGATTCGGCCGGGGCGTTCCTGCGGGCGCTGACCATCGAGGACAATGTGATGTTCGTGATCCTGTCGATTCTCGTGCTGATCGCCTCGATGAACATCGTCTCGGGGCTGATCATGCTGGTGAAGAACAAGGGCCGCGACATCGGCATCCTTCGCACCATGGGCCTGACCGAGGGCTCGATCCTGCGGGTCTTCTTCCTTTGCGGTGCCTCGACGGGCCTGATCGGCACGGCCTTGGGCGTGGCGCTGGGCTGCCTCTTTGCCATCTACATCGACCCGATCTTCTCGCTGGTGAACTATGTCTCGGGCGGCGGGGTCTGGGATCCGTCGATCCGCGGCATCTACGCCTTGCCGGCACGGCTTCAGTGGCAGGATGTGCTGTCGGCGGTGTCGCTGTCGCTCGCGCTGTCGTTCTTCGTCACGCTGATCCCCGCGCGGCGGGCGGCCCGCATGAACCCGGTCGAGGCGCTGCGCTATGAGTGAGATGCTGGTTCTCGACGGGCTGACCAAGGCCTACAACCGCGGCAAGCCCGGCGAGGTGACGGTGTTGCGCGGCGCCACGCTCTCGGTCGGGACCGGCGAGGTGGTGGCGCTGGTCGCGCCCTCGGGGGCGGGGAAATCCACGCTTCTGCACATCGCGGGGCTTCTGGACACGCCCGACGAGGGCCGCGTCGCCATCGGCGGCATGGCGATGGAGGGCTTGCGCGACCGGGCGCGAACCGAGGCGCGGCGGCGCGAGGTGGGCTTCATCTACCAGTTCCACCACCTGCTGCCCGAATTCACCGCGCTCGAGAACGTGGTGCTGCCGCAGCTGGCCAATGGCGTCGCGCGCCGCGAGGCCGAGGCGCGGGCCCGCGACCTCTTGGGCCGCGTCGGCGTCGGCCCGCGCGAGGGGCACCGGCCCGCGGCGCTTTCGGGCGGTGAGCAGCAGCGCGTGGCCTTCTGCCGGGCGCTGGCCAATGCCCCGCGGCTTCTTCTGGCCGACGAACCCACCGGGAACCTCGATCCCGGCACCTCGGATCAGGTCTTCGGCGTGCTGATGGATCTGGTGCGGGGCACCGGCCTTTCGGCGCTGATCGCGACGCACAACCTCGAGCTTGCGGCGCGGATGGACCGGGTGGTGCGGCTCGACGCGGGGCGCGTCGTCTGATCTGCGTCAAGGCTCGTCCCCGGCGGGAATGGTGATCTGGACCCAAAGGGAGGATGCCATGAAACCAGCCTTGATCGCGCTCTTTGCCCTGCCGCTTGCGGCCTGCGTGGCGCAGCCCGACGTGCCGACGGGGCGCGCGGATTTTGAGGCGCTCTGCGCCGGGTGCCACGGCGCCACCGGGCGCGGCGACGGCGACATGGCGGCGCTGCTCGACCAGAAGCCCACCGATCTGACGACGCTCGCGGCGCGGAACGGCGGCAACTTCCCCGGCACCCGCGTCATGGCCCAGATCTGGGGCTATGCGAAGACCGGCGACCGGGTGATGCCCGAGTTCGGCCCGCTTCTCGACAGCGAGATGGTGCCCTTCGACGGTGGCGACGGGATCCTGACCCCGACGCCGATCCGCCTCGTCCAGCTTGAGCAACATCTGCGCACCCTGCAGCGCTAGAGCTTCCGTTCCGGCCGGTCTGGCCCTATGGTCCGCCTCCCGAATTTCTGGAGCCGGACCCCATGAGCACCGACGCCATCCGCCGCATTCCCAAGCTGATCGCCGCCGAGATCGCGGCCCGACCCGAGCAGGTCTCGGCGGCCATCGAGCTTCTCGACGGCGGCGCGACCGTTCCCTTCGTCGCCCGCTACCGCAAGGAGGTTACGGGCGGCCTCGA
The DNA here is from genome assembly GCA_017599285.1 of Cereibacter azotoformans. Taxonomy (GTDB): domain Bacteria; phylum Pseudomonadota; class Alphaproteobacteria; order Rhodobacterales; family Rhodobacteraceae; genus Cereibacter_A; species Cereibacter_A azotoformans. Next base: position 2,029,107 of record JAGFXX010000001.1, on the reverse strand, counting down.
CGACACGCAGCTGCGCACGCTGTCCGAGCGGCTGGCCTATCTGCGCGAGCTTGAGGCGCGGCGCGAGACGATCCTGTCCTCGATCCGCGAGCAGGGCAAGCTGACGGCCGAGCTGGAACAGGCCGTGGGCAAGGCCACGACCAAGTCCGAGCTGGAAGACATCTACCTGCCCTACAAGCCCAAGCGCCGGACCAAGGCGATGATCGCGCGCGAAAACGGCCTCGGGCCGCTGGCCGAGGCGATCCTTGCCGACCGTGCGGCGGTGCCGGCCGATCTGGCGAAGGCCTTTGTCACCGAGGCGGTGCCGGACGTGAAGGCGGCGCTGGAGGGGGCGCGCGACATCCTGGCCGAGGGATTGTCCGAAAACGCGGACCTTCTGGGGCGGCTGCGCGCCCACATGAAACAGGTCGGCCGCGTCTCGGCCAAGGTGGTCGAGGGCAAGGAGGCCGAGGGCGCCAAGTTTTCGGACTATTTCGCCCATTCCGAGGCCTGGGCCACCGCTGCGGGCCACCGGGTGCTGGCCATGCTGCGTGGGCGGAACGAGGGCGTGCTGGTGCTCGAACTCGAGGTCGATGCCGACGCGGCCCGCGGCGAAAGCCCGGCCGAGCGGATGGCCGGCATGGCGCTTCAGGCGGCGGGCAAGGGGCCGGGCGATCAGTGGCTGCGCGAGGCGGCGTCCTGGGCGTGGCGGGTGAAGCTGAAGACCTCGCTGACGCTGGATCTCATGGCGGAGTTGCGCGAGCGGGCCGAGGCCGAGGCGATCGGCGTCTTTGCCCGCAACCTCAAGGACCTGCTGCTGGCTGCGCCGGCGGGGGGCAAGGTCACGATGGGGATCGACCCGGGCATCCGCACCGGCTGCAAGGTTGCGGTGGTGGATGCGACGGGCAAGCTGCTCGCCACCTCGACCATCTATCCGTTCCAGCCGAAGAACGACCTGCGGGGCTCGCAGGTGGAGCTTCTGAAGCTGATCCGCGCGCATGGGGTGACGCTGATCGCCATCGGCAACGGAACGGCCAGCCGCGAGAGTGAGAAGATGGTGGCCGACCTGCTGGCCGCCATGCCCGCCGAGATGCCGAAGCCCGTGAAGGTGATCGTCAGCGAGGCCGGCGCCTCGGTCTATTCCGCGAGCGCGCTGGCGGCGGCCGAGTTCCCGGATCTCGACGTGTCCCTGCGCGGCGCGGTCTCGATCGCGCGGCGGCTGCAGGATCCGCTGGCGGAACTGGTGAAGATCGAGCCGAAATCCATCGGCGTGGGCCAGTATCAGCATGATGTGGACCAGCATCGGCTGGGACGCTCGCTGGAAGCGGTGGTCGAGGATGCGGTGAACGCGGTGGGGGTGGATCTGAACACCGCCTCGGCGCCGCTTCTGGCGCGCGTCTCGGGCGTGGGGCCGGGGCTGGCCGAGGCGATCGTGCAGCACCGCAACACGAACGGCCCCTTTGCGAAGCGCCGCGACCTGCTGAAGGTCGCGCGCCTCGGCCCCCGCGCCTTCGAGCAGGCGGCGGGCTTCCTGCGCATCCCGAACGGGACCGAGCCGCTCGATGCCTCGAGCGTCCACCCCGAGGCCTATGACGTGGCGCGCAAGATCGTGGCCGCCTGCGGGCGCGACCTGCGCAGCCTGATGGCCGAGCCGCAGCGGCTGCGCGCGCTCGATCCGCAGGACTTCACCGACGACCGCTTCGGCCTGCCGACCGTCCGCGACATCCTTGCGGAACTGGAAAAGCCCGGCCGCGACCCGCGCCCGACCTTCAAGACCGCGACCTTCACCGAAGGGGTCGAGGAGATTTCGGACCTCAAGGTGGGGATGCTGCTGGAAGGGACGGTGACGAACGTCGCGGCCTTCGGCGCCTTCGTCGATGTGGGCGTGCATCAGGACGGGCTGGTGCATGTCAGCCAGCTCGCCGACCGTTTCGTGAAGGATCCGCACGAGGTGGTGAAGGCCGGCGACGTGGTGAAGGTCCGCGTGGTCGAGGTGGACGTGGCGCGCAAGCGCATCGGGCTCACCATGCGCAAGGACAGCGCCGATGCCCGCGCGCAGGCGTCGGAGCGAAAGTCCGAGCCGCCGCGCAAGGGCGGCAAGCCGCTGCCCCGGCAGGCCGCTCCGCGCGAGAGTGGCGCGAGCAATCCCTTTGCCGATGCGCTGAAGGGATTCAGGCGGGACTGAAGGCGCCATCCGGGAGGGTGGCGGGGGCGGTCGGCCCCCGCCACCGACACAGCGACCGAAGCGCCGGCGCGGGGGATTTCCGCGCCCGTTTTTTCTGCTCCCTTGCTAACTGGCATACTTGCATATTAGTTTGCGAGCGCACAGCGGGAGGATGAGATGCGGCAGACATGGCGGTGGTTCGGGCCGAAGGACCTCGTGTCGGTGGACGACATGCGGCAGGCGGGGGTGGAGGGCGTGGTCTCGGCGCTGCACCACATTCCCACCGGCGCGCTCTGGACGCCGGACGAGATCGCCCGGCGCCAGCGCCAGATCGGGGTGATGCGGGACGGCTCGGCCTCGGGGCTCAACTGGGAGGTGGTCGAGAGCCTGCCGGTGTCCGAGGACATCAAGAAGCAGAAGGGCGACTGGCGCGCGCATCTCGAGACCTGGAAGGAGTCGATGCGCAACCTCCGCGCGGCCGGGATCGAGGTGATCTGCTACAACTTCATGCCGGTTCTCGACTGGACGCGGACCGATCTCGCCTGGCGGCGGCCTTCGGGCGCGACCTGCATGCGGTTCGACCTGCCGGACTTCGCCGCCTTCGACATCCATATCCTGGAGCGGCCCGGCGCGGCCGAGGAATTCCCGGAATGGGTCGTGGCGGAAGCCGCGCTGCGCCTGGCCGGGATGGACGAGGATCGCAAGGCGGCGCTGGCGCGGAACGTGGTCTTCGGCCTGCCCGGCGCGGCCGAGCAGTTCACGCTGGAGGATGTGCGCCGCCATCTCGCCGAATATGCCGGGATGAGCGCCGGGACGCTGCGGCGGCATCTGATCGACTTCCTGTCGGAAGTGGCGCCCCTGGCCGAGGAGGTCGGCGTCCGGCTCTGCTGTCATCCCGACGATCCGCCCTTCCCGCTGCTGGGCCTGCCGCGCGTCATGTCCACCGAGGCCGATTACGCCGAGGTGATGCAGGCGGTGGATCTCAAGGCCAACGGCATCACGCTCTGCACCGGCAGCCTCGGCGCGCGGCCCGACAACGACCTGCCGGGCATGATGGAGCGGATGGGCGAGCGGGTGCATTTCCTCCACCTGCGCAACGTCACGCTGGAAGGGGATGATCTGCGCAACTCGTTCTTCGAGGACGGACATCTGGACGGCGGCACGGACATGGTGGCGATGATCGCCGCGGTGCTGGCCGAGGAACGGCGGCGCGAGGCCGAGGGGCGGACGGACATCTCGATCCCGATGCGGCCCGACCACGGGCAGGACATCCTTGACGATCTCGGCCGCAAGGGGCAGCCGGGTTATCCCGCGATCGGGCGGCTGAAGGGGCTGGCCGAGCTGCGCGGGATCATGACCGCGCTGGATCACCCGCTGGTGCGCGGGGCCTGAGACGGACCCGCCCGGGGCCGGCCGCCGGGGGCTGGCTGCCCCCGGACCCCCGCGGATATTTTTGCCAGAATGAAAGGGCGGGGGGCGGCGCCACGGAAGGGCCGGCCGGCCGGCAAGCGGCCTTTCCGGCGCCTGCGCGGCCTCAGACGTCGAGTTCCTCGACGAAGCGCGCGTTCTCCTGGATATACTGGAAGCGCAGCTCGGGCTTCTTGCCCATCAGGCGCTCCACGAGGTCGCCGGTCTCGCCCGGCTCGTCCTCGTCGATCGAGACGCGGATCAGCTTGCGCGTGGCCGGGTTCATCGTGGTGTCCTTCAGGTCCTTGGCATCCATCTCGCCCAGGCCCTTGAAGCGCTGCACGTCGATCTTGCCCTTGCCGCCGAGACCCTTGGCCAGCCACAGCTCCTTTTCCACGTCGTCGGCGACGTAGAGCCGCTTGGCCCCCTGCGTGAGGCGATAGAGCGGCGGGCAGGCGAGGTAGAGATGTCCGCGGTCGATCAGCGGCCGCATCTGGGTGAAGAAGAAGGTCATCAGCAGCGAGGCGATGTGGGCGCCATCCACATCGGCATCGGTCATGATGATGATCTTGTCATAGCGCAGGTCGTCGATGTTGAAGCGCGTCCCCATCCCGGTGCCCAGCGCCTGGCACAGGTCGTTGATCTCGGCGTTCGCCCCCATCTTGCCCGAGGCCGCGCCCAGCACGTTCAGGATCTTGCCCCGCAGCGGCAGCAGGGCCTGAAGCGTGCGGTCGCGCGCCATCTTGGCCGAGCCGCCGGCCGAGTCGCCTTCGACGATGAAGAGCTCGGTCCCGTCGCGGGCGGTGGCGGAGCAGTCGACCAGCTTGCCCGGCAGGCGCAGTTTCTTCGTCGCGCTCTTGCGCTGGGTTTCCTTCTCCTGCCGGCGGCGGAGGCGCTCCTCGGCGCGCAGCACGAGGAAGTCGAGGATGGCACCGGCCGATTTCGTGTTGGCCGCCAGCCAGTTGTCGAAATGGTCGCGCACCGCGTTCTCGACCAGCTTCGCGGCCTCTTCGGTGGAAAGACGGTCCTTGGTCTGGCCCACGAACTGCGGCTCGCGGATGAAGACCGAGATCAGCGCCGAGCCGCCGGCCAGCATGTCCTCGCGGGTGATCTGGTCGGCCTTGCGGTTCTTCACCAGCTCGCCATAGGCGCGGATGCCCTTGAGGATCGCCGACCAGAAGCCGCTCTCATGCGTGCCGCCCTCGGGGGTGGGGACGGTGTTGCAGTAGGACTGGATGAAGCCGTCGCGTGCGGGCGTCCAGTTGATCGCCCATTCGACCGAGCCGGGAACGCCGAACTTCTCCTGAAATCCTACCTTCCCGGCGAAGGGCTTCTCGGCATAGGTCGAGGCGCCGGAGAGCTGCTCGGCGAGGTAATCGCCCAGGCCGCCGGGGAAGTGGAAGACCGCCTCCTGGGCCATGTCGCCGTCGGGGATCGCGGATTTCCAGCGGATCTCGACGCCCGAGAAGAGATAGGCCTTGGACCGCGCCATCTTCATCAGGCGGGCGGGCTTGAACTGCAGATGGCCGAAGATCTCGGGGTCCGGGTGGAAGGTGATCGTGGTGCCGCGGCGGTTCGAGGCGGCGCCCACCATCTTGACCGGGCCCTGCGCGATGCCGCGGGCGAAGCTCTGCACCCAGAGTTCGCGGTTGCGCGCGACCTCGACCCGCATCGTGTCCGAGAGCGCGTTCACCACCGAGGCGCCGACGCCGTGCAGGCCGCCCGAGGTCTGGTAGGCCTTGCCCGAGAACTTGCCGCCCGCGTGCAGCGTGCAGAGGATCACCTCCAGCGCCGACTTGCCGGGGAACTTCGGATGCGGATCGACCGGGATGCCGCGGCCGTTGTCGCGGATCGTCACGGAGTGATCGGCGTGAAGTTCGACCTCGATCCGCGTCGCATGGCCCGCCACGGCCTCGTCCATCGAGTTGTCGAGGATCTCGGCCACCAGATGGTGCAGCGCCCGTTCGTCGGTGCCGCCGATATACATGCCGGGACGCTTGCGGACGGGCTCGAGCCCTTCGAGCACCTCGATCGAGGAGGCGTCATAGGTTTCCGGCTGGCCGGAGAGAAGGTCGTTGGCCATGGCTGCTCGATTCTTTCTGGACGATTGAAATACCAATAGAGCATCCCGCGGGAGGAGTGCGCAAGATCTGGTGGGATCGGCTGCGCCCCGCCTGCGGAACGGTGTGCGGTCCTCACATGGCAAGACAGGGCCGGGTGCGCAAGGGACGGGGGGTCGGGCGCCCGCCCGCCGTTGCGACCCATTCGCCCATACGGGGTAACCCGTATTGGCGGGCCGGGTGGGTTGTGCAACCAGCGGGCGCAATCGGGGCGGCGAGGGTCGCGGGAGGATGGAAGACCTGTCTGGGGTGCCGGAGGATCGGGCCGCGGCGTCGGGTGCCGGCGGCACGGATCTCGTGCATCTGGCCTATGAGCTTGCGCTCGATCCGGCTCGGCTGCCCGACTTCGCAGCCCTTTGGCAGGAGCAGCTGACACCCGCGACGGAGGGGCCGCGCGCTGCGGAGCCGACGCTCGATCTGCATTTCGAGCGGGCGCGGCGCCTCCTGGAGCGGGTTCCCCGGGACCAGCGCCGAGGGATCGAGGCCATCCTGGCAGGGATCCTGCGGGTGCCGGCCTTCCTGAGCGACGGGGTGGTGCGGATCGCCGCCTGCAACCTTGCGGCCGAGTCGGCCTTCCGGATCTCGGCCGGTGCGCCGCTGGCGGCGCTGCCCTTCGATGCGGCCGATGTGGTCGCCCTGTCCTCGACCATCCGGCGCGTGGCCCGCCGGGCGGTGCCTGCGCGGAACCTCCGCCTGCGCTCGGTGCCGAACGGGACAACGGTGGTCGTGCGGGTCTGCCCGATCGACGGGCAGGAGGGCCGGGCCAAGGCGCTGGTTCTGGCGACCGAACCCGTCTGGCCCGAACCCTTCGGCGAGCTTCTCAACGAGACATTCGGCCTCACGGGGGCCGAGGTCGAGATCGTCCATGGCCTGACGCTCGGGCTGCCCCTGCGCGAGATCGCCTCGCTCCGGGGGCGGTCGGTCGAGACGGTCAGGACGCAGATGCGCTCGATCCAGCAGAAGACCGAGACCCATTCGCAGTCCGAGCTTCTGCGCCTGGTGATGGGGCTCATGGAACTGGCGCTTGCGCCGGCGGTCGGTGCGCCGCCGCGCTCGGCAGGGCGGCTTCACGAGCCTCTCATGCGGCAGAGCTTCCTGCTGCCGGACGGGCGACGGCTCGAGTGGCTCGAGTTCGGAGATCCGGTCGGGGCGCCGGTCCTGCATCTGCACGGCGAGTTCGGTCTCGCGCGCTGGACGCCCGCGGCCGAGCGGGCGGCGCGGTTGCGGCGGCTGCGGGTGATCGTGCCGATCCGGGCGGGCTATGGCCGGAGCGATCCCCTGCCCGAGGAGACCCCGTTTGCGGAAGGGAACGCCGCGGATCTGGCGGCGCTGGCCGGTCATCTCGGCCTTCCGCGCGTGGCGGTCCTGGCGCTTGGCGGGGATCTTGGTGCGGCCCTGTGGCTCGCGCGGTCGCGGCCCGGGCTGGTCACGGGGATCGCCGCCTGCGCCCTTGACCTGCCGGACGCGGCCGCCGCCCATTGGCCGGGGTTTCTGGCCCGCACGGCGGAACGGTCGCCCGCGGCGCTTGCGCTGATGGTGCAGGCGGCCTTTGCCTTCGCCCTTGATGGTGGGAAGGAACATTGGCTGCTCGGGGCCTGCGGAGGGGCGGCGGCGGACCGGCTTGCGCTGCGGATCCCGGGAGTGCGCGAGGCGCTGCTTGTGGGCAGCGAGATCTGCCTCGGGGCCGAGACATCGGCGCACGCGGCCTTCTGCCGGAGCCGCATCGAGGCATGTCGGGCGTTGCCGCCCGGACCCGCGCAAAGCCCGCTTCTGTTTCTTCAGGGCGGGCTTGACCCTCTGGCCCCGCCTGCCGATGTGGCGGCGCTCGCCGCAAGGACCGGGGCCGAGGTCGAGGTGCTGGCAGGCTGCGCGCGGCTGCTGTTTCTTGAGCAATGGGAGACAGTCCTGAACCGTCTTTGCTCCATTACCGCGCGCTGAAGATCTCGAACAATAGTTTTACCGCAATTGGAGTATGCGCTGAATCTTGCTCATATGTAAGGAACCCACTCACAAGACTTTTCAACAAACTTCTCATTTCTGCGCAAGATTGTTCCTGAAGGGGGGCGGTGGAGACACCGCCCCCGAATTATCTGGTAGCGGATCCTCGTCAGATGATGCGGATCAAGGTGGCCGGAGCCGCGCGCTTCAGACTTGGATCGAGCCGGAGAAGGAGGATCCCATGGCTGATGACCATCCCGTGGCCGAGCGGGCGACCGAGGGGCTTCCCACGGCGGACATTCCGCAGGCCATCCCGACACCGGCTGCAGCCGACGCGGGTCCGGTGGACGAGGCACCTCCATCCGGGCCGCTGCACGGGCCGCGGCAGTTTCCGGCGGTGGATGCGAACGCGATCCGGCAGGCGTTCGAGGGTGGCCACTATCCCTATCCGCGCCGAATGGGGCGCGCCACCTACGAGGCGGAAAAGGCCCGGCTGCAGGCCGAACTGCTGAAGGTGCAGATCTGGGCGCAGGAGACGGGCCAGAAGTTCGTGATCCTGATGGAAGGCCGCGATGCCGCGGGCAAGGGCGGCACGATCAAGCGGTTCATGGAGCATCTCAATCCGCGCTACGCCCGCGTCGTGGCGCTTACCAAGCCTGGCGACCGCGAGCGGGGCCAGTGGTTCTTTCAACGCTACATCGAGCATCTGCCCACCGCGGGCGAGATCGTCTTCTTCGATCGCAGCTGGTACAACCGGGCGGGCGTCGAACGGGTGATGGGCTTCTGCACCCCTTCGGAATATCTCGAGTTCATGCGGCAGGCGCCGGAACTTGAACGGATGCTCGTCCGCTCGGGGATAAGGCTCTACAAATACTGGTTCTCGGTCACGCGCGACGAGCAGCGCACCCGCTTCCTCGCGCGCGAGACGGATCCGCTGAAGCGGTGGAAGCTCTCGCCGATCGACAAGGCGAGCCTCGACAAGTGGGACGACTATACCGAGGCGAAGGAGGCGATGTTCTTCTATACCGACACGGCCGATGCGCCCTGGACGATCGTCAAGTCGAACGACAAGAAGCGCGCGCGGCTGAACTGCATGAAGCACTTCCTGTCCAGCCTCGACTATCCGGGCAAGGATGCCGAGGTGGTGGGCCAGCCCGATCCGCTGATCGTGGGGCGCGCGTCGCAGGTGATCGGAACGTCCGCCGGCATCCTCGACAGCGCCACGCCGCCAGCCTTGCGCAAACCGCGTCGCACCTGACCCTTGCTTCCGCCCGATCCGGCGCGGAACGGCTACGGCACCGGAGGCCCGCCGGCCGCGGAGAACATCCATGAGCCGGCCCACCTCGAGGCCGGCTCTGCCGGATGGGAGGTGCTGCTGGCTGCGGACCGTGCCGAGACGATCCCGGAAGGTCCCGCCCATGCCGGCCTCTCGGGGCTGGTGGATTTCGTGGCGCGAAAGCCGCTTTCTGCCTGATCGGGCGGCACCGGCTTGATGCGGCCCCTGCGGCGGGCTAGTGCTGGCGCATGTTCCACCATCCGACCTTTACCGGCCACGCGAGGGCGATTCTCGCGCTGGGGCTTCCTCTTGTCGGAAGCCACGTGGCGCAGATGTCGCTGCATGTCACCGACACGGTGATGCTGGGCTGGTATGGAGTGACCGAGCTGGCCTCGGTCGTGCTGGGGGCCTCGCTCTTCTTCGTCACCTTCATTCTCGGCTCGGGCTTTGCGCAGGCGGTCATGCCGATGGTGGCCGAAGCGCTGGGGCGCGGAGACGAGACGCAGGTGCGGCGCGACACCCGCATGGGGCTCTGGCTGTCCATCGCCTTCGGGGCGCTGGTCTATCCGCTGTTCTGGTTCTCGGGCACCCTCCTTCTGGCGCTTCGCCAGCAGCCCGAGGTGGCGGCGCTCGCGCAGGATTACCTGCGGATCGCGGGGCTGGGCATGGTGCCCGCGCTGCTGATCATGGTGCTCAAGAGCTACCTCTCGGCGCTGGAACGGACGCAGATCGTGCTGTGGGCCACGCTGGCCGCGGTGGTGGTGAATGCCGGCCTGAACTGGGTGCTGATCTTCGGCAAGCTGGGGGCGCCCGAGCTGGGTGTCGAGGGGGCCGCCATCGCTTCGGTCGGGGCGCAGCTCATGTCGCTGGCGGCGCTTGGGCTCTATGCGGCGCTTCTGCCGCCCCTGCGTCGGTTCAACCTGTTCCAGCGGTTCTGGCGCCCGGACTGGCATGCGCTGGCGCGGGTCTTCGCGCTCGGCTGGCCCATAGGTCTGACCGGACTGGCCGAGGGGTCGATCTTTCAGGCGGCGGCGCTGATGATGGGTTGGCTCGGCACCGTGCCGCTGGCGGCCCATGGGATCGCGCTCGAGGTGACGGCGCTGGCCTTCATGGTCCATGTGGGGATCTCGAACGCGGCCACGATCCGCACCGGGCGCGCGGACGGGGCAGGGGACACCGCGGGGCTGCGCGACGGGGCCAAGGTGGCGATCCTGCTCTCGCTGGTCTTCGGGCTCCTGATGGTTGCCATCTTCCTGCTTGCGCCGGGACCGATCATTGCGCTCTTCCTTGATCGCGCGAACCCGCAGTTCGACGAAATCGTGGCCTTCGGCTCGGTCCTGCTGGCCTTTGCCGCCCTGTTCCAGATCGCGGATGCGATGCAGGTGATCGCGCTGGGCCTTCTGCGCGGGCTGCGCGACACGCAGGTGCCGATGTGGCTGGCCAGCTTCAGCTACTGGATGGTGGGGATCCCGGCGAGCTATCTCCTCGCCTTTCCGATGGGACTGGGCGGGCCCGGGCTCTGGCTCGGGCTGGTGGTGGGGCTGACGCTCGCGGCGATCCTGCTCATGACGCGCTTCTGGATGCGCGCCCCGCGGCTGGCGCTGGCCTGAGCGATCCGTCCCGCCCTGATCCGGGCGGGACGAACGTCCCTGCCTCAGCTCAGCCCGGCGCAGAAGGCCTGGATGCGGGCGCAAGCCTCGCGCAGCACCTCGTCGGAGGTGGCGTAGCTCACCCGGAAGTTCGGCGAGAGACCGAAGGCCGCGCCAAAGACCACCGCGACGCCCGTCTCTTCGAGCAGGGCCGAGGCGAAGGCCTCGTCGTCCGTGATCTTCGCGCCACCCGCCGAGGTCTTGCCGATGCAGCCCGAGATGTCGGGATAGACGTAGAAGGCGCCCTCGGGGTTCGGGCAGGTCACGCCCTTGGCCTCGTTCAGCATCGAGACCACCAGATCGCGGCGGCGCTGGAAGGCCTCGCGGTTGGTCGCGAGGAAATCCTGCGGCCCCGACAGCGCCTCGAGAGCCGCATATTGCGCGATCGAGCAGGGGTTCGAGGTCGATTGCGACTGGATCGTACCCATCGCCTTGATCAGTTCCACCGGCCCCGCGGCATAGCCGATCCGCCAGCCGGTCATGCAATAGGCCTTGGACACGCCGTTGCAGGTCAGCGTGCGGTCATGGAGGCCGGGCTCGACCTGCGCGGGGGTGGTGAAGTCGAAATCGTCGAACACCAGATGCTCATACATGTCGTCGGACATGATCCAGACATGGGGATGGCGCATCAGCACCGCGCACAGCGCCTTCAGCTCGTCGCGCGTATAGGCCGCGCCGGTCGGGTTCGAGGGCGAGTTGAAGATGAACCACTTGGTCTTCGGCGTGATCGCGGCTTCGAGCTGCGCGGGCGTCAGCTTGAAGCCCGTCTCCATCCCGGCCGCCACACTGACCGGCGTCCCGCCCGCGAGCAGCACCATGTCGGGGTAGCTGACCCAGTAGGGGGCGGGGATGATGACCTCGTCGCCCGGATTCAGCGTCGCCACCAGCGCGTTGTAGAGGATCTGCTTGCCGCCGGTGCCCACCGTCACCTGCGACGGCGTGTATTTCAGGCCGTTCTCGCGCTCGAACTTCTCGCAGATCGCGCGTTTCAGTTCGGGGATGCCGTCCACCGCGGTGTATTTCGTGCGACCCGCGTCGATGGCGCGCTTGGCGGCCTGCTTGATGTTGTCGGGCGTGTCGAAGTCGGGCTCGCCCGCCCCGAGGCCGATCACGTCACGTCCCGCGGCCGCAAGCTCGCGCGCCTTGTTGGTCACCGCGATGGTCTGCGAAGGTTTCACGCGGGCAAGCGTGTCGGAGAGGAAGGCCATGCGGGAAAAACTCCGGGCGAGGGTGGCTGGGGCCGGTTTGTAACTTTCGGCCACTTGTCTTAGGTTCAGCCCCGAAAGCGATCAAGCGGTATCAAGGGAGAGGCAGGATGGCAGCGGACAGCCCCGGGTGGTTCAGCAACGAAACAGCGACCTTCGGAGACCGCCTCGCCGGCGCGCGTGAAGCGGCCGGCCTGACGCAGGAAGAGATGGCGCGCCGGCTCGGCGTGCGGCTGAAGACGCTGCAATCCTGGGAGGATGACCTGGCCGAGCCGCGCGCGAACCGGCTGCAGATGATGGCCGGGATGCTGAACGTGAGCCTGCGGTGGCTGCTGACCGGCGAGGGCGACGGGGTCGAGGGCCCGTCGGAACCTGTGGTGCTGCCGGCCGAGGGCCGCGAGGCGCTGGCCGAGCTGGCGCGGATGCGCACGCAGATGCTTGCGCTGGCGCAGGAGATGGGGCAGCTGGAAAAGCGGATGCGGGCGCTCTTGCGCAAGGAGGCGGAATGATCGAGGCGGACGAGGCGCGGCTCAAGCGCATGTCCATGCGCTCCTGGCGGCGCGGCACCAAGGAGATGGACCTGATCCTCGGCCCCTGGTCCGACGCCCATCTTGCGCAGCTGTCGGAGGAGCGTCTGGCGCTTTATGATTCTCTTCTGAACGAGAATGACCAGGATCTCCTGCCCTGGATTCTCGGCCAGCGGGAGCCGCCTGCGCCCCTGACCGCGCTGATCTCCGAGATCGGGGAGTTCGCCCGCACGCGTCTGGCCCGCTGAGGCCCTCCGGCGCCGGAAATCTGGCGACAGTTTACGTTATGTTTGCGCTTTGTGCCGATTCTGTCTCTGGCAACGCAGTGTTGGAGATGAGGAATGACGGTTCACGCAGGCATTCTCGATGGGTCGCAGAAGGCCTTTCTGCTCGGCTATCTGGAAAGCCTCTCGCTGGTGGAGCGTCTTCACCGGCTGCTGCTCGATGTGGTGAAGGACGAGTTCGAACGGATCGGCGTGCTCGAGATCAACTCGGTGCAGGCGCTGCTTCTGTTCAATGTGGGAGAGAACGAGGTGACGGCGGGCGAGCTGAAGTCCCGCGGCTACTACCAGGGCTCCAATGTCAGCTACAACCTGAAGAAGCTGGTGGAGTTGGGCTACATGCACCACCAGCGGTCCGAGATCGACCGCCGCTCCGTCCGTGTGCGCCTGACCGAGAAGGGGCGGACGGTGCGCGGCATCCTGTCGGATCTCTTCTCCCGCCATGCCGAGGGGCTGGAGCGTCGGGGCATCGTCGGCCCCGCGGGGATGGAGGATCTGAATCAGGCGCTCCGACGGATGGAGCGCTACTGGACCGAGCAGATCCGTTACATCTACTGACGATCGGGCGGCCCGCTAGCCGATGTCCCGTCTGATCCCGAGCCGGACGGTCGGCCTTCCTCGGTCGCTCGATCCCTGCTTCGCGATCGACCGGAGGCCCTGCCGTTGCTGCGGGGACGGAACGTCCGCCGCTGCGGGGCGAGGGGCCTCGACCGGAAGGCTCAGTTCCCGACGTTTGACGCCTGATTGGCGGCGGACGTCGCCCCCGTGATCGCGCTGAGCGTCTTCTGCCACTGGACGAAGGGCGCTTCGGTCACATAGACCGTATCGCCGTCACGGATCATGAAGTCGCGCGCCTCGAACAGGCCCGTCGGCCGTGTCAGGTCGAGCACATAGACCATGCGCTGATCGCCCACGAGATCCGTGCGCCCCAGCAGGCTGTTGGCGATCTCGGCCGGCTCGTCCCGCAGCACGAAGACGCCCTTGGGATCGGCCAGCTGGGTGTTGAGGCCGCCGACCTGCGCAAGCGCCTCGATGGCCGAGACATTCTGCGTCTCGAACTGGATACGGGTCTGATGGCCCGTCGCGCCGAGGGCCACGAAGGACCGGTCGTCCTCCTCGATCACGATCACATCGCCCGGCCGCAGGGCAATGTCGAGCGCGGGATTGTCATAGAGGTCCTGCAGCCAGATCTGGCTGGTGTTGCCGTTGCGCGTGACGCGCACGATGGCGGTCTCGACGGGAACACTGGTCCCGCCGGCACGGGCCAGCATGGCTGAAAGGGTGCGGGTGGGGCGCTCGATCGGGAAGACGCCCTGGCTGCCCACCGCGCCCGAGACCGTGACGGACGAGCCGTCCCCGGCGAGACGCTGGACCGACACCTGCGGGTCCGGGGTCTGTGTGTCGAGCTTGCGGGTGATGGCCTGACGGAGCCCGTCGGGCGTCTGACCTGCGGCGCGGATGCGGCCGGCATAGGGGACGTAGATATAGCCCTGCCCATCGACCTGCACCTGATCGAGCGAGGACACGCGTTGGCCGGAGTTGCCGAGCAGCGGATCGTCGCGCACGTTCTCGAACACGGTGATGCCGAGCGTGTCGCCGGCCGCGATCACATCCGAGCCTATGAGATCGGCGCTGCGGAAATTCGAATTGAATCCAAAGGCCGGGGTCACGGCGGTCACCCTGCTGACGAAGCGGTTCACCGGCACCACGAAGGCATCGCCCTGCTTCTCGAAGGAGCCGGCGAAGATCTCACGCTTGTGCGGGCCCGAGCGGGGCAGGCCGCAGGCGGCGACCGAGGACACGAGCAAGAGAAGGGTGAGCGTCTTCGCGCCCCTGACTGCCGAAAATGTCACTGCCCGGCTCCTTGCAGACCTTGTCACGTCCAATTCGCTTTTTGCGTGAAGCTAGCGGAACCCGGCCCGGATTGCCAGAGCCGCCTTCCGCGCACCCAAGGCCGTCGGCGACTGTTGCTGCGGGGTCGCGGGATGCAATGGATTTTCAGGGCCGCGACAGGTCGAAGCCCTGCACGCGGCACCGGCCGGCGCAAGCGGCTCGCGTCCGCGCCGGACGGTGACGGCAGGGATCCTGTGGTTCCGGCAGGAACGCCAGCGGCACCCGGCCGTCTTCTCGTGGCCTGTTCGAAAGGCGGTTTTGCACAAGAGCCAGGCGCCGGGGGCAGGGGACCGGCAGGTTGGGCTCGGCCCGCGGCGCTTCGGCCCACGGGCGGCTTGCGGCAGTTGGGGCGGGGGGCTGGGCAACACAAGCCTTCCCGACGTGGCAAATCCGTTGCGCGCCGGGGCGGCGGGGGCTACGCCTTGGGCCAGGGAAAAGGAGAGGTCATGTTCACCGGGATCGTCACCGACATCGGCCGCGTTCTGGAACTCGAACGCAGGGGCGACCTGCGCGCCCGCATCGCCACGGGCTACAGGGTCGAGACCATCGACATCGGCGCCTCGATCGCCTGCGACGGTGTCTGCCTCACGGTCGTCGCCACCGGCACCGCGCCCGAGAACTGGTTCGAGGTCAACATCTCGGGCGAGACGCTCTCGAAGACCGTCCTCGGCGGCTGGCAGGTGGGGCACCGCGTCAACCTGGAGCGGGCGCTGAAGGTGGGGGACGAACTTGGCGGCCACATCGTCTCGGGCCATGTGGACGGGGTGGCCGAAGTGGTGCGCGCCGTGCCCGAGGGCGACAGCCTGCGTGTGACCTTCCGCGCCCCCGAGGCGCTGGCCCGCTTCATCGCTCCCAAGGGGTCCGTGGCGCTGAACGGCACCTCGCTCACCGTGAACGAGGTCGAGGGGGCCGAGTTCGGGATCAACTTCATCCCCCACACGCAAGAGGTGACCACCTGGGGCGGTATCGCGCCGGGATTGCGTGTGAACCTCGAGATCGACACGCTCGCGCGCTATGTCGCGCGCCTGAACGAGTTCGCGTGAGATGGCGCTCGCGGGCCTCGGCCACAACGGCGGGCCGACGCTCGAGAGCGGCGGAAGCTGGCGGAGGCACTGCTGGTCGCGCGCACGGGCCGACCTCTTGCCGACCTTGCCGCTCGAGGTGCTGCGGACGCGCGTCCGCCGTGCGGCCGAACTGGGGCTCGACTACCGCACCTACGCGTCGGTTCGGGCCGCGACCGGGCATGACGTGGTGGCCTTCCTCTTTTCGTCAAACGCGTTGCGCGTGATGCCGGGGCAGGAGATGCCGGCGGATCGGTCGGATAGGCTTGGCCGGATCGGGGCCGAGCGCATCGGTCTCGCGCAGGGCCGCCTTGCGCCCGAGGATCTGCTCGCCGCGGCCCAGGGGCTGCTGGCCGCGGCTCATCCCGCCCCGCGGCCTTTCGCCGGATGGTCCGAACAGCGCCACCTCCTGCGCGCGGCGCTGGGGCGCATCCCGTCGGACCGGGTGATCCTGGTGGGCGAGGGCTGGCTGGAGCGGGAATGGTCACAGGCCGCGCGTTTCGCGGCCTGCCTTGAGGCCGACCGTTACATGCGGGCAGGTTGAGGGTCCGCCTCGGGGCCTGATGCCCGCCCCTCGATCATCCGCCGGACGGCGAACCAGACGGCTGCGGTCAGGGCGATGCTGGCATAGCCGTCCACGGCATAGTGCCAGCCCAGATGCACCGATCCGACAAGGATCAGGCCGAGGAAGCCCACCATCAGCCCGCCCGCCCAGCGGCGCCATGTGAAGGCATAGAGGGTCATCAGCGTGGTGCTGGCCACATGCATGGACGGGAAGGCCGAGATGCCGCGCAGGCCCTCGCCGGACTGGTAGCCCGTCCAGAGCAGGTCCTGCACATGGAGTGCCCAGACGGGACTTGTCCCGTGGAACTGGCGGAGCGTCTGCATCAGCGGCTCGTAGCGGTCGCCAAGGCCGAGGGCCGCGTAGTAGCAGGGGCCGGCCGAAGAAAAGACAATGGCCAGCAGGTTGCCGCCAAGTCCCCATACCAGCGTGAAGGACAGAAGGAACGTGCGGCGCGCACCGGGATTTGTGCCGGTGAAGCAGCCGGCCATCACCACGAAATAGAGCAGCAGCAGCCAGAAGTGATAGGCGCCATTGAGGGCGGTCGTGGCAAGCGGGTTGCCCATGAGCTGCATCGTCCAGTGGTAGGGATCCATCCCGCCGTGGAGGCTGCGGTCCAGGGCGGCGAAGGTTGTGTCCCAGCCGAAGGGGTTCACGGCCGGAATGATGCTCTTGATGTAGGAGAAGGCATCGAAGAAGAAGCTGAACGCGCCCAGAGCCACCGCGCCCGAGGCGAGCCGCGGTGCGTCCGAGAGATGCCGGCGCAACTCGGCGAGGTAGAGCGGGATCGGTCGGCCCGCGGGGCGCTGGCGGGCAATCGAGACCAGCAGGACCACCGACATGACAAAGAGATAGAGCGGCAGCATCACCCCCAGCAGCTTTAGGAGGAAGAGAGCCGTGTTGTTCTCGTATTCGAGGCCATAGGCGGCCGCGAGAAGCCTTGCCGCAAGGACGTTCGCGCCGCATGCAAGGATCAGCCATCGGTTCTCGTGGAAAGCGTGCCGCAGCGCGCCCGTCACATGCCCGGCAACGTGCATTCGGTTCTCCGTGATGAACGCACCGTTTCTGATCTGCGATTGGGGCGCCTTCGCGGCACGGAGATGGAAAGTCCGGGTCGCGGGCGGGCGGCGCTGCCTCTGGCCTTTCGCGCACGCTCGCGCTATGGGCAGGTCTGATCCCGGAGCGATGCGATGAGCCACACGAAGACCGAATATTCCGACGCGATCTCTCCGATCGAGGAGATCATCGACGACGCTCGCAACGGGCGGATGTTCATCCTCGTGGACCATGAGGACCGCGAGAACGAGGGTGACCTCGTGATCCCCGCGCAGATGTGCACGCCGGCCGCCATCAACTTCATGGCCACTCACGGGCGCGGGCTGATCTGCCTTGCACTGCCTTCGGCGCGGGTGGACCAGCTGGGCCTGCACCTGATGGCGCCGAAGAACTCGTCGCGCCACGAGACCGCCTTTACCATCTCGATCGAGGCCCGCGAGGGCGTCACGACCGGGATCTCGGCGGCCGACCGGGCCCGCACCGTGGCCGTCGCCATCGACCCGACGAAGGGGCCGCAGGACATCGCGACCCCGGGCCATGTCTTCCCGCTGCGTGCGCGGGACGGGGGCGTGCTCGTGCGCGCGGGCCATACCGAGGCCGCGGTGGACGTGAGCCGCCTTGCGGGTCTGAACGCGTCGGGCGTGATCTGCGAGATCATGAACGACGACGGCACCATGGCCCGCCTGCCGGATCTCGTGGCCTTCGCCCAGCGGCACGGGCTGAAGATCGGCACGATCTCGGACCTGATCGCCTACCGCCGCCGGCATGACAATCTCGTGAAGGAGAAGGCGGTCAAGCATGTTACCTCGTGCTACGGCGGCGACTGGCTGATGCGCATCTTCGCCGACGACACGCAGGGCGCCGAGCATGTGATCCTCTCGAAGGGCAATGTCACGGACGGCGAGCCGGTGCTGGTGCGGATGCATGCGCTCAACCCGCTTGAGGATGTGCTGGGCATCGGCTCGGCCCATGCGGGCGATCTGCACGGCGCGATGCGGCTGATCGCGCAGGAGGGTCGCGGCGTGGTCGTGCTCTTGCGCGACGTCACCATGAAGCTCGTGATGGATGACGAGGCCTCGCCGCAGACGCTGCGCCAGTATGGGCTCGGCGCCCAGATCCTCTCGGCGCTCGGCCTGTCGCAGATCGTGCTTGTCACCAATTCCCGTGCGCCGAAGGTGGTTGGGCTTGAGGCCTACGGCCTTTCCATCGTCGGCACGCACCATATTTCCGAGGTCTGACCGATGGCCGGTTCCGAATCCCACTACAGCCTGCCGCTGCCCGCCTTCGACAAGCCCGCCCGGCTTCTGATCGTGGTGGCGCCCTATTACCGCGACATCGCCGACGATCTGATCGCCGGCGCCAAGGCCGTGATCGAAGGCTGCGGCGCAAGCTGGGATCTGGTCGAGGTGCCGGGGGCGCTGGAGCTGCCCACGGCCATCGCCATGGCCGAGCGTCAGGCGAATTTCGACGGCTATGTCGCGCTCGGCTGCGTGATCCGCGGCGAGACCACCCATTACGACACGGTCTGCAACGATTCGAGCCGCGGGCTGATGCTCCTCGGCCTGCAGGGTGCCTGCATCGGCAACGGCATCCTCACGGTCGAGAATCGCGAGCAGGCGGTTGTGCGCGCCGCACCCTCCGGCCAGGACAAGGGCGGCGGGGCCGCGGCCGCCGCGCTGCATCTGATCGCCCTCTCGCGGCAGTGGTCGGGCCAGCGCAAGGGCATGGGCTTCAAGCCGGTGGACGAGTTCCGCCTTGCCGGGAAGACCGAAGCATGAGCGTGAAACCCGACAAGCGGCAGATGAAATCGGCCTCGCGGCTCTATGCGGTGCAGGCGCTCTTCCAGATGGAATGCTCCGGCCAGACGGTCGAGCAGGTCGCGCGGGAGTTCGAGACCCATCGGTTCGGCGCGATCTACGAGGGCGACGAGATGGCCGAGGGCGACGCCCGCAGCTTTCGCAGCATCGTCTCGGGCGCGGTGAACCGTCAGGCGGGCATCGACCAGTTGACCGATCGGGCGCTGGTCGCCAAATGGCCGATCGACCGGATCGACCCGGTGATCCGCGCGCTCTTCCGGGCCGCGGGCTCGGAGCTGCTCGAGAGCGACACGCCGCCCAAGGTGGTGATCAACGAGTTCGTGGACATCGCCAAGGCCTTCTTTCCCGATGGCCGCGAGCCCAAGTTCGTGAATGCGGTGCTCGATCACATGGCCCGCGAGGCCAGGCCCGAGGCCTTCCCGCAGGGCTGAGCCACCCGCGTGCGCGGGGCCCATGCTCCTTTGGACAGGTCCGGGAACAAAGCCTCCGTGCCTCCTGTTCACGCGATGATACCGGAGCGGCACTGCCCCCGGACCGCGGCAGTGACGCCCCTGTGCAGGGGGCGCACACAGATCACGCGGGTCGGGGCGGCGGACAGGAATCCTGCGCCCAGGATGCAGATTCTTGTGGCTTGCCGGATGGCTGGCGGTATCGTGGTCGCAAGGAGCCCAGATCATGCCACAGCTTGTCCGACTCTATATCGTGAACGTCCTCATCGGCTTCGGGATCTCGCTTGCCTTCGTCGTGGCTCTTGTCGCGATGGATGTGGCGGGTCTGGGCCATCTCGTGCTGCACACCGACATGGGCTGGCTCGGCGGCCTGATGCTCGTGATGTTCAACGGCGTCGTCTTCGCCGGAGTGCAATTCGCCATCGCGGTGATGCGCATGGCCGATCCTGAGGATCGCACCCCACCCGGCGGCCGCCTGCGCCCGATTCGGACCGAGCTGGTTCCGATTCCGGTTGCGGTTTCGCGCGATCACAAAAAGCGGCGTTGAGGCTCGCCTGCTCCAAAAATGCGGTCATCTGAACGGATTGGAGGCATGGCGGCTCTGTCGCGTGCCAATGAAATGTTGTAATATTGACACAGGACCTGGCGCTGCCCGGCCTTGGCGGAACAGGCATCACCACCTGCAGTTGTCCCTTCGGCAGCACATGCCAGCCGCAATTCAGCGGCAACCTTCAAGAAGGG
Source organism: Cereibacter azotoformans (assembly GCA_017599285.1). Classification (GTDB taxonomy): domain Bacteria; phylum Pseudomonadota; class Alphaproteobacteria; order Rhodobacterales; family Rhodobacteraceae; genus Cereibacter_A; species Cereibacter_A azotoformans. The sequence continues at coordinate 2,008,982 of JAGFXX010000001.1, read as the reverse complement.
GAAAAGCATGAAAGAGAACATTCGCCTGACCGGTCTCACGGCGTTGGCCCTGCTGATCGGCTCCACCGCGGTTCATGCCCAGGTCGGCACGATCACCGGCACGCGGCAACTGGAGGAGCGGCTCGAGGATATCGAGGAAGACATTCAGGAGGATCTCGAAGAGGCCGAGGACCCCTATCGTTTCGGAACCCCGGAGTTCCGTCCCGGCTTCTCCGGCAGCGCCTCGATCGGCTACAGCGGCTCGGACGGCAACACCGATGAGCAGAACCTTACCATCGGCGCCCGCCTGCGTCACGCGCAGGGTCCGTTCGTTCAGAACTTCGGCCTCGTGCTCGACTATGCCGAGACCGACGGAAACTCGGACCAGGAAGACATCTTCATGGTCTATGAGGGCAACTACTACTTCAACGAACAGTTCTACGGCTTCGTGTTGGGCCGGGCGGAGTTCAACGGACTCGCTGACGAACTGGACGTGACAGGTGATCTTGCCGATGTGCCGCTCGCGGAACGCGTCAAGACCGACGGATTCATCGGCTTCGGCCCGGGCTACCGCGTCGTGAACCGCCCCGACATGACCTGGCGGGTCCAGGCCGGTATCGGCGTCAGCTACCTCGAGTTCGGAGACGGTCGCGACGAGACCGAGACGGGCTACATCGCCTCGTCCCGCTTCTACTGGCGCTTCAACGAGAACGTGTTCCTGACGAACGACACCGACGTTCTCGAGTCGGACGAAGCCCTTCGGGTCAACAACGACTTCGGCGTGAACTTCCGGATGACCGACGCCTTCTCGACCCGGGTGAGCTATCTCACCGACTACAACGAGGCGCGCGCGATCCGCACCGACAACAAGCTCGGCGTGTCGCTGGTCTATGGTTTCTGAGGATAGGGGGGGCGGGGATACTCGCCCCCTTTCCTGCGCCCGGAGGCCCACGACCTTCGGCGCGCGGGGAATGCGGCGGGAACCGCGGCAACCGTGGTGGCGTGCGTTTCCCGAGAGCCTGAGTGTCAGGTGGTCGCCAGATACCAGAGCCACGGCCCTGGCAGAGCCAGCTCCCTCGGAGATGCTTATCGGCCACTGGAAAAGAACCACACACGAGAGGGGCAGAACCCGCCACCGCTCTAGATAGGGCCTTGAGCCCGGCGCGGCAAGAGAGCCTGAACCTCCCTCTCCAGATCCGTTCCCGGCGGGCGGGAATGTTGGCGGCGCCAGAGCATGGACTTCTGTTCTCTTTCCGTTCATGATCGTCGGATGCACACAGCCACTCTTCCCGATTCCGGTCTCGCGGCGCTCGCCCCGGGCCAGCGGCTCGCCCGCGGGGTCTGTCGGCACCTGCGCGGGCTCGATTTCGTGTCGGTGGTCGAGCTGGTTCCGACGCCCGGTCTGCGCGTGGATGTCATGGCGCTCGGCCCGAAGGGCGAGATCTGGGTGATCGAGTGCAAGTCATCGCGCGCCGACTTCCTGTCGGACCGCAAGTGGCAGGGATATCTCGACTGGTGCGACCGATTCTTCTTTGCGGTGGATCAGGCCTTCCCGCTCGACCTGCTGCCCGGCGATGCGGGCCTCATCCTCACCGACGCCTATGACGCCGACATCCTGCGGATGGCGCCGGAAGGCAGGCTCGCCCCGGCGCGGCGCAAGGCGCTGATTCAGGCTTTCGCCCGGCATGCGGCCCTGCGCCTGCAGGGCCTGCGCGACCCCGGCTCGTTGGCGGGATAGTCAGGGCCGCTTCCGGGGGGGGCGCGAATCGCTCTGCTTGCCCATTGCCCGCGCCCGCTCGGCCGCAGCGCGCAGCTCTTCGGCGATCTCGTCGGCCTCGTCCGGGTCGAAATCCAGCGGAAGATCTACGCCGTCGCCCTCGACATAGATCCGCACCATGCCAAGCGACGTCGGCCCGATCTGCAGGTTCGCCGCGATCTCGCTCTGCTTGTCGATCCCCATCCTGTCCTCCGATGCCAGTTGCGTGGGCGTAGCGCCCTTCGGTCGCGCTGGCAAGGCGCCGCCTTGATCGGCGAAGGGTGCGGCCCCATGATCGGAAGGGGAGGGCGCGTGCATGCTGGAGGAACTGGAACTGCGTGACCTCGAGATCGGCGATGCGGGCTGGATCGTGGCCCGCCACGCCGAGATCTATGCGGTCGAGGCCGGCTTCGACATGACCTTCGAGGCGCAGGTGGCCGAGGTGATGGCCCGCTTCATCCGCACGCGCGATCCGATCCGGGAGCGGGCCTTCATCGCCGCGTTCGACGGGCGGCGCGTGGGCTGCCTGCTCTGCATGCGCCTGACCGAGGAGAGCGCGAAGGTCGGCCTGTTCCTCGTCGAGCCCGAGATGCGGTGCCGCGGCATCGGCCGCCGCCTCTTGCAGGAGGCGATGGGATTTGCCCGTGCCCACGGCTACGGCAGCATCGGTTTCTGGACGTTCGACGGGCAGCGGGCGTCCGAGGCGCTCTACCTCTCCGTGGGCTTCCGTCTGGTGACCTCGCACCCCGCCCACTCCTTCGGCCGGGACGTGATCGAACAGGAGTGGGAGATCCTTCTGTAATGCACGATGCCCTCTTGCATTCCGTGTTCCCGGCGTCTAAATGGCCGCGAGTGCCGGCTTAGCTCAGTTGGTTAGAGCACCAGATTGTGGATCTGGGGGTCCCCCGTTCGAGCCGGGGAGTCGGTACCACTCAACGCCGAGGATTTATTGAGGCCGTGCGGCAGGCGCGTCCCCGTAGGGGCGTTGCTTCGGATTTTTTCTGGCCCACCCGCGTCACCCCTTCGCAGCCCCGAGACGGAGTCACGGTTTCCGTCCCCGGGCGAGCGCGTCCACTTCCCGCTCCGCACGGCAGTTCGACCGCGCGGGACCGGGGCTGCCCGCGATGCGAAAGAAGCCCCTTCAATACGCCGGCAGGCCCCGCTGGTTGGCTGCTCAGAGCGGATCTGGCCGCAGCGTTTCTCGGACTCGATCCCGACAACTTCGACCGCCCGCGTCGAGACGACGTGGGCGCAAGCTTCCTCGATGATGGCCCCAAGGGCCTTCTCCGCCGTCCGGCGGTTCCAGAAACCCGGAGAGGCAGCTGCCCCTCCCGAGCTTGGGGATCTCCAGCGCGATCCGTGCGGCGCGGATCTCCCAGCCCCGGTCCCGGTATTCGTTGCGCTGGACCTCCCGCATCGGTGCCATCGGCGATGCGCCCTGCTGCCCGAGTTGTTCGACCAGATCCGAGGAGGTCGCCGCCGATGGCGCCTCCGATACCCGCAAGCGCCATGAGGCCATCGCCGCCCTGGGGGTCGCCGCGTTCGTCGGGCGGTCCTTCCACTGGAAGACCCACCTCGTCACTCCCGCCCCGCAAGAACGCCCGAACCCTTAACCATCTCGGCAACAGGGCCGCGGTCAAGGGTTCCTTCTTCCGATTCCTGAGGCCAATGCCTCAGAACGGGATCTCGTCATCCAGATCGCTCCGCCGACCGCCACCCGAGGGGGCGTTGCCGCGGGAGCCTCCGAAGTTGTCGTAGCTTTCCGAGCCGCCGCGGTCTTCGTAGCCGCCGCTGGAGCCCGCGCTGTCTCCGCGGCCTCCGAGCATCGTCAGGGCGCTGCGGAACGGGCGCAGCACGACCTCGGTCGTGTAGCGGTCCTGGCCCGACTGGTCCTGCCACTTCCGCGTCTCGAGCTGGCCCTCGATATAGACCGTCGAGCCCTTGCGCAGATATTGCTCGGCCACCCGGGCGAGGTTCTCGTCGAAGATCGCAACCGAATGCCACTCGGTCCGCTCCTTCCGCTCGCCCGAGGCGCGGTCGCGCCACTGCTCGGATGTGGCGATGCGCAGGTTCACGACCTTCCCGCCGTTCTGAAAGCTCCGAACCTCGGGATCGCGGCCGAGATTGCCGATGATGATGACCTTGTTGACCGAGCCCGCCATGCTTCCTCCGATTCCTTGGACCGGGGCATGGTGCCCCGGATCTGGTTAAGGGATGCCTATACCGAGCCGGCCGCACCCGCAACGGCTGCCTCCTTCGGGGGAGGGAGCCCGCCCATGCCCCGGAAACTCCCGCAGGGGTTGTGGTCAAAACGGTAGCGAAGATCGGGGGTTTCCGTATAACGTTCCCGGCGGGACAGATGAAGGTTGATTTCATGCGGCAATTGATCGGTGCTGTCGGCGCGGCGGTCCTGGGTCTTGGCCTGGCTGTGGTGCCCGTCGAGGTTCATGCCGAAGGGCAGACTCTTCAGCGATCGACGATGAACCGGGCCGGCATCTTCAAGTCACAGACGAGGCTTCTCGACGGCCGTCTCTCGCAGCAATACGAGGGCTCGGTCCGGCTGAAGCCCAAGGTCGAGCCGATTCCGGCGGCCCTGCCTGCGGTCCGCTACAGCGGGCGCTACAAGGGCGAGTATCTCGAGGTTGCCAAGACGCTCGCGCGGAAGCATGGCGTGCCCGAACAGCTGTTCCTGCGGCTGGTTCAGCAGGAATCGGGCTGGAACCCGGGCGCGGTTTCGGTGAAGGGCGCCACGGGGCTGGCGCAGCTCATGCCGGGCACGGCGCAGCTCCTCCGCGTGGACATCAACGATCCGCATCAGAATCTCGAGGGTGGCGCGCGCTACCTCAAGATGATGTTTGACAAGTTCGGAACCTGGCAGCTTGCGCTCGCCGCCTACAACGCCGGGCCGAAGGCGGTCGAAAAGCACTCGGGCATCCCACCCTATCGGGAGACGCAGAATTACGTCAAGGTCATCTGGGGCAACGGCTGACCTGCCGCCACGGAGGGCCCCGCGGGGACCATCCGTGTCAGCGCGGCAGCCGGGGATCACTCCAGCGTGCCGTCCGCTGCGATGCGCCCCTTGCCGCCCAGATAGGGATGCAGCACGGCCGGAAGCTCCACGGCGCCATCCTCCTGCTGGCCATTCTCGAGCACGGCGATCAGGCAGCGCCCCACCGCGAGGCCCGAGCCGTTCAGCGTGTGCACGAACTCGGGCTTGCCGCCGCCGGCCGGCCGGAAACGGGCGTTCATCCGCCGCGCCTGAAAGTCGCCGCAGACCGAGACCGAGCTGATCTCGCGGTAGGTGTTCTGCCCCGGCAGCCAGACCTCGAGGTCGTGCGTCCTTGTGGCGCCGAAGCCCATGTCGCCGGTGCAGAGCACGATGGTGCGATAGGGCAGGCCCAGCTTTTCGAGGATCGCCTCGGCGCAGCGGGTCATGCGCTCATGCTCGTCCCGCGAGGTCTCGGGCGTGGTGATCGAGACCATCTCGACCTTCTCGAACTGGTGCTGGCGCAGCATGCCGGCCGTATCCTTGCCCGCGCTGCCCGCTTCCGAGCGGAAGCACTGGGTATGGGCGGTCATGCGGATCGGAAGCTGCGCTTCCTCGAGGATCTCGCCCGCCACCGTGTTCGTAAGGGTCACCTCGGCGGTGGGGATCAGCCACCAGCCGTTCGTGGTCTGGTAGCTGTCCTCCGAGAACTTGGGCAGCTGGCCGGTGCCGAACATGGCCTCGTCCTTCACGAGAACCGGGGTCCAGGTCTCGGTCAGCCCGTGCTCGGCCACATGGGTGTCGAGCATGAACTGCGCGAGCGCCCGGTGCACGCGGATCACCGCGCCCGTCAGCATCACGAAGCGGCTTCCCGACAGCTTGGCCGCCGTCGCGAAATCCATGCCGGGCTTCGCGCCGGCGATCTCGAAATGCTCCTTGGGCGTGAAGGAGAAGCTGCGCGGCGCACCCCAGCGGCGGATCTCGACGTTGGCGCTCTCGTCGGGCCCGTCCGGCACATCGTCGAGGGGCAGGTTCGGCAGCGCCACCAGCATGTCGCGCAGCCGCGCATCCTCGGCCGCGGCCTCCTCGTTCAGGCGGGCAATCTCGGCCTTCTTCTCGGCCACCAGGGCGCGCAGCCGCTCGAACTCGGCCTCGTCGCCGCGCGCCTTGGCCGCGCCCACGTCCTTCGAGGCGCGGTTCTGCTCGGCCTGCGCCGTCTCGGCGGCCAGGATCTTCGACCGCCGCGCCTCGTCGATCGCAAGGATCTCGCCCGAGAGCGCCGAGAGGCCCCGCCGCGCAAGGGCGGTGTCGAAGCGGTCGGGGTTCTCGCGGATGGCGCGGATGTCGTGCATGGGTTCACCTTCGCTTGAGGATCGGGCCTCTATTGCCCGATCCCTTCCGCCAGGTGAACCGGAATCTTCCGCGGCGGGTTGACCGTCCTACTCGATGACGGCGCAGGCAATGCGGTCGCCCGCGTCGCCGGCGGGCTGGCTCACGTAATCGTCAGGCCCCGAATGAAGCATCAGCGCCCGGCCCACGAGGTCCGAGTCGTTCTCGCTGCCCAGCTGGACGAAGGTGTTGAAGACCTGCGCGCGCAGGATCCCGTCGGCGCCGACATACTGGTTGGGCATGTCACCGGCATGAGGGCCTGTCTCGACCATGAGCCCGTGGTCGGTGTCGGCGAGGGCGAAGTGCCCGCCGGCGGACTCGAAGTTGTTGCCCTGGTCGCACTCGCCGTTCTCGTGGATGTGGAAGCCGAGCCAGCTCTCGGCCGGCAGGCCCTGCAGGTCGAGCGTGATGAGGACGCCGTGCGGCAGCGGCGCAAGCTGGGCGGTGCCGATGGCGGTGCCGTCGCTGTTGATGAAGGTTGCCCGGCGCTCGGAGAAGCCCGCCTGTCCGGGAGCGGCCTGTGCATCGTGGGCATGTTGCGGCACGTCCTGTGCCAGCGCGGGCTGGGCGAGGGCCGGGCCGGCGAGCAGCGCGGCGGCGGCGAGGGTGATGGTCCTGTGCATGGGTCTCCTCCTTCGGACGGGGCGTGTCGAGGGGCAACGGGGCGCGGCCAAGCCTGTTCCCGATCCAGGCGGTTACAGCCACCTTTGGCCCGCGCCGCCCGCACCCGATCCGCGCACCGGCCTTGGAACGGGCGGGATCGCGCATATATGGGCCGCCATGGCTTGCTTGCCATCGCGGCACCCCGCGGCTAGGGTGCGCCCCGCCAAAGTCCGGGCCTGACCCCCGGGTGTATCCAAGAGGACGATGATGTTCGTGACCCCCGCCTTCGCTCAGGCCGCCGCTCCGGGTGGTGCTGCCGGCGCTTTCACCAGTTTCGTGCCGCTCATCCTGATCTTCGTGATCATGTATTTCCTTCTGATCCGTCCTCAGCAGAAGAAACTGAAGGAACACAAGGCGATGGTCGAGGCGCTGCGCCGCGGTGACCAGGTTCTCACCGGCGGCGGCATCGTCGGCAAGGTGGTGAAGGTCCATGAGGACGGCATCATCGACGTCGAGATTGCCGAGGGCGTGAAGGTCCGCGTGATGAAGTCCACCATCGTGCAGGTCATGTCCAAGACCGAACCTGCCGCCGCCTGATCCAAGGTCCGGTCCAGATGCTCCATTTCCCCGTTTGGAAGCGCGTTCTGATCTGGGGCATCTGCGCCCTTGCGATCCTCTACGCCGCGCCCAACTTCCTCTACGGCCGTGTCGAATCCCACAACGATGCGGTTGCAGCCATCGAGAAGGCCGGGGGGACCGCCACCCCCGAGCAGGCGGAGGCGGTGGCGCTCTGGCCCGACTGGCTGCCCTCGAGCATCGTCAACCTCGGGCTCGACCTTCGCGGCGGGGCGCACCTGCTCGCCGAGGTCCGTGTCGAGGATGTCTATGAGGCCCGGATGGACGGGCTCTGGCCCGAGGTGCGCGACGCTCTGCGCGGCCTGCGCGACCAGGTGGGCTCGATCCGACGCCAGACGGCCCCCGCGGGCGAGCTGCGCATCGCCATCTCGCGCCCCGAGGGGATGCCCGCCGCGCTGGACGCCGCGCGCAAGCTGGCCCAGCCGGTGATTTCCTTCACCGGCATGGGGCAGAGCGACATCGAGGTGTCGAGCCAGAACGACGTGCTGGTGATCCGCCTGACGGATGCCGAGCGCACGGCGATGGACAGCCGGACCGTTCAGCAGAGCCTCGAGATCATCCGCCGGCGTGTCGATGAGGTGGGCACGCGCGAGCCCACCATCCAGCGCCAGGGCGAGGACCGGATCCTGATCCAGGTCCCCGGCATCGGCTCGGCCGCCGAACTCAAGTCGCTGATCGGTACCACGGCCAAGCTGACCTTCCACCCGGTCCTGAGCCGCACCGCCGAGGCGCCGCCAAGCGCCAGTGGCGACCTCGTGCTGCCGGCCTCCAACGAGCAGGGGATCTACTACGTCCTCGAGCGCGCGCCCGTCGTGACGGGCGAGGAGTTGGTCGATGCCCAGCCCTCGTTCGACCAGAACAACCGCCCGGCCGTGAGCTTCCGCTTCAACCCCTCGGGGGCGCGGCTCTTCGGCGACTATACCGCGCAGAACATCGGCAAGCCCTTTGCGATCGTTCTCGATGACGAGGTGATCTCGGCGCCGGTGATTCAGGCCCATATCGCGGGCGGATCGGGCATCATCACCGGCAACTTTTCGGTCGAGGAATCCACGGAACTCGCGGTCCTGCTTCGCGCGGGTGCGCTTCCGGCCGAGATGACCTTCCTCGAGGAACGCACCATCGGCCCCGAGCTGGGGCAGGATTCCATCGATGCCGGCCGCACCGCGGCCATCGTCGGCATGATCGCCGTCGTGGCCTTCATGATCGCAAGCTACGGCTGGTTCGGCGTGCTGGCCAACATCGCGCTCGCGATCAACATGATGGCGATCCTGGCGCTTCTGTCCGTGATCGGGGCGACCCTGACGCTGCCCGGCATCGCCGGAATCGTGCTGACCATCGGCGTTGCGGTCGATGCCAACGTGCTGATCTTCGAGCGCATCCGCGAGGAACTGCGGCAGGGCAAGATGCCCGCGCGGGCCATCGAGCTTGGCTTTCAGAAGGCCTTCTCGGCGATCCTCGACGCGAACGCGACCACCTTCCTCGTCGCCGTCATCATGTTCCTCGTGGGTGCGGGTCCGGTGCGGGGCTTTGCCGTCACGCTGACCATCGGCATCTTCACCTCGGTCTTCACGGCCGTCTATGTCACCCGGATCCTTGTCGCCACCTGGTTCGCCTGGCGGCGGCCGCGTGCGATCGTCGTCTGAGGAGTTCCCATGGCCTTCCGCCTCAAGCTCTGCCCCGAGAAGACGAACATCAACTTCTTCCGCGCCGCGCCGTTGACCTTCGGCTTCTCGGTGTTCCTCATGGTGGCCTCGCTCGTCGTGTGGCTGACGATGGGACTGAACTTCGGGATCGACTTCCGCGGCGGCACCACGATCCGCACCGAATCCACCCAGCCCGTGGATGTGGGCGCCTACCGCACCGCGCTGCAGGGGCTCGAACTTGGGGACATCTCGATCACCGAGGTGTTCGACCCCGGCTTCCGCGAGGATCAGCATGTCGCGATGGTCCGCATCGGGGCGCAGGACGACACCCAGTCGATCACGCCCGAGCAGATCGCGACGGTCGAGGCCGCGCTTCAGACGGTCGATCCCACGATCACCTTCCCGTCGGTCGAGTCGGTCGGGCCCAAGGTCTCGTCCGAGCTGATCTGGTCGGCGATCACGGCGGTTGCGGCGGCCTGTGCGGGCATCGCCTTCTACATCTGGCTCAGGTTCGAATGGCAGTTCGCCGTGGGCTCGGTGGCGGCGCTGGTCCATGACGTGCTCGTGACGATCGGGGTCTTCGCGCTGTTCCAGATCCGGTTCGACCTGACGACGGTGGCGGCGCTTCTGACCGTTCTGGGCTATTCGATCAACGACACGGTGGTGGTCTTCGACCGGCTTCGCGAGAACCTCGTGAAATACAAGTCGATGCCGCTGCGCGACGTGATGAACCTGTCGGTCAACGAGACCCTGAGCCGGACGCTCATGACGCTGATGACGACGCTGATCGCGCTGAGCGCGCTGCTGGTCTTCGGCGGCGACGTGATCCGCGGCTTTGTCTTCGCCATCACCTTTGGCGTGGTGATCGGAACCTATTCCTCGATCTACATGGCCAAGAACATCGTGCTCTATCTCGGCGTTGACCGCGGAGGGCCGAAGAAGGACAGCAAGGCGGGCACCCAGTTCGCCAACATCGACGCGTGACGCAAGGGGCGGCGGGACGCCGCCCCCGTGCCTCGCGGACCGGCTTGCAGAGTGCCCGTTGCGGTCGCTTGTGTTCCCGACCGCGCCCGGCCCGGCTCGTGCCGCCGGGCCGGCTGTCGCAGGGCCGCCCCGGTGGCCCGGCGCCCGATGAGGAGGATCCCTGATGCGACTGACCGAGATTGCCTATGACAGCGCCCGACCCGTCGAGGGCTACGGCCCCGGCTATTTCCGCATCGGCGGGCAGGTGCTGGAGGGGGCCTGCCTGATCTCGCCCTGGGGCGCCGGCCCCTGGGGCGGGCTCGAGGACACGTCCGGCCCGCTGGCCCTCGCCGACCGGATCGACGTGCTCTTCGTGGGAATGGGCGCCGACGTGGCCCATGTGCCTCGCGCCTTCCGGGCGGCTCTGGAAGAGGCCGGTGTCGGGGTCGAGACCATGTCCTCGCCCGCCGCCTGCCGGACCTACAACGTCCTCCTCTCCGAAGGCCGCCGCGTCGCCATCGCGCTGCTGCCCGTCTGATCTGGCACGCGCCGGATGGGGAGCCCTGCACCCTCGCGCGACCCCGGTCCGGCGACCCTTCCGCTGCCGCGCGGGATGCGCTAGGGCGGGGGCATGGACCTGACCGTCACCGACCTCGCCTGCGCCCGTGGCGGCGTGACCGTGCTCGAGCGCGTGAACTTCCGGCTTGCGGCGGGCGCGGCGCTGATCCTCCGGGGGCCGAACGGGATCGGCAAGACCACCCTGCTGCGCACGGTGGCGGGCCTGCAGCCGGCGGTGGCGGGCGACGTGTCGATGGCGCCCGAGTCCGTGGCCTATGCGGCCCATGCCGACGGGCTCAAGGCTACGCTGACCGTGGCCGAGAACCTCGCCTTCTGGGCCGCGATCTACGGCACCGACGAGGTTTCCCGCGCGATGGAGCGGATGAACCTCGCGGCGCTCGCCGATCGGCAGGCGCAGAATCTCTCGGCCGGCCAGAAGCGGCGTCTCGGGCTCGCGCGGTTGCTGGTGACGGGGCGGCCGCTCTGGGTGCTGGACGAGCCGACGGTCTCGCTCGACGTGGCCTCCGTCGCGCTCTTCGGAACGGTCGTGCGCGAGCATCTGGCCTCGGGCGGCTCGGCCCTCATGGCCACCCACATCGACCTCGGGCTGGCCGAGGCCGAGGTGCTGGACCTGACGCCCTGCCGCGCCCGGTCCCCAGCCTCCGCCGGGCCCGGGACCGACGACGACCCGTTTGCCGGAGTGACGGCATGATCGCGCTTCTCCTCCGGGATCTTCGTCTTGCGCTGAGGGCCGGGGGGGGCTTCGGCCTCGGGCTGGCCTTCTTCCTGCTGGTGGCGGTTCTCGTGCCCCTCGGCGTCGGGCCCGAGCCCGCGACGCTGGCCCGGATCGCGCCCGGCATCCTCTGGGTGGGGGCGCTGCTGGCCTGCCTGCTCTCGCTCGACCGGATCTTCGCCCTCGATCACGAGGACGGCTCGCTCGACCTGCTGGCCACGGCGCCGATCCCGCTGGAAGGGGTCGTCGCGGTCAAGGCCGCCGCCCACTGGATCGTCACGGGTCTGCCGCTCACGCTGGTCTCGCCGCTCCTCGGGCTGCTGATGAACCTGCCGCCCGACGGCTACCCGCTCCTGCTGGCCTCGCTGGCCATCGGCACGCCGGCGCTGTCGGTCATCGGCACCTTCGGCGCGGCGCTCACCGTGGGGTTGAAGCGCGGCGGGTTGCTCCTCAGCCTGCTGGTCCTGCCGCTCTATGTCCCGACGCTCGTCTTCGGCGCCGAGGCCGTGCGCAGAGGGGCCGCGGGCATGGATGTCGCCACCCCCTTCCTCCTCCTCGGAGGCATCACGGCGGGCGTGGCGGCCCTGCTACCTTTCGCCTCAGCGGCAGCCGTCAGGATAAATCTCAGGTAACGAACTCGCGGCTTGAATCCGCGCACGGAACCGCCTAGCTCCAAGGCCATGTCGATCTGGGAATACGCCAACCCGAAGAAGTTCATGGAGACCTCCTCCATCGCGCTGCCCTGGGCCGCGGCCGGGGCGCTGCTGTGCCTGCTGGTCGGGCTGGTGTGGGGGTTCTTCTTCACGCCCGATGACTACAAGCAGGGATCGACCGTCAAGATCATCTATCTGCATGTGCCCTCGGCGCTGATGGCGATCAACGCGTGGTTGATGATGCTGGTCGCCTCGCTGATCTGGCTGGTGCGCCGGCACCATGTCTCCGCGCTGGCCGCGAAGGCGGCCGGGCCTGTGGGGCTGACCTTCACCCTGGTCGCGCTCGTCACCGGCGCGGTCTGGGGCCAGCCGATGTGGGGCACCTGGTGGGCCTGGGATCCGCGGCTGACCTCGTTCCTGATCCTCGCGCTCTTCTACCTCGGCTACATCGCGCTCTGGCAGGCGATCGAGAACCCGGATACGGCGGCTGATCTGACTTCGGTGCTCTGCATCGTCGGCTCGGTCTTCGCCGTCCTCAGCCGCTATGCGGTGAACTTCTGGAACCAGGGGCTGCATCAGGGCGCCTCGCTCTCGCTCGACAAGGAAGAGAATGTGGCGGATGTCTTCTACTTCCCGCTCCTCGTCTGCATCGGCGGCTTCGTCCTGCTCTTCCTGACGCTCGTGCTGCTGCGCACCCGGACCGAGATCCGCGTCCGCCGCGTCCAGGCGCTGCTCGCGCGGGAGCGGATGGCATGATGCCGGATCTGGGCAAATACGCCTTCTCGGTGCTGACCGCCTACGGCGCCTCCCTCGCGCTTCTCGGCGCGCTTGTCGTGCTGTCGCTGTGGCGGGGCGCGCGGGTGCGGCGGCTGCTGCGCGACGTCGAACGGCGTCAGGGGCGGACGGATGGCTAAGGCGCTGATGCTCGTGCCGCCGCTGCTCTTTGCGGGGCTGGCGGCCACCTTCTTCCTCGGCATGCAGCGCGAGAACCCCGATGAGCTGCCCTCCGCGCTCGCGGGCAAGCCGGCACCCGCCGTGCAGCTGACCGGGATGACCGGCGCCGCGCCCTTTACCGACGCAACCCTGCGCGAGCCGGGGGTGAAGCTCGTGAACTACTGGGCGAGCTGGTGCGCGCCCTGCCGGGTCGAGGCACCGACGCTCGAGAAGCTCGCGGCCGAGGGTGTGGCGATCCACGGTGTGAACTACAAGGACAAGCCCGAGAACGCTCAGGCTTTCCTTGCGGAACTCGGCAATCCCTACGCCACGATGGGCGCCGACCCGAACGGCCGCATGGCGCTCGACTGGGGCGTCTATGGCGTGCCCGAGACCTATGTGATCGACGGCGAAGGACGCATCATCCTGCGCTTCCCCGGTCCCGTGACCGAGCGGACGCTGCAGGAGACCATCCGCCCCGCGATGGAAAAGGCCGCCGCACCCACGAACTGAGGGCCTCCGCGCCCGAAGGCGCATCCGCCGGCTTTCATTCTGGCCCAAATATCCCCGCCGGAGGCTCCGACGGTCGATCCTGTCGCGCCATCGCCCGGCCCGCGCAGCAGAACGCCCCGGCCTTTCGACCGGGGCGCATCGCGTTCAGATCCGTTCTCAGGCCGAGGCGAGGTCGCGCAGCACGTAGTGCAGCACACCCCCGTGCTCGACATATTCAATCTCGATCTCGGTATCGATCCGGCACTTGAGCTGGATGGTCTTCACCGTCCCGTCGGCATAGGTGATGGTGCAGGGCACGAGCGAAAGCGGCTTCAGGTCGCCCTCGAGCCCCTCGATCGAGATCACTTCCGCGCCCGTCAGACCCAGCGACTTGCGGTTCTGGCCTTCGGTGAACTCGAACGGGATCACGCCCATGCCCACGAGGTTCGAGCGGTGGATGCGCTCGAAGCTTTCGGCGATCACCGCCTTCACCCCCAGAAGCGCCGTGCCCTTGGCGGCCCAGTCGCGGCTGGAGCCCGCGCCATATTCGATGCCGCCGAAGATCACCAAGGGCGTCCCGGCCGCCTGGTAGGCCATCGAGGCGTCGAAGATCGAGGTCTGCTGTCCGTCCGGCCCGAGGGTGTAGCCGCCCTCGACCCCGTCCAGCATCTCGTTCTTGATGCGGATGTTGGCGAAGGTGCCGCGCATCATCACCTCGTGGTTGCCGCGCCGCGAGCCGTAGGAGTTGAACTCGCGCGGGGCCACCTGACGGTCCACCAGATATTTCCCGGCCGGCGTCGTTTCCTTGAACGAGCCCGCGGGCGAGATGTGGTCGGTGGTGATCATGTCGCCCAGGAGCGCCAGCACCCGCGCGCCGGTGATGTTGGTGATGACTCCCGGCTCCTTCGACATGTTCTGGAAGTAGGGCGGGTTCTGGATGTAGGTCGATGTCGGCGGCCAGTCGTAGGTCTCGCTGTCGGTGGTCTCGACCGCCTGCCACTTGGCATCGCCCTTGAACACGTCGGCGTATTTCGCCTGGAAGGCCTCGCGGGTCACGCAGCGGTCGACCAGTTCGGCGATCTCGGCGTTGGTCGGCCAGACGTCCTTGAGATAGACCGGCCCGTTGGAGCCCATGCCCAGCGGCTCGGAGGTCAGGTCGATGTTCATGTCACCGGCCAGCGCATAGGCCACCACCAGCGGCGGCGAGGCGAGGTAGTTCGCCCGCACGTCGGGCGAGATCCGGCCCTCGAAGTTGCGGTTGCCCGAGAGCACCGCGGCGGCCACGAGGTCGCCCTCGTTGATCGCGGCCGAGATTTCCGGCTGCAGCGGGCCCGAGTTGCCGATGCAGGTGGTGCAGCCGTAGCCCACGAGGTTGAAGCCGATGGCGTCCAGATCCTCCTGCAGGCCTGCCGCTTCGAGATATTCCGAAACGACCTGCGATCCGGGGGCGAGCGAGGTCTTGACCCAGGGCTTGCGGTTCAGCCCCAGCGCGCGGGCCTTCCGCGCCACGAGGCCCGCGCCGATCAGCACATAGGGGTTCGAGGTGTTGGTGCAGGAGGTGATCGAGGCGATCACCACCTTGCCCGAGGACATGGTGTAATCCTCGCCCTGAACCGGGACTTCCTTGCCGATCGGGCGCTTGAACGAGGCCTCCATCTCACGCGCGAACGAGGCCTTGGCGTCGGTCAGCGGCAGGTAGTCCTGCGGGCGTTTGGGGCCCGAGATGGCGGGCACGATCTCGCCCATGTCGAGATGCAGCGTGTCGGTGTAGATCGGCTCGTAATCCGCATCCCGCCACATGCCGTTGGCCTTGGCGTAGGCTTCGACCAGCGCGATGCGGGCCTCGTCGCGGCCCGTCTGGCGCAGGTAGCGCAGCGTCTCGCCGTCGATCGGGAAGAAGCCGCAGGTCGCGCCATATTCCGGTGCCATGTTGGCAATCGTCGCGCGGTCCGCCAGCGGCAGGTGGTCGAGCCCTTCGCCGTAGAATTCGACGAACTTGCCCACCACGCCCTTCTTGCGCAGCATCTGCACGACCTTGAGCACGAGGTCGGTGGCCGTCGTGCCCTCGACCATCTGGCCGGTCAGCTTGAAGCCCACGACTTCGGGGATCAGCATCGAGACCGGCTGGCCGAGCATCGCGGCCTCGGCCTCGATCCCGCCCACGCCCCAGCCGAGGACCGCAAGGCCATTGACCATCGTGGTGTGCGAATCGGTGCCGACGAGCGTGTCGGGATAGGCCACTTCCATCCCGTCCTGATCGCTGTCGGTCCAGACGGTCTGGGCGAGATATTCCAGGTTCACCTGATGGCAGATGCCGGTGCCCGGCGGCACCACGCGGAAGTTATTGAACGCCTTCTGCCCCCATTTCAGGAAGGTGTAGCGCTCCATGTTCCGCTCATACTCGCGGTCCACGTTCATCTGGAAGGCGCGCGGCGTGCCGAATTCGTCGATCATCACGCTGTGGTCGATGACCAGATCGACCGGGTTCAGCGGGTTGATCTTCTGCGCGTTGCCGCCAAGGCCCAGGATCCCGTCGCGCATCGCGGCCAGGTCCACCACGGCCGGCACGCCGGTGAAGTCCTGCATCAGAACGCGCGCCGGGCGATAGGCGATCTCGCGCGGGTTGCGGCCGCCGTTCGCGCCCCATTCCGAGAAGGCGCGGATGTCATCGACCGACACCGTCTTGCCGTCCTCGAAGCGCAGCATGTTTTCCAGCACCACCTTCAGCGCGGCGGGCAGGCGCGAGAACTGGCCGAGACCGGCTTCCTCTGCCGCCGGGATCGAGTAATAGGCATAGCTCGAGCCGCCGACGCTGAGGGTCTTGCGGGTCTTCTGGCTGTCGTGTCCGACGATGACGGTCATTCGGTCCTCCTGGCGCCGTGGCGAGGGTTGGGCTTGGTGCTCCGAGCGCGTTTTGCCCCACCGGGCATGGTCGCGCAAGGGAGATGGCGGCGTTGTATACTGATGTATGCCGAAAATCCAGTGTCATCCTGCGGCTTTTTCGCGGGTCAGCCTCGCAAAACCTTGATTGGAACGGGTGCGGCAGGCAGGGCTAGAACGGGGGACAGAGAACAGGGAGACCTCATGCAGATGCGATGGACGCTCGGCGCCGCTTGCGCCCTTTCGCTGGGCATTGCAGGCCTCGCTCAGGCGCAGTCGCACACCGGCGTGGTTGTCGAGCTGTTCACGTCGCAGGGCTGCTCGTCCTGCCCGCCGGCGGATGCGTTTCTTGCGGCGCTGGCCTCGGACCCCCGCCTGATCCCCCTCGCGCTTCATGTCGATTACTGGGATTACATCGGCTGGGAGGACCAGTTCGCCGACCCGCGGTTCACGCAACGCCAGAAGTCCTACGCCCGCGCCGTGGGAAGCCGCACGATCTACACGCCGCAGATGATTGTCGGTGGTGTGGACCGTGTCGAGGGCAACGCGCCCGAGAAGGTGGCCGCGCTGATCCTCAAGCACATGCAGAAGGCCGAGCGCGTGGGTCTCTGGCTCGAACGCGAGGGCGATGTTCTGCGCATCCGCGCCGAGGCCGATCCCCCGCTGGATCAGGCGGTGCGCGTCCAGCTGGTGCGCTACCGGCCCGAGGAGACGGTCGCCATCAAGCACGGCGAGAACGAGGGCCGGACCGTGACCTACCGCAACATCGTGACCTCGTGGGAGGTCGTGGGCGACTGGGGCGGTCAGGCGCCCCTGGCCATCGACGCCCGCGCCGCGGGGCCCGAGCCCGTCGCCGTGATCCTGCAGAACGAGGGGCCGGGCGCGATCCTCGCGGCAGCCAGCCTCCGCTAGGCTCGGCGGTCGAACGGGCGGCCCGCAGCGAAGGCTCCGCGGATCCGGCCGGGGTCGGTGCCGGCCGTTCCTCCGGCACCTGTCCCCTGCATGAAAAAGGCGCGGGTTTCAGGCACCCGCGCCCGTGTCAGCCTTCTTGCCGGCCGCTGCCCATTCACACCCGCCGCGAGCGGATCATCCCGACGATGTCATAGACCTGCTCTAGGATCGGCCGCGCCAGCGCGTCGGCCCGGTCAGCGCCCGCGCCGAGGATGCGGTCGATCTCGGCGGGATCGGCCATCAGCCGGTTCATCTCGGACGAGATCGGCGCCATCACCGAGACGGCCAGCTCGGCCAGCTTCGGCTTGAAGGTGCCGAACTGCGCGCCCGCGAACTCGGCCACGACCGCCTCGGGCGTGGATTGGGAGAGCGCGGCGTAGATGTTCACGAGGTTGCGCGCCTCGGGCCGGTCCTTCAGCCCGTCGATCGTGTCGGGAAGCGGCTCGGGATCGGTCTTGGCCTTGCGGATCTTCTGCGTGATCGTGTCGGCATCGTCCGTCATGTTGATCCGGCTCTGGTCCGAGGGATCGGATTTCGACATCTTCCTGGTGCCGTCCCGCAGGCTCATGACGCGGGTCGCCACACCCTCGATCACGGGCTCCGTCACGGGGAAGAAGTTCACGCCGAAGTCGTTGTTGAACTTGATCGCGATGTCGCGGGTCAGCTCCACATGCTGCTTCTGGTCCTCGCCCACCGGCACATGGGTCGCGCGATAGGCGAGGATGTCCGCAGCCATCAGCGCGGGATAGGCAAAGAGGCCGAGCGAGGCCGCTTCGGCGTTCTTGCCCGCCTTGTCCTTCCACTGCGTCATGCGGTTCATCCAGCCCATGCGGGCCACGCAGTTGAAGATCCAGGCCAGCTCGGCATGGGCCGTCACCTGGCTCTGGTTGAAGAGGATCGAGCGCACCGGATCGACGCCCGCGGCGATGAAGGCCGCCGCGATCTCGCGGGTCTGCTGGCGCAGCTTGGCGGGATCCTGCCAGACGGTGATGGCGTGCATGTCGACGACGCAGTAGATGGTCTCGACCCCGTCCTTCTGCATGTCGGCGAACCGCTTCAGCGCGCCGAGATAGTTGCCCAGCGTCAGCCCGCCCGAGGGCTGGATGCCGGAGAAGACCCGGGTGGGGAAGACCTGAGGCGTTTGGACCGGCTCGGTCATGGTTGGCTCCGTCTGGTAAAAGGGTGCCATTGGCCTTATCCCCCGGGGCAGGGGCCGTCAATGTGACCGCCCGCGCCAGACGAGGGTGCCCATGCGCGACAATTACAACGCCCCGCCGGTCAATCCGCTGCCGGCCGTGGTCTGGCTGCTCGCCCTGCCGATCATCGCCGTGGAGGCGGTCGTGGCGCTGGGGGCGAGCGGGATCGTGGGGGGCGGTGCGGGGGCGGGCTGGCGGCTGGATGCGTGGCAGCGGTTCGCCTTCTCGCCCGACCTGATGCGCGCGATGATCGAGACCCAGACCTTCCCCTGGCAGGGGATGATCCGGCTGGTGACCTATCCGCTCGTCCACGCCACCTTCCTCCATGCGCTGATGGCGGTGGTGATCCTGCTCGCGCTTGGGAAGATGGTGGGTGAGGTGTTCCGGCCCTGGGCGGTGGCGGCGGTCTTCCTCGGCTCGGCCGTCGCGGGGGCGCTGGCCTACACCGCGCTGCCGGGGGTGAGGGCGCCGCTGATCGGCGCCTATCCGGCCGACTACGGGCTGGTGGGCGCCTTCACCTTCCTGCTCTGGACCCGGCTCGCCACGACAGGCGGCAACCGCTACCGCGCCTTCACCCTGATCGGGTTGCTGCTCGGCATCCAGCTTGTCTTCGGGCTGCTGTTTGGCGGCGGCTACGAATGGGTGGCCGATCTCGCGGGCTTTGTCACGGGCTTCCTGATCTCCTTCGCCGTCAGCCCCGGCGGCTGGGCCCGCGTGAGGGACATGATCCGCCGGCGCTGAGGCGTCCTCAGCCCCGCCGGCGAAGCGTGCGCAGATCCGAGAGGCGGAAGGCTCCGATCGCGGCGCCTGCGCCGAAGTAGCTGACGATCCCCGTGGCCACGAGCAGGGCGAGGGCCGGGTAGCGCCAGCCGGGATCGCCGAGGAACGGCCCGAGGATCTGGTGCGCCCCGTAAAGCACCAACCCCATGAAGATCGAGGCCGCGATGATCCGGGGCAGCCGCGCCCTCAGCCGCTCGTCGAGGCGGGTGGCCGCGCCCATGCCGCGCGACCCCGCCCAGAGTTGCCAGACCATGACCCAGCCCGAGACGGTCGTCGCCAGGGCCGCGGCGAGAAAGCCCAGCACCGGCATCAGGCCGACCGCGAAGGCGAGATTCACGCCCATCGAGACCACGGCATAGTAGAACGGCCGCCGCGTATCCTCGCGGGCGTAATAGAGTGGTTGCAGAACCTTGTGCAGGACGAAGGCCGGCAGCCCGAGGCCGTAGGCCGCCAGCGCCAGCGCGGTGTTCCAGCTGTCTTCGGGCCCGAAGGCCCCGCGCTCGAACAGCACCTGCGTCAGAGGCAGCGCGATCATCACCAGCGCCACCGCCGCCGGCAGGGTCAGCATCAGCGCGAACTCGGTTCCCCGGTTGAACGAGGCGCGGCTTCCGGCCTCGTCGCCGGCCCGCAGCCTCCGCGAGAGATCGGGCAGAAGGACCGTTCCTATGGCGATGCCCACCACCCCCAGCGGCAGCTGGTAGAGCCGGTCGGCGTAAGAGAGCCAAGCGACGGCGCCCTCGGTGAAGCTGGCCACCTGACGCCCCACAAGCAGGTTCACCTGAACCACGCCCCCCGCCAGCACCGCGGGCGCGGCGATCACCGCCAGCCGCTTCAGCTCCGGCGTCAGGCGCGGCAGGTGCGGCCAGAGCGTGAAGCCCGCGCGGCTGGCGGCAAACCAGGTGAACAGGAACTGCGCGACGCCCGTCACCGGCACCGTCCAGGCGAGCGTCAGGCCCATGTCCCAGCCCAGCCGGTCGGCCAGCAGCATGGCCGCGATGAACATCAGGTTCATCAGCACCGGCACGAAGCTCGCCTCGGTGAAGCGGCCGAAGGCGTTCAGCACTCCGGACAGCAGCGCCACCAGCGAGATGAAGAGGATGTAGGAAAAGGCGATCCGGCCGAACTCGACGGCGAGATCGAAGCGCGCGTCCCCGGCAAAGCCCGAGGCCATCGCCAGCACCAGCCAGGGCATGAGAAGCGTGCCCAGGAGCGTGAAGGCGACCAGCACCCCCGCGAGGCCGGAAAAGGCGTCGCGCGCAAAGCCCTTGGCATCCTCGCCGCCCTCGAGCTTCTTGGCGAACATCGGCACGAAGGCCATGTTGAAGGCGCCCTCGGCAAAGAAGCGGCGGAACATGTTGGGCAGCGAGAAGGCGATCAGGAACGCCTCGGCCACCGGTCCCGCGCCCAGATAGGCCGCCATCATCACGTCGCGGGCAAAGCCCGCGCCGCGGCTGAGCAGCGTCCAGCCGCCCACCGTCAGGAAGCCGCGTGCAAGAGAGATCGGTTTCACTGCCGCGCCCGCTCCGCGCCTTCGAGGATCGCCTGGCGCAGCTTCTTCTCGAGCGTCTCCTGCCGGGTCTTCTGGTGCAGCTTGAGGCCGAACATGTCCTTCACATAGAAGCTGTCCACCACCTGCGCCCCGTAGGTCGCGATCACGGCCGAGGCGATGTAGATGTTGTTGGCGGCCAGCGTCCGCGTCAGGTCATAGAGCAGGCCGGGCCGGTCGCGCGTGTCCACCTCGATGATCGTGTAGATGTCCGACCCCTCGTTGTCGAAGGCGATGTGGGTGGGGAAGCGGAACTGCGACTCGCGCTTCTTCACCTTGTCGCGGTCGCGCAGCGCCTCGCGGGCCACGACCTCGCCCTTGAGCGTCTTGTCGATCATGCTGGTCAGGCGGGGCAGGCGGCTGATCTCGTAGGGCGAGCCCTCGGCATCCTGGATCCAGAAGACGGCCGTCGCATAGCCGTCCTTGGTGGTGTAGGTGCGTGCGTCCACCACATTCGCGCCCACCAGCGCCAGCGCCCCCGCAAGCCGCGAGAAGATGCCCGGATGGTCGGCCAGCGCGAAACAGGCGCGGGTGGCGTCGCGGTCGGGATCGGGGTCGAGGTCGATGCGGATCTCGTCCTCGCCGAGGTTCCGCAGCATCCGCGCGAAGACCGCGTGTGTTGCGTTCGAGAGCGCCTGCCAGTAGGGCGGGTAGTGACGGGCAAGTTCGGCCCTCAGCTCCTTCGGGTCCCAGTCCTCGAGCATCTCGCGCAGCGCGCGCTTGGCCTCGTCGGCCCGGTTCTCGCGGTTCAGGCTCTCGAGCCCCGCGTCCAGCGCCGTCACCGTGTCGCGGTAGAGCTTGCGGAGAAGCTGGGCCTTCCAGTTGTTCCAGGTGCCCGGCCCCACGCCGCGGATGTCGCAGACGGTAAGCACGGTCAGCAGGTCAAGCCGCTTCTTCGACTTCACCGCCTTGGCGAAGTCGCGCACCGTCCGAGGGTCGCCGATGTCGCGCTTTTGCGCCATGTCGGACATGAGCAAGTGGTAGCGGACAAGCCATTCCACCGTCTCGCATTCCTCGGCGTTCAGCCCGAAGCGGGGGGCGACGCGGCGGGCGATCTGGGCGCCCAGGATCGAATGGTCCTCGGGGCGGCCCTTGCCGATGTCGTGCAGGAGCAGCGCCACATAGATGACGCGTCGGTTGATCCCCTCGGTCAGGATCCGGTTGGCGATCGGCAGTTCCTCGTCCAGCTCGTGCCGCTCGATCTGCGCCAGCGTCGAGATGCACTGGATGGTGTGCTCGTCCACCGTGTAGTGATGGTAGACGTTGAACTGCATCATGGCGACGATGCGCTCGAACTCGGGGATGAAGGCGCCGAGCACGCCCAGTTCGTTCATCCGGCGCAGCGCGCGCTCGGGGTTGCCGTGCTTCAGAAGCGTGTCGAGGAAGATCCGGTTCGCCTCGCGGTCGTGCTGCATCTCCTCGTCGATCAGATGCAGGTTGGCCGCGATGATCCGCATGGCGCCGGGATGGATCAGCAGGCCGGTGCGCAGCGCCTCCTCGAAGATGCGCAGGATGTTCAGCTTGTCGGCGAGGAAGGCCTTGGGGTCGCTGACGTCGATCCGGCCGTTCACGAGGCTGTAGCCCGGCTTCAGCCGCTTCTTGCGCCGGAAGAGACCCATGAGCTTGGGCTCGCGCTTTTCGTGGCGCGCCTCGAGCTGGGCGAGGAAGACGCGGGTCAGCTCGCCCACGCGCGTCGCGTGGCGGAAGTAGTCCTGCATGAAGATCTCGACCCCGCGGCGGCCGCGGACGTCGGCATAGCCCATGCGTGAGGCCACCTCGACCTGTATGTCGAAGGTGAGCTGGTCGGTCGCGCGGCCGGTGATGTAGTGCAGGTGACAGCGCACCGCCCAGAGGAAGGCCTCGGCGCGCTCGAAGGTCTCGAACTCGTCGCGCGTGAGCAGCCCCGCCGCCACGAGACCCGAGGCCGAGGGCACGCGGTTGAGATATTTCCCGATCCAGTAGAGCGTCTGGAGGTCGCGCAGCCCGCCCTTGCCCTCCTTCACGTTGGGTTCGAGCACGTAGCGCTGGCCGCCCTGCCGCTTGTGGCGCTGGGCGCGTTCCTCGAGCTTGGCGTCGATGAACTCGGGGCCGGTTCCGCGGAAGAGGTCGGTCCAGAGCTTTTCGTCGAGTTCGTGCGCGAGGGGCTCGTGCCCGGCAAGGAAGCGATGTTCGAGAAGGGCGGTGCGGATCGTGATGTCCTCGCGCCCGAGGCGGAGGCAGTCCCGGACGGTGCGGCTGGAATGGCCCACCTTCAGCCGCAGGTCCCAGAGCATGTAGAGCATGCTCTCGATCACCATCTCGGCCCAGGGGGTCATCTTCCAGGGCGTGAGGAACAGCAGGTCCACATCGGAATGGGGCGCCATCTCGGCCCGGCCATAGCCGCCGACGGCAAGGACGGCCACGCGCTCCGCCTCGGTCGGGTTTGGCAGCGGATGAAGCCGCTCGCAGGCGACGCGGAGGGCGGTGGTGACCAGCCCGTCGGTCAGCACGGCCTGGGCGCGGATCAGGCCGCGGGCCTCGCGCGGGCGGGCCTCGAAGGTCTCGGAAAGGGCGCGGTTGCCCGCCGCCTTCGCCTCCGTCATCTGGCGGACGGCGATGGCGCGGGCGGCCTTCGGGTCGGTGGGAGACACCGCATCGATCTCGGCGAGGATGCTGCGCGTCAGCGCCTCGGGGTCGATGATGCGGGAGCGGGGCAGGATCAGCCCGGAAAAGAGCGGATCCTGCGAAGCGCCGGGCTCAGAAGCCGGCGCCACCGAAGCTTCGCGGCGCGGGGTCAATCACTACCACCTGGTTGTTGCGGATCTGGGCGACGGCCAATCCGCGTTCGTTGGTGCCGTCGCTGAGCAGCCGGAATATGCCGTTCACGCCGACGAATCCAGAGCCTTGGGTCAGGGCGCGGCCGCTGAGCCCGTCGGATGCCCCGCGCTTGAGCAGCGCTCCGACCGCGGCGACGCCATCGTAGGCAAGGCCCGAAATCGGATGCGGCGCCTCGCCGTAGGCCGCGCGATAACGTTGCTCGTACTGGCCATAGACGCCCGGATCGGGCAGGGCGAACCAGCCGCCCTGGACGCCCGGCAGCGAGAGCGTGGCCGAGGGAATGTCCCAGCGGGTCAGACCGATGAAACGGGCCGTGTCCGCCGGCAGGCCGTTCTCGCGCAGAAGCTGGGTCACGAGCGGCAATGCCCCCGCCGTGTCCGCGGTGAGGAACAGGGCCTGCGCGTTGCTCGCCTTCGCGCGCTCGACGATGCCGGGTGCGGCCGACACGATGCCGTTCTGCGAGAACTCGTAGTCCATCGCCGCGACCAGTGTGCCGCCCGATTGCGCGACCGCCCGCTCGACCGCCGTCCGGCCGAGTTGCCCGGCGGTGTTGCGATCGTTCACCACCATGATCCGCCCGCTGCCCTGGCTGACGGCATAGCGCGAGAGCCGGTTGGCGGTGTTCTGGAAGGTCGGACCGAGGACGAAGACATTGCCGCCGGCAATGTCGGGATTGTTCGAGAAGCTGAGCACGTTCACGCCGCTGGGGGCCACGGCGGCGCCCACGGCGTTGGCCTCCTGGGCGAAGACCGGGCCGAGGATGATCCTCGCCCCCTCTTCGACGGCCTGAGCGGCGACCGTTGCGGCGCGCGACGGCTGTCCGGCGGTGTTGTAGACCCGGAGGTCGATCTGCACGTTGCCGAGATCGGCGGCCGCCAGACGGGCCGCGTTCTGGAGGCTGCGGGCGAGGAGTTCGTCGCTCGCCTGGCCCGATCCCGCGGGCACGAGCAGCGCGACCGGCACCGGTTGCGACCTGTCCACCGCAGGGCCGCTGCCGGCCGTGGTGACGGGCTCACACGCGGCGACTGCCAGGGCCGCAAGCGCGACCGCGGCGCGGCCCAGCGACTTGCGGGCGCGGCTGAGAACGGACAACATGCTGGCTCCTCATCCCGTTGCTATGCCGGCCCGAGCCTAAGCGGTCGCACCCGGGATGGCAACTTTGGAAGGAGCAGCGCCATGACCATCGGCGAAGCCGAGCCGGACGCGGACCTCGGCGGGGGCCGCCCGCTCGAGGCGGGCCTGCATTTCATCGCAACCCCGATCGGGGCCGCGCGTGACATCACGCTCCGCGCGCTCGACATCCTGCGGACGGCCGATGTGCTGGCGGCCGAGGATACGCGGACGCTGCGCCACCTGATGGAGATCCACGGCATTCCCCTCGGATCACGGCCGCTGGTGGCCTATCACGATCACAACGGAGGGGTGGCGCGCCCGCGGCTCCTGCGCGCCCTCGCCGAAGGGCGGAGCGTGGCCTATGCGTCCGAGGCGGGCACGCCACTTGTGGCCGATCCCGGTTTCCAGTTGGCGCGCGCCGCCATCGCCGAGGGCCACAGGGTGCTTGCCGCGCCCGGTCCCTCCGCGGTGCTCGCGGCCTTGACGGTATCGGGGCTGCCGACGGATCGCTTCCTTTTCGCAGGCTTCCCTCCCGCCACGGCCTCGGCCCGCAGGAAGTTCCTCGCCGAACTGGCCGCCGTGCCCGCGACGCTCGTGTTCTATGAATCGCCCAGGCGCGTTAGCCGAACGTTAGAGGATATGGCGCTAGAACTGGGCAACCGGGAGGCGGCGGTCTGCCGGGAACTGACCAAGCGATTCGAGGAAGTGTCGCGCGGCCCGGTGCCGGATCTTGCGGAGGCGTTCCGCGACCGATCCGTGAAGGGCGAGATCGTGATCGTCGTGGACCGGGCCCCGCCGGTGAAGGCGGGGGCGGAAGAGCTGGAGGTGGCCCTGTCGGAGGCGCTCGAGACGATGTCGGTCAAGGAGGCCGCGGCGGCGGTCGCAGGGCGGCTCGGCCTGGCCCGAAGGGATGTGTATCAGGCCGCCCTGCGGCTGACGGAGGAGCGATGAGCGGAGAGGTTTCACATCGGGCGGGCTTCGTGGCCGAAGAGGCCGTGGCCCGGATCTATGAGCGGTCCGATCGGCCGGTCACCGCGCGACGGTGGCGGGGCGCCGCGGGCGAGATCGACCTTATTGCCCGGGACGGGGCCGAGGTCATCTTCATCGAGGTGAAGAAGAGCAAGAGCCACGCGGCTGCGGCCGCACGGCTGTCCCGCCGGCAGATGGAACGGATCTATGGCGCGGCCTCGGAATTTCTGGCCGGCGAACCCCTCGGGCAGCTGACGGCGAGCCGCTTCGATGTGGCGCTTGTCGACGGCATGGGCCGGATCGAGATCATCGAGAACGCCTTCGCGGCCTGATGCGGTTGCAACCGGCCGGTCGCTGCGCCATCAAGGGCTCCATCGGCAGGAGATGCGCATGAGCCTGAACGTCGCCCTTCAGATGGATCCGATCGGATCGGTCAATATCGATGCGGACAGCACCTTCCGCATCGCGCTGGAAGCCCAGGCCCGCGGCCACCGGCTGTTCTTCTACACGCCCGAGCATCTCGCCTATGATGATGGCCGCGTGACGGCCCGCGGCTTCTGGATCGAGCTTCGGCGCGAGAAGGGCAACCATGTCACCTACAGCGAGGAGACCCTGGTCAATCTCGGCGATTTCGACGTGGTATGGTTGCGGCAGGATCCGCCCTTCGACATGGGCTACATCACCACGACCCACATCCTCGAGTTGCTGATGCCGAAGGTGCTGGTGGCAAACGACCCGTTCTGGGTGCGCAATTCTCCCGAGAAGCTTCTCGTCCTGCGGTTCCCCGACCTGATCCCCCCCACGACCATCGCGCGGGACCTCGCCACCATCCGCGCCTTCAAGGAGCGGCACGGCGACATCATTCTGAAGCCGCTTTATGGCAACGGTGGCGCGGGCGTGTTCCGTCTGGACCCGCAGGACCGCAACCTGTCGTCCCTGCACGAGCTTTTCACCTCGATGAGCCGCGAGCCCATGATCGCTCAGAAGTTCCTGCCGGCCGTGGAGCGGGGGGACAAGCGGATCATCCTGGTCGATGGCGAACCGATCGGCGCGATCAACCGCGTGCCGCAGGCGGGCGAGACGCGCTCGAACATGCACGCGGGTGGTCGGCCCGAAAGGGTGGGGCTGACAGATCGCGACCGCGAGATCTGCGCGGCCATAGGCCCGCTGCTGCGCGAGAAGGGACAGATCTTCGTGGGAATCGACGTGATCGGAGACCGCCTGACGGAGATCAACGTGACCTCGCCGACAGGTTTGCAGGAACTCGAGCGGTTCGACGGAACCAATGGCGCGGCCTTGATCTGGCAGGCAATCGAGTCCAGGCGCCGGACGTGAAGACAATCTCCTCGCGCCGCTGGTCCATCCCCAGGTTCTTCCTGAGGTAAGCTGTCCACTTGACCTTCTTTCCGTGCAAATCTTGGAAAGGAGATGGATTCATGGATCAGTCGACGAAGGCTTCGAAAGGCGGAGGCGCGACTCGGACACGAAGCTGGCGCGGCACCGCCTGAGCGTGCGGGAGCTGGCCAGGGAGCTCGGCAACGTCGCCGAAGCGTGTCGCCAGCGTGGGTTGTATCGGACCAGCTTCTACGAGTGGAAGCGGCGGTTTCAGACGCAGGGTTTCGAAGGGCTGAAGGACCTGCCACCGATCCACAAGAGCCACCTGCAGATCGAGCCATGGGAACGCCACTGTGTTGATTTCCATGCAAAACCGACCCGGGTCTGGAGTGAACCCCGCGGCCTGGACCACGGGGGCTGTCCAAACTAAGCCGCCTTGCGGGCGAATAGGGTTTCGAATTCCTCGGGGGTTCGGTAGCGGAGGGCGGAGTGCAGTCGCCTTGAACTGTAGACCTGCTCGATGAACACGGGCAAGCGGGCAGCCACATCAGCGAAGGTCTCGTATCCGGCCCGATAGACCTCCTCGACCTTCAGTGTCTTCATGAAGCTTTCCGCCTGCGCGTTGTGATAGGGGTTTCCGACGCTGCTCATGGAGCCGCGCAGACCCGCGGCCTGAAGGGCATCACGGTAGGTTTGAGATGCGTATTGGGCGGATGCTGATGAGCGACAACCAAGTTGGCCGAAACCGTCAGGCAAGTTGGCCGCTGGGTTCAGCCGGAGGACGGGCGTAGCCCGTCCCGGAGGCTGAACCCAGCGGCTGGCCCTCGTTTCGGGGGAGAAGGGTAGGTGCTGGCCGCTGCGGGCCGGTAGGGTCGAGGTCTCTGCTACCAAACGGAGATCCGACCGTGCCGGGCAAACCCGTCACCGACCAGCAAGTGAGAGTCTACATGACCGACCGTCTCCAGCACAGCCAGCGTGTCGCCGCCGCCCGCGCCGGCTTCAGCGAACGCACCGCCCGCCGCATCGATGCCGATCCGCGCCTTCCATCGCAACGTCCGGCCCCCCGGGGCCGCACCGTGCCCGACCCGCTCGAGGCGGTGTGGGAACCGGTGCTGCTGCCGATCCTCGCGCGTGATCCAGCCGTTCAGGCCGTCACCCTGTTGCGGCACCTTCAGACGAGCGATCCGGAGGCCTTCCCCGACGACCGCGTGCGCCGGACGCTCGAGCGGCGCGTCCGCGACTGGCGTGCCCTGAACGGACCCGAGCGCGACGTGATCTTCCGCCAGACGCCGGAACCCGGCCGGATGGCGCTGTCGGACTTCACCGATGCGAACGAACTCTGCGTGACGATCGCGGGGCAGCCGCTTGAGCAGCGCCTCTACCACTTCGTCCTGGCCTACAGCGGCTGGGAACATGCCGCCGTGGTGCTGGGCGGCGAGAGCTTCCCGGCGCTGGCCGAGAACCTCCAGAACGCGCTCTGGACCCTTGGCGGAGTGCCTGGCGAGCATCGCACCGACAGCCTGTCCGCAGCTTATCGGAACCTCGATGCCGAGGCCGCGGCGGACGTCACCAAGCGCTATGACGCCTTCTGCGCCCACTACGGCATGCTCGCCAGCCGCAACAATCCGGGCGAGGCGCACGAGAATGGATCTGTCGAGGCCCACAACAACCACCTGAAGGTCGCCCTTGATCAGGCCCTGATCCTGCGCGGCTCCCGCGACTTCGCCGATCTCGCCAGCTGGCGCCGCTTCGTCGATGAACTGGTTGCTCGACGCAACCGCCGGCGCGAGTCCGCGGTGCGCATTGAGATGGCGGCGCTCAGGCCGCTGCCGGCCCGGCGCACCACCGACTTCACCGAGGTGGTCGCGCGGGTCACGAAGACCGGGGGCTTCCTGGTCCACCAGGTCTTCTACTCGGCGCCCTCCCAACTGATCGGCAAGCGGTCGAACCGGAGGTTCGCCTCCGGCGAAACGGGTCCATGTCTACGACGACCGGATCGAGGCCTTTCTCGGAGCGACCCCTGTCGTCACGCACCCCCGCCGTCGCGGCCGCGATGACGGCACCCGCGTCCACTGCGTCAACTATCGCCATGTCATCCACGCCCTGCGCCGCAAGCCGCAGGCGCTGGCCGGTTCCGTTTACCGCGACGGCCTGTTCCCGCGATCGGAATACGCCGAGGCCTGGGTCGCGTTGTCCGCCGCCTTGCCGCGTCGCGACGCCTGCCGTCGCATGGTCGATCTGCTGTGGCTCGCCCATGAGGAGGGCTGTGAGGCTGAACTGGCCGCGCTGATTGCCCAGACCCTCGGTCATGGCGAATTGCCCGAAGCCCATGCGCTAAGGAGTAAGCTGGAGCCGCGCCGGCGCGAGCTGCCCGACGACACGCCCGTCAACCTCACCGATCTCGCCCGCTTCGACGAACTGCTGGAGGCGCGCGCATGACCGCCGCTGCCCCGCGCCCCGTCGATGTGCATGCGTTGCCCGCCATGCTCACGGCTCTCCGCCTGCCCAGCATCCAGCGCCACTGGACGATGCTCGCAGACCGCGCCGACGCCGAGGGCTGGCCCGCGTCGCGCTTCCTCGCAGCTTTGGCCGAGGTCGAGCTCGCCGATCGCGATGCCCGCCGCATCCAGCGCCATCTGCAGCAGTCCGAACTCCCCGGCGGCAAGACGCTGGCAACGCTCGACTTCAAGGCACTGCCCGGCGTGACCCGGGCCCGCATCGAGGCGCTGGCCGCCGGGGATTGGGTTGAGACCGGCGCCAATCTCATCGCCATCGGCAACTCGGGCGCCGGCAAGAGCCACGTTCTCTGTGCCATCGGCCATGCTCTCGTCGAGGCCGGCAAGCGCGTCCTCTACACCCCCACCACCGACATCGTGCAGAGGCTGCAGGCCGCCCGCCGCGATCTGGTCCTCGAGGCCGCACTCGCGAAGCTCGACAAGTTCGACCTGATCATTCTCGACGACATCACCTACGCCCAGAAGGACCAGGCCGAGAGCTCGGTGCTCTTCGAGCTCATCGCCCGGCGCTACGAGACGCGAAGCCTCGCCATCGCCGCCAACCAGCCGTTCAGCGCCTGGAACCGCGTCTTCCCCGATCAGGCCATGACCGTCGCCGCCATCGACCGGCTGGTTCACCACGCCACCATCCTCGAGATGAACGGCGAGAGCTTCCGCCGCCGCGCCGCCGCACGACGCCGATCCTCCGAGCCTGTCGCTGCGCCGACAGCCTCCAGCGACAACATCGGCGTCGAAGCCACCGACAACATCAACGACAAGCTTAGGGAGATCAGCGCCGAGTAACACCAACGACCGCAGCGGTCAAAACCGGCCATCCTGGTTGTCGGTCACGGCCAAGAAGGTTGACGCTCTACACGGATTCAACCGATCGTCGCAACACCGCCGATTTTGGAGGTGTAGATGGCAACGGGAAAACGACAATCCGGACGGTCCACTCGGCGCAAACTGTCCTCGCCAGGGCGGCCGCCTGCCTGGCGACGTGAGAACCTGTGTCGGTTCTGGCGGGGAATCGCAGCAGGTCTCTCGAGCGAAGAGGCTGGTGTCGAAGCTGGTGTCTCTGCTCCTGTCGGAAGCCGTTGGTTTCGGAGTTCTGGCGGGATGCCACCCACACATTTGGCCCCTTCTGCACCCCGGCCGCTGGGCCGCAGCCTTTCCTTTGCCGAGCGTGAGGAAATCGCTCTGGAGTGCGCGCGGAAGACCGGGGTGCGCGCCATCGCCCGGAAGCTGGGGCGTTCGCCGAGCACGATCTCACGCGAGATCAGGCGCAACTCCGCGACCCGTGGCGGGGATTTCGATTGCCGCGCCATCACCGCGCAGTGGCATGCGGGCCGTGCAGCCCAACGACCTAAGACCAGCAAGCTCGCGAACAATCCGGCCCTGCGTGACTACGTGCAGGACCGGCTCGCGGGTGTGATCGCCACGCCGGACGGCGTCGCCTTCGACGGGCCTGTCGTGGTATGGAAGAAGCGGCGGGCGGTTCACCGGCAAAGCGACGATGGTCCCTGGCATGGAGCCCGGAACAGATCGCGCAGCGATTGAAGATGGATTTTCCCGAGGACCCGACCATGCGCATCAGCCACGAAGCGATCTATCAGGCGCTCTACATTCAGGGGCGTGGCGCGCTGAAGCGGGAGCTTTCCGCCTGCCTGCGCTCGGGCCGAGCGCTACGTCTCCCCCGGGAGCGCGCCCGAAACCGAGGCAAGGCTTTCGTCGGGGATGCACTGATGATCAGCGACCGCCCGGCGGAAGTGGGCGACAGGGAGGTGCCGGGCCACTGGGAGGGAGATCTCATCCTTGGCCTCGGCAGTTCGGCAATCGGCACCCTGGTCGAACGGACCACGCGCTTCACGATGTTGCTGCATCTGCCGCGGATGGAGGGCCATGGAGCGACCAGGTCCATCAAGAATGGACCGGCTCTTGCCGGTCATGGTGCCGAAGCCGTTCGCGATGCAATTGCAGACACCATCATGGACCTGCCCGCACAAGCGGCTGAGACCTGACGAGTTGCAGGAGCTTGTTGAGCAATGTCGCGTCCGTCCAAAGGCGCCCGTCTCTATCTCGTCACCCGGACCGGCCGTTCCCCGGTCTGGGTCATCCGAGACGGCGCCTGCGAGATCTCGACCCGCACTGGCCACCGCGGCGAAGCTGAAACGGCTCTCGCGGCTTACATTGCCGACCGAGACCAGCGAGCGAGACCGAGAAGCTGCCTCGCCGCGGACGAGATGACGGTGGCCCATGCGCTCACCCTCTATGGGGAGGAGCATGGCCCCACCGTCGCGGATCCCCAGCGGATCGGCTACGCCATCGAGGCGCTGATGACCTTCTGGGGTAACCTCAGGGTGGCGGCGATCCGGGGAGAGACGTGCCGTACCTACGCCCGCCAGCGGGGCAGGGCGCCGGGCACGATCCGGCGCGAGCTGGGCACGCTGCAGGCGGCGCTGAATCACTGCGTCCGGGAGGGCCATCTTCTCAGCGCGCCGAAGGTGACGCTACCAGAGAAGCCCAGGGCCCGGGAGCGCTGGCTGACGCAGGAGGAGGCCTACTGGCTCCTGCGGGCGGCCCGGAACCTGCGCCGCGACGGTCGTCACCTCGCGTGGTTCATCGTGGCCGGTCTCTACACGGGCACCCGGAAGACGGCCCTGCTCGGCCTGCGCATCAACCAGCCCGGCACAGACGCGGGCTGGGTCGATACCGAGCGCGGCGTCCTCTACAGGGCTGGCAGCGGGAAGCGCGAGACGAACAAGCGCCAGCCTTCGGTGAGGCTTCCGCGGCAACTCCGCGCGCTCCTTGCGGCCGGAGCCCGCAGCGGCCGGCGGTTTGTCGTCCAGACCAGCGAAGGCAACCGGGTCGCCGACATCAAGAAGGCCTGGGCGGGAGCCGTGGTGAAAGCCGCCGAGATGGCGGCGAGGGCAGGGCGCGAGATCGATCTGTCCGACACGACGCCGCATGTCCTTCGCCACACGGCGATCACCTGGGCGATGCAGCGGGGTGCCGACATGTGGGAGGCGGGCGGATTCTTCGGCGTGTCGCGGGAGACGATGGAGGAGGTTTACGCCCACCACCATCCGGACCATCAGGCGAGCGCCGTCGAGGCGATGGAGAGGCGCCGGAAATGACCGCGCAGCGCTCGAAACCGCCCGTTTCCGGGGCGTATTCGTGGCGCTGCTGTCCAGCTAGCCGCTAACTGTCTGATTTATGGCGCACCCGACACGATTCGAACGTGTGACCTCTGCCTTCGGAGGAAAAGCACAAGCCATTTGCGACACTTTGCGCAAGATTGCGCGGATGCGCATAGGCAAGTTATAACAGTAGCTTAGGGCGTTTCAGCCGTTTTCACCTCTTTTGCGCCTCTTGCCGGAAGTCGCTTTCAACTGCTCACTATACGCTCACTGTGCTGAGAACTGCCTTCGGGAAGGGCCTCTACAGTGAGCAAGGGGAAGCGGTGGATCGAGGGCAAGATGAAGCTGAACAAGAGGGCGGTTGACGGTCTCGAAGCGCGGGAGCGGGACTACTTCGAATGGGACGACGAGATGTCGGGCTTCGGCATCCGCGTGTGGCCGAGCGGGACGAAAACCTATGTCGTGCGCTACCGGCAGAACGGCCGGCAGCGGTTCTTCAAGATCGGCAACCATGGCGCCGTTACGCCGGACGAAGCCCGGAAGCAGGCCCGGATCAAGCTGGGCGAGGTGGCGGCCGGCGAAGACCCGCAGGAAGAGAAGCTGACCCGGCGCAAGTCGATCACGCTGGCCGAGTTGTGCGACGACTACCTCAAGGCTGCCGACAAGGGCCTGATCCTGGGGAAGGGCGGCCGATCTAAGAAGGCCAGCACGCTCGTCACTGACCGGGGCCGGATCGCCCGGCATATCAAGCCGTTGCTGGGGCGGAAGCTCGTGATCGACATCACCCGCGCCGACGTGGCCGGACTCGTCCGCGACGTGATCGCCGGGAAGACTGCCGTGAAGGGGAAGAGCGACAAGTTGCGCGGCACCATCAACGTGAGAGGTGGCAAGGGAACGGCTGCCAGAACCGCGGGCTTGCTGGGCGGTATCTTCTCCTATGCGGTTGACCGGGGCATCATTGAGACGAACCCGACATCCGGTGTGAAGACCCCGGCCGACAACGTGCGGCATCGGCGCTTCAGCGACGACGAGCTTGTGAGCTTGGGCAAGGTCATTCGAGAAGCAGACGATCAGTACTGGCAGACTGTCGCCTTCGCCAAGCTGACCTGTCTCACCGGCTGGCGGAAGAGCGAGATCGAGGCTCTGCGGTGGGATGCGCTCGACCTCGCTCATGCGACTGCCACGCTGGACGACAGCAAGGAAGGTCGGTCACTGCGTCCGCTGGGGGCGCCCGTCGTCAAGCTGCTGTCGAGCCTCGACCGGCGCGGCGACTTCGTGCTGCCGACGTTGCGACAGGGCGAGCACTACGGCGGCGGGTATGCCGCCTTCAAGCGTCTGTGTGACCGGGCTGGCATCACCGACGTGTCGCCGCACACTGCCCGCCGCACGGTCGTGACGCTCGCCCAGGAGCGGCTAGGCATCGCCGAAGCCGTTGCTGGCGCCGTCGTCGGGCACCGCAAGAGCTTCACGGTCACCGGCCGGAACTACACGTCGTTCGCCGCGCCGTTCCTCGTGGAAGCCGCCACGGCGATCAGTTCCGAGATCGCGCGCCTGGCGGGCTTCGCGGATCTGCTGCCGGAAGAGCCGAGCGCGGCCGGGATCGCAGTTTAGCGGGGGATCAGGGGAACAGGGGGCAGAGGCGCCGAGAAGAAGACCCCTCCTGTCCCAATCAACCCAATTAACCGAATTAACCCCTCGCGCGGCCTTGAGCGTGTCGCCGATGGCGCGCACGTGGGGCGAACGACGCGGCGGTGAATGACGAGTTGTCAGTCACGGGCTGACCCGCACGCGATCAGGCGGGTTCACATTCTTCATCCGGTTCTTCCCTGGGAGCCACCTGCACGCCGGTCTCGCCGATGAACTCGACCCCAGCCGCTTCGAGGGCTGCCCGGATTGCAGCAACAGCTTCGGCCGATGCAGCCGGCGTGGCTGACCCTTCGGCGCGCTTCAGTGTCATGGTCGAGACGCCGGCCGCTTCGGCGACGGTGGGCTGCGACATCCCCAGGAGGGCACGGGCCGCGCGAAGCTGATCTGGCGTTGTCATCGGCATTGACCTAATTAGTTCAGTGGTGCTATGAACTAATTGTATCACAACCCAGCGCAGGAGCAACCAATGACGACCTGTAACCCGAACTTCGGGAACGATATCCGTTTGCCCACAGGGACCGCCGAGCGCCTGGCGAAGTTCGCCAAGCTGACCGGCACCACGCCGCCCGAGGCGATCCTCGACGCTGACGGGGCGCCGACCGACGACATCCTCGACTTCGCCCGCGCGAACGGCATGTCGCTCGACTGGCTGTACTTTGGCGACGCGATGCCGCTCGTGATGCGGGCGCACAACGCTGCACGGGAGGGCCGGGTATGACCAGCGCGACGACGACCGAGACCATGACCGCAGTGGACCGGCTCGCGCTGTTCTGCGAATGGTTCGACCTGACCCCGCCCAAGGTCCGCAAGCGCCTTGGCGATATCGTTTTGACGCCCGACTTCATCAAGTGGGCGGACGAAAGCGGCGCGTCGATCAACTGGCTGGCCGAGGGCGGCACGATGGAAGAAGCCGCTGCCTACCGTGAGAAGTGGCTCGAAGACCGCAAGATGAAGGATCTTCTGGCCAATTTCGATTCCATCGAGTTCGGCTTTCTGCGTGACGCATTCCGCGACCACCAAGAAGGCCGCGTCGCGTCGTTGGAAATCGCGATGCAGGGATGGCGTGACGCCGTGCTCGCCTACCGCGCCGGACGGGCCGCCTGATCTGCCGACGGCGGGCCGCTGTGGTGGCGGCTCGCCCTTAAAGACAGCGATTGTCTTTTTGCTTGACTGCCCCATCAAACGCCATTAGGTTGGCATTAAGATGGGGCGGAGTGACATGGATACCGCGAAACTGGAATTTGACCGCGAGAAGGTGCTGGCTTGGTGGACCGGCCGCATCTCTAACGCTGAGCTAGCCGAGTGGACCGGCCAGACAGAACGCGACGTGCGGTACCTCCTGTCCGGAGATTACATGCGTCGCGGGATCATGGGTGGAGGGCGCGGGAGCAAGACTACACGACGCCTCACGAGGCAAGCTCGTAACGCGGTGGCAATCGTAGCCGCGCTACGGAAGGCCGGCATGACCATTGAATTGGCAAGCTCTATTCTTGAGGCAGTTCCTGTAATCGCGTCTCATCCCACTGAGGTTGTGGACTTCAGCCCGACCGCGCTTGAATGCAATCCCGCACCTTACGGCTTCATGTCCATGCTGATGCATGACGACCCAAACGGAGGTTGGCTCCCGCAGGACAACGTACCTTGGCACATCATGCACAGGTACTGCCGGCCGATTGCGAGGATCGGCAAGGATATAGTTTCCACCGGGGACATAGCTTGGCTATCGCAGTGGAAAGAAGATATCATTGGCGGGATTCCACACGGCTGGCGCAGCCTCGGTGCGCCCGTCTACCGGCCTGAGATTGATCCCATTGGTCGATACGACTTCGGAAACGACCAGCCGGACAACCACGAAATTCTGGATTACCACTTTCACGTCGTGAACGGCCGATGGGTTTTTGGCCGCTACATCGACATTCCGGAGCCGCGCGAATATGCGCTCGACATCTTCCAAGCGGCGGAGTTGGGCTTGCCGCAAAGGTTTGAAAAAGGTGTTGCGCCTCGAATCCACATCGATCCGCTAGCCAAGATTCACCGGGACGGAAAGACCGTTACCTATTTCTGCGGAGATGACGAAGAAGAGGCCGCAGCTCGGAAAGAGTGGCGAGACTACCGCTCGAAACTGGACATCAACGCCTCACTGGCTGTTCGAGAAATGAAGCGGGTTGCCTATGGGCTGATCCCGCCGCCCTAAAAAAGGGGGCGGGCGGAGGCTTCTGCCCGCTCAGACGATTGCGGCGCGGCCGCACAGAACCGGAGCAAAGCATGAACACCCAAATCAACCCGTTCGCGGGACCGATCCCGCACACCCTGCCGGCTGCCCTGCGCAAGCCGCGCCTGCGCCGCTTCGAGGCGAGCCAGTATCTTGAACTCGCTCACGGCATCATCCTGGCGCCCGCCTCACTCGCGCGCCTCGCCTGCCACGGCGGCGGCCCGGCGTTCCAGAAGTCCGGCGCGACCCCCCTCTATCCCGTCGTGGAACTGGACAAGTGGGCGGCCGAGCGACTGGGCAACCTGCGCCGCTCGACGTCGGAGGGCTGATAATGAAGATCGGCCACATCCGTATCTATCCGAACCCTGAGAGCGGCTTTGACGTGATCCTCCGCGTCCGTGGCGGGATACTGAAGCACGGCACATTCGCCGACATCGGGGCCGCGCTGGCCGCCTCCTGGGCGCTCGACGGCCGCAAGCCGGGCGATCCCGTCTATGTCTACGAGCGCGACTTCGCCGGGAGTCTCGCGAGTGCTCTGGCGCCCGCCTTCGGCGCGAAAGCGGAGGCCTGACATGCTGCGGTGGATCGACCTGTTCCTGATCCAGACGGGCTTCGCGATCCACGCCGCCCGCCTGTCCGACCGGACCACGCGAGGGATGTGGCCATGAGCGTCATGACCCCGATCCCCTCGAAGATCGCGCTGCTGATCCCGCGCCTGGCGTCCGATGCAGATGGCGAGATCGTCGCCACCGTCCGCGCCATCGATCGGCAGCTTCGTGCCGCCGGTCTCGACTTCCACGACCTCGTGTCCCGCCTCACGTCCGCGACCGAGCCGGAGCCGATGCAATGGACCCGACCGGACCCCGCCGAGCCGTCGCTCTTCGACATGGCGTCGTGGCTGCGGTTCCACGCGCTCGACCGGCTGACCGACAACCAGCGCGACTTCATCGTGAAGGCAACCGGCATTCTCGGGGCCGGGCGCCACCTGTCCGAGAAGCAGGCGGCGTGGCTGCGCAATCTCTACGACCAGCACGGGGGGCTCTGACATGGCTGCCATCCGCGTCGAAGAACTCATCGCCCCCCGGAGCCGCGTCTACTGGATCACGGCCGACGGCGAGTTCGTCGCTAGCCGGGAGACGCAGGCCGAGGCGCTACGCTTCGCCCGGTCCTATGCGGACCGCACCGGAGGCGAGCTTATCAGCGCGGCGATCATCCCGCTGTGCAGGAGGGGGAGCGCCGCATGAAGGGCCGCATCGACTTCGCCGAAGTCAACCGGGCCGCGCTCGCCGTGCTGCCGGCGCTGCTGGCGCGATGGCTGCCGGACGGGCGCCGGGCGGGCCGCGAGTGGATCGCGCGCAACCCGCGCCGCGCCGACAACCGGCCGGGCAGCTTCGCCATCAACCTGACGACCGGCCGATGGGCCGACTTTGCCACAAATGACAAGGGCGGCGATCCGGTCTCGCTGGCCGCCTACCTCGCAGGAATGACGCAGGCCGACGCCGCGCGCGAACTGGCCAAGATGCTGGGAGTGAAGACTTGACGAAGATGTTCGATCCGCGGTTCACGCCGGAGGAACTGGCGAAGGCGGGCACTGCGCCCAAGGCCGATGGCAGGCGTCCGGTTGTGCCGGTGCCGGCGGATGCGCCGCCGATGGACTTCCGGCACACGAAGCTCGACAAGCCGTCGAGTGTCTGGCGCTACACCACGGCCGACGGCGGTCTCGTCGGCTACGTTGCCCGCTTCGACTTCAAGGGTAAGGACGGCGAGCCGGACAAGACGTACCTGCCGATCACCTTTTGCGAGGCGCCTGGCAAACGCCCCGCATGGATGGCGAAAGCCTTCCCGGAGCCTCGCCCGCTCTACCGCCTGCACGAGTTCACCCAGCGTCCCGAAGCGGCGTTGCTGATCGGTGAGGGCGAGAAGGTCGCCGATGCCGCCGCCGGGCTGCTGCCCGAAGTGATCGGCACGACGCCGCCGGGCGGGGCGAAGGCGCCGTCGAAGGCTGACTGGGCGTACGTGAAGGGCCGACGCGTCATCATTGCTACCGATGCCGACAAGCCTGGCCGCGAGTTCGGCGACGAGGTTGCCCGACTGGCGCGAGAGGCTGGCGCGGCCGAAATACTGCATCTGCCGGGCGAGGAGCTCAGATCGGACGCACCAGAGGGATATGACCTCGCCGATGCGGTCGAAGAGGGCATCAGCGCCGACCAGGTGCGGCGGGCAATCCGGGCCTATGAGTTCCCGGCATCTTCGGATCAGACGGCTGCCGAGCACGGCTGGGGCGAACCTGATCCTCGCTACCTGCAACCGCAGTTGCTTGAAGCTCCGGTTCTGCCGCTGAACGAAGTCTTCGCGCCCGCGTGGGTCTCGTGGATCGGCAGCGCGGCCGAGGCCAAGGGCGCGCCCGCCGACTACGTTGTCGCCGGCCTGCTGAGCGTGGCGGGCGCGATGATCGGGAACAGCCGGTGGGCCTGCCCGTGGGATGGCTGGACCGAGCCGCCGCTGATCTGGACCATGGCAATCGGCAACCCGTCGGCAGGCAAGTCACCCGGTCTCGACGCCATTCTCGCGCCTCTGCGGATCGTGGAGCGCAACGCCCGGCAGGAAGCGCAGACGCGGGTAAGCGAGTGGCGCGCCCGCGCCGAGGTGGCGAAGCTGGCGGAATCGACGTGGAAGGAAGCCGTCAAGGCCGCGATCAAGGCGGGCGACGACATTCCGCCGAAGCCGCGCGAAGCCGATCCGGGGCCTGAACCTATGATGCCCCGCTACGCGCTCGCCGATACGACGGTCGAGAAGCTGTCCGTGATCCTCGCTGGGCAGCCACGCGGCACGATGATGTTCCGCGATGAACTGTCGGGCTGGCTGGGGAACATGAGCCGCTACTCGGGCGGCACCGACCGGCCGTTCTGGCTCGAAGCCTACGGCGGCAAGGGCTACAGCGTCGAGCGTATGGGCCGCGATCCGGTTTGGATCAGCCGCCTGACGGTCGGAGTTGTCGGCGGCATCCAGCCGGACAAGCTGAAGTCGCTGCTGATGAAGACCGACGACGACGGGCTTCTCGCCCGCTTCATCCCGGTCTGGCCGGAGCCGGCGCCGATCAAGAGGCCGAACCGCCTGGCGGATGAAGGCTTCATCGAAAACGCGCTCCGGCGGCTCGTCGAACTGCCGATGGTGAACGACGAGCACGGCGAACTGCGCCCGTGGTTCATCAACTTCAATGACGAAGCGCGGGACTACCTGAATGAGTTCAGGAAGTTGTGCCGTGATATGGAAGGGCAGAATGAAGGCCTGCTCCTGTCGTTCATCGGCAAGCTGCCGGGCATGGCCGTGAGACTGTCACTCATCCTCGCGTTCCTCGACTGGGCAGCCGGTGGGCCGGATGTCTTCGAGATCACGCCGAACCACTTCGGCCGGGCCGCTGGCTTCATCGAAGCCTATGTTCTGCCGATGGCTGTCCGGGCCTACGCCGACGGCGCCGTCGCCAAGGAAGACCGCGCGGGCAGAAAGCTGGCCGCGCTCATCATCGAGCAAGGATGGGAGGACTTCAACTCGTCGGACGTGCTGCGTCTGGACCGGGCCGGCCTGGCGACGAAGGCGGATCTTGATCCGGCTCTTGATGCGCTCGTCGTCGGAGACCTGATCCGGCAGGTTCCGGTTCCAGGCGGGCCGCGTGGCGGGCGCCCGGCCCGGCGCTTCATCGTCAACCCTGCGATCCGGGCGGCGACATGAGCAAGTGGTTCTCCATTGCACGGGACTTCGACGCCCGGTCTTCCGAGAGAACCGAAACAACCTCGACGATGGCCGAGGCGCCCGCGCCCGTCCCGGCCGTCTCTGCTCCTGCGCGGGTTAATTCGGTTAAATCGGTTGATTGGGACAGGAGAGACCTTAACGAAGAGGCTGCGCCCTATGGCGTGTCCGTCGGCGGGCACTGGCGGACGTGGTGCGGTCGCCTCGTTCATCCATCGAAGTGGGCGGACCTATCGGACTGGGACCGACATGGTTCCAACGGCCTTCTCTGGAACGGGCTGACCCGCGCTTGGGAGCATGCTCCGCAACCGCCTGCAAGCCGGTGCAAATAAATCTAGCGTGATCCGACTGTTAGCCGGTTCCACCAGCGCCCAACCGTGACAATGTTACATTGTAACAGTCACGCAGGGGGCGCGATGTTCCGACAACTCTTCAACTTCTCTGGCTCCGGGAAGAAGTCCGGCTTGGGCAATCCGTCACCCGAGCTTATCGCGCCGTTCGGCGGTTCCCCCTCCGCTGCCGGCGTGACTGTTACTCCTGAAACCGCGCTCCGCTGCCCGACCGTCTATGCATCGGTGAAGGTGCTGGCCGAGTCCGTCGCGCAACTGCCGCTGCACCTCTACCGCCGCACGGCTGACGGCGGGAAAGAAAGGGCCAGCGATCACCCACTTGCCGAGATCCTGCACGACCAGGCGAACGACTGGACCAGCGCGGCCGAGTTCCGGCAGTTCATGCAGACGCAGGTGCTCCTGCACGGCAACGCCTTCGCCTTCATCAACCGCGCGGGCGGACGGATCACCGAACTGATCCCGCTGCCGTCGTCGGCTGTCGAAGTGCTGACCGATGCCGTCACCATGGAGCCGAGCTACCGCGTGACCGCGAGCGACGGCACGCAGCGCGACTATGCCCGGACGGAGATCCTCCACCTGCGCACGCTGGGCACATCGCCCAACGTGGGCCTGTCGCCGATCATGCAGGCGCGTGAGGCGATCGGGCTGGCGAGCGCGATGGAGTTGCACGCGGCCAAGCTCTTCGCCCAGGGCGCCCGGCCGTCGGGCGTGTTCAAGTACAGCAAGGTGCTTGGGCCGGAGACGCTGCGCAAGCTGCGGGACAGCTTCAACGCCGCCCATGCTGGGGGCGAGAACTCCGGCCGGACCCTGATCCTCGAAGACGGCATGGACTTCGTGCCGGTCTCGTTCTCGTCGGTCGATTTGCAATTCCTCGAGCTGCGCCGGCACCAGGTCGCCGAGATCGCCCGCGTGTTCCGCATCCCGCTGCACCTGCTGCAAGAGCTGGAGCGGACAACCCACAGCAATGCCGAGCACATGGGGCAACAGTTCCTGACGCTGACGCTCCTGCCGTGGCTGAAGCTCTGGGAAGGCGCGATCCGCCGCGCGCTGCTGACGCCCGAAGAGCGGGCGGTCTACCACGCCGAGTTCCTGGCCGACGACATCGCCCGCGCCGATCTGGCCGCGCGCTTCGAGGCCTACGCGAAGGCCGTCACCAACGGGCTTCTGTCGCCGAACGAGATCCGGGCAGCCGAGAACCGCGCGCCCTACGCGGGCGGTGACCAGTTCCGGCTTCCCCTCAACACCGAAGACGCAGGGGGCGCGCATGGAGCGGCTTGACCTCGAAGTGAAGTTCAGCGCGGCCGAGGCCGGTCTCATCGCTGGCTATGCCTCGCCCTTCGGCGGCGAGCCGGACAGCGCGGGCGACGTGATCGCGCGGGGCGCCTACGCCGCGAGCCTGAAGGCACACCGGGAAGCCGGGACGATGCCGCTCCTGCTCTGGCAGCACGACCCGACGCAGCCTGTCGGGCGCTGGCTCGACATGCGCGAGGACGAGAAGGGCCTCCATGTCACCGGCCGCCTCGTGCTGGAAACGGTGCGGGGCGCCGAGGCCTATGCGCTGCTGAAGGCCGGCGCGCTGAACGGGCTGAGCATCGGCTACCGGACGAAGCGGGCCGAGCGCCTGCCGGGCGGGGCGCGCCTGCTGACCGAAATCGACCTCATCGAAATCTCGCTCGTGAGCATCCCGGCGGCCTCCACCGCGCGGATCACCAGCGTGAAGACTGCCGCCGTCGCGGCACCATCCGCCGCGCGTGCGGCAAGCAACAGGAGCCGGATCATGGCTGATGAACAGAAGGCTGCCGCGCCTGAAGCGGCGAACGACATGGAAGACCGCCTCGCGACCGTCGAAGAGACCGTGACGAGCCTCGACACCCGCCTCGCCGCCGTCGAAGAGAGCGTGGGCAACGTCGCCAAGGCCGCCGGCCGGATCGAACAGAAGCTGGCGCGGCCGGGCATCATCACGAAGCAGGAAGAGCCGGGCGAGATCCAGACGAAGGCCTTCGGCAGCTACATCAAGCATGGTGACGCGGCCGGCGCGGAACTGAAGTCGCTCGACATGGCGACCAACGGCGGCGGCTACCTCGCACCGACCGAGTTCGTCAAGGAAGTGGTGAAGAACCTCGTCCAGTTCTCTCCGATCCGGCAATACGCCCGTGTCATCAGCATCGGCGCGGCCGAGGCCCGGATGCCGAAGCGCACCGGCACGCTCACCGCCGCGTGGGTCTCGGAGACCGGCAACCGCTCCTCGACCGATCCGACCTATGGCGAGATCGTGCTGACCCCGCACGAGGCCGCCTGCTATGTGGATGTCAGCAACGCGCTGCTCGAAGACAACCAGTACAACCTTCAGGGCGAACTGGCGGCGGACTTCGCCGAAGAGTTCGGGCGCCTCGAAGGCGCGGCCTTCGTCGCTGGCACCGGCACCGGGCAGCCTGGCGGCATCCTCACCGACACGACGGTGCCGAAGGTGGCCAGTGGCGCGGCGGCTGCCATCTCGGCCGACGCGATCATCGGCCTGTTCCACGCGCTGCCGGGCTTCTACGCGGCGAACGCGGTCTGGGGCATGAACCGCTCGACCATCGGCGCCGTGCGCAAGCTGAAGACCAGCGACGGGCACTTCCTCTGGGCCGAAAGCCTGGCCGAGGGCAACCCGCCGACCATCCTGGGCCGCCCGGTCATCGAACTGCCGGACATGCCCGACGTGGCCGCGAACGCGCTGCCGATCCTCTTCGGCGATCTGAAGCAGGGCTATCGCGTGGTAGACCGGCTGAGCCTGTCGGTCATGCGTGACCCCTACAGCCGCGCCACCAACGGGCAGACGCGCTTCC
Source organism: Cereibacter azotoformans (assembly GCA_017599285.1). GTDB lineage: Bacteria > Pseudomonadota > Alphaproteobacteria > Rhodobacterales > Rhodobacteraceae > Cereibacter_A > Cereibacter_A azotoformans. The sequence goes on along the minus strand of JAGFXX010000001.1, from coordinate 1,965,652 downwards.
ATGGGCGCCGCCGTGTCGGGGGCGACGTGGTGAAGGCCGAGGCGATCCGCCTGCTGAAGGTCGCCACCAGCGTCTAAGCGATCCAGGCGGGCCGGGGCTTCCCGGCCTGCCGCTCTTCCGGGGGAAGCCATGCTGAAGCAGATCACGCCGCCGACCGAACTTCCGGTCCCGCTGCCCGAGGCGAAGGCCCGGCTGCGCATCGATCACAACGAGGATGACGCGATCCTCGAAACCTACATCCGCGCGGCGACCGAACGCCTCGACGGGCCGAACGGCTATCTCGGCCGGGCGATCATGCCGCAGGTGTGGGAGATCACCCTCGACCGCTTCACCGGGCCGATCCGCCTGCCGCTGCCGCCGTGCCGCGAGGTGACATCCGTCGCCTATGTCGCCGCCGACGGCTCGACCGTGACGCTCGACCCCGGCGCCTACATCGTGGCCGGACTGGGCAGCGACGAGGGCGCCGTGATCCATCCGGCGACCGGCTGGCCGGCGACTGCCGCGCATCCCGAGGCCGTCACCGTCCGCTTCTCCTGCGGATACACGTCCGTGCCGGAGCCGATCCGAATGGCAATCCTCGAGCGCTTGGGACAGTCCTATGACGGCGACGAGGAAGACCTCGTGCCCGCCCGCGAAGAGGATCTGACCCGGAACATTCGGGTGTGGAGCTTCGGCTGATGCCCTGGGCCGCGCCTCGCCATTGTGCTGCCGGGCATCCGCCGTTCACGGGCGCCCGCTGCCCGATCTGCGCTGCCGCCGCGAAGGCTGCCGCCGAGGCGCGACGTCCGTCCGCAAACGAGCGTGGCTACACCGGCAAGTGGGCGAAGGCGCGGGCCGAGTTCCTGAGGCTGCATCCGCGCTGCGCCTGCGGTGCGACCGCCACCGTCGTGGATCACGTCGTTCCTCACAAGGGCGACCAGAAGCTGTTCTGGCAGCGGTCGAACTGGCAGCCGATGTGCAAACCCTGCCACGACCGGAAGACCGTCCGCGAGGATGGCGGCTTCGGCAACCCGGTCAAGGGCCGGGGGGATGATCGAATTTGCCCGAGGGGGAAGGAAACCGGCGGGGTAATCTCGTGCGCAACATCGCCGGAAATGACGACTTCGAAATGGGAGTTCTGGGGATGAAGGGCCGCAAGCCGAAGCTGAACGTGATCGAGGGCGTGGCCGCCGGTCTCTGCCCGCCGCCGCCCGGAGGCTTGGACAAGCACGGCGCGGCCGAGTGGAAGCGTGTGGCGCCGATCCTCGACGGGCGCGGGCACCTGACCGACGACACGCTCGCGACCCTTGAGGGCTACTGCCGGGCCGTGGGCCTGTCGCGGATCTACAACGAGATGATGGCGGCGGAAGGCCATGTCATCGCGACCGAGAAGGGGCCGGTGACGCATCCGGCCTTCAAGATGCTGATGGGTGCCATGCGTGAGGCAAGGCTACTCGCGGCCGAACTGGGCCTGACGCCGCATCGGCGCGGATCGGGCAGCGCAGAAGGAAAGCCGAGCGATGACAAATGGAGCGGCGACTTGCTCGCCTGACCCGGTTAATTCGGTTAAATCGGTTGATTGGGGCAAGGGGAACCTGTTCCTCATGCCTATGGGGCGCGCCTGATGGGCAGCCCGATCTTCATTCCCGACCCGAGCCTGTATCTCGACCCGACCGGACGCGCCGAGCGGATCTGCCGCTTCGTCCGCAACCTGTCGCTCTGGGAGGGCGACTTCGCGGGCGAGCCGTTCAAGCTGCATCCGTTCCAGGAGGCGATCATTCGCCGGATCTACGGGCCGGTGAACGAGGACGGCAGTCCCGTGGTGCGGATCGCCTGCATCTGGATTCCGAGGGGCAACGCGAAGACCACGCTGGCCAGCGCGATCAGCCTGGCGCACTTCATGGGACCGGAGGCCGAGGCCGGCGGACAAGTCGTCATGGCCGCCGCCGACCGGGAGAACGCCGGGATTGCCTTCAACGCGGCGCACCAGTTCGTACTTCAGGAGGAAGCCCTGTCGGCGCGCGTGCGCCCGGTGGAGAGCCGCAAGCTCCTGTCGCACCCGAAGACGAAGAGCACGCTGAAGGCCATCTCGTCGGAGGCCTACAGCAAGCACGGCCTGAACGTCTCGTTCTTCCTTGCCGACGAGATCCACGCATGGCCGACGGCCGAGGGCAGGAAGCTGTTCAAGACCGTCACCGACTCCATGGTGAAGCGGTCGAACCCGCTGTCGGTCATCATCACGACGGCAGGCGAGGGCACGGGCGGGCTTGCCGCAGATATGTGGGCCTACTCGCACAAGGTCGCCTCCGGTGAGGTGAACGACCCGACCTTCGCGCCGATCATCCTGGCGGCCGAGCCGGATGCGGACTGGCGCGACGAGGCAGCATGGCGGGCGGCGAACCCGGCGATTGATGCCGGCTTCCTGTCGCTGCACGAGCTGCGGACGAAGGCGCGGCGGATCGAGCACTTCCCGGCCGAGATCGCCGACTTCAAGCGGTTCCACCTGAACATGTGGCAGGAGGGCGCCGCCGAGCCGTGGCTCGCGCTTGAGATCTACGACCGGGCCGAAGACATGACGCCCGTGGCGGATTTGACCGGCCGGGCGTGCTGGCTGGGCGTGGACCTGTCCAGCGTCGAAGACCTGACGGCCGTGGTCGCGGTGTTCCCCGAGGGCGACGGCGAGGCGCGGCGCTACGACGTGCTGCCGATGTTCTTCCTGCCCGAGGCCAACCTCGCGCTGAAGGCCGAGAAGGACCGCGCCGACTATCTGCGGTGGGCCGAAGCCGGCTTCCTCACGCTGACGCCCGGCAACGTGGTGGATCATTCCGCCATCGTGGAGCACGTCGCCGATTTGGGCGAGCGGCATGGCGTCCAGGAGGTAGCTATCGACCGCTGGAACTCGACCGCCGTCAACACGGCGCTGCAAGAGCGCGGCTTCACCATCAACCAGTTCGGGCAGGGCATGGTCAGCATGGCCGCGCCGGTCAAGGAACTGAAGCGGGCGATCCTCGCCGGTCACTTCCGGCACGGCGGCAACCCGCTCCTGCGCATGTGCTTCGGCAATGTCGTGGCCGAGAAGGACGCCGCCGAAAACGAGAAGTTCACCAAGGCGAAGGCGCGGGGCCGGATTGACGGGGCTGTCGCTGCCGCCATGGCCGTGGGCCGCATCCTCGCCGCCGAGTCCGCACCGTCACCCTATGAGGGCCGCGAGGGCGGCTTCCTGTTCATCTGATGGAGACCGACATGAGCGAAGTGGAGATCCGTGGCCTGACCCGCGTGGCGAGACCGAAGCCGAACCGGGCAGGCTTCACCATCCTGGCGTTCTTCGACTGCGCCGCTCGCGGCCTCGCGTTCTACGGCTGCGCGCTCGTGCGGACGCCGAAGAACGGCATGGTGGCATGGCCGCCGAAGATCGAGGCCGAGGACGGCATGAGGCGCCGCGTGGAGATCGAGGACGATTCGCTTCGGCACGCCATGATGCTGCACGCGCGGGAGGCCTACCGGGCACTGGGCGGCACCGATGCCGAGTGGATCGGCAAGAGCATCCCCATGGGACCGAGGCCCGAAGATCGCGAGGGACTGGACCGATTCCTTCAGGAGTAAGCCGCAGCCGTCAAAGGTTCGTGCGAAGCCGCTCGCTGCTCACTATACGCTCACTGCGTTGCGGCGGCTGATCGGCTGTTTCGGCTAAGTCTTTGATTTTATGGCGCACCCGACACGATTCGAACGTGTGGCCTCTGCCTTCGGAGGGCAGCGCTCTATCCAGCTGAGCTACGGGTGCGTCGAAGCGGGGTATAGCGGCTTGATGCGGCGCCTGCAACAGGATGCTGTGCGTCGTCCGCGACTTTCACGCGAGCCGGTTGATGGGCCCAATGCTCCATCCGCTGGGGCCGAGGGTCATCGAGGTGATCGAAAGCGGTTCGATCCGGTGGGCGAAGGCCTCCTGGATGCTCAGGCCAAGCGCGCGTTGCAGCCCCGTGAGAATCGGGCCGAAGTGCGCGACGATCACGATCTCCTCGCCCGGGTGACGCGTGCACAGGTCCTGCACGGCCTGGGTGACGCGGTGCTGAAGCTCGTGCCAGGTCTCTCCGCCGGGGGCGCGGGCAGGTCCCGCGTCGCGCCAGAAGGCGCGGATGCGCTCGGGCGTGCCGGCCTCGATTGCGGCAAAGCTCCGGTCTTCCCACGCGCCGAAGTGGATCTCCCGCAGGCGCGGGTCGTGGGGCAGGCGGACGCGACCCTCGCCCAGCAGGTCGGCGGTGCGCGCGGCGCGCGACAGGTCGGACGAGACCAGGAGCGCCTTGCGCGGCAGGGCCGCGTCAAGCCGTGCCACGGCCTCCCGGTCGGAGAGATCCGCCGGCCGGTCCGTCCAGCCCAGCATCACCGTAGCGTGGGTGGGCCCGTGCCGGACCCAGTGCAGCCGCGTCACAGGACCCCCTCGGGCAGGCAGCCCTTCAGGACCATCGGCAGGCCCGCCATCGCCGCCACGACCAGATCCGCTTGCCCCGCAAGCCTCTGGTTCAGGCGCCCCTGCTCGTCACGGAAGCGCCTTGCCAAAGAATTTTCGGGAACTATCGACCAGCCAACCTCGTTTGAGACCACGACAACAGGCGCAGGACAGGCGTCAAGCGCATGAAGAAGCGAGGCGATCGCGGCATCGAGGTCGCTCTCGGCAAGCAGATGATTGGTCAGCCAGAGCGTTGCGCAATCCAGCAGCACGCAAGCCTCGGGAGGCATCCGTGACAGGACAGGAGAGAGATCACGAGGCTCTTCGACGGTCTGCCACCCGTCGCCGCGGTCGTGGCGGTGAGCCGAGATCCGCTCGCGCATCTCGTCATCCCATGCTTCGGCCGTTGCCAGATAGAACCGGGGGCGGCCCGAACCGATGACCAGCCGCTCCGCCATCCGAGATTTCCCGGACCGCGCCCCGCCCAGCACCAGGGTGAGCGGTGGAAGTGCGCAATCATGTGATCCGGGCATATGTTTTTTCCGTAGTAATTCCCGAGACGCGGCCGGGTTCGACAGGGGGTCCTGATGGCACTGGACGGATATACCGATCAAACGATGTCCCGCCAAGCGATGAGGGCGGAGCTTCTGGATGCCCAGACCGAGCTTCGGCTCGCCTATGCCTGGCGCGACCAGCGTGACGAGCGGGCTCTGCACCGTCTGATCACCGCCTACATGCGGCTAGCGATCTCGATGGCGTCGAAATACCGCCGCTATGGCGCGCCGATGAACGACCTGATCCAGGAGGCCTCGCTGGGGCTGATGAAGGCGGCCGACAAGTTCGACCCGGACCGGGGCGTGCGCTTCTCGACCTACGCCGTCTGGTGGATCAAGGCCTCGATCCAGGATTATGTCATGCGGAACTGGTCGCTGGTGCGCACCGGCTCCACCTCGAGCCAGAAGGCGCTGTTCTTCAACATGCGCCGCGTGCAGGCCCGCCTCGAGCGCGAGGCCTCCCAGCGGGGCGAGCAGCTTGACGCGCACCAGTTGCGCGAACTGGTGGCGCATGACGTGGGCGTGCCGCTCTCGGATGTCGAGATGATGGAGGGGCGGCTGTCGGGCTCGGACTTCTCGCTCAACGCCACGCAGTCGGCGGACGACGAAGGCCGCGAGTGGATCGACGCGCTGGAGGATGATTCGGCCCAAGCCTCGGAAGTGGTCGAGGGCTCGCTCGATGCCGAGCGGCTGCGCGGCTGGCTGGTCGTGGCGATGCAGCAGCTCAACGCGCGCGAGCGGTTCATCGTGACCGAGCGCAAGCTTCGCGACGTGCCGCGGACGCTCGAAAGCCTTGGCGAAGAGCTGAAATTGTCCAAGGAGCGGGTGCGTCAGCTTGAAGCGGCGGCCTTTGCCAAGATGCGGCGGAGCCTTGAAGCCCAGTCGCGGGAGGTGCATCACTTCCTTCTATGAAACGGTGCCTCCTTCTTGCGGCCGGGCTGGCCGTCGTGGCTCGGCCGGGGCTGGCCGATCGGATCGAGCCGGCGCAGCTTGCGCGGCTGCCGTTGGCGGATGTGGTGCTCCTCGGCGAGGTGCATGACAACCCGCGCCATCACGAGAACCAGGCCGTGGCCGTGGCCGGCCTGAGGCCCGCGGCGCTGGTCTTCGAGATGCTGACGGCCGAGCAGGCAGCCCTGGTGACACCCGATCTGCGGCAGAACGAGCGCAAGCTCGCGCTGCGGCTCGATTGGGACCGTTCGGGTTGGCCCGATTTCGGAATGTATCATCCCATCTTTCTTGCTGCCCCCGATGCGCTGGTCTTCGGCGCCGAAATGCCGCGCGAGGACGTTCGCCGCGCGGTCGCGGATGGGGCTGCGGCGACCTTCGGCGCCGAAGCGTCCCGCTTCGGCCTTGACCGTCCGCTCGATCCCGAGGAACTGGCCCGGCGGACCGAGGAGCAGCGTGTAGCCCACTGCGACGCGCTGCCGGCCGATCTGCTGCCGGGCATGGTCGAGGCGCAGCGCCTGCGGGATGCTTCGCTGGCCCTTGCCGTGCTCGAGGCGATGGAGGCGACCGGAGGGCCGGTGGCCGTCATCACAGGGACGGGCCACGCCCGGCGCGACGTCGGTGTGCCATCGCTTCTGGCCGAGGCGGCCCCGCATCTGCGCGTGCTCTCGGTCGGGCAGTTCGAGCAGGTGCCGGAGGGAGAGGTGCCCTTTGACATGTGGGTGGTGACCGCACCCGTCGCGCGGGACGATCCCTGCGCGGGTCTTCGCGAAGGCGGCATGACCCCGTAACGGGGCAGGGGGCGGCATCTGACCCGGCGTTCGCCCCGGTGGCTTGTCACGCGGCCGCGCCCCTCCTACACCAGAGCCTCGGCCTCGGGGGGCGTGGACATGCTGAACGGCAAGCGAATACTTCTGATCATCGGTGGCGGGATCGCGGCCTACAAGGCGCTCGAACTGATCCGCCGTCTGCGCGAGCGGGGCTGCGCCGTGACGCCCGTCATGACGCGCGCCGCGGCCGAGTTCGTGACGCCGCTGTCGGTCTCGGCACTGGCGGGCGAGACCGTGCACCGCGAACTGTTCGATCTGACGCAAGAGGCCGAGATGGGCCATATCGCCCTGTCCCGCGTCGCCGATCTGGTGGTGGTGGCGCCTGCGACGGCGGATCTGATGGCGCGGATGGCCCAGGGTCGGGCGGACGATCTCGCCTCGACCCTGCTTTTGGCCACCGACACCCGGGTTCTGGTGGCCCCTGCCATGAACGTGCGGATGTGGGAACATCCCGCGACCCGCCGGAACCTTGCCACGCTGCGCGGCGACGGCGTGCGGACGGTGGGTCCGAACGAGGGCGACATGGCCTGCGGCGAATATGGCTTCGGGCGGATGGCCGAACCCGCCGAGATCCTTGCCGCGATCGAGGGCGCGCTCGGCGCGGGCCCGCTGGCCGGGCGGCGGGTGCTCGTGACATCGGGTCCGACGCACGAGCCGATCGACCCGGTGCGCTACATCGCCAACCGCTCGTCGGGCGCGCAGGGGACCGCGCTCGCCGCGGCGCTGCGCGATCTGGGCGCGCGGGTGATCTTCGTCACCGGCCCGGCCTCGGTCCCGCCTCCGGTCGGGGTGGAACTGGTGCGGGTCGAGACCGCGCAGGAGATGATGGCGGCCGTCACGGCGGCCCTTCCGGCCGATGCCGCCATCTTCGCCGCCGCCGTGGCGGACTGGCGGGTGGCCAATGCGGCCGGCTCCAAGATGAAGAAGCAGGCGGGCGGCCCGACGCTGGAGTTTGCTGAAAATCCCGACATCCTCGCCACCGTTTCGCGGATGGAAAAGGGACGGCCGCGCCTCGTGGTGGGATTCGCGGCCGAGACCGACCGGGTGGTCGATCACGCCTGCGCCAAGCGCGCGCGGAAGGGCTGCGACTGGATCGTGGCCAACGATGTCTCTCCCGGCACGGGGATCATGGGCGGCACCGAGAACGCCATTCATCTGGTGACCGAAGACGGCATCGAGGATTGGCCGCGCCTGGGCAAGGACGAGGTGGCGCGGCGGCTCGCGCAACGGATCGCCGACCGCCTCGCCTGAGCTTGCCGGCGGGCGCACGCAGCGGTCAACGCGCGTGATCGCCGGCGGGCTTGTCAGCCGGCCGGCCTTGCCGCTACCTTCGCCCCATGAGGATGATCGCATGACCGTCTCCCGGCGCTGGCTGCTGGCCGCGCTTCTCGCGGGCGCCGCCACGCCCGCGCTGCCCGATGCGCCCCTCACATCGCCCCGCCCGCCGCGCCGCGGCTTCATCGAGCCGCCGCCCGACGCCGACAGCCTCATCGCACGGGCCTCGCTCGGCGGTGCGGTGGCCTTCGCCGTGGCCGATGCCGCCACCGGCGAACTGCTCGAGGCCCGCAACGCCGCGCTGCGCCTGCCGCCCGCCAGCACCGCCAAGGCCATCACCGCGCTCTACGCGCTTGAGACGCTCGGTGCCGACTTCCGCTTCGCCACGCGCCTCCTCGCCACCGGGCCGGTCCGGGACGGGATCGTGCAGGGCGACCTCGTGCTGTCGGGCGCGGGCGATCCCACGCTCTCCACCGATGCGCTCGGCGACATGGCGGCGAAGCTGCACGCGTCCGGGGTGCGCGGGGTGACCGGGCGCTACATCGCCGATGCGAGCGCCTTGCCCGCGGTGCCGCTGATCGATCCCGAGCAGCCCGCCCATGTCGGCTACAATCCCGCCCTCTCCGGCCTGAACCTGAACTTCAACCGGGTCCATTTCGAATGGAGGCGGGCGAAGACCGGCTGGTCCGTCACGATGGATGCCCGGGCCGAGCGGTTCGTGCCCCAGGTCGCGATGGCCCGGATGGAGGTCGTCACCCGCGACCTGCCGATCTACACCTACGCCGGCGATCAGGGCTCGGACAGCTGGACCGTCGCCAGCAGCGCGCTCGGCAAGGCGGGAAGCCGCTGGCTTCCGGTGCGCCATCCCGAGACCTACACCGCCGAGGTCTTCCAGACGCTGGCCCGGGCGCAGGGCATCACCCTACCCGACGCGCAGATCGTGCGGGTCCGCCCCGAGGGCACGAGCCTCGTCGAATGGCAGAGCCAGCCCCTGCGCGAGATCCTGCGCGACATGCTGAAGTTCTCCACCAACATCACGGCCGAGGCGGTGGGGCTGGCCGCCTCGGGCGCGCCCTCCCTCGGCCAGTCGGCGGCCGCGATGAGCGCCTGGGTCAACGGCCGCTTCGGCCTCTCCACCGCGTTCCAGGACCATTCCGGACTCGGAGGCGGCTCGCTCGTCTCGGCGCGCGACATGGTGACGGCGCTGCTCGCAGCCGAACGCGAGGGGCTTGGCCTGCGCGAGATCCTCAAGCGGACGGACCTGGTCGATCCCGGAGGTGCGAGGACGCGCAGGCCTCCCATCGCGGTCGCGGCCAAGACCGGCACGCTGAACTTCGTCTCGGGGCTCGCGGGCATCGCCCGCGCCGAGGGAGGCCGCGACCTCGTCTTTGCGATCTACTGCGCCGACCGCGCCCGCCGCTCGGCCCTGCCGATGGACGCGCGCGAGCGCCCGCCCGGCGGGTCCGAGTGGCTCGGCCGTGCCCGTGGCCTGCAGCGTGCCCTCATCGAACGCTGGGCCGCACTGCCCGCCTGACGCCCCGCGCCCGGCCCAAGAAGACGGGCCAAGGCCCGAGCCGCCGCGCAACGTCTTTCGTCCTTCACTCTGCCCAAATATCCTCGGGGAGCCGCCCCGCCGGGGCGGCCGGGGGCAGACAGCCCCCGGCGACGCGCACCGAAGGCGCGACGGTTCCCGCTCTCAGACCAGCATGTGCCGGGCCCGGGCTCCGCGTTCGATGGCCGCGGCGTGCAACCGGTCGATGTCCAGCTCGTTGCGGATTTCCTCGAGCATGCGGAGTTCCGGCTGGCCGAGCGTCCCGTCCGCCGCCGCCACGTCGCAGGCGAGCGCATATGCGGTCTCGTGAAGCCGCTCTTCCAGCGCCGCCCGGATCAGGCCGAACAGGGCGTCGAGGCCCTCATCCTCCTCGAAGAGGTCGATGATCGTCTGTGCGATGGGACGGATCCTGTCTCCGTCGTAATTGGCGAAGATGGGCAGATGGGTGACGATGCGCTCGATGGCGATCAGCTCGACCGTCCGCACCGTCTCGTCCGAGAAGGAGACGGCGATCATGATGGCCACGAGGGCATCCTGAGGGCTGAGCGAGGGGAGTGTATCGGCCAAGGTGCGCATCCTGAAGTCCATGTCGCGGCGCACAATATGGATCGCCTCCGCGTCCGGCAAGTCGGGGCCTGCGCGATCACGGAGGCGTCAGCGGGGCAGGGTGGTCCGGGTCTCGCGCCTCAGGCGAGGCGGCCTGTCCCGCGGCCGCCCCGTCACGGCCGGTTTGCCGCGGGGGGTGGCCGCGGGCTCGGCCGTCCCGCGTTATTGACGCGCTGGCCCACCGGCAATAGAGGACGGGGGTTCGGGCGGCACGGGGTCGCCCGCCTGCCGAGGAATGCCGCCCATGTCCGCGCTCCGCGATGCCGCGATGACGTCGAAAGCCTGGCCCTTCGAAGAGGCCCGCCGGATTCTCGCACGCTTCAAGGGCAAGGCACCTGAAAAGGGCTATGTGCTGTTCGAGACCGGCTACGGCCCCTCGGGCCTGCCGCACATCGGCACCTTCGGCGAGGTGGCGCGCACCACGATGATCCGCCGCGCATTCGAGGCGATCTCGGACATTCCCACGCGGCTCATCTGCTTCTCGGACGACATGGACGGCATGCGCAAGGTGCCCGACAACGTGCCGAACGGCGACATGCTGCGCGAGAACCTGCAGCGGCCGCTGACCTCGGTCCCCGACCCGTTCGGCGAATACGAGAGCTTCGGCCACCACAACAACGCCATGCTGCGGCGTTTCCTCGACACGTTCGGGTTCGAATACGAGTTCATCTCGGCCACCGACTTCTACCGATCGGGCCAGTTCGACGCGGTGCTGCTGCGCGCCTGCGAACGTTACGACCGGCTGATGGAGATCATGATGGCGTCCTTGCGTGAGGAGCGCCAGCAGACCTATTCGATCTTCCTGCCGATCTCGCCCACCACGGGGCGCGTGCTCTATGTGCCGCTGAAGGAGGTGAATGCGAAGGATGGCACCATCACCTTCGACGACGAGGACGGCACCGAGATGACGCTGCCGGTGACGGGCGGCAACGTGAAGCTGCAGTGGAAGCCCGACTTCGGCGCCCGCTGGGCGGCGCTCGACGTGGACTTCGAGATGTATGGCAAGGACCACTCCACCAACACGCCGATCTATGACGGGATCTGCGAGGTGCTGGGCGGCCGCAAGCCCGAGCATTTCACCTATGAGCTGTTCCTCGACGACAAGGGCGAGAAGATCTCGAAGTCGAAGGGCAACGGGCTGACGATCGACGAGTGGCTGAGCTACGCCTCGACGGAAAGCCTCAGCTATTTCATGTTCCTCAAGCCCAAGACCGCCAAGCGGATGCATTTCGACGTGATCCCGAAGGCGGTGGACGAATATCACCAGCAGCTGCGGGCCTATCCCACGCAGGAGGTGGCCAAGCAGATCGACAACCCGGTCTGGCACATCCACCAGGGCCGTCCGCCGGAATCGAAGATGGTGGTGAGCTTTGCGATGCTCTTGAACCTCGCCTCGGTCGCGCAGGCCCACGACAAGGAGGGGCTCTGGGGCTTCATCAGGCGTTACGCGCCCGAGGCCAGCCCCGAAACGCATCCCGACCTCGACGCGGCGGCCGGGTTCGCGGTGCGCTACTTCCACGATTTCGTGGCGCCGAAGCGGGTCTACCGTCTGCCGACCGAAGCCGAGCGCGCGGCGATCGCCGACCTGCGCGACCGGCTGGTGGCCTGGGAGGGCGGGCTCGACGCCGAGGCGCTTCAGTCGCTGGTCTTTGCCGTGGGCCGCGAGCACGGGTTCGAGCCGCTGCGCGACTGGTTCAAGGCGCTCTATGAGGTGTTGCTGGGGGCCTCGGAAGGGCCGCGGTTCGGCGGGTTCATCGCGCTTTACGGCGTGGAGGAGACCGTGGCGCTGATCGACCGGGGTCTCTCGGGGGCGCTGGCCGCCTGAGCCGGGCGGGGGAGCCGCCCTCGGGGGCATCGAGCCCCCTCGGGCGGCGCTGCCGCGGACGGTGGTGACCTCCGGTTCGGGGCCGGTCGGCGGGGTGCCTCGTGGAACCGTTGCGCAGGGCTGCCGTTGGCCCGTGGGGCGAGCCTGCCCCGGGAGAACGGAGGGCACCATGAAACGCAAGGGTTCAGCGGTCTGGACGGGCGACCTGAAGAGCGGCCAGGGCACGGTCAGCACCCAGTCGGGCGTGCTGTCGGACGCGCGCTATGGCTTCAACACCCGGTTCGAGGACGGCCCCGGCACAAACCCCGAAGAGCTGATCGGCGCGGCCCATGCCGGCTGCTTCTCGATGGCGCTGTCGAACGTGCTGGGCGAGAAGGGCATGGTGGCCGACCGGATCGAGACCACCGCCACCGTCTCGCTGGAGAAGCAGGGCGACGGCTTTGCCATCACGGCGGTCCATCTCGATCTGAGCGCAACGATTCCCGGCGCGGACGAGGCGGCCTTCCGCGAGGCGGCGGAGACGGCAAAAGCCAACTGTCCCGTGTCGAAGCTGTTCACCGCCGAGATCACGCTGGTGGCGCGGCTGGCCTAGCGCCAGCGGCCGGTGGCGCGGATCGCGGTCGAGGAGAGATCCACCATCGGCAGGTTCAGGAAGCACCAGGCGGGCGGCCGCGCGGCGGCGAGATCCGCCGCCCCCACCCGCGCGCGCGCATAGATGCGCGCCGCGGGGCTCGTGCGCGAGCGGAGCCCCGCGCCGGGGCGGGCCAGAACCCCCACCGGCACCGTCCGCATGATGCCTTGCCAGCGGTCCCAGCGGTGGAACTGGGCAAGGTTGTCCGCCCCCATCAGCCAGACGAAACGCACCCCGGGATAGCGCGCCCGCAGCGCGGCCAGCGTCTCGGCGGTGAAACGGGTGCCGAGGCGCGCCTCGATGTCCGTCACCACCACCCGCGGATGGCGCATCAGGCGCCGCGCCTCGGCCAGGCGCGCGGGCAGCGGCGCGGGCGGGCGGGGCTTCAGCGGATTGCCGGGCGAGACCAGCCACCAGACCCGGTCCAGCCGGAACCGCTTCAGCGCCTCGAGGCTGATGTGGACATGGCCCGCGTGCGGCGGATCGAACGATCCCCCCAGCAGCCCCACGACCATGCCCTTCCGCGCCACCGGCCAGCCCTGCACCGGCACCTCCCCCACAAGTCCGCGACCTGAAACCATCCTCGCGTTGTGCTTGTCCAGCGCAATCGGTAAAAGGGCCGCCAAACCGCGATCTGGAGAGTTGGCATGGCCTCGTACCAATACGTCTACCACATGGAGGGGGTCTCGAAGACCTATCCGGGCGGCAAGAAGTGCTTCGAGAACGTCCACCTGAACTTCCTGCCGGGCGTGAAGATCGGCGTCGTCGGCGTGAACGGCTCGGGCAAGTCCACGCTGCTGCGCATCATGGCCGGCATGGACACCGACTTCAAAGGCGAGGCCTGGGCCGCCAAGGGCGCGCGCGTTGGCTACCTTGCGCAGGAGCCGCAGCTCGATCCGGCGCTGAACGTGCGCGGCAACGTGATGGAGGGCGTGGCGGCCAAGCGGGCGATCCTCGATCGCTACAACGAGTTGGCCATGAACTACTCGGACGAGACCGCGGACGAGATGGCCCAGCTGCAGGACCTGATCGACTCGCAGAACCTGTGGGATCTCGACAGCCAGGTCGACATCGCCATGGAGGCGCTGCGCTGCCCGCCGGATGATGCCGACGTGGAGGCCCTCTCGGGCGGCGAGCGGCGCCGGGTGGCGCTCTGCAAGCTGCTGCTGGAAGCGCCCGACATGCTGCTTCTGGACGAACCGACCAACCACCTCGACGCGGAATCGATCGCCTGGCTGCAGCAGCACCTGATCGACTACAAGGGCACGATCCTGATCGTGACCCACGACCGCTACTTCCTCGACGACATCACCGGCTGGATCCTGGAACTCGACCGCGGCCGCGGCGTGCCCTACGAGGGCAACTATTCCTCGTGGCTGGAGCAGAAGGCCAAGCGGATGGTGCAGGAAGCGCGCGAGGACAAGGCCAAGCAGAAGGTCCTGCAGCGCGAACTGGACTGGATCCGCTCGGGCGCCAAGGCGCGGCAGGCCAAGCAGAAGGCGCGGATCCAGAAGTACAACGAACTGGCCGGCCAGTCGGTGCGCGAGCGGATCTCGACCGCGCAGATCATCATTCCGAACGGCGAGCGTCTGGGCGGCAAGGTGATCGAGGTCGAGAACCTGACCAAGCACATGGGCGACAAGCTCCTGATCGAGAACCTGTCCTTCTCGATCCCGCCGGGCGGTGTCGTGGGCGTGATCGGTCCGAACGGCGCCGGCAAGTCCACGCTCTTCAAGATGCTGACCGGGCAGGAGCCGCCGGATTCCGGCACGATCACCGTGGGCGACACGGTGCAGCTGTCCTATGTGGACCAGAGCCGCGACGCGCTCGACCCGAACAAGACGGTGTGGGAAGAGATCTCGGACGGGCTGGAGGTGATCCACCTCGGCGACTTCGAGATGAACAGCCGCGCCTATTGCGGCGCCTTCAACTTCAAGGGCACCGACCAGCAGAAGAAGGTGGGCCTGCTGTCGGGCGGCGAGCGCAACCGCGTTCACATGGCCAAGCTTCTGCGCTCGAACGGCAACGTGCTGCTCCTGGACGAACCGACCAACGACCTCGACGTGGAAACGCTGCAGGCGCTGGAAGCGGCGATCGACGATTTCGCGGGCTCGGCGATCATCATCTCGCACGATCGTTTCTTCCTCGACCGGCTCTGCACGCATATCCTCGCCTTCGAGGGGGATGCGCATGTGGAATGGTTCGAGGGCAACTTCGAGGCCTATGAGGAAGACAAGATCCGCCGTCTCGGCCCCGACTCGGTCGAGCCGCACCGGGTGAAATACAAGAAGTTCACCCGATGACGGCGCGGCGGCTCTTCCTTGCCGCGGCTCTGGCGCTCGCCCTTCCGGGGGCGGCGCAGGCAGCCTGCGTCAAGTCGAAGGGCACGCCGCTGCGCACCGACGACGATCTGACGCTCGACTATCTGATCTGCAAGCACCGCGAACAGGCCGAGGCGCTTCAGCGCCAGCGCGTCCGGACCGTGCCGCCGCAGGACAAGACCCAGATCCCCGATGGGGCGGTGAATGATCTCGGCCGGCGCACCTCGCCCTTCAACGAGCGGGCGCGCCGGACGCAGGAGGCGCTTGATTCGATGGGGGACATCAACACGCAGATGGGCGACCGGCTGAAGATGCTCGAGCCGCGCCGCCTGCCCTGAGGCGCCTCCCCCGAAGCCGAAAGCCATCCGCCGGGGCCGGCATCAGCGAGTCCTATTCGAAGGCGCAGCCGGTCCGGACGCCCATCCTGCGGAAGGCGATGGCCGCGGGGCAGAAGCCGGTGAAGGAGGACTGGATCAGGTTCAGTCCGATGAAGACCGTGAACCAGACGAAGAGCGGCGAGACGAGCAGGGTGAGCAGGACGCTCACAAGCACCATGCAGCCGGCAAAGAGCATCACCATGCGATCGAGGGTCATCGGGCCATTCCTTGACAGGGTTGAGAATGCCAGCCTAACAGGCCTCGCCGCCACATTCAACAACGTGAATGCGTCGCGACGCCCCGGAACCGGTGCGGCGTGAGGGCGTTGGCCGGAAAACAGCCCCGGCCAGAGAGGACGCCATGACGGTTTCGACCATTCTGCTGATCATCCTGATCCTGATTCTGATCGGCGCATTGCCCAACTGGGGCTATTCCCGCACCTGGGGCTATGGCCCCTCGGGCGCCGTCGGGGTCGTCGTCCTGATCGTGCTGGTCCTCGTCCTCACCGGACGCATCTGAGCGGGGCAGGGGAGTGGCCCGGATCCGGTCCGGGCCTGAACCCCTCAGACCAGCGCCTGCGCTTCGGGCAGAAGCGTCATCCGCGACCTGATCTCGGCCGCCCACGGGGTTTCGATCGCGCCCAGCTTGCGCCAGACCGCAACCTGAACCTCGGGGACATCCGACCGCGAGGCCGCCTCCAGGCAGCGCCAATGCTCGACCGGCGGATCGCTGTCGCAGACGGCGCAGACGAGCATTTCACCCGCTCCTTCGACCTCGACCGGCAGGCAGTCGTCCATGCCGCCGCAGAACTCGCACATTCCGTGGGCGCGGCTCATCAATGTTCCCCAGGTCATTCTCAGCCTCCAGACTGTCTTTTGCGGCGAGCCTAGCGCCTGCCTTCGCCGCTGCCAATGCGACGCACCAGCGACCTTCTGCCAGACCTCGCAATTCCTGTTGAACGCGGCGAATATTTTGTCATAATTCCGGCCGCGACGTTATCTTTATCGACCACTGTCTCCCTCGCCGGCAACAGTCCTTCGATCTTGCCCTGACTGAGCCGAGCCGCCGCACTTCCGCGGGCGGCACATGAACAGGAGACAACACGATGGCCAAAGGCACCGTGAAATGGTTCAACGCCACCAAGGGCTACGGCTTCATCGCCCCTGAAGGCGGCAAGAAGGACGTGTTCGTCCACATCACCGCCCTCGAGCGCGCCGGCATCCGCGCCCTCAACGACGGCCAGGCCGTGACCTTCGACATCGAGTCGGGCCGCGACGGCCGCGAATCGGCGACGAACATCTCGATCGCCTGAGGATCCGTCCTCGGCAGCCAAAGGGCGGGCGCAAGCCCGCCCTTTGGCATGGAAAGGCGGGGTCGATCGAGCGGCAGGCTCTCGTCCCGACCTTCCGGCTGTCCCCGGATAGGGCACCCGCCAGGGCGGGCAGGGCCGTCCGGGTGCGGTGAAGCCGGCGCCAACAGGTCGCCTGCGGAACAGACGGTCCTGCCGAGGCGGGGCAGGAGTTCCCGAGACAGTCCAGGAAGGCCCTTCATGACAAAGCCCAACATCCTCATCCTGATGGTCGATCAGCTCAACGGGACGCTCTTCCCCGACGGGCCGGCCGACTGGCTGCACGCGCCGAACCTGAAGCGGCTGGCCGAGCGATCGACGCGGTTCGCGAACAGCTACACGGCCAGCCCGCTCTGCGCGCCCGCCCGCGCCTCCTTCATGTCCGGCCAGCTGCCCTCGCGGACCCGCGTCTATGACAATGCGGCCGAATTCGCCTCGGACATCCCGACCTTTGCCCACCATCTGCGGCGCGCGGGCTACCAGACGACCCTTTCGGGCAAGATGCATTTCGTGGGCCCCGACCAGCTCCACGGGTTCGAGGAGCGGTTGACCACCGACATCTACCCGGCCGATTTCGGCTGGACGCCGGACTACCGCAAGCCGGGCGAGCGGATCGACTGGTGGTATCACAACCTGGGCTCCGTGACCGGCGCCGGTGTGGCCGAGATCACCAACCAGCTCGAATATGACGATGACGTGGCGCATCAGGCGATCCAGAAGCTCTACGACCTGTCGCGCGGCGCCGATCCGCGGCCCTGGTGCCTGACGGTCAGCTTCACCCATCCCCACGATCCGTTCGTGGCGCGGCGGAAATACTGGGATCTCTACGAGGATCATCCGATGCTCGAGCCGCCCGAGCCGATCCCCTACGCCCAGCAGGACAGCCACTCGCAGCGCCTGATGGACGCCTGCGATTTCGGCGCGTTCGAGATCACGCGCGACCATGTGCGCCGGGCGCGTCAGGGCTATTTCGCCAACATCTCCTACATTGACGACAAGATCGGCGAGATCCTCGCGGTGCTCGACGCCTCGCGGCAGGAGGCGATCGTGGTCTTCGTCTCGGACCACGGAGAGATGCTGGGCGAGCGCGGCCTGTGGTTCAAGATGAGCTTCCACGAGGGCTCGGCCCGGGTGCCGCTGATGATGGCGGCTCCGGGCCTGCCGGCGGGCCGGATCGACGCGCCGGTTTCGACCATCGACGTGACGCCCACGCTCTGCGCGCTCGCGGGGATCGACATGGGCGAGATCGCGCCCTGGACCGACGGGGTCAGTCTCGTGCCGCTGGCGCAGGGCTCCGGGCGTCCCGAGCCGGTGCTGATGGAATATGCCGCCGAAGGGTCGGTGACGCCTCTCGTCGCGATCCGGGACGGGCGGTGGAAGCATGTCCGGTGCCTCGCCGATCCCGAGCAGCTGTTCGACCTTGAGGCCGACCCTGCCGAGCGGACGAACCTTGCGTCCGATCCCGCCCATGCCGGGACGCTGGCCCGGCTCCGGGCGCTGTCCGAGGCGCGGTGGGATCTCGCCGCCTTCGACGCGGCGGTGCGGGAGAGTCAGGCCCGGCGGTGGGTGGTCTATGAGGCTCTGCGGCAGGGCGGCTACTATCCGTGGGACTATCAGCCGCTGCAGAAGGCCTCCGAGCGTTACATGCGCAACCACATGGATCTGAACATCCTGGAGGAGAGCAAGCGCTTCCCCCGCGGCGAGTGACCCTCGGGCGGCCCGCAGCCGCGGCAGCGCCGCCTGAGGGGGTTCGATGCCCCCGAGGGCGGCACCCCCTCGCGCCGTGCCACAAGCGCCTTGCGCCTGTGGGCGGACGTGTCGCACCGGGGCCTCCCACCTTGCCTCATGGCTTCGGATGCGGCATGAGGGACAGATGAATGCACGCCTCAAAGCCCTGTCCGTTCACCTGCTGACCGCCACGGGGGCCGTGCTCTCGATGCTCGCCATGCTGGCGGCGGTCGAGGAAGAGTGGAGCCTGATGTTCCTCTGGCTCGTCGTGGCGTTGTTCGTGGACGGGATCGATGGTCCGCTCGCCCGCCGCTATGACGTCAAGACCAACTGGCCGACCTACGACGGCGTGGTGCTGGATCTCATCATCGACTATCTCACCTATGTCTTCATACCCGCCTATGCGCTCTTCAAGTCGGGGCTGCTGACGGGATGGACGGGTTGGCTGGTCATCATCGTGATCGTCTATGGCTCGGCGATCTATTTCGTCGATACCCGCATGAAGACCAAGGATTATTCCTTTGCGGGCTTTCCCGCCTGCTGGAACATGGTGGTGCTCGTGCTCTTCGCCATCTCGCCGGGAGAATGGACGATCCTCGGGATCGTGCTGGCGCTGACGCTCGCCATGTTCACCAACCTCAAGTTCATCCATCCGGTGCGGACGGCGCGCTGGCGCATGGTCTCGCTGCCGGTCGCGGCGGCCTGGGTCTTCTTCGCCGCTTGGGCCGCCTGGGTCGAGTTCAACGAGGAAAGCTGGGCGCACTGGGGCCTCGTCGTGACCTCCGTCTATCTCGTGCTCGCGGGCGTGGCGCAGCAGATCATCCCGTCCCGCGCGAAGGCCTGAGGCCGGTCGAAACAGGCGCGCTCTGGCCCACAGCGGCTGGACGCTGCACAGGAGGGCGCGGCCCTGTGCGGGCGCCAGCGGGACGCGTCGCGAGGCGCAATCAGAGCCGCGTGAGCATCACGCCCGCCACGATGAGGCCCGCGGCCACCGCCTTGTCCCGCGTCATCCGTTCGCCGAAGACCAGCCAGCCGATCAGGACCGCAAAGAGGATCGAGGTCTCGCGCAACGCCGCCACCACGGCGATGGGGGCGACCGTCATGGCCCAGATCGAGATCGCATAGGCCCCGTAGGACGCGGCACAGGCCAGGGTACCGGCGGCCCAGGCCTTGCGGTCAACGCGCAGGAGCGCCCGTCCCTTCCAGGCCACCATCCCCACGCCGAACAGGATCCCGTCCGCCACGAAGACCCAGGCCACATAGGCCACCGCATCCCCCGAGACCCGCGCACCCAGCCCGTCGATCATCGTGTAGCAGGCCGTCGCCGCCGCCGACCCGAGCGCGAGCGGCAGGAGCCTCCGCTCCTCGCCCGAGGTGAAGACGCCGCGCGCCATGAGGAGTATCCCGGCCCCGAGGACCGCGATCCCCGCATACTGCCCCGCGCTCACCACATCGGGGAGCGTGGCTGCCCCCACCAGCGCCACGACCATCGGCGCGGCTCCGCGCGCGATCGGATAGACGCGGCTCAGGTCGCCATGCTCGTAGGCGAAGGTCAGGAAGGACTTGTAGGCAAAATGGCAGCAGCCCGCCGCGAGGACCCACGGCCAGACCTCCGCCGCAGGCCAGGGCCGTGTGACGGCCACCGCCAGCCCGATCGGCACCTCGGCCACCGACAGGATGACCATGGCCGAGACCTTCGAGGTGCCGACCTTGATGATCGCGTTCCACCCGGCATGGAGGAAGGCCGCGCAAAGGACCGCCAGAAGGACAGGAAGGCTCATCCGCACCGTCCGCAGAACAATCTTCTGCCGTCCGCCCGACGGCCAGTGCGCGATCCTGACTGGGGGGCGAGGGCACCTGCCTCGCCCCGGGTCAGATCCGCCGGAATCGGCTCAGCCGAGGACCTCGTTGCAGCGGGCGCAGGTGCCCGGATGCCTGTGAGTGCCCACGTCCGGCAGATACTGCCAGCACCGCTCGCACTTGGCGCCCTCGGCGCGCTCGAAGACCACGCCCACGCCCTGAACCTCGGGCAGGCGGAAGGCCTCGGCCGGCATCGGATCGCCGGTCAGCGCCAGGTCGGACGTGATGCAGACCTCGGCGAAATCGACCGACTTCAGCGCCGACAGCACCTCGGGCTCGCGCACATGGACGACCGGCGCGGCCTCGAGGCTGGCCCCGATCACCTTGGCCGTCCGCTGCACCTCGAGCGCGGCCGTCACCACGCGCCGCACCTGCCGCAGCGTGGCCCACTTCGCGGCCAGCGGCTCGTCGCGCCAGTCGGCGGGCGTATCCGGCATGTCCTGCAGGTGGATCGAGCTGTCCGCACCGGGGAAGCGCGACAGCCAGACATCCTCCATCGTGAAGACGAGGATCGGCGCGAACCAGGTGGTCAGCCGGTGGAACAGCAGGTCCATCACCGTGCGCGCCGAGCGGCGGCGGAGGCTGGTGGCCGCGTCGCAATAGAGCGCATCCTTGCGGATGTCGAAGTAGAAGGCCGAGAGGTCGCTGGTGCAGAAGGTGAAGAGCTTCTGGAACACGCCCTGGAAGTCGTAGGCGGCATAGCCGCGCCGCACCTCGGTATCGAGTTCGGCCAGCCGGTGCAGCACCCAGCGTTCCAGCTCGGGCATGTCGGCGGGGGCCACGCGCTCGGCCTCGGAGAAACCGCCGAGCGCGCCCAGCATGTAGCGCAGCGTGTTGCGCAGGCGGCGGTAGCTGTCGGCGGTGCCCTTCAGGATCTCCTTGCCGATGCGCTGATCGACCGTGAAATCGGCCTGCGCCACCCAGAGCCGCAGGATGTCGGCGCCATACTGGTCGATCACCTCCTGCGGGACCACGGTGTTGCCGAGCGACTTGGACATCTTCATGCCCTTCTCGTCCAGCGTGAAGCCGTGGGTCACGACGCCCCGGTAGGGCGCGCGCCCCTTGGTGCCGCAGGCCTGCAGCATCGAGGAGTGGAACCAGCCGCGGTGCTGGTCGGTGCCCTCCATATAGACGTCGGCGATGCCGTCCTCGGTGCCGTCGGGCCGGTCGCGCAGCACGAAGGCATGGGTCGAGCCGCTGTCGAACCAGACGTCGAGCACGTCGAAGATCTGCTCATAGGCCTCGGGATCGTGGAGCCCGCCCAGCACCTCGGCCTTGAAGCCCTCGCGATACCAGACGTCCGCGCCCTCGGCCTCGAAGGCGGCGGAGATGCGGGCGTTGACGGCCGGGTCCTTCAGCAGGAAATCCGGGTCGGTGGGCTTCGCCCCCTTCTTCACGAAGCAGGTGAGCGGCACGCCCCAGGCGCGCTGGCGGCTCAGCACCCAGTCGGGCCGCGTCTCCATCATGGAATGGAGGCGGTTGCGGCCCGAGATCGGCGTGAACTTCACCAGCTCCTCGATCGAGCGCAGCGCGCGCTTGCGGATCGTGTCGCCATGCTCGCCCATCCCGTCGTCGAGCGGATGGTCGATGGCCACGAACCATTGCGGCGTGTTGCGGTAGATCAGCGGCGCCTTCGAGCGCCAGGAATGCGGGTAGGAATGCTTGAGCTTGCCCTTGGCGAAGAGCGCACCCGCGCGGGCCAGCGCCTTGATGACCTCGACGTTGGCGGGGCCTTCCTTGCCCTCGGGCGTGATGATGACCTGCCCGCCGAAGAGCGGCAGGTCCGCCCGGTAGGAGCCGTCCTCGAGCACGTTGTAGGTCATGGGCAGGCCGAACTTCAGGCCCAGTTGATAGTCGTCGTCGCCGTGCGAGGGCGCGGTATGGACGAAGCCCGTTCCCGCATCGTCGGTGACATGCTCGCCCGGCAGCATCGGCACGTCGAAATCCCACTCGCCCGCCGAGCCTTCGAGGCCCCGGAACGGATGGGCCAGCACGAAGCCCTGCAGCTCGTCGGACGAGACGGCGCGCAGCCGCGTGGCGCCCTCGATCCGGGCCGACTTGAAGATG
This sequence comes from Cereibacter azotoformans, assembly GCA_017599285.1. Lineage (GTDB taxonomy): Bacteria > Pseudomonadota > Alphaproteobacteria > Rhodobacterales > Rhodobacteraceae > Cereibacter_A > Cereibacter_A azotoformans. The sequence continues at coordinate 1,943,310 of JAGFXX010000001.1, read as the reverse complement.
CCCTCCGACAGCTTGTCGGCCACGATCACCGTCTCGCCCACCTTCGCGGCAGCATTCTCGGCCACCGCCTCGATGCGGTAGAGGCCGTAGGCGATCTCGCGGTTGAAGGCCACGGCGCGGTTCTGCGGAATGGTCCAGGGCGTCGTGGTCCAGATCACGACCGAGGCCGCCAGCGCCTCGGTCTGCAGGCAGGCTTCGGCCTCGGGGAAGGCGCCCGCCGCCACGACCGGGAACTTCACCCAGATCTGGTGCGAGGTATGGTCGTGATATTCGACCTCGGCCTCGGCCAGTGCGGTCTTCTCGACCGGGCTCCACATCACGGGCTTGGAGCCCTGATAGAGCGTGCCGTTCATCAGGAACTTCATGAATTCCTCGGCGATGACCGCCTCGGCATGGAAGTCCATCGTCAGGTAGGGGTCGGCCCAGTTGCCGGTCACGCCCAGCCGCTTGAACTCCTCGCGCTGGATCTGCACCCAGCCCTCGGCGAACTTCCGGCACTCCTGCCGGAAGGCCACCACATCCACATCGTCCTTGTTCAGTCCCTTGGCACGATACTGCTCCTCGATCTTCCATTCGATCGGCAGCCCGTGGCAATCCCAGCCCGGCACATAGCGCGCGTCAAAGCCCATCATCTGGTGCGAGCGCACGATCATGTCCTTGATCGTCTTGTTCAGCGCGTGCCCGATATGCAGGTGCCCGTTGGCATAGGGAGGGCCGTCGTGCAGCGTGAAGGGCTTGCGGCCGGTCTTCTCGCGCAGGCGGTCGTAGATCCCGATCTGTTCCCAGCGCGCCAGCCATTCCGGCTCGCGCTGGGGCAGGCCCGCGCGCATCGGGAAGTCGGTCTCGGGCAGGAAGACGGTGTCCTTGTAGTCGGGAACGGTGGTCGTGTCGGCGGACATCGGATGCGGTCCTTTGGGAATGTGCGGGATCGGGCGCGGCCCCCCGGGCCTTGGCGCCGCGCAAACGTCGTCACCCGGCGCCTGAAGTCAGGACGCCGGGCCGGTAATTCGGGCGATGATCGCGATGCGATGCCTCATGGCTGGCTTATAGACGCGCCCCGAGGGCCGGTCCAGTGGCGCGGAGCCTCACCTGTCGAAGAGGCCCGTAAGGCTGCGGCTGATGAGGTTCGTGACCTTGGGGCGCGGCGCGGCATGGAAGGGCAGCGGGCGGCACAACTCCATCGCGGCCACGCCCACACGCGCGGTCAGGGCGCCGTTCACCATCCCCTCGCCGAAGCGGCGCGAGACCTTGGAGAGAACCCCCCCGCCCGCGACCGAGTGGAGCAGGTCGTCGGTCATGGCCACCGCCCCCGCCGCGATCAGCGAGGTGAAGACCCGGCGCAACAGGCGCACGCTGCCGAAGCTGCCCGAGCGCCCGCCGTAGATCTCGGCGATGCGGCGCACCATGCGGAGGTTGGCATAAAGCGCCGTCGCCACATCGGCCAGCGCCAGCGGCACCAGCGCGGTGACCGCCGCCACCTGCCGCGCGGCCGCCTCGATCTCGCGCCGCGCGCTCTGGTCGAGCGAGACCAGAAGCTCGTTCTCGGCCAGCCCCAGCAGCCCGTCGACGTCGAAGACCTCGGCCTGCCGCTCGGACAGCCGCGCGCGGCCCCAGCGCAGGTCGGGCCGGTGGCCATACATCTTCTCGAGCGCCCCCACCACGCGGCGGGCGGCCTTCAGATCGCCCGAGGCGCGGGCGGCGATCGCGGACTCGCGCAGGCTGTCGAGCCGCTCGAGCCGGACATAGGCCCACCATTCGCGCAGCGCGAGCGCAAGGCCGGTGACGACGGCGGTGCCGATCAGCACGAAGGCCGCCGCCCCCAGCAGGCTGTTGCGCGTCAGGAGCGAGGTGACGAAATCCACCGCCGCCACCGACAGCACGAACACCAGCAGCGTGCCGAACACCCAGCCCGCAAAGCGGCCCAGCCGCGAGGTGCGGACCGTGGCGATCCGGCTTGCGGCCAGCATCGCCTGCCCCTGCGGCAGGTCGAGGTCGGGCACCGGGGGCACGTCGGCCGGCGTGGGCCCGGAGACGGTCTCGGGCGGCGGTGGCGGACGGCGGGCCATGCGCGGCGCCTCGGGCGGCGGCGCCTCGCGCGTGTCCCAGTCGAGAAGCATCGGTTTCTTCGGGGGCGTGTCGCTCACGACCTGTCTCCCTGCGGATGAAGGACGGCCGCCCGGCACCCCGCCGGACGGTCGAAACGGGTCACAGCCGGTCCCCGATCAGGAACTCGGCGGCGCGGTCGAGCCGGATGTGCGGCGGCCCCTCGCCGGGCTTGAGCAGCACGCGCGCGGGCGCAAAGGTCATCAGCGCGAATTCGGCGTCGAGCCAGCGTTGCACCCCTTCGCGCGCGGGCGAGAGGAGCCGCGAGGGGTCCGAGGGTAGCTCGCCGGGATACATCGCCACCTGCCGCCCGCTCGACAGAAGCCGCCCGCGCACCGCCTCGACCGTCTCGCCGTGGCGTGTCACCTCCTCCTCGACCGTGGCGCGCACCGAGGCGAGCGACATGGCCGCCGTCAGCGATCCCGCGAAGGCCGCCCGGTCGCGGGCCTCGCGCAGCATCGCCTCCATGATCGCGGTGAGCTTGGGGTGCTGGGTGTGGTGCAGATGGTCGGCCATCGTGGCCGCGAACAGGATCCGCTCGACCCGGTGGCCCAGCAGCAGCGTCGAGAGGAACGAGTTCCGACCCGGACGGAAGGCGGTCAGGATCTCGGCCATCGTGCGGCGCAGATCTTCGAGAGCCTGCGGCCCCGCATGGATCGCGCCCATCGCATCGACCAGCACCACCTGCCGGTCGATCTTCGAGAAATGCTCGCGGAAGAAGGGGCGGACGACGTTCTCCTTGTAGCTCTCGTAGCGCCGTCCCATCTCGCGCCAGAGGCTCGTGCGGGACGTCTGGGCGGGCATCGGCAGCGGTGCGAAGGTCAGCACCGGCGAGCCCGCCAGATCCCCCGGCAGCAGGAACCGCCCCGGCGTGCAATCCGACCAGCCCGCCCGGCGCGCGGCCTGCAGATAGGCGGTAAAGCTTGCCGCCAGCGCCTGCGCCTGCGCCTCCTCGAGCGGGAGCGAGCCGTCCGCGGCGCGCGCGGTCGCCATGAAATCGCGCGCTTCCTCGCGCAGCGACAGCCGCTTAAGGGTCTCCTCGGACCATTGCGCATAGGTCTTGTCCATCAGCGCGAGGTCGAGCAGCCACTCTCCCGGATAATCCACGATGTCGAGATGGACGGTGCGCGGCCCGGTCAGGCCCGAGATCATCCCCGAGGGCCGCACCCGGAACGAGAGCCGAAGCTCCGAGATCGAGCGCGTGGACGAGGGCCAGCGCGGATCCTCGCCCAGGATCGCGGCCAGATGGTTCTCGAAATCGAACCGCGGCAGCGTGTCGTCGGGCTGGGGCTGCAGGAAGACCGCGTCGATGCGCCCTTCGGCGTGGGCGCGCAACTGCGGCATCCGCCCGCGGTCCAGCAGGTTCGCGACAAGGCCGGTGATGAAGACGGTCTTGCCCGCCCGCGACAGGCCGGTGACGCCGAGCCGGATCACCGGCTCGAAGAAGGTTTCGGAGACGGTGCTGACGGCGCCCTCGATTCCGCGCGCCACACCGTCGGTCAGTCTGCGGAGAACCACGCGCCTGCCTCTCTTTGTGCCGCTTCAAGGATAGGCGGCCCTTGGGGATGGATGTAGGCGTGACGGGCCGCTGTGCCAACAGGCCGCATCCGCCGGGGCGGATCGCAGGATCGGCGGCCGTCTGCCATTCGCGCTTCGTGGATGACCGGCGCACCCCGTCCTTGGCAGGGCGCGGCTGCGGTGCTAGGGGGCGCGTCATGCCGAGATATGCGCTGAAGATCGAGTATGACGGTGCCCCGTTCGCGGGCTGGCAGCGGCAGGCCGTCCTGGCCTCGGTGCAGGGCGCGGTCGAGGCCGCGCTCGGGCGGCTTGAACCCGGCCCCCACACGATTGCCGCGGCGGGGCGCACCGATACGGGCGTTCACGCCACGGGCCAGGTGGCCCACTGCGACCTCGGCAAGGACTGGGACCCGTTCCGCCTGGCGGGGGCGCTCAACGCCCATCTGAAGCCGCTGCCGGTGGCGGTTGTCGCTGCGGCGCGGGTGGGCGAGGACTTTCACGCCCGCTTCTCGGCGATCGAGCGGCGCTATCTCTTCCGGCTGCTCGCGCGCCGCGCGCCGGAGGTGCACGACCGGGGCCGGGTCTGGCGCGTGCCGCATCCGCTCGATGGCGCCGCCATGTGCGAGGCGGCGGCCCATCTCGTGGGACGGCACGACTTCACCACCTTCCGGGCGATCGGATGTCAGGCGGCCTCGCCGGTCAAGACGCTGGATGAGCTGATGCTCGAGACGGTCGAGGTGCCGAACGGGGTGGAATACCGCTTCCGCCTGCGGGCGCGCAGCTTCCTGCACAATCAGGTCCGCTCGATCGTGGGCACGCTCGAGCGGGTGGGCGCTGGCGCCTGGGCACCGGATCGGGTGAAGGAGGCGCTCGAGGCCCGCGACCGTGCCGCCTGCGGCCCGGTCTGCCCGCCGCAGGGCCTCTATCTCACCGGGGTGGGCTACCCGGCCGATCCGTTCGCCGCCACCTGAGGGCCGGGCGCGCCGGAGATCAGGCGTCGGTCAGATTGGCCTCGTTCAGATCCTTGAGCAGCCGTCCGTGGCGGCGCACCTCGGAGAGCACGGCGCCGAAGGTCTCGAAGCCCCGGCCCTGCAGCATCGGCAGCAGCTTCAGGAAGGCGTCGGCCGTCGCGACCGTGTCGCCGATGGCCGTGTGGCGCGCCTCTTCCGGGATGGTGATCCCCAGCCGGTGCGCCAGCGCATCGAGGCTGTGCACCTCGGTCTGCCCGAAGAGAACCGCCGACAGGAGCACCGTGTCGAGGATCGGATTGTCGAAGCGGCGGTCGATCAGCAGCTCGGCCCGGCGGAGGAACTCCATGTCGAAGGGCGCATTGTGGGCGACGAGCACCGCCCCTTCGGCGAACTTGTGGAACTGCCGCCCGACCTCGGTCATGTCCGGCGCGTCGGCCACCATCGCATCCGTGATCCCGTGGACCTCGGTGGACGAAGGCGGAATCGGCCGGCGCGGATTGACCAGCGTGTCGAACACCTCGGCCTCGACGCGGCGGCCGTTCACGATGCGGACGGCGGCGATCTGCACGATCTCATCCTGCGAGGGCATGAGGCCGGTGGTCTCGGTGTCGAAGACCACATAGGTCAGATCCTCGAGCCGCGCCTCGGCCACCTTCTCGTTCCGCGCCTTCGAGAGCAGCTCGAAATCATAGACCACGGCCCGCGGGATCGGACGCGGGCGGCGGCCGGCACGGCGGGCGGCGCGCAAGGGCAGGCAGAGCGCATTCTCTCCCGGAGCCGCAGGTTCGGGCCAGATCTCGGTCGTGTGGGTGGAAAGCACGGTGCGGCCCGTCACCTCGGGCACACCCGGTTCGAGCGGCTCGCCCAGCCAGTCCTCGAGCAGGCCGACGGGCAGCGGAGCGCCCTGCCAGACCAGCCGCAGCATGGCCTCGGTTCCGTCCTCGGTCAGGGTCACGCGGAAGTGGTTGCCGGTGCGGCGGGCCGCGACGCGGGCGGCCAGGGTCGCCACCAGACCGATCACCTCGAACCCGTTGCAGCGCAAAAGAAGCGGCGCTTCGCCGATCTCGGCCGAAAGGCCCGCCTGTTCCATCCGCGCCCTCAGCCCGTCGAGCAGATCCGAGGCGCGCGTGATCGACAGCGGCCAGCCGTCGTGCCGGCTCTCGTCGTGCCGGGCGCCGAGGTCGGTGATCGCGGCGGCGAGACCGCCGACTTCCTGCCGCAGCGCCCGCTCGACATCCGGCGGCGGGCAGGTGCCGGGCGGAAGCACCTCGAACAGCGTCTGGAGGTTGGCCGCCGGCCGCCGCACCCGGTCGAACACCTCGGCCAGCAGCGCCTCGCGACGCGCGTAGGACGCAAGCGCCGAGGTGACGTCGCGCAGCGTGAGGACATAGCCGGGCTTCGTGGTCTCGCCCCCGATCAGCCGCATCCGGGCGGCCAGCACCCGCGCGCCCACCACTGTCGTGCAGAGGATGTCCGAGGCCGCGTCCGGGTCGCCCGCCTCGACGAGCCGCTGGTGGGCGTGGCGGATCGGCCCGTCGCGCAGATAGTCGAAGAGATTGCGGTCGAGGCCCGGCGCGCCGGCCGTGTTCATCAGGTCGGTCGCCGGCCCGTTGTAGAACACGAGCTGGTGGTCGCCCGAACAGAGCAGCACCCCCACCGGCACATCGGACAGCAGCGCCTCGAGCCGGGCCTTCTCGGACGATAGGCGCGACGTCTCGCGCGCGACGGACTCGGCCAGGGCGTTCCGCGTCTCGGCCAGCGTCAGGGCCGTGGCCGAAGCGGCGGGCTCGAGATCGCCGAGGTAGCGCGCCGTCGGCTCTTCGATCGCGCCATCGACGGCGGCATGGGCCCGTGCCCGCAGCTTCGAGGCGAGCCGGATGATCGGCAGCGCCACATTGGCATCGAACAGATACCAGATCCAGGTGACGAGGCCCAGGATCGCAAGCCCGGCCACAAGGCCGACCTGCTGGAAGGCGGGCAGCAGCTCGGGGGCGCTGAGGCGCCGATAGGCGAGGAACAGGCCGATCGACACCGCCACATTCGCCCCCACTGCCAGCGCAGCGAAGAAGAGCAGGATCCGCACGCGCAGGTTGAGGCGATCGAGCATGGATCAGACCCCTTCGCCCAGGAGCCGGCGGACCTCCTCACGCAGGGCCTTGAGTTCGAACGGCTTCGAGATGAACCCGTCCGCGCCGAGCGCCAGACCCTTCTTGCGCTCGATGGCCGACCCGCGCGCCGTCATCATCAGGATCTTGACGTCGGCGAGCGTCGGGTCGAGCCGGACGCCCTGACAGATCTCGTAGCCCGAGACCTCGGGCAGCATCACGTCCAGCAGCACGAGATCGGGATGGGTGGCACGGATGCGGCCGAGCGCCTCGGCCCCGCTTGCCACCCGGTCGTGCTCGTAGCCTTCGCGCGTGATGAGATAGTCGAGCGCGATGGCGATGTTGTCCTCGTCCTCCACCACGAGGATCCGGCGCTTTCTGGCTCCGTCGGCCATGTCACCCCTCCCTGCAGGCCGCTGTCAGCAGTTCGTCGTCGTCCGGGACCGACAGCCAGCTGGTGCCGGTCAAGGTGCCGTCGGGCCGAAGCTCCGACGTGGTCTCGAGATTTGCCGTGCGCCGGCGCGTGCAATCGAAGGCCATGGGCACGCGCTGGGTGTTGTGCCACCGCTGCACCACCACCACCTCGGCGCGGCGGATGGCGGGGTCGGTCTCCGACCGCAGCATCCCTGTCCGGTCCAGCGCCATGAAGCGGGTGGCAACCGGGAAGAGGAACGTCCAGGGACGGATGCCCACGCGGTCCTGGGGCGCCGAGATCACCACGACCTCGGACGGCAGGGCGGCGGTCACGCGCGGATACCAGCTGTATTCGTTCCAGACCGAAAAGAGCAGCATCCCCGCCCCCGCCCCGGCCGGGACGATCCATTTCGGCAGGCGCTGACCGCTCAGCCGGCGCAGGAGCAGTGCGATCCCGGCGAGACCGGCTCCGGCGGCGAGGGTAGCGAGGAGGTCCATGACCATGGTTCGGGCCTTCAGGTGCGCGCGCCGCGGGCCGAGCCCAGCGCGGATTGCATGGTGCGGACGACCACGAAGGCGTCGCGCAGGTGGCTGCGTTCGAAATCCGACAGGTCCGACGGCGCGAGGAAATTGTCGGGGCTGCGGCCGGACCGGATCAGCCGTGCCTGGTTCTCGAGCCGGATCTGGGCGATCATGTCGTAGGCCTCGACCAGATCGCGCGCGCCCGACACCGAGATCACGCCGGCATTCTCGGCCGCCTGCAGCCGCGCGCGGGTGTTCACCGGCTCAAGCTGGCCGATCAGCGAATAGACGCGGCCGAGGTCGATCACCGGCACCACGCCATTGTGCTTCAGGTCGATGTGGTTCTTGTGCTCGCCCGAACGGATGGTGGCAAAGCCGCGGATCAGGCCCAGCGGTGGCGTGTGCTTCAGCGAGTTCGAGATCATGTGGGCCACGAAGATCGAGTTCTTCGCCGCCACGGCCAGCGTGTCGGCCTGCAGCTCATGGAACAGGCCCTCGTCGCCGCCGATCGGGCGCAGGTCGAACATCACCGACGACAGCATCTGCGCCATCGGGTCGGGCCGGTCGATCCAGCCGAGGAAATACTGCCGCCAGACCGAAAGCCGCTGGCGCCAGCGCGGGTTGGTGGCCATCATGTCGCCGGGGCAATGGATGTAGCCGCAGGCGTGCAGCCCGTCCGAAACCTGCCGTGCCAATTCGGAGAAGTAGGCGTCATCGGCCGGAAGCGTCTTGTCGGACAGGATCAGGCAGTTGTCCTGATCGGAGACGCCCGTCTGCTCCTGCCGGCCCTGGCTTCCGCAGGCGCACCAGCAATAGGGCACGGGCGGCGGCCCGAGCCGGGCTTCGGCCAGCGCCAGCAGGCGCCGTGTCACCGTGTCGGAAATGTCGGTGATGAGGCGCGTGACCACCTCATGCGAATTGTGCCCCGCCACCAGCTGGACCAGCAGCTTGGGGATGCGCGAGGTCACGGCCTGCAGTTCGGGCAGCGACTCGGCCGTGGCCGCATCCCGCACGAGCTGGGCCGAGGACACGGCCTGAAAGCGGGTCAGGTCGGTCTGGGTGATCATGCCGACCAGACGGCCATCCTCGATCACCGGCAGATGGCCGATCCGCCGCTCGAGCATCACATGAAGGATGTCGGATCCAAGAGCCTCGGGCGGAAGGGCGATCGGATCGCGGGTCATGACCTCGGCCACCGGAGTGGACGGATCGAGCCCCACGGCCACCACCTTGTTGGTCATGTCGCGCGTGGTCACGATGCCGAGGAAGGTCGGACCCTCCACGACACCCAGCGAGGACACGCCGGCGTCGCGCATCTTCATCGCCGCGGCCCGGATCGTCTCGGCCGGCCCGCAGGTCACGGGCTTGCGCGCCATCAGGTCGGCCACCTTCTGCGTGGTCAGGTCGGAGGCGCGGTACCCTTGCGTCCGTCGCCGGGTGAAGAACCGCTCGAAGGCGGGCGAGGCGGCAAAGAGCCGCCGGAACTCGTCGCCGGGCAGCATCAGGAGCACCCCGTCCGTCGTGGCCTGCGCCGTGGTGGCCGCGCGGCCGTCGCGCATGAGCCCCCGCTCGCCGAACGAGTTGCGCGGCCCGAGCACCGAGATGACGTCGCCCGACGGTTCGAGGATCTCGACCCCGCCACGCTTGACGAGATAGAGCCCGACCAGCCGGTCTCCGTGTCGATAGACCGTCTCGCCTGCGGCGACTTCCCTGCGGCTGAAGCAACCGGCGACACGCGCCAGCTCGTCCTGCGGCAGGCTGTCGTAGGGATGCACCGTCTCCAGAAAGCTCACGATGGTCTGGACGTCTTCCATGAGGCTCCTCGACACTGCACCTGGATGGTGCGCCCCCGACGGGGGCGCACCGTTGATCTCAGTGGGCCGTGGCCTTGCCGGCACCGCGCGGGATGCGGATGCTCTCGACCAGGTCCACCACTTCGCGCGGGGGCGCCTTCGTGATGGCCGACACCAGGAAGGCCACGCCGAAGTTCAGCAGCGCACCCACGGTCCCGATGGACAGCGGCGAGATGCCGAAGAAGTAGTTGGCGGGCACGTCCTCGAACGTGGCGGTGCCGGGGATGAAGAACCAGCCCTTGTAGAGGAAGATGTAGACCGCGGTGAAGACGAGGCCGACGAGCATCCCGAGGATGGCGCCTTCCTTGTTCACGCGCTTGGAGAAGATCCCCATCATCAGCGCCGGGAAGATCGTCGCGGCGGCCAGACCGAAGGCCAGCGCCACCACCTGCGCGGCGAAGCCGGGCGGGTTGAGGCCAAGCCAGGTGGCGATCACGATCGCACCCGTCATCGAGATCCGCGCGGCCAGAAGCTCGCCCTTTTCCGAGATGTTGGGGTTGATCGAGCCCTTGATGAGGTCGTGCGAGATCGCCGACGAGATGGCGAGCAGGAGGCCCGCGGCGGTCGAGAGGGCGGCAGCCAGCGCACCGGCGGCCACGAGCGCGATCACCCAGCCCGGAAGAGCGGCGATCTCGGGGTTGGCGAGCACCATGATGTCGTTGTCGATCTTGGTGACCTCGTTGCCGACCCAGCCACGCTCGGCCGCGATGGCCTGCATCGCCGGGTTGGCCTCGTTGTAGTACTGGATCATGCCGTCGCCGTTCTTGTCTTCCATGACGAGAAGGCCGGTCTGTTCCCAGGTCTTCACCCAGCTCAGGCGCGGGTCGTTCTGGATCGCCTCGACCGAGATCGCGTCGCCGTCGAGCGCGTTGCCGGCCACGGCGTTCGGCCACATGGTGGTGGTCAGGTTCAGGCGCGCCATCGAGCCGACGGCCGGGGCCACGGTGTAGAGCAGCGCGATGAAGACCAGTGCCCAGCCCGCGGACGAACGGGCGTCGGCCACCTTCGGCACGGTGAAGAAGCGGATGATGACGTGCGGAAGGCCCGCGGTGCCGATCATCAGCGACATGGTGAACAGGAACATGTTCAGCTGGCTGGTGGTGTCGGCGGTATAGGCCGTGAAGCCCAGTTCGGTCACCACCTGGTCGAGCTTGGCCAGGAACGCCTGGTCGCCGCCGCCCGGGGCATAGTTGCCGATCAGGCCCAGCTGCGGCAGGAACGAGTTGGTCAGCGCGAGCGAGATGAAGATCGCCGGGATCGTGTAGGCGATGATCAGCACGACATACTGGGCGACCTGGGTGTAGGTGATGCCCTTCATGCCGCCGAACACGGCATAGGCGAAGACGATCGCCGCGCCGATATAGAGGCCCATGTCGGTCGAGATCTCGAGGAAGCGCCCGAAGGTCACGCCCACGCCGCGCATCTGCCCGATCACGTAGGTGACCGAGATCACGATGAGGCAGATCACCGCCAGAAGGCGCGCACCGCCCGAGTAGAAGCGGTCACCGATGAATTCCGGCACGGTGAACTTGCCGAACTTGCGCAGGTAGGGCGCCAGCAGCAGCGCCAGCAGCACATAGCCGCCGGTCCAGCCCATGAGGAAGGCCGACTGCGTGTAGCCGCCCGCCGGGGCCAGCGCGATGATGCCGGCCATCGAGATGAAGGACGCCGCCGACATCCAGTCGGCGCCGGTCGCCATGCCGTTCGCCACCGGGTGGACGCCCTGGCCGGCCGCATAGAACTCGGCGGTGGAGCCCGCCCGGGCCCAGACCGCGATCCCGATGTAGATGGCGAAGGTGATGCCAACCACGATCAGGTTGAGGGTGAATTGATCCATTCGTTCCTGCCTCCCTTACTCGTCCACGCCGTACTGGCGGTCCAGCCGGTTCATGAGCCACGCATAGACGAAGATCAGAACGAGAAAGACGTAGATCGACCCCTGCTGCGCGAACCAGAAGCCCAGATCGGCGCCGCCCACCATGATGCCTTCCAGCGCCGGGCGCAGGAGGATGCCGAGACCGAACGAGCAGGCGAACCAGATCGCCAACGAGATGAGGATGATGCGGACGTTCGCCGACCAGTAGGCATTCGACGACGTCCGGTCTGATGTCACATGACCAGTTCTGTCCACCATTGGACCTTCTCCCTGTAGGTTTCTTCTCCCTGCCGGCGTCCCACCTCCTCGAGGGACGCTGGCCTCTTCACGCGGATACGCGATCCACGATCCGGCCGAGGGACCGGGCGATCTCGTCGATGGCTCCCATCGCGTCGATCCGCTCCAGCACGCCGCAGCCGTCGTAGTAGGCGATCAGCGGCGCCGTCTGCGCATGGTAGGCGGCAAGCCGCGCTCCCACGGTTTCGGCGTTGTCGTCGGGGCGGCGCCTGAAATCCGTCCCTCCGCACTTGTCGCAGGTTCCTGCCACGGCAGCCTGCTTGAAGTGGTCGTGATAGCCCTCGCCGCAGGCCGCGCAGGTGAAGCGGCCCGAGACACGCTCGACCATGGCCGCGTCATCCACCTCGAGGCTGATGGCGGCCGTCACCCTTTGGCCCGTGCGTCCGAGAAGCCCGTCGAGGGCCGCAGCCTGCCCCGCGGTGCGGGGAAAGCCGTCAAGGATGATGCCGCGCGCCACATCCGGCTGGGCCATCCGCTCGGCAAGGATCTCGAGCACGATCTCGTCGGACACGAGGCCGCCGGCCTCCATCACCGCCTTGGCGGCCATGCCCGCGGGCGTGCCTGCGGCCACCGCCGCGCGCAAGAGATCCCCCGTCGAGAGCTGGACGAGGCCGAAGCGCTCCTCCAGCATCCGCGCCTGCGTGCCCTTGCCCGCGCCCGGAGGCCCGAGCAGGATCAGCACGGCCGGACGGGTGGTCGTTTCGGTCCCGTCCTGCATCGCTCAGCCCCGGTTCTTGCGGTTGGAGATCAGGTCGTCCACCACCGACGGATCGGCGAGCGTCGTGGTGTCGCCGAGCGAGCCGAAGTCGTTCTCGGCGATCTTGCGCAGGATGCGGCGCATGATCTTGCCCGAGCGGGTCTTGGGCAGGCCCGGCGCCCACTGGATGATGTCGGGCGAGGCGATCGGGCCGATCTCGGTCCGCACCCACTTCACCAGGTCCTTGCGCAGCTCCTCGGAGGGCTCCACGCCGTTCATCAGCGTGACATAGGCGTAGATGCCCTGGCCCTTGATGTCGTGCGGATAGCCCACCACCGCGGCCTCGGCGACCTGGGCATGGGCCACGAGGGCCGATTCCACCTCGGCCGTGCCCATCCGGTGGCCCGAGACGTTGATCACGTCATCGACCCGCCCGGTGACCCAGTAGTAGCCATCCGCATCGCGGCGGCAGCCGTCGCCGGTGAAGTAGTAGCCCTTGTACTGCGAGAAATAGGCCTCTTCGAACCGCTCGTGGTCGCCCCAGAGCGTGCGCATCTGCCCCGGCCAGCTGTCGGCGATGCAAAGGACACCCTCGGTCGCCGTTTCGGTCAGCTCGTGCCCGTCGGTCGGGTCCAGCACCACCGGCTTCACCCCGAAGAAGGGCTTCGAGGCCGCGCCCGGCTTGACCGGAGTCGCGCCCGGCAGCGGCGTGATCATGTGGCCGCCGGTCTCGGTCTGCCAGAAGGTATCGACGATCGGGCAGCGGCCCTTGCCGACATGGGTGTTGTACCAGCTCCAGGCTTCCGGGTTGATCGGCTCGCCGACCGAGCCGAGCAGCTTCAGCGACGACAGGTCGTATTTCTCGACCCACTCCGGCCCGAGGCCCATCAGCGAGCGGATCGCCGTCGGCGCGGTGTAGAACTGGTTGACCTTGTGCTTCTCGCAGACCGCCCAGAAGCGGCCGGCGTCCGGGTAGGTCGGCACGCCCTCGAACATCAGCGTGGTGGCGCCGTTCGCGAGCGGACCATAGACGATGTAGCTGTGGCCGGTGACCCAGCCCACATCCGCCGTGCACCAGAAGACGTCGCCGTCATGGTAGTCGAACGTCATCTGGTGGGTCATCGCCGCGTAGGTCAGATACCCGCCCGAGGTGTGGACGACGCCCTTCGGCTTGCCGGTCGAGCCCGAGGTGTAGAGGATGAAGAGCGGATCCTCGGCGCCGACTTCCTCGATCGGGCAGTCGGGCGAGGCCTGCGCCATCATCGCCTTCACATCGACGTCGCGGCCGTCCATCCAGTGGATCTGGTCGCCGGTGTGCTTGACCACCAGGCAGCGCACCCGGTCCGAGCAGTGCAGCAGCGCGGCGTCGGTGTTGGACTTCAGCGGCGTGCGCCGCCCGCCGCGCGGCGCGGTGTCGGCGGTGATCACCACCTTGGCCTGGCAGTCGTTGATCCGGTTCGCCAGCGCGTCCGGCGAGAAGCCCGCGAAGACGACGGAATGGATCGCGCCGATCCGCGCGCAGGCCAGCATCGCGTAGGCCGCCTCGGGGATCATCGGCAGATACATCACCACGCGGTCGCCCTTGCGCACGCCCTGGCTGACCAGCACGTTCGCCATGCGGCAGACCTGATCGTGCAGCTCCTGGTAGCTGATGTGCTGGGCCGGCTGGTTCGGATCATCCGGCTCCCAGATGATCGCGGTCTGGCTGGCGCGGGTCGCCAGATGGCGGTCGATGCAGTTCCAGGCGACGTTCAGCGTGCCGTCCTCGAACCACTTGATCGAGACCTCGCCCAGCTTGAAGTTCGTGTTCTTGACCTTGGTGTAGGGCTTGATCCAGTCGAGCCGCTTGCCCTGCTCGCCCCAGTAGGCCTCGGGATCGGACACGGATGCAGCATACATCCGCTCGTAGCCGGCGGCATCGACATGCGCCTGCGCAATGAAATCTGCCGAGGCGGAATAGACCGCATTCGTCTGAGCGTGATCCATGAAAGCTCCTCCAACATGCAGGCCTGGCGTGGCCCGCCACCCGGCCGCAACCGCGGCCACCCTCCTCCAATAGGCAGAGTGTAACGCATCAGTCAATTTTCGCGTAACTCTTTTTGAAGCTTGGATTTTTCTGTAATTTCCTTTACTGGTATATCCGAAAAGCTGTAAATCCTGAAAATTGACAAACTCATTTGCGCTTGTTTTTCAACGGCCTGCCCGCGGTCGGCTGACGCCGGGTCACGAGACCCCTTGCCAGACCATGCCTGCCGCGGCGCAAGCCCTGCCAACGGCCCGCGAGGCCGCAGCGGCACCATGCCGCTGCCCCATGCATCCACCGCGGAAAGCGATTCGCTCAGTTTGCGAGGAACTCGTCCACGCCCGCCACGTCCGGAAGGTAGCGCACCAGAGGCTCGCGCAGCCCCTGCGCCAGCAGCACGCGACGCACCTCGACATTGGCCCCGGTCAGGAAGAGCTGGCCGCCGCGGCGGTGCATCTTGTGGGCCAGAAGCTCGAAGGAGCGTGCCCCCGAACTGTCGATGAAGGGCACGTCGGTGAAGTCGAGCACGAAGGCGCGCGGGCGCTCGGCAAAGCGGTCAAGCGCCGAACCGAGCATGGCCGCCGCGCCGAAGAAGTAGGGGCCGCGCAGCCGGTAGATCACGCGCTCGGAGGTGAGGGCGCCCGATGGATCGGGCACCGGGGCCGGTTCGGCCGAGGCGCTTTCGGACATGCGGCGGATGAAGACGAGGCCACCCAGCGCAAAGCCCACGACGATCCCTTCGGTCAGGTCACGGAAGACGACGAGCAGGAAGGTGACCAGCACCACCATCGCATCCCCGCGCGAGGTCCGCAGGAGCGTCCAGAATTCCTCCTTCTCGAACATGTTCCACGCGACGACGGCCAGCAGCCCCGCAAGCGCCGCCAGCGGGATATAGGCGGCCAGGGGCGCGGCCAGCATCATGAACCCCAGCACGAAGAGGGCGCAGAGCATCCCCGAGACGGGGCTGCGCGAGCCCGCCCGCACGTTGGTGGCGGTCCGGGCGATGGTGCCGGTGACACAGAAGCCTCCGAAGACGGCCGAACCGACGTTGGCCCAGCCCTGTGCGATGAGTTCGGCATTGGGACGGTGCTGGGTGCCCGCCATCCCGTCCGCCACCACAGCCGACAGGAGCGACTCGATCGCGCCCAGCAGCGTGAAGCTCACCGCCCAGGGAAGCGCCGCGAGCACGGCCTCGGACCCGAGATCCGGCAGCGCGGGCATGGGAAGCATCGTGGGCAGCTCGCCGAAGCGGGTGCCGATCGTCTCGACCGGAAGGCCCAGCATCTCGACCGTGACCGAGGCCACGACGACCGCGATCAGCAGGCTCGGCAGGCGGGGCGCCAGCCGTTTCAGTGCCTCGATCATGGCGATGGTGCCCACGGCCACCGCAAGGGCCGGCGGCGTCAGCGTCCCGCGCGCGGCCCAGAGCACCTCGACCTTCTCGATCAGATCCGAAGGCTCGGGCCCGGCGAGGGTCAGGCCGAGCAGTTCCTTCATCTGGCTGGCCCCGATGATGACGGCGATGCCTGCCGTGAAGCCCACCGTCACCGGATAGGGGATGAAGCGGATGTAGCTGCCCATCCTCAGTGTGCCGAGCGCAATCAGCAGGAAGCCCGAGAGGAATGTGGCGAGGATCAGCCCCTCGATCCCGGTCTGCATGACGCAGGCCGCCACGAGCACGATGAACGCCCCGGCGGGTCCGCCGATCTGGAATCGGCTGCCCCCCAGGGCCGAGACGAGGAAGCCCCCCACGATCGCCGTGTAAAGCCCGCGCTCGGGGCCGACACCCGACGCGATGGCGATGGCCGTCGAGAGCGGCAGCGCCACGATGGCCACCGTCAGCCCGGCCAGCGCGTCGGCCCTGAGGTCGCGCAGCCCGTAGCCCTCGCGCAGCACCGTCACGATCTTCGGCAAGAAATGATCCCAGAAGGTGAGGGTTGTGTCGCGCATCGCATACCTGTACCGCTTGGCATCAAGAGCGGAACGTCCGCTTTCCTGCTTGTCAAGCCTCGGCGCGGATGATGCCCGTTCCCACAGACCCTCTGCTTGCGGCCGATGACGACGCCCGCGTGCTGGCGCGGACGCTTCTGTCGAGGGCCCGCCACGCCTCGCTGGCCGTGACCGATGCGCAGAGCCACACGCCCGGCATCAGCCTGATCGCCTTCGGCCTTGACCCCGACGGGGCGCCGCTGACGCTGGTCTCGGGCCTTGCGCCGCACATGGCGGCCCTGAGGGCGCATCCCGAGGCGGCCGTGATGGTGGGAAGTCCCGGCGCGAAGGGCGACCCTCTGACGCATCCGCGCCTG
The DNA here is from genome assembly GCA_017599285.1 of Cereibacter azotoformans. Lineage (GTDB taxonomy): Bacteria > Pseudomonadota > Alphaproteobacteria > Rhodobacterales > Rhodobacteraceae > Cereibacter_A > Cereibacter_A azotoformans. The sequence continues at coordinate 1,926,625 of JAGFXX010000001.1, read as the reverse complement.
ATGATCCGCGTCCGGGCCGAACTGATCCCCCGGGGCACGCCCGAACATGGCGAATTGCGGACGCACTGGCTCGGCCTGCATCCCAAGGCAAAGCTCTATGTGGATTTCGCCGATTTCGCCTTCGCCCGCCTGACGCCCGTCTCGGCGATCCTGAACGGCGGCTTCGGCCGCGCCTGGCGCATGGGCCCCGATGATCTGCGCCCGGCCTGAGGCGCGCCGTGCGGCCGGGGAGGGCGGCCGGGGAGGCTCGGGTCCGGGGAGGATGCGATGCTTGCGCTGATCCTGTTCGCGGCGGGTCTCTGGGGCCTGGCCTGGTTCCTCGGGATGCCAGTCAGGCTGCGGCTGCTGGCCCTGTCTGTCCTGTGGCTCGCCGTGGTGCTCGCGCATCTGCTTCTGCCCGAGGCGCATCCGTTCCGTCAGGCGACCGGCGGCGGGCCCGAGCCCTGGCTGGTCATCGGCGGCCTCGCGGCCCTGGTGCTGGGCTACCGGCTGGGCCTCGGGGCGCTGCGGCGGCGCGCGCGCGGGGCCGAGGCGCCACCTGCGCCGGGGCTCTTCCGCCCGGCCGAGCTGGAACGCTACGCCCGCCACATCATGCTGCGCGAGGTGGGTGGACCGGGACAGAAGCGGCTCAAGGAGGCGCGCGTGCTGGTGATCGGCGCCGGCGGCCTCGGCTCGCCCGCGCTGCTCTATCTGGCGGCGGCGGGCGTGGGCACGGTGGGCGTGATCGACGCCGACCGGGTCGAGGCCTCGAACCTTCAGCGGCAGGTGATCCACACCGATGCGCGGATCGGCTGGCCCAAGGTCCGATCGGCGGCCGAGGCGATGCGCGCGCTCAATCCCTTCGTCGAGGTCCGGCCCTACGAGCGGCGCCTGACCGAGGAGAATGCAGCGGCCCTGTTCGCCGATTACGACCTGATCCTCGACGGGACGGACAATTTCGACACGCGCTACCTGGCCAACCGCATGGCCGTGGCGGCGGAGAAGCCGCTGATCTCGGGCGCCATCACGCAATGGGAGGGGCAGGTCAGCCTCTATGACCCGGCGCGCGGCGGACCCTGCTTCCAATGCACCTTCCCCGAGCGGCCGGCACCGGGCCTTGTGCCCAGTTGCGCCGAGGCGGGGGTGATCGCACCGCTGCCGGGGGTGGTGGGCTCGATCATGGCGGTCGAGGCGATCAAGCATCTGACCGGCGCGGGCGCGACCCTGCGCGGGGCGCTGCTGATCCACGATGCGCTCTGGGGCGAGACGCGGCGGATCGCGCTGAAACCTCGTGCAGGCTGCCCGGTCTGCGGCGGCCGAGGCGGCGCCGGCTGACGGTCGCGCCCGAGGGGATGGACGGCGACGGGTCGCCGCCCTAGCCTTGAGGGCGAAGGAGACCCGCCATGACCCATCCGCTGCTTGCGCCCTGGACCACGCCATTCGCCCTGCCTCCCTTCGCCGAGATCCGCGACGAGCAGTTCGGTCCGGCCTTCGAGGCGGGACTTGCCGAGGCGCGCGCCAACATCCGCGCCATCGCCGACAATCCCGAAGCGCCGAGCCTTGCCAACACGATCGAGGCGCTTGAGTTGGCCCAGGAGACGCTCGACCGGGTGGCGGACGTCTTCTACAACCTCGCTGGGGCCGACAGCAACGCGGCGCGTGAGGCGCTCCAGCGCGAGCTGGCGCCGAGGATGTCGGCCTTCTCCTCCGAGGTGGTGACCAACCGCCCGCTCTTCCAGCGGATCGAGACGCTCTGGCAGCAGCGCGACGGGCTCGGCCTCACCCCCGAACAGGAGCGGGTGCTGATGCTCTACCGGCGGATGTTCGTGCGCTCGGGCGCTCGGCTCGAGGGGGCCGAGGCCGAGCGGCTGACCGAGGTCAAGGCGCGGCTGGCGGTGCTGGGCACTACGTTCGCGCAGAACCTGCTGGCCGATGAGCGCGAGTGGATGATGCCGCTGGCCGAAGAGGATCTGGAGGGGCTGCCGGAGTTCGTGGTCGAGACCGCCCGCGCGGCGGGCGCCGAACGCGGGGCCGAAGGGCCGGTCGTCACACTCAACCGCTCGCTGATCGTGCCCTTCCTGCAATTCTCGCCGCGGCGCGAGCTGCGCCGGCGCGCCTATGAGGCCTGGGTTTCGCGGGGGGCCAACGGCAACGCCACCGACAATCGCGCCGTGGCGGCCGAGATCCTGGCGCTGCGCGAGGAGCGGGCGAAGCTCCTCGGCTATCCGGGCTTTGCGGCCTACAAGCTCGAGACCGAAATGGCCAAGACCCCCGACGCGGTGCGAGAGCTTCTGCTGCGCGTCTGGGAGCCCGCCAAGGCGCGGGCCGAGGCGGACGGGGCCGTGCTCGAGGCGATGATGCACCGCGACGGGATCAACGGCGATCTCGAGCCCTGGGACTGGCGCTACTATTCCGAGAAGCGCCGCGCGGCCGAGTTCGACCTCGACGAGGCGGCGCTGAAACCCTACCTGCCGCTCGAGCGGATGATCGAGGCGGCCTTCGACTGCGCCCACCGCCTCTTCGGGCTGGAGTTCCGGCCGCTCGACGTGCCGCTCTACCACCCGGATGTGCGCGCCTGGGAGGTGACGCGCGAGGGCCGGCACATGGCGGTCTTCCTCGGCGACTGGTTCGCGCGCGCCTCGAAACGCTCCGGCGCCTGGTGCTCGACCATGCGGGGGCAGCGCAAGCTTGGCGGCGAGGTGCGGCCCATCGTGGTCAATGTCTGCAACTTCGCCAAGGGCGAGCCGGCGCTGCTGTCGTGGGACGATGCGCGCACGCTCTTTCACGAGTTCGGCCACGCGCTGCACCAGATGCTCTCGGACGTGACCTACGGCTACATCTCGGGCACCTCGGTCGCGCGCGATTTCGTCGAACTGCCGAGCCAGCTTTACGAACATTGGCTCGAGGTGCCCGAGGTGCTGGAACGGCACGCGCGCCACTGGCAGACGGACGAGCCGATGCCGGCCGAGATGCGGGAACGGCTGCTCGCCGCCTCGACCTACGATCAGGGCTTTGCGACCGTCGAGTTCATCTCTTCGGCCATGGTGGATCTGGCGTTCCACGAGGGTGAGGCCCCGGCCGATCCGATGGCGCGGCAGGCCGAGGTGCTCGAGAGCCTCGGAATGCCCCGGGCAATCCGGATGCGCCACGCGACGCCGCACTTTGCGCATGTCTTCACTGGCGACGGCTATTCCGCGGGCTACTACAGTTACATGTGGTCCGAGGTGATGGATGCGGACGCCTTCGCCGCCTTCGAGGAGGCGGGGGGCGCCTTCAGCCCCGAGATGGCACGGCGGCTCGAGCGGCATGTGCTGTCGGCCGGCGGGTCGGATGAGGCAGAGGCGCTCTACACCGCCTTCCGCGGCCGGATGCCGGGGGTGGAGGCGCTGCTTCGCGGCCGCGGACTGCTCGACGCCGCCTGAGGCGGCAGCACAGAACGGGTTGCGGCCGCCGACAGCCGCACCCTGCAATGCGGCAACTGGACAAGGGAGTTCCGGATGAAAGGCCTGGCCCTTATCGCTCTACTCGCACTGGCGGCCTGCGAGCGGCATGTGCCCTCGGATCGCTGGCTGGGGGCGCCCTTCTTCCTCGATCCGACGGTGCAGCCCGCCGACATCGCGGGCCTGTGGTATGAGGTGGCGAGCTATCCCGCGCCCTTCCAGCAGGGCTGTCGCCGGACGACCGCGGAATACCGCCCGCTGCCGGACGGGACCCTCGCCCTCACCAACCGCTGCGAGGTGAACGGCATGGTGCGCCAGATCTCGGGCACGGCGCGGGTGGTGGCACCGGGCAGACTGACGGTGGACCTGCGGGGCGTGCCCTTCGGGGGCGACTACTGGATCCTCGGCCAGTCGCGCGACGGGCGGACGCTGGTCGTCGGCACACCGACGCGCATCGCCGGATGGGTGCTGCACCGCGACAGGCAGATCGGGCCCGAGGAACTGCGCGCGGCCCGCGACCTCTTCGAGCGGAGCGGCTATGACGCCGCTTCACTCCAGCGCACGGACCAGCGCTGAGACGGCGCCGCCCGGACCGGCAGGCGGAGCCGCCCTCGGGGGCATCGAACCCCCTCGGGCGGCGCTGCCGCGGAAGGAGGCCCGTGCGCCGACAGACGGTGACCGCGAACGCCCGGATACCCACGCTGCCCGGATATCCCGAGAGCACCCTCGCTACAGCCTGCCGCCGCTGCGGCTTTCACTCTGGTCCAAATATCCCGGGGGTCCGGGGGCAGCGCCCCCGGCCGCCGGCTCCGGTCGCTACGGCCGGTCCATCATCGCAACCGGCAGACGGCAGTCCCTCCGCGTGTCCGGCGCGCAGTCACGGAACGCGAGGTCCTTCGTCAGGCAGATCCGCACCTCCTGCACATGGCCGCCTTCGCAGGTGATCGTGATCCCGTCGGGCATCAGCCCCGGGTTGGCCTCGGTGAAAGCCTCCTCGAGCACGCGCGGCGGCAGCGAGATGTCCTCCTCCAGCCGTCGCAGCGGCTCGGGCACGGTGACGCGGGCGAAGGCCTCGCGCATGAGGGCGAAATAGTCCGTCGGCGGCAGATCCGCGCAGCGGCCATGCTTCTTCCACTGGTGCCAGGCGAGGCCCGGCGACATCAGGTCGGACATGGCATTCGTCTCGCGCCGCGAGGGGTCGCGCTCGACCGTGAGGCAATAGGCCGGCCAGCCTTCCTCGCGCTGCGGCCAGAGGCCATGCAGCACGAAGCCGCGGCCCCAGCTGCATTCCTCGGCTCCGCGGGCCTCGCCTTCCAGCGCACACCAGGTCGGCTCCCAGCTGAGGGCGAGGATGTAGTGGGTGAAGTCGCCCGCCCGGTCGTGATCGGCAAGGGCCGGTGCCGCGCCCAGTGCGAGCATGACAGCCAGGATGCGCATTTTTACTTCCCCTCGCTGCGGATCGGCAGTATATGCCAGCGTGAACTTCCCGAAAACGAGAAGACGCGGCCAGGCCGCAGCCGTTTTCCCGGCATGGTCAAGATTTGCAGAGGATCGTCCGATGAACAAGCCGCTGATGTCCAAGGCCACCGCGGTCTGGCTGATCGACAACACCACTCTCTCGTTCAGGCAGATCGCGGACTTCTGCGGCATGCACGAACTCGAGGTGCAGGGCATCGCCGACGGGGATGTGGCGACCGGGGTCAAGGGCTTCGACCCGGTGGCCAACAACCAGCTCGACCAGATCGAGATCCAGAAGGGCGAGAAGGACCCGCTCTACCGGCTGAAGCTGAAGTTCAACCCCGCCGCGGTGGGCGAGGAGAAGCGCCGCGGCCCGCGCTACACGCCGCTCTCCAAGCGGCAGGACCGGCCGGCGGCGATCCTGTGGCTTGTCAAGTTCCACCCCGAGCTTTCGGACGGCGCCATCGCCAAGCTTGTCGGCACCACCAAGCCCACCATCCAGTCGATCCGTGAGCGGACGCACTGGAACATCGGCTCGATCCAGCCGATCGACCCGGTGGCACTGGGTCTCTGCCGCCAGACCGAGCTTGACACGGCCGTGCAGCAGGCGGCCCGCCGCAAGGCCGCCGAGGGCGTGGTGATGAGCGATGACGAGCGCCGCAAGCTCGTCTCGACCGAGCAGTCGCTCTCGATGCCGGACGAGCCGCGGATGCCCTCGGGCCTGGCGGGGCTCGAGCAGTTCGGGCGCCCCGAAGAAGAAAAGCGGCCCGCGGATTTCTCGGACGCCGACTCCTTCTTCAATCTGCCGCACGGCGATGATGCGGACGAGGACGAGGACGAGGACGAGGATCCCCGCCGCTGACCGGCGACCGATCGCCGGCAGGGCGGCGCCGGACAATTTATGATTGATCTCACTCGTTCGATGGGTGAGGACTCGAACAGCCGCCTCGTGCGGCTGTTCGCTTTTGATCGTGCCGCATTGACGTCACATTCCCTTTTCCGCCTTGGGGGCTGCCGCCGGTCGAGCGCCGGGCAGTCGCCTCCCTTGCAGGACCGACCATGCCGACCAAGATTTCCCGAAGCTCGACACCGCGCATCAATGGCGTGGACGTCACCCGCTCCTTGGCGATCATGCTGGCGATGCTGAGCCACGCGCTGATCGAGTTTGATGTCTTCCAGATCTGGCAAGGCACCGCCGCCACCGTGACACGTTTTGCGATGCAGACGGCGCCGGTGACCTTCATCGGCCTCTTCGGCGCGATGCTCGAGATCGTCTATGCGCCGCGCTTTGCCAACGGCGGGGCCGCAGCTGCCACGCGGCAACTCTGGACGCGGGCGCTGCAATGCTACCTGCTCTATGCGCTGACCGTGTTTGCTTTGCATGTCTCGGGCGAGCAGTCGCTCGGCTATACGATCCGCTGCCTGCTGATGCTGGGCATCACGCCCTATGCCGATATCCTGAAGTTCTACGCGCTGGCGCTGCTGGCGGCGCCCCTCCTGCTGCGCCTGAGGATGCGGCACGGGCTGAAGGCGATCCTTCTGTTCGCGGTGGCGGTGCCGGCGGCCTATCCGCTGCTTTCGCAGATCCCCGAGCCGCCTCTCCTGCTGGGGCGCGATTATCTGCTGAAACCTGCGAGCTTCCTTTACGGAGGCACGAACGAGGCGGGCGGCCCGTCCGTGCTGCACGGGCTGGCGCTGGTTGCGGCCGGGATGCTCCTCGGTCGTGGGGTTCGGCTGCTGCTATCGTCTGACGTGCGCGAGCGGCGTCGGGGCGGCGTCATCCTCGGCCTGATGCTGGGCACCACGGCGGCGGCTTCGGCGCTCATGTGGAACTGGCACGCGCCCTTCGAGACCGTCGCGGCCATCGCCGACATGAGCCTGCGGAACGACAACCACCCGATCTATGCCACCATCGGCCTCACCGCGACCCTGCTCGAGGTGCTGCTTGCGATCCTGCTCTTTGACCGGCTCGGGCGGCGCTGGGGCAGCCCCTTGCTGTTCCTCGGGCGGACGAGCCTCTTTACCTTCGCCTTCGGCAACATCCTGCTCTATCTGGCGCCAGAGAGGGTTCCCGTGATCGGCGGCGGGCTGCCGCTTGCGCTGGTGGTCTTCGCGATCATGATGGGGCAGAGCTGGCTCTTCCTGCGGCTCATGACGCCGGTTGCCGCGGATGCGAGCCGGATCTGGCGGGCGGTTGCCACCCGCTTTCAGCGCCTCGTGCGCTGGATGCAGCGGCCGGTGGACGGGACGGTGTCGCGGCTCGTGCCGTCGAGGGGGTAGGGCAGGCGAGGGGCCGACCCGTCCGTGGGGGCGAGGGGGCGGCCGTCCGGCGGGGCGGCCGCCTTCAGAACCTCCGGCGCGCCCGAAGCGCCGCGCCGATGGTGCCGTCGTCGAGGTAATCCAGCTCGCCGCCGATGGGCACGCCCTGCGCCAGCGAAGTGACCTGCACGCCCGATGGTTCGAGCACGTCGGCGATGTAGTGGGCGGTCGTCTGCCCGTCCACGGTGGCATTGAGTGCGAGGATCACCTCTGAGATGCCTTCATCCCGGACCCTTTCGGCAAGGCGGGGAATGCGCAGCTCGTCCGGCCCCACCGAGTCGAGCGCCGAGAGCACGCCGCCCAGCACATGGTAGCGGCCGCGGAACACGCCCGCGCGTTCCAGCGCCCAGAGGTCGGCCACATCCTCGACCACGCAAAGCTCGCCCGTGGCGCGGCGGTCGTCTCGGCAGATGTCGCAGAGGTCGGCGCTGGTGATGTTGCCGCAGCGGGCGCAGTCGCGCGCCGTGGCCGCAACCTCGGCCATGGCCTGCGCCAGAGGGGCCATCACGGCCCCCCGTTTCTTCAGCATCACAAGCACGGCCCGGCGGGCCGAGCGCGGCCCGAGGCCCGGCAGGCGCGCCATCAGCTCGATCAGCCGCTCGATGTCGCCCGGGGCCTCGGCCATGTCAGAAGGGCAGCTTCATGCCCGGCGGCAGGCCGAGACCGTCGGTCAGCTTGCCCATTTCCTGCTTGGCCCGCTCGGAGGCCTTGGACTGCGCGTCCTTGATGGCGGCGAGGATCAGGTCCTCGACCACTTCCTTCTCCGAGGCCACGAAGATCGAGGGGTCGATCTCGAGACCCGTCAGCTCGCCCTTGGCGGTCGCCGTGGCGCGCACAAGGCCCGCACCGGACTCGCCCACGACGGTCATGCTGCCGAGATCCTCCTGCAGCTGCGCCATCTTCTCCTGGAATCCCTGCGCGGCCTTCATCATCTTGGCCATGTCGCCAAGACCGCCCAAACCCTTCAGCATTCGTTGCTCCTCTCAATTGTCCTCGAACGGGTCCCACTCATCCTCGACCTCGGGCAGAGCCTCGGCCGCGGCCTGTTCCTCGAGCTTGCGGATCTCGGCGATGCGCGCGCCCGGGAAGGCGGCCATCACCGCCTGGACGAGCGGGTTTTCCAGCGCCCGCGCCTCTTCTTCAAGGCGCCCCTTGTCGCGCTCTTCGGCGAGCGTCGGCGCGCCGCCGCCCGAGACGACCGAGACGCCCCAGCGCGCGCCGGTCCAGCCCTGGAGCCGCTGCGAGAGCCGGGCGGCCAGGTCGGGCGCGGCATCGGGCGCGGGCTCGAACTCGATCCGGCCGGGGGCGAAGCGGACGAGCCGCACGCCCGTCTCGACCTCGTAAAGCAGTTTCATGTCGCGCTTCTGCCGGATCAGCTCCACCATCTGGCCAAAGCTCTGACAGAGGACGGCGCCCGGCGCGAGCGCCATGGCGGTGGCGGCGCCCGAGGCTTGCGGCGCAGGGGCGGCGGTGCGCGGCGCGGCGGCCTGCATCCGCGCCATCGGCGCCGCGGCCGGCGCTCCCGCCGGCATGCCCCCACCACCGCCCCCCGGGCCCGAAGGCCGCGGCTCGGACTGGAGCCTGCGGATCAGCGCCTCGGGGTCGGGCAGGTCCGCGACATGGGTCAGGCGGATCACCGCCATCTCGGCCGCCATCATGGCGTTCGGGGCCAGCGAGACCTCCTCGATGGCCTTCAGCAGCATCTGCCACATGCGGGTGAGCACCCGCATCGGCAGCCGCTCGGCCATCTCGAGGCCGCGCGTGCGTTCGTCGGGCGGCGTGGTCGGATCGTCGGCGGCGTCCGGGCTGATCTTGATGATCGAGATCCAGTGCGTGATCTCGGCCAGATCGCGCAGGACGGCCATGGGATCGGCCCCGTCGGCATACTGGCCCGAAAGCTCGGCCAGCGCCCCCGCCGCATCGCCCTTCATCACCAGATCGAAGAGGTCGAGCACCCGGCCCCGGTCGGCGAGGCCCAGCATCGCCCGCACCTCGTCGGCCGTGGTCTCGCCCGCGCCGTGCGCGATGGCCTGATCCATCAGGCTCATCGCGTCGCGCACCGATCCCTCGGCCGCGCGGGTGATCAGCGCGAGCGCGTCGGCCGTAAGCCGCGCGCCTTCCTTGTCGGCCACCTTCGCCAGATGCGCGATCATCACCTCGGGCTCGATCCGCTTCAGGTCGAACCGCTGGCAGCGCGACAGCACCGTGACCGGCACCTTGCGGATCTCGGTGGTGGCGAAGATGAACTTCACATGGGCGGGCGGCTCCTCGAGCGTCTTGAGCAGCGCGTTGAACGCGCTGGTCGAGAGCATGTGGACCTCGTCGATGATGTAGATCTTGTAGCGCGCCGAGGCCGCGCGATAATGCACCGAATCGATGATTTCGCGGATGTCGCCCACGCCGGTGCGCGAGGCCGCGTCCATCTCCAGGACATCGACGTGCCGGCCCTCGGCGATCGAGCGGCAGGCTTCGCAGGCCCCGCAGGGTTCGGTGGTCGGTCCGCCGTCTCCGTCGGGGCCGACGCAGTTCAGCCCCTTGGCGATGATCCGCGCGGTGGTGGTCTTGCCCACGCCCCGCACGCCGGTCATCACGAAGGCATGGGCGATCCGGTCGGCCGCGAAGGCGTTCTTCAGCGTGCGCACCATCGCATCCTGCCCGATCAGGTCGGCGAAGGTCTGCGGACGGTATTTGCGGGCAAGGACCTGGTAGCCTTGCTCGGGTGTGTCGGACATCGGGCCTCGGCGGATTCGGGGACGGAGCGAGATTAGGGCCGCAAACGCGCAACGTCCACCCGAAGGGGCCCGCCGCCGCGCCGTGGAGCGGATCGCGTCGGATCGCAAGCCACCGTCATTCTGACACGGGAAACGGCCATGTGACGAGGGCCGACGCGCCAGCGCCGCCCCGGAGGCACCCTGTAGTCACGAACGTGCGGAAAGGTGAGAGGCTGGACATCGACCCAGACGGGGCTCGTTACGGCTGCTTCCTTCCGGACCTGACCGGGTTGGCGAGGCGCCTGCCCGCGCCAACCTCTCGCGGCCGATATAGGCCGGGCCGTCCGCATTTGCAAGCGCCCCGGGGACGCAGGGTGGCTCGAGGCTCATGCGCCGCGCTGCTCTCGCGGCGGCCCGGCCGCAAGGCGCCTCCGGGCCCCTTGGCCGGGCGGGCGCGGCGTGGCATGACGGCCGACGGGTGGCGGGGGCGCCGGCTGTGGGAGGGCGGAATGCGCATCGCGGAAACGGTGACCTTCGGAGGCTCGGGACTGGATCGGGCAGGGCGGCTGAGGGGGGATGCCGAGGGGCTGGCGGGTCTGCTCAAGGCCGGGCGGATCCTGCCGGTCTGGCGAGGCCGCCCGCTCTGCGCGGATGGCGGGCACCTGGGCTGGCTCGAGGCCGGCCATCCGGCGTTGGCCGGCGCCGATGCGCCGGTCTTTCTGGGGCTCGACGGAGACCTGCCCCGCTTTGCCGCCGACATCTCGCACTGGTCGGCCGAAGCGGGGGCCGAGGCGGTTCAGGCGGGCTTCTTCGATCCTTCGTTCCAGACCCATCCGGCGCTGCCCGGGGCCCTGGGCTTCGGCGAGCTGCGCGGGGTCATGCTGCGGCTCTCGCCCCGCGAGGCAGAGCTTGCGGCGACGGCCAAGGCGCTGGTCCAGTGGCACCGGAGCCACCGCTTCTGCTCGGCCTGCGGGGCGCCCTCGGCGCCCACCGAGGGCGGCTGGCACCGCCGCTGCACCGTCTGCGCGGCGCAGCATTTTCCGCGGACGGATCCGGTGGTCATCATGCTCGTGACCCACGGAAACCGCGCGCTGATCGGCCGCTCGCCCGGCTGGCCCGAGGGCGTCCATTCCTGTCTCGCGGGCTTTGTCGAGCCGGGCGAGACGATCGAGGCCGCCGTGCGCCGCGAGGTGCTGGAGGAGGCGGGCGTGACCGTCGGCCCCGTGCGCTACCTCGCAAGCCAGCCCTGGCCCTTTCCGGCGTCGCTGATGATGGGCTGCCACGGGATCGCCCTCACGGAGGAGATCACCCTCGACCCGGCCGAACTCGAGCAGGCCTGCTGGGTCTCACGCGAGGAGATGCTGACAGTGATGGCCGGGCGCCATCCCGCGATCAAGCCGGCGCGCGAGGGCTCGATCGCGCATTTCCTCATCGCCAACTGGCTTGCGGACCGGCTGGATTGAGGCCAGAAGGCGCCGGAACGCGAAAGGGGACGGATGATGCGGCTGAGCGCGAAGGAAGTCGTCGAGGCTCCGATAGATTTCGTATGGGGGCAGCTTTCGGATTTCACCCTCTGGGAGCGGACGGCGCTCAGGCGCGGGGTCGAGATGCAGCGGCTCGACGGTGCGCCGACCGAAGGGCCGGGCATGGCCTGGCTGATCCGCTTCGGATTTCAGGGCAAGCCGCGCGAGGTGGACATGCGCCTCGCCGGGGCCGAGCCGGGCCAGCGCCTGCTGTTCGAGGCCATCGGACACTCCATGAAGGCCGACCTGATGCTCGATCTCCATGAGGTCGCCCTGCGTCGGACGCGGGTGACGGTGGTCTCGGAGGTCCGGCCCCTGTCGATGACCGCGCGGGTCTTCATCCAGTCGCTGCGGCTTGCGCGGGGCAAGCTGCAGGAGAAGTACGACAGGCGCATCGCGGGCCTTGCCGCCGACATCGAGGATCGCTGGAAGGCGCGCCGCAGCGACACGCAGGGCTGAACCGAAAGGCCGCGTGCCCCGATGCTCGGGTCAGCCCCGCCCCGGATCGGCGGGATAGACGCCGAGGATTTCGGACTGGCTGGTGAAGAAGCGCAACTCCTCGAGCGCAAGCGCCACGTTCGCATCCTCGGGATGGCCCTCGATGTCGGCGTAGAACTCGGTCGCCGTGAAGGATCCGCCGACCATGTAGCTCTCGAGCTTGGTCATGTTCACCCCGTTGGTGGCAAAGCCGCCGAGCGCCTTGTAGAGCGCGGCCGGGATGTTGCGCACGCGGAAGGTGAAGGTCGTGACCATCTTGCCGGGGCCGCGCCGGCTCCAGTCGGCCTCGCGCGACATGACGAGGAACCGGGTGGTGTTGTTGGACTGGTCCTCGATGTGGCGCGCGATCACGTCGAGGCCATAGATCTCGCCCGCAAGCTCGGAGGCGAGGGCCGCGAGCGCGGGGTCGTTCTTCTCGGCCACCAGCCGCGCCGAACCTGCCGTGTCGGCGCCGGTCACCGGGCGGAGCCCGTGGTCGCGCAGGAAGGTTCGGCACTGGCCCAGCAGCACCGTATGGCTCATGGCGCGCTCGATCCGCCCGACGGGCGTGCCGCGCACCGCCAGCAGGTTGATATGGACCCGCACGAACGCCTCGTCCACGATCCGCAGGCCAGAGCCCGGCAGCAGCGTGTGGATGTCGGCGACCCGGCCGTAGGTCGAGTTCTCGACCGGCAGCATCGCCAGATCGGCTTCGCCCGCGCGGACCATCTCGATCGCATCCTCGAAGGTGCGGCAGGGGACGGCCTCCATCCCGGGCCGGGCCTGCCGGCAGGCTTGGTGCGAATAGGCTCCGGGTTCCCCCTGGAAAGCGATTCGGCCGGTCATGACTAGGGTCTCCGCGATCAAAAACAGGTTGTCCCCGCGTCCGGCGGCGCTACTACACCTTGAAAGGATCGGGAAGAAGCGGATACATGTCCCGCGGACCCAAATCGAGGTAAATGCGACATGTTCGACACGATGACCCTGACGAAGGCGGTCGGCGCCGGGTGCGGCGCGCTCCTGGTATTCCTGCTCGGATCCTGGGCGGCCACCGGGCTCTACACCACCGGCGGGGGTCATGGCGAGGATGCCGTGCAGGCCTATGTGATCGAGACGGGCGGAGGCGGGGCGGCCGAGGAAGAGCCCGATGCCGAGGCCGTGCCCTTCGCCGAGCTGGTGGCCGCGGCCGATCCGGCGGCCGGTCAGAAGGTCTATGCGAAATGCGCAGCCTGCCACAAGCTCGACGGGTCGAACGCCACCGGCCCGCATCTCGACGGGATCATCGATCGCGCGGTGGCGGGTGTTGACGGCTTTGCCTATTCGGACGCGATGGTGGCCCACGCGGCCGATGCGCCGGCCTGGACAGTCGAGGAACTCGGCGCCTTCGTTCAGAACCCCCGGAGCCATGTGCCCGGCACCAAGATGACCTTCGCGGGCCTGCCGAAAGAGCAGGACCGGGCGGATGTCGTGGCCTATCTCGCCTCGCTTCAGTAACGCACGGCCCACGCCCTGCGGCAGGCCGCCCACCGGGCGGCCTTTTTGCTGTCGGGGCCGGCTCTTGCAGCCCCTGTCACGCAATCGCAACTTGAGGCCGCTGCGGGTTGCACCGTAGCATGGTCCACCGCAGGGCCGCTCGAGGTCCAGGGGCGGAACGGAACGGGGCAGGGAGAACGGTATGGGTGGAGTCGCGGCGCGCACGGCGCAGGGCAGGGTCGCAACCTCGAGACTTCCCGACGTGCAGTCATGGCTTCTGGGGGGGCTTGGCCTTCTGATCGTCACGGCCGCGGCGCTTCCGGTCCGCGCGCAGGAGGCTGAGACGATCATCCGCTCGCATGGCATCTCGACCTTCGGCGAACTGAAATACCCGGCCGATTTCACGCATCTCGCCTATGTGAACCCCGACGCGCCCAAGGGGGGCGAGATCTCGGAGTGGACCTTCGGCGGGTTCGATTCGATGAACCCCTACTCGGTGAAGGGCCGGGCCGCCGCGCTCTCGTCGATCATGTACGAATCGATCCTCACCGGCACTGCCGACGAGATCGGCGCCTCCTATTGCCTGCTTTGCGAGACGCTGGAATATCCCGAGGATCGCAGCTGGGTGATCTTCAACCTGCGCCCCGAGGCGAAGTTCTCGGACGGAACGCCGGTGACGGCCGAGGATGTGGTCTTTTCCTACGAGACCTTCGTCACCAAGGGGCTGACCGATTTCCGCACCGTCTTTGCCCAGCAGGTCGAAAGCGCCGAGGCGCTCGACAGTCACCGGGTCAGGTTCACCTTCAAGCCGGGCATCCCCACCCGCGACCTGCCGCAGGACGTGGGCGGCCTGCCGGTCCTGTCCAAGGCCCAGTACGAGCGCGAGGGGCTGGATCTGGAGGAGGGCAGCCTCAAGCCCTTCCTCGGCTCGGGGCCCTATGTGCTCGACCGGATGAACGTGGGCCAGACGGTCGTCTATCGCCGCAATCCCGACTACTGGGGCAATGATCTGCCGATCAACCGCGGGCGGGGCAATTTCGACACGATCCGCATTGAATATTACGCCGATTACAACGCGGCCTTCGAGGGCTTCAAGGGCGGCAGCTACACCTTCCGCAACGAGGCCTCCTCGATCCTCTGGGCCACGGGCTACGACTTTCCTTCGGTCAACGACGGCCATGTGACGAAGGTCGAACTGCCCTCGGGCGCCAAGGCCACCGGGCAGGGCTGGATGATGAACCTGCGCCGCGAGAAGTTCCAGGACCCCCGCGTGCGCGAGGCGCTGGGCCTGATGTTCAACTTCGAATGGTCCAACGCGACGCTGTTCTACGGCCTCTATACCCGCGTCGATTCCTTCTGGGAAAACAGCTACCTAGAGGCCGAGGGCCCGCCGTCCGAGGCCGAGGTGGCGCTGATGAAGCCGCTGGTGGACGAGGGGCTGCTGCCCGAGTCGATCCTGACGGACCCTCCCGTCAGCCCCGCCGGATCGGGCGACCGGCAACTCGACCGTGGCAACCTGCGCGCGGCGAGCCGGCTTCTGGACGAGGCCGGCTGGGCGGTGGGCGCCGACGGCCTGCGCCGCAACGCCAGCGGCGAGGTGCTGCGGATCGAGTTCCTGAACGACAGCCAGACCTTCGACCGCGTCATCAACCCGTTCATCGAGAACCTGCGGGCGCTCGGTATCGACGCGCTGATGACGCGGGTGGACAACGCCCAGATGGAAAGCCGCACCCGGCCGCCGAGCTACGATTTCGACATCACCACCGGGAACGCGCGCACGAACTACATCTCCGGCTCGGAACTCAAGCAGTATTACGGGTCGGAAACCGCCGATGTCTCCAGCTTCAACATGATGGGGCTCAAGAGCCCGGCGGTGGACCGGATGATCGAGATGGTGCTGGCGGCCGAGACCTCGGACGAGCTCGAGGTGGCGACCAAGGCGCTGGATCGTGTGCTGCGGCTTCAGCGGTTCTGGGTGCCGCAATGGTACAAGGCCAGCCACACCGTCGCCTATTACGACATGTACGAGCATCCCGAGGAACTTCCGCCCTATGCGCTGGGAGAGCTGGACTTCTGGTGGTTCAACCCCGACAAGGCCGAGGCCTTGCGCGCGGCGGGCGCGCTGAGACGCTAAGGGGTCGCATCCCAAATGGGAGCCTACATCCTCCGGCGGTTGCTGCTGATCGTGCCGACGCTGTTCGGCATCATGGTCATCAACTTCGCCCTGACGCAGTTCGTGCCCGGCGGCCCGATCGAGCAGGTGCTCGCGCGGCTGGAAGGGCAGGGCGACGTGTTCCAGACCGTGGCCGGCGGAGGCGACGCCGGCACCACGAGCACGCCCACCATGCAGGCCGACGAACGCTATGTCGGCTCGCGCGGGCTTCCGCCCGAGTTCATCGCCCAGCTCGAGAAGCAGTTCGGCTTCGACAAGCCGCCGCTGGAACGCTTCCTCGACATGATGTGGAACTACATGCGCTTCGACTTCGGCGAGAGCTACTTCCGCTCGATCTCGGTCGTGGACCTGGTGCTGGAGAAGATGCCCGTCTCGATCACGCTGGGGCTGTGGTCCACGCTGATCGCCTATCTGGTCTCGATCCCGCTGGGCATCCGCAAGGCGGTGCGCGACGGCACCAGCTTCGACACCTGGACCAGCGGCGCCATCATCGTGGCCTATGCGATTCCGGGCTTCCTGTTCGCGATCCTTCTGCTGGTGCTGTTTGCCGGCGGCTCCTACTGGCAGTGGTTCCCGCTGCGCGGGCTGACATCCGACAACTGGGAGAGCCTGTCGCTCTGGGGCAAGATCGTGGACTACTTCTGGCACATCACGCTGCCGGTGGTGGCCTCGACCATCTCGGCCTTCGCCACGCTGACGCTGCTGACGAAGAACTCGTTCCTCGAGGAGATCCGCAAGCAATATGTGATGACGGCGCGGGCCAAGGGCCTGACCGAGGGTCGGGTGCTCTACGGCCATGTCTTCCGCAACGCCATGCTGATCGTGATCGCCTCCTTCCCGTCGGTCTTCGTGTCGGTCTTCTTCGGCGGCAGCCTCATCATCGAGACGATCTTCTCGCTCGACGGGTTGGGGCGGCTGGGATTCGAGGCGGCGGTGGCGCGCGATTATCCGGTGATCTTCGGCACGCTTTTCGTCTTCGGCCTGCTGGGGCTGCTGATGGGGATCCTGTCGGACCTGATGTATGTCTGGATCGACCCGCGGATCGACTTCGGGACGCGGGGCTGAGATGGCGCTCTCCCCGCTCAACCAACGCCGCTGGCGCAACTTCAAGGCCAACCGGCGCGCCTACTGGTCGCTGTTCATCTTCTCGATCCTGTTCGGCCTGTCGCTGTTCGCCGAGATCATCGCCAACGACAAGCCGCTGCTGGTCAGCTATCGCGGCAGCCTCTACACGCCCATCACCCATTTCTACCCCGAGACCGTCTTCGGCGGCGACTTCCAGACCGAGGCCGCCTATCGCGACCCCGAGGTGCGCTGCCTGATCCGCTCGGGCGGGCTGGAGGCCTGCCTCGACGATCCCGAGGCGGTGGAGGCCCAGATCGACACGGGCAGCGTCGATGGCGAGCCGATCGAGGCGGGCTGGCTGCTCTGGCCACCGATCCCCTACAGCTATGACACGATCAACGACATCGGCCGCGCCGCGCCCTCGTCGCCCGACGCCAACCACTGGCTCGGCACCGACGACACGGCGCGCGACGTGCTGGCCCGCGTGATCTACGGCTTCCGCCTGTCGGTGGCCTTCGCGCTGATCGTGACCTTCCTGACCTCGGTCATCGGGATCGCGGCGGGTGCGGTGCAGGGCTATTTCGGCGGCCTGACCGACCTGATCTTTCAGCGGATCATTGAACTCTGGGGCTCGACCCCCTCGCTTTACATCATCATCATCGTGGCCGCGATCTGGCAGATGGACTTCTGGCTGCTGGTGGGGCTGATGGTTCTGTTCGGCTGGACGAGCCTGATCGGCGTCGTCCGGGCCGAATTCCTGCGCGCGCGCAACTTCGAATATGTGCGGGCGGCGCGGGCGCTGGGCGTGTCCGATCTGGTCATCATGTTCCGCCATGTGCTGCCGAATGCGATGGTGGCCACGCTGACCATGCTGCCCTTCATCATCACCGGCACGATCGGCAGCCTCGCCGCGCTGGACTTCCTCGGCTTCGGGCTGCCCTCGTCGGCGCCGTCGCTGGGGGAACTCACGCTGCAGGCCAAGCAGAACCTGCAGGCGCCGTGGCTGGGCTTCACCGCCTTCTTCGCCTTCGCGATCATGCTGTCGCTGATGGTCTTCATCTTCGAGGGCGTGCGCGACGCCTTCGACCCGCGAAAGACCTTCCGATGAGCGTTCTCGAGGTGAAAGAGCTGACCGTCCGCTTCCGGCAGGACGGCCGCGTGGTCGAGGCTGTCAAGCGCGTCAGCTTCTCGGTCGGGCGCGGCGAGACGGTGGCGCTGGTGGGGGAAAGCGGCTCGGGCAAGTCGGTGACGGCGCTGTCCACCGTGTCGCTTCTGCCCGACAGCGCCGAGGTCTCGGGGTCCGTCCGCTATGGCGAGCGCGAGATGGTGGGCGCGCCGGAACCCGCGCTGCGCAAGGTGCGCGGCAACGACATCAGCTTCATCTTCCAGGAGCCGATGACCTCGCTGAACCCGCTGCACACGATCGAGCGGCAGATCGGTGAGAGCCTCGCCCTGCATCAGGGCCTGACCGGCGAGAAGGCGCGGGCGCGCATCCTCGACCTGCTGGTGAAGGTGGGCATCCGCGAGCCCGAAAGCCGGCTGGGCGCCTATCCGCACCAGCTGTCGGGCGGGCAGCGGCAGCGGGTGATGATCGCGATGGCGCTGGCCAACGGCCCCGACCTGCTGGTCGCGGACGAGCCGACCACCGCGCTCGACGTGACGATCCAGGCGCAGATCCTCGACCTTCTGGCCGAACTGAAGGCGAAGGAAGGCCTGAGCCTTCTGTTCATCACCCACGATCTCGGCGTGGTGCGGCGCATTGCCGATCGGGTCTGCGTCATGCAGGGCGGCGAGATCGTCGAGCAGGGGCCGGCGGCGCAGATCTTCGCGGCGCCGCAGCATCCCTACACGCAGAAGCTGCTGGCGGCCGAGCCGAAGGGCCGGCCCGATCCGGTGCCGGCCGGCGCGGCCGAGATCGTGCGCACCCGCGACCTGCGCATCTGGTTCCCGATCCAGCGCGGCATCCTGCGGCGCACCGTCGGCCATGTGAAGGCGGTCAACGCCGCCAGCCTCTCGATCCGCGAGGGCGAGACGCTGGGCGTGGTGGGCGAGAGCGGCTCGGGCAAGACGACGCTGGCGCTTGCACTTCTGCGGCTGATCGAGTCGCAGGGGCCGATCACCTTCCTCGGGCAGGAGATCCAGTCGCGCCGGGCGCGGGCGCTGCGCGAGATCCGGCGCGACATGCAGATCGTGTTCCAGGATCCCTATGGCAGCCTGTCGCCACGCATGACGGTCGAGCAGATCATCGCCGAGGGGCTGGGCGTGCATGGCGTGGAGAAGGGCCGCGACCGCCGCGACATGGTGGCCGAGATCATGACCGAGGTCGGCCTCGACCCCGCCGCGATGGGCCGCTACCCGCACGAATTCTCGGGCGGGCAGCGCCAGCGCATCGCCATCGCCCGGGCGATGATCCTGCGCCCGAAGTTCGTGGTGCTGGACGAGCCCACAAGCGCGCTCGACATGACCGTGCAGGTCCAGATCGTGGATCTTCTGCGCGCGCTGCAGCGCAAGTGGGGGCTGGCCTATCTGTTCATCAGCCACGACCTGAGGGTGGTGCGGGCCTTGTCGCACAAGGTTCTGGTCATGAAGGACGGCGATGTTGTGGAGGCCGGCGAGGGCGACGAGGTCTTCGAGCGGCCCAAGACCGACTACACCCGCACCCTGCTGGCCGCCGCCTTCGGAGGGCCGGTGCGCCAGCCCGCCTGAGGCGCCATGAAGATCCTGTTCGTCCACCAGAACTTTCCCGGCCAGTTCCTGCATCTCGCACCCGAGCTTGCGCGCCGCGGGCACGAGTGTCTGGCCCTGACCGATGCGACCAACGGGCGCGAGGCGCCCATCCCCGTGCTGCGCTATCGCCACGCGACCCCCGTCCCAGATCCGCAGGCGACGCGGCTGGGGCGGAATTTCACGCAGATGAGCGATCGGGGCGTGACCGTGGCGCGCGCGGCGCTGCAGCTGCGCGACCAGAAGGGCTACAGGCCCGATGTCATCTTCGGTCACTCCGGCTGGGGCGAGACGCTGTTCCTGAAGGAAGTCTGGCCCGAGGCGAAGCTGCTGATCTATGCCGAGTTCTACTATCGCGGGATCGGGCAGGATGTGGGCTTCGATCCCGAGTTCGACCGGCACGCCTTTGACGCGGTGATGATCGCGCAGGGCAGGGCGGCGCATCTGGGGCAGGCGCTGCTGCACGCTGACGCCGGGCTGTCACCGACGCAGTGGCAGGCCTCGACCTATCCCGCGGCGCTGCGGCGGCAGATCGAGGTCATTCACGACGGGGTGGATACCCTCTCGATGGCGCCCGACCCCGGCGCATCCTTCGCGCTGCCGGACGGGCGTGTGCTCCGCCCCGGCGATGAGGTGCTGACCTTCGTCAACCGCAACCTCGAACCCTACCGCGGCTATCATATCTTCCTGCGCGCCCTGCCCGAGGTTCTCTCGGCACGCCCCCAGGCGCAGGTGGTGCTGGTGGGCGGCGAGGGCGTGAGCTACGGCCCCGCACCGGCGACGGGCAGCTGGAAGCAGCGTTTCCTCGACGAGGCGGGCGGCGGGCTCGATCTCTCGCGCGTGCATTTCATGGGCCGCGTGCCTTACGACCGGTTCAGGGCGCTGATGCAGGTCAGCCGGGCCCATGCCTATCTGACCTATCCGTTCGTCCTCTCCTGGTCGATGCTCGAGGCGATGTCGGCGGGCGCGCTGGTGATCGGCTCGCGCACCGCGCCGGTCGAAGAGGTGATCGAGGACGGGCGAAACGGGTTGCTGGTCGATTTCTTCGACGTGCCGGGCTGGTCGCGCGCCATGATCCTTGCCCTGGCCGAGCCCGAGCGGTTCCGGCCGCTGCGCGAGGCCGCGCGCGACACGATCCTCGGCCGCTACGACCTGCGCACGGTCTGCCTGCCGCGGCTGGTGGAGTTTGTCGAGCGGCGCCGTCCGGCGTGAAGGGTCGACGTCGAGGCGGGTTCAGACCGTGTCCGGCCGCCTGCGGCTCTGGTCGTAGGCGTCGAAGGTGCGGGCGATCATGCGGGTGAGGGGGCGGCCCTCGTCGGTGATCTCGAGCCCGTGGCCCGTGATCTCGACCATGCCGGGGAAGGCGGCCGCGCAGCTGCGGAACAGGGCCTCGAGCCGCTCGGGCGTGATGGCGAACCGGGCGAGGATCTGGGCGCGGCTGATGCGGAAATCGCAGAGAAGCTGCTCGATCATCCGCCCGCGCAGCCGGTCCTCGTCGGTCAGCGCGTGGCCGCGGCTGGTCGAGAACCGCCCGGACCGGATCGCGCGGAGGTGATCGGAGGTGCTGGGCGCGTTCTGGGTGAAGCCCTGTGGAAAGCGGGATATGGCCGAGGCCCCGATCCCGATCAGCGTCTCGGCCCGGTCATCGGTGTAGCCCGCGAACGAGCGGCGCAGCCGGCCGCAGGCGCGGGCGTGGGCCAGAGGATCGCCGGCGCGGGCGAACCTGTCGAGGCCGACGGGCTGGTAGCCGTCCCACAGGATCAGGTCGCGCGCGGTCTCGAACAGGCCCAGACGCTCTTCCGGGCGGGGGATGGCGGCCGTGGGGATCATCAGCTGCCGCCGCGAGATCGCGGGCACATGAGCGTAGCCCAGCACCGCCACCCGATCGGGCGAAAGCGCCAGCAGCTTCTGCACCGTGGCCGCGATGCCCTGCGGGGTCTGGTGCGGCAGACCGTAGAGCATGTCGATGTCGAGCCCCTCGAGCCCGCAGGCGCGCAGATCCTCGGTGAGGCGCCGGGTCAGGTCATGGCCCTGTTCGCGGCCGATGGCCTTCTGGATCATCGGGTCGAAATCCTGCACGCCGATCGAGACGCGGTTCATGCCGGCCTCGAAGAGCGCATCGAGCCGGGCGGCGTCGATCTCGTTCGGATCGACCTCGACCGAGAACTCGGTCTCGGGCCCGTAGGGCAGGGCGTCGCGAATCGCCAGCACCAGTTCGCGGATCAGGTCGGGCGGCAGGAGCGTGGGGGTGCCTCCGCCCCAGTGCATCCGCGACAGGCGCACCCCCGGCGCGAGCCGCGCGTGGATCAGGGCGATCTCGGACTTGAGGGCTGCGGCATAAGCGCGCACCGGGGCGTCAGAGCTCGTGCCCTGCGTGCGGCAGGCGCAAAACCAGCACAACCGGCGGCAGAAGGGGACGTGCAGGTACAAGGACACTGAACTTCCGGCAGGAATGGACGAGATCCATCCCGCATGAAGCTGTTGCGTCACCCCTTCGCCAAAGTGGGGGGCGGTCGGGTAGCTCGTGTAGCGTGGAACCCGCGCGTCAAAGAGCCCGAGTTTTGCAAGATGAGAAACCGACTCCATCGGCTTTCGCTAGGTGCGAAAGTCGTTTATTGCTTTGATTCAGATCAAGCGGGGAAACAGCATGACGCTGCACGAAGTCCCAACCCTCCTCCACCGCTGCGGCGACTGCCCGATCCGTCATCGCGCCGTCTGCGCGCGCTGCGACAGCGAAGAGCTGACGACCCTTGAGCAGATCAAGTATTACCGCAGCTATCAGGCCGGCCAGACGGTGATCTGGTCGGGGGACAAGATGGATTTCGTGGCCTCGGTCGTGACCGGGATCGCCACGCTGACCCAGACCCTCGAGGATGGCCGCCGGCAGATGGTCGGGCTTCTCCTTCCGTCGGATTTCGTCGGCCGTCCGGGCCGGCAGACGGTGGCCTATGATGTCACGGCCACGACCGATCTTCTCATGTGCTGCTTCCGGCGCAAGCCGTTCGAGGACATGATGCAGAAGACGCCCCATGTCGGGCAGCGGCTGCTCGAGATGACGCTGGACGAACTGGATGCCGCGCGGGAGTGGATGCTGCTGCTGGGGCGCAAGACTGCGCGTGAGAAGATCGCGAGCCTGCTTGCCATCATCGCCCGGCGCGACGCGTCGCTTAAGCTGCGTGACGCCAAGGGGCCGCTGACCTTCGACCTGCCGCTCACGCGCGAGGAGATGGCGGACTATCTGGGCCTGACGCTCGAGACCGTGAGCCGTCAGGTCTCGGCGCTCAAGCGCGACGGGGTGATCGCGCTTGAGGGCAAGCGGCATGTGATCGTGAACGACTTCGCCCGCCTTCTGGAAGAGGCGGGCGACGACAGCGACGGCGGCCTTCCCGTCTGAGAAGGGCCCGCCCGACCGGCGGTCCCTTGCGCCTCAGTGCGCCATCAGGACCGGCACCTCGGCCAGTTCCAGCATGTCTCGGGTGGCGCCGCCCAGAATGGCTTCGCGGAAGCGCGAGTGACCGTAGGCCCCCATCACCAGCAGGTCGCCATCCTGGTCGCGCACATGGCGCGCGATCACGTCCGAGACGCGCGGCAGGGTCTTTGCCAGAACCGACACTTCGGCCCGCACGCCATGACGCACGAGCATCTGGCACAGCGCCCCGCCCGGATCGGACCGCTCGGCGCCATGTGCGGCGGGGTCCACGATCACGATGTTCACGTTGTCCGCCCGCAGCAGGAAGGGCATCGCCTTGCGCACCGCGGTCAGCGCCTCGCGGCTCTGGTCCCAGGCGATCACGATCCGCCGGCCGAAGTTCGTGCTGAGCGAGGGATCGTCCGGCACCACCAGCACCGGGGCCTGGCCCTCGAACAGCGCCGCCTCGACCACGGCTTCGGATTCGGCACCCCGGCCCTTGCCGTAGGGCCGTGACAGCACCACGAGATCGGCAAAGCGCGAGCGCAGCGCGACGAGACCGGCCAGCCCGCCCATCTGGGCCACCGCTGTCTCGACCGAATGGCGCAGCATCGAGGGCTGCCCCGAAAGCGCCGCAGTGGCGGCCTTCTCGACGGCCTGGGCATCGTGCTCGGCGCGTTCCAGCGCCATCTGCAGCACGACCGCCGTGCCGCCCATGTTGTAGTAGGCCACCTGCGTTCCGTCGATGCCAAGCGCCAGCACGTCCAGGTGCGCGTCCTCGTTCAGGGCGAGCCGCGACGCAACCGAGATGGCCGGCTCGACCCGGTCGGGCGAGGTGGCCACCGTCAACAAGGATTTATAGGCCATTTCACTACCTCCAGCCGATGAGCATCCGCCTCGAATGTGTGATCGAATGGGGCTTTGTTCCTTGATGCTGATCAAGTATCAGGACCGAAACCGTTGACATGGATCAAGGCACATTCCGCGACATGCCGCCACACACGGCCTGTCGATAAGCATCGGCCGGGGGAGTCGGCCTAGCGAAGACGAAGGGACGCAAGATGTGGGATTACGTTAAGTTGGTCGCGCTCGGCGTGATCGCGCTGTGCGCCGCGATCGCAGCCAATTATGCGCGCGACCTGGCATATTTGGTCAACGCCGTGACGGTCATGCTGGTGGCCGGCGGTCTCTTTCTGTGGCAGGTGCGCCGGGTGGGGGACGAGATCCGTCCCAAGCCCGCGCTCCAGACCGAATACATGGACGGCGTCATCCGCTACGGTGTGGTGGCGACGGCCTTCTGGGGTGTGGTGGGCTTCCTCGTGGCGGTCTTCATCGCCTTCCAGCTGGCCTTTCCGGTGCTCAACTTCGAATGGGCGCAAGGCTATCTGAACTTCGGCCGTCTGCGTCCCCTGCACACGTCCGCGGTGATCTTCGCGTTCGGCGGCAACGCCCTGATCGCGACGAGCTTCTATGTCGTGCAACGGACCTCGGCGGCGCGCCTGTGGGGCGGCAACCTCGCCTGGTTCGTCTTCTGGGGCTACAACCTCTTCATCGTGCTCGCGGCTTCGGGCTATCTGCTGGGGGCGACCCAGTCGAAGGAATATGCCGAGCCCGAGTGGTATCTCGATTGGTGGCTGACGATCGTCTGGGTCTGCTACCTGGCCGTGTTCCTCGGGACGATCATCAAGCGCAAGGAGCCCCACATCTATGTGGCCAACTGGTTCTACCTTGCCTTCATCGTCACCGTGGCGATGCTCCACATCTTCAACAACCTCTCGGTGCCGGTCTCGTTCTTCGGCTCGAAATCCGTGCAGGTCTTCTCGGGCGTGCAGGACGCCATGGTGCAGTGGTGGTATGGCCACAACGCCGTGGGCTTCTTCCTGACCGCGGGCTTCCTCGGCATGATGTATTACTTCGTGCCCAAGCAGGCCGAGCGTCCGGTCTACAGCTACAAGCTGTCGATCGTGCACTTCTGGGCGCTGATCTTCCTCTATATCTGGGCCGGTCCGCACCACCTGCACTACACGGCGCTGCCGACCTGGACTTCGACGCTCGGGATGGTCTTCTCGATCATGCTGTGGATGCCGTCGTGGGGGGGCATGATCAACGGCCTGATGACGCTCTCGGGCGCCTGGGACAAGCTGCGCACCGACCCGATCATCCGCATGATGGTCGTCTCGATCGGCTTCTACGGCATGTCCACCTTCGAAGGCCCGATGATGTCGATCAAGGCCGTCAACTCGCTGTCGCACTACACCGACTGGACCATCGGCCATGTCCATTCCGGCGCGCTTGGCTGGAACGGCATGATCACCTTCGGTGCGCTCTATTTCCTGACGCCGAAGCTCTGGAACAAGGAACGGCTCTACAGCCTCAGCCTCGTCTCGTGGCACTTCTGGCTCGCGACCATCGGCATCGTGCTCTACGCCTCGTCGATGTGGGTCTCGGGGATCATGGAAGGGCTGATGTGGCGTGAAGTCGATGCGAACGGCTTCCTCGTGAACGCCTTTGCCGACACGGTGGCCGCCAAGTTCCCGATGAACGTGGTGCGGGGTCTCGGTGGGGTGCTCTACCTCGTCGGTGCGCTGATCATGTGCTACAACATGTGGAAAACCGTGACGTCCGCCCCCGCCCGGGTGGTGCGCGCCACGGCGGTTCCCGCTGAGTGACGGAGGGGACCATGGGTATCCTTGCAAAACACAAGATCCTCGAGACGAACGCCACGCTGCTGCTGATCTTCAGCTTTCTCGTGGTGACCATCGGCGGCCTGGTCCAGATCGTGCCGCTGTTCTATCTCGAGAACACGATCGAGAAGGTGGAAGGGGTTCGCCCCTACACCCCGCTCGAGCTGGCCGGCCGCGACATCTACATCCGCGAAGGCTGCTATGTCTGCCACAGCCAGATGATCCGTCCGATGCGCGACGAGTTCGAACGCTATGGCCACTACAGCCTTGCGGCCGAGTCGATGTACGACCACCCGTTCCAGTGGGGCTCCAAGCGCACCGGCCCGGACCTCGCCCGCGTGGGCGAGCGTTACTCGGACGAGTGGCACGTCGATCACCTCACCGACCCGCAGTCGGTGGTGCCCGAATCGATCATGCCGAAATACGGCTTCCTCTCGAACCGAGTGATCGACGGACGCTACATCCGTGACACGATGGCGACGCACCGCATCGTCGGCGTGCCCTACTCCGACGAGATGATGGAAGCCGCGGTTGCCGATTTCCGGGTGCAGGCGGATCCGCTGGGTGACAGCGACGGGCTGCTCGAGCGCTATGGCAAGGCCGCCGTGCGCAACTTCGACGGCCAGCCGCAGCTGACGGAGATGGACGCGCTGATCGCCTACCTGCAGGTGCTGGGCACGATGGTCGATTTCTCGACCTTCACGCCTGACGACAGCCGGTAAAGGGGCGGGGCATGGAGACCTACAGCCTGCTGCGCGGCTTTGCGGACAGCTGGATGCTGGTCGTGATGACGCTCTTCTTCGTGGGCGTGGTGTTCTGGGCCTGGCGTCCGAGAAGCCGAAAGCACCATGAGGACGCCGCCAACGCGATCTTCCGTCACGAGACAAAACCCGCCGATGACGACCCGGAGTCGTCGTCCGAGGAGGCGAGGAAATGAGTGTGAAACCGACGAAACAGAAGCCGGGCGAGCCGCCGACCACGGGCCATTCCTGGGATGGCATCGAGGAATATGACAATCCGATGCCGCGCTGGTGGCTCTGGACCTTCTATGTCACCATCATCTGGGCGATCGGCTATTCGATCCTCTACCCGGCCTGGCCGCTGGTGAACGACGCCACCAAGGGGCTTCTCGGCCAATCGACGCGGGCCGATGTGGCCGCCGAGATCCAGGCCTACGCCGACGCCAATGCCGAGATCCGCACGCGGCTCGTCGAGACGGAGCTGACCGAGATCGCGGCCAACCCGGATCTGGTCCAGTACGCGACCAACGCCGGTGCGGCCGTGTTCCGCACCAACTGCGTGCAGTGCCACGGCTCGGGGGCGGCGGGCGTGCAGGGGCAGGGCTATCCCAACCTGCTCGACGACGACTGGATCTGGGGCGGCGACATCGAGTCGATCCACACCACCGTCACGCACGGCATCCGCAACACGACCGACGACAACGCGCGCTATTCCGAGATGCCGCGTTTCGGCGCCGACGGTCTGCTGGATGACACCCAGCTTTCGCAGGTGGTCGAATATGTCCTGCAGATCTCGGGGCAGGAGCATGACGCCGCTCTTGCCACCGAAGGCGCGACGGTCTTCCTCGACAACTGCGCCGCCTGCCACGGCGACGATGGCACCGGCAGCCGCGACGTGGGCGCCCCGAACCTGACGGACGCGATCTGGCTCTATGGCGGAAGCCGCGAGACGATCACCGAGTCGGTGACCTACGCGCGCTTCGGCGTGATGCCCAACTGGAACAACCGCCTGTCCGAAGCGGACATCCGGTCGGTGGCCATCTATGTCCACGGCCTCGGCGGCGGCGAGTAAGTGGTGCTGAAGCGGCCCGGGGGGATGATCTCCCGGGCCGACGCCGGCCCTCGGTTCAGTTCACGCGTTCCGAGTGCGGAGGGTCGGCGCCTCCCATGCCCCAGAGCGGGAGATGGAGGGCCTGTCCCTGCCGTGAATGATGCATCACGGATGCGTAATTTTGACCGATGTCAAGTTGCCATGGCGGTCCTGTCTGATAGCACCCGGAACATCCACGAAGCCGGAGTCCGTCGTGACCAGCCCCGATACCGAAACGTCCAGCCTCTATGCCAAGCGCGAGCCTGTCTTCCCCAAGCGGGTGAGCGGCCAGTTCCGCACTCTCAAGTGGTGGATCCTGGCCGTGACGCTGGGGATCTACTACATCGCGCCCTGGATCCGCTGGGACCGTGGCCCGAGCCTTCCCGATCAGGCGATCCTCGTCGACATCGCGAACCGGCGCTTCTTCTTCTTCATGATCGAGATCTGGCCGCACGAATTCTACTTCGTGGCGGGCCTGCTGATCATGGCGGGACTTGGCCTCTTTCTCTTTACCTCGGCCGCGGGGCGCGTCTGGTGCGGCTATGCCTGCCCGCAGACGGTCTGGACCGATCTCTTCATCCTCGTCGAACGCTGGGTCGAAGGCGACCGCAACGCGCGCATCCGCCTGCTGCGGCAGCGGTGGGACTTAGAGAAGACGCGGAAATATCTTACGAAATGGACGCTCTGGCTGCTGATCGGCCTCGCCACCGGCGGGGCCTGGGTGTTCTACTTCACCGATGCGCCGACGCTTCTCGTCGATCTCGTGACCGGCAACGCCCATCCCGTCGCCTACATCACGATGGCGACCCTGACCGCCACGACCTTCGCCTTCGGCGGCTTCGCGCGCGAGCAGATCTGCATCTATGCCTGCCCCTGGCCGCGCATCCAGGCCGCGATGATGGACGAGGAGACCATCACCGTCGCCTACCGCGAATGGCGCGGCGAGCCGCGCGGCAAGCTCAAGAAGGGTGAGCCGGTCTCGGAGACGCAGGGCGACTGCATCGACTGCATGGCCTGCGTGAACGTCTGCCCGATGGGCATCGACATCCGGGATGGCCAGCAGCTTGCCTGCATCACCTGCGCGCTCTGCATCGACGCCTGCGACGAGGTGATGGACAAGATCGGCAAGCCGCGCGGCCTGATCGGCTACCTCGCGCTGACCGACGAACGCGCCGAGCGTGCGGGCCAGCCGGCCCGGTCCGCCTGGCGGCACATCTTCCGGGTGCGGACCCTGTTCTACACCGCCCTCTGGAGCGGGGTGGGCGTGGCGCTCGTCGTGGCCCTCTTCCTGCGCTCGCCGATCGACATCAACGTGACGCCGCTGCGCAACCCGATCTTCGTCACGCTCTCCGACGGGTCGATCCGCAACACCTACGACGTCCGGCTGCGCAACAAGCAGGGCGAGGCGCGCGACTATCAGATCTCGGTGACCAGCGCCGCCGATCTCGCCCTTTCGCTGGAGGGGGTGCCGGGTTCCGTGGTAACCGTTCCCGCGAACGAGACCATGACCCAGCGCGTCTATATCATCGCGAACCGTGGCACCTCGGCTGCCGAGGCCGAGCGCACCGATGTCCGGCTCTGGGTCGAGGATCTCTCGGCCGCGCAGCGGGTCCATCACGACACGATCTTCAACGGAAGGGGCAACTGACATGGCCGAAATCACCGGGCGCAAGGTTCTGGCCATCACCGTCGGGGCCTTCGGCGTCATCATCGCGGTGAATCTTCTCATGGCGTTCAAGGCGGTCTCGACCTTTCCGGGGCTCGAGGTGCAGAATCCTTACGTGGCCAGCCAGACCTTCGACGCCGAGCGGACGGCGCAGCAGGCGCTCGGCTGGTCTCTGGCGGCCGACTATGACGACACCGCCCACGAGATCACGCTGCGCTTCCGCGACGCCGAGGGCCGACCGGCCGCCGTCCATACGCTCGACGTCCTGATCGGCCGCTCGACCGAGGCGCGCGACGACCGCCGGCCCGAGTTCCTCCTCCGCGACGGCGCCTTCCGCGCGGCGCAGGAGCTTGCGCCCGGCAAATGGATCCTGCGGGTCGAGGCCACCTCCGCATCGGGCACGCTGTTCCGCCAGCGGCTCGATCTGCACGTCCGGAACTGAACCATGTCGGTGGTCGAGCGGATGGACGTGCCCCAGGCCGAGGCCGCCGGAGGCGCGTCGGCCTGCCCGGCCTGCCTCGCGGCGCCTTCGGCCGAGCGGCTGGCGGCCATGGTGGGGCCTGCGTCGGGGCGGCTCGTGCTGTCCCTGCCGACGGCCCATTGCGCCGCCTGCATGACCACGGTCGAGGGCGGGCTCGAGAAACTCCCCGGTGTCCGTTCGGCGCGGGTGAACCTGACGCTGCGCCGGGTGTCGGTCGATGCCGAGGCCGAAGTGACCGCTCCGGTCCTGATCGAGGCCCTGTCGCGGCTCGGCTACGAGGCGCACGAGCTGGATGCGGGGATGCTGTCTGCGACCGAGACCGACCGGCAGGGGCGCGACCTGCTGATGCGGCTGGGCGTGGCGGGCTTCTCGATGATGAACGTCATGCTGCTCTCGGTGGCCGTCTGGTCGGGGGCCGAGGCCGCGACGCGCGACCTGTTTCACTGGATCTCGGCGGCGATCGCCCTGCCGACGGTCGTCTTCGCGGGGCAACCCTTCTTCCGCAGCGCGTGGCGTTCGCTCCGGGCCGGGCGGCTCGGCATGGACGTGCCGATCTCGCTGGCCATCGTCCTCGCCTCCTCGATCTCGCTGTTCGAGACCTTCCACTCGGGTCACCACGCCTATTTCGACGCGGCGGTGATGCTGACCTTCTTCCTTCTGGCCGGGCGGTATCTCGACCATCGCACCCGCGCCGTGGCGCGATCGGCGGCCGAGGAACTGGCGGCGCTCGAGGTGCCGCGCGCGACGCTCCTGCGGGACGGCGAGGAAGTCACCGTGCCCATCGCCGAGCTGGCCGCCGGCGATCTGGTGCGCGTGCGTCCGGGCGGGCGGATGCCGGTCGATGGCGTCGTGACGCAGGGCTTTTCCGAGCTGGACCGCTCGCTTCTGACGGGCGAAAGCCTGCCGGTCCCGGCGGGCCCGGATACGGTCGTCTCGGCGGGCGAGGTCAACCTGACCGGCCCGCTCACCCTGCGGGTGACGGCGGCCGGCCGGGACAGCTCGCTGCACCGGATGGCCGATCTGGTGGCGGTGGCCGAGAGCGCGCGGACCCGATACACCTCGCTGGCCGAGCGCGCCTCGCGTCTCTATTCGCCGCTGGTGCATCTGCTGTCCTTCAGCGCCTTCGGGGTCTGGATGTGGATCACGAACGGCGACCTGCGGACCTCGATCAACATCTCGGCGGCGGTTCTCATCATCACCTGCCCCTGCGCGCTCGGTCTGGCGGTGCCCGCCGTGGTGACGGCGGCGAGCGGGCGGCTCTTCCGCAAGGGGCTGCTGATCAAGGACGGGACCGCGCTCGAGCGTCTGGCCGAGGTGGATACGGTCGTCTTCGACAAGACAGGCACGCTGACGCTGGGCACGCCGCAACCCACCAATCTGGCGACGCTCGCGCGGGCCGAACTGGAGGTGGCGGCGGCGCTGGCCGGGGCCTCGTCGCACCCGCTCGCCACGGCGCTGGCGGCGGCCGCGCGGGACATGGGCCTGCGCCCCGCCCACGTCACCGACCTGCGTGAGGTGCCCGGTTTCGGCGTCGAGGGGCGTCACGGCGGGCGCACCGTCCGCCTCGGCCGCGCCGAATGGGTCGGTGCCGCGCCCGAGCCGGTCACCGCCACCTACCTTTCGATCTCGGGCGCCACCCGCGCCATCACCTTCGCGGACCGGCTCCGGCCCGGCGCCGAAGAGGCGGTGCGCGCGCTGACGGGGCAGGGCAAGCGCATCCTGCTGCTCTCGGGCGACACCGAAGGCGCCGTGGCGGATCTGGCGTACCGGCTCGGGATTGCGGAGTGGCGGTCGGGCCAGCTTCCGGCCGAGAAGGCCGCGCGCGTTTCCGACCTCACGGCCGAGGGGCGGCGCGTGCTGATGGTGGGCGACGGGCTCAACGATACGGCGGCGCTGGCGGCGGCCCATGTGTCGATATCGCCGGCCTCGGCGCTCGATGCGGCGCGGGTGGCGTCCGACATCGTGCTTCTGGGCAAGGACATGGCGCCCATCGCCGATGCCGCCCGGATCGCGGTCAAGGCGACCCGGCGGATCCGCGAGAACTTTGCCATTTCGGGCCTCTACAACGTGGTGGCCGTTCCGATCGCGCTGGTGGGCCTCGCCACGCCGCTCGCTGCGGCGCTGGCCATGTCGCTCTCGTCGATCAGCGTCTCGCTCAATGCGCTGCGGGTGAAGTGATGGACATTCTTGCCTACCTCATCCCCATCTCGCTCTTCCTCGGGGGGCTGGGGCTGGCCGCCTTCTTCTGGTCGCTGAAGTCGCGCCAGTATGACGACCCGGAAGGCGACGCGAACCGCATCCTCAAGACCGATTACGACGATCAGCCCCGGCAATAGGGGCGGACCAGAGGCGCATGGCAAAAGGCCCGCGAGTCACCTCGCGGGCCTTTTGTTGGAGGGTCGGCTGTGAGCTCAGGGGCCGATGGCAAAGCACTGGATGGCGCGGGCCTGCAGGCGGCGGCAGGCGAGATCGGCCTGGTCCTGCGTGAGACCCATGAAGTTCGCATCATACCCGCCGGGGCGGTCGATGATCTTGCGCAGGCCCTCGGCGAGGGTGCCGGTCTCGGCCAGCGCGATCTGCATGAGCTGCCGCTCGGCCGCCGTGCGCGAGGGGAAACGGCCCACGTTCACGCCCCAGTGGCGCCCGCCCGAGGTGGACATGCGGGTGATCACCTCGGGTGAGGTGGGCACCGGCGAGGCAGCCACCAGCTGCATCGCCGGGCGGCTGCGGGGTGCGATGCCCGAATCGGAGCCCTCGCCCTCGAACGAAACCGCCTGCGCCACCTGCATCGCCACCACATCCTCGGCCGAAGCCTGCGCCAGCGCGCTTTCGATCCCGCCCTGCATCGAGTTCACCACGGCGGCCGCCGCGATGGCCGCGGACGAGCCCGGCCGGGCCTGCGGCCGCGGAGACCGTGTCAGCGACGCCATCTCGAGCGGCGGCTGCTGGGCCGCCTGAGCCGAGGCGATCGCAAGGGCATTGGTGTCGATCGGGGCCGGCTTGCGGACCTTGGCGTTCGCCGGCGCCTCACGAAAGCCGAGGTCGAGCAGTTCGGCCATCTTGGCGTTGCGGTGGGCGGTGCTCTTGCCGCCGAAGACCGTGGCGATGATGCGCTTGTTGCCGCGCTGCGCCGAGCCGGTCAGGTTGTAGCCCGCGGGCGAGGTGTAGCCGGTCTTGATCCCGTCCGCGCCCTTGTAGGCATCGAGGAAACGTCTGTTGGTGTTCGAGACCGTGGTCACGCCCGCATCCGCCGTCCGGCGCGAGAAGATGTTGTAATACTGGGGGAAATCGAAGAAGAGCCGCCGGCCCAGCATGTTCATGTCATAGGCGGTGGACAGATGACCCTCGGCCGTGAGGCCGTGGCAGTTCTTGAAGGTCGAGTTGGTCATCCCGATGGCCTTCGCCGTCCGGTTCATCCTTTCGGTGAAGGCGGCCTCGGAGCCGCCCACCG
The DNA here is from genome assembly GCA_017599285.1 of Cereibacter azotoformans. Classification (GTDB taxonomy): domain Bacteria; phylum Pseudomonadota; class Alphaproteobacteria; order Rhodobacterales; family Rhodobacteraceae; genus Cereibacter_A; species Cereibacter_A azotoformans. The sequence continues at coordinate 1,893,762 of JAGFXX010000001.1, read as the reverse complement.
CCTCGCAGATCGCGGTGGCGGCGTCGTTGGCCGACTTCACGGCGGCGGCGCGGATCAGATAGCGGAGCGCGATGCGCTGCCCGCTCTTCAGGCCCAGCTTGGAGGGGGGTTCCGCTGCCGCGTTCTTCGTCACCGTCACCATGCTGTCGAGCGAGATTTCGCCCCGCTGGATGGCCTGAAAGGTGATGTAGAGCGTCATCATCTTGGTCAATGACGCCGGATGCAGGCGCGTGCGGGCGTTGGTCTCGTAAAGCGTCTCGCCCGTTCGCGCATCCATGACGATGGCCGCGTAGGGCGCGGCAACGGCCGACTGCGCTGCAACCACCACGGCTGCGACCACGAATAGCATTTTCCGGACGTACTGCCCCAGCTGCGATGTCACGTCGCCTGTCCTTCTGTCTGCCTCGTTTCCGCCGGTTTACGCAGTCCGGGGATCTTATGATTTGACCCGACGCTAGCACAGGAGGCGATTCAGGAAAACCCCTCCATTTCAAGGGCTTTCGCCAGCCTTTTTAACGTCTGTGGCAAAAGTGGGGCGCGCCCGGTCAAGAACTTCAAGTTACGGCGGATTCTCGTTAAGGGTCTCGATGAGCGAGGCCAGCCCGGCGAGGTCCGGCAGCGTGAAGAACCGCGGGTGCCCGTCGGGCGGATCGGCATGTTCCAGCGCCCAGGTCAGGCCGTGGGGCACATGCACGCCGAATCCCCCGGCCTCGATCGGTGGCAGAACGTCGGATTTCAAGGAGTTGCCCACCATCAGCGCGCGCTCCGGTCCGTCGCCGTGCTGCCGGAAGATCCGGTCATAGACGCGCGCGTTCTTGTCCGAAACGATCTCGACCGCGTCGAACATCTCTCCCAGCCCCGACTGGGCGAGCTTCCGCTCCTGGTCGAGAAGATCGCCCTTCGTGACAAGAATGACACGGAAATCGGCCGCCAGGACCTCCACGGCCTGACGCGCATGGGGCAGAAGCTCGATCGGGTGGGCCAGCATCTCCTGGCCTGCGGCGATGATCTCGCCGATCACCGCGGCCGGAACCCGCTGCTCGGTCACCTCGATGGCGGTCTCGATCATCGACAGCATGAAGCCCTTGATGCCGAATCCGTAGTGGCCGAGGTTGCGCCGCTCGGCCTCGAGCAGCCGGTCATGCAGCCGGCCCGCCTCGACATGGTCGGCGAGCAGGGCCGCAAAACGCTCCTGCGTCAGCCGGTAGAAGGCCTCGTTCTGCCAGAGTGTGTCGTCCGCGTCGAACGCGATGGTGGTGATGCGCCGGTCCATAGCCCCTCCCGTCGCAGCCGGATTAAGCCGCAAGCCCCCCCGGCCGCAAGCCTCTCCGCGTCATGTCCGCCCCTTTCCGACGGATGAAAACCGACTATACTGTTTCTCTCTCGCAAACCGCGAATCCGCCCACCGGCAGGAGCCACGATCTTGAAACTTCGTCCGCTTCAGATGTCCGACAAGACGGGCGGCACCGGCGACGACACGTCCATCCTGACCAAGACCCGCAGCAAGACGCAGCGGCCGCCTCTCTACAAGGTGCTGCTGCTCAATGACGACTACACGCCGATGGAGTTCGTCGTCCATGTGCTCGAACGGTTCTTCGGCCTCAGCCATGCGCAGGCCTTCGAGATCATGCTGACCGTCCACAAGAAGGGGCTGGCGGTGGTGGGCGTCTTCTCGTTCGAGGTCGCCGAGACCAAGGTGGCCCAGGTGATGGATTTCGCGCGGCGCCACCAGCATCCGCTCCAGTGCACCATGGAAAAGGAATAGGCCCCGGGGCCTGCGGATGCGATCTGCCCGCTTGACACTGGCGCTGGAAACCGGCGCGGTCGTGCTGCCCGACGCGGGCAGCATCGTCGTCTATCGTCCGCGCGCGGCCGATGATCTGTCGGCGCTGCCGAAGGACCGGCTTCTGCTGGTGCAGGGCTTCCGGCCCGATCACGATGCGCTCGCGGCGCAGGGATACCGCGTGGCCGTGGCGGGCGGTTCGGGCCATGCGGCCGCCGTCGTCTGCCTGCCGCGCGCGCGGGCCGAGGCGCGGGCGCTGCTGGCCGAGGCCACCGCCGCGGTCGAGCCGGGCGGGCTCATCGTCGTGGACGGGCAGAAGACCGACGGGATCGAAGCGGTCTGGCGCGATCTGGCCGAGCGTCTGGCCGTGTCGGCGACGCTCTCCAAGGCGCATGGCAAGCTCTTCACCTTCGCGGCCGAGCCGGGGCTCGAGGACTGGGCGGCGCGTCCGGCCGAGATTGCAGGCGGTTTCCGCACCCTTCCCGGCATCTTCTCGGCCGATGCGCCCGACCGCGGCTCGCAGCTTCTGCTCGAGGCCCTTCCGCCCGATCTCTCGGGCCGGGTGGTGGATCTGGGCGCGGGCTGGGGCTTCCTCGCGCGCACGGTGCTCGAGCGGCGGGCCGTGAAGCGGATCGACCTGGTCGAGGCCGAGCATGCGGCGCTGGATTGCGCGCGGCTGAACATCACTGACGAGCGCGCCCATTTCCACTGGGCCGACGCCACGCGCTTCCGCCTGTCGAAACCGGCCGATGTGGTGGTCTGCAACCCGCCCTTCCACACCACGCGCGAGGCCGATCCGACGCTCGGGATGGGCTTCCTGCAGGCGGCGGCCCGGCTTCTGGCCCCGTCCGGCGTGCTCTGGCTGGTGGCCAACCGGCATCTGCCCTATGACCGCGGTCTCCGCGCCCTCTTCCGCGAGGTGGAGGAGATCAGCGGCGATGCCGCCTTCCGCATCGTCCGTGCCGCGCGACCGCAACGCACGGCCGGCACATCTGCATAAGGGGAGCCTCGCATGTCGCTCGTCATTTCCGGCAAGACCGCCATCGTGACCGGAGCCGCCGCCGGCATCGGCCTCGCCGTGGCCCGGCATTTCGTGGACAAGGGCGCGAACGTGATGTTCGTGGACATGGACGAAGAGCGCCTCGCCGACCAGATCGGCGAAGAGGCCCGCAGCGAGGGGCCCGTGCGCATGTTCGCCGGCGACCTGCGCGAAAAGCTCACCATCACCAACCTGCTCTCGGCCACGATGGACGCCTTCGACCGGGTGGACATCCTCGTGAACGCCAGCCGGCAGATCGCGCTCTCGGACCCGCTCTGCATGGAGGAGGACGCGGTCGAACTGCTCTTGCAGCAGAACCTGCTGACCGGCCTGCGCCTCACCCAGATGACCGCCAAACGCATGATCGCGCGCGCGGAAAAGAGCGAGGAAAAGCCCACGCAGGTCGGCTCGATCATCAATCTGTCGTCGATTGCCGCGATCCGCACCCAGCCCGAGTTGCTGGCCTATTCGATCAGCTGTGCCGCGGTCGAGCAGATGACCCGCTCGATGGCCGTGGCGCTGGCGTCCAAGGGCATCCGCGTCAACGCCGTCTCCTTCGGCTCGGTCATGAGCGCGAGCCTCCAGACCGCGCTGAAGGACAGCCCGGCGATGCGCGCCCAGATCACCGAGCGCACGCCGATGAAGCGCATCGCCTCGCCGGCCGAGATCGTCGAGACGGTGCAGTTCCTCGCCTCGGACGCGGCGGCCTTCATGACCGGGCAGGTCGTGACGCTGGACGGGGGGCGCAGCCTGATCGACCCGGCCCTGGCCCCCGTTCACTGAGAGCGTTCCGGCGGGCGCAGGGGCCCCGCCGTCAGTTCGTCTCGGGATAGATCAGCTTGCATTGCTGGACCGCCGGGCCGGCCGTCCGGGCCAGCTCGACCCGCTTGCGCTTGAGCTGATCAAGGGTGCGGGCCTCGGCCGCGAGGTCGATCGCGCGCGGCTGGCGCACCGTGTAGGGCACCTGATCGAAACAGTGCCGCGCGGGATAGACCACGCGCCGGCCGTCGGGCCTGTAGCGGACGATCGGCGGACGGCATTGCACCCATTCGGTGCGGTAATCCGTCACTTCCTCGATCGCGTAGCCGCGGGCGAGATTGCGCTCTCCCTCCTGGATCAGCTCGTCCACCACGCGCAGATCGCGCGTCGCCTGCAGGAGGCACCGCTCCTGCGGTGTGGCGCAGGCGGCAAGCAGGGGCAGTAGGAGGAGCGCGGCATGTTTCATGAGGCTGAAGCTAATCCATTCCCGGCGCCGCGCCAGAGGATTCTGAGCCGCCTTTTCTGGATCGCTGGCAGGAAAGCTGCTAGCCCTGAGCACAAAGCTGCGGGAGGGATGCATGAATGATGCGATGGACGGGCAGAAGGCACGGGCCGCCGACTGGTTCCGCGAGCTGAGGAACCGGATCCTCGCGGCCTTCGAGGGGCTGGAGGATGCCGCGGCGGGCGGCTCTCCCACCGATCCGGCGCCGGGCCGGTTCGAGGTGACCGAGACCACCCGCGAGGCGGGGGGCGGCGGGCTGATGAGCGTGCTGCGCGGCGGGCGGGTGTTCGAAAAGGTGGGCGTGAATGTCTCGACCGTCCACGGCACGCTGGCGGCGCGGGCGCAGCAGGCGATGGCCGCGCGCGGTGTGCCGGGCATGGCCGAGGATCCGCGGTTCTGGGCCTCGGGCATCAGCCTCGTGGCGCATATGCAGAACCCGCACGCGCCCGCCGTCCACATGAACACCCGCATGTTCTGGACCCCGCACGCCTGGTGGTTCGGCGGCGGCTCGGACCTCAATCCCTGCCTTGACCATCCCGAGGACACCGAGCATTTCCACGCCACGCTGCGCCGGGCCTGCGAGGCGCACGGGGCGGACTACTATCCCCGCTTCAAGGCCTGGGCCGACGAGTATTTCTTCATTCCCCACCGCGGCCGCGCGCGGGGCGTCGGGGGGATCTTCTACGACGACCTGAACAGCGGCGACTGGGAGGCGGACTTCGCCTTCACCCGCGCGGTGGGCGAGGCGTTCCTGCCCGCCTTCGTGCCCCTCGTCGAGAGGCGGATGGGCACCCCCTGGACCGAGGCCGACCGCGAGGCGCAGCTGATCCATCGCGGGCTCTATGCGGAATACAACCTCGTCTATGACCGCGGGACGAAGTTCGGCCTCGAGACCGGACACGATGCCAACGCCGTGCTCATGAGCCTGCCGCCGCTGGCCAAGTGGATCTGACAGAGGCGGCGCCACCGGCGGGGCGGTCTACTCGCTGCAGACATAGACCGCGCCGCCGACCGCCACGACGGTGACAGCGGCGGCCGTGAGGGCGGCCGGGGCGGTGACCGTGGCAAGGGCCGTCGCGCCCAGGTTGGAGAGCGCCGCCGAAACCGATCCGGTCGTTCCCGAGAGCACCACGGCGCCCGCGCTGTTCTCGACCGCCCGGACCCCGTTCAGCGCCTTGCCCGCCGCGCCCGCGACCTTGCCGGCCGTCTCGGCCGAGGCATTCACCTTCTCGCAGAAGGCCCCCGACGGCTTCGCGCAATGCAGGTAGGCGTCGCGCTTGCCCTCGGCAAAGCCGGTGTAGGTGTTCGCCTCGCGATCGAACTGCAGGCAGAAGACCGACCGTTCGCGGTCATTCAGCCCCGGGGTCATCGCGCGCAGCGTCACATAGCCGGGGCAGGTGATCCTGCCATAGCCGCCCAGCCACCTCTCGCGGATCGAGCGGTTGGCCCGCACCTCCTCGTCCCCGGTATCGTAGGCGAGGGCGGTCGGAAAGCCTTCCAGCGAGGTCAGACAGGCTTCGGGCTTGGCGAGTGCCGCGGCGGGCAGCATCGGCAGAAGCGCCGCCAGCGCGATGCAGGGGACAGACAGGGATCTGCGGGAGGGCCGCATGGGTCAACTCCGGGAGAGGGAAGGGCTACCCTGTCGCGGACGTGGGGCCGAGGCAACGGGGGGCGGCTCAAGCCTGCGTGAGCCGCCCCCGAGGGATCATTTGCCGCGGATCGTCTCGATCAGCAGCGTCACGTTCTCGGGGTCGGCCTCGGGGGTGATGCCGTGGCCGAGGTTGAAGATGTGCGGGCCGTTCCTGAACGCCTCCACCACGCGCTTCGTGGCCTGCACGAGTTCGTCGCCGCCCGTGATCATGTATTTCGGGTCAAGGTTGCCCTGCACGCAGCTCTTGCCCTTCTGGACGTTCTCGGCGGCCCATTCCGGGCTGACCGAGTTGTCGATGGCCACGCAATCGGCGCCGGTCTTTTCGGCGAAGCCGATGTAGCCCTCGCCCGCCTCGCGCGGGAAGGCGATGATCGGCAGGCCCGGATGACGCGCCTTCAGCTCGGCGATGATCTTCTTCGCCGGGGCGACCGCGAAATCCTCGAAGTCCTGACCTTTCAGCGATCCGGCCCAGCTGTCGAAGAGCTTGACCACCTCGCAGCCGGCCTCGACCTGCTTCGAGAGATATTCGATCGTGGCCTCGGTGATCCGGTCCATCAGCGCCTCGAAGGCCGGACGGTCGGTGTCCTTCAGCTTGTGCGCAGCCGCCTGGTCCTTCGAGCCGCGGCCCGCGATCATGTAGGTCGCGACCGTCCAGGGCATCCCGGCAAAACCGATGAAAGTGGTTTCCTTGGGCAGTTCGCGGGCGAGGATGCGGCAGGTCTCATAGACCGGAGCCAGCTTCTCGTGGATCTCATCCTTGCCCTTCAGCGCCTCGACCCCGGCCATGTCGGTGATCGTGGACATCCGCGGGCCTTCGCCCGTCTCGAACCACAGATCCGCCCCAAGCGCCTGCGGCAGGAGCAGGATGTCCGCGAACAGGATCGCGGCGTCAAAGCCATAGCGGCGGATCGGTTGCAGCGTCACCTCGGCGGCCAGCTCGGGGTTGTAGCACAGCGAGAGGAAGTCGCCCGCCTCGGCCCGCGTCGCACGGTATTCCGGCAGGTAACGGCCGGCTTGACGCATCAGCCAGATCGGGGGCGTGGGCAGGGTCTCGCCCCGCAGCGCACGCAGCATCGTCTTGGTCATGGGGTGCTCCTTCTCAGCTTGCCTGCTGGTTCCCAAGCTGCGCATGGGATGTCAATATGGGGAGTTGTCAGGGCAAATGGACAGCGCTAACCAAATCGGCATGACACACTCCATGCCCACCCCCGCTGAACCCCTCAAGATCGGCACGCGCGGCTCGCCGCTTGCGTTGGCTCAGGCCTACGAGACCCGGAGCCGCCTGTCGGCCGCGTTCTCGCTGCCGAAAGAGGCATTCGAAATCGTGGTCATAAAAACCACGGGTGACAAGGTCTTGGACCGCCCTCTGAAAGAGATCGGCGGCAAGGGCCTGTTCACGCGCGAGATCGAGGAGGCCCTGCTGGACGGGGGAATCGACATCGCCGTCCATTCGATGAAGGACATGCCGACGCTTCAGCCCGAGGGGCTGATCCTCGACACCTACCTGCCGCGCGAGGACACGCGGGACGCCTTCATCACCTACGCCGAGGGCGGGCTGGCTGATTTGCCGCAGGGCGCCACGGTCGGCTCGTCGAGCCTGCGCCGCCGCGCGCAACTCCTGAACAAGCGGCCGGACCTTCAGGTGGTCGAGTTCCGCGGAAACCTCCAGACCCGTCTCAAGAAGCTCAATGACGGGGTGGCGCGGGGCACGTTCCTCGCGATGGCCGGGCTGAACCGGCTGAAGATGGACCACGTGCCCCGTGTCGCCATCGAGCCCGAAGAGATGCTCTCGGCCGTCGCGCAGGGCGCCATCGGGATCGAGCGGCGGATCGACGATCCGCGCACGCAGGAGATGCTGGCCGCGATCCATGACGTGCCCACCGGCCACCGGCTTGCGGCCGAGCGCAGCTTCCTGCTGAAGCTCGACGGCTCGTGCGAGACGCCGATCGCGGGCCTTGCGGTGCTGGAAGGCGACCAGATCTGGCTGCGCGGCGAGATCCTGCGGCCCGACGGCTCCGAGTCGATCTCGGGCGAGATCCGGGGCGGCATTCCCGACGCGGCCGCGCTGGGCGCCGAACTGGCCTCGGAGCTTCTCGGCCGGGCGCCGTCCGACTTCTTCAGCTGGCGCTGAGCCGGGCGGGCAGGAGTGACGGGGGCGGCCTTCGGGCCGCCCTTCGCATGTCGAGCGTCACCCGGAAGGGCGGCGCGGCGTCGGCCGCGGACGATCGAGACCCCTTGGCGACATATTCTTTCGTGGGTGCGTCAACAGGCGCTCTCGGCCGGCCGGAATCCGCTGCTAACCTCGGAGCATGACGGCACGGTGCCGCCGGGGTGTTCCTCATGTCCCAGGTCGATGCAGCCTCTTCCTCCGCTGATCCCTTCGCCGAGGTGATCCGGGCCGGGCTCTGCGAGCCGCCGGTGCGGGTCCGGCCCCTGCCTCTGCCGGACGGCGATCAGCTCTGGCTGAAGCGCATCGAGGATCTGACCCACCGTGCCTGGCAGCGCAAGGGCGACATGCGCCGCCTGCTCCGGCGGGAACGTGAGGCGTTCGAGCGGATGGCCGCGGCGGGCCTTCCCGTCGGCACGATAGTGAGCGGCCACGGCGACTGGCTCGTGACGCGCGATGCGGGGGCGAACCTTCGCCACCTCCTGCGCTCCTCCGATGTGCGGACGCGCGAGCGGACGGCGGCCTTCGCGGCCGCGGGCAAGGCGCTTGCCCTGCTTCACAGCGCGGGCGTTACCCACGGTCGGCCCACGGTCCGGGCGATCTGCTGGGACGGCGCCTCCGCGCGCTTCATCAGCCTCTCGCACTGGTCCGACCGGCGGCGGAGACGGCGGCATTTCGCGCTCGACGTGATGATCTTCATTCATTCGTGCCTCTGCGCCGACCGGACCTCGCACGATGTTCTGGGGGTGGCGCTGAACACCTATCTCGACCATGCGCCCGAAGGAACCTGGAGGGCCGTCCGCCGGATGGCGATGCTGCTGGCCATGATCACGCCCGCCGCCGCCGCCCTGCGCCTCGCCCGGCCGGCCTCGCGCGGGCTGAACGCGCTGCCGCTCGCGCTGGCCTATGTCACCGAGCGCAAGCGCCCCTGACGGCTCTGTGCGTCAGGGCAGCAGTTGCAGCCAGAACCAGGTGGTGAGGATCGAGACGCCCGTCGCGATCAGCACGGCCGAGGCGGTGACGCGCTTTGCCACGCCATAGACGTTGGAGAAGAGATAGGCGTTGACCCCCGGCGCCATCGCCGCCGTGACCACGGCCGAGCGGATCTGGGCCGTATCGAGGCTCGCGACATGCCGGCCCAGAAGCCAGACGATCCCCGGATGCACGATCAGCGAGATCATCGTGACCATCCCGATCAGCTTCATGTCGCCCTCGGGCCGGTAGCGCAGCAGCACGCCCCCCAGACCGAAGAGCGCGGTGGGAAGCGCCGCGCGGCTCATCATCTCGACCGCGGCCGAGAGCGCGCCGGGCAGGGCCAGACCCGTGAGGTTCACGACGAAGCCCAGCGAGATCCCGATCACCAGCGGCTGCCGGAAGATCGCCGTCACCACCTGCCGCCCGAGCCGCGCCTTCGACAAGCCCATCCCGCGCGAGCGGACAAGCTCCATCACCGTGATGCCGAAGCCGTAGAGAAGCGGCGAGTGGATCGAGATGATCGCGTAGTTCGCGGCCAGCGCCTCCGGGCCATAGGCGCGTTCGGTGATGGGCAGGCCCAGCAGCAGCGAGTTCGAGAAGAGGCAGGCAAAGCCGATGGCCACGCAATCCTCGACCGGACGGCGGGCCAGGTAGCGCGCGCCGGCAAAGCCGAGGCCGAAGCCGGTGAAGGCGCCGACATAGAAGGCCGCGAACAGGCCGAGGTCGTAGTTCGCCGCAAGGTCGAGCCGCGCGATCGACGAGAAGAGCAGGCAGGGTACGGCGAAGTTCTGCGCGAACCGCATCACCGCATCCACGGCAAGATCGGACACGAGGCCCGCACGCGCGGCGGCATATCCGAATCCGATGACGAGGAAGACAGGCAGGATGACGTCGATCAGCGCGCTCATGCGGCGAGGTCGAACGTCAGCCCATCGTAGGCCGGCACGACATGCGCCGGAAGCTCCGCCGCCAGCGTCGCATAGTCGAGGTCGATATGCATGTTGGTCAGGATCGCCCGCCGGGGACGCGCCCGCGCGATCCATTCCAGCGCGAGCGCGAGATGGGCATGGGTCGGGTGCGGCTTGCGGCGCAGCGCGTCGAGCACCCACATCTCGAGCCCCTCGAGCCGGGGCCAGGCCTCTTCGGGGATGGCCACCACATCCGGCAGATAGGCCAGGGCGCCGACGCGAAAGCCGAGCGCCTCGGTGGGCCCGTGGCTGACGCGGAAGGGCTCGAGCCGGACCGTGCCGCCCGCGCCCGTGATCTCGAACGGGCCCTCGATCGTGTTGAGGTCGAGGATCGGCGGGTAGAGCGAACCTTCGGGCTGCGCAAAGGCATAGCCGAAGCGCGTGAGCAGCGCCTGTTGCGTATCGGCGTCGGCCCAGACCGGCAGGCGTTTCTGCATGTTGAAGACGATCTGGCGCAGGTCGTCGATGCCGTGGACATGATCGGCATGGGCGTGGGTCCAGGCCACGGCGTCCAGCTCCCCCACGCCCGCATCCAGAAGCTGCGGATGCATGTCGGGCGTCGTGTCGATCAGCACCCGCGTCGTGCCGTCCGCCGTGACCCGCTCGATCAGCAGCGAGCAGCGGCGGCGGCGGTTCCTCGGGTCGGTCGGGTCGCACTCACCCCAGAGCCCGCCCAGGCGCGGCACACCCCCCGACGAGCCGCAGCCCAGGATGGTGCAATGCAGCCGGGCCATCAGGCGGCGGCCTTCGCGAACAGCCGGTCGAAGTTGGCCGAGGTGGCGGCGGCGAAGTCGGACAGGTTCAGGCCGAAGACCTCGGCGCCCTTCGCGGCCGTGTGGGCGGTGTAGGCCGGCTCGTTGCGCTTGCCGCGGTAGGGCGGGGGGGCGAGATAGGGGCTGTCGGTTTCCAGCAGGATGCGGTCGAGCGGGGCCGCGGCGAAGATCGCGCGCAGCTCGGCCGATTTCGGGAAGGCCGCGATCCCGGACATCGAGAGGTAGAAGCCCAGATCCAGCGCGGCCCGCGCCAGCGCCGCCCCCGACGAGAAGCAATGCATCACGCAGGAATAGGCGCCCGCACGATGCTCTTCCGTCAGGATGCGGGCCATGTCCTCGTCGGCATCGCGCGCATGGATGATGAGCGGCAGGCCCGTGCGCCGCGCCGCCTCGATATGGATGCGCAGGCTCTCTTGCTGAACGGGCGCGCTTTCGGGCGTGTAGTGGTAGTCGAGCCCGCTTTCCCCGATGCCCACGAACTTCGGATGGGCGGCCAGCGCCACCAACTCCTCGACGGTGGCCATGGGCTCTTCCGCGGCGCTCATCGGGTGGGTGCCCGCGGCGTAGAAGACCCCCTCATGCGCCTCGGCAATGGCGCGCACCCGCGGCTCATGGCGCAGGCGGGTGCAGATCGTGACCATCCGCGTGACCCCGGCCGCCCGTGCCCGTTCGATCAGCGCCGCATGTTCGCCGTCGAAGTCGGGGAAATCCAGGTGGCAATGGCTGTCGACGATCTGCGGGGGCGTTTGGGGCGTCATCAGGCTTACCTTCAGGCGAGCTGGGCCGCCGTCTCGTCAATCCGGAGAACCATATCCATGAGAAGCGCGGCAGGGTCAAGGTTGACCGCCCGCCCGCGCCGTGCCCGGTTTCCGAGCGTCTGCGCCAGATCGGCCCAGAGCCGCGCCGCCCGCGCGTCGGGCGCGAGCCGCGCGATCAGGTCGCCCTCGCCGGGAACCGCTTCGGGCGGCAGAAGCCGCAGCGTGCCCGCCCGCGCCACCCGCACAAGGAAGAGGTCGATCAGCGTGAGCATCAGCTCGAACTGCGGCTCGGCCCCCTTGCCGGATGCGGCATCCGCCAGCGCCACGAGCTTGGCCCGGTCGAGCCGCGGGAGGGTCGAAAGCAGCCCCACCAGTGCCGCATAGAGCTTCACCCCCTCCAGGTTCGCCACCCGGATCGCCTCGCCCGCCGAGCCGCCCGCCAGCTCGGCCAGGGCCTGCGGATCGCCCGCCTCGACCCCCGCCGCGGTGAGGGCGCGGGCCATGTCCTCGGGCGAGAGCGGAGACAGGCGCAACTCGCGGCAGCGCGAGCGGATCGTGGGCAGCAGCCGCGAGGGCTGGTGGCAGACGAGGAGGATCGTCACCCCTTCGGGCGGCTCCTCGAGCAGCTTGAGCAGCGCGTTGGCGGCCGAGACGTTCATCTCGTCGGCGGGATCGACGATCGCCACCCGCCGCCCGCCATCCGCGGCCGACAGGGCGAAGAAGGCCTTCATCCGCCGCACCTCCTCGACCGTGATCTGGGTCTTGAGCCGTTTGGCCTTTTCGTCCCAGGCGCGGCGGAGCAGGAAGAGCCGTCCCTCCGACAGCGCCGCCATGCGCCGCGCGACGGGGTGATCCGCCGGCACCTCGAGCGAGGCAGGGGGTGGGGCGTCAAAGAGCCCGCCGCCCTCGGGCGTGGCCAGAAGGAACCGGGCGATGCGCCAGGCGAGGGTGGCCTTGCCCACCCCCAGCGGCCCCGTGATCAGCCAGCCGTGATGCAGGCGGCCCATGGTGAAGGCGGCGAGGAACTCGTCCTCGGCCCGTTCATGCCCGAAGAGCGCCAGCGTCTCGCGCGGGTGCGGCGCACCTTCGACGCGGTCGGGCTCCGGGATCTCGTCCTGCGCGGGCTGCGCCATCGCTTCCTCTCGGCTGGATGTGCGAGGCCGGGGCCACGCAAACCGGAGGTAGGACGGTCGCCGGGGCGATTGCAACCCTCGTGCGCGACGCCCGCCGTCAGCGGATCCCGCCGCCGTCGCGGCGCGCTGGCCGGAAATGACGTGGCCGGCCCTGTGGCCGGCCGCCCGGGCCCCGAAGGGTCAGCGTCCTCTCAGACGATCAGAGCTTGAGGCCGAGGCTTTTCCCGAGTTCGTCGTAGCTCATCAGCTTCTTCGGGGTGAAGAGCTCGAGCAGCGCGTCGAAGGCCGTCGTGTCGAGTTCGGCGAGTTGGCCGAAGATCTCTTCGTTGGTCGGCAGCTTCTTCGGCGTCATGGAATCGAGGATGTCGGTGAAGCCCATCGCCTTCGCGTCGCCAAGCTGGGCGCCCTTGCCGAAGATCTCTTCGTTGGTGGGCAGTTTCTTCGGCGTCATGTCGGTCAGCATCTGCGACATCGCCTTTTCCATATCAGACATAGTGCTCTCCTCTAACGGGCATTAGAACTCATGATCAGACGCGCAACACGCCTCGGGATGATGCGGATGCACCTGCGGTCCCGAAGTTAGCATGCGCCGCGGCTTCCTCACGCAGAAACGCGCAACGAAAGGTGCGGCATACACTCGCACCGCATGGCGAATGGGCGAGGGCACGCCCATTTCGGCTGCAATTTCCGCATCTTCCTTGCGGGGGCGGCCGCTTCGGGCTAGGCCGCGCCCTAGATCGATTCCCCCTCCGAGGCGCCTCATGCAGCACCGTTTCGCCCTGCGCGTTTACTACGAGGACACCGATCTCGCGGGAATCGTCTACTACGCCAACTATCTCAAGTTCATCGAGCGCGCCCGGAGCGAATGGGTCCGGGCGCTGGGCGTGGATCAGGTGCGCCTGAAGGCCGATTCCGGCATCGTCTTCGCCGTGCGGCGGGTCGAGGCCGACTACCTGCGCCCGGCGCTCTTCGACGATCTTCTCGAGGTCGAGACGCGGCTTGTCGAGACGGGGGGCGCGCGGATCGTGCTCGAGCAGGATGTGCTCCGCGGGCCCGAGAAGCTGTTCGGCGCCCGCGTGGTCCTCGTATGCCTCGGGCCCGAGGGGCGGGCGGCCCGCCTTCCGGCGGAAGTCCGCCAGCTTCTGCGCTGAGGGCCCGGATCCGGCGCGATCGGCCCTGTTGGCGCCGCTTTGCCACTTGACGCAGATGTGTTGGCAATCCCTCTAAAACCAAGATAGAATCACCGGTAAGAACGGCCCGCAGAACGGCCACCAGAGAGCAGGCAGATGGAAACGGAAACCCTTGCGATGGCGCAGGAGATTGATTTCTCCATGCTCGCCCTCTTCGCGCGCGCGACGCTCACGGTGAAGGTGGTGATGATCCTGCTGATCGTCATGTCCTTCTGGTCGTGGGCCATCATCATCCGCAAGCACCTCCTCTACCGGCAGGCGCGGCGCGAGGCGGCGATCTTCGATCGCGCCTTCTGGTCGGGCGAGCCGCTCGACGAGCTGTTCGAGCGTCTCGGGCCGCAGCCCGAGGGCGCCTCGGAGAAGATCTTCGCGGCCGGGATGCTCGAATGGCGCCGCAGCCACCGCACCGACGGCGGGCTGATCGCGGGGGCGCAGTCGCGGATCGACCGCTCGATGGGTGTGGCCATCGACAAGGAAAGCGAGACCCTGAACGCGGGCCTCTCGTTCCTGGCCACCACCGGCTCGACCGCGCCCTTCATCGGCCTTTTCGGCACGGTCTGGGGCATCAAGCACGCCTTCGAGCAGATCGCGATCTCGCAGAACACCAACCTCGCCGTGGTGGCGCCGGGCATCGCCGAGGCGCTCCTGGCCACCGCCTTCGGCCTCGTGGCCGCCATCCCGGCCGTGGTCTTCTACAACAAGCTCAACGCCGATTCCGAGCGGATCATCGGCGGTTACGAGGCCTTCTCGGACGAGTTCGCGACCATCCTCTCGCGCCAGCTGGACGCGGCCTGAACCATGGGGGCGGGTGTCATCAAGAAGTCCGGCGGAGGACGCCGCGGGCGGCGTCGCGGCCAGTCGGCCGCCATGTCCGAGATCAACGTCACGCCCTTCGTGGATGTGATGCTCGTGCTGCTCATCATCTTCATGGTGGCGGCCCCGCTTCTGACGGTGGGCGTGCCGGTGAAGCTGCCCGAGACCGCGGCCAATGCCCTGCCGACCGAGCAGGAAGAGCCCCTCACGATCACGATCGCCGCCGACGGGCGGTTGACGATCCAGACCACCGAGACGCCCGAGGCCGAGCTGATCCCCAAGCTCTCGGCCATCGCGGCCGAGCGGACCTCGAAGAAGGTCTTCCTGCGCGCCGACGGCGCGATCCCCTACGAGCGCGTGGCGCAGGTGATGGGGGCGCTCAACCGGGGCGGTTTCCAGGACATCGGTCTGGTGACGGATGTCGGCGGCCCGACGTTCGGCGGAAGCGGCGGCTAGGCCATCCGGCATGGACAAGGGGGTCATCATCTCCGGCATCGGGCACTTCAGCCTGATCCTCTGGCTCTTGTTCGGCGACTGGTTCTTCCAGCCGCAGCACGCGCCTGAAGTGGCCGTGACCTCGGTCTCGCTGATGACGAGCGCCGAGTTCGACGCCATGACCTCGGCCGCGACCCAGCCCTCCGAGCAGCGCCCGACCCCTTCGGTCGAGCCGGAACAGCCGGCGCCCCCCCCTGAAGAGGCCGCGCCCGCGCCGGCCCCCGCTCCGGTGGCGGAGACGCCGCCGCCGCTCGCGCCCGAGCCGCGGCCCGAACCCGCGCCGCAGCCGGACGCCGCACCCACCGCGCCCGAGATCGCGCCGGTGCCCGAGCCCGAGATCGCCGAGGCGCCCGAGCCGTTGGCTCCGGTGGCCGAGGTCGAGCAGCCGATCCTCGTGCCGCAAAGCTCGCCGCGCCCCAAGCCCAAGCCTGCGCCGCGCGTGGCGCCGACCCCGGCCCCCGCGCCGCCGCCCGAGGCCGAGGTGGCCGAGGTGCCGACCCCGCCGGTGGCGCCCGATCCGCAGACGCCGGCGCCCGAGGTGGTCGAGGAGAAGCCCCCGGCCGCGCCCGAGGAGGCCACGACCGAGATCGTGACCGAGACGACCGAGACCGAGGAGGTGGCGCAGCTCGCCCCCACCAGCTCGGCCCGGCCCAAGGTGCGCCCGCAGCGCGCCCGTGCGCCGGAACCGGCGGCCGAAGAGCCGCGCCCGGCCTCGACCAGCCGCACCGAGACCGCCGCGGCGGAGCCCGCCGAGACACCGGCCGAGCGGCCCGAGCGGCCCGCGGCCGAAACGCCGCGCCAGAACGACAGCCGCGCGGTCGAGGATGCCCTGGCCGAGGCTCTTGGTGGCGGCACCGAGCCCGCGTCCGAGCGGCCCTCGGCGCCCGCCCGCTCGGGCCCGCCCGTCACCAGCGGCGAGAAGGACGCCTTCCGCATCGCCGTGCAGCAATGCTGGAACGTGGGGGCGCTTTCGACCGAGGCGCTGGCCACGACCGTCACGGTGGCCATGAGCATGAGGCAGGATGGAACGCCCGATGCCGGCTCGATCCGCATGATCGAATCGCGCGGCGGGACCGACGCCGGCGCACGTCAGGCGTTCGAGGCCGCGCGGCGCGCCATCATCCGCTGCGGAACGCGGGGCTTCCCGCTGCCGCCCGAGAAGTATGACCAGTGGCGCGAGGTCGAGATGGAGTTCGATCCCAACGGGATGCGGATGAAATGACGATACAGCGCGCGTGTATCCGGGCCTCGGGCCCGGTTCAACGGAACCCGGAGAGCATGAGGACTCCATGAACCTGTTCAGATCCCTCGCCCCGATGGGCCTTGCCCTGGCCCTGCTTCTGCCGGCGGCGGCCCCCGCCCTGGCCCAGCAGGGGCCGCTGCGCATCCAGATCACCGAAGGCGTGATCGAGCCCTTGCCCTTCGCCGTGCCGAACTTCGTGGCCGAGACGTCGGGCGCCTCGCAGCTGGCGCAGGACATGGCCCGCGTGATCGCGGCCGACCTGTCGGGCACGGGGCTCTTCCGCGAGATCCCGGCCTCGGCCCACATCAGCCGCGTGACCAGCTTTGACGCGCCGATCGCCTACAACGACTGGAAGGCGATCAACGCGCAGGCGCTGATCACCGGCTCGGTCTCGGCTTCGGGCGACCGGGTGGTGGTGAAGTTCCGTCTGCACGACGTCTTCTCCGACCAGCCGCTCGGCGAGGGGCTGCAGTTCGCGGGCTCGGCCTCGGGCTGGCGGCGCATGGCGCACAAGGTGGCCGACGTGGCCTACAGCCGGATCACCGGCGAGGGCGGCTATTTCGACAGTCGCGTGGTCTTCGTCTCGGAAACGGGGCCCAAGAACGCCCGCGCCAAGCGCCTTGCGGTGATGGATTACGATGGTGCGAACGTGCAGTATCTGACGGACTCCTCGTCCATCGTGCTCGCGCCGCGCTTCTCGCCCACCGGCGACCGCATCCTCTTCACCTCCTATTCGACGGGCTTTCCCCGGATCTACCTGATGGATGTGGGCTCGCTCGCGACCCGCAGCCTTGCCGAGCAGCCCGGCACGATGACCTTCGCGCCCCGCTTCGCGCCCGATGGCCGGACGGTCGCCTTCTCGCTCGAACAGGGCGGCAACACCGACATCTACACGCTCGACACCGCGAGCGGCACGCGCCGCCAGCTGACCAACTCGCCCTCGATCGAGACCGCGCCGTCGTATTCGCCGGACGGCAGCCAGATCGTGTTCGAGAGCGACCGCTCGGGCGGCCAGCAGCTCTACATCATGCCCGCGGGCGGGGGCGAGCCGCGGCGGATCTCGAACGGAGCGGGCCGCTACGGCACCCCGGTCTGGTCGCCGCGCGGTGACCTCATCGCCTTCACCAAGCAGCACCAGGGCCGCTTCCACATCGGCGTGATGCGGACCGACGGCTCGGAGGAGCGGCTGCTGACCGCCTCGTTCCTCGACGAGGGCCCGACCTGGGCGCCGAACGGCCGCGTGCTGATGTTCACCCGCGAGGGCGCGGGGGCGGGCGGGCAGCCGGCGCTCTATTCGGTGGATATCTCGGGGCGGAACCTCAAGAAGGTGCCGCTCAGCGTTCCGGCCTCGGACCCGGCCTGGTCGCCGCTTCTGCCGTGACATGACATGCCGGCCGCCGTTTCCCGCGGCGGCCAAACCTGTTACCTTCGGCCGCACTGCGCCCGATCTGCGAAGGACATTTCCATGACCCATCTTCCGAAGGCCCTGATTCTCCTGGCGGCCCTGGGCCTTGCCGCCTGCAACAACCCGGACCGCTACGGCGCGGGCGGGGCCGGTGGGGCCGGCGGCACGGGCGGCTACGGGGCGGGCGGCTACGGCGCGGGCGGGATCGACAGCCAGGGTCTCGGCGGGCCGAGCGATCCGCGCTCGATCGCCTATTTCCAGCAGACCCTGGGCGACCGCGTGTTCTTCCTGGTGGACCAGAGCACCCTGAACGACTCGGCGCGCGCCACGCTCGACACGCAGTCGCAGTGGCTGATGGCGAACGCCGACTATGCCATCATCATCGAAGGCCACGCCGACGAGCAGGGCACGCGGGAATACAACCTCGCCCTCGGCGCCCGGCGCGCCTCGGCGGTGCAGGACTACCTGATCTCGAAGGGCATCGCGCCCTCGCGGATGAAGACGGTGTCCTACGGCAAGGAGCGCCCGGTCGAGGTCTGCTCGACGGAGGAATGCTACTCGAAGAACCGCCGCGCGGTGACGGTGCTCTCGATGGGTGCGGGGGTCTGATCCCATGCGCACCCTGATCCTGGCCGCCGCGCTTGCGCTTGCGCCGCTTCCGGCGGCGGCGCAGGATCGCGCGCAGACGCTGGCCGACATCAAGGCCGAACTGTCCACGCTTCAGGCCCAGTTCAACGATCTCAAACGCGAGCTGGTCTCGACCGGCGCCGCGACCTCGGGGGCGGCGGGCGGCTCGGCGCTTCAGCGCATGGATGCGATGGAGGCGGCGCTGTCGCAGGTCACCGCCAAGGCCGAGGCGCTGGAGCTGAAGATCAACCGCGTGGTCAGCGACGGCACGAACCGGGTGGGCGATCTGGAGTTCCGGGTCTGCGAGCTTGAGGACGGCTGTGACATCGGCGCCCTCGGAGAAACCGCGCCCCTGGGCGGGCAGGCCTCCGCGGCGCCCGTGGCAACCCCCGCTCCGGCCCCGGCGGCCGATCCTGCCGGCACCTTCGCCGTCAACGAGAAAGCCGACTTCGACCGGGCCCAGGAGGTGCTCGGTCAAGGTGACTTTCGCTCCGCCGCGGACCTCTTTAAGGCCTTTGCCGAGACCTACACGGGCGGCCAACTGACCTACGAGGCGCACTATCTGCGGGGAGAGGCGCTGAGGCAGCTCGGCGAGACCGCGAATGCCGCCCGCGCCTATCTCGAGAGCTTTTCGGGCGACCCGGACGGGCCGCGCGCCCCCGAGGCGCTGCTGAAGCTCGGCCGCGCGCTCGGCGACCTGCGCCAGACGCCCGAGGCCTGCGTGACGCTGGCCGAGGTCGGCACCCGCTTCCCCGGCAGCCCCTCGGCGGCCGAGGCGGCCACGGCGATGCAGGGGCTCGGCTGCAACTGATGCCGATCCTTGAACGGTTCCTGAGGGGCCCGGGGCTGCGTGAGGTGCGCGCCCTGGGCCTCGCCGTTTCCGGGGGGGGCGATTCGATGGCGCTCCTGCATCTTGCGGCCGAGGCGGGCATCGCGGCCCGCGCGGTGACGGTGGATCACGGGCTTCGCCCCGAGGCCGCCGCCGAGGCGCTCGAGGTCGGCCGCGTCTGCGCGCGCCTTGGCGTGCCGCACGACATCCTCCGCTGGGAGGGCTGGGACGGCCGCGGCAATCTGATGGACCAGGCGCGACGCGCGCGGCTGCGGCTTGTCTCGGAATGGGCGCGGGGGGCGGACCTTGATGCGGTGGCGCTGGGTCATACGCGGGACGATGTGGCCGAGACTTTCCTCATGCGGCTGGCGCGCGGGGCGGGGGTGGACGGGCTTGCCGCCATGCGGGCCGAGCGGCGGGCCGAGGGGATGCTCTGGCTGCGGCCCCTGCTGGGGATCGGGCGCGAGGAACTGCGCGAGGAGCTGCGCCGCCGGGGGGTGGCCTGGTTCGAGGATCCGTCCAACGAGAATCGCGCCTTCGACCGGGTTCGGGTGCGGCAGGCGATGCAGGGGCTTGCCGGCCTTGGCCTTGGCCCCGAACGTCTGGCCGAAGTCGCGGGGCATCTGGCCGAGGTGCGCGCGGCGCTCGATGCGCAACTGCACGAGGCGGCGCGGACACTCGTGCGGGTGGACCGCGGGGACGTGCTGATGGCGCCCGGCGTTCTCGATCTGCCCGACGAGATCCTGCGGAGGCTGCTGCGAGGCGCCGTTCAGTGGGTGGCATCGGCGGAATATGGCCCGCGCGGCCCGGCGCTGGCGCGGCTCATGCGGGACCTGCGGCAGGGGAAGGGGCGGACGCTCCACGGCTGCCGGCTGGTGTGGCGACGCGACGGGCTGCGGATCGGGCGCGAATGGCAGGCGGTGAGGGATCTGACAGCCCCGGTGGAGGCGCTCTGGGACGGGCGCTGGCGGCTGCAAGGTCCGCCGCAGGAAGACATTTCCGATCAGCCGCTTGAGGTCCGGGCCCTCGGCGCCGACGGACTTGACCGCTGCCCCGGCTGGCGTGCGACGAACATGCCCCGGGCCAGCCTGCTCGCCTCGCCGGGGGTGTGGCGGGGGCCGGATCTGCTGGCTGCCCCGCTCGCGGCCCGGCCGAACGGATGGGTCGCCCTGACCGATCCCCTGCGAAATGGCGACTTTCTTTCACGACTATCGCATTGAACGGTCCGCGCTTATGTCTATCTTAAGCCGCAATGACCTGCGGGCGGGCCCGCGGAGAGACTCTGCAAGGAGACATTTGTGGGCAACGCGCGAAATATCGCTTTCTGGGTGGTCCTGTTCCTGCTGATCCTGGCGCTGTTCAACCTGTTCAGCGGCGGCCAGACCACCAGCAGTTCGCGCACCATCTCCTATTCCGATTTCATCGCCCGGGTGGATGGTGGCGAGGTTTCCTCGGTCACGCTCGACGGCGAACGGGTAATGGTGCGCGGCAAGGACGGCACGCAATATGTGGCGATCAAGCCGCAGGGCGAAGAGATCACCGACCGTCTGATCAATCAGGGCGTGGAAGTCCGCGCCGAGGCGCAGGAGCAGTCGGGATTCTTCTCGCTGATCTCGCTCTGGCTGCCGTTCCTCGTGCTGATCGGCATCTGGATTTTCTTCATGAACCGGATGCAGGGCGGCGGGCGTGGTGGCGCCATGGGCTTCGGCAAGAGCCGGGCCAAGCTCCTGACCGAAAAGCAGGGCCGCGTCACCTTCGACGACGTGGCCGGCATCGACGAGGCCAAGGAAGAACTGGAAGAGATTGTCGAATTCCTGCGCAATCCGCAGAAGTTCAGCCGTCTCGGAGGCAAGATCCCCAAGGGCGCGCTGCTCGTGGGCCCGCCCGGCACGGGTAAGACCCTGCTGGCGCGCGCCATCGCAGGCGAGGCCGGGGTGCCCTTCTTCACCATCTCGGGCTCGGACTTCGTCGAGATGTTCGTGGGTGTGGGTGCGTCCCGCGTCCGTGACATGTTCGAGCAGGCCAAGAAGAACGCGCCCTGTATCGTCTTCATCGACGAGATCGACGCCGTGGGCCGTGCGCGCGGTGTGGGGATCGGCGGCGGCAACGACGAGCGCGAGCAGACGCTGAACCAGCTTCTGGTCGAGATGGACGGGTTCGAGGCCAACGAGGGCGTGATCATCGTCGCGGCGACCAACCGCAAGGACGTGCTCGACCCGGCGCTGCTGCGTCCCGGTCGCTTCGACCGCACGATTCATGTGCCGAACCCCGACATCAAGGGCCGCGAGAAGATCCTGGGCGTCCATGCCCGCAAGGTGCCGCTGGGCCCGAACGTGGACCTGCGCCTGATCGCCCGCGGCACGCCGGGCTTCTCGGGGGCGGATCTGATGAACCTGGTGAACGAGGCGGCGCTTCTGGCCGCTCGCGTTGGCCGCCGCTTCGTCACGATGGACGATTTCGAGAACGCCAAGGACAAGGTGATGATGGGGGCCGAGCGGCGCTCGATGGTGCTGACGGCCGACCAGAAGGAAAAGACCGCCTATCACGAGGCGGGCCATGCCATCGTCGGCATGAACCTTCCCAAGTGCGATCCGGTCTACAAGGCGACGATCATCCCGCGGGGCGGTGCACTCGGCATGGTGGTCAGCCTGCCCGAGATGGACCGGCTGAACATGCACAAGGACGAAGGCAAGCAGAAGATCGCCATGACCATGGCGGGCAAGGCCGCCGAGATCCTGAAATACGGCGAGGAGGCCGTGTCGTCGGGCCCGGCGGGCGACATCCAGCAGGCGTCGGCCCTGGCTCGCGCCATGGTCATGCGCTGGGGCATGTCGGACGTCGTGGGCAACATCGACTATGCCGAGGCGCATGAGGGCTATCAGGGCAACACCGCGGGCTTCTCGGTCTCGGCCGAGACCAAGAAGATGATCGAGGCCGAGGTGAAGCGTCTGATCGACGAGGGCTACCAGACCGCCTACCGGATTCTCACCGAGAAGTCGGAAGAATTCGAACGTCTGGCCAAGGGCCTTCTGGAGTATGAGACCCTGACCGGCGACCAGATCCGCCGCGTCATCGCGGGCGAGTCGATCGACTCGGATGATGATGCCGATCGTCCGGTGGGCGGCGGCTCGATCGCCGCGATCCCCAAGACCCGGCCCAAGGTCATCAAGGCCGACGGCGGCCTCGAGCCCTCTGTCTGAGGCCAACGACATAAGCGACTGGAACCCCGAAACCTACGCCAGGTTTCGGGGTTTGCGTCTGAGGCCCGCGCTGGATCTTCTGGCCCGTATCCCGGCCTTGCCGATGGGCTGCGTGGTGGATCTTGGTTGTGGGGGTGGGGCGGTCGGACCGGCGCTGGCGTCGCGTTTCCCGGACCGTCGGCTTGTCGGCGTCGATGCTTCTCCCGCCATGATGGCCGCGGCCGGGCAGTCGGGCGCCTACAGCGCACTCGTCAAGGCCGACATAGCCGAGTGGACACCGGACGAGGCGCCGGCCCTGATCTTCTCGAACGCGGCCCTCCAGTGGCTGGGCGACCACGACCGGCTGATGCCGCGCCTTGCGGCCATGCTTGCACCCGGCGGCTCGCTTGCGGTGCAGATGCCCCGCCAGTATGGCGCGCCCTCGCATCGGTTCCTGCGCGACATCGCGGCGGCCATGTTCCCCGACCGCTTCACGCTCGAGGATGCCCATCCTGTCGCACCCGCGGCGCATTACTGGGAACTGCTCTGCCCCTTCGGCGAGGTGCAAGCCTGGGAGACGGAGTTCATCCAGCACCTCGAGCCCACCCCCGGCGCGCATCCCGTCCGGCGTTTCACGGAATCGACCGCAATGCGGCCCTTCCTCGCGCGGCTTGCGGCGGATGAGGCATCGGCCTTCGTCGCGGCCTATGAAAGCTCGCTCGCGGCCGCCTATCCCCTGCGGCCGGACGGCAGCGTGCTCTTTACCTTCCGGCGCTGCTTCTTCGTGATGACCCGCCCGGACTGAAGGGGCTGCGCTTGCGACGCAAGCGCCTCGGGCTGCTCTCCGGCTTGTCCTTTCGGGGGTTCCGTGCTTCACAGGAGGGCCCGCAGTTTCGACCCTTGCGGCGTTTCCATCAATTCAGTGGCACAGCCGACATGATGACCTTCCAGCCGGTTCCCGTCCTTGCCGCAAGCGTCACCCTCACGCTTGCGTTGTTGCTCGGGGATCTGATCTTTCTCGACGATCTCAATCTCTTCTTCAAGGAGGGGCACGGCGTCGAGCGGCTGACCGTGATCCTGTTCGCGGCCGCCATCCTGCTGTGGTTCGTCAAGCAGGGGCTGCGCCGCGGACTTGGCGGCTGGCATGTGCCCGCGGCGCTTCTGCTGATGGCGGCACGCGAACTGGACTTCGACAAGCGTCTGACCGACCAGGGGCTCCTGAAGCTCCGCACCTACACCAGCCCCGGCGGATGGGAGGACAAGCTGGTGGGTGCCCTCGTGCTCCTGCTGATCCTTGTTGTCCTGGTGCGGTTCCTGCGCCGCAACCTGTCGGACTGGCTGTCGCGGCTCCCCCGCCTCGAGCCGGGCGCGCTGTGGGTGTTCGTCGGGCTTGCGCTCGTGACCATCGCCAAGACGATCGACGGGCTCGACCGCAAGCTCGCCCCGTTCGGCATCGACGTGCCGCGCGAGATCGGCCTGCGGGCCGGCCGGATCGAGGAGGTGCTCGAGTTGGCTTTTGCGCTCTGCCTCATCCAGGCCATCGCCCATCTCCGACGAACGGCCTAGCGCCGGCCGCCTCGACCTTCATCCTGACGGGCGCTAGATGGATGGAGGGGAGACGTCCGACAGGGCATGAGGGAGAGGGCATGACATTCCAGAGCGATATCGAGATCGCCCGCGCGGCGAACAAGCTGCCGATCCAGGAGATCGGGGCGCGTCTCGGCATTCCGTCGGGGGATCTGATCCCCTATGGCCACGACAAGGCCAAGGTCTCGCAGGGCTTCATCCGCGGGCTTGCCGACCGGCCGGACGGCAAGCTGATCCTCGTCACCGCGATCAATCCGACACCCGCGGGTGAGGGCAAGACCACGACGACGGTCGGCCTCGGCGACGGGCTGAACCGGATCGGCAAGCGGGCGGTCATCTGCATTCGCGAGGCGTCGCTCGGCCCCAACTTCGGCATGAAGGGCGGAGCGGCGGGCGGCGGGCGGTCGCAGGTGGTGCCGATGGAGGACATGAACCTCCATTTCACCGGGGATTTCCACGCGATCACCTCGGCCCACAACCTGCTGTCGGCCATGATCGACAACCACATCTACTGGGGCAACGATCTGGGCCTCGATGCCCGGCGCATCACCTGGCGGCGGGTGATGGACATGAACGACCGGGCCTTGCGCGACATGGTGGTGAACCTCGGCGGGGTCTCGAACGGCTTTCCCCGTCAGACGGGGTTCGACATCACGGTGGCCTCGGAGGTCATGGCGATCCTCTGCCTCGCCGAGGATCTCGAGGATCTCGAACGGCGGCTGGGCGACATCGTGGTGGGCTACCGGCGCGACCGCAGCCCGGTCTTCTGCCGCGACCTGAAGGCGGATGGTGCGATGGCGGTGCTGCTCAAGGATGCGATGCAGCCGAACCTCGTGCAGACGATCGAGAACAATCCGGCCTTCGTGCACGGCGGGCCCTTCGCCAACATCGCCCACGGCTGCAATTCCGTCATCGCCACGCGGACGGCGCTGAAGCTCGCCGACTATGTGGTGACCGAGGCGGGGTTCGGGGCCGACCTCGGGGCCGAGAAGTTCTTCGACATCAAGTGCCGCAAGGCGGGGCTGAAGCCCTCGGCCGCGGTGGTGGTCGCGACGGTGCGGGCGCTCAAGATGAACGGCGGTGTCGCGCGCGAGGATCTGGGGCGCGAGGATGTCGCGGCGCTGAAGCGCGGCTGCGCGAACCTCGGCCGCCATATCGCCAATGTGAAGGGCTTCGGCGTGCCGGTCGTGGTGGCGATCAACCACTTCACCACCGATACCGAGGCCGAGATCGAGGCCGTCCGCGCCTATGCGGCGGGGCAGGGGGCCGAGGCGATCCTCTGCCGTCACTGGGCCGACGGCTCGGCCGGGATCGAGGATCTGGCGCGCAAGGTCGTGCAGCTGGCCGAGACGCCTTCGATGTTCGCGCCGCTCTATCCCGACGAGATGCCGCTTTTCGAGAAGATGGAGACCGTCGCCCGGCGCATCTATCACGCACATGACGTGATTGCCGACCATGTGATCCGCGATCAGTTGCGGGCCTGGGAGGACGCGGGTTACGGGGCGCTGCCGGTATGCATGGCCAAGACGCAATACAGCTTCACGACCGACGCCGCGATCCGCGGTGCCCCCGAGGGCCATTCGGTGCCGATCCGCGAGGTGAGGCTGTCGGCCGGGGCCGGGTTCGTGGTGGCCATCTGCGGCGAGATCCGCACGATGCCGGGCCTGCCGCGCGAGCCCGCCGCGGAAGTGATCCGCCTGAACGGCGAGGGACGGATCGAGGGCCTCTTCTGACGGCGCGTTTCGCCCCCTTGACCTCGGATGCCCCGTATCTGAAACGGGGACCGGACCCAGAAGCGAGGACCAAGGTGCGAGCCCCGGAAGACTGCCATTCGATGGAAGACCTGCGCGCGATGATCGACGCGCTCGACGCCCAGATCGTCGGGCTCATGGCGCAGCGCGCGGGCTACATCGACCGTGCCGCCGAGATCAAGACCGACATCGGCCTGCCCGCGCGCATCGAGTCGCGCGTCGAGGAGGTGGTGCGCAACGTGCGTGTGCGCGCCATGGCCGAAGGACTGGATCCGGCGCTGATCGAGACGCTCTGGCGGATCCTGATCGACTGGTCGATCGCGCGCGAGGAAGAGGTTCTGGGGCCCGACGCCCCGCAGGAGGGGACGGAATGACGGCGAAGCGGATCGACGGCAAGGCCTTTGCGGCGGGCGTGCGCGCGCAGGTGGCGGACCATGTGGCGCGGCTGAAGGCCGATCACGGCCTCGTGCCGGGCCTCGCCGTCGTTCTCGTGGGCGAGGATCCGGCCAGTCAGGTCTATGTCGGCGCCAAGGGCAAGCAGACGGTCGAGGTGGGCATGGCCTCGTTCGAGCACCGTTTGCCCGCCGAGACCTCCGAGGCCGAGCTGCTGGCGCTGATCGACCGGCTGAACCGCGATCCTCAGGTGCACGGCATTCTGGTGCAACTGCCGCTTCCGCCGCATCTGAACTCGGACCTCGTGATCAACGCGCTGGACCCGGCCAAGGACGTGGACGGGTTCCACATCTCGAACGTGGGCCGCCTCGGGACGGGGCAGAAGAGCATGGTCCCCTGCACGCCGCTCGGCTGCCTGATGATGCTGCGCGACCATCTGGGCAATCTCTCGGGGATGAACGCCGTGGTGGTGGGGCGGTCGAACATCGTCGGCAAGCCGATGGCGCAACTGCTGCTGGGCGACAGCTGCACGGTCACGATCGCCCATTCGCGCACGAAGGATCTCGCGGCCGTCTGCCGGGGCGCCGACATCCTCGTGGCGGCCGTGGGCCGGCCCGAGATGATCACCGGCGACTTCGTGAAGCCGGGTGCCACCGTCATCGACGTGGGGATCAACCGCATCGAGCGCGACGGCAAGACGAAGCTCGTGGGCGATGTGGATCATGCCTCGGCGGCCGAGGTGGCCGGGGCCATCACGCCGGTTCCGGGCGGGGTGGGGCCGATGACGATCGCCTGCCTGCTAGCCAACACGCTGACCGCCTGCTGCCGCGCGAACGGCCTGCCCGAGCCGCAGGGCCTGACCGCCTGACACCGCGCCCGCCGGACCGGGCCGGATGCCGCGCCTTCGGGAAGCGGCCTCGCGCCTGCGTCACACGGCGGAGTTGATCGGCCCCCGCCGGCCCTGTAGCGACGAGTCATTCGTTCAGGTCTTGGCGGAGGCTTCCTTGTCCTTCTCGCGCCTTTATGCCGAATGTCTTGCCGCTCCGCTGCCCTGGATCGTCTGGGCGGCCCTTTCTGTCGGTCTGGCCGTCTCGGGTCCGTTCGGCAGCTATCAGACCGTGGCCCTGCCCGAACGTCTCCTGGTGTGGAGCGCGCTGGTCGCCATCACGCTCGGGCTGGGGCTTGCCCTTCGGATCTGGTTCGCCTCGGCGGGCCTGCGCGAGCTGAGGCGCGGGGCGGGGCTGGCGCTTGCCGTCGCGGCGTTCCTCACGCTGCCGATCTGGTGGCTCATGCGCCTCGCCTTCGGCCCCGAGGCGCCGAGCGCGGTCGAGGTGGCGCCCGCGCTCTTCTGCGCGGCGCTGGGTCTGTCGGCCTTCCGCGTGGGCACGCGGCCGCAGCCCTCCCGGGACGGCAGCCCGCGCCTCCTGCAGCGGATGGAGCCGGGCCAGCGCGGCGAGCTGATCTCGATCTCGGTCCGGGATCATTATGTGGATGTGATGACGAGCGCGGGCCTCGTGAGCCTCTTGCTGCGCTTTTCGGACGCGATGGATGAAACCGAGGGCGTGCCGGGGGCGCAGGTCCACCGCTCGCACTGGGTGGCCTGGTCGGCCGTCACCGGGGTCGAGCGCGGGCCGGGCAAGCTGTTCCTGCTGCTGAGGGACGGCAGCCGCATTCCCGTCAGCCGCGCTCACCGCGCAAAGCTGGAAGAGCGCGGCCTGATTTGAGGGGCCCGGCGCGGCATGGGCACCGGAATGGCCTTGGTGCCGGTGAGGATCGCGAGCGCGCCCGGCCGCATCAGCGCCACCAGCGTCGGATCGTGGCACCAGAGCCCGCCGGTATAGGCGCCATAGGCGGGCAGGATCAGGCGTCGGCCGTCGGTCAGGAAACAGGGCCGGGCCCGGCCCGCGAGCGTGCATTTCGGATGGTAATGGCCCGAGACCTCGGCCTCGCCCGCCGCGATGTGGCGGAAGGTGAGCGGCCCGAGCGTGATCTCGCCCCGGTAGCTTCCGCCGCAGTCGGTGGGGGCCGGGTCGTGGTTGCCGAGGATCCAGATCCACTCGCGCCCGGCCATCAGCCGCATGAGCCAGAGGCGCTCGGCCTCGACCAGCGCGCCCGCCGCCTCGGCATCGTCGAACGAATCGCCAAGGCAGAGCACCCGCGCCGCGCCCGTGGCCTCGAGATCGGCGGTCAGCCGGGCGAGGGTGGCCTGCGTCTCGTAGGGCGGCAGCAGCGTGCCGCCGCGCCGCGCCATCCGCTCGGCCTTGCCCAGATGCAGGTCCGAGACACAGAGCAGCCGCTCCTCGGGCCACCAGAGGGCCCCTGAGGGCATCGCCACCAGCCGCGCATCGGCAAGGAAGAAGGTATGGCCGTTCATGGCCCGTTCCTGTCTCATCCGCGCGCGCCACGCAAGCGCAGGCTGTGGATCCGGCCAGAGGCTTGGCACGGTGCGTGCCCTTGCCGAGGTTCGCTGTCAGCTCAGTCCTGCGGCGGCCATGAGGGCCGCGGCCTGCTCCTCCATCAGCCGCTGGCGCCCCGCGCCTTCGACGGGGACGCGGCCCATCTCGAGGAAGAGCGGCGCGGCGAGCGGGGTCACGCGGTCCAGCCGCAGGCAATCCACGCGGCCGCGGGTGCGGGCCAGCATCTCCTCGATCCGGCCGAAATCCACGAGGCCACGCTCGGCCTCTTCGCGCGTGATGCGCAGCAGCAGGTGACCCGGATCGTGCCGAAGCAGCGTGTCGTAGAGGATGTCCGAGGAGAAGGTCGCCTGCTTGCCCGTGCGCCGCCGGCCCATGTGGGTGCGCTCGATCAGCCCCGCGATGATGGCCGAGTTGCGGAAGGTCCGCTTCATCACCGCATTTCCGGCAAGCCAGCTCTCGAGCCCCTCGCGCAGCCGTTCGGCCTCGAAGAGCGGGGCGGGATCGGTCACGGCCTCCAGCCCCCAGATCAGCGTGGCATAGTCGGTCGCGACGAAGCCGAGGGGCGAGAGGCGCTCCTCCTCCATGCGCTTGGTGAGCAGAAGGCCCAGCGTCTGCTGCGCGTTGCGGCCGGCAAAGCCGTAGAGGCAGAGATGCTCGCGCCCGTCGTGGGGAAAGCTCTCGACCAGCAGCCGGTCGGCCTCGGGCAGGCGCGAGACCTTGCGCTGGAGGGCCAGCCAGTCGGCGGTGTGGCGTGGAAGGCCGGGCCAGCCGGGTTGCCGGAACAGCTCGAGGATCCGGTGCGTGAGAAGGGTGGAGGTGGCGAACTTGGTGCCGTTGAAGGTGGCCACCCGCGGATCGCGGCCGGGATTTCGCGTGACCTCGACGGTCATCTCGTGCAGGCCTTCGTAGCGCACCACCTGGCCTGCCATCAGGAAGGTGTCGCCGGGGGTGAGGGTGGCGGCGAAGCCTTCCTCGATCTCGCCCAGCGGCGCGCCGCCCCGGCCGCGCATCCGCACCTTGAGCACCTCGGTGTCGATGATCGTGCCGATGTTCATGCGGATCACTTGCGCCGTGCGCGGGTCGCGCAGCTGCCAGAGGCCGCCCCGCAGCATGATCCGCTGCCAGCGGTCATAGGCGCGCAGCGCGTAGCCGCCGGTCGCCACGAAATCGAGGCAGGCGTCGAAGTCGGCCCGCGAGAGGCCGGCGTAGGGTCCGGCGCTGATCACCTCGGCAAAGAGGGCGTCGGCCGCAAAGGGCCCGGCCGCCGCGGTGATCAGGATATGCTGGCAGAGGACATCGCGCGGACCCGGCCCCCGCGGCTCGCCGTCGAGCGCATGGTCGCGCACGGCTTCCAGCGCGGCGAGGCATTCGACCACCTCGAAGCGGTTGGCCGGCACCAGAAGCGCCTTGGAGGGCGCGTTGTAGCGGTGGTTCGCCCGCCCGATGCGCTGGACGAGGCGCTTGACGTTCTTCGGCGCGCCGACCTGGATCACCAGATCGACGTCGCCCCAGTCGATGCCCAGATCGAGCGAGCCGGTGCAGACGATGGCGCGCAGCTCTCCCGCGACCATCGCCGCCTCGACCCGCTCGCGCTGCTCACGCGAGAGCGAGCCGTGGTGGATGCCGATGGGCAGGTCGTCCTCGTTGGCAAGCCAGAGCGCGTGGAAGAACAGCTCGGCCTGCGCGCGGGTGTTGTGAAAGACGAGCGTCGTGCGGTGGCGGCGGATCTCGGCCAGCACCTCGGGGATCGCGTGCCGCCCGCCGCCGCCCGCCCAGGGCGGGGGCGTCTCGGTCTCGAGCATGGCGATGTCGGGATCGGGGCCGGGATCGGCCATCAGCACCCGGCAGGGGCCCGGGTGGGCGGCGAGGAAGCGGGCCAGCGCCGGCGGGTCCTCGACCGTGGCCGAGAGGCCCACCCGGCGCAGGCCGGGCGCCAGCCGCTGGAGCCGGGCAAGGCACAGCATGAGCTGGTCGCCGCGCCTGGATTCGGCCAGCGCGTGGATCTCGTCCACGATCACCCGTTGCAGGCCCGCGAAGATCCGCGGCGCATCCTCGTAGGACAGCAAGAGCGCGAGGCTCTCGGGCGTGGTGAGCAGGATGTGGGGCGGATCGGCCCGCTGTCGGCGGCGGACGTGGCTGCCCGTGTCGCCGGTGCGGTCCTCGACCCGGATCGCGAGACCCGCTCCCTCGATCGGGGCGCGCAGGTTGCGGCGGATGTCGGCCGCCAGCGCCTTCAGCGGCGAAATGTAGAGCGTGTGCAGGCCCGGCGCGGGATGCGGGCCCAGCTCGGCCAGCGTCGGCAGGAAACCGGCGAGCGTCTTGCCCCCGCCGGTGGGCGCCACGAGGAGCAGCGCCGGCGCGTCCGCGCCGGCCAGCATCTCTTCCTGATGCGGATGCAGCGTCCAGCCACGGGCGGCGAAAAAGGGCGCAAGGAACGGCGGCAGGAGGCTCATGCGCAAAGGATAGGGCGCGCGGGAAGGGGCGGAAAGGGGCGGAATCCTCTTGCTCTTGGCACGCCCGCGCCCTAACGCTGCCGCCATGAGGCTTCTCTTTCTTGGCGATGTGATGGGGCGTGCGGGGCGCTCGGCGGTGGCGGAACGGCTGCCGGCGCTGCGCACGGACTGGGGGCTCGATTTCGTCGTCGTCAATGGCGAGAACGCATCCAGCGGGGCGGGCATCACCGGCGACCATGCGAAGAAGCTGCTCGCCTCGGGCGCGGACTGCGTCACGCTTGGCGACCATGCCTTCGACCAGAAGGAAATGCTCCAGTTCATCGAGACCGAGCCGCGCATCGTGCGGCCGCTGAACTACGCCCGGACCGCACCGGGCAAGGGCGCGCGGATCTTCACCGTCGGCGGGCGCAAGGTGCTGGTGCTGCAGGCGCTGGGTCAGGTCTTCATGAAGCGGCCCTTCGACGATCCCTTCTCGGCGGTGGACGGGGTGCTGAAGGGCTCGCCGCTGGGCGGCGCGGTGCAGGCCACGATCCTCGACATCCATTGCGAGGCCACCAGCGAGAAGATGGCCATGGGCCACTGGTGCGACGGACGGGCGAGCCTTGTGGTGGGGACGCACACCCATGTGCCGACAGCGGATGCGCAGATCCTGCGCGGTGGCACGGCCTACCTCAGCGATGCGGGCATGTGCGGGGACTATGATTCCGTGATCGGCATGGAAAAGTCCGAGCCGCTGCGGCGCTTCATCACCCAGATGCCGAAGGGCCGGTTCGAGCCCGCCTCGGGGCCCGCCACCCTGTCGGGCGTCTATGTCGAGACGGACGACCGCACGGGCCTCGCCCAGCGGGTCGTGCCTGTCCGGCTGGGCGGCCGGTTGCAGGAGTCGCGGCCCTGAGGCTGCCCGTCTTCACGACGGAACGTGACAGGCGGTCTCGCGCCGGCTTTGCTTGCCGGCGGTCACCGCGTATGCAGGCGAGCAGAGTTCAACAGGAGAGATGATGTTCGGTCTCGAACTTTCGGAACCGATGCAGGCGTGGACGGCGCTGGCGATCCTCGCCGGGATGCTGGTGCTTTTTGTCCGCGAGATCTATCCCGTCGAGGTGACGGCCATCGCGGGCGGGGCGCTGATGCTGGCGGTGGGCATCCTGCCGCAGGACGATCTGCTGAAGGTTCTCTCGAACCCCGCGCCCTGGACGATCACCGCGCTCTTCATCATCGTGGGGTCCCTTGTCCGGACCGGAACCCTCGATGCGGTGACGCAGCTTGCCATCCGCCACGCGGCCGATCGGCCGTTGCGGACGCTGGGCCTGCTGTCGGTGGTGATCATCGGCATGTCGGCCTTCATGAACAACACGCCGATCGTCGTGGTGATGATCCCGGTCTTCATGCAGATCGCGCGGCAGATGAAGATCTCGCCCTCCAAGGTGATGATCCCGCTGAGCTATCTCTCGATCTTCGGCGGGACGGTGACGCTGATCGGCACCTCGACCAACCTGCTGGTGGATGGCGTCGCGCGCGGCTCGGGACTTGAGCCCTTCTCGATCTTCGAGATCACGCCGCTCGGGATCGCGATGGCGCTGATCGGCCTCTGTTACCTGTGGTTCTTTGCGCCGCGCCTGCTGCCCGACCGGGACAGCATGGGGATGCTGCTCTCGGACCGGACGCGGATGAAGTTCTTCACCGAGGTGGCCGTGCCGGAGGATTCGGCGCTGATCGGCCGCAAGGTCGAGGAGGTGGACATCTTCAAGCGCGAGAGCCTGCGCGTGATCGACGTGCTGCGCGGCGATGCCTCGCTTCGCCGCAATCTCGGCGAGGCGGTGCTGGAGGCGGGCGACCGGGTCGTGCTGCGCACCCCGATGTCCGAGGTCCTCAGCCTGCAATCGAACAAGGAGCTGCGGCTGGTGGACAAGCTGTCCTCGGTCCAGACGCAGGTGGTCGAGGTGCTGATCACGCCGGGCTGCTTCATGGTGGGCCGGTCGCTTGGCGCGATGCGGCTTCGGCGGCGCTACGGCGTCTATGTGCTGGCGGCGCACCGGCGCAACCAGAACATCGGCCGGCAGCTCGACGATCTCGTGGTGCAGGTGGGCGACACCCTGCTTCTGGAAGGGGCGCAGCAGGACATCGAGCGGCTGGCCAGCGAGATGCAGGTGGTGGACATCGCCCAGCCGTCCGACCGTGCCTACCGCCGCAGCCGGGCGCCCGTGGTGATGGCGGTGCTGGCGGCGGTGGTGCTGCTGTCGGCGCTGAACGTGGCGCCGATCGCGGTGCTGGCGATGATCGGCGTGGCGGTGGTGCTCGTGACGCGCTGCATCGATGCCGACGAGGCTTTCGGCTATATCGAGGGTCGCCTTCTTGCGCTGATCTTCGGGATGCTCGCCGTCGGGGCGGGGCTCGAACATTCCGGCGCGGTGGGGATGATCGTGGGCGCGGTCGCGCCGCTGATGCAGGGTCTGCCGCCGTTCCTGCTGGTGTTCGTGGTCTATGCCCTGACCTCGCTCCTGACCGAGCTTGTGAGCAACAACGCCGTGGCCGTGATCCTGACGCCCATCGTGATCGGGCTGGCGGCCTCGCTCGGGGTGGATCCGCGGCCCTTCGTCGTGGCGGTGATGTTCGGCGCCTCGGCCAGCTTCGCCACCCCCATCGGCTACCAGACCAACACGCTGGTCTATGGCCCCGGCGGCTACCGGTTCACCGACTTCCTGCGCATCGGCCTGCCGCTCAACATCCTGATGATGGTGGCGATGAGCCTGCTGATCCCGCTGTTCTTCCCCTTCTGACGCAGGTCGCCAAGGCTTGCGGGGGGGGCGGGCGCTGGGCTATAGGCGCCCGGTATCAAAGGATCGGAGAGGGTCATGGCGGGCCATTCCAAATGGGCGAACATCCAGCATCGCAAGGGCAAGCAGGACAAGCTGCGCTCGAAGATGTTCTCGAAGCTGGCGAAGGAGATCACCGTCGCCGCCAAGATGGGTGATCCCGACCCCGACAAGAACCCGCGCCTGCGGCTGGCGGTGAAGGCGGCCAAGGCCGTCTCGATGCCCAAGGACGTGATCGAGCGCGCGATCAAGAAGTCGCAGGGTGGCGATGCCGAGGATTATTCGGAAATCCGCTACGAAGGCTATGGCCCGAACGGCATCGCGATCATCGTCGAGACGATGACCGACAACGTGAACCGCACCGCCTCGAACGTGCGCAGCTATTTCACCAAGTTCGGCGGCAACCTCGGCACCACCGGCTCGGTGAGCTTCATGTTCGACCGGGTGGGCGAGATCACCTACAAGCCCGCTGCCGGCGATGCCGACACGGTGATGATGGCCGCGATCGAGGCCGGGGCCGATGACGTCGAATCGGACGAGGACGGCCACTGGATCTATTGCGGCGACACGAGCCTCAACGAGGTGTCCGAGGCGCTGGAAAAGGTGCTGGGCGAGAGCGAGGAAGCCAAGCTCGTCTGGAAGCCGCAGAACCGCACGAACGTCGATCTGGAAACCGCGCAGAAGCTGATGAAGCTGATCGATGCGCTGGAAGAGGACGACGACGTGCAGACGGTGACCGCAAACTTCGACATCCCCGAGGATGTCGCGGCAAGGCTCGACGCCTGAGGCGGGCTGCGCGAGAGGCGCCGCCCTCCGCAGGTCTTGCGCGGGGGGCTCGTGTGCCGGGGTGGGGTGCGCAACGGTTCGGCCTTTGCCGAAACCGGGGCGGCTTCTTGATGATCTGCCCTTGCGATGCCTTGGGAGATCGGGTTGATTGCCGGCCATGAGCGCCTTTCCCGCAGATGCGAGCCGGACCCGCACGCTGGAAGGCGTGCTCTGGATGCTGGCCTCCGGCCTCAGCTTCGTGGCGGTGACGGGCATCGTCCGCTATCTGGGCACCGACATTCCGGCGGCACAGGGGGCGTTCCTCCGCTTCGCCTTCGGTGTGCTGTTCCTGCTGCCGACGCTGATCCCGGTGCTGCGGGGCGGCTTTCCGCCCGGCGCACTGAAGGTCTATTCCCTGCGCGGCCTCGTGCACACCTTCGCCGTGATCTGCTGGTTCTACGCCATGGCCCGCATTCCGGTCGCCGAGGTGACGGCCATCGGCTACCTGAACCCGGTTCTGGTGACGCTGGGGGCGGCGCTCTTCTTCGCCGAGCGGCTGGCGCTGCGGCGGGTTCTGGCGGTGGCGGTGGCGCTGGTGGGGGCGCTGATCGTGCTCCGGCCCGGCCTGCGCGAACTGTCTTCGGGGCACCTGTCGCAACTCGGCGCGGCCTCGTTCTTCGCCGTCAGCTACCTGCTGGCCCGCAGGCTGTCGGACGTGGCGGGGGCGGGGGCGATCGTGGCGATGCTGTCGCTGACGGTGACGGTGGGCCTGCTGCCCTTTGCGCTGCTCGTCTGGGTGCCGGTGGGCGCGACGCAGCTTCTGTGGCTTGCGCTCGTGGCCGTGTTCGCCAC
Organism: Cereibacter azotoformans; assembly: GCA_017599285.1. Classification (GTDB taxonomy): domain Bacteria; phylum Pseudomonadota; class Alphaproteobacteria; order Rhodobacterales; family Rhodobacteraceae; genus Cereibacter_A; species Cereibacter_A azotoformans. Next base: position 1,858,442 of record JAGFXX010000001.1, on the reverse strand, counting down.
GCTCGGCCATTACTGCATGACCCGCGCCTTTGCCGCGGCCCCGCTGACGGTGACGCAACCCGTCACCTTCCTGCAACTTGTCTGGGCCACGTTGCTCGGGGCGCTGGCCTTCGGGGAACGCATCGACCCCTTCGTGCTTCTGGGAGGCGGGATCATCATCTCTGCCATCACCTACATCACCTGGCGCGAGTCGGTGCTGAAGCGGCGGGCGAGTGCGTCCATTGCGAAAGATGCCTTGGGTTGAAATTTACAGTCTGGAATGCGGCTGACAGACAGGCCGCACAAGGGAAAGGACGGCTTTTTCCATGAAGATCGCGATGATCGGCACGGGCTATGTGGGCCTTGTATCCGGGGTCTGCTTCTCCGACTTCGGACATGAGGTCGTCTGCGTCGACAAGGACCCGGCGAAGATCGCCAAGCTGAAGGACGGCAAGGTGCCGATCTTCGAGCCCGGGCTCGAGGCGCTGATGACGCGCAACGTGGCGGCGGGGCGGCTGTCCTTCACGCTCGATCTGGCCGAGGCGATGCGCGACGCCGAGGCGGTCTTCATCGCCGTGGGAACGCCGACGCGGCGCGGCGACGGGCATGCCGACCTCACCTATGTCATGGCCGCGGCCGAGGAGATCGCCCACACGCTCCGGCATTATGCGGTGGTCGTGACCAAATCGACCGTGCCGATCGGCACCAACCGCAAGGTGGCCGAGGTGATCCGCACCGCCAATCCGGCCGCCGATTTCGACGTGGCCTCGAACCCCGAATTCCTGCGCGAAGGGGCCGCCATCGACGATTTCATGCGCCCTGACCGCGTGGTGGTGGGGCTGGAGTCCGAGCGCGCCCGGAAGATCATGGCCGACATCTACCGCCCGCTGTTCCTGCGCGACTTTCCGGTGGTCTTCACCGGCCTCGAGAGCGCCGAGATGATCAAATACGCCGCGAACGCCTTCCTCGCGACCAAGATCACCTTCATCAACGAGATCGCGGCGCTCTGCGAGCGGGTGGGGGCCGACATCAAGGCCGTCTCGAAGGGGATGGGCCTTGACGGGCGGATCGGCAACAAGTTCCTCCATGCCGGGCCGGGCTATGGCGGCTCGTGCTTTCCCAAGGACACCAAGGCGCTCGCCCGGATGGGGCAGGACCATGCCTCGCCGATCCAGATCGTCGAGACCGTCATCAAGGTCAATGACGAGATCAAGCGCCGGATGATCGAGAAGATCGAGGATCTCTGCGAGGGCTCGTGCCGTGACAAGGTGATCACGGTGCTGGGCGTGACCTTCAAGCCCAACACCGACGACATGCGCGACGCGCCCTCGCTGACCATCGTCCCGGCCCTGATCGGCGCGGGGGCGAAGGTGCGGGTGGTCGATCCCGAAGGGCGGCGCGAGGGCGAGCATCTCCTGCCGGGCGTACGCTGGATGGACGATGCCTATGCGGCGGCCGAGGGTGCCTCGGCGCTGGTGATCCTGACCGAGTGGAACGAGTTCCGGGCCCTCGATCTGGGCCGGCTGGCCCGAGTCATGGCCGAGCCGAAGATGGCGGACCTGCGCAATGTCTATGCGCCGGCCGAAGTGACCCGCGCCGGCTTCAAGGAATATGTCGCGGTCGGTCGGTCCGAGGGCTGAGTGAATGGGTGATCGGGTTCTGGTGACGGGCGGCGCGGGCTACATCGGCTCGCACGCCTGCAAGGTGCTGAAGCGGGCCGGGTTCGAGCCCGTGACGTTCGACAACCTCTCGACCGGCTGGGAACAGGCGGTCCGGTTCGGCCCGCTCGCGCGCGGCGACCTGATGGACCGCGCCAGCATCGACGCGGCACTCGAGGAATGGAAGCCCGTCGCGGTGATGCATTTCGCGGCCCTGTCGCTGGTGGGCGAATCGATGCGCGATCCGGCGACCTACTGGCGGGTGAACGTGAACGGCGCGCTGAACCTGCTCGAGGCGACCGTCGCGCAGGGCGTGAAGAACTTCGTCTTCTCCTCCACCTGCGCGACCTACGGCGATCAGGATGGCGTGGTGCTGGATGAAGACACGCCGCAGCGCCCGATCAACGCCTATGGCGCCTCCAAGCGCGCGATCGAGGAGATGCTGGCCAATTTCGGCGCTTCCTTCGGCCTGAACCACACGATCTTCCGCTATTTCAACGTGGCCGGCGCCGATCCCGAGGGCGAGGCCGGCGAGCAGCACGAGCCCGAGACCCATCTCATTCCGCTGATGCTGGATGCGGTGGCGGGCAAGCGGCCGGCGCTGACCGTCTTCGGCACCGATTATCCCACGCGCGACGGCACCTGCATCCGCGACTATGTGCATGTGATGGATCTGGCGCAGGCGCATGTGCTGGGGCTGAACCGGCTGCTTCAGGGCGGCACCAGCCGGGTCTTCTGCCTCGGCACGGGGCGCGGCTTCTCGGTGCGCGAGGTGATCGAACAGTCGCGCGCCGTCACCAACCGCGAGGTGCCGATCGTGATCGGCGCGCGCCGGGCGGGCGATGCGGCCGCCCTCGTCTGCGGGTCGGAGCGTGCCGTGCGCGAACTCGGGTGGGAGCCCGAACGGTCCACCCTGCCGCACATGATCGCCGATGCATGGCGCTGGCATCAGGCCCCGCGCTTTGAGCAGTGAGGATGAGAGAGTGACCGATCCGGTCGGAGACCGCCTGGCCTTGGCCTGCGAGGTGGCGGCGGAAGCCGGCCGCCTCGCGCTTGACTTCTTCGCCCGCCGCGAGAGCCTTGCGGTCGAGGCCAAGGCGAGCCCCCAGGACATCGTGAGCCGGGCCGACCGCGAGGTCGAGACGCTGATCCGGCGCCGCCTCTCGGAGCGCCATCCCGAAGACGGCTTTCTGGGCGAAGAGCACGGGGCGCAGGCGGGGACATCCGGCTTCACCTGGGTGATCGACCCGATCGACGGGACCGCACCCTTCCTCGCCGGTCTGCCGCACTGGTGCGTGGTCCTTGCGCTTCAGCAGGACGGCCGCACTGTGGCGGGCGTCATCGAGCATCCGCTTGCGCGCGAGACCTTCACCGCCCGGCGCGGGGGCGGGGCCTTCCTCAACGGCGAGCGGCTGCATGCGCGCGCCGATCTGCGCATCGGCAACTGCAACGTGGCCCTCGGGGCGAGCCATCGCACGCCGCCCGACGTCGCGGCCGCGCTGGTGCGCGAGCTGATGCGGCGCGGCGGAATGTTCTACCGCAACGGTTCGGGCGCGATCATGCTGGCCTCGGTCGCCGCGGGCCGGCTGGGGGGCTATTACGAGCCGCACATGAACCCCTGGGACTGTCTCGCGGCCATGCTGATGGTCGAAGAAACACAAGGGCTGGCTTCCCCCTTTCCCGAAGACGCAAGCGGTGGCATGGTGCTCGTCGCCGCACCGAACGTGTGGGAAGATCTGACAGCCGTTGTGAAGGCAGCAGAGGGACAGGCAGGATGAAGGTCATGATGACCGCCGCGCTTCTTGCAGCGGCGCTGGCGCTGGGGGGCTGTGGCGGAGGCGCCACGTCCACGGAAGGGCGCGGCGAAGGCTCGGGCCAGCCCGAGGTGATGCGGATGGTGAGCGACTATGCCAGGCTCTACCAGGTTCCGCCGTCGCTGATGCACCGGGTGGTGCGGGGCGAAAGCGGCTACAATCCGGCGGCGCGCAACGGGCCCTACATGGGGTTGATGCAGATCCATCCCCAGACCGCGAAGACCATGGGCTACAAGGGCGAGGCCGAGAGCCTGCTCGACGCGCGGACGAACCTGACCTACGGCGGCAAATATCTGCGCGGCGCGTGGCTGGTGGCGCGCGGCAACGAAGAGCGCGCGATCCAGTGGTATCGCAACGGCTATTACTACGAGGCCAAGCGCCTTGGGCTGCTCGAAGAAACCGGCCTGCGCTGATCCGGCAGGCCGCGCCCTTCGGCAGCGCGGGTCCATTCGCGCTTCGTGATACGCCCGGCCCGGGGCGCCACCGCGCCCGCCTGAAGAGACTTGCGCCGCGCGCTCGCCTCGCGGTATGGCTTGGTCAGTGACAGGGGCGTCCGGGACATAGCCGGGCTGAGAAGCACCCTTCGAACCTGAACCAGGTCATGCTGGCGGAGGAAGTCGCGGTGCTGCAGGTCCTGTGCCTGGGGTCATTTCGTCTCCTTCCGTCATGGAAGGAGCAAGATGGATCGCTGCGGAGCCTATCTCGACACCATGCGGAGCACGGCGCCGCTGGTGCAGTGCATCACAAACTTCGTCGCCATGAACGTCATGGCCAACGTGCTGCTGGCGGCGGGCGCCTCGCCCGCGATGGTGCATGACGCCGAGGAATCGGGCGAGTTCGCCGCCATCGCGCAGGTGCTGACCATCAACCTCGGCACGCCCAGCCCGCGCTGGGTCGAGGGGATGGAGGCCGCGGCGCGCGGCGCCGTCGCGGCCGGGCGGCCCTGGGTGCTCGATCCGGTGGCGGTGGGGGCCACGGCCTTCCGCCGCGGTCTCGGGGCGCGGCTTCTGGCGCTGAAGCCCACCGTCATCCGCGGCAACGCCTCGGAGATCCTGGCCCTCGCCGGCGCCGAAGCGCGGGGCAAGGGCGCCGACAGCGCCGACACGGTGGCGGCCGCCGAGGCCGCCGCGCAGCGCCTTGCCGAAGGGTCGGGCGCCGTGGTGGCGGTGACGGGCCCGGTGGATTTCGTCACCGACGGCCGCCGGGGCATCCGGTGCGGCAACGGACATGCGCTGATGCCGAAGGTCACCGCGCTCGGCTGCTCCCTGACCGGCATCGTCGGGGCCTTTGCGGCGGGCGGGCCCGCCTTCGAGGCCACCGCCGCGGGGCTTGCCTTCTTCGGCCTTGCGGGTGAGGAGGCGGCGCGCCGGGCCGCGGGGCCGGGCAGCTTCCAGGTGGCCTTCCTCGACGCGCTTCATGCGATGACGCCCGATGATCTCGATCGCGGCGCGAAGCTGGAGGCGGCATGAACCTCACGCTCTATTTCGTGACGCCCGACGGCGCCGCGGATCCCGAGGCGCTGGCGGTCGCGGCGGTGCGTGGCGGGGCCACGCTGGTCCAGCTCCGCGACAAGCGCCGAAGCGACGCCGAGCTGGTTCCGCTGGCCCGGCGGCTGATCGCGGCCCTCGATCCGTTCGGAGTGCCGCTGATCGTGAACGACCGGGTCGAGGTCGTGCTGGCGGCGGGGGCGGCGGGCCTTCATGTGGGGCAGGGCGATCTCGGCATCGAGGAGGCGCGGCGGCGGATCGGGCCGGACCGGCTGCTTGGCCTGTCGGTCGAGGCGCCCGGACATCTGCAGGCCCTGCCGCTGGGGATCGTGGATTATGTGGGCGTGGGGCCGGTGCGGGCGACGGCGTCCAAGCCCGATCATGCGCCGCCCATCGGGTTTGACGGGCTCGCGCGGCTGGTCGCGGCGGCGCCGGTTCCGGCCGTGGCGATCGGCGGGCTCGGCGCGGGCGATGCGCGGGCGGTGAAGGCTGCGGGGGCGGACGGGCTGGCGGTGGTGTCGGCCATCGGCTCGGCCGCGGACCCCGAGGCGGCCGCGCGCGCCCTTGCCGAGGAGTGGAGACAGGCATGATCCCCAACATCCTTTCCATCGCGGGCTCGGACCCGTCGGGCGGCGCAGGCATACAGGCCGACATCAAGGCCATCGGCGCGAACGGCGGCTACGGGATGGCCGTGCTGACCGCGCTCACGGCGCAGAACACGCGCGGGGTGACGGGGGTCGAGCTGGTCGCGCCCGCCTTCGTCACCGCGCAGCTTCGCGCGGTCCTGACCGATGTGCGCACGGATGCGATCAAGATCGGGATGCTGGGAACGGCGGCCATCACCGAGGCGGTGGCGGCCGAACTGGCCGGCCAGAGGGCGCCGGTTGTCCTCGATCCGGTGATGGTGGCCAAGGGTGGCGACCGGCTGCTTGCGGCCGAGGCGGTGGCGGCGCTGCGCGAGCGTCTGATGCCGCTGGCGCGGATCGTCACCCCGAACCTCCCCGAGGCGGCGGACCTGCTGGGCGAGGCCGAGGTGTCGGACCGGGCGGGCATGGAGCGTCAGGCGCGGGCGCTGCTGGCTCTGGGGCCGGCGGCGGTGCTGCTCAAGGGCGGCCATCTCGCGGGCGAGGACTGCCCCGACCTGTTTCTGGATCGGGACAGGATGGAATGGCTCGTGGCGCCCCGCACCGACACGCGGAACACGCACGGGACGGGCTGCACCCTGTCGTCGGCGCTCGCCACGCATCTCGCCCTGTCGGGCGACGCGCTCGCCGCCTGCCGGGCCGCCAAGACCTACGTCTCGGGCGCCATCGCCGGGGCCGATGCCCTGTCCGTCGGCAGCGGCCACGGGCCGACCGATCACTTCTTCATGCTGAGGAGCCCTGAATGAAACGCGCAGCCCTCTTTGCCCTGCTGCTGCCTGCGCCCGCTGTGGCCCAGCCGCTGACCATCGCGCTCGACTGGTTCGTGAACCCCGATCACGGGCCCATCATCGTCGCCGAGCGGCAGGGCTGGTTCGACGAGGCGGGCCTCGAGGTCGAGATCGTGGCCCCGGCCGATCCGGCCGATCCGCCGAAGATGGCGGCCTCGGGTCAGGTCGATCTTGCGATCACCTACCAGCCGCAGCTCTACCTGCAACATGCCGAGGGGCTGCCCCTCGTGCGGGTGGGGACGCTGGTCGAAAGCCCGCTCTATTGCGTCATGGCGAAGGCCGATGGTCCGGTGCAGGGACTGGCCGATCTGAAGGGGCGCAAGGTCGGCTTCTCGGTCGCGGGGATCGAGGAGGCGCTTCTGCACACGATGCTGCGCACGAACGGGGTCGAGCCCGCCGAGGTCGGGTTCGTGAACGTCAACTTCGCGCTGACCCCGGCGCTGGCGAGCGGGCAGGTCGATGCGGTGGCGGGGGCCTTCCGCAACTTCGAGTTGCACCAGATCGCCGCCGCGGGACAGGAGGGCCGCTGCTTCCTGCCCGAAGAGAATGGCGTGCCCGCCTATGACGAGCTGATCTATGTGGCCAACCCCGACCGGATGGACCGCGACGCCGTGGCCGCCTTCCTGAAAGTGACCGAGCGGGCGGCCGGCTGGATCGCGGACCATCCCGACGAGGCGTGGGAGGTCTTTCGCGGCTGGTCGGCCGAGGTGGACGATGACCTGAACGCCGCCGCATGGGGCGACACGCTGCCCCATTTCGCGGCGCGGCCGATGGCGCTTGACGCCGACCGCTATGCCGGGTTCGGGCGCTACATGGCCGAGGTGGGCCTGATCGCGGTGGCGCCCGCGGTGGCCGACGTGGCGGTCGATCTGTCGGCCCCCTGATGGGGTTCGGGATCGAGGGCTCGGCCCGGATCGGCGGCCGGGTGCTGTTTCGCGACATCGCCCTGCCGCTGGCGCCGGGCTGGACCTGTCTGCTCGGCGCCAGCGGCGCCGGCAAGAGCACGATCCTGCGGCTCGTGGCGGGCCTGCCCACGGGCGCAGAGTTCGAGGGGCAGGTGAGGGCGCCGCGGCGGATCGCCTGGATGGCGCAGCGCGATCTCCTGCAGGAGCGGTCGAGCCTGCTCGGGAACGTGCTGCTCGGGCGCAGGCTGTCGGGAGCACGCGCCGATGCCGCGCGGGCGCGGGAGCTTCTGGCCCTCGTCGGGTTGGAAGGGCAGGAGGCGCGCCGGCCCGCGAGCCTCTCGGGGGGGCAGCGGCAGCGGGTGGCCCTGGCCCGCGCGCTGATGGAGGAGGCGCCGCTTGCGCTGCTGGACGAGCCCTTCTCGGCCCTCGATGCGGGCACGCGGCGGCGGATGCAGGATCTGGCGCTGGAGCGGCTTTCGGGCGCGGCGGTGCTGATGGTCACGCATGATCCGATGGAGGCCTTGCGGATGGGCAACCGGGTCTGGTTGCTCGAGGGCGGAACGCTCTCTCCGGTCGCGCTGCCGCCGGGGCCCGTGCCTCGTCCGCTGCCCGCGCTTGCGGCCGAGGCCGAGCGGCTGATGGCGCGGCTTGCGGCATGAGGGCCGTGCTGGCGGGGATCGCGCTGCTGGCGCTCTGGCAGGCGGTGGTGAGCCTCACCGCGGTGCCGCCCTTCATCCTGCCGGGGCCGGTGGCGGTGCTGCAGGCGATGGGGACCAACCGGGGGATGCTTGCGCAGAACGCCGCGACGACGGCGGCCGAGATCGGACTGGGGCTCGGGCTGGGGGTGCTCACGGGGCTGGCCGCGGGCCTCGCCACGGCGCTTTCGGACCGGCTCGGGCAGATCCTCCGGCCGCTTCTCGTCATCAGCCAGGCGCTTCCGGTCTTTGCGCTGGCGCCGATCCTGACGCTGTGGCTCGGCTACGGGATGGGGTCGAAGGTCGCGGTCGTGGTGCTCATCACCTTCTTCCCGGTGGCGTCGGCGCTGCATGACGGGCTGCGGGCGACACCCGAGGCGGCCCTTGATCTGGCGCGGCTGGCGCGGGCGCCGCGCTGGCGGGAACTGATGTGGCTGAGGCTGCCGCATGCGCTGCCGCATCTGGCGGCGGCCCTGCGGATCGCGGCCGTCTATGCCCCGATCGGGGCCGTGATCGGCGAATGGGTCGGGTCTTCGGCCGGGCTCGGCCACCTGATGTTGCTGGCCAACGCGCGGATGAAGACGGACCTCATGTTTGCGGCGCTGGCCGTGCTGGCGGCGATGACGTTGTGCCTGCGGGCCGCGACCGATGCGGGATTGAGACGCGCGGGCCTCTGATCCGCCTCTCAGGGCGTGCCGGGCGGCGCCGTGCCGTCCATCGCCGGCACGCGGATCTCGATCGCCGCCCCGCGCTGCGCCGGCAGCGTGCGGATCGTTCCATTCACCTGCCCGATCAGGCTTGCCACCATCCGCACGCCAAAACCGGGCTGCGCCATCAGGTCGAATCCTTCGCCAAGGCCCGGCCCGTCGTCCGCGACCGTCAGCACGAGTTCACCCCTCTCGCGGCGGCAGCTCACCCGAACCTCCGGCTCGGGCCCGCCGTGCTTGAGCGCGTTCGTCACCAGCTCGTTCAGGGCGAGCGAGAGGGCGATGGCGCTGTCGGCCGTCACCTCCGCGCTGCCCTGAAGATCGGGCGTCACCTGCGCCCGGCCGCCCTCGCTTTCCTCGATGGCCTCGCACAGCGCGGGCACGAAGGGCCCGAAATCCACCTGTTCACTCGCCCCCAGCCGGTGAAGCAGGTCGTAGGTCCGGGCGATGGCGCCGATCTGGCCCTGGATGCGGACCATCCGCTCGCGCATGGCGGGCTCTGTCACGCCGCGCCGCTGCAGCGCCACGAGGCTCGAGATCAGCTGGAGGTTGTTCTTCACCCGGTGGTGCACCTCACGCAGCAGCATCTCGTTGCGCTCGAGCGTGCTGCGGAGCGCGCGGGTGCGCTCGGTCACGATGCCGTCGAGATCGGCGTTCATCCTCTCGAGATCCGCGCGGGCCTGCTGGAGTTCGCGGACCGAACGCTTCAGGTTCCGCGTGACCTGCCGCCGCTCGTCGGCGGACACCGCCAGTATGAAGGTCGAGAGCGCGACGACGGCGATGAGCAGTTGCATCGCCGTCACCCGGTCCACTTCTGCCAGATCCGTGAAGGGGCCGAGCCCGTCGAGCATGGCCCGGATCGCGATGGCCGTCACCGCAAGGACGGCGAGCGTCGCGCCCTCGATGCGGAAGCGCAGGGCCGTCCAGACCAGCAACGGGAAAAGCAGATAGAGATGATCCAGATCGTGCGCGATGCGCAGCGACAGGACCGCGCCGGCGATGAGACAGGCTGACAGCGCCACGGCCTCGAGCAGCCGCAACCGCGGCGGCATGCGCGGTCGCTCGCGCGGGGCGAGCCAGACGAGGAGGGTGGTCCCGACCAGAAGCAGGCCGAGCGCGTCGCCCAGCCAGAAGACCCGCCAGTAATGCAGGTAGCCGATCTCGGGGAAGCGGAGCTTGATTATCAGTGCCCCTGCGGTTGCGGCCAGCGCCGACGCCGCGAACGGAGCGACCAGAACGTATCGGACGAAGGCCGCCAGCCCGTCGATCCGTAGGGGTCCGGTGGCGAGGCGACGCAGAAGTGCGGCGGCGAGCATCGCCTCGACGCCGTTGACGAGGCCGAAGGCCAGCGCCCAGGGCAGGCTGAGCGTGTCCCACCCGGCGATGACTTCGCCCGCGAGACCCGCGGCCAGCAGGAAGGGCCAGTGTCGCGGGCTGCTGAAGAGAAGTCCCGTGAGCAGGACCGCGTTCGCCGGCCAGAGCACCACGGTGCCGGTCGGCGGCATGGCCGTTGCCGTGCCGATACGGCCCATCAGGGCGTAGCCCGCCAGCACCAGGATCAGCACCAGCCAGAGGGGCGCCGTCCCATCGCGTTCGCGAAAGGCGGACGATCCGAACCACGACACTGCCACACGTCCCTCCGGTTTTGGGGGGCAGATTTGCCCGAAGTCGCGGTAAATGCCAGCGCAACTTGCGGAAGAGGGCCACGGAGGTTCGAAAGCCCGTGCGGGGTGGCGGTCCGACGCGGGACCGGCCACCCCGCTCTCGCGCCCCTCGGGGCACGCAGCCGGACACTCTGCCCTTGCGGGTGGATCCGGCAGGGTTACCTGCAAGACATCACTTTCTCACAGGGAAGAAGATCGCACGGGGTTCAGAGTCGCGCAAAGGCGCGGATCGCCGCAGGCAAGGGCGCTTTCTGACGGATGTGGCCAGACCGCTCGGCGCGGCGGGTATCGCTGCCGCGCGTCTGCTTGGCCCACATGCGGCACATGGCGGGGGATCCGCTGACCTGTGCGTGCCGTTGTCACGAGACTGGAAGGATGGTGCTGCAGGAGAGGATTGAACTCTCGACCTCTCCCTTACCAAGGGAGTGTGCATCGGATCCTCGTCCGCGCTGTCTGATGCGCTACGAACCCATTCCTGTGTTGTTGGCGCATCGACGTGAACATAAAGATTTTCGCGTATCAGGTTAGCGGTCGCGCTCCTGATCTGGAAGCGATCACGATCCGGTTCAGCCTCTCCGACGCGGCCGCGTTCATTTGAACGCTCGCCCTCTCCCTTACTGCGATGTAGGAATTCGTAGGATATCCGCAAGGGCGGACTTGACGGCGGACGATCGCCATGGCAAGAGGGCTGCATGGATCACATGGCGCGCCTCCACCAGATACGCTGACCGACCTCGAAGAGAGGGAGGCAGCACAGGTGTGCAGGCGGGCCTTATACCCCCGCGACGGCGCCAGATGAGCGTGCCCGGCCGGGATCGATACCCGGGCCTCCTACCACTCAGCATCGTCTTGACGCTCGTAGGAGGGCCGCCGCCGGCGGCTGGTGACCATGTCCGACTACCCGACCCGAAAGGCCTTCAGCCTGCACGATCTCACGCCGGCCTGCCTCCGCGCGTCCTGGCATGACCGGAGAGACGCGGACGCGGATCTGCATCACGAGCTCGCGCAGATCGCCACTCTGTCCGGTCAGCCGGCGACGCTGGAGGTCTACAGGACCATCTTCCGGAAGTGGTGCGACCTCCCCTTCGGCGACATCGAAAAGCGCGTCAGACCGGCAGGTCACGGCGACTGGAGGAGGGTGATCGGCACGGCGCGGGAGCGACTGCTCGTGTCGATGAGCATCGGCCCGACGCCGCAGGCAATCAGGTGGCGCATCCGGAGGCGCGAGGAGTTTCAGCTCCGGTCGCGACACACGGCGGCGGTCCGGCTCGCGCTGTGCGATGTGCAAGACGACCACTTGAGCGTCCTCGAAGTCGCGGAGAAAGTCGCTAGATACTGCCGCGCCGATTTCGAACTGCTGCGCGAGCAAGTCGCTAGGGTCAGGCTGTTCCGGCGCCTCGTCAAGCTCCCACCCCTCTCAGCTCAGGCGGAGGACTTCCGCCGCTACATCGCTAGGCGCGACGCCTTGCGAGCCGAGAGGCAGGCGCGAATGGCGAAGGAGGAAGCCGCCAGACTGAAGGAGGTCGCGCTTAAAAAGGAGCATATCGTGCCGAGCGTGGATAAAGAGGTCGGACTGCCGGTCGAAGCGCCGATCCCGGCCGGGCACGTCATCGTGCATCGGTGCTCCCTCGATCTGACGAAGCTCTCCACCTCGTCGTCTGATCGAGCCGTCGTGCGCGACCGTATGCGCATCGAGCTCGCGGCACCAAAGCGGGTCGCTGGTCCGGTCACCATCGACCGCGTCGATACGGTCTTCGCCGAGACTTTTGCGATCAGTCCGTGGGTCCCTGGCGCACTGGAATACCTAAGGCAAGGCGCGCTCGACTCGCTAGATGAAGGGCGCGGCTTCACGCTGCCGCCTGTGCTCCTGGTCGGCCCACCAGGCTGCGGCAAGACCCATCTGGCGATGACGCTCGCGCGGATCGCGGAGCTCGCATCCGTGCGACTCGAAGGGAGCACCATGTGCGGCGCATTTTCCATCGGCGGGAGCGACTTTCAATGGGGGCATTCCCACCCTGGCGAGCCTGTAATCCGTATCCACTCGAGCCAGACCGCAAATCCGCTGCTGATCCTCGACGAGGTCGAGAAGGTCAGCACAGGCGGCACGGGCGGCGATCCGCGGACGGCGCTCCTGCCTCTTCTCCAGCGCTCCACCGCAGAGAGCTATCGGTGCCCATACCTGCAAGACCAGATCGACCTCAGCCGCATCAGCTGGATCCTGACGGCGAATAGCCTCGCCGGACTTCCGGCGCCGCTCCTTGATCGCGTCACGGTTTTCGAGGTGGGCTACCCCACTGGAGCTGACCTGCTCGCCACCGTCCGCCGGGCCCTGGGAGATCTCGCGGTGGACGAGAGCGTCATCGCCGCAGTCGTGGACGGCATCGAGAGCGGGCGGATGACCCTCCGCGCGCTCGATCGCATCAAGGCGCGCCTGCGCGCAGTCAATCGTCAACCGGTCCTTCATTAATAGGTGTCGTCATGCTTCGTTCGCTGCCCGAATTCGTTCTTCTGTCGCTCGCCGGGCTGCTGCCGGTCCTCGCGCCCGCGCTGGTGGGCCTTCACGCGTGGCTCTGCCTCGAGGTCGTGCGGGATATCATGTCGGAACTGGACCGGGCGCCTCTCTACGTGACGCGGCATCACCATTTTATTTCCGAGCGGCCGCTTCTGTACGTCGGCCTGCCGGTGGTGACGGCCGCGCTTCTTGTGTCGCTTTTCGCCGGACTGGACTGGGAGGGCCGTTTCGGGAAGGCGATGATCTGGCTGGCGATCGTGGGCCATTTCGTCGTCGCCGGAGGCGCCATGCTGGCGTCGATCCCGCTCTTCCCGGCCTGGCTCGTATTCCTCACTACGTCCGCCGGATGGGTGCTGTTCGTGTCTCTCGCCGCAAGCTGGGTCGCTGGGTGGGCGTTGACCCAGTAGGACCTAGTCCTGCGCGATGGAAAGCGCGTCGTGGCAGGCGCGCCAGCCGTGCAAAGCCTCCGAGCGAGAGAGAGCCAGATCGCGCCATGTGGACCCGTCGGAGAGGCTGGTCCGCGCTTCTGGATCCGGGCATGTCACCTCGAACACCGGGACCTTGACCTTCTCGACCTCGACCCGTTCGCCACCGCACCCGGCCAGACACACCAGAGCCGCCGCCAGAACTGTCGCCACTTTTCCTTCGCCCACTCTTCTTCCTCTCGACCTATCTAGCCTTCAGTCCAGCAGATCGGCCGGAAGCGGCTCATCGAGGCACGCGCCGGCGGCATCCTGGATCCGGCTCCTATCCGCCATCAACTCGTCAGCAAGCCTCGCACGCGACGCCTCGAGCGCCTGCGCCTGCCTCCGGACCTTCTCAGCTACCTCGGCCACGGCCGCCGCCCGCGCTTCGGCCTGCACCGCATCAGCCCGCGCCGCCTGCACGTCACGCCGGAGCACCTGCACATATAGAAGGAGCGCCACGACGCCGAGGACGGCGGCCAGCGGACCGGCGAAGCGGCCCAGTATATAGAGAGCGGCGGTCATCCTTGAGGACCTTGCGGAGGCCGGACCTGCTTCGACCACGAGTCGAGACCGAAAGCTCCGGCGGCGAATAGGTATGATCCGGGCAGCCAGAGCTCGAGCACGGACATGCCCGCGGCCGAGCCGGTCCACGCGACGTAGGCGCCGAGGCCGGCGCAGTAAGCTAGGAGTCCTAGCGCGACCTCGCGCTTCCAGGTCTTCATGCGCGCACCCCGCGGCACGCAGAGTGAAGCTCGATCTGATTGCGCGTGACCGCGACGAAGCCTTGGATCATCGCGCCTGCGATCGCGCCGGTCCGGTCAAGCGATGTCTGCGTGGCTCCGACGGTCAAGAAGGCGTTGAGCGCCAGAAGCGCAAGGACGGCCACTTGAACGGTTTTCGTCATCTCGACCTCATTTTCATTTGCAAAATTGAAGATGCATCCAGTCGCGATCTTGCGTGCGTCCGAGACTGATCGCCCCGTGCGCCTCAACGATCCGCCACCATGCTTCGTATTCCGGCGCAGCCATCGAGGCCTTCGTGCGACCCCAGCTCAGCTGATTCCGTTCTGGATCGACGTCGACAGCTGCGCCCCACGCGTGCGTGCTCTTCTTGGACCCACCACGCATCGGCCGGTCAGCATAGCACCCTCCCCACATATCGAGCCGTAGCTCGCGGAAGCGGGCCTCACCGTAGTGCGAGACGGCCGCAGCGAAGATGGACGTGAAGGACGGCGCGAGCAGACGGTGGCACCGGAAGGACGTCACGGTCGTAGACTGCTCCCAGGCGATCCGAAAGGCGATCTGCAGGGCGACCTTCCCGGCGGTGCAGTCCGGTCCGCCTGCCTCCCCGAACACGCGCGTCATGTCGCCGTAGGCTGGCGGGTCAAAGCGGACAGTGGTGGGCGCGGCTGCGGCCGCCGGACCCGGGCTGTAAGGCGATCCAGCGGCAGCAAGCAGCGCCCGCGCCGCGGCTGCCGTTTTAGGTCCCCATGTCCCGTCGAGCGGCCCCGGGTCATAGCCGAGGCCGGCGAGTGCGGCCTGATAGTCCCGCATGCGATTGCTTCGCGTCATGCCGGTCTCCTCCGATTTCCACCGAGGCTACCGGCTGGGCGCGAAATCCCGGGCGGACGCACCAGCCGAAAAGTGAAAGTTGGATGGTGAGAAACAGGAAGTGACTTTTCCCTTATTTCACTGGTGTTTTCCGCGCTTTCGGCCGTCCGAGAGCCTCAAAAGCTACGTCACCATGCGCTGACCGACGCCGCCGCACGCGCGAGCATGTCTCCACATCATCCGGAGACCGTCATGCTCATGCAGCCCACACTCTTCGACTGGAGCGCCTCGCCGGCGGCGCTCGTCACACCCTCCAGCCGGCCTGAGCCCGCCACCGTCACCGTCCAGCCGCTCCCCGCCATCGCGCAGAAGCCCTCCGTCTACATCGCCCCGAAGGCCATCGGCGGTGAGATTTTCGGCCAGATCATCCGCGACGTCGATTTCGTGACCGAGCGCTTCCGGCGCCTCGGCCGCGGCGCGCTCGGGCACTCCGACCAGATGGAGATCACCGCCGAGGAGCTGGCCGAGCTTCTTCTGTCGGTCGGGGCTACCGCGTCGCTCGTGAGCTATCGCCTAGAGGGCGGCCCGTGGAACCTGGAGATCGTCAAGCCGACCAGTAAGCAGGCCACCCAGCTCCTCGGCCACCTGGACGACCTCCGGGCGGAACTGCTGTTCCACGAAGCCAGCACCCGGCGTGCTTTCCGCTCGGCCAAGGTGAAGCCCTTCCTGAAGCGGTCGCTCGCTCTCTGCTGCCTCGCCCTCGATGGCGTGAGCGCCTTCCACCGCCCCGATTTCCTCTCCTTCGCAGGGCTGTCCGCGACGACCCAGGATCCGATCGGCGACGCGCAGCTCACCTGCGAGGAGCTCGAGCTCGCAGACGAGATCCCCCTGCTTCCGCGCGCCGAGCGCGAAGCGACCGACCTCACCCTGTCCTTCCTCAACGCCTGAACATCAGCATGGAGATCACCATGAATGCCGTAACCGGCGCGATCGCGCCCTCACTCCTGCAGCGCATGTCGCTGACGTCAGCTCAGGTCGCTGTCGACCTTCCGCCTCAGCAGTATCTCGACGGCCTCGCCATCCCCATGAATGCCATGTCGTTCCTGTTCACCGACGGCGGGTCCGGCAAGTCGACGGGATCGCGCAAAGCGGGCATCGAGGCTGCCGCCACCGGCCGCTTCCATTTCCTCGGCGAGCGCGTCCATGACCGCCCGCTCCGCGTCGTCCTGGTCTACGGTGAGGAGACGCAGGAGAACATCATCCATAGCATCCAGTCGATCCCCGGGTGCAAGCGCCATTTTCTCGAAGCGCAGGAAGCCGGCCGACTGGCTGTCGTGTCCGTCCAGGACTTCCTGCTCGACATGCAGAGCCCCGAGCGTGTATTCGGGGAGAACGGCATGCCGACGACCTTCGGAAAGGAGCTCTTCGGCTCGATCGCGGATTTCAAGCCTGATCTCTTCGTCCTGGACACGCTGACATCGCTCGCGGATACCGAATACCTCGACGGCATCTCGGCGCGGAACACGGTGAGCTTCCTGAACAGCTTCTGCAGCCGGACCAGGTGCGCCGGGATGGGTTTCGGGCACCTGACGAAAGGCATCGGAGCCAAATTGACAGAGAAGGTCAGCCCGGCCGAGCTAATCGCGTCGGCCCGCGGATCCGCGATGCTGGTCAACTCCGCCAGGCATTTCGGCGTCATGGTGCCCGCGCCGAAGGGCGTCTTCGAAAACTTCAACCTCGACGATCCGGCAGACCAGTTGTGGATCGGGACCTTCAAGACCAATTTGACCGGCTGCGACCTTGCATTCAAAATTTTCCCCGCCATCCGCGATGCGAGCGAGAAGACCATCTCGGCGGTGACCGAAGGCGGTGGAGGTACTATCGCAGCGCGTCTCGATGAGTCCGACGCCGTGGTGATGGAAGAACTGAAGCTGGAGCTGCCGATCATCATCCGCGCGGCCGCCGAGCTGAGGTCCCCTTTCGTGCAAAAATCCTCGAGCACATACGGTGTCGAGGAGCTCTCTTGCGGAGCGCTCGCCGGCATCATCCCGACCGCGACGAAGGCGCAGATCACGCGGGCCCTCAATATCCTCGAGACCGAGGGGAAGATCGTGCCCTGCACGGCGACGCGTGCCGGTGCTGGAGCCGTGTGGGATGTCCCGAGTGGCGATTTCGCTCGGCAGGCCGAGTACGAGGCTGGCGGCGAGAAGCTGAAGTTCCGACCGGGAGCGCCCGATCGCGAAGCCATGGCTGCGAAGATCGATGACATCAGGACGGAGGAAGAGCGCATCCGGAGGTGATGTCGAGATGGGTCGAGAAGGTCGAGAGGGCGGCGCGAGCCGCCCTTCGTTATTTCAGGGACACGGCCCGCGAGGCTCCGCGCATGTAGTCTGGGTGGTGGTGCCCATAGACCTGCATCACCATCGTGGTGTCCCGGTGTCCGAGGAATCCCGCGATCTGCCACATGTCCACGCCTGCCTGCGCCATCCACGTCGCCGCAGAGTGCCGCAGGACGTGCGGCGTGATCACCTCTGGATCGAGCCCGACCTTCTCGACGACGGTCGCGAAAGCTTTCCGCACGGACTTCATCGGCCGCCCACGGAATTCTACGACATGGTCCGTCTGCGCCGCTTCACGTGCGGCCATCAGGTCCTCCGCTACATCCTCTTCGATGGGGACCCTCGCCGCCTTCTTCAGGTGCTCCGCCTCGCTGGGCTTATAGGATCGAAGATTGATGATGCCGGCGGCGAAATCGACCCTCGGCCACTTCAATGCGAGCACTGCACCGGGACGACCACCCGTCGCCAAGGCGATACGGATGAACAGGCGGATGTGCGGCCATTCGCACGCTGCGAGCAACGCCCTCGCTTCGTCCTTCGTAAGGAAGACGTCCCGCGGATCGGAGGGCGGCGGCAGCACGAAGTCCGGGAGGTCGAGGTACGTGGCGCGATCACCCCTCGCGATCTTCCATGCGCTGGACAGGACCTGCAGCTCTTGCCGGACGGTGGCGTGGGCGACCCCTTCAGCATAGCGGGCCTTCGCGTATCGCCTGGACCACGCCTTGTCGACGACAGGGAGGGTCAGGCGGCCGGCGTGGCGCTCAATAGTCGCCACCACGTATTTCCACTTCGTCTCGTAGGACCGGGCGTTTTCCTCGCGACGGATATCCGCCCAGGCGCGAAGGAGGTCCGAGACGGTGCCGGCAGACGGGCCTGCCGCGGCGCGTGTCGCGCCCTTTCGCTTCCCGATGTAGTCCATGAGGACCGCCGTCGCCTTCGACCTGTCGGTCTCTCCGGTCGAGATGCGCTTCTTTCCGTCCCTGATGTGCCACGGATCGCGCCTGGGGACCTTGACGAGATAAGGAGTTGGTGTCGCGTCGGTCACGGCTTCGGGTCTTTCTGCAGCATGGCGATGATGGACATGGCGACGTCGAGCGGCACATCAGCGTCGACCCTGAGGCGGGCTTTCAGGGGATCGCCGGACGACGGTGGCGACAGCGAGTATAGCTGCTGGCTCCGCCACAGCGGCCCGCCCGCCATCTCTTCGTAGGACCGGTGCGACGCGTCTTCGAGCGCAACCAGCCCCGCTCGATCCGGGTCTATGTCTGTCGGCGCAACCCCGAAAAGCTCCGCTAAGACAATGAGTTGCTTGACTGGCGGCCGGGTCAGGCCTCTGAAATACCTATTGTAGGCGTCCCGGCTCATGCCCGCTCTGCGCGCCAATTCCGCCTGCGGCAGGCCAGCTTTCGCGGTCAACTCCTGTATCCTGACAGCCCATTCAGGAAGCGGCCCGCCGCCCTCTCCTTCGTGCTCCACGTCGTCCGTCACGCCGTCCTCCATGCGTCAGTATCGAAAAAATATGTCCGCATATGACGAGCGCACGACGGAAGAGTCAAGCTGGCATGGACCCTAGATACGGGCCTTCATGTGACGGCGCGTAGAAGTGCCATGCATCGAAATCTTCGCGCCACACGACGCGGATGGCGAGCCCGGCAGGCATGTCGGCACTGGCTGATCCGAGAGCCGCGTCGAGATTCTGCGTCGTCCGGCGCGGGTAGCCGCGGCCGTCGGCGGCATGGCCGTCATAGAGGTCGATCGGCAGGCACCCGCCGGTGCCGACGGCCCGTGCGACATGACCGAATGGCGTGAAAAAGTTGGCGATGCAGTAGCCGCCTGGGAAGGCAGATCCTGGCAACGGATAGACCACCAGCTGCACGTCGAGCACCCGCGTGCCGCCGGAGCGGGCGTCCTCCACGATCAGCGGGACAATGTGCAGTGGATCGGAGATCTCGACCGCGATCACCCTGGCGGACCGGATGTTGATCGGCGATCCGGAGGTGTGGCCGATGAATACCACCTCATCCTGCAGCTCGACCTCCGGAGGCATGCGGCTGCGGGTTCGGCGACCGAACGGCGGATCCGACTTGATCGCGCGCGGCCTGCCGCCGACCAGCATTTCGGAGCTGTCTCGCTCCGGCGCCACGAATACGCCGCGCGGACGGCGGATAGCCGGCGCCTGCGCCGACCGGATACCTGTCTCGAGTGCCGTCATTCCATCATCATCCGTGCAGGACCCAGAAGTTCGAAGTATGGAACCACGTGACGGCGATCGAACGGCCGGAATGGAGTTCTGCGATAAGCTCTCCGCCGCCATCCCATCCAGCGACACCGCCGACAGCTGCCAGCGCATCAGCGTCCACGGCGGCGTCCGCCGGCAGGACCAGCCGCACATGCCCACCGGTGCGGCCGGTAGGCACGAGCAGCAGGCGCGTCGTCACGACGTGATCAGCTGATCCTGAGGATGCGAGAGGGATGACGTGTACCGCATCGTCGGGAAGCTCGATCTGGATCACGCCGCCGGCCGTGACGTCGACTGGATCGCCGGACGCGTGCGTGATGATCGCAGCGCCGTGCGGGTTCGGGTCGTACGGAATCTGGTCACCATCCGACCACTCAGGAAGTGGATGCGCGTAGGCGTCGAATGGCGAAGATCCGCGCGGAGGCGCTGCCCGGCCGCCTCCTCCCTTCTGTGCCGCCTCCGTCTCCGTCGACGCCGTCATCGGCCGGCGCCGCGGCTGGCTGACAGCCTCCGATCCGCGGACGTAGCCGGTCCATGCCTTCGTCATGTCAGCCATGTCACCACCCGTTTTTCAGAGCGCAGCTGCCACCGGGCTCGAGGCCGTAGGTGAGCCGTGCGCTGCCGGCGCGCCGGCTCGCACCCGTCGTGCTCTTGCGGTGACTGCTCATGTCGAGCCGCACGCTTGACGTGTCGACCGGCGCGCCATTACACGTGACCGAGAGGTGGACGTCCATGTCCGTCATGTATGGGATACCGACATCCTCGAGCACGAGCGTCGTAGTGCCGCCACGCATCGCGCCGGCTAGCGCTGGATCGTCCCAGTAGGCGTCCAGATCGACGAAATTTTCGTAGAAGGCATCAAGCAGCGTGATGTGTGTCGCGACGGAGCCGGCCCAGAAGTCGTCCGTGAAGTCGAGCTGCGCTGGCGCGTCGTAGAGTGCGCGGATCTGGTCCATCGCCTCCGATCTCGAGATCGTCACAAGATCGAAATGCGTGCCAAGCAGCATGGGCCCGGCAAATAGCGGCCTCCTCGCGCGCAGCACAGCCTCGCCGCCGACAATGTCATAAAAATAGATGCCAGTGTCCGTCAGCCTGTCCGAGTAGACGAATGCCCAGTCGAAATTGCTCGGGATGATGCGCTCGACGGTGTCGTTGGAATTCCAGTATGCAGAGAACGACGGCTCGAAAAATCCTGAGTCCATGATGATCGGAAAAGTCCTTGTGGACCACGCATTCAGTCCCACGCTGCGCCACCACGCCAGCGGAGACAGGTATTCCGGTCCGGCAGTCGGGATCATCCGTTGCACGCGGCACATTCCGATTGGGTGACGCATCGAACCGGCGTCAACGTGCAGGCGCATGGAGCGCGGGCGGGACGCTGTCAGGTGCATGTCCATATGCCCGGAGATGACGGAAGATCTTCCGGCTGCGAAAGGGTCGACCAGCGGCGCAGGAAGAGGGTCAGGACGAAGGAGTATGGTGGACGCGGTATCGAGGTCGACATCCCCGCCGGTATCACCGACCTCGACGACATGTGTCGCAACGGGCGTGCCTGTGGCAGCAGCAAGCCGGCCGATCTGAAAGGCGGACTCGCCTACCGGAGCTGCGGCAGTTGAAGTGCCACGGATTGACGATGCCGGCGACGCCACGGCCGCGGCCGGCACCCGTCGGCGCGCCTTCTCGACTGGAGCCTGGGCGGACCTGATCAGCTTGTCGCGCATCTCAGGCCTCCAGATCGATGTCACGCACGATCTGCACCGGGGCGCTCATGATGCACTCGACGTCGGTCACGGTCTCGTCGACAGCATCCAGTCGCCGGAGCGTTGCGACCAGCTCCGTCGGAACGTCGGCAAGCGCCTCTCCGATCGCCGTGACGGCGGCTTGGTCGTCGACGCGCTGCGCCCATGTGTATCCAAGGTCGGCATACCTGGAGATTTCCGCGGTCACGCTAACGCCATCGGCAACCGTGCGCTGAGCCGGCGCTTGGTTTCGCACGCGCAGGTCGTCGAACAGCCACTGTCCACTCCCGGTCCCGAATAGCCGGCAATTCGTGACGACAGGAGGTTCGTATGGCTCTGCGTAGCCTTGGACTTCAGCAGCTGCGCCGGAAGCAACTGTCGACCGGCCGACGCTGGCGGCGAAGCTGATGCGAGCGATCGTGGTATCCGAGATCTCCAACTCGACCGACGTGACTTTCCCGGTTACGCTTCCACCCGGGATCCGATCATCCACGACACGGACGACCGACGCCGACGTCAGCGTGGCGCCGATCTCGAGCGGAACCTCTACCTCCACGTCGACGCACCTAGCCGCTGTCCGAAGGCGCGCCTCCGCACGTGCGACGGCCGCCACGATGAGAGGCTCGGCCTCGGACTGGATGGCGAGCCGCGGGTGAGCAAGGGTGCCTCGCGTCACTGAGCTGGTCACCGATCGCTGCACGACTTCGCCTGTTTCGTCGTCAAGAACGCCGTAGCTGCCAGTGATGGAGAACGGCGTTGATGCCGAGATATCCTCGCCTGCTGCGGAAAGTGAAAGCACTTCAGTCGACGTGTCGAGCGACACCGGCTGAATGTCGGATGACACGGCGATGCGGACGATCTCCCGCCGCGGCTGACGGTAGACCCCTCCAAGGAGCAGCTCTCCATCGAATGCCACGATCGGGAATTGGATCGCATATTCTGATCCAGCGTAGCTGACGTCGGACGGCGCCGCCTCGGTCACCGAGATCATTCTCGTGTAAGGGATGGACGACGTGGTCCGGCGCAGGTACGACCCGATGACGCTCCACCCGCCGTCAAGTGATGCCCCAGCCGCTGGCCAGCTTGACTGGTATGCATCTGGGGTCATCGTCGAGCACCTGCCGCCGTCGAGCGCCTGGGCTATGACGCCGGAGGCCTGCCGCCCTGGGGGCGCTGAATACGGCTTCGACATGACCGGGCAGACCTGCTCCCACGTCAGGTCGAGCTCCACGACAACGGTCGTGACGGGCGACCCGCCGAAAGTCACGTCGAGCGAGTCGTCCATGACGTGGTCGGTCATGTCGATGACAGGCTGCGTGCCCTCGTTCGTCAGAGCCGCAAGCGACAGCTCGCCGGTCACCCGATCCCACCTCGGAAGCGCCGAGTAGCCCTCCAGCACGGCCGTGAGATCTGACCGGTCCTCTTCCGCGACGAGGGCAGGGTGGTAGCGCGGATCCAGCTTCAGCTGCTCCACGAATGCGGCCTGCACGGCTTGCCAGTCGTCAGGGCGACCGATGACCTCAATCTCGATTGTCTCTCGGCCGAGGCCTGCCGGTGGTCCGACCACTCGACCCGAGAAGAGAAGAGCCACGACCCCATCAAGCTCGGCGGATATGAAGCACCGCTGCCGTCGCGCAGGACTCAGGAGGCCTGCGCGCGGATTGCGGATCTCGATCGTCGCAACGGCGAACTCACCCTCGCTTTCGCTGATCGTGAGACGGAAGACATCCTCGTCTTCGCGTGCATGGACACCAGCATCGAACGCCTCGCCGTCAGCGACCCATGCGAAGAAGACTTGCCCGACGCTCATGTCACACCTCTTCGAAAGTCGCCGACCATCCGGCTACCGCATCCCACTCATCACCACTCGTCGAGATGTCGGTGATGAGGCAGTCCAGTGCAGGCTGATACTCGATGCGCGCCGCAGGATGGCCGGCGGGCAGAGTGACGGTCAGGCCGTCGCCAGACAGCGTCACTCCGGAAAGCGCGGCGCCGGTGGCCGCGTCCACTGCGCGCCATGCGCCAGCCACCGCCGGACGTTCGAGCGCCCACGACGTCACACCTGCAGGGACGGCGGCATACCACGTCACCGGCGGATGGACGGTCACCGGCACGCCCTGCCACGCTCCGGAGAGGTCCGGCAGCGTCACGCCGTCTGCTGACAGCGTTAGGCGCCACTTGCGGAGCGACGGGCGGGTGAGATCCACAAGGCGGCCGTTGACCGTGCGGCGAAGTTCGCCTTGATAGACCTGCGAAAGCTCGACCCTGATCTGCCGTGCGGACCCTGGCGGAAAGTGGACGGGCCCGTACTCTGTGATGACCTTGAGAATGCTATCTGTCACATGTCACCTGTAGTGGCTCGGCTTCCTGCAGATCGATGCGGTCCTACTTCTGCGAAGGCTCCGCTCGAGCTGCGCCACCGCATCCGCGCCGCCGGTCAGCGAAGTGGTCGAGCCGTCGGGCAGCTGGAGCAGGACCGGCCGGCCGCCGCCACCGCCGAGCATAGAAGCGGCGCTGGAAATACCGACCGGAGCGGGAATGGAGACCAGTCCGCCGGTCGCGAAGGCCGGCATGATGCCGCGGTTGAGCTGGTCAAGGAATCCGACACCCCACTTGCGGACAGCGGCGGCCTTAAAGACGAATTCGCCGTTGCTCAGCCGCGCGAGGATACTGTCGCTGGTGCCGGTCCCTGGCCCGCGCACACGGCCGCCGCCGGCAAAAGCGGGCGTGGAGGCCTCGTCACCACCGAAGCCCAGAGTGTCAGAGACCCATGTGCCGGCGGCCTTCACTTTGTCCGCGATCCCATCGATGACGCCGGTGATCGCCTCGATCGCACCAGTGAAGACGCTCACCACGCCGTCGAGCATGCCGCTGAAAGCGTCGGTGACCGCCGAGAGGGCGGATCCGACCATGTCGACGACTATGCCGGGCAGAGCGGCGATGCCACCGGCAAGCCAGGTCGCGGTCTCAGACAGCCATGTGCCCAGTCCGGAGATCGCCGCTTTTCCGCCTTCGTAGACGGTGCTCCAGAGGCCGGACACGATGTCGCCGATCGCCTCGACGCTGTCGGTCCACAGCCGCTCGACTTTATCGAGCGCCCACCCGAATCCATCCGAGATTTTCTTGCCGGCCCACGTCACCCCGGCGACGATCTCGTCCCAGAAATACCAGATCCCGGCCACGGCGACGGCGATAGCCGCGATTGTGAGTGTGATGGGACTCGTCAGGACGGCGACGATGCCAGCTCCGATCGACGTCAAGATCGGGATAAGACCAGCGAACCAGCCTGCGAATGTCGCCCCGACAGTGGATAGCGCACCCGTCACCGCAGGCACGAGGCCGGAGAACCAGCTGGCGAAAGACGAGACGAGGCTGAACCCCATAAGCCACGTCTTGAATGCCAAAAATTTCTGGCGGATCGTCGCGATGGAAAGCGCCCAGCTCGCGAAAGGGCCTGGCCCAGCACCAGTGCCGGCGGCTGCCGCGGCCGCAGCTGCAGCCGCTTGCCAGCCAGCAAACCACCCGATTACAGCCTTGATGCCCGTGATCGCTCCACCGATCCACCCTACAAGGGTCCTGACCACGCCGATGACCTTGCCAAGAACAGCAAAGAGCGTCAGCGCCCACGCGATTACGGCGTAGGCGTTTTCCTCGCCGAATACCGACGCTATTTTGTAGATGATTCCGAAAACATCATGCAGGATCTTTGCGACTTCAATCAGGACCCTGGCCATTGGGGCGATGTAATTCTCGACGACGCTCTTGACCCACATTTCCCAAGTAAGGCGCTGATTTCGCTGTCCTGACCATTATATTTCCTATATAAAACATGGTGTTGAAGGCTGCGAGGGGCGCGTTTCATGGATCACCCAGAGGGTGCGGGCTTGCAACGGGCAGATCGGGTGGATTTCGACCCTCGCGTGCGGCTGGAATTTCGCGGCACGCAGCTCAGTTCCGACGGCGGCCTTCTGGTGATGCGCGAGCTTGATGACGCGCTCGGGTTGTCCGATTTGGCGTCAGCGGCGCTGCGCGATACTCGCTCTGGCAAGAACACGGTCCATCGGCTCGACGGCCTGTTCCGGCAATCAGTCTTTGGGCGGCTGGCCGGATACGAGGATGTCAACGACGCCAACCGTCTCGCCTGCGATCCGGTCATGCGCCAAGTTGTCGGCGGCAGAGCGGTCGATGCACAAGCGGCCTCGGCATCGCAGATGGGACGGTTCGAGACCGAGACGCTGGCTCTGGCCGGGAACCGTGCCGCGCTGGCCGACCTGAACGGGCAATGGATCGACCGGTTCCATGACCGTAACGGGCTGAAGTACATCGTTCTGGACATGGACAGCTCGGTCAGCCCGACCCATGGCGACCAGGAAGGGTCCGCCTGGAATGGCCATTTCGACTGTAGCTGCTATCACCCCAACTTTCTGTTCAACCAGTTCGGGATGCTGGAACGCTGCGCCCTGCGCCATGGCAACGTCCACAGCGCCGATGGCTGGCGTGATGTTCTCGACCCCGTCATTGCGCGCTACGCGGAGCGCGACCTTGGTGGCAGGTTCTTCCGGGCCGATGCTGCCTACGCGATCCCGGCGATCTATGAGCGATTGGAAGAAGCGCGGTTCTTCTACGCCATCCGGCTGCCCGCAAACGCGGTCCTCAAGGACAAGATCGCGCATCGGCTAACGCGCCCTGTCGGGCGGCCGTCACTGACCAAGGTCAAGCGGTTCTTCGAGGAATTCGAGTATCAGGCGGCGTCCTGGGACAAGGAACGCCGGGTGATCGCCAAGATCGAATGGCATCCGGGCGAACTGTTCCCGCGTGTCGGCTTCATCGTCACCAACCTGCCGATGGAGCCGGACTGGGTGGTGCGGTTCTACAACCAGCGCGGCACCGCCGAGCAGCACATCAAAGAGGGCAAATACGCCTTTCGCTGGACGCGGCTGTCGTGCCGGAAGTTCCGCGACAATGAGGTGCGGCTGCAACTGCACGCCCTGGCGTACAACCTGGCCACCTTCTTGCACTGCATCGAGCTGCCCGAGGCCATGGCCGACTGGTCGTTGACCAGCCTGCAACTGAAGCTGATCAAGATCGGGGCACGTGTGGTCCGTCACGCCCGCACCATCACCTTCCAGCTGGCCGAGGTCGCTGTCACCGGCACGATGGTACGCGCCATCCTCGCCGCTATCCGCCGATTGCGAGCGCCACCGCTATGCGCATGATCGCGATCCACGCTCAAACTGAACGAAAGCGGCTGGACAGATCTGTCCGCTGCGCTGAAAAACGCCGCCCCTGGGCAAGGAAACAGCGGCTTCGCGGTCTGATCCGTCCAGATCCAGCAGTCTGCGCGACCGCAGGTGCCGCTTGCGGCAGAAAATCCTTGTCTAGCGCTCGGATACAGGCGATCTTCACCTCAAACGACACGCCACTTGGGGAATGCAGGATGAGACTCATGCTCGATTATTATTATTATAGAAGCCCCCATGAATAAATCGCTCATCATTTTCGGCATCGTCAACATAACCTCGGACAGTTTCTCCGATGGAGGCCGGTATCTGGCGCCAGACGCAGCCATTGCGCAGGCGCGTAAGCTGATGGCCGAGGGGGCAGATGTGATCGACCTCGGTCCGGCATCCAGCAATCCCGACGCCGCGCCTGTTTCGTCCGACACAGAAATCGCGCGTATCGCGCCGGTGCTGGACGCGCTCAAGGCAGATGGCATTCCCGTCTCGCTCGACAGTTATCAACCCGCGACGCAAGCCTATGCCTTGTCGCGTGGTGTGGCCTATCTCAATGATATTCGCGGTTTTCCAGACGCTGCGTTCTATCCGCAATTGGCGAAATCATCTGCCAAACTCGTCGTTATGCATTCGGTGCAAGACGGGCAGGCAGATCGGCGCGAGGCACCCGCTGGCGACATCATGGATCACATTGCGGCGTTCTTTGACGCGCGCATCGCGGCGCTGACGGGTGCCGGTATCAAACGCAACCGCCTTGTCCTTGATCCCGGCATGGGGTTTTTTCTGGGGGCTGCTCCCGAAACCTCGCTCTCGGTGCTGGCGCGGTTCGATGAATTGCGGCTGCGCTTCGATTTGCCGGTGCTTCTGTCTGTTTCGCGCAAATCCTTTCTGCGCGCGCTCACAGGCCGTGGTCCGGGGGATGTCGGGGCCGCGACACTCGCTGCAGAGCTTGCCGCCGCCGCAGGTGGAGCTGACTTCATCCGCACACACGAGCCGCGCCCCTTGCGCGACGGGCTGGCGGTATTGGCGGCGCTGAAAGAAACCGCAAGAATTCGTTAACTGCACATTCGGGATATTTCTCTATATTCGCGGTTCAGCAGGCATGTCCCCTTTGAGGGCGACCCGACGACAGGATAATCGACCTTATGGTGCGCAAATATTTCGGCACAGACGGTATTCGTGGCAAAGCCAACGAAGGCGCGATGACGGCGGAAACCGCCTTGCGCGTCGGCATGGCGGCTGGCCGTGTCTTTCGTCGCGGTGACCACCGCCATCGTGTCGTGATCGGCAAGGATACGCGCCTGTCGGGCTATATGCTTGAACCCGCGCTCACAGCCGGTTTCACCTCGATGGGCATGGACGTATTCCTTTTTGGCCCGCTGCCGACAACGTATAGGAAGAATAAACGCCCTTTTCACCCAAGTCCAACAGCTTTGGACCGCAGTTGACTCTTTCGACACCCCTGCGATGCAACCCAATCCGGCTGACGGGGAGCCAGCAACGCTGAAAATTTACCCTCCTCTTTCCCACTAGCGGCTCCTTTTCCGACAACCAGCACGGCGGATCCCTGCCGCGGCGCTGTGAACGCAGCATTTTGATTGGTATCGTTGGCCTTCAGGCTCGTCAGTCAAACAGACCCAGGAGCAGCTCAGCCGGTGGCGCCCGGCTTTCGGGTAACGCCCTGGTCCCGCTGGTTTCGGCTTTGTGCTTCAGGTGATCAAGGATCTGCTTGATCACTATAGGGTCTTCAATGCAGGCGATGACTTTCATGGCGCCGCCGCAGCCGCTGCAGGTCTCGATGTCGATATTGAAAACACGCTTGAGCCGTTGCGCCCATGTCATCGACGCTCGCCGTTGTGCTGGTGTTGCCGGTTCATCAGCCACCCTGACCTTGTTGCCCCTGCCCCGTTTTGCCGGCGTGACCAACGCCCGGTGCCGACTGTTGGGTGCGAACACCCCGTGGAAGCGGGATAGCGACTTGAGAGATAGTTTTAAAAATGTCCATAATTTCAAGCATCGGATCGCCATTTTCTCTTTATATCTTAGATGATTGCGCGTCATTATAATATCAAACATATGTGGCAATTGCACTGCTTCGAGGCATTATTTATTACGCTCACCGTTTTTCCGGGCATGGCAAATCCTGATCGTTCGTGACCTCGTGCAGTGGCGCGAGGACACGCCCGCCCAGGACCAGGCTCTACTCGTGCGCCGGCTGCACCGGCCCACTCCCCGAGCTTTGCGCGCCGCCCGTCCCTGCCCCCCAGGTGCGCCGCCCGCCGTCTCGTTCCGAGCCAGCGGATCGACGCGGGGGCATGGTCCGTTCGGCCCGCAAATCTCGGCCCTTCGGGTGACGATCTTCCCTCGGTTCCCTCGGCCTTTTGCGAGGCCAGACCTTACCACAAGTCGCCTCGCTATCCTTCGCTGTGGGATGGCGCGTCCAGCTCGTCGCCTGCAAGGCCCTGCCCCGTCCCCTTGGCCGGGGCGGGCTGGAAAGCTCTGGCCTGAGAAGGTTTCGAGATCCCCGCGCGGGCGCGGCGATCACACTGGCGGGGGGTTCGGTCAAGCCGAACGCCGCCCGCATCCTTGGGCCAGGTCGCGCAAGCGCGCCCCGTCCATCTAGGGAACCGCCGGTTCCCCCACGCAAGGCCATCCGCTTAACGGGGCGAAGGGGTGTCCCCAACCACGGTCTCGGCCGGGGCCGAGCTGCGTGGCCGGGTGATCCCCCCTTGATCTGCTTTCCAAGCATCGTGACCGGCTCGTAAGTCGAACCGTCACTCAGTGCGCCGAAAATGCCTACGATGTCGCGAACGAAGTCCTGAAGCCGCGCCCCGAATTCTGTGATCGGCGTGTACGCGGCCTCGGATCCGAGGGTCGCGATGATATTGATTACGTCCGCAATTACGCCCACTGCAATTCCGGCCGCATCAGCGACACGAGCGAAGCCATCGACGGCTGTCGACAGCCACTCGGACTTGATCGCGCCGGTATCTCCAGACAGCAGCGCGATGACGTCCCTGATGATATCGGCGTTCCGCTGCAGTAATTCGATCTGCGCGTCACCTCCGGCTGCAATCGATGTGAAATCGCGGTACGCCAGTTTTACGAGTTCCACTGCGCCAGAGATGGACCCGAGCACGTCAGGAATGGCCTTCAGGCTCGCAATGAACTTGAAGACGCCGGTCTGCATCTGATCAGCGTCGCCGCCCTCGAAAAGCGCCTTCAAGTCAGCGATCCAAGGGATCGTCGGAGCTTCTCCGCGCCAGAAGACGGCGATCAATTCATCAATTGACCGGCCGACATAAAGCCGCATCTGATCGATTATCTGAACGATATCCTTGCGATATTTCTGCAGGAACTGCGTCGTCTTTCGCGCGCTCGCCTCATATCCAGGCGCGAACATCATCGCCAATTCATCACGGATCGACGTGACGGTGAATTTCAGTTGCTTGGATGCGTCGGACGCGCCCTTCGCGATTTTCGCATATGAGTCCGGCAGGATATTCCCGAGTGCGCGCGCTTCTTCAGCTTGCCTGCGGAGGCCGGCGCTGCCGAGATTGAGGAATCCAATTGCTCTCGCCCCATCGTCGCCCGCAAAAATGGAAAGCAAGCCGGTTTTAGCCGTGCCGTCCGGCATCGATGCAATTGAGTCCGACAGATCGGCAATAAGCCGTGACATTGGCTTAATATTGCCAGCCGCGTCGACCGCCGAAATGCCGAGATCCGCGAGCTGTTTCGCGCTCTCTTCATTGCCGATGGCCGCGTCGATGGACTTGTCGGCGAGGTTGATGAGGAAACCGTTGAGCGAGTCGACTTCAACTCCGGCGCGCTCGGCGGAATAGCGCAGCTCCTGGTATTGCTCATTTGTCAAGCCAACTTGCTTCGCGAAGCGGGCTTGTTCTCCGACAGAAGCGACACCGGCCTTCGTGAAGGCGGCCAGGGCTGCTTTCGCACCACCGATAGCCGCGACGGCGCCGGCGCCGGTCTTTCCGATTTTGGAGAGGCTCTGCCCGATCGTGTCGACCGTCCTTTTAAGCGCGCTGGCACTCTTTCCGATCGACGCGAAGGCCGACTGGACCCCCTTGAGTCCGTCGGCCTGCATTTTAATGACGATCGGTGCGGGCTTTTTAGCTGCCATCACTCAAGTCCTTCACGAGCTTGTCGCAGTCCTTTTTCTCGCCATGCGCCGCGATGCGCTGGACGGAGAAGCCCTCCAGCAGCTCACGCGACCTGGTGGAGGCCTCGAGCTGCATGACGGCGGAGAGCTGACGGGGCGTCATAGCAAGCGCCACGTCGAGAGAGCCGTAGGCGCGGGCGGCGGCATGCACCGCCTGCGCCACATCGCTCATCAAGCCGCCTCGGCCTCGCCGGCCCGCACCCCGGCGGCGGCGGCCGCGCTCGCGAGGCGCTTCGCGAAACCCTCGATACCGTCGCTCCCGAACGTCTCGGCCGCGATGCCTTCGATGAGGGCGAGCTGATCGGAGAGCGAGAGGCTGGCGGCCACTGCTTCGGCGCGCTCGTCGCCCGGGTGGCCGGTGCCCGCGGCGAGAACGGCGGCGGCCACTTCAGGACCGGTCGTGACTAGGCTGGTGAGGTCGAGGCCGCCGCCGGTGACCGACTGGATGAGATCGGGGAAGCGCGAGAAAAGCGCGGCGAGGCCGCGCGCCGAGATGCCGGTCACGGTGACTGGCGTGCCGCGGACGGTGACAGTGCGGCCGACACCGGCGAGATCGAGGAGAGAGGCAGTCATTGGTGGGTGCTCCTTCCTGGGCGGTGATTACGCGGCGTCCGTGACTTCGCCAGTCAGCGTCCGCTCCATGCCGATTTCCTCACCAGTGGGCTTGCCGGAGACGGGGTAGGCAGTGCCCGAGACCTCGATGCTCCCGAAGTCCTCGCCGGTCAGCGAACGCGCGCTCGACGGGCGAAGCTCGACATCCCACAGGACGACGAGGGCCTTCTTGCCGCTCGGGTTGACGCCACGCAGCACGAGCTGGCCGCGGATTCCGGCGTTCGATGCGATGCCGCTCTTGTGTCCGCCTGCCTCGATCTGGAACACCTTGTCGCCAAGCTGGAAGGTCTCGGCGGCTCCGGACGTGCCGGCGTCACCCATCAGCGAAAGCGCCCTGTTGAAATCGGTGAGCGAGCCCAGCGTGAGCTTGACGGTGGCGTTGACGGACGTGAGTTCCTTCTTCACCACGACGCGGACGCCGTTAGAATTGAGGCCTTTTTTTTCCTGCTCCTCGACCGCCAGCTCGATCTCGGCGGCGTCGATGAAGCCAAGATTCACAGGGTCGGTCTCGCCAGCGGGGACGAAATAGCCCTGGCTGCCGGGGATGTAGACGTAGTCGTTGGAGACGGGGTCGAGAAAGCTCATGCGGGGATCCTCATGCGGTGAGAGTGTCGATTTTGTCGGCGATGAGAGTGATGATGCAGGAGGCGCAGACGGTCTGACCCGAGCCGTCGATTTCGACGCTTGCCCCCGTCAGCTCGACGCCTGGAATCGCTGAGACCGCGATCTCGACGGAGCGGCAGAGCTCGTCGAGATCGTCGACGACGGCGCCATCCTTGCCATCACACGCTACGGCTACCTCGGCCAAGATCGTCCGGCGAAGCGGCCCTGAGCCGCGATTTTGCGCGGCACGCGGCCGCTCGATCTTCTCAGCCATGACGTAGACGAAGGCGAGCCTGCGCTCGCCAGGATTCACTTGGCGGGCGCGAGATACGTAGAGCGGCACGCCTGGGAGCGCAGCTCTCACCGCGGCCTGCAGCTCGTCTCGAAGGGTCTTGCGTGGGTGCATGCTGGTCCTCGCTGTCCCCGCAAGGTATAGCGAGAGAGCGCGAAACCGCGGCCGGAGCGGCAGAAGGTCAGCATGCGTGACCTATTTTTCGCCTGAAACCGTTAAAAGCTGGTTCAAGAGGCGCGTCTATGCCTCCAAGTGCCAGAAAAACGTCAGCATATAAGACCTATTTTTGGGCTGAGCGCGCGGAAAATGCCGCCATGTCAAACTTTAACCGCGTATTCTCAGTCAAGTAAGTAAGCATGGCTGACGTATGTGGTCTAGGTGCGGTCGAGAGGAGAAGGAACGGGCGCGGCGGGATCAGGTCTAGTGGTCGAGATCGAGAGACAAGAGGCAGCGCGCAAAAAGTCCACCGTCGCGCACCTCAGCCACCGTGTAGTGCGTCCCCTCGATCGTCACCGCCGCCCCATGCAGCACCTCGCCCGGCTCCGTCACTCCCAGCTCCCCCAGCGCAGCTTTCGAGACGTCAAGCACCGGCACCGTGACCCAGGACTTCGCCCCATAGTCACCCACCTGCACGTCCCGGTGCGACTTCTTGAAAACGCCCGGAACCGCCAGTTCCGAGCCTTCAGTGGTGGTCAAGACGAAGGTACGGCTGTCAAAGGTCGAGGCGACGACGCCGGCGAGGTCAGCGAGGATATCGGCGAATGGCGTCATGCGAACACCGGGTATGCGACGCCGTATTTCGTGCCGAGGTATGCCATGACGTGGTTGATCTCGTCGAGCGACATCATCTCGTCCGACGAATACCAGATCACAGCGGCCAGGTTTGCCCGGTTCGTCCCAGCTCCCACCGACATCAATGCCCGCCCCTGCGGTGGATAGGAAGCGACACCGGCCTTGACTTGCGTGACCCCGGCCGAGCCGACAACCTGCTCGACGGATCCTGTGCTCGGCAGCAGTAGACCGTGCAGAGAGGAGAACAGGGCTGTGCCGCCCGCAAATGAAACATTCAGGACGCCGGTGTACGATGGGCCTGTCACCGAGCAGTATCTCGATCCAGATAGCGACGACGGCCTTATGAGCGGGACGCTGCTCGCAGGACCGGAGATGAACGAGCGCCCGCTGTTGTTCTCTTGAGTTCCGACAGCGAAAGCGTAGTTGTATCTCCCCCTGTCGCAATCCAGCGCGTCAAATCCGGGATTGGTCGCAAAGTCCAGGCCCGACGCGGTTTTTGTCGGTGGGGTCCCAGACGAGTGAATCAGCCGACCCGAATTTCCGCGGTTGACCCACGACTTGACGGATTGTCCGTTCGCCGTCACGGGGACTGTCGCGTCCGCGTCTCGATAGAGCCCGTAGTCCGCCTCGAGCCACATGCGCAGCCTACCATCGAACGGAATGCCGACATTTTCAGGCCAGCGCGGCCATTGGGCGTCGCGGTCCGCGAGATAAGCGTCCTCGACACCCCAGACACCGCCCGCAGCTTGCGCAGTAGG
This sequence comes from Cereibacter azotoformans, assembly GCA_017599285.1. Classification (GTDB taxonomy): domain Bacteria; phylum Pseudomonadota; class Alphaproteobacteria; order Rhodobacterales; family Rhodobacteraceae; genus Cereibacter_A; species Cereibacter_A azotoformans. Next base: position 1,824,787 of record JAGFXX010000001.1, on the reverse strand, counting down.
CACGCGCCGGGCACCGAGAATATTCCCGTTCCCATTACGCATTGTCGAGCTCCAGCACCGAGACGGAGAGGTTCAGGGCGGCGAGAGGCGAGCCTTCTTGCCCTGCTTCAAGCGTATCTCCGGCTTCGAGCACGAGCTTCCCGGCGAGCGGATTGAGTGCGGCCGCAGCCGGGACCTGCACTTCGTCCGTCAAATACGTGACCGCCCCGCCGACCGACGCATCCGTCCAGCGCAAGCTCACACCGACCTGCGCGGCTTCCACGTTAGCGACCTGCGCAGACAAGATGACGGCGGTCTTTCCCGCCGGGCAGGTGTAGACCGTGCCGAAGCCCGCCGTCCCTATTGATGGAAGGGGCGCGAGGCGTGCGTTGCGGAATGTCTCGGCCATGTCAGTCCTCCAGTGCCGCGGCGCTGGAGAGCTTCGCGGTCAGGGTATCGAAAATCGCGAGCAGTGCAGCACGCGAAAGAGTCGGGGCGCCAGGTACTCCCGGATCCACCGGCGCGCCGGCGGCAGCCGGCCTGGGCGGTGGTGTCAGCCCGAGTCCGAGGCGACCCCACATGTCACGCGCTCACGAGCGGAGTCAGTGTGACGCGACCGGAGACGCCGGCAGCGAGGCTGCGCACGTGCAGCTCCTCATCGGCGCCGGCGAGCAGCCAGTGCGGGGAGAAAGGTCCGACAAGCACTCCGTGATAGCCCGGCCAGACGGAAGACGGGGAACCCTGCACGACCTCCACGGCGAGGTCTGATGTCATGCAATAGACACGCCCAGGCGAGAGCTCGAAGGAGACCTTCGGGCCGTCCCCGACGTTGCCATTGATCGCCGAAGCACTATCGAAGCGGCCGACCGGGAGCGGCCGGTGGTCTTGGTCTTCAGCTACGCGGATCTTCGGCGTCATGTGTCACCGTGTCAGTGTGAGGAAGGTGCGCCCCGCCGCGTGAGGATCGGCAGGGCGCGGTTCCCGGCGGCCGGAGCACGCCGCCGGGTATCGGGTCAGTCGAGGCGGACCTTGACTGTCGCCACGCCGGCGGCCGGTACGGCGGCACTGGTGGAGTAGCCGACATAGGTCGCGTCGGTCTCGTCAGTCGTGAGGGCGCCATCGGCGTCCGCATAGACCGCCGCGCCGACCGTTACGGGATCGGCGGCGGCGACGGGCACCTCGGAGACGGCGCGGGTGACGATGGCGACCGGCTGTCCCTCGGCGGCATCCGCCTGGGCGAAGCCCGTGAGCCGACCGATCTTGACGAAAGCACCGGACGCGATCGCGGCTGGCGCGGTGATGGTGAGCACGTCACCGGACTGGATGTAGGTCTTCATCTGGACAGGGTCCTCGCGATGGAATGGAAGGTGGCCCCCAGTGATGGGGGCCAGATGTTCTGATCAGCCGTTACCGGTGGACTTGACCAGTCCGCGCCAGCCAGTCGGGTGGGCGCCAGCGAAGGCACGCGCGCGGTAGCTCACGCCGTCGACGGCGCCGAGCGGCAGCTCGTCGACGCGGACGCCCTCGTAGCCGCGGAGGTCGGCCAGCTCGATGCAGTCGCCCTCGTTCGGATCCGCGGCGAGCATCCACTCGGAGCCGGACAGGACCGGGTCGACGATGAGGGTCAGCGTCGAGGCGAAGGGATTCACGCTGCCTGTGACGGCGGCCGTGATCGGCGAGATGAGCTGCTGGCCGACGGTTTCGAGGTCCGGGCTGACCACGAGGAACTTCGGCGACAGGTTCATGGCGTCGCCGTCGAGATCCGGGGTTTCGCGCAGGACCTTGCGGGCGGCCGACAGTCCTTCCACGTCGAGCGGCGCGGAGATAAGGTTCTTGCGGGTCACGTGGAAGAGCACCTTGCCGTCGGCGAGCCTGGCCGAGAAAGCCTCGCGGACCTTCTTCTGCCGGAGCTTGGCGCCCTTCGACGCAGCACCGCGGATGGCCGTGTCGAGGAGGCGCAGGTCGTCATTGACGATGCTCTCGAACGACAGCGTGAGGATGCGGCCGAACTTGGCGATCGAGAAGGTGCCGCTTTCGGACGTGACCGTGCCGGCCTCGTATTCCGCGCCTTCAGCCGTCTCTTTCAGCTCCGGGAAGCCCCCGATCGAGTAGGTGGCGACCGGCCGGAAGTCGGAGACGAGGGTCGTCCGCACCAGCGGCTCGAGCGCCATCGAGGCGTTTTCGTAGAGCTCACGCACACGGCGCTCGATCGCGGCGCCGGTGGCGGCCGTGAAGGAAAAGTCTCCGGAAGTGTGCATTCCCGAGCGGGTCACCATGCTGATGACCTCGCGATCCGAGCGGCCCTGCGCGTCGGCGCCCACGGCCCGGCGGGCGATGTCGACGAGGCGGGCGCCGCGGAGATCTCCGGCTTCATCGGCGGTCGCGGACCGGCCGGCGAGCAGCGAGTAGACGGCGCCCTCGGCATGACGCTGCGCACCCTCACGGGCATCGCGGGTGATCTGGGTGCGGGCAGTAGTCATGGGCGGTGCGGACCTCGCAGCGATAGCGTCGAGCATGGCAGAGCGGACGCGGTGAATGTCAGTACCGGCGCGGATGTGCCGGGCGGCGAATTTGGCCGACAGGCCGTGGCGAGTGCAGAGCTCGACGATCTGAGCGGCACGCTCACCGTCGGCCGGAGCGGCCTGATCGGTGTCGTCGGTCGTGTCGTCAGCCTGTGCGTCATCTTCAGTCGCGGCCTCTTCCGCGACGGTTTCGACGGCGGTCTGAATCGCCTCTTCGACAGCGGCTTCCAGTTCAGGCGTAACTTCAACGCCGGCCTCGGTAGCCACTTCTTCGACGACCTCGGCCGCGGCGCTCGCGGCGTCGCGCGTCTGGATCTTCTTCTTCATGCTGGCCTCTTTTCTCGGTGCAGCGGTGGTGGTCCGCCGCACCAGGTCGGCGGAGGTGGAACGGATCTGGGCATGAGGGTCCGCAGGGATGGTCACGAGGGAGATCTCTGCAGGCATCCAGCGCGTGACACGCATAACCGGGACGGCTGTCGGACGGCTCTCGTCGAGCGCGACCTCCTCCCAAGCCAGAATCTGGTAGCCCACGGAGACGGTCCGGATGACCCCGGCGCGGATGTCGTCGACCAGCCCCTTATGCTCGTCGGCCACGCTCAGCTTGACGGTAGCGATGGCTTGATCGCCCTCGATCCGGTGCCCGATGACAGTGCCAAGCGCGCGGCCCCACGGCATGTGGTCCATGAGGAGAGCAACGGCGCCGGCGTCTAGGCGGGTCGTGTCGATCGCGTCTTCGGAGATGACAAGCACCTCGGAATAGCCGTCACGCATGGCTGGCGTCGCGGTCGCGTAGACCACCTCGACCGTCCCGGCCTCCTCGTCGTACGAGGCTGACCGCACCTGGAGGGCGCGGGTCTGCGGAGTGGAAGAGGGCGTGCGGATCGTCATGGACGGTCTCTCTGATGGATGCGACATGTGTATCCGGTGGATCCGAAACCTCAGCCGGACTCGCTGTCGGTCGAGATGGCACGTGCGTCTTCGGCGGCGGCCGCTGCCGCCAAGGCCAGGATGAAGGTCCCGAACTGCAGCTCGACCCCAGCATCCGCGATCATCCGGCGCTCCTCTTTCAGCTCGCGGAGCTGCTCCTCGCGATCCAGACCGCGCTCGGCGCAGTATTGGCCGAATGACTTTCCGCCGGCGGCGAGGGCGGTCATGTCGGCGAGGGCGTCTTTGCTGGGCTCGATGCTCTCGCGGCCGGGGGCCGTCATAGAGACCGTGACATCGACCTCGCGGCCCTCGCTGGCAACGAAGGCTTCGCGGAACGCCGCCTCCACCCTGGCCAGCGCGGGCATCACGAAGTGCGCTCTGACCGTGTCGACACCCCTATAAAATTCGAGGCGGCTGGCTTTCTCGGAGCTGTAATTCGCCTTGCTGACGTCGCCCGAGAGCTGGGCGTATGTGACGCCGTAGGCCATCGCGCAGCTCATGAGGGACACTTCGATGTATTCCCGCATGCCGCCGGACGACGACGGGACGACCACCTTCAGATCGTGCCCATCTGGCAGTGGAACAATCGTGCCCGGCTCGAGCCTCTCGGGGAGCACGAACTCACCAACATCATCGGCTTCGCCAATGATTCCCGTGCTATCGTCGAGCGACGGCCCGGTGATGAACGCCGCGAGACATGCCTCGACACGTGCCTTCGCCAGCGCCGCGCTCATGAAGCTGTCGATGGTGTTGGCCCGCACAAGCGCCTGAGCGCCGCGGGGGATGCCGCGCACCTGTCCCGGATAGAGCTGTTCGAACAGGTGGATCACGACGTCGGCGCTAAAGAACTCCGACCGCTGGCCGTCCAGGTCGACTTTCATGTGGTAGCCGACGATCTGGCCGCGTGGATTCACCTCGACGCCTGAGAGGACCTTGTTCCCGATGCCGCGCGGGCTGGCGCCTTCATCAAGCTGGTCCGGATCCACGAGCTGGATCTTCGGGACGATGCGGCCAACGCCATCATCGCCCTTCTCGCGCTCCTGCCTGATGACTGCAAAGGCGTCGCCGGCCTCATACATGGTCCGCGCCATGACGGACTGCTGGCCGTAGAGGTTCAGGCGGCCTTCGTAGTCGCACGCGGTGGACGAGGCCCAGGCGCGGAAGGCCCGCTCATACTCATCGTCGCCCCTCATGCTGAAACGGATTCCGCTGCCGACCGTGTGGCTCGTCAGGACGCTGACGGCGCGGCTGGCATGGGGGTTGTTGTGCGCGAGGTCCCTGGCACGGCCCCGGATGGCGGAAAGGGCCGACGGGGCGCGCTCGTATGCAGACGATGGGAGCCATCCGCCGGCGACGGTCTTGTCCTGTGGGGCGCGGTATGTCCGTGTCGCGAGGCGGGGCTGGCGGCGCTGCGGCTGTTCCGATTTGCGAAAAAAGTTGAGAATGCCCATTCAGATGCACTCCACCTCGCCGGTCGGCACGATGAACCGCCGGAAATATTCGATGAGCACCAGCGCCTCGGCCGGGCCGTCTTCGTCGCCACAGTCGATCCCGAACCAGTCGCGGGCCTGCTGAATGCTGAGTGGCTTGTCCTTGCCGCGCTTGAGAGCGGCCTGCCACGTCGTCGGGCGGACCAGCTTCACGCGCGTGTCGTCGTCACACATGGCGGTCATACACACCGCAAGCAGCGCTCCGAACCCGGCTCCGAAGGTCCACGCGCTCTTGGCGCCGAACTGGTCATCGGTCCCGACGTGCTCCAGCACGATGAAGTCAGGACGCTTCTCACGAAGGATGCGCGCGATCTCGATCACGTCCGGCATCCGAAAGCCGACCGTCTCCGTGCGATGGTCATGGCGGCTTGCCAGCTTCCAGTATGGGAGCGGCATGGCCTCGGACCACGCGTAGCCGGAGCAATCTGGCAGCATCTCAGCGCACGCGAGACCGCCCTTCGTTCCGGGGTCGATGCCGAACACCCGTGTCACAGGTTCACCACAGCACGGCGGGGGCGGGGCCGGACACGGCTGGCAGCGGGCGGCAGGCCCAGCTCGGCGCGGAGCATGTCACGGAGTGCCAGCATTTCACTGGTGCTGGCATAGGTGACCGAGCCGCCGTCGTAGGCGACCATCCGCACCCCTTTGAAGAGGGCGGCTTCCAGCGCGGACAGGGTGGCGAGGGATACGGACGGGGTGCTCATGCAGCGACGGTAGCCTGGCCATCCGAAACCGTAGCCGGACCGGCAGAAAGCCAAACGGCCGCCCGGAGGCGGCCGTCTGCGGTGCTGGCGTGGAGGCGGTCAGGCGGCGCGGGCGGCGTGGTGGGCGTCCACGGCCGTCTTCGTCGTGCGGATCACGTCGATCAAGGAAGCACGCGGGCTGATCGGCATGACGGCGAGGACATCCTTGCCGCGCTTGACGCCAGAAGCGCCGGTTGCTGCGACGACGGTGAGCTTCATGCGCTTGCGGTCGACCACCGAGACGACGGTCATATCGTCGTATTCGGCGATCATGGCGGTGAGCTGGTCGTGATCGCCGATCGGGGCGTGGATGGTCACGATATCCGTGCCAAGCGTGTCGATCCGCGAGACGGTGGTAAGGCGCACCTTGGCGGCGTCAGCTGCGGCGGCGACCATGTGCAGCGTCTCGAGGGTACTCAGCTGTTCCAGCATTTCAGGCCTCCGTGTGCGCGCGGACGCGCTTGTGAGCGATGGTGCGCATAGCCTCGAGCTGGCGGCGCATGAGAGACGGGTCTTCCTCTTCGGTGAAGCGGTCCTTCCACTCGGTCGCGTCATGGCGGGTTACCGTCCGGTCGAGATCGGATCCGGCGGTCTGCATGAGCTGCCACGCGATGTGGTGGGACGGGGTGCCCCACGTCGTGTGCGTGACGAGCGGGAAGCGGCCGTGGAGGTCGGCGATGGCTTTCTCGGCGTCGCAGCGGTGGGGCAGGCGGAAGAGCACGACCTTCCAGCTTCCACCCTTCCTCCCGGCGCAGACGCCGAGAGGCTGGTCCGTCCAGACGGCGTGGTCGCCCATCGCCATCTTCGTCGTGATGATCTTGATCTCAAGGCTGATCGCGTCGACGAGAGCCTGATGATCGGGGATGATGACGCCGCGGGGCTTCGTGGCAGTGGATAGCATGTCACATGCTCCCCATCTCGATGCCCGCCGACGGATCGACCTCGGCTGGGCTCGCCTCGCGGCGACCGGTGGCCTGCACCTTCTGTCTGCGGACGTGCTCGGCCAGGCTGTCGTTCCAGTCCGTCTGGCCGAAGAGCGGCGCCCTGTAGCGGACGGACACGCGGTCCTTCAAGGAGTGCAGGCCGGACATGATCTTCGCCGCATAGGTCATCCCGGCGGCGTCGTTGTCCGTCGCCACCACGATCTGCTTGAGGCCGCGGTGTTCCACCATCCCCTTCAGGAGCTCGACCGCTACCTGCTCGGAACCGGAGCGGAGGGCGATGTAGCCGACCGAGAAGTCCTCATGGTCAACCGCAAGGGCGGCAAAGCTCATGGCATCGATGGGGCTCTCGGCGACGACCATCACGGTCGGGTCGCGGAAGATGGCGGACCATACGCCGGCGTGTCCGCCCTTCGAGTAGCCCTTGAAATCGATGTTCTTCGCTTCGTGTCCGGCGAACTCGAAGCCGGACTCGGTCGTGCGGTAGTAGGGGAAGGCGATCGTGCCGCGGCGGCTCTGCGAGACGCGGAAGGTGCAGTGGAAGATCGGGTGGATGTCGGTCAGGTGGCGGCCGGCGAGGTAGTCGGGGGCGGCATCGTGGCACTGCCATGCCGGTCCGAAAGCGGCATAGGCGGCTTCCAGCTCTTCAGTGGTCGGTCCGGCCTCTTCAGTGGTCGAGATGGCGTCGAGAGGAGAAGAGACGGGCGCGGAGGGAGCGGAAGTGATGGGAGGATACTGGACCGGTGTCGAGGTGGTCGAGTTGGCGGAGTAGCCAGTGATCTGTCGGAGATGCTGGCGTGCGCGTCCGAGGTCGCCATCGAGCTTCACCGCGATGTCAACGATCGTGCCGCTATTTCCGCCGCTGCGGTTCGTGAGCGATCCGTCGTGCGATTTCCACATGTAGTGACCGGAGCTAGCGCGGAAGGTCTGCACCTTCATGCCGTCGCGCGAGAAGCTCTCGGCGTCCACATCTCCGTGGGCGGTCGGTTTCGGCTTCTGGTTCTTCGCCGCGAAGCCGAAGTGCATCATCAGCAGGTAGCCAAGCGGCTGCCTCTTGAAGAAGTCGAGCTCTTCATCTTTCGTCACATGCGCCATGGCGCGTTCTCCTGGGGTTTGCGTGTCTCGTGTGGACATGCTCCCCCAGGCGCTCGAACCGGTCAGCGCATGGTGATGTAGCTTTTCACCCTCTCAGACGCCAGTTTCGCGCGAAAACGCCCGCAAAATAAGGCGAAATCTACTTCCTGTTTCTGGCTCCCCAACTTTCACTTTGCCGGTTAGGACCAGAAGCTGGAGGCTGACGGCTTCCGCTGCAGGATCTTCCGGCGCGGAGGGGTCGGCGGCACCGGTGCTGGTGCAGGTGCGGCCTGACCATCTGCAGGTGCGGCCTGTGCGGGCGCGGCGGTCGCGGCGGCTGAAGCGACACCCAGACGGACGCCGGCACGCTTGAGGCCCTCCAGGGCTGCCTTTGCGTAGACCCTGCAATCCAAAGCTTCCGTCCGCGCCCCTGACGCCCGTGGCTTCCACGTCGTCATGGTCCGGCCATTCTGGACGAAGGACACGCGCTTCTCGTTCAGAAGCTGCTCGAACCAGGTCGACGCGCGATCAGCTGGAACGTGCATGAACTGCGGGCCAGCGGATGTCCGTCCGATGCAGCTGGAGACCCAGTCCTTCCCGGAAAGCGTCCCTACTATATAGAGTCGCGCGCCGTGCTTCACTGTCTTCGGTGGCACGACCGGCCAAATTGGCTGGCGCTTGCCGCCGAGCTCGCTGGCGCCCTTAATCGCCCAGACGCGGGCATTCCGCCGTGCTCCGCAGTAGGCCATGACGGAGTCGAGGTTGTGCCCGCCGGTGTCGATGCAGGTCGCCTGGATGTGAAGGGCCTTGCCATCCTCGCGCTGGTAGGCGCGCAGGCGGATCTCATCGAGCTGCGCCCAAACATCCGGTTCGTCCGGATCGCCCTCGATGACGTGATACTCGATTGACCACGTCTCTTCGCCGTCGCCCCAGCCGACCACCTCGGCCTCCAGACGCCCTGGTGACTGCGGGCCGCGCGGCTGCACGTCGACGCCCATGGTCAGCACACGCACATGCGCCGGCACGGCGTCCCACGCCGGTTCGACACGGGCGGCGAATTGCTCAGGATCGACCGCGCCAGCCTCTTCTTCCTGCGGTCGCCATGTCTCCGCCAACTTGGAGTTGACGAAATTTTGCAGTTTCCCCTTGTTGCCTTGGCAGTCGAGCCATGACCGCACGAGATCGGCGAGCGACCTTCTCGGATGGTATGCCTCCCACGCCCAGAATCCCGCGTGCCTGTTGCTCACGGCACGGCGGCCGCAGGTCTTGCAAAGCGCGCGCCCCTCATTGTCCCAGAGGCGCTCGACCTCGGGATCCTGGCGTTCATCGCAGCACTTGAACGGCTTCGTCTGGCGCCACGAGATCGCGCCCAACGTCGTCAGGGGCTTGATGCGCTCGGCTTCCGTCCATGCGCAGCCGCAGCTCTCGCAGACGTAGCACGCGGCTTCCGGATCGGCCTTGCCTTCGGCGTTCTTGTAGTGGACCTGGCTCCACTTCAAGTAGTGCCACTCGCCGCAGTGCGGGCACTCCAGGTAAGGCTTCCGGCGGTCGCTCTTCGCATACTCCGCCGCGATCGGGCTTTCGCCTTCGATCGTCGGGGTGCTCATGCGGATCGAGAGCTCCTCGCCAGAGAACCCCTTCGTCCTCTCGTCGATCAGCGCAACCGGATCTCCGTCGCGGGTCAACTCGAATTTATCGACCTCGTCCATCACGACGATCTTCGCGGACCGGCTGGCGGTGTTTGCTGGGCTGTTCGCGGTCAGGATCTCGATGTAGCCGCCGGCGAAGGTCTTCTTCTGCGCGGTGAAGTCGTCACGCTTCCGCTCAAGGGCCTTCCGGCCACCCCACAGGGCCGCCAGCTCAGGCGTCGAGCGGATCATCGGATCCAACTTCGAGTCCACGAAGGCGGAGACGGTCGTGTCGGTCGGCTCGTAGACGAGGATCGGGCACGGCGCCATGTGCATAAAATAGCCGACGGCCGTCTCACATGTGCTCGTTTTGAAAATCTGCGCAGACGCCACGCCGGTGATGATCCGGACTCCTGGCTCCGTGATCGCGCGCATGGGGCCGCGGGCAACCTCATACATCGACGTGTCCCATCGCCCGGTGACGGCGGAGGTCTCACTCGGAACAATGCGATACGTGTCAGCCCACTCATCCGCGGTGAGCTGCGGCGGCGGGCGAAGGGTGCGGCGGCGGCGGTTGGCGATTGTTGAGCGCAAGTGGTCGCGGGAAGCGAGGAGGTCAAGCATCGTCTTCCTCGTGCTCATCCATGTCGATAGCTCCGTCGAGCTCGAGCTGGTCATGGACGCTCGCCGCCGGATCCCCGCCGGCGCGCTCGACGATCTCATCCCCGGAGGAGAGGTTGCTCAGCGCATCATTGATGGCGCGCGCGATCATGGTGCGGACGATCGAGGCATCGGTCTCTGCGGCGGCTTGGACTGATACGCGGCCCGGGACGCTGCTCAGGCGCGACCGGACGCGCTGGTAGTCTTCCTCGACGGCATCGGCCACAAGATCCACCGGCACGAGCTGACCGAGTTCACGGCGAGCGTCTGCCTGGCGCCGAATGGCCCGGTAGTGCCAGTCTGCTGCTTTCGCGAGGCCCTCATTGTAGACCTGCCCGTCATCGCCGACTTGAGCTTGGCCTCCATTGCCCGCCTGATCGGCGATACGCCAGGCGATGGCGGCCGGCATCGAGACGGTAGTTCCGTTTCCGCGCCCAGCACGTCCGGGGTTGTGTGGGCACCCGCGCTCGATCCAGTCGCGCACGGCTTGCGCGGTCACGCCGAAAAGCGCGGCGGCATCTCGGATCGACACCGTCGCATTTTCACGGACTTCGATGGTCCGGACGCCATTCGCATCAGCTGCATTTCTGGGGCGAATCGCCATCTTCTAAGCCTCGGCAAATAAAGCGGAAATTTTTTGACTCGTAGCTGGAGACGAAGCGAGGTCCGAATAACCACCTCAGAGGGCACCCCCGCCGCCGGAGGACCCGCGGGGGTGGGTGCCCCGCAGGCGGACGGCGTAGAGCCTGACCCCGTGGCAGTGCCATGATGCGAGTGTGCCACACGCCTGGATATGGTCGGCCGGGACGACGTCAGGAGCCACCATCCTCGGGAAGCGCCGCGCGGGCCGGCTTAAAGACCGCGCGATTGACGGCCATGAAGCCCTGCTCGAGTTGCGTGCGGCCGATCGCGAGCCAGCGGCCGTCGGCTGCGAGGTCGGACACAGCCAGGTCATCCAGCATCCGAAGCACGCGCTCCTCGATCTCCTTGAAGCCCTTCACCGCTGCGACGGCTTCATCGGACTGGGGGCGATAGCCGGGGACGGGAAGGCCGAAGTGATGGGTCTCTTTCATATCGTGCTCCTCTGACTGGTGACGCGATGATACCGCGTCCGCGATCTCGACCGGCCGGATCGGCATCAGGAGCCGCCACCACCAGAGCGCAGGCGGTCGAGGACGCGGGCGAAGCGGTCCGGGAAGCGTGCGGCGAAGGTGCGCTCGGCGGCGGCGTAGAGGCCCAGGAGCGCACGGTAGCGGGGAGTGCGGTCAAGCAGCGACGCCACCTTCTCCACGCTGCGGTCCGGGTTCCGGCGCCAGATGCCCTTGCTCAGCTTCGTCGTCTTGCCGGTCACGGCGAAGACGTCGAGACGCCCTTGCGATCCGGTGGACGCGCCGCGATTGCGCTTCAGAGCCTCGAGAGTGGCGGACCGTTCGCCACGCGCCCAGTTGCCGGAGCCGTCGAGGCGGGCGTGCCGGGATGGCACCACGCCGCCCCTGGAAGATCCGCGCAGCAGGCTCGACAGGAGGCGCTCCACCCCGGTCTGCGGGCGCTGGCCGCCTTGCTCCTGGATCGCGAGGTAGTGCCTGTTGCCTGAGCTGGGCTTCTGCTCGACGGTGGCGGTGGGTGTCGCGTCGTTGGCGCGGGCGAACCGCGTCATCAAGCTGTTGAGCGTGTAGCGGGTCGGGCGGTCGAAGGCCTCCGACATGCGGGCCTTGCTGGCGGCGTGGACGTCGCGGGCGGTGTCGGTGAGTGCGTATGCCGTGGCCTTGCGGACGGTCGACGGCAAGGCCTTCATGTCCGAGATGAAGCGGGTGGCGTCGAGCTTCAGCACGGGGCGCCTCCCGTCGAGCAGGGGCGGCAGAGGCGGTGGCCGCAGTGCTGAGACAAAATCGGGCGGCCGCAGCACATGCACGTGCGGATCTGGGCGCGGTCGTCGATGCTGGTCAGATCCTCTGCGGTGCAGCACGAGAGCTCGCACACGTCATGGACGACCGAGAGTGACACGCCAAGCGACCGATGGATGGCGAGGAGGGTGGCACCGGCGAGGCGGCGCTCGATGACGGCGCGGGCCAGATCGGCTGAAGAGCGGTGCGGGGTGGGGGCGGGGTGCTGCATGGTGGCAGCATAGCGGAGCGGCGGAGGCGACCGGCCGGATCGGCGGCGGCGCGGTGAGGGGTGGATCTCTAGGGAGAGACGAAAAAACCCGGACAGCTGCGCCAGCAAGCTGCTCCGGGCTTTTTGAGCTCTCTGCCTGGAGATCTCTAGATTATATGTTCTAGACTTAATCTAGATCTAGACCTCTTCTTTCTCTTCCTCCGAAAGTCCCAGAGTGACTTGCTGGCGCAGTCATCTGTGATTTCGAAGGCGACAGAATTGTAGAAGAGGAGGTCTAGAGGGAACATACCCATGTCAAGCATAAAAAACAAGTCGTTGGCGAAAATGTGATCAGGCCGAAGATGGCTAGATTTGGTCGAGAGGAGAGAAAAAGCCCGCGAAGATTGAAGAAAAGGCACTTAAATCGGAAATGTTTTATGACGGCGGCATGTCGGAAAGAGTCTAGGACTGTAACAATTGCCGGATCCAAGGCCTAGTCTAGACCATCTCGACCGAGATCCATTCGCCACATCCGACACCGACCGCACCTTCTCTTTCCGCGCCCACTCTTCCTCCTCTCGACCACACTCGACCCCGGCGCAGCCGCCAAGCCTCCGCCAGATCCGACCTCACTCCTTCCTTTCGCCTATGGCGCGAGTCCGGCTCCGATTTCTGCCAGCGTCGCTACCATCCTCCGTCATGAGCACTCCGCCCACCCCACACCGCCGCCTGTCGGATGCCGACATCGAGCGCCTGATCTCGGAAGCGGCCAGCCGCGCCGCTGAGCAGGCTGTGCGGCAGGCCTTCGGGGCGCTTGGTGTGGACCCTTCCGACCCTGCCCACGTCCGCGACTGGCACGCCGACATGCTGTGGACCCGGTCCGCGCGCGAAGGGTCGAGCCGCCTCTCGACTAGCCTGAAGACTACCATCCTCGGCACCATCGCCACGGCCGCCCTCTACGCGCTCTGGCGCGTCATCCAGGGTGGGGCCGGCTCGGGATCCTGACCCGAAGGTGATGCTGCCACGCGACCGGAGCAAAGCGCGTGACATCATCCAGACCAGCCGTCCTTCTGAAGTCCGACATCATCCCTGCGGACACCCTCGCCAGCCTCGATCGCGGCGACCTGACCCTCTCCCAGCTCATCGCCGCCCTGGGCATGCCGCACTCCGCGAAAAATCGGGTCTACAGGTCCATCGCCCTGCACGTCCGCGCTGGCCTCGCCCCTGCCTCACTCCTTCGCTACGAGAGCATCCGGCAGCCATACGAGCGCAACCCGCACGTCGTCACGCCCGACCTCGAGGCCGCACCTGGTCCATCTGATCGCGAGATCGACAGGGCTCGCCGGGAGGCATTGAAAGCCCGCACCCGCGCTAGGGAAGCCGAACTGGAAGTCGAAGATCTCCGCCGCGTATCGGAGGTCCTTGCGGGCCTTCACGATGAGCCAGTCTCGCCTCCTGCGTGGCTCGATGAGGATTACATCCCGCACCTCGACGCGCCATCCGTGCCGATCCTGATGATGGCTGACTGGCACCTGGGTGAAGTTGTCGATCCTTCCCAGTCCTACGGCTACACCTACAACGTCCAGATCGCCGAGGCGCGCATCAAGGAGACCGTCGAACGCTCGGTCCGCCTTCTCAGGCACAGCATTGCCGGAACCACCTATCCTGGCATCGTGCTGGCCTGCGTCGGCGATCTTGTGTCTGGGTCGATCCACGGCGAACTGGCCGAGACCGACGAACTCGAGATCCTGCCTTCGATCATCCGCGCGCGCGACCTCATGGTCGGCGTCATCGACACGATGAAGCGCGAGTTCGGGAGGGTCTTCGTTCCTACCGCCGTCGGCAATCACGGCCGCGTATTCGACAAGCGCCCGCGTGCGAAGGGGTATGTCGAGCGGAACGCGGACCACATGGTCTACAAGCTCCTCGAGAGCCACTACCGCGACGATCCGGACGTCACGATCTCCGCCCAGAAGAGCGGCGAGACACTGTTCCGCATTTATGGGATGACGTTCTTGCTGACCCATGGCGATCAGATCGGCGCCAAAGGAGGCGACGGCTTGATCGGGTCGATCGGTCCCATCATGCGTGGCCAGATGAAGACGCTCCGCAGCCTTGCGACGCTGGACATCGAGGTGGACCACATCCTGATGGGCCACTACCACCAGCAGCTTTACCTTCCCCGCGTGACCGTCTCCGGCTGCCTGAAGGGACCCGACGAATATGCGATCCGCCTTTTGCGGGCGCCAGTCGAAGACCCATCGCAGACCCTCCTGCTGGTCCACCCTGAGTATGGCGTGACGTTCAGGCAGCCCCTGTTCCTTCGGGACCAATGGTGCCCTGACCGAACGACGCAAGCCACCGACAAGCGCTGGGTGTCAGTCTTCGGTGACGCCGCATGACCTGCGCCCTGCGCTTCCGCTTCCCCGATCCTGCCCGCCCCGATGGCTGGTCCACGTGGCTCTATGTCAAAGCCCGGGACCTCATCTGCGGAGATGAGGTGGCCCCCACGGACGCGACGGAGCACATCGGCGAGGCGTGGATCGCCGACGAGATGGCGGCCCTCCAGCGCGCCGCCGCCTTCACCGCCGGCATCCAGGCGCGCGGAAGAGACCCGGGCCAGGTGGATCTCGTCCTCGTTGACCTTGACGCCGAAGGCCGCGAGGTGGCTGGCACCGCCGCTCGCATCGGTCCTGTGGCCGCGCTTCCTGTAGAATAGAGAAGGGCGCCCGGAGGCGCCCTCGTCACTCCCTGACCTGACCTTGCCCCCTGTCACGCAGCGGGCTTCGGCTTCTTAGGCAGTCCGATCCCCAGCCTGTCGACTTCGGCCTGCGCATACGCGTAGAGCTCGTCGATTAGCTGCTTTTCGGTCTTCGGCGCCTCGACCTGCCCGCGGGTCGTATTTACGTGAGCATAGGCCTTCAGGGCCGTCTTCGTTACGCTGAGCCGCGTCGATTGCTCTTCCGTTCCGGCCGCCATCTCCTTGACCGACCGCCGACGCAACTTCTTCGCTGCGAGCATCGCGAAGTACTGCAGCTCGCCCTTCGAGCCATCCATGTAGCTGAGGCCGAGCTCCGTCAGATTTGCGGCGTATTCGAGCCTGCCGCGATCACGTCCGATGTGCGCAGCCCCCTTGATCGCAGCGTCGACGACGAGGGCGATGTTGCGGAGCTTGTCGGAGGGGATGGCCTCGATATCGACATCGATCGATCCCAACGCGGCGATCATGTCGGTCCACCGCGCTTGCAGAAGATCCTCCTGCTCGATATCGAGATACTCCCGCGTCGCATCGATGTCATCCAGGGCAGCCTCGAGTCCCGCCTTCGTCGCGCCATGCCTGGCGCACGCGAGCTCCAGCATGGGCACCGCCTTGATGACCTCCGCCGGAATATCTGTGCCGAACCTCCTCGCCATGTCGATCGTCTTCATGCGCGTCTTGATCTCTGCGGCGACGACGCGCTGCTCCGTGATGCGGTCGAGCGCCTTCCGCATAGCCGTCGCGATTAGGCTGCGGATCGTCTCAGGATCCGACTTCTCGGCGTCATCGATCCACTTGATCCGGTAGTGGGTCTCGAGCCTCACTCCCCGCTGCATCTCGGCATACATTATGAAGCTCGGTGACCCCATGTGCATGATGACCGCCTCGGCCTCGGTGCGCCCTCCGCGCTTCCGCGTCTCCGGCTCACCGACCACCCAGCGCCCGGCCTCCGTCGAAAGCACATCGACGCTTCTGGCGTGGGACGGTCCGATCAGTGCGCTCTGAAGATCATCGAGCATGACGCTGGATGGCCCAGCGTCCTTCGCGTCGCGGATCGCCCTGGCCGAACGGCCGAGGCGCTCGGCCGCTTTGACTTGCCAGCCGTGAGATCCCTTGCCGCTGGTGCGCTGCTCTGCTGTCATAGTAAGCCCGAGCATCTCGTGACACTGCACCATGAAGCGCGCGCCGGCGACCGCTCCGCGGATCTTGTCCGCCAGCGCCTGCGGCGCACCATCAGCCCGGGCCGAGCTGATCACGCTCGGCGGCACCTTGAGCCACTTCGCCGCCGCCGACTGCCAGCTGCGCCGGCCTTCTCCGCCACGCTCATCATCCCAGAGGGGCAGGCCGAGCATCTCGTGGCACTGCGCCATGACCTCGTCGCCTGTCATCGCCTTCATCTTCGTCATCTCAAACACTCCCACCAGAACCCCCAAACAGGAAGTTAGGTCCGCCAACTTCCTGTTTCAACTTTAGCCCGAAGAATTTTTCAGTCCGGCCGGTCTGGTTCGAGGAGGTGCTATTGTCATGTGGTAAGCCCGGCGCAGGGGCCCGGAAGGATAGCTGCGAGACGGATCAGCGGTGAGTGCCGTCACATGCCAAAACCTCCGCAGCTGGTGTGGGTGCCTTCTCCTCGCTCGTGAACCAGCATGGCCCGCTTCGGCGGGCCTTTCCATTCCGACACCGCGATCGCCCTGCCCGGAAAAACAGGAAGTCGATTCAGCCGAAAGCGGAAGCCGCTAACTCCAGAAAAATAAGGCCTTTTTGCGCGTTCTGGCGGCTCCGGACGCTGAAAAGCTACGCAGGCATGCATCCCATGATGCGACATTCATGGCGATCCTTCTCATCACCGGAGGCGCGGTGCCTCCGGCTCAGAAAGGTAGACACATCATGAAAATCGAAGCATTCACCACGCTCCTCTCCAAGCTCATCGCCGATACTGAGGGCGACGACTACACCTACTGGATCGACGCTGAGATCGACGAGCACGGCGACGGCAAGGTCACGCTGACGGCGACCTACGATGAATATCACTGCTACACGGATCCGTATGAGTGCTGGGCGCACCTCACTGGCCCAGGGATCTGTCTCGATGGGTACTGCGACTCCGGGATCTATACGTACGAGACCGACCGCCCCGAAAGCACCGACCGCACCGAGCACTGGGTGACGTGGTGCGTGGCGGACGGGGAGATCTGCGCTGGCGCCGCGACACTCGTCGGCACCGCCACCGACGAGGAGCTGGTGGCGGCGATTTCCATGATCGCAGCCGCCGAACGTGCCGCCCACGATGCCGAACGTGCCGCCCACGATGCCGAACGTGCCGCCCGCGAGATCCCCGGCGTGAAGAGCGACGCCCACATCCTCGCCTGACATCCATCGGCGGCTCGCTCATCGGCGGGCCGCCACCCATCATCACCTGCACATCGGAGAGGCACAATGACTGCACCGAAATTCCTCGAGCTGCTGACTGCGCTCATCGCCGCGGCGTCCGGCGGGGACGTCATCTACTCCATCGAGCACCACATCTCGCGATGCGGATGCGGCACGATCACTGTCAAAGCGTCGTACATCGATGACCTCGTCGACGCGGACTGGACGCACCTCACCGGCCCCGGCTTCCGCATCGCGGGACACAGCGAGACCCGCGCCTACCCCGATGGCTTCGGCGGCATCGAGCGCTGGGTCACGTGGGATGTCGTCGACGGCGAGATCGTCGGACGCGACGCACCTATCGACGTCACGCGCCGTGCGCCGACCGGAGGTGGCCCCATCTTCTCCGTCGCCTCCTGACCTTCCCTGGTGGCTCGCTTATCGGCGGGCCGCCACTTCATGATCTATAGGAGCACATGATGTCGTTCTTCACCACCCACCCCCGCGCCCCCCGCATCGGCTGGGTCTGCACCGCGGTCGGCGATATGGGCCGCCAGAAGAAGGACTGGGTCCCGTGCGACGTCTGCGGTACGCTCCTCCGCTTCCCGCACCTCATGTCGCACCCGCGCTTCCCTGGAGAGGTTGCCGTCGGCTGCGAGTGCGCCGCAGGCATGGAAGGCATTCCGCAGTATCTGGTCGACCAGCGAGACCGGGAGGCGAAGAACCGCTTCGCGAGCCGCCGGAACTTCTGCGGCTTGAAGAACTGGACGCAGGAGGGCCGCACCATGTGGACACTGAAGCACCTCCGCCAGGAATACCGCGTCGTGAAAGGCCCGTACGGCGGCTACGCGGCATCGATCCGCCGTGAGGGCGAGATGGCCTGGACAAGACTGGAGGGGTGGCACAAGAAGATCGAGGATGCGAAGCTCTCCGCTTTCGATGCGATCAATCCCCCGCACCGCGCCACCGTCGAGGCGATCGAGGAGGTGGCGTGATGGCGAAGCGCGTAAAGGCGGTCGCGGCGCCGGCACCGTCGCTGACCGAAGGAAGAGCGGCCGCCGCGGCCGCCACCACCCGCGATGAACTGGAGGCGGCGGTCCTGATGATCGCTTCGGCGATCCGGAAATCGTGGTATGAGCTGCGGACCGAGGAGCGGGTGCTCCGGACCGCTCGCTGGCTCGCCGGCGAGGCGCGGGGGATCCCCATGCACGAAGTCGAGTATGTCATGCGACGCGGGAAGGATCCGTTCGGTCTGCTTTGATCTGTTAAGCGGCAGCGCAAAGATCCTCGTCACGACTGGATAGACTTGACTTGTGGTTCATTGATGTCCAGCAATCTCGCATCGAACTCAATCGGTGCCGCATGTCAAAAAAGAAAATCAAGGATGACCATTTCGGTCACATGGCGTCTGATCTCATACGTGAGACATTCCTCTCGTTTCTCGCTGATCCCGTTCTTGCAGCTTCCGCGATAGACCATTCCAAGGAATTGCTAGGTCAGCATGTCATTTCATTACTCGATGTGATCATAGCGACGAGGAAGGGTAAGGCATATCGAGAAGTCGTCCTGATCCAGACGGCGTTCGCGCTCGTTACAAGGGACCCAGATATCGACCTTACGCTGGCTGTTGAGGGCGCGCGAGACTGCGGGAAGCGCCTTTTCACCCTTCTGAACGCGAACCACGTTTCATCGACGAAGGACGCCTATCAGAGCATCGGAAAGAACTTCAAGAATCTGGTGCGAGGCGTCGTTGGAGAATACGACGAGTTTCTGGAGTGGACGCGCGGCAAGGGTGAAGCAGAGCTGCGCGCTGCCTTCGATTACGTAGCGGCGAACCTGGCGGCGATGTCGAAGCCTGTGAAGCCCATGCCGGATATAGATCAGGGCGCCCTCGATTTTGGAAAGGTGGTCGCGCTGGTAAATGACCTGCTCGATCGTCCGTCTCAAGGATGCTACCAGCAATATCTGGCGGCTGCAGTCATGGAGGCGGCCATCGAAGAGTTCGGCGCCGGAGGCATAAATGGATTTAAGGCCGATACGAAATCACTGAATGCGACAGACGCCACATCGAAGGTGTCTGGCGACGTTCAGATCCGGCAGCGCGGGTCTACGATAGAGGCCTTCGAAGTGACGGCCAATGCATGGACATCGAAGGCGGAGCAGGCGCTGGTGTCGGCACGCGACGGCGCCCTTCGCCGCATTCACGTGCTTGCGTCAGTCTCCGGCGGAGCCATTTCGGACACCACAGGTATCACCGGGCTGCCCGCCGACATCAGCGTCCTCGATCTTAAGGCCTTCTTGCATGTCGCGATGGCCTTTCTCCAGAAGCCGACACGAGCTTCGGCTTTGCGATCTATGTATCAGCTTCTTTCGACCAAGCAGTTCGATCTGGCTCGCGTGAACGACTACGTCGATGCGCTCGAGGCGCACGGTTTGGTCATGAAGTAGATCAGCAGCCGAGGGCCTCGGCCATTGCCACGGCGGCTACGTGCGCAAGCTTCGGCGGAACGGCGTTACCGACTTGTGTGTAGATGCTGGACCGCGCCCCCTGGAACGGATGGTCGGCAGGGAACGTCTGGATAGCCGCGCATTCTTCTGGCGTCAGTCGACGTGCGTCCGGCAGATCGCCGACCCGAGGCTTGCCTCCCTTCATCAGATGCTGATGGTAGCCAGGGACGTGGGTGCCGATGTCGATGAACGGCGTCTTGTTGCCGCCGCAGCTGGCCAGGATCGTGTGCGCCGGAGCATTCATATTCAGGGGACGGCCGCCGCCGTTGAACATCTGTCCGTCGTAGGGTGATGGACGAAGGTCCGGCGTTTTCGCGTATACAACCTTGCTTCTGTTCGGGGTCCCGATTGCATTCGGTCCGACTACTTCCGAGACCGGAACGTGCTCGCCAGCATCCGGCAGGCAGAACTCCCCGCCTTCCCCCTTGCGGATCCCCGTCATGAGAATCCTCTTGCGCTTCTGCGGGACGCCGTAGTCGGCCGCGTTGACCAAGCGCGGACCCTCGATATCGTACAAGTTGAAGAGAGGCTGGAACACCTCGCGCAGGTATGGCGCGTGGCGTGCTCCGGCCAGCCCAGCGACGTTTTCCATCAGGAAGGCCTTCGGACGCACCTGAAGGACGACGCGCACGAACTCTGGCAGCATGTCGCGCAGATCCTTCGCGCCCATGCGCTTCCCGCCCGTCGAGAACGGCTGGCACGGCGGCCCACCGATCACCACGTCGACGTCGCCGCTATACTTTGTGAAATCGATCGTCTTGATGTCCTTCTCGAGCATTTCGACGTCCGGGAAGGCGGCGCGGTATGTGGCGCAAGCATCCGGCGCGACCTCGACGGCCGCGACAGTCTTGTACCCAGCGGCATGAAACCCGAGGCTCAGTCCACCGGCACCACTGAACAGGTCAAGGATCGTCAGCATGGCGCGCGCTTGGTAAGCGTGTTGGTCATGATTGATCTCCTTGTAAGTCCCTGTGGCGCGGTTCTTCACCCCAGATTTTTCGGCGGATTCTGCACCGGCTGCGTCTGGATGACAACAGGTCATTACAATCAAGTTCTAACTTTGTTCCTACCTTGTGGCGATTTGATCTCTCGCGGTCATGCGGAATGACCACCTCGACACGATTTTGCCGAAATAGTCGTGACGCTGGAGCCTTGGGCCGATCCGGCCGTGATTTCGCCCCACCTTGGTAACCCTTGGACACTTCAACTTTGGAGGTGTCCATGGACTGCAACGTGGAATGGCGGCCTGTGCCATCGTGGTTCTCGACTGAGCATGAAGTCAGCTCTGACGGCCGGATCCGCCGGACCATCGACGCCGCGAGGGTGAAGGGGCGACGTGGCGGTGCGCAGTGGAAGGCCGGCTACGAGCTCGCGCTCTCACCTGATAGCCGCGGCTACGTCAGGGTCTCGCATGGCAGCAAGAAGATAGGAGTCCACCGCCTGATCTGCGAGGCTTTCAACGGTCCGCCTCCGTTCCCTGGGTGCATGGTCCTCCACGGCAATGACGTGAAGAGCGACAACCGCGCCTCGAACTTGCGCTGGGGCACGATGATCGAGAACCATGCCGACGCAGTGCGGAACGGCAGGTATGTCCGCTGCGCTCAGCGGTTCGACCGTGGCGAGGCGTCAAGGCTCAGGTTGACCGGTCTCACTTTCCGCAGGATCGGCGCCATCCTCGGTGTGTCGCATGTCGCCATCATGAATGGCCTGAAGGAGGCTGCCTGACGTGAGTCGGTAATATTTTTACCGCCGAGCGTTCAAACGGACTCTCGGCCTCTCCCTTGATCGACATCAGACGCTGGTGCGAGAGAGTGATGAGCCCAGCAAGTGCTTGCTTTTGCTGGGCTTTTCTTCGTCCATCGTGGTGGATGGTGGTGCTGCAGAAGAGGATTGAACTCTTGACCTCTCCCTTACCAAGGGAGTGCTCTACCACTGAGCTACTGCAGCGTCGGATGCCCCTGCCGGGCGTGGCGGGTGATTAGACGCAATCCGACCGTCGTGCAAGGGCCAACTGGACGCTTTTTTGTCGCTGCGTTACGAAAGGCGCCATGAGCGGAAAGGCGAAGGATCAGGCGCCGCAGGGCGCCACGGGCGGCAAGGCTTCGCCGGGGGCGAAGGGGCCTGCGGCAGAGAGCCGCGAAGACCGGTTGAAGGCGGCGCTGAAGGCCAATATGGCCCGGCGCAAGGCACAGGCAAAGGCGCGCGCGGCCCGCGAGGCGGGACCCGAAGACGCGCCGGAATGAGGGCAGGCGGATGGATTCGATTCTGGTGAAGGGCAACGGCGAGCTGCGGGGGCAGATCCCGATCGCGGGGGCGAAGAACGCGTGCCTCGCGCTGATGCCCGCGACGCTGCTCTCGGACGAGCCGCTCACGCTGACCAACGCGCCGAGGCTCTCGGACATTCGCACCATGACCCAGCTTCTGCAGTCGCTCGGGGCCGAGGTGGCCAGCCTGCAGGGCGGGCAGGTGCTCGCGCTCTCGTCGCACGCGCTGACGGATCATCGCGCGGATTATGACATCGTGCGCAAGATGCGGGCCTCGATCCTCGTGCTCGGGCCGATGCTGGCGCGCGACGGCCATGCGGTCGTGTCGCTGCCCGGCGGCTGCGCCATCGGGGCGCGGCCGGTGGACCTGCATCTGAAGGCCCTCGAGGCGATGGGCGCCGACCTCGACCTGCGCGATGGCTACATCCACGCCAAGGCACCGGCCGGCGGGCTGCGGGGCGCCCGGGTGGCCTTCCCCATCGTGTCGGTCGGCGCCACGGAAAATGCCCTGATGGCGGCGACGCTGGCCAAAGGGACGACCGTGCTCGAGAACGCCGCGCGCGAGCCCGAGATCGTCGATCTCGCCCGCTGCCTGCGGCGGATGGGGGCGCAGATCGAGGGCGAGGGCAGCGCGACCATCACCGTGCAGGGCGTGGACCGGCTGGGCGGGGCGACGCATCCCGTGGTGACCGACCGGATCGAGCTGGGCACCTACATGCTCGCGCCCGCGATCTGCGGCGGCGAGGTGGAACTCCTCGGCGGGCGGATCGAACTGGTCGGCGCCTTCTGCGAAAAGCTCGACGCGGCCGGCATCTCGGTCGAGGAGACCGAGCGCGGGCTGCGCGTCGCGCGCCGGAACGGCCGGGTGAAGGCGGTCGATGTCACGACCGAGCCGTTCCCCGGCTTCCCGACCGACCTGCAGGCGCAGATGATGGCGCTGCTGTGCACGGCCGAGGGCACGTCGGTGCTTGAGGAGAAGATCTTCGAGAACCGATTCATGCACGCTCCCGAACTGACCCGGATGGGGGCGCGGATCGAGGTGCATGGCGGGACGGCCAGGGTGAGCGGCGTCGAGAAGCTGCGGGGTGCGCCCGTGATGGCCACGGACCTGCGGGCCTCGGTGAGCCTCATCCTCGCCGGGCTGGCCGCCGAGGGCGAGACGGTCGTGAGCCGCGTCTATCACCTCGACCGCGGCTATGAGAGGGTGGAAGAGAAACTGAGCGCCTGCGGCGCGCAGATCAGGAGGATACCCGGCTGATGGCGGATGCGCGGTTCGAGGATGCCGACGAAGGCCCGCTCTATCTGGGGGCCGAGACCGCCGAGGATCTGGGCGTGGTCTCGGCGCTGGTGCAGGATGCGGTCCTTTCCGCGCAGGACATGCGCTGGCTGCCCCGCAAGCGGCGGTTCGCGCTGCTGCTGAACCGCTTCCGCTGGGAGGACCGCGAGGCGGCCGAGCGCGAGGGGCGCCCCTACGAGCGGGTGCGGTCGGTGCTGGCCGTCGAGGGCGTGCTGGCCGTGCGGACCCAGGGCATCGACCGGACCGACCGGGATCTGGTGCTGTCGCTGCTCGCGCTGGAGTTCGAACCGGACGCGGAGGGCGGGGGCCGGCTGGTTCTGGTGCTGGCCGGAGACGGCGCGGTGGAACTGGAGGTCGAGGCGCTGGAGGTCGTGCTGAAGGATGTGACGCGGCCCTATGTGGCGCCGTCGGGCCGGGTGCCCGAGCATCGGGACTGACCGCAGGGGCTGACCGGAGCGGGGGGCTGTCTGCCCCCCGGCCGCCCCTTGGGGCGGCTCCCCCCGAGGATATTTTCACCAGAATGAACGGGCGGAGCGGCTGCGCGGGACGGGTCGAGCGGGATTTGTCCGGGCTCTCGTGCGAAAGTGTCACCCGTCGCTTGCGGCGCGGTGCTTGAGGGATGGGGGGATGCGCGGTAAGGGAGGCTCAGCCAAGGAGTTCCACCCATGCCCCAGTTTCTCGATGCCAGTGATCCCGGATTCGAGGCGGCCTTTTCGGCTCTTCTGGGCATGAAGCGCGAGGACAGCCCCGACGTCGATGCCGTGGTGGCCGCCATCATCGCCGATGTGCGCGAGCGAGGCGATGCGGCGGTGATCGAGCTGACCGCCCGGTTCGACCGGATGGAGCTGGTGCCCGAGCGGCTGGCCTTCTCCGAGGCGGAGATCGAGGCGGAGATCGCCCGTGTCCCGGCCGACGAGCGCGCGGCGCTGGAACTTGCTGCCGAGCGGATCCGGGCCTACCACGAACGGCAGATGCCGGAGGATGCGCGCTGGGAGGATGCGGCGGGCGCCTCGCTCGGCTGGCGCTGGGGCGCGATCGCCTCGGCGGGGCTCTATGTGCCGGGCGGGTTGGCCTCTTACCCCTCCTCGGTGCTGATGAACGCGATCCCGGCCAAGGTGGCGGGGGTTGAGCGGCTGGCGGTTGTCTGTCCGACGCCGGGGGGCGTGGTCAATCCGCTGGTTCTGCTGGCCGCGCGGATCGCGGGTGTCGATACGATCTACCGGATCGGCGGGGCGCAGGCGGTGGCGGCGCTGGCCTATGGCACCGAGACGATCCGGCCGGTGGACAAGATCACCGGGCCCGGCAATGCCTATGTGGCGGCGGCCAAGCGGCGCGTCTTCGGCAGGGTCGGGATCGACATGATCGCCGGCCCCTCGGAAATCCTCGTGATCGCGGACGGCAAGACCGACCCCGACTGGATCGCGCTCGATCTGCTGAGCCAGGCCGAACACGATGAAAGCGCGCAATCCATCCTGATCACGCCCGACGCGGCCTTCGGGCAGGCGGTGGCGCGGGCGGTCGAGGCGCGGCTCGAGACGCTCGCGCGGCGGGAGATTGCGGGCGCCTCGTGGCGGGATTACGGCGCGGTGATCGTGACGCGCGACCTCGAGGAGGCGGCGGCGCTGTCGGACCGGGTGGCGCCCGAACATCTCGAACTGTGCGTGGAGGATCCCGAGGCGCTGGCCGCCCGGATCCGCCACGCGGGGGCGATCTTCCTGGGCGCCTGGACGCCCGAGGCGATCGGAGACTATGTGGGCGGGCCGAACCATGTCCTGCCGACCGCGCGCTCGGCGCGCTTCTCGAGCGGGCTGTCGGTGATGGATTTCCTCAAGCGCACCACGCTCGCGCGCATGACGCCCTCGGCGCTGCGCGCCATCGGGCCGGCCGCCGAGCGGCTGGCGATCTCGGAGAGCCTCGAGGCGCACGGGCTGTCCGTGCGCGCCCGGCTCGACCGGCTGAACGAGGTCTGAGAGATGAACCGCATCTGCCATATCGAGATCGACCAGGCCAGCCCGATCCCGCCCACCGCCGAGATCGAGCAGGAGCGGCAGGTCGCGATCTTCGATCTTCTCGAAGAGAACAGTTTCGCGCTGCCTCCGCGCGAGGGAAAGCCGCCGGTGGAGGGGCCCTTCCGCCTGATGCTCGCGATCCGCGAGGGGCGGCTGGTCTTCGACATCCGCTCGCAGGAGGACGAGAAGGTGGGCGAGTTCCACCTGAGCCTCGGCCCCTTCCGGCAGGTGGTGAAGGACTATTTCCAGATCTGCGAGAGCTATTTCGAGGCGGTGAAACGGCTGCCGCCCAGCCAGATCGAGGCCATCGACATGGCGCGCCGGGGCATCCACAATGAAGGCGCGCGGGTGCTGAAGGAACGTCTGGAGGGGAAGGCCGAGGTGGACATCGACACGGCGCGGCGCCTCTTCACCCTGATCTGCGTCCTGCACTGGGGCTGACCGTGTCGCAGAAGCCGCCGTCCTCGGTGCTGTTCTGCTGCGACCACAATTCGGTCCGCTCGCCGATGGCGGAAGGGCTGATGAAGAAGCTCTACGGCCGGCAGGCCTATGTCCAGTCGGCCGGCGTCAAGAACGATCGCGAGATCGACGGCTTTACCGTCTCCGTCTGTCAGGAAATCGGGGTCGAACTCTCGCGCCACCGCTCGCGCTCGTTCGAGGAGATGATGGACTGGGGCGACGATCTTTCGGGGTTCGACCTCATCGTGGCGCTCTCGCCCGCGAGCCAGCGGATGGCCCTTGAACTTACGCGATATTATCATCTTGATGTGGAATACTGGCCCATCATGGATCCGACGGGACTGGGCGAGGGGCGCGAGCAGAAGCTCGCCGTCTATCGCCAGGTGCGGGACCAGATCCGTGGCCGGATGGTGGCGCGCTTCGGGCCACCCAGCGAAACGGAGGAGGCCGGCGATGGGACATGAACTGATCGGGCGCTATTACGCGGCCTTCAATGCGGGCGATGCCGAGGGGATGCTCGCCTGCGTGACCGACGACATCGAGCATCGGGTGAACGAGGGCGAGGTGCGCCACGGCCGCGAGAAATTCGCGGACTTCTGCTCGCACATGGGCGTGAGCTACCGCGAACAGCTGCGCGACATGGTGATCTTCGTAAACGAGGACGGCACGCGCGGCGCGGCCGAGTTCGTGGTGCACGGCGAATATCTGCAGACCGATCCGGGCCTGCCAGAGGCCCATGGCCAGACCTATGTCCTGCCGGCCGGCGCCTTCTTCGACCTGCGCGATGGCCGGATCGCCCGCGTGACGACCTTCTACAACCTGAACGACTGGATCCGGCAGGTCTCGGCATGAGCCTGGAGGCGCGGGTTCTCACCGGGCCGGCGCTGGAGGAGCGGCTCGACGAGGTGGCGGCGCTGCGGATGCGGGTCTTCCGCGACTGGCCCTATCTCTACGAGGGCTCGATGGAGTATGAGCGCGCCTATCTCTCGGCCTACCGGACAAGCCCCGGTGCGATCCTCGTGGGAGCCTTCGACGGGAACCGGCTGGTCGGGGCGTCCACCGGCACACCCATGGAGGATCACGCCGAGGATTTCGCAACGGCCTTTGCCGCGACCGGCGTGCCGCTCGACCAGATCTTCTACTGCGCCGAATCGGTGCTGCTGCCGGATTATCGCGGGCAGGGCATGGGCCACCGCTTCTTCGACCTGCGCGAGGCCCATGCCCGAGCCCTTGGGCGGCGCAATTCGGCCTTCTGCTCGGTGATCCGGCCGGCAGACCATCCGCTGCGGCCCCCATCGTCGCGCAGCAACGAGCCCTTCTGGCGTGGCCGCGGCTATGCGCCCCTGCCCGGAGTGATCGCCGAATACAGCTGGACCGACGTCGGCGAGAGCCAGGAGACCCGCAAGCCGCTCCAGTTCTGGATGCGCACGCTCTGACGCCCCTCATCCCCGGAGTTGCCATGAAGATCGCCGCCGCCGCCTATCCGCTCGACTGGTTCGATCGATTCGCCGATTACGAGGCAAAGATCACCGGGTGGGTTGCCCGTGCGGCGGAGGAGGGGGCGGATCTGCTCGTCTTCCCGGAATATGGCGCGATGGAACTGGCGAGCCTCGGGGGCCGGGCGGTGGCCGCCGATCTCGAGGCGGCGCTGCATGAGGTGGCGCGGCACGGTCCCGCGGTGGGCGAGGTGTTGCGCGGGCTGGCCGAGGCGCATCACCTGCATATCCTCGGCCCTTCGGCGCCGGTGTTCGAGGGCGCGCGCCCGGTCAATCGCGCTGTCCTCTACGGGCCCTCGGGCGTCATCGGACATCAGGACAAGCTGATCATGACGCGATTCGAGCGGGAGACATGGGATGTGGTTCCGGGCGGCGAGGCGCGGGTGTTCGACACCGCGCTGGGCCGGATCGGGGTCGTGATCTGCTACGACAGCGAATTTCCCCTGCTTGCCCGCGCGATGGTGGAGAGGGGGGCCGAGATCCTGCTCGCGCCGTCCTGCACCGACAGCCTTGCGGGCTTCACCCGTGTCCGCGTGGGCGCCATGGCGCGCGCGCTCGAGAATCAGTGCGTCGTGGTCCATGCGCCCACCGTGGGGCCCTGTGACTTCTGCCCGGCGGTGGACGAGAACGTCGGGCGCGCCGCGATCTACGGGCCGCCCGACAACGGCTGGCCCGCGACGGGGATCCTCGCGGAAACCGGCCTGAACGAGCCGGGCTGGGCCTTTGCCGAGGTGGATCGCGAAGCCATTGCACGGGTTCGCCGCGAGGGGCATGTGCTGAACCATGCCCATTGGGCCGAGCAGGAGGTGCGGCTTGCGCGCGGAGTTGCGGTCCTGTGACCGCGGGGGCAGGCCACTGGATGCAGCGTCCGGCCGCGGCGCGGCGTTTTTCCTCTTGAAAAATTGTGCGAATGCGCTCATTTCCCTTTCGAGCCTGCGCTTGACGCGGGCCAAATCCCATTGGAGAGACCATGGCCAAGGAAGATACGCTCGAATTTCCCGGTGTCGTGAAGGAACTCCTGCCGAACGCGACATTCAGGGTCGAGCTGGATAACGGCCATGAGCTGATCGCGGTGATGGCAGGCAAGATGCGCAAGAACCGCATCCGTGTCCTTGCCGGCGACAAGGTGCAGGTCGAGATGACCCCCTACGACCTGTCGAAGGGCCGCATCAACTACCGCTTCAAGTAAGTGCGACTGATTCTCGGATCGGCCAGCCCGCGCCGTCGCGAGTTGCTGGCGCAGCTCGGGGTGGTTCCTGACGCCATCCTGCCCCCCGACATCGACGAGGAGCCGCGTCGGGGTGAGCTGCCCCGTCCCTATTGCGCGCGCCTTGCGGCGGAAAAGGCGGAGGCGGTCGCGGCCGGACCGGAGGATGTTGTCCTCTGCGCCGACACGACCGTGGCCCTCGGCCGGCGCATCCTCGGCAAGCCTGCGGACGCGGGCGAGGCCGCCCGCTTTCTCGTGGCTCTCGGGGGGCGGCGGCATGACGTCATCACCGCCATCGCCGTCCGGCGCGGGGACCGGCTCTGGCAGCGCGAAGTCGTGAGCCAGGTGAAGATGAAGCGCCTCTCGGATGTCGAGCTGAACGCCTATCTTGCCAGCGGCGAGTGGGAGGGGAAGGCGGGTGGCTATGCCATCCAGGGCCTGGCCTCGGCCTTCATTCCGTGGATTTCGGGCTCGTTCACCGGAATCGTGGGGCTTCCGCTTGCGGAGACCGCGGCGCTTCTGGCCACCGCGGGCGTGCCGCTCTACCGGAGCGCGGCATGAAGGGGCGGCTGATCTGCCTCGACCGTCTGCGCGGACGCGAAGCGGCGGCCCTTCTCGTGGACGGACGTCTCGAGGATCTGCTGATCGACCCGCCGGACGACCGTCAGGCGCCGGAAGCGATCTTCCGCGCGGTCGTGGATCGGCCGGTCAAGGGGCAGGGGGGGCTTTTCGTCCGCCTGCCCGAGGGTTCGGGCTTCCTGCGCCAGACGTCGGGCCTTGCGCCGGGCCAGCGCCTGCTGGTTCAGGTCTCGGGCGTGGCCGAGCCGGGCAAGGCGGTCCCGGTCACGACACGACTCCTGTTCAAAAGCCGCCTCTGCATCCTCACGCCCGGCGCGCCGGGGCTCAATATCTCGCGCCGGATCCGCGATGAGGATCTGCGCGCAGAGCTTTCGGCGCTGGCCGCCGAGGCGATGGCGGGCGCGGACGAGGATCTGGGCCTGATCCTGCGGTCGGCCTGCGAGGGGGCGCCCGACTCCGAGATCGCGGCCGAGATCGCCGAGACGCGGGCGCTGAGCGAGGCCGTGCTCGCCGATCTTTCCGGCGACCCGGAATTGCTGGTCGATGCGCCCGGCGCACACCATCTCGCCTGGCGCGACTGGTCCGATCCGCCGCCCGACGAGATCGACGAGGCCGAGGGCGCCTTTGCCCGTCATGGCGTGGCCGATCTGTGCGATGCGCTTCTGTCGCCGCTGGTGCCGCTTGGGGGTGGTGCGCATATGGCCGTGGAGCCCACGCGGGCGCTGGTCGCGGTGGATGTGAACACGGGGGCCGACACGTCGCCCGCTGCGGCGCTGAAGGCCAATGTGGCCGCCGCGCGCGAACTGCCGCGCCAGCTGCGCCTGCGCGGCCTCGGCGGACAGGTGGCGATCGATTTCGCGCCGATGCCCAAGAAGGACCGCGTGGCGCTGGAGCAGGTCCTGCGTGCTGCCTTCCGGGGCGAGGCGGCCGAGACGAGCCTTGCGGGCTGGACCCCGCTCGGCCTCTACGAGCTTGTGCGCAAGCGCGACCGGCTTCCTTTGGCCGAGCTTCTGGCATGACCTGTCCGATCTGCGGCCGTGCGGCGGAAGCGAAATACCGCCCCTTCTGTTCGCGCCGCTGTGCCGACGTGGATCTCGGCCACTGGTTGAAGGGCAACTATCGTATCGCGGCCGCCGAAGACGAGGAGGCGGCCCCGCAGGAGCCCGGCGGGCGTGATCCGGGCGCCTCACGTCACTAGCCGGCAAAAAAATCTTGTCAGACCCTCTGGACACCCTCCGCGCTTCATTCTAAGACCACGCCACTCCACCGGCGATGCCGGACACGAGGCCCAGATAGCTCAGTTGGTAGAGCAGCGGATTGAAAATCCGCGTGTCGCTGGTTCGATTCCGGCTCTGGGCACCAATTCATCTCCTTGCGCCAGCCACGATACTAAACGCAGATCCTGACGTGGACCGTGCCGCTTGGCCGTTCATCATGGCCTGAACGAGCATCCGTGCAGTGCAGACCTTCACATCCCCTTTGAGCGCGCCCCCGATTTGGCTTCATCGGAGCCGCTTCGGCAGCCGGGCCGGCGCTTGCGGCTCCGGCGCGGACTTGAGCCGCTCTGATCAGGGACTTGGGATCGTCACCGTGAAGGCGCCGCGCAGGTCTCCGGTCCGAAAGCCGGTGGCCTCGTCCGCGGGATAGAGCTTGCCGATCCGCTCCTGCAGGGCCGGATCGACTTCGGTGCCGTGGCAGACGGCGCATTGGTCCTGCATCGGGATCGCCTTCATGAAGCGGAAGCCGGTCTCGTCCTGCCTGACCGCCTCGATCGCCGCGGCGGGCTCGCCGGCGGCAAGCCGGGCCTCGAAGGAATGCAGCTGCTCCTGCTCCCACTCATCGGGCGCGTTGGCCGGGTTGCGGAGGCGAAGCGCGGTTCGGCCGATCTCGGCGCCCATCGCCCCGGAGATCTCGTCGGTCATGGGAAGCGCCGACAGGTTGCAGGTCTGGATGGCGCCTTCGGGTCCGGCCTCCAGCATCGCGTACCCCAGCGCCAGTTGAAGCGACAGTTGCAGATGCTTGATCGCGGCGCGCGCCTGTTCCTGCCGGGTCGTCAGGTCCGCGCCCTGATCCGGCGACTCTGCGGCGGCCGGGCTCACGGCCGCGCCCGCAAGCCAGAGCAGAAGCGCGATCCTCGGTGCAACTCTATCCATCTTCCTCTCCCTTTCGATCCTGTGCGGCATCGGCGGACGGCGGCCGGGCGCGGCATCCGCGGACCCTCGCCGCGTCCTGCCGGATGACGCGCCACACCCGCTGATAGGGGATATGTCCGCCGCCAAGGCGTGACCATGTCACACCGGCGGAGATTTCCGCGGGCTGAGAGGCACGGCCTGGGCGGGATCGGGAATATCGGCCGACGGTCGCGCGAAGGCGGCCAGGCGGGCCACGAGCGCGCGATCGTCCACGGGTTTGCTCATGATGGGCTGTCGGCACAGGTCCGGCGGCAGCGAGGCGACATCGGCCCCCGTCAGGAGAAGCACGGGGATGTCCCGGCGTGCCAGCACCTCGATCACCGGCTGCACCGTCAGATGACGAAGGTTCACATCCAGAACGGCCGCATCCAGCGGCGCGCGGCTGGCGAGATCCATGGCCTCGGTCAGGGTGCCGGCCGGGCCCGAGACCTGTGCCCCCTCGGCCTCGAGAATCTCGGCAAGTTCATGGGCGAGGAAATAGTCGTCCTCGACGACCAGCACGGCAAGGCCCGCCAGCAAGCCCTTCTGCAACCCCATGTTCATGGTCATCTCCTCCGACGAGGGAACCCCGGCGCAGGCCCTGAGGTTCCTGTCGCTCGCCGGTCTCTCCCAAGATTGACCTGAGGATCCTCCCGGCGCGGCGCAAGCGGGGCGAGTACTTTTCAGCGGGGTGCGGCGCCGCGGCGCCGGTCAGCGGCTGTGGGCCATGCGGCCGGATCCCGAAAGGGCAGGCACGAGAAGGGGAAGCAGCGTCAGGTGGTCCATGATGCGGAACTTCCCAGCTTCCCGTCGGTTCGGGGGCAGTGGCACAAGGAGACCCCAACATGGACGTGATGCGTCAAACTTTCATCGAAGGGCTGAAGAACGCTCATGCGATGGAAAAGCAGGCCTTGTCTATCATGCAGCCGCAGTTGAACCGGCTGGAGCACTATCCCGATGTTTCGGCCATGCTGCAGCAGCACATCACCGAGACGGAGGGCCAGGTCGAGCGTCTCAAGCAGATCCTTGGCATGGTCGAGGAAAGCCCCTCGGGGATGAAGGACATGTTCCTCTCGGCCATGGGCAGCATGGCCGCCCTTGGGCATGTGCCGGCCCAGGACGAGATCCTGAAGAACTCGATGGCGAACCTGGCCTTCGAGAATTACGAGATCGCCGCCTACACGATGCTGTTGACCATGGCGCGCGAGAATGGCGAGACCTCGGCGACGGAGCTGCTGCAGCAGAGCCTCGATGAGGAGAAGCGCATGGCCGCCTGGATCGCCGAGCATCTGCCGCAGGTGACGAGCACCTATCTCTCGCTGAAGGCCGGTGGCATGCGCGCCGACGTGTGACGGTGGCGCCGGAAGGTCGGGACGGCGCCGAGCCGCCGCCCGCCGGATCATGGGGCCGGCCCTGCCAAGGGGCCGGCCCCGCGCGTCAGATGGCCTGCGGCAGGTGGAGATAGATGCGAAGCCCGCCGCCCTCCTCGGCCAGCGCATGGGCCTCGGCGCCGCGATCCATGAGCGCGGCGAGGATCTGCACCGGCTGTCCGGGCAGATAGCCCAGGGCTTCCCCCGAGGCGCGTTCCACCCGCACCGAGCGCGGATCGAAGCCGCGCGCGGGATCGCGCCGCAGCCGGAGCCGCTCGCCCGGCCGCGGCGGCGGGGCGGCCGGGAAGCGGTCGCGGCTGGCGATGTAGGTCTCGAGCACGGGAATCCCCCCGGTGGCACGCGGGGCCGCCGCAAGCGGAAGGGCGGCCAGCGCCCCTCCGCCGGCCAGAAGCAGATGTCTGCGGTCCACGAGGTGCCTCCTACAGCTGTTCGGCCTGCGCGCCGCTGTTCTCGCGCGCCGGGCCGAGGTTCGGCTCTTCGCCCATGGGCTCCATCGGGCGCGAGGTGAAGGTGCCGTTGCCGTCGATCGAG
Organism: Cereibacter azotoformans; assembly: GCA_017599285.1. Taxonomy (GTDB): domain Bacteria; phylum Pseudomonadota; class Alphaproteobacteria; order Rhodobacterales; family Rhodobacteraceae; genus Cereibacter_A; species Cereibacter_A azotoformans. The sequence goes on along the minus strand of JAGFXX010000001.1, from coordinate 1,791,689 downwards.
GCGCCCTCGCTCCAGCGGCCCTGCACCGGCTCGCTTCCATCGCGCTGGAACCCGAGGAAGGCGTAGCTGAAGTCCTGGTTCTCTTCGGACTGCGGGAAGCTGTTGGGGATCGGATAGACGGTCTCGTGGCCACCCAGCTCTTCCAGCGCGGCGAGCCACTGGTTCTGGTGCATCGTGTCGCGCGCGATCAGGAAGGCCAGCATCTCCTTCATGCCCGGGTCGTTCGTCATGTTGTAAAGCCGCGTGGCGAGGATCCGGCCGGTCGATTCGGCGGTCACGTTGGCGCCCATGTCCGCGGCGATGTTGCCGCTGGCATAGATGTGCGACATGTCGAACGGCACGCCGTCGCTGTCCACGGGCATGGCCGACAGCCCGGCCGAGAGCAGGTTCTTGAGGTTGATCCCTCCCATGACCGCCCCCGCCACCGGATCGGCCGCGGCCTCTTCCTGCAGCGACAGCGGCGCGCCCTCGAGGTTCAGCGCGACGGCCGTGGCCAGCATCTCGATATGTCCAAGCTCCTCGGCGGCGGTGTTCATCAACAGGTCGCGATACTTGGGATTGCCCCGCGCCCCGCAGGCCTGGAAGAAATACTGCATGGCCACCCGGATCTCGCCCTCGACGCCGCCGATCGCCTGCTGAAGCGCACGGGCAAAGACCGGGTTCGGGGTCTCGACCCGGACCGGAAACTGCAGCCTCTTGTCGACATAAAACATGTGTGATCCTCCTGTTGCGAGCCGCCCGAGAACCGGCGTCAGCGGCCGTTGTTCCGGGCCCCGGGGCATCTTCGCCCCGGAGCGCGCGTCCCACCGCGGCGGCGGCCCTGCGTGGCGGATCCGCGCCCGCCGGCAGGCGCGGGCGGACCGGGAACTTTGGGGGCCCGGTGCGGTTCACGTCCCTCTCTCCCTGTTGCAGACCTCATCCCAGGAAGGACAAGCCATGCACGGCCTGAACCTCGTTACCCTGTGCCTGATCATCGTGGGCGGACTGAACTGGCTGCTTGTCGGCCTCTTCCAGTTCGATCTCGTGGCCGCCATCTTCGGCGGGCAGACCGCGATCCTCGCGCGGATCGTCTATATTCTCGTCGGTCTCTCGGCCATCTGGCAACTCGTGGTCTTCTTCAAGGCCGCCAAGAGCGGCGAGGTTGCGGCGGAACGCGGCACCAGCCATCCGCGCGGCCCGCGGCCCTGAGAGGGGTCGTCCCGTGCTGTCGCATGCCGGCTCCGGCCCCGCCTCCCTGACGAAGCGGTCACGGCCCCTGATCGGGGACGTGATCAGCGTGGACGGGCGCGGCGTCCACTATCACAGCCTGGGGCACGGCCTGCCGGTCGTGCTCCTGCATGGCAACGGCAGCCTCGGCGAAGAGATCCTGCGCGCCTTCCCCGAGGTGCCGGGCCTGCGCTGGATCGCGCCCGACCGGCCCGGCTATGGCTACAGCGCGCCGCTGCGAGACGGGCGGAACGATCCGCAAGGCCTTGCCCGCTGGCTCGGCCGGTTCATCGAGGCGCTTTCGGTCGGGCGCTGCGGGCTGGTGGCGCATTCGCTGGCCGCGGGCGCGGCGCTCTGCCTCGCGCAGCGCAGCCCGCGGCGGCTGACCGGGCTGGTTCTGCTGGCCCCTTTCTGCCGGCCCACGCCCGAGCGGTGGATGCCGGCCTTGCGCCTCGCCGCGGCGCCGCGCTTCGGGGCGCTTGTCCGGCCGCTGATCCCCCGGATCCTTCCCTTCTTCCGCCACAGCATCCTGCAGACCATGATGGCGCCAAACGGTGTGCCGCCCTGGATGGAGTATTTCCCGCTCGAACACGCCGTGCAGCCGGAGTCGGTCCTGACGGCGGGGGCCGAGCTCGTGCAGTTCAACGACACGATGGAAGCGGCCCAGGACCGGCTTTGCATCCGCATTCCGACCACGGCCGTCGTCGGAACGGGCGACCGCACGGCCGATCCCGAGTGGCACCTGCCCTGGCTCGAGGCGCGGGTCGAGCATCTGCGGATCATCCGCTGCCCCGGAGCGGGTCATGCGATCCATCACGCGATGCCGCAGGCGGTGCGCGAGGCCGTGGTCAGCGCCTTTGCCGCGCCGGCGCCAAGGTCATCCCTGCGCCGGGCGTGAGTCGGGGCCTGTGGGCCGCCGCTTCGGTCGGGTCAATAGGGCCAGACGTTGACGATCATGCCCGCCGATGTCGCGCTGAGCGCGAAAAGCAGGAGCACGAAGAGGCCCTTGTCCTTCGGTTCCATGGGTGCCTCGCAGCTTGGGATGCTGCGGAAACAAGGGGCGCGGCGGCCTGTTCCTGCCTGCCGTCACGGAAGGCCGCGCGCCTGTTCCGGTCTTCGTCTTCAGGCGCCGCCGCGCCGGTCGGCCGTCGAGGCCCGGGGCACAAGCTCGCTGTCCAGCACCAGCTTGCGGCGGGGGCGCTCCGGCGCATCGAGCCGGGCGAGCAAGAGCGAGAGCGCCTCGCGGCCCATCGCTTCGGCCGGTTGGCGCAGCACCGTCAGGCCCGGATTGACGATGCCCGTCCAAGGATCGTCGTCCACGCCGGCAAGCGCCAGATCGCGCGGGATGGACAGGCCGCGGTCATGGCAGAAGCGCACCGCCGCCTCGAGAAAGAGCCCGTTGCTCACGATCAGGGCCTCGGGCTGTTCGTGCCCGAGCCAGTCGGCGAGGGCGGCATAGCCGGCGGCCGCATTGGGCGGCGCGTGGTGGACAAGCGCGGGCAGCCCGTGGCGCGCCATCGCCCGAGCGAAACCTGCGGCCCGCGCCTCGCCGGTGAAGCTGTTCGCCCCGAAGAGGCCCGAGATCCGCCGCCGCCCGCCCGCCACCACATGATCGACGAGCGCCCGCATCGCCCCCTCGTTGTCCAGCGTGACGGCATCGCAGCCGGCGCCTTCCGGGTCGCGATCCACCAGCACCACCGGCATCCTGAGCCGTTTCAGAGCCTCGGGCTGCAACTGGCGGGTCGGGGCAAGGATCAGCCCGCTCACCCGTTCGCCCGCCATCATCTCGAGATGCATCGCCTCGCGCGCCGGGTCTTCGTCGGTGTTGCAGAGAAAGACCCGGAGGCCCGCGCGGTAGGCTGCATCCTCGACGCCAAAGCTCAGGCGCGTGAAGAACGGGTTGCGGATGTCGGCCAGCACCAGACCCACGGTGGTCGGAGCCTGCGAGCGCAGCCGGCGGGCCGAGAGGTTGGGCCGGTATCCCGTCGCGGCCACCGCTGCCTCGACCAGTGTCCGCACTTCCGCGCTGACGGGCCCCTTTCCCAGCGCCCGCGAAACGGTGGAGGGCGCAACGCCCGCCGCACGGGCGACATCCTTGATGCTGACGGTCATGCGCAATCGTTTCCACTTGGATCGGCGCCGAGAATGACGCGCGGGCGTTCCCAAGGCAAGAAGATCCCGAGCGGCGGTGAAAAAGGGCTCCACAGAAAAAAATGCAGTGGAAACGTTTCCACAATTCGGTAAGGTGAATCCATGAGCGATCTGGGGAGGAGTCGATGACGTCATTGACGGCGCCGGGACGGGGACCGCGCGAGCTGATCACGCTGGACGCGCAGGTGGCCACGAAGCACGAGGCCATTGCGCAGGCGGCGGCGGCCCTTGTCGCGGCCGGGTGCGTGCGATCGGGCTTCGAGGCCAGCATGATGCGGCGCGAGGCGGTCTCGAACACCTATCTCGGGAAGGGGATCGCGATCCCGCACGGCACGGTCGAGGACCGGGACCTGATCCTGCAGGACGCCATCGCGGTGCTTCAGGTGCGCGAGGGCGTCGAGTGGAACGCGGGCGAGCGGGCCCGCCTCGTCGTGGCCATCGCCGCGCGGTCGGATGGGCACATCGACATCCTCCGCCGGCTGACGCGGCTCCTGCAGGACGAGGAGCGGCTGGCGGCGCTGGCGGCCACCGACGACCGGCAGGCCCTGTCGGATGCGCTGAACGGGCTGGCGGCCCGGGGCGAAGCGGCGGGCGAGCCGGCCACGGACTTCGCGCAGAGGTTCGACTGGACGATGGATTACCCCACCGGGCTCCATGCCCGCCCCGCGACCGAATGGGCCGAGGCCGCGCGCCGCTTTCCCTGCCGGATCCGGGTGCGCCACGGCCCGGAGATGGCCGACGCGCGCAACATGATCTCGCTTCTGGGCCTCGGGCTGAAGCAGGGCGACCTGCTGACGGTCTCGGCCGAAGGGCAGGGGGCGGCCGAGGCGCTGGCCGCCATGAAGGCCACCCTGACCGGCCTCAGCGCGCGCGAGAAGGCGGATGCGGCCCGCGCCGAAGAGAAGCGCCGGGCCACGGCGGCGGCCGGCGGCTGGCTGCCGTCCGGCGCGGCGCAGGCCGTCGAGGGCGTGCCCGCCGCGCCCGGCCTTGCCATCGGGCGGATCGTGCGGATGCAGCCCGAGGGGATGGAGATCCCTGACGAGCCGATCGAGCTGGGGCGCGCGGCGGACCTCCTGCATGTCGCGCTCGCGCAGACGGCCGAACAACTCCACGCGCTCGCCGACGACACGGCGCGCAGGCTGGGCGAGTCGGACGCGGCGATCTTCCGCGCGCAGGCGGGGTTGCTGGCCGATCCCGATCTCATCACGCTCGCCTCGCAGTGGCTGGTGGAGGGGCACGGTCTCGCCTGGGCGTGGCACCGCGCCTACGAGGACATGGCGGCGCGGCTCTCGGCGCTGCGCAATCCGGTTCTGGCCGCGCGCGCGGCCGACTTGCGCGACGTGGGCCGGCGCGTGCTGGCCCATATCGACGCGCGCTTTGCCCGGTCGAGCCTGTCGGACCTGCCCGAGGGCACGATCCTCGTGGCCGATGACATCTCGCCCTCGGATGCCGCGGGGCTCGATGCGCACCGGGTCGCGGGTCTCGTGACGGCGCTGGGCGGGCCCACCTCGCACACCGCCATCCTGGCCCGGACCCTGGGGCTGCCGGCCGTCGTCGGCGCGGGCGCCGGCGTGGAGGGGCTGCAGAGTGGCACGCGGGCCATCATCGACGGACATGGGGGGCGGCTCTGGCTCGATCCGGCCGAGGAGGATCTCGCCTCGGCCCGCGACTGGATCGCCGCGGAAGAGGCCCGCCGCGCACGGGCGGCCGAGGCGCGGGCGCTGCCGGCCACCACCCGCGACGGGCATCGGATCGACATCGGCGCCAACATCAACCTGGCCGAGCAGGCGGCCTTCGCGCTTGACCAGGGCGCCGAGGGCGTGGGCCTGATGCGCACCGAGTTCCTCTTCCTCGAACGCAGCGACAGCCCGACCGAGGACGAGCAGATGGAGGCCTACAGCGCGATGGCCCGTGCGCTCGAGGGGCGGCCGCTGGTGATCCGCGCCCTCGACATCGGCGGCGACAAGCAGGTGGCCCATCTCGACCTGCCGCGCGAGGAGAATCCCTTCCTTGGCGTGCGCGGCGCGCGGCTGCTGCTGCGCCGCCGCGACCTGCTTCTGCCGCAGCTGCGCGCGATCTACCGCGCGGCGGCGAGCGGGTCGCAGATATCGGTCATGTTCCCGATGGTGACGTCGCGCGGCGAACTGCTGGAATTGCGCGAGACCTGCGAGCGGATCCGGCAGGAACTGGCGGCGCCCGTTGTGCCTCTGGGCATCATGGTCGAGGTGCCCTCGGCCGCGCTGCTGGCGGCCGAACTGGCGGCCCACGCCGACTTCTTTTCGATCGGCACCAACGATCTGACCCAATATGCGCTCGCCATCGACCGCCAGAATCCGCAGCTCGCGGCCGAGGCGGACAGCCTCCATCCCGCCGTCCTTCGTCTCATCGACCTGACGGTGAAGGGCGCCGAGGTGCATGGCCGCTGGGTCGGCGTCTGCGGCGGCATCGCGGGCGACCCGTTCGGCGCCGCCTTGCTGGCGGGGCTTGGCGTGCAGGAGCTGTCGATGACGCCGCGCGACATTCCCGCCGTCAAGGAGCGGCTGCGCCAGTCCGATCGCCCGGCGCTTCAGGCGCTGGCCCGGCGGGCCCTGGCCTGCCCGGACGCCGAAGCGGTGCGCGCGCTGGCTGCGGAGGCGCCATGAGCCGCGTTCACACCGTCACGCTCAATCCGGCGATCGACCAGACCGTGAGCCTGCCGCATCTGGCCGTGGGCGAGGTGAACCGGGCGTCGGCCGTCCGCCACGATCCGGGCGGCAAGGGGGTGAATGTGGCCTCGGTGCTGGCCGACTGGGGCGTGGACGTCATGGCGCACGGTCTTCTGGGCCGCGCCAATGCGGCCCCCTTCGAGGCGCTCTTCTCGCGCAAGTCCATCGTGGACCGGATGGTGCGGATGCCGGGCGAGACCCGAACCAACGTCAAGATCCTCGAGGAAGGCGGGCGCACGACCGACCTGAACCTGCCGGGCTTTGCGGCCGGCACGTCGGATCTCGGGCCTCTGGCCGAGAGCCTGTCCGCGGTGGCCGAAGGTGAGCTTGTGGTCATCTCGGGCAGCCATCCCGCGGGTCTGCCCGCCTCTGCCAGCGCCCGTCTGGCGGCGCTGGCGCGAGAGCGGGGCGCGCGGGTGCTGTGCGATGTCTCGGGCGAGGCGCTGGTCGAGGTGCTGGCCGCGCCGGTTCTGCCCGATGCGATCAAGCCGAACCGGCACGAGCTGGAGGGCTGGGCCGGGCGCAGCCTCGCCGACCGGGCCGAACTGGCCGAAGCCGCGCGCGCGCTCGTCGCCCGCGGGATTGCGCTCGTCGTCGTCTCGCTCGGCACCGAAGGGGCGCTCTTCTGCTCGGCCGCGGGGGCGGTCCTCGCGCGGCCGGTCGAGCTGTCGCGCGGCAGCACGGTCGGCGCGGGCGACGCCATGGTGGCGGGTCTCGCCTCGGCGCTGGTCGAGGGGCTGGACCTTGGGGCCACCGCCGCGCGGGCCACGGCCTTCGCCGCGGCCAAGCTGCGCAACCCCGGCCCTCACCTGCCGGGAAGAGACGAGGTGCGTGCCCTCGAGGCGCGCGTGGAACGGGTGGCGGTGGCGGACTGGATCCACGCCGCCGGGCCGATGGCCGATGAGGGAGAGAGGACATGACAGGCATCGTCGCCGTCATTTCGACGGGCAGCTTCGGGCCACATGCGGCGCTCGCGCGGGAAGCCCTGCGCAAGGCCGCGCAGCGTGCGGGGCAGGGGATCGCGGTCGAGCTGCGCACGAAGGACAGCGTGACCGATCCGCTGCCGCCCGAGGCGGTGAGTAGCGCGGGCCAGGTCCTGCTGGTGGCCGAGCCGGATGGGGCGGATGCGGACGAAGCCCGCTTTGCCGGCCGCCCGACCGCTCGCGCCACGCTTGCCGACGTGCTGGAGGACGCGCCGGGCGTGCTGGCCCGTGCCGAGGGCGGCGACGCGGCCCCGGCGGCGGCCCCGGCGGCCACGGGCGCGCTGAAGATCGTGGCGATCACCTCCTGTCCGACGGGCATCGCCCACACCTTCATGGCGGCCGAGGGGCTCGTCGAGGGCGCGCGGGCGCAGGGTCACCAGATCCGGGTCGAGACACAGGGATCGGTCGGCGCGCAGGACGAGTTGACGCCCGCCGAGATCGCGGCGGCGGACCTCGTGATCATCGCGGCGGACAAGCAGGTCGAGCTGTCGCGCTTCGGCGGCAAGCGCGTGTTCTTCTCGCCCACCAAGCCCGCGATCACGGACGGAGCCGGGCTGATCCGCAAGGCGCAGCAGGAGGCGCGGGTTCAGGCGGGCTCCGCCTCGGCCGAAGCCGCCGCGCCCGACGCCAAGAAGGTGGGCGTGTACAAGCACCTGATGACCGGCGTCTCCTTCATGCTGCCGTTCGTCGTCGCCGGGGGGCTGCTGATCGCGATCGCCTTCGCCCTCGGCGGGATCTACGTCTATGAGGACCAGTATGCCGGCACGCTCGGCCATACGCTGTTCCAGATCGGCGCGAACGGGGCCTTCACGCTGATGGTGCCGGCGCTGGCGGGCTACATCGCCTGGTCCATCGCCGACCGCCCCGGTCTCGCCCCCGGCATGACCGGCGGGGTGATCGCGGGGACCATCGGTGCGGGCTTCCTCGGCGGGATCGTCGCGGGCTTCATCGCGGGCTACGGCGTCCTCTGGCTCAACCGCGCGATCCGGCTGCCCAAGACGCTGCAGGGGTTGAAGCCCGTGCTGATCCTGCCCCTGCTGGGGGCGGCGCTGACCGGGCTCATGATGTTCTATGTGGTGGGCGAGCCCACCGCGCGGCTGCTCGCCATCATCACCGAGGCGCTGCAGGGGATGCAGGGATCGTCGGCCGCCGCGCTGGGATTGCTGATCGGCGGCATGATGGCGGTGGACATGGGCGGGCCGGTCAACAAGGCGGCCTATGCCTTCGCCACCACGCTGATCGCGGCCAATGTGCTGGAGCCGATGGCCGCGGTGATGTGCGCGGGCATGGTGCCGCCCATCGCGCTGGCCGTGGCCACACGCATCATCCCCGGCCGCTTCACGCCCGAAGAGCGCGAGGCCGGCAACGCGGCCTTCGTGCTGGGCCTTGCCTTCGTGACCGAGGGCGCGATTCCCTTCGCCGCGCGCGATCCGCTGCGGGTGATCCCGAGCCTCATCGCGGGCTCGGCGGTGGCGGGCGGCATCTGCATGGCTCTGGGCGTTGCGCAGCGCGTGCCGCATGGCGGGATCTTCGTGCTGCCGATCCCCAACGCCGTGTCCAATCTGGTGGGCTTCGGCGCGGCTCTGGTCGCGGGAACGGCGGTCACCGTGCTCGCGCTCGCGCTGGTCAAGCGGCGGGTCGCCGTTCCGGCCAAGGTGCCGGCGGTGGTCTGAGGCCGGGCCTGCACGAAAAGGGGCCGCGCAATCCTCTGCACGGCCCCTGTGTCTGTGGCCTCCCGCCGGCAGGATCGGCGCCCCTTCGGCCGAGGGGGCGGTCGGAAAGCGGCGCGTCAGGTCCGGCTGCCACCGACCGTCAGGCCGCCGATCATCAGCGTCGGCTGGCCCACGCCCACCGGCACCCACTGGCCCTGCTTGCCGCAGTTCCCGATGCCGGCATCGAGCTTCATGTCGTTGCCGATGGCGCGGATCTGGCGCAGCGCGGTCGCGCCGTCGCCGATGAGGGTGGCGCCCTTGACCGGCGCCCCGATCTTGCCGTCCTTCACCAGATAGGCCTCGGTGCAGGAGAAGACGAACTTGCCGTTGGTGATGTCCACCTGCCCGCCGCCGAAGCCCACGGCGTAGATCCCGTCCCGGAGATCGGCCACGATATCGGCGGGGTCGGCGTCCCCGCCCAGCATGCAGGTGTTGGTCATCCGCGGCATCGGGACATGGGCATAGCTCTCGCGGCGGCCGTTGCCGGTCGAGGCCGTCCCCATCAGCCGCGCATTCTGGCGGTCCTGCATGTAGCCCACGAGGATCCCGTCCTCGATCAGCACGGTCCGGTTTGAGGCGGTGCCTTCGTCATCGACCGAGATCGAGCCCCGCCGGTCCGGGATCGTGCCGTCATCCAGCACCGTGACGCCGGGGGCCGCGATCCGCTGCCCCATCAGGCCGGCAAAGGCCGAGGTCTTCTTGCGGTTGAAGTCGGCCTCAAGCCCGTGGCCGATGGCCTCGTGCAGCAGGATCCCCGGCCAGCCCGCGCCGAGCACCACATCCATCACGCCCGCCGGCGCGGGCACCGCCTCGAGGTTGACGGTGGCGATCCGAACCGCCTCGCGCGCGGCGGTCTGCCACCAGCCGGGCTCCATCAGGGTCGAGAGGCCATGGCGGCCGCCGCCGCCGAAGCTGCCCGATTCGCGCCGCCCGTTCTCTTCCACGATCACCGAGACATTCATCCGCACCATCGGCCGCACATCGGCCAGCCGCGCGCCCTCGGGGCGGAGGATCTCCACCTCCTGAAGGCCGGCCGCCACGGTGGCCGACACCTGGATCACCCGTGGATCAAGGCCGCGGGCGAAGGCGTCGATCTCGCGGAGCAGCTCGATCTTCACGGGGAAGGCCGCGTCGGCCATCGGATCGGCGTCGGAATAGAGCTTGCGGTTCGTGCCCGCGGGCGGGGCGGCCATGGTGCCGCCGCCGTCGCCCACCGCAAGCCGCGCCGTCTCGCAGGCCCGCCGCAGCGCGCGTTCGGAAATCTCGGTCGAATGGGCGTAGCCCGCCACTTCGCCGCGCACGGCCCGCAGGCCGAACCCCTCGGAGGCGTCGTAGCTTGCGGTCTTCACCCGCCCGTCATCCAGCACCAGCGATTCCGACCGCGACCGTTCGAGGAAGAGTTCGCCGTCATCCGCGCCCCGCGTCGCCTCGCGCAGAAGAGTGAGAGCCGCGGCTTCGTCCAGATGGGTCTGGAACGGGCGGAAGGCCGAATCTGTCATAGGCTCTGTCCTTGATTCAGATCAAATGATGACGCATTGACGCATCGTTTTCCTTGTCGTCCTGAAACTAATATGGTCTCAATCGGTTCAGGAACAACGGGAATCTGCCCGGTTTCCGGGCGGCGGGCAGGCGGCGTGACGGCCGGCGAGAGCCAACGGGATCTGAACATGAGACAATTCACGACCTTGACCGGATGCGCCACATGGGCGGCGGGGCTTGTTGCGGCCGGCTCTGCCAGCGCGCAGCAGCAGAGCCTCGAGATCATCGGAAAGCCCGTGCAGGGCGGAACCGGCTTCCAGCCCTCGGCAGGTCCGGTCGCGACGCAGATCCACTGGCTGGACGGGTTCATCCTCGTCATCATCGCGGCCATCACCATCTTCGTCACGCTTCTCATCCTCTATGCCGCCTGGCGCTTCCACGAGAAGCGCAACGCCGTTCCGGCCCGCTTCACCCACAATTCGCCGCTCGAGATCGCCTGGACGATCGTGCCGATCCTCATCCTCGTGGCGATCGGGGCCTTCTCGCTGCCCGTGCTCTTCCATCAGCAGGAGATCCCCGACGCGGACGTGACGGTGAAGGTCACGGGCTACCAGTGGTACTGGGGCTATGAATATCCCGACGAGGAGATCTCGTTCGAAAGCTACATGATCGGCTCGCCCGCGACCGGCGGCGACAACCGGCTGACGCCCGAGGTCGAGCAGCAGCTGATCGAGGCGGGCTATGGCCGTGACGAGTTCCTGCTGGCCACGGACACCGCCATGGTCGTGCCGGTCAACAAGACCGTGGTCGTCCAGGTCACCGGCGCCGACGTCATCCACTCCTGGACCGTGCCCTCGTTCGGGGTGAAGCAGGACGCCGTGCCGGGCCGCCTGGCCGAACTCTGGTTCCGGGCCGAGCGCGAAGGCGTCTATTTCGGCCAGTGCTCCGAGCTGTGCGGCATCTCGCACGCCTACATGCCGATCACGGTCAAGGTGGTCTCGGAAGAGGCCTACGCCGCCTGGCTCGATCAGGCCCGCGGCGGCACCTACGAGCTGTCGGCGCTGGCCCCGGCGGGCGCTGCCGGCACCGCCGTCGAATGAGGGCTGGAACGGATACCGCCTGCGCCACGTTCGACAGCAGCACGGACGAGTTGCCGCAGGAGAGAGTTGCATGACCGACATCCGCATCACCGAGGTTCCGAAGGAGGCCGGGTTCGGCGACTACTTCGCCCTGCTGAAGCCGCGGGTCATGTCGCTTGTGGTCTTCACGGCGCTGGTGGGCCTTCTGGTGGCGCCGGCGACGGTGCATCCGATGATCGCGCTGACGGGCATCCTCTTCATCGCGCTGGGGGCAGGGGCCTCGGGCGCGCTGAACATGTGGTGGGATGCCGACATCGACCGGGTGATGAAGCGGACGCGCAACCGGCCCGTTCCGGCAGGTGTCGTCCAGCCCGGCGAGGCGCTGGGGCTGGGGCTCGCCCTGTCGGGGATCGCGGTGGTGATGCTGGGCCTTGCCACCAACCTCTTCGCGGCGGGGCTGCTGGCCTTCACCATCTTCTTCTACGCGGTCGTCTATTCCATGTGGCTGAAGCGCACGACGCCGCAGAACATCGTGATCGGCGGCGCGGCCGGGGCCTTCCCGCCGATGATCGGCTGGGCCGTGGCCACGGGCGGCGTCTCGCTCGAGTCGCTCTTCATGTTCGCGCTGATCTTCATGTGGACGCCGCCGCATTTCTGGTCGCTCGCGCTCTTCATGAAGTCCGATTATTCCGACGCGGGCGTGCCCATGCTGACCGTGACCCACGGGCGGCGGGTCACGCGCGGGCATGTGCTGGCCTATGCGCTGCTTCTGGCCCCCCTGGCCGTGGCGGGGGCCTTCACCGGAATCGGCGGGCCGCTGTACCTCGTTGTGGCGCTCGCGCTCAACGGCTGGCTCCTGCGCGGCGCGGTCCGCATCTGGCGGCGGGACGAGGCCGAGGCCGAGGCGGACCGTTACCGCGTCGAGAAGGGCTTCTTCCGCTTCTCGCTCTATTACCTCTTCCTGCATTTCGGCGCGATCCTCGCCGAGGCCGCGCTCAAACCCTACGGACTGGGAGGCTGGTGACATGACCATCCGCGCCGAACACGAGATGCACCGCCGCAGGCTCGGCCGCAACGTGGGGCTGGGGGTCACGCTGGCCGCCTTCATTCTGGTCGTGTTCGGCCTGACGGTCGCCAAGGTCTCGCAGCTGGGCGAGCGCGGCGCCTTCGCCCATGCCCCGCCGGGAGTGGTGGCGCGATGAGCCTCTCGCCGCATCAGAAGACGGCCGGGTGGCTGGTGGGCGTGGTCGTGGTGATGGGCGCGGCCTCGTTCGCGGCCGTGCCCTTCTATGACTGGTTCTGCCGGGTCACGGGGTTCGGCGGCACGACCGCGGTCGCCTCCGAGGCGCCCGCCGAGGTGCTCGATCGCACGATCCGGGTCCGCTTCGACGCCTCGCGCGAGGCCGGCATGCCGTGGGAGTTCCGCCCCCTCCAGCGCGAGATGGAGGTCCGCATCGGCGAAACGGGGCTGGCCTTCTACGAGGCCTACAACCCGACCGACCGCACCGTGGCGGGCACGGCCAGCTACAATGTCACGCCGGATGCCGCCGGGGGCTACTTCGCCAAGATCGCCTGTTTCTGCTTTACCGAGCAGGTGCTGGCGCCGGGCGAACGGGTCGAGATGCCGGTGAGCTTCTATGTCGATCCCGCCATCGTGAAGGACCGCGACGGGCGCTACGTGCGCCAGATCACCCTGTCCTACACCTTCCATCAGACCGAACTGCCCGAGGAGCAGGCCGCGCTCGCCGCCCGCCCCGCCGGCATCGACGTGAACTGACCCAAGACGCCATCCGGGGGGAACCATGGCCCACGCCAAGAACCACGACTACCACATCCTGCCGCCCTCGATCTGGCCCTTCATGGCCTCGGTCGGGGCCTTCGTCATGCTGTTCGGCGCCGTCCTCTGGATGCATGGATCGGGGCCCTGGCTCGGGCTGATCGGGCTTGTCCTGGTGCTGTACACGATGTTCGGCTGGTGGTCGGACGTGGTGGCCGAAAGCCTCGAGGGCGACCATACGCCGGTGGTGCGTCTCGGGCTGCGCTGGGGTTTCATCCTGTTCATCATGTCGGAAGTGATGTTCTTCGCGGCCTGGTTCTGGAGCTTCTTCAAGCACGCGCTCTATCCGATGGGGCCGGAAAGCCCGGCCATCGACGGCATCTTCCCGCCCGAGGGGATCATCACCTTCGATCCCTGGCACCTGCCGCTGATCAACACGCTGATCCTGCTCTGCTCGGGCTGCGCGGCGACCTGGGCGCACCATGCGCTCGTGCACGAGAACAACCGGCGCGACGTGACCTGGGGCCTGACGCTCGCCATCGCGCTCGGCATCCTCTTCACCTTCTTCCAGGCCTACGAATACAGCCACGCGGCCTTCGGCTTCGCCGGCAACATCTACGGCGCGAACTTCTTCATGGCGACGGGCTTTCACGGCTTCCACGTCATCGTGGGCACGATCTTCCTGCTCGTCTGCCTGATCCGTGTCCAGCGCGGCCATTTCACCCCCGAAAAGCACATCGGCTTCGAGGCGGCGATCTGGTACTGGCACTTCGTCGATGTGGTCTGGCTGTTCCTCTTTGCCTCGATCTACGTCTGGGGCCAGTAGGGGCACCGCGGCCGGCCATGCCCGTCATCCGGGCTTGCCCCCGGCAGTGCAGTTGAACCACAAGGCGCGGGCCGCAAGGCGCGCGCTTTTTGCATCGAGGACCTGCCCCATGATCCGCCGGATGATCCTGCCCCTCCTGTTCGGCCTGATCGGCGCCGCGATCCTCGTCGCGCTGGGGATGTGGCAGGTGCAACGCCTGCACTGGAAGGAGGGCGTGCTGGCCGAGATCGAGGCGCGCGTCGGGGCCCCGCCCGTCACGCTGCCCGAGGCGCCCGAACCGGCGCGTGACCGCTACCTGCCGGTCACCGTCTCGGGCCGGTTCACGGGTGAGCATCTCGATGTTCTGGTCAGCCGCAAGGACCGCGGCGCGGGCTACCGCGTGATTTCGGCCTTCGAGACCGATGAGGGCCGGCTGATCCTGATCGACCGCGGGTTCCTGCCGCAGCAGGATCGGGGCCTGCCGCGCACCGCGGTCGGGGCGGGCCTGACCGGCAACCTCCTCTGGCCCGACGAGGTGGACGGCTTCACGCCCTCGCCCGATCCGGTCTCGGGCATCTGGTTTGCCCGCGACCTGCCGGCCCTCGCCGAGGCGCTGGGAACCGAGCCGGTCCTCGTCGTGGCGGGCACGCCCACCGGCGACGGGATCGAGCCGTGGCCCGTCGGCACCGAAGGTATTCCGAACGACCATCTCGGCTATGCGGTGACGTGGTTTTCTCTTGCCGTCCTCTGGCTGGGGATGACAGTTCTTCTGCTCTGGCGTATCAGGCGTCGGACGGAATGAGGGTAACGATGCAATATATCTCGACTCGCGGTGCGGCTCCGGTTCTCGGCTTCGGCGAGGCCATGCTGACGGGCCTCGCCCGCGACGGCGGCCTCTATGTGCCCGAGACCGTGCCGACGCTGGACGAGGCCGGCATCGCGGCGCTGGCGGGCCTGCCTTACGAGGAGGTGGCCTTCCGCATCATGCGCCCCTTCGTCGGCGACACCTTCGGAGATGACGAGTTCCGCGGCCTGATCGACGCCGCCTACGCGGGCTTCGGCCATGCCGCGCGCGCGCCCCTGGTGCAACTGGGGCCGAACCACTTCCTGCTCGAGCTGTTCCACGGCCCGACGCTCGCCTTCAAGGACTTCGCCATGCAGCTGATCGGCCAGCTGTTCCAGGCGGCGCTGGCGAAGACGGGCCAGCGCATCACCATCGTCGGCGCCACCTCGGGCGACACCGGATCGGCCGCGATCGAGGCCTTCCGGGGGCTGTCCAACGTCGATGTCTTCATCCTCTTCCCGCATGGCCGTGTGTCCGAGGTGCAGCGCCGCCAGATGACGACGCCCGCCGAGGCGAACGTGCACGCGCTGGCGGTCGATGGCGATTTCGACGATTGCCAGGCCCGGCTGAAGGACATGTTCAACGACTTTGCCTTCCGTGACGCGGTGGGGCTTGCGGGCGTGAACTCGATCAACTGGGCGCGGGTGCTGGCGCAGGTGGTCTATTATTTCACCGCCGCCACCAGCCTCGGCGCGCCGCACCGCGAGGTGAGCTTTACCGTGCCCACCGGCAATTTCGGCGACATCTTCGCGGGCTACATCGCCCGGCGCATGGGGCTGCCGATCAAGCGGCTGGTGGTGGCGACGAACCAGAACGACATCCTGCACCGGGCGCTGTCGTCGGGCGATTACGCCACCCATGGGGTCACGCCCTCGATCAGCCCCTCGATGGACATTCAGGTGTCCTCGAATTTCGAGCGCGCGCTGTTCGATGCCTATGGCCGCGACGGGGCGGCGGTGGCCGCGCTGATGGATGAGCTGAAGCAGGGTGGCTTTCGCATCAGCCCGAACGCGCTGGGCACGCTGCGCGAGACCTTCACCTCGGGCCGCTGCTCTGAGGAGGAGACGCTGGCCACCATCCGCGCCACGCACGCAGCGACCGGCGAGGTGCTCTGCCCGCACTCCGCCGTGGGCGTGAAGGTGGCGCAGGAGCACCTCGGGACCGAGCCGATGGTGACGCTGGCCACCGCCCATCCCGCCAAGTTCCCCGACGCGGTGGAGGCCGCCACCGGCGTCCGCCCGCCGCTGCCCGCCCGCATGGCCGATCTCTTCGAGCGGCCCGAGCGGATGACGCGCGTGCCCAACGACCTTGCCGCCCTCGAAACCCTCATCCGCGAAAGGACCGGGCGTTGACCGTCCTCCTCGACACCCTTCCCAACGGCTTCCGCATCGTTACCGAGCACATGCCGGGGCTGCATTCGGCCTCGATCGGGATCTGGATCACCGCGGGCGGCCGGCACGAGCGGCCCGAACAGAACGGGATCGCCCATTTCCTCGAACATATGGCCTTCAAGGGCACGAAGACCCGCACGGCGCTGCAGATCGCGGAAGAGATCGAGGATGTCGGCGGCTACATCAACGCCTACACCTCGCGCGAGATGACGGCCTTCTACGCCCGCGTGCTCGAGGCGGACACGGCGCTGGCGCTGGACGTGATCGCCGACATCGTGCTGAACCCGGTCTTCGACCCCAAGGAGATCGAGATCGAGCGGCACGTCATCCTGCAGGAGATCGGGCAGGCGCTCGACACGCCCGACGACATCATCTTCGACTGGCTGCAGGAGGCCTCCTATCCGGAGCAGTCCTTCGGCCGCACGATCCTCGGGCCCGAAGAGCGCGTGTCGTCCTTCACGCGGGACGATCTGACCCGTTTCGTGGGCGAGCAATACGGGCCCGACCACATGATCCTCGCCGCGGCGGGGGGCGTCGATCACCAGAAGATCCTGGCGCAGGCGCAGGCGCTGTTCGGGCATCTGAAGCCCGTCGGACGGCGGCCGATGCAACGGGCGGACTTCCTCGGCGGCGAACGGCGCGAGCTGAAATCGCTCGAGCAGGTCCATTTCGCGATGGCCTTCGAGGCGCCGAGCTATCGCGCCCCCGATGTCTATGCGGCACAGGTCTATGCGATGGCGCTGGGGGGCGGCATGTCCTCGCGCCTGTTCCAGAAGGTGCGCGAGGAACGCGGCCTCTGCTACTCGATCTTCGCGCAGTCGGGCGCCTACGAGGATACCGGGCAGATCACGATCTACGCCGGCACCTCGGGCGAGGAGGTGGCCGATCTGGCGGGCCTCACCATCGACGAACTGCGCCGCGCGACCGACGACATGTCGGAAGCCGAAGTCGCCCGCGCGCGCGCGCAGCTGAAGGCCGGCCTGCTGATGGGCCTCGAGAGCCCCTCGAGCCGCGCCGAGCGTCTGGCGCGTCTGCTGGCGATCTGGGGCCGTGTGCCGGGCGTGGACGAGGCGGTTGAGAAGATCGACTCCGTGACCGTGGCGGCCGTGCGGGACTATGCCGAGCGGATGGCCCAGGCGCGGTCGGCGCTCGCGCTCTATGGGCCGGCCGAGCAGGCGCCCGCGCTCCAGCAGATCCGAGAGCGGCTGGCGGCCTGATGCTCGGACTGCGTCGGAAGGTCCGCATCGAGACCGAGCGGATGACGCTGCGGCTGCCGCAGCATTCCGACTGGCGCGACTGGTCGGCGCTGCGCGCCGAGAGCGCGGCCTTCCTCACGCCCTGGGAGCCGGTCTGGTCGTCGGACCATCTGACGCGCAAGGCCTTCACCAACCGCGTCTATTGGGCCGCCCGCGCCGAGAGCCAGGGCACGGCCCTGCCGCTCGTGCTGATCCGCCGCGAGGATCAGGCGCTTCTGGGCGCGATCACGCTCGACAACATCCGCCGGGGGCCCGCGCAGGCAGGAACGCTCGGCTACTGGGTCGGCCGCCCCCACGCGCGGCAGGGCTACATGCGCGAGGCGATCCTCGGGATCGTCCACCACGCCTTCAACACGCTGGATGTCAGCCGGATCGAGGCGGCCTGCCTGCCCGAGAACGCGGCCTCACGCGGCGTGCTGGAGAAGTGCGGTTTCAAGTATGAAGGCGTGGCGCAGAGCTACCTGCAGATTGCCGGCCGCTGGCGGAACCATGTGCTTTACGCCAACCTGCGCGGCGACCGGCGAGGCCGGACGGACGCGGGCTGAGGGCGGCGACCGTCGCACGGGGGGCTTTGCGCCCCCCGGACCCCCCGCAGGATATTTGTGCCAGAATGAAAGGTGGACGGGCGCGGTCTGACGCAGCTGTGACTGGCGGCGCGGGCGACCGCTGCTAGGCTTCGGCGCTGGAGGTGCCGCCGATGATCCGACCAGCCCTCGCGAGCCTTGCCCTCGCCTTTCCCCTTGCCGCCGAGGCGCAGGAGCGCACGCCGAGCCACTGCATCGCCCTGGCCGAAGGGCCCGAACGGGTGATGAGCGCGGCCTTCGGGGATCCGCTGGCCGAGGACCGGGTGCGCATCCGCTATGTCCATCATGCGACCTTCCTGATCGAGACAGCGGGCGGGCTGGTAGCGGCCACCGATTACACGGGGATGCTGGGGCAGCGCGACGTGGTGCCGGTCGTGGCCACCATGAACAACGCCCATTCGACCCACTGGACCGATTTCCCCGATCCGCGCATCGCGCATGTCCTGCCGGGGTGGCAGGAGGGGGGGCGGGCCGAGCATCACCTCGACCTGGGCGAGATGCTGGTGCGCAACGTGCCCACCGACGTGCGCTCGCGCTGGGGCGAGGGGGTGCGCAAGGACGGCAACTCGATCTTCGTCTTCGAGGTGGCGGGTCTCTGCATCGGCCATCTGGGGCACCTGCACCACGAGCCGGACGCGGGGCAATATGCGGCGCTCGGCCGGCTCGATGTGCTGATGGTGCCGGTGGATGGCGGCTATACGGTCAATCTCGAGACGATGCAGGCGGTCGTGCGCCGCCTGCGGTCCTCGGTGGTGTTGCCGATGCACTGGTTCTCGGGGCGCTCGCTCGAGATGTTCCTGTCGAACATGCAGGCGGAGTTCGAGGTGGTGCGCCTCGAGGGGGCCGAGCTGGAGCTGTCGCTGGCCTCCCTGCCGCGGCGGCCGACGATCATGGTGCTCGATCCCGCCTGGGTGGACTGAGGGGCGGGGGGGGGATAGAGAGGCGCCGGAGGTGCCCATGCTGAACCCCGCCGATGATGCCTTTCTGGCCGGCCTGGCCCGGCGATTTCCGCCCGGGACGCTGGCGCAGCCCCAGCCCCATCACCTGACCGAGCCGCGCGGCCGCCACCTGGGCCGGGCCGGAGCGGTGGCCCTGCCGCGCACCACCGAGGAGGTGGCGCGCCTCGTCTCGGCTTGCGCCGAGGCGCGCGTGGGCATCGTGCCGATCGGAGGCGGAACGGGTCTTGTGGGAGGGCAGGTGATGGGCGAGGGGCCGTTGCCGCTCCTCGTCTCGCTCGAGCGGATGAGCCGCGTGCGCGGCCTCTTCCCTTCGGAAAACGTGATCCTTGTCGAGGCGGGCGCGATCCTCGCCGACGTGCAGGCGGCGGCCGAGGCGGCGGGGCGGATGTTCCCGCTGTGGCTCGCCTCGGAGGGCTCCTGCCGGATCGGCGGCAACCTGGCCTGCAACGCGGGAGGAACGGCGGTGCTGCGCTACGGCAACGCCCGCGATCTCTGCCTCGGGCTTGAGGCGGTGCTGCCCGACGGCTCGATCCTGCACGGGCTGAAGCGGCTTCGGAAGGACAATACGGGCTATGATCTGAGGAACCTGCTGATCGGGGCGGAAGGCACGCTCGGGATCATCACGGCGGCGAGCCTCAAGCTTGTCCGGCCGCCCGCGGCGGAGGGGGCGGCGCTTCTGGCGGTGCGCGATCCGGCCGCCGCGCTCGATCTGCTGGGGCGGGCGCAACGGAGGCTTGGCCCGCTGGTGACGGGCTTCGAACTCATGCACCGGCAGGGGCTGGACTTTCTGGCCGAGACCATGCCGGGGCTGCGCCAGCCCTTTGCCGAGCCTCCGGTCTGGACCGTTCTGGTGGATCTGGGGCTTGCCGAGGGGATGGACCCGGCGGCCGAACTCGAGGCGCTCTTTGCCGAAGGGCTGGAGGCGGGGCTGGTCTCGGACGGGATCGTGGCCCAGTCCCTCGCACAGCGCGCGGATTTCTGGGCGATCCGCGAGACCATACCCGAGGGCAACCGCCGCATCGGCTCGATCGCGAGCCACGACATCTCGCTGCCGCTGGGCGAGATTGCGCGCTTTGTCGAGGAGGCGGGCGCGGCGCTTGCCCGGATCGGGTCGCTGCGGGTGAACTGCTTCGGACATCTGGGCGATGGCAATCTGCATTACAACGTCTTCCCGGCCCCCGGCCGGCGGCGCGAGGACTACGAGCCGCTGCGGGCCGAGATCACCCGCTGCGTGCATGACCTTGTCCATGCGGCGGGCGGCTCGATCAGCGCCGAGCACGGGATCGGACGGCTGAAGGTGGCCGAGCTCGAACGCTACGGGGATCCGGCCCGGCTGGCGGCGATGCGGGCCATCAAGGCGGCGCTGGATCCGCACGGGATCATGAACCCGGGCGCTGTCCTGCGCGCAGCCTGAGGCGCGGGGCGTCAGCGAAATGCCCCGCCGGAGCGACCGGCGGGGCAAGGCTGGGGTTGAGGTCACGTCCTGCAAGCAGCGACCGGTCGCCCGGCTCTTCCGCTTCTAGGACCGAATCCCTAACGTCGGGTTAAGAAGGATCCTCAGAGTCCCTCGAAGGCGCAGAGCGCATGGACCTCCATGCCCATGGCCTCAAGCTTCTTGCGGCCGCCGAGGTCCGGCAGGTCCACCACGAAGGCGCAGCCCACCACTTCGCCGCCGAGCTGCTCGATCAACCGGATGCCGGCCTCGGCCGTGCCTCCGGTGGCGAGGAGATCGTCCACCAGCAGGATCCGCTCGCCGGCCTGGATCGCGTCGTCATGCACCTCGACCACCGCCTCGCCATATTCCAGCTGGTAGCTCACCGAGACCGTGCGGCCCGGCAGCTTGCCCTTCTTGCGGATCGGCACGAAGCCCGTCGAGAGCTGGTGCGCCACGGCGCCGCCGAGGATGAAGCCGCGCGCCTCGAGGCCCGCCACCTTGTCGAACCGCATCCCGGCATAGGGCGCGAGAAGCTGGTCGATGGCGATGCGGAAGCCGCGCGGGTCCGCAAACAGGGTGGTCACGTCGCGGAAGAGGATCCCCTCGTGCGGGAAATCCACGATCGTGCGGATATAGTCCCGGACCGACTTGTTCGTCATCGCCTCAGCCTTTCAGCACGCGGCCCGCGACCGCGTCGAGTTTCGCCAGAAGCTCCGGGTCGCGCTTGGCCGGAGCGGTCATGATCGCATGTTCGAGCGCCCGGTCGCAGCCGTGCGGGCAGGCGTCGCGCGCGGCGCCCAGACGGGCGGGCAGCCCCGCCACCAGCCCGCGGGCGTGGTCGGCGTTGGCGCCGAGCGTCGCGATGATGGCGGTGATGTCCACCTCGCCGTGGTGGGGGTGCCAGCTGTCATAGTCGGTGACCATCGCGACCGAGGCGTAGCAGATCTCGGCCTCCCGGGCGAGCTTGGCCTCGGGCATGTTGGTCATGCCGATGACGTGGCAGCCCCAGCTCTTGTAGAGGAGCGACTCGGCCAGCGTCGAGAACTGCGGGCCCTCCATGCAGAGGTAGGTGCCGCCCTCGTGGACGGTGACGCCGGTTGCGCGCGCGGCATCGGCGCACAGCGCCGACAGGCGCGGACAGGTCGGATTGGCAAGCGAGACATGCGCAACGCAGCCCGAGCCGAAGAAGGACTTCGGCCGGGCGAAGCTGCGGTCGATGAACTGGTCCACGATCACGAAGTCGCCCGGCGCCATCTCTTCCCGGAACGAGCCGCAGGCGGAGACCGAGACGAGGTCCGTGACGCCCAGCCGCTTCATCGCGTCGATGTTGGCGCGGTAGGGCACGGTGGAGGGGCTGTGGACATGGCCGCGCCCGTGCCGTGGCAGGAAGGCCATCGGCACGCCCTCGAGCGTGCCCACCAGGATCTCGTCCGACGGATCGCCCCACGGCGTCTCGACCTTCGTCCAGACCGCATCCTGCAGCCCGTCGATCTCATAGACCCCCGAACCGCCGATCACCCCGATCATGGTCTTCATTGCTGTCCCCGGTTGATTGACCGGCAGGACACTAGGCCCGCCGCCGCCCGGTTGAAAGCGTCAACGGGCCGTTTCCGGGTGCGATAAATCGCCATTGCCACTCACGAAGCGCGAAATACAGGCGTCTCAGCCGGCCGGCGGGCGCGACAGTTCGATCACCTCGCGGATCACCGCATAGTCGCGGTAGCCGAGCCGCGCCATCGGCCGGAAGGCCGTCACGTCGAACCGCCCGTCGCGCAGGCAGTCGTCGCGCAGATGCACGCCCGTGACCTCGCCCAGCACCAGATGATTGTCCTGCCCCAGCAGGTCGACCACCTGCGTCACGCGACATTCGAGCGATGCCGGCGCGTCTCCCACCCGCGGGCAGTCGATGGTCCGGCATTCGGCCTTGTCCACGCCCGCTTCGCGAAACTCGTCGGTGCCCCTCGGGAAGGCCGCCGAGGTGGCGTTCATCCGGGCAAGGGCCGCCTCCTCGACGATGTTCACGCAGAAGACCCCGCTCTCGCGGAGGGCGGCAAGGCTGTCCTTCGTGCTGGTCGAGGCGAACATGACCTGCGGCGGCACATAGGCCACGGCGTTGAAGAAGGAATAGGGCGCAAGATTGTCCCCTGTCGGCCCGCGGGTCGAGATCCAGCCGATCGGCCGCGGGGCGACGATGGCGTTGAAGGGATTGTGGGGCAGGCCGTGGCCATCCTCGGGGCGGTAGAACATGGGTCTCCTTTCCGGTTTGATCCCGTTCTGCCTGCGTGTTACGCGCCGTTCCAGCCGAAACCGGAGGCAGGGGGAGCGGGCTTGTATCGCCTTGAACAGGAACGTGATGCCGACTGGTGGGAAGTCGAGGCCCTCTACGACCTCTGCTTCGCGCCGGGCCGCACGGCGCTCTCCTCCTACCGGCTGCGCGACGGGGTGCCGACGGTGGCGGATCTCTGCGCGCTCTTGCGGGACGCGGATGGCACGCTCGCCGCGGCCATCCGCTACTGGCCCGTGAAGGTCGCAGACAAGCCGGTGCTGCTTCTCGGGCCGGTGGCGGTCCATCCGACGCGCCAGGGCGAGGGGCTGGGGGCGCTCCTGATCACCGAAACCCTGGCCGAGGCGAGGAAGCTCGGGTGGGAGCGGGTGATGCTGGTCGGGGACGCGCCCTACTACCGGCGCTTCGGCTTCCGCAAGCTCGAGCGGGTGGAGATGCCGCCGCCCACGAACCCCGAGCGCGTGCTGGGAATGCCGCTGGTGACGGGCGCTTGGGAGGGCGTCGAGGGGTCGGTGACGAAGGCCGGCTGACGCGCCTGCGCGGCCATTGCCGAACGCCCGGGCCGATCCTACCTCTTGTCGCATGACCGCAAACAGCCGCCTCCCCGCCCTGCGCACCAGTCCCGAAGCCGAGATCGCGGCGCTCGCCCTGCGGTTCGACCGCGCGAACGGTCCGGTGATGGCCCTGATGAACCGCTTCGGCGGGTCGCTCGAAGAGCGGATGGCGCTGCTGCCGGCCGCCCTCCAGCGCCAGATCGAGACGGTGACGCGCCGCGCCCTCGAGCAGAGCCACCGGATCGCGGCGGCGGGCCGTGCCGCCCCCGACCTCGGACGGCGCGCCACGCCCGCTCTCGTGGCGCTCACGGGCGCGGCCGGTGGCGCGGGGGGGCTTGCCACCTCGATCGCCGAACTGCCGGTGACGATCACCGTCATCATGCACGCCATCCGCCGCGCGGCCGAAGCCGAGGGCTTCGACCCGGACGATCCGGCCATCCGCGTGGAGTGCCTGCGCATCTTCGGCGCCGGCAGCCCCCTCAAGCGCGACGACGGCGTGAACACCAGCTTCATCGGCGCCCGCATCGCGCTCAGCGGGGCCGCGGTCAGCAAGGTCGTGGCCTCGGTCGCGCCCAGACTTGCCGCGGCGCTTGGCCAGAAACTCATGGCCCAGGCCGTGCCCGTGCTCGGCGCGGTGACAGGCGCCACGCTGAACGCCGCCTACCTGAACTACTACCGCGAGATCGCCGAGATCCGCTTTGCCCTGCTGCGTCTCGCCCAGACCCACGGCCCCGAGCGGGTGCTCACCGAGTTCCAGTCCGCGGTGAGGCCGATCCCGCTATACCGCGCCTGAGGGAAACCTGGCAAACGCCCCTCAAGCGCCGCGCGCCTCCCTTCATTCTGGCCCAAATATCCCGGGGGTCCGGGGGCAGAGCCCCCGGCCTGTTCCCGTCACTCCCCGCCGCCGGCCCCCTGCGACACTGGCCGCGGCTCAGACCTTGTCCCCGCGCTCCAGCCCGTAGCGCCTGAAGAGGCTGCCCTGCGTCATGAAGAAGGCGAAGATGGCCAGGGGCAGCCCGAAGGTCTTGAAATTGACCCAGGCGTCCGTGCTCATCAACCGCCAGACCGCCTCGTTCGCGGCGGCGAGCACGAAAAAGAACAGCATCACGCGCCGAGTAAGCACCATCCAGCCCTCAGGCTGCAGGGGCACCGCCTCCTCGAGCACCAGCTTGAGCCAGCTCTGCCCGCGCAGCAATCCGATGCCGAGAAGGGCGCCGAACAGCAGGTAGATCATGGTGGGCTTCATCTTGAAGAACCGCTCGTCGTTCAGCCAGACCGAGAGGCCGCCGAACACCACGACCAGAACGACCGTCGCCACCTGCATCCGCGAGAGCTTGCCCGTCAGCCGCCAGAGCAGGCCGGTGCAGATCACCATCAGCGGGATGAAGGCGGCCGTCACCACGATGAAGCCCTGGTAGTCGGTGCCGCCAAAGGCGAAGGTTTCGTCCTTCAGCTGCACATAGCCGAGGAAGAAGGCCGCGATCGGCCCCCACTCCAGCGCCGCCTTGACCATCGGGTTGATCCGCTCTGCCATCTTTCTCCCTTTCATCCCGCCTGAACCAGTATCGCGCCGAGGGCGATCAGGCCCATCAGCAGTATCTTCGCAGGCCCCGACCGCTCGCCGAGGAACAGCCAGCCGATCGCCGCGGCGAAGAGGGTCGAGGTCTCGCGCAGCGAAGCCACCTCGGCCACCTTGCCCAGCCGCGTCCCGAGCATCACGCCCCCGAAGCTCACGAAGGCGATCAGCGCCCCCACGAATCCACGCAGCGCCAGCGCGCCGGCCGCCTCGGGGATCTGCCGGGCCTTGAGAAGCCTGTACCCCAGCATCAGCGGGAAATCGAGCGAGGTCATCAGGAAGAACCAGGCGAGGAAGGTGAAGGGATCGGGCATGAGCCGGATAGCCCAGGCGTCGTAGGTCGTGTAGATCGCAACCATCAGGCCGCCGGCGAAGGCCCAGGCAAGGCCCGCCTGCAGGTCGATGCGCCCGATGTGCGGGCTCGAGGTGAAGTTGAGCCGCGCGAGCATCAGGATCGCTCCCGACAGCAGCGCCACGCCCAGCCACTGGATGCCGACATACTGCTCGCCCAGGAACAGGGCCGCGAAGGCCAGCGTCGCCAGCGGCCCCACGCCGCGCACGACCGGATAGACGACCGTGTAGGCCGCGCGCGAATAGGCCCGCGCCATCGCGATCTTGTAGGCGAGGTGGATCGCCATCACTCCCGCCATCACCAGCCATTCGAAGCCGCGGGGCCAGGGCACGAGGAACAGCGCGACCGGAGCCGACAGCAGCACCATGAAGACGTCGATCGCGCCCCGGGCGAGCCAGGGATCGTGCCGGCCCTTCTGCAAGGCGCCGAAGCAGGCATGGGCCAGGGCCGAGGTCAGCGCGAGAAGGAGCGCGAGCCGCGCCCCGGCTTCGGTGCCTTCGAGGGAGAGGATCCAGGCTGTCATGGCGGGGTGGAGCGGCGGGCCGCCGGGGGGCTGTCTGCCCCCCGGACCCCCCGAGGATATTTTTCCAGAGTGAAAGGCAGGGGTCGCGTCCGGGAAGGGGCGCGGTCGGTCTCAGTCGTCGAGGCCCATCAGGGCGCGGGCGAACTCCTCGGGGTCGAAGGGGGCGAGGTCGTCGATCTGCTCGCCCACGCCGATCGCATGGATCGGCAGGCCGAAGCGATCGGCCAGGGCCACGAGCACGCCGCCCTTGGCGGTGCCGTCGAGCTTGGTCATCACAAGGCCCGAGACATCGGCGAGCTTGCGGAAGATCTCGACCTGGCTCAGCGCGTTCTGTCCGGTGGTGGCGTCCAGCACGAGCAGCGTGTTGTGCGGCGCGTCGGGATCCTTCTTGCGGATCACCCGCACGATCTTGGACAGCTCTTCCATGAGATCCGTGCGGTTCTGCAGCCGGCCGGCCGTGTCGATCATCAGAAGATCGGCCCCCTCGGCCTGGGCCTTCGTCATGGCATCGAACGCCAGCGAGGCCGGGTCGGAGCCCTCCGGCGCGGTCAGGACCGGCACGCCGGCGCGGCGGCCCCATACCTGAAGCTGCTCGACGGCGGCGGCGCGGAACGTGTCTCCGGCCGCGATCACGACGGACTTTCCGGCGGCGCGGAACTGGGAGGCGAGCTTGCCGATGGTCGTGGTCTTGCCCGAGCCGTTCACGCCCACCACCAGCACCACCTGTGGACGCGAGGGATAGAGCGGCATCGGGCGGGCCACGGGCTCGAGGATGCGGGCGATCTCGGTGGCCAGCGCCTCCTTGATCTCGCGCGACGAGACGCGGCGGCCATAGCGGCCCTCGGCGATGTTGGCCGTGACCCGGAGCGCGGTCTCGACGCCCATGTCGGCCTGGATCAGCACCTCCTCGAGGCTCTCGAGCATGGCGTCGTCGAGGATCCGGCGCGGCTCTTCCGTCTGGCCGAACATGCGGCCGAAGAAGCCGGGGCGGCGTTCGGGTTCGGGTTCGGGGGCCGGTTCGCGATCGCGCCCGCCGGCTTCGGGGGGCGGTTCGGGCGCGCGGCGATCGGGATCGGGCAGGGGCGCGGGCGGCGGCGGCGCGAGGGCGCGCGCAGGCTCGGGCACGGGCACGGGATCGGGGGCGAAGGTGGCCGGAGGCTCGGCCGGGCGCGGTGCGGGCGCGGCTGGCCGGTCGAGGATCAGGGGCGCCTCGTCCATCTCGGGTCCGGTCGCGGCGGGTTCGGTCGAGGCGCCTTCCTCGACCAGCGCGTCCAGCTCGTCCGACAGCCGGTCCGAGGAGCGGAACATCTTCTCGCGCATCTTCTTGAAGAACGACATGGGCTTCCGCCTCCCCTTCCTGCGGCTTCTGACACCTAGTCGCTCAGGCGGCGCGAGGGAAGGGGGAAGGCCGCCGCAGCGGCGCCGGGCGTTGGCGCAGGCGTGACTGGCCAAGGGGGCGCGCCTCTGGCAGTCTGGCGCGGGCGATCCCGCCCGCCGAACTGCCGGAGGGACTCATGCACAGGATCATCCCAACCGCCATGGCGCTGGCCTTCGCCGGGGCCGTGCAGGCGGGCGAGCCGATCAGCGCCGAGGAGTTCGAGGCTTATTCGGTCGGCAAGACCCTCTCTTACGCCGTGGGTGGGCAGATCTACGGCGCCGAGCAGTATCTGCCCGGCCGCCGCGTCGTCTGGGCCTTTCGTGGACAGGAATGCGCCCGGGGCGAGTGGTATGAGGACGCGGGCCAGATCTGCTTCGTCTACGAGCACGATTCCACCCCCCAATGCTGGACCTTTTACCGGGATTCCGCGGGCCTCAGGGCGCAGTTCGAGGGCGATCCGGCCGGAACGGAATTGTCGGAGGTGGCCCAGACGCCGGCCCCGCTGGTCTGTGCCGGCCCGGACGTGGGCGTGTGAGGCGCGCGGGCCTCAGAGCAGGCTGCCCTGTGCGGGCGGTTCGGCCTTGCCCTTGCGGGGCTTGCGCGCGCCGAGCGTGAGACGGCCGTCCTGGAACTCGATCTCGAGGCTGGCCGCCCGCTCGGCGGCGGTTTTCGTGGTCACCACCTCGCCATCCGCGCGCACCACCGCATAGCCGCGCCGGAGGGTCTCGCGGTAGCCCAGCGTCTGGCGCAGCCGGTCGAGCGCCTCGAGCCGATCGGCCAGCCGCAGGAGCCGCGCCTCGGGGGCGGCCTCCAGACGGGCGGCCAGTGCCCCGAGGGCCGCCGCATCGCGCCGGTTCGTGCGCTCGCTCTCGGCCACCAGACGCGCGAAGGCGGGCGCGAGCCGGCCCGAGAGGGCCTCGAACCGGTCCCGCGCCCGCTCGCTGCGGCGGCCGAGGCAGGTCTCGAGGCCGCGGCCGCGGTCGGCGAGCCGGTCCTTCTGCCGCGCCACCAGATCGGCCAGCAGCCGGGGCCGCAGATGGGCGCCCAGCGGCTCGAGCCGGGCGCGGCGGGCCGCGACGCTCTGCCCGAGCGCGCCAGAAAGCCGTGCGGACCAGAGGTCGAACCGCTGGCTGGGGCCGGCGACAAGGCTGTCCAGCCGCGGCAGCGCGCGGGAGAGATCCCGAAGCCGCTGGTCACGGCGCCGGATCGTCTCGGCCGCGCAGCGCGAGAGCCGCGCGCCCTGTCCATCGAGGCCGGCCAGCAGGTCGAGCCGCACGGGCACCGCCATCTCGGCCGCGGCGGTGGGCGTGGGGGCGCGGCGGTCGGCGGCGTGGTCGATCAGGGTGGTGTCGGTCTCGTGGCCCACGGCCGAGATCAGCGGGATCCGGCTCTCGGCGGCGGCGCGGACGACGATCTCCTCGTTGAAGCCCCAGAGATCCTCGAGGCTGCCACCGCCGCGCGCCACGATCAGCAGGTCGGGGCGGGGGATGGGGCCCCCGTCGGGCAGGGCGTTGAAGCCGCGGATCGCGGCCGCCACTTCGGGGGCGCATTTCTCGCCCTGCACCGCCACCGGCCAGATCAGCACATGGCTCGGGAAGCGGTCGCGCAGCCGGTGAAGGATGTCGCGGATCACCGCGCCCGAGGGCGAGGTGACGACGCCGATCACCCGCGGCAGGAAGGGCAGGGGGCGCTTGCGCGCCGCGTCGAACAGCCCTTCGGCCGCGAGCGCCGCGCGGCGCTTTTCGAGCATGGCCATCAGCGCGCCGGCACCCGCGGGGGCCATGTCCTCGACGATGATCTGGTATTTCGACTGGCCGGGGAAGGTGGTCATGCGCCCCGTGGCCACCACCTCCATCCCTTCCTCGGGCCGCACCGAGAGACGCCCGGCCTGACCTTTCCAGCAGATCGCCGCGATCACGGCGCGATCGTCCTTGAGGTCGAAATAGAGGTGCCCCGACGCGGGCCGCGACACGCGCCCGATCTCGCCGCGCACGCGGACAAGGCCGAACTCGCCCTCGATCACGCGCTTCACGGCGCCCGACAGTTCCGAGACGGTGTATTCCGGCGTGTTGCGGGCGGGGGCGGGGTCTTCGAAGAGATCGGACATGGGGTCTTTCTGCCCCAGCGGGGCAGGGCAGGCAAGCGGCCGTGCGATCCTTGTCCGGCGCGGCCGCAGGCAGTAGGAAGCGGCAGGTTGGACAAGGAGCGCGCATGAACATCCTCATTCTCGGCGGCGGCGGGCGCGAGCATGCGCTGGCCTGGGCGATCAAGCAGAACCCCAAGTGCGACCGGCTGATCGTGGCGCCGGGCAACGCCGGGATCGCGCGGATCGCCGAATGTTCTGACCTCGACATCCTCGATGGCGCGGCCGTGGTCGCCTTCTGCGAGGCGAACTCGGTCGATTTCGTCG
Organism: Cereibacter azotoformans; assembly: GCA_017599285.1. Classification (GTDB taxonomy): domain Bacteria; phylum Pseudomonadota; class Alphaproteobacteria; order Rhodobacterales; family Rhodobacteraceae; genus Cereibacter_A; species Cereibacter_A azotoformans. The sequence continues at coordinate 1,762,246 of JAGFXX010000001.1, read as the reverse complement.
TGGTGGGGCCCGAGGCGCCGCTGGCCGCGGGTGTGGCCGATGCGACGCGGGCCGCGGGCATCCTGACCTTCGGCCCCTCGCAGGCGGCCGCACGGCTCGAGGCGTCGAAGGGCTTCACCAAGGAGATCTGCGACGCCTGCGGAGCCCCGACGGCCGGCTACGCGCGCTTCACCGAGGCCGAGGCGGCGCGGGCCCATGTGCAGGCCTCGGGCGCGCCGATCGTCGTCAAGGCCGACGGGCTGGCCGCGGGCAAGGGCGTGGTGGTGGCCATGACCGAGGCCGAGGCCATCGCCGCCATCGACGACATGTTCGCGGGCAGTCTGGGCGCGGCGGGCGCCGAGGTGGTGATCGAGGAGTTCATGGCGGGCGAGGAGGCCAGCTTCTTCGTCCTCACCGACGGGCGCACCGTCCTGCCGATCGGCACCGCGCAGGACCACAAGCGCGCCTTCGACGGCGACGAGGGGCCGAACACCGGGGGCATGGGCGCCTATTCGCCGGCGCCGGTTCTCACGCCCGCGATCCAGCGGCAGGCGCTGGACGAGATCATCAAGCCCACCATCGCCGAGATGGCCCGCCGCGGCGCTCCCTACAGCGGCGTCCTCTATGCCGGGCTGATGATCGAACAGGGCCGCGCGCGGCTGGTGGAGTACAACGTCCGCTTCGGCGACCCGGAGTGTCAGGTGCTGATGCTGCGGCTGGGGGCGCAGGCGCTCGACCTGCTTCTGGCCTGCGCCGAGGGGCGGCTCGACGAAATGCGGGTGAACTGGGCCGAGGATCACGCGCTGACCGTGGTGCTGGCAGCGCGGGGCTATCCGGGCCGCTACGAAAAGGGCTCGGAGATCCGCGGCCTCGAGGCGCTGCCCGAGACGAGCCGTCAGGTGGTGTTTCATGCCGGAACGGCGGCGAGGGATGGCCGGATCACCGCGGTCGGAGGGCGGGTTCTGGCCGCCACCGCGCGCGGCGGCACGCTCGCAGAGGCGCGGGACGCGGCCTATGCGATGGTCGATGCGATCGACTGGCCGGAGGGTTTCTGCCGCCGTGACATCGGCTGGCGCGCGCTCTGATCGGCCGGGCCCCGGCCCGCGTCACGCGACGCCGGAAGCCCTTGCCCTTCGGCCCGCCCCCGCATAAGAAGCGCCGGATTCCGGGGTCCGGCTGCGGGGGTTAGACCATGCCGCTTCTAGTCATGAAATTCGGCGGCACCTCTGTTGCCGATCTCGCGCGCATCAGGAATGCGGCCGAGAAGGTCAAGCGCGAGGTCGAGCGCGGTTACGACGTGATCGTGATCGTCTCGGCCATGTCGGGCAAGACCAACGAACTGGTCGGCTGGGTCGAGCAGACCTCGCCGCTGTTCGACGCGCGCGAATATGATGCGGTGGTCTCGTCGGGCGAGAATGTCACCGCGGGCCTCATGGCGCTGACCCTGCAGGAGATGGACGTTCCGGCGCGCAGCTGGCAGGGCTGGCAGGTGCCGATCCGCACCACCTCGCAGCATTCGGCCGCCCGCTTCCTCGAGATCCCGCGCGAGAACCTCGACGCGAAGTTCGCCGAAGGATTCAAGGTCGCCGTGGTGGCGGGCTTCCAGGGCGTGAGCCCCGAGGGCCGGATCACCACGCTCGGCCGCGGCGGCTCGGACACGACGGCCGTGGCCTTCGCGGCGGCCTTTGCCGCGGAACGCTGCGACATCTACACCGATGTGGACGGGGTCTATACGACCGACCCGCGGATCGCGTCGAAGGCGCGCAAGCTGGAAAAGATCGCCTACGAAGAGATGCTGGAACTGGCCTCGCTCGGGGCCAAGGTGCTCCAGACCCGCTCGGTCGAACTGGCGATGCGCTACAAGGTGAAGCTGCGGGTGCTGTCCTCGTTCGAGGACACCGACGAGACCTCGGGAACCCTGGTCTGCGACGAGGAGGATATCATGGAATCGAAAGTCGTCTCTGGCGTCGCCTATTCGCGCGACGAAGCGAAAATGACCCTCGTCACCGTCGAGGACCGCCCCGGCGTCGCTGCGGCGATCTTCGGCCCGCTGGCCGAGGCCGGGGTGAACGTGGACATGATCGTCCAGAACATCTCGGAAAAGGACTACGGCAGCCATCCCGGCTCGGTCACGGACATGACCTTCTCCTGCCCGATCAACCAGGTGGCCCGCGCGCGCAAGGCGCTCGAGGATGCCAAGGCCGCCGGCAGCATCGTCTATGACGAGCTGGTGGTCGATACCGAGGTGGCCAAGGTCTCGGTCGTGGGCATCGGGATGCGCAGCCATGCGGGCGTGGCCTCGACCATGTTCCAGGCTCTCGCCGCCGACGGGGTGAACATCAAGGTCATCGCAACCTCCGAGATCAAGATTTCGGTGCTGATCGACCGGAAATATATGGAACTCGCGGTGCAGGCACTCCATGATGCCTTCGCATTGGAGACGGCCAACTGAGGCCGGCATTGGCGCCGGGGGGTCATGCCTGAACGCAGCGAAAGCGAAAGCCGCAAGCTTCTCAGGCGGTTGCGTGACAGTCTTGCCCTGTCCGCCAAGGGGCAGGACCGGCTCGACCGCATCACGGCGCTGATTGCGGACTCGATGCAGACCGAGGTCTGCTCGATCTACCTCTTCCGCGACCCCGAGACGCTCGAACTCTGCGCCTCGCAGGGTCTGAAGCCCGAGGCGGTTCACAAGACGCGCCTCAAGCTGGGCGAGGGGCTTGTCGGGCGGGTGGCGCGGACGGCGGCGCCCATCAACACCGGCAACGCGCCCTCCGAGCGCGGCTTCCGCTTCATGCCCGAGACGGGCGAGGAGATCTATTCCGCCTTCCTTGGCGTTCCGATCCAGCGCGTCGGCGAGAAGCTGGGCGTGCTGGTGGTGCAGTCGCGCGAGGCGCGGCTCTACACCGACGACGAGGTCTATGCCCTCGAGGTGGTGGCCATGGTGCTGGCCGAGATGGCCGAACTGGGGGTGTTCATCGGCGAGGGCGAGGCGCTGTCGGCCAAGCACATCCGTCCCGTGCTGGTGCGCGGATCGACCGGGCAGGAGGGCGCGGCCGAGGGCCATGTCTGGCTGCACGAGGCGCGCGTGGTGGTGACGAACCCGGTGGCCGACGATCCCGTCCTCGAGACCGAGCGTATCCGGGCCGCGGTGGCGCAGCTGCGCGTCTCGGTGGACGATCTGCTCTCGGCCTCGGTGCTCGACAAGGACCAGCGGCAGGTGCTCGAGGCCTACCGCCTCTTTGCCCATTCCCGCGGCTGGCTCCGGCGGATGGAAGAGGACATCATGGCCGGCCTCTCGGCCGAGGCCGCGGTGCAGAAGGAGCAATCCGCCGCCCGCGCCCGGCTGGAGCAGGTGCCCGACGCCTATCTGCGCGACCGGCTGCACGATCTGGATGACCTGTCGCACCGGCTGCTGCGCATCCTGACCGGGCAGGGCAAGGACACCGGCGCCGAGATGCCCGAGAATCCGGTTCTCGTCGCGCGCAACATCGGCCCGGCCGAGCTGCTGGAATATGGACGGAAACTCCGGGGCGTCGTGCTCGAGGAGGGGTCCGTCGGCTCGCACGCCGCGATCGTGGCGCGGGCGCTGGCGATCCCGCTGGTGATCCACGCCGACCGGATCACGACCGAGGCCCTCAACGGGGATCACATCATGGTGGACGGCGACAACGGCCTCGTCCATCTGCGTCCCGAGGTTTCGGTCGCGGCGGCCTTCCGGGACAAGATGGCGATGCAGGCCAAGGCGCAGGAGCGCTACGCCTCGCTGCGCAATCTTCCGGCGCAGTCGAAGTGCGGCTCGGTCACGGGGCTGATGATGAACGCGGGCCTGATGGCCGACCTTCCCAGCCTCGACAGTTCGGGGGCGGAAGGCGTGGGTCTCTTCCGCACCGAGCTGCAGTTCCTGATCCGCAACCAGATGCCCAAGCGCGACGAGCTGGCCCGGCTTTACGCCCGCGTGATGGATGCCGCGCGCGGGCACCGGGTCGTGTTCCGCACGCTCGACATCGGCTCGGACAAGGTGCTGCCCTATCTCAAGCCGCAGGATGAGCCCAACCCTGCCATGGGCTGGCGCGCGATCCGGGTGGGCCTCGACAAGCCCGGCGTGCTGAGGATGCAGCTTCAGGCGCTGATCCGGGCCTCGGCCGGGCGTGATCTCTGCATCATGTTCCCCTTTGTGTCGGAGCATCACGAGTTCATGATGGCCCGCAGCCACCTGCTGCGCGAGCTGCACCGCGAGCGGAGCCTTGGCCATCCGGTGCCGGTCAACATCTCGGTCGGCACGATGCTGGAGACGCCGAGCCTTGCCTATGCGCCCCGCGCCTTCTTCGAGACGACGGATTTCATCTCGATCGGCGGCAACGATCTCAAGCAGTTCTTCTTCGCCGCCGACCGCGAGAACGAGCGGGTGCGCCGGCGCTATGACGTTCTGAACGTGAGTTTCCTGAGTTTCATCGAGCATATCGTGAACCGCTGCGCCGAGGCGGGAACCCCGCTCTCGTTCTGCGGCGAGGATGCGGGGCGCCCCGTCGAGGCGCTGTGCTTCGCCGCGATGGGCATCCGCACGCTCTCGATGCGCCCGGCCTCGATCGGCCCGGTCAAGGCGCTCCTGCGCCGGGTGGACCTGATCGAGGCGCGCAAGGTGATCGAGATGTCCCGCGCCTCGGGGGCCGAGACGGTGCGACCGGCGGTCCTGGAATGGCTGGCGACGCAGGTCGATTGAGCCTGCCGCCCGCCCCGGAACGGCACGCCGCATCGATTGACCTTCCGCTGCGACAGGCGTAAGGCCGGGCCTCGTGGTGCTTTGTTGCCGGATTGCGGGCCACGTTAAAGAAGCCGCTAAAGAGGCGAGGGCGCACAGCCCCCGTGCTCTCCGGCATGGGGGCTTTTTGGTATCGCGAAGGACGATCGGCCATGACGAAGGACTGGAAGACACGGACGCAGCTCGTCCACGGGGGCAGCCGGCGGAGCCAGTATGGCGAGATGGCCGAGGCGATCTTTCTCACGCAGGGCTTCGTCTATGACACGGCCGGGCAGGCCGAGGCCCGCTTCATCGAGACCGGCGAGGACGAGTTCATCTACGCCCGCTACGGCAACCCCACCACCCGCATGTTCGAAGAGCGCATCGCGGCCGTCGAGGGCACCGAGGATGCCTTTGCCACCGCCTCGGGGATGGCTGCGATCCACGGCGTCCTGACCTCGATCGTGCGGGCGGGCGATCATCTGGTGGCGGCGCGCGCGCTCTTCGGCTCGTGCATCTACATCCTCGAGGAGGTGCTGGGCCGGTTCGGCGTCGAGGTGACCTTCGTCGATGGCACCGACCTCGACCAGTGGCGCGCGGCGGTGCGGCCGGGCACGAAGGCCGTGTTCTTCGAGTCGGTCTCGAACCCGACGCTCGAGGTGGCCGACATCGGCGCCATCGCCGCGATCGCCCATGCGGTGGGCGCGCTGGTGATCGTGGACAATGTCTTCACCACCCCCGTCTTCTCGACCGCGGTCCGGCAGGGTGCGGATGTGGTGATCTATTCGGCCACCAAACATATCGACGGGCAGGGACGCGCGCTCGGCGGCGTGGTCTGCGCCTCGCAGCACTTCATCCGCAAGGTGCTCGAGCCCTTCATGAAACATACCGGCGGCTCGATGAGCCCCTTCAACGCCTGGCTCATGCTGAACGGCATGGCGACGCTCGACCTGCGCTGCCGGGCGATGGCCGACACGGCCGAGAAGATCGCCCGGGCGCTCGAGGACGATGCGCGGCTCGTGCGGGTGATCCATCCCGCGCTGGAGAGCCACCCGCAGCACCAGATGGCGAAGGCGCAGATGGACCGCCCCGGCACGATGATCGCGCTTGATCTGGCCGCGGGCAAGGAGGCGGCCTTCCGCTTCCTCGACGCGCTGAAGATCATCAAGATCTCGAACAATCTCGGCGACGCGCGCTCGATCGCGACCCATCCCGCGACGACCACCCACCAGCGGCTGTCGGACGCGCAGAAGGCCCATCTCGGCATCACGCCGGGCCTCGTGCGGCTGTCGGTGGGGCTCGAGGATGCGGACGATCTGATTGCCGACCTGAAACAGGCGCTCGACGTGATCTGAATCGTCTGTCTCCCCGTATCCGGATCGACTGTTGGGGAAACGGGCGGCACCCTCTATATAGGGTCCGACCCGCTGTGATGAGGGGAAGCGAGATGAACATCCTGACGCCCGTGGCCGATCGCCTGCCGAGCCGCGAGGAGGCCGAGGAGGCTCTGGCCGTCCTCCGGCGCTGGGCGAAGCACACGCCGGTCTCCGACGTGGCCGGTCTTGCGCCCGACGTGCCAGCCCTGGTCTATCCCGAGTTCAGCCGCTCCTACCCGCGCAACTTCACCGTGGACGAGGCCTACAAGGCCTCGCTGCCCGACCTGCAGAACGGGCCCGCCAGCCTGATCGTCGGCGCGAAGGCGGTGATCCAGCATGTCGGCATCTCGAACTTCCGCCTGCCGATCCGCTACCACACGCGCGACAACGGCGACCTGACGCTCGAGACCTCGGTCACCGGCACGGTGAGCCTCGAGGCCGAGAAGAAGGGCATCAACATGAGCCGCATCATGCGGTCCTTCTATGCCCATGCCGAGCAGGGCTTCAGCTTCGAGGTGATCGAGCGCGCGCTGGAAGACTACAAGCGCGACCTCGAAAGCTTCGACGCCCGCATCCAGATGCGCTTCTCCTTCCCGGTGAAGGTGCCGTCGCTGCGCTCGGGGCTCGTGGGCTGGCAGTATTACGACATCGCGCTGGAGCTGGTGGACCGGGGCGGGGTGCGCAAGAAGATCATGCATCTCGACTTCGTCTATTCCTCGACCTGCCCCTGCTCGCTGGAGCTGAGCGAGCACGCCCGGCGCGAGCGGGGCCAACTCGCCACGCCGCATTCCCAGCGGTCGGTGGCGCGGATCTCGGTGGAGGTGCGGCCGGGCAAGTGCCTCTGGTTCGAGGATCTGATCGAACTGGCCCGCGCGGCGGTGCCGACCGAGACGCAGGTCATGGTCAAGCGCGAGGACGAACAGGCCTTCGCCGAGCTGAACGCCGCCAACCCGATCTTTGTCGAGGATGCGGCGCGCAGCTTCTGCCAGGCGCTGCAGTCCGATCCGCGGATCGGCGACTTCCGCGTCGTGGCGAGCCATCAGGAATCGCTTCATTCCCATGATGCGGTGTCGGTGCTGACCGAAGGGCCGACCTTCGCGGCCGAGAGCCTCGATCCGAGGCTTTTCGCGAGCCTCTATCACACCGGCTGACCGGGCCTGCCGCCCGTCCGGGTGGACTCGGGTGGGCCAGATCGGCTAGGGCTTCGGCTCCGAGAGGGTGCCCACGGGCACCCTTGCCGATTTGCCGGGGCTTGCCATATGGTTCCTGAACGCCGCCACGCCGATGACCGGGCTGCTCCGCCTGTGCGAAGGCCGCCGCCGGCGCGTGTGAGGCTGGCTTGACAGCCCCGTCACCCTCCGGCCAAGCCTCTGGCATGATCGACCCTCGCCCCGTCGGATACATCCTCGGTCTTCTTGTGGCCACGCTGGGCGTGCTGATGCTGCTGCCCATGGCGCTCGATCTGGCCACCGGCAACCCGCACTGGATGAGTTTTGCCGAAAGCGCCACCATCTCGGCGCTTGCGGGCGCGCTGCTGGCGCTGGCCTGCGCCAACGGGCGGCGGCAGGGGATGGGCCTCTCGCTCCAGCAGAGCTTCCTGCTCACGACCGGCGCCTGGGTGGTCATGCCCTTCTTCGGGGCCCTTCCCTTCATGCTGGGCCAGCCCGACGCGGGCGTGACGGACGCCATGTTCGAGGCCATGTCGGGCTTCACCACCACGGGCACCACCGTCTTCGTCGGGCTGGACCGGCTTCCGCTCGGCACGAACCTCTGGCGGGGGATGCTGCAATGGCTGGGCGGTTTGGGGATCGTCATCGTCGCCATGATCTTCCTGCCGGTGATGAAGGTCGGCGGGATGCAGTTCTTCCGCTCGGAAGGGTTCGACACGCTGGGCAAGATCCTGCCCCGAGCCCTCGATATCTCGAAGGCGTTGATCCAGATCTACCTCGTGCTGACGATGGCCTGCGTGCTGACCTATCTCGCGCTCGGCATCCCGCTCTTCGAGGCGGTCGTCCATGCGCTCACCACGGTCTCGACAGGCGGTTTTTCCAGCTCGGACAGGTCCTTCGGCCTGTTCCAGGGGCCGGCCGAATATGCCTGCGCCGTCTTCATGTTGCTCGCCTCGCTGCCCTTCGTGCGGTTCGTCCAGCTGGCGCAGGGCGAGGTGCTGCCGCTCTGGCGCGACCCGCAGGTGCGGGCCTACCTGCGCTGGAACCTCTATGCGATCGCGATGATCCTGATCTACGAGATCGTCAGCCGCGGCGCGCCGATCCTGCCCACGCTGCGCGAGACCACCTTCAACGTCGTCTCGACCTTTTCCGGCACCGGCTTCGCGAGCGTGGACCTGAGCCTCTGGGGCACCTTTCCCTTCGTGATGCTGATCGTGGTGGGGCTGATCGGGGGATGCACCTCCTCGACCGGCTGCTCGGTCAAGGTCTTCCGCTACCTGATCCTGCTCGAGGCGATCAAGGTCCAGATCCGCCGCCTCCAGAGTCCGAGCGCGGTCATCTTCGTCGATTACGAGGGCCGCCGCGTGGGCGAGGACGTGATCAACGCGGTGATCCTGTTCTTCACCATGTTCATCCTGAGCTTCGGGGTCCTGTCGGTCCTGCTGTCGCTGACGGGGCTTCAGACCAAGACCGCGATCACCGCCGCCTGGACGGCCATCGCCAATGTCGGCCCCGTCTTCGGCCCGGAGGTCAGCGCCACCGGCGCGGTGGACCGTTTCCCCGATTCGGCGAAATGGATGATGATCCTCGGAATGCTGGTGGGCCGGCTGGAGCTTCTGTCGGTCTATGTGCTCTTCATGCGCAGGTTCTGGCGCGGCTGAGCCGTCTCCTGCCAGTCAGTCCCAGCAGGAGACGAGCGCCGTCATTCCATCGCCCAGACGGGCCAGATCCTCGGGCGCGAGCGCGCCTCCGCCTTCGGACATGCGGGGCAGGACGCCCGCCTCCGCGAGCCGGGCCGTCAGCGCCTCGGGCGCGAGGGCGAAGGAGACCTCGGCCGGCAGCTGCCGGGCGCCCTGCGGCGGCGCCACCAGCATGCCGAGCACCGCGCCCGAGCCGTCGAGCACCGGCCCGCCGGCATCGCCCGGCCGTGCCACAAGGCTCAGCCGGCGCAGGTTCGGCTCGCCCTCCAGCCCCGTCAGCCCGTCCAGCGTGCCGAAGGTCAGGGTGGGGGCGGGCAGTACGTCCTCATAGGGATAGCCCGCCACGGCCACCGGTGAGCCGAGCCGCGCCGCGCCGCTGCGGAAACTGGCGGTGACGCGCGGGGCCATCGCGCGCTCCGGCTTCAGCACCGCGATCCCGAGGGCGGGGTCGGCCAGCGCCACCCGCGCGTCGTGATCGCGGTCGATCGTCACCCGGCCGCAGCCCGCCACCGCCTCGGCGGAGGTCAGGACCGTGCCCTTGGCATCCACGAAGATCCCCGAGCGCGACTGGCGCGGCTTGCGCACCTCGAGCCCGGCCAGCATCCCGCGCCGCTGTTCCTCGCTCAGCTCCACCATGCCCGGATCGAGCGCGCGGTCGCCGAAGGGGCGGAAGCTCGACCGCATCGCCGTCAGCACCCGCGCCATGCGCTCGTCCTCGTCGGGCCGCCAGACCAGCATGAAGCCCTTGATCAGCCCGCCGCGCAGTTCGGCGTGGGTGTAGCTGGCCAGCGTGTCCGATCGTCCCTCGATGGTGAAGGAGCTGGCGCTGCGTTCGCGGTTGCCCTCCGGCGGAACCACCTCGAGCGTCTGGAGGATGTCGTAAAGCCCGTAGAGCGTGCCCTGATCGCCCGGCTCCGAGATCAGCATCACCTGCACGCCCGTGTCATCGAGCGGGGCATAATGGACGAAGGGCGGGTCGTAGCGGTCGAACCGGACGAGGGAGGTGGGCAGGATGATGCGGATGCCCGCCTCTTCCTCGGTCACCGTCTCGAGCCCCAGTTCCGCCTGCGCGCGATCGTAGCTGTCCAGCAGGGCCGCCCGCTGGCGCGCGGTGAGAACACCCGTCGCCTCAAGGCCCTGCGCTCCCTGCCAGGCCGCCATCGAGGCCCGCGTGCCCGAGCCGAAGGCGCCGTCGATCGCGGCCGTGTAGAAGCCGAACCATTGCAGCGCGGCCTGCAGTTCCTGCCGCTCGGCAAGCGAGAGCCGCGCCTCGGACTGTTGCGCCTCGGCCGGCGTCTCGTCCGGCAGCGGCGGTGCCGCCTCGGGCGGGGCCACGGGCGTTGCCACGGCGGCGTCCTCGTCCGGGATGGGCTCGGGGCCGGGCACCGCCAGCGCCTCGATCTCGGGGCGCACCTGCCCCGGAGCGGCGAAGGCTTCGCGGAAGTTGCGTCCGTCGGCGATGAAACTGTCGGGCGGGATCATGCCCGCGTCGCGCAGATCCTGCAGCCGCAGCCGCGCCACATCCGGCCCGTAGGGACCGAGCACGATCCCGTACCAGCCCGAGGCGAGCCGGTAGCCCGACACGTCGGGGAACAGCTCGGCATAGGCGCGGGCGCGCGCATCCGCCTCGGCTTCGGTGGGACGGGCCTCGATCTGCACCCAGACCTGCGCCTGTTCCTGAGCCGCGAGGGGCGCGGCCGCCGGGAAGACTGCCAGCCACAGAAGGAAGATCGCCTGTCTCATCATCCGCCGTCTCGCCTCGCGCGGGCCGCGGCGGCAGGCCCGTCATTTCCGGTCCGCGCGGCCGCCGCCGATTGACCCTCGCCTGCCTCTTGCCTATGGAGAGGGCGCTTTGCAAGAGGGCCAGCGCATGACCGGCAAACCCGTTCCCCCCCGCAGCTTTCAGGAGATCATCCTGCGCCTGATGACCTATTGGGGCGGCAAGGGATGCGCGGTGCTGCAACCCTACGACATGGAGGTGGGGGCGGGCACCTTCCACCCCGCCACCACGCTGCGCTCGCTGGGCGCGCGGCCCTGGGCCGCCGCCTATGTCCAGCCCTCGCGCCGCCCGACCGACGGCCGCTATGGCGAGAACCCCAACCGCCTCCAGCACTATTACCAGTATCAGGTGCTGATCAAACCCTCGCCGCCGGATCTGCAGCAGCTTTATCTCGGCTCGCTTCAGGCGATCGGGATCGACATGGAGTTGCATGACATCCGCTTCGTCGAGGATGATTGGGAAAGCCCCACCCTCGGCGCCTGGGGCCTGGGATGGGAGGTCTGGTGCGACGGGATGGAGGTCAGCCAGTTCACCTATTTCCAGCAGGTCGGCGGCCACGACTGCAAGCCGGTCTCGGGCGAGCTGACCTACGGGCTCGAACGGCTGGCGATGTATGTGCTGGGCGTCGATCACGTCATGGACATGCCCTACAACGATCCCGACAGCCCGACGCCGCTGAAGTATGGTGACGTATTCCGCCAGACCGAGCAGGAATATTCGCGCTGGAACTTCGATCAGGCCGACACCGAGATGCTCTTGCAGCATTTCAAGGACGCCGAGGCCGAGTGCGAGCGCATCCTGTCCGCGCCCGAGACCGACAAGGCGGGCCGCCGGATCGTCATGGCCCATCCGGCTTACGACCAGTGCATCAAGGCCAGCCACCTCTTCAACCTGCTCGACGCCCGCGGCGTGATCTCGGTGACCGAGCGGCAGGCCTATATCGGCCGCGTCCGCGCGCTGGCGAAGAAATGCGCCGATGCCTTCGTGACCACCGAAGCGGGGGCGGCTGCGTGAATGGCAAGCTCCTCGCGGGTGGCATCGTGCTGATCGCCCTGATCGCCGGGGCGGCGGTCTGGTGGACGCAGCTCCATGCCTATTACGAGGAGGTCTCCTTTGACCGCGGCAACGAGATCCGCCTGACGCCGCTCCTTGGCGAAGTGCCCGAGGTGATCGTGGCGGACGGGGTGAAGGGGATCGACGCCGACTCCTCGCCGCTGCGCTTTCGCGCCTGCTTCACCACCCCGCTCAGCCAGGCCATGCTGACCGAGACCTATCGTGTCTATCCGAACCCCACGCCGCTCAACGCGCCGCCCTGGTTCGACTGTTTCGACGCGCCGGGGATCGACGCCGCGCTCCGCCGCGGCGAGGCCATCGCCTTCCTGTCCGAACATGACATCGCCCCCGGGGTGGATCGCGTCGTTGCGGTCTTTCCCGACGGCCACGCCTATGCGTGGCACCAGCTGAACGCCGAGGAACAGTAATGCCCGACCTGCTGATCGAACTCTTCTCGGAAGAGATCCCCGCGCGGATGCAGGCCCGCGCGCGCGAGGACCTGAAGAAGCTCGTGACCGACGGTCTGGTCGAGGCGGGCCTGACCTACGCCTCGGCGGGCGCCTTCTCGACCCCCCGGCGGCTGGTGCTGTCGGTCGAGGGGCTTTCGGCCGAAAGCCCGACGCTCCGCGAGGAGCGCAAGGGCCCCAAGGCCGACGCGCCCGCCGCCGCCATCGAGGGCTTCCTGCGCTCGACCGGCCTCACGCGCGACCAGCTCGAGACCCGCGAGGACAAGAAGGGCGCCGTCCTCTTCGCCGTGGTGGAGAAGCCCGGCCGCCGCGCGCCCGACATCGTGGCCGAGGTGCTCGAGCGCACGATCCGCGCCTTCCCCTGGCCCAAGTCGATGCGCTGGGGCACGGGCTCCTTGCGCTGGGTGCGGCCGCTCCATTCGATCCTCTGCCTGCTCTCGGACGAAGCCGGATCGCAGGTCGTGCCGGTCACGGTCGATCAGGTGACAGCCGTCAACACCACCGAGGGTCACCGTTTCATGGCGCCCGGCCGTTTCGCCGTCACGGGTTTCGACGACTACCGCGCCAAGCTGCAGCGCGCCTTCGTGATGCTGGATGCGGCCGAGCGCGAGCAGGCGATCTGGCACGAGGCCACCACCCAGGCCTTCGCGCAGGGCCTCGAGGTGGTGCCCGACGCGGGGCTTCTCGCCGAGGTCGCGGGCCTCGTGGAATGGCCCGTGGTCCTGATGGGGCCGATCGGCGAAGAGTTCCTCGGCCTGCCGCCCGAGGTGCTTCAGACCTCGATGCGCGAGCACCAGAAGTTCTTCTCGGTCAGGAACCCCGCCACCGGCCGGATCGAGAAGTTCGTGACCGTGGCCAATCGCGAGACCGCCGACCACGGCGCCACGATCCTGAAGGGCAACGCCAAGGTGCTGTCCGCGCGCCTCTCCGACGCGCGCTTCTTCTGGGAGAACGATCGGCGCACGGTGCAGACGGTGGGCCTCGAGGGCATGGCCGCGGGCCTCGCCCATGTCACCTTCCACAACAAGCTCGGGTCTGAGGCCGACCGCATCGCCCGGATCGAGGCGCTCGCGCGCGAGATCGCGCCGCTGGTGGGCGCCTCGCCCGACCTCGCCGCCGAGGCCGCGCGCGTGGCCAAGGCCGACCTGCAATCCGCGATGGTGGGCGAGTTCCCGGAGCTTCAGGGGACGATGGGCAGCTACTACGCCCGCGCGGCCGGCCTCCCCGAGCCTGTGGCGCTGGCCTGCAAGGCCCATTACCAGCCGCTCGGCCCCTCCGACGCGGTGCCGACCGACCCCGTCTCGGTCGCCGTGGCGCTCGCCGACAAGATCGACACGCTCACGGGCTTCTGGGCCATCGACGAGAAGCCCACGGGCAGCAAGGACCCCTTCGCGTTGCGGCGGGCGGCTTTGGGGGTGATCCGGCTCGTGCTGGCGACGCACCGCCAGTTGCCGCTTCTTTCGTTGTTCCGTCTTATCTTCCTGTGGCGTCAGCAACTGTCTGTCGCTGGCCACGCCGACGCCTACGCCGTGCTGGTTGGGGTGCAAGTGGCCATCCGGCGCGATGGTGCAACAGTGACGACGCCGAGCGAGGCCGCCGACCTCCTCACCTTCTTCCACGACCGCCTCAAGGTCCACCTGCGCGAGCAGGGGATCCGGCACGACGTGATCGACGCCTGCCTCGCCATGCCCGGCAACGACGATCTGACCCTCCTCGTGAAACGCGCCGAGGCCCTCTCGGCCTTCCTCAAGACCGACGATGGCACCAACCTCCTGCAGGGCTTCAAGCGCGCGAACAACATCCTCGCGCAGGCCGAGGCCAGGGACGGCGTCGAATATTCCTTCGGCGCCGATCCGAAGTTCGCCGAGACCGACGCGGAGCGCGCGCTCTTCGCCGCCCTTGAACAGGCCGAGGCTGCCATCGCCCCCGCCATGCAGGCCGAAGACTTCGGCGCCGCCATGGCCGCCATGGCCGCCCTCCGTGCCCCGATCGACGCCTTCTTCGACACGGTCCAGGTCAATGCCGACAATCCGGTCCTGCGGCGCAACCGGCTCAACATGCTCCATTCCATCCGTGCCACCTGCGCGAGCGTGGCCGACCTAACCCGGATCGAGGGCTGAGCCCTTCATTCTGGCTCAAATATCCCACGGGGGTGCGGGGGTGTGAAACCCCCGCTTCCCACCTCTCCGCTTGCTTGCCCGGTCCGGTTGCGTATCCTGCCCTGAAGGGAGCGCCGCAGTGCAGAAAATCGAGCCTATCGCCGACTTCGACCGCATCACGCCCACCGCGGCGATCACCTTGGGCACGCACGGCTTCCGGGCCAAGTGCCTGCAGCGCCTCGTGCGGCTCGATTTGCCGGTGCCCGTTACCGTGGCCCTGCCCGCCACCACCGTCCGCGCCATCGCCACGGGCCATCCGGTCGATTGCGCCGCGATCCTTGCCGATTTTGGCCCCACGCCCCTCGTGTCCGTCCGGCCCAGCCCGGAAAACTCCGACTGGGGCGGGCCGGCCACCGTGCTCAACATCGGCATGAACGCGGCCCGCCACGCCGCGCTTGCCCGCATCCACGGCGAAGAGGCCGCGGACGCGATCTATCTCGGCTTCATCCAGAGCTACGCCATCCATGTCGCGCGCCTCGATCCCGAGACCTTCGACACCGACGGCACCTCGTCCGAGGCGCTGAGGGCGGCGCTGCACGCCTGGCAGGAGGAGATGGACGAACCCTTCCCGCAGGACCCGGCGCGGCAACTCTCCGAGGTGCTGCGCTCGATGGCCCGCGCCTGGGAGGGCACGACGGCGCGGCTGCTGCGCCAAGCCAAGGGCGCGCCCGCCGAGGCGCGGCTCGGCCTCGTGGTGCAGGAGATGGCGCAGGATCTGGGGCAGGGGATTTCGGGCTCGGGCGTGATCCAGTTCGTCGATCCCGCCACCGGCGCCCCGCAGGTGACGGGGCGCTTCTTCAACCGCTCGCGCGCCTGGCACGGCAAGGCCGAGACGCTCTATCTCACCCGCGACCCGCGCGGACCCTCGCTCGAGGAACGCGCGCCCGAGATCTTTGCCGCGCTCTGCCGTCACGGCTCGGTCTGCCGCGCCCGGCTGCGCGAGGAGATGCAGATCGAGTTCACCATCGAGGACAGCCGCCTGGCCGTGCTCGATGCGGTGAAGGTGCAGAGATCCTCGCGGGCCGGGCTGAGGATCGCGGTGGCGCTGGCCGAGGATCAGATCATCACCCGCGCCGAGGCGCTGCTCAGGGTCGAACCGCGCGCGCTGTCCGAACTGCTCCACCCTCAGGTCGATCCGCGGGGGCGGCGCGACCGCTTCGCCCGCGGCATCCCGGCCAGCCCCGGCGCGGCGGTGGGGCGGATCGTCTTCTCGTCGCAGGCCGCGCAGGCCTCGGCCGCGCGGGGCGAGCCCTGCATCCTCGTCCGGCGCGAGACCTCGCCCGAGGACATCCGCGGCATGAACTGCGCCGCGGGCGTCCTGACCGAACGTGGCGGCGTCACCAGCCACGCCGCGGTGATCGCGCGGGGCCTGGGTCTGCCCTGCGTCGTGGGGGCCTCCGAAATCCGGCTCGATGCGCGCGAGCGCCGCCTCGTGGCCCCCGACGGGCGCATCTTCCGCGAGGGCGACCTCATCACCGTGGACGGCACCGCGGGCGAGGCGCTGGCGGGCGAGGCCGCCATGCTCGCGCCTGCGCTCGACAGCTGCTTCCGCAAGCTCCTGTCCTGGGCCGACGAGATGCGCGACATCGGCGTGCGGGCCAACGCCGACACGCCGGCCGATGCGCTGGTGGCGCGCCAGTTCGAGGCGCAGGGCATCGGCCTCTGCCGCACCGAGCACATGTTCTTCACCGACGACCGGCTCGTGGTGATGCGCGAGATGATCTTTGCCGACAGCGCGACCGACCGCGCGGCGGCGCTGGCCCGCCTCCTGCCGATGCAGCGGGCGGATTTCGTGCAGCTGTTCGAGATCATGCAGGGCCATCCGGTCTGCATCCGCCTGCTCGACCCGCCCCTGCACGAGTTCCTGCCCCATTCGCGCGAAGGGATGCTGGAGCTGGCCGAGGCGCTCGACCGGCCGCTTTCGGAAGTGACGCGGCGCGTCGAGGCGATGGCCGAGTTCAATCCGATGCTGGGGATGCGGGGCGTGCGCCTCGGCGTGACCATCCCCGAGATCTACGACATGCAGGCGCAGGCCATCTTCGAGGCGACGCTCGAGGTGGCGGGCCGCGGCGATCCTGTGGTGCCGGAGATCATGATCCCGCTCGTCTCGGCCCGCCGCGAGGTCGAGCTGGTCAAGACCCGGATCGACGCGGTGGCGGCGGCCGTCCACACGAAATACGGGCGCGACTTCGCCTACCGGCTGGGCGTGATGGTCGAGACGCCGCGGGCGGCGCTGCGGGCCGGCGAGATCGCGCAGCACGCCTCGTTCCTCTCGTTCGGCACCAACGACCTGACGCAGATGACCTATGGCCTCTCGCGCGACGATGCCGGTCGCTTCATGAGCACCTATGTCCAGAGCGGGGTCTTTCCCGAGGATCCGTTCCACATCCTCGACGTGGACGGGGTGGGGGAACTCTTGCTGATCGGGGCCGAGCGTGGGCGCCGGACGAGGCCGGATCTGGTGGTCTCGATCTGCGGCGAACACGGGGGCGACCCCGAATCGATCGAGTTCTGCCGCCGCGCGGGCTTTGATTATGTCTCCTGCTCGCCATATCGAGTGCCCTTGGCTCGGCTGGCCGCCGCTCATCTGGCCATCCGCGGCCGAATGGAGTCGAACGCTGAGAGATCAATGCGTTAGGCAAGGATTCCGTCAAAGTTGTCACCGTGGCATGCCTGCAACATGGGCGGGATCCCGCCCATTTGATGCTTTGGTGAGCGTTGTAAAAATGTCACGCGGCTGGACTCGCCGGGCGTTTTCCGGCAGCCACGGCCCGGTTCCGCGCGGGATGGGTTCTGGGCCACCTGCTCCTCGTGCGACGCAGCAACGACCGGGAACAGAGTAAATGCGCTTGCTTTATGTCTGGATGCGCAGCGCCGTGGCGCTGACGCTTCTGAGTGGAGCGGCCTTCGCCGATGTGACGGTGAGCCAGTCCAACGACCCGTCCGCCAGTCTGAGCGGACAGCTTTCGGCCCTTCTGGGTTCCGAGAAGAACGCGCTGGGGACGGTGCCTGCGCACCGGCTTGAGCAGGTGGCGGCCGCGGTCGTGCGCCGCGAAAAACGTCCCGCGTCGGGCGAGCCTGTGGGCGCTCCTCCGACGCTGCGCTATGACGAATCCTGGCTGGCCTCGCAGCCGGTGACGTCCAAGGGCTCGGACGAATGGAAGTGCCTGGCCACCGCGCTCTATTTCGAGGCGCGCGGCGAGTCGATCCAGGGGCAGTTTGCGGTGGCCGAGGTCATCATGAACCGCGTGGACCGTCCGGGCTATCCCGGCTCGATCTGCGGCGTCGTCAATCAGGGCGGCCAGTTCTCCTACATGTTCGACGGCAAGCCCGAGACGATCCACGAAAAGGCCGCCTTCCAGCGCGCGGGCAAGATCGCCGCGCTGATGCTGGCCGGTGCGCCGCGCCAGCTGACGCAGGGCGCCACCCATTTCCACACCCGCGCCGTGCGGCCGGGATGGGCGCACCGCTTCCCGCGCACGGCCGCCATCGGCGCGCATCTCTTCTATCGCCAACCCGGCGGCTCGTGATCCGCGATCGGTCGCGCCTCTTGCCTCGCCTGTCGCCTTCGCGCTAGGCGGGGCCGGTGCCGGGGATATGCTGCCGGAAGACCGACGCCGGGAGGCTCTCTTGACCAACGACATCCGCCTCGCCTTCGCCCATCCCGAAGAGCGGGCCGAGGCTTCGGCCGGCGCGGCCCCGCGCGACCGCATCTCCTTGCGCGACCATGTGGCCGAGGTCGAGATCGGCGCCTTCCAGCAGGAGCGGGGCACCCGCCAGCGCGTGCGCTTCAACGTGGTGGTCGAGGTCCGGCCCCATCCGGCGCCGCTTCAGGATGATGTGGACCGGATCCTCTCGTATGACCGCATCACCGAGGCCATCGCCGACGAGCTTTCGGCCGAGAGGCTGAACCTTCTGGAAACCCTCGCCGAGCGGATCGCCGAGCGGATCCTGGCCGAGCCGCAGGCGATGCGGGTCTTCGTGCGGATCGAGAAGCTCGACCGCGGGCCGGGGGCGCTGGGGGTGGAGATCGTGCGCTCGCGCGCCGAGGCGCCTCTGCGGCGGACGGGCGAGGGCGGCGAAGCGATGCATCCGCTGGTGGTCTTTCTCGACAATGCGGCCATTGCGGCCACGGACCTGCCCGCCCGGCTCGATGCGCTCGAGGCGCGGGGGCTGCCTCTCGTGCTGGCGGTGGGCCTGCCGGACGCGCCGCGGCCCGAGACGCGCCATCGGCCGACCCAGCGGCGGATCGACCTGCTGGCCATCGAGCAGAACGCCTGGGCGCTGGCCGCGCGCGATCCGCGCTGCGTGGTGGTGGCGACGCGGACCGAGATCGACTGGGCGATGCGCCGGGGCCAGACCATCGTCTGGGCGCCGTCGAAGCTGGTGCTCGACGCGGTGGACGGGCCGAACTCGCGCGAGCCGGTGGCGCTGGCGCTGTGGCTGGCCGAGATGCTGGCGGCCGAGCGTCTGGTTGTTCACGGGGATGTAATATTGCCGGCGGGAAGCCGCGTGCCGCTCGAGCGCGCCTGACCGCGCCCTCTTGCGCCCCGGGCGCATGCGCCGCATGAACCGGCCATGCACTATGTCCGTCCGATCCCGCTTGCCGATCCGGCCCGGCCCGACGAGGCGCTTCCGCTTGCCGGGGGCCCGCTTTACTTCGACCGTGTCGAGATCCTCGAACGCGGCCGCACGCCGCTGATCCTGCCCGCGCGGGAGCTTGATCCCTCCGTGCTGGCGCCGCTGACCGCGCCACGTCCGCCTCTGGCGGGCCTCTCGATGGGGCGGCCGCTGGTGATGGGCATCCTCAACGTGACGCCCGACAGCTTTTCCGACGGGGGCCGCTTTGCGGCCCTGCCCGACGCGCTCGCGCAGGCGCAGGCGCTGGCGGCCGACGGGGCCGACATCCTCGACATCGGTGGCGAGAGCACCCGTCCCGGCGCGGCCGAGGTCGATGCCGCCGACGAGATCAGCCGCACCGCCCCGGTGATCGAGATGCTGCGCGGGCAGGGGCTGTCGCTTCCGGTCTCGATCGACACGCGCAAGGCGGCGGTCGCCGAGGCGGCCTTGCAGGCCGGCGCCGATCTGGTGAACGACGTGGCGGCCCTGACGTGGGACGCGGGCCTCGCCAATCTGGTCGCGCGCAGCGGGGCGCCGGTCTGCCTCATGCATGCGCAGGGCACGCCGCAGACCATGCAGGCCGATCCCCGCTATGACGATGTGCTGCTCGATGTCTATGACTGGCTTGCGGAGCGTATCCGCGCCGCCGAGACCGCGGGCATCCCGCGATCGCGGATCGTGACCGATCCGGGCATCGGCTTCGGCAAGACCCTCGAGCACAATCTGGCCATCCTGCGCCGCCTGTCGCTGTTCCACGGGCTCGGCTGTCCGATCCTGCTCGGCGCCTCGCGCAAGCGGTTCATCGGCACCCTTTCGGGCGAGCCTCTGGCCGATCGGCGGATGGGGGGCTCCGTCGCCGTCGCGCTTGCCGCAGCGGCGCAGGGCGCGCAGATTCTCCGGGTGCATGACGTGCGCGAGACGCGGCAGGCACTGGTTCTGTGGCGGGCAGTCACATGCGAGGCGGAAGAGCCCGCGAGAGGAGGGACGCAAGCATGACGAGAAAACTCTTCGGCACCGACGGGGTGCGCGGGCGGGCGAACAGCTATCCGATGACGGCCGAGGTGGCGCTGCGGCTGGGCGCGGCCGCGGGGCGCTATTTCCGGCCCGTCGGGGCGGGCTCTCCGCGGGTCGTGATCGGCAAGGACACGCGGCTGTCGGGCTACATGCTGGAAAATGCGCTGACGGCGGGCCTGACCTCGACCGGCATGAACGTGCTTCTGCTGGGGCCGGTGCCCACGCCGGCGGTGGGGTTTCTCACCCGCTCGATGCGGGCCGATCTGGGCGTGATGATCTCGGCCAGCCACAATCCGCACGAGGACAACGGGATCAAGTTCTTCGGGCCCGACGGCTTCAAGCTCTCGGACGAGGCCGAGGCCGAGATCGAGGCGATCCTTGCGGGCGAGATCCAGCCGGCGCAACCGGGCAACATCGGCCGGGCCAAGCGGATCGACGACGGGCGCGGGCGGTATCAGGAATACTGCAAGACCACCTTTCCGGCGGGCCTGCGCCTCGACGGGTTGAAGGTGGTGATCGACTGCGCCAACGGGGCGGCGTACCGCGCAGCGCCCGAGGTGCTGTGGGAGCTGGGCGCCGAGGTGATCCCGCTGGGGGTGGAGCCCGACGGCAAGAACATCAACCTGCGCTGCGGCTCGACCCACCCCGAGGCGGCGGCCGAGGCGGTGCGGGCGCATGGCGCGGACGTGGGCATCTGTCTGGATGGCGACGCGGACCGGGTGATCATCCTCGACGAGCAGGG
Source organism: Cereibacter azotoformans (assembly GCA_017599285.1). GTDB lineage: Bacteria > Pseudomonadota > Alphaproteobacteria > Rhodobacterales > Rhodobacteraceae > Cereibacter_A > Cereibacter_A azotoformans. The sequence goes on along the minus strand of JAGFXX010000001.1, from coordinate 1,741,449 downwards.
GCGGCAGGCCGACGGGGACCAGATCATGGCGCTCTTCGCCGCCCGCTGGGCCGAGGAGGGGCGGTTGCGGGATGCCACGCTGGTGGCCACGGTGATGTCGAACCTCGGGCTCGAGCGGTTCCTGTCCGCGCGGGGCCTGCGGCTCGAGCGGACGCCGGTGGGAGACCGCTACGTGGTCGAGGCGATGCGGAGAGGGGGCTGGAACCTCGGCGGCGAGCAATCGGGCCATATCGTCATGACCGACTTTGCCACCACGGGCGACGGGCTGCTGGCCGGGCTTCAGTTCCTGGCGGCGATGGCGCAGACGGGGCGCAAGGCCTCGGAGCTGTCCCGCAGCTTCGAGACGGTGCCGCAGCTTCTGCAGAATGTCCGCTACGCGGCCGGGCAGGAGCCCCTGACCGCGCCGAGCGTGCAGGCCGTGATCCGCGAGGCGGAAGTTCGGCTGAACGGGTCGGGGCGGCTTCTGATCCGCAAGTCGGGGACCGAGCCGCTGATCCGCGTCATGGCCGAGTGCGAGGACGAGGCGCTGCTGCGCGATGTGGTCGAGGAGATCGTGGCGGCCGTCAAGGACGCCGCCTGAGGGAACAAGGCCGCGCGCGGGCGCATTGTCGAGGCATTGCGGAGGGACCGGGCCCGGCCCGGCCCTCCGGCCCCATCCCGACAAGGAGACGCCCATGGACTTCGCCTGGATCATCCCCTTCCTGTTCATGTTCACGCTGCTGTGCGGCATCGTGTTTGCCATGGTCAGCAAGAAGCGCGTCGAGGATCGCCGCCACGACCCGAACGCCCCGAAATCGACGCTGGCCAAGGACGGCCCGCAGGGCGGCGTGGCCTTCCTGCGCAAGGATGGCCCGACGTCCCAGAAGCCGGACGCGGAGCCGGTGCTGGAATAAACCATCCCCTCAAGAAGCGAAAGGCGCCCCGAGGGGCGCCTTTCCGGCCTGTCGCGCGATCAGTTGCGCGCCCGGTCCACCATCTTGCCCTTCGAGATCCAGGGCATCATGCCGCGCAGCTTCTCGCCGACCTTCTCGATCTGGTGCTCGTCGTTGATGCGGCGGGTGGCCTTGAAGAAGGGCTGACCGACCGCGTTCTCCTGCATGAAGTCGCGCACGAACTTGCCGGTCTGGATGTCGGTCAGAACCGCCTTCATCCGGGCCTTGGTCTCCTCGTAGGGCAGGATGCGCGGGCCCGAGACATATTCGCCGTATTCGGCGGTGTTCGAGATCGAGTAGTTCATGTTGGCGATGCCGCCTTCGTAGATCAGGTCCACGATCAGCTTCACCTCGTGCAGGCACTCGAAATAGGCCATCTCGGGCTCGTAGCCGGCTTCCACCAGCGTCTCGAAGCCCATGCGGATCAGTTCCACCAGACCACCGCAGAGCACCGCCTGCTCGCCGAACAGGTCGGTCTCGCATTCCTGACGGAAGTTGGTCTCGATGATGCCCGAGCGGCCGCCGCCGATGGCCGAACAGTAGGAGAGGCCGATCTCCATCGCCTTGCCGGTCGCGTCATTGTGCACGGCCACGAGGCAGGGCACGCCGCCGCCCTTGACGTACTCGCCGCGGACGGTGTGGCCCGGGCCCTTCGGCGCCATCATGATGACATCGACTCCCGGCTTCGGCTCGATCAGGCCGAAATGCACGTTCAGGCCGTGGGCGAAGGCGATGGCCGAGCCTTCCTTCAGGTTGTCGTGGACGTATTTCTTGTAGGTCTCGGCCTGCAGCTCGTCGGGCATGGTGAACATGATCAGGTCGCACCAGGCGGCGGCCTCGGCGATGCCCATGACCTTCAGGCCTTCCGCCTCGGCCTTCTTGGCCGAGGGCGAGCCCTCGCGCAGCGCCACGACCACGTTCTTCGCACCCGAGTCGCGCAGGTTCAGCGCATGGGCGTGACCCTGGCTGCCGTAGCCGAGGATGGCGACCTTCTTGTCCTTGATCAGGTTGATGTCGCAGTCGCGATCGTAATAGACGCGCATGGGGCGCTCCTTTCGGTGATGAACTGATGCGCACCCTAAGGATATCGGGACGAGAGCGGCTGCAAAGTTTGACGATTGGCGCAGGTTCTGGCAAAGATCATGCGCCGAAGTGGCTTTCCGTGAACAGATCATGCTGGACGATACCGACCGCCGTCTGCTGCGACACCTGCTGGCCGAGCCATCGCTCGGCACGGCGGAACTGGCCGAGCGCGCCGGTCTGACCACGGCGACCTGCTGGCGACGGCTGGAACGGCTGACCGAGCGCGGCGTGATCGGCGCGCGGCAGGCTTTGATCGACTGGCGGAAGCTCGGCTATTCGGTGGAGGTCAGCTTGCGCTTCACGCTGGACAAGACCGACCCGCGGGCGTTCGATGAATTCCTTGCCGCCGCCCGGCAGGTGCCCGAGGTGATCGGGATCGAGACCTTCCTCGGCCGCGTGGATGTGCGGCTGAACGTGATCGCGCGCGACATGAAGCACTATCAGGAGCTTTACCGCAGCCGCATCCTGACCCTTCCCCATATCGCGGACATCGAGGCGCTGATGCTGGTCGCCACCATCCGCGAGGCCGAGGCGTTGCCGCTGTGATCGACCTGGACGACACCGACCGGGCGCTGCTGCGGGCTCTGGCTGAGGATGCCACGCAAAGCGCCGGCGCGCTGGGACGTCGGCTTGGCCTGTCGCAGCCGGCCGCCTGGCGCCGGATCCGGCGGATGGAGGAGGCGGGCGTGATCGCCGGCCGGCGCCTGGTGGTGGACCGCGCGGCGCTGGGCTTTGGCGTCACCGTCTTCCTCGGCGTGAAGCTCGCCACCAAGGGTCGCGTGAGTCTTGAGGATTTCGAGCGCGCGGTGACGGCGATCCCCGAGGTGCAGGTGGTGCAGCATGTGCTGGGCCTGTTCGACTACCGCCTGCGGGTGGTGGCCCGCGACATCGCCGATTTCGAGCGCGTGCTCCGGCGGAGGATCATGACCCTGCCGGGGGTGGGACAGGTCGAGGCCAATGTGCTACTGACCGAGGAGAAACGCCCCGGGCCGCTCGGCTAGCGGAGAGGCCGGGGGCTGTCTGCCCCCGGACCCCGAGGATATTTGGGCCAGAATGAACGAGGCGACAGGCCGGGTGGACTGCGACCTTTTTCGGGTGGCGCAGGGGCGGGTGCCGGCGCTATCTCTCGGGGACACAGGAAGGAGGCCCCCATGCCCGCGCTGCGCCCGGATGTCGATCCCGATGGTCTGATGGAGTTCTCGGTCGTCTTCACCGACCGTTCGCTGAACCATATGTCGGCCCGGTTCCAGCAGGTGATGCGCGACATCTCGGCCATGCTGCGCGAGGTCTATGCGGCCGAGGCCGTGGCCGTCGTGCCGGGCGGCGGCACCTTCGCGATGGAGGCGGTGGCGCGGCAGTTCGCGACCGGGGCCCATGCTCTTGTGGTGCGCAACGGCTGGTTCTCCTATCGCTGGACGCAGATCCTGGAGGCGGGCGGTTTTGCGGCGGAGCAGACGGTCGTGATGGCGCGGCCCTCGGGCAACGGGGCGCGCGCGCCCTTTGCGCCGCCGCCGATCGAGGAGGTGGTGGCGAAGATTGCCGAGGTGAAGCCCGACGTGGTCTTTGCGCCGCATGTCGAGACCTCCTCGGGGATCATCCTGCCCGACGATTACATCGCGCGCATGGCCGAGGCCGCGCATGAGGCGGGCGCGCTGATGGTGCTCGACTGCATCGCGAGCGGCTGCGTCTGGGTGGACATGCTGGCCACGGGCGTGGATGTGCTGATTTCGGCGCCGCAGAAGGGCTGGTCCTCGTCGCCGGCGGCGGGGCTGGTCATGCTCTCGGCGCGCGCGGCGGAGCGGCTCGAGGCGACTCAGTCGAACAGCTTCGCGCTCGACCTCAAGAAGTGGCGCGCCATCATGGCGGCCTACGAGGCGGGCGGGCACGCCTATCACACGACGATGCCGACGGACGCGCTGCTGGGCTTCCGCGAGGCGATGGCGGAGACGCGGGCCATGGGATTCGGGGCCGCCAAGGAGGCGCAATGGCGGCTTGGGCGGGAGGTCCGGGCGATGCTGGCCGCGAAGGGGGTTGAATCGGTGGCCGCCGAGGGCTTCACCGCGCCCGGTGTGGTCGTCAGCTACACGGACGATCCCGAGATCCAGACCGGGCGGAAGTTCCTCGCGCAGGGGATGCAGATCGCGGCGGGTGTGCCGTTGCAGGTGGGCGAGGGGGCCGAGTTCCGCACCTTCCGGCTCGGCCTTTTCGGGCTGGACAAGCTGGCCGACGTGGAAGGCACGGTTGCGCGGCTGAAGGCGGTGGTGGACCGGGTGATCTGAGGCTCAGGCGACGCCGAGGCCCGCACGCATTAGCGTGCGGCGCACCGGCGCCGATCCGTAGAGGGCGCCCAGGAACGTGGCGCGCAGGTCGCGCCAGGCGGGATCGCCGGCCATCGAGGCGCGGTTGAGAAGGTCGATGCCGAGGATGCGGGCCTGCACCTCCCAGTGCCGGCGCCGGTGGTAGGCGTCGAGCATGGCGGCCGACCCGAAATCGCCCTTGTGATCGGCGGCCAGCTCCAGCAGCGCGCGCAGGTCGGCGAGGCTCATGTTCAGCCCCTGCGCGCCGATGGGCGGCATGACATGGGCCGCCTCGGCCATCAGCGCCGTGCGCTCGCCCGACATGCGTTCGGCCACCTGGCTGATGATGGGCCAGACATTGATCTGCGAATTGAGCGTGAGTGGCCCGAGCAGACCGCAGGAGCGCGCCGTCATCTCGGCTTCGAACGCCGCGCGCGGCAGGGCCTTCAGGCGCAGCGCCTCGGCGCCCCGCTCCATCCAGACGATGGCCGAGGCGGGCTTGCCGCCGGCATCGGGCAGGGGCACGAGCGTGAAGGGGCCGCCCGAGCGGTGGATCTCGGTCGAGACATTCTCGTGCGGGATCGGATGCGTGACGGTGAAGGCGAGCGCCTTCTGGCCGTAACGCAGCGTGCGCACCGCAATCCCCAGCGCGTCGCGGACCGGAGAGGCGCGCCCGTCGGCGGCCACCAGCAGGCGGGCCGAGACGCGCGTGCCGTCCGAGAGCGTCACGAGCGCCTCGCTCTCGCGGGTGAGGACGGACCGGGTCGCGGTGCCGGGGCGGAAATCCACCTTCTTCAGGGTCTTGAGATGAGCCACCATCTCGCGCCGCAGCAGCCAGTTCGGCAGGTTCCACCCGAAGGGCTGGCCGGAGATGTCGGCCGCGTCGAAATCCTTCACCACGCGCGGTTCGGGCACGGGGCCGCCGGCATCCACGATCCGCATGACCTGCAGCGGTGCGGCGTGCGGCGCAAGCCGCGGCCAGAGGCCAGCCGCCTGCAGAAGCGGGATGGAGGGCTGGAGAAGCGCCGTCGAGCGCAGGTCGGCGCCTTCGGCTTCGGCCGAAGTGACTGGCGGCTGGGGGTCGACGCAGATCACGGACCAGCCGGCCGAGGCAAAGGCGGCCGCGGCCGTGAGGCCGGCGACCCCTCCGCCGGAGACGAGAATGTCGGTTGCGATCCGGGCCATGGTTTCCTCCGTTTCCGGGGACGCTAGAGGCGTGGGCGCCGGTCGTCCAGATCAGCCCAGCGTGATCATCACGATAAGGCCCATCATCACCGGCACGAAGACGAGCGCGGTCATGCCCAGCATGACGGGGCCGAACGCCAGCGTGCCAAGCGCCACGATCGCGATCAGCGCGGCCGCAAAGGCGAACAGGACCAGGTCATCGCGGTTCGTCTTGCGCGTGTGGCGCTCCACCGGGGGGATGATGTGGTTCGGCAGGTCGGTGATGTCGGCGTAAGCGTTCATGCAGGATCTCCGTTAACAACGTCGGACAGATAGTCGCAAACGGGCGATATTGCTAGGGCATTATGCCGCGTTCCGGGGCGATCAGGGCTGAAGCCGGGCCAGAAACTCCGACAGGTCGAGCGTGTGGTGGTGGATGTGGGGCGCCGGCACCGCCTCGGGCGCGACATGGACCGTGCGCATCCCCATCGCATGCGGCTCGACGAGGTTGCGCGAATCATCCTCGAACATGGCCGCGGCGGCGGGGCTGAGCCGGTCGGCGGCAAAGACGGTCTCGAAGGCGGCGCGCTCGGGCTTGGGCCGGAAGCCCGCGTGCTCGACCCCATAGACGGCGTCGAAGAGACCGCCGAGGCCGCGCGCCTCGAGCACGCGCTCGGCATAGGGGGCGCAGCCGTTGGTATAGACGATCTTGCGCCCCGGAAGGGCGCGGATGCGGGCCGCGAGGATCATGTCGCGCTCGAGATGGTCGAGCGAGATGTCGTGGACATGGCTGAGATAGGGGCCCGGATCGACGCCATGCTCGGCCATCAGGCCCGCGAGCGTGGTGCCGTAGCGGTGCCAGTAGTGCCGTCGCAGCCGGTCGGCCTCGTCGCGCACCACCCGAAGCTCGGTCATCACCCAGTCGGTCATGCGCCGCTCGATCTGGTCGAAGAGCCGGGCGGAGGGCGGATAGAGTGTGTTGTCGAGGTCGAAGACCCAGCCCCGGACGTGCGAGAAACGATCGGCCACCATGGGCGGACGCTAGACCCGGCGGCGTGACGGCGCAATGGTTTGCCGTTGATCTGCATCGCCGCTCGCGGATAACGTCGCGCCGTTCCGCAGGAAGCTTGGGAAAGGGCCGCGTCCTCGTGCAGAAAGATGCCTATACGCTGATCCTCGAGGCCATCGAGGGAGGGCTCTACAAGCCGGGCGACCGTCTGGTCGAATCCGAACTGGCCGAGCGGCTGGGCGTGTCGCGGACGCCGGTTCGCGAGGCGCTGCAGCGGCTCGAGACCCAGTCGATGCTGACGCGCGACGGGCGGAGCCTGATCGTGGCGTCGCTCGACCACAACCAGCTGTCCGAGCTTTACACCGTGCGCACCGAACTGGAGGGGCTGGCCGCGCGGCTGGCGGCGCGGCACGCCACGGAAGAGGAGATCCGCGTGCTGCGCGGCATGGTCGAGGATGACCGCGCGCTCCTCGGCGGCGATCCGCGGGCGCTGTCGAAGGCCAACAAGCGGTTCCACAAGCAGATCCATCTCGCGTCGCACAACCGCTTTCTCGTGCAGCAGCTTGACCTCGTGCATCGGTCGATGGCCCTTATGGCGAACACCTCCTTCGCGGCCGAGGGGCGTGACGAGGTGGCGATGGCCGAACATGACCAGATCGTTCAGGCCATCGCGTCCCGTGACGGCGATGCGGCCTATGCCGCCCTGCGCAATCACATCTCGAAGGCCTTCGAGACCCGGCTGAGGGTGGATGCGGGCGAGTTGCGGATGCGGTGACGCGCCATCAGGCCGCGCGTTGGCCTCTCAGCCGCGGCACCCAGGCCGCCGGCCCCCGCGAAGAGCCGTCGAAGAGGCCGTGGCGCGTCTTGTCCCAGTAGAAGGGCGCGCGGAGAAGTTCCCACAGGGCCTTGTAGGCGGCGAGGGTGGCCAGCGGGTTGTAGAGATGCATCGTCGGCACCCACAGGGGGTTGAGCTTGTGCCGCGTGAGGCGCAGCGCGAGGATGCCGAGCGCGATGCTCACCCCCTCTGCTCCGAGGAGCAGGCCGACGATGGCCCAGAGGGCCGGCGTGGACAGAAGCGGCGTCACCGGATGCGGCAGGCCGAGGGCCAGCAGCCAGAACGACCACAGGACCGGGGCCAGCAGCGTCTGCGACAGCGAGCCGAGGAACATTACCTGAAAGCCGGCAAAGCGCCAGGGGCCCAGCTGCCGCCACAGAAGCACCGGATCGCGCATGTGGACGGCCCAGGTCATCATGAAGCCCTTGATCCAGCGGGAGCGCTGCTTGATCCAGGGGAGCGCGCGGCAGTTCGCCTCTTCGCCCGTCACCGTGTCGATCAGGTCCGTCCGGTAGCCATGGCGCGCGAGGCGGATGCCGAGATCGGCGTCCTCGGTGACGTTGTGGGCGTCCCACGCTCCCAGATCCTCGAGCGCCTCGCGGCGGAAGAAGAGCGTCGTTCCCCCCAGCGGCACCGCAAGCCCGAGCCGGTCGAGCCCCGGCAGCATCAGGCGGAACCAGGAGGCATATTCGATGGTGAAGCAGCGCGAGAGCCAGTTGGTCCGCGGGTTGTAATAGTCGAGCTGGCCCTGAAGGCAGGCCACCTGCGAGCCGCGGCGGCTGAACCCCTCGACCACGCGGCGGATCTGGTCGGGGTCGGGCGCATCCTCGGCGTCATAGACGCCCACGATCGAGCCGCGGCAATGGTCGAGCGCCACGTTGAGCGCACGCGGCTTGGTGCGGATGGCGCCGGCGGGAGAGATCACGATCCGCATCCAGGGCGGCAGGCGGGCCTCGACCAGAGCCTTGCGGGTGCGCAGATCGGCCTCTTCGACGACAAGCAGGATCTCGAGCCGGTCATGCGGATAGTCGATCCGCCCGAGCCGCGCCACGAGGCGGCCGGCGATATCCTCCTCCTGGTAGAGGGCGACGATCACCGAGACGATGGGCAGCCGCAGGAGGGGCGGGCAGGGCGGCTCCGGCGGGCGGCGGCGGAGCGTGGCTATGGCTGTGGCGATCCGCAGGGCGGTGCCACAGGTCATGGCGAACAGCGCCCAGAGGGAAAGCGCGAGCACCACCAGCCCCGGCGCCAGCATCAGCCCTGCGGCAATGCCGAGGGCCGTGCCGAGGGCAAGCCGCGTGGCCCGCCCGGTGCGCCAGCCCCGGCAGCTTTCGCCGGGCGTGACGCGGGTTTCGGCCGCAAGTCCGATGGCTGTGGCGCGCGCCGCATGCAGCGCGCCCTCGATCGCGGTTCGCGTGGCCAGCACGGGGATCACGCGCCCGAAGAGATGCCCGAGCAGCGGGCCGTGGCGCCGGAAGCTCTCGGGCGACGGGGCCGCGACCAGCACGGCGCCGCCGACGTCATGCACCGGCAGAAGCGTCTCGCGCAGGCAGGTCCGAACGCCGAGGCGGTCGATGAGCCGCGGATCGGCGGCCCCCGTTGCCGGATCGAGCAGCGGCAGGCCGCTTTGGCGGGCGGTCAGGGCGAGGATTTCCTCCTCATCCATGGCCCCTTCGGCCAGAAGCACGTCGGCAAGTCCCGCCGCATGGCCCGAACTGCGCCGGAGGGCGCCCATGATCCGGTGCGGCGCAAGGTGGCCCTGCCGCAGGAGCATCACGCCCAAGGCGTCGGGAGCCGGGGCCTCGGGCAAAGGCGCGGCCTTGGAAGGCGGCATCGGGCGGCGCCTTTCGACGGACAGGACAAGGGGAGGGGCGGCCACGGTCAAGCCTTTCGCTGGATGCCGCACCTTCGCTCGAACTGGTTAAGAAGGCTTGAAAGCCCCAAGGCCAATCTGGGGGAGGGGGCAGCAGAGCGTGCCTGCCCCTTCACCGCAAGCCGACTGTCAGAATCGCTCGGTGAAGAACATCGTGGCCGCCGTCTCGCCGGGAGGCGCCACCGGGTCGAACCCGGCCACGCGCGGCGGGAGGGCGTTGCCGGTCGGCACCGTGCCCCGCCCGGAATCGGCTTCGGTGAGCACGACGACGCGGGTTCCGGGCTGCACGCGCGCGTAGAGATCGAGGATGTCCTGGTTCCAGAGCCGGATGCAGCCGGCCGAGGTGGCCTGACCGATCGAGGAGACATCGTTGGTGCCGTGGATGCGGTAGTAGGTGTCCTTGCCGTTCCTGTGCAGATAGAGTGCCCGTGCCCCGAGCGGGTTCGAGAGGCCGCCGTCCATCCCGTCCCTGTAGGGGCCGTATTGTTCGGGGTCTTCCTCGATCATGCTCTTGGTCGGGATCCAGCGCGGCCACTCGCGCTTGATCGGGATCACCGCATCGCCGGAAAAGCCGCGGCCCTCGCGCCCCACGGCCACGGCATAGCGGATGGCGCGCTGGCCCGGCTGCACGAGATAGAGGTAGCGGGCGTAGGGATCGACCACGATGGTGCCGGGTGGCTGGTCGGTCCAGTAATCGACCTCGCGGCGGATCTTGTGCTCGGCCAGATATTGCGGCGGGACGGCAGGGATGATGCGCTCTCCGTCCTGAACCGGGCCATAGACCGCGGCAATCTGCGGAGAGATCCCCATCGGGGCGGCGCTTCGGCTGGGCGGAGGCTCTGGCGCGCAGGCGGCGACCAGCGCGAGGGCGGCCAGGGCGGGCAGGAGGCGGCGGGGGAGAGATCCGGTCATCGGCTTGTCCTTCTTGCGGGGCGCGCGGGCCGCTTGCGGGACCGAGCCCCTGCCGCAGGCCCTGCGCCCTCCGTTACCGGAAAAAGGAAGCCGAAGGGTGTTTGGTTCCGGCCAAGGGCGCCGGAGAGGGTCACGAACCGATGTGCTGCGGGTGCCCGGCGCGACGCTCCGGGCTTCGGACTTGCTGCGGCTCCGGCTGGCCGGAGCCGCCGGCCTCAGGCCGCGCGGCGGGCGCGCATGGCGGCGGCGAACCGCTCGAACAGGTAGTAGCTGTCCTGCGGGCCGGGGCTGGCCTCGGGGTGATACTGCACCGAGAAGACCGGCCGGTCCGCGACCCGGATGCCGCAGTTCGAGCCGTCGAAGAGGCTCACATGCGTTTCCTTCACGCCGGCGGGCAGGGTCTGGCTGTCCACGGTGAAGCCGTGGTTCATCGAGGTGATCTCGACCTTGCCGGTGTCCAGATCCTTCACCGGGTGGTTCGCGCCGTGGTGGCCGTGGTTCATCTTGACCGTCTTCGCCCCGAGCGCGAGCGCCAGCATCTGGTGGCCAAGGCAGATGCCGAAGAGCGGCAGATCCTTCTCGAGCACGCCCTGGATCATCGGCACGGCATAGGCGCCGGTCGCGGCCGGATCGCCGGGGCCGTTCGACAGGAAGACACCCTCGGGGTTCAGCGCCAGCACATCCTCGGCCGTGGCGCTCGCGGGCAGCACGGTCACGTCGCAGCCCGCCGAGGCGAGGCAACGGAGGATGTTGCGCTTGGCGCCGTAGTCGATCGCCACGACCTTGAGGCCCGGCTCGGTGCGCGAGCGGTAGCCCTCGGGCCAGGCCCAGCGCATCTCGTCCCAGCGATAGCTCTGGGCGCAGGTCACGTCGCGGGCCAGGTCGAGCCCGACGAGGCCGCGCCAGCCGCGGGCCTTGGCGACCAGGGCCTCGATGTCGAAGCGGCCCTCGGGATCGTGGGCCAGCGCCACATGCGGCGCGCCCTGCTGGCGGATCGCGCGGGTCAGCCGGCGCGTGTCGATGCCGCCGATGCCGATCCGGCCCTTGGCCAGAAGCCACGAGGTCAGCTCGGAGGTGGCGCGCCAGTTCGAGGGTTCGGTCGGATCCCACTTGACGACCATGCCCGAGGCGACCGGCTCGGCCGTCTCATCATCCTCGGGGGTCACGCCCACATTGCCCACATGGGGGAAGGTGAAGGTCACGATCTGCCCGGCATAGGAGGGATCGGTCATGATCTCCTGATATCCGGTCATGGCGGTGTTGAAGACAAGTTCCGCCACCGTCTCACCCCGGGCGCCGAAGCCCTTTCCGTAAAAGATGGTGCCGTCGGCGAGTGCGAGGCAGGCCGTGGGTTTTTCGGTGGGGCTGGCGGCGGCCATGGGGCGACTCCTTGGCAAAATCTGGCGGACACTAAGGGTTGGGGCCCTGCGGGTCAAGGCCGCGACCGAAATGACTTATCCTTTTTGATCAATGGCTTGATCTTCGGGGGCGTGGTTGTGTCGGCGAAGGCTTGCCTGTATGGTGCGGGTTTCGCACAGCCACGGAGACGGATGAGGATGACCCTGCGCGAAGAGCTTCAGGATGCCATGAAAGAGGCGATGCGCGCGAAGGAGCCCGATCGCCTCTCGACCCTGCGCCTCATCAATGCCGCCATCAAGGATCGCGACATCGCGGCCCGTGTGGACGGGGCCGCCGGAATGGTGTCGGACGAGGAGATCACCGCCATCCTCGGCCGCATGGTCCGCCAGCGCGCCGAAAGCGCGCGCGCCTATGAGGAGGGCGGCCGGCTGGAGCTTGCCGAGAAGGAACGGGCCGAGATCGAGGTGATCGAGGAGTTCCTGCCGCGCCAGCTCGATCCCGAAGAGGTGGAGGCCGCCATTTCCGCCGCCATCGCCGAGGTGGGCGCCACGACGATCCGCGACATGGGCAAGGTCATGGCCGAGCTGAAGGCGCGCTATACCGGCCAGATGGACTTCGGCGCCGTGGGCCCGATGGTGAAGGACCGCCTGGGCTGACCGGGGCGCGCGCCTCCGTCACCGCCCGCGGGCCAGCGCCTGACGCAGCTCGGGCAGCAGCGCCAGCCGCTCTTCCTCGCTGAGAAAGGCACCGATCTCGACCTCGCGCGGGCCGCCGCCGAGAGTCAGGTAGTTGGGCACCGGGCCCCCCTTGCCGTGAAGCGTCACCCGCACCCAGTGCGGGTTGGCCTGCCAGCTCTGCCGCCGTCCGCGTGGCCCGTGCCGGTCGAGCGTCACCCGGTCGCTCCAGAGCGTCAGCTCCTCGAGGATCTCGCCATCGGCATAGCTGCGGTTCAGCGCAAGCCAGATGCCCGTGACCGCCAAGGCCAGGAACGGCAGCAGCCCCCAGAGCACGGGTGAGCCGAGCACCCCCACCAGCGGCAGCGCGAGCAGCAGGCAGGTGGCCCCGATGAAACCCGCAAAGCCGCGGCGCGGCAGCGAGCGGTAGGGCCACAGGTGCAGCCGGTAGGCCGGAGCGTCCCCGTCGGCATGGCAAAAGGCCCCGGATCGCTCCGGGGCCTTCGGCATGATGACCCATTCGTAGGGCATGTCAGTGCGCGTGCGAACGGTCCCAGTCCTCGCGCTTGGGAAGCTGCTCGAACGTGTGCTCGGGCGGAGGCGAGGTCAGCGTCCATTCCAGCGTGTCGGCATGTTCGTTCCAGTAGTTGTTCGCCGTCACGCGCGCGCCGCGCGTCAGGGTGTAGAAGACGATGCCGATGAAGAAGAGGAACGAGGCGAAGGACAGGAAGGCGCCCAGCGACGAGACGAAGTTCCAAGTGGCGAAGGCCTCGGGATAGTCGATGTAGCGCCGGGGCATCCCCTGCCGCCCGAGGAAATGCTGCGGGAAGAACGTCAGGTTCGCGCCGACGAACATCATCCAGAAATGCAGCTTGCCGGCCCACTCGGGATATTGCCGGCCCGACATCTTGCCGATCCAGAAGTAGATCCCCGCGAAGATGCCGAACACCGCGCCGAGGCTCATCACATAGTGGAAGTGGGCGACGACATAGTAGGTGTCGTGATAGTAGCGGTCCACGCTCGCCTGGCTCAGCACGATGCCGGTAACGCCGCCCACGGTGAAGAGGAACAGGAACCCCAGCGCCCAGAGCATCGGCGTCTTGAGTTCGATCGAGCCGCCCCACATGGTCGCGATCCATGAGAAGATCTTGATCCCGGTGGGCACCGCGATCACCATGGTCGCCATCATGAAATAGCTCTGCTGCGTGAGGCTGAGGCCCGCGGTGTACATGTGGTGCGCCCAGACCACGAAGCCCAGCACCCCGATCGCCACCATCGCATAGACCATCGGCAGATAGCCGAAGATCGGCTTCTTCGAGAAGGTGGCGATGACGTGGCTGACGATGCCGAAGGCGGGCAGGACGATGATATAGACCTCGGGATGGCCGAAGAACCACAGGATGTGCTGGTAAAGCACCGGGTCGCCGCCGCCCGAGGGCTGGAAGAAGGTGGTGCCGAAGTTGCGGTCGGTGAGCAGCATGGTGATCGCCCCGGCCAGCACCGGCAGCGCCAGCAGGATCAGCCAGGCGGTGACGAAGATCGACCAGGCAAAGAGCGGCACCTTGTGCATGGTCATGCCCGGCGCGCGCATGTTCAGGAAGGTGGTGATCATGTTGATCGCGCCAAGGATCGAGGACGCGCCCGAGAGGTGCACCGCGAAGATCGCGAGATCGGTCGAATAGCCCGATTCGGAGGTGGAGAGCGGCGGATAGAGCACCCAGCCGATCCCCGATCCCAGCTGCCCGTTGCCGCCCGGCGCGAAGAGCGAGGCGACGGCGAGCGAGGTCCCCGCCACATAGAGCCAGAAGGACAGGTTGTTCATCCGCGGGAAGGCCATGTCCGGCGCGCCGATGTGCAGCGGCATGAAATAGTTGCCGAAGCCGCCAAACAGCGCGGGGATCACCACGAAGAACATCATCAGGATGCCGTGGGCCGTGATCATCACGTTCCACAGATGGCCGTTCGGCGTGCAGTTCTCGACCGCCGAAGGCCAGAGCGACTGGAAGAAGCCCTTGACCAGTCCCGATTCCAGATGCTCGGCGCACATGAACTGCACGCCGGGCGCCATCAGCTCCATCCGCATGTAGACGGTGAAGGCCACCGAGATCAGCCCGACGAGGCCCCCGGTGAAGAGATAGAGAACGCCGATGTCCTTGTGGTTGGTGGACATGAACCAGCGGGTGAAGAACCCCCTCCGGTCGTGCTCGTGGCCATGGATGGCTGCGTCGGCCATGGGCTCGCCTCCCCGCGTGCTGTTTCGATCCCGCAGGCGCCGGACAGGCTCGCGACCCGCGCCTGCGTCTATGTGTAGAGCGCCGGATGTGCTCCGGCAACTTCGCACTTTGATCTGGATCAATAAATTCGGCCAGTCCGCCGTTTTGTTGAGTGGCATGGTGCCGCAGAAGGGCCGCGTCCGGCAGGAGATGCCGGACGTGCCTCGCTCGGGCGTTCCGTTGCGTCCCGTTCGGGCTGCACCCGGGCGCGGACAGGCTGCAAGGACCCGCCGGGATCGGTGGCGGAGGCTCGGGCCGCCCGGACGGCGTGCGGATCAGTCCGGGAAGGAGCGGGAAAAGGTGCGCAGCAGGGCCGCGTCGAGATCCTGCATCGTGACGGGCAGGCCCAGATCGACGAGGCTCGTCACGCCATGCTCGCGGATGCCGCAGGGCACGATGCCCTCGAAGTGGGACAGGTCGGGCTCGAGGTTGATGGAGAGCCCGTGAAAGCTCACCCAGCGGCGGAGCTTCACGCCGATGGCCGCGATCTTGTCCTCTCGGGGCTGGCCGCCGGGTCCGGGGGCGCGGTCGGGGCGGACGACCCAGACCCCCACACGGCCCGCGCGCCGTTCGCCCTTCACATTGAACTCGGCCAGCGTGGCGATCACCCAATCCTCGAGCGCGCACACGAAGCGGCGCACGTCACGGCCCCTCCGGTCGAGATCGAGCATGACATAGGCCACCCGCTGTCCCGGCCCGTGGTAGGTATATTGCCCGCCGCGGCCCGCGACATGGACGGGGAAGCGGTCCGGTTCGACCAGATCCTCGGGGCGTGCCGAGGTGCCGGCCGTGTAGAGCGGGGGGTGCTCGAGCAGCCAGACCGCCTCGGGGGCGTCGCCGGCGCGGATGGCGGCGACGCGGGCCTCCATCGCCGACAGCGTTTCCTGGTAGGGGCTGAGCCCCGGAAGAACCGACCATTCCACGTCAGACATCGCGGCCTTCCTCCCGATCTGCGGCGCAGGGCCCGGATCGTGCCGGCCCTGTGCGGGATCTATGGCAAGACGGTGCGCGCCGCTAGCCTTGCGGCAGGGCTTTGGCGCGGGACTTCTCGCGCAAGACCCGCGGCTTGGCCCGCGAGCCGAGGGGCCATCCCAGGCCTTTCGAACATTTTTGACGCGGCGCGAAAATAGCCCTTTTCTTCCCTCGCGAGCTTGGCTAAGAACCCGCCACCAAGCCAAGGCAGTGCGGTCGTGGCGGAATTGGTAGACGCGCAGCGTTGAGGTCGCTGTGGGGTAACTCCCGTGGAAGTTCGAGTCTTCTCGACCGCACCATTTCTCTGACGAAACGCCGAAGGGCGGCCCGCCGGGCCGCCCTTCGGCGTTTCAGGTTCGGCCAGGGGCGGGCGACGGCGCTTTTGTCGCCCATGCGTCGTATTTGGATCCCGTCAGTTCGCATCCCGGCGCTTGGGCGCGCGTGTTGCCGTGCAACCTGCCCATCAAGGTGGCAACCGCCGCCCCTCCCGCAGCCTGTGCACAACAAGATTGCATTGCGGGGACCGTTCCGTTTTAAACGATCATAACGAGTGCAGGAAACCTGCCGGACCAAGATGGGGAGAATGGGGTGGTGGCTTCTACCCAGGACGACGGTTTCGTCGTTTTCGAACATGTGCAGAAAAGCTACGACGGGGAGACGCTGGTCGTTAAGGATCTCAACCTGACCATAGGGCAGGGCGAGTTCCTCACGATGCTGGGGCCATCCGGGTCGGGCAAGACCACCTGTCTCATGATGCT
The DNA here is from genome assembly GCA_017599285.1 of Cereibacter azotoformans. GTDB lineage: Bacteria > Pseudomonadota > Alphaproteobacteria > Rhodobacterales > Rhodobacteraceae > Cereibacter_A > Cereibacter_A azotoformans. Next base: position 1,725,308 of record JAGFXX010000001.1, on the reverse strand, counting down.
GGCGGGGTTCGAGACCGCCACCCACGGCGACATCCGGCTCGACGGGCGCCCGATCAACACCGTGCCCCCGCACAAGCGCGGCATCGGCATGGTGTTCCAGAACTACGCGCTCTTTCCGCACATGACGGTGGGCGAGAACCTCTCGTTTCCGCTCGAGGTGCGGGGCATGTCGCGGAGCGACCGCGAGCGCAAGATCAAGCGCGCGCTCGACATGGTGCAGATGGGCGCCTTTGCGAACCGCCGCCCGGCCCAGCTCTCGGGTGGCCAGCAGCAGCGGATCGCGCTGGCCCGCGCGCTGGTGTTCGACCCGCAGCTCGTGCTGATGGACGAGCCGCTCGGCGCGCTCGACAAGCAGCTGCGCGAGCACATGCAGTTCGAGATCAAGCACCTGCACGAGAGCCTTGGCATCACGGTGGTCTATGTGACCCACGACCAGGGCGAGGCGCTGACCATGTCGGACCGGATCGCCGTCTTCAACGACGGCCGCATCCAGCAACTCGCCCCGCCCGACGAGCTGTACGAGCGCCCGCGGAACAGCTTCGTCGCCAGCTTCATCGGCGAGAACAACCGCCTGCCCGGCGTGATCGAGGAGATCGCCGAGGGCCGCGCGCTGGTCCGGCTCGACACCGGCGAGCTGATCGACGCAACTCCGGTCAACGTCAGCCACAAGGGCCAGAAGACTCTCGTCTCGATCCGCCCCGAACGGGTGGAATACAAGCCCGAGATGCTGCCGCCGAACGCCCACCTCATCGAGGCCGAGGTGATGGAGTTCATCTACATGGGCGATATCTTCCGCACCCGCCTGCGGGTGGCCGGTTCCGAGGAGTTCGTCATCAAGAGCCGGAACACGCTGGGCCAGCGGATGCTGCAGCCCGGCGAAAGGATCCGGATCGGCTGGGCGCCCCAGGACGCGCGCGCGCTCGATCCGCTTTGACTCCGTAATAACGGACCTGCCGCAGGCTGCGGCCAATAACAACGAGACTGCACAACATGGGAGACGACTCGATGAAGAAGGCCCTCATTCTGTCCACCGCCTTGACGGCCGTGGCCTTCTCCGCCGCGGCGGAGCAGATCACGGTCATGTCCTGGGGCGGCGCCTATACGACCAGCCAGGTCGAGGCGTTCCACAAGCCCTTCACCGCCGAGACCGGCATCGGCGTGGTGTCGGTGGATGCGGACAACCCCGCCACGCCGCTCAAGGCGATGGTCGAGGCCAACAATGTCAGCGTCGATGTGGTGGATGTGAACACCTCGGACGCGGTGCGCCTGTGCGACGAGGGCCAGCTCGAAGAGATCGACCCGGCCATGCTGCCGCCCGCGCCCGACGGCACTCCGGCGACCGAGGACTTCCTGCCGGGCGCTCTCAGCGAATGCGCCGTGGGCAACATCGTCTATTCCATGATCGTGGCCTACGACGAGTCGAAATTCCCCGACGAGAAGCCGCAGACCATCGCCGACTTCTTCGACACGTCGAAGTTCCCCGGCAAGCGCGCCATGTGGAAGAGCGCCAAGACCACGCTCGAGATGGCGCTGATGGGCGATGGCGTCCCGGCGGCCGAGGTCTATGACGTGCTGGACACGCAGGAAGGCGTCGAGCGCGCCTTCGCCAAGCTTGCCTCGATCAAGGGCGACCTGATCTGGTGGGAGGCGGGCGCCCAGCCGGTCCAGCTTCTGGCGGATGGCGAGGTGGCCATGACGACCGCCTACAACGGCCGGATCTTCGCGGCCGCGGTCAGCGAGAACAAGCCCTTCGTGCCGATCTGGGACGGTCAGGTCTATGAATACGACCTCTTCGTGATCCCGAAGGGCGCGCCCAACCTCGAGGCGGCGAAGAAGTTCGTGGCCTTCGCAACCGGGACGCAGCCGCTGGCCGACCAGGCCAAGTGGATCAGCTACGGCCCGGCCCGCAAGTCCTCGGCCCCGCTGGTCGGGCTCTATCAGGACGGCCAGACCGAGATGGCCCCGCACATGCCGACGGCCGAGGCGAACCTGACCAACGCGCTGCCCTCGTCCTACGAGTTCTGGGTCGATCACGATACCGAGCTGGAAGAGCGGTTCAACGCCTGGCTGGCGAACTGATACGGACGGGCGCGCATTCCGGTGCGCGCCCCCTGATGCGAGGGTAAAGATGGCCGACGCAACCACAGATCTCGCCGCCCCGACTCCCGGGCGCCTCACGACGGCCGATGGCCGCCCGCTGAAGGCCGCACTCGGCCGCGCCCAGTCCCGCGCACGGCGCCGCGCCTTCCTTCTGGTGCTGCCGCTTCTGCTCTTCATCGTCATAACCTTCATCGTCCCGATCGGGCAGATGCTGCACCGCTCGATCCACAATGACGGCTTCTCCCGCAACATGCCGCAGCTCAGCCAGTGGTTCGCCGATACCGAACCCGGAACCGAGCCGGACGAGGTCGCCTATGCAGCCCTTGCCGCCGATCTCAAGGGCGCGGCCGAGGCCAAGACCATCGGCATCGTGGGCACGCGGGTGAACTACGAGATGCCGGGCACCCGCTCGCTCTTCACCTCGACCGGCCGCAAGGCGCGCGGGTTCGAGCCGCCCTACAGGGAGGCCGTCCTCGAGGCGGATCCGAAATGGGGCAACCCGAGTCTCTGGGGCACGATGCGACAGGTCTCGCGGGCCTATTCGCCGAACTTCTTCCTCGCCTCGGTCGATCTCGCCCGCGACAACGAGGGCAACATCGTGCGGGCCCCCCAGGAGCGCCGCGTGTATGTCATGCTCTTCCAGCGAACCTTCCTGATCGCGGGCCTGATCACGGTGCTCTGCCTGCTGCTGGGCTTTCCGATCGCCCACCTGCTCGCCACGCTGCCCCTGCGCACCTCGAACCTGCTGATGATCCTGGTGCTCCTGCCCTTCTGGACCTCGCTTCTCGTGCGGACGACGTCGTGGATCGTGCTGCTGCAGGGCCAGGGGGTCGTCAACAACTCCCTGGTGGCCACAGGCCTCATCTCCGATGCGAACCGGATCCAGATGATCTACAACCAGACCGGCACGATCATCGCCATGACGCACATCCTGCTGCCCTTCATGATCCTGCCGCTCTATTCCGTGATGCGGCCGATCCCGCCCTCCTATGTCCGGGCCGCCCGCTCGCTCGGCGCCTCAAGCTGGACGGCCTTCCGCCGGATCTATCTTCCCCAGACCCTGCCGGGCATCGGCGCGGGCGCGCTGCTCGTCTTCATCCTCGGCGTCGGCTACTACATCACCCCGGCGCTCGTGGGGGGCGCTTCGGGGCAGCTCATCTCGAACCTGATCGCCTTCCACATGCAGGACAGCCTGAACTGGTCGCTCGCCGCGGCCCTCGCCGCCGTGCTGCTGGCCGCCGTGCTGATCCTTTACTGGCTCTACGACCGTCTGGTCGGCATCGACAATCTCAAGCTGGGCTGACCGGCCTTTCACTCTGCCCAAATATCCCGGGGGTCCGGGGGCAGCGCCCCCGGCCTCTGCCTCAGGAGACCCGCCCGATGGCTCTTCCCGTTTATGCCAGCCCGCTCGAGCGCATCTGGTACTACGCCTATCGCGTGATCTGCGCCCTGATCTTCCTGTTCCTGATCGCGCCGATCCTGATCATCATTCCGCTCAGCTTCAACGTGGAGCCCTACTTCACCTTCACCGAGAAGATGCTTGCGCTCGACCCCGACGGCTACTCGCTGCGCTGGTACGACACGCTGCTCACCTTCGGCATGGCCAACCCCGAGGCGCCGCGCACCTCATCCTGGTGGATGGATGTGTGGAACAACGCGGCCTGGGTGCGGGCGGCCAAGAACTCCGTCATCATCGGCGTCTCATCGACCATCGTCGCGACCGTTCTCGGCACCATTGCCGCCCTCGGTCTGTCGCGGCCCGAGATGCCGTTTCGGCGGGCCATCATGGCGATCCTCATTTCGCCGATGATCGTGCCGATCATCATCACGGCCACCGGGCTCTTCTTCTTCTATTCCGCCACCGGTCTTGCGGGCAGCTATGTGGGCGTGGTGCTGGCCCATGCGACGCTGGGCATTCCGTTCGTGATCATCACCGTGACGGCCACGCTGATCGGCTTCGACAAGTCGCTCACCCGCGCCGCCGCCTCGCTCGGCGCCAGTCCCACCACGACCTTCTTCAAGGTCACCATGCCGCTCATCCTGCCGGGCGTCGTCTCGGGCGCGCTCTTCGCCTTCGTCACTTCGTTCGATGAGGTGGTGGTGGTTCTCTTCGTGGCCGCGCATGATCAGCAGACGATTCCCCGCCAGATGTGGAACGGGATACGCGAGCAGATCAGCCCCGCCATTCTCTCCGTGGCGACCATTCTCGTGATCATCTCCGTGGCCTTGCTGGCGACGGTCGAACTGCTCCGCCGCCGCTCCGAGAGGCTCCGTGGCATCTCGAACTGAGGCTCCGAAAAGGCGCCGCGTCAGGCCCGTGCGACACACGCGCCGCGCGGGCCTTTTCATCTTCCGCGGCCTGCCGTTTCAGGGGCCTTTTGCGGTTGACTCCTGCATCAGCCTCGGTAAAAGGCGGGCCTCAGGGATTTTTGCGGGGGGCGTCTGCCCGCCGACTGCAGGAGAGAAACCATGGCGAAGCCGACGACGATCAAGATCCGGCTGAACTCGACGGCGGGCACCGGGCACTTCTACGTGACCAAGAAGAACGCCCGCACCATGACCGACAAGATGGTCGTCCGCAAGTACGACCCGGTCAAGCGCGAGCATGTCGAGTACAAGGAAGGCAAGATCAAGTAAGATCTGCCTCTGCCGGTTTGCGGAAAAGGCCGTGCCTCCTGGGCGCGGCCTTCTGCTTTTGCGCCTCTTCCATCCGGGGGCGCGGCCGCCCCGACCGCGAAGGCCCCACCGGGCGGGGCCCGAAGAAGAACCTGGGCTCGGCCCAAGGAAAAACCCGCCGAGGAGGCCCCGGCGGGTTGGCGGTGCGGCGGAACGGTGCTTCGATTACTCGCGGTTGCCCATGAACTGCAGCAGGAACATGAACAGGTTGATGAAATCGAGGTAGAGCTGCAGCGCGCCCATGATGGCGGCCTTGCCCAGCCACTCGGCATCGCCGCTGTGGGCGTGCTGGAGGTAGGTGTTCTTGATGTTCTGCGTGTCGTAGGCGGTGAGGCCGGCAAAGATCAGCACGCCGATCACCGAGATCGCGAAGGCCAGCGCCGACGAGGCGAGGAAGATGTTCACGATCATCGCCACGATCAGGCCCACCACGCCCATGATCAGGAACGTGCCGAAGCCCGAGAGGTCCTTCTTCGTCGTGTAGCCGAAGAGCGAGAGGCTCGCGAAGGCGATCGCGGTGATCAGGAAGGTCTGCGCGATCGACACGCCGGTGAAGGCCACGAAGATCCAGCTCAGCGACAGGCCCATCACGGCCGCATAGGCGTAGAAGAAGAGTTGCGCCGCGGCCTGGCTCAGACGGTTCAGCACCGCGCCGAAGGCGAAGACCATCACCAGCGGGGCAAACATCACGATCCAGCCGAGGATGTTCGGGCTCATCGTCACCGGGTCGCGCAGCAGCGAGAAGAGCTGCTCGCTGGTCCCGACGGCCCAGGCCACGCCGCCGGTCAGCAGCATCCCGACCGACATCAGCCCGTAGACCTTGTTCATGTGGGCGCGAAGGCCCTCGTCGATCCTGGCCGCCCGGGCGCCTGCGCCGACCGAACGCACCGTCTGATACTCAGCCATCTCGTGCTCTCCTTGTTGATCCGTCAGGGTGCCCGATCGCCCGGACACTGTTTGACGCCAATATTGGAAAGCTGGCCCCCCAGTTCAAGGACTTCCGGTCCGCGACGGGGGCAGGGGGCGTGGCGCGACGTCTCAGTTGCGCCAGTTCGACGGCACGTCCCAGAGCGGGCGGGTCGCCTCGATGCGGGCTTCCTCGGCGGTAAGGCCGACATCGCTCAGAAGATGCGGGTCGAGGTGGGCCAGCGCGCGGCGCTGGCGACGGGCGGCGAGCGCGCTGTTGAAACGGGCGACGAGGCGCTGAAGGCTCCCGCCCGCCTGCACGCCGCGGGTCGCGATGCGGGCTGTGTGAAGCGAGGCAAACATGTGTCCGTCCTTTCGGTGGTCGGGTTCTGGCCAGAGGGACCTTCCCTCCGCTTGATCCTTATGCCCGAATCGTTCACATTTGGAAAATGAATGCTTTTGACTTCAATCATCAGGAGTCGTGATGCCCCGAAATCTCGACCTGACCGCGCTGCGGTCCTTCGTGGCGGTTGCCGACGCGGGCGGGGTCACGCGCGCGGCGGGCTTCCTGAACCTGACGCAGTCCGCGGTGTCGATGCAGATCAAGCGGCTGGAGGAGGCGCTCGATCTGGCGCTTCTGGATCGCTCGGCCCGCCGGGTGACGCTGACCGCGGCGGGCGAGCAGCTTCTGGGCTACGCGCGGCGGATGTTGGCACTGAACGACGAGGTCTTCGGCCGGCTCACGCATGATGATTACGAGGGTGAGGTGGTGCTGGGCGTGCCCCACGACATTGTCTATCCCGCCATCCCGCAGGTTCTGCAGCGGTTCGCGGCCGAGTTCCCGCGGATGCGGGTGACGCTGCTCTCGTCTTATACCCGCAAGCTCAAGGCGCAGTTCGCGCGCGGCGAGTGCGACGTCATCATGACCACCGAGGATGCGGTGGAGCCCGGCGGCGAAACGCTGGTCGAACTGCCGCTGGTCTGGGTCGGCGCACCGGGCGGGCAGGCCTGGAAGCAGCGCCCGTTGCGCCTTGCCTTCGAGCCGAACTGCATTTTCCGCATGGGGGTTCAGTCGGCGCTCGATGCGGCGGGCATTCCCTGGACAATGGCGGTCGAGTCCGACAGCTCGCGCACCATCGAGGCCAGTGTCTCGGCCGATCTGGCGGTGCATGTCTCGCTCGCCGGGGCCGAGCCGCGCTACATGGAGCGTATCCCGCATTGCGGTGTCCTGCCCGATCTCGAGACGAGCAAGGTCAATCTGTATGTCGCCGATCCCGTGCACAGCCCGGCGGTCGAGGTGCTGGCCGACCTGATCCGCCGCGCCTATGCCGCGCAGGCGGGCGGCGCGCCGGTGGCGGCGCGGCACGTTCCGGGCGAGGCGGCCGAGGACGCGCCGCGGCTGGCGCTTCGCGCCTGACCGTCAGGGGAGGATCACCACCTTGCCCGTCGCCTGCCGGCTCCGCAGCAACTCCAGCCCTTCGGCCGCGCGTTCGAGCGGCAGTTCATGGCTGATGTGAGGGCGCAGGCTGCCATCGGCGATCCAGCCCAGCAGCGTCTCGAGGCTGCGCATCAGCACCTGCGGCGCGAAGGTCATGTAGCCGCCCCAGTAAAGGCCGATCACGCTCAGGTTCTTGACCAGCAGCAGGTTCGCCGGCACCTGCGGGACATCGCCGCCGGCAAAACCGATGGCGAGGAGCCGGCCCTCGGGGCGCGACGCGCGCAGCGCCGCATCGAACCCCGCACCGCCCACCGTGTCATAGGTCACGTCCACGCCGCCCAGCGCCTTCAGCGCCGCCTTGAGGTCGGGCGTGTCGCTGTCGATCGTCTCGTGCGCGCCGGCCTGCCGCGCGATCTCGAGCCGGTCAGCCCCACGCGCGCTGGCGATGACACGCGCCCCCATGCGCCGGCCGATCTCGACGGCTGCGAGGCCCACGCCCCCCGCCGCCCCGGTCACCAGAAGCCGTTCTCCCGGCTGCAGGCGTGCGCGATGTTCCAGCGCGAGATGGCCCGTGCCATAGGCGATCTGGAAGGCCGCAGCCTCGCGGAAGCCGGCGCCGTCGGGCAGCGGCAGGCAGCGGTCGGCCGGCCAGCAGCCGAACTCGGCCAGCCCTCCGCAGGAGCCGAAGGCCGCGACGCGCGTGCCGGGGGCAGGACCCGCCACGCCCGGCCCCAGCGCATCGACCGTGCCGGCCACTTCCATACCGAGAGTCAGGGGAAGGGGCGGGCGCTCCTGGTAGCGGCCCTGGATCATCAGCAGATCGGCGAAATTGAGCGCACAGGCGGCGATGCGGAGGCGGATCTCGCCCGGTCCGGGCTCAGGCAGGGGAAGGTCGGTCAGCGCCGGATCCTGTCCGGTTTCTGTCAGTCTGAAGGCGCGCATGGGGCTGTTCATGGCCTTTCGGAGGCGGAAAATCGGACGGATCTCACCATCAGGATGTCGTTTTTGCCAGAGCCTTCGGCCTCGTTTGCGATCTGCAAAATTTTGGCGGTGAAAAGATTGCAAACTGCAATGCATTTCGCAAAATCACTCTGAGGCGAGTGAGGCCTTTTCTGTGCGCCCGATGGGCGATCCACCGGGCTCTGCGCGCGGGACGCGCCGGTCTGTATGAATGGACATATCCAAAAAGACAGGTTTGTTTCAAGTGAACTTTTTCTGGAAAGAAAAGCAGCACTGAGCCCGCTTTGGCATACAATTTGCTTGTTAAGAAGGCAGGGACAGCTGGAAGATTTACGGAGACATTTCATGAAACATCCTGTCGACGCCCATGTGGGAAAGCGCATCCGCCACCGCCGGTGGATGGTGGGCATGACGCAGCAACAGCTTGCCGATTGCGTGGGCATCAAGTTCCAGCAGATCCAGAAATATGAAACCGGCATGAACCGGGTCAGCGCCTCGCGTCTGTGGGACATCGCCGAAGCCCTGGGCGTCTCGATCAGCTTCTTCTTCGAGGGGCTCGAGGGTGCGGGCGATCAGGCGCGTCAGGCCGAGGGTGACCGCATCACCGACAAGGAGGCGCTCGAGTTGGTCCGCTCCTACTACGCGATCCCCGAGGCGCAGCGTCGCCGCCTGTTTGACCTCGCCCGCGTGCTGTCCGAAGCGGCCTAGCTCGATGGATGAGCGGGTGTCCGGGCCAGGGACACCGCGCTTGACCCTGACCGCCCCGCAGGATACCCGCGGGGCGCAGGAGGGCCGGGATGCAGATGCTCACTGACGACGAGACCGCCGAACTCATCGACACGGCGGCCGAACTGGCCGCGGCAGCCCGGGAAGCCACCTTGCTGCATTTCCGCAGCACCGGCCTCACGGCAGATACCAAGGAAAGCGACCGGTTCGATCCGGTCACAGTCGCCGACAGGCTGTGCGAGGAACGCATGAGGGCGATCCTTGCACGGCGACGCCCGAGGGACGCCATCCTCGGCGAGGAAATGGGCGTCAGTTCGGGTGAAAGCGGCCTGACCTGGGTTCTGGATCCGATCGACGGAACACGATCCTATCTGTGCGGCACGCCCACCTGGGGAGTGCTGATTTCCGTCGCCGACGAGACCGGCCCGATCTACGGCCTGATTGACCAGCCCTACATCGGCGAGAGGTTCGAAGGCGGTCTGGGCCGTGCGGTGGTCCGCGGCCCTCTGGGTGAGCGGGAGCTTGCGACGCGGGCGCCGCGGCCTTTGTCCGAAGCGATCCTGATGTCCACCTTCCCCGAGATTGGCACCGCCGAGGAAGAGGCCGCCTTCCGCCGTCTCAGCGGCCAGGTGCGGCTGACCCGCTACGGCGCCGATTGCTACGCCTATGCGCTGCTTGCGGCGGGGCAGATTGACCTTGTCGTCGAGGCGGGCCTCCAGCCCTATGATGTTCAGGCGCCGATGGCCGTGATCGAGGCTGCGGGCGGGATCATGACCGACTGGAATGGTCGCCGAAATCCTGAGGGCGGGCGCGTCATCGCGGCCTCGTCGCCCGAAATGCATGCGGCGGCCATGCAGGCCCTGCGCGGCTGAACCGCGCCACCGGCCGACCATCCGCATCCTGGGCCGAGAGGGGCCGGCGGCCGCCGGCCCCGGCTGGCTCACTCGTCCAGTTCGACCAGCAGATCCTTGGCCTCGATCTGCGCGCCCGTGCCGACATGAAGCGCCTTCACCGTGGCGGGCCGGTCGGCGTGGAGACCCGTCTCCATCTTCATCGCCTCGATCGTGAGCAGCAGGTCGCCCGGCTTCACCTTCTGGCCCACCGTGACGGCGACCGAGGCGACCGAGCCCGGCATCGGCGCGCCGACATGGGCGGGGTTGCCCTCCTGCGCCTTGGGCCGGGCCGCGGTCTTGGCCTTCACCGCCCTGTTCGGCACGCGGATCACCCGCGGCTGGCCGTTCAGTTCAAAGAACACCTTGGCGTCGCCCTCGTCCGAGGTCTCGCCCACCGCCGACAGCCGGATCTCCAGCGTCTTGCCCGGATCGATCTCGGCCGTGATCTCCTCGCCCGGCTCCATGCCGTAGAAGAAGGTTCGCGTGGGCAGCGTCCGCACCGGCCCGTAGATCTTGTGGCGGGCGCGGTAGTCGGTGAAGACCTTGGGGTACATCAGGTAGCCGTTCAGATCCTCGGAATCGACGGCCGAGTCGAGCGGATCCTCGGCGCCCTGCTTGATCTCGGACAGCAGCTTCGCGCGCGCCGCCTCGATATCGACCGGCGGAAGATGGGCCCCCGGACGCTCGGTCGAGGGGCGCTCGCCCTTCAGCACCTTCTTCAGGATCGGATCGGGCCAGCCGCCGTGGGGCTGGCCGAGGTTGCCCTTGAGCATGTCCACGACCGAGTCCGGGAAGCTGACCTCGACCGCCGGATCCTCGACCTGCGCGCGGCTCAGGCCCTGCGCCACCATCATCAGCGCCATGTCGCCCACCACCTTCGACGAGGGCGTGACCTTCACGATGTCGCCGAACATCCGGTTGGCGTCGGCATAGGCCTGCGCGACCTCGGGCCAGCGGTCCTCCAGCCCCATCGAGCGCGCCTGCGCCTTGAGGTTGGTGAACTGCCCGCCGGGCATCTCGTGCAGATAGACCTCGGAGGCGGGCGAGGGCAGGCCGGATTCGAAGGCGCAGTAATGCTGGCGCACATGGCCCCAGTAATCCGAGATCTCGCGGATCGACTCGATGTCGAGGCCGGTGTCGCGCTCGGTATGGCGCAGCGCCTCGACGATCGAGCCGAGGCAGGGCTGCGAGGTGCCGCCCGAAAAGGCGTCCATCGCCGCATCGACGGCATCCACGCCCGCGTCGCAGGCGGCCAGAACGGTCGCGCCGCCGATGCCGCTGGTGTCGTGGGTGTGGAAGTGGATCGGAAGGCCCACCTCCTCCTTCAGCGCGCGGATGAGAATGCGGGCCGAGGCGGGCTTCAGCAGCCCCGCCATGTCCTTCAGCCCCAGCACGTGCGCGCCCGCGGCGCGCAGTTCCTTGCCCATGCTGACATAGTAGTTGAGGTCATACTTGGCCCGGTCCGGGTCGAGCAGGTCGCCGGTGTAGCAGATCGTGCCCTCGCAGACCTTGTTGGCCGCGATCACCGCATCCATCGCGACGCGCATGTTCTCGACCCAGTTCAGGCTGTCGAAGACGCGGAACACGTCCACGCCGGTCTCGGCCGCCTGACGCACGAACTCCTGCACCACATTGTCGGGATAGTTGGTGTAGCCCACCCCGTTCGAGGCGCGCAGCAGCATCTGGGTCATCACGTTCGGCAGGCGCTTGCGGATGTCGCGCAGGCGCTGCCAGGGACATTCCTGCAGGAAGCGGTAGGCCACGTCGAAGGTCGCGCCGCCCCAGCATTCCACCGAAAAGAGCCCCGAAAGGTTCGCGGCATAGGCCGGCGTCACCTTGATCATGTCGATCGAGCGCATGCGGGTGGCCAGCAGGCTCTGGTGGCCGTCGCGCATCGTCGTGTCGGTCAGCAGCACGCGGGTCTGCGCGGCCATCCAGTCGGCCACGGCCTGCGGGCCCTTCTCCTCGAGCAGGTTGCGGGTCCCGGGCTGCGGCTTGCCCTTCGGCGCCGGGGGGCGGGGGTCCTTCAGCTCGACCGAAGGCCGGGCCCGGCCCGCCGTCTCGGGATGCCCGTTCACGGTGATATCGGCGATGTAGGTCAGGATCTTCGTCGCCCGGTCGCGCCGCGGCTTGAAGTTGAACAGGTCCGGCGTCGTGTCGATGAACTTGGTGGTGTAGCTGTAGTCGAGGAAGCTGGGATGCTTCAGCAGGTTCTCGACGAAGGCGATGTTGGTGGCCACGCCCCGGATGCGGAATTCGCGCAGCGCGCGGTCCATGCGGGCGATCGCCTTTTCCGGCGTCGGCGCCCAGGCCGTCACCTTCACCAGCAGCGAGTCGTAATAGCGGGTGATGACGCCGCCCGCGTAGGCCGTGCCACCGTCGAGCCGGATGCCCATGCCCGTGGCCGAGCGGTAGGCGGTCAGGCGGCCGTAATCGGGGATGAAATTGTTTTGCGGATCCTCGGTGGTGACGCGGCACTGCAGCGCATGGCCGGACAGGGTAACCGCCTCCTGGCTTGGGCATCCCGTGGCTTCGGCCAGCGTCGCGCCCTCGGCGACGCGGATCTGCGACTGGACGATGTCGATCCCCGTGACTTCCTCGGTGACGGTATGCTCGACCTGGACGCGCGGATTGACCTCGATGAAATAGAATTTCTCGGTGTCCATATCCATCAGGAACTCGACCGTTCCCGCGCATTCGTAATTCACATGGGCGCAGATCCGGCGGCCAAGCTCGCAGATCTCGGCGCGCTGATCGTCAGTAAGGTAAGGGGCCGGGGCGCGCTCTACCACCTTCTGGTTGCGGCGCTGCACCGTGCAATCGCGTTCATACAGGTGGTAGATCGAGCCATATTTGTCGCCGAGGATCTGCACCTCGACGTGGCGGGCGCGCAGGATCATCTTTTCCAGATAGCCCTCGCCGTTGCCGAAGGCGGCCTCGGCCTCGCGCCGGCCCTCGCGCACCTTGTCGGCCAGCTCGGCCTCGGAGTTGATCGGGCGCATCCCCCGCCCGCCGCCCCCCCACGAGGCCTTGAGCATCAGCGGATAGCCGATTTCGGCCGCCTGACGCCGGATCTCGTCCATGTCGTCGCCGAGCACCTCGGTCGCCGGGATCACCGGCACGCCCGCGGCCATCGCCACGCGCCGGGCGCTGGCCTTGTCGCCAAGCGCGCGCATGGTTTCGGCCTTCGGGCCGATGAAGACGATCCCCGCCTCGGTGCAGGCCTCGACGAAATCGGGATTTTCCGACAAGAGCCCGTAGCCCGGGTGGATCGCGTCGGCGCCCGACATCTTCGCCACGCGGATGATCTCGGGAATGCTGAGGTAGGCGCCGACCGGCGACAGCCCCTCGCCGATCCGGTAGGCTTCGTCGGCCTTGAAGCGATGGAGCGAGAGCTTGTCCTCTTCGGCATAGACGGCGACGGTCTTCTTGCCCATCTCGTTCGCCGCCCGCATCACCCGGATGGCGATCTCGCCGCGGTTGGCGATGAGGATCTTCTTGAACTCGGCCATGCGTTCACCTCCGGGCATCAGGCTGGTGCGCGAACTCTAGTGGTGCTGCGGTGCGGCGCAATAGCACACACGGACGTCTGGAAAGAAATTTTGACCGATCCGGGGGCGAAGGACGTGGTGTGGCGAACGATTGCAGAACACTTCTTTTACTCGGGGCAGAGGCAGGCTAGATTGCCTCCCATGAGCCAGTTCGATGAAAGCGAAGCCTTCGAGGCGGCCGTGCCGCTCAGCCGCCAGGCGATGGCGGCGCGCCCGCGTCCCTATCTCGAGGATCTCAATCCCGCGCAGCGCGAGGCTGTCCTGGCGCTGGACGGGCCGGTCCTGATGCTGGCCGGGGCGGGCACGGGCAAGACCAAGGCGCTGACGGCGCGGATCGTGCATCTTCTCGATTCGGGAAGGGCCCGGCCGAACGAGATTCTCGCCGTGACCTTCACCAACAAGGCCGCGCGCGAGATGAAGGACCGCGTGGCGCGCATGCTGGGGCAGGTCGAGGGGATGCCCTGGATGGGCACCTTCCACTCGATCAGCGTCAAGATCCTGCGCCGGCACGCCGAACTGGTGGGGCTGAAGTCGAACTTCACGATTCTCGACACCGATGATCAGCTGCGGCTGCTCAAGCAGCTGATCGTGGCCGCGAACATCGACGAGAAACGGTGGCCCGCGCGGATGCTGGCGGGCCTCATCGACCACTGGAAGAACCGGGCCTGGACGCCCGCCAAGGTGCCCGCTTCGGAGGCGTCGGCCTACAACAACCGCGGGACCGAGCTGTACGACCAGTATCAGACCCGCTTGCGCGAGTTGAACGCCACCGACTTCGGCGACCTCCTGCTGCATGTGCTGACGATCTTTCAGAATCACCCGGACGTGCTCGATCAGTATCGCCGGTGGCTGCGTTACATCCTCGTGGACGAGTATCAGGACACCAACGTCGCGCAATACATGTGGCTGCGGCTTCTGGCGCAGTCGCATCGCAACATCTGCTGCGTGGGCGACGACGATCAGTCGATCTACGGCTGGCGCGGCGCCGAGGTGGGCAACATCCTCCGGTTCGAGAAGGATTTTCCCGGCGCCCAGGTCATAAGGCTCGAGCAGAACTACCGCTCGACCCCGCATATCCTGGCCGCCGCCTCGGGCATCATCGCGGCCAACGCGGGCCGGCTCGGCAAGACCCTCTGGACCGAGCGCGAGGAGGGCGAGAAGGTCCGCCTGATCGGCCACTGGGACGGCGAGGAGGAAGCGCGCTGGATCGGCGACGAGGTCGAGAGCTTCCAGCGGGGCCGCGGCGGGCTCGGGCCCTTCCGGCTCGACGACATGGCGATCCTCGTCCGGGCCTCGCACCAGATGCGCGCCTTCGAGGATCGGTTCCTGACCATCGGCCTGCCCTACCGCGTGATCGGCGGGCCGCGCTTCTACGAGCGGCTCGAGATCCGGGACGCGATGGCCTACTTCCGCCTTGCGGTCTCGCCCGACGACGATCTGGCCTTCGAGCGGGTGGTGAACCAGCCCAAGCGCGGCCTGGGCGACAAGGCCCAGCAGGAGATCCAGCGCGAGGCGCGGGCGCACGGCACCTCGCTGCTTGACGGCGCGCGCAGCCTTCTGGCGCGCGGCGGCATCGGCGGGAAGGGCGCGGGGCAGCTCCGCGCCTTCGTGGCGGGGGTTGACCGCTGGCACGGGATCACGCTCGACCGCGACCATGACCACATCCGTCTGGCCGAGCAGATCCTCGATGAGTCGGGCTACACGGCGATGTGGCAGGCCGACAAGACGCCCGAGGCGCCGGGACGGCTGGAAAACCTCAAGGAACTGGTCAAGGCGCTGGAGCAGTTCGAGAACCTGCAGGGCTTTCTCGAGCATGTCGCGCTCATCATGGAGAACGAGACCGAGGAGGCGGCCGACAAGGTCACGATCATGACGCTTCACGCCGCCAAGGGGCTCGAGTTTCCGGTCGTGTTCCTGCCGGGGTGGGAGGACGGGCTGTTCCCCTCGCAACGCTCGATGGACGAGAGCGGCCTGCGCGGTCTCGAGGAGGAACGCCGGCTGGCCTATGTCGGCATCACCCGCGCCGAGCAGCTCTGCACCATTTCCTTTGCCGCCAACCGCCGGGTCTATGGCCAGTGGCAGAGCCAGCTGCCCTCGCGCTTCATTGACGAGCTGCCCTCGGCCCATGTCGAGGTGCTGACGCCGCCCGGCCTCTATGGCGGGGGCTATGGCGCGGCGGGCATGGCTTCGTCGCTGGAAAGCCGTGCGGTGCGGGCGGATGTCTATGCCTCTCCGGGCTGGAAGCGGATGCAGGATCGCGCGACGAGCCGGCCCATGGCCCAGCCGCGCGAATCCCGCCATGTGACCATCGACCTCGAGGCGGTCTCGGCCTTCTCCGAGGGCGATCGTGTCTTCCACCAGAAGTTCGGCTATGGACTCGTGCAAGGCATCGAGGGCGACAAGCTCGACGTCGATTTCGAGAAGGCGGGGCCGAAGAAGATCGTGGCGCGCTTTGTCGTGGCCGCTCATCAGGCGGATGACATCCCGTTCTGAGGCTCAGGCCCGGCGCGCTGCCCGCTCCATCGCGTGAACGGCCAGCCCGGCCGCAAGGCCCCAGAAGGCGCCGCCGATCCCCAGGATCGCCACGCCCGATCCGGTGACCGCCAGCGTGACCACGGCCGCGAATCGTTGATCGGGCACGGCGAAGGCCGCCGTCAGCGCCCCGGTCAGCGGGCCGAGCAGCGCGAGCCCGACCAGCGCCGCGACCAGTGCGGGCGGCAGGGCCGCGATGCAGGCGAGGATCGCCGGACCAAAGAGACCAAGCGCCACCCAGACACCGGCATAGACAAGGCCCACGATCCAGCGGCGGCCGCGATCCGGGTGCACCTCATCGCCCAGGCAGATCGCCGCGGTGATCGCGGCCATCGAGATCGTATGGCCGCCGAAGGGCGCGATCAGGGCCGAAAGCCCGCCCGTCACCGTCAGGGCGCTGCGCACCGGCGGCTCGTAGCCCGCGGCGCGCAGCACCGCAAAGCCCGGCAGGTTCTGCGAGGCCATCGTCACGAAATAGAGCGGCAGGCCAAGCCCGATCAGGGCCGCCGCATCGAACTCGGGCGCGATGAGGGCCAGCGTGGGCAAGGCGAGGGGGATCGCGGGCAGCGCGGCCTCTCCGGCAAAGGCCAGCGCGCTGCCGCCCGCAAGCGCGGCCAGCACCGCAAAGGCCGGGTTCCAGAGCCGCACGAGCGCGAAGACCGCGACCGCCGGCAGCACCAGCAGCGGAAGCGCCTCGGCCGCGCCAGCCAGCTTGAGGCAGAAGGGCAGCAGCACGCCCGCCAGCATTCCGGCCGCGATCCCGTCGGGGATCAGCGCCACCGCCCGGCCGAGCGGGCGGAGCGCCCCGGTCAGCGCGATCAGCCCGCCGGCCAGAACGAAGGCGCCCACGGCCTCGGCCATCGTGACCCCTTCGCTCGCGGCGACCAGCGCCGCTCCGGGCGTGGACCAGGCCAGCACCACCGGAACCCGGCTCTGCCAGCTCAGGAACGCGCTGCCCATGGCCTTGCCAAGGCAGAGGGCCAGCACCCAGCTTGCCGTCTGCGCCTCGCTTGCGCCGACCGCCGCGGCGGCGGCCAGCACCAGCGCGATGGTCGAGCCATAGCCGACCAGCGCGGCCACCACGGCCGCCGAAAGAAGTGAAAGCCGCATGCTGAGCCCCCGCGAACGGCCGCGACTATGCCGAGTGTGTCGCCGGCTGCAAGCCGGAAGCTGCATGGGGGCAAAGACAAACGGCGGCGCCTTTGGGGAAAGGCACCGCCGCTCGAACAGGGCCGGCGAGGGAACGTCCGGCCCGAAAAGGGTGCGGCGGCTCCAGGGAGGAGGAGGGGAGCCGCCGCCTGGTCATCGGCGCCGCGGGAGGAGGTGCAGCGCCGAAGCCCGGTGGGACGGGGCCAGGGCCCGATCCCGAAAAGGGTGCGGCGGCTCCAGGGAGGAGGAGGGGAGCCGCCGCCTGGTCATCGGCACCGCGGGAGGAGGTGCAGTGCCGAAGCCCGGTGGGCAGGGGGCGCAAGGCCCGATGCCCGTATCTGGTGCAGCGACCCCAGGGAGGAGGAGGGGGTCGCTGCGGTTGCGATCGGCCCAGGGAGGAGGAGGGGCCTTTCGAACGTCGGTGAAGCTTGCGCTTCGGAATAAAGGACGGCGACACCAGGGAGGAGGAGAGGCGTCGCCGCTGCTGCTACAGGTCCCGGGAGGAGGTGGGACCTCGCAGGAAACTCAGTTGCCGTAGGCGGCTTCCATCGCGACGCGGGTGATCATCGAGCGATGGATGCCGAGGTCGGCCAGTTCACGGGTCGTCAAACCGTTCAGCTCGCGCACCGTCTGCCGGTAGATCCGGCGCCGCGCGAGGGCAAGTTTCACCGAAGCCACCAGGGCCGAGACACGGTCGCCCAGACCGTGGTGCCCGATACGGGTGGTGTTAGCGTAAGCCATTTCATGTGCCTCAGGTTCGTCGATAGTGCGCGGACCGGTTCCGATCGTGACGATGCCGTCGCGCTGTTAGGGCAAACATGAGGCATTTGCTGCATCTGCACAATGCATCGCGTCGGCAATGCTGCCATGCGGCGTCTGCATGGCTTCACGAGCGTGTTTCCGGCGCCCCTGCAGGCGGTTCGCCTGTTTTGCAAGCGAAATCGGGAGCCGGGCTTGTCCTTTGCGGCAGGTCCTGCAAGGTAGGTCCGCCTGCATCTGAAGGAGAAGGCCATGCCGGTTGCTCGCGACTCCATTCTCGCGGTCCTCGACCGCATCCCGCTGCCGGACGGGGGCACGCTCGTTTCGAGAGATTTGATTCGCGCGCTCTCGGTCGAGGCGGGGCGGGTGCGCTTCGTGATCGAGGCGCCCAGCGCCGAGGCCGCCCGCGCGCTCGAACCCGCGCGACTCGAGGCCGAACGGGCGCTGCGCGCCTTGCCGGGCGTGTCGGACGTGCAGGCGGTGATGACGGCGCACGGTCCGGCGGCGCCCGCGCCCTCGCTCAAGATCGGCCAGCATCCTTCGCCGCAGGCGGCGGGGCCGCAGCGGATCGCGGGCATCGACCGGATCATCGCGATAGGTTCCGGCAAGGGCGGCGTGGGCAAGTCCACCGTCTCGTCGAACCTTGCGGTGGCGCTTGCGCGGCAGGGGCGCCGGGTGGGGCTGCTTGACGCCGACATCTACGGGCCCTCGCAGGCGCGCATGATGGGGGTGAATCGCCGCCCGGCCTCGCCCGACGGCAAGACGATCCTGCCGCCCCAGGCGCATGGCGTCACGATGATGTCGCTCGGCCTCATGCTGAAGGAGGATGAGGCGGTGATCTGGCGGGGCCCCATGCTGATGGGCGCGCTCCAGCAGCTTCTGGGGCAGGTGGCCTGGGGCGAGCTGGACGTGCTGATCGTGGACCTGCCGCCCGGCACCGGCGACGTGCAGCTCACGCTCTGCCAGCGCACGCAGCTCACGGGTGCGATCGTCGTCTCGACCCCGCAGGATGTGGCGCTGCTTGATGCGCGCAAGGCCCTCGACATGTTCCGCAAGCTGAAGACGCCGGTCCTCGGGCTGATCGAGAACATGTCCACCTATGTCTGCCCGAACTGCGGTCACGAGGCGCATATCTTCGGCCATGGCGGCGTGGCCGACGAGGCGCGGCGACTTGAGGTGCCGTTCCTGGGCGAGTTGCCCCTCGATCTCTCGGTCCGGCTGGCCGGGGACGAGGGTCGCCCCGTCGCGGCCGGAGACGGGCCCATCGCCGAGGCTTATGCGGCGCTCGCCCGGCGCCTTGTCGAAGGCGGAATGGCCTGAGAGGCCGGGCGCCGCCACATCCGGCGGCCCGGCGCCCGCTCCGTTCCGGGAAACCATGGGAGCGGCTCGGGCGCGCGGCGCGCAGATGGGAAAGCATGGGATGCGAGGTGGCGGCGCCAAATCCCGGACTGCATCCTCAAGGCCACAGCCGGCGCGGAAAGCGACCCGATGCGGCACCGCAAGGCTGGCAACTGCTCGCAAAGCCGTGAACAGAGGTGTCAGGCGCCGATGCCGACGAATCAAGGTTCGTCACAAAGGCGCGATTCGGGCGGCTTTCGCCTGCACGGGCTCGCCAAATTTTCCCGCCCTGTGACAAAATGGCTTCATCCTGCCGATCCTTCGGGAAAACGTGGGACGGTCGGTTGTTAACTTCTCGCACCATATTTCGGAGGAACTGCGTACGCCTTCCCGATATGTTGGGTTGCGCGGCACGCAAGGCTGCCCTGTTAGCCATTGCACGACAGGCCGGATACCGCCTGCCGCGCACCTTCCGCCGCAACAGCCCATTGCGTCCCATAAAATCCCATGGCATCCCTAGTTCACGAGATGAGAACGGGACAGTGAACAGGGGCGACAGACCCCGAACAGGCGAAAAGCAGGCTTCATACAGGCACCCGCTTTCATCCAACGACAGATCCGGCGCGCATGCGAGCAGACATCCCCCCAGGTGTGTGTGCGCAGTTGGACACCCAGCGATGGGACAGGCACGGCGGATCGGGCAGTGGCAGCCGCTCGATCCGCCGCTTTCGTTTCCGGTCCGGGCGATGCGCCCGCCGGTGCGGGACAGGGCAGTGAAGGAGCCGAAAGGCCGTGGCGGAGGCGTTCAGAGGCGAATACAACCAGAAGGTTGACGCCAAGGCGCGGGTGTCGATCCCGGCCCCCTTCCGTCGTGTGATCGAGGCCGGCGATCCCAAATATTCCGGCGGCCGGGCCAGCTTCGTCCTCGTCTATGGCGGGGACCGCTCCTATGTCGAATGCTACACCATGACCGAGATGGACCGGATCGAGGAACGGATCCGCGCGCTCCCCATGGGCACGCCTAGGCGCCGCTATCTGGAGCGCAACATGATCACCCTCGCGCTCAACATGGAGCTGGACGAGGATGGCCGGATCGTGCTGCCCCCCAAGGGCCGCGAGAAGCTCGGCATCACGCCCGACGAGCTCAAGGGCGGCACCGAGGCGACCTTTGCCGGCACGCTCAACAAGTTCCAGATCTGGAAGGCCGACACCTACGCCGCCGAGCTGGCCGCCGAAGAGGAGGTGATCCTGCCTCCGGGCGCCGACATGCTCTCGCTGCTCGAAGAGACGGGGCTCTGAGTCATGGCCGCGGCCGAGACCGGGCGCCGGCCCCACATCCCGGTGCTGCTGCGCCCGCTGCTGGCGGCGGTGGCGCCCGTGTCGGGCGTCTGGCTCGACGGCACCTTCGGCGCGGGCGGCTATGCGCGCGGGCTCCTCGAGGCGGGGGCGGACCGGGTGATCGGCGTGGACCGCGACCCGCTCGCGCTCGAGATGGCGCAGGACTGGGCCGGCGCCTACGGCGACCGGCTGCGGCTGGTCGCCGGCACCTTCTCGCAGCTTGACGTCCACGCGGGCGAGCCGCTCGACGGGGTGGTGCTGGATCTCGGCGTCTCGTCGATGCAGCTGGATCAGGCCGATCGCGGCTTCTCGTTCCAGAAGGACGGGCCTCTGGACATGCGCATGAGCCAGCAGGGCGAAAGCGCGGCCGATCTGGTCAACGAGGCCTCCGAGGAGACGCTGGCCGACATCCTCTATCACTATGGCGAGGAGCGCGCCTCGCGCCGCATCGCCCGCGCCATCGTCGAGGCGCGCGCGGCCGGCCCGATCACCCGCACCCTGCACCTGGCGCAAATCGTGGCCCGCTGCCTGCCGCGGCCCAAGCCCGGCCAGATACATCCGGCCACCCGCAGCTTCCAGGCGATCCGAATCGCCGTGAACGCCGAGTTTTCCGAGCTGGTCGAAGGGCTCGAGGCCGCCGAACGCGCGCTGAAGCCCGGCGGGCGCCTGGCCGTGGTCACCTTCCACAGCCTTGAGGACCGGATCGTGAAACGGTTCCTCCAGCTCCGGTCGGGCGGCGAGGGGCAGGGCAACCGCTACGCGCCCGAGACCCGCGCGGAAGCCGCGCGCTTCACCCTGCCGCTGCGCCGTGCGATCAGCCCCGACGAGGCGGAACTCGCCGACAACCCCCGCGCCCGGTCGGCGCGGCTGCGCGTGGGCGTGCGCACCGATGCCCCCGCCGGCCCGGTCGATCCGCAGGCGCTCGGAATGCCGCTCATCCCGAAGAAAGGACGTCGCTGAATGCGCCCCGTGCTCTATGTCCTCACCTTCCTCGCCGTGATGAGCCTGGCCTTCTGGGCTTACCGCGAGAACTACGCCACGCAGCAGGCGCTCAAGGATGTGTCGTCGCTCAACCGCGAGATCGCGAGCCTGCGCGAGGCGCTGTCGGTGCAGCGCGCGGAATGGGCCTATCTCAACCGCCCGGACCGGCTGCGCGAACTGGCCGCGCTGAACTTCGACCGGCTCGGCCTCTTGCCGCTCGAGGCGGCGCAGTTCGGGACGCCCGCCCAGGTGTCCTATCCGCCTGACCCGCTTCAGGTGCTCGAGCCGCAGGACCTGCGGCCGGGCGACATTTCGGGCGAAGTGGGAGAGCCGCTGTGATCCGCACGCCGCTCCGTCCGCTGGCCCGCATCCTCGAAGCCCGCGCCAAGGGCGAGAATCCCGATTCGATCGAGCGCGAGAACCGCCGCCTCCGCCATGAGGCGATGCGCGACAAGGCCCGCAACCGCGCCGAGGGCCGGCTGCTGCTTCTCGGCCTCAGCTTCTTCCTCGCCTTTTCGGTGATCGGCGCCCGCATGGGCCTTCTGGCCTCGACCCAGCCGATGGAGCCGCGCGCCGCGGCCACGGGGGCCGAGATCCTGAACCAGCGCGGCGACATCACCGATCGCGCGGGCCGCATCCTCGCCACGAACCTGCTGACCCATTCGCTCTACGCCCATCCGCACGACATGGTCGATCCGGTGCGCGTCGCCCGTGAACTGGCCGGGATCTTCCCCGAGCTGAAGGAAGAGGATCTGGTCAAGCGGTTCACCGACGGCCGGCGCTTCCTGTGGATCCGCAAGAAGCTCTCGCCCGAGCAGATGCAGCAGGTGCATGACATCGGCGATCCGGGCCTGCTGTTCGGCCCGCGCGAGATGCGGCTTTATCCCAACGGTCGGCTGGCCGCCCATGTGCTGGGCGGTGCAAGCTTCGGCGCCGAGGGCGTCCATTCGGCCGAAGTGATCGGCACGGCGGGCATCGAGAAGGCGCTCGACGCGCGCCTCCGGGATCCGGCCATGGCCGGCGAGCCGCTGGCCCTCTCGATCGACCTGACCATTCAGGCGGCCATCACCGAGGTTCTCGGCGCCGGCAAGACGATGATGAACGCCAAGGGCGCCGCGGCCATCCTGATGGAGGCCCGGAGCGGCGAGATCCTGGCCATGGCCTCGCTGCCGGACTTTGATCCCAACGACCGTCCCGCGCCGCTGGTCGAGAAGACCGCCGATCCCGGCGACAGCCCGCTCTTCAACCGGGCGGTGCAGGGCGTGTACGAGCTGGGCTCGACCTTCAAGATCTTCACCGTGGCGCAGGCGATGGAGCTGGGGCTCGTGAACGCCCAGACGCTGGTTGATGCCAACGCGCCGATGCGCTGGGGCCGCTTCCTGATCAAGGAGTTCCGCAACCACAACTACGGCCCGCTCCTCACCGCGACCGATGTCATCGTCAAGAGCTCGAACGTCGGAACGGCGCGTCTCGCGCTGCAGATCGGCGGGCTGCGTCAGCAGGCCTTCCTCAAGTCGCTGGGCTTCTTCGATCCGACCCCGGTCGAACTGATCGAGGCGCCCTACGCCCGCCCGCTGGTGCCGGCCAAGTGGCCCGAGATCACCACGATCACCACCTCCTACGGTCACGGCCTCGCGGCCAGCCCGATGCATCTCGCCGCCGCCTATGGCGCGATCGCGAACGGCGGGATCATGGTCCGGCCCACCCTCGTCCACCAGGAGAACCGCCCGCAGGGCGAGCGCGCGATGCGCCCCGAGGTCGCGCGCGACTCGCTGTCGATGCTGCGCCAGGTGGTGACGCGCGGGACCGCCTCCTACGGCGACGTGGTGGGCTACGAGGTGGCCGGCAAGACCGGCACCGCCGACAAGCCGAACCCGCGCGGCGGCTATCACCACGACAAGGTCGTGAACACCTTCGCCGCGATCTTCCCCGCGTCCGACCCGCAATATGTGCTGATCGTGACGCTCGATGAGCCGGTCGAGACCTCCGGCCCCCAGCCGCGCCGGACGGCCGGCTACACCGCGGTTCCCGTCGCGGCCGAGATCATCCGCCGCACGGCGCCCCTCCTCGGCCTGCGACCCAAGGTTGAAGCTCCTGCCGTGGATCGGGTAACAGCGGTCCGCAACTGACAGGGAGACCGCGGCAGATGGCGGATCGCGAAGCAACACTCTCGGCGCTCGGGCTGACGCCCGTGGGCGGCCGCGGGGCCGAGATCACCGTCCGGGGGCTGGCGGTTGACAGCCGGCACCTTCGCCCCGGCTTCCTCTTCGCGGCGCTGCCCGGATCCTGCAGCCATGGCGCGAGTTTCGTGCCGGCCGCCCTCGCCGCGGGCGCGCGCGCGATCCTCACCGACGCCGCGGGCGCCGCCCTCGCGCGCGAGGCGCTCCAGGGCTCGACGGCCGCGCTGATCGTGGCCGAGGATCCCCGTCAGGCCCTCGCCGGCGCGGCCGCGCTCTGGTTCGGGCGCCAGCCGGCCACCATGGTCGCGGTGACGGGCACCAACGGCAAGACCTCGGTCGCGACCTTCACCCGCCAGATCTGGGCGGCGCTCGGCCATGCGGCGATCAACATCGGCACGACCGGCGTCGAAGGCGCCTTTGCCGCCCCCTCCGCCCACACCACGCCCGAGCCGATCACGCTTCACCGCCTGCTCGCGGACGCGGCCGAGGCGGGCGTCACCCATGCCGCGATGGAGGCCTCGTCCCACGGGCTCGAGCAGCGCCGCCTCGACGGGGTGCATCTGGCCGCCGCGGGCTTCACCAACTTCACCCAGGACCATCTCGACTATCACGAGACCTTCGAGGCCTATTTCGCCGCCAAGGCGGGCCTCTTCACCCGCGTCCTGCCCGACGAAGGCACCACGGTCGTCAACCTCGACGACCCCAGGGGCCCCGAGATAGCCGCCCTCGCGCGCGACCGCGGTCAGAAGGTGATCGGCACCGGCTTTCACCCCGAGGCCGACCTCCGCCTCCTGTCGCAGCGGTTCGACGCCACCGGCCAGGACCTGCGCTTCTCCTGGCAGGGCACGCCGCACCTGACCCGCCTGCCGCTGATCGGCGGCTTCCAGGCCTGGAACGTGGCCGTGGCTGCCGGTCTCGCAATAGGCGCCGGCGACGCGCCCGAGCGGGTCTTCGCCACCTTCCCGCAGCTTCAGGGCGTGCGCGGCCGGATGCAGCTGGCCGCCACCCGGCAGAACGGCGCCTCGGTCTTCGTCGATTACGCCCACACGCCCGACGCGCTCGCGACCGCCCTCAAGGCGCTGCGCCCGCATGTGATGGGCCGCATCATCGTGGTCTTCGGCGCCGGCGGCGACCGCGACCGCGGCAAGCGCCCGCTGATGGGCCGCGCCGCGGCCGACCATGCCGACGTGCTCTATGTCACCGACGACAACCCCCGCACCGAGGATCCCGCCGCGATCCGCCGCGCCATCCTCGAGGCCTGCCCCGACGCACACGAGGTCGGCGACCGGGCCGAGGCCATCCTGCGCGGCGTCGATGCGCTGACGCCGGGCGATGCGCTGCTCATCGCCGGCAAGGGCCACGAAGCCGGCCAGATCGTCGGCACCGACATCTTCCCCTTTGACGACGCCGAACAGGCGAGCATCGCCACCGCGGCGCTGGACGGGCTGATATGAGCCTGTCCCCCCGTCTTCATTCTGGCAGAAATATCCCGGGGGGCGCGGGGGGCTGGCCCCCCGTCTCCGCCGGCAACAGGGCCTGACGCCATGACCCCCCTCTGGACCTCCGACGAGGCCTCGGCCGCCACGGGCGGCCGCGCCACCCGCGCCTTCTCCGCGACCGGCGTCTCGATCGACAGCCGCACGCTCCGCCCCGGCGACCTCTTCGTGGCGCTCAAGGACCAGCGCGACGGCCACGCGTTCGTGGCCCAGGCGCTGGCCAACGGGGCCGCCGCGGCCCTCGTCTCGCGCATCCCCGACGGCCTGACCGACGGCGCGCCGCTCCTCCTCGTTCCTGACGTTCTCGAAGCGCTCGCAGCCCTCGGCCGCGTGGCCCGTGCGCGATCCCGCGCCCGCGTGATCGGCGTGACGGGCTCGGTCGGCAAGACCTCGACCAAGGAGATGCTTCGCGCGGCGCTGCGCGGGCAGGGCACGGTCCATGCCGCCGAGGCCTCCTACAACAACCACTGGGGCGTGCCGCTCACGCTCGCCCGGATGCCGGCCGACGTGGATTTCGCCGTGATCGAGATCGGCATGAACCACCCCGGCGAGATCGCGCCGCTCGCGCGCCTGGCCCGCCCGCATCTGGCGCTCATCACCACGGTCGCCCCCGCCCATCTCGAGGCGTTCGACAGCATCACGGCCATCGCCGAAGAGAAGGCCGCGATCCTCGAGGGGCTCGAGCCCGGCGGTCTCGCGATCCTGCCCGCCGATCTCGAGGTGACGCCGGTCCTCGCGGCGCGGGCCTTGGCGCTCGGTGTGCCGGCCATGACCTTCGGCCAGTCCGGCGCGGCCGACTGGCGCCTCTCCGACATCCAGATCACGCCCGAGGCCACGATCGCCCGCGCCAGTCACGCCGACCAGACCTTCCTCTTCAAGGTGCTGACGCCGGGGCGGCACTTCGCGGCCAATGCGCTCGCGGTGCTGGCCGCCGCCGAGGCGCTCGGCCTCGATCTCACCATCACGGCGTGCGATCTCGGGCTCTGGTCGCCGCCCGCCGGCCGCGGCACGCGCGAGCGCATCGCCCTCGATCCGGTGGACGGGGCGGGCTTCGACCTAATCGACGATGCCTTCAACGCCAACCCGGCCTCGGTCGCGGCCAGTCTCGAGCTGCTGGCCGCGATGGCGCCGACCGACGGTGTGGGGCGCATCTCGACCGGCCGCCGCATCGCGATCCTCGGCGACATGCTCGAACTCGGCCCGACGGAGGCTGCGCTTCACCGCGCCATCGCCGACCATCCCGCTCTGGCCGGCATCGCGCTTGTCCATTGCGTCGGGCCGCGGATGCGGGCCCTGCACGAGGCGCTGCCCCGCCGCCAGCGCGGCGAGTGGGTCGAGACGGCGGCCGAGCTGGTGCCGAGGGCGCGGCTGCTGGTCGATGCCGGCGACATCGTGCTGGTGAAGGGCTCGAAGGGGATCAAGGTCAGCCTGGTGGTTGACGCGCTCCGCAAACTGGGTCAGTCCGGCCCATCCAGGACCCGAGGGGCCGAGTAGATGCTGTACTCCCTGACCGCCTTTTCCGACGGCGGCGACATTTTCAACCTGTTCCGCTACCTGACCTTCCGGGCGGGAGCGGCCTTCTTCACCGCCCTGATCTTCGGCTTCCTCTTCGGCCGTCCGCTGATCGACTTCCTGCGCCGCAAGCAGGGCAAGGGCCAGCCGATCCGCGACGACGGGCCGGCCACCCATTTCGCCAAGGCCGGCACGCCCACCATGGGGGGGCTGCTGATCCTCTCGTCGCTGGTGGTCTCGACCCTTCTGTGGGCGCGGCTCGACAACCCGTACGTCTGGATCGTGCTGCTGGTGACGGTGGCCTTCGGGCTGATCGGCTTTGCCGACGACTATGCCAAGGTCAAGAAGCAGAACACCAAGGGCGTTTCGGGACGGGTGCGCTTCCTGATCGGCCTCGTGATCGCGGCGCTCGCCGCCACGGCCGCCGCCTGGTCGCATCCGCCGGACCTGACGCTTCAGCTCGCCATGCCCTTCTTCAAGGATGCGCTGGTCAATCTCGGCTGGTTCTTCGTGCCCTTCGCCATGGTGGTGATCGTGGGCGCGGCCAATGCGGTGAACCTGACCGACGGGCTCGACGGGCTGGCCATCATGCCGGTGATGATCGCGGGCACCACGCTTGGCGTGATCGCCTATGTCGTCGGCAACTTCAACCTGACCGACTATCTCGGCGTCCATTTCGTGCCCGGCACCGGGGAGCTGCTGATCTTCACCTCGGCGCTTGTGGGCGGGGGGCTGGGCTTCCTGTGGTACAATGCCCCTCCGGCCGCGGTCTTCATGGGGGATACGGGTTCGCTTGCGCTCGGCGGCGCGCTGGGTGCGATCGCGGTCTGCACCAAGCACGAGATCGTGCTGGCGATCGTGGGCGGCCTCTTCGTGACCGAGGCGCTCTCGGTGATCATCCAGGTGCTCTATTTCAAGCGCACCGGGCGGCGGGTGTTCCTGATGGCGCCGATCCACCACCATTTCGAGAAGAAGGGCTGGGCCGAGCCGCAGATCGTGATCCGCTTCTGGATCATCTCGCTGATCCTCGCCCTGATCGGCCTCTCGACGCTCAAGCTGCGCTGAGGGGTACGCCTTCTCAGACCTTTCGCGCCCGGCCCCGCCGGGCGCTTCGGCATTCGGGAACAAGCCCGCCCCGCCGCCCGTTTTCCCTCCCGCAACACGAGGAGAACGACATGGCAAAGGCGCCGCACGAGAGTCCCGAGGAAGGCGACCCGAAGGATCCCTACGCCACCGGCGACGCGGTGCGGCCCGGCTCGGCCATCATGGCCGACCGCGAGTCCGAACCCGAGCGCGACATCGAGGATACCGGCCGGACCGACGCCTCGGGCTACGACGTGGAGCCGCCGCCGGATGCCGTCACCCGGCACAGCCACGACATCGGCCTGTCGGACGAGGATGCCGCGCACCAGGGCTGGCGCGAGTTCGACAGCACCACGGAATGGGAGGGCGACGAGCCCTATCCGGCCGAGCCCGCGACCGAGGATGAGGAGGCCGCCGAGGAAGAGGCGCTGGAAGACGAGGATCTGTCGGACGACACCGGCGAAGAGGCCCCTGTCGCCGATCTGGCCGAGGCGGTGACGGCGGTGCTTGAGGACGATCCCGAGATCGACGTGACCGATCTCTCGGTCGAGGTGCGCGGGGACACGGTCATCCTGCGCGGCAGTGCGGGCAGCGCCGAGGATCGCGAGCGCGCGGCCGGGCGGGCGGCGCGCGTGCCGGGCGTGCGCTCGGTGGACAACGAACTCTCCGTCTGACCTTCCTGCGGACAGAGCCGGCCGGGGGACGGAGAGGGCGGCGCCTTGCACCTCTCCGCATCCGGCTTCATTCTCCGGCCTGACCTGCAGAAGGATGCGCCAGAATGATTCCCGTCCGTGGCCTCGAGGGCCGAAAGGTGGCCGTGCTGGGCCTCGGCCGCTCGGGCCTTGCCACCGCCCGTGCGCTGCAAGCCGGGGGCGCCGAACCGCTCCTCTGGGACGACAGTCCCGAGGCGCGGACCAATGCGGAGGGGCAGGGCTTCGCGGTGACGGATCTCACGCGCGAGCGGGCCTTCGAGGATGTGGCGCTGCTTGTGACCAGCCCCGGCATCCCGCATCTCTATCCGGCGCCGAACCCGGTGATCGCCCGCGCGATGGCTGCGGGCGTGCCGGTGGACAATGACATCGGCCTCTTCTTCCGCAGCTTTGCCACGCGCGACTGGGACGCGTTCGACCAGATGCCGCGTGTGGTCTGCGTCACCGGCTCGAACGGCAAGTCCACCACGACCGCGCTGATCCATCACATCCTCGCCGAGAGCGGTCGGCCCACCCAGATGGCGGGCAACATCGGCCGGGGTGTCCTCGATCTCGACCCGGCCCGCGACGGCGAGGTGGTGGTGCTGGAACTCTCCTCCTACCAGACCGATCTGGCGCGCGCGCTGACGCCGGATGTGGCGGTCCTCACCAACCTCTCGCCCGACCATCTGGACCGCCACGGCGGGATGGGCGGCTATTTCGCGGCCAAGCGCCGGCTTTTTGCCGAAGGGGGGCCAGACCGCGCCGTGATCGGCGTGGACGAGCCCGAGGGCCTCTATCTCGCGGGGCAGCTTTCGGTGGCGCCCGAGGACGACCGGGTGATCCGCATCTCGGCCGGCCAGAAGCTCGAGCGGTTCGGCTGGGCGGTCTTTGCCCGCAAGGGCTTTCTGGCGGAATGGCGCAAGGGGCGGCAGATGGCCTCGATCGACCTGCGCGCCATGCCGGGCCTGCCCGGTGCTCACAATCACCAGAACGCCTGTGCCGCCTACGCCGCCTGCCGGACGCTGGGGCTCGCGCCGCGCCAGATCGAGGAGGCGCTCGGCTCGTTCAAGGGGCTCCCGCACCGGAGCCAGCTGGTCGGCGAGCGAAACGGCGTGCGCTTCGTGAACGATTCCAAGGCCACCAACGTGGACAGCGCGGCCAAGGCGCTGCAGGCCTTTCCGAAGATCCGCTGGATCGCGGGGGGGCTGGGCAAGGATGGCGGGATCGCGGCGCTGCGTCCGCATCTCGACGCGGTGGTGAAGGCCTATCTCATCGGCCATTCGGCACGGGACTTCGCGCTTCAGATGGGGGCCACGGACCACGAGATCTGCGAGACGATGGACCGGGCGGTCGTCCGCGCGGCCGAGGAGGCGCAGCCGGGAGAGGTGGTTCTGCTGGCCCCGGCCGCCGCGAGCTTCGACCAGTACCCGAACTTCGAGAAGCGCGGCGAGGATTTCATGGAGCGGGTGAAGGCGCTTCTTTGACAGGGGAGGGGATCATGGAAGGCGGATGCACCTGCGGCGAGGTCCGCTACCGGCTGACGGAGCGCCCTCTGTTCGTCCATTGCTGCCACTGTCGCTGGTGCCAGCGCGAGACCGGCAGCGCCTTTGCGCTGAACGCGCTGATCGAGACCGAGCGCGTCAGCCTCCTGCGGGGCGCGCCCGAGATGGGGACGTTACCCTCGGCCTCGGGCCAGGGGCAGGAGGTGGCGCGCTGCCCGTCCTGCCAGACCGCGCTCTGGAGCCACTACGGCGGGACAGGGCGGCTGATGGCTTTCGTGCGGGTGGGCGCCCTCGACGCGCCCGAACTCTGCCCGCCCGACATCCACATCTACACCTCGACGCGGCTGCCCTGGGTCGTCCTCGACGACCGCGTGCCGGCGATGGAGGGCTACTACCGGCGCAGCGCCCACTGGCCCGCCGAGAGCCTCGCCCGGTTCGAGGCGATCAAGGCGCGCCTCGCGGCATCGGGTTGAGCGGCGCGACCCCGGCGGAGACCGCCTTTCCGCTGGCCTTGAACGGAAGATTTGGCTACAGTTTTCACCAGACCCGGAAAACGGGCGGACGAGGCAGTGCAGGCGGATTTTTCCCATGACTGAGATGGTCTATGGCTCCATGCCCGTGCGGGCGACCGAGCCGGTTCTTCCCCGTTGGTGGCGCACGATCGACAAGTGGTCGCTTACGTCGATTCTGGTGCTGTTCGGGATCGGGCTGCTGCTCGGCCTGGCGGCCTCGGTTCCGCTGGCCACGCGCAACGGGCTCGATCCGTTCTACTATGTGCAGCGGCAGGCCTTCTTCGGCGGCATGGCCATCCTGGCGATGTTCGCCGTCTCGATGATGTCGCCCGACATGGTGCGCCGGCTGGGCGTGGTGGGATTTGCGGGCGCCTTTCTTGCGCTGCTGCTGCTGCCCTTCTTCGGAACCGACTTCGGCAAGGGCGCGGTGCGCTGGTTCTCGTTCGGCTTCGCCTCGGTGCAGCCGTCCGAGTTCCTCAAGCCCGGCTTCGTGATCCTCGGCGCCTGGCTGATGGCCGCGAGCCAGGAGCTGAACGGCCCGCCGGGCAAGAGCTTTTCCTTCGCGCTGACGACGGTGATCGTGCTGCTCCTGGCCATGCAGCCCGACTTTGGTCAGGCGGCGCTGGTCCTCTTCAGCTGGAGCGTGATGTATTTCGTGGCCGGCGCGCCCATGACGCTGATCGCGATCATCATGGGGCTGGTGGGTGCGGGCGCCTTCTTCGCCTACAACTCGTCCGAGCATTTCGCGCGCCGGATTGACGGCTTCCTGACACCCGAGGTCGATCCGCGCACCCAGCTCGGCTATGCGACGAACGCCATCCAGGAGGGCGGCTTCTTCGGCGTGGGCGTGGGCGAGGGGCAGGTGAAATGGTCGCTGCCCGACGCGCACACCGACTTCATCATCGCGGTCGCGGCCGAGGAATACGGCCTGATCCTCGTGCTCTGCATAATCGCGCTCTACGGCACCGTCACGGTGCGCAGCCTGTTCCGCCTGATGCGCGAGCGCGACCCCTTCATCCGGCTGGCGGGCACCGGGCTTGCCTGCATCTTCGGCGTGCAGGCCATGATCAACATGGGCGTGGCGGTGCGTCTGTTGCCCGCCAAGGGCATGACGCTGCCCTTCGTCAGCTACGGCGGCTCGTCGGTGATCGCGGCGGGCGTCACGGTGGGGATGCTGCTCGCCATGACGCGGACCCGGCCGCAGGGCGAGATCGGCGACATCCTCTTCAAGCGGGGGCGGTGACATGGGCCAGCCGCTCCTCCTGATAGCGGCGGGAGGGACGGGGGGGCACATGTTCCCTGCTCAGGCCCTGGCCGAGGCGATGGTCCGCCGCGGCTGGCGCGTGAAGCTGTCCACCGACGCGCGCGGCGCCCGCTATGCCGGGGGCTTTCCCCATGTGGTCGAGATCGACCAGGTCAGTTCGGCCACCTTCGCGCGCGGCGGCGCGCTGGCCCGGGCGCTGGTGCCGGCCCGCATCGCGGCAGGCGTCGCCTCGGCCGTCGTGGGCTTCCTGCGCGACCGGCCCGCGGTGGTGGTGGGCTTCGGCGGCTATCCGTCGATCCCCGCGCTGTCGGCGGCCGTCGCACTCCGCCTGCCGCGGATGATCCATGAACAGAACGGGGTGCTGGGCCGGGTGAACCGGCTCTTTGCGCCGCGGGTGGATGCGGTCTGCTGCGGCACCTGGCCCACCGATCTGCCCGAGGGGGTCGAGGGCTATTACACCGGCAATCCCGTGCGCGCCGCAGTGCTCGAGCGGGCGGCGGCCCCCTACATCGCGCCCGGCGACTATCCGATGAGCCTCGTCGTCATCGGCGGCAGCCAAGGGGCGCGCATCCTGTCGGACGTGGTGCCCGAGGCCATCGCGCGCCTGCCGCGCGAGATCCTCGCCAATCTCCGCATTGCCCATCAGGCCCGCGAGGAGGATGTCGCCCGCGTGACCGAAGCCTACGACCGGGCCGGGCTTCTGGCCGAGGTGAAGACCTTCTTCACCGACATCCCGCGCCGCCTGTCCGAGGCGCAGCTGGTGATCTCGCGCTCGGGCGCCTCGTCGGTGGCCGACATCTCGATCATCGGCCGGCCCGCGATCCTCGTGCCCTTCGCGGCGGCCACCGCCGACCACCAGACCGCGAACGCGCGCGGCCTCGTCGAGGCCGAGGCCGCGATCCTCATCCCGGAATCGGCGCTTGACCCCGGCTCGCTCTCGGAGCACATCGCCGCGGTGCTGTCGCAGCCCGAGGCGGCCCGGCAGATGGCGCGCAATGCGCTGGCCCACGGCCGCCCCGATGCCACCGAGCGTCTGGTCGAGGTGGTGGAGCATCTGGCAAGGAAAGAGACATGAACGCCGCAACCAAGCTGCCGGGGGAACTCGGCCCCATCCATTTCGTCGGCATCGGCGGCATCGGCATGTCGGGGATCGCCGAGGTGCTGATGACGCTCGGCTACCGCGTGCAGGGCTCGGACGCCAAGGCCTCGAAGATCACCGACCGGCTGGTGTCGCTGGGCGCCACCTTCTTCGAGGGCCAGCGCGCCCAGAATCTGGGCGACGCCGGGGTGGTGGTGATCTCGTCCGCGATCAAGAAGGGCAACCCCGAGCTTGAGGAGGCCCGCCGCCGCGGCCTGCCCGTAGTGCGCCGCGCCGAGATGCTGGCGGAACTGATGCGCCTGCGCTCGAACATCGCGATCGCGGGCACCCACGGCAAGACCACGACGACGACGATGGTGGCGACGCTTCTGGACAAGGGCGGCTTTGATCCCACCGTCATCAACGGCGGCGTGATCCACGCCTACGGCTCGAACGCGCGCGCGGGCGCCGGCGAATGGATGGTGGTCGAGGCCGACGAATCGGACGGCTCGTTCAACCGCCTGCCCGCCACCATCGCCATCGTGACCAACATCGACCCCGAGCATATGGAGCACTGGGGCTCGTTCGACGCGCTGCGCAAGGGCTTTTACGACTTCGTCACCAACATCCCCTTCTACGGCCTCGCCGTCTGCTGCACCGATCACCCCGAGGTGCAGGCGCTGGTCGGCCGTGTGACCGACCGGCGGATCGTGACCTTCGGCTTCAACGCGCAGGCCGATGTGCGGGCGATCAACCTGCGCTACGAGAACGGCACCGCGCATTTCGACGTGGCGCTGCAGGGCGAAGGCGAGGGGCACCTCATTGAGGGCATGACGCTGCCGATGCCGGGCGACCACAATGTCTCGAACGCGCTGGCGGCGGTGGCCGTGGCGCGGCACCTCGGGATGAAGAAGGACGAGATCCGCGAGGCGCTGGCGGCCTTTGGCGGCGTCAACCGGCGCTTCACCAAGGTGGGCGAGGTGGGCGGCGTGACCATCATCGACGATTACGGCCACCATCCGGTCGAGATCGCCGCCGTTCTCCGGGCGGCGCGGCAGGCGGTGAAGGGGCGGGTGATCGCGGTGCACCAGCCGCACCGCTACAGCCGGCTCCACACGCTGTTCGACGACTTCTGCACCTGCTTCAACGAGGCCGACGTGGTGGCCATCGCCGAGGTCTATGCCGCGGGCGAGACACCGATCGCCGGGGCGAGCCGGGACGATCTGGTGGCGGGGCTGATCGCCCACGGCCATCGCCACGCACGCGCCATCCTGTGCGAGGACGATCTCGAGCGTCTGGTGCGCGAGCAGGCCCGGCCGGGCGACATGGTCGTGTGCCTCGGGGCGGGCACGATCTCGGTCTGGGCCAACAACCTGCCCGCACGGCTGATGGGGAGGGCGGCGTGAGCCGCCGGTGATGATGGGCGCGCCGCTTATCCTGTCGGGACTCTGGGTGGTGGCCGCGCTGGCGGCGGCGCACCTGCCCGTGCGCCTGCACCGGACCGGACTTTCCCTGCTTGTGGCGGTGGGCATCCCGCTTCTCGGCTGGGTGACCTACCGGCATGGGCCCGTTTTGGGAATGCTGGCGCTGATCCTGGGCGCGGCCAGCCTCTACTGGCCGGTGGGCCGGTTCCTGATCCGCCTGCGTCGTCGCCCGCCGGAGCATGCCGAATGATGCCACCCGTCCGCGGCACCCTCACCGAGGGGCGCCCGCTTGCCGATCTGACATGGCTTCGCGTCGGCGGGCCGGCCGACTGGCTGTTTCAGCCGGCCGATGAAGAGGATCTGGCCGGCTTCCTCGCGGCGCTCGATCCGGCGGTGCCGGTCTTTCCGATGGGGGTGGGCTCGAACCTCATCGTCCGCGACGGGGGGCTGCGCGCGGTGGTGATCCGCTTGGGCCGCGGTTTCAACGGCATCCGGGTCGAGGGCGAGCGCGTGATCTCGGGAGCGGCCGCGCTCGATGCCCATGTGGCGCGCCGTGCGGCCGAGGCGGGGCGCGACCTCACCTTCCTGCGCACGATTCCCGGCACGATCGGCGGGGCGGTGCGGATGAACGCGGGCTGCTACGGCAGCTATGTCGCCGACCATCTGATCGAAGTGCAGGCCATCACGCGCGAGGGCAGGGCGGTGACGCTGCCGGCCGCCGATCTGGGCCTTGCCTACCGCCAGAGCCGGCTGCCCGAGGGCTGGGTGCTGGTCGAGGCCACCTTCCGGGCCGACGCCGGCGATCCGGCCGCTCTGGCCCGCCGCATGGACGAGCAGATCGCGCGGCGTGATTCGAGCCAGCCCACGCGGGAGCGGAGCGCGGGCTCCACCTTCCGCAATCCGGCGGGATTCTCCTCCACGGGCCGCGCCGACGACACGCATGAGTTGAAGGCCTGGAAGCTGATCGACGAGGCCGGGATGCGCGGGGCGCGCCGCGGTGGCGCGCAGATGAGCGAGATGCACTCGAACTTCCTGATCAACACGGGCGGCGCCACGGCGGCCGATCTCGAAGGTTTGGGAGAGGAAGTGATAAAAAGGGTTTTCCAAAGCTCGGGAATAGAGCTACAGTGGGAAATCATGCGGGTCGGCGAAGAGCCCGTTAACAAACAATAATAACGCGTCTTCAGGACGCGGCTGAGGCGGAAAGATACATGGCGGGACGGTCCGGCAGGACGTTCCCCAGGGTTGCTGTGCTGATGGGTGGGACCTCGTCCGAGCGCGAGGTGTCGCTTTCGTCGGGTCATTCGTGCAGCGCGGCCCTGAGGGACGCAGGCTATGAGGTGACGGAGGTCGATGCCGGCCCCGACCTCGCCCGCGCGCTTGCCGAAGTGCAGCCCGATGCGGTCTTCAACGCGCTCCACGGCCGCTGGGGCGAGGATGGCTGCGTGCAGGGCCTGCTCGAGTGGCTCCGCATTCCCTACACCCATTCCGGCGTGCTGGCCTCGGCGCTGGCGATGGACAAGGCCCGCGCGAAGGAAGTCTTTGCCGCGGCCGGCCTGCCCGTCACGCAGAGCGTCATCGCCACCCCCGACGAGGTGCAGGCAGGCCATGTCCTGCCGCCGCCCTATGTGGTCAAGCCGAACTGCGAAGGGTCCTCGGTGGGGGTCTATATCGTGCAGGCGGATGCCAACGGTCCGCCCCGCCTCGCGCCCGACATGCCGCGGGATCTGATGGTCGAGACCTACATTCCGGGACGCGAGCTGACCGTCACCGTGATGGGCGACCGGGCGCTTGCGGTGACCGACATCGTGACCGACGGCTGGTATGACTACGACGCCAAGTACCGCCCCGGCGGGTCGCGCCATGTCGTTCCGGCCGAGCTTCCCGCGGAAATCACGGACGCCTGCCTCGACATCGCGCTGCGCGCCCATCGCGCGCTCGGCTGCCGGGGCATCTCGCGGTCGGACCTGCGGTGGGACGAGTCGCGCGGGGCCGAGGGGCTGATCCTGCTCGAGACCAACACCCAGCCGGGCATGACGCCCACCTCGCTCTCGCCCGAGCAGGCGGCCCATTGCGGCCTCTCCTTCCCCGAGTTCTGCGCCTGGATGGTGGAGGACGCCTCGTGCAATCGTTGAGCTTCCCGCCCGGCCGACGCGATCCCAGAGGCGCCCCGCCGCCGCGCCGCGACCCCGCGCGCCGCGATCCCGCGCCCTCGCGCTGGGCCTATCGCGCGCAGCGGCTCTGGCTCACGCCGCTGTTCCGCACCTCGCTGCGCGTGGGCCTGCCCATCCTCGGCGTCGTTCTGGTGATCGCGCTGATCTTCGCCAGCGCCGACCGCCGCGCCGCCATCGCGGGGTCCTTCACCGGGCTGGTGGACAGCTTCCAGCAGCGCCCCGAGTTCATGGTGACGCTGCTCTCCGTCGATGGGGCCTCGCCCGAACTGTCGGACCGCATCCGCGCGACGCTGGCGCTCAAGCTGCCGCTCAGCTCGTTCGACATCGACCTGACCGCCGCCCGCGCCCGGATCGAGAGCATCGACGCGGTGGCTCAGGCCGATGTGCGCGTGCGCTCGGGCGGGGTGCTCGAGGTGCGGGTGACCGAGCGCGAGCCGGCGATCATCTGGCGCCGGGCCGCAAATCTCGTGCTGCTCGACGAGACCGGCCGGCGGGTGGACGATCTCGCCTTCCGCAGCGAGCGCGCCGATCTGGCCGTGATCGCGGGCGAGGGGGCCGAGCGCGCCGTGCCCGAGGCGCTCGAGATCCTGTCCGCCGCGCGCCCGATCCTGAACCGGGTCCGCGGGCTCGTCCGCATGGGCGAGCGGCGCTGGGACATCGTGCTCGACCGCGGGCAGCGCGTTCTGCTGCCCGTCGAGGATCCCGTGGCGGCCGTCGAGCGGATGATCGCGCTCGACGAGGCCGAGGATCTGCTGGACCGCGACGTGATTTCCGTCGACCTGCGCATCAAGGACCGTCCCGTGCTGCGGCTTGCGCCCTACGCACTGCGGGAAGTCCGCCGCGCGCGGGGCATTGATACAAGTGGAAGCGACCTATGACCGATCTCTACCAGTCCCAGCGCGCGATGCGGAACATGCGCCGAGCCGCGATGCAGCGGGGGGTGATCGCGATCCTCGATGTGGGCTCGTCCAAGATCACCTGCCTCATCCTGCGCTTCGACGGGCCCGACCGGCTGCGGGAACATGACGGGGTGGGCCCGATGGCCGGCCAATCCTCGTTCCGGGTGATCGGCGCGGCCACCACCCGCTCGCGCGGGGTGCATTTCGGCGAGATCTCGGTGATGAACGAGACCGAGCGCGCGATCCGCACCGCGGTTCAGGCGGCGCAGAAGATGGCGAACGTCCGGGTGGATCACGTCATCGCCTGCTTTGCCGGGGCCGATCCGCGCAGCTACGGGCTGGCCGGCGAGTGGGAGTTGCAGGATTCGGTCGTGACCGAGCAGGATGTGGCCCGTGTCATGGCCGCCTGCGACGTGCCCGATTTCGGGCCGGGGCGCGAGGTGCTGCACGCCCAGCCCGTGAACTTCGCGCTCGACCACCGCACCGGGCTCGGCGATCCGCGCGGTCAGATCGGCAACCGGCTGGCGGTGGACATGCACCTCCTCACCGTCGAGGCCGATGCGATCCAGAACCTGCTGCACTGCATCAAGCGGTGCGACCTGGAACTGGCCGGCATCGCCTCGTCGGCTTACGTCTCGGGCATCTCGAGCCTTGTCGAGGACGAGCAGGAACTGGGTGCCGCCTGCATCGACATGGGCGGCGGCGCGACCGGCATCTCGATCTTCATCAAGAAGCACATGATCTTCGCCGACTCGGTCCGCATGGGGGGCGATCATGTGACGTCGGACATTTCCAAGGGCCTGCAGGTGCCGCTGGCCACCGCCGAGAAGATCAAGACCCTGCACGGCGGCGTGGTGGCCACCGGCATGGACGACCGCGAGATGATCGACATCGGCGCCGACACCGGCGACTGGGACAAGGATCGCCGCACCGTGAGCCGCGCCGAGCTGATCGGCATCATGCGCCCGCGCGTCGAGGAGATCCTCGAGGAGGCGCGCGCGCGCCTCGACGCCGCGGGCTTCGAGCATCTGCCGAGCCAGCAGATCGTGATCACCGGCGGCGGCAGCCAGATCCCAGGCCTCGACGGACTGGCCGCGCGCATCCTCGGTCAGCGCGTGCGCCTGGGCCGTCCGCTCCGGGTGCAGGGCCTGCCCCAGCAGGTCACCGGGCCCGGCTTTTCCTCGGCCGTGGGGCTGTGCCTCTTTGCGGCCCATCCGCAGGACGAGTGGTGGGATTTCGAGATCCCGGCAGAGCGTTACCCGGCCCGTTCGCTTCGGAGGGCGATCAAATGGTTCAAGGACAACTGGTAACCCCCAGATCCTGCGTTCTCAGCGAAATACCGCTTATGCGGGGCTTGCTTCTCCCACATTTTGTGGGTGATTTGCCTTTTTTTGATGACGACTCCGGCGTCTGCCGGTAAGGTTCGGTCTAATGCGGAAAAGGGCGCGCTGCTGAACGCGCCGAGGGACAACAAGCAGGCGGATTGGCAATGGCACTCAACCTCATGATGAACAACTCGCGTGAAGAGCTGAAGCCGCGCATCACCGTGTTCGGTGTGGGCGGTGCCGGCGGCAATGCCGTCAACAACATGATCGAGCAGCAGCTGGAGGGGGTCGAGTTCGTCGTGGCGAACACCGACGCGCAAGCCCTTCAGCAGAGCCGCGCGACCTCGAAGATCCAGATGGGCGTGAAGGTCACCGAGGGGCTCGGCGCGGGCGCTCGTCCGTCGGTTGGCGCCGCCGCGGCCGAAGAAACGATCGAAGAGATCGTCGATCACCTCGCCGGCGCGCACATGTGCTTCATCACCGCCGGCATGGGCGGCGGCACCGGCACCGGCGCCGCCCCGATCATCGCGCAGGCCGCGCGCGAGCTGGGCGTGCTGACCGTGGGCGTCGTGACCAAGCCCTTCCAGTTCGAGGGCGCCAAGCGGATGCGTCAGGCCGAGGATGGCATCGACGCGCTGCAGAAGGTGGTCGATACGCTGATCATCATCCCGAACCAGAACCTGTTCCGTCTGGCCAACGAGCGCACCACCTTCACCGAGGCCTTCGCCATGGCCGACGACGTGCTCTATCAGGGTGTGAAGGGCGTGACCGACCTGATGGTGCGGCCGGGCCTGATCAACCTCGACTTCGCCGACGTGCGCGCCGTGATGGACGAGATGGGCAAGGCCATGATGGGCACGGGCGAGGCCATGGGCGAGGACCGCGCCCTTCAGGCGGCCGAGAAGGCCATCGCGAACCCGCTCCTCGACGAGATCAGCCTCAATGGCGCCAAGGGTGTGCTCATCAACATCACCGGCGGCTACGACCTCACGCTGTTCGAACTGGACGAGGCGGCGAACGTCATCCGCGAGAAGGTGGATTCGGACGCCAACATCATCGTCGGCTCGACTCTCGACACCTCGATGGAAGGCATGATCCGGGTTTCGGTCGTGGCGACCGGCATCGACGCGACCAAACCCGCGCTGGACATGCCGGTGCCGCGCCGCTCGATGGCCGCGCCGCTTCCGGCCAGCTTCTCGGCGCCCGAGCCGGCGCCGCAGCCCGCTCCGCGCCGCGAGGCGCCGCAGCCTGTTGCCGCCGCCCCCGTGGCCCCGCAGCCCGCACCCCAGCCGGCCGCGCCGCAGCCGGCGCCCGAGCCGATGGCCAACCACTTCGATCCCTCGGCCAACCGGCCGTATGAGTCGGACCACTACGCCGATGAGGACGAGCTGCCGCCGCCGGCCTACCGCCCGCAGCCGCAAGCCCAGCCGCGCGCGACCAACGTGCACGAACAGGATGCGGCCGCCTATGTGGCGCCCCGTCCGCGCGCGCCCGGCCAGCCCTCGCCCGAGGCGCTCGCCCGCCTTCAGGCCGCGGTGAACAAGAACCCCGCCCAGAGCCGTCCCAGCATGGCTGCGGGCCTCAATCGTCCCGCGGCGCAGGCTCCGCGTCCGGCGGCCGCCGCCTCGGCCGAGAAGCCGCGGTTCGGCATCGGCTCGCTCATCAACCGGATGGCTGGGCACGGCGAGCAGCAGCCCGAGCCGCGGGTGCAACCGTCGCGTCCGCAGCCGCCGGTGACCACCTACGAGGACGAGCCGGAGCTGTCCGCCGATCAGGAGCGGATCGAGATCCCGGCCTTCCTGCGGCGCCAGGCAAACTGATCCGTTCACATCTCTCTTTTGAAAGGCCCGGCTTGTCCGGGCCTTTTTATTTGGAAAATCAAAGGCTTGCTGGCGGCGTTGGCTTTCTCTACGGAAAAGGCGGCCCTGTGTTACATCCGGTCACAAAGAGTGAATTGAGAAGAAATGCGCGACATCTTAACTCACGATGGCAAGACGGACCCGAGCCGTCGGCGAGAACCGGATCACAAGCCGGAAAGGAACCAGGCCGTGCAGTGCACCTTGAAATCCGCAGCGAAATTCACCGGGGTCGGACTCCATTCCGGCGAGCCTGTCCGCATGGTCGTCAAGCCCGCCTCGGCCGATTACGGCATCTGGTTCCGGCGCGTTGACATCACCTCGGGCGATGCGCTGATCCCGGCGCGCTGGGATGCGGTGGTGCCGTCGCGGCTCTGCACGCTCATTGCCAACCCGTCCGGGGTCACCGTCTCGACCATCGAGCATGTGATGGCGGCCCTTGCGGGCTGCGGCATCCACAATGCTCTGATCGAGATCGACGGCCCCGAGGTTCCGATCCTCGACGGCTCGTCCGTGCCCTTCGTCGAGGCCTTCCTTGCCC
The DNA here is from genome assembly GCA_017599285.1 of Cereibacter azotoformans. GTDB lineage: Bacteria > Pseudomonadota > Alphaproteobacteria > Rhodobacterales > Rhodobacteraceae > Cereibacter_A > Cereibacter_A azotoformans. The sequence continues at coordinate 1,684,423 of JAGFXX010000001.1, read as the reverse complement.
GCGGCATCCGCGAGCAGGCCGAGCCGGTGCGCGCGATCCGCATCCTCGAGCCGGTGGAAGTGCGCGAGGGCGAAGCCGTCGCCCGGCTGGAGCCCGCCGACGAGTTCGAGATCGACTTCTCGATCGACTTTGCCGAGACCGCCATCGGCCGTCAGGAAAAGTCGCTGAACATGGCCAACGGCGCCTTCGTGCGCGAACTGTGCGACAGCCGCACCTTCTGCCGCCAGGCGGATGTGGATGCGATGCGGGCGAACGGTCTCGCCCTTGGCGGCACCTTCGAGAACGCCGTCGTGTTCGAGGGCGACCGCATCCTCTCGCCGGGCGGCCTGCGCCACGCCGACGAGCCGGTGCGCCACAAGATGCTCGACGCGCTCGGCGACCTTTCGCTGGCCGGTGGCCCGATCATCGGCCGCTACACCGGCATCCGCGCCGGCCATGCGCTGACCAATCGGCTGCTGCGGGCGCTCTTCGCCCGCCGCGAGGCCTTCCGTCTGGTGGATTGCGGGCTGATGGTGGGCTGCAAGCTGCCCGGTGTCGGCGTCCATCGGTCGGACATTCCTGCACTGCGCTGATCCTGGCGACGGGGCGCAAAGGCGTTTTGCGCCCCGGATTTTTCTGTGCTAGGAACCGGGCAAACAGCTGTCGGGCCCCGGCCCGGCAGGGCAGAGGGCAGAGGTAAGCGGAACATGGTGAAGTCTGGCGCGCGGATGCTCGGCACGGCCCTCTGTGTCGCGCTTCTGACCGGCTGTGGCGGTGGCAGCCAGAAAGAGCCGCCCCTCGAGAATTTCACGGCCGAACAGATCTACCAGCGCGGCGAATACGAACTCGAGGCGCAGACAAAGCCCGATCGCGCGATCCGCTACTTCTCGGAGGTGGAACGGCTTTATCCCTACACGGAATGGGCCAAGCGCGCGCTGATCATGCAGGCCTACAGCTACCACAAGGCCAAGAACTACGAAGAGGCGCGGGGCGCGGCCCAGCGGTTCCTCGACTTCTACCCGGGCGACGAGGATGCGGCCTATGCGCAGTATCTTCTGGCCCTGTCCTACTACGACCAGATCGACGAGGTCGGCCGCGACCAGGGCCTGACCTTCCAGGCGCTGCAGGCGCTGCGCGTGGTGATTGAGCAATATCCCGACAGCGAATATGCGCAGTCGGCGATCCTCAAGTTCGACCTTGCCTTCGACCATCTCGCCGCGAAAGAGATGGAGATCGGCCGCTACTACCTCAAGCGCGGCCACTATTCGGCGGCCATCAACCGCTTCCGCACCGTGGTCGAGGATTTCCAGACCACCACCCACACGGCCGAGGCGCTGCACCGGCTGGTCGAAGGCTATCTCGCGCTCGGCCTGCCGAACGAGGCCCAGACGGCGGGGGCGATCCTCGGGCACAACTACCGCTCCAGCCCCTTCTACGACGACAGCTACAGGCTGCTCACCGGCCGCGGGCTGACGATGGAAGCACGGGGCGACAGCTGGCTTGCACAGGTCTATCGCCAGATGATCCGCGGCGAGTGGCTCTGACTCACCCGAACCTGACAGGGCAGGGCGATGCTGCGCTCGCTTGACATCCGTGACATGCTGATCATCGATCGGCTCTCGCTGGCCTTCCAGCCGGGGCTGAACGTGCTCACCGGCGAGACGGGGGCGGGCAAGTCGATCCTGCTCGACTCGCTGGGCTTCGTGCTGGGTTGGCGCGGCCGGGCCGAGCTTGTGCGCGCGGGCGCCGACAAGGGCGAGGTGACGGCCGTCTTCGACCTGCCGCCCGGCCATGCGGCCCGCGCGGTGCTGGACGAGGCCGGGATCGAGGCCGAGGACGAGCTGATCCTCCGCCGGGTGAATTTCGCCGACGGTCGCAAGACCGCCTGGGTCAACGACCGGCGCGTGTCGGGCGAGGTGCTGCGGGGCCTCTCGGACCGGCTGGTGGAACTGCACGGCCAGCACGACGACCGCGGCCTGCTGAACCCGCGCGGCCACCGGCAGATGCTCGACACGTTCGCGGGGCTCGATCTCTCGCCTTGCCGCCGCGCCTGGACTGCCCTCGGAGCCGCGCGGCGGTCCCTGCTCGCCGCCGAGGAGGCGCTGGCCGCGGTCCGCGCCGAAGAGGATTTCCTGCGCCATGCGGTGACCGAGCTGGACAAGCTCGATCCCCAGCCCGGCGAGGAGGCGCTGCTCGACACCCGCCGCCGCGAGATGCAGGGCGCCGAGAAGATCCGCGACGACATCGCCCGCGCCTACCGGGCCCTGTCCGCCGAAGGGGCCGAGAGCCTTCTGGTCGATGCGCTGCGCTGGCTCGAGGCCGCCTCGGACCGCGCCGGCAACCGGCTCGAGGCGCCGCTGGCCTCGCTGTCGCGGGCGCTGATCGAGCTGGGCGAGGCGCAGGAGGGTGTGGAAGCCTGCCTCGCCGAGCTTGACTTCGATCCGCGCGACCTTGAGGCGCTGGAAGAGCGGCTGTTTGCGATCCGGGCGCTGGCGCGCAAGCATTCCGTCCTGCCGGACGAACTGGGCATCTTTGCCGAAGAGCTGCGCACGCGGCTTGAGGCGCTGGACGGGGGCACGAAGCGGATCGACGGTCTGCGCCATGCGGTGCAGGAGGCCGAGGCCGCGTGGGAGGCCGAGGCCGCCGCCCTGTCCGCCGCCCGCCGGGCGGCCGCCGGGCGGCTTGATGCCGCGATGGCGGCCGAGCTTGCGCCGCTCAAGATGGAGCGGGCGGTGTTCGCGACGCAGGTGACCGAGGCCGACCCCGGCCCCGAGGGCCGCGACGCGGTGGCCTTCACCGTCGCCACCAACCCCGGCTCACCCGCCGGCGCCCTGAACCGCATCGCCTCGGGCGGCGAGCTGTCGCGCTTCCTGCTCGCGCTCAAGGTCTGCCTGACGGGCGACAGCCCCGGCCTCACGCTGATCTTCGACGAGATCGACCGCGGGGTAGGGGGCGCCACCGCCGACGCGGTCGGGCGCCGGCTGAAGGCGCTGGCGCAGGGGGCGCAGGTGCTGGTGGTGACGCACTCGCCGCAGGTGGCCGCGCTTGGCGCGCATCACTGGCGCGTCGAGAAGCGCGTGGCCCAGGGGATGACGACCTCGACGGTGACGCCGCTCGTCGCGGAGGGGCGGATCGAGGAGATCGCCCGGATGCTCGCCGGCGACACGATCACCGATGCCGCGCGCGAGGCGGCGCGGGCGCTGCTCGACTGACGAGTCGTCAGCCCTCGATCACAGTGAAATGCAGCGTCACCGCCTCGCATCCGGCCTTGCGGGCGAGGAGGACGGCGGTGAGCACCGCCCCGATCCGCCCCGCATCGCGACCCTCGGCATCGACCAGCCCCGAGAGCACGAATCGCTGATGGACGAGCGTCGCCCCCGGCCCGAGCGGGCGCATGTCGGTCTTGCCCGTCACCAGCCGCGAGCGGGCGAAGGCGCCGGCCAACTCTGCCCGCAGGGCGGCGAGGATCTCCTTGCGGCCCTCGCACCAGAGCCCGGTGAGCGTCAGCATGGTCGCGTCCTGCGCCATGAGTTCGGACAGCGCCTCGGCGTCGCGCGCGGCCCAGAGGGTGGCAAAGCGGCGGGGGAATTCCTCGGGGGTGGGCGCGCTCATGTCTGGCTCACCATCTTGCCGGGGTTCATCAGCCCATGCGGGTCCAGCGCCCGCTTGATCTCGCCCATCACGATCCAGCCCTCGCCATGCTCGGCCGCCATGTAGCCAAGCTTGCCAAAGCCGATGCCATGTTCGCCCGTGACGGTCCCGCCCATGCGCAGCGCCCGCTCGGCGAGCCGGGCGGAAACGCGCTTGGCGGCCTCGCGTTCCGTCTCGCTTTCGGGATCGACCAGCAGGACCGAGTGGAAGTTGCCGTCGCCGACATGGCCCACCATCGGCCCCGGCACGCCGCAGGCCGCGATGTCGGCCTGTGTCTCCTCGACCGCCTCGGCCAGCCGCGAGATCGGAACGCAGGCGTCCGTCACCCAGCCCTCGCAGCCGGGGCGCATGGCCAGACAGGCGCGGTAGGCGGCGTGGCGCATCTTCCACAGCCGCGCCCGGTCCTCGGTTCGGGTCGCCCACTGGAAGTCGGCCGAGCCGTGCCCGGCCGCAATCTCGCCGAACCGTTCCGCCTGCTCGGCCACGCCCGCCTCGGTGCCGTGGAACTCGATCATGAGATGCGGCTGAAGCGGCATCTCCATCTGGGCGTAGGCGTTGCAGGCCGCCACCGTGGCCGCATCGAGGAACTCGATCCGCGCCATCGGGATGCCGTGCTGGATCGTCTCGATCACGCAGTTCACCGCCGAGGACATGTCGGGGAAGGCGCAGACGGCGGCCGAAACCGCCTCGGGCTGGCCATGCAGCCGAAGCGTCAGTTCGGTGATCAGGCCGAGCGTCCCCTCGGAGCCCACGAAGAGCGCGGTCAGGTCGTAGCCTGCCGCGCTTTTCGGCGCCGCGGTGCCGGTGCGGATCATCCGCCCGTCGGCCAGCACCACCTCGAGCCCCAGCACATTGTCGCGCATCGTGCCGTAGCGGACGGCCGTGGTGCCCGAGGCCCGCGTGGCGGCCATGCCGCCGATGCTGGCATTGGCGCCCGGATCGACCGGGAAGAACAGCCCCGTGTCGCGGAGCGCCGCGTTCAGCGCCTCTCGCGTGATACCGGGCTGGACACGGACGATCATGTCCTCGGGGCGCATCTCGAGGATCTGGTCCATCTGGGCGAAGTCGATCGTGACCCCGCCGCGCAGCGCCAGCGCATGACCCTCGAGCGACGTTCCCGCGCCCCAGCCCACCATCGGAACCAGATGCCGTGTGCAGATCTCGGCGATCCGCGCCACCTCGGCGGCCGAGCGCGGGAAGGCCACCGCATCCGGCGGGCCGGATCTCAGGTGGGTCTCGCTGTGGGCGTGCTGCTCGCGCACCGGGCGCGAGCGCGAGAGCCGCTCTCCCAGCACCGCCTCGAGTTCACCCAGCGCCGCGTCGATCCGCATGATCTTCTCCCCTGTTTTCGGCGCGACCCTAAGACATGGGGCGGGCGGCTGGAAGAGGCGGGGGGCTGCGTCATCCCGCACCCGCGCAAGAGCCCGCCGCCCCGCCATCCTTTGCGTCAGGGGCGACGGTCCATCCTCAGGGCCGCAGTTCGGCCAACCGCACCGAAAGATCGCCGTAGCCCGTGAAGCGCCGCTCGTAGGCAAGCCCCAGCCGGGCCGCACAGTCCTGCGCCTTGGCGTCGAGCGCGGGGTCCTCGGTCTGCGCCTGATAGACGAGCTTCGTGTAATGGCCGAAATACATGTCCCGCAGCTCGGGGTGGCGGTCGAGGCCCATCGGCCGCCAGACGAAGGCCTCGAACTGCCGCACGAGGAAGTCGGTCAGGTAGAAGGCGGTGAATTCGTCGTCGGCATGGGCGGCAAAGGCCGCGTTGCCCTCGAAGAAGGAATAGCAGTGCGGGCCCTCGATCATCTCCACGCCCAGCTCGCGGCACTTCCGTTCCAGCGCGCCGCCGGTGCCGCAATCGGCATAGACCACGAACACCGGCCCGTCGGCGGCCCGAACCGCCGCCTCGACCGCCTCGACGATCTTCTCGGGCCGCAGGTGCAGATTGGCGGGCAGGCACTGCAGGTCGAGATACTCCCACCCGTTCGCCCGCTTGAGCGCAAGGATCTCATGCGCCAGCGCCCCGCAGGCGATGAGACGGACGCGCCCTGCGCCCTCGGGCGCCAGCCCCTCGTCCGACAGGCGTCCGTCGTCCGGCCTCATCGCGGCCCCCGCAGCCGCAACAGGAGGCTGGCCAGAAGCGCCACGAGCCCCAGCGCGCCCAGTGGCCAGCCGGCCCCCTGAAAGAGGGCGACCGTCACCCCCGCGGCCAGGATGACGGTCACGATCATGGTGAGGAACAGGGTCGGGGGCATGGAGATCTCCTTTCCCCCCGACTTGGGCATTCCGACCGTTGCAGGGAAGCCCTCAGGCGTTCATCCGGTTGTGGCGGCGCGCAACATGCACCTTCGCCGTCTCGACCGCCACCGCGGCGTCGCGGCAGTAGGCATCGGCGCCGATCGCCCGCCCGAACTCCTCGTTCAGCGGCGCGCCGCCCACCAGCACGATATAGTCGTCGCGCAGGCCCTTTTCCTTCAGCGTGTCGATCACGACCTTCATGTAGGGCATGGTGGTGGTCAGCAGCGCCGACATGCCGAGGATGTCGGGCTTTTCCGTCTCCAGAGCCTCGAGATATTTCTCGACCGCGTTGTTGATTCCCAGATCCACCACCTCGAAGCCCGCACCCTCCATCATCATCGCGACGAGGTTCTTGCCGATGTCGTGGATGTCGCCCTTGACGGTGCCGATCACCATCTTGCCCATCCGCGGCGCCCCGGTCTCAACCAGCATCGGCTTGAGGATCACCATCCCCCCCTTCATCGCGTTCGCCGCGAGCAGCACTTCCGGCACGAAAAGGATGCCGTCGCGGAAGTCGTTGCCCACGATGGTCATGCCCGCCACCAGCGCGCGCGTCAGCACGTCGTAGGGCGTCCAGCCGCGCTCGATGAGGATCCGGACGCCCTCCTCGATCTCGTCCTTCATCCCGTCATAGAGGTCGTCGTGCATCTGCAGCACGAGTTCCTCGTCGTCGAGTTCGGACAGGATGATCTCTTCGTCGTCAGCCATGGCGGGCTCCTGCGGGCGTAGGGTTTCCGACTGAATGCGACCAAAGGTCCGGCGGCACTCATCGGTTTGCGACATGGGGCAGATGAAAGCCGACAGCAAGCCTCCCGGCAGGGCGAGGGCTGGTGCATGTTCCGTAAATGTTCTAGACTTCCGGCATGAGTCCGCGCCACCCCAGCCTTCCGCCCGCCCTGCGCCTGCGCGCGCGCGGCGCGCTGGCCAACGAGACCGGCCGGTTCGAGTCCGAGCGGCGCGAGGCCTTCCACGACGGCTGGGATCTGCCCGAGGAGGAGCGCCTGCTGCGCACCGAGGTGCGCACCGAGCGGCCGCGCTCGGCCCTGACCTGGAACCGCTCGCCCGATCTGCCTTTCGACCGCTCGATCAACCCCTACCGCGGCTGCGAACACGGCTGCATCTACTGCTTCGCGCGGCCGACCCACGCCTATCTGAACCTCTCGCCCGGCCTCGATTTCGAGACCCGGCTGATCGCGCGCCCCGGCATCGCCGCCGTGCTCGAGCGCGAGCTGCGCTCCCGCTCCTACCGCGTGGCGCCGGTGGCTCTCGGCACCAACACCGATCCCTACCAGCCGATCGAGAGCACGCACCGGCTGATGCGCGAGATCCTCGAGGTGCTCCGTGACTTCCGCCACCCCACCGCGATCACCACCAAGGGCACGCTGATCGAACGCGACCTCGACCTGCTGGCGCCGATGGCCGCCGACGGCCTGCTCCGGGTCGGCATCTCGGTCACGACGCTCGATCCGGATCTCTCCCGCCGGCTGGAGCCGCGGGCACCGCCGCCCGCGCGCAGGCTCCAGACGATCCGGCGGCTGACCGGCGCGGGCATTCCCGTGCGGGCGATGATCGCGCCCGTGATCCCGGGCCTCACCGACCCCGAACTGGACCGGATCGTGGAAGCGGTGGCCGAGGCGGGCGCGGTCGCGGCAAGCTGGATCATGCTGCGCCTGCCGCTCGAGGTGGCCCCGCTGGTGCGGGCCTGGGCCGAGGACCATTATCCCGGACGTGCGGACAAGATGATGGGGCGGATCCGCGAGGTCCACGGCGGCCGCGACTATGATCCGTCCTGGGGCAAGCGGATGCGCGGCGAGGGGATCTGGTCCGATCTCCTGGCGCGGCGCTTCCGCCTGGCCACGGCGCGCCACGGGCTTGACCGCGCGCAGCCACCCCTGCGCTGCGACCTCTTCCGCCCGCCGCCCCGTCCGGGCGACCAGCTGACCCTGCTCTGACACCCCGCCGCCCGTGCAGCCCGCGTGACAGGCCCCGGCGGACGTGACCCAACCTGCTGCTTTCACTCTGGCTCAAATATCCTCGGGGCGGGGGTCCGGGGGAGGGGCAGACAGCCCCGCCCCCGGCCTCTCCTCAGCTCCGCCGCCGGCGACGCTCGCGCGTGGGCCCCGCATCGTCCGACCCATCGGAGGCCGACGAGAACCCCCCCAGAACTTCCGAAATCGTCTCGAGCGAGGGCCGCGGACCCTTGGGCCGGATTTCCAGCGCGGCCCGCATGGCCCTGAGATGCTCCGGCATGGTCCCGCAGCAGCCCCCGATGACCCGCGCCCCCGCATCCCGTGCCAGCACGGCATATTCGGCCATGAGGTCGGGCGTGCCGTCGTAATGGATGTGGCCGTCGTGATACTTGGGGATGCCCGCATTGCCCTTGGCGATCACCGGCAGTTCGACCCCTTGCGCGGTGAAGCCCAGCACCGTGCGCAGCAGGTCCGAGGCGCCGACGCCGCAGTTGGCCCCGAAGGCCAGCGGCGGGTTCGGCAGCTTCGTCACCAGATCGACGAGCGCCGCGGGCGTGAGGCCCATCATGGTCCGCCCCGCCGTGTCGAAGCTCATCGTGCCGCACCAGGGCATGCCGGCCAGCCGCGCGGCCTCGGCCGCGGCCTTGAACTCTTCCGCCGCCGAAATCGTCTCGACCCACAGCACGTCCGCGCCGCCGGCCTTCAGCGCCTCGGCCTGCTCATGGAAGATCTCGACCGCCATCCGGTGGGTGAGGGTGCCCATCGGCTCGAAGATCTCGCCGGTGGGGCCCATCGAGCCCGCCACGACCACCGTGCGGCCCGAGGCGTCGGCCACCTCGCGTCCCAGCTCGGCGGCGGTGCGGTTGAGCTCGCCCACCCGCCCCTGCGCCTCGTGCAGCTTCAGCCGCGCGGCGTTGCCCCCGAAGCTGTTGGTCAGGAAGATGTCCGAGCCCGCCTCCACCGCCGCCCGGTAGAGGGCCCGGATATTGTCCGGCCGGTCGATGTTCCACAGTTCCGGCGGTTCGCCGGACGAGAGGCCCATGTTGAAGAGGTTGGTCCCCGTCGCGCCATCGGCCATGAGCCATTCGCGGGTCTGGAGCATGCGGGAAAGGGCGTCGGTCATCTTGTCCTCGCTGAGGTCCGGGACGGCGCGCAGGAAGTGCGGGCCGTTCGCGCGAAGCTCTGCCATGCGCCGGGCCGCGTGGCAAATCCATATTGCCGGCAGCGTTGGTCGGCTGCCGGCCGAAGCGGGACGGGCCCGTGGGCGGGCGTGTGGCCTGACGGGTTGACCGGGCGCCCCTGCCGCCTGACGGAACGTCACCGCGCGCCCCTCAGAGGGGCGGCGCGACCGGCGCCCGTCCCGCAGGATCCTGCCGCTGAGGGCGCGATCAGGTCGCGGCTTCGCTCATCAGCTGCGCCTTGGCGACCGGCAGCAGCTCCAGCATCTTGCCGCGCACCATGTCGGCCGAGGCCTTGTCGCCCAGATCGGCCGCAACCTTGCGCACCACATCCTCGAAGCCCGGCTCGTGCAGGTCGGCCTGGATCACCTCGCGGGCGTAGGCCTGCGCCTCGTCGCCGGTCTTGCCCAGCAGATCCGCCGCCCAGAGGCCCACCAGCTTGTTGCGCCGGACCTCGGCGCGGAACTGCATCTCGGCATCGTGGGCGAACTTGCTTTCGAACGCGCGCTCGCGATCGTCAAAGGTGGTCATTGATGGTCCTCCCCTAGAGTGTCTTTGATCCTGATATGCCCTTGCCGCAAAGGCCGGGCAAGTGCGCGCACGGCCGCGCCCCGCGATTGCCTTGCGAGGCGGGGCGGCTTGGCTTATAGGCCAGTGCAACCTGAACGGGGTGCGCCGTGCGCGCCCCCTTCGTCGTTCGATCGGAGTGTGCATGGCACGTCGCAAGAAGGTCTACGAGGGCAAGGCCAAGATCCTCTATGAGGGGCCCGAACCCGGGACGCTGATCCAGTACTTCAAGGACGACGGAAGCGCCTCCTCGAGCCCGCCCCAGCCGGCGCTGGAGGGCAAGGGCGTGCTGAACAACCGCCTTTCGGAATTCTTCATGAACGGCCTGAACGCCATCGGCGTTCCCACCCACTTCATCCGCCGCCTGAACATGCGCGAGCAGCTTGTCCGCATGGCCGAGATCATCCCGCTCGAGGTGGTGGTGCGGAACTTTGCTGCGGGCGGCATCTCGAAGCGGCTGGGCATCCCCGAGGGCACGCCGCTGCCGCGCCCGATCGTCGAATATTACTTCAAGGACGACAAGCTCGGCTGTCCGCTGGTCTCGGAAGAGCATATCATCGCCTTCGGCTGGGCCAGCCAGCAGGATCTCGACGATGTGGTGGCGCTGGCGCTGCGCGTGAACGACTTCCTGTCGGGCGTGATGATGGGCGTGGGCATCCGCCTTGCCGACTTCCGCATCGAGGTCGGCCGCATCTGGGAGGGCGACTACATGCGCCTCATCGTGGCCGACGAGATCAGCCCCGACAGCTGCCGCCTCTGGGACGTGCGCGCCGAGGGCGAGGGCGGGGCCCCGCGCGAGCCGGGCCCGCTGCAGGATGTCTATACCGAACTCGCCCGGCGTCTGGGGGTGCTGCCCTCGAACGTCACCCATTCCCCCAAGCCCACGCTGATCAACTGAAAGGCCCTGCCGCGATGAAAGCCCGCGTCCATGTCATGCTGAAGGATGGCGTCCTCGATCCGCAGGGCGAGGCGGTGAGGCACGCGCTCGGCACCCTCGGCTTTTCGGGCGTCGAGGGCGTGCGTCAGGGAAAGGTGATCGAGCTGGATCTCGCCGCCACCGACCGCGCCGCGGCCGAGACCGAGGTACGCCAGATGTGCGAGAAGCTGCTCGCCAACACGGTGATCGAGAAATACACGGTCGAGATCGGCTGAGCCCGCGTCGCCGGGCCGGTTTCGGTCCGGCCTGCTCGGCACGCCCGGGACTGTTCGCGTCGGGCGGATTGCGTTATGTGGGGCGCGGGTTCCGCCGGGCCCACGCCTCTGTCCGACCGCGGGCGTTGCCCGCGGCCACCGCCCCCAGTTCTGCCAGCCGGAGCGCCGCCGATGAAAGCCGCCGTCATCACCTTCCCCGGGTCCAACTGCGACCGCGACCTTGCCACCGCCTTCGAGAAGGCGGGCGCCACGGTCAGCCGCGTCTGGCACAAGGACACCGAACTGCCCGAGGGCGTCGATGTGGTGGGGGTGCCGGGCGGCTTCTCCTTCGGCGACTACCTGCGCTGCGGCGCCATTGCGGCGCGCTCGCCGATCGCCGGCGCCATGATCCGTCATGCCGAGCGGGGGGGCTATGTCCTCGGCATCTGCAACGGCTTTCAGGTGCTGACGGAAACAGGCCTCCTGCCCGGCGCGCTCATGCGCAACGCGGGGCTGAAGTTCATCTGCCGCCCCGTCGATCTGCGCGTGGCGACCGCCGACAGCGCCTTCACCTCGGGCTGGGCGCCGGAGGATGTGGTCCGCTTTCCCATCGCGCACCATGACGGCAACTACACCGCCGATCCCGAGACGCTGGCGCGGCTGCGTGGCGAGGACCGCGTGGCCTTTACCTATGTCGAGAATCCCAACGGCTCGATGCAGGACATCGCGGGCCTTCTCTCGGCCAACCGCCGGGTGCTGGGGCTGATGCCGCACCCCGAGCGGGCGATCGAGGCCGAGCAGGGCGGCGCCGACGGGATGGGCCTCTTCCGCGCGCTGCTGGGCGGGATGGCGCTGGCGTGATCGCGCGGCGCTTGTTGCGTCAGGCGCCCTTCAGTACCTTCCCGCCCATGCAGGAGACGGGCTATCAGAGCGATGCGCCGGTGCCGCCGCCGGGTCACGGCTGGCGGGTCAAGCTCGTGGTCGTCCTGCTCATCCTGGTGGCGGTTGCCGTGGTGCTCATCACCAACCGCTGGATGAGCGAACGCTTCACCGAGAGCACCCGCTCGCGCGCGGAGCTTCGTCTGGCGCTCTACTCCGGCAACCTGCTGACCGAGTTGCAGCGCACCTCGGTCGTGCCGCTGCTGCTTGCGCGGGATCCCGCGCTGATCGGGGCATTGGGGTCGGGGGACTATTCCGCCACCTCGCAGCGGCTGATCTCGTTCCAGACCGAGATCGGCGCGGCCTCGATCATGCTGCTCGACAAGGACGGGCGGACGGTGGGGGCGACGAACCGCAACCTGATCGGCACGAGCCACCGCACCCAGCCCTTCTTCATCGACGCGCAACGGGCGCGCGATACGGTCTTCACCTCGGCGCAGCGCGACGCGGGCATCTTCGACTTCACCTATTCTAAGGCGATCCTCTCGGACAATCGGCTCGTGGGGGTGATCGTCGTGGCGGTGGACCTGATGAAATACGAGCGCGCCTGGGCGGGGCTGCAGGATGCGGTGATGGTCACCGACAGCACCGGCACCGTGATCCTCGCGACCGAGCCGCGCTGGCGGGGCCTGACCATCAAGGAGGCGCTGGCCGCCCGCGATGCGCCCTCGGCGATCCGGCGCGCGCTGCAGGCCACGGCCGACTGGGCCCAGCAGCCGCCGGACGCCTACCTGAAGGGCGAGGCGGTGATGAAGACTGACGCGCGCGTGCCCTTCCGCGGCTGGCGCATCGTCACCTTCACCGCCTACGACTCGGTGCGCGAGCGGGTGAACGGCATTCTCGCGCTCGAGATCATGGGTTTTGCGATCCTGCTTGCGCTGACCTTCTATCTCCTGTCGCGGCGGGCCTGGTCGCAGAGCATGTCGTTTCAGCGCGAATCGGCGGAACTTCGCCTGCTCAACGCGCGTTTGCAGCGAGAGATCGCCGAGCGCGAGAAGGTGCAGAAGGATCTGGCCGTGGCCGAGCTGACCCTTGCGCAATCCTCGAAATTGGCCGCTCTGGGCGAGATGTCGGCCGCGGTGAGCCATGAGCTGAACCAGCCCCTCGCCGCGATGAAGACCTATCTGGCGGGGGCAAAGCTGCTGTTGCAGCGGCGGCGGACCGAGGAGGCTCTGGCCTCGTTCCAGCGGATCGACGACCTGATCGAGCGCATGGGGGCGATCACGCGGCAGCTCAAGTCCTATGCCCGGAAGGGGGGCGAGGCCTTCGAGCCGGTGGATGTGCGCATCTGCGTCTCGTCGGCGCTGACGATGATGGAGCCGCAGCTCAAGATCCGCGTGGTCCGCATCACCCGGACGCTGCCGCGCCAGCCCGTCATGGTGATGGCCGATCGGCTCCGGCTGGAGCAGGTGATCATCAACCTTCTGCGAAATGCGCTCGATGCCACCAAGGGCGTAGCCAGCCCGCAAATCGACATCGTTCTGGCGGCCGGCGAGACGGCCACCCTCACCGTCCGGGACAATGGTCAGGGAATCGAGGATCTCGACAACCTGTTCGAGCCTTTCTACACCACGAAGAAACCCGGAGAGGGTGTGGGCCTCGGGCTTGCGATCTCGTCGGGCATCGTGACGGATCTCGGGGGACGGCTGACGGCGCGAAACGCCGAGGGAGGCGGGGCTGTATTCGAGGTCCAGCTCCCCATATTGGGCGCAGACGTGAAAGCAGCCGAGTGAGGAAGAGCAATGGCGCGTGCGATGAAGGTGGCGATCGTCGATGACGAGGCCGATATGCGGCAGTCGATCAGCCAGTGGCTTGCGCTCTCGGGCTTTGACACGGAAACCTACGCCAGTGCCGAAGAGGCGCTGAAGGGCCTGAACGCGGACTTTCCCGGCGTGGTCGTCAGCGACATCAAGATGCCCGGCATGGACGGGATGACCTTCCTCAAGAAGCTGATGAGCATGGATTCGGGCCTGCCCGTGATCCTGATCACCGGCCACGGCGACGTGCCGATGGCGGTCGAGGCGATGCGCGTGGGCGCGTTCGACTTTCTGGAAAAGCCGTTCAACCCCGACCGGATGACCGAGCTTGCCAAGCGCGCGACGCAGCAGCGGCGCCTGACGCTCGACAACCGGGCGCTGCGGCGCGAGCTGTCGGACGGCACCGTGCTGATGAAGAAGCTGATCGGTTCCTCGCCGGTGATGGAGCGTCTGCGCGAGGATATCCTCGATCTGGGGCAGGCCGACAGCCATGTGCTGATCGACGGCGAGACCGGCACCGGCAAGACGCTGGTGGCCCATGCGCTGCATGCGGTCGGCGCGCGGGCCGGGCGCAAGTTCGTCACCATCTCCTGCGCCGCCTGGTCCGAGGATCAGCTCTCCGCCAAGCTCTTCGGCCCGAACGAGGACGGCTCCCTGCCGCTGGTCGAGGAGGCTCGCGGCGGCACGCTCTGCCTCGAGGACATCGAGTCGCTGTCGCACCCGCTCCAGTCGCGGCTGCTGACGGTGATCAACGAACAGGGCACCCCGCCCGAGACACGCATCATCGCGATCTGCAACGAGCACGCGCCGGACACGACGCTGGAAAACGTGCTCCGCTCGGATCTCTATTACCGGCTGGGCGCCATGACGATCGTGCTGCCGCCGCTGCGGATGCGGGGCGAGGATATCCTGACCCTCTTTACCCGCATGTCCGAGCAGTTCGCCGAGGAATATGGCTGCGAGGCGCCGCAGGTCACCGCGCAGGAGGCGGCCCAGCTTCTCCAGGCGCCCTGGCCCGGCAATGTCCGCCAGTTGGTGAACATCGCCGAGCGGGCGGTGCTGCAGAACCGGCGCGGCTCGGGCTCGATCGCCTCGCTGCTGATGGCCGACAACGAGGCGTCGGGGCCCGCGCTGACCACCGAAGGCAAGCCGCTGAAGGATTATGTCGAGGCGTTCGAGCGGATGCTGATCGACAACACGATGCGTCGCCACAAGGGCTCGATCGTGGCCGTCATGGAAGAACTGTGCCTGCCGCGGCGGACGCTGAACGAGAAGATGGCCAAATATGGCCTGAGCCGCGCGGACTACGTCTGACCCGATCAATCCACCCGCCTCGCGGCCATTCCGGGCCGCGCTCGACCGCTGGTTGCAGGGGGTCGGGGAAAAATAGGCCATTGTCTTTTGCCCGTCCCTGCCGCTAATGTCGCACCTACGCGGGTTCTGCCCTATTCGGCAGGAGTTTGCGCACCAGTTTCTCTGTCAAGCGCGCAATCCGGACGAGGGGTCCGGGGCACCGTCCTGGCAGACCTCCGGGCCGCGAGGCCCACAAGTTCGCCCGCCAAGTCCCTGACGGAACGGGCCAGTGCAATGGACGCTCCGGCGTCTCGGGATACAGAAACGCGATGAGCCGCGCCGACCGACTGCAAGACCGCGCGAAGGGCCCTTGGGGCTCCGCGCGGTCTGGCCCACGATCCGGCCCCCGGCGCAGCCACGCCCGAACAAGCCACCACGCGCAATGGACCCCGGCCGGAGCATGCTCCGGCCCAAGCCCGTTGTCCGGGTGCCATGGAATCAAATGGCCAAGAAAATGCTTATCGATGCCACCCACCCGGAGGAGACCCGGGTCGTGGTGGTGGACGGAAACAAGGTCGAGGAGTTCGACTTCGAGACCGTCAACAAACGGCAGCTTGCCGGCAACATCTATCTCGCCAAGGTAACGCGGGTCGAACCTTCGCTTCAGGCGGCCTTCGTCGATTACGGCGGCAACCGGCACGGCTTTCTGGCCTTCGCCGAAATCCATCCCGATTATTACCAGATCCCGGTGGCCGATCGTAAGGCCCTGATCGAGGAAGAGCGGGCCTACGCCCGCGCCGAGGAGGATGAGGATCACGGCCGCTCGCGCCGCAGGTCGCGGCCGGCCCCGGCCGAGGCGCCGTCGGCGGATGCCGTCCAGTCGGGCGATGTGGGCGGCATGGATGTGGTCGATCTCGGTGAAGAGACCGGCGCCGACGCTCTCTACGAGACCGAGCGCGGGGAGGCCCGGCCCGAGGCGGACGAGGCCGAGAAGCCCTGGAAGGCGGTGGATCACGCCGCCGAGACCGACGACGAGATCGAATCCGTCGCCGACGAGGATGTGGCCGAGGAGATCCCGGCCCCGAGGAAGCCCCGCCAGCGCCGCTACAAGATCCAGGAAGTGATCAAGGTGCGCCAGATCATGCTGGTGCAGGTGGTCAAGGAAGAGCGCGGCAACAAGGGCGCGGCGCTCACGACCTATCTCAGCCTGGCCGGCCGCTATTGCGTGCTGATGCCGAACACGGCGCGGGGCGGCGGGATCAGCCGCAAGATCACCCAGGCCGCCGACCGCAAGAAGCTGAAGGAAATCGCCTCGGAGCTTGAGGTGCCGGAAGGCGCGGGCCTGATCATCCGCACGGCCGGCGCCAAGCGCACCAAGCAGGAGATCCGGCGCGACTACGAATACCTGCTCCGCCTCTGGGAGCAGATCCGCGAACTCACGCTGAAGTCGGTCGCCCCGGCGCCGATCTACGAGGAAGGCGACCTGATCAAGCGGTCGATCCGCGACCTCTTCAACCGCGAGATCGAGGAAGTGCTGGTCGAGGGCGAGACGGGCTACCGCACCGCCAAGGACTTCATGCGGATGATCATGCCGGCCCACGCCCGGCAGGTGATCCGCTACGATGAGCCGATGCCGCTGTTTGCGCGCTATCAGGTGGAAAGCTACCTCTCGGGCATGTTCAACCCGGTGGTCCAGCTGAAATCCGGCGGTTACATCGTCATCGGCGTGACCGAGGCGCTGGTCGCCATCGACGTGAACTCCGGCCGGGCCACCAAGGAGGGCTCGATCGAGGACACGGCGCTCAAGACCAACCTCGAGGCCGCCGAAGAGGTGGCGCGGCAGTTGCGCCTGCGTGACCTTGCCGGGCTGATCGTCATCGACTTCATCGACATGGAAGAGCGGAAGAACAACGCCGCCGTCGAGAAGCGTCTGAAGGACAAGCTGAAGACCGACCGCGCGCGGATCCAGGTCGGCCGCATCTCGGGCTTCGGCCTGATGGAGATGAGCCGCCAGCGCCTGCGTCCGGGGATGCTCGAGTCGACGACGCAGCCCTGCGCGCATTGCCACGGCACCGGCCTGATCCGCTCGGACGACAGCCTCGCGCTGCAGGTGCTGCGCCAGTTGGAAGAAGAGGGCACGCGGAAACGCTCGAAGGAGGTGCTGCTGCGCGCCCCGATCGCGGTCGTCAACTTCCTGATGAACCAGAAGCGCGAGCATATCGCGATGATCGAGGCCCGGTATGGCATGGCGGTGCGGGTCGAGGCCGATCCTTCGCTGTCCAGCCCGGACTATGTGATCGAGAAGTTCAAGACCGCGACGCGGGTTGTGCCCGAGACGGTCAAGGTGATCTCGGGCAGCGCCGATCTCATGGGCGCGCCGGTGGACGAGCCCGAGGACGACTGGATCGAGGAGGAGCCCGAGGTCGAGGAGGCCGAGGAAGCGGTCGAGGCCGCGGAACCTGCCGAGGCCGCTCCCTCTGAAGGCCAGCCCAAGAAAAAGCGCCGCCGTCGTCGCCGCCGCCGCAATGGCGCGAACGGTGCCACGGACCAGACCGGCGCCGAGGTGGCCGAGAGCGACGAGTCGGACGACTCGGACGAGGATGAGGACGAAACCGCCGACGAGGGCGACGTGCCGGAACCGGCAGCCTTCGTGCCCGAGATGGCGCCCGAGGCGGTGATCGCGGAACCCGCAGCCGAGCCGGTGGCCGAACCTGTGGCCGAGCCCGAGCCGGTGGCCGAAGAGCCGCCCGCCCCGCGCAAGCGCACCCGCGTCCGCAAGCCGAAGGTGGTCGAGGAGAGTGCGGCGGCCCCCGCCGAGGCCGCGCCCGAAGCCGAGCCGAAGGAGCCGAAGAAGCCCTCCCGGAGCCGCACGAGCCGCAGCCGCAAGAGCGCGTCGGCAGCCGAGGAAGCCGCTCCTGCGGTCGAGGTGGCGGTGACGGTCGATGAAGCTCCGGCCGAGGCCGCGCTCGACGTGGTCGAGACGCCGGCCGAGCCGGCCCCGGCGGCCCCGCAACCCGAGGCGGCCCCCGAGCCCCAGCCCGAGCCGGTCTCGGGCGAGACGGACGAGGAGAGCAAGCCCAGGCGCCGCGGCTGGTGGTCGATCAGCCGCTGAGCGAAGAACGGATCGGGGCGCCTGCGGGCGCCCTTTTCCTTCGCCCGGCCGGGATCACTCTCCGCGGCGGATCAGCCAGACGCTTTCGAGGCCGTCGCGCTGACAGGCCAGGATCTCATGCCCGGCATCGTTGCAGAAATGCGGCAGGTCGATCACCGCCATCGGATCGGTGGCCGTCACGCGCAGCACGCGGCCGGGCGCCATCCCCATCAGCCGCTTGCGGGCGCGCAGGACGGGCAGGGGGCAGATCAGCCCCGCGCAATCCAGATCCTCGTCGAACTCCATGGCCTTCTCCGAAAGTTGCGCCGGATCAACGCGCGCAGCGCCCGTCCGCGCGATACGCCGGGGGCCGGTCCACGTCAATGTGAGACCCGGCCCCGTGACGGGGCGCCGGCAAGCGGCTAGGAGAGCAGGAAAGAGGGAGCGAAGATGTTCGGACTGGAGCTGATCGACGCAGGGCTGCTGCCGGCGATGCTGATTGCGCTGGTGGCGGGGGTGCTCTCCTTCCTCAGCCCCTGCGTCCTGCCGATCGTGCCGCCCTACCTCGCCTACATGGGCGGGATCTCGATGAAGGACCTGAACGAGGGCGCCTCGCGCGGGCCGATCCTCGCGGCCTTGTTCTTCGTGATGGGGCTTTCGACGGTCTTCCTGTTTCTCGGGTTCACCGCCTCTGCCTTTGGCGCCTTCTTCCTTCAGAACGCCGACAGTTTCGCCACGCTGGCGGGCATCATCGTCATGGCCTTCGGCGCGCATTTCCTCGGCATCTACCGCATCTCCTTCCTGGATCGGGAGATGCGGATGGATGCGGGCGACCGGGGCGGCTCGGCCTTCGGAGCCTACATTCTGGGCCTGGCCTTCGCCTTCGGCTGGACGCCCTGCATCGGTCCGCAGCTGGGCGCGATCCTGACGCTTGCGGCGTCCGAGGCGAGCATCGCGCGCGGCACCACGCTGCTGGCCACCTACGCCGCCGGTCTCGGCATCCCCTTCCTGCTGGTCGCGGCCTTCTTCCCGCGGCTGACCGGCCTCATGGCCTGGATGAAGCGGCACATGGAGCGGATCGAGCGCATCATGGGCCTGCTGCTCTGGACCATCGGCCTTCTGATGCTGACCGGGGGCTTCTCCAGCTTCTCCTACTGGCTGCTCGAGACCTTCCCGGCGCTGGCCCGGCTGGGCTGAGGCGGAACAAAGCCCGCGCGCCCCGGTTTCGTGTGCCATCCGAGGAGGCACGCCATGTCCGACCAGAACCCCGAGGAAGTGCCCGGCAAACCCGTGGGCGCCGGAGAGAACATCTGCCGCCGGTGCGAGGGCAGCGGCCGGATCGAGGGCGGCGAGTGCCCCGATTGCGGCGGCACCGGCAAGGTGATCACCCCGATCGGTGGCGGCTAAACCCGGCGGTCGCGGTAGTGGCGCAGCACGAAGAGCCGGATGGCGGTGGCCAGCCCCACCTCTGGGTCGCGCCCCTCGTCCAGCTCGGCGGCGAGTGCATTGACCGGCAGTCCCCGCTCGGCCGCGATCTCGCGGAAGGCGCGCCAGAAGTCCTCTTCCAGCGAGACGCTGGTGCGGTGGCCCCGCAGCGTCAGCGAGTGTTTCTCGGGCCTCATTCCGGCTCGGGCCCGGGCTCTCGCCCGGACTCTCGCCTGTGGGCGTCGAGGTGATCCCGGGCCTTCTCGGCCCGGGCCTCCTGCAGATCGCGCTCGGCCTTGGTGCGGCCGAACTTCGCGGCGTTCTCGTCGCCCTTCCGGCGGCGGGCGTCGCGCTCCGCCGCCTTGCGCTTCGCGCGAAGGTTGACGATCTCGGCCATCAGCCCTTGGGCCCGATCATGTCCTCGGGGCGCACGATGCGGTCGAAGGTCTCGGCATCGACGAAGCCGAGGGCAATCGCCTCTTCGCGCAGCGTGGTGCCGTTCTTGTGCGCGGTCTTGGCAACCTTCGTCGCGTTGTCGTAGCCGATGGTGGGGGCGAGCGCCGTCACCAGCATCAGGCTTTCCTTCATCAGCTTGTCGATACGAGCGGTGTTGGCCTGCGTGCCCACCACCATGTTGTCGGTGAAGCTGCCTGCCGCATCGCCCAGAAGCTGCATCGACTGCAGCACGTTGTAGGACATCATCGGGTTGTAGACGTTCAGCTCGAAATGGCCTTGGCTGCCGGCGAAGCCCACGGCGGCGTCGTTGCCCATGACATGGGCGCAGACCATCGTCAGCGCCTCGGCCTGTGTCGGGTTCACCTTGCCCGGCATGATCGACGAGCCCGGCTCGTTCTCGGGCAGGATCAGTTCGCCCAGGCCCGAGCGGGGGCCGGAGCCGAGCAGACGCATGTCGTTTGCGATCTTGAAGAGCGACGCCGCGACCGTCTTCAGCGCGCCCGAGAACATCACCATCGCATCATGGGCGGCCAGCGCCTCGAACTTGTTTTCGGCGGTGACGAAGGGCAGGCCGGTGATCTCGGCGATCTTGCCCGCCACGCGGCTGTCCCAGCCGACGCGGGTGTTGAGGCCGGTGCCGACGGCGGTGCCGCCCTGCGCCAGTTCGTAGATGTCGGGCAGGCAGGCCTTCACGCGAGCGATGCCTTTTTCCACCTGCTTGGCATAGCCTGAGAACTCCTGGCCCAGCGTCAGGGGCGTCGCGTCCTGCGTGTGGGTGCGGCCGATCTTGATGATGTCCTTGAACTCTTCCGACTTGGCCAGCAGCGCGGCATGCAGCTTCTCGAGCCCCGGCAGCAGCACATCGCGCGCCATCATGCCGATGGCGACATGCATCGCGGTGGGGAAAGTGTCGTTCGAGGACTGGCCCATGTTCACATGGTCGTTCGGGTGCACGGGCTTTTTCGAGCCCATCACGCCGCCCAGCATCTCGATCGCGCGGTTCGAGATCACCTCGTTCGCGTTCATGTTCGACTGCGTGCCCGAGCCGGTCTGCCAGACCACCAGCGGGAAGTTGTCGTCGAAGCGGCCCTCGATCACCTCGGTCGCGGCGGCGGCGATGGCCTCGCCCAGTTCCTTGGGCATGTCGCCCTGATCGACATTGACCAGCGCGCAGGCCTTCTTGATCACGCCGAGCGCGCGGATGATGGCGACGGGCTGACGCTCCCAGCCGATGGGGAAGTTCTGGATCGAGCGCTGCGTCTGCGCGCCCCAGTATTTGTCGGCGGGAACCTCGAGCGGGCCGAAGCTGTCGGTCTCGGTGCGGGTTGCAGTCATGCGCAAGCTCCTTGATTTTCCCGCAAGCTCTTAGGGAAGACGGGCGGGAAAATCAATCGGCATGCCATCGCATGCGGAAGCGGCGCAGGGGGGCTGCCTGCCCCCGTCTCCGGCCGATGCCGGAGACTCCCCCGGGGATATTTGAGCCAGAATGAAAGGGGGGCGGCGCGCTACTTGCGGAACTTGTCGAGGCTGACCACCTGCGCGTCGTGGCGCGGCGGCTCGTCATCGCCGTCGGGACCCTCGTCGCTGTCGGTGTCCTCCTCCTCGTCCTCGTCCTCGTGGGTTTCGAACCGGAGGCCGAATTCCACGGACGGATCGACGAAGGTGCGGACGGCGTCGAAGGGGATCACCAGCGGCTCGGGCTGGTTGCCGAAGTTCAGCGTGATCGAGAAGCCGCGGTCGTCCACGGCGAGGTTCTCGTACCAGTGCTGGATGACGACGGTCATTTCCTGCGGGTAGCGGGCGCGCAACCAGTCGGCCATGGCCACATCGGGGTGGGTCGTGTCGAAGGTGATGAAGAAATGGTGCGCTCCCGGCAGCCCGTGCTCGGCCACATCCTCGAGCACGCTCTGGATCAGGCCCCGCATCGCGCGGTGCATGAGGTTGCCGTAGTCAATCGAACGCGCCATGCAATATCCCCTGTCGCTTCGGGGTCAGCATAGGGGATTCGGTTCGGAAGAAAAGGGGGCCGCGCGGGGGTTTTTCTGCCGAAAGGCGACGGGGTGCCGGGTCAACTCGCGGGCTTGCCGAGTTCGCGCAGCAGCTTGGCGCGGATGGCCCGACGGTAGTCCTGCAGGCCGCGGGCGGTGAGCACGAAGCCGTTCCGCGTCACGGCCCAGCGGTTGTAGAAGGCCGTGATCGGCGCGGAGGCGCCCATGTCCTCGATGGCGATGGCGTTGATCTCGACCCCGGCGGTTTCGGCGGCGCGGCGTGCGGCGGCGACGGTGAAGCCCGCGTTCTCGGGGCCGTCGCCCGAGATGTCGATCACCTTGCGGCGGCAGTCCGCCACGGCGCCGAACTGGTCCAGCGCGAAGGTGATGGCCTCGCCCACCGCCGTGTCCGAGGCGGCGAAGGCGCGAGGGAGCGCGCGGGCCTCGCGGGCGAAATCCGCCAGCTCGTCCGGGCCCAGCATCCGCCGCCAGGGCAGCACCAGCGCCTGCCGGCCCACGCCCGACCACTGGACGACGGCGAGCGCGCTCTGGCCGGCGAGCAGCATCTCGCCCACGTCCGCATCCTCGAGCGCATCGGCAAGGCCCTCGACCTGCAGCGCATATTCGCCGCGGTCGATCGAGCCCGAAACATCGATGGCAAGGAGAAGCGCCGTGTCGCAGGCCGGTGCGGGCAGGGGCGCGGCGAGACAGAGGGCAAGGAACAGCGCGCGAAGCATGGCAAAGCGTGGCGCGCGGTGACGGGAAGGGCAAGGAGGAAGTGCAGGTTTCTGTTGCCAGGCACCTGCGAGCCCCGCCTTACACGGCTAAGCGCAAGGACTTAGGTTTCGATAACTCGAACTGCTTACGCAGCCAGAGCCACCGGAGCACGGTTGTCGTTGGCAACTGTACTTTTCGGACCGATAACGGTGGTACCTCACCGGGACAAAGCAACCCCTTTAGACGTTCGTCGATCCTGTTTCGGCCCCTTCCGCCCCCAACGAGGGATGTATGGTGGAGCCGCCGGGTACCGCCCCCGGGTCCGATCCGCTTATGACGAGCGCGTTTATGCCCATAGTCCGGGTTGCCCCGGACAGGGTGAATATAGGGGCGCGCACCGCGCGCTGCAAGCGGATGTGGTTTGGGGGAGGCGCAGCCGAGCGGGGGGGGGGCCGGTGCAGGGCGCGGACCCTTGGGGCGCCGCCAGCCGTGGAGTGCGCAAGAAGGGGGCGGCGGTTGCGATCCTGCGCGCCCGATGGTGGCGCGGGAGCCGAAGCCCCCGCGCCCTTGCGGGTCAGAAGCCCGCCTTGATCTTCTCGAACTCTTCCAGCATCCGGTCGCGCATCGCCGGATCGAGCGGCGTCTGGGCGAGCAGCGTCGTCTCGACCGGGTCGAGATCCGCCTTCTTCAGATCCTCCTCCGAGATCTCGGCCATGGCGGCCTCGTTGGTCAGCGCATAGCCGTGCGTCTCGAGCAGCGAGGGCGCCGAGGAATGGGCCAGCCACGAGTTGATGAAGTCGTAGGCCTTGTCCTCGCTGCCGGGCGCGTCCTTCATGTTGACATAGCCGCAGAACCAGGTGGCCGAGCCCTCTTCCGACTGGCGCTGGAAGCCCACGGGGAAGCCCTCCTGCCGCATCAGCGCGATGGCGTCGTTCCAGGTCCAGGCGAGCTGCACCTCGCCGGTGGCCATCAACTGCGACAGTTCGGACGGGTCCGCCCAATAGGCGCGCACATTCTCGTGGGCCTGGCGCAGCCACTGGGCGCCCGCCTGGAACTGCTCTTCGGTAAGCTCGGTCCAGTCCGAGACGCCGGTGGCGAGCAGGGCGAGCGACCAGATGTCGTCGGTGTTGTCGGGCAGCGAGATGCGGCCGGCATATCGGGGATCGAGGAAGATCTGCACCGAGGCGAGATCCTCGGGGGGTACGCTCTCGGTGTTGTAGGCGATGGCCGTGTAGGCGTAGTCGGTCGGGATGTACCAGACGCCCTGATCGTCGCTGAAGATCTCGGAGTCCTTGAACCGTTCGGAGATGTTCTCGTACTCGGGGATCCGGCTCACGTCCCAGGGCTCGATCAGGCCGGCGTCGCGGTATTTCGACACCATCTGCGAGCAGGGATGCGCGAGGTCGGCCTTGAAGCCCGAGGCGACCTTCTGGAAGGCCTCGTCATCGTCGCCGTAGAAGGCGTAGGTCGGCATCTGCCCGTGTTTCTCGATGTAGCTTTTCATCAGGCCTTCGCTTTCGAATCCGGCCCAGTCGAAGACGATGAGGTTCGGATCGGCGGCAAGGGCCGGCTGCGCCAGGACGGCGGCAACGCTGACCAGAAGGGAAGTGCGACGGATCATGGAGGCTCCTTGAAACATGGGTCTGCGACGGGTCCCGGGCTGGCCGGCAGATGATCGGACGCTAGAATAGCACCCGTGACGGCTCAAGCACTTATTGCAGTCTGGCGGTGGGGCGGGCCGGCGGGCAAGCGGGGCGGCCGGATCCTCACGCAGGCTTGTCCGTGCGGGGCCTCCGTCCCGGCGGCCGGCGCGTGCCCGCGCCTGCTTGTCTTGCGGCAAGCGCATGTCTAGCCTTGGCTGGCCAGCCCCGGAGATCCCATGACCGTCCTCGACATCGACTATGTCCGCGCCTGCTTTCCCGCCTTGTCCGAGCCCGCCCTTGCCGGACAGGCCTTCTTCGAGAATGCGGGCGGGTCCTACACCTGCCGGCAGGTGATCGACCGGCTCAGCCGCTTCTATCACCAGCGCAAGGTGCAGCCCTATGCGCCCTACGCCGCCTCCCATGCCGCCGGGGCCGAGATGGACGAGGCGCGGAGCCGGCTTGCCGCGCTGATGGGGGTGGATGAGGACGAGCTGTCCTTCGGCCCATCGACGTCGGCCAACACCTTCGTGCTGGCGCAGGCCGTGCGCGGCTGGCTGAAGCGCGAGGGCGGCGCCGTGGTCGTCACCGATCAGGACCACGAGGCCAATTCGGGCGTCTGGCGCAGGCTGGCCGACGAGGGGATCGAGGTGCGGGAGTGGCGGATCGACCCGGACACGGGGCATCTCGATCCCGCGGGCCTTGCGCAGCTCCTCGGCGACGGGCGGGTGCGGCTGGTGTGCTTTCCGCATTGCTCGAATGTCGTGGCCGAAATCAACCCGGTGGCCGAGATCTGCGCCATGGCGCGCGCCGCGGGCGCCTTCACCTGCGTGGACGGCGTCAGCTATGCCCCGCACGGCCTGCCCGACATGGGCGCGCTGGGGGCCGACATCTATCTCTTCTCGACCTACAAGACCTACGGGCCGCATCAGGGCCTCATGCTGATCCGGCGCGAGGTCGGAGAGTTGCTGCCCGCGCAGGGGCATTGGTTCAACGCAGGCACGCTCCACAAGCGCTTCACGCCCGCGGGGCCGGATCATGCGCAGGTCGCGGCCTGCGCGGGGCTTGCGGATTACATCGACGCGCTGGCGGACCATCATGCGGCCGCGGGGCAGGGCTCGGGCGGGGCGCCGTCGGTCGATGGCGCGCATCGGGTGCAACGTGACGCCGAGCGCGCCCTGGCGGCCCCGTGCCCGTCGCCTCTTGATCGCGCGCGCGAGGTGCACCGGCTGATGCGAGAGCACGAGATCCGGCTGCTGCGGCCGCTGCTCGACCAGCTCGCGGGGCGGAACGACGTGCGCCTGCTCGGCCCGAGCGAGGCCGGGCTTCGGGCGCCGACGGTGGCGCTGGCGCTTGACCGGCCCGCCGAGCAGGTTGCGACGGCGCTCGCGGCGCACGGGATCATGGCGAGCGGCGGGGATTTCTACGCGGTGCGCCCGCTGGAGGCGATGGGGGTGGATCGCACGCGCGGCGTGTTGCGGATGAGTTTCGTGCATTACACCTCGGAGGCCGAGGTGGCGCAGCTGATGTTGGCGCTCGACGCGGTGCTGTAGGCGCGGGGCGCGCGGGCCGGGCGAAGGTGGGGGCCGGGCGAAGGCGGGGGCTGTCTGCCCCCGGATCGGCCTTCGGCCGATCTCCCCCGAGGATATTTCCGCCAGAATGAACAAGTTGGGCCAGGCCATGTGATCCGGGCCGGGCGGCCGCGCGTAGAACGGGGCAAGACGAGAAAGGACGACATGGCCGAGGCTCCCCTGATCCTGTGGTTCCGGCGCGACCTGCGGCTGACCGACAATCCGATGGTGCGGGAGGCGGCGGCGACGGGGCGTCCGCTGGTGCCGGTCTTCATCCTCGACCCCGAGACCGAGCGGTTGGGCGCGGCGCCGAAATGGCGCCTCGGCTTGGCCGTGGAGTCTTTCGCGCAGGCGCTGGAGCGGTTGGGCAGCCGGCTGATCCTGCGGCGCGGGCCGGCGCTCGAGGTGCTCGGGCGGCTGGCCGCAGAGACCGGGGCCCTGGGCGTGCGCTGGTCTCGGCTCTGCGAGCCTGGCTGGCGCAGCCGGGACGAGGGGGTGAAGGCGGGGCTCAAGCGGCAGGGGATCGCGGCCGAGAGCCATGCCGGCCACACGCTGTTCGAGCCGTGGGAGGTTCGGACCGGGCAGGGCGGCTTCTACCGGGTCTTCACGCCCTTCTGGAAGAGCGTGAAGGACCGCCCGGTGCCGGCCCCGCTCGCCGCTCCGGCGGGGTTGCGGGCGCCGACGGTCTGGCCCCGGTCGGACCGGCTGGCGGACTGGGGGCTGGCGCGGGCGATGAACCGGGGCGCGGCCGTCGTGGCGCGCCATGTGGCGGTGGGCGAGGCGGCCGCGGCGGAGCGGCTGGCGCGGTTCCTCGACGATCCCATGGACCGCTACGCGGCCGGGCGCGACCGGACCGACCAGGCGGTGACCTCGCGACTGTCCGAAAACCTGACCTATGGCGAGATTTCGGCGCGCACGATCTGGCACGCGGGGCTGCGGGCCCGTGCGGAAGGGCGCGCGGGCGCCGAGAAGTTCCTGCAGGAGCTCGTCTGGCGCGAGTTCGCCTGGCATCTGCTCTACCACACGCCCGAGATTGCCAGCCGGAACTGGCGCGGCGAATGGGATGCGTTTCCGTGGCGCGCGGACAATGCCGAGGCCGAGCGGTGGCGGCGCGGGATGACGGGCGAGCCCTTCGTCGATGCCGCCATGCGCGAGCTGTTCGTGACCGGCACGATGCACAACCGCGCCCGGCTGATCGCGGGCAGCTACCTGACGAAGCACCTTCTGACGGACTGGCGGGTGGGGCAGGCCTGGTTCGAGGATTGTCTGATCGACTGGGATCCGGCCTCGAACGCGCTGGGCTGGCAATGGGTGGCGGGTTCGGGGCCCGATGCCTCGCCCTATTTCCGGGTCTTCAATCCGGCGACGCAGGCGGAGAAGTTCGATCCCGACGGCGCCTATCGACGGCGGTTCATCGCCGAACTTTCGCCCGATCCGGGGCCGGAGGCGCTGTCGTTCTTCGAGGCGGTGCCTCGGAGTTGGGGGCTTGCGCCGGATCAATGCTATCCTCGGCCTGTCGTGGGGCTGGCCGAGGGGCGCGCGCGGGCACTGGCGGCCTACGGGCGCAGGGACGACTGACAGGGCGCGGGCAGGCGCCGGACGGGAAGGAGAAGGAATGACGGCATTGATGAGCACGCGAGGGCAGACCGAATTGCCGCGCTACTTCCCGCAGGTGTTCGACGTGATGCAGGGCCTGCGTCACGGGCGGCTTGATTTCGTGCTGGACGATGGCCGGCGCTTCCGCATCGAGGGCGCGGGACCGGGTCCGGTGGCCGAGCTGGACATCCACGATTCCGACATCTTCGCCCGGCTGATCCGCGAGGGCGATCTGGGTTTCTGCGAGGCCTATCTGGAGGGCGGCTGGTCCACCCCGGATCTGCAGGCGTTCATGGATCTCGTGCATGCCGACAATGACGACGTCTATGACGGCTTTCCGGGCATGGGGCTGCTGCGCGCCTTCGAGAATCTCCGCCACTGGCTGCGCGGCAACTCGAAGCGGCAGGCCCGGAAGAACATCGCCGCGCATTACGACCTCGGCAACGACTTCTACGAGCTCTGGCTCGATGAGAGCATGACCTATTCCTCGGCCCTGTTCCGCACCGGGCAGGAAAGCCTCGAGGAGGCGCAGCGGGCGAAATACGCCAGCATGGTGGACCGGATCGGCGCGAAGCCGGGTGATCATGTGCTCGAGATCGGCTGCGGCTGGGGCGGATTCGCCGAATATGCCGCGAAGGAGCGCGGACTGCGCGTCACCGGGCTGACGATCAGCCGGGCCCAGCACGATTACGCCGCCCGGCGGATCGCGCGAGCGGGCCTGTCGGACCGGGTCGAGATCCGGCTGCAGGATTACCGGGACGAGCGCGGCACCTTCGACGGCATCGCCTCGATCGAGATGTTCGAGGCGGTGGGCGAGAAATACTGGCCGGTCTATTTCCAGACGCTGCGCGAGCGGCTGAAGCCCGAGGCCCGTGCCACGCTGCAGATCATCACCGTGCAGGACAAGAGGTGGGAGGTCTATCGCCGCGGCGTGGACTTCATCCAGAAATACATTTTTCCGGGCGGGATGCTGCCTTCTCCGACGGCCCTGCGGGTCGAGATCGCGAAGGCGGGTCTGCATGTGACGGACTCGGTCGAGTTCGGCCAGAGTTACTCGATGACGCTGCGCCGCTGGCACGAGACCTTCAACGACCGCTGGGACCGGGTGGCGGCGCTGGGCTTTGACGAGCGGTTCCGCCGCATGTGGAACTTCTACCTGACCTCTTGCGCGGGCTCGTTCGACGGCGGAAACTGCGACGTGACGCAGATCACGGTAACCCGGGCCGCCTGAGACGGCCCCTTCGCAGGACAGGCATGCCGACCGCCGCCAAACTGTTCGCAGCCCTCGCCTTCGCCGCGCTGGGCTTTCTCGGGGGGCGGCTCTTTGCGGGGCAGCTGCCCGAGGGGACGCCGACCGACATCTTCGGGCCCGCCACGGCGGCCGTGGGCCTCGTCTGCGGCTGGATGATCTCGGGGGCGCTGGTCGGGCGCGGCTATGTCGCCGCCATGAGCACCGGGGTGCGCACCGTCGTCACCACGGCCTTCGTCGCGCTGCTGGCCTATTCGATCTACATCATGGTGCTCCGGGCGATGCGGATGCTCTATGACGGGCCGATCGAGGCGCTGCTGGGGGTCTCCGCGCTGATGCTGTCCTATGCCAGGCTGCTCGCCGTGCCGGAGATCCTTGCCATGCTGCTCGTGGGGGGGCTCATGGGTGGCAGCATCTCGGAATGGGCGGGGCGGCGCTGGAAATGAGGGTGTTCCTCTGCGGGCCGATGGCCGACGAGGCGCTGCGCGCGCTGGTGCTGGGCGAGGAGGTGGCGGGCGTGCTCGCGCGGCTCGAGGGGCACGCGCTGCGCGCCGCGGGGGCGACGGTCGTGCCGGTGCCGGCCGGATCCGATGGGGTCGAGGGGGTGCTGGCCGAACCGGGGCCAGAGGCGGCCGCACGGCTCGCCTATCACCAGCAGGCCGCGGGCTATCGGGTCGAGACGCACGAGATCGGCGGCGCGCCGGCGGTTGTCTTCACGGCCGATCCCGACGGGGCCGAGGCCTGGGATCCCGTGACGTGGAACGCCGTCTGGGGGCCCATCGTCGCGGCCACCGCGGGCGATGTGATGGCGCTCTGGCCCGAGGTGCCGGCCGAGCAGGTCGGGCGGCGCTACCGGCTGATGCTGGTGCAGGGCGCGAGCCGGGTGCGCGCCGCGGCCCCCGCGCCGTCGCGGCGGCGCCTTGCGGCCTCGCCCGCCGATGTGTCGGTGATCCGCCGCAGGCAGCCCTACGCCAATTTCTTCGCGGTCGAGGAATATGACCTGTCGTTCCGCAGCTTTGGCGGCGGCATGAGCCCGGCGGTCAACCGGGCCGTGTTCATCTCGGGCGATGCGGTGACGGTGGTGCCCTACGATCCCGCGCGCGACCGGGTGCTTCTGATCGAGCAGTTCCGCCCCGGTCCCTTCGGGCGCGGGGACGGCCAGCCCTGGCTTCTCGAGCCCATCGCGGGCCGCATCGATCCGGGCGAGACGCCCGAGGGGTCGGCCCGGCGCGAGGCGGTCGAGGAGGCGGGCCTTGCGCTGGGCGAGTTGTTGCCCGTGGCCTCCTACTACCCCACGCCCGCGGCCAAGGCGGAATATCTCTATTCCTACGTCGCTCTGGCCGAACTGCCCGACGGGATCGAGGGCGTCTTCGGCATGGAGGGCGAGGGCGAGGACATCCGTGGGCATCTCATGGCCTTCGACGAGATGATGGAGCTTGTCCGCAGCGGAGAGATCTGCAACGGGCCGCTGCTGCTGACCGCGCTCTGGCTCGAGCGCGAGCGTCCGGGGCTGAGGGCGGCCCGCCGCTGAGGGGGGGCGCAGGTCCGGCCCGCGCCGTCCGTCGGGCCGAAAGCCGCTGAACGCCGCAAGGCGTGAGGGGCCGGGTGCTTGAGTTCCGCCGACCCGCCTCCTACACAGGAGGTCTCAGCAAAGGACGGCCCCGAATGCGCATTCACCGCGACCTTGCCGACACGATCGGCAACACCCCCCTCATTCGTCTCCGCAAGGCTTCGGAGCTGACGGGCTGCGAGATCCTCGGCAAGTGCGAGTTCCTGAACCCCGGCCAGTCGGTCAAGGACAGGGCCGCGCTCTACATCATCCGCGACGCGGTGGCGAAGGGGCTGCTGCAGCCCGGAGGCACCATCGTCGAGGGAACGGCGGGCAACACCGGGATCGGGCTGGCGCTGGTGGGGGCCTCGATGGGCTTCCGCACGGTCATCGTGATCCCCGAGACCCAGAGCCAGGAAAAGAAGGACATGCTGCGCCTTGCGGGGGCGCAACTGGTGCAGGTCCCGGCCGCTCCCTACCGCAACCCGAACAACTATGTCCGTTACTCGGGCCGTCTGGCCGAGGTGCTGGCCCGGACCGAGCCGCAGGGCGCGATCTGGGCCAACCAATTCGACAACATCGCCAACCGTCAGGCCCATGTCGAGACCACCGGCCCCGAGATCTGGGAGCAGACGCAGGGCGGGGTGGACGGCTTCATCTGCGCCGTGGGCTCGGGCGGGACACTCGCGGGCGTGGCGATGGCGCTGCAGCCGAAGGGCGTCAGGATCGGCCTTGCCGACCCCGAGGGCGCGGCGCTCCATTCCTTCTACACCGAGGGCACGTTCGATGCCCCCGGCAGTTCGATCACCGAGGGGATCGGGCAGGGCCGGATCACGGCCAACCTCGAAGGGCTGACGCCCGACTTCAGCTGCCGCATCCCCGACGCCGAGGCGCTGCCGATCGTCTTCGACCTGCTTCAGGAAGAGGGGCTGTGCCTCGGGGGCTCGTCGGGGATCAACATCGCGGGCGCGATCCGCATGGCGCGCGAGATGGGGCCGGGCCACACGATCGTCACCGTGCTCTGCGACTATGGCAACCGCTACCAGTCCAAGCTGTTCAACCCCTACTTCCTGCGCGACAAGGGGCTTCCGGTGCCCCATTGGCTCGACGAGGCGCCGCCGGCCGTCCCGTCGGTGTTCGAGGACATCTGACCCCATGCCCATCCTGCGCGTGATGCCTGTCCTGCTGCTGTGGGTGATGTTCGCCTGCGCGAGCCTGCCGCTCTGGTCTCCGGACCGGGCGGTGGCCCAGGAGATGGTCGGCCCGGCCGCCGGCGCCGACGAGATGAAGGCGCCGGACTACAAGCAGTGGGAGAAGACCGCCACGCGGGCCGAGCGCGAGATCGCCGACCGCGAGACCGAGAGCGCGTCCTACGAGATGATGCGCGGCTACCTCGTGCAATGGCGCGACACGTTCCTCGGGGCGCAGGGGCTGAACGCCAGCCGCATCGCCTCGGTGCGCAGCCAGCTCGACGCGCTCGGGCCGGCGCCCGCCGAGGGCGAAACCGAACCCGACGACATCGCGCAACGCCGCCGCGAGCTGACCGCGCAGGTGGCCGAGCTTCGGGCGCCGGTCCTGGCCGCCGAAGAGGCCTACCAGCGCGCGGACGGCCTGATCCGCGAGATCGACCGCGTGGTGCGCGAACGTCAGACCGAAGAGCTGCTGCGCATCTGGCCCATGCCGCTCAACCCCGCCAACTGGCCGAGCGCCGCCGCCGAGGTGTCGGGCCTCGCCGTGGATCTCTGGGACGAGGGCTCGGGTCGCGTCAACTCGCCCGCCGCGCAATCGACCACGCGGGACAACCTGCCCGCGATCCTCGGCCTGCTGGCCGTGGGGCTGCTGCTCATGGCGCGCGGGCGCTCGCTGATGGAGCGGCTGACGCAGCAGCTGCAGGATCAGGCCTCGGCGCGGGGGCGCAAGGTGACCTCGCTCCTGGTCTCGCTGGGGCAGATCGCGGCTCCGGTGGCGGGCGTCGTGGCGGTGAGCCACGCGATCACGCTCTCGGGGCTGGCTGGGCCCCGCACGACGCTGATCGTCGAGGCCCTGCCGGCCGTGGGCTTCATCCTCTATTCGGCGGGGTGGCTCGCCGGCCGGATCTTTCCCAAGAACGGCCAGCAGACCTCGCCCCTGAACCTCTCGGTCGAGCGCCGGCGCGAGGGGCGCTTCCACACGGCCATGTTCGGCGTGGTGCTGGCGCTCGACGGGTTGCGCAGCGTGGCGCTGCCGCCCGCGCGGGTGGGCGAGGCCGCAACCTCGGTCATGGCCTTCCCCATGATCGTCCTTGCGGGCGTCGTCCTGTTCCGCATCGGCCAGCTGATGCTGGCCAGCGTCCGCAACGATCTGGGCGACGACGAACCCACGAGCTTTCGCAACAGCGTCATCGACCTGCTCGGGCGCGGCGCCATCGCCATCGGCGTGATCGGCCCGCTGCTGGCGGCGCCGGGCTACATCGCGGCGGCCACGGCGCTGGTCTATCCGGCGGGCATCACCCTCGGGCTGATCGGGCTGCTCTTCGTGCTGCAGACGCTGGTGGTGGACCTCTATGGCCTTGCCACCCGCAACGAGGAGGGCGGGCGCGACGCGCTTCTGCCGGTGCTGATCGGCTTCCTGCTTGCGCTGGCCATGGTGCCGCTGCTGGCGCTGGTCTGGGGCGCGCGCGTGGCCGACCTGACCGAGATCTGGGCCCGCTTCCGCGAGGGCTATCAGGTCGGTTCGACCCGCATCTCGCCCACGAACTTCCTGCTCCTCGCCATCGTCTTCTCGATCGGCTACGGCATCACCCGCCTGCTGCAGGGCGCGCTCAAGAGCCAGATCCTGCCCAAGACGCGGCTCGATCAGGGCGGGCGCAACGCGGTCGTCTCGGGGGTGGGCTACCTCGGCATCATCCTTGCGGCCCTTGTCGCGGTCAATTCCGCGGGCCTCGACCTGTCGAATCTCGCCATCGTCGCCGGTGCCCTGTCGGTCGGCATCGGTTTCGGTCTCCAGAACATCGTCGGCAACTTCGTCTCGGGCATCATCCTGCTGATCGAGCGCCCCGTCTCGGAGGGCGACTGGATCGAGGTGGGCGGGGTGCAGGGCACCGTCAAGTCGATCTCGGTCCGCTCCACCCGGATCCAGACCTTCGACCGAACCGACGTGATCGTGCCGAACCAGGATCTCGTGGCCGGCCGGGTGACGAACTGGACCCGCTACAACATGACCGGGCGGCTGATCGTGCCCGTCGGCGTGGCCTATGGCTGCGACACCCGCAAGGTCGAGCGCGTGCTGCGCGAGATCGCCGAGGCGCAGCCGCTCGCGATCCTGAACCCGCCGCCTTCGGTGGTCTTCATGGGCTTCACGCAGGAGTTCATGAGCTTCGAGATCCGGGTGATCCTGCGCGACGTGAACTTCTCGCTCTCGGTGCGCTCCGACATCAACCACATGATCGTGCAGAGATTCGCCGAGGAGGGGCTCCGGCTCACCCACATGACGCGCGAGGTCTGGCCGCCGGAGCCGGAAGAACCCGAGCCCGAAGGGCTCGACGAGGAGGAGATGGCCGCCCTGCTGGCGCCTGCGCCCCGGCAGAAGGACAATGTGCCAAAGGGCACGAGCGCGGTCGATCCCCGCGCCGAGGACGAGGACGACCCCGAGGACGAGCCGGACGGCGATGCGGACGCCGATGGCGCGACCGAGGGGGGCGCCGAAGCAACCGGGAGCAACCGTTGATGACCGAGCCGCTTTTTCGCACCGATCCCTACCTGCGCGAGGCCGAAGCCCGCGTCATCGGCCACACCGCCGAGGGGGGCATCCTGATCGACCGCTCGATCTTCTATCCGACGGGCGGCGGGCAGCCCGGCGACAGCGGCTGTCTCGTGTGGGACGGCGGCCGGCTTCCGATCGCCACCGCGCTCAAGGCCGAGGGCGGGCGCGTCGCGCTGGTGCCGGCCGAGGCCGCGGCGCTGCCGCCCGAGGGCGCGCCGGTTCGCCAGATCCTCGACTGGGACCGGCGGCACCGGCACATGCGCGTGCATACGGCGCTGCATCTGCTGTCGGTGGTGATCCCTCTGCCGGTGACGGGTGGCCAGATCGGGGCCGAGCGTGGCCGGCTCGACTTCGACATGCCTGAGCCGCCGGCCGATGTGGCCGCGCTCGAAGAGGCGCTGAACGCGCTGGTCGGGCGTGACCTGCCGGTGTCCGAGGACTGGATCACCGACGCGGAGCTTCTGGCCGATCCCTCGATCGTCAAGACCATGTCGGTGATGCCGCCCACGGGGCAGGGCCGGGTGCGGCTCGTCCGCATCGGGCAGGGGGCGGATCAGGTGGACCTCCAGCCCTGCGGCGGCACCCATGTCGCGCGCACCGGCGAGATCGGACGGGTGGCGATCGGCAAGATCGAGAAGAAGGGCCGGCAGAACCGCCGCGTGACCCTCGCGCTGGCCGACTGACCCGGCCGGCGGGCGGGATCAGGCCGCGGGCTTTCCCGCCGCGGGCGACATCGACGTGCCGCGCCATTCGAACCCCTGCCGGGCGAAGGTCGCAACCCACAGCACCGGCAGCATCAGGTCGCGCGCCGCCCAGGCCGCCAGATCGCGCCGCCCACAGGGCCAGCCCATCGCCCGGCAGAGCGCCGTCTCGGCCCCATACCAGAGCGCGAGGAACGGCAGGATCCAGAGCGGCGCGGCCACCCCCAGCATGACGAGGGGCACGACGGGCGACAGCAGCGGCTCGAGCGCGAAGAGGGCCGGAAAGCCCTTCCGGCGGATCCGTGACCAGCGCAGCTGCCGGTCCCAGACATCGCGCAGGCGGCGGCGACCGATCGGCTGGGTGAAGGGGCGCGGGACCAGCCTGACCGAGCGGCCCGCCGCACGGACGAGGCGTGTCGCGGCCACATCCTCGGCCAGTTCGGCCCCGAGTGCTGCCAGACCGCCGCGCTCGTCCAGAAGCGAGCGGTCGAGGAACATGGTCTTGCCCTGCGCGAAGCCCAGCCCCACGCGCGCGGCCGCAAGCTGCCAGCGGCCCTGCAACCCGTTGAGGAACGATGCCTCGAGAGCGCCCCAGATCCCCTCGGCCCTCCCGCCTGCAGGGGGCGAGGAGACCAGCCCCACGCCCGGCCGCCATTCCGACATGAGCTGTTCCAGGTAGTCGCCCGGCAGCATCAGGTTGGCGTCCGCAATGGCGATCATGCGCGCTTCGGTGCCGGCCCAGCCCTTGGCCAGATTGTTGAGCTTGGGATTGGCGGTGAGGCGCTCCTCTCCGATCAGCAGCCGCGCCCGTGCGCCCGGATGGAGGCGGATCAGCTCGCGCACCAGCGGGACGGCGGCATCCTCCTCATGGGCCGCGCAGAAGACGATCTCGTAATCGGGCCAGTTCAGCCCGAAGCTGGATCCGAGCGTCTCGCGGTCATGCCGGTCGCGGCCGCAGACCGGGCGCAGGAGGCAGATGAAGGGCCGGTGCGAGGGCGCGGGGCCGCGGCGGCGGCCGTGCGAGGCGGCAAGCGCCGCCGCCAGCAGGTGAAGCGTCAGAAGCCCTAAGGCGGCAAGGGTGAGGGACATCATGCCTCGGCAGGGATGGGAAAGGCGCGGGCGAAGGCGTCCGCGGGTTCGGGGGCGGCGCTGGCTTCGATCAGGGAGAGCCGTCCCGCGTCGTCCTCGGCCAGCGCGGTGAAGCTGTCCACCCAGTCGCCGCAGTTGGCATAGACGAGCCCGTGGGCCTCGTGCAGGGCCGCCTTGTGGAAATGGCCGCAGATCACCCCGTCGCACCCCGCCCGACGGGCCCGCGCCACGAGCCGCTGCTCGTAGGCGGTGCCGAAGGCCATGGCCGCATCCACGCCCTTCAGCAGGGCCTCGATCAGGCTCCGGCGGTCTGGATCGGCGGTGCGGCGCATCCGCTTCAGCCGCTCGTCGAGGTGGCGCAGCATCCAGTCGAGGCGGCTGCCCAGCCGTGTCATCATGTGAAAGCGCAGCAGGCGCGGGTCGCAGACATCGCCATGGATCACCAGATAGCGCCGCCCATCGGCCGCCTCGTGGAGGATCTCTTCGGCGACGGTGATGCGCTGGAAATGCTGGCCGAGATAGACGCGCATCGCCGCGTCGTGGTTTCCGGTCAGGTAATGCAGGCGCGCGCCCTCCTGCACGCGCCGCAGCAGAAGCGCGAGGATGGCGTCGTGGCTGGCCGTCCAGTGGGGGAAGGGCGGGTGCCAGAGGTCGAGGATGTCACCCACGAGGTAGATGTCCGGCGCCGTGTGGTCGCGCAGGAAGGCGAGGATGCGCTCGGCGCGGCACCCGCGCGAGCCCAGATGCAGGTCGGACAGAAAGAGGCTGCGGTGGCGGCGCGGCGGCGGCAGGGGGCACATGTCCATGGACGCGTCCTTGACTGGGGAAACGGGGCCGGCTTGCCCGCGCTATGCCACGGTCACGACACCGTTTTGTGACCGTCTCCCTTCAGTCATGTAACGCAGGCACTGGGTCGGAAGATTGCGTCGAAGGACCGCACCGGCAGGCTCCTGCCGAGGGGCGCCGTTGTCCGACTGCCCCCGGACGCCGGGCCGATCCACAGCCCTGCGGGCCGCAGACCGCCCCGGTGATGTGCCGGACAGGATCCGCCCGAGCGCCGCGTCACCGCATGGCTTGCGCCTTGGCCCCCTTGGGGGTGGGGCAGGCTCAGGTGAGCACGGCCGCCAGTTCGCGCAGCAGGTCTCGCACGGGTCCGAACATGGCCGCCACCTGCCAGGTCACGAAGAACACGGCCGGGTAGAACAGCCCGCCGTGAGTGGCGGCGTAGGCAGGCACGTCGAACCGCTGGAACTGCCGGGCCAGCCACGGCACCAGCGCCAGCGCCATCGCCACCCCGATCACCGCCCCCACGAGGATGTCGAACGAGTAGTGGAGCCCGAAATAGACCCTCGGAAGGCAGATGATGAAGATCGCATGCAGCAGGGCCACCGCCCCCACGGCGCGATGCGCAAGAAAGATTCCGGTCGCCAGGGCGAAGTAGAGAACCGCATGATCGCTCGGCATCGAACTCCAGCCGTCGAGGGTCTCGTGGCTGAGGCCCGTATGCAGCAGGAAGCCCAGCTCCGGGTCATGGATCGGCCGCGGCCGATAGGGCAGCGTGACCGCAAGCGCCCGGCCCACGAAGACCGCGAGCATCGAGACCACCAGCGTCGCGAGCAGACGGGTGCGCGTCTGCTCTGCGTTCCGCTGCACCCCGAACCAGAGCCCCCAGAAGAGCATCATCGAGAAGACGCCCTTGAACAGGCTGTTCCGCTCGATGATGTGCAGGATCTGATCGAAGGTGGGCAGCGTCCCGACGGGGCTGTTGATCAGCAACGAAAGCTCCAGATCAAGTGCGGCGGCAGCCTGTAACATTATCGTAATCCTCAATTCACCAATCCGGGTAGGAAACCCTGATCGTCATGAAAGCGTCAAGAATAATTCATGTTCCGTGCGGGAAATGCCCGGCAATGGCGAACTGCAGAGGCTGAGACCGCTGGTTCGGGAGTATCGAGTTGGTTCTGGCGGGCCCGGTGGCCCCTTCACCGAAGGGTGATGACGCGGGAACCTGCGCGCCGCGTCTCGACAACTTATCGTGCGAAAGCGGTAGCAACCTCTTGCGCGCGGCCCTGCCCCGCCTACAGTCAGCGCGTTCCCAACAAGGATTGCACGATGACCTTTCGCCTTGGCCGTTGCGCCCTCGCCCTGATCGCCGGACTGTTGGCCGGGCCGGTGGCGGCGGCGCCCTGCAGCAACACCGGCGCCGACTATGAGAGCTGGAAGAGCCTCATGGCGCAGGAAGCCGCGGCGGCGGGCGTGGGGCAGAGGGGCATTGCGGCCCTCATGGGCAGTTCCTATTCCTCCCGCACCATCGCCGCGGA
The DNA here is from genome assembly GCA_017599285.1 of Cereibacter azotoformans. Taxonomy (GTDB): domain Bacteria; phylum Pseudomonadota; class Alphaproteobacteria; order Rhodobacterales; family Rhodobacteraceae; genus Cereibacter_A; species Cereibacter_A azotoformans. Next base: position 1,646,532 of record JAGFXX010000001.1, on the reverse strand, counting down.
TCGCAACCAGAAGAGCTTCCGATACAGTCTCGACAAGTTCATGCAGGTGCGCGGGTCGGACACGATCATCCGGCAGGGCCGGGCGCGCAAGGCCAAGAACCCCGAGTTCTACGCCTCGCTCGAGCGGCGCTACGGCGTGCCGGCCGGGGTGTTGCTGGCGATCCACGGGATGGAGACGGGTTTCGGCAGCTTCATGGGTGACACGAACGTGGTTTCGGCCATTGCGACACTGGCCTACGACTGCCGCCGGTCGGATTTCTTCACGCCGCACCTGCTGGCCGCACTGGTGCTTGTGGATCGCGGCTCGATCAGCCCCGCGTCGGTGGGCGCCAAGCACGGCGAGCTGGGCCATACGCAGTTCCTGCCGGGCAACGCGCTGGCCTACGGGGTGGACGGCAACGGAGACGGGCGGGTGGATCTGGGCAACATCACCGACGCCATGGCTTCGACGGCGAACTTCCTCGCGCGCAAGGGCTGGCAACCGGGGCTGGGCTACCAGCCGGGCGAGCCAAACTTTGCCGTGATCCGCGAGTGGAACGCGGCGAGCGTCTATCAGCAGGCCATTGCGATCATGGCACAACAGATCGATCGGTGATTTTGCCTCTTGCGCCCGGCGGCCGAGTCGCCTAGACAGCGCCTCGTCCACAGTGGCCCGTTCGTCTATCGGTTAGGACACCAGGTTTTCAACCTGGGAAGAGGGGTTCGACTCCCCTACGGGCTGCCACTTCTTCCGAACGCTGAAAGATCGGCGACACTAGCCGCACTTTTGCATCGTGATCTCCGCTGCACTTGCCCGCCGCAGTGGCGGCCGTCCCGTCAAAGGGTCTCCCACGGGTTCCTTGCGGCTGCCTCCGAACGTCAGATGGGAGGCTCTCGGCCTGCGGGCACGTGCCTTCAGCAGTCTGTCGGCGGCGGAGCCAAGCTGTGCCTGCAGATGTTGGCCTGACGCCGTGGCAGGCGACGGCCTCGCGGCAGATCGGCTTGCGGGCGGGTAATCCTCCCGGTTTTAGCGGGATCCGGCCGTAGAATTCACGCGGCCATCTTCAGCTTCATGGCAGGTGTGACCCCGCCGATGCCCATGTTGGGGCGTTCATTGTTGTAGTTCCAGAGCCATTCGGTGGCGATCTGCTGCACTTCCTCGATGGTTTCAAAGATGTAGAGGTCCAGCCATTCATGCCGGACCGTCCGGTTGTAGCGCTCGACGTAAGCGTTCTGCTGCGGCTTGCCGGGCTGGATGTAGGTCAGGGCGATGCCCTGCTTCGAAGCCCAGGTCATCAGCGTGGAACTGACGTATTCCGGGCCGTTGTCCACCCTGATCGCCAAGGGCTTGCCGCGCCACTCGATGATCTGGTTCAGCGACCGGACGACCCGCTCGGCGGGCAGCGAGAAGTCGACCTCGATACCCAGACCTTCGCGGTTGAAGTCGTCCAGCACGTTCAACAGCCGGAACTGCCGCCCATCCGCCAGCCGATCGGCCATGAAATCCATCGACCAGACCAGGTTCGGCGCCTCGGGCACGGCCAGTTCCTCGGGCTTCTCCCGCTTCAGCCGTCGCCGCGGCTTGATGCGCAGGTTCAGTTCCAGTTCGCAGTAGATCCGATGGACCCGCTTGTGGTTCCAGACGTGCCCTTTGACGTTCCGCAGGTGCAGGAAACACAGCCCGAACCCCCAGGTCTTGTGGACATTGGTCAGCCCGACCAGCAGGTCTGCGATCATCTCGTTCTCTTCGTCGCGCTTCGAGCTGTAGCGGAAACAGGTCTCGCTGACGCCAAACGCCCGGCAGGCCAGCGCGATGCTCACACCCTTCGTCGCCACCGCCTTCTCGGCCAGCTCGCGGCGCTGAGCTGGCCGCGTCACTTTTTTCCAAGGGCCTCGCGAAGCAGGTCGGCCTGCATACTCAGGTCGGCGAACATGCGCTTCAGCCGCCGGTTCTCGTCCTCGAGGGCCTTCATCTGGCTCATCATGGACGCGTCCATGCCGCCATACTTCGCCCGCCACTTGTAGAACGTCGCAGTGCTGATCCCATGCTCGCGGCACAGTTCGGCCACGGCCAAACCGCCCTCCGCCTGACGCAGCACGCCCATGATCTGGGCTTCGGTGAAACGGCTCTTCTTCATCGGAATCTCCTCGTCCATCCTGCCGAGAAAATTCTACTTCCGCATCCCTCTAACCTTGGGGAGGATTACCGGCGGCCTATCCAAGCGTGTCGCCTCTTGCCGGGAAATTCCGTGGCATGCCGCCAAGACCCCGGGTGCTTCGACAAGACCAGATCAGTCGAAAACCGACCATCCCTATCTGGATCAAGGGGATAAGTGGCAGCCCGTAGGGGAGTCGAACCCCTCTTCCCAGGTTGAAAACCTGGTGTCCTAACCGATAGACGAACGGGCCACTGTGGACTGGCGCGGTCTTATGTCGGCGCGCGGAAAGGCGCAAGAGGGAAATTCACGCTTCGTGAAAATCACGCGCGTGCGGCATCTTCGAGCCGCATCTGCACCCGCGCGCTGCCCCCCCAGGTGTCGATCTCGAGCCGGCCCGCCAGATGGAACAAGCCTGCGCCGCCGCCTTCCAGAAGCGGCCCGAGCGGGCCGTCGAAACAGCCGAAGGCCACCGCCTCCAGCCGGCCCTCGGCGCCGCCGATGGTCAGGCGCAGGTGCTTCTCGCCCATGCGCCGGGTCACGACGCGCTGGCTGGCCAGGGCGAAGCGCGGGGCGGCGGCGCCCGCGCCGTAGGGGCCCGCGGATTCGATCTGCTCGACAAAGGCGGCCGTGGCGGCCGACGGCATCAGCACCCCGTCGAGCCGCAGATCGGCCGGCCCCGCCGAGGCCGCACCCTGCCGCGCCAGAAGGTCCGAGAGCCGTTCCATCGCCGCGCCAAGACGCCCTTCCTCGACCGTGAGGCCCGCGGCCATCCGGTGCCCGCCGCCCTTCAGCAAGAGCCCCTCATGCGCCACGCGATGCACCGCGGCGCCCAGATCCACCCCGGATATGGAGCGACCCGAACCCTTGCCGATCCCGTTCTCGAGGCCGATCACGATGGCCGGGCGGTTGGTCGCTTCCTTGAGACGGGCGGCGACGATCCCCACCACGCCCGGATGCCAGCCCTCGCCCGCGGCCCAGACCAGGGGGCCGGAGGTGCCGCGCGCCTCGGCCTGGGCCAGCGCCTCTTCGCGCACGCGGGCCTCGATCTCGCGCCGCTCGGTGTTGAGCTGGTCGAGCCGCTCGGCCAGCGCCGCAGCCTCGCGCGGGTCGTCGGTGGCGAGAAGCCGCGCGCCGAGGTCGGCCTGTCCGATGCGGCCACCGGCATTGACACGCGGTCCGAGCAGGAAGCCCAGGGCGTAGCAGTTCGGCGCGCTGTTCATGCGCGAGACATCGGCCAGCGCCACGAGGCCCGGCCGCTCGCGCCGCGCCATGACCTTCAGGCCCTGCCGCACGAGGGCGCGGTTGACGCCTGTCAATGGCGCCACGTCGGCCACGGTGGCTAGCGCCACGAGGTCGAGCATCGCCATCAGATCGGGCCCCTGCACGCCCTCGGCGCGCAGGCGGCGGTTGGCCTCGACCAGCAGGAGAAAGACCACGGACGCGGCGCAGAGATGGCCCAGGCTGCCGTCCTCGTCCTGCCGGTTCGGGTTCACCACGGCGAGCGCGGGGGGCAGGGTCTCGGTCCCCAGATGGTGGTCGAGCACCACCACATCCGCTCCCGTCGCCGCCGCGATCGGCTCGTGCGAGAGGGTGCCGCAATCGACGCAGAGGATCAGGTCGTGCGCCGCGGCCAGCGCCTGCATGGCGGGCACGTTCGGGCCATAGCCCTCGTCGATCCGGTCGGGAATGTAGAGCGTGGCCGCGCGCCCCATCGCCCGCAGCCAGACGATCAGCAGCGCGGCCGAGGAGCCGCCGTCCACGTCGTAATCGGCGAAGATCGCGATCTTCTCGCGCCGCGCCACGGCCTGCAGGAGCCGCGCGGCGGCGGGCGCCATGTCCTTCAGCGTGAGGGGATCGGGCAGCAGGTCGCGCAGTGCGGGCGCAAGGAAGCTCTCGGCCTCCGTGGGGGGGACACCCCGCCGCACCAGAGTGCGGCAGAGCGCGAGCGGCAGGCGCGTGGTCTGCGCCATCGCCTCGGCCAGCCGGTCCTCCTCGGGGGAGGGGCCGACCCAGCGGCGCCCGGTCGCGGAGGCCTCGACCCCCAGAAACGCACGCGCCGCCGGACCCGTCATTTCACCGGGTTGCGGTAGCTCATCCGGCGGACCGAGCCGGTCTTGGACCGCATCAAAATCGTTTCGGTGGTGACCCAGCCCGGCTCGCGCTTGATGCCGGCGAGGATCGAGCCGTTGGTCACGCCGGTCGCGGCGAAGATCACGTCGGCCGTCACCAGCTCGTCGCGGGTGTAGATCCGGTCGAGATCCTGGATGCCGGCGCGGCGGGCGCGCGAACGCTCGTCGTCGTTGCGGAACAGGAGCTGGCCATACATCTGCCCGCCCATGCATTTCAGCGCGGCGGCGGCCAGAACTCCCTCGGGCGCCCCGCCCGAGCCCATGTACATGTCGATGCCGGTCAGGTGGGCCTCGGCGCAGTGGATCACGCCGGCCACGTCGCCGTCGGTGATCAGCCGGATCGCCGCGCCGGTCGAGCGGACCTCGGCGATCAGCTCTTCGTGGCGCGGACGCTCGAGGATGCAGACGGTCACATCCTCGGCCGTGCCGTTCTTGGCGCGGGCCAGCGCATGGACGCGCTCGGCGGGGCTCATCTTCAGCGTCACCGTGTCGGGTGCGTAGCCCGGCCCGATGGCGAGCTTTTCCATATAGACGTCGGGCGCGTGCAGCAGCGTGCCACGCGGGGCCATGGCGATCACGGTCAGCGCGTTCGGCATGTCCTTGGCGGTGAGCGTCGTGCCTTCCAGCGGGTCGAGGGCGATATCGACGGCCGGGCCATGGCCGGTGCCCACTTCCTCGCCGATGAAGAGCATCGGCGCCTCGTCGCGTTCGCCCTCGCCGATGACGACGACCCCGGCGATGTCGAGCAGGTTGAGCTGGTCGCGCATCGCGTTGACCGCGGCCTGGTCGGCGGCCTTCTCGTCGCCGCGCCCGATCAGGCGGGCCGAGGCGAGGGCAGCGGCCTCGGACACACGGGCGAGGCCCAGCGAAAGCATTCGGTCATGAAATTGTGCGGCGTCTGCCATGATCACTTTCCTCGAGGGTGCAAGTTCTCCGACCCCTCCCTATCGGAACGGGAGGGGGGGATCAAACCTCTTCGATGCGGATGGCCACAGGCTCGCCGACGAGGACGCCGGTGGCGCCAAACTGGCTTATCGCATGGGAAATGTCGTCGCGCGTGGCCTTGTGCGTGACGATCAGCACCGGGGCGTGGCCGCCCGCGTGGCCATACTGGCGCATCCGGTCGATCGAGATGCCGGCGTCGCCGAGGGCGGTCGCGATCTTGGCCAGCGCGCCGGGCTTGTCGAGGAGCGTCATGCGCAGATACCAGGGCGCAGGCGCCGCGACCTTGGCGGGCACCGCCTCGACGAGGCTGGTGGCGGGGCGGCCGAAGGTGGGCAGGCGCAGGCCGCGGGCGAGGTCGATCACGTCGCCCATCACGGCGCTGGCCGTCGGGCCTTCGCCCGCGCCGGGCCCGCGCAGGACGATCTGTCCGACCGAGTCGCCTTCCAGCACCACCATGTTGGTGCCGCCCTGAAGCTGTCCCAAGGGGCTGTCGGCCGGCACGAGGCAGGGGGTCATCCGCTGCTCGAGCCCGCGGCCCGAGACCTGCGCCACGCCCAGAAGCTTGATGCGGAAGCCGAGATCGCCCGCATGGCGGATGTCGTCGATCGAGATCTGGCCGATCCCTTCAAGCTGCACCGCGTCAAAGCTGACGCGGGTGCCGAAGGCGATCGAAGCCAGCAGCGAGAGCTTGTGACCCGCGTCGATCCCGCCCACGTCGAGGTTCGGGTCGGCCTCGAGATAGCCGAGCTGGCGGGCCTCCTCGAAGACATGCTCGTAGGGCAGGCCCGCGGTCTCCATCCGGGTCAGGATGTAGTTGCAGGTGCCGTTCATCACGCCCATCACGCGGCGCATCTGGTTGCCGGCGAGCCCTTCGGTCAGCGCCTTGATGACCGGGATGCCGCCCGCGACGGCGGCTTCGAACCGGATGGCGAGGCCCGCGGCCTCGGCCATCTCGGCCAGGGCCTGCCCGTGATGGGCCAGGAGCGCCTTGTTGGCCGTCACCACATCCTTGCCTGCGGCGAGCGCGGCCTCGGTCGAGGCGCGGGCCGCGCCCTCCGATCCGCCCATGACCTCGACGAAGACATCGACATCCTCGCGCTGTGCGAGCGCCACGGCGTCCGTCTCCCAGGCGTAGCCGGAGAGATCCGCGTCGCGGTTCTTCGCGCGGTCGCGGGCGCAGACGGCGGTGATGGTGACGGGGCGTCCCGCGCGCGCCGCGATCAGGTCCGCGTGGCGCTGGATGATCTTGACCACCCCGATACCGACGGTGCCGAGACCGGCAATACCAAGACGCAGGGGGGCAGCCATGAAACCTCCGAGAACTGTGGACCGGCGGCGCGCGCCGGGCTGGGATGCGCTGGTCTGTTAGCCTTTCGCGGCCGGAAGAGCAACGCGGCTCAGGGCGCTGCGGGCGCCGCCTGCAGCGCGGCCGCACGGACGCGCAGTGCCGCCGCGCGCGCCTCGAGCGCGGCCTCGGTCTCGGGAGAGACGGTCGGGGTTCCGGCCTGCGCAAGCAGCTCGTCGAGCGGCAGGAGGGGAGGCGGTGGCGCATCCTCGCGCCCCGCTCGGGCCGCATCGACCTCTGGAAACTGCTCGCAGCCTGCGAGAGCGGTCATCACGGCAAGGATCAGGGCAGGGCGCATCGGTCGCTCCATCGGGCGGGCGGAGATTAGCGCCCGTCCCGCGGCGGCGACAAGCCCCCGTCCGGCGGCGGGAACGCGGGTCCTTGAACTGAACCACCGTTCAGATAATCCTGCGGTCATGGCACGCAAGGCAGGATCCCACGCCGAAACGACAGGCCCGCGCGTGCGCGCGGCGGCCCAGACCCTGATCGCGCGCCACGGCTATGCGGCCGTCTCGATGCGCCAGATCGCGGCCGAGGTGGGGGTGCAGGCCGGGGCCCTCTACCTCTACACGCCCGACAAGCAGACGCTGCTCTTCGACCTCATGCGGCTGCACATGGAGGAACTGCTGGCCGCCTATGAGGCGCTTGCCGTGCCCCGCGACCCGCGCGAGGCGTTGGCCCGGTTCGCCCGGTTCCACATCGGCTATCACATCGACCGGCCCGAGGCGGTCTTCATCGCCTACATGGAACTGCGGAACCTGAGCCCCGAGAACTTCGCCGAGATCGAGCGGCTCCGGCGGCGCTATGAGCGGCATCTCGAGGCGATCCTCGAGCGGGGGGCCGCCGAACGCGTCTTTGACCTGCCCGACGTGAGGCTCGCCTCGCTCGCGCTGATCGCCATGCTGACGGGCGTGACGAACTGGTACCGCGAGGGCGGGCGTCTGGGTCGCGAGGAGGTGCAGGCGATCTACGCCGACATGGCGCTGAAGGCGGTGGCGGCCGTCACTCACATCTGTTCGTGAGGTTGGTCTTGCCCGGACGCGGACGGGTGGCGATGAACTGGTGAAAGGTCCGCGGTTCGAGCGGGGTCGAGACCGGCAGCGAACTGAGATCCATCGCGGGCACGAAATCGACCCAGGTCTCGACGATCACCGACCATTCGCCATCATCCAGCGAGGGGATGCGCCCCTTGACCCCGGTGTCGGCATTGAGGAGGGCCGTGTTCCAGACCGATTTCGCGTTGCCCGGAGAGCAGGACCACTGGACGTTGAACCGCTTGTCCCTGTCGCTCCAGACGACGGCGGTGATCCGCATCTTCGCCCCTTCGCGGTCGCCGATCATGTATTCGAGAACGTCCTGCATCCCCGGAAAGTCCGCAGGGTCCAGCGTGTCGAAGCGCGAGATCATGTCGGCGATCGTGTAGCTGGCCTTCTGCGTGGTGTTGAGCACGCGGTAGGCGTCCCAGTAGGTGAAGAGCGCGAGATAGGCCCACAGCATGATCGGCAGGACAAGCACCAGCTCGACCACCGCGGTGCCGCTTTCGTCGCGGCGGAAGGGACGGAACAGACGGTCCATCATGTGCCCGGAGTGTTCTGTTGCGGTTCGTTCACGAAGGCCGAGGCGGCGATCAGCGCATAGCCGCCCTTGTCGCGCTGGAGCGACAGGCCGATGCCGGTGGTCGGGAAGATCGGGTCCATGATGAGGCAGACGCGGACCAGCATGATCTCCTTGTCGGAGCCGAGCACGAAGGGGGGCGGGTCGAGGCTCTCGTCGCGGTCGCTGCACTGGGTCGCGGTGGCGGGCATGGCCCAGCTGTCCGAACTGACCGGCTGAAGTTCGACCATGATCCGGCTTTCGCAGTCGCCGAGGATCACGCCCTTGTCGCAGATCTCCTTCTTCAGGATCTGCGCGTTCGGGTCGGAGAAGTTGCCCAGCCGCAGATCCCGCATCGTCATGTCGGTGGCCCGTTGCAGCATGATGAGGCGCATCATCAGCAGGCCGCTTTCAGCCGATGCCATGAAGATCGAGAAGATGATCGGCAGCGCCAGCACGAATTCGACGCCGGCCGAGCCGCTTTCGTTCGACGCCCTGCGCCGGAGCCGTGCGAAGAGGCGGTTCATTGGCTGAGCCTCAGGTAGCTGATCTGGCTGGCGATGGCCCGGAAGGCGGTCTGGATCTCGAGGCCGGACGCATCGAAATAGTGGCTGCTCCTGGAGGTCGAGCAGTTCTGGATCTGCGTCTTGCCATTCGCCGGCGCCTCGAACGCGATGCCGAAGATGGTGACATTGTTGGACTTGGCGAGGTTGCAGAGCGCCTGCAACTGCGCGTCCATCGTGCTGATGGGCGTCAGGGTGCGGAACGCATTCATCTGTGCCGTATAGGCGGCCAGCCGGTCGCTGGATTTGAAGCCGGGGCGCCGGGAATAAAGCTGCCAGGCGATGTAGGAGGTCCTGTAGCTGGCCCAGACCTGCTGCCAGGTCAGTTGTGTGGGTGATTTGCCCTTTGCCGCGCTGTTGGTCGTCGTGTTGTCGTAGGGCCAGTAGAATTTGCCATTGCTCAGCTTGAGCGAGAGATATTCGCCGTCGCTGCTGCGGTAGATCGGGGAGTCGCCGACGCGGTAGCCGTCATTGACCCGCTCTTCCTCGAAATGCTCGCCATCGGTCATCACGATCATGACCTTCATCACCTCTTCGTCGGTGTAGTCGAAGGGGCGGCCATGGAAATAGGACTGGATTTCACCCGAGCCGACGAATTCCGAAAACATGGGGCGGGCCGATGGGTCCAGAAGCGACAGCCCGACCTTCATTCCCGCGTTGATCGAGGTGGCGCCGTTGCCCTCGAGCCCGTCGATGCTGGCCTGAAGGCTCGAAATGCTGCCCGTCGGGAGGCGGACCACGTTGGCAGCCGTAGGCAGGCACCAGCGGTTGCCGGGGGTGGGCTGTGCCTCGGATGTCTTCGGACCCGAATAGGTATCGGGCGGCGTGCCACCTGTCCGCGCGTTGCTGAAGGCCGCCGAAAAGGTATCGGCATTCGCCGTCATCGGCATCTTCACCGTCCGGGAAAGCCCGGTGCTGGCATAGACTGACGCCGGCATGTCCACGCAATCCATGTAGGTCACGCCGTTGTTGTCGTAGATATTGAACTTCTGCCGCAGGGATTTGCCGAGGTTCACCTGACCGTTGTAGGGCACGATGGCGATCGAGATCCGGTGGTTCAGATCCTTCGCCAACATCGTGTCCACGAATTCCTTGGCCGCGGCCTTCAGGTTCTTCAGCTTGTCCGTGGGTCTGCTGTAAGAGTCGCGGACCATCGAGCCGGACACGTCGAGAACCATGACGATCTCGACGTTGGTCACCTTCTGCTCGGCCTTGGTGGCGGCGGGGGCGGTGAGGCTGTCGATGCCCAGCATGTGCGCGAACAGGGGTTTGGTCGGCTGCTGGGCCGTGACCACCACCTCGCGGTAGTTCAGCCCCTCGTCGTGGTCGATGAGGGTGACATAGTCCGCCTTGCCCGCCTTGAGCATGCAGTCCTCGACCACCTCCTCGGGGTCGCGGGTCTGCGCCAGCGCCGCCGCCGTCAGGGCGCAGCGGTCCACGGCCTGCTGAAGGTCGGTGCGCTTGGCCTCGAAGGACATGACATCGACCGCAAAGCCGCCGAGCATCAGCATGAGGATGAACAGCATGAGGCCGAAGACGAGGATCGAACCCTCCTCGGACCGCGCGAAACGTGCGGCGCATCCTTGCGATCGGCCCGCTGGACAAGCGGTGACGTCGGACTCCCTCGGGACGGAAATGTTGAACTGGGCCATGAAACGCGATCCTCGAAACGCGCTCCGCCGCCTGCGGCGCGGCCGCATCCGAAAGCGGAGGAGCATCCTCATCTAACGTATGGGGTGGGGCAGAATTGTGGCGCCCCGCACGAGACTTGGCGGATTGGGCCGGCTGCCGGAAACGGTGCCGCGGCCGGCCTGTGGATTGTTCCGCGTTCCGCGGGCCCGGACGCCTGCGAAAGGCGCCGGCGCCGGGCCGGCGAATCGCTTTGGCTGCCGAAGGAGGTGACGACCGGGCCGGGGCGGACTAGCTTGCACCCCGGGCGCACGCCGCGCCCGATGCGAGGAGGAGGCATACCATGCATGTCGCAGAACCCGGTTTCCGCGAATCCGTCGATCTGATGTTCAATCGCGCGGTGGCGCTCATGGATCTGTCGCCTGGCCTCGAGGAGAAGATCCGGGTCTGCAACTCGACCTACACCGTGCGCTTCGGGGTGCGGCTGCGGGGCAAGATCTTCACCTTCACCGGATACCGCTCGGTCCATTCCGAGCATATGGAGCCGGTGAAGGGCGGGATCCGCTACTCGCTCTCGGTGAGCCAGGACGAGGTGGAGGCGCTGGCCGCGCTGATGACCTACAAATGCGCGCTGGTCGAGACGCCCTTCGGCGGCTCGAAGGGCGGGCTCTGCATCGACCCGCGCGAATGGGACGAGCATGAACTCGAGCAGATCACCCGCCGCTTCGCCTACGAACTGGCCAAGCGCGACCTGATCCATCCCGCGCAGAACGTGCCCGCCCCGGACATGGGAACGGGCGAGCGCGAGATGGCCTGGATTGCCGACCAGTATGCGCGGATGAACACCACCGACATCAACGCGCGCGCCTGCGTGACCGGCAAGCCGATCAATGCGGGCGGCATTCATGGCCGGGTCGAGGCGACGGGCCGGGGCGTGCAGTTCGCGCTTCGCGAATTCTTCCGGCACGCGGACGACAAGGCGCGCGCCGGCCTTTCGGGCGATCTCGAGGGAAAGCGGGTGATCGTGCAGGGGCTTGGCAACGTGGGCTACCATGCGGCCAAGTTCCTCTCGGAAGAGGACGGGGCGAAGGTCGTGGCCGTGATCGAGCGCGACGGGGCGCTGGTGAACCCGGCGGGCATCCCGATCGAGGAACTCCGCCACTGGATGCTCAAGACCGGCTCGATCCGGGGCTTTGCGCATGCCGACTTCACCGAAGAGGGCGGCGCGGTGCTGGAGGAGGAGTGCGACATCCTCATGCCCGCGGCCATGGAGGGCGTGATCACCCGCGACAACGCCGCCCGGATCAAGGCGCCGCTGATCATCGAGGCCGCCAACGGGCCGGTGACGTTCGGCGCGGACGAGATCCTGCGGCAGAAGGGGACGGTCATCATCCCCGACCTCTATGCAAACGCCGGCGGCGTGACGGTCTCCTACTTCGAGTGGGTGAAGAACCTCAGCCACATCCGCTTCGGCCGGATGCAGCGCCGCGCCGAGGAGGCGCGGAGCCGGGCGCTTGTCGAGGAGCTGGAGCGGCTCTCGGCCGATCAGGGGCTGGGCTGGCAGCTGGCGCCGGATTTCAAGGAGAAGTTCATGCAGGGCTCGGACGAACTGGCGCTGGTGCGCTCGGGGCTCGATGATGCGATGCGCATCGCCTACCAGTCGATGCGCGAGGTCTGGCACGGGGGCGACGGGGTCGAGGATCTGCGGGTGGCCGCCTATATCGTGGCGATCCGGCGCGTGGCGGCGACCTATCGGTCGAAGGGGCTGTAAGTTAAGGGTGGGGGCGCTGCCCCCACCCCCCCCGGGATATTTGGGCCAGAATGAAGTGGGCGGGCGCGGCGCCGGTCGGTGGCGGCGCTCGCAAGGGGGGCGCTGTCGGTGGCTGCTGGACTCGGGGGCCGGGCGGCACGATAACCGGAGCATGAGCCTGCCACCCGGATTCCTCGACGAACTGCGCAACCGCGTCCCGCTCTCGCAGGTGGTCGGGCGCAAGGTGACATGGGATCTGCGCAAGTCGAACCAGGGCAGGGGCGACTTCTGGGCGCCGTGTCCGTTCCATCAGGAGAAGTCGGCGAGCTTTCACGTCGATGACCGCAAGGGCTTCTACTACTGCTTCGGCTGCCATGCGAAGGGCGATGCCATCGGCTTCGTGAAGGAAACCGAGAACGTGGGCTTCATGGAGGCCGTCGAGATCCTCGCGCGGGAGGCGGGGATGACGATGCCGGCCCGCGATCCGCGGGCGGCGGAGAAGGCGGACCGGCGAAGCCAGCTGGCCGAGGCGATGGAGGAGGCGGTGAAGTTCTACCGTCTCCAGCTGCGCACCGGGGCGGCCTCGGCGGCCCGCGACTATCTGGTGCGGCGCCGCCTCTCGAATGAGGGGCAGGAGCGGTTCGGGATCGGTTTCGCGCCCGACGGGCGGCAGGCCCTGTTCCAGGCCCTGACCGGCAAGGGGATTGCGGCGGAACTGCTGGTCGAGGCGGGGCTCTGCGCCCGGCCCGAGGATGGCGGCGCGCCCTATGACCGCTTTCGCAACCGCATCATCTTTCCGATCCGGGACGCGCGCGGGCGGGCGATCAGCCTCGGCGGGCGGGCGATGGATCCGGCGGCGCGGGCGAAATATCTCAACGGGCCCGAGACGCCGCTCTTCGACAAGGGGCGAAACCTCTACAACATCGGGCCGGCGCGCGAGGCGGCGGGCAAGGGCCAGCCGCTCGTGGTGGCCGAGGGCTACATGGATGTGATCGCGCTCTCGGAGGCGGGCTTCGGGGCCACTGTGGCGCCGCTCGGGACGGCGGTCACCGAGGATCAGCTGCGCCTGATGTGGCGCATCCATTCCGAGCCGGTGATCGCGCTCGACGGGGATGCGGCGGGCCTGCGGGCGGCGCTGCGGGTGGTGGATCTGGCGCTGCCACTGCTGGAGGCGGGGCAGGGGCTGCGCTTTGCGGTGCTGCCGCCGGGGCTCGATCCCGACGATCTCATCCGCTCGGAGGGGGCCGCGGCCATGGCGCGCGTGATCGAGGGCGCGCAGCCGATGGTGAGCCTGCTCTGGCGGCGCGAGACCGAAGGGCAGATCTTCGACAGCCCCGAGCGGCGGGCCGCGCTGGACAAGCGGCTGCGGGCGGCGGTGCAGCGGATCGCGGACCCGACGATCCGGCGGCACTACGGCGACGAGCTGAACCGGCTGCGGATGGATCTCTTCGGCAGCGCCACGCCGCGGCGGGCCTTTCATCGGGGCGGGCGCCGCGAGGCCGGGGCCGGGATGCAGGTCTCGGTCGCGCGCAACTCGCTGCTGGCGCGGGCGGCGAGCGAGGCGGCGGAGGAGCAGTTGCAGGAGGCCGTGCTGCTGGCCGCGCTGGTGACGCATCCGGGGCTGGTTGCGCGATTCGAGGCCGGGATCGAGGCGGTGGACTTTCTGGGCGAGGGCCACCGGCAGGTGTGGCGGTCCCTGATGCGCCACGCCCTTCCGGGGGTGGAGGTGCGCGACCTGCGCGCGCGGATCGCAGCGGAGGCGGGAGAGGGGCTTGAAAAGCTCCTGTCGGAGAGCCACCTGCGCATAGCGCCCGGTGCGCGGGAGGGCGACGAGGACGATCTGGCCGAACAATGCGTGCGCGAGGCGCTGGCCAAGAAGGCCGCCCGCATCGCCGCCCGGCGCGAGATCGAGGAGGCGCTCGAGGACATCAACGGCCTGCCGGACGAAAGCCTCACATGGCGGATCGACCAGATCAACCGCGCGCGATTCGATGCGGCACGTGGTCCCGCCCAGGCCGGGCCGGAGGTCATCATCGCGCCCAACGGGGTCGAACTGAACAGGGACGAAGTGGAATACATGAAGAAGTCTTTCGACCAGATCGATTTTTCCCGTGGCGGCCGGACGAGGCACCGATAGGGCCCCGACTCGGCGCGGCCGTAAAAACTGCGGCCCGTGCGCTTCCCCCACCTGTGATTCGAGCTATTGATTCGCTATATCGTCCCGACGATTCGACTTTCGCTTCGGCAAGACCACCCTCCGCGCTTCTGAGGAGCATCCATGGCAGTCAAAGACACTGACGACGGCAAACCCGAGGATCAGGACGCCGAAACCTCGCTGGACATGAGCCAGGCCGCCGTCAAACGGATGATCGCGGAGGCGCGTGAGCGCGGCTACATCACCTACGACCAGCTCAACACCGTCCTGCCGCAGGATCAGGTCTCGTCCGAGCAGATCGAGGACGTGATGGCGATGCTCTCGGAGATGGGCATCAACGTCATCGAGAACGAGGAAGCCGAGGAGGGCGAGCCGGCGGGCGAGCTGGTCGAGCAGGGCTCGGGCTCGCGCGAGATCGCCGTGGCCGGAACGCAGGGCGAGACGCTCGACCGGACGGACGATCCGGTGCGGATGTATCTGCGTGAGATGGGGTCGGTGGAGCTTCTGAGCCGCGAGGGCGAGATCGCCATCGCCAAGCGCATCGAGGCCGGCCGCAACACGATGATCGCGGGCCTGTGCGAGAGCCCACTGACCTTCCAGGCCATCACGATCTGGCGCGACGAGCTTCTGTCCGAGGACATCCTGCTGCGCGACGTGATCGACCTCGAGGCGACCTTCGGGCGCTCGCTCGACGGGGATGACGACCTGGACGGGCCCGAGATCGAGGAAGTCGAGGTGACCGCCGCGGCCCCGTCCCCCGCGCCGCGCCGCACGAACGCCTCCGAGCCCGAACTCGATGCCGACGGCAATCCGATCAGCCGCGCCGAGGAGGAGGACGAGGACGACGAGGCTTCGGCCATGTCGCTCGCCGCGATGGAAGCGGCGCTGAAGCCGCGCGTGCTGGAAACGCTCGAACTGATCGCGCGCGACTACGCGACGCTGGCCGAGATGCAGACCAAGCGGATGTCGGCCACGCTGAACGACAATATCCGCTTCAACCCCGAGGATGAGGCCGCCTACCAGAAGCTGCGCTCGGAAATCGTGCTGCTGGTGAACGAGCTTCACCTGCACAACAACCGGATCGAGGCGCTGATCGACCAGCTCTACGGGATCAACCGCAAGATCATGTCGATCAACTCGGCCATGGTGAAACTGGCCGACGCCGCTCGCATCAACCGCCGCGAATTCATCGAGGAATATCAGGGCTACGAGCTGGATCCGACCTGGGCCGAACGGATGGCGCAGAAGTCGGGGCGCGGCTGGCAGACCCTGATGGAGAAGAGCCGCGACAAGGTCGAGGATCTGCGGGGCGACATGGCGCAGGTCGGCCAGTATGTCGGCGTGGACATCAGCGAGTTCCGCCGCATCGTGAACCAGGTCCAGAAGGGCGAGAAGGAAGCCCGGCAGGCCAAGAAGGAGATGGTCGAGGCGAACCTGCGCCTCGTGATCTCGATCGCCAAGAAATACACCAACCGCGGGCTGCAGTTCCTGGACCTCATTCAGGAAGGCAACATCGGCCTGATGAAGGCGGTGGACAAGTTCGAGTATCGCCGCGGCTACAAGTTCTCGACTTATGCGACCTGGTGGATCCGGCAGGCGATCACCCGCTCGATCGCCGACCAGGCGCGGACGATCCGCATCCCGGTCCACATGATCGAGACGATCAACAAGCTGGTGCGGACGGGGCGCCAGATGCTGCACGAGATCGGCCGGGAACCGACGCCGGAAGAACTGGCGGAAAAGCTGCAGATGCCGCTCGAGAAGGTTCGCAAGGTGATGAAGATCGCCAAGGAGCCGATCTCGCTCGAGACGCCGATCGGCGACGAGGAAGACAGCCAGCTCGGTGATTTCATCGAGGACAAGAACGCGATCCTGCCGCTCGACAGCGCCATTCAGGAGAACCTGAAGGAGACGACGACGCGGGTTCTGGCTTCGCTCACCCCGCGGGAAGAGCGGGTCCTGCGGATGCGCTTCGGCATCGGCATGAACACCGACCACACACTCGAAGAGGTGGGCCAGCAGTTCTCGGTCACGCGCGAGCGCATCCGCCAGATCGAGGCCAAGGCGCTGCGCAAGCTGAAGCATCCCAGCCGCAGCCGCAAGCTGCGAAGCTTCCTCGACCAGTAAGGAGCGGTTCCATGATCCGTCATCTCGTGATTGCCTCTGTCGCCGCGCTGGCCCTTGCAGGGCCGGCGGCGGCCTACATCGCGCAGAACGGTCTGCAGGTCCGGGCCGAAAGCGGCGGCAGCTTTCTGGTTGTGGGCAGCCCGGGGCAGGGGCCGGGCGAAAGCTGGTGCGCGGCGGGGGATTATGTGATGGCGATGGGCCTTGCGCCGACGACCCGGATCTGGCGCCTGTCCGAGCCGCCGCGGCGGCAGGGCGAGGGCGTGCGTTTTGGCCTGTCGCCTGAGGGTGCGGCCAGCAAGACCGGCCTCTTCATCCTGGGCTCCGAGGATGCGTCGCTCAGCGCGATCCACGCCCGCACCCTCTGCCGGAAGGACCCGCCGATCAACGATTGATCGCCCCTGACAGGATGAGTCCGAGGGTCGGCCGATGCGCCGGCCCTTTTCATTTCCGGGTGCCAGCCCGTCCTCGCGCGCCGGCAGGACCCTTCGATCCGGCCGCCTGAGTCTCCTGCGCCACAGCCCGCGTCCCTCATCTGGGGGTTTGAGATTTCCGCTGTGCAACCCCTCGGCCTCTGGCTATGGTCTTGTGGATAACGAGAGGGGCACCCCCCGGATCTGATCTCCGGGGCCTGCGCCCCCGACCTGAGGCATGAGGGAGAGGCGATGCGCTGCCCGTTCTGCGGAAACATCGACACGCAAGTGAAAGACAGCCGCCCGGCCGAGGATCATGTCTCGATCCGCCGCCGCCGCTTCTGCCCGGCCTGCGGCGGCCGGTTCACGACCTACGAGCGGGTGCAGCTGCGCGATCTCGTCGTGATCAAATCCTCGGGCAAACGCGAGGATTTCGATCGCACCAAGCTGGAACGTTCGATCCGCATCGCGATGCAGAAGCGCCCGATCGAGCCCGAGCGGATCGACCAGATGATCTCGGGCATCGTGCGGCGGCTGGAGAGCCTGGGCGACACCGACATCCCTTCGAAGGTGATCGGCGAGATCGTGATGGAGAGCCTCGCGCGGATCGACACGGTCGCCTACGTTCGCTTTGCGAGCGTTTACAAGAACTTCCAGGCGGCGGACGATTTCGACAAGTTCGTGTCCGAGCTGCGTCCCACCGCCCCCGCGGAAGAGTGACCGACGCCGACCACATGGCCCATGCGCTGCGGCTGGGCGCGCGGGGCCTCGGGCGGACCTGGCCCAACCCGGCGGTGGGCTGCGTGATCGTGAAGGCGGGGCGCGTGGTGGGCCGCGGCTGGACCCGTCCCGGCGGGCGCCCCCACGCCGAGCCTGTGGCGCTGGCCGAGGCCGGGGTCGCGGCGTTGGGGGCCACGGCCTATGTCACGCTCGAGCCCTGCGCGCATCATGGGCGGACGCCGCCCTGCGCCGAGGCGCTTGCCGCCGCCGGGGTCGCCCGTGTGGTGACGGCCGCCGGCGATCCCGATCCGCGCGTTGCGGGCCGCGGGCACGCCCTGCTGCGGGCGGCGGGAATTGCCGTGACCGAAGGTGTTCTCGAGGCGGAGGCGCGCGCGGCCAACGCGGGGTTCCTGAAGCGCGTGACCCTTGGGCTGCCCTTCGTCACGCTGAAGCTGGCGGCGAGCGTCGATGGGCGCATCGCCACCGCCTCGGGCGAGAGCCGCTGGATCACGGGGGCGCATGCGCGGCGGGCCGTTCATGCGATGCGAATGCGGCATGATGCGGTGATGGTGGGCGTGGGAACGGCGCTGGCCGACGACCCCGACCTCTCCGTGCGAGACCTGGGGGCGGCGCACCAGCCGGTGCGGATCGTGGTGGACAGCCTCCTGCGCCATTCCTGCGACAGCCGCCTGGGGCGGACCGCGCGGCATGTGCCGGTCTGGCTCTGCCACGGGCCGGATGCGCCCGAAGCCGCGCGGGCCGGCTGGCGGGCGGCGGGTGCGCTCCTGCTCGAATGCGAGGCGGGGCCGGACGGGCTCGATCCGGCCGCGGTGATGCGGCGCCTGGCGTCCGAAGGGCTGACGCGCATCTTCTGCGAGGGGGGCGCGCGGCTCGGCGCGGCCCTGGTGCGGGCCGGCCTCTGCGACGAGCTTGTGTCCTTTACGGCCGGCAAGCTGATCGGCGAGGAGGGACGCGGCGCGATGGGGCCCTTGCGGCTGGCGCAGCTTGCCGGAGCGCCGGCCTTCCGGCTGGCCTCGGTCGAGACGGTGGGCGTGGATCTTCTGGCGCGCTGGCGGCCGCTCTGAGGACTGCCCGCCGGGCAGTCCTCGAAGGCGCAGGCCTTACCAGTGGCCGGTGTTCGGCATCGAGGCCCAGGGCTCGGCCGGGGGCAGCGCATCGCCCATCTGCAGCAGTTCGATCGAGATGTTGTCGGGGCTGCGGACGAAGGCCATGTGGCCGTCGCGCGGGGGGCGGTTGATCGTGACACCCGCCGCCTGCAGCCGGGCGCACATGTCGTAGATATCCTCGACCGCATAGGCGAGATGGCCGAAATGGCGGCTGTCGGAGGGCAGGCCCTCGTCGCCGTCCCAGTTGTAGGTGAGCTCGACCGGGCATTCGGGCTGTCCGGGCGGCGCCATGAAGACGAGGGTGAAGCGGCCCTTCTCGCTCTCGGTGCGGCGTGTTTCCTCCAGCCCGAGAAGGCGGAAGAACTCCATGCTCTTCTCGAGGTCGAGGACGCGGACCATGGTGTGGAGATATTTGACCTGCATGTGGTTCCCTTTCATGTTTTGGGGGCAGGCTAGCCAGATTGCGGCGGGAAGGAAACCGTGGGCAGGAGGCAGGTGCGATGGTCGGCCGGTAAACCGACTGGCATGGCGGGCGGCGGTCTGGTAGCAACCGCCGGGGGCTCTGCCCCCGGACCCCCGGGATATTTTCGCAGAGTGAAAATGGCAGGGGCGGGACAGGGAGGACCGGCGTGGCGCATCCGGAGCAGCATTATCTCGATCTTCTGGCGCAGGTGCTTGCGCGCGGCGACCGGCGGGTGGACCGGACCGGCGTGGGCACGCTTTCGCTGTTCGGAGCGATGCTGCGGTTCGACCTGTCGAAGGGCGCGGCGCCGATCCTGACCACGAAGAAGGTTTACTGGAAGACCGCGGTGAAGGAGATGCTGTGGTTCCTCACCGGCGGCACGAACATCCGGCCGCTGCTGCAACAGAATGTGCGGATCTGGACCGACTGGCCGCTGGCGGCCTATCGGCGCGCGACGGGCGAGGAGATTGGCCAGGCCGAGTTCGAGGCCCGGATCGTGGCGGATGAAGGGTTTGCTGCCCGTTGGGGCGATCTCGGGCCCGTCTATGGCAAGCAGTGGCGGCATTGGCTCGGGCCGGACGGGCGCGAGCATGACCAGATCGCGGGACTGATCGAGACGCTGCGGACCAATCCGGCAAGCCGACGGATGCTGTTCCACGCCTGGAATGTGGCCGAGGTGGGGCAGATGGCGCTGCCGCCCTGTCACATGGTCTATCAGTATCACGTCACCTCGGACGGGCGGCTGAATGCGCTGCTCTACCAGCGGTCGGTGGATCTGCTCCTGGGGGCGCCGTTCAACTTCGTCGGCGCGGCGGCGCTGCAGCTGATGATCGCGCAGCAGGCGGACCTCCTGCCCGGAGAGCTGGTCTGGGTCGGGGGCGACACGCATCTCTATCTGAACCATCTCGAGCAGGCGCGCGAGCAGATCTCGAGGGCGCCGCGGGACTGGCCGCGGATGCGGCTGGTGCGTCGGGCGGAGAGCATCGACGACTATCGGATCGAGGATTTCGCGGTGGAGGGCTACGAGCCCCATCCGGCGATTGCGGCGGAGGTGGCGGTCTGATGCTGACGCTGGTGGTGGCCCGCGCGAAGGGCGGCGCGATCGGCAAGGACGGCACGATCCCCTGGCACGCGCCGGAGGATCTGGCCTTTTTCCAGCGCGAGACCCTGGGCGGCGCCCTCATCATGGGGCGGCGCACCTGGGAGAGCCTGCCGAAGAGGCCGTTGCCACGGCGGCTGAACATCGTGGTCACCTCGCGGAAGCTGGAGGGCGAGGCGCTCTTCACCTCGTTCGACGCGGCCATTCCCGCGGCGCGGGCGGCGGGCCATGCCCGGATCTATTCGATCGGCGGGGCGCGGGTCTTTTCGGCCCACTTGCCGATCGCCGACCGGCTGCTCGTGACCGAGGTCGATCTGGAGGTCGAGGGGGCGGATACCTTCTTCCCCGAGTTCGATCCGTCGGAGTGGGTCTGCGCCGCCCGGATCGAGCTGCGGGCTGCGTCGCCCGCCTGCGTGCTTTACGAATACCTGCGGCGGCGCTGATACTGGGCGGGTTCACCACCCGCACAGGAGTCGCCGCATGAGTCTCGCCGTCCTTGCCATCGTCACCGGCCTTGTCTTTCTCGGGCTCGACGCGCTGATGCTGTCGCGCGTTATGAAGCCGCTGTTTGAGGCCCATATCGGGCCCTTGATGCTCGAAAGCCCGCGGATGCTGCCCGCGGCGATCTTCTATGTCGGCTACATCGCGGGGCTGATCTGGCTCGTCTCCTGGCCCGCGCTGCGCGAGGGATCGGCGATGCAGGCGCTGATTGCGGGCGCGGTGCTCGGCGCGGTGGCCTATGGCACCTACGAATTCACCAGCTACACGATCCTGCGCGACTGGCACCCGACGATGGTGGCGGTGGATCTGGCCTGGGGCGCCATCCTCACCGGCGTTTCGGCCGGCGTGGGCGTTGCGGTCACACGTTGGATCGCTCCGATCTGAGGGTGCTTGCGCAGGCGCGGAAATCCGGCATCACTGGGCCCCCACATCGCGAGCACGGGCACTCCATGATCCTCTACGGCATATCCACCTGCGACACCTGCAAGAAGGCGCTGAAGGCGCTGGAGGCGGCGGGACACAGCATCGAATTCCGCGACGTGCGGGCCAGGCCCCTGAGCGAGAGCGAGATCTCGGAACTGGTGACGGAGTTCGGCGATGCGATCGTCAACCGGCAGTCCACCACCTGGCGCGGGCTTTCGGACTGGCTGAAGGCTTCGGAACCCGAGGCCCAGATTGCGGCCCAACCGACGCTGATGAAGCGTCCGGTCATCCGCACGGAGGAGGGGCTGTTTCTGGGATGGGATTCGGGGGTGCAGCGGCGGCTTCTGGGATGAGAACAGCCCACGGGTCGGCAGGCTGTCTCTGTAGTCTCAGGCTCGTTCTCTGGCGTTACAGCAGCCGCAGGTCGCCCGCAGAGGAGCGGCCATCGCGGCCGGACTGCAGCTCGTAACCGATCTTCTGGTTGTCGCTGAGGCCTTTGAGGCCGGCACGTTCCACCGCCGATATGTGGACGAACACGTCCTTGCCGCCATCATCCGGCGCAATGAAGCCAAAACCCTTGGTGCTGTTGAACCATTTCACGGTGCCGGTCGGCATTCCGTCTCTCCCTTCGTCAGCCTTCACCCGGGCGACATTGCCGCGGGCCGTGCATCCAGGTTCTCCGCATCCGCCCTGGAAACAGGAAAGCGTCAGAACGTCTGTTGTCACGTGCGAAAGGATGCCAAAGCGCCAACGAAAATCAAGCAACAAAGGAAAAGTCGTGCGAAACAAGCATTTGCCCGCAGGGCGAGCAATTGCCTTCTGGTTTCCGGTCGCTGGCGGATCTGGCTTGCGTGCTCTCGATTAAAGGGCAGAAATCCGCCGGAGGCCGCGCGACCAACTGCCGCGCGGCATGCGGCGCAGAACTCTTAATCACTTGATAAGGCGTGTCCTTGCGGGAACCCGCAATCAGAAGAGCCGGGGCGCGCACCGGCGCCCCGAACCGGCCATCGCTCCGGCCGGGCGGAGGAAGGCCCTGGCCGATGAGGCCGGCATCATCCCAAGGTCGGATGATGCCGGGGGCGGATGAGCGACATCCCGCCGATGGCGGGATTCAACCGGGGATGCGGGCGTCGGTGGCGAGCCTCTCGACCACCTGATCGAGGGGCGCCGACTCTGTCCGTGTCTCGCCGAGGCGGCGGACCGAGACGGTCCGGCCCTCGACCTCCTGCATCCCGATGGCGAGGATCACCGGCACCTTGCCCACCGAATGCTCACGCACCTTGTAGTTGATCTTCTCGTTCCGGGTGTCGGCCTCGGCGCGCACGCCGCGCGCCCGAAGCGCCGCCACCACCTCGGCGACGTAGGCATCGGCGTCCGAGACGATCGAGGCCACCACCACCTGCCGCGGTGCGAGCCAGAAGGGCAGCTTGCCGGCGTAGTTCTCGATCAGGATGCCGATGAACCGCTCGAAAGAGCCGAGGATCGCGCGGTGCAGCATGTAGGGCCGGTGCTTGGCCCCATCCTCGCCGATATATTCGGCGCCGAGGCGGGTGGGCAGGTTCGGATCGACCTGGAAGGTGCCGCACTGCCATTTCCGCCCGATCGCGTCGGTCAGCTTGAAGTCGAGCTTCGGCCCGTAGAAGGCGCCTTCGCCGGGGTCGATCTCATAGGCGGCGCCCACCTTCTTGATCGCATTCTCGAGCGCGGTCTCGACCTTGTCCCACGCCTCGTCCGAACCGATGCGCACCTCGGGGCGGGTGGAGAGCTTGATCTCGAAACTGTCGAAGCCGAGATCCTTGTAGACGCTGGACAGGAGTTCGATGAAGGCCGCGCATTCGCCCTCGATCTGGTCCTCGGTGCAGAAGATGTGGGCGTCATCCTGCACGAAGCCGCGCACCCGCATCAGCCCGTGCATGGAGCCGGAGGATTCATAGCGGTGGCACGAGCCGAATTCGGCGAGCCGCAGCGGCAGGTCGCGGTAGGACTTGAGGCCCTGGTTATAGACCTGCACATGGCAGGGGCAGTTCATCGGCTTCAGCGCGTTGATGCGCTTTTCCTTGGCATGTTCTTCCTCGACCTCGACGAGGAACATGTTCTCCTTGTAGGCCTCCCAGTGGCCCGAGGCTTCCCAGAGCTTGCGGTCCACCACCTGCGGGGTGCGGATCTCCTTGTAGCCCGCCTGCCGCAGTCGGCCGCGCATGTAGTCTTCCAGCGTGCGGTAGATCTGCCAGCCGTTCGGGTGCCAGAACACCATGCCGGGGGCCTCTTCCTGAAGATGGAACAGCTCCATCTCCTTTCCCAGCTTGCGGTGGTCGCGCTTGGCGGCTTCTTCCAGCATGTGGAGGTAGGCCTTCAGCTCGTCGCGGGTCTTGAAGGCCACGCCGTAGATGCGCTGGAGCTGCTTGTTGTTCGAATCGC
Organism: Cereibacter azotoformans; assembly: GCA_017599285.1. Classification (GTDB taxonomy): domain Bacteria; phylum Pseudomonadota; class Alphaproteobacteria; order Rhodobacterales; family Rhodobacteraceae; genus Cereibacter_A; species Cereibacter_A azotoformans. The sequence continues at coordinate 1,622,997 of JAGFXX010000001.1, read as the reverse complement.
CGCGCCAGTAGGCGCCGGCCACCGACATCAGCTTGAAGGCATCCGCCGGAACCTGGCCCGTGTGCTGCAGATGCGGGCCACGGCAGAGGTCCTGCCAGTTCCCGTGCCAATACATGCGGATCTGCTGGTCGGCGGGGATCGCCTGCACCAGCTCCACCTTGAAGTTCTCGCCGCGCGCCTCGTAATGGGCGATGGCGCGGTCGCGGTCCCACGTCTCGGTGCGCACCGCGTCGCGGGCGTTGATGATCTCCTTCATCCGCTTCTCGATCGCGCCCAGATCCTCGGGCGTGAAGGTCTCCTCGCGGTCGAAGTCGTAATACCAGCCGTTCGCGACGACCGGGCCGATGGTGACCTTGACGTCGGGCCACAGCTCCTGCACCGCGCGGGCCATGATGTGGGCGAGGTCGTGGCGGATCAGTTCCAGCGCCTGCGCCTCGTCGGCCATGGTGTGGATGGCGATCTTCGCATCCGCCTCGATGGGCCATTGCAGGTCGTAGTGCCGGCCATCGACGCTGGCCGAGATCGCCTTCTTCCCGAGCGAGGTCGAGATCGAAGCCGCCACTTCGGCAGGGGTGATGCCGGCGGGGAACTCGCGTGCGTTGCCGTCGGGAAATGTGAGGGAAATCTGGGCCATGGCTGGCTCTCCTCGTCGGTTTGGCGCCTACGATTGCGCCCGGTTGCGGGTTATGGTCGCCCGCTTCTGCGCCGCACGTCGGGGAAAGTCAACGCACCCGAGGTGGCCTGCTGTGGCGGGCTTTGCTAAGGCTGGGCGCAAAGGAGGTGCCCCATGCCAGACCCGAGCTTTCTCGTGACCCCCGAACATCGCCGCATCGCCTACCGTCTCACCGACGGCGAAGGGCCGGCGGTGGTCTTCTGCGGCGGCTTCAAGTCGGACATGGAGGGGACGAAGGCGCTGCATCTGCAACGCTGGGCCGAGCAGACGGGCAGGGCGTTCCTGCGCTTCGATTATTCCGGCCACGGATCCTCGGAGGGCGCCTTCCTCGAAGGCGCCATCGGCGACTGGTTCGAGGATGCCCGCGCCGCCTGCGGCCTGCTGGCGGGGCCGCTCGTTCTGGTGGGCTCGTCGATGGGCGGGTGGATCTCGCTCCTCCTTGCCCGCGCGATGCCGGAGCGGATCGCAGGGCTTGTCGGCATTGCCGCAGCCCCCGATTTCACCGAGGACAGCATGTGGGCAGGCTTTTCCGAGGCGCAACGCGCGGCGTTGCAGCGCGACGGGCAGGTGACGTTGCCTTCGGACTATTCCGATGAGCCCTACATCATCACGCGCCGCCTGATCGAGGAGGGGCGCGGGCGCCTCGTGCTGCGCGATCCGCTCGACCTGCCGTTCCCGGTGCGGCTGCTGCAGGGCACCGCGGATACGGATGTTCCGCCCTCGGTCGCGCTCCGGCTGCTGGATCATGCGACGGGGCCGGACATCCGCCTCACGCTGGTCAAGGGGGCGGACCACCGATTCTCGACGCCCGAATGCCTGACGATGATCGAGGATGCGGTGGGGCAGGTTCTCGGCCGGTGATCCGCGGCCGGGACTTGCGAGAAGGGCGCCCCGCGGGGCGCCCTCATTCCGGTCAGCCCGCCACGGCCGCGGGGACGATCTTGGGTTTCGGCTTGGGGGCGTTCGCGTCGATGAAGCGCAACACCAGCGGGCGGATGTTGAGCCGCCAGCTCTTGCCCGCGAAGATGCCGTAGTGACCGGCGTCGGGCTCGAGGTGGCTCGCCTTCTTCGAGTCCGGCAGACCCGTCAGCAGGTTCAGTGCGGCGACGCACTGGCCGGGGGCCGAGATGTCGTCCTTCTCGCCCTCGACCGTCTTCACCGCCACATCGGTGATCGCGCCGATATCCACCCGCTTGCCCGCGACGGTGAACTCGTTCTTCGCGATCTCGCGGTTCTTGAACACGCGCTCGACGGTCGAGAGGTAGAACTCGGCCGTCATGTCCATCACGGCGAGGTATTCGTCGTAGAAGCGGTTGTGCGCGTCATGGTCCGACGCCTGCCCGCGCGCCACGCGCACGATCTGCTCGTGAAACGCCTTGGAATGGCGCTCCATGTTCATCGAGATGAAGCTCTGAAGCTGGAGGAGGCCCGGATAGACCAGCCGCCCGGCGCCCATGTACTTGAAGCCGACGCGCTGGATGGCGAGTTGCTCGAGCTGGCCCATCGTCACGCGGCGGCCGAAATCCGTCACTTCGGTCGCGGCCGCATCCGGGTCGATCGGGCCACCGATGAGCGTGAGGGTCCGCGGTTGCGCCGCCGGATCCTCGCCCGCCAGATAGGCCGTGGCGGCGAGCACGAGCGGCGCCGGCTGGCAGATGGCGATCACGTTGGTGTCGGGGCCGAGGGCGCGCATGAACTCGACGACATAGAGGGTGTAATCCTCGACGTCGAACTTGCCGCAGGACACCGGAATGTCCCGCGCATTGTGCCAGTCCGTCACATAGACGTCGCAGTCCGGCAGCAGACTGAGCACGGTCGAGCGCAGGAGCGTCGCGTAGTGGCCCGACATGGGGGCCACCAGCAGCACCTTGCGGGCCATCGGGGGCCGGCGGCGGACGAAGAACTGTATGAGGTTGCCGAAAGGCTTTTCCACGATGGTCTTCACATCGACCAGATGGTCCTGCCCGTCCTCGCCCACGATCGAGCGGATGCCCCAGTCGGGCTTGGCGACCATCCGGGCGAAGCTGCGCTCTGTCACCTCTCCCCAGGCGGCGGTCAGCGCCAGCATGGGATTCATCGAAAGGGCAAAGAGTGGATAGGAGGCCATGGCCCTTGCGGTCGCGCCCAACCACTCGTTGGTGTTGCGCGCACTCTCCATGACGTCATAGGTTGTCATATATTTCATTCGGTATCCCTGCCCGGTGGAGGCGCTGTGATCCTGCAGTTCTCCCCCCAGAGGCAGGCACACGATGCTGCATGGCAGCAAATGAGGGGGGAAAAGTCAATATGGCAACCGAAGAGCAGGCCCCGGGTTCCGTCCGCGACGCGCAGCTCGAGCGTCTGAACGCCAACCTGGCGCGCATCGACGAGTTGTCGAAGCGGCTTACGGCGGCGCTGACCCGGCGCAAGCTGTCCGACCCGGCGCTCCATGGCCCGTCCAGCGACGTGTTTCTCAAGGCGATGACCGCCTACATGGCCGAGATGATGCAGAATCCGGCCAAGATCCTCGAGCATCAGATCAGTTTCTGGGGCAAGAGCCTGAAGCACTACGTCGAGGCGCAGCAGCAGCTCGTCAAGGGCGAGCTGAAGCCGCCGCCGGATGCGACGCCGAAGGACCGGCGCTTCTCGAACCCGCTCTGGCAGACGCATCCGTTCTTCAACTACCTCAAGCAGCAGTATCTGATGAACGCCGAGGCGGTGCAGCAGGCCGTGGACGCGCTCGAGCAGATCGAGCCTTCCGACAAGAAGCGGGTCGAGTATTTCTCGCGCCAGATCGTCGATCTCTTCTCGCCCACCAATTTCTTCGGCACGAACCCCGACGCGCTCGAGCGCGCCATCGCGACGGATGGCGAGAGCCTCGTGCAGGGGCTCGAGAATCTGGTGCGCGACATCGAGGCGAACAACGGCGACCTGCTGGTGACGCTGGCCGACCGCGAGGCGTTCCACGTCGGCCACAACCTCGCCACGACGGAAGGCGCGGTGGTCTATCGCAACCGCATGTTCGAGCTGATCCAGTATCGCCCGACGACCGACACGGTCCACGAGACGCCGCTGCTGATCTTCCCGCCCTGGATCAACAAGTTCTACATCCTCGACCTCAAGCCGCAGAATTCGCTGCTGAAATGGCTGGTGGACCAGGGCTTCACCGTCTTCGTCGTCTCCTGGGTGAACCCCGGCAAGGGCTATGCCGGCGTCGGCATGGATGACTACATCCGCGAGGGCTACATGCGCGCCATGGCCGAGGTGCGCTCGATCACCCGGCAGAAGCAGATCAACGCGGTCGGCTACTGCATCGCGGGCACCACGCTGACGCTGACGCTCGCGCATCTGGAAAAGGCTGGCGACGCGACCGTGCGCTCGGCCACCTTCTTCACCACGCTCACCGACTTCTCGGATCCGGGCGAGGTGGGCGTGTTCCTGAACGACGATTTCGTGGACGGGATCGAGCGGCAGGTCGCGGTGGACGGCATCCTCGACAAGACCTTCATGTCGCGGACCTTCAGCTACCTGCGCTCGAACGACCTGATCTACCAGCCCGCCATCAAGAGCTACATGATGGGCGAGGCGCCGCCGGCCTTCGACCTGCTCTACTGGAACGGCGACGGCACCAACCTGCCCGCCCAGATGGCGGTGGAATATCTGCGCGGTCTTTGCCAGCAGGACCGGCTCGCCAAGGGGAGCTTCCCGGTGCTCAGTTCGCCCGTGGGGCTTGCCGACGTGACCATCCCGGTCTGCGCCATCGCCTGCGAGACCGACCACATCGCGCCCTGGAAGAGCAGTTTCAACGGCTTCCGGCAGTTCGGCTCCGATGACAAGACCTTCATCCTGTCCCAGTCCGGCCATGTGGCCGGGATCGTGAACCCGCCCAGCCGCAACAAGTATGGGCACTACGTCAATCCCGCGCCCCTGACCACAGCCGACGCCTTCCGGGAATCGGCCGAGTTCCATGAGGGCTCGTGGTGGCCGCGGTGGGGCGCCTGGCTGGCCGAGCGTTCGGGCAAGCGGATCAAGGCGCGCCAGCCGGGTGATTCGAAGCATCCCGAGCTTGCTCCGGCGCCCGGCACCTATGTCGTCTCTCAGCCCGAGCTGGGATGACCCGGCAAAAGCCTGCCGCAAGGTAAGGACTTTTCGGCCATCCGGCCAAAAATGCTGCGTCGCAGAAATCAGGCTTGATTTGCTGCGGCGCAGCATTTATATCCTTGTCACAGGACAACCGGGCATGAGCCCGCTCGCAGGAGACAAGGCAATGACCAAGACCCCCGACTTCACCAAAGTGATGCAGGACATGATGGCGGCTTTCCCGGTCGACTCGTCCGCGATGCAGAACGCGTTCAAGACCCAGGCCGCGATGGCCGAGAAGATGTCGAAGGTGACCCTCGAGGCCGCCGAGAAATCGACCGAGATCACCGCCAAGTGGGCCAAGGACACGATCGCCAAGTTCGGCGACCTGGCCAAGGCCAAGTCCGAACCGACCGAATATACCAAGGCTGCGACGGACTTTGCGTCGGCCGCCGCCGAGATGGCCGCCGAGAACCTCGCCGCCTTCGCCGAAGTGGCCAAGAAGGTGCAGATGGAGACGGTCGAGCTGATGCTGGCCGCCGGCAAGGACATGCAGGACGACGCGACCGCGGCGGTCAAGAAGGCGACCGTCGATGTGACCTCGGCCGCCAAGAAGTCCACCGCACCGGCGAAGTGAGCCGGCGCGCATCCACCCACTCCTCCCAAGGCGGATGCGCGGGGGGCGGGCCAAAAGCCCGCCCTTTCCTTTTTTCCGGGCCTGCCCTAGTCTTCTCTGCAACCGCACAAGAGGACAGGGTTGGGTATGGCCGAGACCGACAAGCCGTTGCTGATCAAGCGCTATGCCAGTCGGCGCCTCTACAATACCGAGACCAGCGATTACGTCACGCTCGAGGATATCGCCGGGTTCATCCGGGCGGGGCGCGAGGTCCAGATCATCGACCTGAAGTCCGGGGATGACCTGACCCGGCAATATCTCCTCCAGATCATCGCCGAGCATGAATCGAAGGGCGACAATGTCCTGCCTCTCGCGGTGCTGACCGATCTCGTCCGCAGCTACACGACCGAGGTTCAGTCCGTTGTGCCGCAGTTCCTGGCGGCCTCCTTCGAGATGCTGCGCTCGGGCCAGACCAAGATGATGGAGAATTTCAGCCAGATGTCGGGGCCGATGGCGGGGATGCCGGGCTTCGAGGCGATGCGCAAGCAGCAGGAAGCCTTCATCAAGGCGATGATGGCCTTGCCCGGCTGGACACCGCCGGCGCCGACGAGGGAAGAGACGCCCGAGGCCGGCAGCGCCGAAGAGCTGGCCCAGATCCGCAAGCAGCTCGCCGACCTGCAGAAGAAGCTCTCCAAGCTCTGACGGCCCGGAGGCGCTCCGCAGGCGACTGCGGAGCCCCCGTTGGCAAGGGTCAGGCGACCTCTGCGAAGACCTGTTTCAGCGCGGCGCCCAGCTTGTCGAACATCTCGTCCATCTGCGCCTCCGTCATGATGAAGGGCGGGCAGAGCACGATCGACTGGCCCAGCGGCCGGCAGATCAGCCCGTGATCGGTGCAGGTGTTGGCGATCCGCTCCGACACCGAGAGGTCGCCGGGGAAGGGGGTCTTGGTGGCCTTGTCCTTCACCGCCTCAAGCGCCCCCATCAGACCCTTGCCGCGCCACTCGCCGATGTTCGGATGTTCGGCCAGATGGGCCAGCCCCGCCTCGAACTTCGGCGTCAGCCGCTTCACATTCTCGGCCAGCCCCTCGTTCATCACCACGTCTATGGCCTTGAGCGCGATGGCGCAGCCCACCGGATGGCCCGAGGCGGTGAAGCCGTGCGGGAACTCCTCGACCGCCTCGGCGGCCGCCTGCACCCGATCCGACAGCTCCGCCCCAAGGATCACCGCTCCCATCGGGAAGAAGCCCGCGGTGATGTTCTTCGAGCTGATGATCGCGTCCGGCACGAAGTCGTAGGTCTGGCAGCCCCAGGTGTTGCCGGTCCGCCCGAAGCCGCAGATCACCTCGTCCGCGATCAGAGGGATGCCGTAGCGCTTCAGGACCGGCTGGATGGCCTGGAAATAGCCCTCCGACGGCGGGATCACCCCGCCGGCACCCATCACGGGCTCGGCGAAGAAGCCCGCGATCGTCTCCGGCCCCTCCTTGATGATGGTGGCTTCAAGTTCCCGCGCGAGGCGCTGGGTGAAGGCGGCCTCGCTCTCCCCCTCCTGGCCGAAGCGCCAGTAGTGCGGGCAGCCCACATGGATGAAGCCCGGCAGCGGCAGGCCGAACAGGCTGTTGTAGGGCTTGCCGGTCATCGAGGCCGAGACGGCGGTGACGCCGTGATAGCTGTTCACGCGGGTGATGATCTTGCGCCGCTCGGGATGCCCTTCGGCCGCCCCGAGGAACCACAGGATCTTGACCATCGTGTCGTTCGCCTCGGAGCCCGAGTTGGTGTAGAACACCCGGCCGCGGTCGAAGGGCGAGACCTCCACGAGCTTCTCCGACAGCATCACGGTCTGGTCCGACATCCGCCCGAAGAAGGCGTGATAGCCCGGAAAGCGGTCATACTGCGCCTTGGCGGCCTCGATCAGACCCGGATGGTCGAACCCGGCCACCATGTTCCAAAGCCCCGAATTGGCATCCAGATAGGCGCGCCCGTGAACGTCGTAAACGTAGGGCCCCGTGCCATGCGTCAGCACCACAGCGCCGCGCCGGTGCACCGAAGGCAGGTCAGTGAAACCGTAGAGGGAGAAGGCGTCGGCCCGCGACTCCCAGGAATTTGGCGCATCGTCACGCATGATCGGCTCCTCGTATTGGGTTGGGGCACAGGCTAGCGACGCGCCGGCAGAGGTTCAACACCCGCCGCCGATCCTTCGACAGGAACCGGCCGTTCTGTCTTTCACTTACCCACAAGTGTTCTGCTCTGGTTGGGCTGCAGCCTCGAAACCGATGACGAGGTCGGCGAGGCGGGAGAAGCCTCGCCAGAGGATGATGGCTCCGGGCGGCGCGTCGTGTTTTCGGGCAAGGTATCCGCCGAGGCGGGCGACGGCGACGATGTAGAAGTCGAGGTCTGGCCGGATCGGGGCTCAGGCGCGATGCGGTCCTGTCTGGAGGGCCCCTGAGGCGCAAGCCGGGAAACTGACGAGCCCATGCCGAAAGCAGTCTTGTCTACGGCCCATGTGTGCGGTCGCCCGCTGGCCCGGATGAAGTCCGCGGATCAGGTCCCATTCAAAGTACGCGCTGTAGGTGGCGCCTTGACCCCGTGGCGTGTCCTGATCCCCGGTTCGACCGGTTTGTCAACTTTCCTCAGTCTTCACGCATTCGCGTCCGCAGCCCGTCAGCCCCTCAAGGAGCCGGAGCCGCGTGGATCTCGTTGCGGCGCAGGAGCGCCCAGGCGTTGCGCGCGGTCTTGTTCGCCTGGGCGACGGCGACGACCCTCGGGCGCTTGCGCTCCTTGAGCAGCAAGAGCCACGCCTTGCCCGGATCGCCCTGGCGCGTGAACCGCAGCGCGGCGCTTGCCCCGGAAACCAGGAGGCGCCGGATGTATCCGTCGCGCTGCTTGCTGATCCCGGTCTGGCGGCCCTTGCCGCGGCTGGAATGCGCTCTCGGTGTCAGCCCGAGCCATGGTGAGCGGGATCAGGCAAGCTTCCAGTGGACGCTTGCCCCCGCGAACAACTGGCGGGCAGAGCGGAAGAGGCTCGCGTCCGGCACGTTCGCCGCAATAGCGCTGGCGGTGATCGGGCCGATGCCGGAGATGGTGGCGAGCCGACGGCTGGCGTCGCTGGTCCGGTGCCAGTCCAGGATCCGGCGCTCGAGGCGATCCACCTCGTCCGCCAGACCTTCGGCTCGGGTGATCCGGGCGGTCAGTGCGGCAACGGCATGATCCGACAGGCTGTCTAGGACGGAGCCGAACCGGGCTTTCAGCTGGTTCAGCCCCTCCGGCCCCTGTGCCGCCACCAGGCCCAGTTCGGCCAGATGCGCCCGCAGCGCGTTCGTCAGCATCGTCCGCTGGCGCACCAGAAGCTCGCGCGCCTTGTGCAGCATCAGCACCGCCTGCTGATTCTCGGTCTTCACCGCGACGAACCGCATGGTCGGCCGCGTGACCGCTTCGCAAGTGGCCTCGGCAACATGCCTCTCATTCTGGCTCAAATATCCTCGGGGGTCCGGGGGCAGACAGCCCCCGGCGGCTCCCGCTGGCGCCGCGCTTCAGATCCCCAGCCGATCGCGGAGGGAATACCAGGTCATCGCCAGCACCAGCATCGGCCAGCGCAGCGCAGCGCCGCCGGGAAAGCGGGGCTGCGGCAAGCCTGTCATCAGATCGAACCGCTCGGCCTGACCTGCCACCGCTTCCGCAATCAGCCGCCCTGCGAGCGTCGCCATCGCCACCCCGTGTCCCGAATAGCCCGAGGCTGACAGGATGTTGGGTGTCACCCGCGTGAAGCAGGGCAGCCGGTTCATGGTAATGGCGAGCGTGCCGCCCCACGCATGGGTGATCCGCACGTCGCGCAGCTGCGGATAGACCTCGAGCATGGGCTTCCGCACGGTCCGCTCGATGTCGGGGAAGCGGTATCCGTAGCTCTCGCCGCCGCCGAAGAGCAGTCGCCCGTCCTCGGACAGCCGCCAGTAGTTCACGACGAAGCGCGTGTCCGCCACCGCCACGGGTTCCGACAGAACCTCGGCCGCGAGGGAGCCCAGCGGTTCCGTCGTCAGGATGAAGTTGTTGATCGGCATCACGCGGGCCGCGACGGAGGGTTCGAGACTGCCCAGGTAGCCGTTCGCGGCCAGCACGACCTGGGCGGCGCGCACGCGCCCCGCGGCGGTCTCGACCACAGGCTCGGCGCCATGAAGGACCCGCGTCACCGGGCTCCGCTCGCAGATCCGCACGCCCGCCGCAACGCAGGCGCGGGCCAGGCCGATGGCGTAGTTCAGCGGATGGAGATGGCCGGCCCCGCGGTCGATGTCCCCGCCGACATAGGCTTCCGAGCCGATCAGGCGGCGGATCCCGTCCCGGTCGAGCGGCTCGATCCGGTCATAGCCGTAGTCGCGCGCAAGCTTCTCGGCATAAGCGTGAGCGTGGGCCACCTCCGAGGACTTGCGGCAGGCGTGGGCAATGCCCGGATGGAAGCTGACCGGCATGTCGTGGCGGAGGATCAGATCGCGGACCAGCGCCTTGGCTTCCTCGCCCAGATCCCAGAGCTTCCGCGCATCGTCGAGGCCCACCATCGCCTCAAGCTCGTCCTGCCCGAGCCGCTGGCCCGAGCCCACCTGCCCGCCGTTGCGCCCCGAGGCGCCAAAGCCCACCCGATGCGCCTCGAGCAGAACCACCGAATAGCCGCGCTCGGCCAGATGCAGCGCGGCCGAGAGGCCCGTATATCCGGCCCCCACGACGCAGACATCGGCCCGCACCTCGCCCTCCAACGCGGGGAAGGGGGCAAGATCGGCCGCGGTGGCCGCATACCAGGAGCGGGGATATTCCCCCGGCCGGTCGTTGGCATAGAGCAGGTTCATACGTTCAGCAGCAGATGCTCGCGCTCCCACGGGCTGATGACCTGCAGGAACTCCTTGTATTCGTTGCGCTTGACCGCGTCATAGACGCCGCAGAACTCGTGCCCCAGCACGTCGCGGAGCGCCGCGTTCTCCTCGAGCAGGTCGAGCGCATCGCCGAGGTTGTAGGGCAGGTCCGTCTCGGACATGTAGGCGTCGCCCGTGCATTCGGGGCGCGGCATCTTCCGCTCCTTCAGCCCGAGGTAGCCGCAGGCCAGCGAGGCCGCGAGGCCCAGATAGGGGTTGCAGTCCATCCCCGCGAGCCGGTTTTCAAGCCGGCGCGCCTCGGGCCCCGAGATCGGCACGCGCAGTCCGGTGGTGCGGTTGTCGCGGCCCCACTCGAGGTTGATGGGCGCCGCGAAGTCCGGGACATAGCGGCGGTAGCTGTTGACGTAGGGCGCAAGCAGGGCCACCGCGGCGGGCAGATGGGTCTGCATCCCGGCGATGAAATGGAGGAAGGCCTCGGCCTCGCCCCCCTTGGCGTCCGAGAAGATGTTGAGGTTCGTCCCGGTCTCGACCACGGAATGATGGATATGCATGGCCGAGCCGGGCTCGCCCTCGATGGGCTTGGCCATGAAGGTGGCGAAGCAGTCGTGCCGCAGCGCCGCCTCGCGGATCAGCCGCTTGAAGAAGAAGATCTGGTCGGCCAGCGCGACCGGATCGCCGTGGGCGAGGTTGATCTCGACCTGACCCGCGCCGCCTTCCTGAAGGATCCCGTCGATCTCGAAGCCCTGCGCCTCGGCAAAGTCATAGATGTCGTCGATCACCTTGCCGTATTCATCCACGGCGGACATGGAATAGGCCTGCTTGGCCGCCGCCCGCCGGCCCGTCCGCCCCATCGGCGGCATGACGGGCATGTTCGGGTCGATGTTGCGGGCGACGAGGAAGAACTCCATTTCCGGCGCCACGATTGGCGTCCAGCCCTCGGCATTGTAGAGCTCGACGATGCGTTTGAGCACGTTGCGCGGCGAGACGGGCACGGGATGGCCCTGCTGGTCCACCGCGTCATGGATCACCTGCAGCGTCACATCCGCCGTCCAGGGCGCGGCGGTCGCGGTCGAATAGTCAGGGATCAGGATCATGTCGGGTTCGGTGAAGGCGCCCGAGGGGTTGTCGGCCCATTCGCCGGTGATGGTCTGAAGAAAGATCGAGTTCGGCAGGAAGAAGCTCGTCTGCCGGCCGAACTTGTAGGCGGGCATGGCCTTGCCGCGCGCCACACCGGCGATGTCGGAGAGGATGCATTCCACCTCGTCCACGCGGCGGTTGCCGATGTAGGCGCGGGCGGCTTCGGGGAGACGATCGGTCCAGTCGGACATGGGTCTATCTTGCCTGATTGAAGAACTGGGCGATGCGGTCGGCGAGGCGGCCGGCATCGTTGGACTGGCCAAGCCGCTGCTGCGCGGCCTCGAGCCGGTCGTCGGGAATGACGCCCTTGCCGCGTGTCCGCATCAGCCCGTCGATGAAATCGTCGCGGAACTCGGGGTGGGCCTGCACCGTCAGGGCGAAGCCGGGGTAGAGCAGCGCCGCATGCGCGCAGAAATCGTTCGAGGCGATCACCTCGGCATCGGCGGGCGGCTCGATCACCTGGTCGCGGTGCCAGGCGTTCAGCACGATCCGGTCGGCGCCGAAGTCGTAGGCGGTCGGGCCCACGGCCCAGCCCTTCTCCGACCGCTCGACGCGCCCTCCGAGGGCCTGGGCGATGATCTGGTGGCCGAAGCAGATCCCCACCATCGGCACGCGCGCCGCGCGCGCCTCGCGGATGAAGGTCTCGAGCGGCGGGATGAAGGCGTGATCCTCATAGACGCCGTGGCGCGAGCCGGTGATGAGCCAGCCGTCGCATTCAGTCACGCTCGCGGGAAACTCCATGTCCATCACCCGGTAGGTGCGGAACTCGAGCCCCTTCTCGTCGAGCAGGTGCCGGAACATGTCGGGATAGTCCCCCATCTCGCCGGAGAGGACGTCGGGCGCTTCGCCCGTCTGCAGGATGCCGATCAGCATGAATTGTCCGAAATTGTCTGAGCCGGAGACTAACCCCGGCCCGGGTGAGGCGGCAAGAGGTCACACGGTATCGAGGTAGAGCTCGACCTGTTCCTCGGGTGAGAGCTCGGCCAGGTAGTGCAGTTCCTGCCGCTTCGTCAGCACATAGTTGCGGATCAGCTCGCGCGGAAGGATGCGCGGCAGGATGGCGGAATTTTCGAAGGCCCGGATCGCCTCTTCCCAGGTGGCGGGGATCTGGGGCAGGTCCTCGAGCGCATAGGCGTTGCCCATGATGGCCTGAGGCGGCTCTTCCTGGTCCTCGATCCCGGTCAGGGCCGCGCCGAGGATCGTGGCCACCAGCAGGTAGGGGTTCACGTCACCCCCCGCCACGCGATGCTCGATCCGCCGCGCGGCGGGATTGCCCGCGGGAATGCGGACCGCGGTGGTGCGGTTCTCGTAGCCCCAGGAGATCGCCGTCGGCGCATGCATCCCCGGCACGAGCCGGTCGTAGCTGTTGGCGTGCGGCGCAAAGACGAGCGTGCTGTCGTGCATCGCGTTCAGGCAGCCCGCCACCGCATGGCGCATCATGGCGGTGCCCGTGGGGCCGCCGCTGTCGAACACGTTGCGGCCCTGCGCGTCGAGCACCGAGAAATGCATGTGCAGCCCCGAGCCGGAATATTCCGGGTAGGGCTTGGCCATGAAGCTGGCGGCAAAGCCGTGCCGCCGCGCAAGCCCCTTGACCAGCAGCTTGAAGAGCCAGGCATCGTCGGCCGCGCGCAGTGCGTCGTCGCAATGCATCAGGTTCACCTCGAACTGGCCGAGGCCGGTCTCGGAGGTGGCGGTGTCGGCGGGAATGTCCATCTCTTCACAGGCGTCGTAGAGGTCGGTGAAGAAGGTGTCGAAGGCGTCGAGCGCGCGGATCGAGAGCGCCTCGGCTGCCTTCCGGCGCTTGCCCGAGCGGGGCGAGGGCGGCACCTGCAGCGTCTTGCCGCTGTCGTCGATCAGGAAGAACTCCAGCTCGACCGCGACCACCGGGGTCAGTCCCCGCGCCTTGTAGCGATCAAGCACGGCGCGCAGCGCGTGGCGCGGGTCGCCCTCGTAGGGGCGGCCGTCCTCGCGGAACATCCAGATCGGCAAGAGCGCGGTCGGCGCCTCGAGCCAGGGCATCGGCATGAAGCCGCGCTCGGTCGGGCGCAGGATGCCGTCGGCGTCGCCCTGCTCGAACACCAGCGGGCTGTCGTCGATGTCCTCGCCCCAGATGTCGAGGTTCAGCACCGAGAACGGAAAACGCGTCCCGTCCTTCACCACCTTGTCGGCGAAGCGGGCGGGGATGCGCTTGCCGCGCGCCTGCCCGTTGAGATCCGCGGCCGCGACACGGATCGTGCGGACCTGGGGGTGCTTTCTCAGCCAGTCTTTCATCACGTCACCTGATGATCTGCGGCCTGACCCTCAGGCGCGGCCTGCGGGCCGCGGGAACGTGGCGGTTCAGCCTCCGGTTCATCAGCCCGAAGAGCCAGATCACGAGAAGAGTGAGGCAGATGAAATAGAAGGCCACGATGGGGTAAGGCACGAACGGGTTGAAGGTCTTGTCGGCGAAATATTTGGCGTAGTAGAGGGCGTCGCCGCGCTGCTGGAAGGCCGGAAAGCCCGAGAAGAAGACGAGCGTGGTGGCGTGGAACAGGAAGATCGCCTCGTTGGTGTAGGCGGGCCAGGCAAGGCGCAGCATGGTGGGCCACTGGATGCGGCGGAACTTCTTCCAGCCCGACAGGCCGTAGGCGTCGGCCGCCTCGAGATCGCCCTTCGGGATCGCCATCAGCGCGCCGTGGAAGATCTCGGCCGAATAGGCGGCCGTGTTCAGGAACAGCACGATCAGCGCCCCCGCCCAGGCGCGGGTCAACCAGCCGGTCTCGACCGTGAGGCCGAAGATGTCTATGCCCGCCCGCGGCAGCAGAACCAGCGCCTCGTAGGCCAGGAAGAACTGGATGAAGAGGGGCGAGCCGCGGAAGAGGAAAATGAACCATTCCGCGGGCTTGCGGACGACGGGCGAGGGGGCGGCCTTGGCCATGGCCAGCGCGTTGGCGAGGAAGAAGCCCGCCGCCAGCGCCAGCACCCCGAAATAGATGTTCCAGATCATGCCCGAGCCGATCAGCGTGAACTGCTGGCAGAGCGTGAAGTCGCTGCGCGGCAACAGCCGCTCGCCCATGCCCAGCGAGCGGAGGCCGTAATCGGCGATCGTTTCGATGCAACTCATGCCGCGGCCTTCCGCTGTGCTTCGCCCGCGGCCGTGGCCTGCCCGAAGCTGAGCCTGCGCGTCAGACGGCCCAGCACGATCTCGGACAGGCGCGTCATGCCGAGGTAGAAGACCAGCAGCGCGAGGAAGTAATAGAGCCGCCAGTCCGGGTGCGGATAGGCGTAGAGCGAGGTCTTGGTGCCGCCCAGCTCACGCGCCCAATAGACGATGTCCTGCACGCCGAGCAGGAACAGCAGCGGCGTGGCCTTGATGAGGATCATCCAGAGGTTCGAGAGGCCGGGCAGGGCGTAGATCCACATCTGCGGCACGAGGATGCGGCGGAAGACCTGACCCTGCGTCATGCCGTAGCTTTCGGCGGTCTCAAGCTGCGCGCGCGGCACGGCGTTCATCGCGCCGGTCAGCACGTTCGAGACGAAGGCCCCGAAGACGATCGCGAAGGTCACGACCGCCAGCCCGAAGCCGTAGATCTGGTGCCAGATCTGCGCGGCGTTGCCGGGCGGCACCTTGGCCGAGGGGCAGACGCGGAACTCCAGCCCCTGCCGCACGGGCTCGGTCCAGTCGGGGCAGCGGATCTGGTGGGTGACCCATTCGATGCCCTGGTCGAGCGCGATGACGAAGAAGAGGAAGAAGACGATGTCGGGGATGCCCCGGACCATGGCCGTGTAGGTCTTGCCCGCGACCGAGACCGGCCAGAGGTGCGACCGTGCCGCGACCGCACCGGCAAAGCCGAAGGCCAGCGCCACCGGAGCCGTGACGGCGAGCAGCACAAGCACGGTGACGAAGGACCAGTAGAAGGCGATGTGCGACCCCGAGGTGAGGTAGCACAGGAGCCAGCTCAGGCCCTCGAGACTTTTGGGATCGGCGCAGCTTGCGAACATGGGCGGGCGGAGGGCCCTCGCCGGGCCCCCCTCCTTTCGGTCAGAAGGTCTGGATCTCGTCGCCGAACCACTTGCGGATCATGGCGTTGATCGTGCCGTCGTCCTTCATGGACTGGATGGCCGCGTTGAACTTTTCCTTCAGCTCGGTGTCGGACTTGCGAACGCCCATGCCCACGCCGCCGCCCAGCGGCACGTCCTCGCCCACGAAGGTGAACTCGCCGTTCGACTCGTTGACGAAGGGCACGAGGAAGTCCTTGTCGGCGAAGACCGCGTCGGCCTCGCCGTTGCGCACCGCCGCCACGGTCTCCTCGCCGGTGGCGAACTCGAGCAGCGTCGCGCCGCTCTCGGCCACATGGCTCGCCTGGATCGTGCCGGTCTGCGCCGCCACCACGCCGCCCTCGATGTCGGCATCGGGCGAAATCGCGGCATAGGCCGAGGCCAGCGGCGGGATGTAGTTCTGGGTGAAGTCGATGACCTCTTCCCGCTCTTCGGTGATGCTCATCCCGGCCATGATCGTGTCATAGTTGCCGGACTGCAGGTTGGGGATGATGCTGTCCCACTCGTTCTTCACCCAGGTGCAGGTGAGGTTCGCGCGCTTGCACAGCTCGTCGCCCAGCTCGCGCTCGTAGCCGTCCACCTCGCCCTTGTCGTTGATGAAGTTGTAGGGAGGGTAGGCGCCCTCGGTGCCCATGCGCACGGTCTGTTGCGCGGCGGCCGTGCCCGCGGCCAGCGCCAGAAGCGCGGTGGTCAGGATCAGCTTCTTCATCGGTCTCTCCCGGTCAGTGTTCTGTTGTTGTTGGTCGTCAGGCGGTGGCGGACAGGAACTGGCGCAGCCGATCGGTCTGCGGCGCGCCGAAGAGCCGGTCGGGCGGCCCCTCTTCCTCGATCCTGCCCTGGTGGAGGAAGATCACATGGTCCGACACGTCGGAGGCCATCCGCATGTCGTGGGTCACGAGAAGCATGGTCCGGCCCTCTTCGGCCAGCGCCTTGATGACGCGCACCACCTCCTGCTCCAGCTCGGGATCGAGCGCCGAGGTGGGTTCGTCGAAGAGCAGCGCGCGGGGCTCCATGCAGAGGGCGCGGGCGATGGCGGCGCGCTGCTGCTGGCCGCCCGAAAGCTGGGCGGGGTAGGCGTCGCACTTGTCGCCGATCCCCACCTTGGCCAGATAGCGCCGCGCGGCCTCCTCGACCTCGGCCCGCGGCCGCCCGAGCACCGTCACCGGCGCCTCCATGACGTTCTGGAGGATGGTCATGTGGGACCAGAGGTTGAACTGCTGGAACACCATCGACAGGTTGGTTCGGATGCGGATCACCTGCGCCTTGTCGGCCGGGTGGCGGGCGAGCCCCGTGCCCTTCCAGCGCACCGCCTCGCCCTCGAAGAGGATCTCGCCGTCCTGGCTGTCCTCGAGCAGGTTCGCGCAGCGCAGCAGGGTGGACTTGCCCGAGCCGGACGACCCTATGAGCGAGACCACATGGCCCTTGGGGGCCACCATGTCCACGCCCTTGAGCACCTCGAGACTGCCGTAGCTCTTGTGCAGGTTTCGGATCTCGATGACGGGAACGGGGCGCGAGGGGCCTGGGTCTCGGGTCTGGGCGGTCACGACGGCTCGCAAATTGTCACTCTGGCCCGAGTAGGACCCAAATCCTTGGCCAAGGCAAGGCGGATTCGCCGCGCACCCGCGGCCGACGACCGGCCGCGGGCCCTGCTGCCTCGTCGGAAGGCAACGGCCCGCACGGTCTTCGGCCGTTCAGTCGCGTTCGGCCCGCTGGCGGGCGATGGCGCTTTCCTGGTCGGTCAGGCCGAGCAGGTTCGCCACCAGCCGAAGCACCTGATCCTCGCCGTCGTCGCGCTCGCCATCGGCCAGCGCCACCGTCCAGAGCGCCTGCATCAGCGAGAAGCGATCCTCGACCGGCACGGCTTCCTTGAGGGCGCGGGTGAAGCGCACCGTATCGGGCGCCTCGGCCTCGAGCGCCTCGGCCTCGCGTCGGATCCGGGTGGCTTCCTCGGGCGTGATTCCGCGCCGGCCGGAGAGCACCCGGTCGATGCGGGTGATCTCTGCCTCGTCGTAATGGCCGTCGGCGCGGGCCACGCGCACCAGAAGCGCCGCCAGTGCAAGGTCGGCGTCGGGCTCGGGCAGACGATCGGGGGCGGGCGCCGTCAGGCGGCGGAGAAGGCTATCGAACATGGGACAGGATATAGAGCGGCCCCCGGCGGCTGCCAAGCGCCCGGACATCACGTCGCGCGCGGAGTGCTCATCCGGCGAAGAGCGCGGTCAGGCGCGCGGCCTCATCGTCCGTTCCCCAGGGAGGGTTCACCACGAACATCCCCGACCCCACCAGACCGTGCCCGTCGCGCGCGGGGGGGAAGCGGACCTCATGCGCCAGGGCCTCCGGGAACTGCGCCCGCAGCGCCTCGACCATCGGACGGTGCAGGCCCGCGGGCAGGATCGGATACCACAGCGCCAGCGTCCCCACATTCCATTTCCGCGCGATGGCGGCCATGTGCCTGGGGATCGCCGCATAGTCGGCCTTCACCTCGAAGCTCGGGTCGATCAGCATCAGGCCCCGGCGCGGCACGGGCGGCGTCAGCGCCAGCGCGGCGCGGAAGCCGTCTTCCTGCCGCAGATGCGCCCCCCAGGGCTCCATGACCCGCGCGAGCGCCCGGTATTCCTGCGGATGCAGCTCGGCCAGATGCATCACGTCACCGTCGCGCAGGAACCCCGCAGCCAGCAGGGGCGAGCCGGGATAGGCCGCGGGCCCGAAGAGCGCGCGCTCTTCGCGCAGCCGCCGCCGATAGGGATGGTCCTCGGGCAGCCGCCGCTCCAGCACCACGACGCCCTGCGCCGCCTCGCCGGTCTTGACCGCCTCGGCCGAGGACAGATCGTAGAGCCCCCGCCCCGCGTGGGTCTCGATGTAGGTGAGCGGCTTGTCCTTCTTCACCATGTAGTCGAGCATCGCACACAGGAGGGCGTGCTTGTGCACGTCGGCGAGGTTCCCCGCGTGGAAGATGTGCTGATAGGAGAGCATCAGGGCCGCCTCCGTCCGCGCGCGTCCGGGGCGCCGGGTCGCGACGGTGCGTGGCCGGGATCGGGCCGATGCCGGGAGTGCTGAGGGTTCATGCGATCTCCTGACGGGGCAGGCCTTATGTCGTCGCGCGGCCGCCCCTTCGGGACGGCCGGCGGGCAATCTCAGACCAGCCGCGACACCTCGACGGCGGCGCGGATGAAGTCGGCGAACAGCGGGTGGGGCGCGAAGGGCTTGGACTTCAGCTCGGGGTGGAACTGCACGCCGACGAACCACGGGTGGTCCTTGATCTCCACGATCTCGGGCAGGCGGCCGTCGGGGCTCATGCCCGAGAAGGTCAGCCCGCAGCCCTCGAGCGCCTCGCGGTAACGCACGTCCACCTCGTAGCGGTGGCGGTGGCGCTCCTCGATCTCGGTCGAGCCGTAGATGGTGGCCACGCGCGATCCCGCCGCCAGCGCGGCCGTATAGGCGCCAAGCCGCATCGTGCCGCCCTTGTCGTCGTCATGCTTGCGCTCGACGATATGGTTGCCCTGGATCCATTCCTTGAGGTGATAGACCACGGGGGTGTAGCGCTTCCGGCCGATCTCGTGATCGAACTCTTCCGAGCCTGCATCCTTCACATGGGCAAGGTTCCGGGCGGCCTCGATCACCGCCATCTGCATGCCCAGGCAGATGCCGAGATAGGGAATGCCCTTCTCGCGCGCATATTGCGCGGCGCGGATCTTCCCTTCCGTGCCGCGTTCGCCAAAGCCGCCGGGCACGAGGATGGCGTGGAAGCCTTCGAGGAACGGGCTCGGATCCTCGCGCTCGAACAGCTCGGCGTTGATCCATTCGGCCCTGACCCGCGTCCGGTTCGCCATCCCGCCGTGGGTCAGCGCCTCGGCGATGGATTTGTAGGCATCTTCCAGCTGGGTGTATTTGCCGACGATCGCGACGCGCACCTCGCCCTCGGCATGCTCAAGCCGGTCCATTACATCCACCCAGCGGTCGAGGTTGGGCTTCGGCGCGGGCGAGATCCCGAACGCATCCAGCACCGCCTGATCCAGCCCCTCGCGGTGATAGGCCAGCGGCGCCTCGTAGATGGTCTTCAGGTCATAGGCGGCGATCACCGCTTCTTTGCGCACGTTGCAGAAGAGGGCGATCTTCTCGCGCTCCTTCTCGGGGATCGGATGCTCCGAGCGCAGGAGCAGCACGTCCGGCGCGATGCCGATCGAGCGCAGCTCCTTCACCGAATGCTGGGTGGGCTTGGTCTTCAGCTCGTGCGAGGCCGAGACGTAGGGCAGGAGGGTCAGGTGGACGAAGATGCACTGGCCGCGCGGCTTGTCCTGTGCGAACTGGCGGATGGCCTCGAAGAAGGGCAGGCCCTCGATGTCGCCGACCGTGCCGCCGATCTCGCAGAGCATGAAATCGACCTCATCCTCGCCGACCTTCAGGAAGTCCTTGATTTCGTTGGTGACGTGCGGGATCACCTGAATGGTCTTGCCGAGATAGTCGCCACGGCGCTCCTTCTCGAGCACGTTGGAATAGATCCGGCCCGACGACACCGAATCCGTCTTGCGCGCCGAGACGCCGGTGAAGCGCTCGTAATGGCCGAGGTCGAGGTCGGTCTCGGCGCCGTCGTCGGTGACGAACACTTCGCCATGCTCGAAGGGCGACATCGTGCCCGGATCGACGTTCAGATAGGGGTCGAGCTTTCTCAGTCTGACCGAGAATCCGCGTGCCTGCAGCAGCGCGCCGAGCGCGGCCGAGGCCAGACCTTTGCCCAGCGAAGACACCACCCCGCCGGTGATGAAGACGTAGCGTGCCATGCGGTGGGATCTCCCGTGACTGTCGGTTCAAGGTAGTGCGATCGGCTTGCCCGAATCCCACCATCACGGGAGTCGGGATATAGCGCATCCGCAAAGAGTTCGCAACTGACGACAGCTAGATGCTGTCGTCAGAAAGGCAAAGGCCTCAAAGGATTGTGGGGCTCAGTTGGCCGTCGTCGGAGCGGGCGCGACAGGGGCGTCCGGTTCCTCGGCCGGAGCGGCCTCGGGCGCGCTGGCTTCGGGCTGGGCGGCCTCCGGCTCGGTCGTCTCCGGGGCGCTCGCCTCCGGTGCAGCCGGTTCCGCGTCAGGCGTCTGCGCCGCCTCGGGGGCCGGCGTCTCAGGAACGGGCGCTTCGGCCGGAGCCGGAGCTTCCACCGCCGGAGCTTCCACCGCCGGGGCCGCCGGCTCGTCGGCGCGCGGCGGCGCTAGCGGGGCGTTGGTCGGTGCCGGGGGCAGCAGGTCACCGCCGAGCGGCGCCTCGGGCGTTGCCGGGGCCTGCTGGCGCGTGGTGCCGCCGAACTGGTCGATCACCGAGGATCCATGCGAGTTCTGCGCGGCAAAGATCGTCAAAGCGATCGAGGTGCCGATGAAGGCCACCGCAAAGACCCAGGTCAGGCGCGTCATGGCGTTTGCCGCCTGACGGCCGGTCATGGCGCCGCCGCCGCCGCCCATGCCGAGCCCGCCACCCTCCGAGCGCTGCAGCAGCACCACGCCGATGAGCAGAAGCGCGAGGATCAGATGGACGATGAGAACGACGTTTTGCATGCGGAGGGGGCCTTCAGATGCTGACGCGCCTATCTAGGCCCATGCGTCCGTCGCCGCAAGCCCTTCAAGGCCGCAGGTCCGGGTGCCGCGGGCCTCGCGCCGCGGGTGCCGGTCCCGGCCCCGCCGGCCAGGGCCCCGCCGGCCATGGCCCGGCCGCCGATTGCGGCCGTCCGTCCGTCGGGCGAATTTGCGGTTCCGTCCCGCTCGGGGGAGAGATATAGAGCGCGGGTCTTTTTTCATCAGCAAGGAACGGACATGGCCAACGTCGTCGTCGTGGGCGCCCAGTGGGGCGACGAGGGGAAGGGCAAGATCGTGGACTGGCTCTCGGAGCGGGCCGACGTGATCGCGCGCTTCCAGGGCGGGCACAATGCGGGCCACACGCTGGTGATCGACGGCAAGGTCTACAAGCTGTCGCTGCTGCCCTCGGGGATCGTGCGGCCGGGCAAGCTCTCGGTGATCGGCAATGGCGTCGTGCTCGATCCGTGGCATCTCGTCGGAGAGATTGCGAAGCTGCGCGGTGAAGGCGTCGAGATCACGCCCGACAATCTGATGATCGCCGAGAACGCCGTGCTGATCCTGCCGCTGCACGGCGAACTGGACCGGGCGCGCGAGTCGCACAATGCGGTGGCCAAGATCGGCACCACCGGCCGCGGCATCGGCCCGGCCTACGAGGACAAGGTGGGTCGCCGGGCGATCCGCGTGGCCGACCTCGCCGACGAGGCGACGCTTGCGCTCCGGGTGGACCGGCTGATGGTGCACCACGACGCGCTGCGCCGCGGCCTCGGGATCGAGCCCATCGACCGCGAGGCCCTGCTGGCGCAGCTGCGCGAGATCGCGCCGCAGGTGCTGCCCTACGCGAAGCCGGTGTGGAAGGTGATGAACGAGATGCGCAAGGCCGGAAAGCGCATCCTCTTCGAGGGGGCGCAGGGCGCGCTGCTCGACATCGACTTCGGCACCTATCCCTTCGTCACCTCCTCGAACGTGATCGCGGGGCAGGCCGCCACCGGCACGGGCATCGGGCCGGGCGCCATCGGCTTCGTGCTCGGCATCGTCAAGGCCTACACCACCCGCGTGGGCGAGGGCCCGTTCCCGGCGGAACTGAAGGACGCCGACGGCGAGCGTCTGGGCGAGCGTGGGCGCGAATTCGGCACCGTGACGGGGCGCAAGCGCCGCTGCGGCTGGTTCGACGCGGTCCTCGTGCGCCAGACCTGCGCCACCTCCGGCGTCTCGGGCATCGCGCTGACCAAGCTCGACGTGCTCGATGGATTCGAGACGCTGAAGATCTGCGTGGGCTACGACCTCGACGGCGAGCGGCTCGACCACCTGCCGATCGCCGCCGACCAGCAGGCGCGCTGCACCCCGATCTATGAAGAACTCGAAGGCTGGTCCGAAAGCACCGCCGGGGCACGCAGCTGGGCGGACCTTCCGGGCGCCGCGGTGAAATACGTCCGCCGGATCGAGGAACTGATCCAGTGCCCGGTGGCGCTGCTCTCCACCTCGCCCGAGCGCGACGACACGATCCTCGTCACCGACCCGTTCGAGGACTGAGACATCCGGGGCCGCCCCCGCCGGGGCGGCCTCCCTTGCCGCAGGAGGTTCCATGGCCCTGAGCTACAAGACACGTCGCCGCCTGTCGCTGCTTGTCCTCGTCGTGGGGATGCCGCTCTATATCGTGGCGGCGGTGACGCTGGTCGGCCTCTTCGACCGGCCGCCCTTCTGGCTCGAACTCGTCATCTATGTGGCGCTGGGTGTCGTCTGGATTCTGCCCCTGAAGCCGATCTTCATCGGCGTCGGGCAGGCCGACCCCGACGCGAAGACGCCCGAGGACGACGGCAACTCCCGCTAGTCCGGGCCTGTGCGGCCCGTCACCCCGGCGCCGCCCCTGCCTTTCATTCTGGCCCAAATATCCCCGCCGGAGGCTCCGACGGCCGATCCGGGCGCCGCTCCGTCCGGTCTGGACCGCCTAATGTCCCCGCCTTCGGGCCGCACTCCCGCCCGGCTCGGGCAGGTCTTCGGAAAGGGGCGCCGGATCCTCCAGCGGTGACCCTGCGCGCGCGGGCCGGGCGGGGTCGATCCTCTGCTCCAGGCCCAGCAGCAGCGGCGTGGACAGGTCCGACGGCCGGACCACCCGCGCAAGATCGTCGCGATAGGCGTCCATCCGGGCCTCTCCACCGGCGGGCAATCCTCCGGCCATCCGGTCAGCCACGGTGGCCGCCACGGCCGCCTTGAGATGGGACAGCGCCGAGATCCGTCGCCGGCTTTCGGGCGCCCGCATCTCGTTCGTGGTCTTGTCGAGGATCCGCTCGACCGCATCCTCGCCGGTTGCCTCGGCAAGCTGACGGCCGGCGGCGCATGGCGTCCGCTGATGGGCGAGATCCGTCCCGATCCGGGACAGTTCCTGCAGCAGGAGCGGATCGGGCGCCGCGCGGGGCCTGGCGACGCGGGCGCGGGCCCGTTCGAGGTTCCGGGCCCGCTCCTCGGCTTCCTCGCGCTCCTGCAGGGCTCGGGTCTCGGCCACGAGCGTGCGGATCGCCGTGTCATCGGCCTCGGCGGCCGGCGGGCCGGGCGGGCAGGGATGCTCGAGGCGAAGGGGAGGGGGGCTGTCCGGTGCGGTAGGTCCGACCGGATCGTCCGGCGCTAGGGGGCGCGCAAGCCGCCGGGCCTCGACCTCGGGGACCGGGGCAGGGCCCATGTCAGACGGCTGCGAATCCGGTGCGTCGGGCCGATGCATGGATCGCGCAGGTTCGTGCCGCGACCCGGCCGCAGCGGGGGGCGTGCGGGGCTGGAGACGGCGCGCCTCTTCCATGGCCGACCGCAGGCGGCTGAGGCGGGCTGCCAGACTTGCGTCCTCCGCCGGCGCCGGGCGGAGGACGAGCCCTTCCGCCGTGACCTCGACGTCGATGCCCCGCGCGCCGTCCTTCTGGAACAGGCGACGCAACTCCGTCAGGTCGCACCCCGCAAGGCCGGTGGCGGCGAGATCGCGGAGAGGATCCGCCACCTCCTTCAGCAGGCTGAAGGGGTCGTCGAATCCCTCGAGCCTGCAGCAGAAACCGCCGCAGGTCACTGTGAGGATCTTCGTTTCGCCGGTCATCGGCTGCGCGCGCTCCCTTGCGTTCGTCAGGTTCGGGACCTGCCTGCCCTCCAAATCAACGATGAGATCTGGGTGATTTGAAGGATTGATTATGGCTCCGGACGGGCATACCTCCACAGGTCCTTATATACAGTATGCAGATGACCCGGCCCATTGTTGAATCGACCGAAGGCGTCACGCTGGTGGCGGGCGGACCTGTCACGCGGCGCGATCTTTCCGTGGCGCTGGCGCGGGCGCCGGTGCTGGTGGCGGCGGATGGCGGTGGCGACAGCGCCCTGCGTCTCGGCCGGCTGCCCCAGGCGGTGATCGGGGACATGGACTCGCTGTCCCACGAGGGGCGCGAGGCGCTCCGCGGCCGTGTGCATCACCTGCCGGAACAGGAAACCACCGATTTCGACAAGTGCCTGCGCAGCATTCGCGCGCCCTTCGTGCTGGCGCTGGGTGTGGCGGGGGCGCGGATCGACCACGGGCTTGCGGTGATGAACGTGCTCGTCCGCCGGACCGAGCCGGTCTGCCTGCTGGTCGGGCCGCAGGACGTGGTGTTTCATGCGCCGCCCGAACTCAGGCTGCGGCTGAAGGTCGGCGAGCGGATCTCGCTCTTTCCGCTCGGCCCGGTCACCGGCGAAAGCCGGGGGCTGCGCTGGCCGATCGACGGCATCCCCTTCGCGCCGGACGGGCGGGTGGGCACCTCGAACGCCGTGGCCGAGCCCGAGGTGCGGCTGGCGTTCGACGGGCCGGGAATGCTGGTCATCCTGCCGCGCGCGCGCCTCGACCGCGCGCTCAGGGCGCTGGTGCCGGGGTGGCGGGCAGGCGCGACGACAGCCGCTCGCGGTAGATGATGTAGAGTCCCGAGGCCGAGATCACGCCGATCCCGGCCCAGGTCAGCGGATTGGGGAAGTCGCCGAACACGAGATAGCCCAGGCCCACCGCCGCCACGATTTCGAGATAGTGGAGGGGCGCGAGCGTGGCCGAGGGGGCGAACTTCAGCGCGTAGGTCATGCAGATGTGGCTGGCCGAGGCCCAGAAGCCCACGCCGAAGAGAAGCAGCCAGGCAAATCCCTCCGGCCACACCGGATCGAGGGTCGGGATCGCGGCGGCCTCTCCCACCGCAAGAACGGGAAGCATCACCAGGACGCCCGCGAGCGCCGTGTGCAGCTGCATCGTCACCGGGTGCATGCCGCGCGACATCTGCCGCGTGACCAGCATGTAGAAGGCGAAGAAGACCGCCGTCCCCAGCGGCCAGAGCGCCACCGGCCCGAAGGCGGCCAGCGAGGGCTGGATCACCATCAGCGCGCCGCCAAAGCCCACGAGGCTGGCCGCGATCCGGCGCGGCCCGACCTCGTCGCCGAAGAGGAGGCGGCCGAGCAGGAGCAGGATGAAGGGCTCGACGAAGGCGATGGCGAGCGCGTCGGCGATCGGCATGACGGTGATGGCCGCGACGAAGCTGTAGGTCGAGAGGATCAGGAAGATCGCGCGCAGCAGGACAAGGCCCGCCATCCGCCGGCCCATCCGCCAGTCGGTGCCCATCAGCACCACCACGGGCAGCATGAGGATCGCCTGCACGAGGAAGCGCGCGAAGGTGATCTGGCCGACGGGAATGGTGGCCGAGGCCAGCTTGGCGCAGACGTCGAGCAGGGGCGCCAGGACGCAGAAGGCGATCATCAGCGCGACGCCGGGGAGGATGCGATCGGGAGGGGCGGTCATGGCATCGGCCTAGCGCAGCCCCTCCGGCCCGTCCAGAGGCAGGCGGGGAAGGCCGGGGGCTCTGCCCCCGGACCCCCGGGATACTTCCGCCAGAATGAAGGAGGTGACCGCAGGCGGCGGGCAGGGATCAGCAGTTGGGGACATTGACCGCGAGACCGCCGAGCGAGGTTTCCTTGTATTTCTCGTTCATGTCGCGCCCGGTCTGGCGCATGGTCTCGATGCAGACGTCGAGGCTGACCAGATGTTCGCCGTCGCCGCGCATCGCGAGGCTTGCCGCCGAGACGGCCTTGATCGCGCCGAGCCCGTTGCGCTCGATGCAGGGCACCTGGACGAGGCCCCTGACCGGGTCGCAGGTCATGCCGAGGTGATGCTCGAGTGCGATTTCGGCGGCGTTCTCGACCTGAGCAGGCGTGCCGCCGAGGACGGCGGCCAGACCTGCGGCGGCCATCGCGGCGGCCGAGCCCACCTCGGCCTGGCAGCCGCATTCGGCGCCCGAGATCGAGGCATTGTGCTTGACGAGACCGCCGATCGCGGCGGCGGTGAGCAGGAAGTCGGGAAGGTTCGCGGGGCTGGCGCCGGGAACGTGGTCGAGCCAGTAGCGAAGGACGGCGGGCACCACGCCCGCAGCCCCGTTGGTCGGCGCCGTCACCACCTGGCCGCCGGCCGCGTTCTCCTCGTTGACGGCCATCGCATAGAGGCTCATCCAGTCGTTGATCGTATGCGGCGCCGTCATGTTCAGCCCCCGCTCGGCCAGGAGCGCCTCGCGGATCCCCTGGGCGCGGCGGCGGACGTGGAGGCCGCCGGGCAGGGTGCCGCCGGTGGCCATGCCGCGCTCGATGCAGTCGTTCATCACCTGCCAGATCCGCTTCAGGCCGCGGTCGAGGTCGGCCGGGCTGCGGACGACCAGTTCGTTCGCCCGCTTCATCGCGGCGATCGAGAGGCCCGAGGCCTCGGCCATGCCGAGCATCTGCTGCGCGCTGTCGAAGGGGAAGGGAACGGCGGGGCCGGGAACGGTGCGATCGGCCTTCGACCCGGCCAGTTCGGCCTCGGTCAGAACGAAGCCGCCGCCGACCGAATAATAGACCTCTGACAAGAGCACGTCGCCCTGCGCGTCGGTGGCGGTGAGCCGCATCCCGTTGGCATGGCCCGGCAGCGCATGGCCATAGTCGAAGATCAGGTCCTTCTCGGGGTCGAAGCGGAGCGGGCCGAGGCCCGGCGCCTCGATCCGGCGCGTCGCGCGGATGGCGGCGAGCGCCTCCTCGGCCCGCGCGGCGTCATAGCTGCCGGGCTCGAAGCCGGCGAGGCCGAGGATCGTGGCCCGGTCGGTGGCGTGACCCACGCCCGTGAAGGCGAGGCTGCCGTGCAGCGAGGCGCGCAGGCCGTGGGCGTGGAACGGGCTTGCCCGCAGGCGGTCGAGGAAGCGGCCGGCGGCCACCATCGGTCCCATCGTGTGCGAGGAGGACGGGCCGATGCCGACCTTGAAGATATCGAAGACGGACAGGAACATGCGCGGACCTCGGACAGTGCGTCCTTCCTAGATAGGTGCGACGGCCTGTCGCGGACACGCTGGAAACGACCTCGCCGCGCAATTCGCGTCATCGCGCGCCGGGCGGGGAAGCGGCGGTCAGTTGTGCCGGTCGTCCGAGCCCGCCGGCGCGAGCGGGCCTTCGCTGCGCAGCGAGTCCACGATCGCCTGACAGGCGGCCTCGCGCAGGATGGCGTCGGTGAAATCCGCGCCCGACCGGCGGTCCGGGAGGTGGTGGGGAGACTTCGTCTGGCTGAGGTTACTCATGGCAAGGGTTCCTGAACAAAGGTCTGCATGAAAAGGAAACGCGAAAATGTGCGTTCAGGATGCATGAAAACGTGAAAATCTTCAACTGTTGCTTGCAGGCCCCGATCCGCCCTCGTGCAGCTTTCCCCTCGCACGGCCCCGGCTTCGTGCCTATAACCGGGGGGCGCCCCAGCGGAGACAGAGGATGCCTGCAGAACGTTCCCCCATTGACACCGCCAAGTTCGCCGCCGCTCGCCGTGCGGTGGATTTCGTGCAGGACGGCATGAAGCTGGGCCTCGGAACCGGCTCGACCGCGGCGTGGATGGTGCGCTGCCTGGCCGAGCGTGTCCGCGAAGAGGGACTGCGGGTGCAGGGCGTGCCGACCTCGTCCCGGACGGCCGACCTTGCGCGCGAGCTGGGGATCCCGGTCGTGACCCTCGATGAGGCGCGGTGGCTCGACCTGACCATCGACGGGGCCGACGAGTTCGACAGCGAGTTCAACCTGATCAAGGGCGGCGGCGCCGCGCTGTTGCAGGAAAAGATCGTGGCGACGGCCTCGGACCGGATGATCGTGATCGCCGACGCGGCCAAGGAGGTGGCGCAGCTTGGCGCCTTCCCGCTGCCGGTCGAGGTGATCCCCTTCGGCTGGCAGAGCACCAGGATGCTGATCGAGGAGGCGCTGATCGGGCTCGATGTCCTTGGCCGCGAGGTGACGCTGCGCCGGTCGGGCGAGGCGCCGCTGCTCACGGACGAGAAGAACTACATCCTCGACCTGCACCTGACGCGCATCGGCCATCCGCGCCAGCTCGCCCTCACGCTGAACCAGATCGCGGGCGTGGTGGAAAACGGGCTTTTCATTGACATCTGCGACACGGTGGTGGTGGGTCATGGCGATGGCCGGGTGACGGTGCGTGATCTCGAGTCCGGCCTGACGGAGGACGGGCAGGTGGATCTCGGCGCCTCGCGCAACATCTTCGCCGACCTTGGAGAGTGAGCTTGGCATTCGACCATGACCTGTTCGTGATCGGCGGCGGCTCGGGCGGGGTGCGCGCGGCCCGGATCGCGGCCTCGGAAGGGGGCGCGAAGGTGGCGCTCGCCGAGGAAAGCCGGATGGGCGGCACCTGCGTCATTCGCGGCTGCGTGCCCAAGAAGCTGATGGTCTTCGCCTCGGGCTACCCGGAGGCCGTCGAGGACGCCCGCGCCTATGGCTGGGAGGCCTCGATCGGCGGGTTCGACTGGCCGAAGTTCCGCACGAGCCTGGATCGCGAGCTTGACCGGCTCGAGGCGGCCTACCGCTCGGGCCTGACCTCGGCGGGGGTGGAGATCTTCGACGAGCGCGCGACGGTGGCCGACGCCCATACGGTGCGGCTCGCCTCGGGTCGGACGGTCACGGCCAAGCACATCCTGATCGCGACCGGCGGGCGGCCCTTCGTGCCGGATTTCCCCGGCTGCGAGCTGGCCCTGACGTCGGACGATGTCTTCAGGCTCGAGAGCCTGCCGCCGTCGATCCTGGTGGTGGGCGGCGGCTACATCGCCAGCGAATTCGCCTGCATCCTGCACGGGCTGGGTGTCGATGTCTGTCAGTTCTACCGTGGGGCGCAGATCCTGCGCGGCTTCGACGACGAGGCCCGCGGCCATGTCTCGTCCGCCATGATCGACCGCGGCATCCAGATCAAGTGCGGAACCGATGTCATCCGCCTGGAACGGACCGAGGGTGGGGTGCGCGCCATCACCACCGACGGATCGGACCGGGAGTTCGGCGCGGTTCTCTATGCGACCGGGCGGCGGCCCAACAGCGCGGGCCTTGGCCTCGAGGCGCTGGGGATCGAACTCGGACGCCACGGCCAGATCCCGGTCGATGACTGGAGCCAGACCTGCGTGCCCTCGATCTATGCGGTGGGCGACGTGACGGACCGGATCAACCTGACCCCGGTCGCCATCCGCGAGGGGCATGCCTTCGCCGACACCGTCTTCAAGGGAGAGCCCCGCACGGCCGATCACGAGCTTGTGCCCTCGGCGGTCTTCACCCAGCCCGAGCTGGGCTCGGTCGGCCTGACCGAAGAGGCCGCGCGCGAGCAGGAGCCGATCGAGGTCTATGCCGCGGCGTTCCGGCCGATGCAGTCGCTCTTTGCCGGGCGGCCCGATCGCGTGCTCATGAAACTGATCGTCAGCCAGGCCAGCCGGAAGGTTCTCGGCTGCCACATCGTCGCGCCCAATGCGGGCGAGATGATCCAGCTGGCCGCCATCGCGGTGAAGATGGGGGCGACGAAGGAGGACTTCGACCGGACGGTCGCGGTTCATCCGACCATGGCCGAGGAACTCGTGACCCTGCGCAAACCGGTTCGAACGGCTTGAATTTGCTTTTTTGATGACCAGTTAAGGCGGCAGGCAAGGAAAAGGGAAAGGGTTATATGTCCAACGGAGGACCTTGGGGCGGAGGCGGAGGAGACCGCGGCGACAGGGATGGGCGTGACGGCCGCGGCGGGCGGCGTCCCGGCGGTGGTGACGGCTCGCAGATCCCCGAGATCGACGAGATCGTGAAGAAAGGACAGGAACAGTTGCGTGTGCTGATGGGCGGCCGCGGCCGTACGAACGGCGGACGCGGTGGCGGTGGCGGTGGCGGAAACGGGGGCAACCCGATGGGCCCGCTCTTCACCCGTCAGGGTCTCGCGCTGGGCGCGCTCGCGCTGGTGGGCGTCTGGGCCTTCATGTCCCTCTACACGGTGCGCCCGGAGGAACGCTCGGTCGAGCTGTTTCTGGGTGAGTTCAGCGATATCGGCAATCCGGGCCTGAACTTCGCGCCCTGGCCGGTCGTCACCGCCGAGGTGGTGCAGGTGACCGGGGAACGGACCACCGACATCGGCACCGGCCGCGGTGGCGATACCGACAACGGGCTGATGCTGACCCGCGACCAGAACATCGTGGACATCGAGTTCCAGGTGGTCTGGAACATCTCGGATCCGGCGCAATTCCTGTTCAACCTTGCCGATCCGGCGGACACGATCCGCGCCGTGTCGGAATCCGCGATGCGCGATATCATCGCGCGATCCGAACTGTCTCCGATCCTCAACCGGGACCGCGGCATTATCGCCTCGGATCTGCTTGCGGCGGTGCAGACCACGCTCGACAGCTATCAGGCCGGCATCAACGTCGTCCGCGTCAACTTCGACAAGGCCGACCCGCCTCAGGAAGTGATCGACAGCTTCCGCGAAGTGCAGGCGGCCCAGCAGGAGCGTGACCGTCTCGAGAAGGAAGCCGACGCCTATGCCAACCGCGTGACGGCGGCGGCCCGCGGGGAAGCCGCGCGGCTGACCGAACAGGCCGAAGGCTACCGCGCCGAGGTGGTGAACAACGCCGAGGGTGAGGCGAGCCGCTTCATCTCGATCTACGACGAATATGTGAAGGCGCCCGACGTCACCCGCCGCCGCCTGTATCTCGAGACGATGGAGAAGGTGCTCGGTTCGATGGACAAGGTGATCCTTGACGGGATCGACGGACAGGGCGGCTCCGGCGTGGTGCCCTACCTGCCCCTGAACGAGCTGGGTCGCAACTCCGCCGCCGCCCGCGCGGCCACCAACGGCGGGGAGGCCAACTGATGAACCGCAGCTCACTCATACTGCCCATCCTCGCGATCCTGGTGGCGATCGGCTTCTCGTCGATCTTCATCGTGGACGAGCGCGAGAAGGCGCTGGTCCTGCAGTTCGGCCAGGTGAAGGCGGTCAAGGAAGAGCCGGGCATCGGCTTCAAGATCCCGCTCATCCAGGAGGTCGTGCGCTATGACGGCCGCATCCTCGGCCTGCCGACGCAGCCCATCGAGGTGACGCCCCTCGACGACCGGCGTCTCGTTGTGGACGCCTTCGCGCGCTGGCGCATCGTCGATGTGGTCGAGTTCCGCGAGGCCGTGGGCGTCGGCGGCATCGACGCCGCCCAGACGCGCCTCCAGCGCATCATGAGCCCGGCGATCCGTGAAGTGCTCGGCGGCGTGCCCTCGATCCGGGTGCTGTCCGAGGACCGGACGGTGCTGATGAACCAGATCCGCGACCTCGCCCGCCGTCAGGCACAGGCGCTGGGGGTGGATGTCATCGACGTGCGTCTGACGCGCACCGACCTGCCCGAGCAGAACCTTGCGGCCACCTATGGCCGGATGCGGGCCGAGCGCGAGCGTGAGGCCGCCGACGAGATCGCCCGAGGCAACGAGGCGGCGCAGCGCGTGCGTGCGGCGGCGGACCGGACGGTGGTCGAGGTCACATCGGAAGCGCGGCGTCTGGCCGAGGTGATCCGCGGTGAGGCCGATGCGCAGCGCAACGGGATCTACGCCAACGCCTTCGGCCGCGATCCCGAGTTCTTCGCCTTCACCCGGTCGCTCACCTCCTACGAGCGGGCGCTGCAATCGGGCAGCTCGTCGATCGTGATGCAGCCGGACAGCGACTTCTTCCAGTATCTGCGCACCGACCGCGCCCCCGAAGGCGGTCCCTTGGCCGCGGCCCCCGCCCAAGCCGCACCGGCCGGTGACGGAGAGGCGGCCGCGGGCGAAGAGCCGGGCGATCAGGTCGGCTCGCCGGCCGGTCAGCCGACGGCCGCTGCGCCTGCCGCCCCGGCCCCCGCGGCGGCCCAGTGACTCCGCGCCTCCCGGCCACGGCCGGGAGGCTTCACATGCGCTTGACGGGCCCACACGCCATTTGCATTGCGGCGCGTGTTGCCCGACTGTCATCTTGGGGCGTTTCAGCCAAGGACGGCGCCCCGCATTTCGAAAGGAGTCGGGTGTGCA
Source organism: Cereibacter azotoformans (assembly GCA_017599285.1). Lineage (GTDB taxonomy): Bacteria > Pseudomonadota > Alphaproteobacteria > Rhodobacterales > Rhodobacteraceae > Cereibacter_A > Cereibacter_A azotoformans. Next base: position 1,590,747 of record JAGFXX010000001.1, on the reverse strand, counting down.
GTCTCACGCCATTTCCATCGCCCGCCGGAAGGAACCGGTGCCCATCGCCGCATGGCGCCTTTTCCTCGCGCTGATGCTGGGCCTGGGGCTGGCGCTTGCGCAGGCGGTGTCGGCCCATGCGCAGGGGGCCCCGGCCAGCTTCGCCGGTCTCGCCGAAAAGATCAGCCCGGCGGTGGTGAACATCACCACCTCGACCGTGGTCGCGGCACCCACGCAGAATTCTCCGCTCGTGCCCGAAGGCTCGCCCTTCGAGGATTTCTTCCGCGACTTCATGGACCCGCAGAACCGCGAGGGTGGACCGCGCCGCTCCGAGGCGCTGGGCTCGGGCTTCGTGATCTCGGAAGACGGCTTCATCGTGACCAACAACCATGTCATCGAAGGGGCGGACGACATCCAGATCGAGTTCTTCTCGGGCAACAAGCTCGAGGCGAAGCTCGTGGGCACCGATCCCAAGACCGACATCGCCCTTCTCAAGGTCTCGAGCAACCAGCCGCTCCCGTTCGTGAGCTTCGGCAACTCGGATCTCGCGCGGGTGGGCGACTGGGTGGTGGCGATGGGCAACCCTCTGGGGCAGGGCTTTTCGGTCTCGGCCGGGATCATCTCGGCGCGCAACCGGGCGCTCTCGGGCACCTACGATGACTACATCCAGACCGACGCCGCCATCAACCGCGGCAACTCGGGCGGGCCGCTGTTCAATCTCGACGGTCAGGTGATCGGCGTGAACACGGCGATCCTCTCGCCCAACGGCGGCTCGATCGGGATCGGCTTCTCGATGGCCTCGAACGTGGTGGTGAAGGTCGTCCAGCAACTTCGCGAGTTCGGCGAGACGCGGCGCGGCTGGCTCGGCGTGCGGATCCAGGACGTGACCCCGGACGTGGCCGAGGCGATGGGGCTGGCCGAGGCGAAGGGGGCGCTGGTGACGGACGTGCCCGAAGGGCCTGCGAAAGAGGCCGGAATGCAGTCGGGCGACGTGATAGTGACCTTTGACAAGGCGCCGGTGGCCGACACCCGCGATCTCGTGCGCCGCGTGGCGGACGCCCCGATCGGTGAGGCCGTGCGCGTGGTCGTGATGCGTGAAGGCAAGACCCGCACGCTCTCCGTGGTGCTCGGGCGCCGGGAGGAAGCCGAGGGTGAGGGCGCGGCGGCGTCCGTCGAGTCTGCCCCGACGGAACCTTCGACCGCCAACCTTCTGGGCCTGACAGTGGCTCCGCTGACGGCCGAGCAGGCCGCCGAGCTGGGTCTGCCGCCCGGCACCGAGGGGCTCGCGGTGACGGATGTGGACACGGCCTCCGAGGCCTATTCCAAGGGGCTGCGCGAGGGGGATGTCATCACCGAGGCGGGTCAGCAGAAGGTCATGACGATCAAGGATCTCCAGGACCGCGTGGACGAGGCTCGCGAGGCCGGGCGCAAGTCGCTCCTGCTTCTGATCCGACGGGGCGGTGACCCACGCTTCGTGGCTCTCACGATCACCGAATGACTGTCGCGCCGCCCCACGGGGCGGCGCTTCTCTTAGCGCAGGGTCAGGGCGGTGGCCTGATCGTCAAGCCGCCGGTTCAGGCCGAAGCCGGGGTGCCGGGCGCCTCGGTCGGCCCGGCGGATGGCAGGGGCTCCTCCTCCTCCGGCTCGGGCAGGTCGAGTTCGACCGGAACCACCCCCAGGTAGCGGGCGGCCTCGATTGACAGGCGGTCACTGTCGAGGCCGAGCGGCTCCTGGAATCTGCGGATCGCCGCCCGCGTCTTCCTGTCCATCTCTCCGCTGATTGCGCCCCTGTGGAGGCCACGCACCTCAAGCGCGCGCTGCAGCGTTGCCACCCGCTCCGGGGTCAACGCATCGGGGCAGGGGACCTGGAACCAGCGGCCCTCATCTCCCGACCAGCACAGCCCCTGCCCGGCCGGCGGCCTCTCGGAACGGACGCCCTGCGCCAGATCCGGGAGGCGGGGCGGCTCGGGCATGGCGGGCCCCTGGCAGGCGGGCAGAAGCAGCAGCGTGATGAGGGCAGCGATGCGCGTCATGGGATTCCCTGTCTGTCCGGCGGCGGAGAATGCCGCAAGACGCCCGGCGCGAAAAGGGGTGCGCGGGCGGAGGATGCCGGGCCGAGACCCCGCAGCAACCGCTTGACGAAGCCCTGTCCGTGGCTTAGGTGAGGGGCTGTCGCGGGTGTAGCTCAATGGTAGAGCAGAAGCTTCCCAAGCTTACGACGAGGGTTCGATTCCCTTCACCCGCTCCACCCCATCCCGTAAGCTATTGATTTTGCGCTAAAATAAAATGGCGCCGGAATGCCGCTGCCTAATGCGCTGGCCAACGAAAAGGATGCTTGATGCGCCGTCCTGACACGGGGTGCGACAGGTGGCCGCCATCCGGCCACCCGTCCTCGCGGTTGTGGATCAGGCCCGTCCGGCCCCTTGCTCGACCACGGCGCAGAGCGCCCGGAGCGCTCGCCCTTCCTCCAGCGCCCGCTCTGCCAGCGCATCCACCGACCGCTGGCCGAAGCCTGCGCCCAGGAGCGCGTCCCTCACGGCGTCCCTCTCCATGGGCAGGTCCGGGTGCTGCCCGAGCGTGTCGAGCATGTCGTGCAGGATGATGCCATGCACGGCAGCGGCGAGGGCGTCAGAGGCGGGGATGGTTTCGATCGTGGTCATGGCCTTCTCCAATCAGCATGTTGCCAGTGCGAAGACGGTAGCACATCGCGGCATTTCGTAAAGAAACGATATTTTCCAACTGGTTAGGCGGATATTTTCCAACGATCTGCCCCGCGCGCGCCGAAGCGGTTGGATTGCTGGCCGGGCCGGTTGGATTTGATGCGGAAAAGCTCAAGGCGTCGGATCTTTTCCGACGCTGGACGGCGCAGAGCGATTCGGGCGCCGGGGCTGGGCGGGAGCGTGAACAGCTCGACCCGCCGCCGCGGCAAGCGGCTCGCCCCTGAGGCGCTGGATCACCGCCGCGAGCTGGGCGAGATCGAGCGGGCCGAGCTGCTGGCGCGCTGGGTCGAGATCGTGGCGCGGCGGCCGGTGAAGGCCGAAGACGGTGCTGACGTTTCGCGCGAAGTTCGCGCGAAACTCTCCGTCAGAAGTAGGGCAGAGGGCCGCAAGCCCGGCGGCATCAAGCACGCGGCCCGTGAAATTGGGATGCCGGAGACGAACCTTCGGCAGGCGGTGAAGATCGCCGGCCTGAGCCCCGAGGCGAAGGCCACCGCGAAGAAGACGAAGGCACCGCAGTCGGTCCTTCTGGAAGCCGCCAAGGCCCCGACGCCATCCGAGCAGGTGGAGGTGATCGAGCGCCGGGCGGGAAAGCCCGAGCTCCGGTTGCGCTCAGGCGGGCAGCGGCACTACGAAGCGGATCCAGTGCTCTCGTTCCAGCAGATACCCTTTCGCCCATGGAACGGCATCCGCCGGCGCAGAACCCTGACGCCGGGCGATTGTCCAAGCAACGGCCGTGGCGGCATATGTGTGGTTCCCATCCACGATCTCGTCGCCTTCATCGTTGATGTCGCGGCACAGAAGGATCGGTTTCGGGCGACCGGTCGAGGCTTTCTTCAGGAGGCTATCTTCCGTGATAGCGCCTCGCCTGAATAGCCGCTCGATGTAGGCCAAGTCGACGGGCACCCTCACCAGCTCCGCGTGTTGCTGAGCCCAGCGCCGCATCGCGCGCACATCGAGGAGGAGCGGCACCCCTCCTTTTCCAATCATCTGGTAGAATTCAGGCCGTGCCTGCGCCTGCTTGCCCTTGCCAGCTTTCCGCCGCTCGTGTCGGTTCATTTCGGTCCAGTCCCAGGTTTCGCCACTTCCGGACTGCGGTTGCGGGGCGGGTGTTCCATCGGGCGCAACATCAAAAGACGAGGTCAGAGGGCCACGGGCTGGGGCACAGGCACCCGGTCCCGCTCGAGGCCCTGGGCGATCATGGACAGGCCGCGGTCCTTCAGCGCGTAGGCGTGCCGCTTGGCCAGACCGCGCGCCTCAGCCCCGGCGGCGAAGCTCGCCTTGCGGGCCTTGCAGCGCGCCCACAGGCCGACGCAGCGGGCGCTGCCGACGTTATCCGGACAGAGGTAGCGGGCCGGCCACTCGAGCACGGTCTCGTAGAACGTCACCTGCGCGGCCGAGACCTGAATGCGGATCTGCGGCGGCTCGTCATCGTTTGCCGTCTCGACCACGCCCCATTCATCTTCCCAGCCGAGTGCGCGGACGAAGCGGCTCTGACTGCGGGAGAAGCCCCTCGGCCCCGCTGATCCGCTCGTGCTGCGGACCCATGTCAGCGCGTCCACAAGCGCCTGCTCGACCAGCTCGGGCGTCCAGCCGACTTCGGGCTCGACCTTCGGCGCCGGGGCCGCGATGGGCGCGGCCCGGCGCCTGACCTGATCGAGGCGCAGATCTGCGGCGACGGCACCGAGAAGGGCGACAAGGGCGGGCGTCCGGGCGTTCATCGGCGCAACTCCTATGTGGGGATGTTCCCGACATGCCACGGCGCCGAACCTACCGCAAGAAAACACCTTGACGCCACGGGAGACACGGAGAGGGCGCAGGACGGGCGCTAGCGCGCGGGGGTGCCGCGGCTTAGTAGCCACAGAGGCCAGCGCCCGCAGGTGGCTCGGAAAATGGGGTTCTCCGGGCGCCCGGCCCCATCTGCCCGTCGCGCCGTCAGCCGGAGAGGCCCGCCGCCTCCCGCAGGGCGCGGTTCATCCGAGATTGCCAGCCGGGGCCGCCTGCCTTGATGCAGACCACCCGTTCGGCGTGTGCATCCAGATTGTCGCGCGCCCGCCTCGCTACACCTCGTTGCTGTGAAGCATGATCACCAGCGCTGAGCCGTCCGACCCTTCCCGCACGGCAGACGGAGCATCATGGGCGCATCAGCCTCTCCAGAAACGCGGTATGACGAGCACGACCAACGACAGCAGCGCAAGCCGTCCCATCAGCATCGCAACGATCATGAGCCACTTGGCAGCATCGGGGAAGTCGATGAATGTGCCGGTGGCAGCCACCATCTGCCCGTAGCCGTACCCGATGTTGCCGATCGAGGTCCAGATGCCGAAGACGGCAGAAGTGGCATCGACGCCTGTGATGGTCATCGCCGTGCTGAGCACACCTATCGCCACGATGTAGCCCGTGACGTAAAGGATCAGCGCGTTCATCACGTCATCTTGGACGGCTCGACTCTCGTAGCGCACTACAGCCACCCGATGCGGTAGGCCGATTTTCTGGATCTGAACGCGTATTGCCTCCAGCACGACCTGAATCCGGAAGACGCTCAAGGCTCCCGAACTCGACGAGGAGCAGCCGCCGATCATCCCGACACAGAACGCCACGACCATGGAGAAGCCTCCCCAGCCGCCGAAGCTGCCCGAGAAGAACCCGGTCCCGGTGAAAATCGAGACGAGATTGAAGGCTGACTCGCGGAACGCCGGCTCCAACCCCTGATCGGAGGTGGCTGTCCGCCAGAGCGTCACGATGCCGACGGCGTAGGCCATCCAGCGCAGCATCGCCCTGATCTGGCTGTCGGCGAGCAGGTTGCGCGTCGATCCGTGGACCAGCTGGACGAGACGGATGTAGGGCATGGCGCCGAGGATCATGAATACAATGCCGGCATACTCTCCCGCGCCCGGGTACTTGCCGAACGACATGTCGGCCGGGGAGAAGCCTCCTGTGGCGATGGTGGCCATCCCGTTCACCACAGCGTCGAGCGGTTCCATTCCCACCAGCAGGTAGGCCGAGATGCAGGCGAGTGTAAGACCGGCATAGACGCCGAGCAACGCCCGGGCGATGTCGGTTGCCCGGGGCAGAACCTTGCCCATGGTGTCGAAGCCTTCGGTGCGGAAGAACTGCATGCCACCAACCCGCATGACGGGCAGGAAGATCATGGCGATAAAGGCGATGCCGAGACCGCCAAGCCAGTTCAGCATTCCGCGCCACAGATTGGTCCCGGCGGGAAGCTGATCAAGGCCAGTTATGACGGTCGAGCCGGTGGTGGTGATGCCCGACACCGCCTCGAACATGGCATCCGTGAAGGACAGATCCGGCTTGCCGAAGACTAGCGGCAGACTGCCGAACGCGGGAAGGATGAACCAGACTGAGGCTGTCAGGACGAAGGCCTGACGGATGCCGATCGCGCGTTGTGGAAAGTTTGCACAGGCAAGCGCAACCATCGTGCCGGCCAAAGTCGTGAGGAGTGCGGCCTTGAGAAGCTGCCAGCAGTTGCTGTCCTCGAGTAGAAGATCAAGACCGCTCGGCAACAGCATCGCGAGGCCGAGACCCGCCACGAGAAGTCCAATGACAAAGCCGACGGGGCGCAGATCGAGCATGATGCGCAAGCGGTGAAGGGAGGCTGGGCAACTGTCAAGCTTGGCAGCATTCCTGAGCACGATGGCATGCTGACGGAATGCGGGTACTCGCTAAAAAAGTAAGCTGCCGGTCGCCGTCGCGTGCATCACATCTTGCGGCAAAAAGGCCTCAGGTTCTTCTGAAGGGCTGGCCGCCCCTGCGTGTCTTAACATCACCAGAGCGAAATGCGTTCGGCAGGCCGCTTCTCGGCCTCGGGGGTCGGGATCGGGATGCGGAGATTCGTTCCGATCGGCAGGACCGGCCCGAGGGCCGCAAGGCCAGGGTTCGCGTCGAGGGTCGCCTCGATCACCCCGGGAACCGGGCGCTTGAACCGGCGCCAGATGAGCAGCGGCAGGGTGATCCCGTCGCCGTTCACGGTCACGTTGTCGTAGGTCGTCGGGGTCATGGATTCGGCCTGTCCGATATGGGGGGCTCGCCAGCAAGGTCGGCGGCAAGGTCTGATTGCAGGTCAAAGAAGTCCTGCCGCAGGGTCTCGCGCTGGATCCGGTCGCGGGTCACGCGCGCCGGGATCATCGTGAACTGTGTGGCGACGACGCCGCAGACCGCATCAAGGGCAGCGTGCGCATCCTCGGCGTCGATGAGCTCCCGCTGCTCCACGGCAAGCTCGAGAGCGGCGGCATCAGCGCGAGCGTCCTGCGCCCGGCTTGCTGAGGCGCCCGCCCTGGCCGTCGCGAGGTGTGCGCGCAGATGCTCAAGGTATGCCCGAGCCGCCTCTCGCAGCGGGAGGCGCCGATCCCGGCCTGTGGGCTGGGGTAGCACGCCAGACGAGATCAGCCCGTCCAGCTCGGCTTTTGAGGCGCCCACGAGGTGCCGGAAGGCTGCCAGGGTGACGGTGCGGTCAGGCATCGGCGCGCCTCCCATGGCGGCGGGCCGAGGCCGTGCGGAGCGACGTGGCCACGCGATCCCGCGCCGCCACATCCCATTCGTGGACGGCCGGTAGATCGGCGACCCGCGTGGCGGCATCCGCGAAGATGGTCGAGATCTCTTCACCCAGCGCCTGCCGGGCCGCGGGCAGCCGGCCCATGAAGGTGGACCGCTTCACCCGGACGGGCTTCCGGCCGCGCGCGGCGTTGGCCCGCAGCCGATGATGCGCAAGTGCGATCCGGAGGGCGTGGCGGAACTCGATCAGCCCTTCGGCATCAGCAGCAGGATCAAGCAGCGCGGGCGGGACGGCCAGCGCCCTGGCGGCATCGCGATAGCGGAACGGCCGATCGAGGAGAGCAACGGCGAGGCTATTCATTGGGGTGTGACCTCCGAGAAGTCGCCATTCGCTAGCGCAGCCCTGGCTTTGCGCACGGCCGAGTTGATCGCGCGCTCGGCCTCGTGGACCTCAGCCAGCACAGGAGCCCGCAACGGCTCCGCGACACGCTCCACAGGGACGCGACGGAGGGCCGCCACCGCCCGGCGGCCAAGCTCCTGGATCGCCTGATCGGCATCGCCACGGGCGACCATCAGCTCGCGCCGACGCTGGGTGCGGGCGGCCAGCAGCTCGGCCCGCGCGTCCTGCGCCCGCGACAGGCTCGCGGTCTTCGTGTCCCGCTTCGCCCGCTCGCGCAATGCGGCGATCACCCCGCCGATGGCCGCCGTGAGGGAGACCTGCCCGCGCCGAATCTCAAACCTTCCTTCACGGGCCAGTTGGCGCAGCCTCTCGGCACCGACGCCGACGACCTCGGCCGCCTCGGCCAGTCGGACAGCGTCCGGTGGCAGTGGGGGCGCATCTGCGCGGGGTTTGCCGGCGCGGGGCATCAGATCACCGCATCCCGCCGCGGGCGTGCAGGCCGGCCAGATGCTCATTCCCGGTCGGCATCGGACCCACGGCGCCGATCGAGCGGTTCGCCTCGGCCACGGCCTTCGACCAGGATTCATCGGTCGAGGACCGGCCGCGCCCCGCGGTGAAATCATCCGGGGCGCCGAACTCGGCCAGACCGGCCGCCCGTTCGGCTATGCTCGGGACGGCCGGCGCAGCGGCACGCCCGGCGGCGATCAGCGCATGAACTGCCTCTTCCGGGCCGAACGAGATCTTGAAGGCCAGATGCGCGGCCAGCGTCGCGTTCGCCTTGGCCTCGTCGCTGCCGAGAATGGCGCCGATGCGCTCTGCCGCTTCCTTGGCCCCCAGGGCCTTGCCCTCGGCCAGGCCAGCCGCGTGGCCTTCAGCCCGCGCGGTGGCCAGCACATCGGCATCCGGCGCGACGGCGGCCGGTGTGGTGCCCGTGGTCGCGGGAGCGATCTTCGAGGCGGCGGCACCTCGTCCGGCGGGTCGCGATTGCAAGGACGCAAGAACCGCCTCGAAGGTCGAGACGCGGTCAGCAAGGCCGCGGTCGATGGCCTCCTGCCCGATGAACGTCCGCGCCTCAGTGGCGCGGGCCTTGGCCGCAGACAGCTTGCCGCCGCGTCCCTGCGCGACGAGGCCCACGAACTGGTCGTAGAACTTGCCCACCTCGGCCTGCAGGTCGGCGCGCACCGCGTCGGACAGCGGACCAAAGGGATTGCCGTCCACCTTGTGGGCGCCGGCATGGATCAGGGTCGGCTTGATGCCCTTCGACGCCAACTCGCCCGACCGGTCGAGGTGGGTCAGCACCACGCCGATGCTGCCGACGATGCTGGTCGGGCTGACCACGATCTCGGTCGCCTGCGACGCGATCCCGTAGGCGGCCGAGGCGGCCATGTCGTTGACCACGGCGACGATGGGCTTCTCGGCCGCCACCTCGCGCACCTTCGCCGCCAGGGCAAACATGCCAGTGGCCTCGCCGCCGGGGCTATCCAGGTCGAGCATGATGGCCTTGACCTTGGGATCGGCCGCGGCGTCGGTCAGCTGCTTCGCCAGCCCCTCGTAGGAGGTCAGACCCGAACTCGCGCCGATCCACGCGCCGCGGTTCACAAGGCTGCCGACGATCGACACGATCCCGACGCCGCCCTCAACGCGGAAGGTGCGGGACGCGCTGATCTGCCCGGTGAACCGGCTGGCGTCAGGCGAGAGCGGCGCGAGGGCTGCATCCCCGAGCGGGATGCGGCCCTCCAAGACGTGCAGCAGAACCTCGACCTTGCCGGGGTGCATCAGAAGCGGGCGCCCCAGCACCCGGTCAGCGATGTGCAGAAGCGAGGGGCCGGACGGGGCCGGCGTGACGGCAGGTTCAGTCATGGCGATCCTCCTGGTGCAAGGTGGGACCGTCGGGCGCCATCAGCGCGGCGGCATGCCGGCAGAGATCGGCGACGGCCGGTCGTGCGGCGAAAATCACGGCAAGGTCCGGCTGGGTCGCCGCTTGGCGATCCTGCAACTCGGCGCGGATCGCCCTCGGGTCGCGATGATGTTCTTCCATGCGGTCATTCATCGGAACCACGTTCCACCTTTCAAAGAAAAATTGCGATTTGCGCTTCCGGAAATCGGGCGAGAGTCGGGCCGTCGATACGCCGCACCTGGAGGGGGCAGCATACGGTCCCTTGAAGGGGGGGCGGTGTGATCTTTGCCACCTGCCCCGCGTGCAGGGACACGCGGGACAGGCAGCGGGACGACGGGACATCGTGTCGTACGCGACAGATTGCGGACCACGAAAGAAGTCCTGCCCACGCCGCCCCAGCCCGGCCAGAAACCCACTAACAGCCGGGCGGGTGTTCATGTCAGGCCGCGGGCAGCGAGGCGTCGGCCGCCAGCAGCGCCCGCGCATCGGCATCGGGCCGACGCATCACCGGCAAGCCGGCGCGTTCCATCATGCGGATGGCGCTTTCCTCGGCCATCTCGAGCGCGAGCAGATCAGCCTGCGCACGGCCCAGCTTCTTCCGGCGGGTCTCCGGGTCCATCGGCTCCAAGCCGTTCAGCCGGTCGCGAAGCTGGCCCTCGACCACGGCGCGGATCTCCGCGCGGACGGTCGGGGAAGCGAGCAGGACGCCACGCACGTTGTCGATCTCGGGCGGGAGGAGGGTCAGCCCACCCACTTGCACGGCCTCACGCGTGAGCCCACGGCGGGCTTCGATCGGATCGAGGAGCCGGCCGGTCGGCAGCCCGTCGATGGCAGCCACGACCTGCTGATCCGCCCACCGGTCGAACGCGGCCATCGCGTCTTCGAGCGGTTGCGGGGCGGACGCGATGCGCCGGATCTCGGCCTTGGCATCATCGATCTGGGCACGCATGGTTTCCAAGGCGTCGAGAGCGCCCACGGCGCCCTCACGCTGCCCGCGGAGCCTGGAGAGGATATCGGCGATCATTGGCCCACCTCCGCCGAGAAGGCGGCGAGCTCGCTCGCCATCGTGTCGAATTTAGCGGCCCGCGCCGCCTCAAGGTGCGCGAGCGTCAGCGGCAAGCCTTCGATGCAGGCGAGCTCGAGGGCGCGCTTGTAGGCCTCACGCGCAGCGCCAGCTTCGCGGCTGGTGGCGCTGATCTCGGCGTCGAGATCGTCCATCTGCCGGCGCAGGTCGGCGGCCTCTCGGTCAAGCCGTGAGGCCTCACCGTCGAACGCGGCAAAGGTGGCGCGGGCATCGCGCGGCGGCGAGGCCTGGGCAACTTTGTCGCCATGGAGGCGGCGACGCAGATCGACGTCGGACAGCTTCTCGCGCAGATCGTGCCGGCGATCGGTGTGCGAACGGACGGCGGAGGTCTTCGTGTCGGCGACCCGCGCCAGCGCGTCCAGGCGCGCGGGGTCGAGGGTCAGGGGCGGGGACTTCGGGGGCATGGGCGGCTCCGGTGCTTTGTTCTGGAGCCAAGGTGCGCGCGCGCGCGACAAATCCGAACCTCTGGCAGATTTGCCGAAACGGCACCGGGGCGGATGACCGCCCCGGGCCTCATCAGAGGAGCGGGAGCTGTTCCGGTCGATCCATGGGGCCGTCTGCCAACTGGAGGATCTGCCTAATCCGCTCGCTGCCCACCGCCTTGGGCCCGCCCCCGGCCTCGAGACGACAGAGCCGCCAGAACGACGCTTGCGGTTCAACCGCGGGGGCCGTGTCACGATCCTCCCGTGCCTGTGGCCAGACGGTCGCCGCGTAGCGCTGCCAGGCAGCGTCGATCAACTGCGCCGCCCGCGCTGCCGAGGCCGTGCGCCATTCCGGCCGAGAGGCGCGGGCAGTGTGCAAGAGCCGGTCTCGCTCGGCCTGCAGCGCCGCCCATCGCGCGGACAGACCGGCTGGCGGCTGGGTGCCGAGAGCACGGCCGAGTGGTTCGCGCTCGTGGACGTGCGCATGTAGCGCTCGATCGACCATCTCCACAAACAGCCGGCTTCGGGGGTCCGGATCGGCTGCAAGCTTGTCGGCAGCGTGCCGGAAGAGGCTCGTCCGCCCCAGCGCGTCAAGGTGGCTGAGGCGGGTGTTCTCGTCGATCTGGTGGAGTGGCGGGCGCCAGAGGTCGGCGGGGTCGAGAGCGAGGAGGTCAGCCACGGTCGCCCCCTCCCGCAGCTGCGCGCGGGCGGAAGGAAAGCACCTGGGCCGACGAGGCTACCTGCGCCGGACGCGGCCCGCACTTGACGCTGCCACGGATCTCGTAGAGCTCGAGGCGCACGGCTGCGGTGAGGTCGCGCAGGATCAGGCGGCGGGTCGCCTCCGGCACTTTCCGCTGAATGAGCTGCCGCTCCGCCCGCGTCTTCCAGGCGCTCCAAACAGCGACCGCCGTCCCGGAATCGCTGCGGTCGAGTATCGGGGTCAACATCTGCGCGAACGCCTCCGGGTTGAACGCGGGAAGAAGTCGCTCCGTCATGCCCAACATGATCTGGACTTCGCCGCTCATCGTTCGCCCCTTTCGTAGCAAACCCCGGCGGCGCGCAGCCCGGAGGTCGCGCGCCGGCCCTCGATTGACCATGTAATCAGCCACGACGGGGCGCCGTCGCGCCGGGCGTGCGGCGTTACCGCAACCACCTCACCCACCTTGCGGCCGATCTTCAGCGTCGTTCCGACGGCGGGCGGTGCGGAAAAGTCGATCGGGTATTTCCGTGCGTTAGCCATGGATCCCGCCCTCCAGGCCGCGGATGGTCCGCTCCAGGTCGGCCGCCAAAATCCGGCTGAAGCTGTCGAGGCGGCGCCGCCTTTCTTCCTCCTCGTGAAGAAAGGCGGCTTGGCGCCTTGCGCGCTCTGCCGCACCGGCCACCGCCACCAGCGCCCGCCACTGGGCGAACAGGCGATCCGCCGTTTCGGCGTCGAGGTGACGAGCGTCGGCTGTTGCGCGAAACTTGGCGACCGCATCCTGCCAAGCCTCGAGAGCGGCCGCCTTCGCCTTGGCTCGGTCCCTTGAAGTCGTCTCCATCATCAAGATGTCGAGCGCGACAGAATGAGGGTCGAGCGTTGGCGGCGCCCAGAGCAGGAAGCTCCTGATGGAGGCCACGACGGCGCCAGCGCCTTCCGACGATGGTCGCTCACAGTCCGGCCGGGCTCCGCGAAAATTCGGCCGCACAATGTCACCCATGAGATACCTCCTTGCCTGCTTCCGCCTGAACTTGGGCGGCCATGCCCTTCGCTGCCTCGTAGCGCCGGGCGTAGCGTGCGACGACAGCCTCAGCCTTCTTGTCTCCGGCGTGGACAACGAAGACGGCCCGCATCACGGCAAGATGCCGCCGCCACGCCTGCGCCGCCGCCTCGTCCTGCAAGCCGCTCATGGCGCGACAGGCCATGTCGCCTGCAAGCTGCGCGCTCTCGCGGGCGCCGTAGACGCAACCGCGCACGGCCTCAAAAACAAGGGTCTCAGCATCACCGGTCGACCATCCGTGAAGCCTCCGGAGTTCGGCGGCGGCTTGGATGACCGCAGCGTATTCCCGATCGTCTTGCTCTTCGGCCTCGGCATCCTCGTCGTCTGCTTCGTCTGCGAGCGGGCCTTCAGCTCGGAGCCATCCCTCGGCCAGCGCGTCGCGTTCGGCGAGTGAGATGTGTTGACCTCGCCGCGGGATCGGAAGCGGCACGACACCGTCGGCCGGCGCGTGCTCAGGCACGAGGTCGAGGTCGAAAGACGCGGCCTCTGGATCCGACGCGTGATGATCTTCCCCCTGAACGTCGTCCGAGCGGGCGCGTCCACGCGCGCCCGCGCTCGCGCTCGCGTCTGAAACATCATTCGAGGACTCTACGGTAGCCGGGCTGGGTGCCGTCTTCGGCGGTTCAGGCGCAGGCGCGTGAGCGCCCGCGCCGTCCAGCGGTTCTTTCAGCGGTTCAGGTATCCTGCACGATACCCTCTCGGTATCCTCCACGATACCGTTTCCGTCCGAAACGGTATCCTCCACGATACCGTTCGGGTCGCCTTCAATGGTATCCTCCACGATACTGTTCCTCGTGCCTTTCACGAGGGGCCGGTAACGGTTCGAACGGCCCGACCCGCCGCCTTTGTGCCGGAGCACCGCGAGGTGGCCCTCCACCTCCAGCTCCTTCACCGCCTGAATGATGGCGTTGCGGCCGTAGCAGGTTGCGCCCGCCAGCGTTTCGAAGGACGGCCACGCGATCCAGCGATCACCCTTGTTGAAGCGCTTGCGGCTGGCATGCCCGATGGCAATCTCGATGGCGACCGACTTGGCGGCAGCACTGAGCTTCCGGTTCGCTGAAACCTCCAGGAGGAAACTGTCGCGCTCGGTGTCGAACGAGGAGCGCTCGGGCTTGCGATCAACACTCATGCCGCGCCCTTGCACGCGGTCGCACCCTGCGGCATCATCGCGCTTGCTCGACTTCCCATTCGCCCCGGCCGCGCCCGCCAGCGCGCCGGGGTTTTCATTTCGCCCCATGGCTTCACGCCTCCTGCCGAAGGACGGGCTGATAGGCGAGGACGTTGCCGCGGCACGGCGCGGCAAGCACATGCCCGCGCTCCCGAAGGGCTGCTAGCGCGCGATGAGCGGTCGACCTCCCGATCCTCAGATCATCGGCGACGGCGTCGAGGACAAGCTCCACACGCGGTTCGCTGCCGGTGAGCTTCGCGGCAAGCCTCGTGGCAATGCGCGACGTGACGGGCGCGAGATCCCGGTCATCGGCGACTTGGTCGAGCCACTTGAGCAGATCGGCGGCAGAGAGTGCGCCCGTGGGCGCTGATTGATACTGCATGGGGTTCCCCCACTGCCCCTCCCGCTCGGGAGGGATGATTGGTGCACCCCATGGCGCGACGCCACCTCTCCAATCAGCAGTATCAATTCCGCGCAGGGAGCGTTCGCGGACCTGCCCAATATCGGGAAGGCCCCGCGTTTCGTCAATGCATCATCGCGCGGTGCGCAACTCGATCACCCGGCCGGTCGCCTCGCCTCGCAGAAATCGGGCCCAATGATCCATCATGGCGCGCCTGCGCTCGACCATGTCGGTGCGGCGGTAGGCCCGCTCGACCTCGGACCCCACGAGGTGGGCGAGGGCGATCTCGGACATGTCGCGGTCGTAGCCGAGCTCGGCCGTCCAGTCCCGGAACGAGCTGCGCAGGCCGTGGGGCACCGCGGGGCGGCCGGTGCGGGCGTCGCGCCACCCGGCCTTGTCCACCGGCAGACCGGCCGCCTTGGCCTCGGCCTCAGCATCCTCCTGCATCCGCCGCATGACGGCGCTCACGCTCATGTCGCTGATCATCCCGCCGCGGGTGCTCGGGAAGACATAGTCGCACCCCTGCATCCGCGGCACGGCCTTCAGGATCGCCACGGCGTCCGCAGAGAGCGGCACCCGGTGCTCGCGCCCCATCTTCATCCGGTCGGCCTGGATCACCCACAGGCCCGCGCCAAGGTCGATCTCCGACCACGTCGCGCCCCTGACCTCGCCCGAGCGCGCCGCCGTCAGGGTGGCAAAGCGGAGGGCGGTGGCGCCCATGCCCTCGCGCTGGCCCAGCTCCTCCCACCAGTCGGCAAGCCGGGCCAGCGGCACCGCCGGGAAATTGCCGGCGCGGGCCTTGGCGACCGCGGTGGGCGACGGTAGCAGCTCCTTCAGATTGCCAGCCCACCGGGCCGGGTTCTCGCCCGTGCGGTAGCCCGATACGGTCGCCCACGACAGGATCGCCTCGAGATAGCCCCTCATCTTCGTGGCGGTGTCCGGCTTCGTCGTCCAGATCGTGTTGAGGGCGCGCACCACGTCATGCGGTGCCACCTCCTGCACGGTCAGGTCGCCGATCTCCGGGAAGGCATAGGCCGTCAGGGTCGAGCGCACCGCCTTCTGAGACTTCTCAGGTCGGTCGGACAGCTTCGCCTTGATCCACCTGTCGGCGGCGTCGGCGAAGGTCAGCGTGTTGCGCCGCGCGGCCGCCAGTGCGGCGCGCGCCTCCTTCCGCTCTTCGATAGGGTCGATCCCTTCGGCGATCTTCCGCTTCGCCTCCCGCGCCCTATCGCGGGCGTCGGCGAGACCGACTTCAGGATATGCCCCGAGGCCGATGGCCCGCCGGCTGCCCGCGACCATCGTGCGGAGGATCCAAGACTTCGCCCCGTTCGGAGTGATCTGCAGCAGGAGCCCGGCCACGCCGCCCGCCTGCATCCACACGTTGCGATCATGTGTGCCGGGGTGCGCCGCCCTCTTGATGTCGAGCGCCCCGAGCTCTTTCGCCCGTTTCGGCATTCCTGTAGCCTCCAATCAGCAATCCGCAGTATGGATCGGAACCGGAATAGAACCCGCGTCCGCTTGCCAAACCGCCTCCCATCAGCCGGGTGGCGGGGGAGCCGAAGAACGGCAGCAGATCCATTTTCCCGCCAGCCACGCCGCTGGCCAAAAACGATGCTACTTGGTGCGTATAGACGCAACTGGAAATTACAGGCTGTCGCCAAAAACCCCTTGTTTTACAGGCCAAATGCAACGCCCTGATACCGGCTGCAACCGCCTACCGGCTCCCTTCACCCGCTCCACTCCCCTCCTGCAAGCCTGATTTACATGCCCGTGTCTGGGATGAGGGGCGGCCGTGGGCCTCCTCACCCTCAAGGCTACACCGGCACGGAACTCTGCTGCCCGGACCGGGTCCGCAGGGGGTGTTGTCTCACGAGGCTGAGCGCCAGCCCCACTGACAACCGCCCGAGACAGATATCCCTGCGGTTGACGGCCGCCATCGCCTATTGCTGGCATGGCCTCGGCAGGAAACGAATGGAAACGCCCGCCCGATGCTTCATCATCGGGCGGGACGCTCTGTTGCGGTGGGCAGGTTGGTTCAGCCGAGCAGGGCCTTGGCCTTGGCGACGGTCGCCTCGGGCGTGATGCCGAACTCCTGGAACAGCCGCTCGGCCGGGGCCGAGGCGCCGAAGCCCGACATGCCGATGAAGCCGTCCTTGCCCTCGCGGCCGCGCTCGCCCAGAAGCCAGCGGTCCCAGCCCATGCGGACACCCGCCTCGATGGCGATGCGGACGGCGCCCGCCGGCAGAACCTTGCGGCGGTAGGCCTCGTCCTGCCGGGCGAACAGCTCCATGCAGGGCATCGAGACGACGCGGGTGCCGATGCCCTCGGCCTCGAGCGCCTCGCGGGCCTTCAGCGCGACCTCGACCTCGGAGCCCGAGGCGATCAGGATGACCTGACGCTTGCCGGTCGCTTCCTCGAGGACATAGGCGCCCTGCGCGACGAGGTTCTTGTTGGTGTGGGTCTTGCGCACCGCCGGCAGGTTCTGCCGCGACAGCGCCAGCACCGAGGGCGTGGCCTTTTCGGAGAGCGCGATCTCCCAGGCCTCGGCGGTCTCGGTCAGGTCGGCGGGGCGGAACACCAGCATGTTCGGCGTCGCGCGCAGCATGGCCAGATGCTCGACCGGCTGGTGGGTCGGCCCATCCTCGCCCAGACCGATCGAGTCATGGGTGAAGACATAGACCACCGGCATGTGCATCAGCGCCGAGAGGCGCACGGCGGGGCGGCAGTAGTCGGCAAAGCACATGAAGGTGCCGCCGTAGGGGCGCAGGCCGCCGTGCAGCGCCATGCCGTTCATCGCCGCGGCCATGCCGTGCTCGCGGATGCCGTAATAGACGTAGCGGCCCTTGCGGTTGATCGGGTCGAACACGCCGAGGTCGGCGGTCTTGGTGTTGTTCGAGCCGGTCAGGTCGGCCGAGCCGCCGATGGTCTCGGTCATGATCGGATTGACCGCTTCCAGCACCATCTCCGAGGCGCGGCGGGTCGCGACCTTCGGCATCTTCTCGACCGCGTCCTTCTTCACGGCGCGGACCGCGGCGGCGAGCTTCTTCGGCGGCTCGCAGGAGAACTGCTGCTGGAAGAGGGCGCGCTTGCTGTCCGAGAGGGCGGCGAACCGCTCGTCCCATGCCTTGCGGGCCTCGGCTCCGCGCGAGCCGATGGTCTCCCAGGCCGTCTTGATGTCGGCCGGGATCTCGAAGGCCCCGGCGGTCCAGCCATAGGCGGCCTTGGTGTCGGTGATCAGCTTGGCATCGGTCAGCGCGCCGTGACCCTTGGAGGTGTCCTGCGCCGAAGAGCCGAGCGCGATATGCGTGGTGCAGGCGATGAAGGCCGGGCCCTTCGAGGCCTTGGCTTCGGTCAGCGCGCGGTCGATGTCGGCGGGATCATGGCCGTCGCATTCGAACACGTCCCAGCCCGCGGCGGCGAAGCGCGCCTTCTGGTCGGTGCGGTCCGACAGCGCCACCTTGCCGTCGATGGTGATGCCGTTGTTGTCCCACATCACGATCAGGCGCGACAGCTCGTGCCGGCCGGCGAGGCCGATGGCCTCCTGGCTCACCCCCTCCATCAGACAGCCGTCGCCGGCGATGCAGTAGGTGTAGTGGTCGATGATCTTCGCCCCCCAGCGGGCGCGGAGCGACTCTTCGGCCATCGCGAGACCCACGGCCATCGCGAGACCCTGGCCCAGCGGGCCGGTCGTGGTCTCGATCCCCTTGGCGAGGAAGTTCTCGGGGTGGCCAGCGGTTCGGGAGCCCCACTGGCGGAAGTTCCTGATCTGCTCGATCGGGAACTCGGGGTCGCCGGTCAGGTGAAGCAGCGAATAGACCAGCATCGAGCCGTGACCCGCGGACAGCACGAACCGGTCGCGGTTCGGCCAGTCGGGGGACTGCGCGTCGAAGACCATGTGCTTTTCGTAGAGCACGGTCGCGACGTCCGCCATGCCCATCGGCATGCCGGAATGGCCGGAATTGGCCGCCGCCACGGCGTCGAGCGTCAGCGCGCGGATGGCGCAGGCTTTCTTCCAGTGATCGGGATGCTGCTCGCGCAGGCTCTGTATGTCCACGGCAATTCTCCGACTTGGATGCCCCCGGGCGCGGCTTCTTGCGCGCACCGCTTCAGGGCTGCATATCAGCCCGACCGGCAAGATCAAGCGCGTGGGTCCCTTTCTGATGCCAAAGGGGGGCGCATCGCGGGGCAACCGACGATAAGATCGGGGAAAAGCGCCGGGCGGATGTGATTCGCGCGACAATGTGCCGCCGCATGTTCGCGCAAGCGAAATGTGGACGGCCCGGCCGAAACGGAACGGAAAGGCAGACCTATGCAGGAGATGGTGGAACTCGAGCGGCGGCTCACGGCCGCCCTTGAACGGATCGGAGCGGGGATCGACGCGATCCCCGTCATGCCGGCGGAGAACCCGTTGCAGGCCGAACTCGACGAGGAGCGGATGGTCAATGCCCAGCTCGCTGAGCGGCTGAAGGCCGTGAAGGAGCGCGAGGGGGCCAGGATCGGCCAGCTTGAGGAGCAGGTCGAGGCGCTGACGCGGCAGCTCGACGTGCAGGGGCTGGAGCTTCAGCGGATGAAGAAGACGACGGGACAGTTGCGCGAGGCGCTGCGCAGCCTGCGCGAGGCCACCGCCGAAGGCGTGGCCGACCCGCACCTGCTCAACCGTTCGATGGTGGTCGAGCTCGAGTCTCTGCGCGCGGCCCGCGCCACCGAGGCCGCCGAGGTGGACGAGGTGCTCTCGGCGCTGCAACCCCTGATCGCGGAGGGCCGCTCGGATGCCTGAACTGAGCATTGCCATCGGTGGCAAGACCTTCGAGGTCGCCTGCCAGCCGGGCGAGGAAGAGTTCCTGCACGCGGCCGCAGCCATGCTCGACGCCGAGGCGGCGCCCGTGGTCGAGCAGATGGGCCGCATGACGGATTCACGGATGCTGCTGATGGCGGGACTGATGCTGGCCGACCGGATGGCGGGCGTGGACGAGGAGATCCGCCGGCTGCGCGAGCAGGTGGCCGAACTCGAAGCCCGTCCGGCGCCGGAGCCCGAGCGGATCGAGGTTCCCGTGATCCCCGAGGGCGTGAAAGAGGCGCTGGCCGAGCTTGCGGCGCGGGCCGAGGCCATGGCCGAGCGGGTCGAGGAGCGCGCCCGCGCCTGAGGCCGGGCCTTCAGGGTTGGTGTCGGAGGCGGGGGGCTGTCTGCCCCCCGGCCGCCCGAACGGGCGGCTCCCCCCGAGGATATTTTTACAGAGTGAAAGGGCCGGCTGTCGCGCGGAGGGTGCGAGGCATCGCCTGCGGGCGGGCGCCGGGGGAAGGGGCGCGCCCCGCAGGCGCGCCCGCAAGGGTCAGGCGTTGGCTTCGCGGATCTTGTCGGCGGCGGCCTTGTCGTAGGTGACGCCCTTGGCTTCGAAGAGCTGGTCAAGCTCACCCGAGAGGGTCATTTCGGTGACGATGTCGCAGCCGCCCACGAACTCGCCCTTGACGTAGAGTTGCGGGATCGTGGGCCAGTCGGAGAAGTCCTTGATGCCCTGGCGGATGTCGGCGTCCTCGAGCACGTTCACATCCTTGTAGGCCACCTGCATGTAGTTGAGCACGCCGGCGACGCGGCTCGAGAAGCCGCATTGCGGCATGGTCTTGCTGCCCTTCATGAACAGGACCACGTCGTTCGTGGTGACGAGGTCACGGAGCTGTTCTTCGACGGTGGTGGTCATGTCGGATCGTCCTCGTGGTTGGGCCGCGCCTTCACGCGGTCGTCGATGGTGGATTGGGCTCAGTCGGGGGCCTTGGTGGTCAGCGCGAGGGCGTGGAGTTCGCCGTGCGCGCCATCCATCTTGCCCTTGAGCGAGGCATAGACCGCGCGCTGCTGCTGGACGCGGTTCATGCCGCGGAAGCTTTCGTCGATCACCTCGGCCGACCAGTGGTTTCCGTCGCCCGCAAGGTCGGTGATGGTGATCTTCGCCTGCGGGAAACTGGCGCGGATGAGGTTCTCGATGTCCTGGGCTTCCATGGCCATGGGGCGGGGGTTCCTGTGCGGTCACTCTTGCGAAAGATGTATGACGCATGCAGGACGCGCGCAAGCGGTGCGCGGGCTGCAGGCAGGGGCCGCGTGGCCTCTGCCCGCAAAAGCATCAGCCGATGGCAGCCGCGAAGGCGCCGCGGTAGAGGCGCGACAGGTCCACCAGCGGTGCCGAGACGGTGCCCAGCGTCACTTCCTCGCCGCCGAACTGGCCGACTTGCTGCAGCGGCACTCCGGCGGCTTCGGCCGCCGCCTGCAGCGCCTTGGTCTGGTCGGGATGGACGGCCACCAGATAGCGTGCCTGATCCTCGCCGAAGAGCTGCGCGGTGCCGGTGACCGTCAGCGTCAGGCCGAGGCCCGCGCCCTCGGCCATCTCGAAGGCCGCGAGAGCGAGGCCGCCGTCGGACAGGTCGGTCGCGGCCGACACGAGCTTGCGGTTGGCGCGCAGGAACTCGCCGTGGCGCTTCTCGGCGTCGAGATCGACATGCGGCGCGTCGCCGTCCTCGCGGCCGAGCAGTTCCGCCAGCAGCGCGGACTGGCCGAGGTGGCCCTTTGTTTCGCCGATCACCAGCGCCACGTCGCCTTGCTCGGGCTGGCCCGCGATCAGCTCGTCCAGGCTTTGCAGGATGCCGACCGCGCCGATGGTGGGGGTGGGCAGGATCGCCACGCCGTCGGTCTCGTTGTAGAGCGAGACGTTGCCCGAGACGATCGGCATGTCGAGCGCCGCGACGGCGGCGCCGATGCCTTTGATGGCGCCGACGAACTGGCCCATGATCTCGGGCTTTTCCGGGTTGCCGAAGTTCATGTTGTCGGTGGTGGCCAAGGGCTTCGCGCCCACTGCGGTCAGGTTGCGGTAGGCTTCGGCCACCGCCTGCTTGCCGCCCTCGAACGGGTTGGCCTTGACGTAGCGCGGCGTCACGTCCGAGGTGAAGGCCAGCGCCTTCGGCGTCCCATGCACCCGCACGACGCCCGCGCCGAGGCCGGGTGCCCGCACGGTATCCGCCATCACCTGGCTGTCATACTGCTCCCAGACCCAGGCCTTGTGCGCATAGGAGGGCGAGCCGATCAGCGCCTTGAGACCCTCGATCGGATCGACCTCGGGCACGTCGCCCAAGGGCGCGGCGGCGGGCGTTTCGACCCACGGGCGGTCGTATTCCGGTGCAGTGCCCGACAGCGCCTTCAGCGGCAGGTCGGCCTTCACCTCGTTGCCGTGCAGGATCAGGAAGCGGTCCTCGGGGATGGTCTCGCCGACGATGGCGAAGTCGAGATCCCACTTCTCGAAGATCGCGCGGGCCACGGCCTCCTTCTCGGGCTTCAGCACCATGAGCATCCGCTCCTGGCTTTCCGACAGCATCATCTCGTAGGCCGTCATGTTGGCCTCGCGCTGCGGGACATTGTCCAGCTGCAGCTTGATGCCGAGGTCGCCCTTGTCGCCCATCTCGACGGCCGAGCAGGTGAGGCCGGCCGCCCCCATGTCCTGAATGGAGATGACCGAATCCGAGGCCATCAGTTCGAGACAGGCTTCCAGAAGGCGCTTTTCGGTGAAGGGGTCGCCGACCTGCACGGTCGGGCGCTTCTCCTCGATCGTGTCGTCGAATTCGGCCGAGGCCATCGTGGCGCCGCCCACGCCGTCACGGCCCGTCTTGGCGCCGAGATAGACCACCGGCATCCCCACGCCCGAGGCCGCCGAGTAGAAGATCTTGTCGGCGTCCGCGAGCCCGGCCGCAAAGGCGTTCACCAGACAGTTGCCGTTGTAGGCGCGGTGGAAGCGCACCTCGCCGCCCACCGTGGGCACGCCGAAGGCATTGCCATAGCCGCCGATCCCTTCGACCACGCCCTTGACGATATGGGCGGTCTTGGGGTGGCTCGGCTCGCCGAAGCTGAGCGCGTTCATCGCCGCGATAGGCCGCGCGCCCATGGTGAAGACGTCGCGCAGGATGCCGCCGACCCCGGTCGCCGCCCCCTGATAGGGCTCGATGTAGGACGGGTGGTTGTGGCTCTCCATCTTGAAGATGACCGCCTGACCGTCGCCGATATCCACCACGCCCGCGTTCTCGCCGGGGCCGCAGATCACCTGCGGGCCGGTGGTGGGCAGGGTGCGCAGCCATTTCTTCGACGACTTGTAGGAGCAATGCTCGTTCCACATCGCCGAGAAGATGCCAAGCTCGGTGAAGCTCGGCTCGCGCCCGATGATCCCGAGGATGCGCTCATATTCGTCGGGCTTGAGGCCGTGGGCCGCGATCAGCTCGGGGGTGATTTCGGGCTCGGTCATGGCACATCTCTCCGCGGCAGGGGCTTTGGCGCCTCATAGGACGGAACGGCCATCAGGGGAAGGAGGCGCACCGCGCGCCGGCGCAAGATTTTTCGCCCGACCGTCCTTGTTCTGCTGTGCCGTTCGGCATCGTCGCCGCAAATGGCCCATCGGATGGGCATTCCGACAAAGCTATGCGGAAAGCAAAAAAAAGGCCGAGCAGAAGCTCGGCCCAAGTCCAACAGGGAGGTATGAAGCGGACGAGAGAGACTCTCGATCACCCGCTTCGAGAGGCGATGTAGGGCCGCGACTCGTCGCGATCAAGCGCCATGATGCTATGCTGAAGGCATGGCCGTCATGCGTCTGGTGCATAGCTTAGCCACGGATCCATCTTTTCCTGTATTGCCATGCGGTTAGCCCGCCGAGGCGCTTCCCCGCCGCACGGCCGGGCGAGCACGCTCAGGTCTGTTGCTGCCTGCGGTAGAGCGAGATCTCTTCCATCACGAACTCGCGGAAGGCGGCGACACGCTTGGAGTGGCGCAGTTCCTCGGGGTAGGCGAGGAACACGGGCACGTCGTTCGACTCGACCTCCGGCATGACCCGGACCAGCTGCGGGAAGGCCACGGCCAGATAGTCCGGCATGACGCCCACCCCGAGATTGTTCAGCACCGCCTGAAGCACGCCGAAGTAGTTGTTCACCGTGAGAGTGGAGGGAATGTCGTTCGTCAGGATCTCCTGCACCAGCGCCGCCCCCGCCGCCACCTGAGGCGCCCCCGGAAGCTGGCAGATCAGCCGGTGATGCGAGAAATCCTCCATCTTCTCGGGCATTCCGTGCTCGGCCACATAGTCCGGCGAGGCATAGAGGCGCATGCGGATCGACATGAGGCGCTTGCGGATCAGGTCGGCCTGGCTCGGCTCCTTCATGCGGATCGCGACGTCGGCCTCGCGCATCGGCAGGTCGAGCACGCGCTCCTCGAGCATCAGGTCGATCTTCAGCGCGGGATACTTGCGGTAAAGCCCGACCAGCCGCGGCGCGAGCCAGAGGGTGCCGAAGCCGGTGGTGGTGGTCACGCGCAGCTCGCCAAAGACCTCGTCCTCGCTGTCGCGGATCCGCGCGGCCGCGGCCTCCAGCCGCTTGACCATCTGGCTGGTCGCATCGAACAGAAGCTCGCCCTGCTCGGTGAGAATCAGCCCCCGCGCGTGACGGTGGAAAAGGGTCACGTTCAGGCTCTCTTCCAGCGCCCGGATCTGGCGGCTGACCGCCGACTGAGAGAGGTGGAGCGTGTCGCCGGCATGGGTCAGGCTGCCCGCATCCGCGACGGCGTGGAATATTCTGAGCTTGTCCCAGTCCATGTCGCAATCCTCCGCCGCGTCAGGCGGCCCGTGCGCAATGATCCCTATCGGATTGCATATCCGGGTTGCAATGGAAACATGGCTCGGAAACCGCTTTGTAGGTCAGCAATTTTGACCTAACATGGAGTCATGTTCAAAGGCACTGGGAGGAGACCTATGAGCAGGCAGGATGTGAAGCTGTCCGACCGCACCGACCTCGCGAAATCGCCGGTGTTGCTGAACGGAACGCAGGCCATGGTGCGGCTGATGCTGATGCAGAAGGCGCGCGACCGGGCGGCGGGGCTGAATACCGCAGGCTATGTGACAGGCTACCGCGGCTCGCCGCTGGGCGCGGTGGACCTGACGATGGCGCGCGCCGAGAAGGACCTCAGGGGCGCGGACATCCTGTTCCAGCCGGGGCTGAACGAGGATCTGGCGGCGACCGCCATCTGGGGCACCCAGCAGGCCGAGCTGCGCGGCGAGGGGCGCTTCGATGGCGTCTTCGCGCTCTGGTATGGCAAGGGGCCGGGGGTGGATCGCACCGGCGACGTGATGCGCCACGCCAACATGGCCGGCACCTCGCGCCACGGCGGCGTGCTGATGGCGATGGGCGATGACCATACCGGCGAAAGCTCGACCACGCTGCACCAGTCGGACTGGGCGATGGTCGATGCCTACATTCCCGTCCTCTCGCCGGCGGGCGTGCAGGAGATCCTCGATTACGGGCTCTATGGCTGGGCGCTGTCGCGGTTTGCGGGCGTCTGGGTCGGTCTCAAGACCATGAAGGACACGGTCGAGGCGACGGCGGTCGTGGATGGCCGGCCCGACCGCATGAATTTCGTCCTGCCCGACTTCCGCATGCCCGAGGGCGGGCTCAACATCCGGCTTGTCGATACGCCCGTCGCGCAGGAAGCGCGGATGATCGACCACAAGCGGTTCGCGGCCGAAGCCTTCAGCCATGCCAACCGCATGGACCGCCGCGTCTGGGGCCGCCGCGGCGCGAAGATCGGCTTTGTCTCGGCCGGGAAAAGCTGGCTTGATCTTGTCCATGCCCTGTCGCTGCTGGGGATCGGCGAGGCCGAGGCCGAGCGGCTGGGCATCACCACCTACAAGGTGGGGCAGGTCTGGCCCATGGACTTCCGCGGCTTTCAGGACTGGGCCGAGGGGCTCGAACTGATCGTCTGCGTCGAGGAAAAGCGCAAGCTGATCGAGGTGCAGGCCAAGGAGGCGATCTTCAACGACCGCCGCGGCCGGCGCATCTACGGCTGGCAGAACGATCGGGGGGAAGAGCTGTTTCCGACACGGTTCGCGCTCGATCCCGTCGGGATCGCGGAAAAGATCGGCGCGATCCTCATCGAGGAGGGCCGGGGCACCGACCGGGTGAAGGCGGGCCTCACCCGGCTGGCCGAGGCGCGCCGGGCGGACAATGCGCAGGACCTTGCGGCGCGGCTGCCCTATTTCTGCTCGGGCTGCCCGCACAACAGCTCGACCCGGCTGCCCGAGGGCAGCCGCGCCTATGCGGGCATCGGCTGCCATTACATGGTGCAATGGATGGACCGCGACACCGTGGGCTTCACCCAGATGGGCGGCGAGGGCGCGAACTGGATCGGGGAAGCTCCGTTCTCGAAGCGCCCGCATGTGTTCCAGAATCTGGGCGACGGCACCTACAACCACTCAGGCGTGCAGGCGATCCGGGCGGCGCTGGCTGCGGGCACCACCATCACCTACAAGATCCTCTTCAACGACGCCGTGGCCATGACGGGGGGGCAGCACAACGAGGGCGACCTCAGCGCCGACCGCATCGTGCGCGAGATCCAGGCGATGGGTGTGGGCCACATCGCGGTCGTGCATGACGCGAAGGAGGAGGTGGACCTTTCGCGCTTCCCCGGCGGCATCGAGATCCACGAGCGCGCCGACCTGATGGAGGTGCAGAAGAAGTTCAGCCGGATTCCGGGCGTCTCGGCCATCGTCTATATCCAGACCTGCGCCGCCGAGAAGCGCCGGCGCCGCAAGCGGGGCACCTTCCCCGACATCGACCGGCGGGTGTTCATCAACACGGACGTGTGCGAAGGCTGCGGCGACTGCGGCGTGCAGTCGAACTGCGTCTCGATCGTGCCGGTCGAGACCGAACTGGGCCGCAAGCGCGCCATCGACCAATCCTCCTGCAACAAGGATTTCTCCTGCCTCAACGGCTTCTGCCCCTCGTTCGTCACGCTCGAAGGCGCGCAGCCCCGAAAGGCCGCGACCGCCGAGATCGACCTGCCGCACCTGCCCGAGCCCGATCTGCCGACGATCCGGGGCACGCACAACCTGCTCGTGACGGGGGTCGGCGGCACGGGGGTGGTCACGGTGGGCGCGATCCTCTCGATGGCGGCCCACATCGACGGCAAGGCTGCAGCCATGATGGAGATGGCGGGCCTCGCCCAGAAGGGCGGAGCCGTCCACATCCACTGCCGCATCGCCGAGCAGCCCTCGGACATCAGCGCCATCCGCGTGGCGGTGGGCGAGGCGGATGCGGTGATCGGGGGCGATCTCGTCGTGACGGCGGGTGCGAAGACCCTGGGGCTGATGGCCACGGGCCGCACGGGGGCGGTGGTGAACAGCCATGACATCGTGACGGGAGAGTTCACCCGGAACACCGACTTCCGCGTGCCTTCGGAACGGTTGCAGGTTTCGCTTCAGGCGCGGCTCCAGGATCGGGTGGCCTTCCTGGATGCGACCGAGCTTGCGCGGGCGCTGATGGGCGACTCGATCTATTCCAACATGATGGTGTTCGGGGCGGCGTGGCAGAAGGGTCTGATCCCGCTCTCGGCCGAGGCGATCCATCGCGCGATCGAGCTGAACGGCGCGGCGGTGGCGCGGAATGCGCGCGCCTTTGCCCTCGGCCGTTGGGCGGTGCTGCATCCGGCCGAGGCCGCCCGTATCCTGCAGCCCGAGCCGGTGAAACCCGTCGATCCGGTGGACTACCGCGCCGAACGGCTGGTCGGCTACCAGTCCCGCCGGCTCGCGCGGCGCTTCCGCGCGCTGGTGGACCGCGCCCCGCCAGAGATCCGCGAGGATGTGGCGCGCGGCTACTACCAGCTTCTGGCCTACAAGGACGAGTATGAGGTGGCGCGGCTGCATCTCGACACGATGGCGCGGGCGCGGGCCGAGTTCGACGGCGACTTCCGCCCGACCTTCCACCTCGCGCCGCCGTTCCTGGCCGGCAAGGGAGAGGAACGGCCCAGGAAGCGCCAGTTCGGCCCGTGGATGATCCCGGCGTTCCGGCTGCTCGCGGCGCTCAAGCCGTTGCGCGGCACCCCGCTCGATCCGTTCGGCCGGAACCCCGAGCGGCGGCTCGAACGCCGGCTGATCGCCCAGTTCGAGGCGGACATGGCCGAGATCCTTCCCGCTCTGACGCCCGAAACGATGGAACTGGGCCGCGAGCTGG
Organism: Cereibacter azotoformans; assembly: GCA_017599285.1. Lineage (GTDB taxonomy): Bacteria > Pseudomonadota > Alphaproteobacteria > Rhodobacterales > Rhodobacteraceae > Cereibacter_A > Cereibacter_A azotoformans. Next base: position 1,563,397 of record JAGFXX010000001.1, on the reverse strand, counting down.
CACGGCTGCCCCTCGCGATCCGCGGCTACGGGCCGGTGAAGGAGGCCAATGCCGAGACGGCCGCGCACCGCCGGGCCGAGCTTCTGGCCGCGATCCGCGCGGGCGGGGCGCCCCTGCCGATGGCGGCCGAGTAGTCCTCGGCGCCCGAGGGCGGTGCGGTCTCCCGTGCCCGTTGCGGGCTCGCGGGCCCTGCGGAATAAGTCGGATGGCGCCACCTCGGCGCTTCCGTCTTGCGCGGCATGATCCTATGCTGACGGGACAGAAAAGTCCTGAGGGGCGGGGGCAGGCATGGCGGTTGGTGTGTTCGATTCGGGGCTGGGTGGCCTCACGGTTCTTGATGCGGTCCAGAGGCGCTTGCCCGAGGTGCCCTTCGTCTATTTCGGCGACAACGCCCATGCGCCCTACGGCGTGCGCGACGCCGACGACATCTTCGCCCTGACCTGCGCGGCGACCGAGCGGCTCTGGGCCGAGGGCTGCGATCTGGTGATCCTGGCCTGCAACACCGCCTCGGCCGCGGCGCTCAAGCGGATGCAGGAGAGCTGGATCCCCCGGGACAAGCGCGTGCTCGGCGTCTTCGTGCCGCTGATCGAGGCGCTGACCGAGCGGCAGTGGGGCGACAACAGCCCCCCGCGCGAGGTGGCGGTGAAGCATGTGGCGCTGTTTGCCACGCCCGCGACCGTGGCCAGCCGCGCCTTCCAGCGCGAACTGGCCTTCCGCGCCATTGGCGTGGATGTCGAGGCCCAGCCCTGCGGCGGCGTGGTGGATGCGATCGAGCAGGGCGACGAGATCCTCGCCGAGGCGCTGGTGCGCAGCCATGTCGAAGCGCTCAAGCGGCGGATGCCGCATCCGCAGGCGGCGATCCTCGGCTGCACCCATTATCCGCTGATGGAGGCCACCTTCCAGGAGGCGCTGGGGCCGGAGGTCACCGTCTATTCGCAGGCCAATCTTGTGGCCGAGAGCCTTGCGGATTATCTGGCCCGCAGGCCCGAGTTCGTGGGGCAGGGCACCGAGTCGAAGTTCCTGACGACGGGCGACCCCCGGTCGGTCTCGAACAAGGCCACGCAGTTCCTGCGCCGGCGCATCACCTTCGAGGCCGCCTGACCGAAAGAAACGGAAAAGAGACACATGGTTCAGAACATCGCCATCCTCGGAGCCTCCGGCTACACGGGCGCCGAGCTGGTCAGGTTGATCGCCACCCATCCCTCGATGCGGATCGTGGCGCTCTCGGGCGACCGCAAGGCAGGCATGGCGATGTCCGAGGTCTTTCCGTTCCTGCGCCATCTCGACCTGCCGCGCCTGCAGAAGATCGACGAGATCAATTTCTCGAATGTGGACTTGGCCTTCTGCGCCCTTCCTCACGCGACCTCGCAGGAGGTGATCTCGGCCCTGCCGCGCGATCTGAAGATCGTCGATCTCTCCGCCGATTTCCGCCTCCGCGATCCGGCCGCCTACGAGACCTGGTATGGCAAGCCCCATTCCGCGCCCGAGCTGCAGAAGGAGGCGGTCTACGGGCTGACCGAATTCTACCGCGACGAGATCCGCGGCGCGCGGCTGGTGGCCGGCACGGGATGCAACGCGGCGACCGGCCAGTATGCGATCCGGCCGCTGATCGAGGCGGGCGTGATCGACCTCGACGACATCCTGATCGACCTCAAGGCCGGCGTCTCCGGCGCGGGACGGAGCCTGAAGGAGAACCTCCTCCATGCCGAGCTGTCCGAGGGCACGCACGCCTATTCCGCCGGCGGCACGCACCGCCACCTGGGCGAGTTCGACCAGGAGTTTTCGAAGATCGCCGGGCGGCCCGTGCAGGTCCGCTTCACCCCGCATCTGACGCCGATGAACCGCGGCATCCTTGCCAGCGTCCATGTCAAGGGCGACCCGCAAGCGGTGCACCGGGCCCTCGCGGACCGCTACCTCACGGAAACGTTCCTTGAGGTGCTACCTTTTGGCGCGCTCCCCTCGACACGGGATATCCGGGGGTCCAACTACGTCCATATCGGCGTGATCGGGGACCGGATCCCCGGCTGCGCCCTGGTGGTGGCGGTGCTGGACAACCTGTGCAAGGGCTCTTCGGGGCAGGCGATCCAGAATGCGAACCTGATGCTGGGGCTGGACGAGGCGGCGGGCCTCCGGCTCGCCCCGGTCTTCCCGTAAGAGCCGTTCTGCCAAGAGGGTGACATGAAGGGCCTGAAGAAGAAACGCCGCATCCAGATCATCACGCTGGCCTTCGTGGCGCTGGCGGGTTCGACGGCCCTGATCGGCTACGCCATGCGCGACGGGATCAACTTCTTCCGCTCGCCGACGCAGGTGGTCGAGGCGCCGCCGTCCGAGACCGAGGTGTTCCGCATCGGCGGGCTGGTCGAGAAGGGCAGCCTCGTGCGGGGGCAGGGCGAGACCGTCACCTTCCGCGTGACCGACACGAACGCGACCGTGCCTGTCCGCTTCACCGGCGTCCTGCCCGACCTCTTTGCCGAGGATGCGGGCATGGTCGGCACCGGCCGCCTCGTGGACGGCGTCTTCCAGGCCAGCGAGATCCTCGCCAAGCATGACGAGACCTACATGCCGAAGGAAGTGGTGGATGCGCTGAAGGAACAGGGCGTCTTCCAGCACACCGAGGACCAGCCCCAGGGCTGACCGGCCGCTCCCGCGCCGCCTCCCGATGCCGCGCACGCCGTCCTTCATTCTGGCCCAAATATCCCGGGGGCGCGGGGGCAGAGCCCCCGCTCTCACCGCTCCGCCGTGCGCGGTCTTAACCACGGCTTGAACCTCCTCCTCCAGTCTGGCCTCCGGCTGAAGACGAGGGTGAGATGCAGACGGTCCAGCAGATCGCGAAAGAGATCGTCGCCCGCGAGGGCGGCTTTGTGAACGACCCCGACGATCCCGGCGGGGCCACGAGATACGGTGTCACCATCGCCACGCTGCGGCGTCTGGGGTTCGACACGACGGGCGACGGGCGCATCGGCCTCGAGGATGTGCGCGCCGTGACCCGCGCGCAGGCCGAGGCGATCTTCGTCGAACATTACTTCCGCCGCCCCGGCATCGGCAACCTGCCCGAGGTGCTGCACCCCGGCCTCTTCGACATGTATGTCAACGCCGGCTCGAACGCGGTGAAAATCCTCCAGCGGCTCGTGTCCGAGATGGGATTTCCCTGCGCCGCCGATGGGGCCATCGGGCCCCAGACCATCCGGCAGGCGCAGGCGGCCCATGAGGCCGCGCCCGATCATCTTGCGGATGCCTACGCCGTCGCCCGCCGAAACTTCTACTATGCGCTGGCCGATGGGCGGCCCTCGTCGCGCAAGTACGCCCGGAGGAAGGACGGCGGAAAGGGCGGCTGGATCCTCCGGGCGGAAGAGTTCATGGCGCCCCGTTACCGCCTGACCGATGCCCAGCATCGGGAAAGGACCGCCTCATGGGCCTGATCGGACGCATCATCGCCGGCGGCGACGGCGTGGCCACTCTCGGGGCCGCGGTGAAGGATGTGGCGGAGGTCTTCCGCCCGAACGCCACGCGCGAGATCGAGCTTTCGGCCGAGATGCAGGGCGAGGCGCTGCAGCAATATTCCGAAGAGTTCGCCAATCCCGGCAATGGCGGGTTCGACCGGTTCGTGAACGGGGTGAACCGGCTGCCGCGGCCGATGCTCGCCTTCGGAACGCTTGCGCTCTTCAGCTTCGCCATGGTCGATCCCGAGAGCTTCGGCCGGCGCATGTCGGGTCTCGCCCTCGTGCCCGATCCGCTCTGGTGGCTGCTGGCGGCGATCGTGGGCTTCTACTTCGGCTCGCGCGAGGCGCATTACTTCCGCACCCGCCATCCAAGCGCGGCGGGGGCGGTGGCTCCCGGAGCCGCGCCCGCGGCCCGGGGCGAGGCCAATGCGGCGCTCGACGACTGGCGCGACGGGCGGAGCTGACGGCCGGGGCGGGCGCCATTGACCTGTGCGCCCGCCTCTGGCAAAGCCGGGGCAACAATCAGGACAAGCCCCGAATGAACCTCTTCACCGAAATCCGTTCTCTCGTGACCGCCGAGCTTGGCGCCATGGCCGAGGCGGGCGAGCTTCCCGCAGGGCTCGACCTGTCCGCCGTCGCGGTCGAGCCGCCGCGCGATCCGGCCCACGGAGACATGGCCACCAACGCGGCGATGGTGCTCGCCAAGCCCGCGGGCAAGCCGCCGCGCGCGATCGCCGAGGCGCTGGCCACGCGGCTTGCGGCGGATCCTCGGATTCTGTCGGCCGAGGTGGCGGGGCCGGGCTTTCTCAACCTGCGGCTGCGGCCGGCGGTCTGGCAGGGCCTCGTGGCCCGCGTGCTGCAGGCGGGCGACGCCTACGGCCGCTCGACCATCGGCGCGGGCCAGCGGGTGAACGTCGAATTCGTCTCGGCCAACCCGACGGGGCCGATGCATGTGGGCCATGTCCGCGGTGCGGTGGTGGGCGACGCGCTGGCGCGGCTTCTGGTCTTCGCCGGCTGGGACGTGACGCGGGAATATTACATCAACGACGGCGGCGCGCAGGTCGATGTGCTGGCCCGCTCGGCCTACGAACGCTACCGCGAGGCCCATGGTCTCGAGCCCGAGATCCGCGAGGGGCTCTACCCCGGCGACTATCTGATCCCGGTGGGCGAGGCGCTGAAGGCGAAGTATGGCGACAGCCTGCTCGACAAGGGCGAGCACTTCTGGCTCACCGACGTGCGCGAGTTCGCCACCGAGATGATGATGCAGATGATCCGCGAGGATCTGGCCGCCCTCGGCGTCGAGATGGATGTCTATTCCTCGGAAAAGGCGCTCTACGGGACCGGCAAGATCGAGGCCGCGCTGCAGCGCCTGCAGGACATGGGTCTGATCTATGAAGGCGTTCTGGAGCCGCCGAAGGGCAAGACCCCCGAGGATTGGGAGCCGCGCGAGCAGACCCTGTTCCGCTCGACCGCCCATGGCGACGACGTGGACCGGCCGGTGAAGAAGTCGGACGGCAGCTGGACCTACTTCGCCCCCGACATCGCCTATCACTACGACAAGGTGACCCGCGGTTTCGACCAGCTGATCGATATCTTCGGCGCCGACCATGGCGGCTACGTCAAGCGGATGAAGGCCGCCGTGGCCGCGTTGTCGGATGGGCGCGTGCCGCTCGACATCAAGCTGATCCAGTTGGTGAAGCTGTGGAAGAACGGCGAGCCCTTCAAGATGTCGAAGCGCGCCGGCACCTATGTCACGCTGCGCGACGTGGTGGAGCAGGTGGGGCCGGACGTCACCCGCTTCGTCATGCTGACGCGCAAGAACGACGCCGCGCTGGACTTCGACTTCGACAAGGTGCTCGAACAGTCGAAGGAAAACCCGGTCTTCTACGTCCAGTATGCCAATGCCCGGATCAACTCGGTGCTGCGCAAGGCGCGCGAGCAGGGGATGGACGTGGCCGACGCGGCGCTGGCCGGCGCGGATCTCGACCGGCTCGACCATCCGGCCGAGATTGCGCTGATCGCCAAGCTGGCCGAATGGCCGCGGCTGGTCGAGATCGCGGCCCGCACGAACGAGCCGCATCGCATCGCCTTCTACCTGCACGAGCTTTCCTCGGACCTGCACGGGCTGTGGAACCGCGGCAACGATGAGCCGGGATTGCGCTTCCTGCAGGACGATCCTGTGGTTTCACAGGCGAAAATCGCCCTTGCCCGGGCCGTAGGCGTTGTGATTTGCGCCGGTTTGGGTATCTTGGGGGTCACTCCGGTCGAAGAAATGCGCTGAAAACATGCATCCGCCGGGGCGTAACAGGCAAGCAGCGCCGGGGCGTGCCCCGCGCGCAGTGGGGCAGAGCATGGCGGACGTGGATTTCGACGACTTCGAGGGGTATTACGCCCCCCAGCGGCCTGCGAAGGTCCAGCGCATGATCAACATCGCAGGCGGCGTCTCGTCGATCGCGCTGATCCTCGGGCTTGCGATCTGGGGTTACAAGCTGGCGGTGCGCGACGTGAACGGCATCCCCGTGGTGCGCGCGCTGGAAGGGCCGATGCGCATCGTTCCCGACAATCCGGGCGGCGAGATCGCGGCCCATCAGGGGCTTGCCGTCAATGATGTGGCCGCGGCCGGCACGGCGGCCCCGCCGCCGGACCGGCTGGTTCTGGCGCCCAAGCCGGTGGAACTTGCCCTGGAAGATGAGCCGGGCCTCGATCAGCCGGGGGCCACTGCGGCCACATCCGCCGAAGAAAGTCTGGCGGCGACGACCGAGATCCTGCCCGAGGTCGCGGAGGAGGATGACGGCGCCGACCTTGCCGGCACGGACCTTCCGGCCCTGGACGTGGATGCCACGAAGCTCGCGCTTGCCGAGGCCCTTGCGGACACGCCGGAGCCCGAGGCCGCGGTCGAAGAGACCATGCCGCTGGTGGCCGAGCCCGGCGCCATCCGCAGCTCGCCCATCCCGCCGCCGCGCCCGGCCCGGTCCGCACGCGCGGCCGCCGCCACGCCGGCCGCTGCGCCCGCCGCCGCCGTCGCCGCGACCGAGGTGGACGCCTCGACCCTCCCGGCCGGAACGCGGCTCGTCCAGCTCGGCGCCTTCGATGATGCGGATTCGGCGCGCCGCGAGTGGGACAAGCTCGCCTCCCGCTTCGGCGCCCTGATCACCGACAAGGGCCGCGTGGTCCAGACCGCGCAGAGCGGTGGGCGGACCTTCTACCGGCTCCGCGCCTCGGGCTTTGCGGATGAGGGCGAAGCACGCCGCTTCTGCTCGGCGCTTCTGGCCGAGGACACCGCCTGCATTCCGGTCGCGCTGCGATGAGCGAAGCCGGCCGGTCGGCCACGATCTTCGGCTGCTCCGGCCCCACCCTGACCGACGCCGAGCGCCACTTCTTCCGGCAGGTTGATCCGTTCGGCTTCATCCTCTTTGCGCGCAACATCGAGAACCCGGCGCAAGTCTCGGCCCTGACGGCCGATCTGCGCGGGTCGGTCGGGCGCGACGCGCCGATCTTCATCGACCAGGAGGGGGGGCGCGTCCAGCGCCTGCGCGCGCCGCACTGGCGCGAGTGGCTGCCGCCCCTCGAGGCGGTGGGCAAGGCGAGCGAGAGCGCCGAGCGGATGCTCTGGCTGCGCTACCGGCTGATCGCGGAGGAGCTGCGCGCCGTGGGCATCGACGGCAACTGCGCTCCGGTGGCCGATGTCCTGACCCCGGCCACGCACCCGTTCCTCGCCAACCGCTGCCTGTCCGACGAGGCGGCGCGCGTGGCGCGTCTGGCGCGTGCCGTGGCCGAGGCGCATCTGGCGGGCGGCGTCCTGCCGGTGATGAAGCACCTGCCGGGCCACGGTCGCGCCGCGGCCGACACGCACCACGACCTGCCCACCGTGACCGCCGGGCGCGAGACGCTGGCCGAAAGCGACTTCGCGCCGTTCCGGGCGCTGTCGGACCTGCCGCTCGCCATGACCGCTCATGTGATCTTTGCGGCCCATGACGCCGAGCGGCCCGCGACCTGCTCGCCCGCCATGATCCGGGTGATCCGGGACGAGATCGGCTTCGGCGGCCTTCTGATGACCGATGATCTCTCGATGCAGGCGCTGTCGGGCAGCATCGGCGCGCGCGCGGGCGCGGCCATCGCCGCCGGCTGCGATCTGGCGCTGCATTGCAACGGCGATCTGGCCGAGATGGACGCGGTGGCCCTGGCCTCAGGTGACATGGGCGCGGCGACGCTGGCCCGGGCGCGGGCGGCCCTTGCCGCGCGCCGTCCGCCGGAGCCGGTTGACAGCCGGGCGCTCGAGGCCGAACATGCCGGCCTTCTGGGCGGGCATGTGCATGGCTGACGGTTGGGAAGAGACCTCCGTCCTCAGCGTCGCGGACCGGCTGGCGGCCGAGGCGCTGATCGTCGATGTCGAGGGGTTCGAGGGCCCGCTCGACCTGCTTCTGACGCTCTCCCGCACGCAGAAGGTGGACCTGCGCCGGATCTCGGTCCTGAAGCTGGCCGAGCAGTATCTGCTGTTCGTGACCCACGCCAGGCAACTGCGGATCGAGCTTGCGGCCGATTATCTCGTGATGGCGGCCTGGCTCGCCTATCTGAAAAGCCGGCTGCTGCTGCCCCCCGACCCGACCGAGGAGGGGCCTTCGGCCGAGGAACTGGCCGCGCATCTGGCCTTTCAGCTCGAACGGCTCGAGGCGATGCGCGATGCCGCCGCCCGGCTCATGGCGCGCGACCAGAAGGGACGGGACTTCTTCGCCCGCGGCCTGCCCGAGGATGTCACGCGCCACCGACAGATCAGCTACACGGTCACCCTCATCGACCTGATGCGCGCCTATGCCCGCATCCGCACCCGCGACGAGTTCCGCCCCTTCGTGATGGACCGCCACCATGTCTTCACCATGGAACAGGCGCTGGAGCGGATGCGCGGAATGCTCGGCTGGTTCGGCGACTGGGGCGAGCTGACCTCGTATCTGCCCGAGGGCTGGGACGGCCATCCGATGCGCCGCCGCTCGGCCACCGCGGCCCACTTCGCGGCGATCCTCGAGATGACCAAGCGCGGCCAGATCGAGGTCCGACAGGGCGAGACCTTCGCCCCCATCCTGATCCGCAGGAAGGAAGGCTGATGAACGAACGGCCGGAAAAGTGCCTGTTCGACGCGCCGGTGATGGCCGAGCAGGAACGGATGGTCGAGGCGATCCTGTTCGCCTCCGCCGATCCGGTGACGGTGGCCGAGCTGGCGGCCCGGATGCCGCATGGCTGCGATCCGGCCGAGGCGCTGATGCATCTGCGCAGCCGCTACGAGGGGCGCGGCGTGCATCTGGTGCGGGTGGGCGACGCCTGGGCCTTCCGCACGGCCGCCGATCTGGGCTTCCTGATGCGCAAGGAGACGGTCGAGCAGAAGAAGCTCTCGCGCGCCGCGATCGAGACGCTGGCCATCGTGGCCTATCACCAGCCCGTCACCCGCGCCGAGATCGAGGAGATCCGCGGCGTGGCCGTCAGTCGCGGCACCATCGACCAGCTGATCGAGCTGGAATGGATCCGGTTCGGCCGCAGGCGCATGACGCCCGGCCGCCCGGTGACCTTCGTCGTGACCGAGACCTTCCTCGATCACTTCGGGCTCGAGTCGGCGCGCGATCTGCCGGGGATCAAGGAACTGCGCGCGGCGGGCCTGCTCGACAACCGTCCGCCGCCGGGCAGCGCGCGGCAGCCGGACGAGGACGAGCCGGTGACGGGACAAAGCGAACTCTTCGAGGACTGACCATGATCGCTCGCGCATTCGTCAGCCGGCTCCGGCGCCTCTTCCTCGGTCGCGCGGCCGGGGCGGCCCAGGACCTCGTCCTCGGGGCACCCGGGCCCACGCGCAGCGCGCGTTCGGCGGCCAAGCTGGCGCGGAAGGCTGCGCAGAAAACCCGCCGCGCGGGCCGCTGACGACCGGATCGCGGGCAGGTTCCGGCGCTGAAATCCGCCGATGGCCCGACAGGGGCCTATCGGTTTTCCTGATCCGCTGCTAAGGGTTGCACAGGTCCCATTAGGGCCGCGGAGCGCCGTCCGCGCTCCGATACGAGACCTTTCTTTTGTTGTTTGGAGTTTCCATGTCCTCGCCTTCCTTTGCCGGACGCCTGTTCCAGACCCTCTTCTTCGAGGCGGTGGCGCTGGCGCTTGCCATCCCGCTCTACAGTCTGGCCCTTGACGTTTCGGCGCGCGCGGCGCTGACGGTGGTGCTGCCCGTGGCCGCCGTGGCCTTCCTCTGGTCCGGCCTGCATCGCCTGCTCTTCGACTGGTTCGACTGGCACCTGACCCGCCGGCCCGACACCATGCGGCCGGCCGGCACCTGGATCGTGCGCTCTCTTTCGGGCGCGGCCACCTCGCTCATGCTCACCTTTCCGATGCTGATCTGGCTGGGCGCGCAGCCCCCGCGCGAGGCGATGCTGACGGCGCTGGCGCTGGCCGGGCTTCACTGGGCGCTTGGCCTGCCGGCGCAGCTGGTCCGCGAGCGTCGCCGTGCCGCGGCGCCCGGCACCCTCATGTGCTGACGCCTCACGAGCGGGTGATCGGCAGCCGCTCGAGCATGCGGAAACGGCCGTCGGAGGCTTCGGCAAAGAGGCAGAGGCTGCCGATGCGCACGGGCTCGGCCAGAATGGGCTCGAGCAGCGGCTCGAGCACCGTCACCACCTCGGCAAGCTCGGCTTCGGGCAGTTCACCCGTCAGCGTGACGTGAAAGCGGTAATCGTCGAAGACGTAGGGATAGCCCCAGTCCGCCAGATGGCCGCGCTGCCGGGGTGTCAGCCGCTCGGGCCGTCTGCGCGCGAGTTCGGCCTCTGTCAGCGGCGCGCGAAAACCGTCAAGCGCCCGCATCACCTCGGCGGCGAGGTCCGCGAGAGGTTCCTCATTGCCCGCAGGCACCAGTGCGAGAAAGCCGCCGATGCGGTCGAGCTTAAGGCCGGGCAGGGTCACGGGCGCGAGATAGGGGCAGAGCGCCACGACCGCGGCGTGAAGGTCTGTCACGTCCGCTCCGTCGGCCAGCCGGAACGGCGGCTTCAGCGTGGCGTGCAGGCCGTACTTGCGTGGCGCCTGCGTGATGAGGGCCACATCGCGCGGCAGGTCCTCGATCGCGGGATGGGCTACCGGCTCGGCCGTCACCGGATCCCACCCCAGCCAGCTCCGGCCGAAGCGGGCGAGCGGGCCCTCGGGCGTCCAGTAGATCGCGTATCGCGAGAAACCTTCCATGCGCGTCCCTCTCTTCGCCGATCCCTCAGCATAGCGCGCTGCGGCTGCGAAGGAAGGGGCGCCAAGCCTATGCCTTCCGCAGGGCCGCGGCCAGCCAGAGGGCGGCGAGTGTGGCCGAGATGATCACGTTCCACCCGGCCATCGAGATGCCGATGAACTGCCAGGCGATCTCGTCGCAGCGCACGACCGGCCCGAGATCGACCGCAGGATTGAGCAGATCCGCCGCCGAGATGCCCTCGATGGAGCCGGTGGAGCAGGAGGCAAAGCCGAGCCACCATTTCTGCTCGACGCCCACGTGGTAGAAGCCGATGGCGGCCGATGCCGCGGCGCCAAGGCCACCCACCAGCGCCACAATCGGGGCGGGACGGAAGACGGCGACAGCCCCGGCCAGCACGGCCAGAACGTGCGGCCAGCGTTGCCAGATGCACAGCGGGCAGGGCGGAAGCTCGACGAAGAACTGGAACCCCAGCGCGCCGAGAAGCAGCCCGGCCGACCCGGCGGCGGCCACCAGCATCAGGAACCTGCGTGTCATCGCTGCACCTCCGGCATGATCCCGCGGGTTGCATCATGCGCGGCCGCGGCGGTCAAGATGAAACGAGAGTGGCGGGGCGGTCGGGCGGTTCTAGTTCGTGCAGAAGATGGCCGAGGGAGAATCGGAATGGACTGGCGCGGACGGCGGGGCAGCCGGAACATCGAGGACCGGCGGCGCTCGCGCGTGGGCAGCATCGGCGGGATCGGCGGGGCGGGGTTTCTCGCGGTGCTCCTGATCGGTTGGGCGCTCGGCGTCGATGTCACGCCCTTGCTCGAGGGCACCACGGGGTCGCAGGCCCCGCGGGAACTTTCGGCCGCGGATCAGGAGGCGGCGGAGTTCGTCTCGGTGACGCTCGCCGACACCGAGGAGGTCTGGGCCCAGGTTTTCGCCGACCAGCTCGATGCCCGTTACCGGCCGCCGGTGCTGGTGCTGTTCTCTCAGGCCACCGGCTCGCCCTGTGGCGGGGCGAACGGGGCGACCGGCCCGTTCTACTGCCCGCTCGACCGCAAGGCCTATCTCGACACCGCCTTCTTCGCGACCATGGAGCGGCAGTTGGGCGCCAGCGGCGACTTTGCGGCCGCCTATGTCGTGGCGCATGAAATCGGGCATCATGTGCAGAACGAACTGGGCATCCTCGACGAGGCCAACGCCCTGCGCGCCCGCGTCGGCGAGGCCGAGAGCAACGCGATCTCGGTTCGGATCGAGCTGCAGGCCGACTGCTTCTCGGGCATATGGGCCCGCCATGCCGAGGCGCAGTTCGGCAGCCTTGAGCCGGGGGACATCGAAGAGGCCATCAACGCGGCGCGCCGGATCGGCGACGACACGCTCCAGCGCGCGGCGGGGCGGGTGCCGATGCCCCACACCTTCACCCACGGCACCTCCGAGCAGCGGATGCGCTGGTTCGAGAGGGGCTACGGCTCTGGCAGGCTGGTGGATTGCGACAGCTTCGGCGCCGACCGCCTCTGACCGTGCGCGACGTTCGCAGCCTGCCGGGGGGGGCTGGCACCCCTTGATCGCGGCTCCGGACCGCCACATTGACGTGGGCGAGGGCGCAGGCTAAACGGACCCGCGTGCGGTTGTGGCGGAATGGTAGACGCGGGGGTCTCAAACACCCTTTCCTCACGGAGTGTCGGTTCGAGTCCGACCAGCCGCACCAGATCCCGGTTTGTTCTCAACCCATCATGCGCGCTGCCGGCGTGGCCACGAATCGCGCCCAACGCCGGGCGCGCAACCTCAGGGTGATCCGCCTCTTTCGTCTGCATCCAGGGCGGTGCGCGCGCGATCTTGCGAGCTGCGGTTGCAGTTCTTGATGCCGAAGCGCCGATCGGCCAGGGGCGCCGGGGAAGGTGGACAGGCCAAGCGCCTTCTTCGGTTGGTGCAATCCTGCGCAGGGGAGTGTTCCCAGCCTTCGGGCGAGTGCGTGACATTTTGCCATTGGCGGTTGTGCAATTGCAGCGAAACGCCTCGCCACGAGGCTCCGCGGGAGCCCGCAGCCGAGCCGACCTTCGCTTTTCCCTTTGTGCAAGCCGCGGAGGCCGCTACGTTTTTCCTGTCCCGGCTTGGCGGGATCGGACCTCGCGGCGGCGACAGTCGGCCATCGGTCGGGGTGCGGATCGGGAGTTTCAGGCGCGGCTCGAGAAGCCGGACCCATTTTGAGAATGTTGGATTTCAGATTGCGCCATGCCGGCTCCGGTGAGCCACGCCCGGAGCAGAAGCCGATGGCTTCCGGTCCGCATCACCCGGCCCTTTCGGGCGGCGAAAAGGCGCTGGAGGTGTATCGGAGCATCGCGTGTCATGAGTGAATCCAGGTCCCAATCCGGCACGGTCGTTGTTGCCTGCTTCACGCCGGGCACGCTGATCGCCACGCCACGGGGAGAGGTGGCGGTGGAAGAACTCGCCGTCGGCGACCGTGTCATCAGCCGCGACAACGGGATCCAGCCCATCCGCTGGATCAGCCGCCGCCGGCTCGATCACGCGCTGCTTCTGGCCCATCCGCACCTCAGACCCGTGCTGGTCGAGAAAGGGAGCCTCGGACAGGACCTGCCCGACCGCGACATGATGGTCAGCCCGAACCACCGTCTGCTGGTCACCCGCGATCGGACGCACATCCATTTCGACGAGCCCGAGGCGCTGGTTGCGGCCAAGCACCTCGTCGGCCCGCGGGGGATCCGCGAGGTGGACTGTGGCGGCACGACCTACATCCACATCATGTTCGACCGGCATGAGGTGGTGCTTGCCAACGGCGCCTGGTGCGAGAGCTTCCAGCCGACCGAGCGGCTCATCCACGGGATGGGCAACGCGCAACGCACCGAACTGCTCGAACTTTTCCCCAGCCTGCGCAGCAGCGACGGACTGGCCGCCTTTGGCAGGGCGCGCCCCGTTCTCGTCCCGGACAGGGAAGCCGCCCTGACCCGCTGACAGGCAAGGCATCGGCACGGCACCCCCCCAAGGCAGGCCGATGCGGAAAGGGGCTCCTCCGGGAGCCCCTTTCCGATTCCGGCCAATCTGGTCTCAGCGGCCTGTCCGGGCCCGCCAGGCCGCCCAGTCTTCCGGGGTGTCCAGATCGGTGATGGCGCGCGCGGCCTCCAGCGCGACAGGGCGCACCCGGGCCGCCTCGCGCCTCAGGAGGGTCCGCGCCCCCGCGTCGCCCTCCAGCGCCAGCAGGTCGGCGCGAAGATCGGCCGGGAAGAGGATCGGATGGCCGGGGCGCCCGTCGGCCGAGGTCGCACGAAGGATCGCGGCGGGCGCCTGATGGTGGAGGGCGGCGAGTGCGGCAAGATCGGACGCCTCGATCTCGGGCAGGTCGGCCAGAAGGATCAGCACCGCACGTCCCTCCGGCACCGCCCCGAGGCCCGCCCGGATCGAGGCCGAGAGGCCGCTTGCGGTGTCGGCGACCGTCACGCGGATCAGGTCGAGCCCGTCGAGAGCCGCCACACGGGCCGGGCGGTCGGGCGGCAGCGTCACGACCAGCGGCAGTCCGGCCTCCAGCGCCCTGGCTGCCTGGAGGCGGAGGAGGGGCACGCCCCCCACCGGCTCCAGCAGCTTGTCCGCACCCCTCATGCGGCGCGAGGCCCCCGCCGCCAGCAACAGCACGACGGGAGCAGGGGGCGCCACTTCAGCGCCCGGGGATCAGCCCGCGCGGCGAGAAGCGCAGCACGATCAGCAGGATCAGCCCCATCGTCAGCAGCCGCATGTGCGCCGCGGAGTCCTGCAGATGGACCTTCAGCCAGGAACCGTCGGCCATGCCGGCCGTCACCGCGCCCATGACCGCAAGGCCGATCGGCTCGACCATCACCCACAGCCACCAGATCAGGAAGCCGCCCAGCACCGCGCCCCAGTTCGAGCCCGACCCGCCGACGATCACCATCACCCAGACCAGGAAGGTGAAGCGCAGCGGGTTGTAGGTGCCCGGCGTGAGCTGGCTGTCGAGCGTCGTCATCATGGCGCCGGCAATGCCGATCACCGCCGCGCCCAGCACGAAGATCTGCAGGTGCCGCCGGGTGACGTTCTTGCCCATGGCGGCGGCGGCCACCTCGTTGTCGCGGATTGCGCGCATCATCCGCCCCCAGGGAGACCTCAGCGCGAGTTCGGACAGGGTGATGATGATGGCCAGGACGGCCACGAACAGCGCCGCATAGCAGAGCTTGACCACGATGGCCGAGGCGGTCACCGGATCGAAGCCCCAGCCCTGCGCCCAGGAGACGAACGCGGCGCTGCGTTGCAGATCGACCTCGTAGGGCACCGGCCGCGGCAGCGAGATCATGTTCTTGACCCCGCGGGCCAGCCAGTCCTCGTTCTTCATCACGGCGATGATGATCTCGGCAATGCCCAGCGTGGCGATGGCGAGATAGTCCGAGCGGAGCCCCAGCGCCGTCTTGCCGATCGCCCAGGCGGCGATGGCGGCCAGAAGGCCCCCGGCCGGCCAGGCCAGCAGCACCGGAAGTCCGAGGCCGCCGATATTGCCGGTCAGGGCCGGATTGATCGCCTCGATCGCCGCCACGGCCGGGTCGAAGAGCGCGCGGAAGGCGAAGAAGCCGCCGATCAGAACGGCCAGCAGCGTCAGTGTCCGCGTCCAGCCGGCCCGCATGCGGCGCCAGATCGCGACCGCCGCGGCGAGGGTGGCCGCCGCCAGCGCCAGCGCGCCGAGGATCGCCCAGCCGCCGGCCGCAAACGCGCCCGGCACGGGCTGCGCTGCCGTCAGCACCACCGCAAGCCCGCCGAGCGCCACGAACCCCATCACGCCGACGTTGAAGAGGCCGGCATAGCCCCACTGCATGTTCACGCCGAGCGCCATGATCGCCGAGATCAGCGCCATGTTCAGGATGCCGAGCGCCGAGTTCCAGCTCTGCAGCATCCCCGTCGCGATGAAGAGCAGCGCCACGAAGGCAAAGAGAAGGAGGTTGCGGTTCATACCGATTTCCCCTTGAAGAGCCCGGTGGGCATGAACAGCAGCACGATGATCAGGATGGCAAAGCTCACCGCGAACTTGTAGTCGGTGGACATGAGCTGCACGAGCCCGTCGGGCGCCAGCGCGTCGGGCAAGAGGTAGGTCGCCACCTTCTTCCAGGCGTAGGTCACCGTCACCTCCGAGAAGGCGATGACGAAGCCGCCCGCGATCGCGCCGATCGGGCTTCCAAGCCCGCCCACGATCGCCGAGGCGAAGATCGGCAGCAGGAGCTGGAAGTAGGTGAAGGCCTTGAAGCTCTTGTCGAGCCCGTAAAGCACGCCCGCCGTCGTCGCCAGCGCCGCCGCCAGGATCCAGGTCACGGCCACGACCCGCTCGGGGTTGATGCCCGAGAGCAGCGCCAGATCCTCGTTGTCGGAAAAGGCGCGCATGGACTTGCCGGTGCGGGTGCGGTTCAGGAACCAGAAGAGCGCGGCCACCACGATGACGGCCGTCACGACGGTGATCGCCTGCGTGGTCCGGATGGCCAGCCCCTCCGAAAGGCCCGTCATGTTGCGGAAGTCGCCGGCGGTGATCAGGAACCGCTCGCCGTCGGTGAAGCCGATCTCCTCGACACCGATGATGAAGCGCACGATCCCGTTCATCACGAACATCACGCCCAGCGAGACGATGACGAGGATGGTCGGCGCCGCCTTCTGCCTGCGGTAGAAGCGATAGACCGCGCGGTCGGTGCCCAGCACCAGCGCCGCCGTCACCGCAATGCCGAGCGGCAGGGCCAGGAGCGCCGTGGGCAGCGGCCCCGCGCTCACGCCCGCCGCTTGCAGGCCCCAGGTGCCAAGGATCGTCACCATGGTGCCGAAGGCCATCGTGTCGCCGTGGGCGAAATTGGAAAAGCGCAGGATGCCATAGATCAGCGTGACGCCGAGCGCACCCAGCGCCAGCTGCGCCCCGTAGGCCAGGCCCGGCACGAAGACGAAATTGAGGAAGGCCACAAGAGCGTTCAGGATGTCCATGCGTCAGCCTCCGAGGAAGGAACGGCGGACCTCGGGGTCGGCCATCAGCGCGGGCCCCGTGTCGGTGAATCGGTTGGCGCCCTGCACGAGCACATAGCCGCGGTCGGCGATCATCAGCGCCTGCCGGGCGTTCTGCTCGACCATCAGGATCGAGATGCCGGTGCGGGCGACCTCGATGATGCGGTCGAACAGCTCGTCCATCACGATCGGCGAGACGCCGGCCGTGGGCTCGTCCAGCATCAGCACCTTGGGCTGGGTCATCAGCGCGCGGCCCACGGCCACCTGCTGGCGCTGGCCGCCCGAAAGCTCTCCCGCCGGCTGGCGGCGCTTCTGCTTGAGGATCGGGAACAGGCCATAGACCTGCTCCATGGTGCCCCGGATGTCGTCGCGGCGCAGGAAGGCGCCCATCTCGAGGTTCTCCTCGACCGTCATCGAGGTGAAGATGTTGTGGGTCTGGGGCACGAAGGCCATCCCCTTGGCCACGCGCGCCTGCGGCGAGAGCGCGGTGATATCCTCGCCATCAAGCCGCACATGGCCCGCGCGCAGCTTCAGCATCCCGAAGACCGCCTTCATGGCGGTGGACTTGCCCGCGCCGTTCGGCCCCACGATCACCGCGATCTGGCCCTTCTCCACGGCCAGCGTGCAGCCGTGCAGGATGTCGGCGGCGCCATAGCCGCCCGTCATGTTCTCGCCGATGAGGAAGGGCTCAGCCACGGCGGCCTCCCGCACGGGCGTGCCCCTTCATTCTGGCACAAATATCCCCGCCGGAGGCTCCGACAGCGGCCTCCCGCACCACGCCGGAGGTCTCACGCATGACCCGCCACCTTGTTCTTGAGGCCGGTGCCGAGATAGGCCTCGATCACCCGCTCGTCATTCTTCACTTCCTCGACCGTGCCTTCCGCCAGGACCTTGCCCTCGGCCATGCAGATGACCGGGTTGCAGAGGCGGGCGATGAAATCCATGTCGTGCTCGATCACGCAGAACGTATAGCCGCGCTCCTCGTTCAACCGCACGATGGCGTCGCCGATCGTGTTGAGAAGTGTCCGGTTCACGCCCGCGCCCACCTCGTCGAGGAACACGATCTTGGCATCCACCATCATGGTGCGGCCAAGCTCCAGGAGCTTCTTCTGCCCGCCCGAGATGTTGGCGGCCTTCTCGTCGGCGAGATGCGAGATCGTCAGGAACTCCAGCACCTCGTCGGCCTTGTCGCGCAGGCGCCGCTCTTCGGCCTCCACCGCGCCCCGCCGGAACCAGGCGTTCCACAGCGTCTCGCCGGACTGCCGGGCCGGAACCATCATGAGATTTTCCCGCACGCTCATCGAGCCGAACTCGTGCGCGATCTGAAAGGTGCGCAGAAGGCCCTTGTGAAACAGTTCGTGCGGCGGCAGGCCGGTGATCTCCTCGCCGTCCATCGTGACGCGGCCCGAGGTCGGCTTCAGCCGCCCGGCGATCACGTTGAAGAGCGTGGTCTTGCCCGCCCCGTTCGGTCCGATCAGCCCGGTGATCGAGCCGGTGGCGATCTGCAGCGAGGCGCCGTCCACGGCGCGGAATCCGCCGAAGTGCCTGTGCAGGTTCTCGACTGCTATCATGCTTTCCCCTTTGCCCGCCGATCCGCGCCCTCCCGCACCGCCGGGTCCGTTCTTCTTAATGGCAACGGCCCAAGGCGCACCCTCTCGCGCGCCCCGGGCCGTCCCGGTCCCTTATACGTTCGCCTGCCTTAGCGGAAGCGGTCCGTGACGAACTGACCGTCCTTGACGGTATATTCGCGGAAGCTGCCCGCGCTTTCGCCGGGGCCGATCAGTTCGACGCTGGTGGCGCCCACATAGTCGATGTCGGTGCCCGCCTTGAGCAGTTCGATCGCCTTGGCCAGATCGCCAGGATAGATCTTTTCCCCAGGCGCGTTCGCCACTTCCTCGATCTTGGCCTTGTAGTCGGCCGGTGCGGACGAGCCCGCCGCCTGCATGGCGAGTAGGATCAGCGAGGCCGCGTCGTAGCTCTCGCCCACATAGGAGGAGGTGCCGTCGAAGCCCGCTTCCTTCGCCATGTCGAGAATCTTCGTCGCACCTTCGCTGTCGGTGCCCGGCACGGTGCCGAACGAGCCGTCGAGCGACGAGCCGATGGCCTGCACGAGCGAGTCGCCATACATGCCGTCCGGCAGGAAGAAGGTCTCGAAGGCGCCGGTGTCGAGCGCGCCCTGGATCACGCCCTTGCCGCCCTGATCGACATAGCCCGCCACGACCAGCATGTCGCCGCCCGCCGCCGCCAGCGCCGCGACCTCGGCCGAATAGTCGGCCTTGCCGTCCTCGTGCGCGGCCGAGATCGTGACCGTGCCGCCGGCCTTCTCGAAGGCCGCCTGGATCGAGTCCGCCAGCCCCTTGCCGTAGTCGTTGTTGGTGTAGGTGATCGCGACGGAGCCCATGCCGCGTTCCTGCAGAATCTCGGCGATCACCTCGCCCTGGCGGGCATCGGAGGGCGCGGTGCGGAAGAACAGCCCGTCATCCTCGGCTTCCGACAGCGCGGGCGAGGTGGCCGAGGGCGAGATCATCACGACGCCGTTCGGACGGGCGACGTTCTGCAGCACCGCCCCGGTCACGCCCGAGCAGTCGGCGCCCATGATGCCCTGCACCTTGTCCGAGGTCACGAGACGTTCGGCCGCAGCCGTTGCCGCCGCCGCATCGACGCAGGTCGAGTCCGCCCGCACCACCGTCACCTGCGCGCCATCGAGCAGCGTGCCCGCCGCATTCACCTCGTTGACCGCAAGCTCCGCACCCGCAGCCATGCTGGGCGTGATCGATTCGAGCGGGCCGGTGAAGCCCAGGATGATGCCGAGCTTGACATCCTGTGCCGAGGCGGCACCGGCAAGCGCCACGGTAGCCGTTCCGGCCAGAAGCAGCTTCTTCATTGTTCAACTCCCTGATTGGATCGAAATCCTGCGGCCGACCCTATTTTGCCGCAAGGAAAAAGAAAAGGGAGCATCGCGGCGCCTCGGGAGCGGCACCCTGACCCGGCGGCGACGGGTCGCATCTGCAGGTGGGGCGCCCGGCTGTGGGCGCGCGAGCGGGCTGCGGGAAACGTGCGGCCGGCGTCGCGCGCACAAGGGCATCAGGGAACGGATCCGGCCCGGCACCTCTGGCGCCGGGCCCGGACCTCAGGCGAGGCGCACCAGCTTGTGCTTCTTCCGGCCGATCGAGACCTTGAGTTCGTCGCCGATCATGGCCGCCGTCACGGGCGCGTTGGCATCGCTCACCGGCTCGTTGTTGAAGCGCAGGCCATTCTCGGCCACGAGGCGCTTGGCCTCCTTGCCCGACGTGACGAGGCCCGCCACCACGAGGAAATGCGTGACCGAAAGACCCTCTCCCAACGTCGCGGGAGCGATCTCCACCACCTCGAGCGCGCCTCCGACGCCCCCCTGCTCGAAGACCGCCCGCGCCGTGGCCTCGGCCGCCTCGGCCGCCTCGCGCCCATGCAGAAGCGTCGTCACCTCATTGGCCAGCCGGATCTTCGCGCCGTTGATCTCGGCCCCCTGCAGCGCGCCCAGCCGGTCGCATTCCTCGACCGGAAGCTCGGTGTAGAGCTTCAGGAACCGGCCCACGTCCGCATCGGTCGTGTTGCGCCAGAACTGCCAGAAGTCGTAGGGCGCCAGCATCTCGCCCGACAGCCAGACGGCGCCACCGGCCGACTTGCCCATCTTGCGCCCGTCCGATGTGGTCAGGAGCGGCGAGGTCAGGCCGAAGATCTCGCCCTCGAGCACGCGGCGCGTCAGGTCGATGCCGTTGACGATGTTGCCCCACTGGTCCGAGCCGCCCATCTGCAGCCGGCAGCCGTAGCGCCGGAACAGCTCGAGGAAGTCATAGGCCTGCAGGATCATGTAGTTGAATTCGAGGAACGACAGCGACTGCTCGCGGTCGAGCCGGCTCTTCACGCTCTCGAACGAGAGCATCCGGTTGACCGAGAAATGCCGGCCGATGTCGCGCAGGAAATCGAGGTAGTTCAGGCTGTCGAGCCACTCGGCGTTGTTCAGCATCAGCGCGCCCGTCGCGCCGTCGCCGTAATCGAGGTAGCGCGCGAAGACCTGCTTCATCCCGGCGATGTTGGCGTCGATCTTCTCGGGCGTGAGCAGCGGGCGCTCCTCCGAGCGGAAGGACGGATCGCCCACCTTGGTCGTGCCGCCGCCCATCAGCGTGATCGGCTTGTGCCCGGTCTTCTGCAGCCAGCGCAGCATCATGATGTTCAGCAGATGCCCGACATGCAGCGAGGCCGCCGTCGCATCATAGCCGATATAGGCAGGCACGACCCCCTTGGACATGGCCTCGTCCAGCGCCTGCATGTCGGTGCAGTCGGCGAGGTAGCCGCGTTCCTGCATCACGCGCAGGAAGTCGGATTTGGGATGGTAGGTCATCGGTCCCTCGTGCCTTGGGCGGTCGTCACAGCTATGATGGCGGGGTATATCCGTGGTGGTCATGGAGGGAAAGCCATGTTGAAGGGCGGTGCGGTCTGGGCGCTTGGCACCATGTCGGGGACGTCCCTCGACGGGGTGGATGCGGCCATGGTGCTGACGGACGGCGAGCGGATCCTCGAGTTCGGCGCAACGGCCTACCGGCCCTATTCCGGGCCGGAGCGCGAGGTCTTGCGGACGGCGCTCGGGCGCTGGCCCGGCGAGGAGGCGGTCGCCGCGGCCGAGCAGGTGGTCGAGGCGGCCCACGCCGAGCTGCTGGCCCGCTTTCGGGGCGCGGAACTGGTGGGCTTCCACGGCCAGACCCTTGCGCATGAGCCGGGCGGACGGGGCACGCATCAGGCGGGCTCGGGCGAGCGGCTCGCCCGTGCGCTGGGGTTGCCGGTGGTCTGGGATTTCCGCTCGGCCGATGTGCAGGCGGGGGGGCAGGGGGCGCCGCTTGCGCCCTTCTACCATTTCGCCTGCGCGCGGCGACTGGGGGCCGAGCAGCCGGTGGCCTTCCTGAACCTCGGAGGTGTGGGCAATCTCACCTGGGTCGATCCGCGGCAGGCCAGCCCCGAGGCGCCGGGCGCCTGCCTGGCCTTCGACACCGGGCCGGCAAACGCGCCGATCAACGACCTCATGCAGGCCCGCTTCGGGCGCAGCCATGACGAGGGCGGGCGGCTCGCGGCTCGCGGACAGGTGGCGGAGCCGGTGGTCGAGCGGTTTCTCGGCCACGCCTTCTTCGCCCGGATGCCGCCGAAGTCGCTCGACCGCGACGCCTTCGCGGACCTGCTCGGGGCGGTGGAGGGGCTGGCCGACGCCGACGCGGCAGCCACGCTGACCGCGGCGGCGGCCGCGGCGGTCGCCCGCGGGGCGGGGCATTTCCCGACTCCGGTCCGGCAGCTTCTGGTGACAGGCGGCGGACGGCGCAACCCGGTGCTGATGGCCATGCTCGAGTCGCGCACCGGGATCGAGGCCGTCCCGGTCGAGCAGGTGGGTCTGGATGGCGACATGCTCGAGGCGCAGGCCTTCGCCTACCTGGCCGTGAGGGTGGCGCGCGGGCTGCCGACCTCGGGCCCCGCGACGACCGGCGTGTCCGCCTGCATCGGCGGGGGCCGGATCAGCCGCCCCGAGGAACTGGCTCTCGAAGGCTGATCCCGCCGCGCGCATGGACCGTGGCCCGCCGGGGGCCTGGCAACACCGGGGGGCTCCGGCCCGCCTTCAAGCCTGCTGGCCGCCCGGCATCCGAGGGGAGCTGCATCGCGCTGCCCTGCGAAAGCCGGCGGAATCCATCTCGAAATGAGCACCCCGATTGAAGGCGGCTGCCCGTCCGGTTGTATTTCCGGCCATCAAGGCGCCTGGAAGGAACCCTTTGTTGACAGGTGAAGAGCGGCCGCCAAGCTTGGGCTGCCAGGTCACTGGCAGTCATAAAGGAGACGAAAATTGGATAAAGAGTTTCAGACTTACGAAGCTCCGGTGCTTCGCGCGCTCGGCACGCTGGAGGAAATGACTCATGGCCGCGGTCATGGCGGCCCCGGGCATGGCCGTGGTCCCGGCCGTGGTCGTCCGCACGATCCGTGCGACTACACCTTCTCCTGATCAGGAGAAGAGGCCCGGGCGCACCGCGTCCGGGCCGGGCTCGCAAGCGACCCGCGCGCGCCGACGATCAGCCGGCCCACGCAGATGCGAGGAGGGGGCTCAGCCCCCTTTCGGCACTCAGCCCTTGAGGATCGAGCGGCCGGCGTATTCCGCCACCTCGCCCAGCATTTCCTCGATGCGGATGAGCTGGTTGTATTTCGCCAGCCGGTCCGAGCGCGACAGCGAGCCGGTCTTGATCTGGCCGCAGTTCGTCGCCACCGCGAGATCGGCGATGGTGGAGTCTTCCGTCTCGCCCGAGCGGTGCGACATGACGTTGGTGTAGCGCGCACGATGGGCCATATCGACGGCCATCAGCGTCTCGGTCAGCGAGCCGATCTGGTTCACCTTGACCAGCATCGAGTTGCCGACGCCCGCCTTGATGCCCTGTTCGAGCCGCTTGGGATTGGTCACGAAGAGGTCGTCGCCCACCAGCTGCACCTTGGCGCCCAGACGGTCGGTCAGCAGTTTCCAGCCGTCCCAGTCGTCCTCGGCGCAGCCGTCCTCGATCGAGATGATCGGATAGTCGGCACAGAGGGCCGCGAGATAGTCCACGTTCTCGGCCGAGGTCAGCGACTTGCCCTCGCCCTTCATCTCGTACTTGCCGCCCTTGAAATACTCGGTCGAGGCGCAGTCGAGCGCGAGGTAGATGTCCTCGCCCGGCTTGTAGCCCGCCTTCTCGATCGAGCGCAGGATGTAGTCCAGCGCCTCGCGGGTGGACGAGATGTTCGGGGCAAAGCCGCCCTCGTCGCCGATGCCGGTGTTGAAGCCGCCGGCCGCCAGTTCCTTCTTCAGCGTGTGGAACACTTCCGAGCCCATGCGGATCGCGTCGCGCACGTTCTTCGCGGCGACCGGCATGATCATGAATTCCTGGATGTCGATCGGGTTGTCGGCATGCTCGCCGCCGTTGATGATGTTCATCATCGGCACCGGCAGCACGCGCGCCGAGGCGCCGCCGACGTAGCGGAAGAGCGGCTGGTTGGTGAACTCGGCCGCGGCCTTGGCTACCGCGAGCGACACGCCGAGGATGGCGTTGGCGCCCAGGCGGCCCTTGTTCGGCGTGCCGTCCATCTCGATCATCGTGCGGTCGATGCCGACCTGGTCGGTCGCATCGAACCCCACCAGCATCTCGGCAATCTCGCCGTTGACGGCCGCAACCGCCTCGAGCACGCCCTTGCCCATGTAGCGCGACGTGTCGCCGTCGCGCTTCTCCACCGCCTCATGCGCGCCGGTCGAGGCGCCCGAGGGCACCGCGGCGCGGCCGAAGGCGCCGCTTTCCAGCGTGACGTCCACCTCGACGGTGGGGTTGCCGCGGCTGTCGAGGATCTCGCGGGCGTGGATGTCGATGATCGTGCTCATAATCTGTCCCTTGGGTTGCCGTGGGTTTGCGGCTTCTTACTCTGCGGCTTGCCGCAAGGAAAGACGGCGCAGCCGCTGCTCGCGCGTGAAGCTGTAGAGCCCCGAGCCGATGATCAGCGCCGCGCCCGCCAGCATCCAGGCGTCGGGGCGTTCGTGGAACACCAGGAACCCGATCAGCATGGCGAAGACGAGCCGCGTGTAGCGGAAGGGCACGATGGCCGAGACCTCGCCCACGCGGGTGGCCAGGATCAGCGTCCAGTAGCCGACGAAGCCGAAACAGAGCGCGCCCAGCAGCAGGCCCATCTGCCCGGGCCCGGGCCAGACCGCGCCACCGCCGACGGCCAGCATCATCCCGCCCACGGCCGCCACCGTGAGAAAGGCCCAGGCGCCGACCTGCATGGTCGAGGTCGAGGCCGCCACCCGGCGCGTGGCGAGGTCGCGGCCTGCAAGCCCGATCACGCCGAGCACGGCCCAGAGCGAGGCCAGCTCGAACCCTTCGAGCCCCGGTCGGATCACCACCACCACGCCGGCGAACCCCACGGCAATCGCGCTCCAGCGCCGCCATCCCACCTTCTCGCCGAGAAAGACCGCCGCCCCGAAGGTCACGACAAGCGGTGTCGCCTGCAGGATCGCCGAGGCGCTCGAGAGCGGCGTCAGCGCCAGCGCGGTCACGAAACCGGCCGTGCCCACCATCTCGCCCAGATTGCGCCAGAGGATCGGGCCCGCCAGCACCTCGCGCGAGAGGACCGCCTTGCCCTCGCGCCGGGCCAGCGCCCAGAAGAGCGGCGCGCCGAAGAGGCCCAGGAACAGCAGGATCTGCCCCGTCGGCATGCCGGCCGAGGCCAGCTTCACGAACATGTCCTCCATGGCGAAGCCCGCCATGGACACGATCATCATCACGATGCCGCGCAAGTTTTCCATGTCTGTCCCTGACTTGGGGATCCTGTCCCCGGATGCGGAGGCGGTCCCTGCCGCTCCCTTTGCGGGGGTCTTGCGACCCCGGATGCGAGCGTCAGCCCCTCTTCACGGGGCGGCCGAACAGCTCGAACCTGTGGCCCACCAGCCGGTAGCCCAGCCGGGCGGCGATCTTCTCCTGCAGCGCTTCGATCTCGGGATCGACGAACTCGATCACCGCGCCGGTCGTCACGTCGATCAGGTGGTCGTGATGGTCGCGCTCGGCATCCTCATAGCGCGCGCGGCCGTCGCCGAACTCGAGCCGCTCGAGGATCCCGGCCTCTTCGAAGAGCTTCACCGTGCGATAGACCGTGGCGATCGAGATGCGCGGATCGACGGCCGAGGCGCGGGCATGCAGTTCCTCGACATCGGGATGGTCGGCGGATTCGCCGATCACCCGCGCGATGATGCGGCGCTGTTCGGTCATGCGCAGGCCCTTGGCCTCGCAGCGGGAGATGATCGAGTCCTGCATGCAGATCTCCGGTGTCGTGGCCGGTGTCAGCCGAAGATCTAAGCGATCCCCGGCGGCTCTGCCAGCGGTTTCCTGCCGGGCGGAGAGGGGGAATCGCCCGCCTCGACCGCCCCAGGGCGTGCGGGGTTTGCGTTGCAGGGATGCCACGCGAAAGGCGCGCGATTTCCGTGCCTTGAAGCCCGCGACTCGGGGCAGGGCCGTTCATCCCCAGCCTGCGGCCACGCCTGCAACTGCCTGCCGGGCCGTGCCTTTGCGTCTGTCCTTCGCGGTCTCCCTCGAATTATCCACACGACTACCCACAGCCTTTCGACTGATACCACCCATGGAGGCGGAGGGCGCGTCAAGCACATTATCTAGCAGGCGGCTTCAAGAATCCCGTTGCCACGCTGTCGGCTTTGCGACAACTTGATGTGACACGGAGGCCCGCCACTACATGTAGCGGATGCTTGCCGGGAACCATCGACAGACCGCCCTACGGGACGCGCCGGACCCGCCTGCTTTCGCGGGAGGGCGCCGTGTTGTGGCGGGCTGCTGGATCAACGACGGGGCCAAGCCCCGCGAGGGACGAGAACGGAGAGGGCGAGATGAAGATCGAGCGGAAGTTCACCACGGCTGAAGGCGGCGCCTATGGCGACATCGGCTTCACGACCATGGTTTCGGAGATCCGGAACCCGGACGGCACCGTGGTCTTCCGCAACGAGAGCGTCGAGGTGCCGGAGGGCTGGAGCCAGGTGGCCTCGGACGTGCTCGCCCAGAAATACTTCCGCAAGGCCGGCGTGCCCGCACGCCTGCGCCGCGTGAAGGAGAAGGGGGTTCCGGACTTCCTGTGGCGCTCGGTTCCCGACGAGGCGGCGCTGGCGGCGCTGCCCGAGGACGAGCGCTTCGTAGGCGAGACCTCGGCCCGGCAGGTCTTCGACCGGCTGGCCGGTGCCTGGGCCTACTGGGGCTGGAAGGGCGGCTATTTCACCTCCGAGGCCGATGCGCGCGCCTATTACGACGAGATGCGCCACATGCTGGCCCGCCAGATGGCGGCGCCGAACAGCCCGCAGTGGTTCAACACCGGCCTGCACTGGGCCTATGGCATCGACGGCCCCTCGCAGGGTCACTTCTACGTCGATCACGCGACGGGCAAGCTGGTGAAGTCCGACAGCGCCTATGAGCATCCCCAGCCGCACGCCTGCTTCATCCAGTCGGTCGCGGATGATCTGGTGAACGAGGGCGGGATCATGGACCTCTGGGTCCGCGAGGCGCGGCTGTTCAAGTATGGCTCGGGCACCGGCACCAACTTCTCGAGCTTGCGCGGCGAGGGCGAGAAACTGTCGGGCGGCGGCAAGTCCTCGGGGCTGATGGGGTTCCTGAAGATCGGCGACCGCGCAGCCGGCGCGATCAAGTCGGGCGGCACGACCCGGCGCGCGGCCAAGATGGTGATCTGCGACATGGATCACCCCGACATCGAGCAGTTCATCAACTGGAAAGTCATCGAAGAGCAGAAGGTCGCCTCTCTCGTCGCCGGTTCGAAGCAGCATGAAGCGAAGCTGAACGACATCTTCGCCGCCATCCGCAGCTTCGACGGCTCGATGAAGCGCGCGACCGACCCGGCCGGAAACGCAGGCCTCAAGACCGCGATCCGTGCCGCGAAAAAGGCCATGATCCCCGAGACCTACATCAACCGCGTGCTGCAGTATGCGCGGCAGGGCTTCTCGTCGATCGAGTTCCCGACCTACGATACGGATTGGGACTCCGAGGCCTACATCACCGTCTCGGGCCAGAACTCGAACAACTCCGTCCGCGTGACGGATGCCTTCCTGCGGGCCGTGAAGGAGGATGCCGACTGGGCGCTTCTGCGCCGCACCGACGGCAAGGTCGCCAAGACCGTGAAGGCGCGCGAGCTGTGGGATCAGGTGGGCCACGCCGCCTGGGCCTGCGCCGATCCCGGCATCCAGTTCCACGACACGGTGAACGCCTGGCACACCTGCCCCGAGGACGGGCCGATCCGCGGATCGAACCCCTGTTCGGAATACATGTTCCTCGACGACACGGCCTGCAACCTGGCGTCGATGAACCTGCTCACGTTCTTCGAGGGCGGCCGCTTTGACGCCGATGCGTATATCCATGCCACGCGGCTCTGGACGCTGACGCTGGAAGTCTCGGTGATGATGGCGCAGTTCCCGTCGAAGGAAATCGCGCAGCTGTCCTTCGACTTCCGCACGCTGGGCCTTGGCTATGCCAACATCGGCGGGCTCCTGATGAACATGGGGCTGGGCTATGACTCGAAGGAGGGCAGGGCGCTCTGCGGCGCGCTCTCGGCGATCATGACCGGCGTGGCCTATGCCACCTCGGCGGAGATGGCGGCCGAGCTTGGCGCCTTCGCGGGCTACCAGCGGAACGCCCAGCACATGCTCCGCGTCATCCGCAACCACCGCGCCGCGGCGCATGGTGCTACAAGCTACGAAGCGGTGAACGTGGCCCCCGTGCCGCTCGATGCCGCCAACTGCCCGGACGCGCGTCTGGTCAGTCTCGCGAAATCCGCCTGGGACGAGGCGCTGGCGCTGGGCGAGGCCCACGGCTACCGCAACGCGCAGGTGACGGTGATCGCGCCCACCGGCACCATCGGCCTCGTGATGGACTGCGATACCACCGGCATCGAGCCCGACTTCGCGCTGGTCAAGTTCAAGAAGCTCGCTGGCGGCGGCTATTTCAAGATCATCAACCAGTCGGTTCCGGCCGCGCTGGAGACCCTTGGCTACAGTTCCGCCCAGATCTCGCAGATCGTGGCCTATGCGGTGGGCCACGGCACGCTGGCCAACTGCCCCGCGATCAGCCATGCCGCGCTGGTCGGCCACGGCTTCGGCGCCGCGGAGCTCGAGAAGGTCGAGGCGGCGCTGCCGTCGGCCTTCGACATCCGCTTCGTCTTCAACCAGTGGACGCTGGGCGAAGACTTCTGCAAGCGCGCGCTCGGCATCCCGGCCGACAAGCTCGCCGACCCGACCTTCGACCTGCTGCGCCACCTCGGCTTCACCCGCGCCCAGATCGACGCCGCGAACGACCATGTCTGCGGGACGATGACGCTGGAGGGGGCGCCGCATCTGAAGGCCGAGCATCTGCCGGTCTTCGACTGCGCCAACCCCTGCGGCAAGAAGGGCCGCCGCTACCTCTCGGTCGAGAGCCACATCCACATGATGGCCGCGGCGCAGAGCTTCATCTCGGGCGCGATCTCGAAGACGATCAACATGCCGAACTCGGCCACCATCGCCGAGGTGCTGGCGGCCTACGAACTTTCCCACTCGCTGGGCATCAAGGCCAACGCCCTCTACCGCGACGGCTCCAAGCTGTCGCAGCCCCTCGCCTCGGCGCTGGTCGAGGATGACGAGGAGGCCGAGGAGATCCTCGCCACCGGCACGCCGCAGGAGAAGGCGATCGTGATCGCCGAGAAGATCGTCGAGAAGGTGATCGTCAAGGAGATCGTCCGTTCGAACCGCGAGAAGCTGCCCGAGCGGCGCAAGGGCTACACGCAAAAGGCGATCGTCGGCGGCCACAAGGTCTATCTGCGCACCGGCGAATACAAGGACGGCTCGCTTGGCGAGATCTTCATCGACATGCACAAGGAAGGCGCGGGCTTCCGGGCGATGATGAACAACTTCGCCATCGCGGTGTCGGTCGGCCTGCAATATGGCGTGCCGCTGGAAGAATTCGTCGACGCCTTCACCTTCACCAAGTTCGAGCCCGCGGGCATGGTGCAGGGCAACGACTCGATCAAGAACGCGACCTCGATCCTCGACTACATCTTCCGCGAACTGGCGATTTCCTACCTCGACCGCACCGACCTTGCGCATGTCAAACCGCAGGGCGCGAGCTTCGACGATCTCGGCGGCGGCACGGACGAGGGCAAGCGCTCGAACGTGACCGAGGTCTCCGAGGCCGCCGCCTCGCGCAGCCTCGAGGTGCTCAAGCAGATCAGTTCGACCGGCTACCTGCGCAAGCGCCTGCCGCAGGAACTGACGGTGCTTCAGGGCGGCATGGCCGTGGGCTTCGAGTCCGCCTCGCTGACCGGCTTCGCCGAAACGCGCGCCGCGACGGCCCTCGCCTCCGGCACGGTCGCGATGGACGCGCGGGCGAAGGCCAAGATGCAGGGCTACGAGGGCGATCCCTGCGGCGAGTGCGGCAACTACACGCTGGTGCGCAACGGCACCTGCATGAAGTGCAACACCTGCGGTGCAACGAGCGGCTGCAGCTGAGGAAATTGAGGTTGTTGTCGCTGCGGCGAAAGTTCCTCCCAAATCGGGCGAGTTTGTCCCGGTTTGGGGGGTAAAGTCTGTCCCGCGCGGTTCTTGCAGCCCTGACTTCTGGTCCTTTCCGCCGGCGAAATTTCGCGCAAGTATTGGTAAAACTTACGAAACTCCGGATGCGGCCTGTGCCCCCGGATGTTCAGAGGCAGAAGGATGCGCCTGAACCCGAGAGACGTGATCGGCCCCGCACTGATCCTCGCAAGCGGCAAGTCAGGATCCGGCGGTTGGCTGGGACGCGAGGCGGCTCAAGGCGCTTCCACTTGCCCTGCCGGTGGCGCCGCAGGGACGGATCACTCGATGAGGATTTCGCGATGAACCTCTCCCGGACCACACTCCTCGCCGGTCTCGTGGCGGGCCTGCTGCTCGGCGCCTGCGGCCGCTCCCCGCAAGAGTGCATGGAGCGGGCGATGTATTTCGAATCCAACCGCTCCAGCCGCGACGGGATGGTCGCGGTGGGCAGCGTGGTCATGAACCGCGTCGAGTCAGGCCAGTATCCGAGGTCGGTCTGCGGCGTCGTCGCCCAGCGGGGCCAGTTCGCTCCCCGCATCATGTCCCGCCGGATGGACTCGCGGTCCTTGCCGCTGGTGCGCGAGACGGCCCGGTCCGTCCTGCAGGGCGAGCGCCATCCGATGATCGGCAACGCGATGTTCTTCCACACCGCCGGCCACCGCTTCCCCTACGACAACATGCACTACGTGCTCGTGACGGGCGGGAACGCCTTCTACGAGAAGCGCAAGAATTACCTCGTGACACAGCCCGTTCCACCCCAGCCAATCGAGGGCATCACGGGTTGGCGAGAGGCTGGTGAATGATTCTGAGGGGCTGCCGTACGGCCATTACGTGCGGCTGATGGGAAGGCGTTCGAAGGCGGGTCAACATCGAACTATCTTCCACACGGCAGACGTGGCAGCGCTGCCGAGCTGAACCTGCATAATCATTCGCCAGCCGTCGATCAGAACCATGGACGGAATGGCGAGAATGCACAGGAAGCCACCGGGTGGAGACGCGGCCGTAGCGGATGCCGCGGGTGTCACCTCCGCCCTGAGCCGCCGGTCGACCGTATGCGCCGCCTATGGCCCATTGAGTTCCCGGGTTCCGGATCGGGATGGGAGGGGCGAGTCTCGTTCTGAGGGTTCAGAAGGAGGCGACCATGCCGGATGGCGGTGAAGGGTTCGACGGCCGGATCGAGGTGATCCGGCGCACTCGTGGCTATCGGCGTTGGCCGGACGAGGTGAAGGCCCGGATCGTGGCAGAGAGCTTTCGCCCGGGCGTCCGTGTGGCAGAAGTGGCGCGGCGGCACGGGGTGCTTGCGCACCAGCTTTCGGCTTGGCGGCGGCAAGCCCGTAAGGGGCTGCTCGCTCTGCCCGAGGACGCGGTGGAGGGCCTGGAGGCTGCCTTCGTGCCCCTGACGGTGGAGCCGGAGTGTGGCGCCGGACTGGATGGCCTGTCAGGCGTGGTCACCATCGAGATCGGCGCCGTCATCCTGCGGGTTCCGGGTAACGTTCCGGCCGAACGGGCGGCGGCGCTGGTGCGGGCGCTGCAGGAGGCACCATGATCGTCGCCGGCCAGCGGCTGCCGATCGTGGTGGCGACCCGGCCCGTCGACTTCCGCTGCGGCCATCCGGCGCTGGCGCTGATCGTGCAGAACGAGCTGAAGCTCGATCCGCATTCGGGCGTGACGGTGATCTTCCGCTCGAAGCGGGGCGATCGGCTGAAGATTTTGGTCTGGGACGGCAGCGGCCTGGTGCTGATCTACAAGCGGCTCGAGCAGGGAAACTTCGCCTGGCCGAGGATCCAGGACGGGGTCATGCGGCTGTCCCGGGCGCAGTACGAGGCTCTGTTCGAAGGGCTGGAGTGGCGTCGGGTGGTGGCACAACGGGTGGCGCCTCCGGCTGCGGCGGGGTGACTCAGGCGGTCGTTTCCGACCTTGTTTTACTGGGGTCCGCGGCTCGGATCGGGTCGAAGGGCGCATGTCGCAGCCCCTCGATCTCAGCCGGTTTCCCGATCTTCCGCCCGAGGTGGTGACGGCCTTCCAGGCCCAGCATGCGGCTCTGGAAGCGGCCCGGTTCGAGGCCTCCGTCGAGCGTGCCGCGCGCCTGCACGAGCAGGCGGTGGTGGCCGAGAAGGACGCCTTCATTGCCGAGCTCAAGGAACTGATCGGGACGCTGGAGGGCCAGGTCGCGCAGTACCGGCAGGCGAAGTTCGGGCCGAAGTCCGAGAAGCTTGATCCGGCCCAGCTGGAACTGGCCCTCGAGGATCTGGAGACCGCCATCGCCGAGACCGAGGCGCGCATCGCCGCGGTCGAGGAGAGGATCGCAGCCAGCGCTCCCGATGCGGAGAAGAAGCCCCGCGCGCCCCGCAGGGCCCGTGCCCTGCCGGACCACCTGCCGCGGGTCGAACGGGTGATCGAGCCGGCCAACATCGTCTGCCCCTGCGGCTGCGGGGACATGGTCCGGATCGGCGAGGATCGAACCGAGCGGCTCGACATCATTCCGGCCCGGTACCAGGTGATCGTCACGATCCGCCCGAAATACGCCTGCCCGAAGGGGCGGATTGGCGTCGTCCAGGCCAAGGCTCCGGCGCATCTGCTGGAAGGCAGCTGGCCGACCGAGGCGCTGCTTGCCCATGTCGCCGTGGCCAAGCATTCCGAACACATGCCGCTTCTGTGATCGGGCGGGTTCGGTCAATGGCGATGACGGTCCAACGAGCAGGTCCATGCTTCTGTCCGTGGTCGGCGCGCCGCCACAAGATGCGGACTGTGGAGGTCGGGATGCTCCTAAGCTCTACCTCGGCTTCACTTCAGCCATGGGCAAATCCGAGCTGATCCCGTCCGTCGTCCCTACTCGGGACTTCACACCGTCGCCCAAAGGCGCCGGATCTCAGTGATGACGAGCACGTGGTCCTGGTGGCTCGCGGGGCCTGATAAATTTCGTCATCATGCTGCTGCGAGGTCCTGGGCCGAGGCTGGTGGCCGACCCGCCGCCCAGTATGCGGTTCCGGACTTCCACATCGCCAGCAGGATCGTTGCGAGCTTGCGGCTCACGGCAACGATCGCCTTCTTCATTGATGTCCGTTTCGCGATCCTCAAACCCCAGGACTTCAAGGGCGACATGACCCGCGCCCGCCCGAGAATGCTCGCCGCGGCCTCGAAGAGCATGACGCGCACCCGCGGATCACCGGCCTTGGTGATCCGTCCGGCGATATCAGTCTTGCCCGATTGCCACCTTCGCGGGGTCAGTCCCGCCCAGGCGCCAACATCCCTGCTGCGTGGGAAGCGGTCCGGGTCATCGACGGCACTTCGGAAGGTCAGCGCCACGATCACGCCCACACCCGGGGTCGTCATCAGCAGCCGTGTCACGGGATCGGACTTCGCGAGTGCCATGAGCTGGCCGTCGAGGCTGGCAAGTTCGTCAAGGAGCAGGGCTCGCACCCGCAACATGGCGTCCACGATGCCCTCGAGGAGCGGGTTTCCGGCGGCAAGTTCGCGCGCCCGGGCCTCCCACGTCTTCCGCGTCACAGATCCCATCTTCAGCCCGAAGGTCCTCAGCGCGGCGCGGAGCGAGTTCTCCGTCGCCGTCACTTTTTCTATGAGGAAGGTGCGCGCGGTGAGCAGAACGCGGGTCTCCTGGGCGGTCAGCGACTTCACGTGTACGCGCTTGAACCAGCCAAGGCGCACGAGCTGGGCGATGCCGCGGGCGTCATGGCGATCGGTCTTGACGCGCATCGCGGCGAAGGCCGCTCGGACGTGACGCGCCTCCATCACCGAGACAGAGAACCCCTCGCGGACAAGCCCCTCGTGGAGCCACTGGGAAAGGTTTCCGGCTTCGAGGCCGACATGCTCGATGCGCCGGCCCTGGTGCCGGATAGCCTTGGCAATCGCCTTCGGCTCGCTCGCAGCGCGTGTCTCCTTGACGATGCGACCGCCTTCGTCGACGACGCAGATGTGCGTCTCGTCGAGCGACACATCAAGACCCACGAAAAACTCCATGGCATGAGCTCCTTGATCGGTTGCGATGCAGGACAGGGTCTCAACGTCGACGCTTGGCGCAAAGCCCGATCAGCGCATCTCTGGGGCCTGTCGCGAGCGACCCTTCATCGCCAGCGCATGCGGCAAGCAGCGAACGACCCGCGCACACCCCGTCGCCGCGGCCCTCAGGGTGCTGCCGGCGACACCGACCTGCTGGCGGCGATCCGCGAGGTGATCGAGGTCTCGCCCTTCACGGGGAAAGGCTATCGCAAGGTCTAGGCGCGGCTGCGCTTCCGCGGCCTCCGGACGGTGGCGCGCCGGGTGCGGCGGCTGATGAAGGCGCATGGCCTGCTCGCACCCCACCGGCCCGCGCCGCGGGCGGCTCATCCGCACGACGGGACGGTGGTGACGGCGCGGGCGGATCAGGTCGGGGGCACCGACATGAGCGGGAACGTTCGCATCATGACGGATGGCGAGCAGCGACAGCGTGCCTCCGAAGAGGCGCGCGGTCGCAAGGATGTCGGGGGCTCAAGGCGAAGCGAAGATACCCGGCCGGATCGGCGTAAAACGGCCGGTATGGCGAATGTCTCTGCCGCCCGCCCCGTCAGGGCAGTTGTCACCGGTTCTGGATCTGGAAGTGTATCCTGAGGCGGGCGGGACAGGACGACGGGTTTGGCTTACTCACGGGAACGAAAGGCGGCGGTTCTTACGAAGATGCTGCCGCCGAACAACATGCCCCTGGGCCAGTTGGCCAAGGAGGACGGGATCAGTGTCGCGACGCTCGCCAAGTGGCGGGCGGAGGCTCGGGCGAAGGGCCAGCTCCTGCCGGATGCGAACGCCGGGCCTGAGGGCTGGACCTCCCAGGACAAGCTGGCGGCGGTGATCGAGACCGCTTCGATGAACGAGGCGGAGCTGGCTGAGTACTGCCGCCGCCGTGGCATCTACCCCGAGCACTCGCTGTCTGGCGCGAAGCCTGCGCGCGCGCCAACGACTGGGAGCGGGCAGCCGCGAGCCGGATCGCCCGCGAGACGCGCGACGACAAGAAACGGATCCAGCAGCTGGAGCGTGAGTTGGCGCGCAAGGAGAAGGCGCTGGCCGAGGCGGCCGCGCTGATGATCCTGCGAAAAAAGGTCGAGGCGATCTGGGACCGCAGGGAGGGCGAGGACGAATGACCTCAGCCCCGGATCGCCAGGAGATTGCCGCCCTCGTCGCTGCCGCCACGGAGGCCGGGGCCCGGCCCTCGGCCGCCTGCGCCGCAGCGGGCCTCAGCCCGCGCACCCTGCGCCGCTGGCAGGGCCCCGACGGCGGGATCCGCGAGGATCGCCGCCCCTCTGCCGACCGCCCGGCGCCGGCCAACAAGCTCACCGAGGAGGAGGGCGACCGGATCGTGGCGACCTGCGCCACGCCGGAATTCGCGAGCCTTCCGCCGAGCCAGATCGTGCCCCGGCTGGCCGACCGAAACATCTGGATCGCCTCGGAATCCAGCTTCTACAGGGTGTTGCGCGAGCGCGGGCAGAACCATCGCCGTGGCCGCGCCCGCCCCGCTGCGCGCCGGAAACCACCGACGAGCTTCGAGGCGAAGGGGCCGTGCCAGGTGTGGAGTTGGGATATAACGTGGCTTCCAGGGTCGATCGCGGGGACCTTCTTCTACCTCTACCTCATCGTCGACATCTTCAGCCGGAAGATTGTCGGCTGGGAGGTCCACGACCGCGAGACCTCGGAGTTCGCGGCCGAGGTGCTCAGGCGCGCCGTCTGGTCGGAGCGGTGCCTGACCAGCCCGCTCGTACTCCATGCGGACAATGGCAGCCCGATGAAGGGCGCGACGATGAAGGTGACGATGGAGCGGCTGGGCGTCATCGCCTCCTTCAGCCGGCCCCGCGTCAGCAACGACAATGCCTTCTCCGAGGCGCTGTTCCGCACCTGCAAGTACACGCCCCGCTGGCCGACCCGGGGCTTCGCCACGATCGAGGAGGCGCGGACCTGGGTCCAGAGCTTCGTGCGTTGGTACAATCTCGAGCACCGTCACAGCGCGATCCGCTTCGTCACCCCCGACCAGCGCCACCGCGGCGAGGACAAGGCGCTGCTGGCCGAGCGCCACCGCGTCTACCAGCTGGCCCGCGCTGCACACCCCGAACGCTGGTCAGGCCAGACCCGCAACTGGCAGCCCATCGGCTCGGTCCGGCCCGATGCCGGGCGCGGAGGCCATGGGTTCGCCGCCGCGCTCCCCCATCAAGCTGGCGGCGGCGGACCCATGGCCGGGTCGGCCGTACAGGCAGCCTGAAAACGAGAGACCGGGACAACTAGCTTGACGAACACCGCCTCCGTCCCGGTCGGGGACCGAACCTACGTGCACAGGGGGCAACGCTTCGGCTCTGACTCAATTTCGGTGCAATTTCCGCGGTCATGACACAGCTCCGATCAGGCGTGCCTTGAGAAGCACAAGGCCGGCGCGACCGTACATCTGGCGCTTGAGCATCTTCAGGCGGTTGATCTGGCCTTCCGTCTGACCGTTGGACCACGGCTCGTTCAGCGCCGCGGTAACGGCTGCCTCATCGGCCTTGATGCCCCGTGCAAAAGAGGCGAGCGGGCTGGTGGCGGCAGCATCCAGCCACTCGGCCAGATGGTCGGCGCTTCGCTTTCGGACCATGCGCTGGAACCGGTCGAGCAGCGCCGCGGCCGTGGCGAGCTCCGGCACCTTCGCCTCGATCGCCGCGACCATGAGGGCTTCGTCCCGAGCGAGGTCGTGGCGTCGCAACGTCATCGCCCTGGCGATGGTGCGGGCTGCCGGGCAGCGGGCCGGAAGTTCGGCGCGCGACGCCTCCGCCCGGCGACGGCGGGTTGCCCATTCAGTGACGACGCGCAGGCTGCCGCGGAATCCGGCCGCCTGCATCCGACGCCAGAGCTCGGCACCGTTCCGGCACCCGGCCGTCCACTCGGCATCCAGCCAAGGCAGCCATGGCTCGAGCGAGTGCTGCCGGACGCGGAAGACGTCCTCGCGCTGCCCCCTCAGGATCCGGCGCACCAGTTGTCGGCTGCAGCCCGTTCGCCGGACGATCTGCTTGATGGGCATTCCCTCATCGGCCAGCGCGCGCACCGCCGCGTTCGCCTCTTGCCGACGGAGAAATCCAACGTATTGAATGCGTTCCGCCGAGGTCAGCAAGGTGGGATCCACCTTGCCCGCCCCAGCGCCCGACGGATCTCCGGCATGGAACTGCGGACCGCATCAAGGAACGCGCGGCTCGCATTCTCGAGCAGGTGCCAGCGATCGGCCACCTGGACGGCCTCAGGTCGTCCGTTCGCCACGGCCAGTCCATACCCGCCGCCGCGGTCGCGGGAGACGATCTCCACGCTGGGGTGCTCGGCTAGCCAAGCCTCGACGGTCGCCGGCTCCCGGTCCGGCAAAAGGTCGATCACCTTGCGCCGCTCGAGGTCGCAGAGGATCGAGCCGTAGCGGTGCCCCTTCCTCCAGGCCCAGTCGTCGATGCCGATGACGCGGGGCGGTGGCGCTTCCGAAGCCAGGCCATTCTTCACGGCGCGAAGCAAGGTGTCCTTGCTCACGCGCAGCAGCAGTCGATGGGCCAGTGCCTGCCCGGGCCGGCCACCCAAGGCCAGCCCGAGACATTGGACGAGGCCCTGCAGCCGCGCAGTGCGGCGCCCATGCCGCTGGCCGATCCCCTCATCGAGCCGTTCGCCGAAGATCCGGGTCCGGCACGTCCGGCTCGGGCACCGAAAGCGCCGCACGGTCAGCACGATCCGGACGCGACGCCCATGCGCGGGCAGGTCCGACAGACGGCGAGCGTATCGGCTGTGGAGCCGGGTCGAGGCCGTGCCGCAACTCGGGCAGCGGGAGTCGCCTTGCGCGAGTTGGCGGAACAGGTCCCGGTCGAGTTGACGCGGCGCGCGGTAGTTGACGTCCTCGATGGCGGCGCCGACATGGCGCAGCTTCGCCGTGCGGATCCGGCTCTGATAGCGCTTTGTGCTGCGGCGGGCCGCCTCGCGGTCGATCAGCAGGCCCAGCCATTCGGCATGGCTGAGCGCGGCGGCAT
Source organism: Cereibacter azotoformans (assembly GCA_017599285.1). Classification (GTDB taxonomy): domain Bacteria; phylum Pseudomonadota; class Alphaproteobacteria; order Rhodobacterales; family Rhodobacteraceae; genus Cereibacter_A; species Cereibacter_A azotoformans. The sequence goes on along the minus strand of JAGFXX010000001.1, from coordinate 1,525,651 downwards.
CGTCTTGTCGCTGCAACTCGGCGAAGGCTTCGGCCATGCCTTCGAGCTTGAGCTCGCGCAGGCGGTTCAGGGTGGGATGGTCGAGCATGTGGTCTCCGTCTCAGTGGAAGTAGCTGGCGCCGCGGATGTTGGGGTGCGTGATCGCCGGCCCCTCCGCGGGCGTCTCGGGCCGTTGGCGATGCAGGTTGTTCCGGAGGATCGACTTGACCGAGCTGTAGGACAGCCCGCCAATCTCCCGGGCGCGCAGGCAGGCGGCCTCGAGCGCGTCACGCCCATGAGGCTTGGCCAGATCCACGATCCCCACGCAGGCCCGGAAGCCCTGCTCGGGATGGGTCTTTGCTTGCAGGATCAGATCCACCAGCGCCGCCGTGTTCGGCCCGATCTTCTCGGCCTTGCGCCGCAGCTCGGCCGGGGTGAGCCCGGCATAGCGGCGGTGGCTGGCGGGCATGTGGACGGCGACCGTCGTGTGTCGGCAGTCGCCCGCGCTGCGGATATGGGACGCGACACGCTGGCCGTCGTGGAAGACTTCGACGGTCCGCGAGGTGATCCGGGCCCAGAGCGTCTTCTTCAGAAGCTGGTGGGGCACCGAGTAGTAGTGCTTCTCGACCTCGACATGATAATCGAGACCGACGCGGCGCTCGAGCCAGTCGGCATACTCGTAGGGGCTGGCCGGCAGGGGCCGCAGGGCCGGCCGGTCGAGTTGCTCGAACAGATTCCGGCGGCTGGCGCCGAGGTGGCGGGTCACCTTGGCGTTCAGACCGGGCAGCAGGTCGCGGATCGCCGCGTTCAATTCAGCAAGCGAGAAGAACCGCCGCCTGCGCAAGCGCGCGATGATCCAGCGCTGAACCAGCAGCACGCCGACCTCGGCCTTGGCCTTGTCGCGCGGCTTGTAGGGGCGCGCCGGGAGCACCGCGGTGCCGTAATGGGCGGCCATCTCGGCGTAGGTCCGGTTGATCCGCGGCTCGTGGAAGCAGGCCTTGGTGACACCCGCCTTCAGGTTGTCGGAGACGATCTGCTCGGGCACGCCGCCGAAGAAGTCGAACATGCGGACATGGGCGCCGATCCAGTCCGGCAGGCTCTGGCTCCAGGTCGCCTCAACATAGGTGTAGTTCGAGGCGCCCAGCACGCCGACGAAGATCTGCGCGGCCCGCACCTCGCCGGTCGCACCGTCGATGATCTCCACGGCATCTCCCGCGTAATCGACGAACACGCGCTCGCCGGCGACGTGATGCTGGCGCATCGTGGGCGAGAGCTTCCCTTCCCAACGGCTGTAGAGTTCGCAGAACCGGCTGTAGCCATAACCATCATGGGGATGGGCGGCGCGATAGTCCTCCCAGATCAAGGCCAGGGTGACGCCCTTGCGGCGTAGTGCCCGATGCACCGCCGGCCAGTCCGGAACCGCCAGCCCGCGGCGGGTCCTTCCGCCCGTTGGTGCGAAGAGCCGCCGCTCCAGTGCGGCTTCGTCCAGGCCATCCGGCAGTGGCCAGACCAAGCCCGCCCGCTCGGCGCGCTTGAGATACTCGCTGACCGTCGACTGGCCCACGTTCAGGTTTGCTGCGATCTTCCGGGTCGCCAACCCGGCCGCCTTCAGGCGAAGGGCTTCTGCAATCTTGCGCATCGGCAATCGTCTCATCCTGGGCTCCCTGCTCGTCCTCCAGGACGGCAAGGCTAACCCGCTGCGATCGCCCAGCAGCGTGTCCTACGGCAGGATCTCGGAGCGATCGGGCACCCCGGAATCCGCGACCGGATGACCCCGGTGTGCGCACAATCGCATCGAGATCATGTGCGGTCGGCTGAAGGACTGGAGGCGCGTTGCCACCCGATACGACCGCAGCCCGGAGACGTTCTTCTCTGCTATCGCACTCGCAGCCATCGGCCTGTTCGGGCTCTGAAACGCAATGAGATGCCGTAACGGGGCCTGCGTCGCGACCTGCCCGTACCCGTTGCCAAATCGAGGGCACGCTGGCGCCATTCCCGTATCGGATCCATCGGGAGGACTGCGGGATGAAGCTGTTTGTCGGACTGGACGTATCGCTGGAGAAGACCGCGATCTGCGTGATCAACGAGCATGGGAAGATCGTGAGGGAGGCGCAGGCAGCCAGCGAGCCGGAAGCGCTGGCGCGCTGGATTGGGGACCAGGACGGCACCATCGCCGCCATCGGCCTTGAAGCCGGCCCCCTGTCGCAATGGCTGCACCGCGGGCTGACCGGGGCGGGACTGGACGTCGTGCTGATGGAGACCCGGCAGGTGAAGGGCGCACTGAAGGCCATGCCGATCAAGACCGATCGCCGGGACGCGGAGGGCATCGCGCGTCTGTTGCATCTCGGCTGGTTCCGGCCGGTTCACTGCAAATCGGTGTCTGCACAGGAGGTCCGCGCGGTGCTCAGCGCCCGCAAGGCTGTGCAACAGGGGTTCATCACTCTGGAAATGTCCCTGCGCGGGCTGCTGCGGAACTTCGGGCTCAAGGTCGGCACCATATCGCGTGGCGGGTTCGAACAGCGGATCCGCGAACTGGCTGCGGGAAACCCGATGCTGATAGCGGCGACCGAACCCATGCTCCGCGCACGCTCGGCGCTGCGGCGTGAGCTGGCGGGCCTTGAACGCCTCGTCCGCCAACTCGCCCATGAGGATCCGGTCTGTCTGCGCCTCATGTCGATGCCCGGGATTGGCGCGGTCGTGGCACTGACCTATCGATCCGCTGTCGACGACCCGGCTCGATTCACGTCCTCGAAGAAGGTCGGGCCGTGGGTCGGCCTGACGCCGTCTCGCAACCAATCGGGCGAGCGCGATGTCTCTGGCGGGATCACCAAGGCGGGCGACGTCAATCTTCGACGCGCGCTCTGTCAGGCTGCCACCGTCATGATGCATCGCGGGAGGGCGAACTGGCTGCGAAGCTGGGCGGCGAAACTCGCGCGCCGTCGTGGTGCCAAGCGCGCAATGGTTGCACTGGCGCGGCGCATCGCCGTGATCCTGCACCGCATGTGGAAGGACGACACCGACTTCCGCTTCGATCTTCCGGTGTTTCCTGCCGGCTGAAGATAGAGGTTCCAGACCGCTGCCCGCCTGATCGCGGGCCTTCGAGGTCCCCACGGGACGCGGTTCCGGTGATGCCGTGCTCAGGACTGATGCCGATAGCATCGAGCACGCCAATGAGATGGGCACACCGAAACTGCATTGAACCAGCATCATGTTGGCGGCCTTCGCGCCGACCACGGACCGAAGCATGCACCCGGGGCGATCTCAGTCGAAGGCCGCCGAACAGGGAGGCAGATCACTTGCTCAAGGCAGAAAATCGCCGTTCGGCGGCACATCCCCATGCGCAAAACGGCTTGACCGGGACGGACCCGTTACCGAAGTCTGGAGCCTAAATGCCTTGTTCGCTCTTGCTTTTGGCTCAGTCGGAGCATGCGCATAAGCCTCCGACAACATGGCGGCGGCTTCCTCGTCTTTGCTCAACGGGTGGCAGTGGGGGTGGACCGGGGACCGGCCGGATGAGGGGCGCGGCCCGGACGCTCGCCGCGGCACCGGGGATTGCAAACGGAAAAAGGGGCCGGTCGCAACCGGTCCCAGCCACGACGGAGCGGCAGGAAAACGCGGGTGCGCGGCTCCGGCAGGCAGGCGTATCAGGAGTCGGCTATCGCGGGCGTCGGGGCCGGATGCGCGGCCTCGGCGCCCCGCGCGCTGTGCAGGATGCCGAGCCCCACGGTCACGAGGCCGAGGATCGGCAGCCCCCAACCACCGCCGGCGGGCATCTGCCAGGCCCAAGCGTCCGGTCGAAACAGAGGAAAACTCGGTCTTCCCTTACGCCGCGCGAGGCAGGCCATCTCCTACCCTGGCCGGATCGGCAGCGACCCGCGCTTCCAGATCGTGCGGTGGACGCTCGGCCGGTTCGTCGTGCGGTGGCGGGAGCGTGCAGGCTTCGTCATGCAGAAGGCTGTCGAGCAGGTGCGAGAGATCCTCGATCTCCTCTGCCACCACATGCACCACTTTCCCCTCGCGCTGGAGGCGGCCCGTCACGCGCAGGAGCCTTCCCGCAACCACCTCACGGCGGAAACGCTCGTAGATGCCGGCCCGGACCACCACATTGACCACGCCGGTCTCATCCTCGAGCGTGAGGAAGATCACGCCCCTTGCCGTTCCCGGCCTCTGGCGCACGAGGACCAGGCCCGCCACCGCCACACGCGCGCCCGAAGGCGGTTCGTCCAGCCGGGCCGCGGGGACGGCCCTGGGGGTGCGGGGCCAGCTTTGGGGGGTGGGGGTCAGGCCGAGCCACCGTGGGGGAGGAGGAGAGTTGGGGAACATAGAGGGAACATATAGCGGCGCGCCGCAACAGGCAAGCCCCCGCCTCTGGCCAAGCCTGCCGGATTGCCCTAAGCCTCTCGGCACTGCGAGGCAGCCAAGAGCGGGGCAAGATGGCCAAGATCACCTATGTCGAACATAACGGAACCGAGCATGTCATCGATGTGGCCAACGGCCTGACCGTGATGGAGGGCGCGCGCGACAATGGCGTTCCGGGGATCGAGGCCGACTGCGGGGGCGCCTGCGCCTGCTCCACCTGCCATGTCTATGTCGATCCCGCCTGGGTCGGGAAGCTTCCCCGCAAGGAGGCGATGGAAGAGGACATGCTCGACTTCGCCTGGGAGCCCGATCCCGTCCGCTCGCGCCTCACCTGCCAGATCAAGGTGACCGAGTCGCTCGACGGGCTGAAGGTCTTCATTCCCGAAAAGCAGATCTGAGGAACGCCCCGAAAATCAGCCCGTCGCGGCGGATGCCGGGGCCCCCTGTCGCATGGAGGCTGCCCCGGTCGGCGGCGGGCGACCGGATCAGACCGGGGCCAGAGGGTGGAGGAGGCCCGCCTCCTTCAGATCCTGCCAGAGACCATCGGGAAGTTCGGCGTCGGCCGCGATGCGGTTCTCCAGCACTTCGGTGATGGACTGCGAGCCGGGGATCACCGAGAGCACGGCCGGATGGCGCAGCGGGAACTGGAAGGCCGCCTCGAACATCCGCACGCCCCAGCGCTCGCAGATCGTGTGGATCTGCGCCACGCGGTCCAGAACCGCCTGCGGCGCCAGCCGGTAGTCGTAGAACGAGCCGGGCCGGGGCCCGGTGGCCAGCACGCCGGAATTGTAGGGCCCGCCGATGACGATGCCGATGCCACGCTCTTCCGCCATCGGCAGGAAGCTCTCGAGCGCCTCCTGCTCGAGGAGAGTGTAGCGCCCGGCGAGCAGGAACAGGTCGAAGTCGCCCCGCTCGGCCAGCCACTGGCAGGGCTGCCACTCGTTCACGCCGGCGCCGAAGGCCGCGATCACGCCCTGGTCGCGCAACTCCACCAGCGCCCGGTAGCCGCCCTGCATGAACTCGGCCAGCCTCGCCTCGAGCGCCTCCTGCGAGCGGTGGGTGAAGAGGTCGAGATCATGGACAAAGAGCATGTCCACCCGGTCGAGGCCCAAGCGGCCCAGAGAGGCTTCGAGCGACCGCATCACCCCGTCATAGCCGTAGTCGAACCGCTCCTTGCGCTCGGGCACCTCGAAGAACTTGCCCAGCCCGTCGCGTTTCTCGCCCGGCTCGACCGGCCGCAGGAGCCGGCCCACCTTGGTCGAGACCACATGCTCCGACCGCGGCTTGTCCGCGAGGAACCGGCCCAGCCGCTCTTCGGCCAGCCCGTAGCCGTAGAGCGGCGCGGTGTCGAAGTAGCGCACCCCGCTTGCCCAGGCGCGTTCGAGCAGCGCCTGCGCCTCGGCGTCCGAAATCGCCCGGTAGAGATTGCCGAGCGGCGACGTGCCGAGGCCGAGACTCGTGAAACGGAGCGGGCGCCCCGCCCGGTGAAAGTCACGCATTGCCAATCGCATCAGATCCTCCTGCCTGCGCGGCCCCCGCCGCGCCCGCTTTCAGTCGGCCAGCGTCCGGCCCAGGAAGGCGCAGCGCACCAGGGCCTGCCGCACCTCTTCCTCATGGTCGTCCGCGTGGCGCAGAAGACAATCCCGTGCGGCGGCAAGCCGCTCCTGCACCGTTCCTTCCGTCTCCTGCACCTCGACGAGCCGCTCGGCGACATAGCGCCCGAGCCGCCCCGCCACGCAGGTGGCGTACATGCCGCCCGCGTTCAGCACGATGCCGGCCTCGCAGAGCCGGCCGCGCACCTCGAACTCCTGCCTCAGGTCGAGCAGGCGGAAGCCTGCGGGCGAGTCGGGGTCGGCCTCCTCGAACTCGGTCACGACCGTGAGGCGCTCGTCCTCGTCCGACAGCTCGATCCTGATCCCGCCGCGCAACGCGAGCGTCTCGAACTCCACCAGCCCGTCCAGGATGATCCGTCTGTCCATCGGCGCCTCCCTTTCCGAAGGAAGGCCACGAGGGCGGAACAGGTTCCCCGGCCGCCTCAGTGCTCGAGCACGATCACGTCGCGGGCCGCGAAACTGACCTGCGTATGGGCGCCCACCTGCGGCGGGGGCAGATCGGGCCGGTTGAACGTGTCGAGAGCAACCGTCGTGCCGCCCGTGTGCAGTTGCAGGCGGATCACGCTGCCCAGGAACTGCACGTCGGCGATGGTTGCGGGCAGCATCGTGTCGCGCCCGTCGCCGGGCCCGAGATGCAGCGCCTCGGGGCGGAGCGCGAGCCCGATGCGGCCACCGCGCGGCGCCTCGACCGGCTGGGGCAGGCGGATCGTCTGGCCCGCGACGCGGACCTCTCCCGCCGCCGGATCCTCGACCTCGGCCACGAGCGTGCTGATCGTGCCCACGAAGTTGGCCACGAACTTGGTCGTCGGGTGGTTGTAGATCTCGAAGGGGGTGCCCACCTGCTCGGCGATGCCGCCGTTCATCACCACGATCCGGTCGGACATCGACAGGGCCTCTTCCTGATCGTGGGTCACGAAGATGGTGGTGATGCCCAGCCGCTGCTGGATGGCGCGGATCTCGGTGCGCAGGCTCACCCGGATCTTGGCGTCGAGCGCCGAGAGCGGCTCGTCCAGCAGCAGCACGCGCGGCCGCACGGCCAGCGCGCGGGCCAGCGCCACGCGCTGCTGCTGCCCGCCCGAGAGCTGGAACGGGTAGCGCGCGCCCAGATCGGGCAGGCCGATCAGCGCCAGCATCTCGGCCACCCGCTCGACCGCCTCGCGGCGCGGCACACCGGCGACCTTCAGCCCGAAGCCCACGTTCTGCGCGACGGTCAGGTTGGGAAAGAGCGCGTAGGCCTGAAAGACCATGCCGATCTTGCGCGCGTTCGGGCGCTGGCGGACGACATCCTTGCCCTCGATGCGGATGGCGCCCTGGTCGGGCATCTCGAAACCCGCCACCATGCGCAGGACGGTGGTCTTGCCGCAGCCCGAGGGCCCGAGCAGCGAGACGAACTCTCCCTGCTCGACGGTCAGGTTGAAGTCGCGCACGACGCGCAGGGGGCCGAAGGATTTCTCCAGCCGGGCGATCTCCAGGAAGGCCATCAGGCTGTGTTCCTACTCATCTTTGTTGGGCTCGGGTGTGTTTCGACAGGCGGGTCACCAGCTGGATCAGCGCCATGCAGGCCCAGGTGACGACAAAGGCGATCACGGCCAGCGCCGCCGGCTCGTAGGCCTTGTTGGCGCCCATCCAGACCATGTAGGGGCCAAAGGCCGGGCGGTTCAGCAGCGCCGCCAGCACGAACTCGCCGATCACGATGGCGAAGGTGAGGAAGGCCCCCGACAGGACCGCCACCAGCACGTTGGGCAGGATCAGCCGCGCGATGATGGTGATCCAGCCCGCACCGAGGCTTTGCGCCGCCTCGGTCAGGGTCTGCACGTCGATGGTGCGCAGGCCCGTATCCACCGCACGATACATGTAGGGCAGCGCCAGCATCGTGTAGCCGAACATCAGAAGCAGGTTCGTCCCCATCGCGCTGCCGGTCAGCGGCAGCCAGCTCGAGGTGTTGTAGAGCCGGATGTAGCCGAAGACGATGACGATGGGCGGGATCACCAGCGGCAGAAGCGTGATGAACTCGATCACCGGGCGCCAGCGGGGCAGCTTCAGCCGGACCCAGAAGACGGTGGGCACGACGAGCAGGATGCCGAAGGCGATGGTGAAGAGCGCCATCAGCACCGAATAGCCGAAGGTCGCGCGGAAGGCCGGATCGCCCAGCACGTTGGCATAGGCGTCGAAGCTGTATTCCCCGCGGCGCGCCCGCAGCGAGAATTCGAACATCCCGATCAGCGGCAGGAAGAAATAGAGGATGCCCGCGATCAGCGCGATCCAGGACCAGAGCTTGGCCGACCTCATTTCACCCACCTCTCGGCCCGCGTGCGCAGCACGATATAGACGAGGTTGGCAAGGCCCGTGAGCACGATCATCCCGAAGGCGATGGCATAGCCGAGGTGCGGATCCTGCAGCACGTCGCCGCGGATCTGCGCGAAGAGGATGATCGGCACGATCGACAGTTGCGATCCGGTCAAGGCCATGGCGGTCGCCACCGCCCCGAAGCTGTTGGCAAAGAGCAGCGCAAAGGTGCCGAGGAACGAGGGCCAGAGCACCGGCAGCGCCACCATCCGCCAGTACTGCGCGCCCGTCGCGCCCAGCGTCTCGGCCGCCTCGCGCCACTCGCGCTTCAGCCCGTCAAGGGCGGGCGTGATGATGAGGATCATCAGCGGGATCTGGAAATAGAGGTAGGTCAGGGTCAGCCCGAGGAAGCTGATCAGGTTGAACCCCGTCCCATAGAGGTTGAAGCCGAACCAGTCGCGCAGGATCACGGTGAGAAAGCCCAACCGGCCCAGCGTCGCGATGAAGGCGAAGGCGAGCGGTACGCCCGCGAAGTTCGACGCCACCCCCGAGAAGGTCAGCGCGAAGCCGCGCAGCGGTTTGGGCAGGGGGCCGCGCGTCACGGCCGCGGCGATCAGGAAGCCCGCGACGCAGCCGAGCAGGGCTGTCACCAGGCTGATCCGGATCGAGATCCAGAAGGCGTTCATGATCGAGGGCGTGAAGAGCCCTCTGATGTTGGCAAGCGTGAAGTCGCCCGCCGGCGTGCGGAAGGCGCCGAGCACGATATGCATCGTCGGAAGGAACAGGAACAGCAGCGCGAACAGCAGGAAGGGCGCCACGCCGAACCAGTTCAGCGGCAGCGAGACGCGGCGTCGGGCGCTCGGCGGGGGCAGGTCGGTCATGCAGGGTCCGTCAGGCGAGGAAGCCTCCGCCAGACGGGCGAAGGCGGAAGAAGCTCGGGGCGCGCGCGGCCGTTCCAACAGCGCGCGGACGCCTCGAGCCCCCGGAGCGAAGGCCCCCGCCCGCAGGGCGAGGGCCGGCGCTTGCGTTACTGGACGTTGGCGCCGACGACACCATCCCAGCCGGCGGTGACGGCCGCCTTGTTGGCCTCCTGCTGCTCGATGGTCGGGAAGACCGCGCGGGCGTAGCCCTCGGCCGGCGGCAGCGCGTCGAGCAGCTCCTGCGGGACCTTGCCGGCCTCGACCATCGCGTTGAAGCGGGCGGGGTGGCAGTAGCCCTTGAGCCAGCCCAGCTGACCTTCGTCCGAATAGAGATATTCCATCCAGAGCTTGGCCGCGTTCGGATGCGGCGCATAGGCCGAGATCGCCTGGACATAGACGCCGGCGAGGCTCGGGCCCTCGGGGATGATGACCTCGAGCGGCGGGTTGCCCTTCAGCTCGTCGCGCCACGAGAGCAGGTTGTAGTCCCAGGCTGCGACAATCGGCGTCTGGCCCTGGGCAATGGTGCCCGCCTTGCCGATCACCGGAACGAAGCCGCCCGCCTTGTTCAGCTCGCCGAAGAACTCGAGCCCCTTCTGCGCCGAAGCCTCGCCCGGCTCGGCGCCGGCCGCGACACCGGCCGACATCACGGCAAGGATCGCCTGGTTCGAGGCGCGCGGATCGCCCGCCAGCGCAAAAGCGTTCGCATACTGGCTGTCCAGAAGGGCGGTCCAGCTCGTCGGCACCTCGGTCACGAGGTCGGTGTTCACGCCGAAGGACATGACGCCGTAATAGTCGCCATACCAGTAGCCGTCGGCATCCTTGATCTCGTCGGGGATCTCGTCCCAGGTCTCGACCTTGTAGGGAACGATCAGCCCCTCGTCCTTGGCCTGCGGCCCGAAGGCGAGGCCCACGTCGATCACGTCGGGCGCCTGCGGGCCCTTGTTGTCCTTGTTCGCCCGGATCGCCTCCAGTTCGTCGGCCGAGCCCGCGTCGGGGTTCAGCTCGTTCACGGTGATCTCGGGATACTTGGCCTTGAAGCCCGCGATCACGTCGCCATAGCCGCACCAGTTGTGGGGCAGGGCGATCGTGGTCAGCATGCCTTCAGCCTTCGCGGCCTCCACGAGTTCGGCGCTTTGCGCGCTGGCCCCCGAGGCGGCGGCGACCGCCACAAGGCTGACCGAAGCAGCCAGTGCAAGTTTGATCGTCATCGGAACTTTCTCCCGGTTGTTGTCGTGCCGAATGCCGTTCTTCCGCGAGCGGAGCGGCGATTAGTGTCAGCTAACGGCCTGAAACGGATTCTGGCAAGTTCCCTAACCGGAGCAGGTAACAGATTTTTCGCGGATTAATCAGTCTGTAACGATTCCGACAGGCTGCCCGACTTTCGGGCAGGAGCGGCGGCCTTGCCCGTGGCGCGCCACCGTCTTACCGTCGCGCAAAACTTATCCGACAGGACGAGAGGGTGACATGACGGGATTCGCAACCACACGGCGCGGGCTTCTGATGGCCGGAGGGGCGGCGCTTGCGCTGGGGGCCTTGCCCCGGACGCTGCGCGCGCAGGAGGCGCTGAAGGTCGCCGGCATCTATACCGTGCCGGTCGAGCAGCAGTGGGTCAGCCGCATCCACAAGGCCGCCGAGGCGGCCCGCGCTGCAGGGCGGGTGGAATACACCTTCACCGAGAATGTGGCCAACACCGACTATCCCCGCGTCATGCGCGAATATGCCGAAAGCGGCGTCAGGCTGATCGTGGGCGAGATCTTCGGCGTCGAGCAGGAGGCCCGCGAGGTGGCGGCCGAATATCCCGACGTGGCCTTCCTCATGGGGTCGAGCCTGCCGCCCGACGAGTCGATCCCGAACCTCGCCGTCTTCGACAACTACATTCAGGACGCCGCCTACCTGACTGGTCTCATTGCCGGGTCCATGACGGCCGGCAACATCGGCATGGTCGGCGGCTTCCCGATCCCCGAGGTCAACCGCCTGATGAACGCCTTCATGGCGGGCGCGCGCGAGGTCAAGCCGGACGTGACCTTCCAGGTCAGCTTCATCGGCTCGTGGTTCGATCCGCCGAAAGCGAAGGAGACCGCCTTCGCCATGATCGAGAACGGCGCCGACCTTCTCTATGCCGAGCGGTTCGGCGTGTCGGATGCCGCGAAGGAGCGGGGCGTGCTGGCCATCGGCAACGTGATCGACACGCAGGGCGACTATCCCGACACGGTGGTCGCCTCGGCGATCTGGCATTTCGAGCCGACCTTCGACCGGGCGGTCGAGGAGGTTCAGGCCGGCAACTTCACGGCCGCCGACTACGGCGTCTATTCCTTCATGAAGGAAGGCGGCTCGTCGCTCGCGCCGCTGGGCACCTTCGAGGACAAGGTGCCGGAAGAGGCCAAGGCCCTCGTGGCCGAGCGCGAGGCCGCGATCCGGGCCGGCACCTTCACCGTCGCCATCGACGACAGCGAGCCGAAATCCTCGTGATCGATCCGGTCGTCCTGCGTCTTTCGGGGATCACCAAGCGGTTCGGGTCCCTTCTGGCCAATGCCGGCATCAGCCTCTCCCTGCACAGGGGAGAGGTCGTGGCCCTCTTGGGCGAGAACGGCGCGGGCAAGACGACGCTGATGAACATCCTCTTCGGCCATTATGTGGCCGACGAGGGCACGGTGGAGGTCTTCGGCCAGCCGCTGCCGCCCGGCCATCCGCGCGCCGCGCTGGCGGCCGGCGTGGGCATGGTGCACCAGCATTTCACGCTGGCCGACAACCTGACCGTGCTCGAGAACATCCTTCTCGGGACCGCGCCCCTCTGGCGCCTGTCCCTCGGCCGGAGGGCGGCGCGCGCGCGGATCGAGGCGCTGTCGCGGGACTTCGGCCTTGCGGTCCATCCCGACGCGCGGGTGGGCACGCTCTCGGTGGGCGAGCGGCAGCGGGTCGAGATCCTCAAGGCGCTCTACCGCGACGCGCGCATCCTGATCCTCGACGAGCCGACCGCGGTCCTGACCCCGCAGGAGACCGAGGCGCTCTTCCGCACGCTGAAGCTCGCCGTGGCGAAGGGGCTGTCGATCATCTTCATCTCGCACAAGCTGCATGAGGTGATGGGTGTGGCCGACCGCTGCGTCGTGCTGCGGCACGGGCGGGTGGTGGGCGAGGTGGCCACCGCCGAGACCGACCGGCACCGGCTGGCCGCGCTGATGGTGGGTGAGGAGATCATGCCGCCCGCCGTCGCCCCGCCGAAGCCGGGCCCGGTGCTCCTGCGGCTCGACCGGGTGACGACGCCGTCGCAAGGCTCGGCCACCGGCCTGCGCGGCGTCAGCCTCGATCTGCGCGCGGGCACGATCACCGGGCTTGCGGGCGTGTCCGGGAACGGGCAGGCGGCGCTCTCCGACCTCGTCTCGGGCCTCGTGCGCCCCGAGGAGGGGCGGCTCGAGCTGGCGGGCGCCGAGGTGGTCCGGTGGACGCCGCGAACCGCCGTGGCCTCGGGCATCGCCCGCATCCCCGAGGACCGGCATTCCACCGGCACCATCGCCGACTTCACCCTGACCGAGAACGCCATTCTCGAAGGCTACCGTTCGCGCTTCGCGAAGGGCGGCTGGATGGACTGGCGCGCGGCCCGCGCCTTTGCCGACGGCATCATCGCCACCTACGACGTGCGCTGCCCCGGCCCCGAAACGCGCATCCGCCTCCTGTCGGGGGGCAACATGCAGAAACTGATCCTCGGCCGCGTGCTCGAGCCCGGCCCCCGGATCATCCTGGCCAACCAGCCGGTGCGGGGCCTCGACATCGGGGCCATCACCTATGTGCATTCCCGCCTGCTGAAGGCGCGGGACGAGGGGGCCGCGGTCATCCTCATCTCGGAAGATCTGGATGAAATCATGTCCTTGTCCGACACCGTTCATGTCATGTCCGAAGGGCGCCTTTCGCCCGGTTTCGCCCGCGGCACGATGAGCCAGGCCGAACTTGGCCTCTGGATGGCCGGCCACGGATTCGCCGATGCGGCTTGAGCCTGTAGCCAATCCCTCGGCGCTTCGCCGGGCCGGACTGCCGGCCGCGGCGCTGCTGGCCACCATCGCCGTGGCCTCGGGCCTGGCCGCGGTGGCAGGCGCCGACCCGCTCGCCACGCTGGGCCTGATCGTGAAGGGCGCGGTGGGGTCGAAGTTCGCCGCTCTCGAGACGCTGAACCGCGCGACGCCGCTGATCTTCACCGGGCTTGCCGTGGCCGTGGCCTTCCGCGCCCGGCTCTGGAACATCGGGGCCGAGGCGCAACTCTACGCCGGGGCCATCGTCACGGTCCTTCTGGGCACGGGTGCGGTCGGCGGCCCCCTCGTCCTGCCGCTGATGGCGCTCGCCGCCATGGCCGCGGGGGCGGTGGTGCTGCTGGGGCCGGTCGTGCTCAAGACCCGCTTCGGCGTGGACGAGGTGGTGACGACGCTTCTCTTCAACTTCATCATGCTGCTCTTCGTCAGCTACCTCCTCGAGGGGCCGCTGAAGGATCCGATGGGAATGGGCTGGCCCAAGTCGGCGCCCCTGGCGAAGGAGGCCCGCCTTCCGCGCATCGTGGATGGCCTGCGCCTCCATTGGGGCTTCGCGCTTGCGCTGATCGCGGCCGTCGCGGTCTGGGTGATCGAGCGGCGCACCGCGCTCGGCTACGAGATGCGGGCGGTGGGTCTGAACGCCCGCGCCGCGCGCTTTGCCGGCATCCCGGTGGACAGTGTGCTGGTCAAGACCGCGCTCCTCTCGGGCGGGCTTGCGGCGCTGGCGGGCTTCTCGGAGGTGGCGGGGCTGAAGGGGCACCTCACGCTCGATCTGTCGCCCGGCTTCGGCTACACCGGCATCATCGTGGCCATGCTCGCGCTGCTCAATCCGCTGGCGGTGGTGCCGGCTGCGCTCTTCGTGGCGGGCGTCTTCGTCGGCGCCGACAGCATGAGCCGGGCCGCCGGCGTGCCCACCTACATCGCCGACATGCTGCTGGCCACCTCGCTCCTCTTCATGGTGCTGGCGATCCTTCTGATCCGGTTCCGGGTGGTGCGCGGATGATGAGCCTGTTCGACATTCTGCTGTCCGCGACCTTCTGGGCCGCGGCGGTCCGCATCGCCTCGCCGCTGATCTTCGCCACGATGGGCGAGCTGATCTGCGAGCGGGCGGGCGTGCTGAACCTCGGGATCGAGGGGATCATGGTGATCGGCGCCTTCTCGGGCTGGATCACCGTCTGGGCGGGGGCCGGGCTCTGGGAGGGCGTGGCGGTGGCCATGCTGTCGGGAATGCTCTTCGGCCTTCTGCACGCCGTGCTCGTGGTGCCCTTCGGCCTCTCGCAGCACGTCGTGGGGCTGGGGATCACGCTCCTGGCCACCTCGACCAGCTACTTCGCCTATCGGCTGATCCTGCCCGAGGTCACGAGCCCGCCGCGGATCGAGCCCTTCGCCGTCTGGGAGGTGCCTCTCCTGTCCGAGATCCCGCTGCTGGGGCCCGCGCTCTTTGCCCAGACGCCGCTGACCTACGCAGCCTTTGCCGTGGCGGCGCTGACGGCGCTGGTCCTCTGGCGGACGCCGCTCGGTCTGGCCGTGCGGGCCGCGGGCGAGAATCCTTCGGCGGTCGATGCGCAGGGGCTCTCGGTCACCGGGCTCCGTATCGGCGCGGTGATGGTGGGCTCGGGGCTGATGGCGGTCGGGGGCGCCTTCCTCACCCTCTCGGCCTTCTCGAGCTTCTTCTTCGAGATGGTGAACGGCCGCGGCTGGATCTGCATCGCGCTGGTGGTCTTCGGCGCGTGGCGGCCCGGCAAGGCCGTGCTCGGCGCGCTCCTCTTTGCCGCCTTCGACGCGCTGCAGGTGCGGCTTCAGCAGACGCCGGTGGGGCAGGTCGTGCCCTACCAGCTCTTCCTGATGGCGCCCTATGCGCTCTCGATCGCGGCGCTTGTCCTCATGTCGCGCCGGGCCGAAGTGCCTGCGGCGCTGATGCAGCCGTTCAACAGGGGAGAACGCTGATGTTCGATCTGATCGTCAAGGGGGGCACGCTGCCCGACGGGCGCGTGGCCGATGTGGGCATCCGGGGCGACCGGATCGCCGCCATCGGGGCGCTCGGGACCGAGGCCGGACGGGTGATCGAGGCCACGGGCGATCTGGTGAGCCCGGCCTTCGTCGATCCCCATTTCCACATGGATGCGACGCTCTCCTATGGGCTGCCGCGCGTGAATGCGAGCGGGACGCTTCTGGAGGGGATCCGGCTCTGGGGCGAGCTGAAGGAGATCGTGACCGTCGAGGCCATGGCCGAGCGGGCGCTGGCCTATT
Organism: Cereibacter azotoformans; assembly: GCA_017599285.1. Taxonomy (GTDB): domain Bacteria; phylum Pseudomonadota; class Alphaproteobacteria; order Rhodobacterales; family Rhodobacteraceae; genus Cereibacter_A; species Cereibacter_A azotoformans. The sequence goes on along the minus strand of JAGFXX010000001.1, from coordinate 1,510,228 downwards.
GCGACTGGGCGGCGAGCATGGGTCTTCTGGCCGTGCGGACCCATGTCGATGTCTGCGACGACCGGCTCCTGGGTGTCGAGGCGATGCTGGCGGTGCGCGAAAAGGTCAAGGGCTGGATGGACCTGCAGCTCGTGGCCTTTCCGCAGGACGGGCTCTACCGCGACCCGACGGCGCGGGCGAACCTCTTGCGCGCGCTCGACATGGGCGTGGATGTCGTGGGCGGCATCCCGCATTTCGAGCGGACGATGGCGGACGGCGCGGCCTCGGTGCGCGACTTGTGCGAGATCGCGGCGGACCGTGGCCTTCCGATCGATTTCCATTGCGACGAGACCGACGATCCGCTCAGCCGCCATATCGAGACCTATGCCGCCGAAGTGCTGCGCACGGGCCTTCAGGGCCGGGCGGCGGCGGGGCATCTGACCTCGATGCATTCCATGGACAATTACTATGTCTCCAAGCTCCTGCCGCTGATCGCCGAGGCCGGGATCGCGGCGATCCCGAACCCGCTCATCAACATCGTGCTGCAGGGCCGCCACGACAGCTTCCCCAAGCGGCGCGGCCTGACGCGGGTCAAGGAGATGCAGGCCTTGGGCATCACCGTGGGCTGGGGGCAGGATTGCGTCCTCGACCCGTGGTATTCGCTGGGCACGGCCGACATGCTCGACGTGGCCTTCATGGGCCTCCATGTGGCGCAGATGACCCATCCCGACGAGATGCGGCGCTGTTTCGACATGGTGACGGCCGAGAATGCGAAGATCATGGGCCTCGACTACGGGCTGAGGGAAGGGGCGGTGGCCTCGCTCGTGGTGCTCGACGCGGGCAACCCGGTCGAGGCGCTGCGGCTCCGGCCCGACCGGCTCTGCGTGATCGCCAAGGGGCAGGTCGTCTCGGAGAAGGCGCGCAACGACGCGCGCCTTGGCCTGCCGGGCCGTCCCGCGACGGTGCGCCGCCGCCACGAGTTGCCGCCGCGCTGAGGAGGGACGCCGGTCGCGGGCCCGGAGCGCGAGGGGATCGCGGCGGCGGCATCCACGCGATGCGATCCGCGACGACGTGCCCCCTCACTTGAGCTCGCAGCCCGCCGCCGGGGCTTCGGAACAGCTTGCCCGCCACCACGTTGCCTCTGTCCACGGGCTCATCGGCCCCGCACCACGGACGGAGGCATGATGAGCCGGCGCGCGGTTTCCCTTTCGGTGCTGGCCTTCGTGCTGGCGCTCCTGATCCTCTTGGCGGCTGACGTTCTTCTGGTGATCTTCGCCGGCATCCTGTTCGGCGTGTTCCTCTCGGCCGGAGCGGGGCTCGTCTCGCGTGTGACCGGCGTCGGACGGGGGGGCGCCATTGCGCTCTTCATCCTGCTGGTGACGGCGGGGCTGATCGGCAGCTTCCTCGCCTTCGCTCCGGCCATGCTCGAGCAGGCCGACGAACTGGCGCGCCAGCTTCCGCCGGCGCTTGAAAGCCTGCGTGACAGGATCTCAAGCTTCAGCTGGGGCCCCTCGCTCCTGGGCCGCCTGGCCCCGTCGCGGCTGATGTCGGGCGAGGGCGGCTTTGCCTCGACCGCGGTCAGTGCCACCTTCGGCGCGATCGGCAACTTCGTCATCATCCTCTTCGTGGGCCTCTATGCGGCCATTGATCCCGGTCTCTACCGGCGCGGCCTGCGGGCGCTGCTGTCCCCGGAGCTGCGCCCGCGCGGCGAGGAAGTGATGGATGTCGCGGGACATACGTTGCGCAACTGGCTGGGCGGGCAACTGATCTCGATGAGCTTTGTCGGGCTCTTCACCTGGCTCGGGCTCTGGCTCATCGGCATCCCGCTGGCTTTCATCCTGGGACTGATCGCGGCGATCCTCACCTTCATTCCGAACATCGGTCCGGTCCTTTCGGCCGTGCCGGCGCTGCTGCTGGCCATGCCCGAGGGCTGGAGCCAGGTGGGGCTGGTGCTGGCCGTGTTCCTCACCGTCCAGGCCGTCGAGAGCTACGTCGTCACGCCCATCATCCAGAAGGAGAGGGTTTCCTTGCCGCCGGCCCTCATCATCTCGGCGCAACTGCTGATGGGGGTGCTGTTCGGGCTGATGGGGCTTCTGCTTGCCACGCCGCTGGCCGCGCTGGTGCTCGCCCTGGTGCGTGAGGTTTATGTGCATGATTATCTTGAAGAAAGGCAGGAGACGCTCCTTCTGCGGGATCCGCCGGATCAACCAATGCAAGAAAAAAGACAACTTTAGGAGGAACCTGCGGCATTGCCGCAACAGTCCTCTCCTTTCGGATAAAGGGGGGAACGCCGAGGGGCGCCGGGAATTGTGCTGACGCCGCCGCCTCTTGCGGCCGAAGACAACCCCGGAGAAGACGAAGATGAGTGTGACCCTGGCCCAGACACTGGACCGCTGCCTCGACATTGCGGGCAATCCCACCGTTGCCCTGAGCTTCCCGCAACGGCGGATGTTCGGTCAGGCCCTGGCGTTCCTGCCGCGGCAGCACTACCGCCGGGTGCTGGAACTGGGATGCGGCGCGGGGGCGCTGGCGCGCGGCCTGGTCGTGCGCTGCGATCAGTATGTCGGGCTTGATGCCGACGCCGAGGCGCTGGTCGAGGCGCGGGCCCTGCCGGCGCGCTTTGCCCGGACCGACTTCCTTCAGGGGCGGGTGCCCCATGACATTCCCGAGGGCCCCTTCGATCTCGTCGTGCTGAACGGCGTGCTGCAGGACCTGTCCCCCGAGGAACTGGAGCGGCTGGCGCTCCGCCTGCAGGCGGTCGCGCCCGCGGCCGACATCCTCTGCCTGCGCAGCCTGCTGTTCGAGGCGCCGGACGAGGCCTTCCGCCCTCAGGCGCGGCTGGGCGCGGCCCTTGGCCGGTCGCTGACGGCCTGCAACCTCGACCGGCTGTTCCGCATCGACGTCTTCGAGCCCGACCGCGCGGCCGCGGCCTGAGAGGAACCGCGCCCCGCCGGGAACGTTTGGCCCGGCGGCGACAGGGCCGCGGAGCGCGAGTGCGGAGACCATGATGCCCGAGCCGGATATCTGCGTGGTGATGAATGCCGGTTCGGGCAAGGGCGAGGACGCGGATCGCGTCCGCGCCGCCTTCGAGGCGCAGCAGGTGCCGGTTCACCTGGAACTGGTCGAAGACGGCAGCCGCCTCGCCTCGGTGGCGGCGGAGGCGGTGAACCGCGGCTTCGGCACGATCGTGGCCGCGGGCGGCGACGGCACCATCTGCGCTGTCGCAGCGGCGATGGCGGGCTCGGGGCGCCGGATGGGGATCCTGCCGCTGGGCACCTTCAACTATTTCGCCCGGTCCCTGCTTCTGCCCCAGGAACTCGAGGCGGCGGTCGCGGTGATCTGCGCCGGGCGCACCGCCCCCATCCGGATCGCCACGGTGAACGACGAGGTGTTCCTGAACAACGCAAGCCTCGGCGTCTATCCCGCGATCCTCGAGACGCGCGAGGAGATCTACAAGCGGTGGGGCCGCAGCCGGGCGCTGGCCTACTGGTCGGTCCTCAAGGTTCTGGCGCGGATGGGACGGCCCCTGCGGCTGCGCGTCCGGGCCGGGGGCGAGGAGCGCGTCGTGCGCTCGCCGCTGGTCTTTGTCGTGAACAACGCCTTCCAGCTCGAGCAGATGAACCTGGACGGCGCCGAGCGGGTGGCGGCCGGGGATCTGGTGGTCTTCATCGCGCCGAACACGGGGCGGCTTGGCATGTTCCGCAACGCCGTGGCGCTGGCGCTGGGCTATGCCAGCGTCGATCAGAACTACATGATGATGAGCGGCCCGCATGTCGAGATCGACCTGCCGCAGGGGCATCGTCGGGTCTGGCATGTTGCCCGCGACGGCGAGCGCGAGCGGATGGTGCCGCCCTTCGATCTGCGGGCGATCGAGGGCGCCCTCGAGGTCACCGTTCCCGAACACTGGAACCGAGAGGTCCGATGAAGCGATTGCTCCACCTGTCCGATCTGCATTTCGGCCGCGACCGGCCCGAGCTTCTGCGCCCGCTGATCGAGACGGTCAACGGGCTCGCCCCCGATCTGGTGGCGATCTCGGGCGACCTGACGCAGCGGGCGACAGAGGCGCAGTTCCGGGCGGCGGCGGCCTTTGTCGAGCGTCTGAAGCCGCCGGTGCTGGTGGTGCCGGGCAACCATGACGTGCCGCTCCACAATCTCTATGTCCGTCTCGTCAAGCCCTGGAAGCGGTATCGCCGCTGGTTCGGCCGCGATCTCGAACCTTGCTGGGAGGATGACGAGATGATCGTGGCGGGGGCCAACACGGTCAATCCGCTGGCCTGGCAGCAGGGCTGGTTCCGCTCGCGCTCGCTGGCGCGAATCCGCCGCATCTTTGCCAACGAGGAAAGCCGGGTGCGGGTGGTGGTGGTGCATCATCCGATGGAACATACGCCCGAGGACACGAAGGAGCTGATGCGCGGCGCGGGGCGAGCGATCGGCGAACTGGCCGAATGTGGCGCCGACGTGATCCTGTCGGGGCACCTGCACACCTGGCGCGTCGGGCCCTTCGCTGAAGTGGATGGGCGGGGCGTCGTCCTGCAGGTTCATGCGGGCACGGGCCTTTCGACCCGTGTGCGGGGCGAGCCGAACGACTTCAACCTTCTCGAGGTCTCGGCGGACCGCATCCATGTGCAGCGCCACACCGCGCTCGAGGATGGGTCGGGCTTCCGGCCGACCGAGACCCGCACCTTCCGCGGCGGCGGCGGCCAGTGGCGGATGGAGACGACCGATTCCGCCTGAGTGCCGTCTTCAGCCCTGACCGTGCCCCAGCGCCGCACGTTCGACCGACGCGGGCGCCGCCAGAGCCTCGACCTCGGGGGGGAGGGTCAGCTGCGGCGCGTCCGTCGGGCGCCCGAAGAGATAGCCCTGGAAGGTCCGGCACCCCTTGGCCCGCAGCCAGGCAAACTGCGCGGTCGTTTCGACACCTTCGGCCACCAGCGCCACGCCCAGGCCCGAGGCGAGGCCGATGATCCCTTCGAGAATCGTCCGGTTCGCCTTCGACTCCGACAGCCCGCCGAGGAAGCTCCGGTCGATCTTGAGCACGTCCACCGGCAGGTCCCGCAGATAGCTGAGCGAGGAGAAGCCGGTGCCGAAGTCATCGAGCGCGATCGACAGGCCCAGGGACCGCAGATCCATCATGGTGGCCCGTGCGAGGCCGAGGTTCGACAGCAGCGTGCCCTCGGTCACCTCAAGCTCGACGCGGGTCGGATCGACCCCGGTCTCGGCCAGAACCTCGCGCACCATCTGCCCGAACTCGTCCGAGAGGAACTGGGCCGAGCTGATGTTGATCGACAGCCGCAGGTGGCGCCGCTCGGGATCGTCGGCCCAGCGGGCCAGCTCCAGCGCCGCGGCGCGCAGGACCCAGCGGTCGATGTCGCGGATGAACCCGGTTTCCTCGGCGAAGGGGATGAAGGCCACGGGCGACAGCAGGCCGCGCACCGGATGCTGCCAGCGGATCAGCGCCTCCTGCCCGACCACCTCGAGGCCGCCGTCGCCCAGCCGGACCATCGGCTCGAAGAAGATGCGGAACTCGTCGCGCCGGATCGCCTCGCGCAATTCCTGCGCGAGCGCGACGCGCCCGACCATGTCCTGCTCCATGTCGGGGCGGTAGGCGCAGGCGCGGTCGCCACCGGCGGCCTTGGCGGCCATGACCGCCAGATCGACGCCCTTCAGCAGGCCCTCGACCGTGTCCTCGGCCGTGATGGCGGCGAGGCCGATCGAGACGGTGATCTCGATGGTGAGCCCATCGACCACAAGCGGCTTGCGCAACTCGGTGAGCACACGCTCGGCCGAGACCTCGGCGGCGGCCACGGCGCTGGCGGGATCGGGGTGGCTCTCGCTGCAGGTGAGCACGAACTCGTCGGCCGAGATCCGCCCCAGATCGCAGCCGTCGTGCCGCAGATCCTCGAGCCGCGCGGCCAGAGCCTGAAGCACCCGGTCGCCCAGCCAGTGCCCGCGGGTGCCGTTCACCTGCCGCATCCCGTCGATGTCGATGTAGAGCAGGGCCAGTGAGGAGTTTTCCCGCGCGCAGATCTGCAGGCAGTCGCGCAGCACCTCGACCACGCCGCGGCGGTTGTAGAGCCCGGTCAGCGGATCGAAGAAGGCGAGCTGATGCGCCTCGGCCAGCGCGGTCCGTAGCGCGCTGTCGGCCGACACCTGGCCGGTGACATCATCCACCGTCGCCACGACGCGCACTCCGCCGCCGCCATCGCCGCCCGCGACCGGCGCGGCATTGACCGACAGGATACGCTGGCGCCCGTCGGCGCCGATCAGCACATGATGGAGCCCGCGCAGAGCATGACCTTCCGCCATCGCCTGCCGGACCGGCATCGCCTCGGGCGCAAGCGGTTCGCCGTCGCGCGACAGCAGCCGGCAGCCGATGCCTTCCAGTGTGCATCCCCGCAGCGCCTTGGGCTCTGTCCCCAGCAGGCCCGCGGCTTCCTCGTTGGCAAAGACGATCCGGGCTTCGCCGTCGAAGGCGATGATGGCCGAGTTGCTGGTGCGCAGGATCGCCTCGAGCAACATACGGTCGTCCTGAAGCGCCTGCAGGGACAGGGCGTGACGTCCCTCGTGGTCACGCCGTTCGGCCGCGGCCAGCATCGCCTCGACCAGCGACCGCAGAACGGCGAGATCCTCGGGCGGCAGACCGGGCCCCTGGGATCGCCAGCCCAGCAGGAGGTTGCCCGCAAGCGCCTCCTGCCGCAGCGCCGGTATCGCCACGACCGACCGCAGGCCCGCCGCTTCGAGCTGCGCGCGCAGCGCCGCATCCCCCGCATCGGCGCGGTCGCGAAGCACCAGGGGCGTCTCTCCGACGGGCAGGGCCAGACCTGTTCGGGGTGCGTCCGCGGAAGGATCGCGCGCCCAGTGGTGGCATGTCTCCAGATCGCCGCCCGGAACGGCACGGCAGAACTGCGCCACATCCGCACCGCAGCTCAGGGCCACATGCGCCAGCGCCTCCTGGATCCCGGCCGGATCGTCCGACCGCAGCAGCCGGCCCATCAGGTCGATGAGGTCCAATGCCGCGGGGCTGGCATGAAACTTGCCGTTCCCGGTCGAGGAAACGACCGTCGGCACCCATGATCCACCCTGTCCCTTGCCCGTCATCGATCGGCTTCGTCTTCTGTTCAGGCGGGGAGGGACCCGACCGTGGTTTCAACCTAGAGCACAGCCGAAGGCACTGTCAAACCGTTAGGGGAGAGCCCCTCTGGCGAGGGCCGGTCAGATCAGATCGAGAAGGTCTTCAAGGTCCTCAACATATTGCGCCGGCTTGGCAAGGAAGTCACCACCATTCTCCATTTCGAATGGGTCATGCGCGCCGGAGGCCTGTATTTCTGGCGTTACACCTCCTTAAGGATGCAGTGCTACAACAGTCAGGGAATTCCGGTGGGCTCGTTTTGATAAAAAGTAGCGACAAAGGACGAGGAATGCGATGCAGATCGCTTGAGTCCTCCCGTCGGGGAAGGTCGCGATCGGATCTGCTGTGACGGAGCAAGGATGACACAGGCTTGCACTTTTCGCGCCTCGCTGAGGCCCGCATTTCTGCTCGGGGCGGCTCTTCTGGCGATCGCCGGCTGTCAGGAAACGTCGATCCCCGGGCGGCCGGCCCTCTCCATCCGCGAGGAGACGGCGCAGTTCCTCAGCGTGCCGGACAGCCGCCGCTGGGTCGCGGTGCCCGGCGCACTTCTGGTGCAGGAGCGTGATCTCGGGGGCGATGTGGAGCAGCGCATCGCGTTGCCCAACGCCACGACGCTCGAGGGCGACAACATGATGCTTCTGCGCGCCCGAGTCGCCGCGGGCCCGGTGCTGCCGCGGCTGCAGCTTGCCTCCTTCGCCGATGCCGAGGGCCGGCTGCCCGCGCCCTTCGGCCGGGCCAGCGAAAGCGCGCTCAACACGCGCGAGGACGCGCTCGGCTCCGTCGTCTATGCGGAGCGGCGGATGGGTGTGGATACGGTCTGCGTGCTGGCGATGCGGCGGATGCCGCCCACCGCGCGGCCGCTGCCCCCGCAGACCGAGGCGCTGGACGTGATGATGCGCAACTGCGCCCGCGGCGGACCCGACGAGGCGCTGCGACCGATCGACGCCGCAAGCCTCGGCTTCGCGTCGCCCGTGCCCGAGGCCGCAACGGCCACCGGCAGCCGCCGCAACCTCTCGCCTCTTGCCGCCCCCACCCAGTGAGCCACCGCCTTGACCCTGCCGGAGACCCGCCCATGACCGACCGAACCGCGGCCCGCGCCCGAAGCCGTGTCCTGCCGCTGTTCCTGTTCCTCATGTGGGCGGCGCTGCTTGTGCCCTTCGCGCTGCTGGCCGCGGCGCCCGTGGCTCCCTCGGCGCAGGGCCTCATCGCGCTGTCGGCGGTGCTCCTCGTGGCCGTCCTCAAGCCCTTTGCCAGCCATATGGTGCCGCGGTTCCTGCTGCTGTCGGCCGCCTCGATGCTGGTGATGCGCTACTGGTTCTGGCGCCTGTTCGAGACCCTGCCACCGCCCGCGCTCGACCCGTCCTTCGTCTTCGCGATGCTCCTCTTCGCGGTCGAGACCTTCTCGATCGGCATCTTCTTCCTGAACGGCTTTCTCAGCGCCGATCCGACCGACCGCCCCTTTCCGCCCCAGGTGCAGCCCGAGGATCTGCCGACGGTGGACATCCTCGTGCCCTCCTACAACGAGCCGGCCGACATGCTGAGCGTGACGCTCTCCGCGGCCAAGAACATGATCTACCCGTCGCGGCTGCGCACGGTGGTGCTCTGCGACGACGGCGGAACGGACCAGCGCTGCCTTTCGCCCGATCCCGAGATCGCCCGGCAGGCGCAGGAGCGGCGGCGGGAACTCCAGCAGCTCTGCCGGGAACTGGGGGTGGTCTATTCCACGCGCGAGCGCAACGAACATGCCAAGGCCGGCAACATGTCGGCCGCGCTCGAGCGGCTGAAGGGCGACCTTGTCGTGGTCTTCGACGCCGACCATGTGCCCAGCCGCGACTTTCTTGCTCGCACGGTGGGCTATTTCGTCGAGGATCCGAAGCTGTTCCTCGTCCAGACGCCGCACTTCTTCATCAATCCCGATCCGATCCAGCGCAACCTCGCGCTCGGCGACGATTGCCCGCCCGAGAACGAGATGTTCTACGCCAAGATCCACCGCGGGCTCGACCGGTGGGGCGGGGCCTTCTTCTGCGGCTCGGCCGCGGTCCTGCGGCGCCGTGCGCTGGACGACGTGGGGGGCTTTGCCGGCGAGACCATCACGGAGGATGCCGAAACCGCGCTCGAGATCCACGCGCGCGGCTGGAAGAGCCTCTATATCGACCGGGCGATGATCGCGGGGCTGCAGCCGGAAACCTTCGCCTCCTTCATCCAGCAGCGGGGCCGCTGGGCCACCGGGATGATGCAGATGCTCCGGCTCAAGAACCCGCTCTTCCGGCCCGGGCTCGGGATCGCGCAGCGCCTGTGCTACCTCAACTCTATGAGCTTCTGGTTCTTCCCGCTGGTGCGCATGACCTTCCTGATCGCGCCGCTCATTTATCTCTTCTTCGGCGTGCAGGTGTTCGTGGCCACCTTCGAGGAGGTGCTGGCCTACATGCCTGGTTACCTTGCGGTAAGCTTTCTCGTGCAGAATGCGCTCTTCTCGCGGCAGAGATGGCCGCTCGTCTCGGAGGTCTATGAGGTGGCGCAGGCGCCCTATCTCTCCCGCGCCGTGATCGGCACGCTGCTGCGCCCGCGCGGGGCCCGCTTCGCCGTGACCGCCAAGGACGAGACGCTGAGCGAGAACTACATCTCGCCGATCTACCGGCCCCTGCTGCTGACCTTCCTGCTCTGCGCGGCGGGGGTGGCGGCAAGCCTCGTGCGTTGGGTCGCCTTCCCCGGCGACCGGTCCGTGCTTCTCGTCGTGGGCGGCTGGGCCCTGTTCAACTTCGTGCTTGTGGGCTTCGCCCTGCGCGCCGTGGCCGAAAAGCAGCAACGGCGCACCGCGCCGCGTGTCCATATGGAGGTGCCGGCCGAAGCCCAGTTGCCCGCCTTCGGCAACCGGCCGCTTGCGGCCACGGTTCTGGATGCCTCGACGCGGGGCGTCCGGCTGCTGCTGCGTCTGCCGGGGTCGGGCGATCCGCGGCCTGCGATCGAGCCGGGTGGCATGATCCAGTTCCAGCCGAAGTTCCCCGATGCACCGCAACTCGAGCGCATGGTGCGGGGCCGGATCCGATCGGCGCGGCGGGACGGAGGGACGGTTATGATCGGCATGGTGTTCGAGGCCGATCAGCCGATCGCGGTCCGCGAGACGGTGGCCTACCTGATCTTCGGCGAAAGCGCCCACTGGCGCACGATGCGCGAGGCGACCTCGCAGCCGATGGGTCTCCTGCGCGGCCTCGGCCGCATCCTGTGGAAGGCTGTTGCCAGCCTGCCCAGCACGGCGGGCGACTTCCTGGCCGAGCCGGCAAGGCGGAAACGGCGCCGGGAAGAGCCGGTGGAGCGTCAGGCGCATCTTCTGGCCTTCGGCACCGACTTCGCCACCGAGGCGGACTGGCAGGATGATCTGCTCGACCCGACATCGCAGGTGGCGCCCCGGCCCGGCACCGTCGCATGGGGGGCAAACTGATGCGAGCGCCGCTTCTGGCCTGCCTTCTCCTCGCGGTGCCGCTGCAGGCTTCGCGGGCGCAGGAGGCGCCCATGATCGTGATCGAAGGGCTCACGCCCGAGGAACAGGCGCAGCCAGCCCCGGCCGCCACGCCAGAGCCCGTGGCACCGTGGCTCCTGCCTCTGCGCCCGGTGCTCGAGACGGTGCAGCCCGGCCGGGTTCTGCGGATCCAGGGTCAGCAGGCGCAGGCCGAGTTCCGCCTGTTCCTGCCGCAAGAGGCGCTGGGCGGAACCCTCACGCTTGCGCAGCGCAGCAGCATCGACGTGCTGCCCGAGGCCTCTCGGATCGTGGTGCGCCTGAATGGTGCCGAGATCGGCAGTTTCGAGCCGCGCCAGTTCGGCGCGCTCGGTGCGGTCGAGATGCCGCTGGGCACGGCCGCCCGGGCCGGGGACAATCTCGTGACGATCGAGGCCCAGCACCGCCACCGGATCTACTGCGGCGCCGACGCCGAGTTCAACCTCTGGACCGACATCGACCTGAGCCAGAGCGGCCTTGCCATGGCCGGCCCCGCGCTGGGCACCGGGTCGAACGCCTTCATCGGGGCCCTGACCGCGCAGGCGGCCTCGGGCCGCCCGATCGAGATCCGTGCCGCCGAAACGCCGGACGCAGACATCCTGCGCGAGCTTGCGCAGGTGTTGGGTCGGCCGCTGCCCGACGAGGCGCTGCCGATCGCGCTGGCCAGGCCCTGGACGACCAGCGCGGGCAGGTCGTTTGCGCGTGTGACGCTGCTTGGTTCGGATACGGATCGCGCCACCATCCGGCGCGGTGGCGACGGCGCCCTCGTGCTCGTGATCGAGCATCAGGCCGGTGCTGCGCCCCGGCTCGCGCTGGTGGAAGAGCTGCTTCAGGACGACGCCGCCCTCCCGCCGCCGGTGCTGCCGCAGGTGCCGCCGGGGCAGACCACGACGCTTGCGGCGCTCGGCGTGCCCACGATCGTCACCGAGGAGCGGTATTTCTACCGCAAGCTGGACTTCCGCCTGCCCGATGACTGGCTGCTGCTGGCCAGCCAGAAGGCGCGCATCGGCATTGACTACGGCTTTGCAGAGGGGCTGGCCGAGGGCGCGCTGCTTCTCGTGAAGGTCAATGGCACGACCGTGCGGATGCTGCCGCTCGACCGCGAGGCGGCTCCGCAGAAGCCGCGGCTCGAGATCCCGTTTCCGGCCCGGCTGCTGCGGCCCGGCGCGAACCGGCTCGCGTTCGAGGCGATCATTCCGGGCAACCCGCCGGACGAGCCCTGTCCGGCCGGGCAGGGAGAATTGCTTGCGGTTCTGGACACGACCGACCTGACGGTGCCGCCCTCGCCCCGGATGCGGATGGCGGACATGGCGCAGGATCTCGCGCAGGTCTCGCCGGAGGCCGTGCAACCCGCCACGCCCGAGGGGCTGGCACGCGCGCTGCCCTTCATGTCTGCCTTCCGCGATGCGGCAGGGGGCGGACAGGTGCGGATGACGGTGGCGGGGATCCACGATCTGGGCCGGATGCCGCTGGCAGAGGAAGGTCTCACGCCGCGGCTTCTGGCCATGGCCCTGCTGCCCTCCAGCGCGATGCGTCTGGATCTTCCAGAGGTGCCGGCGGCCGACGCGGGCGCGGATCCGCTCTCTCCGTTGGGCGCCGCACCGGGAGAGAGGACGATGCCGGCGTTGGTCGAGTCGAACTGGCTTGACCGGGCGCGTGCCTTCACGCTGGCGACGCTCGAGCCGGCGCTCGACGGGATGCGCCGCCTCGCGCGGCCGGGCGATGGAGAGCTGACCGAGTGGTTTGCCGCGCGCAAGGGCATCGCCATGCTGCTGTCGCCCGAGCCCGGCCATCTCTGGGTGGTGCTCGGGCCCGGCGCGGAGCCTGCGAAGGTCGCCACGGCGCTGGCCGTGGCCGTGCATTCGCCCGTGGGGCCGCGGGGGCAGGTGTCGCTTCTGGCTGAGGATGGCAGCTGGTCGAGCTGGTCCGCTCCGGGGCTGATGCCACAACTGGAAGAACCTGTGAGCCTCTCGAATGTGCGCAGCGTCGTGGGCAACGTGGCCTCGGCCCGCCCGCCGCTGCTGCTCGGGGGGATGCTGGGGCTCGCCTGGATCAGCGCCGCCATCGCGGTGGCCTTCGTGTTGCGCACCCGCGCGAGGAGCCGGTCATGAGACGTCGCACCCTTCTCCGGCTTGCCGCCGCCACGGCCCTTGCCTCTCCGGCGGGGCGGCTCCTGGCTCAGGAGGGCGGTGTGCTGCCGTCCGATCATCCGCTTCAGACCGCCTGGGAGAGCTGGAAGGCGGCCTTCCTGCTGCCGGCCGGCCGGATCGTCGATGGTCCGCAACAGAATGCCAGCCACTCCGAGGGGCAGGGGTATGGTGCGGCGCTGGCGGCCATCTTCGGCGACGAGGCGGCGCTGCGTCGCATCGTGGACTGGACCGAGACGAATCTCGCCCGCCGTGACGACAATCTGCTGAGCTGGCGCTGGCTGCCGGGCGTGACGCTCGCGGTGCCCGACGAGAACAACGCCACCGACGGCGACCTGTTCTACGGCTGGGGTCTTGCGCTTGCCGCCCAGCGGTTCGGCAACGCCGACCTTGCCAAACGCGCAACCGAGATCGCCCGCGCCATTGCGCTGCACTGTGTCCGTCCGCACCCGGATGGCTCCGAGCGGCTGGTGCTGCTGCCGGGCGCCACAGGGTTCGAGACCGAGGAGGGGTTGGTGCTCAACCCGTCCTACTACATGCCGCGCGCCATGACCGAGCTTGCCGCCTTCAGCGGACAGGAGCGGCTGGCCCGTTGCGCGCAGGATGGCGCCCTCTGGATTGGCGGGCTCGGTCTCGCGCCGGACTGGGTGCTGGTGACGTCCACGGGGGATCTGCCGGCCAAGGGCCTGTCGGCGCACAGCGGCTATGATGCGATGCGCGTGCCGCTCTTCCTGCTCTGGTCCGGCCTTACGGCGAACCCCGCCCTTCGCCGCTTCATCGAGGTGCAGCGCGAGGCGGAACCCGGAACCGGGACCCCCGTCGTCTTCGACCGCGACACCGGCGCCCTGCTTGAGAGGTCGGCGGATCCGGGTTTTGCCTCGGTGCCCGCTCTGGCGGACTGTGCGCTGTCCGGGCGGCCCGGGGCGGCCATCCCGCCGTTTGACGCGCGGCAGCCCTACTATCCCGCGACGCTGCATCTGATGACGCTCGTCGCACAAGTGGAAGGTTTTTCCGCATGCGCTCCGATCTGATCTCCCTGCGCCGCCTGACGCTGGTCCTCGTTGTTGCGGGAGGGGCTGCCTTCGCGCAGGCTGCGGCGCCGACGCCGCAGGATCTCGAGGCGCTGAACTACTATGTCTCGAGCGGTGATACACGTGCGGCAGAGGCGGAGTTGCGCCGGCTGCGGGCCCAGTTTCCCGATTGGGCCGTGCCTTCGGATCTCTCGACGCTGGGCGCGCAACGATCCCCTGCGTCCGAGATCGACCGGATCTATCGCCAGATTGCCGCGGGCGAGTTGACCGAGGCCCGCCGATCGATGGACGAGACCTCGCGCAGCTTTCCCGGCTGGACGCCGCCGGCCGAGATGGTGCGCCTGCTCGAGACGGCCGAGGCGCAGGTGGCCTTCGACGCCGCGGCCGACGCGGGCAATGCGGCTGCGGCGGTCGAGATCGCCCGGCGCATGCCCGCGATCCTGCGCTGCGACCGGGTGAACAATGTCTGGCGTCTGGCCGAGCTTCAGGCGGCGGCCGGCCAGACCTCGGCGGCGGTGCAGAGCTACCGGGGAGTGATCGGCTCCTGCTCGGGGCCGGCCGAGATCACGGCGACGCTGGAAAAGGCCGAAACGGTCGCCAGCGACGCGGAGTTGGCGGAGCTGTTCCGGCTGGCGAACAGCCAGCTACCGAACTCGGGGCCGGCGCTCCGTGTCCTCGAAAATCGGCTCCGGGCCGGGCGGGGCCAGACGGATCCTGCTGGCACTCCACCTGCGGCGGGCGCTGCATCTGCCACGGCGACCACTGCGCCAGGCCGAAGGGCGGGGTCCGCGGCCGGGCTGCCCCAGGCGGGCCAGCCCCGCGGCGCGGCTGTCGCGACCGTTGCGCGCGGCGGCGGGGCGGGTCTTTCCGCGGTCCGGGCCGCCGCCCAGCAGGGCGACTGGCGCAGGTGCACGAGCCTGACCACCGGAGCGACCTCGGCCGAGATGCTCTATGAGCGCGCATGGTGCGTCTACAATCTCGAACGGCCGCTGGAGGCGCTGGCGGCCTTCGAACCGGCCGCCTCGGGGCGTCTGGGGGCGCAGGTCGCCCGTGATGCGCGGTTCGGGAAGGCGTTGGCCTTCCTTGCCCTGCAGATGACCGAAGAGGCCGCACGCCTCGCCGCCGCGACCGACCTGACCGATCAGCAGCGGCGCGAGGTCGAGGCGATCATCCTCGACCAGCGCGGCGTGCGTTCCTATCGGCTCAAGGAGTATCGCCGTGCCATCGCCTTCTTCGACGCCTACGAGGAGCTGACCGGCGGCCTGCGCCGCGATCTCGCGATCCTGCGGGGCTACGCCTGGCTCAACATCGGCAAGCGCACGGAGGCGAAAAGGATTTTCACGGAGTTGAACAGCCAGCTTGCCACGCCCGAGACGCGGGCGGGCCTCAACGCGAGCCGGTAGGGCCGAAGGGGCAGGCTGCCTACCGCACGCGGCCTGCGCCTGAGGTCAGTGGAGAAGTCCCGGCACGGCCCTGTCGCGCTTGTCGGGCGTCATCTCGCTCCGGTTGCGGCCTGCGGCCTTGGCGGCCTTGACGGAGACATCGGCGGCCGCGACCCAGGCCTCGGCGCTGGTGTAGGCCGGCGACCAGGGCGCGATGCCGAAGCTTGCGGTCACGCGCACCTCGGGATGGCCGGGAAAGCGCGTGTCCTCGACCGCCTGCCTCAGACGCTCGGTCACCTGCACGGCCGCCTCGGGTGTCGCATTCTCGAGATAGATGCCGAATTCCTCGCCGCTCAGCCGACCGAACTGGTCGCCGCGGCGGATCATGCCGCGGATGGTGCGCGCGACCGTCGAGAGCACGACGTCGCCAAAGGCATGGCCGTGCGTGTCGTTGATCAGCTTCAGGTGATCAAGGTCAAAGGTGACGACAGCCGAGGGCGGGCCGTTCCGCCGTGCCCGGTCCATCGCGCGACGCAGCACGGACAGGAAGGCGCGGCGGGTCGCGGCGGTCGTCTGCTGATCCTCGGTCGCCTGCAGGCGGAGTTCCAGCTGGATCACCGCAAGCCGCGCAAGGTCGGCCAGCACCTCGCGATCCACCGCCGTGTAATCCCTCGGGATCGTGTCCGCGATGCAGATCGTGCCGATGTTGTGGCCGTCGGGCGTGGTCAGCGGCGCCCCGAGATAGCTGCGGACGTGGGGAGCGCCCACCACATAGGGATTGTCGCGAAAGCGCGGGTCGCTGAGCGTATCGACGATCTGCACCACCTTGTTGTCGCGGATCGTCTGGTCGCAGAAGGCATGGCACCGCGGGATGTCCACCTCGGTCGCGCCCGAGTGCGACTTGAGCCAGAGACGCTGATCGTCGATCAGCGTCATGGCCGCCATCGGCACTGCATAGATCGATCTGAGAAGTCCGATCATCAGGTCGAACTCGACCTCGGGTTCCGTATCGAGAATCTCGTAGCGCTGGAGGGCAGCCAGCCGTGCTGCTTCTTTGTCCGTAAGGGACATGCCTTTGATAAGCTCCTGATGCGGCCAACCCGGCGAATATGCGTTGCACCCGGATGGGCGCGGACCGATGTGAGAACTAATCTCTCCTCCGGACAGGTTGTCAACCCTTCGGCGAATTACCCTATACGGATGAGACTATCCTTTCGAAGGTGTCCGGCCGAGCGAGGGCCGCAGCAGGCAGGGACCGATCCGGCCGACATAGATCGCGAAGCCCATGGTCCAGAAGGCCGCGGCAAGGCTGTAGCCGTCGATCCCGCCGATGTCGGTCGCGGCAAGAACCGTCCGGGCGGCGGCCGCGGCCACGATGCAGGCAAAGCCGGCGGAGAGGGCCCGTCCGGCCTCGAGCGGGCGGCCGGTGTGGCCGAGCGAGGCGCGCATCATCACCGCCAGCGTCATGCCCCCGATGGCGCCGATCCCGAGGAGATGCAGCCCGGCCGGGGCCGAAGCCCAGCCCACCGCGGCCGCCGCCGTGGCGGCCAGGCCGAGGGGCAGGAAGCCATAGGCGACATGGAGCATGAGAAGGAGCGGAGAGCGCCAGACGAGGTGGCCCCGCCACCGCACGAGGCGGACGACGTGGAGCGCGGCGGCCAGGGCGAGGAGGGCCGCCGTCAGGATCGCGTCGGGCGCCAGCGTCCAGCACAGAAGAGCGCCGACCGCGACAAGGAGGCTCGCGCCGTCGAACCGGCCGAAGGGGACGGGCAGGGGGCCGGGGCCGCCCTTGGCCAGCCAGTTGCGGGTGAAGCTCGGGATGATGCGCCCGCCGATCAGCATGATGAGGAAGGTCACGGTGGCAAAGCCGAGGCGGCGGCCGATGTCGCTTTCGCCCTGCTGCATCGCCTCGAGGTGGAAGAGGACATTGGCGGCCAGATAGAGGCCCACGGGCCCGACCACCATGAGGTTCTTCCAGTTCTTCCCCGCCGCGATCTCGATCACGGCCATCAGGGTGACGGCGAGCAGGAAGCCCGCATCGATGACAAGCACGAGAAGCGGATCGGTGCCGAAGGCGCCGGCGACGGCGAAGCGGCCCGCGATCCAGAGGGCGGCGAGGGCGGCCAGCGGCAGGCCCCGGCGCGGCATCCGGCCCGTCCAGTTCGGAATCGCCGTGAAGAGGAACCCGGCGATCACGGCCGACGTATAGCCGAACAGCATCTCGTGGATGTGCCAGTCGATCGGAGAGAAGGGGCCGGCGAGCCCGATCCGTCCGCTCCACACCGCCAGCCAGACCGGGACGGCGCCGGCGGCGAAGAGGGCCGAGAGGAGGAAGAAGGGTCGGAACCCGTAGCTGAGCAGCGCGGGTCCGGTGTAGGTTCTGGGTCTGTCGCTGGCCATTGGCCGCCTCCTCGTGCAAAGAGAGGACGGCGGCTGGTGCCGCCGCCCTCCGAGGTGCCGGCCGTTCCGGGACGCGGGTGGCCGGTTGCTTGCAGGTACGACGGTCAGGCTCTGCTGTGGGCCGGTGCCTGATCTGTTCCCGTCGCTCACTCTCTTGCCTCAGGACCGGCAGACGCTCATTGTGCTGCCGCAAATTCGGAACGGATCCGTGAACAAACTCGACGAAACCCTTCTGACCAGGCTGCCGCCCTTCTCGCTGCTCGAGCGTCCGCAGATCCGCACCATTCTGGATCAGGCCACGCCGCGCCGCTACGACGAGGGCAGCACGGTCTTTGGCGAGGGGATGGCGGCGGACCGGTTCTACCTGCTGCTCGACGGCACGATCCGCGTGGTGCGCACCACCCCCACCGGCGAGCAGATCATCGCGCTGCATATCGGACCGGGGCAGCTGTTCGGGATCGCTCCGGCGCTGGCGCGCGACACCTATCCGGCGACGGCGGTGGCCGCGGCCGAGTGCGTCACGCTCTCCTGGCCCGTGCGGCTCTGGGGGGATTTCGTCGCGTCCTATCCGGGCTTTGCGACCGAGAGCTACCGGACGCTCGGCGCGCGGCTGGGGGAAATGCAGAACCGGATCACCGAGCTTGCGACGCAGCAGGTCGAGCAGCGGGTCGCGGCCTGCCTCCTGCGCATGGTCAACCAGTCCGGGCGGAAGGTCGCGACCGGAATCGAGATCTCGTTCCCGATCACGCGGCAGAACATCTCGGAGATGACGGGCACGACGCTTCACACGGTCTCGCGGCTTCTCTCGGCCTGGGAGCGCGAGGGGATCGTCGAGAGCACGCGCCGGCGCATCGTCGTCACCGCCCCGCACCGGCTGGTGGTGCTGAGCGGGCCCGCCGGGCAGGTCTGAGGCGGCCGGGGCGCGGCGTTCTCAGATCCCGGCCAGAAGACGCAGGGCGCGACGGAACTCGTCCTCGTCCAGCCCGTATTCGGCGCAGGCTTCCACGACCGTGTGGAAGGGCGCGATGGGACAGCCGGGGCAGAGCATCCGCCGCGTGAGGAAGACCGCGGCCGTGGCCGGCCAGCGGTCGAAGAGCCGCGAGAGCGGCAGGTCTGGGTCGTCGAGATCGGGTCGCATCTGGGCCTCCGCCCGGCCGGGAAAGGCCCGACCGATGTCGGATCCAGATAACGCCGGTCAATCTCATGCTTCTTTGTGATCCCGCAACCTCTCCGGCGCCGGCCGGGGCTAGAGGAGGTCCACCCGAAACCATTCGCCAGGACCCTCCCATGTCGGAAATCCTCACGAAATCGCGGGCCCGCAACGTGTTCTATGGGGGATCGCTCTTCTTCATAGCCGTGTTCGTGGGCCTGACGGTCCAGAGCCACAACTATGTGGTTTCCACCACGCCCGCGCTGACCGACGAGGTCATCCTCGGCAAGCATGTCTGGGAACGAAACAGCTGCATCAACTGCCACACGCTGCACGGCGAGGGCGCCTATTTCGCCCCCGAGGTCGGCAACGTGATGACCCGCTGGGGCGTGCTCGATGATCCCGACGCCGCGGCCGAGATGCTGGGCGGCTGGATGGATGCGCAGCCCTCGGGCGTCGAGGGGCGCCGGCAGATGCCGCACTTCGAGCTGACCGACGAGGAAAAGCGCGGCCTGTCCGAGTTCCTGCGCTGGGCCGATCAGATGAACACGCAATCCTGGCCGCCGAACGACGCCGGCTGAGGGGGACCGCATCATGAAATATCAATCGCAAAAGGTGGCGCTGGCCTATTTCAGCGTGGCGATGGGGCTCTTCGCCATCCAGGTGCTGGGCGGCCTTCTGGCCGGCTGGATCTATGTCTCGCCGAACACCCTGTCGGAAATCCTGCCCTTCAACGTGGTGCGGATGATCCACACCAACGCGCTGATCGTCTGGCTGCTGCTGGGCTTCTTCGGTGCGGCCTATTTCCTCGTGCCCGAAGAGGCCGAGCGCGAGCTGTTCTCGGTGAAACTCGCCTATCTGCAGCTGGCGATCCTTGTCATCGGCACGCTGGGCGCGGTGGTCAGCTACCTGGTCGGCATCCACGGCGGGCGCGAGTTCCTGGAACAGCCGCTCTGGGTCAAGTTCGGCATCCTCGTTGCGGCGGTGATCTTCCTCGTGAACATCTCGCTGACCGCCTTGGCGGGCCGCAAGACCGCGATCACCAACATCCTCCTGGCGGGCCTGTGGCTTCTGTGCCTGCTGTGGGTCTTTGCCTTCATCAACCCCGACAACCTCGGCCTCGACAAGATGTACTGGTGGTACATCGTGCACCTCTGGGTCGAAGGCACCTGGGAACTGGTGATGGCCGCGATCCTGGGCTACCTGATGCTCAAGCTGACCGGCGTTGACCGCGAAGTGATCGAGAAGTGGCTCTATGTCATCGTCGCCACCGCGCTCTTCTCGGGCATCCTGGGGACGGGGCACCACTTCTACTGGATCGGCCTGCCGGGCTACTGGCAGTGGATCGGCTCGATCTTCTCGACGATGGAAGTCATCCCCTTCTTCGCGATGATGTCCTTTGCCTTCGTCATGGTCTGGAAGGGCCGCCGGAACCACCCGAACAAGGCGGCCCTGCTCTGGTCGCTCGGCGCCTCGACGGTGGCCTTCTTCGGCGCGGGCGTCTGGGGCTTCCTGCACACGCTGCACGGCGTCAACTACTTCACCCACGGCACGCAGATCACCGCGGCCCACGGGCACCTCGCCTTCTACGGTGCCTATGTCGCGCTGAACCTGGCGATGTTCACCTATGCCATGCCGATGCTGCTGGGCCGGGCCCCCTACAACCAGTGGCTCAACATGACCTCGTTCTGGCTGATGACGACCGGCATGGCCTTCATGACCTTCACGCTGACCTTCGCGGGCACCGTCCAGGTCCACATGCAGCGGGTGATCGGCGACTATTACATGGACGTGCAGGACCAGCTGGCCATGTTCTACATGATCCGCTTCGGCTCGGGTGCGATGGTGGTGCTGGGCGCGCTGCTCTTCATCTACAGCCTCGCCGCCGTGCGCAAGACGGCCCCGGCCGCCCATGCGGTGGGAGAAGCGGCATGAACGCGATCCTGCGCGACGCCACGGTGCCCTTCTACAAACCCGTCGGCAACGAGTGCGAGCTGTTCGAGGCGGCCAGCGCCAACGGTCTTCCCCTTCTTCTGAAGGGGCCGACCGGCTGCGGCAAGACGCGGTTCGTGGAACACATGGCGGCACGGATGGGGCGCAAGCTCCATACCGTCGCCTGCCACGACGACCTGTCGGCCGCGGATCTGATCGGGCGCTTCCTGCTGAAGGGGGGGGCGACCGAATGGGTCGATGGGCCCCTGACCCGGGCCGTCCGCGAAGGCGCAATCTGCTATCTCGACGAGGTGGTGGAGGCGCGCAAGGATGTGACCGTGGTCCTTCACCCGCTGACCGACAACCGCCGCACGCTGATGATCGACCGGACGGGCGAAGAGCTGATAGCGCCTCCGGGCTTCATGCTGGTGGCCTCCTACAACCCCGGCTACCAGAACATCCTCAAGCGGCTGAAGCCCTCGACCCGGCAGCGGTTCCTGTCGATCAGCTTCACCTTCCCCGATCCCGTCACCGAAACCGCCGTGGTGGCCCGCGAAAGCGGGCTGTCCGAGGCCCGCGTTGCGCCGCTGGTCCGGCTTGCGGGCCATGTCCGGGCCCTGTCGGGGATGGATCTCGAGGAAGGGGTCTCGACCCGGCTTCTGGTCTATGCGGCCTCGCTGATGGCCGGGGGCATGACGGTCGAGCAGGCGCTCGAGGCGGCGGTGATCGAGCCGCTGACCGACGAACCCGATGTCGCGCAGGCGCTGCGCGACCTGATCGCGACCGTTTACGGGTGATGTCATGAGCTTCCACCTGCTCGACCTGATGGAGCCGGAAGAGACCGTCGGCAACCTCTGGCACGACTACGCCAGCCGCTTTGCCGCGGTGACGGCCAACGACGGCGCGGCGGTGTCGCTCGAGGCGATGCGCCCGAGCGTGGCCGTCCTCTTCCGGGCGCTCGGCGGCGCGGCCGGCGTCGAGATCGGCCCCAGCCCCGACACCGCCGCCCGCCATCGCCGCAGCCTCGGCTCGGTCGTGGGCGAGACGCGCATCCTCGAGCAGGTGGCCAGTTTCGACGGCGAGCGGCTGCGGCTGCCCGCCCGGATCGACGCCTTCCCCTCGTGCGACCTCAACCGCGCGGCCTATCTGTGGCTCGCGGCGGTGGCCGCGCAGGTGGATCTGCCCGAGGCCGAAGGCGCGCTGGCGGCGGACCTTGCGCAGATCGCGGCGATGGAGGCGGCGAGCGCGCGGGTGCGGGCCCTGGCGCCGGGCCTTGCCGCCGTTCACGGGGTGCTGGCCGCGCATGTGCTGGCCTCGCGCACCACCCATGCCGCCTTCGGCATCGAGTCGGCCGTCGAGGCGCGGGTCCGGGCGGCGCTCGGCGGCCCGGCCGCCACGCGCGAGATCGCGCGCCACGAGCCGCGCGGCTACATGCCCTTCGCGCCGGTGCCGCTCTGGCTGCGGCTCGGGCGGGGCAGGGGGCAGGCCGCGGCCGAGACGCCCGAGGCGGCCAACGCCCCCGCGGGCCTGCCCACCACGACGCGCAAGGTGGGCCAGCGCCGCGACCTCGACCAGGCGAACCGCAAGGACAGCTTCATCGTTCACCGCTTCGAGGCGATCCTGAGCTGGGTCGAGAGCCTCAACATCAACCGCGCGACCGATGACGACGATCAGGAGAACGCGCAGAAGGCGGCCGAGGATCAGGATCACATCACCCTCACGCAGCATTTCAAGCGCGCGGCCAGCCGGCTCCGGCTGCATCTCGACCTTGCGCCGCAGGATGCCGAGCACGAGCGGCTGTCGGACCGCTTCACCTATCCCGAATGGAACCACCGCTCGCGCAGCCTGATGCCCGACCACACCCGCGTGCTGGAGGCCGAGGCCGACGAGGGGCCGGGGTTCCATCCCGATCCGCGGCTGATGACCCGCGTCCGGCGGCAGTTCGAGACGCTGCACCCCCGCCGCATCCTCTGCAAGCGGCAGGTCGAGGGATCGGAACTGGATCTCGACGCGCTGATCGAGGCGCAGGTGGCGCTGCGCAGCACCGGCCGCGGGTCCGACCGGATCTACCGCGACGCCCGCGCGATCGAGCGGGATCTGTCGGTGGCGATCCTGATGGACTGCTCGCGTTCCACCGAGGCCGTGGTCGGCGAGCGGCCGGTGATCGAGACCGCGCGCGAGGCGCTGGCGGCGCTGTCCGGCGGCATCGACGTGGCCGGCGACCGGCTCGCGATCTGGGGCTTTTCCTCGCTGCGCCGCGACCGGGTGTTCCTCCACCGCTGCAAGGGCTTCGACGAGCCGATGGGCGAAGCGGTCACCGGCCGCATCGGGGGCCTGCGCCCCGGCCACTACACCCGCCTCGGCGCCGCTGTCCGCCATGCCTCGGCCATGCTGGCCGCCGAAGGCTCGAGCCGGAAGCTCCTGCTGATCCTGACCGACGGCAAGCCCAACGACCTCGACCATTACGAGGGCGTGCACGGCATCGAGGACAGCCGCATGGCCGTCCGCGAGGCCCGGAGCCTCGCGCAGTCGGTTCATGCCGTTGTCATCGATGCGGACGGGCAGGACTGGTTCGCCCGCATCTTCGGCCGGGCGGGCTTCACGCTGCTGCCCGATCCGGCCCGTCTTCCCCGCGCTCTGCCCGACCTCTACCGTTCCCTCACACAGGATATCTGAGATGCGCATGCTCCTTCCCCTGCTGATCCTCGTCCCCGGCATCGCCATGGCCGCCACTTTTGACGTTCCGACCCCCGCGGCCCAGACCGCCGCGGCCGAATTCTGGTTCGCGGTGGCGGCCGGCAGCTTCGTCGTGGCGCTGGCGGCCGTGCAATGGCTGGTGCAGCGCCGATGAGCCGTCAGCGCCGCGTGACGCTGGTGCTCTATCCGTTCGGGGCCGGGGCGGTGGCGGTGAACCTGTTCTTCGCCTCGCTCATCCTTTCCTGGGTCGGTCTGCCGGTCCTGAGCCCCGCATGGTCGGTGCTGGGCGGGATGATCCTCGGCATTCCCGCTACGCACCTCTTTGCCGGGCATATCGTGCGGCTGATGGAGCGGGCGGAGACCCAGGCTTGACCGACTGGATCGAATTTGCGGCGGCGCTTGCGGCCTTCTTCGGATCGCACCTGCTGCCGGCGCGGCCCGGCGTGCGCGAGCGGCTGACCGGCCTTCTGGGCCGGCGGCTCTATTTCGCGCTCTATGGCACCGTCTCGCTGCTGGTTCTGGCCTGGGTCATCGTCGCCGCCGGCCGCGCGCCTTACGTCGAACTCTGGCCGCAGACGCCGGCTTCGCGCTGGGTGCCCAACGTCACCTCGCCGATCTTCTGGACGCTGGTGGTTCTCGGCATCCGCCTGCCCTGGCCCTGGACGCTCGGTGGCCAGCGGGCGGCGCGATTCGACCCCGACCGGCCCGGCTTTGCCGCCGTCACCCGTCACCCGCTGCTCATCGCGCTGATGCTCTGGTCGTTCGCCCATCTCTTTCCGAACGGCGACCTGGCGCATGTGATCCTCTTTGGCTCGTTCTTCGGCCTGTCGCTTGCCGCGATCCCGATGTTCGACGCCCGCGCCCGACGCGCCCTGCCGCCCTGCGAGGCCTGGGACGCCTTCCGGGCCACCTCGATCTTCTCGCTGCGCCCGCTGCTGAACCCCGAGTGGCTGAAGCAGAACGAGGACCACCTGATCCCCCGCCTGCTGGCGATCGTGGCCTTCTGGGCGGCCGCGCTTGCGCTGCATCCGATCCTGCTGGGGGTCTCTCCCCTGCCGCACTGAGCCTGCGACACCCTGTCCCGGCCGTTTGATCCTGCGCAAAGTCTAATGTCGCGTGAACCGTTATCAGGTTCAGCATGACAAACATCGCCCTCCTCCAGAGTCTCGGACTCTTTGATGCGCGCGTGCCGCGCTACACGAGCTACCCGGCGGCGCCCGTCTTTTCCGGTGCCGTCGGTGCGGACTTTCAGGCACAGGCGATCGAGGCGCTCGATCCCGCCGTGCCGATCTCCGTCTATATCCATGTGCCCTTCTGCGAGCGGCTCTGCTGGTTCTGCGCCTGCCGCACCCAGGGCACGCAGACGCTGGCCCCGGTCGAGGCCTATGTCGGCACCCTCCTGCAAGAGCTGGAACTGGTGAAGAAGCACCTTCCGGCGGGCGTGAAGGCGGGGCGGCTGCACTGGGGCGGCGGCACGCCCACGATTCTCTCGCCTGAGCTGATCCACAAGCTCGCGCAGGCGATCAAGGCGGTCATCCCCTTCGCCGAGGATTACGAGTTCTCGGTCGAGATCGACCCGATGATGGTGGACGAGCCGAAGATCCGCGCCCTGAGCGAGGAGGGCATGAACCGCGCCTCGATCGGCATCCAAGACTTCACCGACATCGTTCAGAGCGCCATCGGCCGCGAGCAGCCCTTCGAGAACACCCGGGCCTGCGTCGAGACGCTGCGCCGCTACGGGGTCCATTCGCTGAACACCGATCTCGTCTATGGCCTGCCGCACCAGAACCGCGAAAGCCTTGCGGCCACCATCGACAAGGTGCTGCAACTCGGGCCCGACCGCGTGGCGATCTTCGGCTATGCGCATGTGCCGTGGATGGCCAAGCGGCAGAAGCTGATCGACGAGAACGTGCTGCCCAACGACATGGAGCGGCACGAGCTGGCCAATCTCGCGGCGAAGATGTTCACCGAGGGCGGATTCGAGCGGATCGGCATCGACCACTTCGCCCGGCCCGACGACAGCATGGCCGTCGCCGCACGCAGCGGCAAGCTGCGCCGCAACTTCCAGGGCTACACGGACGACACCTGCCCGACGCTGCTGGGCATCGGCGCCTCGTCGATCTCGAAGTTCGAGCAGGGCTACCTGCAGAACACCGCCGCCACCGCCGCCTATATCAAGGCGATCGAGGAAGGGCGTCTGCCCGGCTACCGCGGCCACCGCATGACCGATGAGGACTACCTCCACGGCCGCGCGATCGAGATGATCATGTGCGAGTTCCGGCTGGATCTGCCGGCCCTGCGGGCGCGCTTCGGCGAGGCCGCGGAGACCATGGTGCCGCGCATTACCGAGGCTGCGGCCAAGTTCGCGCCCTTCATCACGGTGGACGAGGCGGGCTCCATGTCGATCGAGGCAGAGGGCCGGGCGCTGACGCGGATGATCGCGCGTGTGTTCGATGCCTATGAGACGCCCGAGGCGCGTTACTCGCAGGCCTCGTGAACGAATTGCCCCGGCCCCCTGCGAGGGGGCCGGGGCATGGGCCGCTCCGGTTCAGGAGAGGCGACCTTCCCCCGCAAACATGCTGGAATTCAGCTTGAAGGCAGCCTCGGTGCGGTTTTTCGCGCCCAGCTTCTTCATGATGTTGCGGATATGGACCTTCACGGTGCTCTCGCAGAGATTGAGCTCTCCCGCGATGATCTTGTTGGACTTGCCCCGGCGGAGCGCGTCACAGACGGCCCGCTGGCGCTCGGTCAGGTGCTCGTTCACAGCCATGTGCGACTCTTCCCGGTCGGGAAGGGCGCCGCGCAGGGCCGTCAGGCTCGCCGTCGGCAGGAAGATCCCGTCGAAGGACGCAAGGCGGCTCGCCTCGACGATATCGTCGATGCCGACCGAGGAGGGCAGATAGCTGCGTGCTCCGCAATCGAAGGCCGCGATCATCTCGCGCAGATCGTTGGCGGCGCCGATCACGACGACCGGCGCAACGCCGGCCTCCGCAACAAGCGTCGCGATTTCACGGGAGACCTCCGTCACCGGGCGATTGCCGGTGCTGTAGAGGATCACCTCGTGCCCGTGGCGGTCGCGGCGGTTCTGCCACTCGTCGATCGAGCCGAAGCCCATGACCTTGATCTCGGGATGAGCGAGTTCGACGCAACGGACAAGACACTCACGCTCGAGCGTCCGGGGGTCGATCATGATCAGGGTGCAACGTTCCGAGAGACAGACACCGGCCGATCCGGGCAGATCGGCGCCGATGGAGTTCAGGGACTTGGAAAAAGTGTCGGGCAAATGTTTCATCGTAACCTGCATTCCCCAAGTGGCGTGTCGTTTGAGGTGAAGATCGCCTGTATCCGAGCGCTAGACAAGGATTTTCTGCCGCAAGCGGCACCTGCGGTCGCGCAGACTGCTGGATCTGGACGGATCAGACCGCGAAGCCGCTGTTTCCTTGCCCAGGGGCGGCGTTTTTCAGCGCAGCGGACAGATCTGTCCAGCCGCTTTCGTTCAGTTTGAGCGTGGATCGCGATCATGCGCATAGCGGTGGCGCTCGCAATCGGCGGATAGCGGCGAGGATGGCGCGTACCATCGTGCCGGTGACAGCGACCTCGGCCAGCTGGAAGGTGATGGTGCGGGCGTGACGGACCACACGTGCCCCGATCTTGATCAGCTTCAGTTGCAGGCTGGTCAACGACCAGTCGGCCATGGCCTCGGGCAGCTCGATGCAGTGCAAGAAGGTGGCCAGGTTGTACGCCAGGGCGTGCAGTTGCAGCCGCACCTCATTGTCGCGGAACTTCCGGCACGACAGCCGCGTCCAGCGAAAGGCGTATTTGCCCTCTTTGATGTGCTGCTCGGCGGTGCCGCGCTGGTTGTAGAACCGCACCACCCAGTCCGGCTCCATCGGCAGGTTGGTGACGATGAAGCCGACACGCGGGAACAGTTCGCCCGGATGCCATTCGATCTTGGCGATCACCCGGCGTTCCTTGTCCCAGGACGCCGCCTGATACTCGAATTCCTCGAAGAACCGCTTGACCTTGGTCAGTGACGGCCGCCCGACAGGGCGCGTTAGCCGATGCGCGATCTTGTCCTTGAGGACCGCGTTTGCGGGCAGCCGGATGGCGTAGAAGAACCGCGCTTCTTCCAATCGCTCATAGATCGCCGGGATCGCGTAGGCAGCATCGGCCCGGAAGAACCTGCCACCAAGGTCGCGCTCCGCGTAGCGCGCAATGACGGGGTCGAGAACATCACGCCAGCCATCGGCGCTGTGGACGTTGCCATGGCGCAGGGCGCAGCGTTCCAGCATCCCGAACTGGTTGAACAGAAAGTTGGGGTGATAGCAGCTACAGTCGAAATGGCCATTCCAGGCGGACCCTTCCTGGTCGCCATGGGTCGGGCTGACCGAGCTGTCCATGTCCAGAACGATGTACTTCAGCCCGTTACGGTCATGGAACCGGTCGATCCATTGCCCGTTCAGGTCGGCCAGCGCGGCACGGTTCCCGGCCAGAGCCAGCGTCTCGGTCTCGAACCGTCCCATCTGCGATGCCGAGGCCGCTTGTGCATCGACCGCTCTGCCGCCGACAACTTGGCGCATGACCGGATCGCAGGCGAGACGGTTGGCGTCGTTGACATCCTCGTATCCGGCCAGCCGCCCAAAGACTGATTGCCGGAACAGGCCGTCGAGCCGATGGACCGTGTTCTTGCCAGAGCGAGTATCGCGCAGCGCCGCTGACGCCAAATCGGACAACCCGAGCGCGTCATCAAGCTCGCGCATCACCAGAAGGCCGCCGTCGGAACTGAGCTGCGTGCCGCGAAATTCCAGCCGCACGCGAGGGTCGAAATCCACCCGATCTGCCCGTTGCAAGCCCGCACCCTCTGGGTGATCCATGAAACGCGCCCCTCGCAGCCTTCAACACCATGTTTTATATAGGAAAT
This sequence comes from Cereibacter azotoformans, assembly GCA_017599285.1. Classification (GTDB taxonomy): domain Bacteria; phylum Pseudomonadota; class Alphaproteobacteria; order Rhodobacterales; family Rhodobacteraceae; genus Cereibacter_A; species Cereibacter_A azotoformans. The sequence goes on along the minus strand of JAGFXX010000001.1, from coordinate 1,481,967 downwards.
ATAATGGTCAGGACAGCGAAATCAGCGCCTTACTTGGGAAATGTGGGCGTAATCTGTCCACTCTGTGGCTGGGACGTCTGTTCCGGCTAATCCTACTCTTCAAAGTTTTGTCGATATCCATACTTAGCATGCGGTATGGGCAGCCGCAAAGTCCTGTAATGACAGGAAAAAGGTGGATCCCAACCCCGACCCTGCCGAAATGGACAGGTCACCCCTGGATGAACACTCGGAACATATTGTTTCCGTTGTGTTAAGCATGATCATCGGCACTGCAAGACAATTCCTGCAATGGGCGGAATCTCGCCTTGAGAGTTGTATGGGTTCAACCTTTCGGTGAAAGGGAACAGGCCGGAGGTCACCGGAAGCTGTGGGGGAGCCTTGGGTGCCGCCGCAGGCGGGCCGGCGGGCGAGGCTCGCCCGCCCACTGATTCGCTCAGAGGCGGCGGGCCGCCAGGGCCGAGCGCAAGAGCGGCAGGATCACGATCATGGTGACCAGCAGGAAGGCCGCTTCCAGAGCGAATACAGCCAGATAGGGCGCACCGGGGCCGTAGGCGCCCAGGTCCGGCAGGGCCTGAAGCAGGTCGCGGATGATGCCGGCGCTGGCGATGCCGATCCCGGCCGCCGTGGCCTGCACAGCCCCCCAGGCGCCCAGAGCCAGGCCCACCTGCTCCTTCGGGGCCAGGCGCATGGTGGCCGTCAGCGTCCCGTGGCTGAAGAGGCCGCCGCCAAAGCCCACCGTCAGCGTGCCGAGGATGAAGATCCAGGTGCTGGTCATGCCCGTCGCGCCCATGATGGCAAAGAAGCCCGGAAGGCCCGCGGCCGCGCCCAGGAAGGCCATGCGCAGCGGATCGAAGCCGCGGCCCAGCACCCAGGAGGCCAGCCAGAAGCCCACGAGCCCGCCGCCGGCGAAGGTCGCCGTCAGCCGCGTGGTCTCGGCCACCGTCATCGACAGCACCTGGCCGCCGTAGGGCTCGAGGATCACATCGGCCATGCCGAAGCCGAGCGTGCCGAGGGCGATCACGATCAGCCCGTGCAGCGCGTTCTCGCGGCTGATGAACTCGCGCCAGTGGTCCGAGAACTCGGGCTCCTTCTCGGGCTTGATCGTGTAGGCGCGGTTGCGCGGCTCCATCTTCCAGAGCGCGATCATGTTCAGGAAGAACACGGCCACCGCGACACCCGAGATCACCTTGATCAGCTGCGCGTCGTAGTAGGGTTCCAGCAGCCAGCCGAAGCCGATCGAGGAGAAGATCATGCTGACAAGCAGCACCACATACATCAGGCCCACGACCTTCGGCTGATCCTCGCGCGGGGCGAGGTCGGTGGCCAGGGCAAGGCCCACGGTCTGGATCGTGTGGACGCCGCCGCCGACCATCAGGAAGGCGAGGGCGGCCGACGAGACGCCCAGCCAGAGAGGCTGGCCCTCGGCATAGCCCTGTCCGCCGAGCACGATGAGGGCGAAGGGCATGATGGCAAAGCCGCCCCAGAGAGCGAGCGTTCCGCGATAGATCCAGGGCACGCGCCGCCAGCCCAGCGCCGAGACATGGGTGTCGGACTTGAAGCCGATCAGGGCCCGGAACGGCGCGAACAGCAGCGGCAGCGAGATCATGATGCCGACGACCGAGGCCGGCACCTTGAGTTCGACGATCATCACGCGGTTCAGCGTGCCGACGAGCAGGACGATGGCCATCCCCACCGCCACCTGGAACAGGGACAGGCGCAGCAGCTTGCGCAGGGGCAGCTCGTCCGACGCCGCATCGGCAAATGGCAGGAAACGCGGTCCGACACGGACCAGTTGCTGGACAAAGCGGCTCATGCGTGGAAGTTCCCGGGAAGGCGCAGGACAGCGCAGCTTGAGGAAGATCGGGCTTTCAGGCACGCCGCCCGAACGGGTAAGGCGACAACAACGCGTCGCTATTGCGACGAGCAGGCCGGAACCCTGCGATCCCGGCCTGCTCGGAACTCAATGCCTGCATGGCGCGGGCCCGCGGCCCGCGCCGTTCGCAGCATTACTCAGCAGCGACTTTCGCCGAGCCCTGGTAGTAGTCGGGCAGCCAGGTGGTGGTGGTCAGCACCGCAGCGTGAATCACAACCGAAGCGATGACGGCGGCGCTGAGGAACAGCGGAACGCCAACAGTCGGTTTCACCACGAGCCAGATTTTGCCGTTGGTCATGTCAGTCTTCTCCTATCAGCCGAGCCACGGGGTCGCAGCGGCGGCGAGGAAGTGCGCGATGAGCGCCATGCCACCGAACACACGGGTGCCGAGGATGAGTTGCTTATGAACTTCTTCGGCTTCGGCAACGGTCAGGCCGCTCGGCCAGACTTTGTTCAGATCGTCAGTCACTGTGTCGTCTCCCAACTGGTAATCGACGGTTTTGCGTGTAGGGCCTGCACGCTGGCTTCGACGAGACCGGAGAGCCCTTGGCCACCTTGTCGGCGTCCTTGGATCCGCCCCGGCTCACATTATGGGTGTCACATCCCACTGACAGTTTCAACGTCAACGTGGGCTGACAGGGCCGTTTTGGGTGCGACTTATTGGCCGCCGAATTGGCGCACGCGACGGACTAAGAGATTGAAAAGGGACAATTTTGACGCAGGTGCGCGGAAAATTGACGCTGCCTGCCGCACCCTCGCCAGGGCCGTTCAAGGCCATGTTCTGCCGCGAAATCCACGCCAGACGGCCCCCTTGCGCCGGGGTCTCGGCTCCCCTATGTCGGGTGATTTTTCCGCTGGAACAGGGGGCTTGGCCGCTTGCGGGCCGCCCCCTCGGAGCGCCCTGAATCAGCCGGTCGCCACCAGCACCGACTCAATCCGTTCGAGGAAGAGCGCCGCATGCGCCTCCGAGAAGACCAGGGGCGGGCGGATCTTCAGCACATGGCCGAGCGGACCCGTGGCCGAAATCAGCACCCGCGCCTCGCGCAGCCCGTTGACGATGCGGCCGGCGGCGACCGGGTCCGGCGCCCGCGAGTCGGGATGCTCGACGTCGATTCCGATGAAGAGACCGGCGCCCCGCACCGCGCCCAGCCGGGGAAAGCGCGCGGCGAGGGCGCGAAGATCCTCGCGCAGCCGCGCCCCGACCGTCAGGGCATTGGCCTGCACCCTCTCGGCCTCGATCACCTCGAGGACGGCCAGCGCGGCCGCCGCGGCGACGGCGTTGCCGCCGAACGTGTTGAAGTAGCGCGCACGGGCCCCGAAGCCCTCGACCAGTTCGGGCCGCAGCGCGAGGGCGGCCACCGGATAGCCGTTGCCCATCGGCTTGCCCATCGAGATCATGTCGGGCACCACCCCATGCCGCAGGAACCCCCACATCGCCTCGCCGGTGCGCCCGAAGCCCGGCTGCACCTCGTCGGCGATGAAGAGGCCGCCCGCCGCGCGGATCGCCTCGGCCGCAGGAGCGAGGAAGTCCGGCGGATCGGTGAAGACCCCGTCGGACGAGAAGACCGTGTCCACGATCAGCGCCGCGGGGCGGATGCCGTGCCGCTGAAGATCCGCCGCCGCCGCCGCGACCGCCGCGGCAAAGCCGGCATCCGCCTGCCTGGCCGCATCCGGCGCGGGCACGGTGCGGACATGGGCCCCGAGCGGCACGCCCGGCCCGAGCGACGGCGACAGGGCTGCGACGGCCAGCGTCACGCCGTGATAGGCGTTCTCGGTCACGATCACGCCCGTGCCGCCCGTCGCCGCAAAGGCCAGCCGGAGTGCGAGATCGTTCGCCTCCGACCCGGTGCAGGTGAACATCACATGGCCGATCGCCTCGGGCAGGGTGGCCAGCAGCCGCTCGGCCAGCTCCAGCACGCCGTCATGCAGATAGCGCGTGTGGGTGGCCAGTTCGGCCGCCTGCCGCGCCACGGCCTCGACCACGCGGGGATGGCAATGGCCGAGGGAGGCCACATTGTTGTAGGCATCGAGATAGGCCGTCCCCTCCGCGTCATAGAGCCAGACGCCCTCGCCCCGCACGATATGCAGCGGACGCTCGTAAAAGAGCCGGTAGGCCGGCCCGAGCACCGCCTGCCGTCGCCCGACCAGCAACCGCTCGCGTTCGGAGAGACGCGCATCGCCCGGACGGAAGGCGTTGGGCATGGCATCGCGGATCATCCTGGCCTCACGCCTCGCCGACTGCGCGGGCGAGGGATGCGGCCGCCGCCCCCGGCGCGAGCGCCGTCAGCGCCTCGAGCCCCGCCGCCGCCGCGGGCAGGTTGCGCAGGATGTAGGGCGCGTTCTCGGGCTGCTGCGCGGCCCGCGACGAGGCGATGGCAATCGTCGCAACCATGCGCGCCGCGACCAGCTCCGGCAGGATCTCGATCTCGGAGGGCTGAAGCGGATTGGCCTCGTGATAGCCCGCCACCAGATCGGCCAGCGAGCCGGCCGGATCGCCCGGCTCCAGTTGATAGGATCCCGCAATCGCCAGATCGCAGGCCCGCGCGGTCCTCACCATGTCGCCGAAGTCGATCACGCCCGTCACAAGCGACGGGTCGGCCGGATCCACCATGATATTGTGGGAATTCATGTCGTTGTGCACCACCTGCCAGGGCAGGTCGGCCAGCCGCGGGGCGGCCTCGGCGTCGAACCGGTCGATCACCTGCCCGGCGAGGACCGCCGTTCGCGCATCGGGAATGGCGGGCAGAAGGGGCCGCAGCCGGGCCGCGTGGCGGATGTCCCACAGAAGCTCGTAATCGGCCGCCGGATGCGCGAAGTCGGCCAGGGCCGCCGTGATCCCGCCGAGGCAGCGCCCGATGGCCCGCCGCTGCGCCGCCCCGCCGCGGGCGCGCCAGAGCGGCTCGCCCCCGACCCATGTCAGAAGCCGCAGCAGATTGCCCGACGGCAGCTCGGCCCACGGCGCGCCCTCCAGGGTGCGGCCGACGCGCGGCACCGGCAGGCTCGGCGCCCGGTCCTCGAGATGAAGGAGGGCGAGCGTCTGGAACTCGGTCACGCCCCGCGGCTCGGCGGCGTTCGCGATCTTGAGCACGAACTCGCCGTGCCCGGTCACGAGGCGGAAGTTCTGGTCGCGCTCGGAGGTGAGCGGCAGGGCTCGGCCGTCCTGTCCGAAATGCGCCCGTGCCAGCCCTTCCGCCTCGGTTGCCGTGAAGGCGGGGCGGGGCGCGGCGAGCAGGGTTCCGATCGGCAAGGCGGAGTGGGGCAAGGTGGGCTCCTCGGCGATGAGGAGGCGATCATGGGCGAGCCGCTCGCGGAAGGGAAGCCGAAGAGGCCGTTTTCATTCCGCCTGATCCGCAGGCAAGGCGCCGGAGAAACCGGCAATGATGCCCATGCGGGCGGTGACCTCGCGAACCGGGCCGGGATGGCCGGTTGCTGCGCCCGGGGGCCGATGATGGTATGCGCTGAGAATGAACGCCCTCACGCCCCCACGCGACTGTCTGGAACGCAGCCAAGGCCATGCGCAGGTGACGCTTGCGCGGGTGCGCGGGGCGGTCCGGCTGCGCGATCTGGCGCAGCGGGGCTCGGCCAAGGCCTTTCTGCCGCGGGTGGACGGGCCGGTGCCCGAGATCGTGTTCCTCAACACGTCGGGGGGACTGACCGGCGGCGACCGGCTCTCCTATCGGCTGGAGGTGGGCGAGGGATGCCGCGCCGTCGCCACCACCCAGACCGCCGAGCGGGCCTATGCCGCGGGCCGGGGCGTCGCACAGGTGCGGGTTGCGCACGAGGTCGGGGCGGGCGGCTGGCTCGACTGGCTGCCGCAGGAGACGATCCTGTTCGAGGATTCGGCCCTGGACCGGCGGACCGAGATCGTGCTCGGGCCGGGGGCGGGCTGCCTCATGGTGGAATCGGTGGTGCTGGGGCGGGCGGCCATGGGCGAGACGCTGTCGCGGCTGGCCTTCCGCGACCTGCGCCAGATCACGCGCGGGGGGCGCCCGGTGCTGGTCGAGCCGCTGGCGCTGGACGATCGGGCGCTCGCGGCGGCGGCCGGGGCGGCTGTCCTTGGTGGATCGCGCGCTCTTGCCACGCTTGCCCTGGTGGGGCCGGGCGCCGAGGATGCGCTCGGGCCCGCGCGGGCCGTGCTGGACGAGCCGGGGGTGGAAGCCGCAGCCTCGGCCTTCGATGGCAAGCTGCTGGTGCGGATGCTGGCGCTTGACGGCTGGCCGCTGCGGCGGCAGGTGGCGCGGGTGCTGGGGGTGCTGCGGGGCCGGGCTCTGCCGCGCGTGTGGCAGGACTGAGGGGAACGACATGAACCTGACGCCGAGAGAAAAGGACAAGCTCCTCATCAGTCTGGCCGCCATCGTGGCGCGCAACAGGCTCGAGCGCGGGGTCAGGCTCAACCACCCCGAAGCGGTGGCGCTGATCTCGGATTTCGTGGTCGAGGGGGCGCGCGAAGGCCGCTCGGTCGCCGATCTCATGCAGGCCGGGGCCCATGTGATCCGCGCCGAGCAATGTATGGAGGGCGTGCCCGAGATGCTGCATTCGGTGCAGGTCGAGGCGACCTTCCCCGACGGAACCAAGCTCGTCACCGTCCACCACCCGATCCGCTGAGAGGTGCGCATGCCGGCCCATCCCTTCCGCGTCTCCCCACAGGTGAGCGCATGATCCCCGGAGAGATCTTCCCCGCCGAGGGTGAGATTCTGCTGAACGCGGAACGCATGCAGGTGACGCTTGTTGTCTCCAATGCCGGCGATCGGCCGGTGCAGGTAGGCTCGCACTACCACTTCGCGGAGACGAACCCCGCGCTCAACTTCGACCGTGAGGCCGCACGCGGGATGCGTCTGGACATCCCCGCCGGCACCGCTGTGCGATTCGAGCCCGGCCAGACCCGGGAAGTGCGACTTGTGTCTTATGCCGGTGCCCGTGAAGTCTATGGCTTCAACGGCCGGATCATGGGCAAGTTGTAGCGGCCTCGACAACAGGAGTATGGAATGCCGCTCGCCTTGCCCTTCACCAGCCTTATGGCGCTCTATTGGCAGACCGGGATGATGGTCGTCGAAGCGCAGACCGTCATGGCGATCCGAACCATGGGCATGATGGGCGTGCTGACGCCGCACCCGCTCGAGAATCAGCGCATGGTGGCCGAGAAGGGCGTGGCCTTCGCTCAGGCGGCCCACGCGGCCACGACGGCCGCGATGCAGGGCAAGCGGCCCGACGAGGTCGCCGCGGCCGCGCTGAAGCCGATCCGCCGCCGGACGCGCGTCAATGCGGCGCGCCTCACCCGTGCCGCGAAGCGCGCGAAGGCCTGACGTGACGCGCCTGCCTGCCGGATCTGCGGGCCTGTGCGGTCCGATCGGCGTCCGGCGGCGGAGGCAGGCCCCTTGGGCAGAGGACGGACCCCTCGGCGCCTGTCTTGCGCCGGCCGGGCGCGCGTCCGGCCGGCGCTCCGACGAGGGTTCCTGCGCGCAGACAGGTGCTGATCCGTCTCGGGATGCCTCCCTCACATCCGGCGCGGGCCGTGCGGGGCGGAGGCGACCTAGGGTCACCGCACCCGGCGCGCCAATGTCGGGTTGCACGCCCGCCTGTGTCCATCGCCGCACGGGGCGGACACGCCCCACTCCCGCTAGCGCCAAGGAGGGTTCATGCCTGCTTCCATCTCGCGTTCGACCTACGCCGCCATGTTCGGCCCCACCACCGGCGACCGGCTGAGGCTGGGCGACACCGACCTGATCATCGAGGTCGAGCGCGACCTGACCACCTACGGCGAGGAGGTGAAGTTCGGCGGCGGCAAGGTGATCCGCGACGGCATGGGCCAGAGCCAGCGCACCCGGGCGGACGGTGCGATGGACACGGTCATCACCAACGCGCTCATCCTGGACTGGAGCGGGATCTACAAGGCGGATGTCGGCCTGCGCGACGGGCGGATCGCGAAGATCGGCAAGGCCGGCAACCCCGACACCCAGCCGGGGGTGGACATCGTGATCGGGCCGGGCACCGAGATCATCGCGGGCGAGGGGCGGATCCTCACAGCCGGCGGAATGGACGCCCATATCCACTTCATCTGCCCGCAGCAGATCGAGGATTCGCTGCATTCCGGCATCACCACCATGCTCGGCGGCGGCACGGGGCCCGCACATGGCACCCTCGCCACCACCTGCACGCCGGGGCCCTGGCACATCGGGCGGATGCTGCAGGCGGCTGATGCCTTTCCGATCAACCTCGCCTTCGCGGGGAAGGGCAACGCCTCGCTTCCCGCGGCACTCGAGGAGCAGGTCCGCGCCGGCGCCTCCTGTCTGAAGCTGCACGAGGACTGGGGCACCACCCCCGCCGCCATCGACTGCTGCCTGACGGTCGCCGACCGAATGGATGTGCAGGTGATGATCCATACCGACACGCTGAACGAATCGGGCTTCGTCGAGAACACGCTGGCCGCGATCGGCGGGCGCACCATCCACGCCTTCCATACCGAGGGGGCGGGCGGCGGCCACGCGCCCGACATCATCAAGGTGGTGGGGGCGGCGAACGTCATCCCCTCCTCGACCAACCCGACGATGCCCTACACCGCCAACACGGTGGAGGAGCATCTCGACATGCTGATGGTCTGCCACCACCTCGACCGTTCGATCCCCGAGGACGTGGCCTTCGCCGAGAGCCGCATCCGCAAGGAGACCATCGCCGCCGAGGACATCCTGCACGACATGGGCGCCTTCTCGGTGATCTCGTCGGACAGCCAGGCGATGGGGCGGGTGGGCGAGGTCATCACCCGCACCTGGCAGACGGCGCACAAGATGAAGGTGCAGCGCGGGCGTCTGGCCGAGGAGACCGGCGCGAACGACAACATGCGGGTGCGCCGCTACATCGCGAAATATACGATCAACCCGGCAATTGCGCATGGCCTCTCGCGCCATATCGGCAGCGTGGAAGAGGGAAAACGCGCCGATCTCGTGCTCTGGACGCCCGCCTTCTTTGGGGCCAAGCCCGACATGGTGCTTCTGGGAGGCATGATCGTCTGCGCGCAGATGGGCGATCCGAACGGGTCGATCCCGGCGCAGCCCTTCTATTCGCGGCCCATGTTCGGGGCCTTCGGCGGGGCACTTCATGCCAGTGCCGTCACGTTCGTGTCGCAGGCGGCCCAGGCCGACGGCGTCGGCGAGCGGCTGCGGTTGCAGAAGGGGACCCTGGCCGTCGAAGGGACGCGAGGGATCGGCAAGGCCGACATGAAGCTCAACGCCCACCGGCCGGCCATCGAGGTCAATCCCGAAACCTACGAGGTGCGCGCGGATGGAGAGATCCTGACCTGCCAGCCGCTGGCCGAGTTGCCGCTTGCCCAACGCTACTTCCTGTACTGAGGCCGGCCGTGGCGGGGCAGGCGCGGGAGGGTCGGCCTGCGGCGGACCGCCGCGCCTAATGCACGGCGCGCAGGGCGGGGACAGGCGGGCGGGCCGGACCCACGGCGGCGGGCAGACAGCGCACCTCCCGCGTGACGCTCTCGCTCCAGTAGCGGGGGTCGGCCAGGACCGCTTCGGGCAGACGGGCGGTGTCGAACAGGCGGAACCGCCGCTCGGCCACTTCGGCGCGGAAGTGCCGGCCTTCCATCTCGTCATCCGGTGCCGCAAGGATCCGGGCACAGAGCCGAGCCTCTCGCAGCCGCAAACGCGCGATGGCCGCCCGCACCTCTCCCAGTTCGTCCGCCGGGCTGGCCGCCTTCGACTTGTGCATGTCTGCCCCCGTTGCCATTCTGTTCCCGACACATAACCGGCCGTCCCTTAACGAATCGCTGACGCCGGAGCAGAGAAAGGACCTTCCATGACCGAGCTTCCCCAGGCACGCCGGCTGCTGAGACAGGGTGAATGGACGGGCGTGGCCGCGGGCCGCGTGCAGCTCGGCTATGACGAGCGGTTCCTGCGCCGCAAGCGCCTCGAGACCGTTGCGGGCGACGGGTTCCTTGTGGATCTGCCCGAGACGACCAGCCTTGACGAGGGCGACGCCTTCGAGCTGGCCGACGGCCGTCTGATCGAGGTGTGCGCGGCCGAGGAAGAGGTGGTCTCGATAACCGGGCCGATCCTGCGGGCCGCCTGGCACATCGGCAACCGACACACGCCCTGCCAGATCGAGCCGGACCGGCTGGTGATCCGCCGCGACCATGTGCTCGAAGGGATGCTGCGGGGCCTGGGCCTCAGCCTCGAGCCGAGAACCGAGCCGTTCCGGCCCGAAGGCGGCGCCTACGGCCACGGCCGCACGATGGGCCACGATCATGGCCCCGCGCATGACCATGATCATCACCACCCGCATGTCCATGTTCACATCTCGCGCAAGGCCGACGAGGACGAGACGCCCGACGCCGACCCGGCATGAGCCGCGCGCTGCTCACGCTCGTCCAGTGGCTCTCGCCGGCCTTCCCGACCGGGGCCTTCGCCTATTCGCATGGGCTGGAATGGGCGATCGCCGAGGGCGAGGTGCAGGATGCGGCCGGCGTGGAACAGTGGGTCGCCGACATCCTGCGCTTCGGGTCCGGGCGGACGGATGCGATCCTGCTCGCCCACGCTCTGAAGGGCCATGATCTCGAGGCGCTCTCGGATCTGGCGCGCGCTCTGGCGCCTTCGGCCGAACGGCTGCGCGAGACCGAGGAGCAGGGGGCGGCCTTTGCGGCCACCACGGCGGCGCTGACCGGGCGCGCGCTGCCGCCGCGGCCCCTGCCGGTGGCGATCGGGCAGGCGGCGGCCGCGCTCGGTCGGCCGGTGACCGAGGTGCTGGAGCTGACGCTCCATGCCTTCGCCGCCAATCTGGTCTCGGCGGCGGTGCGATTCGTCCCGCTCGGCCAGACCGAGGGGCAGGCGATCCTGTCCAGCCTGCATCCGCTGATCGAGGAGATCGCGCGCGAGTCGGCGGAGGCGCCGATCGAGGCGATCGGCAGCGCGGCCGTCCGCGGCGACCTTGCGGCCATGCGGCACGAAACCCAGCAAGTGAGGATCTTCAAGACATGAGCCACGGACCCCTGCGGGTGGGAATCGGCGGCCCGGTGGGCGCCGGCAAGACCACCCTGACCGAAAAACTCTGCGCGGCGCTGGCGCATCGCTGCTCGATGGCGGTCATCACCAACGACATCTACACGCGCGAGGACGCCGAGGCGCTGATGCGGGCGCAGGTGCTGCCGGCCGAGCGGATCCGCGGGGTCGAGACCGGAGGCTGCCCCCATACCGCGATCCGCGAGGATGCCTCGATCAACCTCGCCGCCGTGGCCGATCTGCGGCGTGCCTTTCCCGACCTCGACCTGATCCTGATCGAGTCGGGGGGCGACAATCTCGCCGCGACCTTCAGCCCGGAACTGGCCGACCTCACCCTCTATGTGATCGACACGGCCGCCGGGCAGGACATCCCGCGCAAGCGGGGGCCCGGCCTCGCGCGCTCGGATCTGCTGGTTGTCAACAAGACCGATCTCGCGCCCCATGTGGGCGTCGATCTTCGCCTGCTCGAAGAGGACACGAAGACGGCGCGAGGCCGGAGACCCTATGTCATGGCGCAGCTTCGCCGGGGGGCGGGCGTGGCCGAGATCGTGGCCTTCCTCGAGCGTGAGGGCGGGCTCCAACTCCTGCCTCAGGAATAAGCAGCTGGCCGATTCCGCGCCACACCGGCGCGACCGCTGCCTGATCCTTGGACGTGGCGCCCGCTTCTGATGAAAAGACGGGCATTCTCGCCCATCGTCCGGCGGGCTTGGTCTCGCTGTCTTGCCCGCTCCGGCGCCCCGACGTCATCTGATCCCGCGAGGATCGTCCGCGAGGCGATCCGGCGCCCGCGGGCAAACAGCCCCGCGGCGGATCAACAGGGGACTGCCAAGGCTCGAGAATCGCGACCGGCCCACCGGGACCGGACGGGCGGAGCCTTGCTGAAACAGGGAACAGGACCATGAAGATGTTCAGGGGATATCTGATCGGCACGGCGCTGGGCCTGTCGCTGGCGGGCGCGGCGCTCGCTCAGCAGGACACGATCAAGATCGGCGTGCTCCATTCGCTCTCGGGCACGATGGCGATTTCCGAGACGACGCTGAAGGACACGGTCCTGATGCTCGTCGATCAGCAGAACGCCAAGGGCGGCCTGCTCGGCAAGAAGCTCGAGGCGGTGGTGGTGGACCCCGCCTCGGATTGGCCGCTCTTTGCCGAGAAGGCGCGCGAGCTTCTGACCGTCAACGACGTGGACGTGATCTTCGGCTGCTGGACCTCCGTCAGCCGCAAGTCGGTGCTGCCGGTGATCGAGGAGCTGAATGGCCTGCTGTTCTATCCCGTCCAGTATGAGGGCGAGGAATCCTCGAAGAACGTCTTCTACACGGGCGCCGCGCCGAACCAGCAGGCGATTCCGGCGGTGGATTACTTCCTCGAGGAACTGGGCGTCGAGAAGTTCGCGCTCCTTGGCACCGACTACGTCTATCCGCGCACCACGAACAACATCCTCGAAAGCTACCTGCAGCAGAAGGGCATCGCCAAGGGCGACATCTTCGTGAACTACACCCCCTTCGGCCATTCCGACTGGTCGAAGATCGTGGCCGACGTGAAGGCGCTGGGTGCTGACGGCAAGAAGGTGGGCGTGATCTCGACCATCAACGGCGACGCCAACATCGGCTTCTACAAGGAGCTGGCCGCCGCCGGCATTTCGGCCGACGACATCCCCGTGGTGGCCTTCTCCGTCGGCGAGGAGGAGCTTTCGGGTCTCGACACGTCGAACCTCGTGGGGCACCTCGCCGCCTGGAACTACTTCCAGTCCGCCGAAAGCCCCGAGAACGAGGCCTTCATCACGGACTGGAAGGCCCGGATGGGCGAGAAGCGGGTGACGAACGACCCGATGGAAGCCACCTACATCGGCTTCAACATGTGGGTGAACGCGGTCACCGAGGCCGGCACGACCGACGTGGACCCGGTGGCCGATGCGATGATCGGGCAGAAATTCCCGAACCTCACCGGCTCCGAGGCCGAGATGCTGCCGAACCACCACCTGACCAAGCCCGTGCTGATCGGCGAGATCATGGACGACGGCCAGTTCGACATCGTCTCGCAGACCGAGCCGGTGCCGGGCGACGCCTGGACCGACTTCCTGCCCGAATCCGCCGTGCTCGAGTCGGACTGGAAGACGCTGGATTGCGGCATGTACAACACCGAGACCAAGACCTGCGTCCAGATCAAGTCGAACTACTGACCGGCCGGGGGCGGCCCCGCGCCGTCCCCGCCGCCGCGGCCGTCATGCCGACAGCGGGGGCGCCGCACCGTCGCCCCCGACCGTGAGACCGAGGTTTGAATGCGGTTTGTCCTGATCCTTCTGGCGGTGGTGCTCGCGCCGCTCTCCGTTCATGCGCAGGGCACGCCCGCCGCGCAGATCCTGTCCGAAAACCGGGCGCTGGTGGAAAGGGCCTCGCGCCAGACCATCGGGCCGGTGATCGAGGCGCTGGCGGCCTCGGGCGATCCCGCCGCGGTTACCATCCTCGATGCCTGGGCCAACCGCGGCCTCGGCCTGCGCGCGGCGGATGGCGCCTTCTTCCTGATCGCCCCGGCCGAGGGCGGCTGGGCGCTGACCGACCTCGACGGCGCCCCCGCCGGCACCGCCGCCAGGGCCGAGATCGACCAACTGCGCCCGAACAGCGGCGTCCGCGGCCTGATCGCGACCGCGCTGGTCCGCTTCCAGTTGGCCGACCCCGATCCGGCACGGCGCTCGGCGGCCATGGAGTCCATCGCCCGCGACCCCTCGGCCGAGCATCTGGAGCCGCTGCGCGCCGCGCTGGCCCAGACGCCCGATCCGGCGCTGGCCCGGCTGGAGCGGCTGCTGACGCTGCGCTTCGGCGCGACGCCCGAAGAGCGGGTGGCGGCCATCGATAGCTTCGGCGCCGATCTGGGTCTCGACCTGCGCGCGGCGCTCAATCCGTTGGTTGCCACGCGCCGCCTGGCGATCCGGGGCGAGGCGGAAAACCTGAACATTGCCCGCAACTTGGTGCCCGGACGTGATCTGACGCGCGAAGAAGCCTATGACCTGCTGGTGGCGCAGGGCGATGCCCCCGCGCGCCTCACCCTGCAGGCGCAGCGCGAGACACTGGTGGGCCAGATTCGCGACGGTCAGGCGGCCGGCATCCCGGTCGCCGATCTCGACAGCCAGGAGGCGCGCGACCGTGCCTATACCGCGCTGGAAGCGCAGGGCGCCGTGCCCGCCGCCGCGACCGAGGACGAGGTGACGGCCGCGCTCGAGGCCCACCGCTTCGCAGAGGTCTATGCCGAGCCCGACCGGGCGGTGACCGAGGCCGCCAGCGCCGCGCTGACCCGGATCGGCCGCACCGTGGGCCTTATGCAGGCGGCGGACCTCGCGCTTGATGCGGCCTCGCTCGCCTCGATCTATTTCCTCGCCGCCATCGGCCTCGCCATCACCTTCGGCGTCATGCGGGTGATCAACATGGCGCATGGCGAGTTCATCATGATGGGCGCCTACACCGGCTACGTGACGCAACTCTGGATCGCCGATTACACGATCTCGATCCTTGTGGCGCTGCCGCTCGCCTTCGCCGTCACCTTCGCCGCCGGCGTGGCGATGGAGCGGCTGGTGATCCGCCACCTCTACCGCCGCCCGCTGGAGACGTTGCTTGCCACCTTCGGGATCTCGATCGCGCTCCAGCAGCTGGCCAAGAACATCTTCGGCACCCAGGCCCGGCCGCTGACCGCGCCCGCCTGGCTCGACGGCGCGCTGAGCTTCAACGACGTGGTGTCGATCAGCTACATCCGCATCGCGATCTTCGTCCTGGCCCTGATCTTCCTTGGCGTCTTCCTCATCATCATGAAGCGGACGCGCCTCGGGCTCGAGGTCCGCGCGGTGACGCAGAACCCGTCGATGGCGGCCTCCATGGGGATCAACCCCGACCGGATCAACATGCTGACCTTCGGCCTCGGCTCGGGCATCGCGGGCGTCGCGGGGGTGGCCATCGGCCTCTTCGCCAAGGTCACCTCGGAGCTGGGGCAGGACTATATCGTGCAGAGCTTCATGACCGTGGTCGTGGGCGGCGTGGGCAACATCTGGGGCACGCTTGCGGGGGCCGCGATGATCGGCGGCGCGCAGAAGGGCATCGAGTGGCTGAACCCCTCGAACACGCTTGCGGCCCAGACCTACATGATCCTTCTCATCATCATCTTCATCCAGTTCCGGCCGCGGGGGATCATCGCCCTCAAGGGCCGCGCCGCAGGAGACTGACATGCGCCCGACGAACCTCTGGGGCCGCCTGCCATGAGACAGGGCTTCCTTTCCCGCAACCCCTCGGTGCTGGTGTTCCTGCTGATCCTCGCGCTGTTCACGCTGGGGGTGACGCTCCTGTCGCACGCCTATGGCAGCGCCTTCCTCTCGACCTCCTTCATCAAGACACTGGGCAAGACGCTCTGCCTCTGCCTCGTGGCGCTCGCGATGGATCTGGTCTGGGGCTATGCCGGCATCCTCAGCCTTGGCCACATGGCCTTCTTCGCGCTCGGCGGCTACATGATCGGCATGTGGCTGATGTATGCCCGCACCGAGGAGATCGTGGTGCAGGCGCTGGCGAACGCGCCGCTGCCGGCCACACCGCAGGAGATCTCGAACGGGGTGGCCAGTCAGATCTTCGGCGTGGTCGGCGGGGCCGAACTGCCCGCGGTCTGGACCTTCGCCCACAGCCTGCCCCTGCAACTTGCGCTCGTGGTGCTCGTGCCCGGTCTGCTGGCGCTCGCCTTCGGATGGCTGGCCTTCCGCAGCCGGGTGACGGGCGTCTATCTCTCCATCCTCACGCAGGCCATGACCCTCGCCCTCGCGCTGCATCTCTTCCAGAACGACTCGGGCCTGCGCGGCAACAACGGGCTCTCGGGGCTTCAGAACATCCCCGGCCTCGGCGGCGTGTCGCAGGACCGGCTGTCGGTCTGGTTCTTCTGGGCCTCGGCCGCGGCGCTGGCACTGGGCTATCTGCTCGCGGCCTGGCTGGTGTCGGGCAAGTTCGGCTCGGTCCTGCGCGCGATCCGGGATGACGAGCAGCGCGTGCGCTTCCTCGGCTATTCGGTCGAGGGCTACAAGCTCTTCATCTTCACCTTTACGGCGGTGGTCGCGGCGGTTGCGGGCGCGCTCTACTATCCGCAGGCCGGGATCATCAACCCGGCCGAGCTGGCGCCCATCGCCTCGATCTATCTGGCGGTCTGGGTGGCGATCGGCGGGCGGGGGAGGCTCTACGGGGCCGTGATCGGCGCGGCGTTCGTCTCGCTGCTCTCGACCTGGTTCACCGGGGGGCGGGCGCCGGACGTGAACCTCGGCTTCGCCACGATCCAGTGGGTGGACTGGTGGCAGATCCTGCTGGGGCTCGCCTTCGTGCTGGTCACGCTCCTTGCTCCGCAGGGGATCGGCGGGCTGTTCGACTGGGCCGCGGGCCTCCGCCATCCGGCGCGGCGCGGGGCACCGCTCGGGCCCGCCGAAGGCGCGCTGCAGGAGAGGGAGGCCACGGAATGAGCGCGCTTCTCGAGGTTTCGGGCGTCTCGGTCACCTTCGACGGCTTCCGCGCCATCAACAACCTGTCCTTCAACATCGGCGCGCAGGAGTTGCGCGCCATCATCGGGCCGAACGGCGCCGGCAAGACCACCTTCATGGACATCGTGACCGGCAAGACCCGGCCCGACGAAGGCTCGGTGACCTTCGGCGAACGCTCGGTCTCGCTGCTCGCCTTGTCCGAGTCGCGGATCGCGCAGGAGGGAATCGGGCGCAAGTTCCAGCGCCCCACGGTGTTCGAGGATCAGACGGTCTTCGACAACCTGATGATGGCGCTGAAGAAGCCGCGCTCGCCCTTTTCGGTGCTCTTCTTCCGTCCATCGGGTCGCGACGCCGCCCGCGTCGAGGAACTGGCGGCCGAGGTGGGGCTTGGCGATCATCTCGCGCGCAAGTCGGGCGAGCTGAGCCATGGGCAGAAACAATGGCTCGAGATCGGGATGCTTCTCGCGCAGGAGCCGCGGCTTCTGCTGGTGGACGAGCCCGCCGCCGGCATGACGCTGGCCGAGCGCGAACATACCACGGCGCTTCTGGTCGAGATGGCGAAGACCCGCGCCGTGGTGGTGGTGGAGCATGACATGGAGTTCGTGCGCCGGCTGAACTGCAAGGTGACGGTGCTGCACGAGGGCTCGGTTCTGGCCGAGGGCAGCCTTGACCATGTGACGAAGAACCCGGCCGTGATCGAAGTCTATCTGGGGCGGGGATGAGATGCTGAAGACCGAAGGGCTGACCCTGCATTACGGCGGCAGCCAGATCCTTTACGGGATCGACATGGAGGCCCGCGCGGGCGAGGTGACCTGCATCATGGGCACCAACGGCGTGGGCAAGACCTCGCTGCTCAAGGCCATCGCGGGGGCGCATCCGCGATCGGGCGGGCGCGTGATCCTTGATGGCGAAGAGCTGCCACGGCTGCCGCCGCAGGCCATGGCGCGGCGCAGGCTGGGGTTCGTGCCGCAGGGGCGGATGATCTTCCCGCTGCTGACGGTGACGGAGAATCTCGAGACCGGCTTTGCCGTCCTGCCGCGATCCGAGCACCGCATCCCGGACGAGATCTACGAGCTGTTCCCGGTGCTGAAGGACATGGCGCACCGGCGGGGCGGGGACCTCTCCGGCGGGCAGCAGCAGCAGCTGGCCATTGCCCGCGCCCTGATCATGAAGCCGAGGCTTCTGCTCCTCGACGAGCCGACCGAGGGCATCCAGCCCAACATCATCCAGCAGATCGGCCGCGTGATCTCGTATCTGCGCGGGAAGGGCGACATGGCGATCATCCTGGTCGAGCAGTATTTCGAGTTCGCCTACGGGCTCGCCGACCGCTTCTATGTGCTCAAGCGCGGATCGGTCGATGTGGCGGGCACCAAGGCCGAACTGGGGCGTGACCGGGTGCGGCAGGCCGTTTCGGTCTGACGGCCGATCGTCCTGAGCCGCGGCATGACAAAGGGGCCGGCGAGCTTGCCGGCCCCTCTTCGCGTCGGGAACGCGATCAGTTGGTCGCGGCTTCGGCCGGGGCCTCTTCGGCGGCGGGCGAGACGGACACGAGATAGGCCCAGATGTTGTGGGCGTCTTCTTCCTTGCGGACCTTGTAGGTCATCTTCCCGCGGGCCTTCGAGTTGTCGGTGTACTCTTTCAGGAAGGCGGTGGGGTCCTTGGTGTAGGCGGTGAACTGCTCTTCGTTCCAGACCAGCCCGCTTTCGCCCGCCGCGACAAGGTCCTTACCGTAGCCTTTGAAATCCTCACGGGTGCCGGCCTGACGGCCCGGCACGCCATAGAGGTTCGGGCCGGTCTTGGCGTTGCGCCCGGCGATGGTGGTGCCGGCATCGTCCACGATGACGTGGCAGGTCTGGCACTGGTTGAAGGCCTTCTCACCGGCCGCGGCGTCGCCTTCCTGAGCGAGCGCCGGGGCGGCGGCGAGTGCGGCGATGGCCGCGATAGCCTTGATTTCGAACTTCATGGGTATCCTCCCTGTATGGGTAGATGATTGCGATAATATCGGGTGCCGCCGGCACATACTCAATACTGCGGAACGCGCGCCCCCGATCATCCATGGCATCTGGAAAAAGGTTGCGCAACGGCCACGGGAGGCGGCGGGAACGGGGAACGGGCGGAGCGCCCGGTAGCTTCGGGGAAGAGCCGGACCTGCGGAGCCCAAAGGTGCTTGCGGTTTCGAGGCGGCTGACATGAACTTCCTGCCGGGCTGTTCGGACGCAGGGGACTATGCCGCCCGCCCACGTCCTGAATTATATGACGGATTGCCGCAGAATGTGCGGAGGGGCCTGCCTCACCTCGATTTGAGCAGCGCCCCCTTCGCCTCTTCCTTGAGCAGCTTGGCCTCGGCGCGGCGCACCGGCAGGGGCGCGGGTGCGGGCCGGAAGGCGCGCGCGCCGGGCGACCGCCGCTCGGGCATCATCCATTTCCACAGCTTGCGGTCCTGCAGGTTCACCACCATGAACCAATGTTCAAGAACGGCGAGCGCGGTCAGGGCGGCGAGCAGCCAGAAGCCCACTTCCCGATGGCTCGTGCCGCCGGACGAGATCGCGCGCTCGACCCAGCAGCCGGTGGCGAAGGTCAGCAGCGTCACCGACAGCGGAAAGAAATGGTTCATCCGCGTGCGGCGGAAGTAGCTCGACAGATGGGCCAGGGTCGAGGGCAGGAACTCGACGTTGATGTAGGGCACGCCCAGGTAGAGGTTCAGCTTGGCCGAGACCCGCGCCACGAAGAGGATCAGGAAGGTCCAGAGGCCGAAGCGGTTCGGCGCGTCGCCGGCATGCATGGCCATGGCCACCAGAACCGTCACCAGCACGATCTCGTGCCACAGGACCGTGCCGACGGCGCGCAGGAACCGCTCGAGCGGCCCGGCATGGGTCGGACAGGGGTCGGTGTTCGGCCCGGTGATCACGCCGGACAGGAAGGCAAGCTCGATCCAGCCCCAGACGGCGAGCGAGGACAGGAAGGCCACATAGACCCCCTGCACCGTTGCATCCTGCAACGTGTGAACATAGCCCCAGGCGCCCGCGAACAGCATCGGCAGGCCGATGATGACCGACGTCAGGTGCGACTCGGGTCCGCGGTTGTCGGCGTGGCGCACCCGCCAGAGCAGGATGCCGGTGGAGAACCACCAGACGAAGATGGCCGACAGGGCAACGACCCAGGGACTCGTAAGCATCAGCGGCCACCCAGCCGGCAGGAGGAAGCGGGCAGGGCCCGCTTCCGGAGATCGTCAACAGTCAATAGCTCGGCTCCAGTCGCACATTCGCGGGCAGGGCGTTGGTCCTGACCGGAATCGTGTAGAGGGCGGTGAAGGCGGCCAGCGCCTGCGCGCCGCCCAGCACCTTGTCGAGCCGCCCCGCAAGGCCGCCCCTGCGGTTGCCCCGGTCCATCCGAAGGAAGGCGGCGTTCATGCGGTTCAGCGCCGGCTTCCAGCGCGGATGGTCGATGTCCAGCTCGACCGGGAAGATCTGCCGCGCGATCTCGGAGGTCTTGCGGAACACCTCCTGGTCGTACCAGTCGATGTCGACCCCGAGCGCCTTGTGAAACTCGGGCCGGGCATGGTCGCGCACCCACATGGTCGAATAGACCGCCGTCAGGAAGAAGCGGATCCAGAGCCGGTTGACCGTCGAGTCGGTCAGCTTCGGATCGGTCTTCATCAAGAGCGCGAAGGCCTCGCCGTGGCGGAACTCGTCGTTGCACCACTCCTTGAACCATTTGAAGATCGGGTGGAACCGATGTTCGGGGTTGGCCTCGAGGTGGCGGTAGATCGTGATGTAGCGCGCGTAGCCGATCTTTTCCGACAGGTAGGTGGCGTAGTAGATGAACTTCGGCCGGAAATAGGTGTATTTCTTGGCCTTGGTCAGGAAGCCGAGGTTCACCGCCACGCCCGCCTCGCGCAGCGCGTCGTTGATGAAGCCCGCGTGCCGCGCCTCGTCGCGCGCCATGTAGCTGAACAGCTCGCAGATGTCGGGGTTCGAGCCCCGGCGCTTCATCTCCTTGTAGAGCACGCAGCCCGAAAACTCGGCCGTGCAGGAGGACACGAGGAAGTCGATGAACTCGACCCGCAGGGCCGGGTCCATCGCCTCCCAGTCGATCCGGTCCCACGCGTCGGTCTTCTTGAAGTGGCCCTTGTTCGGGTCCGCCTTCATCTCGGCGATCAGCTCGTCCCACTGGGCGCGGATCGGGGTCACGTCCACGCGGTCGAGTTCGTCGAAATCGGTGGTGTAGAAGCGCGGGTTGAGGATGTGGGTTTCCGTCGCCATGGCGGTCGTGTCGGCGACGGCTTCGGGATCGAGCGCGGGGGACAGGTCTCCGGGCGAGGCGTTCACAGCGTCACCTGCTCGGAGAAGGAGAACTCGCACAGCTCCATCGCGCCGAGGTCGCCCGTCAGCCGCGTCCACAGCCGCTCGAGCGCCGAGGCACGGGTGATCGTGGCGGTGCGTTCCTCGACCACCACCTCGCCGAAGGCGGCCGTGACCGGCCCGCCGTGAACCAGAACCTCATCGCCCGGATGGACGATGGCACCATTGTCAAAGCGCACATGCGCGTGGAGAGACTCGAACCTGTGACTCACTTCAACGGTGCAGGGCACCTCTTCCGCTTGTTTTGTGAACAGACCCATGGGGGTTCCCTTCTCTTGGCGTCATTCGGACAGCATCCGCGCGAAAACCGCTTGATTGTCGGGTCCGAAGGCCTGGAGCTCGGCGCTCCAGCCGGTTGCGTCATCCTGCAGGGAAAGTCTGCCGTTCTCGTACTTCACCAACCGCACGGGGGGATTGTCCTCAACCCGATGCACGGTGCGGGCGCGCCTCAGGCCGATCTGGATCACGGTGACGAAGCCGCCGTTGTCGGCTTCGAACAGGGTCTCGCCCTCGGGGGTGCGGACCGCGACGGCCTGTTCGCCCAGCCCCACCAGCACGAGCTGCCGCTCGGCCACCACGGGGGCGGCGGGTGGCTGGCCGGTCGGCTCGCGTCCGGTCCAGACGGCCCAGGCCACCATCAGGATCGAGCCGAGGGCAAGCGCGAACATCCCCTTGAGCAGGAAGGGCGGGATCAGCTCCTTCTCCTTGTCGCTCTGGGGACGGCGGGAGTTCGGTGCGGTCATCATGGTCTTCCTGCGGGCTGTTGCCGGAGGGCATCCTCCGGCCGTGGATCTTGCCGTTCGCGGCGGTCTCAGGCGGCGGGCACGGCCTGCGCCGGCATGGCCGCCTCGGCCCGGGCGATGGAGGGAACCGACAGCCGCGCCTCGGCCGCTTCGGTCAGGATCCGGGCCACCCGCTCGGCGTCGGGAATGCAGCGCATGGCCGGCTCGCCCCGCCACTTCCACGGGCGGATGTGCGGCCAGCAGACCAGCTTCGAGATCCGGTTCGGCTGCTTCATCTTCAGCGCGATGGTGCCCGAGCCGGACTTGCGCAGGTCAAGCGCCGCGCTTTCAAGCTGCTTGAAGGGCAGGTTGAGCGTCACCGACAGGGCCGCGCCGATCCGCAGGATCACGCGGGCGGTGGTGATCGTATAGATCGTGGCGCGCGCCTGCCAGAAGGCCCCGAGCAGCAGCAGCAGATAGGTCAGAACGCCCATCCCCACATAGGGCAGGCCGTAGGCCAGGGCCATCGGCAGTCCGCCATCGGCCCAGCCCATCGAGCCGCGCCAGAGCACGATCAGCGCAAAGTAGCCGGCAATCCAGTTGACCTTGTAGGCCTCGCGCGCCAGCGCGAAGGCCGCCGGGCGGCCCTGCCACAGCAGCGTCTCGCCCTGCGGCGGACGCTCGGGGAGGCCAGGGATCGGTTCGAACTTGAAATCGTCATGGTCCATGGTCGTCTCCTCGGGTTCGTCGGCGGCGGATCGGATGCGGATCGGGCCTCGGGGGCCCCATTCGGATCGGGTCCGGCAGGTGCGGCGCGGCCCCGGAGAGGGCCGCGCCGTGGTCAGATCAGGCGTATTCGGCCAGCATCGCGCTGATGACCGACTTGCGCTTCGGTGCGGCGTACATCAGGCCGCCCGCGACATAGGCGCAGATCTTGTCCTCTTCGAGGAGCGTGACCTCGGAGGGGTTCTTGATCGTCGGGATGCCGGCGAAGAGGTCCGACGAGAGCGCGTTCACATGGACGCGGTTCGCCTGCACCTTCACCATCTGCATCGGCACGAGACGGGTGGTGCCGTCCTTGAGTTCGACCTCGAGGAAGCGGGCCATCTGCTCGGGGATGTCCACCCAGATGTCCACGACCTTGCCGGCGATCTCGAGATCGCAGCCGCGGACGGGCAGGCCGATCGGGTTCTTGCCGGCCGAGACGTAGAAGCCGGCGGCGGCCTTCATCGGCTTGATCTTGTTGTGGCCGTGGCCGTCGAGTTCGGGCAGGTCACGGCGGGCAACCCACGAGGCCGGGCCCACGCCGTCCTTCATCGGGTCGCCGGTCGGAACATGCGGGAAGCCTTCCGAGACCGCCGTCCGCGCAAGCGGGATCGGACGGTCTTCGCTTTCCGGGCCGGGAACGGTCAGCGTGCCGCGGCCGTGGGGCAGGATGAAGGTCTTGGGCTTCGGCAGCGGGAACGGGCCCTGGTTTGCGGCCGGGGTGCCGTCCTCGTTCTCCAGCGGATAGCCCTCGCGCATGTTCTCGGTCTGGAGGTAGTAGATCAGGCCCGCGAGGAAGATCCAGAAGCTATAGATCGCCAGCGACGCCAGATCGAAGTTTCCAAAAGCAGTCACACCAACCATTTAAGGGGTCCTCCGGTGTCAGGTGGGGAAGTCGGCGAGTCCCACGCGGGTCCCGCCGGCCGGTCGTTCGGATGAGAGGATCGTGGTCCGGACCAGAGGCCCCAGCACGATCAGTGTGGCGAACAGCAGCCCGATCTCGAGGAGATACACGGAGCTGTAGCCGATGGCCGCGTCCTGCAGCGCGGCACCGAGATGCCCCGCCTCGGCCCAGTGGCCGATCAGGTCGCGCAGGGCGCCACCCATGAAGATGGCGGTGCCCGCCGCCGTGGCCTGCGCAGCCCCCCACGCGCCGAGCGCGAGCCCGCGGCCGGCCAGGCCAGAGACGGGCATCGCCATGGCCATCGTGAGGGTGGCGACGGAGAACAGTCCGCCGCCCATCCCGATCAATGCCGCGCCGGCGAAGAACATCGCCCGCGACTCCGCCGGCCAGGCGAAGAGCACGAGCAGGAAGGCCGCCAGCCCGATCAGGATACCCCGCCCCGCCATGCGGGCCGGGTCGAGACCGCGCGCAAGCCAGCGCGCAGCCAGTCCGAAGCCGATGAGCGCGCCCAGCGACCACATGGCGGTCAGAAGGGTGGTCGCCGCCACCGGCAGATTGAGGATCTCGCCGCCATAGGGCTCGAGCAGCACGTCCTGCATGTTGAAGGCAAGCGTGCCGCAGGCCACCGCCGCCAGCAGGCGGAAGGCGGTGCCGTCCACGTTCAGTTCGGCCCAGGCGTCGCGCAGGCGCGGCCGCGGGGCGGCGCGCTCCTCCTTCGACATCGGCCGGACATGCTCCTGCTTCCACAGCGCGATCAGGTTCAGCACCATCGTCAGGAAGGCGCAGCCCTGCACCACGCGGATCAGCCGGATCTCGGAGAAATCGGCCAGCAGCCAGCCCACGATCAGCGACGAGATCCCCATGCCCACGAGGAACATCACATAGAGCAGCGCCACCACACGCGGCCGGGTTTCGTCGGTCGCACGGTCCGAGGCGAGGGCGAGGCCCGCGGTCTGGGTCATGTGCATGCCCAGCCCCGCCATCAGGAAGGCCAGCGCCGCCAGCGCCTCGCCCGCCCAGGTGGGCCCGTGGATCTGGTCGCCCGACAGCACGATCAACGCAAAGGGCATGATCGCAAGCCCGCCCATCTGCCAGAGCGAGCCGAACCAGAGATAGGGGATGCGTTTCCAGCCCAGCGACGAGCGGTAATTGTCGCTTCGGTGGCCCAGAAGTGCCCGGAACGGCGCCGACAGCACCGGCAGCGCGATCATCAGCGCCACCACCGTCGCCGGCACGGCCAGTTCGACGATCATCACCCGGTTCAGCGTGCCCAGAAGCAGCACCGAACACATGCCGACCGAGACCTGGAACAGCGACAGCCGCAGCAGTTGCCCCAGCGGCAGCCCTTCCGAGGCCGCATCCGCGAAGGGAAGCGCGCCGATCGTTAGTCTCTTCAGCTGTTTCCGCCCCAGGATCACGGCCGGAACTCCAGACACTCGGAGATGTAGAAGCCGCGCGAGACCCGACCGATCTTCACCAGCCGATCCCCCGTGGCCTCATTCAGAGGCTTGAACGGATGCGGAATCATCACCGGCGAGCGGTCGGAACGCGGGAACAGCTTTCCCATCCACCAAAACGCCATCAGAAAAGGCGTTCGCGGCGCTACGGTAAAGACGACCGAATGCCGCGTTCTCGCGCCCAGCTTGTCCAGCGCCTTCGCGATGTCCTCGTCGGTGTAGTAGATCAGGCTGTCCATCGCGACGACATAGTCAAACGGACCCAGATCATCGGACAGCATGTCTCCGCTGGCGAAGGTCACGCGGTCGAGATGCTCGGGCGGCAGGCGTTTCCGCGCGATCTCGACCAGCTGCGGCGAGATGTCCACCGCCGTCACCTGCGCCCCGCGGGCCGCAAGCTCGGCCGTCATCTGGCCTGCGCCGCAGCCGGCATCCAGCACGCGCAGGCCGGTCAGATCCTTCGGCAGCCGCCAGAGCATCTTCGCCCGCATCGTGTCGCGGCCCTCGCGGACCGTCTGGCGGACCCGGCTCACCGGCGCGGACGAGGTCAGCCGCTCCCAGGTATGGGTGGCGGTGCGGTCGAAGTAATGTTCGACACGGTCGCGGGTGGTCGAATAGTCGGTCATGGGGTCTTCCTTGAACGCCGGATCGGCTCCGGCAGGGGGCGGCTCAATCGAAACCCAGCAACTCGAAAATCTCGCGGTCCGGCAGCGAATGCGGCGACATCGGCGGCAGCCCGTCCCACAGGCTCTGCGCCAGCCGCAGGTATTCGGCCCGCGCCACCAGCACGTCCGGGTCCTCGTCCATCGCAAAGAGGGTCTTCTTCTTCAGGCGCGAGCGGCGGATCGCATCGAGATCGGGCATGTGCGCCAGACGGCGGAAGTCCGAGGCCTCGCAGAAGCGGTCCACCTCGTCCGTCGCGCGCGAGCGGTTGGCGACGCAGCCGGCAAGCCGCACCTTGTAGTTCTTCGACTTGGCCTGAACCGCGGCGATGATGCGGTTCATGGCGTAGATCGAGTCGAAGTCGTTCGCCGTCACCACCACCGCCTGGTCGGCATGCTGCAGAGGGGCCGCAAAGCCGCCGCAGACCACGTCGCCCAGCACGTCGAAGATCACCACGTCGGTGTCGTCGAGCAGGTGGTGCTGCTTCAAGAGCTTCACCGTCTGGCCCACGACATAGCCGCCGCAGCCGGTACCGGCCGGCGGGCCGCCCGCCTCGACGCAC
Organism: Cereibacter azotoformans; assembly: GCA_017599285.1. Lineage (GTDB taxonomy): Bacteria > Pseudomonadota > Alphaproteobacteria > Rhodobacterales > Rhodobacteraceae > Cereibacter_A > Cereibacter_A azotoformans. The sequence continues at coordinate 1,456,170 of JAGFXX010000001.1, read as the reverse complement.
ATCACGCCGTTGAAGCCCTCGAACACGAAATCCTCGGGGCGCAGCTCCTCGGGGTGGAAGTCCACGTCCTTCAGCACGTCGATCACCGTCGGCACGAGGCTGCCGGTCAGCGTGAAGGTCGAGTCATGCTTCGGATCGCAGCCGATCTGCAGCACGCGCTTGCCAAGGATCGAGAAGGCGGCCGAGAGGTTCGACGAGGTGGTCGATTTCCCGATCCCGCCCTTGCCATAGACGGCAAAGACCTTGGCGCCGGTGATCTTGTCGCTCTCGTCGAGATGGACCTGAACGGAGCCTTCTCCATCCTCTCCGGTCGGGATCGTCAAGTCTTTCGGGCTCATCGGAGGCCCCCCATTTGTTAAAGCCATCCCCGCAGCCTGCGGGGCTCGCCGTCCCGGGCGCCGCCTTACTCGGCGGCGATCCCTTCGAGACGGTCTTCCAACTCGTCCGCAGCCCCCTGAAGCGCGGCAAGCGTTTCCGCGTCGGGCTGCCAATAGTTACGGGCACTCGCTTCCAGAAGACGTTCGGCCATGCGGACGCTCGCCTCGGGGTTCAGTTCGGCCAGACGGCGGCGCATCGCCTCGTCCAGCACGAAGGTCTCGGACAGGCGCTGGTAGACCCAGGGCTCGACCTGCTGGGTCGTGGCCGACCAGCCGAGCGTGTTGGTCACCTGCGCCTCGATCTGCCGGACGCCCTCGGCGCCGTGACGCAGAAGCCCCTCGTAATATTTGGGGTTCAGGCTGCGGGCGCGGGTTTCCAGCGCGATCTGGTCCTTGAGCGTGCGGACGGTGCCGCCGCCGCGGGTCTGGTCGCCGATATAGACCGCCGCTTCCTCGCCCTTGGCCCGCTTTACCGCGCGGGCGATGCCGCCCAGCGTGTCGAAGTAATGGTCGACGGTGGTCACGCCCAGTTCCACGGACTCGAGGTTCTGGTAGGCCACGTCCACGGTCTTGAGCGACTTCTGCAGCAGCGCCGCGTTCTGCACCGGCTTGCCCGAGCGGCCATAGGCGAAGGACTTCCGCGCCTCGTAGGCGTCGGCCAGTTCGTCTTCCTCACCGAAGGCGGACGAGCCCACCAGCACGTTCACGTTCGAGCCATAGGCGCCTTCCGCGTTCGAGAACACGCGGAGCGAGGCGGTCTCCATGTCCACGCCCATCTCCTGCGCATAGGCCAGCGCATGGGCACGGATGAAGTTCTGCGACAGCGGCTCACCTTCCGCATTGGCGCATTTCCACGCGGCCTCGGCCAGCATCCGGGTCTGCAAGGGCAGCAGGTCGCGGAAGATGCCCGAGAGGGTCATGATCACGTCGATCCGCGGACGGCCCAGTTCCGAGAGCGGGATGAGGTCGGCACCCGCGAGACGGCCGTAATGGTCGAAGCGGGGACGCGCCCCCATCAGCGCCAGCGCCTGCGCGATCGGCCCGCCGTCCGACTTGATGTTGTCCGACCCCCAGAGCACCAGCGCCACCGTCTCGGGCAGCTTCGGATGGGCATCCAGCAGCCGCTGCGCCTGCGCCGCGCCGTCCTGCAGCGCGAAGGCGGTGGGCATGCGGAACGGGTCGAAGGCGTGGATGTTGCGGCCCGTGGGCAGGATCTCGGGCGCGCGGATCAGGTCTCCGCCCGGCACCGGCTCCATGAAGTGGCCACCCAAGGCGCGCAGGACGCCGGGGATCTCGGTCTCCTGCCGCAGCAGGGCCTCGATCTCGGCGCGGCGGTCCGCGTCCATCTCGGGCATCAGCGCGATGTTGGCCGCGATCTGCTCTTCGGTCATGGGCGTGCCCACGACATGCAGGCCGTCGGTGATCAGCGAGCCCTCGGTCTCCAGCAGCTTCAGCCACATCGTCTCGACCGGGTGCATGTCGAGGTTGACGGCGCGGGCCTGCTCCTGGATCAGCAAGGAAAGCTCTTCGCGTTCAGGGGCTTCCGGGGCGAGCTGACGGTAGCGCGTCAGGCTGTCCTTCAGATCCTGCAGCCCTCGGTAGAGGCCCGCCTGCGTCAGCGGGGGCGTCAGGTGCGAGACGGTGATCGCGTTGGTCCGGCGCTTGGCGAGCGAGGCTTCGGAGGGGTTGTTCGCGGCGTAGAGATAGACGTTCGGCAGCGCACCGATCAGGCGATCGGGCCAGCAGGCGCCCGACATGCCGGCCTGCTTGCCGGGCATGAACTCCAGCGCGCCGTGCATCCCGAAATGCAAGAGCACATCGGCGTGGAAATCCTCGCGCAGCCAGCGGTAGAAGACGCTGAAGGCATGGGTGGGGGCGAAGCCCTTCTCGAACAGAAGGCGCATCGGGTCGCCCTCGTAGCCGAAGACCGGCTGGATGCCCACGAAGACATTGCCGAAGTTCTGGCCGAGGATGTAGACGCCGCGGCCGTCCGACTGGATGCGGCCGGGGGCGGCGCCCCAGGCCTTCTCGATGTCGGCAAGCCAGGGGGTGCCCGAGACGATCTTCTCGGCCGGGACATGGGCCGCGATGTTCGCGGGCTGGCCATACTGGCTCGAGGTGCCGCCGAGGACCGCGTCCCGCAGCGCCTGCACGCTTTCGGGAACCTCGAGCTGGTAGCCTTCGCGCTTCATCGCGTTCAGCACGTTGAACAGGCTTTCGAACACGCCGAGATAGGCGGCGGTGCCGACCGCGCCCGCGTTCGGCGGGAAGCCGTAGAGGACGACGCCAACCTTGCGCTCGGCCACCTTCGAGCGGCGGAGGAGGGCGAGGCGCAGGGTCTTTTCCGCGAGCGTCTGGATGCGCTCGTGGCAGGGAGCCATCGCGCGCGTCTCGGCGCCTTGTGCGGTGGCGCGGCAGCCGCCGGGGCAGCCGTCGCAGCCGGCCAGGTCATGGCGGCCGGCGAAGACGGTGGGGTTGGTCGCGCCGTCGATCTCGGGCAGCGCCACGAGCATCGTGGTCTCGACCGGGCCGAGTCCGCCGCCGGCCTGAGCCCATTGCCCGAGCGTCTGGAACTCGAGCGGGTGGGCGGCGATGTAGGGCACATCGAGCGCCTTCAGCGCCTCGATCGCGGCGTGGCTGTCGTTGTAGGCCGGGCCGCCGACGAGGCTGAAGCCGGTCAGCGACACCATCGCGTCGATGGTGGGGCCGAGCTTGTCGTGGAAGTAGGCGTCGATCGCCGGGCGCCCGTCGAGCCCGCCCGCAAAGGCCGGCAGGACCGCGATGCCCTTCTGCTCGAAGGCCTCGATCACCGCGTCATAATGGGCGGTGTCGGAGGCCAGGATGTAGGAGCGCAGCATCAGGAGGCCGACCGTGACCTTCGCGCCCGCGGGGCGGGGCAGGTCGTTCGGGTCGGTGGTGATGCGGTTGGGCAGGCTCGGGTGGTAGAGGCCGACCTCGGGATATTCGATCGGAGCCTTGGCGCTGACCTTGTGCCATTCGCGCACGCGCGAGTAGCGCGAGACGAGATAGCGCATCATCTGCTCGAGGTTGTCGTCGGAGCCGCCGAGCCAGTATTGCATGGCCAGGAACCAGGCCCGCAGGTCCTGCGCCTTCCCGGGGACGAACTTCAGCATCTTCGGGATGGTGCGGAGCATCCGCATCTGGCTTTCGCCGGTGTTGCCCGATTCCTTCGAGGAGCCGCGCAGCTTCTTCAAGAGCGCCATCGGCCCCGAGGCCGGCTTCTGCATGTCGAGGTCGCCCATCTTCGTGAGCTTCACGATCTGGGGATCGGCGATCATGCCGACGAAGGCATCGGCGCGCTCGCGCGCGGCCTGAAGCTCGGGCAGGACGGCGTTGATGTGTTCCTCGATGAAGAGGAGGTTGGCGATCACGAGATCGGCGCTGTTGATCGCCTCTTTCGCGCGCACCAGCGTCTCGGGCTTTTCGGCCCATTCGGCGGCGGCATGGATCGAGACCGTGAGGCCCGGAAAGTCCTGCCGCAGCCGCGGCGCGATCCGCGCGGCGGGCCCCGCCGCATGGGCGTCGAGGGTGACGATGACGATGTTGTAGCCGGTCACGCCGGCCGAACCTGAGACTTCACCGCGCATAATGAGCCTTCGCCTCGTACAGGGTCTCGATGCTGATCCGGGTCAGGCCCTTCTCAGCCGCGAATTTCTCGGTGTTCCTGCGTGCCTTGCCGCGCACGAAGAACGGGATCTTCTTGAGTTCCTTCTCGGCGTCCGACAGCCAGACGATCTCGCCCGAGGTCGCCTCGGCGGCGACGGGGGGAACGGCCTCCTCGGGGGTTGACCCCTCGTCGGCCGTGGCCTCGGCGCGGGGCGCCGATGCCGGCACCGCCTTTCCGCCGTGGTGCGAGGGGCCGGCATCGTCGTGGAACTCGAAATCCTCGCGGAACATGGTGAGGAGATGTTCCTCGAGCCCCATGGTCAGCGGGTGGATCCAGGTGTCGAAGATGACGTTCGCACCTTCGAACCCCATCTGCGGCGAATAGCGGGCCGGGAAATCCTGCACATGGACCGGGGCCGAGATCACCGCGCAGGGGATGCCGAGCCGCTTGGCGATGTGACGCTCCATCTGCGTGCCGAGGATGAGTTCGGGCGCGAGGGCCTGGATCGCCTCCTCGACCTCGAGGTAGTCGTCGGTGATCAGCGCCTCGAGGCCATAGTCCTTCGCGGCGGCGCGCAGGGGCCTTGCGTATTCGCGGTTGTAGCAGCCCATGCCGACGACCTCGAAGCCGACCTCGTCGCGGGCGATGCGGGCGGCGGCGATGACATGGGTCGCGTCGCCGAACAGGAACACCCGCTTGCCGGTGAGGTAGGTCGAATCGACCGAGGCCGACCACCAGGGCTGGCGCAGGCGGCTCTCGTCGGCCTTCGGCTCGACGCCCGCCAGCTTCGCCACTTCGGCGATGAAGTCGCGGGTGGCGCCGACGCCGATCGGGACGACCTTGGTGTAGGGCTGCTTCAGCGTCTTCTCGGCCCAGCGGGCGGCGGATTCGGCCGTCTCGGGGTAGAGGAGGACGTTGAAGTGCGCGGCGCCAAGGCGGGCGATGTCGGCCGGGCTCGAGCCCATCGGGGCCACCACATTCACCGCGATCCCCATAGCATTGAGAAGCTGGGTGATTTCCGTCACGTCATCGCGGTGGCGGAAGCCGAGCGCGGTCGGGCCGAGGATGTTGCAGGAGACCTGTGCCGTCCGCTCCGTGGGCTTCGCAAGCTTGCGGCAGATCTGCAGGAAGCTCTCGTCAGCGCCGAAGTTTTCCTTGCGCTGGTAGGAGGGCAGTTCCAGATGCACGACCGGCACCGGCAGGCTCAGCGCATCCGCCAGGCCGCCGGTGTCGTCCTGGATCAGCTCGGCCGTGCAGGAGGCGCCGACCATGATCGCCTGCGGCTGGAACCGCTCGTAGGCGTCGCGGCAGGCCTGCTGGAACACCTCGGCGGTGTCCGAGCCGAGGTCGCGGGCCTGGAAGGTGGTGTAGCTGACCGGAGGGCGCTTGCCGCGCCGCTCGATCATGGTGAAGAGCAGGTCCGCATAGGTGTCTCCCTGCGGAGCGTGCAGCACGTAATGCAGGCCGGTCATGCCGGTGGCCACGCGCATCGCGCCCACATGGGGCGGGCCTTCATATGTCCAGAGCGTCAGTTTCATGTCCGGTTCCCGGGGCCGTGAGCCGCCCCTTGGGCTTGGGATAGCCGAGAATTGGGGTTCTGGGGATGCGTCATTCCGCGGCCTCGCGCCGCAGGATCGCCCGCCTGCGCAGGGGACGGGCGAAAAGCCCCGCCAGATCGCCGGCTTGCTCGTAGAAATGGACGGGCGTGAAGACCAGCTCGATCGCCCATTTCGTGGTGAAGCCCTCGGCCTCGAGCGGGTTGGCAAGGCCAAGTCCGCAGACCGTCAGGTCGGGATTCGTGGCGCGCACCCGGTCGATCTGGCGCTCGACGTCCTGGCCTTCCGAGATCACCGGGCCTTCGGCCAGCAGGTCGAGATCGGGGCCGAGGATGCCGCGGTGCAGGAAGGGCGTGCCGACCTCGATCGCGCTCATGCCGCATTCGCGGGTCAGGAAGCGCGCAAGCGAGGGTTCCAGCTGGCTGTCGGGGAAGAAGAAGAGCGACTTGCCCTTCAGCGTCTCGGACGCGGCGGCCACGGCCTTGCGGGCGCGGGCGCGGGGGGCGGCGGTGACTTCCTCGAATTTCGCGGGGCTCACGCCGAATTCGTCGGCGATGGCCTTCAGCCAGAGCGTCGTGCCTTCCTCGCCGAAGGGGAAGGGCGCCGCGATGTGGCGCGCGCCGCGGCGGGTCAGGGCACCATGCGTCTCGCCGAGGAAGGGCTGGACGAGGGCGAAGACCGTATTCGGCCCGACGCCCGGCGCCTCGGCCGCGTGATGGGCGGGCAGGACGCGGATCGGTCCGATGCCGAGCGCGGTCAGCAGCGAGACTGCCTGATCCTCGACCACATCGGGCAGGGCGCCGACCAGCAGCAGCTCGCGCGCCTCGGTGGCGGGCAGGGTGGGGACGATCGAGGCGAGGCAGGCGTCCTCGCCTTGCGTGAAGGTCGTCTCGATCCCCGAGCCGGTGAAGTTGTAGACCCGGACCGCCGGCCCATGCTGCGCCGAGAGACGCTCGGCCGCGCGGTGCAGGTCGAGCTTGATCACCTCGGACGGGCAGGAGCCGACAAGGAACAACTGCCGGATGTCGGGCCGGCGCGAGAGCAGGCGCTCGACCTCGCGGTCCAGTTCGGCATTGGCGTCGGCGAGGCCCGCCAGATCCTTTTCCTCGAGGATCGCGGTGCCGAAGCGCGGCTCGGCGAAGATCATCACCCCGGCCGCCGATTGCAGCAGGTGCGCGCAGGTGCGCGAGCCGACGACAAGGAAGAAGGCGTCCTGCATCTTTCGGTGCAGCCAGATGATGCCGGTCAGGCCGCAGAACACCTCGCGCTGGCCGCGCTCCTTCAGGATGTCGCCGTTGCGGCAGCCGCGGGCGGGCGGGGGCGGAAGATCGAGGCTCATTGGGCGGCCTTCATGTCGAGGCGGGCCATCCGCAGCTTCCACAGGAACTGGCCGGCGTTGATGACGTAGGTGGCATAGGCCGCAAGCGCGATGAACATCTGCGTCTCGTGCGGCTGGCCGGTGAAGAGCGCCCAGAGATAGGCGGTGTGCAGCGCGATCACCGCCATCGAGAAGACGTCTTCCCAGAAGAAGGCGGGCGCGAAGAGATACTTGCCGAAGACCACCTTCTCCCAGATCGCGCCGGTGACCATGATCGTGTAGAGAAGCAGCGTCTTGATCAGGATCGAGATCGTCGCGGCCAGGTAGCCCTCGCCGGTGGCGAGATACCACAGCACCAGACCCAGCGAGATGGCAAAGACCGCGAACTGCAACGGCGCGAGGATCGCCTGCACCAGCGTCCAGCGCGTCGCGTCACGGCGGGCGCGCTGTTCCTCGGTGTAGAGCCGCCGACGCGGCGTTGCGGGGGAAGTGGGCTGCATCTTGAGGTTCGCCTTCCGAGGAGGGCCCGCAAAAGGGGCTGCCTTTAGGGGGAGATTATCGTTCCGATTCCGAAAGTGTCAATTCTGACTTACATCTTTTGCGGCGCGGAAACAGTGCGGCAAAGGTGCAGATCGTCGCGCCCACCTGCGACAATCCGCCATAATAATCGCTGCAAATCAATCTTGTAGGCGAAGCTGCGCCACATGGTTCCGTCAAAGGTGTCAATTTGCTTTGACATGGCCCCCTCCTTGGGGAACAGTCCCATCACGAGCGTCCGGCCCTTGCGTCCGCGCCCGTCCGGGCTCCGTTCCCCACGTTTCGGAGGCCCGCCCGGCGCCGTGCAGGATGGCCGGCCCGCCCGGCGGAGCTGGCGATGCATGATGGGTTGGAAAGAGAAGGGCGCAGCCCTCCCGGGGATGGCCCGGTCGCTGTGTCGCGTTTCGCGGCCGAGATCGTGGCACGACTGTCGGCCCGCGACGGCGCCACCCTCGCCCCGATCCGCGAGGATCTGGTGCGTCGCCTCCTGCTCGCGGTGCGCTCGGTGGATCGGGCGCCGTTCGAGGCCCTGAAGCCCGATCTGCGCCGGGCGCGGGTGAGCCGCGTGGCGCTGGCCGAACTCTACATTCCCGAAGTGGCCCGCCGGCTGGGGCAGGGCTGGCACGAGGACAGCTGCACCTTTGCCGAGGTCACGATCGGCACGGCCCGGCTGCAGGCGATCCTGCGCGACATCGCCATGTCCTGGTCGGCGGACGAGCATGGGCTGCAGGACGGGCCCACCGTTCTCGTGCTGCTTCCGCCGGGCGAGCAGCACACGCTCGGCGGCATGGTCGCGGTCGCGAAACTTCGCAGGATGGGAGTGTCCGTCTGCCTCCGCATCGGCTCGGGCCCTGCCGAACTCCGGGAACTGTTTGTCAAAAGAGCATTCGATGCAATAATGATCTCGATTGCCCATGCGGAGATGCTTGAAGTCTGTCGCAAGTTGGTAAAGACGCTGAAGGAGATGACCGGTGGCAGGGTTCCGGTCGCCGTCGGCGGGGCGCTGTTCCTCGAGGGTGTGGTCGCGGCGGCGGTTCCGGAAGCAGATATAGTGACGAACGACATAGAGACGGCGCTGCAGGCCTTCGGGCTGGGCGGAAGCCGGCTGCGGGCCCAGCCGGGGCGCGCGTGAGGCGGGCGGCCGGAAGGCCGGTATGATCGGTGAGACATTGACGTCAGAAGGCAGAGATACGCTGGCCGGCGGGGGGCTCCCGCCTCTCGCTCCCGACATGGTGCGCGATGTGGTGGCCACCGCGGCCGACATCTCGCTCATGATCTCGCCGGAGGGGCTGATCCGGTCGGTGATGGTCAATCCGCACCATCCGAGCTTCGGCCAGCTGTCGGCCTGGGAAGGTCAGCGTCTCGACGAGGTGCTCACGCCCGAGAGCGTCACGAAGTTCCGCCTGCGCAGCGAGGGGCTGGAGCCGGGCCGCGGCTCGATCGCGGTCGAGCTGAACCACGCCGATCCGCGCAGCTTCGAGTTTCCCGTCCGCTACATCCTTCATCGCCTGCCCGAGGATCGCTCGATCCTGATGCTCGGGCGCGACCTGCGCCCCATCGCCGAGGTGCAGCAGCAGCTCGTCGCCGCCCAGCTTGCGATGGAACGGGACTACGAGACCCAGCGCGAGATGGAGACGCGCTACCGCGTGATCCTCGATGTCTCGCGCGATCCGATGGTGCTGGTCTCGATGTCCACCGGGCGGATCGTGGATCTGAACGGGGCGGCGGGGATGCTGCTCGGCGGCGTGCGGCAGGATCTGCTCGGGGCCGCCATCGCGCAGGAGTTCGAGGGCCGGCGCCGGGGCGAGTTCATGGAGGCGATGGCGAATCTCGCCGCCACCGAAAGCGCGGCCCCGCTGGAGCTGGTGGCGCGCCGGTCGCAGAAGCGGCTTCTGGTGGTGCCGCGGGTCTTCCGGGCGGCGGGCGAGCGGCTTCTGCTCTGCCAGCTCGACCCGGCCGACGTGGTGCAACCCGTGAGTGACGAGTTGCTGAACAATCTGGCGCGGCTCTATCACGAGGGGGTGGACGGCATCGTCTTCACCGACGCCGAGGGCACGATCCGCGGCGCGAACGAGGCGTTCCTCAATCTGACCGACTCTTCGAGCCTGGCGGCGATCCGCGGCCGCTCGCTGGCCGATTTCCTCGCCCGCGGCACGGTTGACCTGCGCGTGCTGATCGACAGTGTCAGGCGCACTGGACAGCTGCGGCTCTATGCCACCCGACTCACGACCGACTTCGCGGGGCAGATTGCCGCAGAGCTGTCGGCCACCTGGCTCGACGATCGTGAGCATCCGCTGCTCGTGCTCGTGGTGCGGGATACGAGCCGCGCCGACACGCTGCGCCGTCCGATCCCGGCGACCGGCGTGGTGGACGAACCCGTCCGCAACGTCATGGAGCTTGTGGGCAACTCGACCCTCAAGGACATCGTGGCCGAAACCACGGACGTCGTTGAGAAAATGTGCATCGAGACGGCCCTGGAACTGACGCGGAACAACCGGGTCGCGGCGGCCGAGATGCTGTCGCTCTCGCGCCAGTCCCTCTATGTCAAGCTGCGCAAGTTCGGCCTGCTCAACAAGGACGAGTAGCCCCTGCGCCCTGCTGCCGCAGGGCATTTCCCCCGCCTTTGCGAAAGTGTGTGCCCATCCGCGCGGGGCGAATGGTCGCTTTGACATGCATCAATTTACCCGCGACAGAACTATGTCAACTGAAATGGACACAGCGGGAGTCCACCATGCGTATCGTATTCGTTCACCCGAACTACCACTCCGGGGGCGCCGAGATCGCCGGCAGCTGGCCGCCGGCGTGGGTCGCCTATCTTTGCGGCGCGCTGAAGAAGGCCGGCTACACCGATTACCATTTCATTGACGCGATGACGGACTACGTCTCGCACGAGAAGCTTGCCGAGCAGCTGAAGGAACTTCAGCCCGACATCGTCGCCACGACCGCGATCACCCCCTCGATCTATGTTGCCGAAGAGACGCTGAAGATCGCGATGGAGGTGGTTCCGAACGCCCTGCGCGTGCTCGGCGGCATCCACGCCACCTTCATGTTCCGCCAGGTGCTGGAAGAAGCGCCCTGGATCGACGTGATCGTCCGCGGCGAGGGCGAGGAGGTTCTGGTGAACCTCGTGAAGGCCTACGAGGAGGGTAACTTCGGTGAGACCCGCCGTCAGGTGAAGGGCCTCGCCTTCCTCGACGGTGACGAGATCGTCTCGACTCCCGCGGCGCCGACCATCCGGGACGTCGATTCGATCGATCCCGACTGGGGCATCATCAACTGGAAGAACTACATCTACGAGCCGCTGGGCGTGCGCGTGGCCATCCCGAACATGGCGCGCGGCTGCCCCTTCACCTGCTCGTTCTGCTCGCAGTGGAAGTTCTGGCGCGACTACCGCGTGCGCGACCCCAAGAAGGTCGTGGACGAGATCGAAAAGCTCGTGAACGAGCACAATGTGGGCTTCTTCATCCTCGCCGACGAGGAGCCGACCATCAACCGCAAGAAGTTCATCGAATTCTGCGAGGAGATGATCGCACGCGGCCTGCCCGACAAGGTCAAGTGGGGCATCAACACCCGCGTGACCGACATCAAGCGCGACAAGGAACTGCTCAAGTTCTACCGCAAGGCCGGCCTTGTCCACATCTCGCTCGGCACCGAGGCCGCGGCGCAGCTCAAGCTGGACGTCTTCAACAAGGAAACCACCGTCGCCGAGAACAAGGAGGCCATCCGCCTCCTGCGCGAGGCCGACATCTTCACCGAGGCCCAGTTCATCGTCGGCCTCGAGAACGAGACCAAGGAGACGCTGGAAGAGACCTTCCAGATGGTCTGGGACTGGCAGCCCGACCTTGCGAACTGGGCGATGTACACGCCCTGGCCCTTCACGCCGCTCTTCCAGGAGCTGCGCGACCAGGTCGAGGTCTTCGACTATTCGAAATACAACTTCGTGACGCCGATCATGAAGCCCAAGGCGCTGACCCGCGGCGAGCTGCTCGACGGCGTGATGCACAACTACCGCCGCTTCTACATGCGCAAGGCGCTGTTCCACTATCCGTGGCGCGGCACCGGCTTCCGCCGTCGCTACCTGCTCGGCTGCCTCAAGGCCTTCCTCAAGGCCGGGGTGGGGCGAACCTTCTACGACCTCGGCAAGGCCGGCTACTGGGGCCCGCAGTCCAAGGACAAGGTGGACTTCCACTTCGACGAGACCCGCAAGATCGGCAATGCGCAGCTCGCGGACTGGGAGGCTTCGGCCGACCGCGCCGCCAAGGCCGCCGAACGGCGCGAGGCGCTTCGTGCGCAGGGCAAGGCCCGCGCCGAAGAGCGCAGCGCCGCCAAGGCCGAGGGCGTGCCGATGCTGAACCCGGTGGGCGGCTGCGGCGGCGCCGCGCAGGCGATGGTGGACGAGTTCCATGTGCCCATGGCCTGTGGCGGCGGCCAGCAGCAGATGCCGCAGGACGAGTTCGCGATGCCGATGGCCTGCGGCGGTGGCAAGCAGCAGATGGAAGAGACCGAGGAGCGTCTCGTCCGTCCGGCGGAGTGAGCGCCGATGAGCGCGCATGACCAGCGGCTGACGGCGGCTTCGGCGGCGGTCCCCCGGATCGGCCCGAACGCGATCCTCCAGCTCATCCCGGTGCTGGAGGGCGCCTTCGGACCGGGGGCGGCCGACCGGGCGCTCGCCGCGGCGGGCGTGCCGCGGCCGGGGCCGGACTCGGGCATGTTGCCCGAGACCCAGGTCTCGACGCTGCACCGCTGGCTGCGCGACACCCATCCGCAGGAGGCCCCGCGCCTCCTGCGGGAGGCGGGGCTCGCGACGGGGGACTACATCCTCGCGAACCGGATCCCGCCGCTGGCGCAGCGGCTCATCCGCGCATTGCCCGCCTTTCTGGGGGCGCGGGTGCTGGCCACGGCCATCGCCAAACATTCCTGGACCTTCGCCGGCTCCGGCAAGTTCCGCGTCGTCTCGGGACGCCCGCTGTCATTCGAGATTGCCCGGAACCCCGTGGTCGCCGGAGAACGCTCGGACATCCCGCTGTGCCACTGGCACGCGGCGGTGTTCGAGCGCCTCTTCTCCCGCCTCGTCTGGCCACATGTGGCCGTGCGCGAGGTCGCCTGCTGCGCCACGGGCGCACCCGCCTGCCGGTTCGAGCTCCTGCCCAAGGGGCGCTGATGTGCAATCTGTCACTGGGACCCACGGGCTATTTCCTTGCCCGACTCCCCGTCGTCATGTTTAGGTGACACACATGAGTGTCAATCTATCCTTACACCCCCGCTCCACGCCCGAGCCGCGCGCGCTGCTCGAGCTGATCCAGCCCATCACCTGGTTTCCGCCGATCTGGGCCTATCTCTGCGGCACGATCTCGGTCGGCATCTGGCCGGGCGAGAAGTGGCCGCTGGTCCTGCTGGGCATGGTCCTTGCGGGCCCGCTCGTCTGCGGCATGAGCCAGGCGGCGAACAACTGGTGCGACCGCCATGTGGATGCGGTGAACGAGCCCGACCGGCCGATCCCGTCGGGGCGCATCCCCGGCCGCTGGGGCCTCTACATCGCCATCATCATGTCGCTGGCCTCGCTGGCCGTGGGCTGGATGCTGGGTCCTTGGGGCTTTGGCGCCACGGTCTTCGGCGTGCTGGCGGCCTGGGCCTATTCGGTCGAGCCGATCCGCCTCAAGCGGTCGGGCTGGTGGGGGCCGGGGCTGGTCGCCCTCTGCTACGAGGGGCTGCCCTGGTTCACGGGCGCGGCCGTGCTGTCGGCCGGCGCGCCCAACTTCTTCATCGTCTCGGTGGCGCTGCTCTATGCGTTCGGCGCCCACGGGATCATGACGCTCAACGATTTCAAGGCGCTCGAGGGCGACCGTCAGCATGGCGTCCGCTCGCTGCCGGTGATGCTCGGGCCCGAGGTCGCCGCCAAGCTGGCCTGCACCGTCATGGCGCTGGCGCAGATGCTGGTCATCGCGCTGCTCTTCATCTGGGGCAAGCCGATCCATGCGGGCATCATCAGCGCGCTGCTGATCGCCCAGTTCTTCGCGATGCGCGTGCTCTTGCGCGACCCGGCCGGCAAGTGCCCGTGGTATAACGGCACCGGCGTCACGCTCTATGTCTCGGGCATGATGGTGGCGGCCTTCGCCATCCGCGGGCTGGAGGTGATGCCGTGACGCTGGGCTGGCTCGGCATCGTCCGGCTCGGCCTCGTGCAGATGAGCCTCGGCGGCATGGTGGTGCTGACCACCTCGACGCTGAACCGGCTGATGGTGGTCGAGCTGGCCCTGCCGGCGGTGCTGTCGGGGCTGCTGGTGGCGCTGCATTACGCGGTGCAGGTGACGCGGCCCTCCTGGGGCTACCGCTCGGACACCTGCGGCAACCGCACCCGCTGGATCGTGGGCGGCATGGCGACGCTGGCCCTCGGCGCCTTCCTGGCCGCGCTTGGCGTGGTCTGGATGCACACCGCCTTCTGGCCGGGGCTGGTCCTCTCTGTCCTGGCCTATCTGATGATCGGCCTGGGCGCGGGCATGGGCGGCACCTCGCTTCTGGCGCTGATGGCCACCTGCACCCGGCCCGAGCGGCGCGCGGCGGCGGCCACGATCACCTGGCTGATGATGATCTTCGGCATTGCCGCCACCGCGGGCACCGTGGGCGCGCTGCTCGATCCCTACACGCCCGAGCGCCTGCTGCGCCTGGTGGGTGCGGTCTGTGCGGGCGGCCTCGTTGTCACCGTCCTCGCCACCTGGCGGATCGAGCGCGGCCTGATTTCCGAGCCCGAGCCCGAACCCGCGCCGCTTCTCGAGGGGCTGCGCGAGATCTGGGCCGAGCCGAGGGCGCGCATCTTCACCTTCTTCGTCCTCCTGTCCATGACCGCCTATTTCATGCAGGAGCTGATCCTCGAACCCTATGCGGGCCTCGTCTTTGGCCTGACGCCGGGGCAGACCACCTCGCTCTCGGGGGCGCAGAATGCGGGCGTCTTCGTGGGGATGCTGGCGGTCGGCATCGGGCAGACCGGCCTCAGGATCGGTGCGCTCCGCTCCTGGGTCGTGGCGGGCTGCCTCGGATCGGCGCTGGCGCTGACCGGGATCGCGCTGATCGGGCAGATGCACCTGCCGCTGATCGTGCCCGCCGTCGTGCTGATGGGCCTTTTCAACGGCATGTTTGCCGTGGCGGCCATCGGCTCGATGATGCAGCTTGCCGGAGAGGGCCGTCACGCGCGCGAGGGCACCCGGATGGGGCTCTGGGGCGCGGCCCAGGCGGTCGCTGCCGGCTTTGGCGGTCTGGTGGGCGCGGCCGCGGCCGACACGCTCACGCAGTTCGCGAGCAATTCCACCGCCTATGGTCTCGTCTTCCTGTTCGAGGCCGTCCTGTTCGTCATATCGGCGCTGATGGCGCTGCGTATCCTGGAAGGCGGGCGCGCTGCGCCGGCCGGCCGGCTTGTGCCTGGAGAGTGATCATGGCCTATGATGTCTTCGTAGTGGGTGGCGGCCCGTCGGGCGCCACGGCAGCCGATGAGCTGGCCCGTGCCGGCAAGCGCGTGGCGCTTCTGGACCGCGCCGGGCGGATCAAGCCCTGCGGCGGGGCCATCCCGCCCCGGCTGATCGAGGATTTCGACATTCCCGACAGCCAGATCGTGGCGCGCATCCGCACCGCGCGGATGATCTCGCCCACCGGCCGCAAGGTCGATATCCCGATCGAGGGCGGCTTCGTCGGCATGGTGGACCGCGAGCATTTCGACGAATGGCTCCGCTGCCGCGCCGCCAAGGCCGGGGCCGAGCGGCTGACCGGCACCTTCGTGCGGATCGAGCGGGACAGCTTCCACACCTGGGTCGTGTGGCGCGAGAAGGCGACGGGCGAGGAAAAGCGGTCGGAGGCCAAGTTCGTGATCGGCGCCGACGGCGCGAAGTCCGACGTGGCCCGCGCCGAGGTGCCCGGCGGCGACAAGATCCCGATGGTGATCGCCTACCATGAGATCATCAAGCCGCCGAGCAGTGCGGCCATCGACTACGACCCGACGCGCTGCGACGTGATCTACGACGGCCGCGTCAGCCCCGATTTCTACGGCTGGATCTTCCCGCATGGCCAGACCGCCTCGGTCGGGATGGGGACGGGCATCCACGGGTTCGACCTCAAGGAGGCGACCGCGCTGCTGCGCAAGCAGGCCGGGCTCGACCAGTGCGAGACGATCCGCAAGGAGGGCGCGCCGATCCCGCTGCAACCGCTCGACAAGTGGGACAATGGCAAGGATGTGGTGCTGGCGGGCGATGCGGCGGGTGTCGTCGCGCCTTCGTCGGGCGAGGGGATCTACTACGCCTTTGTCGGCGGCCAGGTGGCGGCCAAGGCCTGCCTCGCCGCACTGAAGTCGGGCCGGGCGACCGACCTGCAGCTTGCGCGCAAGTTGTTCATGGCCGACCACAAGACCGTGTTCAAGGTTCTCCGCTCGATGCAGGATGCCTATTATCGCGACGACGAGCGGCGCGAGCGGTTCGTCTCGCTCTGCCACGATGTCGATGTCCAGCGCCTGACCTTCGAGTCCTACATGAACAAGAAGCTGACCAGCAAACAGCCTTGGGCCCACATCAAGATCGGGTTCAAGAACGTGATGCACCTGACGCGACTGGTGTCGCCGCAATGGACGTGAGCATGCAGGAGATGGTTCCCGCCTGGGTCGATGGCCGGCTGATGCCGGTCGAGAAGCTCGAGGCGCATCAGCGTGGCCTGCGCCACAAGGCGATCTCGGTCTTTGTCATGGCGGGCGAGTCGGTGCTGATCCAGCGCCGGGCTGCCGGCAAGTATCACACGCCGGGCCTGTGGGCGAACACCTGCTGCACCCATCCCCGCTGGGGCGAGGAGGCGGCCGATTGCGCCGTCCGCCGCCTGCGCGAAGAGCTGGGGATCACCGGCCTCGTGACGGTCTTCGCCGATCAGGTGGAATATCGCGCTGACGTCGGCTCGGGGCTGATCGAGCATGAGGTGGTGGACATCTTCGTGGCCGAGGCTCCGCAGGATCTGCCGGTGGCGCCCGACCCCGAGGAAGTCTGGGAGACGCGCTGGGTCGATCTGCACGATCTTGCCCGCGAGGTCGAGGAGCATCCCGAGCGGTTCACGCCCTGGCTGCGCATCTACCTCGCCGAACATATGGAGCGGATCTTCGGCAAGCTGCGCGTGGTGCAGTAGGCCGGTCGTGACGGGAGAGGGTGGCCGCCGCAGGGTTGGCCGCCCTTTCCATTTGCGCTTCGCAAAGGGAGCGTGGCCTCAGCCCGGCGGATGCAGCCGCTCGGCGATCCAGGGCAGAAGAATCGCGGCCACGGCCGCCGCATCCTCTTCATGCGCGAGGTGGCCGAGGCGCGGGATCTCGACATAGCGGCCGAAGGGCATCCGGCCGGCCGCCTCGCGCGAGATGCGGGCAGGCACCGTGCCATCCCCGGCCGCCGCGATCAGCAGCGTCGGCACGTCGATCGCCGGCAGGTGGCGTTGCAGCTTGTCCAGCCGCCACTGCGCCATCATCGACAGCGTCCCGTCCACATGCACATGGTCGCCGATCAGCGTCACATACTGGCGCAGGCCCGCCTCATCGAGCTCCGAGCCGGTGGCGCCGATCAGCTTGCGCACCCGGTCCTCGACCCCGAACAGCCGGGCGGCGATCGGCGGGATGAAGGGATTTAGCGCGAGGATCTTGGCGATCAGCGGAAAGAGCCAGCCCGCCGTTCCCTCGAAATTGCCAAGGGCCGCGTTGATCCCCACCACGGCACGGGGCGGCGTGGGCAGGATCTCGGCCAGCCGCAGCGCGAGCGCCGCCCCGGCGGAATGGCCGATGATGACGGCGGGCCACCATTCCTCGGCCGCCGAGAGCCGCGCCATGTCCTCGGCCATCGCGTCGAGCGAGAAGCGCCGCTGCCCGGCCCTGGTGAAGCCCTGGCCCGGCAGGTCCGGCGCGACGATCCGGTAGTGCGGCACCATGAGCGGCACGAGGTTGCGCCAGGAGTGGCTTGCCCCGCCCGCGCCGTGCAAGAGCAGCACGGTCGGGCCGGTGCCCTTGTCCAGCACGCACCACTGGTGCGGCGGGCAGTCGATGCGCCGCATGGACTCTCGGCCGGGCCAGTCGAGGGGCATCCGGTCGAGATCCATGATCAGTCTCCCATCGCCGCACCGATCACCGACGAGAGCCGGTGGGCGTCGGCCCTCGGCAGCGCGATGTAAGGCGCGTCGAGGGCACGGGCGAGGTTGGCCAGCGAGGGCTGCGGCCGGTTGGCCGTGTCGATCACGATCGCCGGCAGGCCCGAGGCGCGCAGCGACGCGGCGAGCTTCAACGCATCCTCCTCGGCCTGCGCCCGGTTGGCCGAACCGTCGAGGGCAATGTTCCCGCGCCCGTCGGTCAGAAGCGCCACCGTCGGGGTCATCCCCCGCGCGCGGGCCTGCAACCCCACCGCCAGCGCCAGCCGCAGCCCGTGCGCAAGCGGCGTGCCGCCCCCGCCGGGCAGCCCCGCCAGCCGGCGCTTGGTCTGCACGAGGCTGCGGGTCGGCGGCAGGATCAGCTCGGCGTCGCGGCCGCGGAAGGCCAGCAGCGAGACATGGTCGCGCCGCGCGTAGGCCTGGCCCAGCAGCAGTTCCACCGCTCCCTTGGCCTCCGACAGGCGCGCCATTGCCGACGAGCCCGAGGCGTCCACGGCGAAGATCAGGACCCGGTCCGAGGTCTCACGGAAACGCTTGATGCGGATGTCCGAGGGGCGCACCAGAAGGATGGCGTCCGATTGCTGCTGGCGGCGGCGCAGCGGCTGCCAGGGGGCCGCGGCCCGCAGCGTGCCGACCAGATCGATCCGCGCGCCCGTGCCGAGGCGACCCATGCGCGAGGGCAGGGGGCGACCGCGGCGGTTGCCCGACTTGGCCGAGCCGGTCCCCGTGGCGCCGCGCGCCATGCGCGCCGCGCGGCCGGCGGCCAACTGCTCGAGCAGGTCCGAGGGCAGGGCGGCGCGCACCGCCTCGACCAGCATCTCCTCGGGGAAAAGCTCCTCCCCCTGCTGCTGCTCCTGCTCGGGCGGCGGCGGGGTGTCGTCGGGCTGATCCTCGGGCGGTTCCGGCTCGGGCTCGGGCGGGGCCTCTTCCGAGGCGGGCAGCGCGCGGTGGGCGAAGACCAGATCGGCGGCGCGGCGCAGGTCATCCTCGGTGATCGCCTCGTGGCCTTCCCAGGCGGCCTGTGCGCGGGCCGCGGCCAGCGCCAGCGTCGGCGCCCGAAGGCTCGCGATGCCGCATTGCGCGGCCACCCGGGCCAGCGTCTCGCCCGCGCGGGCCGGGGTCTTCACGCCCGCCAGACGGGCGCGGGCCGCGGCCAGACGTTCCGGGTCGATCGCGATGTCGCGCGTGTCGCCCCATGGCAGGCCGTCGATGTCGATGAACAGCCCCAGCCGGTCCACGAGGCCCAGCGGCAGAAGCTCGTCCCTCTCGGCGCCCTCGTCGAGCGCGATCAGGCAGTGGCGCGGCTCGTCGAGCGCGGTGCCGATCCGGGCGGCAAGACCCGGCGTCGCGCGTTCCGCCATGGCGAGAACCAGCGCCGCGGGCTCGTCGAGGATTCCCTTCTGAACCACCGGCGAGCCGGTCGAGAGCGTCGCGGCCAGATCGAGCCCGCCGAACAGGGCATCGTCGCCGATGGTGGGATGGATGCGGCGGAGGGGCAGCGGCAGCGCGGACAGCGCCGCCGTCACCCTGTCCCGCAGCGGACAGGCCCGCGCGCGAAGCCAGAGGCCCTTGAGGCCGACCGGATCGACCGCGAGCAACGTCAGAGCCGCCTCGGCCCGTTCCCAAGGCGAAAGCGGCTCGGGGGCGGCGGGATGTGTCAGGGCAGAACCTCCGCCACGCAGCGCTCGACGCGGGTCACCGATCCGGCCTCGTCCAGCGGATCGCGCCGCAGCCGGTGCGACAGCGCCATCGTCGCGACCGAGCGCAGATGGCTGCGGCCGACGGCCTCGGCGCCTTCGAAGGCCGCCTGCGCCCGCGCCGCGCGCAGAAGCGTCAGTTCGCCCCGCAGACCGTCCGATCCCAGCGCGATGCAGAGCGCCGCGCAGTCGTGCAGCACGGTGTTCGGCGTCTTGAGCGTGGGCAGGGCCGCCCGTGCACCAAGGATGCGGCCGCGCAGCTGCATGTCTTCGGCGCCCCATTTCGCCATGAAATTCTCATGGTCGGCGTCATAGGCGTCGCGGCGGGTGATGACCTCGACGCGGGTCTCCACGTCGCGGGGCGAGCGGACCTCGACCGACAGGCCGAAGCGGTCCAGAAGCTGCGGACGCAGCTCGCCTTCTTCCGGGTTGCCCGAGCCCACCAGCACGAAACGGGCGGGGTGGCGGATCGAGAGGCCCTCGCGCTCGACCACGTTCTCGCCGGACTGCGCCACATCAAGCAGCAGGTCCACGATGTGATCTTCGAGCAGGTTGACCTCGTCGATATAGAGATAGCCGCGGTTGGCGCGGGCGAGCAGGCCGGGTTCAAAGGCCTTTTCGCCGCGGGTGAGGGCGCGCTCGATGTCGAGCGCGCCCACCACACGGTCCTCGGTCACGCCGAGCGGCAGGTCGACGACGGGCGTCGGCCGTTCGATCATCGTGGTGGAGGAGACTTGCGCCCATTCCGGGCAATCCTCGGGCCGGGCAGAGTTCACGGGGCAGCCCTCGACCGCCTTGATCAGCGGCAGAAGCGCCGCGAGCGCACGGACGGCGGTGGATTTCCCGGTGCCGCGATCGCCGAACACCAGCACGCCGCCGATGCCCGGGTCGATCGCAGTCAGCACCATGGCCTGCTTCATCTGCTCCTGACCGACGATGGCCGAGAAGGGGAAGGGGTTTTTCATTGCGTCAGGCGTTCTCTTTGCGGCCGCCCTTGCCGGGCTTGCCCTTGAAGTTCGGCTTGCCGCCCTGCGGTCTGGAAGTCACCGGAGCGGGTGCGGGTTTCGGGGCCTCGACAACCGGGGCCGGCTTCGGCGCCGCGGCGGCAGGGGCGGGTTTCGGCATCTCGACGGCGACGGCGGCCTTTTCCGCAACCGGCGCCGGGGCAGCTTTCGGCGCTTCGACGGCCGGAGCGGGCTTTTCCACAACCGGGGCCGGAGCGGGTTTCGGGGCCTCGACGGCCGGCTTCGGAGCCGCGGCCGGACGCGCGTTCAGCGCCTCGCCCACCGGGTCCTTGCCTTCCCACTTACCAATCGATCCGAGAATCTGGAAGCGGGCATAAAGCTCTTCCTTGAACCAGTTCTCGGCGCGCACCGACTTGATGGCCTCGCCATGCGGGCCGCCGGCGCCGCGGGCGAACTCTTCCATCGACTTCGAGTCGGGCCAGACCGAGAAGGTCACCTGCTGAAGGAACGGCACCTCGCCCACGCCGATCTTGAAGACCACGTCCTTGTTCTTGCCGATCATGTGGGAAATGGCGGGTTCGCGCGCCCAGAACCGCTCGGCCTTCCAGAACTTGATGGTGGCCCGGGTGAGGGCGGCGATAGGCCGCACGTCCGGCGAGGGCTTGACCGGCGCGAAGGGCTCCTTGCCGTCCCACTGGCCCCAGGCGCTGGTGGGCGACAGGAGCACCGTGTAGCTCTCGTCCGCCATCTTGCCCCACCGCTGGTAGATGGGCGATTCGGCCACTTCCTTGCGCGCGGTCTCCTCGTCGGGCCAGACGGCCAGGATGCTCCAGACGTGCCAGTTCGGCTTCGGCGTGAAGCCCTGACCCGTCCCCGAGCCGAACATCTTCCAGAAACTGGCCTTCGGCAGGTAGTGCATGCCCAGTTTGTTCGCGGTCATCTGACCGAGCACCCAGAGCCGCTTTTCGAACTCGTTGAACCGGAAGATACTGAGAGTGACGGTCTGCATGTCATTCCTCCTGCAGATGGGGTGGGCGCGATCAAACACCGTTCCTTAGCGGCCCGACATTAGTCGCGAAGTCGCACCGCCCTCAAGCCGCATTGTAAACCTGACTAGACAGTCTATTGTAGGCGGCATGTTGACAGGCCCTGCAGGAGACAGACCCATGCCCGCGACCAAGCATGTATCCGATGCCGACCATGCCATTGTGATCGGCTCGGGGCTCGGGGGTCTGTCCGCGGCCATGCGGCTCGGCGCCAAGGGCTGGCGCGTCACCGTGATCGACAAGCTGGACGTTCCCGGCGGGCGCGGCTCCTCGATCACGCAGGAGGGGCACCGCTTCGACCTTGGGCCGACCATCGTCACCGTCCCCCAGTCGCTGCGCGACCTGTGGGCCACCTGCGGGCGCGATTTCGACAAGGATGTGGCTCTCAAGCCGGTCGATCCCTTCTACGAGGTGCGCTGGCCCGACGGGTCGAACTTCACCGTCCGGCAATCGACCGAGGCGATGAAGGCCGAGATTGCGCGCCTGTCGCCCGGTGACGTCGCGGGCTACGAGACGTTCCTCAAGGACAGCGAGAAACGCTACTGGTTCGGCTACGAGAACCTCGGCCGCCGGCCGATGCACAAGCTGTGGGATCTCATCAAGGTCCTGCCGACCTTCGGGATGCTGCGGGCCGACAGGTCGGTCTACCAGCACGCCGCCCGGCGCGTGCAGGACGAGCGGCTGCGCATGGCGCTGTCGTTCCACCCGCTGTTCATCGGCGGCGACCCTTTCAACGTCACCTCGATGTATATCCTCGTCAGCCAGCTCGAGAAGGAATTCGGGGTCCACTACGCCATCGGCGGGGTGGCCGCGATCGCGCAGGCGATGGCCCAGGTGATCGAGGGGCAGGGCGGCGCCTTCCGCATGAACACCGAGGTCGATGAGATCGTCGTCGAGAACGGCGAGGCGAAGGGCGTGCGGCTCGCCTCGGGCGAGGTGCTGCGCGCGGGTCTCGTGGTCTCGAACGCCGATGCCGGGCACACCTACATGCGGCTCCTGCGCAACCACAAGCGCAAGCGGTGGACCGACGCCCATGTGAAAAGCCGCCGCTGGTCGATGGGCCTCTTCGTCTGGTATTTCGGCACCAAGGGCACGAAGGGCATGTGGTCGGACGTCGGCCACCACACGATCATCAACGCGCCGCGCTACAAGGGGCTGGTCGAGGACATCTTCCTCAAGGGCAAGCTGGCCAAGGACATGAGCCTTTACATCCACCGGCCCTCGATCACCGACCCGACCGTGGCGCCCGAGGGCGACGACACCTTCTACGCCCTCTCGCCGGTGCCGCACCTGAAACATGCCAACCCGGTGGACTGGCAGGCGATGGAAGAGCCCTACCGGCAGAGCGTGCTCGAGGTGCTCGAGGAGTCGATGCCCGGCATCGGCGACCGCATCGGGCCGTCGCTGGTCTTCACGCCCGAAACCTTCCGCGACCGCTATCTCAGCCCCTGGGGCGCCGGCTTCTCGATCGAGCCGCGCATCCTGCAGTCGGCCTGGTTCCGGCCGCACAACATCTCGGAGGAGGTCAAGGGCCTCTTCCTCGTCGGCGCCGGCACCCATCCGGGCGCGGGCGTGCCCGGTGTGATCGGTTCGGCCGAAGTGATGGCCAAGCTCGCCCCCGACGCGCCGCGCGCGCGCCGCGAGGCCGAACCCGCTGAAAGGCTGGCCGCGGAATGATTGCCACAGCCGACCTCGATGCCTGCCGCGAGCTGATCCGCACCGGCTCCTACTCCTTCCACGCGGCTTCGCGCCTCTTGCCCGAGAAGGTGCGGGCGCCGTCGCTGGCTCTCTATGCCTTCTGCCGCGTCGCGGACGATGCGGTGGACGAGGCGGTGAACGAGGGCCAGCAGGAAGATGCCGAGGCCAAGCGGCGCGCGGTCCTCAGCCTGCGCGACCGGCTGGACCTCGTCTATGCCGGTCGGCCGCGCAACGCGCCGGCCGACCGTGCCTTCGCCGCCGTGGTCGAAGAGTTCGAGATGCCGCGCACCCTGCCCGAGGCGTTGCTCGAGGGGCTGGCCTGGGATGCGGTGGGCAAGTCCTACGACACCTTCTCGGGCGTGCTGGACTATTCGGCGCGGGTCGCGGCGGCGGTGGGGGCCATGATGTGCGTCCTCATGCGCGTGCGCGATCCCGATGTGCTGGCGCGGGCCTGCGATCTCGGACTGGCCATGCAGCTGACCAACATCGCGCGCGACGTCGGCACCGACGCGCGCTCGGGGCGGATCTACCTGCCGCGCGACTGGATGGAGGAGGCGGGGCTTCCGGTCGAGGAGTTCCTTGGCAACCCCGTCGCCTGCGACCGCATCCGCGCCGTGACGCGCCGCCTGCTGCGGGCGGCGGACCGGCTCTACTACCGCTCGGAATCGGGTGTCTGCGGCCTGCCGCTGGCCTGCCGCCCCGGCATCTACGCCGCGCGCCATATCTATGCGGCGATCGGCCGCGAGATCGCGCGCAATGGCTATGACAGCGTGACCCGCCGCGCCTTCACCAACAAGCGGCAGAAACTGGTGTGGCTGGCCGTCTCGGCCACGCGCGCCGCTCTCACCCCGATCGGACCCGGCTGCGCGACGCTTCATGCGGCGCCCGAGCCGGAGGTTGCCTTCCTCGTCAACGCCGCCGCCCGTGCCCGACCGCAACGCGGCCGGTCCGAGGCGCTGATCGCGGTCCTCGCCCAGCTCGAGGCGCAGGACAGGCAGATTGCCCGGCAGAGGATGGGGAACCGGGTCAACCCGATCTAGGTTCTCTTGCAGGTAGATCCGGAGTAACGATGATGAACATGGACTGGGCTCTTTTCCTCACCTTCCTCGCCGCCTGCGGGGCGCCCGCGACGACGGGGGCGCTGATGAAGCCCGACGAATGGTATGACAATCTGAACAAGCCCTGGTGGAACCCCCCGCGCTGGGTGTTCCCGCTGGCCTGGACCTCGCTCTATTTCCTGATGAGCCTGGCCGCCATGCGGGTGGCGCAGCTTGATGGGTCGGGGCAGGCGCTAGCCTTCTACGCCGCCCAGCTTGCCTTCAACACGCTCTGGACCCCCGTCTTCTTCGGGCTGAAGCGGATGGCGACGGCGCTCGGGGTCGTCGTCGTGATGTGGCTCTTCGTGGCCGCGACGATGTGGAGCTTCTTCCAGCTCGACACCTGGGCTGGCGTGCTGTTCGTGCCCTACCTGATCTGGGCCACGGCCGCGACCGGCCTGAACCTCGAGGCGGTGCGCCTGAACTGGAGCCGCCCCGAAGCCCGGGCCTGAAGTCCGGCGGCCATCCTCTCGGGCGGCGCCTTCGGGCGCCGCCTTTTGCTTTCCGGCCTATCCCCGGCGGCGTCGGCGGTCGGCGCCCCCGCCGGTGTTGAAGCTGACCTCGGGCAGCGTCACCAGCCCGCGCAGGCAGGGGAAGGGATCGACCGCATGGGGGATCGCATTCGCGTTGACGAAATGCTCCTGAAAGCGCGGCTCGATCGCGGTCTCGACCTTGTGGATGTCGTGGACGAGGTCTTCGATCGCATCCCGCGCCGCGACCGATGCCAGGGCGATCCGCGCGCCGGTGCCCGCCGCATTGCCGGCCGAGACGACCTTGTCCAGCGGCACGTCGGGGATCATGCCCAGCACCATCGCATGTTTCGCGCTGATATGGGCGCCGAAGGCCCCGGCCAGCACCACGCGGTCCACCCGCTCGATGCTCAGCTCGTCCATCAGAAGCCGCGCGCCCGCGTAAAGCGCCGATTTCGCCAGCTGGATCGCCCGAATGTCGCCCTGCGTGACCAGGATGCGCGACCCGCCCGCGGCCGAGGCGTCGTGCAGCAGCCAGGAATGCGTGCGCCCGTCCGGTTCGCAGCGCGCGCTGCCGGTCTGGTCGGCCGAGCCGATCAGGCCGCGCGCGTCCAGAAGCCCCGCCATCCGCATCTCGGCCACCGCCTCGATGATCCCCGAGCCGCAGATGCCGGTGATCGGCCCGGCCGCCTCGGCAAAGCCCGGCTCGTCCGACCAGAGGTCGCAGCCGATCACCCGGAAGCGCGGCTCCTTGGTGGCGGGGTCGATCTCGACCCGCTCGATGGCGCCCGGCGCCGCGCGCTGGCCCGACGAGATCTGCGCCCCCTCGAAGGCGGGGCCGGTGGGCGAGGAGCAGGCCAGCACGCGGGTCTCGTTGCCCAGAAGGATCTCGGCGTTGGTGCCGACATCGACGATCAGCACCATGTCGCGCGATTTCTGCGGCTCTTCCGACAGCGCGACCGCGGCGCAGTCGGCGCCGACATGGCCCGCGATGCAGGGCAGCACATAGACCCGCGCCGCACGGTTGACAGATGACAACTCCAGGTCGCGCGCATCCAGCGACAGGCTGCCGCCGGTCGCGAGCGCAAAGGGCGCCTGTCCCAGCTCCACCGGGTCGATGCCCAGCAGCAGGTGGTGCATCACCGGGTTGCAGACGAACACCAGCTCGTAGATTGAGGCGGGCTCCACCCCCGCCTCGGCCGCGATCTCGACCGCAAGGCGGTCGATGGCCTGACGCACGGCAGCCGTCATCTCGATGTCGCCGCCGGGGTTCATCATCGCATAGCTGACGCGGCTCATCAGATCCTCGCCGAAGCGGATCTGCGGGTTCATCACCCCGGCCGAGGCCAGCACCCGCCCGTCGCCCAGATCGCACAGATGTGCGGCGATGGTGGTGGAGCCGAGGTCGATCGCCAGCCCGTAAAGCCCGCCCTCGTGGAAACCGGGCCAGAGGTCCAGGATGCGGGGGCGCGCGTCGTGGTTGCCCTTGTGCAGCGCCACCGTCACCTTCCAGCCGCCCTTGCGCAGCACGGCCTGCAGGCGGCGCAGGATCGCGAGGTCCGCCACGACGCCCTCGACCCCCCACTGTTCGCGAAGCGCGGTTTGCAGGCGTTCGAAATCGCCCGAGGGCTCGTGCATGTCGGGCTCGGCCACCTCGACGTAGAGGGCGCGGGTGGCCGGGTCCATCGCGATCACCCGCTCGGCCGCCGACTTGCGGATGACCTGCTTGTGCACCTGGCTTTCGGGCGGCACGTCGATCACCACGTCGCCCAGGATCTGCGCCTGACAGCCGAGGCGGCGGCCGTCGATCATGCCGCGCTTGGAGCGGTAGCGTTCCTCGACCGCGTTCCAGGGCGAGAGCGCATCCGCCGCCACCGTCACGCCATGCTTGGCGAACTCGCCCGTGCCCGGCTGAACCTGGCATTTCGAGCAGATGCCGCGGCCGCCGCAGACCGAATCGAGGTCCACGCCCAGCTGGCGCGCTGCGGTGAGCACGGGCGTGCCGACCGGAAAGCGGCCGCGCTTGCCCGAGGGGGTAAAGATGACCAGCGGATCGGACATGGAACGGGCTCCGTCGTCAGGGCGGAAGGATGGATCGGATATGGCACCGGCACGGGAACATGCGAAGGGAGCCGCGCGGACGCGGCCCCCGTTTTCGGTGGCGTAGGCCTCAGGCGCGGGCGCGACGGCGACCGCGACCGCCGGCGGCGGCCTGCGCGGCGCAAGCCTCGGGGAAGCTCGCCCCTTCCTTCACCGCGTCGAGGATGCGCGAGAAGCGGATCCATTCGCCGCCGTTCGCGTCGTGGTTCATCAAGAGGTTGGCGGCGCGGATCGCCTCCATCTCGACCGAGCGCACCGGGTTCATGATCGCCGAGGTCATGCCGGCGCCGATCGCCATCGGCAGGAAGGCCGCGTTCACGCCATGCCGGTTCGGCAGGCCGAACGAGACGTTCGAGGCGCCGCAGGTCGTGTTCACGCCCAGCTCATCCCGCAGGCGCCGCACCAGCGCGAAGACCTGCTGGCCCGCGCTCGCCATCGCGCCCACCGGCATCACCAGCGGATCGACCACGATGTCATGCGCCGGGATGCCGAAGTCGGCCGCGCGCTCGACGATCTTCTTCGCCACCGCGAAGCGCACGTCGGGATCGGGCGAAATGCCGGTATCGTCGTTCGAGATCGCCACCACCGGCACGTTGTATTTCTTCACCAGCGGCAGGACGAGTTCCAGCCGCTCCTCCTCGCCGGTGACCGAGTTCAAGAGCGGGCGGCCCTCGCAGGTGGCCAGCCCCGCCTCGAGCGCGCCGGGCACCGAGCTGTCGATGCAGAGCGGCACGTCGGTGATCGCCTGGATGCGGGCGACCAGCTCCTTCATCAGCGGCGGCTCGACGAAGTTGTTGTCGGCATAGCGCGGATCCTCGGCCATCCTGTTGGTGAAGACCGCGCCCGAGTTCACGTCCAGCACCATCGCCCCGCAGGCGACCTGCTCCAGCGCGTCCTTCTCGACGGTCGAGAAATCGCCGGCCTCCAGTTCGGCCGCCAGCTTCTTGCGGCCCGTGGGGTTGATGCGCTCGCCGATCACGCAGAAGGGTTCGTCGAAGCCGATTACGACAGTTTTCGTTTTCGATTCAAGGACGGTACGGGTCATGCTTCAACCTTTGCATCAGAATTGGCCGGAATGCCGGATCGGCCGCCGTTGGCGGTGACCCACTCGGCATTGGCCTTGATCCCGCCCAGCGGGAAGAAGTGCACGGATTCAATGCCGAACATGTGGTTCTTCGCCTTGTGCGCGGCGATGCCGTTCACGAAGTCGGTGGGCTCGTAGGGCAGCAGAAGCTTGGTCACATCCATCGCGCGCTTCTGCAGCACCCGCATCGAGGGGCCGACGCCGCAGGCGACCGCGAACTTGATCATGGTCTGAAGCTTGGCGGGGCCGGCGATCCCGATATGGATGGGCAGCGCGATCCCCTCGGCCGCCAGCCGCTCGGCCCAGGCGATCACCGGGTCGGGCTCGAAGCAGAACTGGGTGGCGATCGCCATCTTCGCGTCGGTGCGCTCTGAAAACGCCTGCTTCCAGCGCAGCGCCTCCATCACCATCCGGTCCGAGCCGTCGGGGTCGATGTCCTTCGACCCTTCCGGGTGGCCCGCGACATGCAGCCGCTCGAACCCGTCGAAGAGGCCGGTTTCAAGCAGTTGCATCGAGGAATGAAACTCGCCCTGCGGCGCGCGGAGGCCGCCCGCCAGGATCAGCCCCTGCTTCACGTCGGCCTCGCCGCGATAGCGCGCGATCCAGTCGGCCAGCGTCGCGCGGTCGCGGATGATGCGGGCCGGGAAATGCGGCATGACCGGGAAGCCTTCGGCGGTCAGGCGCTTGGCCGTCGCCACCATGTCCTCGATCGGCGTGCCGTCGATATGGGCGATATAGACGCGGGTGCCGCGGGGCAGCAGGTCGCGGAAGTCCGCGACCTTCTCGGCGGTGCGCGGCATGACCTCGATCGAATAGCCCTTCAGCAGCGCCTCGACGGGGGCGGGGGCGGTGGGGGCGGTCGCCTCGCGGCGGAGTTTGAAAAGCGCCATGGCGGCCTCCTTCAGGCGGCGGGGCAGGTCAGGCCCGGCCATCGTTGTCGATCAGCGCCCGGAGGCGCGCGGAGTCGTAGTCGGCCTCGAGACGTTCGGCCGTTGCGCGGGCGAGGGCTTCTGGCTCCCCCTCGGCCTCGTGCGAGGCCTTGCGCCATTCGGCCATGTAGGCATCGCTGTCCCGTGCGCCGATCTTCATGGCGCAGCGGTCGATCGCCTGCTCGAACCGCTCGGGCAGGGGCCTCTTGGTGCCCTTGCGGCCCCGGCCCACGATCACCTGGGCCGGAATGTCTCGCCAGTAGACGATGGTCACTTCGGGCATCGACGATTCCCCTTCCTCAGCCCGTCATACGAGGCGGAACGCCGCACCCGGCGTCGGATTTCGACATGGTGCGAGCGCGGAGCGACGCCGCCCCCTGCGCAGGCGCGGGCCGTTTCCCCAACGTCGCATTTGCGGGCGCTGGCCGCGGACGATTGCCGTTCCCCCGGCAGTCTGCGGATGCGGCTCCGAGTGATGCGCCTGCGACGATCCGACCTTGCGGCGGGGGCTTGGCGCGCATACTCTTGAGGTAACCATGAATGGAGGGCGACGATGACGCCCGAGCGTCCCAGGGGTGCGGACGCGATCCCGGCGCGCGGCGATCTGGCCGTCGGCGCAGCGGTGGAACCTTCCGTCACCCCGCCAAGCGACCGGGGGCAGCTCTATGCGGCGCTGGACCTCGGCACGAACAGTTGCCGCATGCTGATTGCCCAGCCGAAGGGCAGTCAGTTTCAGGTCGTGGATTCGTTTTCCAAGACCGTGCAGCTCGGCGTCGGGCTGGAAGCTTCCGGCCGGCTTTCGCGCGCCTCGATGGGCCGCACGATCCAGGCGCTGCGGATCTGCCAGAAGAAGATCGAGAAGCACCACGTCCGCCGGATGCGGCTGGTGGCGACCGAGGCCTGCCGCAGGGCGCGAAACGCGCGCGACTTCATCCGCCAGATCCGGCGCGAGACCGGGCTCGCGCTCGAGATCATCGCCCCGGAGGAGGAGGCGCGCCTCGCCGTCATTTCCTGCGCGCCGCTGGTGTCGCGGCGCACCGAGCAGTTGCTGGTGGTCGATATCGGCGGCGGCTCGACCGAGCTTGTCTGGATCGACCTTTCGGCCGTCCCGCGCGAGGAGCGGCCGCGGGCGATCATGCGGCTTCATTCCAGCTTCACGCCCAAGGGCATTGGCCCCGAGGCGCGGGTGGTGGACTGGATCTCGGTGCCGCTGGGGGTGGCGACGCTCAAGGACCAGTTCGGGGATGTCGAGGACGATGCCGCGCGCTTTGCCCTGATGAGCTGGTATTTCGAGGAGAATCTCGCGAGCTTCTCGCCCTACAATGCCGAGAATCCGCGCGAGGGGTTCCAGATCATCGGCACCTCCGGCACGATCACGACCGTGGCGGCCTCGTTCCTCGGGCTGCGCCGCTACGACCGGACCAAGGTGGACGGGCTGCACATGACCTCGGACCAGATCGACACGGTGATCCGGGACTATCTCACCCTCGGCCCCGAGGGGCGGCGCACCGATCCCCGCATCGGGCGCGAGCGGCATTCGCTGATCATGTCGGGCGCGGCGATCCTGCAGGCCCTGATGCGGATCTGGCCCACGGACCGGCTGTCGGTGGCCGACCGCGGTCTGCGCGAGGGCCTTTTGTATGCACAGATGAGCGCCGACGGCGTTCTGGAAGACGGACCCTACAAATGACAACCAAGAACACATCGGGCCGGGGACAGCGCGAGCTGCGCGTGCGGGTGAAGACGGCGAAGGGGCGCAAGCTGTCCTCGACGCTCTGGCTCGAACGGCAGCTGAACGATCCCTATGTGGTCCGCGCCAAAAAGGAGGGGTTCCGGGGCCGGGCCGCCTACAAGATCCTCGAGCTGGACGACAAGTTCGGCTTCCTCAAGCCCGGATGCCGGGTGGTGGATCTCGGCTGCGCGCCCGGCGGCTGGTGTCAGGTCGCCGTCGAGCGGGTGAACGCGCTCGGCCAGAAGAAGAACAAGGCGCAGGGCACGGTGCTGGGGGTCGATCTTCAGGAGGTGGAGCCGATCGCCGGGGCCGAGATCCACCAGCTCGATTTCCTGTCCGACGATGCGGACGAGAAGGTGAAGGGCTGGCTCGGCGGCCGGGCCGATGTGGTGATGAGCGACATGGCTGCGGCCGCCTCGGGCCACAAGGGCACCGACCACCTGCGCATCATCGCGCTCTGCGAGGCCGCGGCGGCCTTTGCCTTCGACGTGCTGGAAGAGGGCGGCACCTTCGTGGCCAAGGTTCTGGCCGGCGGGGCCGAGAATGAGCTGCAGGCGTTGCTGAAGAAGAATTTCACCAAGGTGGCGAACGTGAAGCCTCCGGCCAGCCGCGCGGACAGTTCGGAAAAGTTCGTCGTGGCGATGGGCTTCCGCGGCCGGTCGCGCGAGGGCGCGGACGATGAGTGAGGCTCGGGCGCCGCTGTCGGGATTTTGACGCCCGCCGGGCCGGCGCGCGGCCCTGGAACGAAGAAGGGCGCCGCAAGAGGGCGCCCGGCTTCAAGGGTGGTTCGGTTGTCTCAGCGGCCCCAGTGACGCACCGGGCCACAATCCATGTGAACGAAATCGGACCGCGAGTAGCGGCCGACACCGCCCGAGGCGCAGGCCTCCGCCGCCTTGGCCATCTGACCCACCGAGCGCGACTTGAGCCGCAGGTCGGCCGCCTGTCCGCGCAGGTGCAGTGAGTTGCGGGCCACGCCGCTCGACTGCGACCGCAGCATCGCGTTGGTCTTGGGCGAACGGTAGCCCGAGAGCAGCATGTAGGGTTCGGACACATCCATCAGCCGGTGCGAGGCGGCCATGATGTCCACCGCCCGAGGGTCGATGCGCGTGATGTCATTCGTCCGCCAGTCGCGCATGAAGTGATTGATTTCCTTGAGCGCCTCGGGGATGTACTCCCCTTCGATCCAGTAGATCGTATCCATCGACTCGCCGGTGCGCCCCGAATACATGCGGATCCGCCGCACGTCGCCCGCACCGCGCAGGAAACCGAAGGCATGCGAATAGGTGGGGGCTGCAACCACAGCAGAGGCGGCAAACGCACCAAGAAGGCCGCGCCGCGTGATGAGCGTGTTCGTCC
This sequence comes from Cereibacter azotoformans, assembly GCA_017599285.1. Taxonomy (GTDB): domain Bacteria; phylum Pseudomonadota; class Alphaproteobacteria; order Rhodobacterales; family Rhodobacteraceae; genus Cereibacter_A; species Cereibacter_A azotoformans. The sequence goes on along the minus strand of JAGFXX010000001.1, from coordinate 1,424,438 downwards.
GTGTCATGTGAGCGCCTGTCCCGTCGCTTGGTCTTTTGACCGCCTGTTCCGGCAGCTTTGTTTGCTACTCGTCCCCAAGTGCTTACCTCCTATGCCATATGGTTCCCTGCAACAGAAGTGCCGGATTGGCCGCACCGGCGCAGTTGACGGCCAATAGGCAAAAATTTGCTGAACGGGAGCGCGCTCATCGGCGGGTTGGGGAAAGTTCGGCGGCGTGACGAAAAAGCGACAATGTCGCAGGCGCGCGCGGCCCCGGATTTACGAGGGCCGGCAAATAGCCGAAGTTGGTAGGAAATGCGCCGACCTTCCCCGCTTGAGGTGTCCATGTCGTCTCCCCACCGTCATAAGGCCGGATTCGGGCTTGCCCTTTGCCTCGCCGCCTTCCTCGGGACGGGCGCTCTGGCGAATCCTTCGGCGCCGGCGCTGACACCCTTCACCCGTTCGGTGGCCGAGGCCGCGGGGCGGAGCGACGTGATCTCGGCCTTCTATGCCGGGCGGTCCTATCGCCCGCTCTGGACCGGGCCCGAGGATGCGGAGCGTCGGCAGGCGTTCCTGACGGCCATAGCGCAGGCCTCGGCCCACGGTCTGCCGGTGCAGCGCTATGATGCGGCGGAGCTGGCCGCCCGCTTCCGCGCCGCCCGGACCGAGGCCGACCGGGGGCGCGTCGAGGTGGCGATGACGCGGGCGCTTCTGGCCTGGGCCCACGACCTGCGCGGGGGCGCGCTCGAGCCCGGCAAGGTCGATCCGGGCATCAAGCGCGAGGTGCAGCGCCTCGATCCGCGTTCGGTGCTGACGGCCTTCGAGGCGGATCCCCGGCCGTTCCTGAACGGCCTTGCGCCGCGCACGCCCGAGTATGCGCGTCTGATGCGGGCCCGAATGGAGCTGGAGGCCCGGATCGCGGCCGGCGGATGGGGCCCGCAGGTTCCGGCCGGGAAGCTGCGCCCTGGCGCCACGGGCGAGGGCGTTCTGGCGCTGCGCAACCGGCTGATGGCCATGGGCTACCTCGGCCGCAGCACGGTGGCGGGCTATGACGCCTCGATCGAGGCGGCGGTGCGGGCCTTCCAGATCGACCACGGGCTCACGCCCGACGGCGTCGTGGGTGAGGGTACGCTGGCCGCGCTGAACGTGTCGCCCGAGACGCGGCTGGAATCGGTTCTCGTGGCGCTGGAGCGCGAGCGCTGGCTGGCCAGCGACCGGGGCGAGCGGCACATCTGGGTGAACCTCACCGATTTCAGCGCCCGCATCGTCGAGGGCGGCAAGGTGACGTTCGAGACCCGCTCGGTGATCGGCAAGGACAGTCCCGACCAGCGCAGCCCCGAGTTTTCGGACGAGATGGAATATATGGTGATCAACCCGTCGTGGCATGTGCCGCGTTCGATCACCACCAAGGAATATCTGCCGCTGCTGCAGCGCAATCCGAACGCCGCCGCCCATCTGAAGCTGATCGACAGCCGCGGACAGGTGGTCAATCGCGGCTCGGTCAACTTCAACGCCTACAATGCGCGCAACTTTCCCTATTCGATGCGGCAGCCGCCCTCGGACGGAAATGCGCTGGGGCTGGTCAAGTTCATGTTCCCGAACCCCTGGAACATCTACCTGCACGACACGCCCTCGAAGTCGCTGTTCGACCGCGAGGTCCGGGCCTTCTCGCACGGCTGCATCCGTCTGGCGCAGCCCTTCGACTTCGCCTATGCCCTGCTGGCCCGGCAGTCCGACGATCCAGAGGGGCTGTTCCAGTCCCATCTGAGGACCGGCAAGGAGACGGTGGTGCGGCTGGAAGAGCCGGTGCCGGTGCATCTGGTCTATTCCACCGCCTGGGCGGGGCCGACCGGGCGGATGAGCTATCGGCAGGACATCTACGGTCGCGATGGCGTGATCTTGGAGGCGCTGCGCGCCGCCGGGGTGGTGCCGGGCGCGGTTCAGGGCTAGATCTGGACCGGGGCGGCAGGAGGCCGCCGAAGCCTTCGGAGCCGCGACATGGGCCATACAATCCGCGAGATCGCCGCGGCGCTCGGCGCCGAGGCTGATGGCAACCTCGAGCTTGTCGTGACGCACGCGGCCGAGCCTGTGGCGGCCGGCGGCGATGCGCTCGCGCTGGCGATGGACCCGCGCTATGCCGAGGGGCTGGCGCGGGGCGACGCTCGGGCGGCGATGCTCTGGCCGGGGGCGGACTGGCGCGGGCTGGGGCTGGAGGCGGCGATCTTCGTGCCGCGCGGGCGGCTGGCAATGGCCGGCCTCTCGCGGATCTTCGATCCGGGGCCGCAGATCGCGCCCGGCGTGCATCCGATGGCGCTGGTCGATCCCTCGGCCGGGCTGGGCGAGGGCGCGGCGGTGGGCCCCTTCGTCACCATCGGCGCGGGCGTCCGCATCGGGCCCGGGGCGCGGATCGCCAGCCACGTCTCGATCGCCGAAGGGGCCGAGATCGGGAACGATGCGCTGATCCTGCAGGGCGCGCGGATCGGCGCGCGTGTGCGGATCGGCGACCGGTTCATCTGCCAGCCGGGCGCGGTGATCGGCGCGGACGGCTTTTCCTTCGTCACGCCCGAGAAATCCGGCGTCGAGGAAATCCGCGAAACGCTCGGCGATCGCGAGGAGATCCGGCAGCAATCCTGGGTCCGCATCCACTCGCTCGGCTCGGTGCGGATCGGGGACGATGTCGAGGTGGGGGCGAACTCGACCATCGACCGGGGCACGATCCGCGACACGGTGGTGGGCAACGGCACCAAGATCGACAATCTCGTGCAGGTGGGCCACAATGTCCAGGTGGGGCAGGACTGCCTGCTCTGCGGGCAGGTGGGAATCGCGGGCTCGTCCCGGATCGGCAACCGCGTCGTGCTGGGTGGACAGGTCGGCGTCTCGGACAACATCTTCGTGGGCGACGACGTGATCGCCGGCGGCTCGACCAAGATCCGCACCAACGCGCCGGCCGGGCGGGTGATCCTCGGGGATCCGGCCGTGAAGATGGAGACGCAGATCGAGATCCAGAAGGCCATGCGTCGTCTGCCGCGGCTGGCGGCGACGGTGGCAGAGCTTCAGAAAGCTGTTTCAAAGACGGGGCAGAGTGGCTAGATCGCCGTCAGCAGACGGTGCAGGGGGAAGACCATGGCACAGAGCGTTCAGGAAAAGGTCATAGCGATCATCGCGGAGCAGGCGGTTCTGGAACCGTCGGATGTGAAGATGGATGCGACGCTCGAAGAGCTTGGCATCGACAGCCTGGGCCTCGTGGAATCGATCTTCGCCATCGAGGAAGCCTTCGACATCTCGGTGCCCTTCAACGCCAACGACCCGCAGGCGAGCGGCTTCGACATCTCGTCGGTGGCGGCCATCGTGGCGGCGGTGGAAGGGCTGGTGGCCCAGCAGGCCGCCTGACGGACGCCGCATGAAACGAGTGGTCATTACGGGCGCCGGCACGATCAACGCGCTGGCGCACGATGTTGCAGGCACGATCGCAGCCTTCCGCGAGGGCCGGTGCGGGATCACCGATCTCGACATCCGCGACAAGGAGCGGCTGTCGATCCAGATCGGTGGGCAGGTCCACAACTGGGATCCCGAGGCGCATTTCAACCGCCAGCAGATCGTCCTCTACGACAAGTTCACCCAGTTCACGCTTCTGGCGGCCCGCGAGGCGGTGGCGCAGTCGGGGCTGACCTTTGCCGGCAGTCTGGGGCTGGAGGCCGGGGTGATCCTCGGCACCGCGGGCGGCGGGGTGAACACCTGGGACGAAAATTACCGCGTGGTCTATGAAGAGGGGAAGAACCGCGTCCATCCGTTCGTCGTGCCCAAACTGATGAACAACGCGGCCGCCTCGCATATCTCGATGGAGTTCCAGCTCCGCGGGCCGTCCTTCACGGTGGCGACCGCCTGCGCCAGTTCGAACCATGCGATGGGGCAGGCCTTCAACATGGTCCGTTCGGGCATGAGCCGGGTCATGCTGACCGGCGGATCCGAGGCCATGCTCTGCTTCGGCGGGATCAAGGCGTGGGAGGGGCTGCGCGTCATGTCGAAGGACGCCTGCCGGCCCTTCTCGCTGAACCGCAATGGCATGGTGCAGGGCGAGGGCGCGGCGATCTTCGTCTTCGAGGAATACGAGCACGCCCGTGCGCGCGGCGCCGATATCCTGGCCGAGGTGATCGGCTTTGCCATGACCTCGGACGCGTCCGACATCGTGATGCCCTCGAAGCTGGGGGCGGCGCGCGCCATCGAGGGGGCGCTGCGCGATGCGAAGCTCAATCCCGAGGCGGTGGGCTACATCAACGCCCACGGCACCGGCACGGCGGCCAACGACAAGACCGAATGCGCGGCGGTGGCGGATGTGTTCGGCCATCACGCCGACCGGCTGATGATCTCGTCCACCAAGTCGATGCACGGCCACCTGATCGGCGGGACGGGCGCGGTGGAACTGCTGGCCTGCATCCTCGCCCTGCGCGAAGGGGTGATCGCGCCGACGATCGGCTATGAGGAGCCCGACCCGGAATGTGCGCTGGATGTCGTGCCGAACGTGGCGCGCGAGGCGCGGGTGGATGTGGTGCTCTCGAACGCCTTTGCCTTTGGCGGGCTGAACGCGGTCCTCGCGCTGCGCCGCGTCTGACCTCGGGCGGGTCTCGCCTGTGGCACCTTGTGAAAGGCGCCGCTGCCTTGCGGAAGCGGCGCCGGCCTTGAGCCTTGACCGGATCAGTTGCCGGCAGGCGCCGCGTCGGCCTTTTCGTTCGCGCTCTTGACCGCGTCATAGGCGGCGGTGAAGCCCTTGAGCGAGACGGTCAGCGCGACCTTCTGGTCGGGTGCGACGGCCGGAACGATCGTCACCACGCTCTTGTTGCCCTTCTTGAACGCGTCCACCTCCGCTTGGGTGAAGCCCACGCGCGCAAAGCAGCCCACGCGGTTGCACCAGGAGAAGGGATAGACCTTGGGCTTGGCCGCATCGACGCCCAGAGCCAGGTTCGCCGTCAGCAGCGTCTCGAGCGGCGCCACGATGGTCGCGCCGGCCGCGGCCTGCTGACCGGCCGGAAGGGCGAACATGCTGATCTCGGCGACCGAGTTGCCCTCGGCATCCTTCAGAAGCTGATACATCTGGCAGGGGTCGGCCCCGTCCTCGGTGCGGACGCAGCGCTGCTGCCAGTCGCCGTGCGTTTCGGCGACATAGGTGGAGCCGATCCCGTCGGACGGCTCTTCCTCTCCCATTGACAGACCCTGCGGAGCGGCGGCCCCTTCGGCGGGAGCTTGCGCGGCCGGGGCTTCGGCGGCCGGTGCCGCGGGCGTCTCCTGCGCCCAGGCCGTCGGGGCGAGGGCGAGGCCGAGGGCCATGACGCAAAGGGTTTTCAGTTGATTGCTCGACATGCGCGATCCTGTCCTCACATGATGTCGGGCGGGCTGTAGCACGCCGACCCGCCGAAGTCAGGTGCCAAATGCGCGATCCGCCGCAGGTGGCGGCCGGTCGTACATGGCCGGGGATGGGTCCGTGACGCCTCTCGCGCCGGATGGCCGGTCGGGCGGTCGGGCTGCGGCGCAAGGAGCCAAAGCGAAAAGGGCCGGCAGTCCGGCCCTTCCCTGCGTCAATTTTGCTCCCTGTCGGACTGGCCGACTTCAACTGATGGGGACGCTAAGGGCTAAATCAAGGCCCGTCAACCGCGAATCGATCCGGCCCCGGCTGCCGAAAAGGCTGGAAAAACCGCGCCTTCGGATGAAGGCGCGGCCAGTCCAGTTCAGGGAGGAAGGCGCACCGGCGGCGAGGATCACCCCCGGCATCGCCCAGACACGCGCAGATGGTTCAAGGATGTATTGTCTCGGCGGACGCCTCCGGCGGATCCGGGGGCAGGCGCGTCGCGGTCCTCGCACCCGTCCGCCGATGCTCATCGCCCGGGCTGCGGCGAAGGTCCCGGTGCACCGTGGTCAGGTGACGTCGGCCGCGAGGGGGGCCGGGACAGCAGGCGGCACGGCGGCCGGGGGGCGCCGTGCCACGGGGCTAGAGGACGGGCGCTCCGGTGGCCGGTGCGGGTTGCAGGCCGCCGGGCCGGAAGAAGCCCGAGGCATGGGCCAGACCCGCCGCAGCGCCTCCGGCAAGGGGGGCCGCGATGAAGACCCAGAGGTCGGCGAGCGCCTTGCCGCCCACGAAGACCGCCGGCCCGATCGAGCGGGCGGGATTGACCGAGACGCCGGTGACATTGATCCCGACCAGATGGATGCCGGCGAGGGTCAGGCCGATGGCCAGGCCCGCAAGCGCCGTCGAGGCCGCCGAGACATGCGAGGCCGTGGCCGCCAGAACCACGCAGACGAAGATGAAGGTGGCCACCAGCTCGAAGATCAGGGCAGCCCCCAGCGAATATTCCCCCTGGTAGCCCGTGCCATATCCGTTCTGGCCGAGCCCGTCCGTCGCCAGCGCATAATCGGCCTTGCCGGAAGCCACGAGGAAGACGACGAGCGCGCCGAGGGTGGCGCCCGCCACCTGCGCCACGACATAGCCGCCGAACTCGGCCATCGGCATCCGGCCCGCCATCAGGAAGCCGAGCGAGACGGCAGGGTTGAGATGGGCGCCCGAGATCGCCCCGAGCGAATAGGCGGCCGCGACGATGGAGAGGCCGAAGGCGAGCGAGATGCCGAGCATTCCGATCTGCTCTCCCATCAGCACGGCCGCTCCGCAGCCGAAGAAGACAAGAATGAATGTGCCGAGCATTTCAGCGAGGAGCTTCTTGGTCATGGATCATCCCCGTGTCTGTGAATGTATGGGCAGTGTCCGGTCTTGCATTGAAAAGGCAGTTTGGGGTCTGGGACCCGGAATGAGGGCGCGGGCGTTCCTGCGGGCCGTATGGGCTGGCTCCGTCGCTCGCGACGGCCTATATGAACATGGAACGTCGCTTTCATGATCGGAAAACTTGTGCGCGACCTGAAGATTCCCGACCAGCGCCACCCGGAAAAGGCGCACCGCCCGGACAATGACCAGCCCAGGAAGCCCTCCTGGATCCGCGTCAAGGCTCCGACGTCCGAGGGCTACAAGGAAACGCGGGACATCATCCGCGGCCAGAAGCTCGCGACCGTCTGCGAGGAGGCGGGCTGCCCCAATGTCGGCGAATGCTGGGGGCAGGGTCACGCGACCATGATGATCATGGGCGAGATCTGCACGCGCGGCTGCACCTTCTGCAACGTGGCCACCGGCAAGCCTCAGGCGCTCGACGCCTTCGAGCCGGGGCGCGTCGCCCATGCCGTCAGCCAGCTCGGCCTCAAGCATGTCGTGGTGACGAGCGTGGATCGCGACGATCTGGAGGATGGCGGGGCCGAGCATTTCGCCCAGACGATCCGCGCGATCCGTCACCGGGCGCAGGGCACCACGGTCGAGGTGCTGGTGCCGGATTTCCTGAAATGCGGGCCCGAGGCGCTCGAGACCGTGGTGGCGGCGCGTCCCGACGTGTTCAACCACAATCTCGAGACGGTGCCGGGCCTCTATCCCGAGGTCCGGCCCGGCGCGCGCTACTTCCACTCGCTGCGGCTGCTCCAGCGGGCCAAGGAGCTGGATCCGCAGATCTTCACCAAGTCGGGGATCATGGTGGGCCTTGGCGAGGACCGGCAGGGCGTGATGCAGGTGATGGACGACATGCGCGCGGCCGGCGTGGATTTCCTGACCATCGGCCAGTATCTGCAGCCCACGCCCAAGCACCACCGGGTTGACCGTTTCGTGACTCCCGAGGAATTTGCGAGCTACGAAAAGGCCGCCTACGGCAAGGGCTTCCTGATGGTATCGGCCACGCCGCTTACCCGGTCGTCCTACCATGCCGGCGAGGATTTCGCCCGCCTGCGCGCCGCGCGGCTGGAGCGTCTGGGCGCCTGACGGCGATCGGGGGGCGGCGTCGGTCGCCTCCTTCTCACTCGATCCCCGGCACCTTCTTCAGATAGGCCGCGATGGCGCGGCGGTCCTCGTCCGGGAGCTGGCCGGTGTTGCGCACCACATCCGCCATCTGCCCGCCCGCGGAATCATACTCCGGGGTGAAGCCCGAGCTCAGATACTCCGCTATGTCGCCCTCGGACCAGTCGAGCCTGGCGGGGGTGATGTTCGGGATCGTCCCGCGCCCCTCGGGGTTCGGCCCGCCGGCCAGCCAGCGGCCGGTGTCGCGCAGGCCGAGCGCGTTGCGCGCCGTATGACACTCGCCGCAGTGGCCGAGACCCTCGACCAGATAGCGGCCGCGCTCTTCCGCCGTCGAGAGGTCGCCCTCGACGATCCATGACGGGCCGCCCGCCAGCAGCTTCCAGCCGCCGAGGAGCATGCGCTGGTTGTAGGGGAAGCCCAGCTCGTGCGGCTCGTTCGGGCGATCCGATGGGGGCAGGGTGTCGAGAAAGGCCCGGAGGTCGGCCACGTCCTGGGGCGTCGCATGGGCGTAGGACGTGTAGGGGAAGGAGGGGTAATAGTGCTGCCCCTCGGGCGAGGTGCCGTGGCGCAGGGCCGAGTCCAGATCCTCGAGCGACCAGGCGCCGATCCCGTGGGTGGGATCGGGCGAGATGTTGGGCGCGACGAAGGTGCCGAAGTCCGTGGTCAGCCGCAGGCCGCCCGACAGCACGAGCCGCGCCTCGCCGCGGGCATCGCGGGCGGCATGGCACGAGGCGCATCCTCCGGCCCAGAAGACCCGCTCGCCCCGGCCGGCATCGCCTGTCAGGCCCGCAAGCGTCGCGGGGTCGCTCGTGACCGGCCGGGTGAGCCACAGTCCGGCCGCCCCCGCGACCAGAAGGAGCGCGAGACCGACCGTCAGGATGCGCCGCATGCCTCAGTCCTTCTGGCGGTAGGTCTCGTGGCAGCTTCCGCAGCCCGCGCCCACATCCCGCATGGCGGCCTGAAGCGCCGCAAGATCGGTGCCCGCCGCGGCCTGCATCGTCGCGGCGGCCTCCTGCATGCCGTTGATCTTGGTCACGAAGTCGTCCGGCTGTTCCCAGATGGCTGGAAGGGCTTCGCTGCCCTCCGCCTCACCCTCGCCGGAGCCCTGCGGGAAAAGCTCGGGCGAGATCACCGAGGCCAGCGCCGCGAGATTCGCCGCGGCCTTGCCCGCAACCGCCTCGTCATAGGGCATCTCTTCCTTGGCCATGCCGCCCAGCTTGCCCAGCTCGTGGGCCATCAGCGTCATGAGCCCTTGCCGCCCTTCCATCATCCGCTCGATCTGGCGGGCATCCTGGGCGACGGCGGGAAAGGCTGCGAGAGAGAAGGTCAGGGCAAATGCTGGAATGGGTCGCATCAAACGGCCTCCTGGCTATGGACTGCGGAAGAAGAGGCTAGCCCGCGTCCGCCGATTGGCCTACGGGGATTTTCAACTTTTCCGTGAGGTGGCGGGTTTTTCGCCGGCGGATCGGGGTATCGGGCCGGTCGGCCGGGCGTGGGGGCCGCGCCAATGCCCGGATCAGGGCCGGCCGGCGCGGCCGAAGCCGTCCACGGTCAGCGCCTCCGGCCATCCCGCCACGCGCTCGACCGCCACCAGCGCAAGCGAGGCGCCAACCACCGCAAGCACCAGAAGCACACGCCGCCGCGACGGTGGACGCCGGGCCCACCGCACCATCCGCAGCAGCCAGAGTGGACTCATGCCTCTTCCAGGAACCGGACCTTGCCGATGAAGGGCAGGTTGCGGTTGCGCTGGGCGTAGTCGATCCCGTAGCCCACAACGAACTCGTCGGGGATCTCGAACCCGGTCCAGGTGGCGCGGATGCCCACCTCGCGCCGCGAGGGTTTGTCGAGCAGCGCGCAGACCTCGAGCCGCTTGGGCTCGCGCGAGCGCAGCAGCCGCACCACATGGCTGAGGGTGAAGCCCGTGTCCACGATGTCCTCGACCACCAGCACGTCCCGCCCCGCGATCTCGCCGCGCAGATCCTTGAGGATGCGCACTTCACGGCTCGAGGTCATCGCGTCGCCGTAGGAGGAGGCCTCGAGGAAATCCACTTCGACCGGCAGATGGATCTCGCGCACCAGATCGGCGATGAAGACGAACGAGCCGCGCAGAAGGCCCACGACCACGAGCTTCTCGGTATCGGCAAAATGCTCGGTGATCTGGCGCGCCAGAACCTCGACCCGTGCCGCGATCTGTTTGGGAGAGATCATCTGGTCTATGACATAAGGTCTCGTCGGCATGGCGCCCTCTTGCATCCTGCCGCCCCTTTATCCAGAAACGACGCCCAAGTCACGCCCGACCGGGGCCGTTGCCCGAGGACCGAACGCCGCGATGCCGACCCACTCCGAGAGCCGCCCGCTTCCCTGGACCGCCGGGGAAATGTATGACCTCGTCGCGGACGTGGAGCGCTATCCGCAGTTCCTGCCGTGGAATTCCGCGGCCCGCATCCGCTCGCGAAAGCCCATCCAGGGCGGCGAGCTGATGGAGGCGGATCTGGTGATCTCGTTCAAGGTGTTCCGCGAACGGTTCGGCAGCCGCGTGAAGCTGTTTCCCGAGGCGAAGCGGATCGAGACCGAATATCTCGACGGGCCGTTCAAGTACATGCGCTCCTCCTGGAGCTTCCGCGACCGCCCCGACGGCGGCTGCGAGGTCGATTTCTTCGTCGATTTCGAGTTCCGCAACGCGATCCTTCAAGGAATCATCGGCGTCGTCTTCAACGAGGCGATGCACCGCATCGTCCGGGCCTTCGAAAAGCGCGCCCAGACGCTCTACGGTCCGCGCTGAGCCTCTCGGCCGGTGTCCGCAAGGGCGGCGTGGGCGCTTCCCGTGTAAGATCGGTCGAATTTGCCGCACATCTGCAAACGCTGCCGAGCGTCGGGGCGATGGCCTGAGGCCACCGGACAGGCCGGACCCGCCCTTGAGCCGTGAATGTCGTGGCACCACCGCAAGTTGCAGGCCTGCCGGACGCGCGGCTCCGGCAGGTCAGGCGCGTCACCGCCTGACGTCTGCGCCTGTATCGGCTGGACGGGCTCCCCTTCGAATGCGTTTCCAGGACAAATCCGAGGAGCGTTAGCTGCGCGCTAAGGTTTGTGCGGCATTCCAAGGTTCAGGTTCCGATGGCTGGGCCCATCCGGCACGAGGGACCTGCTCGCCGTACGCCGCCGGTTCATGCCACTCCGACGAAACAGGCGCGAGCGTCGGACAGAGAATGAACTGCCGTGGCGCACCCGATGCCTCGCTCATGCAGGTATCTCTTTCGATTGGCTGATGTCATGAAAGCATGCTTGCCAGAACCAGACGCCGCCGGGGCCGGGCGGAAGGTTCTGACGTGGGTGGCGCCCGAGCCGTCGGGCCGCAGGCCGGCGCCCACGCCCTGCTTCTTCGCTGTCAGCCCCACCGCCCTCGGCGCAGACGCCGAAGCCGCCGCGGCCTGAACAGACAGGACCCTTTCCCATGAGATTGACCATCAAACTCAGGCTCATCATTGCCTTCAGCCTCGTCCTCGCCCTGAGCGGCCTGGCCACCGGCATTGCCATCACGAGCCTCGACAAGCTGAACGATCGGCTGACCTCGCTGATCGACATCGACGTGAACAAGGTGCTGCTGGCCCAGCAGCTGAATGAGGGGCAACTGGCCGTCAAGGGCTACAACCGTGACCTGATCCTCGCCGGTTCCGCGGCCGAGCGACAGGACAGCATCGCAAAGATGGAGAAAGCCCGCCAGGTGCAGCAAGGCGCCTTCGAGGCTCTGTCGGCTCTCTTGCAGTCAAGCGAGCGGGCAGCCATTCTCACCGAATACCGAACCCTCTGGGACGAGGTGAATGCCGTGAACGCGAAGGTCGTGGAACTGGCCTCGGCCGGTGACACGCAGGGCGCGCAGCGGCTCATCGCGGACAAGGAGCAGATGGCCCGCCAGCAGCAGCGCATTGATCTGATCGACGATCTGCGCGCCCGGCTGATGGCCGACCTCGACCAGGCCAAGAGCGAGACGGATGTGCTCTATGCCTCGTCCGCGCGCAACCTGATGATCATCGTGGCGGTCTCGGGCATCATCGGCATTGCCGCCGCCGGCTGGATCGTGCTCTCCATCACCCGCGGCCTCGCCAAGGCGATCGGCGCCACGCGAAGGGTTGCCGAGGGCGATCTGTCGACCACGGTGGAGTTGAGCGGACGGGATGAGCTGACCGACCTGCTGAGCGCCTCGAACACCATGGTGCTGAAGCTGCGCGAGATCGTGGGCAATGTCAGCGGTGCCACGCGCGAGGTCGCCTCGGGAAGTGCTGAAATGGCGGCGACGTCCGAACAGCTCAGCCAGAGTGCCAGCGAACAGGCCTCGGCCACGACGGAAGCCTCGGCCTCGGTCGAGCAGATGACCGCAAACATCAAGCAGACTGCGGACAATGCCGCCCAGACCGAGGTGCTTGCGGACAAGTCGGCCGCTGACGCCCGCGAAAGCGGCCGGGCCGTGGCCGAGGCCGTCGAGGCCATGCAGACCATCGCCGAGAAGATCATGGTCGTGCAGGAGATCGCGCGCCAGACCGATCTGCTGGCCCTGAACGCCGCCGTCGAGGCGGCCCGGGCCGGGGAGCATGGCCGCGGCTTTGCCGTTGTCGCCTCCGAGGTGCGCAAGCTGGCCGAGCGCAGCCAGACCGCAGCGTCCGAGATCTCGACCCTCTCGATCGGCACGATGCGGACGGCCAATGTCGCCGGCGAGATGCTGGAACGGCTGGTGCCCGACATCGAGCGGACGGCGCGTCTCGTCACCGACATTTCCGTGGCCTCGCGCGAACTGTCCACGGGCGCGCAACAGGTGGCCGCGGCGATCGAGCAACTCGACAAGGTCACCCAGCAGAACACGTCGGCGGCCGAGCAGCTCTCGACGAGCGCCGTGGAGCTTTCGGGCCAGGCGGAACATCTTGAGGGGTCGATCTCCCACTTCCGCATGGAGGGGGCCGCAGCCGCGCCCAGGCGGACCTCAAGGCCGCAGATGACGTCTCCCCGGCCAAAGCCGACCGTCGCTGCGCCCCGCAAGTGCGGTGGGTTCGACCTCGACATGTCGATCGGCGAAGATGCGCTCGACGCAGGATTCTCGCGACAGAACGCGGCCTGACGCCCAGCACCTTCCCCGGCTGTGCCCGGGGAAGGTGCCTCTGCACGCCCGGCACGAAGCGTCGCTCGAGGACTGGCAGGATCCACATTTCACGCCAAGACAGGGCGTCCCCACAGGTCGTACTCGCCCGCTTCCTCGACCTCCACCGTCAGCAGGTCACCCGGAGACAGCGCCTCGAACCCCTCATCGATGAAGAGATTGCCATCGATCTCCGGCGCATCGGCCTTGGTGCGGCAGGTCGCCCCCTCGCCATCCACCTCGTCCACGATCACCTCAAGCCTTTGTCCGATTCGGGCCGCAAGCTTCGCCTCCGAGATCGCCTGGGCCTTCTGCATGAACCTCTCCCAGCGTTCCTGCTTGAGCTCGGGCGCGACATGGTCGGGCAGCGCATTGGAACGCGCCCCCGCGACATTCTCGTACTGAAAGCAACCCACGCGATCGAGCTGCGCCTCGTCGAGCCAGTCAAGCAGCGTCTGGAACTCCTCCTCGGTCTCGCCCGGATAGCCCACGATGAAGGTCGAGCGCAGCGTGATGTCCGGGCAATCGCGCCGCCAGGCCGCGATCTCGTCGAGCGTCCGCGCCGCAGCGGCCGGGCGGGCCATGCGCTTGAGGACCTCCGGGTGGGCGTGCTGGAAGGGAATGTCGAGATAGGGCAGGATCAGCCCCTCGGCCATCAGCGGGATCAGCTCTCGCACATGGGGATAGGGATAGACATAATGAAGCCGCACCCAGGCGCCGAGCTGCCCCAGCTCGCGCGCGAGCGGCAGGATCGGAAAACGCACAGGGCCCTTCCAGTCGGTGCCATAGGCGCTCGTGTCCTGGCTGATGACCAGAAGCTCGCGCACCCCGGCCTCCACCAGCTTTTCCGCCTCGCGCAGCACCGCGCGCTCGGGCCGGCTCACGAGGCGGCCGCGCATGTCGGGAATGATGCAAAAGCGGCAGCTGTGATTGCAGCCCTCCGAAATCTTCAGGTAGCTGAAATGCCGGGGCGTCAGCCGCACGCCCGTCGCAGGCAGGAGATCCACGAACGGGTCCGGCGCGGGGGGCACCGCGCCATGCACCGCATCCAGAACCTGCTCATATTGATGCGGACCGGTCACGGCCAGCACCTTGGGGTGCGCGCCCGTGATGTAATCGGGCTCGGCGCCGAGGCAGCCGGTGACGATCACCCGGCCATTCTCGCGCAGAGCCTCACCGATCGCCTCGAGACTTTCCGCCTTGGCGCTGTCGAGAAAGCCGCAGGTGTTCACGATCACCGCATCCGCCCCCGCGTAATCGGGCGAGATCGCATAACCTTCCGCGCGCAGCCGCGTCAGGATCCGCTCGCTGTCCACGAGCGCCTTGGGGCAGCCGAGCGAGACCATGCCTATGGTCGGCTGCCCCTCGCGGCGGGGGCTGTCGATCACCAGTCGGGGCGCGAGATCGGGGCGGAGGTTGGGTGGGTTCTGGGCCATCGCGCCCATATAGCGTGGGGCCTGCATGCGCGGAAGGCCCCGCCTCCTTCATTCTGGCCCAAATATCCTCGGGGGGTGCGGGGGGCGGACAGCCCCCCGCGGCGCCGGCCCCGTCAGTCCGCGACCTGCGCCAGCCGCGCGAACAGATCGGCGATCCGGGCCGTGTCCACATTGGCAAAGGCGATGCGGAGTTCGCGTCCTCCCTCGTCCGCGCCCTCAGGCCGGAACATGGTTCCGGGCAGCATGAGCACGCCCGCCTCGTGCACCAGCCGCTGGGCGAGCCGGTCGGACGCTTCGGCGAAGGGATGCGTCACATAGGCAAAATAGGCGCCGCAGCCGAGAAGCGTCCAACCCGGCAGCGCCGCAAAGCCGCCCACCATCGCCGTCCGCCGTGCGAGGATCTCGTCCCGCTCGCCCGCGACCCAGTGCGCCAGGTTCCGCATCCCCCAGAGTGCGCCGATCTGGCCAAGCTGGCTCGGGCAGATCGCCACCGTATCGAGGAACTTCTCGACCTGGGCCAGACGCGCGGCCGAGGCCACCACGGCGCCGACACGGTGCCCCGTCAGCCGATAGGCCTTGGAGAAGGAATAGAGATGCACCAGCACGCCGTCCCATTCGGGATCGGCAAAGAGCGGGTGTGGCGCGCCGGTGCGACTGTCGAAGTCGCGGTAGGTTTCGTCGAGGATCAGGGCCAGGCCGCGGCTGCGCGCGAGATCCCGGAAGGCCGCAAGCGTTGCGGCCGGATATTCGACGCCGCCCGGGTTGTTGGGCGTGACGAGCACGATGGCACGGGTCCGCGGTGTGACAAGCGCCGCCGCGCGCTCGGCGTCGGGCCGCAGCGTCGGGCCGGTCGGCAGCGGCACCGCCGTCACGCCCTGCATGTCGAGCCACATCTTGTGATTGAAATACCACGGGGTCGGCAGGATCACCTCGTCACCGGCCGCCGCGAGGGTCGCCATGATCGCGCAGAAGGCCTGGTTGCAGCCCTGCGTGATGGCCACCTGAGCCGCCTCGATCCGCCCGCCGTAGGCGCGCGACCACTGGGAGGCAAGCTCCTCGCGCAGGGCCGGCATCCCGAGCACCGGGCCGTAGAGATGGGCCTGCGGATCGCTCAGCGCCGCTTCGGCCAGCGCCTCGCGCAGGCCGGGGGGCGGAGGCTCGACCGGCGCGGCCTGGCTCAGATTGAGAAGCGGGCGATCCGCAGGAAAGCTCAGCCCCTGGATCCAGCGCCGCGCCTCCATCACCGGGGGCGGGAAGGTCGCGGCCATCGCGGGATTGAGCGGCAGGGTCATCGGGGCCTCCGGCGGCAGGAGAGGGCGTCAGTCGCGCCCGCGGTAGGGCTCCACATATTGAAGCGCCATGTCCCAGGGGAAGAAGATCCAGGTGTCCTGGCTCACCTCGGTGATGTAGGTATCCACCATCGGCCGGCCCGAGGGCTTGGCATAGACCGTGGCGAAATGGGCGCGGGGGTAGAGGGTGCGCACCAATTCGAGCGTCTTTCCCGAATCGACAAGGTCATCGACGATCAGGATGCCGTGGCCATCGCCCATCAGCTCGGCCTGCGGGGCCTTGATGACGCTGGGGGGCTGCTGTTCCTGCCAGTTGTAACTTTTCACGCTGATCGTATCGACGGTGCGGATGTCGAGTTCGCGGCTGACGATCATCGCGGGGACGAGGCCGCCGCGGGTGATGCCCACAACGGCGCGCCAGGCGCCATTGTCGGGCCCCTGGCCATCGAGCCGCCAGGCCAGCGCCCGGCTATCGCGGTGGATCTGGTCCCAGCTGACGTGGAATCCCTTCTCATGGGGAAGGCGCTCTTTCATACGGATCTCCTAGAACGCGGCGAGCTTCACGCCAAGCAGAGCCAGCAGGCCGCCGAAGCTGCGGTCGATGACGGATTTGAGGCTGATATATCCGCTGCGCGCCCGTTCAAAGGAGAAAACGCGTGCCACAAACAGGTTCCACAGGAACTCGTTCAGGAACACCGCGACAAGCAGCAGCCCCACCGCCCAGGGTGCGGCGTCCGGTGGAACCGTGCCGATGAAGATGGCCGAGAAGAAGACCGCCGGCTTGGGATTGGACAGCTGGGTGAACAGGCCCAGCCGGAAGGCCGAGGCCATGCTTCGGGGCGGTCGGCCGCCGAGGTCGGTATCGAACGGCCGGTCCGCCTCGCGCCACATGATGTAGGCCATGCGGATCAGGTAGATGGCGCCGGCGATCTTCAGCCCCCAGAGGATCGAGGGCGCGATCTGGAACAGCAGGGCCAGCCCGAAGAGGGCCGCCGATGCCCAGGTGACAGCCCCGGCCGCCAGCCCCAGCGAAAGGACCGCGCCGGTGCGCAGCCCCTCGGTCATGCCGGTGCGGGCGGACATGAGGACGGCCGGGCCGGGACTGATCGCCGCCATCAGATGCAGCAGCCAGGCTGCCGCGAAGGCGGCGAGGGTCACCTCAGTGGTCCTTGCGGCCGGTCACGGCGTCGATGTCGGGCGCGTCCACGGCCTTCATGCCGACGACATGGTAGCCCGCATCCACATGCAGCACCTCGCCCGTCGTGCCCGAGCCGAGGTCGGACAGCAGGTAGAGCGCGGCCTTGCCCACCTCTTCCTGCGTCACGTTCCGGCGCAGCGGCGAGTTCAGCTCGTTCCACTTCATGATGTAGCGGAAGTCGCCGATCCCGCTTGCGGCGAGCGTCTTGATCGGGCCGGCCGAGATCGCGTTGACGCGGATGCCGTCCTTGCCCAGATCCTCGGCGATATATTGCACCGAGGTCTCGAGCGCGGCCTTGGCGATGCCCATCACGTTGTAATGCGGCATCACCTTCTCGGCGCCGTAGTAGGTCAGGGTGAGCAGGCTGCCTCCGTTGGGCATCATGGCGCAGGCGCGCTGGCAGACGGCGGTGAAGGAATAGACCGAGATGTCCATCGTCATGCGGAAGTTCGCCGGCGACGTGTCCACATAGCGGCCGCGCAGCTCGGTCTTGTCCGAGAAGCCGATGGCGTGGACGACGAAATCCAGCGTGCCCCAGATCTCTTTCAGATGGGCAAAGAGCCGGTCGAGCGAGCCTTCGTCCGACACGTCGCATTCCACCAGTTCGGTCGCGCCGATCGAGGCGGCCAGGGGCTCGACCCGCTTCTTCAGCGCGTCGCCCTGATAGGAAAAGGCCATTTCGGCGCCCTGCTCGGCGCAGCATTTCGCGATGCCCCAGGCAATGGACTTGTCGTTTGCGAGCCCCATGATGAGACCGCGCTTGCCAGCCAGCAGTCCGTTCGCCATCGGCTTTCCCTCGTCATGTTCTGAGTGGTTTGCGCGAGGTGTAGGCCATCGCAGGGTCTCCATCAAGTGCGGCAGGATGAGGCGGATATTGCCGGAGGCGGTCTGCCGCACTAGGGTCGTCCGGCTCAGAAGGGGAAGACCATGGACAGGACGGGCATCTTCGCGGGGGAGGATCCCTTCGCCATCGCCAGAAGCTGGTTGGCCGAGGCCGAGCCGCAGGAGCCGAACGATCCCAACGCCATCGCGCTGGCCACCGTGGATGCGTCGGGCCTGCCCAACGTGCGCATGGTGCTGCTGAAGGAGATCGAGCCCGCGGCCTTCGTCTTCTACACCAACTACGGCTCGCAGAAGGCGGTCGAGATCGAGGCCACGGGCAAGGCGGCCTTCGTGCTGCACTGGAAGTCGCTGCGCCGGCAGGTCAGGGTGCGGGGCCTCGTCGAACGCGAGGAGGGGCCGCAGGCGGACGCCTACTACCAGTCGCGGTCGCTCAAGAGCCGACTCGGCGCCTGGGCCTCGCAGCAGAGCCAGCCGCTGACGTCGCGCGCGAGCCTCATGGCCGAGGTCGCCCGGGTCACGGCGCGCCACGGAACAAACCCGCCGCGGCCGGCGTTCTGGGGTGGTTTCAGGATCAAGCCACTGGAGATCGAGTTCTGGGCCGACGGGTCCTTCCGCCTGCACGACCGGTTTCGCTGGCGCCGCGAACACCTTTCGGACAGCTGGACGATCGAGCGTCTGCACCCTTGAATTTCACGCTTCGTGAATGAAAGGTTCGGCTGCGAGTGATGATTTGCTCTTGAATCCGCCGGAGGATTGACGGCACAAGTTTCAATCTACGGGCTCATCTGGGGACAGCTCTGGAATGGTGGAAGACGAAAAGGCCCTGCAGCTTGTGCATGGCCGTGTGAAATGGTTCGATCCGGCAAAAGGCTTCGGGTTCATCGTGACCGAGGAGAACGGAGCCGATATCCTGCTCCACGCCAATGTCCTTCGGAACTATGGGCAGAGTTCGGTGGCGGACGGGGCGGGCATCACCGTAAAGGTCCAGAGCACCCAGCGGGGCGTTCAGGCCGTCGAGGTGGTCGAGATCGAGCCGCCGGCCGGGACGACGTTCCAGCTGAGCGAGGACAGCGAGGCCACGACCCCCGAGGAGATCGCCTCGCGTCCGCTCGAGCCGGGCCGGGTGAAATGGTTCGACAAGGGCAAGGGCTTCGGCTTTGCCAATGTCTTCGGCCGGTCCGAGGATGTCTTCATCCATGTCGAAGTCCTGCGGATGTCGGGCTTTGCCGACCTTGCCGCGGGCGAAGCGGTGGCGCTGCGCATCATCGAGGGGCGGCGCGGGCGCATGGCGGTGCAGGTGGTCTCATGGGAAGCGGCGGCGCGTCAGCATCAGCAACCGGTCTGAGGGCGCTGGCCCTCGCGCTGGTGCTCGTTCCCGGCGCGGTCCGGGCCGACTGCCGGCCCGACACGGTCGAGCTGCGCACCGAGACCGGCGCGACGGTGCGCTTTGCCGTGGAAATTGCCGACTCGCCCGAGGAACGGTCGCGGGGCCTCATGCATCGCAAGAGCCTGCCGCGGTCGTCGGGGATGCTGTTCCTGTTCGACGAGCCGCACCGGGCGAGCTTCTGGATGCGCAACACGCTCATCCCGCTCGACATGATCTTCGCCGGCCCTGACGGGACGGTGAAAAGCGTTCATGCCGAGGCGGTGCCGGGCGATCTGACCCCCATCACCGGCGGCGACGGGATCCAGAGCGTGCTGGAGATCAACGGGGGCCTCGCCCGCGCGCTGGGGATCGGCCCGGGAACCGTTCTGCGCCATCCGGGCATCGCACAGGCGATGGCCGCCTGGCCCTGCGACTAGACGCTGGCTCGCCTTTCAGCGTGAGGTCAGGCCAGTGCCGCGGCCGCCACGAAGACCGCGGCTTCGGAAAGCTGCTGGGACGCGCCGAGGATGTCTCCGGTCTGGCCGCCGATCTTGGCGCGTGCGACCATGCCGAGCGCCAGGGCCGCGGATGCTGCGGCGAGGGCGAGGATCAGCGCGGCAGGGCCCGAGACGAGCAGCGCCACCGCCAGTGCCACAAGCACCGCAAGCCGAGCCTGACGCCCATCGGGCCGGCCGAGCGACTGCGAGAGCCCCGCGCCGCGCGCGTTGGGAAGCCAGGCCATCAGCACCACCATCGGCACACGCGAGAGCACCGCGGCCGCGATCAGCACCGCGCTGCCGCTTTCAAGCGCCGCCGCCAGAGCCGACCAGCGCACGAGGCCCACGAGCATGAGGGCCGCCACGCCATAGCTGCCGGTGCGGCTGTCCTTCATGATCTCGAGCCGCCGCTCGCGCGTCCAGCCGCCCCAGAGGCCGTCGGCGGTGTCGGCAAGCCCGTCCTCGTGCATGGCGCCGGTCACCAGCGCCTGCGCTGCCAGCGCCAGCGCCGCTGCGACCGTGGCGGGCAGGCCGGCGGCGAGGCTCAATGCCGCCACCAGCGCCGACAGCCCGCCCACCGCCACGCCGGCCAGGGGCCAGGCCCAGGCGGCCGAGGCGCCGCGATCGGGCAGGGACCGCGCGCGCAGAGGCAGCCGCGTCAGCAGCGCCAGGGCCAGCAGCACATCCGCCCACCTCTGCGACAGCCTGTCTTTCACCTTGCCTCTCCCGTGCACTGGTCTCCACCGAGAGTTCCCGATACCGAAGCCGCATCAGCCAAGCAACCAGAAGGACCCGCCATGAAGGCTCCGTTCACCTCCCTCGCAGGCTTCCGTGCCGTTTTCGACGCGCTCCCGCAGCCGGATGCGGCCGCGCTTGAGGCGGCCACCGTGCGCAACGGGCAGCTCACGAAGCCGAAGGGCGCGCTGGGCCGGCTGGAGGGGCTGGCGATCTGGTATGCGGGCTGGGTGGGCGACGGGCGCCCCGCGCTCGAGCGGCCGCAGGTGGCGATCTTCGCGGGCAATCACGGTATTGCCGCGCGCGGCGTCTCGGCCTTTCCGCCCGAGGTCACGGTTCAGATGGTGGCGAACTACCGGGCCGGCGGGGCTGCGGTGAACCAGCTCTGCAAGGTGGCGGGCGCAAGCATGACCGTCACGGAACTCGATCTCGACCGGCCGACACTCGACTTCACCCAAGGCCCGGCCATGACCGAGGACGAGCTGGTCGCGGCGCTGGCGGCGGGCTGGGAGGCGGTCGAGGACGAGGCCGATCTTCTCGTCGTGGGCGAGATGGGGATCGGCAACACCACGGCCGCCGCGGCGATCGCGGCGGCGCTCTTCGGCGGATCGGCGGGAGAATGGACCGGCCGCGGCAGCGGCGTCGAGGGGGCGGCGCTGGAGGGCAAGACGCTCGTCGTGGCGCAGGGGCTGGAACGGCATGCCGAGGCACTCTCGGACCCGGTCGAGGTCCTGCGCCGGCTGGGCGGACGCGAGCTTGCGGCCATGGCGGGTGCGATCGCGCGGGCGCGCGTGGGGCGCATCCCGGTGATTCTCGACGGCTTCATCTGTTCGGCTGCCGCGGCGGTCCTGCATGCGATCCGGCCCGGCGCGCTCGATCATGCGGTGGCGGGCCATGTCAGCGCCGAAGGGGCGCATCCGGCGGTTCTGGCGCGGCTGGGCAAGGAGCCGATCCTGGAGCTCGGGATGCGGCTGGGAGAGGGGACCGGCGCCATCGTGGCCATCAACATCCTGCGCAGCGCGGTGGCCTGCCTGTCGGGCATGGCAACCTTCGCCGAAGCCGGCGTGGCCGAGGGCTGAGCCACAGCCCTATTCCACAGCCTCGGGATCGGGTCGGGCCTGGACCGCTTCCTCGAGCAGCGCCGTCTCGAGATCGGCATCGAGCTGCCGGGCGCGGGTCACATAGGCGTCGTTGAGATGCGCGGGCTGGCCGGGCACCCAGAGCTCGGCCAGATCGCGCATCGCGGCCCGGTCCACGCGGTAGTAGGTGCGCGACCGCTGGGCCGCCTCATATTCGCTGAATCCCATGTTCTCGAGCACATAGCGCCCGGCCCGGATCGAGCTGTCGAAGGTCTCGCGCACGATGTCGTCCGCGCCGGCCTGATAGAGTTCATAGACATGCACCCGGTCGCGGGCGCGGGCCACGATATGCAGGTCGGGCCGGACCTGTCGGGCGTAGCGGACGATCCTGATCGCATTCTCGCGGTCGTCCACCGCCACCACCAGCACCGCCGCCTCGTCCAGACCGGCCGCCTGCAGCAGATCGGGGCGCGTCGGGTCGCCGAAGAAGCCCTTGACGCCGAAGCGGCGCATGATCTGCACGGCCATCATGTCATGGTCGAGAACGACCGTCTGGATGCCGCTCATCCGCACGAGGCGGTTCACCACCTGCCCGAAGCGGCCGATGCCCGCGATGATGACGCGACCCTTCTCGTCGATCGGGTCGGGCCGGCCGGCCGGCTGTTCCTCGCCCAGTCCCGACAACCAGCCGGCGATGAGGAAGAGGACGGGTGTTACCAGCATCGAGAGGCTGATCACGATCAGCGTCTTCTGCGCCAGGAGGGAGGTGAGGATGGCCTCCTGTGCCGCAAAGCCCACCAGCACGAAGCCGAACTCGCCCGCCTGCGCAAGGCCGAGGGTCAGGAGCCAGCGGTCGCGCCCCCGGAGCCCGAAGGTCTCGGCCAGCGCGGCCAGCACCAGCACCTTGACGAACACCAGCCCCAGCGTGAGCGCGATGAGCGGCCAGGGGTCGGCCGCGAGCAGGCGGAAGTCGATCCCGATCCCGACGGCCATGAAGAAGAGGCCGAGCAGGATGCCCTTGTAGGGACGGATGTCGGCCTCGAGCTGGTGGCGGAACTCGGAGTTGGCCAGCACGACGCCCGCGAGAAACGTGCCGAGCGCGGGCGACAGACCCACGACCATGGTCAGGAAGGATGTGCCCGCGACGGTGAAGAGGGCGATGAAGCTGCCCATCTCGGGCAGGCGCGAGGCATGGACATAGCGGAACACCGGCCGCGTGAGGTAGTGCCCGCCCAGCACGATGAAGCCGACGACGCCCAGCATCACCAGCGTGTCGGCCCAGCCCGGCAGCGATTGCAGGAAGCCGATGATCGGCCGCGCCGGGCCTTCGGCGGCGTCATGCGGCAGGTGGGCGCTGGCCGAGGGACGCAGCGCCAGCAGCGGCACCAGCGCCAGCATCGGCACCACCGCAATGTCCTGCGCCAGCAGCACGGCAAAGGAGCTGCGGCCCCCGGCGGTGCGCAGCATGCGCCGCTCGGTCATGGTCTGGAGAACGATGGCCGTCGAGGAGAGCGCCGCGACCATCCCCAGCACGGCCGCTTCCTGCCAGGTGAACCCGAGCCAGGCGAGGCCGAGCGCCGCGACGAAACTCGTGAGACCGATCTGCAGCCCGCCGAGCCCCACGAGCGACTGGCGCATCCCCCAGAGCGTCGCCGGGTCGAGTTCCAGTCCCACGAGGAACAGCATCAGCACGACGCCGAACTCGGCATAGTGGCGCAGGTCTCCGGTCTCGGCTCCGGCAAGACCCAGCACCGGCCCCATGACGATCCCGGCCGCCAGATAGCCCAGGACCGAGCCGAAGCCCGCGCGCACGGCGAGCGGCACGATCAGCAGCGCCGCGCCGAGGTAGATGCTTGCCTGCAGAAGGAGGCTTTCCATGTCGCGCTGCCCGCCGTGCCCTGGACGTCAGGCTATCGCCCGGCCTTCCGGCCTGTCCATCCTGCCTGTGCGCCCGAACTGTCGCGGTTGTGGTCGATGGTCCCTCGCCCCGGCTTCGGGGCTCACCCCTTGGGCATGCTCAGGGCGAACATCCGGCTGCCCTTCCTGTAGCGCAGTTCGGAGGCGGTGATGGCGGCCACGACCCCGCCGTCGAGACGGTCGCCCACCCGCAGCTTGACGTAACGCCCGTTGGACTGGCGGACGAGGGCATAGCGGTTCGAGGACGTGCCATAGACGCCGATCAGATTGGTCTTCGACAGGTTGATGGCCTTGGTGAAGGTCGCGTTCTGCGCCACGTTGGCCCGGGTCGGGATCCGGGGGGCGGCGACCACCTCGGGTTCGTCATCGTCCTCGGGCAGGGGCGCTGCGACGGCCGGCGCCACCTGCCTCGGGGCCGGCGCCGCGGCGACGGGGGCCGGGGCCGGCGCGGGCGGTGCCTGGACGGCGGCGGCGACGGCGGCCTCGATGGCCTCCGAGAAATCGTTCGGTCGGGCCTCGGGCTTGCGCGAGACCGCAAGGGCGAGCGGGCTGATCGCGCCGCTCGAGGTGGCCACCGCTTCGGGAGCGCCATCGGGGCGCGGCGCGGGCGTCAGCGCCATGGCAAGTGTCGCCCCTTGAGCCTCCGGCTGGCCGGGTTCGGGATCGACCGGACGCAGGCGCGGACGCAGGCTGCTCATGCGCGGGGCGGCGGCATCCGGTGCGGCGTCGGGTTCGGCGGCCGCCTCTTCGGCTTCGGCGCGTGCGGGGCGCTCTTTCGGGCGCCGGCCGGACAGCGCGGGGTCGGCTGCGGCCGCCGGGGGCTCCGCGGATGCGGCATTGGCCGGGCCGGGGAAGATCGAGCCCGGGCTGGCCGCGGCGCGGGGTGCGACCTCGGCGGCGGGCGCTGCCGCTTCGGGCTCGGTCACCGACGGGCGGCGCGGGGGCAGGATCGGCGGCTTGCCCTGGATCAGCAGGAACTCGCCGGGGGCCAGCACGCCTTCCGGGCTCGGCCGGATCAGGCCGCGCTCGTCGAGTTCGTAGCTGGCGCCGAAGGGGGGCGGCGGCAGCGGCATCCCCGGCGCGGCATCGAGTTCGACCGGCGGCGGCGGCAGCGCCACCGCGTCGAGCGACGGCAGCGGCGAGTCCATCGTCGTGAGGAAGATCTCGTCCTGCGGCGTCTCGGCGGGCTTGGCCCGTCCGGCCTCGTCAGAGACCACGCGCGGCGCCTCGGCGGCCGGGGCGGGCGCCTCAGCGGCTTCGGCCGCAGTGTCAGACCCGGCCGGGGCGGCTGCATCCGCGGCCTCGATCGGCTCTTCGGACGGCGGTTGCGCGGAAATCGCCTCGTCGGGTGGCGGTTCCTGATCCGCGGCCAGTACCTCCGGGGTCGCCTCGGAGATGGCGAGCGCGGTCGCCGGTCCATCCTCGTTGGTGGCGACCAGGTAGGACGAGAGCGCCGCGACCGCCGCCAGGAAGACGAGCAGGGCGACCGTCAGGATCAGGCCGAGAAAGCGCGGCTTGCCCCGCTTCGGCGCGGGCTTGCCGCCAAAGACGCCGAACGGTTTGTCCGGTCGGTCCTCGGCCTTTGGCGCCGGCCGTGCCGGGCCCGTCTGGGCCTTCGGGCGCGCCGCTGCGAGCCCCGGAGCCGTCGCGGCAGCCGGGCTCGCGGCTCGGCCGGTCTGGGGCGCCGGACTGCGTGGAGGCAGGGCGGAGCGGCCGCCGGGGGCGCGCAGCACGGGTTCGGCCGTGCGCACGGGCTTCGGCTCTGACGTGACACGCGCGGCGGGCCGGGTGTGGATCGCCTCGGCCGCGGCCCGGCGGCTTGCGAAGCTGCCGGGGGGCATGGCCGGCACATCGTCGCCCGCAAGCTCGACATACGGCGCCTCGGGCACCTCGGGGCTTGTCACCGCAGGATTCGGCGGCGACGGCGGCGTGAAGGGCGGAAGCTCGCGCGCGTTCGGGATCGGCCGTTCCGGCGCCCGGACGAGCGGCGGCGGCATGAAGAACTCGTCCTCCGGGGCCGGAGGCTCGTCCTGCGGGGCCGCGGGTTCGGCCTCGGGAATGAACGCCTCTGGCTCGACCGGCTCTTCCACCTCGGGTTCGGGCAGGGCAAGCGCGCTTTCGTCCGGCGTGAGCGAGGCCAGAGCGGCGAGATCGGGAGCGGGCTCCCACGCCTCGTCCTCGGCAGGCGCGGTCGTCTCCGGCATCTCCGGCGACGGATCGTCCTCCGTCGCGGCAGGCGCATTGCCGACCGTCAACGGCTGCTCCGGCTCGACTTCGGCGGACACGGGCGGGGCGGCCTCGGGCACGGCCTCTTCAGGCGCCTCCACCTCGGGCTCGGGAGGGGTGGGCGGCGGATCCACGGCATCCGGCACCGGGGCCTCGTCGAGGAGCGGCTCGGCAGCGGCCGGAGCCTCGGCGGGCGGGGGATCCTCGGCGACGTCGAGCGGCAGGATCCGAATCGGCTCGGCGTCGCGCTCCACCCTCGTGCCGTTCGGCAGACGACGCTGCGCGGCCGAGAGGATGCCGAACGAGGGCTCGCGCGGGAAGCCGCCGTTGACAGGGATGGCAACGAACGCCACCGGATTGAAGCCGTGCTCTTCGGCGAAACCCTCGGCCTCGTCCAGCGTTTCACGCGCGACCACGGCGACGCGCACCTCATCGCCCTGAGGCTCGAAGTCATAGACCAGATCCTTGACCTCGTAGGGCGTCAGCCCCTCGAGACCCGCGCGGATCTGCGCCCCCCGGCTGGCCCTGTCCGGCCCCGGCGCGGCGAGCGTGGTATAGAGGACCTGCGAGTTCGGGATCACCACCTTGGCGGTGACCCCCGCCTCTCCGGCGTCGGCCTGAGCCGCCTGGCGCAGGGCCGCCAGCGCCTCCGCGAGGTCGGGTGCGTCGTAGGGCACCCGTCCCAGTTCTTCCCATCCGTCGGGCATCCGCCGAAGCAGACTCGCGGCCTCAGGCGTAAGGTTGAGGGCAAATCTCGGTTTCATTTCGCGGGTCTAGCATATCTGGCGGCTCACCGGGGAGTCCGGGCCTCGGCCTTTCCGGTGTTACAGCAGCTTTTTGCCGAAGGGAAGGAAAACACCCAAGGATCGCCTTGCCCGATGTGTCACAAGAGGCGAACGCTCTCATCTCCAAGGAGGAACATTCCAGATGAACATTGCGAAAGTCCTGATGCTCTGCACCGCTGTTGCGCTGCCCGCCGGCGCGCTGTCCGGCGCCGCGCTGGCCGAGACCCCGCGCCTGACCGTGACGGGCGAGGGAATGGTGGCGGGCCGGCCTGACCTGGCGACGATCACGCTCGGCGTGACCAGCGAGGGGGCCACGGCGGCCGAGGCCATGTCGGACAACAGCGCGAACCTGGCGCGGGTGCTCGAGCGGCTGAAAGGCGCCGGCATCGAGGACCGGGACCTGCAGACAACGGGCCTCTCGCTCAACCCGAACTGGACGCAGGGGCCCGACGGGTCGGCGCCGCGGATCGAGGGCTATGTCGCCTCGAACATGCTGACGGTGCGCGTGCGGGATCTTGCCCGGCTCGGATCGGTGCTGGACGAGGCGGTGCAGGACGGGGCGAACACCCTGCACGGGGTCAGCTTCGCCCTGGCGGATCCCGAGCCGGCTATGGACGAGGCGCGCAGGAAGGCCGTGGCCAAGGCACGGGCGCGGGCGGAGCTGCTGACCGGCGCGGCCGGCGTGACGCTCGGGCCCATCCTCGAGATCCGCGAAGGGGGCGACGACTATCGCCCGCCCATGCCGATGTATCGCGAGGCCGCGATGGGTGCGCCCGTGCCGGTGGCCGAGGGCGAGATCGAGACCTCGGCGCGCGTGACGCTGGTCTATGAGATCGTTCAGCCCTGATAACAGGGACTTCAGGGGCGATCTTCAAGTCGCCCCTGAAGATCGGCTTCAGGCGGTGGCCTTTGCGAGCGCCTGATCGAGGTCGGCGATCAGGTCGTCGGCATCCTCGATGCCGATCGACAGCCGCACGACGTTCGGTGCGGCACCCGCCGCCTCCTGCTGCTCGGGCGAGAGCTGGCGGTGCGTGGTCGAGGCCGAATGGATCACCAGCGAGCGCGTGTCGCCAAGGTTCGCCACATGGCTGAACAGCTCGAGCGCGTCCACGAGCTTGACGCAGGCGTCGTAGCCGCCCTTCACGGCAAAGGTGAAGAGCGCCCCCGCGCCTTTCGGGCAGATCCGCGCGACG
Organism: Cereibacter azotoformans; assembly: GCA_017599285.1. GTDB lineage: Bacteria > Pseudomonadota > Alphaproteobacteria > Rhodobacterales > Rhodobacteraceae > Cereibacter_A > Cereibacter_A azotoformans. Next base: position 1,396,897 of record JAGFXX010000001.1, on the reverse strand, counting down.
CGATCGTGCCACCTGGAGGAGGGAAGCCCCGCGTAAGTGACATAGTCGACCCGCGGATCGGCCTCGAGCCACTCGGCGATCCGGCGGGCGTTCTCGACATGGCGGGCCATGCGCAGGCTGAGGGTCTCGATCCCCATCAGCGTGTAATGCGCCCCCTGCGGGTTCATGGTCATGCCCAGGTCGCGCAGCCCCACGGCGATCGAGTGGAACGTGTAGGCCATCGGCCCCAGCGCCTTGTGGAAGACGAGGCCGTGATAGGCGGACTCGGGTTCCGAGAGGCTCGGGAACTTGCCCGAGGCCGACCAGTCGAACTTGCCGGAATCGACGATCACGCCGCCGGTGACGGTGCCGTTGCCGGTCAGATACTTGGTCGCGGAATGGACCACCAGCGTCGCGCCGTGATCGATCGGGCGGCAGAGCCAGGGCGTCGCGGTCGTGTTGTCCACGATCAGCGGCAGGCCCACCCTGTCGGCCACGGCCGCCACCGCGTCGAGATCGGTGATGACACCGCCGGGGTTGGCGATCGTCTCGCAGAAGATGGCGCGGGTATCCTCGTCCACCGCGGCCTCGAGGGCGGCGAGGTCGTCGAAATCCACGAACTTGGCCGACCAGCCGAAGCGCCGGATCGTCTGCGAGAACTGGGTGATCGTGCCGCCATAGAGGCGGGTCGAGGCCACGATGTTGCGCCCCGGCCCCATCAGCGGGAACAGCGCCATGATCTGCGCCGCATGCCCCGACGAGCAGCAGACCGCGCCCGCGCCGCCCTCGAGCGCGGCCACACGCTCGGCCAGCGCCTGAACGGTCGGGTTGGTCAGGCGCGAGTAGATGTAGCCCACCTCCTCGAGGTTGAAGAGGCGCGCCGCATGGTCCGCATCCTGAAAGACATAGGCGGTTGTCTGGTAGATCGGCACCTGCCGCGCGCCCGTCGCCGGATCGGGTCTGGCCCCGGCGTGGATCTGCAGCGTGTCGAAGCCGAGCTTGCGGTCTGAGCTCATCGGTCACCCCCCTCTGGTCTGGTTCGGGCGACCCTAGGGGAAAGGCTTCCGCCGCACAACGGGCGCTGCGCCAGCGGAAACGACCCTCGGCTGTCCGTCCGGACATGGCCCGCGCATCAAGCTGGCCGGAGCCGGGGCATGCTCCTGATGCAGGCGCATGGGACCGGGACCGGGCACGTCAGCTTGTGGCCGGGGCCTGTCCGGGCGCCGGCGCAGGATGTCGAAAGAGGGTGCAGAAATTTTCGCCGAGGGCTCTTGCGGAGGCCGGAAAGTGGCTGTAGTACCCGCCTCACAGGGCGATTAGCTCAGCGGTAGAGCGCTTCGTTCACATCGAAGATGTCAGCGGTTCAAATCCGTTATCGCCCACCATAACACGTTAAAAAGCCTCGGATATTCCGGGGCTTTTCGCGTTTTACGAAGTGCCCCGTGGTTCATTGAACCTACCGCGCCGCCTTGAGCTTCACGAAGTCGAGCACATCGGCCGCCTTCTGCAGGTGCTCGGGGGCGAAACGGCCATAGGTCGAGAAGGTGATCGACGGGTTCGAGTGGCCGAGATATTGCGCCACCTGCTCGATCGGGATGCCGCTCGACACCATCTCGACGGCCGCCGAATGCCGGATCGTGTGCAGGGTCACGTCCGCGAAACCTGCCCGCGTCACGGCGCCCTCGAACCCTTTCCGGATCGAGGCAACCCGCGTGCCCCCATATTCGACGACATGCTCCGTGACCGCAGCCTCACGCGCGGTCTGCAGCGCGGCCATGAGCCCGCGGTTGATGGGCACGATGGCGCGGCCCTTGCGCGTCCGCGCATCGGGCAGGCGCAGGTTGATCACGCCCCCTCCATGTCCACCCGGTCCCATGTCAGGTCCAGGATCGCGCCGATCCGGCCCGCCGTGGCGAACAGGAGGTGGATCGCCAGACCGATATGCGCCGCGCTCGCGTGCTCGATCAATCTGGCCACCTCAGCCTTCGTCAAGAACCGCTCCTTCGGGGTCGGCTTCGGCGGGCGCTCGATGGCCGTCGCCTTGTCGATCAGCCGATTCTTCTCGGCCCACATCATGGCGCTGCGCAGGTGGCCCAGTTCGGTGTGGGTGGACCCCTGCGAGATCCCGGCCTTTTCCCGCGCCGCGGCATAGGACCGGCACAGTGCGGTATCTATCTGGTCCGGTCTGTAGTGGCCGAAGTGCGCCAGCACCGCCTTGCCGGTGTAGCCCATCGTCTCGGCCGTGGGCTTGTCGCCCAGGTTCCTCCGGTACATTTCCCAGATGTCGGTCACGGTCACGCCCTTCTGCGAGGCCGAGAAGGTCTCGCGCCTGTAGACATCTATGGCCTCTGCTTCCGCCTCCGCTCGGGTGCGTGCCGCAAGGCGATGACGGGTTCGCTTCCCGTCGATGGTCCAGTAGACGCAGAAGCCTCCGCGGAGGCGTCCGATGGAAATGTCTGGCATGCTTCGATCTCTTCAACTGCGCGGGCGGGGATGCGGTAGAGGCGGCCGAATCGGAAATGCGGAAGCGTTCCGGCCGAGCACTGGTTGCGCACCGATGCTGCGCTGCCCCCCCAGCGCTCCGCAAGTGTCTCAGGGGTGAAGGGGCGTGTCTCGCTCATCTCCACCTCACTCGTCGGTCGGCCGGGGCCGCGATGGCCGCGCCTTATCGACCATGCCTCGCGTGAACTGTGCCTCGCACAGACCGCAGGTGCAGTGGCGAAACTCCTTGCCAGGCTCGCCTTGGTAGCCAATCCCACGCACGATCACCGCCACCTCCGGATGCGGGCGCCCATGCTGAATTTCCCGGATGCGCGCCTCGGCGGCGGCGATCTGTTTCTTCAGGTCATCGATCAGGCTCATCCCTACATCCCCTTCACTTCCCTCTGCGCCGCCTCCAGCGCCTGCACATCCGCTTCGTAGAACCGCCTGAACCCGCCTCCGCCCCGGTCTCGCAGGTGGCGATAGAGCTTGATCCAGCCCGGCAGGCAGGCGAGCGGCGCCGATGCCGACCAGGTGCCGCGGGCCATGGTGAAGGTGCCGGCCTCGGCCGAGACGGTGACCGTCATCGGCGCGGTGATGATGGTCGAGTTCATGCTGCGGTCTCGTCGATGAAGTCGAAGAGGCTGGGCGTGGCGGCATCGGCCTCGGCCGCGGCACAGTATTTGGCGCCGTCGAGGAAGTAGCCCCGATTCAGTTCCACCCCGGACCCCTTGCGGCCGAGCTTGAGCGCCCGGAAGGGCACCGTCATCAGCCCGCCGAACGGATCGAACACCATCTCGCCCGGCTCGGTGTATTGAAGGATGGCCCGGTCCACGATGTCGTATTGCAGCGGGCACAGGTGCATCTCCTGCCCCTTGCGCGCCTGCTCGCCGTTGATCGTCAGCATTCGGGCCACGTCCGACCAGACGTCCTGGTGGACCGAGTGCGGCGGAAGCAACATGAAGGTCGGCGGCAACCGGCCCTGCGCCTCGAGGTGCTCCCCGATCCTGACATGGTGCTCGAAGTCGTAGACCTCCGTCAGGTTGAACCGCTTCCATGTCTTGTAGATCTGGTCCGCGTCCAGCCCGTCCAGCTCACCCGGGCGCAGGCAGCGGTTGCCGCTTGATCGGGTTTAGCCGTGGGCGTCGATCTGCCACCGCGCCCGGCTGTAGCCGTCCGGGTTGGCCCAGATCTTCGTCTCGGCGTCCCACTCCTTCTTGCCCTTCTTCACCGGCCGGTCGGCATAGCCGTTCGAGCGATCCGTCGGCGGCTTCCGGAAGAGCAGGAGATATTCCGGGACGCCGAAACCCATGTGGGTCCCGTCCTTGCACTGCTCGGTCCGGCCCAGCCGATATGTCTGGTTGTTCTCGCGCACCACGTCTGTCGTGATGGTCTTCATGCCGAGGTAGGCAAAGCCGTGCCCTTAGAACCGGGCGATGCAGTCGCAGTGGAGCGTGCTCAAGGTCTGGAAGCCGAAACCGCTGATGCCGCCCGGGATGATCCGGTCCTTCACATGGATGGCCGCGATCCGGCCCGGCTCGAGCACGCGCAGGAGCTGCGGGATGAGGAAGTCCATCTGCTGCCAGAAGTGCTCGTCGTTGTCTGGCCTGCCCCCATGGGGTGGTCCGGTTTCAATCTTAGTGCATGACGGGTCTTGGCGCCACGGTCGGAGTGGCCGGCGTAGCGGGTGCGGGTGGCGAAGCCGTCCACTGCACCGCCCGTGGTGCCGGGGGACGGTAGCCGAGCGATGAATGCGGGCGCCTTGTGTTGTACAACTCGATCACACAACACCCACGGGACGGAGGAGCGGACGCTTCTCTATCCCTGGCATCCATGGGCAGGCTGTCGGGTCTATGTTCACGAGGCCGTCGAGAAGGCGGGCGAGGCGAGATTTCGCTGCAGTCTGACGGGTGTTGCCTCCGCTCGCGCTCTTGAGGTTCCGGCCTGGATGTTCGACCGGGCAGCCAGTCACCACTGGGTGCTGAAGACGGCCCCGATCGCATCGATCGGGGCTTTGGCGAGCTTGGCAGCTCTGCTGAACGATACGGCGGACGCGGGCGGCGGGCCATCTGGATCGCGGGATTCGGGCGCAGGATCGACCTCCTTGAATGCGATTCCGGGAGATGCCCATGCCGCGCCGAACGATACCGCAGCAACTCGACCTCTTCGATCCGCCCTGCGCCGCCGGATCGCTTCCATTGCCGGACTGGAGGAGCCTGCCCGACGAGACGCAGGCGACGCTGACCGGGCTGATGGTCCGCCTGATCCTCGACCATGCCGACGGCGCGGACGGGCAGCGGAAGGAGGCGGGACATGATGCATGAGAAGATCGGGCCGCATCACCTGGAGCGCAAGGCCATCCTCTATGTGCGGCAGTCCTCGGCCCATCAGGTTCTGCACAACCGCGAGAGCAGCACCCTGCAATATGCGATGCGCGACCGGCTGGTGGCGTTCGGCTGGAGTTCCATCGAGACCATCGACGAGGATCTCGGCCGCTCGGCCGCGGGCGGTGTCGCGCGGGCCGGCTTCGACCGGATGGTGGCCGAGGTCTGCTTGGGCAAGGTCGGTGCGGTCGCGGCGCGCGAGGTGTCGCGCTTCGCCCGCAACAGCCGCGACTGGCAGCAGCTGATCGAGATGTGCCGCGTGGTCGACACCGTGCTCGTCGACCAGGAGACGGTCTATGCTCCGCGCCAGGGCAACGACCGCCTGCTTCTCGGCCTGAAGGGCAGCCTCAACGAGTACGAACTCGATCTGCTGCGACAGCGCTCGCTCTCGGCGCGGTACGAGAAGGCCCGCCGCGGCGAGCTGATCGTCGCCGCCCCGGTCGGCTTCGTGAAGGCCGGCGACCGGCTGGAGAAGGATCCCGATCGTCGCGTGCAGGAGGCCATCAGCCTCGTCTTCGACAAAGTGGCGGAACTCGGCAGCGCCCGGCAGGCTCTGCTCTGGTTTCTCGAACATAGTCTGGAGTTGCCGGCCAGGCGCGCCAACGGCGACGTCTTCTGGCGCAGGCCGACCTACGCCTCCATCCACCGGATGATAGCTAACCCGGCCTACGGCGGCGCCTACGCCTATGGCAAAACCCGCGTGGCGCCGAGGCACGGTGCCGCCATCGCGCGCTCCGGCAGCCGCCGCAAGCCGCGCGGCGACTGGCTTGCGCTGAAGCCCGGTGCGCATGAAGGTTATGTCGGTTGGGAGCGGGCAGAGGCGATCCGCACGATGGTCAGCGACAACATCCCCGCAAGCCGTCACCATGGCGCGCCCAAGCACGGCGATGCCCTCCTCGCGGGCCTGTTGCGCTGCCGGCGCTGCGGTCGCAAGCTGACGATCCGCTACACCGGAGCCAGGCACGACATCCCGCGCTATTCCTGCTGGCGCGGGCTGCTCGACAACGGCGAGCCACGCTGCATCGCCTTCGGCGGCCTGCGAGTCGACGATGCCATCGAGGAAGCCCTGCTGCAGGTAGTCGAACCCGGCGCCATCGCTGCCGCCGCCGAGGCAGAGGCGCAGGCTGCCGACCGATGCGACCAGGTTCGCGAAGCTCTTCTGCGCGATCTCGAAGCGGCCCGCTATCATGCCGATCGGGCGTTCCGGCAGTACGATGCCGCCGATCCAGCGAACCGGCTGGTGGCGGCGGAACTGGAGACGCGCTGGAACCGCGCCCTGAAGCAGGCGGCCGACGTCGAGGCCAGAATCGCGATGCATGATGACACAGCGCCCGGACCTTCCTCGCTGGCGGTGCTCGACGCCACCAGGCTGGCCGGGAACCTTCGAGCGATATGGGCCGCCCCCACAACGGATGCACGGCTGAAGAAGCGTATCGTCCGTGCCGTCATTCATGAAGTGGTTGCCGACGTTGATAACGGCGCGTCCGAGATCGTCCTGCTGATCCATTGGATCGGCGGCGCGCACACGGAGCTTCGATTGCCGAAGCGGCGGCGGGGACAGCGCAACAGCACCGCCCCCGAGATCATCGTCGCGGTGCGCCACCTAGCGCTCATCGCCTCCGATGATCTGATTGCCAGCATCCTCAATCGAAACGGTCTGCTGACCGGCCATGGCAATCGCTGGACGCGTGAGCGCGTCACCGCATTGCGCTCGCATCACAGGATCCCGGTGTTCCGCCTGGCCCCTGACGGCATCGAGCCGTGGCTCAACCTGACCGACGCAGCGCGCTTGCTCGGCGTATCGCCGAAGACCCTGAGGATTGCGGCCGAAGCCGGAGTGGTAGAGGGGAACCACCCCCTGTCCGACGGCCCGTGGCTCTTCCGGCGGTCCGAACTCGCCACACCACAGGCACAGCAAGTCGCGGAGCAAGCCAAGCGGAAGGCAAAACACCCCGCAGGACCGCATCATGACCAGAAAAACCTATTCCCCTCAACGACATAGAGAGATGGGTGTTATGCAACAGCGTTGTAATGCTGGCGCCAGGACCCGATCACGATCCGGGCTTCGGCGAGGCTGTAGAAGATCTCTCCGTTCAAGAGCTCGTCTCGGAGCTTCGAGTTGAAGCTCTCGCAGTAGCCGTTCTCCCAGGGGCTGCCGGGCTCGATGAAGGCGCGTCGGGCGCCGACCGCGGCGATCCAGGTTCTGACCGCAGTCGCGATGAACTCCGGCCCGTTGTCGGACCGTATGTGGCCGGGCACACCGCGGAGGATGAACAACTCGGACAGCACGTCGATGACGTCGGTCGAGTTGAGCTTGCGGGAGACGCGGATGGACAGACATTCGCGGGTGAACTCGTCGAGGACATTGAGCATGTGGAACTTTCTCCCATCGTGGGTCCGGCTTTCGACGAAGTCGTAGGACCAGACATGGTTGGGCCGTTCGGGCCGCAGGCGGATGCAGGATCCGTCGTTCAGCCACAGGCGCCCCTTCTTCGGCTGCTTTTGCGGGACCTTCAGCCCCTCCCTTCGCCAGATCCGCTCGACCCGCTTCACGTTCACCGCCCAGCCCGCCTCGCGGAGCAGCGCGGTGATCCGGCGATAGCCGTAGCGGCCGTACTGGCTGGCCAGCGCGACGATGTCGGCCGTCAGCGCCTCTTCGTCGGGCCGGCCCTGTGGCACCTTACGCTGCGTCGAGCGATGCTGCCCCAGCACGCGGCAGGCGACCCGTTCGGACAGGCCGAGCTTCTGGCGGACGTGATCGATGCAGGCCCGCCGGCGGGCGGGGCTCAATAGTTTCGCTGACGCGGACCTTCGGTTCCCGAGGCGGCCTCCTTCAGGATCAGCTTCTCGAGTGTCAGATCCGAAACAGCCTTCCGCAGCCGCTCGTTCTCCTTCTCCAGCTCCTTCAGCCGCTTTACCTGATCAGTCTTCAGGCCGCCAAACTCCTTGCGCCAGCGGTAGTAGGTGAACTGGGTTACGCCGATCGACCGAACCGCCTCGGCCACCGAGCGGCCTTGCGACACCAACACGTCGACCTGCCGAAGCTTGGCGACGATCTCCCCATCGGGCCCGAAAGCCTACCTCAGGGAGGACCACTTTTCTGGGGGCAGACCATGTGCGGCTGGAGAAGTTGGCGTGAGCGGAGGGGGCTTCGTGCAGCCGATTCTCAGGCTCGCGATAAGGTGTGGGCTGCGATCAAGACGCCCCGGCGCCAGTGCATTGTCAGGACGACTGGTCGCATAGGCACGAGTTGCATCGAGCATACTGGCTGACTAACAACTACGTGGTGCAATGAGGGAATCTGTAACCGATGGTTTACGCAGTTCAGAAGACGCGTAAGGCGCAGGATATTCATCTCGATCAGCCGACACAGCACTATGGCCAGAAGGCGCAACTTCTTAGTATCTCTGGGTGGGCGCGGCCGGATGTGAAGAAGATCTTGATCCGCTTCAACAAATTCACGATAAGCTGCGATAAACTCAGAGAGCGCCCTGACGTCTCGACGCGCTTCCGCAACGCTGGCATCCAGATTGAAGACGATTATCACGGTTTCTCTGTGGCTGCGCCACTAGCATCTTGCACAGTTCACTCGGTCGACCAGTCCGGCAACGAAAAGCTGCAATGGACGATAGATGTTGTGCAGGTTCCAAATGTTAGCCTGGGTGGATCCGGGTGGCTGTTTCTGAGCAACTCGAACTCCTTGCGCGAGCAAGCTGACGGGACTGCGGACATGGCTCCTAGCATCTCTGCATGGGATCGATATCTCGACAAGTTCTCCGCGTTGGCAGATGAAGTCGGGGCGAAGTGGTGTTACTGCATCGCGCCCTCAAAAGAACTGATTAAGCCTGACCTTGCTCCTTTTAAAGTTTCAGATCAAAATGGGCTCGTTCAGTTTCTGAACGGCTCAAGGCATCGGTCGAAATTTGTATGTCCGATCGATGAGCTAAAGCTGTCGTCTTCGGTGAGCTATTGGGGCGGGGACACCCACTGGTCAAGTGTGGGCGCGGCAATCGCCAGCCGCGATGTGCTGCGGTATTTTGGCGTTCCACATGAACTGGAGCCCTACGCGAACATCGAGATGAGAATGCAGGGCGGCGACTTGGGAAACAAGTTGATGGGCGCATACAAGGCCCTTTATCCGCACCTGAGCTATAAGCAACCCTATAAAGTCAAGCATACGGCCTATAGGAAAGGCGGCAATACGGGACAGCTGAGCATCATGCAGTCGGAGCGGCCCGATGTGGATGGAACGCTTCTGGTGTCCGGCGGGTCGTCCTTCGTCTACATGGAGCGGTTTCTCGCACCGTGGTTCAAGACCACGTATTTCCTGCACGGCACGGGAAGAATGGATCCAGCCCTCATGCGGGAAATCAAGCCTACGCACGTAATGCTGCAGAACAACTCGCGTTTCATGATTGTTCACCCTGACAAGGGGGAATTTTGCGACGTCGCCAAATTGATCGATGTAAAAAAACTGGTTGGGAGTGAGCCGTCCGGCTTGAAGGCCTATGACAGGGCTGTTGACAAGCTGAGGTCTGTTCAAGCCGTCGGATAAAAGCAGGGCTCTGGTGGCCCGCGCACTCGGGCCACGCTGGGGTGGCGCATGTGGAGGTCGGATTTACGAGATGCACCCAGGATGCCGTGATCGTGCTGGAGAGCCTCGAGGCGAGCCGGGCGGCGATGGGCCGGTCTGGCGGCAGCATCCACCCGCCGATGGTGAGGTGGGGGGAGTTGAGGTGCGCTCAAAGCGTCTCGGCCAACCCCTGAAGCTTGCTGCCGCTGCTCGCTTCCGTCTCGACGCAGTGCTTCAGTCGCTGCCCCAGCTCGGGCTGCTGAACACTTGCTCTCACCTCGGCCAGGGAGCCGTTACGCGCAAGCTCGCGCTGCGCCGTGATCAGCGCCCGGCGCATCCCGACCTCGTGCGTGTTGAAGCGCTCGAGGATCCGCGTTCCGCACTCACCGATCTGCCGCAGCACTATGCCGGTCATCGTCACATCAAGTTGCAGATATCCCATGTCCAACTCCTCTGTTCGGAGGCAGTCAATGCGGCACGGGCTGAGATGTTCCGGCCGCTGCGCTGGCTGGACCGGCGGGGATCACGCGACGTGGGTCCATGCGCTGATGGCTCCATACCCGCCGCCAGCCATACGAAGCGCTCCCCGGTTCATTGAACCTGCGTGAACCGGCGCAAATCGCGAAACCTGCCTTTCGGCATGGAATAAAAAGCGTGCAGATCAACAGGTTTCAATAGGTTGCGCTACGGCTGCTTTTTTCACATCGAAGATGTCAGCGGTTCAAATCCGTTATCGCCCACCATCATACCGCACATTCCCGGCACAGTCGCCATGCAGACGCCCGCGCAAGAGCGCGGGCTTTCGGCGTCGCGTGGGGACGCTTCCGTGCCGGCAACGGCAGCCGCGCGGAAGGCACGGCTGCACGCGGGATCAGGGATCAGATCAGCGCCAGGATCCGCTGCGCCTCGGTGTGGATGTCGGCGAGTTTCGCGCGATCCTCGCCGGGGTAGAAACGGCCGCGGGTGGCGGTCGGCATCGGATTCGGGGTCTCGATCTGGACGCGCGGGCCGATCTTGCGGGTCTCGGCCTGCCAGCTCCGCACGAGGGCCATCTGTGCGGCCTTGGTCGCGCCATAGGAGCCGAAGAAGGGCTCGCCGCCCCGCGGATCGTCGAAGAAGAGCGCGGTGCCCTGTCCGGCACGCAGCAGCGGCTCGACCATGGGGATCAGGATGCCGGTGGCCCGCACGTTGGTCGCGATCGACTTGTCCCAGTCCTTGGGCTCGATATGGCCCGACGGGCAGAGCGGTGCCGCATGGATGGCCGCATGGACCCAGAGATGCACCGCCCCCCAGCGGTCATAGATCGAGCGGCAGAGGTGGCGCATCGCGTCGTCGTTGGTCACGTCCATCGGTGCGAGCGTGGCGGGCTCGGCGCCCGGCCTGCGGCCGCGGATGCGGTCGTCCATGTCCTCGAGCCCGCCGGTGGTGCGAGCGACGGCGACCACATGCCAGCCCGCAACGCCGAGTTCCTCGGCGATCGCGGTGCCGAGCCCGCGGGAGGCTCCGGTTACAAGGGCGATGCGGGGCGAGGGCAGGGTGCTCATCGGGGCGGCCTTCTGACTGGAAAAACGCCGCGACTCCGGGTCTGCGGCGCTTCAGCCTATGGCCAAAAACACGGGTGGGCGCAAGCGGCGGGCGGCGCGGGCAGGAGGTGCGCGCCGCGCGAAGGACGGCCTACTGGGCCGCCTTCATCTCGAACCCCTGATCGATCTTGTCCGAGGGGGCCACGGGATAATCGCCCGAGAAGCAGGCGTCGCAATAGCGCGGGGCCTTGGGATCGCGGCCCGCGGCCTCGCCCACGGCCCGGTAGAGGCCGTCAAGCGAGATGAAGCGCAGAGAATCCACGCCGATCCAGTCGCGCATCTCGTCCTCGGACATGTTGGCGGCCAGAAGCTTGGCACGTTCCGGCGTGTCCACCCCGTAGAAGCAGGGCCAGGCCGTGGGGGGCGAGGCGATGCGGAAATGCACCTCGGCCGCGCCCGCATCGAGGATCATGTCCTTGATCTTGCGCGACGTCGTGCCGCGGACAACCGAATCGTCCACGAGGATCACCCGCTTGCCCTTGATCAGCGCGCGGTTGACGTTGAGCTTCAGCCGCACGCCCATGTTGCGGATCTGCTCAGTCGGCTCGATGAAGGTCCGGCCCATATACTGGTTGCGGATGATCCCCATTGCATAGGGGATGCCCGATTGCTGGCTGAAGCCGATGGCGGCCGGTGTGCCGGAATCGGGGACGGGACAGACCAGATCGGCGTCAACGGGCGCTTCCTTGGCCAGTTCCACGCCGATCTGGCGGCGGGTCTCATAGACCGAGCGGCCGCCGAGGATCGAGTCGGGCCGCGAGAAATAGACATGCTCGAAGATGCAGAAGCGGGCGGCGCGACGGTCGAACGGGTGGAAGCTCTCGATGCCCTTCTCGTCGATCACCACCATCTCGCCCGGCTCGACCTCGCGGATGAACTCGGCGCCGATGATGTCGAGGCCGCAGGTCTCCGACGACAGCGCCCAGCCCTCTCCGATCCGGCCGATCACCAGCGGGCGCACGCCGAGCGGATCGCGCACGCCGATCAGCTTCGTGCGGGTCATGGCCACGACCGAGAAGGCGCCCTCGACGCGGCGCAGCGCGTCCTTCATCCGCTCGGGGATGTTCTTCTGGATCGAGCGCGCCATCAGGTGGATGATGCATTCGCTGTCCGAGGAGGACTGGAAGATCGAGCCGCGCTCGATCAGCTCGCGGCGCAGGGCGGCGGCGTTGGTCAGGTTGCCGTTGTGGGCGATCGCCGCACCGCCCATCGCGAACTCGCCGAAGAAGGGCTGCACGTCGCGGATCGCGGTCGCGCCCTTGGAGCCGGCGGTGGAATAGCGGACATGGCCGATGGCGAGCGCACCCGGCAGGGTGGACATCGTGGCGGGGTCGGTGAAGTTGTCGCGCACATAGCCGAAGCGGCGGGCCGAGTTGAAGCCGTGTTCGGGATCGTAGGCAACGATGCCGCCGGCTTCCTGCCCGCGGTGCTGCAGGGCATGCATGCCGAGGGCCACGAAATTTGCTGCGTCACATACGCCGATGACACCGAAAACGCCGCACTCTTCCTTCAACTTGTCATCGTCGAAGGGGTGGCTCAGGAAGGGGCGCATGGGAGGGCTCCGAATCCGAGGGGAGATTGGCCCCTCATGTAGTGGCTTGTCACGCCGCTGTCACCCTCACAAAGCCGTTCCCCTCAGTTCGCGGGTGCCGGGGCGGGGGTGGCGGGCGCGGTGCAGCTGCTCACCAGCTGTTCGTAGCGGGCGACGATCCAGCCGGGCGCGTCGGACGGAATGGACTGGTCGATGTTCTCCTGGAAGGAGGCAAAGACGCGGGCCGAGCGGGAATTGTCCACCATCGGGACCGTGTTCGAGGCCACGGCGCGGTCATAGACGATCAGCGCCACCGCCACGAGCACCACGCCGCGCAGGACGCCGAAGAGGAAGCCCAGGCTCTGGTCGAGGCCCCCAAGGGCGGAATTGCGGATCGCCGAGGAGAAGAGCGGCGTGAAGAGCGACAGGAGCACGAGGGCGAGGGCGAAGACCGCGGCGAAGGCCGCGATGATCGACAGTTCGCAACTGTCGCCGAGGAAGTCGCCGAGGACCGGCACCTCCTTGATCAGGGGCTGGGCCTGCGCCGCGAAGACGAAGGCGAGGACCGCCGCCGCCACCCAGCCGGCTATCGCCATGACCTCGCGGACGAGGCCGCGCGAATAGGCGAGGATCGCCGACAGCACGATGACAGCCGCAACCACGGCGTCGATGATGGTGAAGCCTTCCATGTGCCCGCTCCTTCGGCGTTACCCTGCCCCGAACATCTCACCCACGAATGCCGCGAGGTCGGGCATCTGGCGCACCCGCATCCCCGCATCCTGGCCCACTTTCGAGCGGGTCGGCGCAACTGCCTGCGAGAAACCAAGTTTCGAGGCCTCTTTCAAGCGGCTTTCCGTCTGCGTCACGGGGCGGAGGGCGCCCGAGAGGGAGATCTCGCCGAAAAGCACCATGTCGGGCGGAATTGCCACATCCTCGCGCGCCGAGACGAGGGCCGCGGCCACGGCGAGGTCGGCGGCGGGTTCCGAGACGCGCATGCCCCCGGCCACATTCAGAAAAACGTCGAGGCCCGCGAAGGGGATGCCGCAGCGCGCCTCGAGGACGGCGAGGATGGTCGAGAGCCGGCCGCTGTCGAGCCCCACCACCGTCCGGCGCGGTGTGCCGAGCGGCGAGGGCGCGACGAGGGCCTGGATCTCGGTGAGGACGGGGCGCGTGCCCTCGATGCCCGCGAAGACGGCCGAGCCGGGAGCGGGCTGGTCGCGGTCCGACAGGAAGAGCGCGGACGGGTTGGAGACCTGCGCGAGCCCGCCGCCGGTCATCTCGAAGACGCCGATCTCGTCGGCGGGGCCGAAGCGGTTCTTGACGGCACGCAGGATGCGGAACTGGTGGCCGCGCTCGCCCTCGAAATAGAGGACGGTGTCGACCATGTGCTCGACCACGCGGGGGCCGGCGATCTGGCCCTCCTTCGTCACATGCCCCACGATGACGATGGCCACGCCCCGCCGCTTGGCGAAGGTCACGAGTTCGTGGGCCGAGGCGCGGACCTGGGCCACCGAGCCGGGGGCCGACTCGACATTGTCGAGCCACATGGTCTGGATCGAGTCGATGATGGCGAGCGCCGGGCGCTCGGCGTCGAGCGTTGTCAGGATGTCGCGCAGGTTCGTCTCGGCGCCGAGCGCCACCGGGGCCTGCCCGAGGCCGAGCCGCTGGGCGCGCATCCGCACCTGCGCCGGGGCCTCTTCGCCCGAGACGTAGAGGCATTTCACCCCGCCGTTGGCGAAGCTTGCGGCCGCCTGCAGGAGGAGCGTGGATTTTCCGATGCCCGGATCGCCGCCCACAAGGATCGCCGAAGCGGGCACAAGGCCGCCGCCGAGCACGCGGTCAAGCTCGTCGATGCCCGAGGAGGTGCGCGGCGGGGGCGCCTCTTCGGTGGCAAGGTCGGTGAGCGCGATGGTGCGGCCCTTGGAGCCGAGCGCCTTCGGCCCGGTCGAGAGCGGCGTCTCCTCGGTGATCGAGTTCCAGGCGCCGCAGGCGTCGCAGCGGCCGGCCCACTTGCGGTGGACGGCGCCGCAGGTCTGGCAGGTGAAGACGGGGGAGGATTTGGCCATGGCGCCTTTTGCCCGCTCGGGCAGGGGGGCGCAAGCCGGCAGGCGGAGGCCCGCCACGGCGCCTGTTCAACGCGAGGGCGTCAGGAACGAGATGGCGAGCGAGGCGAGGATGCAGCCGGTGAAGAACCAGAGGCCCCAGGCGGTCTCGACCGTGGCGAGGCCCACACCCTTGATGAGCACGATATAGAGCGCGATCAGGAAGATGTCGGCCATGGCGAGCCGGCCCAGCAGGTGAAGCGCGGGCAGGACGCGGGGCGAGAGCAGCCGGGCGTGGAGGAGCGCGAGGCCGATGGTCTTCAGGTAGGGCGCGAAGATCGCGAAGAAGGTCACGAGCAGCGCAAGGCCGACGTCGGTGCCCCAGAGCGACTGGAGGCCCGAGACGACGGATATTTCGGACAGGCCGAAGAGTGGCAGCATCCCCGCCCGCATCAGGGGCGCGAACCAGGCCATCGGAAAAAGAAGCAGCAGCGCGAGATTGGCCGCGCGCAGCATCCTAGCGCAGCGCCTCGATCGGGCCCTCGGCGCGGCCGTGGATGAACTGCTGGACGTAAGGATCGGGTGTGGTGTCGAGCTCGGAGACCGGGCCGGTCCAGCGGATCTTGCCACGGTGGAGCATCGCCACGTTGTCGGCAATGGCGCGGACCGAGGTCATGTCGTGGGTGATCGTGATGGCGGTCGCGCCCATCTCGGTCACGATCTCGCGGATGAGGTCGTTGATGACGCCGGCCATGATCGGGTCGAGCCCGGTGGTGGGTTCGTCGAAGAAGATGATCTCGGGCTCGGCCGCGATGGCGCGGGCGAGGCCCACGCGCTTCTGCATCCCGCCCGACAGTTCGGCCGGGTAGAGGTCGGCCACCTGCGGGCCGAGCCCCACGCGGCGCAGCTTCTCGATGGCGATCTCGCGCGCCTCGGCCTTGGGCCGCTTCTGCGCGCCGCGCAGCAGGCGGAAGGCCACGTTCTCCCAGACATGGAGCGAGTCGAAGAGCGCCGCGCCCTGGAACAGCATCCCGAAGCGGGCCAGGAAGGCGTCGCGCTCGGCGCGGGTCACATCCTCGCCGTTCAGCAGGATCCGGCCGCCATCGGGCGCGACAAGGCCCAGGATGCACTTGAGCAGCACCGACTTGCCCGTGCCCGAGCCGCCGATGATGACCATCGAGCTGTTGCTCTCGATGCGCAGGTCGATGCCGCGCAGGACCTGGTTCGAGCCGAAGCTCTTGGTGACGCCGGAAAGCTCGATCATGAGGTGAAGAACACCTCCGTCAGCAGGTAGTTCGCGGCAAGGATCAGGACCGAGGCCGCGACGACGGCGGATTTGGTGGCGCGGCCGACGCCTTGCGCGCCGCGGCCCGAGTTCATGCCGTGATAGCAGCCCATCAGGGCCACGATGAAGCCGAAGGCCGCGCCCTTCACGAGGCCCGAGCCCACGTCCCACACCTCGAGGAAGTCCACGGTGTTCTTGATGTAGGTGGCCGAGTTGAAGTCGAGCCGGTTCACGCCCACGAGCCAGCCGCCGGCGATGCCGATCGAGTCGCCCACGGCCACGAGGACCGGCACGGCGAGCGTGGCGGCCAGCACGCGGGGCACGGCAAGATACTTCAGCGGGTTGGTCGAGAGGGTCACGAGGGCGTCGATCTGCTCGGTCACCTTCATGGTGCCGATCTCGGCCGCGATCGAGGAGGCCACGCGGGCCGCGACCATCAGCCCGCCGAGGACGGGGCCAAGCTCGCGCGTCATGCCGATGGCCACGATCGAGGGCACGACCGCCTCGGCCGAGAAGCGCGCGCCGCCCGCGTAGATCTGGAGCGCGAGGGCGCCCCCGGTGAAGATCGCGGTGAGGCCGACGACCGGCAGCGAGAGCCAGCCGATCTGGATCAGCGCGTTGAGGAACTCGCGCGGGTAGAAGGGCGGCCGGAAGAGGTGGCTGATGACCGCGGCCGCAAAGAGCGCGATCCGGCCGATGGCCGCCAGCGCACCGAGCGTCGCCCGCCCGAGCGCCGCGATGGGAGCGGCCGGGCTCACGCCGCGAGCGCCCCGTAGCGGCGCTGGTAGCGGCGCCCGAGACTGGTGAGGATCTCGTAGCCGATGGTTCCCGCCGTGTCGGCCAGATCGTCGGGCGTCTGGTGGCGGCACAGGATGTCGAGCGCGTCCGGCACCTCGGGGAGATGGCTCACGTCCACGGTGATGAGGTCCATCGAGACACGGCCGACGAGCGGGCAGGGCACGCGGCCGGCAAAGAGCGAAGCCCTCGAGGACAGCGTGCGCGGCAGGCCATCGGCGTAGCCCGCGGCGACCGTGGCGATGGTCGAGGTGTGTTCGGCCGTCCAGCTGTTGGAATAGCCCACGGGCTCGCCGATCTCGACCTCGCGCACCTGCACCACCGGAAGCGACAGATGCACCACCGGGCGGGCCTCCTCGAACGGGCGGCCGCCGTAGAGGCCGATGCCTGGGCGGGTCAGCTCGAAATGCCAGGCGGGGCCAAGCAGGATGCCGCCGGTGGCCGAGAGCGAGCGGGGAACGCCGGTCCCGTCGGTCATGGCGCGGAAGGCGCGGAGCTGCTCGGTGTTCATCGGATGGTCGGGCTCGTCCGCGCAGGCGAGATGGCTCATCAGCAGTTCCGGGCCCGCCTCGAGGGCGGTGGCGGCCACGGCCTCCCACTCGCCGGGCTCGAGCCCGAGCCGGTTCATGCCGCTGTCGAGCTGAAGCCCGAAGGGCTGGCCGCCGAGCGTCTCGAAATGCCGGGTGAGCTGCTCGATCGAGTTCAGCATGGGCGTGAGGTCGAAGTCGCGGATGAGGGCGGTGTCGCCCTCCATATGGCCCGAGAAGACGCAGATCTGCGGGCCGGAGCCGAGCGCGCGGCGCACCTCGGCCCCTTCCTCGCAGGCGGCGACGAAGAAGCGCCGGGCGCCGGCCCGGGCGAGGGCATGGGCGACCTTGGCCGCGCCGAGCCCGTAGGCGTCAGCCTTCACGACGGCGCCGGTCTGGCAGTCGGAGGCGGTCATCTGGTCGAGCGCGCGCCAGTTGGCGGCGATGGCGTCCAGGTCGATGGTGAGGGTCGCGGTGGCCATGGCGGTGTTTTCACCGCCGCGAGTGCGACGTCAAGGGGAGAAAGCCCCGGCCGGGCGGTCCGC
Organism: Cereibacter azotoformans; assembly: GCA_017599285.1. Lineage (GTDB taxonomy): Bacteria > Pseudomonadota > Alphaproteobacteria > Rhodobacterales > Rhodobacteraceae > Cereibacter_A > Cereibacter_A azotoformans. Next base: position 1,379,172 of record JAGFXX010000001.1, on the reverse strand, counting down.
CGCCCGGCGGATGATCACGAAAACCGGAAGCCTTTGCGGCCTGTTCGCGGACGGCGTCTCCGGCGAGCCTCTGCGAGGCAGGCGAGGCGGCGGAAGATCGCGTGCATCCTGTCGCGGCGTTGCGGCGGCGAAGTCGGGTGGCGCGCCTGTCCTGCCGCTGGTAAAGGGCGCCAAAGCCAATGCGAGGAGACGGACCATGTTCGATCTGACGGGAAAATCTGCGCTGATCACAGGCGCTTCGGGCGGTATCGGCGGTGGCATCGCGCGCGCGCTCCATGCGGCGGGGGCGACGGTCGCGCTGTCGGGCACGCGGACGGGCCCTCTCGAGGAGCTGGCGGCGGAGCTGGGCGGGCGGGCTCATGTGCTGGCCTGCAACCTCTCGGACGCCGCGGCGGTCGAGGCGCTGCCGAAGCAGGCGGCGGACGCCATGGGCGCGGTGGATATCCTGGTCAACAACGCGGGCATCACGCGCGACCAGCTGGCCATGCGGATGTCGGACGAGGACTGGACGCAGGTGATCGAGGTCAACCTGACCTCGACCTTCCGCCTTTGCCGGGGCGTGCTGCGCGGCATGATGAAGGCGCGCTGGGGGCGCATCGTCAACATCACCTCGATCGTGGGCGCGACGGGAAATACGGGACAGGCCAACTATGCCGCCTCGAAGGCGGGAGTGGTCGCCATGTCGAAGAGCCTGGCCGCCGAAGTCGCGAGCCGGGGCATCACGGTCAATGCCGTGGCGCCGGGCTTCATCGGGACGGCCATGACGGACAAGCTGAACGACGAGCAGAAGGCACGCATCCTCGGCCAGGTTCCGATGGGGCGGATGGGCGAGGCGCAGGACATCGCGGCGGCCGTTCTCTATCTTTCCAGCCTCGAGGCGGGCTATGTCACGGGGGCCACGCTGCATGTGAACGGCGGCATGGCCATGCTCTGAAAAAGCGCCGGCGGGATGCGGCACTTTCGGCGCGGGAAAGCGTTTGCCTTGGCGAAGGAGCCTTGCTATAGGCCCGTCAGAGTTGCCGGGGCTGACGCCGCCGGCTGAACTGCACCAGTTGCCGCAGGGCAAGGGACAACGAGCCGGGAACCCTCCCGCAACGAATGAGGAAGTGACATGAGCGACATCGCTGATCGCGTGAAGAAGATCGTCGTCGAGCATCTGGGCGTCGAAGAGGAAAAGGTGACCGAGAATGCCTCGTTCATCGACGACCTCGGCGCGGACAGCCTCGACACGGTCGAGCTCGTGATGGCCTTCGAGGAAGAGTTCGGCATCGAGATCCCGGACGATGCGGCCGAAACCATCCAGACCTTCGGCGATGCGGTGAAGTTCATCTCGGAAGCCGCCTGAGCTTCCACCGGACCTCGGGTCCGCGACATTGGCCCCCGTCGAGCGTGCTCGGCGGGGGTTTTCGTTGCGTGCGGCACAGGCTCGGGCCCTTGCACCCCGGTCAGTTGTGAACGGCCGGACGGGGAGGTGCCGGTTGCGGGGGCATCGAACCCCCGCAACCGGCCCTGCCGGGGCCGGGCCCATCGACCGGCCCCGGATCGGCCATCGGCGCGCAGCTGCCGCGGCGGGACGCGCGGCAGCTCCCCCATCGCCCTTCGAAGGACCGCGGGTTCCCGGTCCGTGGCAACGCCGCGGGAGGGGGGTCGATGCCCCCTCTCGCGGCATCCCCGGAGAGCGGCGGACAGGCGCATGGCCGCGGCCGCGCTTGTTGCGAAGGACGGTGGCCGCGTGTAAGACCGCAACCCACAAGGGCCCGGGCACGGGCTGGCAGAGGAGTCATGGCATGCGTCGAGTGGTTGTCACGGGGCTGGGCATGGTCACGCCGCTGGCGTGCGGCGTCGAGGAGACGTGGAAACGCCTGCTGGCCGGGAAGTCCGGTGCGAGGCCCATCACGCGCTTCGACGCGTCCAGCGTGACCACCCAATATGCCTGCGAGATCCCGCTGGGCGACGGCACGGACGGCACCTTCAACGCCGACGACTGGATGGAGCCGAAGGACCGCCGCAAGGTCGACGACTTCATTCTCTATGCCATGGCCGCGGCCGGGCAGGCGGTGACGGACTCGGGCTGGGTGCCCGAGACCGAGGAGCAGCGCTGCCGCACGGGCGTGATGATCGGCTCGGGCATCGGCGGGCTTTCGGCCATCGCCGACACGGCCGTCCTGATCAAGGAGAAGGGGCCCAAGCGCGTCTCGCCGTTCTTCATCCCCTCGGCGCTCATCAACCTGGCTTCGGGGCAGGTCTCGATCCGCTTCGGCTACAAGGGGCCGAACCATGCGGTCGTCACCGCCTGCTCGACCGGCGCCCATGCGATCGGCGACGCGGCGCGGCTGATCCAGCTGGGGGATGCCGACGTCATGCTGGCGGGCGGCGCCGAGAGCCCGATCTCGGAGATCGGGATCGCCGGCTTCAACGCCTGCAAGGCGCTCTCGACCAAGCGGGGCAACGAGCCCGAGGCCGCCTCGCGGCCCTGGGACGCCGACCGCGACGGATTCGTGATGGGCGAGGGTGCGGGCGTCGTCGTGCTCGAGGAGTATGAGCATGCCGTGGCGCGGGGCGCGAAGATCTATGCCGAGGTGCTGGGCTATGGCCTGTCGGGCGATGCCTACCACATCACCGCGCCTTCCGAGGATGGCGACGGCGGCTTCCGCTCGATGACCATGGCGCTGAAGCGCGCGGGTCTCGAGGCCTCGGCCATCGACTACATCAACGCCCACGGCACCTCGACCATGGCCGACGTGATCGAGCTGGGCGCCGTCGAGCGGCTTCTGGGCGATGCCGCGGCCGAGGCCACCATGTCCTCGACCAAGTCGAGCATCGGCCATCTGCTGGGCGCGGCCGGTGCGGTCGAGGCGATCTTCTGCGTGCTCGCGATCCGCGATCAGGTGGCGCCGCCGACGCTGAACCTCGAGAACCCCGCGGTCGAGGCGAAGATCGACCTCGCGCCGAAGGTGGCGCGGCCGCGCAAGATCGACGTGGCGCTGTCGAACTCGTTCGGGTTCGGCGGCACCAACGCGTCGCTCATCCTCGGGCGGGTCACTTCGTGATGTGGCGCTCTGTCGCCTCCAACGCGCTCACCCTGTTCATCGTGGTGCTGGTGGCGGCGGCAGGGTTGCTGGCCTGGGGGCGGCAGGAATACATCGGCCCCGGGCCGCTGACCGAGGCCGTCTGCCTGCGGGTCGAGCGGGGAGACTCGCTGTCGGTCGTGAGCCGGCGGCTCGAGTCGCAGGGCGCGGTGAGCGATGCGCGCATCTTCCGCATCGGGGCGGACTATTCCGACAAGGCCGCGGGGCTCAAGTTCGGCAGCTATCTGCTGCCGCCGGGCGCCTCGATGGCCCAGATCCTCGACATTCTGACGGCGGGCGGGCAATCGACCTGCGGGCGCGAGGTGAATTACCGGATCGGCGTGGTGGCGGCCGAGATCATCCTGCGCGAGTTCGACGCGGGCGAGGGCCGCTATGTCGAGGTGGCGAAGTTCGTGCCGGGGGAGGGTGAGGCGCCCGAAGCCTACCGGGAGGCGGCCGGGGAAGGCGACCTGCGCTGGCGTGTGACGCTGGCGGAGGGCGTGACGAGCTGGCAGGTGGTCGAGAGCCTGCGCAAGGCCGAGTTCCTCGAGGGCGAGATCAAGGAGGTTCCGCCGGAGGGTTCGCTGGCCCCGGACAGTTACGAGGTGGCGCGGGGGGATGACCGGGCGGCGCTTCTGGCGCAGATGCAGGAGCGGCAGGCGCGCATCATGGCCGAGCTGTGGGCCGCGCGGTCCCCGAGCGTGCCCTATGGATCGCCCGAAGAGGCGATGATCATGGCGAGCATCGTCGAGAAGGAGACCGGCATTTCCTCGGAGCGGCCGCAGGTGGCGAGCGTCTTCGTCAACAGGCTGGCGCAGGGGATGCGGCTGCAGACGGACCCGACGGTGATCTATGGCATCACCGAGGGCAAGGGCGTCCTCGGCCGCGGTCTGCGGCAGAGCGAGCTACGCCGCCGGACCGATTACAACACCTATGTGATCGACGGGCTGCCGCCCACGCCCATTGCCAATCCGGGCCGGCTCTCGATCGAGGCGGCGCTGAACCCGGCCGAGACGGATTACCTTTATTTCGTGGCCGATGGCAGCGGGGGCCACGCCTTCGCGCGGACCCTGGCCGAGCACAACCGCAATGTGGCTGCCTGGCGGCGGATCGAGGCCGAGCGCGGGATGCCGCCTCCGGTGGGGATCCAGGGCGAGTGACCGGGCGGGGCGCGATCCTTGCCGAAAGGTTAAGGGATCGCACGATAAGTCTTTGACGGGGAACGGTTTTCCGCTTGACTTGGCGGGCGGTCCGATGTATCCCTTGTGACATGCTGGAAGAGGTGGGCAAGCGGCACGGGGCAACCCGGGGCCGCTTTTCCTTTGGCCGGCCGAGCCTCGGGAGGCGGAAGCAGCTGCACATGACGATCGTGAAGAAACCCCCGCCGGTGGATCTGCTGGCGGAGACGGAAGAGCTTTACCGCGAGGCGGCCGAGGATCTGGTCCGCGCCCGCAGGAAGCTGACGGAAGGCCGGGCCGAGGAGGTTCGCGCCGCCGTGCAGGCGGTGAAGGATCTCAAGGTCGCGCTTCAACTGGTGATGGATGAAAGGGCAAGGGTTGAACGGCTACGCAGGACAGCGGGCGGGATCGTCCATGACTATGCCCTCGACCTCGAGGCCGCACGGGCTGAGGTCGGGCGCCGCCTGGCTCGCCTCCGTGACGCAGGAGCGGGCGGATGAGTTCCTGGGGCGGCTGGGCGGGGATGCGCTGCTTGCGCTGCCCTGGATGTTCGAGTTCTGGGCGCTGCCGCACCAGCTTGCGCCCGAGGGCGGGTGGAAGAGCTGGGTGGTGATGGGCGGCCGGGGCGCGGGCAAGACCCGGGCGGGGGCCGAGTGGGTCCGCTCGGAGGTCGAGGGCCCGAGGCCCGGAGATCCGGGCCGGTCGCGCCATGTGGCGCTGGTGGGCGAGACGGTCGATCAGACCCGCGAGGTGATGGTCTTCGGCGAGAGCGGCCTGCTGGCCTGCTCGCCCCCCGATCGGCGGCCCGAATGGGAGGCGGGGCGCAAGCGCCTCGTGTGGCCGAACGGGGCGGTGGCGCAGGTGTTTTCGGCCCACGATCCCGAGAGCCTTCGCGGACCGCAGTTCGACGCCGCCTGGGCCGACGAACTGGCCAAATGGGCCCGCGCCGAAGAGGCGTGGGACATGCTGCAATTCTCGCTGCGGCTGGGCGATCAGCCGCGGCAGGTGGTGACGACGACGCCGCGCAACGTGCCGGTGCTGCGCCAGATCCTCGACAACCCCTCGACGGTGGTCACGCATGCGCCGACCGAGGCGAACCGTGCCTATCTGGCCAAGTCCTTCCTCGACGAGGTCCATGCCCGTTACGACGGCACGCGCCTCGGGCGGCAGGAGCTGGAGGGGCTGTTGCTGGAGGATGTCGAGGGCGCGCTCTGGACCACGGTGCGGATCGAGGCGCTGCGGGCCGAGGAGGCCGGTCCCCTCGACCGGATCGTGGTGGCGGTCGATCCGCCCGTGACCGGGCACGAAGCCTCGGACGAATGCGGCATCGTGGTGGTGGGCGCGCGGACCGACGGCCCGCCTCAGGATTGGCAGGCGGTCGTGCTCGAGGATGCCTCGGTCGGGGCTGCGAGCCCGGATCGCTGGGCACGGGCGGCGCTTGATGCGCTGCATCGGCATGGGGCGGATCGGCTGGTGGCGGAGGTGAACCAGGGAGGTGATCTGGTGGAAACGGTGATCCGGCAGATCGACCCGCTCGTGCCGTTCCGGGCTGTCCATGCCTCGCGCGGGAAGGCGGCGCGGGCGGAACCCGTTGCCGCGCTCTACGAGCAGGGGCGGGTCCGGCATCTGCGGGGTCTGGGCGATCTCGAGGATCAGATGTGCCGGATGACGGTGCGCGGCTACGACGGCCGCGGCTCGCCTGACCGGCTGGATGCGCTGGTCTGGGCGCTGACCGACCTGATGATCGAGCCGGCGCGGGCCTGGGTGAACCCGCGGATGCGCCTGCTGTAACGGCTGACCCCGGAGAGCGGGGGGATCCGCGGCCTGCAAGGGCCGCGGCGCGGCGGCGCATGTCCGCGCGACAGAGGAGTTCTTGCCGATGCTGTTCGACTTCCTGAGGAAAAAGGCCGAGCCGCCCGAGCGGAAGGCCTCGGCCACCGGCCCGCTGGTGGGCTGGAGCACGGGGCGCGTGGCCTGGAGCCCGCGGGATACCGTGTCGCTGACCCGCAACGGGTTTCTCGGCAACCCGATCGCCTTCCGTTCGGTCAAGCTGATCTCGGAGGCGGCGGCGGCGCTTCCGCTTCTGCTGCAGGATCACGAGCGGCGCTATGACAGCCACCCGATCCTGGAGCTGATCGCCCGTCCGAACCCGCTTCAGGGCCGGGCGGAACTGCTGGAGGCGGTCTATGGGCAACTGCTGCTGACCGGCAACGCCTATCTGGAGGCGGTGGCGGGTCTGTCGCGGCTGCCGGGCGAGTTGCATCTGTTGCGGTCGGACCGGATGAGCCTTGTGCCGGGGCCGGATGGATGGCCGGTGGCCTACGATTATGCGGTGGGGGGACGGCGCATCCGGTTCGACATGACCGAGACGATGCCGATCTGCCATATCCGCACCTTTCATCCACAGGATGACCACTACGGCTTTTCGCCGCTTCAGGCAGCGGCGGTGGCGCTGGATGTGCATGTCTCGGCCTCGGCCTGGTCGAAGGCGCTGCTGGACAATGCCGCGCGCCCCTCGGGCGCCATCATCTACAGGGGTGTGGACGGGCAGGGCGCGCTTTCCGCCGAGCAATATGACCGGCTGGTGAGCGAGATCGAGGCGAACCATCAGGGGGCGCGCAACGCCGGCCGGCCCATGTTGCTGGAAGGGGGGCTCGACTGGAAACCGATGGGCTTCTCGCCTTCGGACATGGAGTTTCACACCACCAAGGAGGCGGCCGCGCGCGAGATTGCCATTGCCTTCGGCGTGCCGCCGATGCTGCTCGGCATACCCGGCGAGGCGACCTACGCGAATTATCAGGAGGCCCACCGCGCCTTCTACCGGCTGACGGTGCTGCCTCTGGCGGCACGGGTCACGGCGGCGATCTCGCACTGGCTGGCCGGCTTCACCGGAGAGGCGGTGGAGCTTCGCCCGGATCTCGATCAGGTGCCGGCGCTGGCGGCCGAGCGGGATCAGCAATGGGCGCGGGTTTCGGACGCGGGTTTCCTGACCGAGGCGGAGAAGCGGATGCTGCTGGGGCTGCCACGGATCGCGGAGGACGAATGAGATGGACCAGAGCGGCTCGCGCTACCTGTTTCAGAGCTTCGACGCGGCGCATGCGCGTATCGATGCCAACGAGCGCGTTGCGGGTGAGCGCCTGACGGCGATCGATTTCCGGCTGGGGCGGATCGAGAACGGGCTGGAGCGGGTGGAGCAGCGCATGTGGCTCTGGCTCTACGGTGTCGCCGCCTTCCTGTTGATGCAGGGGGCGGAGGCCGTGGCGCGGGCCCTTTTGGAGTGAGCGGATGCGAATGAGAGACGAATTCGGTGCCCCGGAGCGCAAGTTCCACCGGCCCGAGACGGGCCTCGTCCTGTCGGAGGGCTCGATGATCGTGGGATATGCCTCGATCTTCGGCCGCCCCGACCATGGCGGCGACGTGGTGGCGCGCAATGCCTATGCGGCCTCGCTCGAGGCGATGAGGCTGCAGGGCCGGCGGGTGAAGATGCTCTGGCAGCACGATCCGGCCGAGGTGATCGGCGTCTGGGACGAGGTGCATGAGGATGAAACCGGCCTGTGGGTCAAGGGCCGCATCCTGACCGAGATCGGCCGGGGGCGCGAGGCGGCGGCCCTCATTGCGGCAGGAGCGATCGACGGTCTGTCCATCGGCTATCGCACCGTCCGGTCCGAGCGGGACGCGAAGGGGCACCGCGTGCTGGCCGAGATCGAACTCTGGGAGGTGTCCCTTGTCACCTTCCCGATGCTGCCCGAGGCGCGCGTCGCCGCGAAGGGCGAGGACCACGACGAGCTGGACTGGCACGACATCGCCGAACTCTTCGAGGACGCGCGGCAGAGCCTGTCCGGCGTCTGACCCGAACCACCACAAGCCAGAGGAAGATGAGGATGACCGAGACCTGGGCTCGGGCCGGGACAGGCATGTCCGCAGGCCCCGACCCGGCTGGAGAGGCGAAAGCCGCAATGGCCGGCTTCCTGAGGGAGATCAAGCTCTTTCAGGATGAGGTGAAGACCGTGTTGCAACAACAGGAAGAGCGTTTGACCATGCTGGACCGCAAAACCATGATCTACGGGCGCCCGGCGCTCTCGGCCGCTGCCGACCAGGAGGCCCCGCATCGCAAGGCCTTTGGGGCCTATCTCCGCTCGGGCGACGACGACGGGCTGCGCGGGCTTGTCCTGGAGGGCAAGGCGATGACGACTGCGGTGGCGGCGGACGGCGGCTATCTGGTGGATTCCCAGACGTCGGACACGATCCGCTCGATGCTGCTCTCGACGGCCTCGATCCGGCAGATCGCCGGTGTGGTCAATGTGGAGGCCACGAGCTTCGAGGTTCTCATCGACCGTACCGAAGTGGGCTCGGGCTGGGCAACCGAGGCGAGCGCCATCAGCGAGAGTGCGACGCCCGCGATCGAACGCATCTCGATCAAGCTCCACGAGCTGTCGGCCATGCCGAAGGCGAGCCAGCGGCTTCTGGACGACGCGGCCTTCGACGTGGAGGGGTGGCTTGCGGGCAAGATTGCCACACGCTTCATGCGGGCCGAGAGCGCGGCCTTCGTGAGCGGCGACGGCGCCGACAAGCCGCGCGGGTTCCTCGCGCCTGCGAAGGTGCCGAACGCGTCCTGGACCTGGGGCAACATCGGATACATTCCCACGGGCGCGACGAACGACTTTCTTGGAACGAACCCGGCCGACTGCATCATCAACCTGATCTATGCGCTGGGCGCCGATTACCGCGCCAACGCGACCTTCGTGATGAACTCGAAGACCGCGGGCGCGGTGCGGAAGATGAAGGACTCGGACGGCCGCTTCCTGTGGTCGGATGGTCTGGCCGCGGCCGAGCCCGCGCGGCTGATGGGCTATCCGGTGCTGCTGTGCGAGGACATGCCGGACATCGCCGCCAATGCCTTCGCCATCGCCTTCGGGGATTTTGCAGCGGGTTACACGATCGCCGAGCGGCCGGAGGTTCGGGTGCTGCGCGATCCGTTCTCGGCCAAGCCGCACGTCCTGTTCTACGCCACGAAGCGGGTCGGCGGTGACGTGACCGATTATGCGGCGATCAAGCTGCTGAAGATCGCGGTGTCCTGACGGATGCTGCGCGAGGCCGCCCCCGCGACGGGCGGCGGGCGCGCGCCGGGGCTCCGGCGCGCGCTTCCCCGGAGATCGGAGTTCTTCCCATGATGTTGATCGAGCAGACGGCGGTGCCGGACGGCGTGTTGCCGGTGGCCCGGCTGAAGGAGCATCTGCGCCTCGGTTCGGGTTTTGGCGAGGAGGGGCTGCAGGACGGGCTGCTGGCTTCGTTCCTCCGCGCGGCCATGACGACGATCGAAGGCCGCACCGGCAAGGTGCTGCTCGCCCGTCGGTATCTGCTGGTGCTCGATGACTGGCGCACGGATGAGGCGCAGGCCCTGCCGGTCGCGCCGGTGGCCGAGGTGGTCTCGGTCGTGCGGGTGGACGGGCAGGACCGGGCGGCGCCTGTTTCCCCGAGCCTCTGGCGGCTGGTGCGCGATCTGCACCGGCCGAAGCTGATGCCGAGGGTGGGGCTGCTGCCGGCCGTGCCGGAGGGCGGGCGGGTCGAGGTCCTGTTCGACGCGGGTTTCGGCGAGAGCTGGGCCGAGGTTCCTCCGGATCTGGCGCAGGCGGTGATGCTGCTTGCGGCGGATTACTACGAGAACCGATACGAGCCTGGCCTGAGTGCCGCGGGGCTGCCCCGGCAGGTCGCTGGCCTGATCGAACGCTGGCGAACGGTCCGGCTGCTGGGCGGGGGAGTGGCGTGATGCGCGAGATGCTCAACCGGCGGCTCGTGCTCGAGGCGCCGCTGTCGGAGGAGGATGGGGCCGGGGGCCGCGTGCTGAGTTGGGCGGGGCTTGGAACGCACTGGGCGAAGATCGAGCCGGGAACCGGGCGCGAGGTGGCGATTGCGGAGGTGCCACTGGGCTCGGTGCCGCTGAAGATCACGGTACGCGCGTCGCCGATGGGCTCGATGGCGCGGCCCGAGCCGGGGCAGCGTTTCCGCGAAGGCGGGCGGATCTATCCCATCCTGGCGGTGAGCGAGAAGGATGCGGGCGGGCGTTACCTCACCTGCTTTGCCCGCGAGGAGGTGCCGGCATGAGCTACGGGGCTGCGGCCGCATTGCAGGCGGCGCTCTTCCAGCGGCTGGCCGCGTGGCCGGACCTTGCGGACGTGCCGGTGCATGACGCCCTGCCGAAGGGCGGGGGACGGGGCACCTGGGTCCTGATCGGACCCGAGGAGGTGCGCGATGTCTCGGACAGCACGGGCGGAGGTGCCGAGCACCGCTTCACGATCAGCGTGATCTCGGATGCGGCGGGTTTTCTCGAGGCCAAGCGGGTCGCTGCGTCCGTCTCGGACGCGCTCGAGGATGCGTCGCTTGCGCTGGGCCGGGGGCGGCTGGTGGGTCTGCGTTTCCTGAAGGGCACGGCGCGCCGGCTTGCCTCGGGCGGGGCACGGCGCATCGACCTCATCTTCCGCGCGCGGATCGAGGACTGACACCGGCCTGGCCGGACATCATGGAGAAAAGTCATGGGCGTGCAGAACGGCAGGGACCTGCTGGTCAAGGTGGATCTGACGGGGAGCGGCGTCTTTCAGACGATGGCCGGGCTTCGCGCCACGAGGATCAGCTTCAACGCGGAGACGGTGGACGTGACCTCACTTGAAAGCCAGGGCGGTTGGAGGGAACTGCTGGCGGGGGCGGGCGTGAAATCGGCGTCCATCTCGGGCTCGGGCGTGTTCCGGGACGAAGCAACGGACGAACGGGCCCGGGCGCTGTTCTTTGCCGGCGAGGCGCCGCGCTTTCAGGTGGTGATCCCGAGCTTTGGCGTGGTCGAGGGGCCGTTCCTGATCTCCGCCATCGAATATGCCGGGAGCCATGATGGCGAGGCGACCTACGAGATGACGCTCGCCTCGGCGGGCAAGCTCGGCTTTGCGGCGCTGTGATGGCCAATCCCTGGGCAGGAGAGGTGGCGATCTGGCTCGATGGCCGGCGCCACACGGGCAAGCTTACCCTGGGCGTGTTGGCGGAGCTGGAGGTGGAACTCGGGGCCGACAGTCTGATCGCGCTTGCGGAGAGGTTCGAGGAGCGGCGGTTCTCGGCGCGCGACGTGCTGGCGGTGCTGGTGGCGGGATTGCGTGGCGGGGGCTGGCAGGGCTCGGCGGAGGATCTGCGGCGCGCGGATCTGGCTGGTGGACCCGTGGGGGCCGCGCGCGCCGCGGCCGAACTGCTGGCCCGCGCCTTCGCCCTGCCGGAGGAGTGACATGGCCGGGCTGGACTGGGCCGGGCTGCTTCGGGTGGGCCTTGAGGGACTTCGGCTGTCGCCGGACGCCTTCTGGCGGCTCACCCCCGCCGAGTTGAGGATCATGCTGGGGGCGTCCGCGGTGTCGCCCCTGTCGCGCGCGCGGCTGGACGAGTTGCTGCGCGCCTATCCGGACATGCGAAAGGATGAGGATGATGGCTGACATCGAGACTCTTGAGGAGCAGGTGGCGGCACTCGAGGCGACGCTGGGCAATGCGGCCGGCATGACGGCCACCTTCGAGGCGGAGCTTGCACGGATGCGGGATTCGATGGTGTTCACGGGCCGCGAGGTGGACCGGCTGTCGAGCGGCGTGGGAACGGGCCTTCGCCGCGCCTTCGATGGCGTGCTCTTCGACGGGATGAAGCTCTCGGACGCGATGGAGGGTCTCGCGCAGTCGATCTCGCGCACGGTCTATTCGATCGCGATGAAGCCGGTGCAGGATGCCGTCTCGGGCTTCGTGGCGAACGGGCTGAACTCGGTGCTGGGCGGGCTCTTGCCCTTTGCCAAGGGGGCGGCCTTTGCGCAGGGGCGGGTAATGGCCTTCGCGCGGGGCGGGGTGGTGGCCGGCGCCACGCCCTTCGCGATGCGCGGCGGAACCGGGATCATGGGTGAGGCGGGACCCGAGGCGATCCTGCCGCTGGCGCGCGGGACGGACGGGCGCCTCGGCGTGCAAGCCGGCGGCGGCAGGGCCGTTCAGGTGGTGATGAACGTGGCCACGCCCGACGTGCAGGGCTTTGAGCGCAGCCGGGGCCAGATCGCCGCGCAGGTGAGCCGCATGCTCTCGCGCGGGCAACGCAATGGATAGGGGAACGGCATGAGCTTTCACGAGGTCCGCTTTCCCACGAACCTCAGCTTCGGCTCGGTCGGCGGCCCCGAGCGGCGGACCGAGATCGTCACGCTGGTCAATGGGTTCGAGGAGCGCAACAGCCTCTGGGCGCATTCACGCCGCCGATATGATGCGGGGGTGGCGTTGCGCTCGCTGCGCGACGTGGAGGCGGTGCTGGCCTTTTTCGAGGCGCGCCGCGGGCAGCTTTTCGGGTTTCGCTGGAAGGACTGGGCCGACTTCCGCTCCTGCGCGCCGGATGAGGTGCCGCAAGCCCATGATCAGATCATCGGCACGGGCGACGGCACGGCGCGCACCTTTGCACTGCAGAAGACCTACAGTTCGGGTGCGGAAAGCTATGTCCGGCCTGTGACCAAGCCCGTGGCCGGGACAGTGACCGTGGCCGTGTCCGGCACGGCGCTGGCACCGGGTGCGGGCTTCTCGCTCGATGCGACGACGGGGCTGGTGACACTCGCCGTCGCCCCCGCCGCGGGGGCGGAGGTCACGGCGGGCTTCGAGTTCGACGTCCCCGTCCGGTTCGACACGGACCGGATCCAGATCTCGATGGCTTCGTTTCAGGCGGGCGAGGTGCCGAGCGTTCCCGTGATGGAGGTGCGGGTCTGATGGGCGCGAGGGAGCTTCATGCGCATCTGAAGAGCGGTGCGACGACGGTATGCCGCTGCTGGGCCGTTACGCGGCGCGACGGGCAGGTGTTCGGCTTTACCGATCACGATCGGGATCTCGGCTTTGACGGGATCCTGTGCCGGGCCGAGACCGGCCTGACGTCGTCGGCGTTGCAGCAGACGACCGGCCTTTCGGTGGACAATGCCGAGACGGTGGGCGCGCTGTCGCACGGCTCGGTGACCGAGGCGGACCTGCTGGCCGGGCGCTTCGACGGGGCGGGGGTTCTTGCCTGGCTGGTGAACTGGATGGATCCGGGCGAGCGGCTGTTGCAGTTTCGGGGCACACTGGGCGAGATCACCCATGCGGGTGGGCGTTTCCGCGCCGAGTTGCGCGGTCTGACCGAGGCGTTGAACCAGCCGCAGGGAAGGGTCTATCAGCGCGACTGCCAGGCGGTCCTGGGGGACGGCAAGTGCGGTCTTGATCTGAGCGACGGCTCATTCTCGGTCGAGCGGCCCGTGGGGTCGGTTACGGACCGGCAGGCCTTCGGGTTTACGGGGCTCGCGGCCTATGCCGACCGCTGGTTCGAGCAGGGGCGCCTTGTCGTCCTCAGCGGGACGGCCAGGGGGTCGATCGGCGTGGTGAAGAACGACCGGCTTGCAGCAGGTGCACGGACGGTCGAGCTGTGGGAGGCGCTTGGGCCGGAGATCGCCGCAGGAGACCTTGTGCGGCTCGAGGCCGGCTGCGATCGGCGCGCCGAAACCTGCCGGCTCAAGTTCGGCAATCTGCGCAACTTTCGCGGCTTTCCGCATCTTCCGGGAGAGGATTGGCTGAGCGCCTACCCGGCCACGACCAAGGCCAATGACGGCGGGAGCCTGTGGGAATGAGCGGCGCGGACGTGGTGGCGGAGGCACGGCACTGGATCGGCACGCCCTATGTGCATCAGGCCTCGACACGGGGAGCAGGCACGGATTGCCTCGGCCTTCTGCGAGGGATCTGGCGGACGCTTGTCGGGCCGGAGCCGGTGCTGGTGCCGCCCTATACCCCGGACTGGTCCGAGCCGTCGGGCGACGAGCGGCTGATGGCCGCCTGCGATCGGTGGCTGCTGAGACAGCCGCTGGACGCGGCGTCGGAGGGAGACGTTCTTCTGTTCCGAATGCGTCCCGAGGCTGTGGCCAAGCACCTCGGCATCCTGGTGTGCAGCGGCCCGGAGGCGTCCTTCGTTCATGCCTATTGCGGGCACGGAGTGGTGGAGAGCCCGCTCTCTGAGCCTTGGGCGCGGCGGCTTGCGGCGCGCTATGCCTTCCCGGAAAGGAATGACTGATGGCAACGCTTTTGCTTGCGGCGGCGGGATCGGCGATCGGGGCAGGCTTTGGCGGCACGGTGCTGGGGCTGACCGGCGCGGTGATCGGCCGCGCGATCGGGGCGACGGTCGGGCAGATGATCGATCAGCGCCTGATGGGCGCCGGATCGCAGACCGTGCGCACCGTGCGGATCGAGCGTTTCCGCCTGATGGGTGCGGGCGAGGGCGCCGCGGTGGCGCAGATCTTCGGCCGGAACCGGGTTGCGGGGCAGGTGATCTGGGCCTCGCGCTTTCTCGAGAGCCAGTCCGAGAGTTCGAGCGGTGGGAAAGGCGGCGGTCCCCGGACCACCGTGGTCAGCTACTCCTACTCGGTGAGCCTCGCCGTCGCGCTGTGCGAGGGCGAGATCCTGCGCGTGGGGCGGATCTGGGCGGACGGGGCCGAGATCGCGCCGGACACGCTCAATCTTCGCCTCTATCGAGGGACGGAGGATCAGCTTCCCGATCCGAAGATCGAAGCGGTGGAGGGGGCCGGTCTGGCCCCTGCCTACCGCGGCATCGCCTATGTGGTCATTGAGGATCTGCAACTCGAACCCTTCGGGAACCGGGTGCCACAGTTCTCCTTCGAGGTCATGCGTGCCGCGCAGGGCCCCCTGGCGGACCGGGTGACGAATCTGCAGCGCGCGGTGAGAGGCGTGGCGATGATCCCCGGCTCTGGCGAATATGCGCTGGCCACGAGCCGTCTCGCCTACAATTACGGACCGGGCGAAAGCGAAACCGCCAATGTGCACACGGCCTCCGGGCAGAGCGACTTTCTCACCTCGCTCGATCAACTGAGGGGCGAACTGCCCGCCTGTCGCTCGGTCTCGCTGGTGGTCTCGTGGTTCGGAAGCGACCTGCGCTGTGGCGAGTGCGAGATCCGGCCGAAGGTGGAGCAGGGCAGCTTTGACGCCTCGAAGATGGCGTGGCGCGCGGGTGGGATTGATCGGGGCGGCGCGCAACTGGTGGGCCGGCTGGAGGACCGCCCGGTCTATGGCGGTACGCCTGCGGATGCGGCGGTGATCGAGGCCATCCGCGCCCTTCACGTGGCGGGCCGGTCGGTGGTCTATTATCCCTTCATCCTGATGGAGCAGTTGCCCGGCAATGCGCTGCCGAACCCCTGGACTGGTGAGACGGGGCAGCCGGTGCTTCCCTGGCGCGGTCGCATTACCTTGTCGGCGGCCCCTGGCCGTGCCGGAAGCCCGGACCGCACCGCGGCCGCCGTGGCCGAGGTGGCGGCCTTCTTCGGCACTGCCGAGCCGGATCAGTTCCGCATCGAAGGCGACCGCATCCTCTACGACGGGCCGGACGAGTGGCGCTATCGGCGGTTCATCCTGCATGCGGCCTGGCTCTGCCGGCTGGCGGGGGGCGTCAGTGCCTTCTGCATCGGGTCGGAGATGCGCGGACTGACCCAGATCCGCGCAAGCGGCGACAGCTTTCCGGCCGTGGCCGAACTGCGCAGGCTCGCCGCGGACGTGCGCTCGATCCTGGGCCCGTCGGTGAAGGTCGGCTATGCCGCCGACTGGTCGGA
Organism: Cereibacter azotoformans; assembly: GCA_017599285.1. Lineage (GTDB taxonomy): Bacteria > Pseudomonadota > Alphaproteobacteria > Rhodobacterales > Rhodobacteraceae > Cereibacter_A > Cereibacter_A azotoformans. The sequence continues at coordinate 1,363,311 of JAGFXX010000001.1, read as the reverse complement.
ATGGTTCGGCTACCACCCGGAGGGCGACGTTCATTTTCATCTCGACCCGCTCTGGGCGGACGAGAACATCGATTTCATCGGCATCGACAACTACATGCCGCTGTCGGACTGGCGGGCGGGCGAGGATCATGCGGATGCACATTGGGGCTCGGTCCATGAGCTCGACTATCTGAAGGCCAATGTCGCCGGAGGCGAGGGCCATGACTGGTATTACCGCGATGAAGCCGGAGCGGCTGCGCAGGATCGAGTGCCCATCACGGACGGCGCCTTCGGAGAGCCCTGGGTCTATCGCTGCAAGGATCTGAAGAGCTGGTGGTCGCTTCCGCATCACGACAGGATCGCAGGCGCCCGGAATGCGCAGCCCACGGCCTGGGTGCCGCGCTCGAAGCCGATCTGGTTCACGGAATATGGCTGCCCCGCGCTCGATCTGGGCACGAACCAGCCCAACCTGTTCCTTGACCCAAAAAGCTCGGAGTCGTCGCTTCCCCGGGGGTCTTCCGGGCGGCGCGATGACGTCATCGGGATGGATTACCTAAGGGCCATGGCCGAATACTGGGCCGACGAGGCGAACAACCCGGTCTCACCGCTTTATGGCGGGCGGATGGTGGACATGGACCGTGCCCATGTCTGGGCCTGGGACGCGCGCCCGTTTCCCGCCTTTCCGGCCCGTGCCGATGTCTGGAGCGATGGGGACAATTACGCCCGCGGTCACTGGTTGAACGGGCGCGCCGCCTCGCAACCCCTCGCGGCGGTGGTGGCCGAGATCTGCGAGCGGTCGGGTGTGACCGCCATCGACGTTTCCCGCCTTCATGGTGTCGTGCGGGGCTATGGGCTGGCTGAGGTGGATACGGCGCGTGCAGCCCTCCAGCCGCTGATGCTGGCCTACGGATTCGAGGCGCTGGAGCGGGACGGGATGCTGGTCTTCCGCATGCGGGACGGACGCAGGAGCGTCGAGGTCAGGCGTGAGGGGCTCGTACAGTCGGACGAACTGGACGGGGCGGTGGAACTGATCCGCGCCGCCGAGGTGGAGACGGCCGGGCGGGTCCGTCTGGGTTTCCTCGAGGCCGAAGGCGACTATGAGGCGCGGCAGGTCGAGGCCGCCTTCCCGGACGAGGCGACCTTTGCGGTCTCGCAGTCCGAGGTTCCGCTGGTCCTGACGTCGGCCGAGGCGCGGGGGACGGTCGAGCGGTGGCTGGCCGAGTCCCGGGTGGCGCGGGACAGTCTGCGCCTTGCGCTGCCGCGGTCTGCACTGGCGCTCGGGGCCGGGGATGTGCTCGAACTGGAGGGGCGGCGCTATCGCATCGACCGGCTGGAGCAGGCCGAGGCCCAGCTTGCCGAAGCGGTCCGGGTGGAGCCGGGGATCTACATACCCGCCGACATCGCAGAGCAGCGGCCGCCCGCGCGCAAGGTTGCGGCGCAGATGCCAGTGCACGCCGTCATCCTCGATCTGCCGCTGATGACGGGGGCCGAGGTCGCGCATGAGCCGCATCTGGCCGTCGCGGCCGCGCCCTGGCCGGGGCGCGTTGCCGTCTGGAGCGCGATGCAGGACGCCGGATACCGGCTTAACGGTCTCGTCACCGGAGCGGCGACGCTTGGCGTGACGCAGACGCCGCTTCGGGCCGCGCCGGTCGGTCGATGGGACATGGGGGCGGCCTTGCGGGTGAAGCTGCAGGGTCCGCCGCTTGCGTCGGCCTCGGATCTCGAGGTGCTGAATGGCGCCAATGTGATGGCCATCGGGGACGGCTCGGTGGATGGCTGGGAACTGTTCCAGTTCGCCGAGGCGCGTCTCGTCGGTCCCAGGACGTGGGATCTCACGCGAAGGCTGCGGGGGCAGGCCGGGACGGATGCGACGATGCCGGAGATCTGGCCCTCGGGAAGCACGGTGGTGCTGATCACCCCGGCCCTCGTGCAACTCGGGGTGCCGCTCGCCGAGCGCAACCTCGCCCGGCACTACCGGATTGGCGCTGCGGCGCGTGGATATGATGATGCGGATGTGATCCACCGCGTTGATGCCTGTGCCGGCGTGGGCCTGCGCCCGCTCGCTCCTGTGCATCTCGCGGCCGAGCGGCGCGACGGCGATCTGCTCGTGCGCTGGGTGCGGCGCACGCGGATTGACGGGGACAGCTGGGAAGGGCGCGAAGTGCCTCTGGGGGAGGGGAGCGAACTCTATCTGGTGCGGGTCCGCATGAACGGGCTGGTGGGACGGCAGGAGGAAGTAACGGCACCGTGCTGGACCTACACGGCGGAGGCGCAGGCGGAGGATGGTGCGGCAGGCACCTTTACTGTCGAAGTGGCACAAGTCTCGGACAGCTTCGGACCCGGCCCGTTCCGGCGCCTGATGGTCTGATCCATGCGGCGTGTGCTGCTGGCGGATCTGGTGGCGGTGGCGAGCCGGCTCGCCCTCTTGCCCCGTGAGGATCGCCCTGGGGTGCTTGCGCGCCTGATCGAGCAGGCGCACAGCGCGCACAAGATCTCGAGGCGGCTGGGTCTTCCGCATCCGCTGTGGGGCAATGGCTGCCTTGCCTCGGCCGCGGCCCGGTTGCCGCACGGGGCAGATGGGGCCGGGCCGGACCCGGATCGGCTCGAGGCGCTGGCTCTTGTGGCTGAGGTCGTCGCGTGGCGCATCCGGCAGGGGCGGCACCAGCGACGGACGGGCGCGCCATCGTCGGCCGTGCGGCCGCCTGTTCCTTTGGTGCGGGAAGAACCACCGCTACCTTCCACTGTTGGCCGGAATGACTATGTGCTAGACTTGCCCGTGACGAGGAAAGGACGCTGCGATGGCTGAGGCAAGACCCCGTGTGACAACCGTGGATCCGGTCTGGCAGCGCATAGTCGAGGAAGGCCATGCCGCCATCCTGGCCGAGCCTCTGCTTGGCGGGCTCGTGCATTCGAGCCTGTTGCACCACCCCTCGATGGAGCGGGCGCTGGCCTACCGCTTTTCTCTGAAGCTGGCCTCGGGCGAGATGAGCGAGCAGATCCTGCGCGAGATCGCCGACGAGGCCTATGCGTCGGACCCCGAACTCGGGCAGATGGCGCGGGCCGACATGGTCGCCGTCTATGAGCGTGACCCCGCCTGCCATCGCTTCATCCAGCCGATCCTGTTCTTCAAGGGCTATCAGGCCGTGCAGGCCTATCGGGTGGGACACTGGCTCTGGACGACCGGACGGCAGGATCTGGCATACTTCGTCCAGATGCGTGTGTCCGAGGCCTTCGGCGTCGATATCCATCCGGCCGCGCGGGTGGGGCGCGGGATCATGATCGATCACGCCCATTCCATCGTGATTGGCGAGACGGCCGTGGTGGGCGACAACGTTTCCATGCTCCATTCCGTGACCCTGGGCGGGACCGGCAAGGAGGATGGGGACCGCCATCCGAAGATCGGCAATGGCGTGCTGATCGGGGCAGGGGCCAAGGTGCTGGGCAACATCCACGTCGGCCATTGCAGCCGGATCGCCGCAGGCTCGGTCGTGCTGCATGACGTGCCGCCCTGCACCACTGTGGCGGGCGTGCCGGCCCGCGTGGTGGGCGAGGCCGGATGTGCACAGCCGGCGGTCACGATGGACCATCTGCTCAACGACGGCTGAAGCGTCAGACCTACGGGAAAGGGGCCGATCCGCAAGGATCGGCCCCTTTCTCATGTTCGGCGTCAGCCCCGCTGCGCCGCGATCAGGCGAGCATCGCGATCGGATTCTCGAGGTTCTCGACGATCGCCTTGAGGAACTCGGCCCCCAGCGCGCCGTCGATCACCCGGTGATCCACCGAGAGCGTCATCGACATCATCGTGGCGGTCGTGATCGCGCCGTCCTTGGCCACAACGGGCTTGCGGATGCCTGCGCCGACCGCAAGGATCGAGCCATGAGGCGGGTTGATGACCGCGTCGAAATTCTCGATCCCGAACATGCCGAGGTTCGAGATCGCGAAGCTGCCACCCTGATATTCGTGTGGAGCGAGCTTCTTCGTGCGGGCACGGGCGGCCAGATCCTTCATCTCGGCCGAGAGGGCCGACAGGCTCTTCTGGTGCGCATCGCGCAGGACCGGCGTGAAGAGCCCGCCCTCGATGGCCACGGCCACCGCCACGTCCGAAGGCTTGAGCCGCAGGATGCGGTCTCCAGCCCAGACGGCGTTCGCGTTCGGCACCTGCTGGAGAGCCACCGCACAGGCCTTGATGATGAAGTCGTTGACCGAGAGCTTCACGCCCCGGCTCTCGAGCTTCGCGTTGAGGTCCGCCCGGAAGGCCATCAGCGCATCCAGCGCCACCTCGCGGCGGAGGTAGAAGTGCGGGATGGTCTGCTTGGCCTCGGACAGGCGCGCGGCAATGGTCTTGCGCATGCCGTCGAGGGTGATCTCCTCGAACTCGCGGTCGGCCAAGAGCTTTGCGACCGACGCCGCCGAGGCGGCCGGCGAGGTCACGGGGGCCGCAGCGGCAGCCGGAGCATCCGCCTGGGGCGCCGCGGCTTCGGCCTTCGCGGCCGGGGCGGCGGGTTTCTGCGCCCCCTCGACATCGGCCTTCACGATCCGGCCGCGCGGGCCCGATCCCTTGACCGTGGCAAGGTCGAGCCCCTTCTCCGTCGCGATCCGCCGAGCCAGCGGCGAGGCGAAGATGCGATCGCCCTCGGGCTTCGCAGCCGGCGCCGGCGATGCGGCGGGGCTGGCCTTCGGCGCCTCCTGCGCGGGCGCGGCCTCGTCCTTGGGCTCTTCGGGCGCGGGCGTCTTGCCCGACGAGACCGCGTCCGCGCTCTCGCCCTCTTCCACCAGCACGGCGATGGGCGTGTTCACCTTCACGCCCGCGGTGCCCTCGGCGATCAGGATCTTGCCGAGGATCCCCTCGTCCACCGCCTCGAACTCCATCGTCGCCTTGTCGGTCTCGATCTCGGCGAGGATGTCGCCCGAGCGGACCTCATCCCCCTCCTTCTTCAGCCATTTCGCAAGCGTCCCCTCCTCCATCGTCGGAGACAGCGCGGGCATAAGGATCTCGGTTGCCATCTGGGTCTCCTCAGCGGTAGCAGACGGATTTCGCGGCCTCGACCACCTCGGCCGTGGTCACGAGCGCGTGCTTCTCGAGATTGGCCGCATAGGGCATCGGCACGTCCTTGCCCGTCAGGTTCAGTACCGGCGCGTCGAGCCAATCGAAGGCCTGCTGCATGATCGTGGCAGCGATATGGTTGCCGATCGAGCCCACGGGCCAGCCTTCCTCGACCGTGATGCAGCGGTTGGTCTTCTTCACCGAGGCGATCACCGTGTCGTAGTCAATGGGGCGCAGGGTGCGCAGGTCGATCACCTCGGCCGAGATGCCCTCGGCGGCGAGCTTGTCGGCGGCCTCCAGCGCATAGGTCATGCCGATGCCGAAGGAGACGATGGTGAGGTCGCTCCCTTCGCGCCAGATCCGCGCCTTGCCGAAGGGGATCGCGAAATCCTCCAGCACCGGCACCTCGAACGAGCGGCCATAGAGGATCTCGTTCTCCAGGAAGATCACCGGGTTCGGGTCACGGATCGCGGTCTTGAGCAGGCCCTTCGCGTCGGCCGCCGAATAGGGCATCACCACCTTCAGGCCGGGGATCTGGGCATACCAGGCGGCGTAATCCTGGCTGTGCTGGGCACCCACGCGGGCGGCCGCGCCGTTCGGGCCGCGGAAGACGATCGGACAGCCCATCTGCCCGCCGGACATGTAGAGCGTCTTGGCGGCCGAGTTGATGATCTGGTCGATCGCCTGCATGGCGAAGTTGAAGGTCATGAACTCGACGATGGGCCGGAGGCCTGCGAAGGCCGCGCCGACCGCCATGCCGGCAAAGCCGTGTTCGGTGATCGGCGTGTCGACCACGCGCTTTGCGCCGAACTCGTCCAGCAGCCCCTGGCTGATCTTGTAGGCGCCCTGATATTCGCCCACTTCCTCGCCCATCAGGAAGACGGTCTTGTCGGCGCGCATCTCCTCGGCCATCGCCTCGCGCAGCGCCTCGCGCACCGTCATGGTCTTCATCTGGGTGCCCTCGGGCCAGTCGGGCGAGCGGTCGCGCTTGCCCGGAACCGGCGCGCCGGGCGAGGAGACGAGCGGTTCGTCCACGGCCTTGCCCTCGCTGCCCTCGGCGGGTTGCGGCTGCTTCTCGCCCTGCGGCTGGGCGGCGGGAGCGGGGGTTGCGTCGGCGCTTTCGCCCTCTTCGACCAGCACGGCGATGGGCGTATTTACCTTTACGCCGGCGGTGCCCTCGGCGATCAGCAGCTTGCCGATCGTGCCTTCATCGACGGCCTCGAACTCCATCGTGGCCTTGTCGGTCTCGATCTCGGCGATGATCTGGCCGGACTTGACCGCATCGCCCTCCTTCACCAGCCACTTCGCCAGCGTGCCTTCCTCCATCGTGGGCGACAGGGCGGGCATCAGAACTTCGGTTGCCATGGTCTTGTCCCCTCAGGCGTAGATGTCGGTCCAGAGTTCCTCGAGCGCGGGCTCGGGGCTCTCCTTGGCGAAGTCGGCGGCCTCGTTCACGACGGCCTTGATGTCCTTGTCGATCGCCTTCAGGTCGTCGTCGGTGGCAAGATTGCCCTGGATCAGCAGGTCGCGGACATGTTCGATCGCGTCCTTCTCGTCGCGCATGCGCTGCACCTCCTCGCGGGTGCGGTATTTCGCGGGGTCGGACATGGAATGGCCGCGGTAGCGGTAGGTCATCATCTCGAGGATATAGGGCCCCTGGCCCGCGCGGCAGGCGGCGACCGCCTTTTCGCCGGCGGCCTTCACGGCCAGCACATCCATCCCGTCCACCGCCTCGCCCTTGATGCCGTAGGCCGCGCCCCGCTCCCACAGCGAGGGCGACTTGGTCGAACGCTTCACGCTGGTTCCCATCGCATACTGGTTGTTCTCGATCACGAAGATGACCGGCAGGCTCCAGAGCTTGGCCATGTTGTAGGCCTCGTAGACCTGGCCCTGGTTCGCCGCGCCGTCGCCGAAATAGGCGAAGGTCACGTTGTCATTGCCGAGGTAGCGGTCGGCGAAGGCCAGCCCCGCGCCGAGCGGCACCTGCGCGCCCACGATGCCGTGGCCGCCGTAGAAATGCTTCTCTTTCGAGAACATGTGCATCGAGCCGCCCTTGCCCTTGGAATAGCCGCCCTCGCGCCCGGTCAGTTCGGCCATGACGCCCTTGGCATCCATCCCGCAGGCCAGCATGTGGCCGTGATCGCGGTAGCTGGTGATGCGCTTGTCACCTTCCTTGGCGGCGGCTTCGAGACCGACCACGACGGCCTCCTGCCCGATGTAGAGGTGGCAGAAGCCGCCGATCAGGCCCATGCCGTAAAGCTGGCCGGCCTTCTCCTCGAAGCGGCGGATGAGCAGCATCTCGCGGTAATAGTGGAGAAGCTCCTCCCTGGATGCGTTGGATTGTTCCGGCGATTTTCTGGTGGCCATGGCGGCGCCTCCCGTCGCGACAAGTAGTTCAAGGCTAAACTACCTTTAACCCATAGGTCGGGCGGGAGCGAGAGCAATATTGAGGACGGCGGTGGCGCGCTCTTCGGGCCCCTCCGGGGCCGTCATCGCGCGCCGCTGCCGCGGGCAAACGGCACCGGACGGCGCCCAGGCGGATGCTGGCGCCGGTGGCTGTGGAGCGGTTGGTCTCAGGTCAGCGGATGACGATCTCGTCCGCCCGGACATAGCCCAGCGTCGCGCGGGCCTGTTCGTCGAGAAGGTCGACGTCCAGATAGCTGTCCGACAGGCGGCGCGTCTTGTTGCGCATCTCGGCGAGTTCGGCCGCGATCTGGTCGCGCTCGGCCCGGAGGGCTTCGGCCTCGGCCTTGATCTGCACCTGCCGGAAGACGCCATAGTCCCCCTGCACGGCCGCGAAGGTGAAATAGGCCGAGAGCGAGAAGGCCAGCGCGAAATAGAGGCTGGCGCCGATGGCGGGGCGGGAGGTCGGGATGTTCATGCTCTGCCTCTGGTCGCGCCCCTCGTTCGGCGGGGGCGGTGGCTGGCATCATGCCAGAGCGCAGGCGGGTTGGGAACCGAAAAGAACCTGCGGCGCAGGGGCAGGAGGGACGAGGCCCCCGGCCCTGGCCGCGGCAGGAGGTGGCCCTTCCCGCGAGGGAAGGGCCTGCGGGATCAGGCCCGGCCCTTGTAGATGTCCACGAGCTTGCCCAGCATCGCCAGCGCATCCTCGCGGCTCCGCTGGAAGCTGTTGCGGCCGATGATCGAGCCGTTGCCGCCGCCGTCGCGGATCGCGCGGGCGTCGTCATAGACCGAGTCCTCGCCCTTCTTGGCGCCGCCCGAGAAGACCACGACGCGACGGCCGGCGAAGGCCGCATCCATGCAGTGCTTCACCCGCGCTGCCTGGCTGGCCACGTCGATCTTCTGCTCTTCATAGACCTTCTTCGCCTCGGGCAGCATCAGATGGTCGGTCGAGAGCTTGATCTTGATGACATGCGCGCCGATCAGCGCCGCGATCTGCGCGGCATAGGCCGCCACGTCGATCGCCGTCTCGCCGTCCTTGGTGATCGCCTCGCCGCGCGGATAGGACCAGATCACGGTGGCGACGCCCTTGGCGGCGGCCTCCTTCCGCATCTCGACGATCTCTTCATACATGTCGAGCTGCGAGTCCGAGCCCGGATAGATCGTGAAGCCGATCGCCGCGCAGCCGAGCCGCAGCGCATCATCGACCGACGCCGTCACCGCCTGGTTCTTGCCCGCCGTGTCGCTCATCAGCGAGTTGGCCGAGTTCGCCTTGAGGATCGTGGGGATCTGGCCGGCGAACGTATCCGCACCGGCCTCGAGCATGCCCAGCGGGGCCGCATAGGCGCTCAGCCCCGCGTCGATCGCGAGCTGGTAGTGGTAATGGGGGTCATAGCCCGCCGGGTTCGGCGCGAAGGTGCGCGCCGGGCCATGTTCGAAGCCCTGGTCCACCGGCAGAATGATCATCTTGCCCGTGCCGCCCAGCTTCCCCTCCATCAGCATCCGGCACAGGTTGGCCTTCACGCCGGGCGTTTCGCCCTCATAATTGGCGAGGATCTTCTGAACTGCTCTGCTAGCGCGCATTCCGCTGGTCCTTTCAGTTGCGTCGAGACGGACTTAGTCCGGCGGAATGCGCATATCAATCTTGTTGGCGCTAACGTGGCGCCGCGGCGCGGAAAATCGCCTCAGACGTTCAGCGCGGCGACGCCCGGCAGCTCCTTGCCCTCCATCCATTCGAGGAAGGCGCCACCCGCCGTCGAGATGTAGGAGAAGCCCTCGGCCGCGCCGGCCTTGTTCAGCGCCGCGACCGTATCGCCGCCGCCCGCCACCGAGATCAGCTGGCCCGCCTTGGTGAGCTGCGCCACCTGCAGCGCCGCGGCATTGGTGGCGGCATCGAAGGGCTCGATCTCGAAGGCGCCGAGCGGCCCGTTCCAGATCAGCGTCCTGGCCGAGGCAAAGACCTCGGACAGCGCGGCCACCGTCCGGGGGCCTGCGTCGAGGATCATCGCGTCGGCCGGGCAGGCCGAAGCGTCCACGGTCTCGTTCGCGGCCCCAGCCTTGAACTCGCGCGCCACCACCACGTCGAGCGGCAGGTGGATCGTGCAGCCCGCAGCCCTGGCCTTGGCGACGATCTCGCGGGCGGTCTCGGCCATGTCACGCTCGGCCAGCGACTTGCCGACCTCGGTCCCCTGCGCCACGAGGAAGGTGTTGGCCATGCCGCCGCCGATCACCAGATGATCGACGCGGCCCACGAGGTTGCCCAGCAGGTCGAGCTTGGTCGAGACCTTGGCCCCGCCCACCACGGCCACCACCGGCCGCTCGGGCTGACCCAGTGCCGCGTCAAGCGCCTTGAGTTCCGCCTCCATCAGCCGGCCGGCGGCCGAGGGCAGCAACCGCGCGATGCCTTCGGTCGAGGAATGCGCCCGGTGCGCGGCCGAGAAGGCATCGTTGACATAGACATCGCCGAGCTTCGCCATTGCGGCGGCCAGTTCGGGGTCGTTCTTCTCCTCGCCGGCGTGGAAGCGGGTGTTCTCGAGCAGCAGCACCTCGCCCTCGAGCATGGCGGCCACGGCCTTCTCGGCCTCTTCGCCCACACAATCCGGCGCAAAGCTGACCTTGGTGCCGGGCAGCGCCTTCTGCAGCGCCGGCAGCACGAGGCGCAGGCTCATCTCATCCACGACCTTGCCTTTGGGGCGGCCGAAATGGGCCAGCAGCACCGGCTTGCCGCCCTTCTTCAGGATGTCCTCGACGGTGGGCACGATCTTCTCGATCCGGGTGGCGTCGGTGACCTCGCCGTTTTCCATCGGCACGTTCACATCCACGCGCACCAGCACGACCTTGCCCGCAAGATCCATGTCGTCGAGTGTCTTCCAGCCCATTCCGGTTCCTCCTGAGGCGACGTTTCCCGCTTCCAAGCCGATCGATGCCCGCCCGTCAACCGGCGTTCGGCCGCAGGCCGGCCAAATCAGACCTTTTCCTGACGGCGCCCCGCCACTAGGTTGGCCCCGATTGAAAGAGGAGGGCCCCATGGCCGAGATCAAGGACCCCGAGAACACCATCATCATGACGCTGAAGGACGGCGAGGTGGTGATCGAGCTTCTCCCGGACGTCGCGCCGAAGCACAGCGAGCGGATGAAGGCGCTGGCCCGCGCCAAGGCCTACGACAATGTCGTGTTCCATCGCGTGATCGAAGGCTTCATGGCCCAGACCGGCGATGTGGCCAACGGCAACACCGAAAACAACTTCAGCATCCGCCGCGCCGGGACCGGCGGGTCGGACATGCCCGACCTTCCGGCGGAATTCTCGAAACTGCCCCATGCGCGCGGCACGCTCGGCGCCGCGCGGTCGCAGAACCCGAACTCGGCCAACTCGCAGTTCTTCATCAACTTCCGCGACAACGATTTCCTGAACGGCCAATACACCGTCTATGGCCGCGTGATCTCGGGGATGGAGCATGTGGACAAGATCGTCCGCGGCGAGCCGCCGGCGAACCCGGACAAGATGCTGACGGTGCGGGTGGCCGCCGATGTCGTCTGAGCGGTTCCTCTTTGCGGGGCTGATGTCGGCGGGCCTTGCGGTGCTCGGCGGCTACGGGCTGTCGCAGTCGGCCGTCTTCGCGCAGGACGCCGAGGATGGCCCTGGCCCGAACCTCGTGATCGAGGTCTCGGGGCAGGCGCAGGGCGAGGTGGTCATCGACCTCCTGCCCGAGGTGGCGCCGCAGCATGTCGAGCGCATGGTCACGCTGGCGAAGGAGGGCGCCTATGACGGCGTGGTCTTTCATCGCGTGATCGAGGGCTTCATGGCGCAGACGGGCGATGTCGAGTTCGGCAAGGGTGACTCGCTGCGCCGCGCGGGAACGGGCGGGTCGAGCTATCCCGACCTGCCGGCCGAGTTCTCGGACGTGCCCTTTGCGCGCGGCGTGGTGGGGATGGCCCGCTCGGCCAATCCGAACTCGGCGAACTCGCAGTTCTTCATCATGTTCGCCCCCGGCGACTTCCTGAACGGTCAATACACGGTCGTGGGGCGGGTCGTTCAGGGCATGGATGTGGTGGACGCGATCACCCGCGGCGAGCCTCCGCGCACGCCCGACGTGATGACGAAGGTCTCGGTGGCCGAGTAGGCGCTGCGGGGCGGGGGGCTCGGCCTCCCGCCCTTTCGCAGTGTGCCGCCTCAGGACGCGCGCGGCCCCGCGGTTGCGCCGTGCGTGCCGCGCTCGCGGTAGGGTGTGGTCGCGTAATGCGCCCGGTAGCATTTCGAGAAATGCGAGGGGCTCGCAAAGCCGCAGGCCAGCGCCACGTTGATCACGCTCATGTCGGTCTGCATCAGCAGGTTGCGCGCCTTCTGCAGCCTCAACTCCATGTAGTAGCGTTTGGGCGAGCGGTTGAGGTAGCGACGGAACAGCCGCTCGAGCTGGCGGGTGGACATGCCCACCTCCTCGGCCAGATCGGCCGGGCTGATCGGGTCTTCGGTGTTGGCCTCCATCTTGCGGATCACTTCGGACAGCTTGGGATGCCGCACGCCGATCCGGCTCGGGATCGACAGGCGCTGCGTGTCCTGATCGGTGCGGATCGAGGAATAGATCAGCTGGTCGGCCACCGTATTGGCGATGTCGTCGCCCTGATCGCGGGCGATGATCTTCAGCATCATGTCGATCGAGGCCGTGCCGCCCGCCGTGGTCAGCCGGTTCCCGTCCATCACGAAGACCGACTTGGTCAGCCGCACCTCGGGGAACTCCTCGGTGAAGCCGTCCTGATTCTCCCAGTGGATCGTGGCCTTGCGCCCGTCGAGAAGCCCGGCGCGGGCGAGGGCATAGGCCCCGGTGCAGAGCCCGCCGATCGTCACCCCGCGGCGCGCCTCGCGCCGGAGCCAGTTGACGACGGCCCGTGTCGTGGCCTTCTGCACGTCGATGCCGCCGCAGACCAGCAGCACATCCTCGCGCTCGATCTCGTCGAGGCCCATGTCGAGCCGGAAGGCCGCGCCGTTCGAGCAGACGGCCTCGGCCCCGTTCTCGCCCGCAAGTGCCCATGCATAGATGGTCCGGCCCGAAATCCGGTTGGCGAGCCTCAGCGGCTCGATCGCTCCGGCAAAGGAGATCATGGTGAAGCGGTCGAGCAGCAGGAAGACGAACCGGCGCGGCTTGTCGGATCTGGCGGACCTTGCGGGGGAAACGGTCATGTTGCGACCTTGTGCGTCGTTTACAGCCCTGTGAAACAGGAAACGGCGCACCCTTCAAGGTCCTCCTTGAGCCAATTCCGCTTCCCAAGACCCCGCCCTTTCCGTATATGCCCCGCAGATCAAAGCTGCCGGAGGACCCGTCATGAGCAGGGGCTGGACCAAGACCGACTGGCGCGCCAAGCCGCGCATCCAGATGCCCGACTATCCGGAGGCCGCCGCCGTCGAGGCGGTCGAGGCGCAGCTTGCGAAATATCCGCCCCTCGTCTTCGCGGGCGAGGCCCGCAAGCTGAAGGCGGCGCTGGCCGAGGCGGCCGAGGGCCGCGCCTTCCTGCTGCAGGGCGGCGACTGCGCCGAGAGCTTTGCGGAATTCTCGGCCGACAACATCCGCGACACGTTCCGCGTGCTCCTGCAGATGGCGGTCGTGCTCACCTACGGGGCCAAGGTGCCGGTCGTGAAGATCGGCCGCATGGCGGGGCAGTTCGCCAAGCCGCGCTCGGCCCCGACCGAGGTCATCAACGGGATGGAGCTGCCGTCCTACCGGGGCGACATCATCAACGGCTTCGACCCGAGCCCCGAGTCGCGCATCCCCGATCCCCGGCGGATGCTGCAGGCCTACACACAGGCCGCGGCCTCGCTCAATCTGCTGCGCGCCTTCTCGACGGGCGGCTTCGCCGACATCCACCGCGTCCATTCCTGGACGCTGGGCTTCTGCGAGCAGGACAAGGCCGAGCGGTATCGCGACATCTCGAACCGGATCTCGGACGCGCTCGACTTCATGTCGGCCGCGGGCGTGAACGGTTCGACCTCGCACGATCTGGCGACGGTGGACTTCTACACCTCGCACGAGGCGCTGCTGCTGGAATATGAAGAGGCGCTCTGCCGGATCGATTCGATCACCGGCCAGCCGATCGCGGGCTCGGGCCACATGATCTGGATCGGCGACCGCACGCGCCAGATCGATGGCGCGCATGTCGAGTTCTGCCGCGGCGTGCTGAACCCGATCGGGCTGAAATGCGGCCCCTCGACCACGGTCGAGGATCTCAAGGTGCTGATGGCCAAGCTCAACCCGCAGAACGAGGCGGGGCGGCTCACGCTGATCGCGCGCTTCGGCGCGGGCAAGGTGGGCGAGCATCTGCCGCGGCTGATCAAGGCCGTGCGCGAGGAGGGCGCCAAGGTCACCTGGTGCTGCGATCCGATGCACGGCAACACGATCAAGGCGGCCTCGGGCTACAAGACCCGCCCGTTCGACTCGGTGCTGCGCGAGGTGCGCGAGTTCTTCGCGATCCACAAGGCCGAGGGCACGATCCCCGGCGGCGTGCATTTCGAGATGACCGGGCAGGACGTGACCGAATGCACCGGCGGCCTGCGTGCGGTGACGGACGAGGATCTCTCGAACCGCTACCACACGGCCTGCGATCCCCGTCTCAACGCCTCGCAGTCGCTGGAGCTGGCCTTCCTCGTGGCCGAGGAACTGACCACGATGCGCGAAGCGGGCCGGCGCGTGGCGCTGTAGCCTCGCACGACGTCCGCACCCCGAAAGCCGCCCATAGGGGCGGCTTTTTCATCCGGCTCAGTCCGACTTGACCAGCCGCAGGTGCGCGCGGCCCGGCTTGGCGCGGGGCGGCGGCGGAGCGGCCTCGAACCCGGCCTCGGAGAACTCGGGCAGTCGAAGGCGCGGCAGGGGCCGCTCGGGCGGCATCGCCTCGATCATCTCCACGGCCGAGCGCGTGATCGTCAGCTTGCGCGGCGCCCGGCCGATCTCCCCTTCGGTCACGAGGCAGCCGAAGACCAGCGGCGGCTCGCCCTCCGAGCGCAGGGGCAACAGCAGCAGCCGCCCCGTGAGAGCCTGCCGCCCGAGCGAGGCGGGCGATTCGATCCAGACCTCGCCAACGCCGGGGCCGGTGAAGACCCGTCCCAGAACCTCGGCGAGACGGTCACGCGAATCGAAGCCGAACATGGTCGAGATCGGGATGCCCCGCACGTCGATGCCCAGAAGATCGGCCAGATGCATGCCGGCAAGGCGGAAGCGCGCCATGCCCGGCGCGATCCGCTCGGCGAGGAAGGCGCACCCCAATGCGCCCTCGATGCGCCGGGGGTCGATGTCGGCGCGGCCGGGCAGCTCGCCGCCCGCGCGGCAGCGCAACTCGTGCCAGTGGCTCCGCACGACCAGCAGCGCGGCGGGATCGACGCCCGCGCGTCCCCCTCCGCCCGGGTGACCGATGCCGGTGCCGCCGAACCTCATGCCCATGACTTCTCTCCCGTTTCCCGTGGCTGCGCGCGGGTTGCCGCGCATCCGCCGCTCTGTTATGCGCCGCTGCGGGCGAAGCCGGGCTCCGGCCGCAATGGTTATCCAAATGTTAATCTACCCCTCCTTTCGTATCTCCGGGTGAAAATTCTGAGACGATGGTAAACGAACGGCGGGGGTCGGGGAGGACTGCATGATCAGCTCGATGACCGGCTTCGCGACGCGGAAGGGCCAGGGGCACGGCCATTCGTGGCTGTGGGAAGTGCGCGCGGTGAACGGAAAGGGGCTGGATCTGCGGCTCAGGGTGCCGGACTGGATCGAGGGTCTCGAACCTGCGATCCGGGCCGAGCTGGGCCGGGCGCTCAACCGGGGCAGCGTGAGCCTGTCGCTCAAGGTGGCGGCCGAGGGTGGCTCCGAGGGGCTGCGGGTCAATCCGGCGACGCTCGACGCGGTGCTGCGGGCGATGGGCGACGTGGAGGCCGCCGCGCGCGGGACGGGGATTGACCTCCGCCCGGCCAGCGCGACCGAGGTTCTTGGGCTGCGGGGCGTGCTGGAACAGGCGTCAGGGGTCGAGGATACGGGCCCGCTGCGGGCGGCGCTCCTGGCCGAACTGCCTGAGCTGCTGGCGGATTTCGCGTCCATGCGGCGCACCGAGGGCGAGGCGCTGGCGCGGCTGATCGCGGCCCAGCTCGACCGGATCGAGGCGCTGACCGCCGCCGCCGCCACCGAGGCCGAGGCCCGTCGCGCGGCCGCGCCCGTCGCGCTTCGTGAGAACATGGCGCGCCTGCTCGCCGCGGGCGACGGCCTCGACGAGACCCGTGTCGCGCAGGAACTGGCGCTTCTGGCCGTCAAGCAGGACGTGACCGAGGAACTCGACCGGCTCGCCGCGCATGTGACCGCGGCCCGGAGCCTTCTGGGCGAGAGCGGCCCGGTCGGCCGCCGCCTCGATTTCCTCGTGCAGGAATTCATGCGCGAGGCGAACACGCTCTGCTCCAAGGCCCAGTCGCTGGCGCTGACGCAGGTCGGCCTCGACCTCAAGACCGTCATTGACCAGATGCGCGAGCAGATCCAGAACGTGGAGTGACCATGGCGCGGCGCGGACTTCTCCTCATCCTTTCCTCGCCCTCGGGCGCCGGAAAATCGACCCTGTCCAAGCGGCTGATGGCCTGGGACCCGACGATCCGATTTTCGGTCTCGGCCACGACCCGCCCGCCGCGGCCCGGTGAGGTGGACGGACGGGACTACTACTTCCTGTCGAGGGAGGCCTTCGCCAACCATGTCCAGCGCGGCGAGATGCTGGAATATGCCGAGGTCTTCGGCAACGGCTACGGCTCGCCCAAGGCTCCGGTGATCGAGGCGCTCGAGGCCGGGCGCGACGTGCTCTTCGACGTGGACTGGCAGGGCGCGCAGCAGATCCGCAACTCGTCGCTCGGACGGGACGTGCTGTCGATCTTCATCCTCCCGCCCTCGATCGAGGAACTCGAGCGACGGCTGCGCTTCCGCGGGCAGGACAGCGACGAGGTGATCCGCGACCGGATGCGCAAGAGCCGGGACGAGATCAGCCACTGGGCCGAATACGATTATGTGCTAGTCAACGAGGACCTTCAGGAGACCGAGGAAAAGCTGAAGCGGATCGTGTCCGCCACGCGCCTTCGCCGCGAGACGCAGCCGACGCTGGTGGATCACGTCCGCGAACTGAACAAGGAGTTTGACGCCCGATGATCTATGCACTGAACGGCGTGGCGCCGCGCATCGACGCCGAAGCCTGGGTCGCACCCGATGCCAACGTGATCGGCAAGGTGGTGCTCGAGGCCGGCAGCTCGGTCTGGTTCGGCTCGACCCTGCGCGGCGACAACGAAGAGATCGTGATCGGTGCCGGCTCGAACGTGCAGGAAAACTCGGTGCTGCACACCGACTGGGGCTTTCCGCTGACGGTGGGGCCGAACTGCACCATCGGCCACAAGGCGATGCTGCACGGCTGCACCATCGGCGAGGGCTCGCTGATCGGCATGGGCGCCACGGTGCTGAACGGGGCGAAGATCGGCCGCTTCTGCCTGATCGGCGCCTGCGCTCTGATCACCGAAGGCAAGGAGATCCCCGACTTCTCGCTGGTCAAGGGGGCTCCGGGCAAGGTGGTGCGCGAACTGACCGAGGAGGAGCGCGCCCGTCTCATGGCCTCGGCCGAGGGCTATGCCGCCAATGCCCGCCGCTTTCGTGCGGAACTGACCGCCCTCTGATCCGACCCACAGGGGCCCCGGCTCGCAGCCGCCGGGGACGCCTGCTGCGGGTGCGAGGCAACACCTCGCCCCGCGCGTTGCAGCATGGGGCGGGTCCGTCTGGCGCCGGGCCGCATCGCATGGCAGGAAGGGCGCGCAGCCATGCGGGAGACGAGGATGCAGGAGCAGGACGCAGCCCAGCTTCTTGAGGGAGTGCCGCTGCCGCTCGTCCTGATCGGGCCCGACGAGCGGATCAGGTCGGCCAACGCGCCCGCCCAGCGTCTCTTCGGGGCGACGAGCGTGGCCCGGCATTATGTCATGGCGATGCGCCAGCCAGCGTTGCTGGACGCGATCGAGGGGGCGCTCCGGCTCGATCGGCCGGGACGGGCGCGCCACATCATCACCGGCCCCTCGCGCGAGGTGACCTACCGTGTGACGGTGACGCCGGTGCCGGTGGCGGGCGAACGGTGCGCGCTCTGCGCCTTCGAGGACATCACCGAGCAGGAACAGATGGGCGCGATCCGCCGCGACTTCGTGGCGAACGTGAGCCACGAGTTGCGCACGCCGCTGACCGCGCTGCTCGGCTTCATCGAGACGCTGCAGGGCGCCGCGCGCGAGGATCCGGCGGCCCGCGCGCGGTTCCTTGCGATCATGGCGCGCGAGGCGGGCCGCATGAACCGTCTGGTGCAGGATCTTCTCTCGCTCAGTCGGGTGGAGGCCGAAGAGCGGGTGCGGCCGGTCACGCAGGTCGATGTCTCGGCCGTGATCGGTCAGGCGGTGGCCGCGCTGCGGCCGATGGCCGAGGCGGCGGGCGTCGCGATCGAGCGCACCGGCGAGACCGGGCACCTCCCCCTGCCGGGCGACGCCGACCAGCTGACGCAGGTCTTCCACAACCTGATCGAGAACGCGGTGAAATACGGCGCCTCGGGCAAGCTCGTGACCGTCGAGGTGGCCCGCGACCCCGACGGGCTCGCGCGGTTGGGGCCGGCCGTGCGGATCGAGGTGGTGGACCGCGGCGAGGGGATCGACGCGATCCACCTTCCGCGTCTCACCGAACGGTTCTACCGCGTGGACAACCACCGCTCGCGCGAGAAGGGCGGGACGGGGCTCGGCCTCGCCATCGTCAAGCATATCGTGAACCGCCACCGCGGCCGCTTTCGGATCGAGAGCGAACTGGGCAAGGGCAGCCGGTTCATCGTGACGCTGCCCGCCTCCTGAAGTCGAGGGGCGCGGCCGGCTATCCACCGGGCAGGGTCAGAGCCGCGCGATCCGCTCGGCAAGGAGGTCGAAGAACCCGTCGGCGTCGAGGTCGCGCATGAAGAGCGCATTCGGCGCCCGGTCGCTGACCCGCCACCAGTCGGCCACCGTCATGCCGGTCGTGAAGCGGCCCTCGGTCTCGATCTCGACATTGATGTGCCGCCCGAGGAAGAGGTCGGGGTTCAGCAGCCATGCGATCACGCAGGGATCGTGCAGCGGCGCGCCCTCCGCCCCGTATTTCTCGCGGTCGAACCGCTCGAAGAAGTCGGTCCACTCGGCTACCATCCGCCCCGGCCGGGTGCCCATCTCGCGGAAGCGGCGCACGCGCGCGGGGCTGGTCAGGGCCTTGTGGGTGACGTCGAGCGGCATGACGACCAGAGGCACCCCCGCCCCGAAGACGATCGCGGCGGCCTCGGGATCGACATAGATGTTGAACTCGGCCGAGGGGGTGATGTTGCCGACCTCGAAATAGGCGCCTCCCATCAGGACGATCTCGCGGATGCGCGGCGCGATGTCGGGCGCGCGCCGCAGGGCGGTGGCGATGTTGGTGAGCGGGCCCAGCGGGCAGAGGGTGACGCTGCCCTCAGGCTCGGTGCGCAGCGTCTCGATCAGGAAATCGACGGCGTGCCGGTCCTGAAGCGGCATGGTCGGATCGGGCAGGGCGGGGCCGTCGAGGCCGGTCTTGCCATGCACATGCTCGGCCGTGACCAGCTTGCGCACGAGCGGCGCGTCGCAGCCGGCAAAGACCGGAATGTCGGTCCGCCCGGCGATCTCGCAGATGATCCGGGCGTTCTTCTGCGTGAGCGGCAGCGGCACGTTCCCCGCAACCGCCGTAATGCCCAGAACCTCAAGCTCGGGGCTTGCCAGCGCCAGCAGGATAGCCACGGCGTCGTCCTGTCCGGGGTCGGTGTCGATGATGATCCGGCGGGGCGTGGTCATGGGCTCTCCTTGCGGTCTGTCCCCTTTGGGGAAACGTGAAAATGGCGGCCGATCCGTCGGCCGCCATCCGGTTCATCTGGTGGGTGCAGCCTCAGCCGTCGAAGTTCACCGATTCGATCAGCTTGAGCGCCTCGGCCCGCTGCGCCGCCACTTCGGCGAGGCCGATCTCGTCCGGCGTGAACTCGCCCCAGCTCTGCACCAGCTCCGAGCGGGCGACGCCTTCCTTGACCGGGAATTCGTGGTTGGTCTCGGCGTAGATCCGCTGCGCCTCGTCCGAGGTCAGCCATTCCATCAGCTTCAGCGCCGCCTCGCGGTTCGGAGCGGCCCTGGTCATGGCCACGCCCGAGATGTTCATGTGCGTGCCGCCACCCTCGAAGGTCGGGAAGGTGATACGGACCGAGTCGGCCCATTCCTTCTGTTCGGGATCATTGGCCATCTGGCCCATGTAGTAGGTGTTTCCGAGGCTGATGTCGCACTCGCCCGCCCAGATCGACTTCACCTGATCGCGGTCGCCGCCCTCGGGCTTCTTGGCGAGGTTGGCCTTCACGCCCTCGAGCCAGCTCCGCGCGGCCTCGGCGCCGTGGTGGGCGAGCACCGCCCCCGTGAGCGCCACGTTGTAATCGTTGGTGAACGAGCGCGTGCAGATCCGGCCCTTCCACTTCTCCGAGGCGAGATCCTCGTAGGTGGTGACTTCGCCATCGGCCACGCGCTCCTTCGAGGCATAGACGATGCGCGCCCGGCTGGTCAGGCCGAACCAGTGGCCCTCGGGATCGCGGAACGACTCGGGGATGTTGGCGTCCAGCACCTCGGACTCGACGGGTTGCGTGACGCCCGCATCCACCACCTGCATCAGCCGCGCGATGTCCACGGTCAGAACCAGGTCGGCGGGCGAGCGGTCGCCCTCGGCCACCAGCCGTTCGGCCATCCCCTTGTCCACGAAGGCCACATTCACATCGATGCCGGTTTCGGCGCTGAACGCGTCCACCAGCGGCTGAATCAGCTCGGGTTGGCGGTGCGAGTAGATGTTCACCTCCTCGGCCAGGGCAGGCAGCGCGGTCGTGCAAAGCGCGAGGGCGATGGAAGATGCAATGGCGGGACGCATGTTGACCTCTTTTGTCGGATACGAGCGGCATTAACCCCGAACCGTCGCACCGCGTCAATAGTTGAGCATAGTTATCAGGATTGCCCTTCCCGTTCCTCCGCCTTGGCGCGGTTCCAGAGGGCGTCCATCTCGGCCAGATCGCTGTCCTCGGGTCGGCGGCCCTCGGCCGCCAGCAGCGCCTCGATCCGCTCGAAGCGGCGGGTGAACTTGGCATTGGCGGCGCGGAGCGCAGCCTCGGGATCGACCTTCAGGTGCCGGCCGAGATTGGCGATCACGAAGAGGAGATCGCCGAACTCCTCGAAGGTCTCTTCCTCGGTCAGCGTGTCGCGCGCCTCGACCAGCTCGCGCGCCTCCTCGACGATCTTGTCCACCACCTCGTCCGTCGAGGGCCAGTCGAAGCCCACGCGCGCCGCCCGCTTCTGCAGCTTGACCGCCCGGGTCAGCGCCGGAAGCCCCAGCGCGACACCTTCGAGCACGCCTCCCTGCGCCCGCCCCGCCCGTTCGGCGGCCTTGATCCGCTCCCAGTCGGCGGTCTGCTGCTCGGCCGACTTGTCGCGCGATTCGTCGCCGAAGACATGCGGGTGCCGGGCGATCATCTTGTCGGCGATGCCCGAGGCCACCGCCTCGAAGTCGAAGAGGCCGCGCTCCTCGGCCATGCGGGCGTGAAAGACGGTCTGCAGCAGCAGATCGCCCAGCTCGCCCCGCAGGTCGTCCCAGTCCTCGCGCTCGATGGCGTCGGCCACCTCATGCGCCTCTTCCAGCGTGTAGGGCGCGATGCTGGCGAAGGTCTGCTCCACGTCCCAGGGGCAGCCGCGCTCGGGATCGCGCAGGCGCTCCATGATGGCGAGAAGGCGGGGGAGGCCGGGGCCGGTGGTGAAAGGGTCGGACATGGTCGGTCTCGCGCTGGTGGGACGGCGTCCGGGATAACGGCCCCGATCGGCGCGGTAAACCGCTCCTGCCGCAGGCCTTGCGCCATGCGCCTTGCGGACGGGCGGGAATTGGGCTTCCTTGCGCGCTGATCCGAGTCCGAGGAGACCACTCATGCCCGTCATCAACCGCATCGCCGACTACGCGGAGGAGATGAGGGTCTGGCGCCGCCATCTCCACCGCCACCCCGAGCTGCGGTTCGACTGCCACGCCACGGCCGCCTTCATCGCCGAGCGTCTGCGCGAGTTCGGCGTGGACGAGATCCACGAGGGCGTGGCCACCTCGGGCCTCGTCGCCATCATCGAGGGGCAGGGCGAGGGTCCGACCATCGGCCTGCGCGCCGACATGGACGCGCTGCCGATCGAGGAGCTGACGGGGGCCGATCATGCCTCGACCGTGCCGGGGCGGATGCACGCCTGCGGCCATGACGGCCATGTGACGATGCTGCTCGGCGCCGCCCGCTACCTGGCCGAGACGCGGCGGTTCGCGGGGCGCGTCGCGCTGATGTTCCAGCCCGCCGAAGAGGACGGCGGCGGCGGCGAGGTCATGGTGCGCGAGGGCGTGATGGACCGCTTCGGCATCCGCGAGGTCTATGGCATCCACAATGCCCCGAACGTGCCGCTCGGACGGTTCGTCACCGGGCCGGGGCCGCTGATGGCGGCGGTCGATACGGCGACGGTCCGGGTGATCGGCAAGGGGGGCCACGGCGCCACGCCCCACGATACGGTCGATCCGGTGGTGGCCATCGTCGGCATGGTCTCGGCGCTGCAGACCATCATCTCGCGCAACATCTACACGCTGGACGATCTCGTGCTGTCGGTAACCCAGATCCACACCGGCTCGGCCTCGAACATCATCCCCGAGGACGGCTGGTTCTGCGCCACGATCCGCACCTTCACCCCCGAGGTGCGCGACCTCGTGCGCCGGCGCTTCCATGAGATCGTCGAGGGCCATGCGACGGCCTACGGCGTGCGGGTCGAGATCGACTACGAGCTGGGCTACCCGCCCACGGTGAACGATCCGGCCAAGGCCGCCTTCGCCGCCGAAGTCGCCGCCGAGATCGCGGGCGAGGCCGGCGTCGAGGCCAACGCCAACCGCGAGATGGGATCGGAGGATTTCGCCTACATGCTCGAGGCGCGCCCCGGCGCATATCTCTTCCTCGGGATCGGGCCGGGGGCGGGCCTGCACCATCCGGCCTATGATTTCAACGACGAGGCTGCCCCTCTGGGCGCAAGCTTCTTCGCCCGGCTGGTCGAACGCGCCCAGCCGCTCGAGGCGTGAGACCGCCGGAGCCCGTGGCTGGCGCCCGGGGCACCGCGCCCCTATCCTGCGCCAGCCGCCGCGCAGGGCGGGGCGGTGCTCGCGCGGGGGCTGGCGCGCCGCGCGGGCTTGGCTAGACTGCCCGCCGACGGCGGACCGAGGCGAGAGAGATGGCACTGGAAGATGCGAAGAACGAAGTGGACGTGGCCTTCACCCGGGCCGACGCCCGCGGCTACGCCTGCGAAAACGCCTTCGCGGGCGCCACGAGCTTCCTGCGCCGCCGCTACACCAAGGACCTGACCGGCGTCGATCTGGCGATCACCGGCGTGGGCTTCGACCAGGCGGTGACGAATCGCACCGGCACCCGCTTCGGCCCCCGCGCGATCCGCGAGGCCTCGACCCTTCAGCCCTACGACCGGCCCTTCGGCTGGGGCTTCGACCCGCTCGAGACGATGACGGTGGTCGATTACGGAGACCTCGCCTTCGACTACGCCCGGACCGCGGATTTCCCCGGCCGCCTCACCGCCCATGTCGCGGGGATCCTGGCCGCGGGGGCGGGGGCGATCACGCTCGGCGGTGACCATTCGATCACGCTGCCGATCCTGCGCGCCCATGCGGCGGTCTTCGGCCCGCTCTCGGTGGTCCAGTTCGACGCCCATTCCGATCTCTGGGTCGATGACGACCCCGGCCGGATCGACCACGGCACCTTCATGTACAAGGCCGTGAAGGAGGGCCTCGTCGATCCCGCCCGCTCGGTCCAGGTGGGCATCCGCACCGACACGCCGGACTGGCTCGGCATGAACGTGATCGACGCGCGCACCGTGCACGAGCAGGGCCCGGCCGCGATCGCGACCCGCGTGCGCGACATCGTGGGCGCGCATCCGGTCTATCTGACCTTCGACATCGACGCGCTCGACCCCGCCTTTGCCCCCGGCACCGGCACCCCGGTCTGGGGCGGGCTCGCCTCCTGGCAGGCGGCCGCCATCCTGCGCGATCTGGCGGGTGTCGCGCTTGTCGGCGGCGATGTGGTCGAGGTCTCGCCCCCCTACGATTCCGCCGGCATCACCGCCGTCGCGGGGGCCCATGTAGCCTACGAGTTGATCTGTCTCTATGGTTGGAGAAGGCGCAAGGAATGAAACGGATGAGCTACCTGCTTCTCGCCCTCGTTGTCCTCGCAGGCGGCCTGATGGCCTATGTCCGCTTCGCGCCGAACGAACCGGCGGCCTGGCACGTCGATCCGACCGCGGTCACCGCGCGCGGCGCCGACAACAGCTTCCTTGCGGCCCCGGGGGGCGATGTCGAACCGCTGCATCTGGCGCTGCCGCCCGATCAGGTGGCGGCCCGGCTAGATACCATCGCCGCCGACTGGCCCCGCACACGACCCATCGCGGGCGAAGGCTTTCACCGCACCTGGATCACCCGGACGAAATGGTGGGGCTTCCCCGACTTCACCTCCGTCCGCCTCGTGGCGACCGAGGATGGCGGCACCGATGTCACGCTCTTCGCCCGCTCGCGCTTCGGCAAGAGCGACCTCGGCGTGAACCGCGCCCGCGGCCAGGAGTGGCTGGCCCGTCTCCGCTCCTGAGGTTCATTCTGGCTCAAATATCCTCGGGGGGAGCCGCCCCGCCGGGGCGGCCGGGGGGCAGACAGCCCCCCGCTCCGGCAGCCCCCACAGGTCTCATCCCGCTTCCGTCCACCCCACCTGACCCCTTGACCACGGCCGATCCGCAGGACAAACCGCCCCCATGGTGCCGATGGACCGCCTTCTCCAGATCGTCCGCCGCTTCGAGTTTCTCGAGGCGCGTCTGTCGGCCGGCGCCGCCCCCGCCGAGATACCCTCCCTCTCGCGCGAATATGCCGAGCTGAAGCCGGTCGTGGCGGAGATCGCCGCCTACCGCACCGCGCTCGAGGATCTGGCCGAGGCCGAGGCCATGCTCGCCGATCCCGAGATGCGCGCCCTGGCCGAGGATGAGCTGCCCCGCCTGCGCGCCCGCATCCCCGAGATGGAGCAGGCGCTCCGTCTGGCGCTGCTGCCCCGCGACGCGGCCGATGCCCGCCCCGCCATCCTCGAGATCCGGCCCGGCACCGGGGGCGAGGAAGCCGCGCTCTTCGCCGGCGACCTGCTGCGCATGTATCAGCGCTACGCCGAGGCGCAGGGCTGGCGGTTCGAGCTTCTCGACCTCGCCCCCTCCGAGCTCGGCGGTATTCGCGAGGCCACCGCCCGGATCGAGGGCGAGGGCGCCTTTGCCCGCCTCAAGTACGAATCCGGCGTGCACCGTGTCCAGCGCGTGCCCGAGACCGAGGCGCAGGGCCGCATCCACACCTCGGCCGCGACCGTCGCGGTCCTTCCCGAGGCCGAGGAGGTCGATATCGACATCCCCGCCGCCGACATCCGCATCGACACGATGCGCTCCTCGGGCGCGGGCGGCCAGCATGTCAACACCACCGATTCGGCGGTGCGCATCACCCACCTGCCGACGGGCATCGTGGTGACCTCCTCGGAAAAGTCCCAGCACCGCAACCGCGAGATCGCGATGCAGGTGCTGCGCGCCCGTCTCTACGATCTCGAACGGCAGCGGCTGGCCGAGGCCCGCTCCGCCGACCGCAAGGCGCAGGTGGGCTCCGGGGACCGGTCCGAGCGCATCCGCACCTACAATTTCCCGCAGGGACGGATGACCGACCACCGCATCAACCTCACGCTCTACGCGCTGCCGCAGATCATGGCCGGGGATCTGGCCGAGGTCATCGCCGCGCTGACGGCGCATGATCAGGCCGCGCGGCTGGCCGAGATGGAGGCATGAGGGCGGCCGACGCGCTGCGCGCCGCGATCGCGCGCCTCCAGGCCGCGGGCGTGGAGGATGCCCCGCGCGACGCCCGCCGCCTCATGGCCCACGCGCTCGGGATCGCGCCGGACCGGATCACGCTCCACCTGCCGGACCCGCTCCTGCCCGAGGCCGACGCCCGCTTCGAGGCCGCGCTGGCCGCCCGCATCGCCCGCCAGCCCGTCGCGCAGATCGTGGGAGAACGGCTCTTCTGGGGCCGCCCGTTCCGCGTCACGCGGGACACGCTCGACCCGCGCCCCGAGACCGAGTGCCTGATCGAGGCGGCGCTGGCCGCCCCCTTTGCCACGCTCCTCGACCTCGGCACCGGCACCGGCTGCATCGCGATCACCCTTCTGGCCGAGCGTCCGGCCGCGCGCGGCGTGGCAACCGACCTCTCGCCCGCCGCGCTGGCGGTGGCCGAGGGCAACGCCCTGGCCCTCGGGGTCGCGGACCGGCTGGACTGCCGCCGTTCCGACTGGTTCGCCGCCGTGCCCGAGCGGTTCGATCTGATCCTGTCCAACCCGCCCTACATCGCCGCCCACGAAATGGCCGAGCTCGCGCCCGAGGTCCGCGAGTGGGAGCCCCGCATGGCGCTGACCCCCGAGGGCGACGGCCTCG
The DNA here is from genome assembly GCA_017599285.1 of Cereibacter azotoformans. Taxonomy (GTDB): domain Bacteria; phylum Pseudomonadota; class Alphaproteobacteria; order Rhodobacterales; family Rhodobacteraceae; genus Cereibacter_A; species Cereibacter_A azotoformans. The sequence continues at coordinate 1,337,327 of JAGFXX010000001.1, read as the reverse complement.
ACGCCTACCGCGCCATCACCGCCGGCGCATCCGCCCATCTGGCGCCGGGCGGCCGCCTCCTCCTCGAGATCGGGGCAGGGCAGGGCGCCGACGTGGCCGGTCTCTGCGCCTCGGCGGGGCTGACGGAGGTCCGTATCCTGCCGGATCTGGACGGGCGCGACCGGCTGGTCGCTGCGCGCCGTCCCGCCGTATGACCCATCCGCCACCGCGTCCGACCTTGGTCAATTGGTCGCGCCCCTTGCCGAATCCGGATGTCCGCCCCATTTTTCCCTTGCCAGCCACCCGGCGGCGTGATTACTCGGACATGCGCCGAGGGGATGGTCCGCCTTACCCGTGATCGTTCTCCGCGCGGCCAAGCCTGAAATGCACGTTATGCCCCGGATCGGATTTCGAGCCACCGGGAGCGGCCACCTCAGGGCTGCAGCATACCGGCAGGGCCAGATCATCTGGATACAAGGACAAGATGAGATCCTCCAAGTCCCGCTCGCGTTCGAAATCGAACCGCCCGCGCAGCCTCGGCAATATCGTCAACCGCGTGTTTGACAGCTCCGGTCCTGAGGGCAAGGTGCGGGGCACGCCGGCGCAGATCATCGAGAAATATCTGTTTCTCGCGCGCGACGCCCAGCTGTCCAACGACCGGGTGGCGGCCGAGAATTTCCTGCAGCATGCCGAGCATTACACCCGCCTCCTGGGCGAGGCGCAGCGCGAGCTGGCCGCCGAGCAGGAGAACCGCCGGTCCGAGCATCAGCAGAACCAGACCAACCAGGGCCAGGGCGGCCAGCCCCAGCAGGGCAACCACCGCCACGACCGGCCGCGCGACGAGCGCCGCGACGACCGGCAGGACCAGCCCCGCCCCGAGCGCGAGCCGCGCCCCGAGGCCCAGCCGCAACCGGCCGAGGCGCCCGCCAGCTCGCATGCGGTGATCGACCTCTCCGAGAATGCCGAGGAAGAGACCGGCCTCGTCGAGACGCCCGAGGCGCGCCCGCGGCACCGCCCGGCCCCGCGCCGCCGGTCCGAGCCGTCCGATCCGCCGGCCCCCCAGGCCGACAGCCCGTCCGAGCCGGCCGCCGAGAAGACCCCCGACGCATCGAACCCCGAGCCCAAGGCCGACCGTCCGCGTCGGCCGCGCGGCCCCCGCAAGCCGAAGGCTCGCGAGGATGGCGATGGCTCGCCCGACGGCGACGGGCCACGCGAAGCCGCGGAATGACACCAGGCGGGGCGCGCGCCAGGCCGCCCCGCCGAACCTCAGCCCGCCACCCGGCGGGCGAGGGCGCAGAAGGCCTCCAGTGACAGCTCTTCCGCGCGCTGCGTGGGCTCGATCCCCGCATCGCGCAGCACCGTCTCGATGTCGGGCGCCAGCCCCTTCAGGCTCGACCGGAGCATCTTGCGCCGCTGGTTGAAGGCCATGGCCGTCACCCGCGACAGCACGGCCGCATCGGCCGGATAGCGCGGCCCCGCAAGCCGGGTGAAATGCACCACCGCCGAATGAATGGCCGGTGGCGGGGTGAAGGCTTCGGGCGGCAGCGTCAGCACGATCTTCGGCTCGGTCCGCCACTGCGACAGGAGCGCCAGACGCCCGTAGGCCTTCGAGCCCGGCCGCGCCACGATCCGCTCGGCCACCTCCTTCTGGAACATCAGCGTCAGGCTCTCCCAGAAGGGCGGCCAGTCCGACGAGAGCCAGCGCGTCAGCAGCTCGGTTCCGACATTGTAGGGCAGGTTCGCCACGATGCGGATCGGCGGCGTCAGGCGCGCGGCCACGTCCACCTCGAGCGCATCGGCGTTCAGGACCTCGAGGCGCCCCGGCCACGCCGCCGCCACCTCGGCCAGAGCCGGCAGGCAGCGCGCATCCTTCTCGATGGCCAGCACGCGCCGCGCGCCCTCGGCCAGCAACCCGCGCGTGAGACCGCCCGGCCCGGGCCCCACCTCCAGTACGTCCGATCCCTTCAGATCGCCCGCCAGCCGCGCGATCTTGGCCGTCAGGTTCAGGTCGAGCAGGAAGTTCTGCCCCAGCTGCTTCTTCGCCGACAGCCCGTGCGCCCGGATCACCTCGCGCAGGGGCGGCAGCCCGTCAATCGCGGCCAATGTCTGCCTCCGCCTCTTTCACTCTGTCCAAATATCCTGCGGGGGTGCGGGGGTGCAAAACCCCCGTCGCGCTGTCCTCAGCGCCGCGCCCGCGCCATCGTGGCCGCCATCTCCAGCGCCGCCACCAGGCTCGACGGGTCGGCCACCCCGCGGCCCGCGATGTCGAAGGCCGTGCCGTGATCGGGCGAGGTGCGGATGAAGGGCAGCCCCAGCGTCACGTTCACCCCGCCGGCAAAGTCGATGGTCTTGATCGGGATCAGCGCCTGGTCGTGATACATCGCCACCGCGCAGTCGTAGCGGGCCCGTGCGCCGGCGTGGAACATCGTGTCGGCCGGCAGCGGTCCGGTCAGGTCCAGCCCCTCGGCGCGAAGCCGCTCCAGAACGGGCGCGATCACGTCAAGATCCTCGCGCCCCATGGCGCCTCCCTCTCCGGCATGGGGGTTGAGGCCCGTCACCCAGATCCGCGGCCTGTCCAGCCCGAAGTCGCGGCCGAGCGCGGCGTGCGTGATCCGCAGCACCTCCTCGAGCAAGGGTTGCGTCAGCTGCTTCGGAACTTCCGACAGCGGAATGTGGATCGTCGCCGGCACCACCCGCAGGCCCGGACAGGCCAGCATCATCACCACCTGCCCGACGCCGGCCAGCGACGCGAGATATTCCGTATGGCCGGGGAAGGCGAAGCCCGCCCCGTCCTTCAGCGCCTTCTTGTGGATCGGCGCCGTGCAGACCGCCGAAGCCGCGCCCGACTGCACGAGCGACACGGCGCGGGCGATCACCGCCACCACTTCGGCCGCATTGCCCGGCGTGGGAACGCCCGGGGCCTGCGGATCGGGAAAGCGGTGGAACAGCACCGGCAGGGCCGCGGTCGGCACATCGGCCGCCTCGAACGGGGCCGAGATCCCCTGCCAGAGGCTGCCCTCGGGCAGGTGCGCGGGATCGCCGATCCAGAAGAAGGGCACGCGCGCGCCAAGCGCCCGGCGCGCCTTGACCGCAATCTCGGGTCCGATGCCCGCAGGCTCGCCGCAGGTGAGGGCGATCGGCGCGATCACGGCTCGCGGATGAGCGCGTTGGCGCGCAGATCGGCCAGATAGGCGTCGGCGGCCGCCGAGATCGTCTGGTTCACCAGCGCCTGCGCGATCCGGTTGCGGTTGATCGGCTCGTCCGTGATCGGCCGGCGCGCGCAGAGCATCAGCACGCGGCGTGCGCCCGCCGGAGTCGCGGAGGTGGAAATCTCGCCCGCGTCGAGGCGCGCCAGCTCCAGCCCCACATCCTGCGGCACCTGCGCAAGCGGCCGCGTCACGCGGCGCAACTGCTGCTCGGAGACACCCGGCATCACGGTGTAGAGATCGTCGCAATCGTCGGTCCGGGCGGTGATGCGGCCAAGCTGTCCGGCAAAGTCGCTGTCGTCGGGCAGGAACAGCTCGGCATAGTCCACCTCGATCCCCGCCGGCGCCGGCTCGCTCGTCTCGTCGATCGCGCGGACCTGGAACAGGGCCACCGCATTGGGGATCTTCAGCGGGTCGCTCACCTGTCCGGGCGACAGGGTCAGAAGCAGCGGGCCCAGGCTCGGGGGCAGGTTCTGCAGCGGCACCCAGTCGATGCGTCCGCCCCGCTCAGCCGAGGACGAGGCCGAGTAGGAGCGCGCCGCCTGCGCAAAGGCGGTTTCGCCCTGCGCGGTCCGGCGGATCTCCTCGGCGAGCGCCAGCGCGTCGGCTTCCTGGCCCGGCGGGGTGGGGATGATGATCTCGGAGAGCAGCAGCCGGATCGTCGTGCGCCGCGTCTGCCGGGTGATCGCCCGGTCGATCGCCGTCTCGGAGGGGCGGGCCTCGGCGCCGAACCGGGCGCGCATCAGTTCCCGCCAGACGAGGCCCGCATGGACGAAGTCGCGGAAGGTCTCCGGCGCGACGCCCGCCTTGCCCAATTCTTCGATGAACTGCTCGGCCGAGAGGTTCGCGCGTCCTGCGAACTCTTCCATCCCCTCGGTGACCTGGCTCTCGGTCGCCTTCAGGCCCGCGCGCTCGGCCGCGTCGAGGCGGATCTTGTCGTCGATGAGCGCGTCCATCGCCTGCTTCTCGAGGTCGCCGGTGGCCCCGAGGATGGTCAGGAAGCGGACGCGCTGCTCGAACTCGTAGTTGGTGATGACCCGGTCGTTCACGACAAGGCGCGGCGCGAAGAGGTTCTGCGCCGGCGCATCAACGGCGCTGGCGAAGGTCAGGCCTGACGCCATGACGAAGGCGAGGCAATGGGAAACGAAGGTCTTCATCTGTCCGTCAGCCGTCTTCTGCTCTTGGTCCCGTGGTCCGGGGCTCCTGGCCCCGATGGTCCGGCCTCGTTGGCCGCATGCGCGACATGTCCCGACTTCTGCCTCACCTGCGGCAGACCCGCGACGGGCCGGGTGTCACTCCGCTGCCGAAGCCGATCAGATCGACCGACAGGCCGAAATCCGTGCTCGGCGTCACACTAGTCGAGGATGTGAACCGACGCGAGAGGGAAAGATCCAGCTTCAGGCACTCGTTCCGGAACTCGAGCCCGAAGCCCGCCCGCGCGGTCCGGTCGGCCTCGAAGTCGTAGCGGCCCGCCGCGCTGGCCGACCAGGCATCGGTCAGCCGGTAGCGGGTGGTCAGCGCCAGCTCCTCGATCGGGTCGGGGCGCGCCTCCTGCTCGCTCTCGCGGATGCGGACATAGCGCGACGAGATCCCGTAGCGGTCGCGCGACAGGTCGATCTGCCACTCGGCCTTGGTCACGCCGAAGGTCTCGTCGATGATGGTGCGCTGGGTGAGCGTCAGGCCGTTCTGCAGGTTCAGTTGCAGCGCGGCCAGCCAGTCGGACTGGCTGCCGTCGAAGCCCGAGGCGGCCGAGAAGTTCGGATCCGCGTCCTGCCAGATCACCTGACCCACCGTGGCGCCGAGGGACCAGCCCGAGGCCGTGTAGCGCGTCCAGTTGATCCCGAGCGCGGCGCGGGTTCCGTCCTCTGTCGCGTCCCAGCCGGGGAAGCGGTCCAGCGCGAAGAGGCTGCCCTCGTCGAACTCGACCAGAACCGAATCCTCGTTCGGCACGCGGGCGTCGGACCTGTCGGCCCAGACCACCTGCAGCACCGGCTGGATCACGTCGCTGGTCCCGCTGGCCATGCTGCGCACCCAGGGCCAGCGCAGCTCGATCCCGGCCGCGCCGTGAAGGCGCGTGTCCGAGCCCTGCCACTCGGCGTCCTGGCTGATGTCGTAGGCGTCGGCCCCGAACTCGGCCAGCGCCGAGCCGAGGATGCCGCCGCCGAGCATCAGGTTGCGGCGCCAGTCCACCAGAACCGACAGGCGTGACATGTCGCGCCCTTCGGCAATCCCGTCGTCGTCGAGGTCGTTCGGGTTGCGGGATTCGCGCCGGTGGCTGTGGGTCGTGAGCCGGAGCCCGCCCTCGCCCCCCAGGGGGCCGAAGCCGAAGCGCCGATGGAAGGTGGCGTCGGCGACCAGCGACGGGATCGTCGCGTTGCTCTCATCCTCGCGAAGCGTGCGGAACTTCAGCAACCGGCCCGAGATGAACTCGTTGCGGCGCGCGCGGCTGATCTCGAAGCCTGACGCCAGCCTGTCCTTCTCGCCGAGGCCATAGTCGAGGTAATAGGCGCGGTCGCTGACCTCCTCGAACTGGAAGTTGAGGGTGAAGTCGCGCGGCAGGCCGAACGTCCCGCGCGCGAACAGGTAGCCGCGGCGATCGTCGGGCAGGATCTCGTCGCGCGACGTGGCGCCCTCGATCTCGATCGAGCCGAAGGACAGCGCCTCGCGGTAGCGCAGGCCCAGCGTGCGGCCGCCCTTGGTCGTGACCTGCGGCAGGAGCGTGACGTCGCGGCTGTCGCCCAGAGCGATGAAGTAGGGCACCCGCAGGCCCGTGCCGAGCTGGCTCGTGGTGAGCAGCTCGGGGCGCAGGAAGCCCGTGGCGCGGTCGCGCGTCGGGTCGGGAATGCGCAGGCGGGGCACGTAGGCCACCGGAACCCCCGCGATCCTGAGCGTGGCATGATCGAAGTGGATCATCTGCTCGGCCTCGTCATGGACGACGCGCCGGGCGCGCACCTCCCACAGCGGCACCGGGTTTTCCGCGCAGATCCGGCACGAGGACGCGACCGTCCGCCCGAGCGCGGTGTAGCGGTCGCCCACCCGCGCGATCTCGGAGGCGGCAAGCTGGAGCTGCTGGTCCAGCACGAGCCGCGCGCTCGTGAGCACGCCATTCGTCAGATCGCCCGACAGCGCGGCCTGTTCGGCAAGGACGAGCTGGCCCTCGCCGCTGTCGAGCACGATGGGGCCGTCGATCGTCAGACTGTCCTGCGCCTGGTCGTAGAGGACGCGCGAAGCCTTGAGCCGCGTGCCCCGGAACAGCACCTCGACATGGCCCTCGGCCACCAGGGTCGTCTCGTTCACGATCGACAGGCTGTCGGCCACGAGCGTGGCCTTTTCCTGCGCGGCCGCGGGCAGCGGCGCGAGGATGGTGGCACAGAGAAGGAAACTCCGCAGAAGGCGCATCAGCCGTCCTCGAGATGCAGCAGCAGGCCGAGCGAGCCCATCACGCCGATCAGCGGCGGGCTCCAGGCGGCCAGCAGGATGGGGATCTGCCCGTTCTCTCCCAGCACTTGCGCGAAGTTGCGCAGGAAGAACAGGCCGAAGCCGCTCAACAGGGCGAGAAGGACCATGCGGCCCGTGCCGCCGAAGCGGCTGTGGCGCATGGTGAAGCCCGCGGCCACGAGCACCATGGCGGCGAGCATGAAGGGAAGGGCAAGCTCCATCTGCATCCAGACCCGGTGCTTGCGGGCCGAGAAGCCCGCCCGCTCCAGCCCCGCCACATAGGCCGGAAGCTCCCAGATGGGGATGGCCGAAGGGTCGCCGAAGCTGTCCTGGATGCCCTCGCGCGTGAGGTCGGAGGGCACGCGGATGTTGCCCTCGAGGTTGGCCGACGCCTCGGGATTGGCCAGTGTCAGGTCCCAGCTCTTGGCGCCCGAAAGCTGCCAGTAGCCGGTTTCGAGCGCGGCCTGTTCGGCGGCCACCCGGCTTCGCGGCAGGCCGTTGCCGTCGAAGGTGAGGAAGGTCACCGCATAAAGCCGCGTCCCGTCGGTGTTCGAGCGCGCGGCATGGATCACCGTCTGTCCCTCCGCGCCGCCCTGCCGGAGCCAGAGGCCCTCTTCCGAGATCGACAGGATGCTCGCCTCGCCGCGGGCGAGCCGGCTTGCCGCTGCGTCATACTGGCGCGAGGTGCCGGCCACGATCGGATTGAGGACGGTCACGGCAGCCGCCCCGATCGCCAGCGCCACGATCATCGGCGCTACGAGGAAGCGCAGCCCCGACCGGCCCGCCGCCCGCACCACGACCAGCTCGCTCGTCCGGGCAAGCCCGAGGAAAAGCGCCACCGCCGCAAGGATCACGATGAGCGGCAGGATGGTGTAGATCGTCGCCGGGACCCGCAGAAGCGACAGGAGCCCCGCCTGCACCAGCGTGATCCCCTCGTCCGAGAACCTGCGCATCTGGTCGAGCACGTCGATCAGCATCATCAGGCCGAAGAACACCAGAAAGACGATGAACACCATGCGCAGGAAGCGCCGGGCGATGTAGCGCGACAGGATCATGAGGCGAAGGCCCCCATGAGGGCACGCCGCAGCCGGCGCGGCCGCTGGGCGATCCAAAGGAGCAGGATCCCGATCAGCAGCCCGACCACCGGGGCCGCATAGGCGAGCGGCCAGAGGGCCTCGTCCGTCACGCCGGCGCCCGAGGCCGCCACATTGATCGTCTGGACCACGATCAGCAGCACGACCGCAAAGAGGATCTGCCACCACAGGCCAAATCGGCTGAAGCTGCCCAGAAGCAGCGCCGCAAAGCCGATCAGCGACGAGGCGAGCCCGAGGAAGGGCTGCGCGATCCGGCTGTGCCCCTCGTAGAGGGCCGAGGCGCGGGTGGACCGCGTCTCGGCCAGAAGCGCCTCGGTCGGCGCGAGCAGGTCGGGCGTCGAAAGCTCCTCGAGCACGCGCCGCTTGGGGCCGTCGCTCTTCATGAAGGCGCCGAGGTCATAGGTGACATCGGCAAATCGGGTCAGCTCGAGCCGGCGCCCCTCGCGGGTGAGCGTCTGGGCGCTTCCGTCGATCATCAGCAGCCGCGGCGTCGTCTCGGTCCGCACCAGAAGCGCCCGGCGCGCCGTGTAGATCGTCGAACGCGCGCGGTCGCGGTCGTCCACGAGCAGGAGGTCGTTCAGCTCGCCCGTCTCGGAAATCTCGCGGATATAGAGCGTCACGCCCCGGACGGGGTGCAGGAATTCGCCGTCGCGCAGGAAACGGGCGGTCGCATTCTCGGAAATCTCGGCCGAGCGGGCGGAGAGGGTGGCCCGGCTTGCCGGAACGAGCAGGTTCATCAGGACGATCATCATCATCGCCACGATCAGGCCGAACCAGATCACCGGACGCGCGAGGCGGAAGGCGGAAAATCCCGTGGCCTGCATCACCACCAGCTCGGATTCCTGACTGAGGCGGTTCACGATGTAGATCGTGGCGGCAAAGGCCGAGAGCGGCAGAACGAGCCGGATCACGTTCGGCAGGGCAAGCAGCGAGAATTCGAGAAAGACAAGCGCCGACTGGCCGTCGGAGATCAGGTCGTCGAACAGGCCCACCGCGCGGTTGATCCAGTAGACCAGCACCAGCACGAGCGAGAAGAAGCCGAACAGCGCCACCAGTTGCGACAGGAGATATCTGTCGAATCTAGACACGCCTCGCACTTCCTGTCCGTTGTCCCCGGGGTTTGGCGGACGCTACCGGAAAACACCGCCGGGGAAAACTGGTATCTGGCGCTCGGACGGGGCAGGGGCTAGCCTCGCGCCAGAGAGGCCCGGGGGCGCGGGCGGCTTCGGCCGCCCGTGCTCCGGTGCCCGCCACAAGGGGCGCCCCGGCGCCAAGTCGTTGCAGCGGAGTTTCGTCATGACCCATCCCGTTCCCATCCAGTTCCAGAGCCCCGATCTCGAGGCCATCGCCTCGAGCGCGGGGCGCATCGTCGTCTTTGCCGGCGAAGGGGGCGCGATGGGCGCGGCCGCAAAGCGCGTGAACCGGCTGATGCGCGGCGCGCTCGAGCGGGCGGCGGCGTCCGAGGCGTTCGGCAAGCTCAAGCAGGGCGAGGCGATGGAGCTGGGCTTTCCCGCGGGCATGGCCGCGGATGCGGTCCAGCTGGTGAAGCTGGACCGGCGCTGCGATGTGGCCACCGCGCGCAAGGCGGGCGGCGCCATCGGCCGGTCGCTCTCGAAGGCGGGGACGCTGGTGCTGGCCGACACGATCCAGCGCGCGGCCGAGGTCTCGTTCGGCATCGCGCTTCGGGCCTATGACTTCACGCCGCACAAGACCGGCGAGAAGACCGTGCCCGGCCCGGTGACGATGATGGTCGCCAATCCCGAGACGGTCGCCGCCGAGGCGGGCCCGATGGCCGCACTGGCCGAGGGCATCTTCTTCACCCGCGATCTGGTGAACGAGCCCGCCAACGTGCTCTCGACCTTCGACTTCGCCGCGCGCCTTGCGGCGATGCACGAGCTGGGCCTCGAGGTCGAGATCCTCGAGGAAGAGGACATGGAAAAGCTCGGCATGCGCGCGCTTCTGGGCGTGGGGCAGGGCTCCGAGCACCCCTCGAAGCTCGTGGTCATGCAGTGGAAGGGCGGGCCCGAGGATCAGGTGCCGCTCGCCCTCGTGGGCAAGGGGGTGGTGTTCGACACCGGCGGCATCTCGATCAAGCCCGCCGCCGGCATGGAGGACATGACGATGGACATGGGCGGGGCCGCGGTGGTGGCGGGCGTGATGCGCACGCTGGCCATGCGCAAGGCCCGCGCCAATGTCGTGGGGCTGGTGGGCATCGTCGAGAACATGCCCGACGGCAACGCCCAGCGGCCGGGGGACGTGGTGCGCTCGATGAAGGGCGACACGATCGAGGTCATCAACACCGACGCCGAGGGCCGGCTCGTGCTGGCGGACGTGCTCTGGTATGCGCAGGAGCGGTTCAACCCGCGGGGCGTGATCGATCTGGCCACGCTGACGGGCGCGATCATCGTGGCGCTGGGCCATGAGAACACCGGGGTCTTCTCGAACGACGACGCCTTCTGCGCGGCCTTCCTGAAGGCGGCGCAGAGCGAGGGCGAGGGCGCCTGGCGGATGCCGATGGGCGAGCGCTATGACGAGATGCTGAAGTCGCGGATCGCCGACATGCGCAACTCGACCGGGCGCGAGGCGGGCTCGATCACGGCCGCGCATTTCCTGCGCCGCTTCGTGAAGCCCGAGACGCCGTGGATCCATCTCGACATCGCGGGTACGGCGCTGCTCAAGGGGGACACGGCGCTGGCGCCCAAGGGCGCGACCGGCTGGGGGGTGCTCTCGCTCGACCGGCTGATCCGGGACATGCTGGAGAAGTGACGGAGCCTGCGCCGGGCGGGTCGGCCGCCCGGTGCGCCGAAGGGCAGGCGGCGGCCAAGTGGCCGCGCGCCGGGGCTCTGCCCCGGACCCCGGGATATTTGGACAGAGTGAAGGAGAGGCGGGGTCGTGGGGGTCGTGATGTTCTACCACCTGACGCGCTCCTCGGCCGAGGATACGCTGCGGCTGCTGTTGCCGCGCGCGCTGGCGCAGGGGTGGCGCGTGATGCTGCGCGGCACGGACCGGGGGCGGCTCGAGGCGCTGGACCTTGCGCTCTGGCGCGTGCCGGAGGACGGATTCCTGCCGCACGGGATGGAGGGCGGGCCGCAGGACGCGGCCCAGCCGGTGCTGCTCGGGACGGGCGCGATCGGCAACGGGGCGCAGGCGCTGATGCTGCTGGACGGGGCCGAGACCGACGCCGCCGAGGCGGGGCCGCTCGAGCGGGTCTGGATCCTTTTCGACGGGCTCGACGAGGGGCAGCTGGTCCATGCGCGCGGCCAGTGGAAGGCGCTGACCGGGGCGGGTCTCAAGGCGCAATACTGGTCGGAGGAGAGCGGGCGCTGGGAGATGAAGGCCGAGGCCGGATAGACGCCCTTTCGGCCGAAGCGACGGCGGCTAGCGGGACAGGATCATCCGGTCGTCGGCGATCTCGATCCGGAAGCGGCGGAGGTAGTCCATCCCGAGGAGGGACATGTCCATCGGCCCCTCGTTGACCCAGGCCGGGATCCGCTCCTCGCGGTAGGGGCCCAGCGCCACCGGACCGACACGGACGCGCGCCGTGCGGACCGAGCCGTTGGCGGTGATGGCCTCGCCCAGATAGTCGAGCCTGTCCGGCTCGATCCCGAGGCGGCGTGCATCGGCCTGCGAGAGCACGATGGAGCTGGCGCCCGTGTCGGCCATGAAGCGCACCGGCGTGCCGGCGATGTCGAGGGTGACGTAATAGTGTCCGTCGCGCGAGCGCGGAACCTCGATCCGGCTGTTCTCCATCACCGCCTGGGTGGGGGTCAGCTCGTGCCGCACGTCACGCCAGAGGCCGTAGCCGGCCAGAACCGCCACGAAGATCAGGGCCCAGGCGAGGCCCGCCCGGATCGCGGCACCGATCCGGCCGCGATATTCCACGAGCACCCAGGTGCCAAGCGCAAGGAGAAGAAGGCCCAGATAGACCAGTCGTGCCGTCAGATCGCCGTCCATGCCTCTCCCTCAGCGCCTGTTCGGGATATGGGGCGGCGTGGGCGGATCCTCCAGTCCGGGGGCGGGAAAACCTTCCGGCGCAGCCGGGCGGCCTATCCCAGCAGGCCCGAGCCGCGGATGCCGTCGATCACGAACTGGACGGAGAGCGCGGCCAGCAGCATCCCCAGAAGCCGCGTGATCACGAGCGTTCCCGTGCGCCCGAGCAGCCGTTCCAGCGGGCCCGCCACGAGGAACAGCAGAAAGGCCGAGACCACGGTCACCAGCATGACGAGATGGACGGCCAGAACGCCCTGCCAGCCGTCGGCCGCCCCCACGAGCAGGATCATCGAGGCGATGGCGCCGGGGCCGGCGATGAGCGGGATCGCGAGCGGGAAGACGGACGGGTCGTGGTCGTGCGGCTCGGCCGCGGTCTGGCCCTCGCGGCGCTGGGTCCGGCGCTCGAAGAGCATGTCGAGCGCGGTCAGGAACAGAAGGATCCCGCCCGCGATGCGGAAGGCGGGCATCGAGATGCCGATGAAGCCCAGCACCGCCTCGCCCAGAAGGCCGAAGGTGGTGAGGATGCCCACCGCCACGAAACAGGCGCGCAATCCGATCGCGCGGCGCTGTTCGCGCGTCATGCCCGGTGTCAGCGCGATGAAGAGCGGCACCAGTCCCAGCGGGTCCACCACCACGAAGAGCGTGGCGAAGGCCGTGGCGAGGAAGCCCATCTCGATCATGGATCAGCCCGCCGCCTCGAGCCGCTCCTGCGCCGTCAGCCACAGCGCCTCGGCCCGGTCGAGTCCTTCCATCACCTCGGCGTATTTCTTCTGCCAGACCTCCATCTCGCTCAGCCGCTCGGGTTCGTAGAGCGCGGGGTCGGCGAGCTTGGTGGCCAGACGGTCGCGCATCTCGTTCAGCTTCTCGAGCCGGTCCTCGCATTTGCGCACCTCGGCGCGGAGAGCGAGCTTTTCCTCGCGGCTCGCGGCCTTCGGCGCGGGTCTCTCGGCCTTCTTCTCGGGCGGGGGATCGTCGCCGGCCAGAAGCTGGCGGCGGTAGGCCTCGAGATCCTCGGTATAGGGGGCGACGGCGCCGCCCTTGACCAGCCAGAGCCGGTCGGCCACCAGACCCAGAAGGTGCATGTCGTGGCTGACGAGAACGACAGCGCCGGAGTATTCCGTCAGGGCCTCGACCAGCGCCTCTCGGCTTTCCATGTCGAGGTGGTTCGTGGGCTCATCGAGGATCAGGAGATGCGGCGCGTCGATGGTCGCCAGCAGCAGCGACAGCCGCGCCTTCTGCCCGCCCGAAAGCCGGCCGACCGCGGTTTCCGCCTGATCCGCCATCAGCCCGAAGCCGGCGAGGCGGGCGCGCAGCCGCGGCTGGCCCTCGTCCGGGCGCAGGCGCATGACGTGTTGCAGCGGCGTTTCGTCGATGTGCAGCTCATCGACCTGATGCTGGGCGAAATAGCCGATGCGCAGCTTCGACGAGCTGACCATCCGCCCTTCCTGCGGCTGAAGCTTGCCGGCCAAGAGCTTCGAGAGGGTCGATTTCCCCTCGCCGTTGCGCCCCAGAAGCGCGATCCGGTCGTCCTGGTCGATGCGGAGGCTCAGGCGGCGAAGCACCGGCGGGCCGCCGTAGCCGACCGAGACGCCCTCCATCGTGATGATGGGCGGCGAAAGCTCCTCGGGCTTGGGGAAGGTGAAGACCTGCCGTTTCGCCTCTTCGGGGGGCGTGATCGGCGTCATCTTCTCGAGCATCTTGACCCGGCTCTGCGCCTGCACGGCCTTGGACGCCTTGGCCTTGAACCGGTCCACGAAGCTCTGCAGGTGGGCGCGGCGGGCCTCCTGCTTCTTGGCCTCGGACGCCTGCACTGCGCGCTTTTCCGCCATCTGGCGGGCGAACTGGTCGTAGGGGCCGGTCCAGTAGGTCAGCTTCTTCTGGTCGAGATGCAGGATGCCCTGCACGGCGCGGTTCAGAAGCCCCCGGTCGTGCGAGATGATCAGCACGGTGTGCGGATATTTCTGCAGGTAGCTTTCGAGCCAGAGCGCACCCTCGAGGTCGAGGTAGTTCGTCGGCTCGTCCAGCAGCAGCAGGTCGGGCTGGGCAAAGAGCACGCCCGCCAGCGCCACCCGCATCCGCCAGCCGCCCGAGAAGTCCGAGCAGGGGCGCAGCTGCGCCTCGGCGTCGAAGCCCAGACCCTTGAGGATCGCCGAGGCGCGGCCCTCGGCCGACCAGGCGTCGATGTCGGCCAGGCGGTGCTGGATCTCGGCGATGCGGTGGGGGTCGGTGGCGTGCTCGGCCTCGGCCATCAGTTCGGCGCGCTCGGTGTCGGCGGCGAGAACCGTGTCCAGCAGCGAGGTCGCGGACGACGGCACCTCCTGAGCGACGCCCCCGATGCGCGAGCGGGCGGGGAGCGCGATCTCTCCGCCCTCCAGCGCCAGTTCGCCCCGGATCAGCCGGAAGAGCGTGGTCTTGCCGGCGCCGTTGCGGCCGACGAGGCCGACCTTGTGGCCGGTGGGAATGGTGGCGGACGCGCCCTGAAAGAGCGGCCGGCCTTCGACCGAATAGGAGATGTCCGAGATGCGCAGCATGGCCGGGTGATGGACCGCGCGCTTGCGGCTGTCAACGGCGGCGGCCGGGCTCGTGACCCCTTTTGTCGCGGGGGAGCCCATGCTAAGGCCCGCGCCCAGAGTTTCACCCCTTTCGAGGAGCAGCCTTCATGGCCATCGAACGCACCCTGTCGATCATCAAGCCCGACGCCACCCGCCGCAACCTGACCGGCAAGATCAACGCCAAGTTCGAGGACGCGGGCCTGCGCATCGTCGCGCAGAAGCGCATCCACCTGTCGCTGGCGCAGGCGCAGAAGTTCTACGGCGTCCACAAGGACCGCCCCTTCTTCGGCGAACTGACCGAGTTCATGGCCTCGGAGCCGGTGGTGGTTCAGGTGCTGGAAGGCGAAGGCGCGATCGCGAAGAACCGCGAAGTGATGGGCGCCACCAACCCGGCCAACGCCGATGAGGGCACGATCCGCAAGGAATTCGCCCTGTCGGTCGGCGAGAACTCGGTCCACGGGTCGGACGCGCCGGAAACCGCGGCGGAAGAGATCGCCTTCTTCTTCTCGGGTCTCGAACTGGTCGGCTGATCCGGTTCCGGGCCCCGTTTCCGCCCCGCGGAACCGTTCGGGGCGGGGCGGCCCGTGCCATTCAGGGTTTCGGTATCCGAAACGGAAAAGGCCGGCGCATCCGCCGGCCTTTTCCGCCTTGGTCGATCAGTGCCTCAGATCGAGGCCCAGTCATTGAACACCGGACGCGACGGTTCGGGCCGCCGCACGGTCTCGCCGCCGCCCATCTGCGGCGAAGCGGGTGTGGCTCCCTGCTGCGGCTGAGGGGTCGAGGCTTGCTGGTTCATCGTTCTGCTCCGATCTGTTTCGGTTACCAGGTTACAACGCCGTGCCCCGGCCGACGGTTCATCGCGCGCTCGGGGCCGATGGCGTCAACATGACACATTCACCTCCATCTATGCCTGCGGAGTGAGTCGGACAAGCGCATTGTATGCGACCGAATACCGGAAATGCGGAAAGATGCGTCACTTCTGCCACGCATTGCCACGGTGCAGTCAGAAAAGGGAAAATGACGGAGGTGCACCGGCTGACGGGACGCGCGACGCGGCGCAGCAGCAGTGTGCACTTTGCCGGGCCGAGGCCGTCGCGGAACTCACGCCCGCTCGCGGTGCGGTGCCGAAATCGTGAGGCGATCAGGCGCGCGGATTGCGCCTGATCAGGGTCGAGGACCTGTCGTGACCCCGTTGTGGGGCACGGCTGTCAGCGCAGGATCTGCGCCGGGAAACCGATCGAGTCGAGCGCCGAAAGCAGCGTCACCTCGGGCACCTGCCCCTCGACCTCGGCGGTGCGGTTCTCCTGATCGAACCGGATCGACCGGAAGCCGGGAAGCGGTGCCAGTGCGCCTTCGATCGAGGCGCGGCAATGGCCGCAGGACATGTCGGGGATGGATAGCCGGGTCATGGAAGTCTCCTTTCGCGGCCGATGAAGGGGCTTCCCGAACCGGAAGGTCAAGCGCCGGATGGCGGGCGGCAGAAACTTTGCCCGGCCTCTTGACCTTCCAGCTGTGGGAAGGCCCATCTTCGGCCCGAAGGAGATTGCCATGACCGTCCACCAGCCGCACGCCACCGGCCTGAAAAGCCTGCGCCTGCACCTCGAGGGGATGAGCTGCGCCTCGTGCGTGGCGCGGGCCGAGCGGGTTCTGGCCGCCGTGCCCGGCGTCGCCGAGGCCCGCGTGAGCCTGGCCGACGAAAGCGCGGACATCCGCTATGGCGGGCCCGCGACGGCCGAGGCTCTGGCCGAGGCACTCGGGCGGGCAGGCTATCCGGCGCGGCGGGAAAAGCTGGTGCTGTCGGTCGAGGGGATGACCTGCGCCTCCTGCACCGGTCGGGTCGAGCGGGTGCTGAAGGCCCAGCCGGGCGTGATCGAGGCCAGCGCCAACCTCGCGAACCGGCGGGCGCAGGTCACGCTCTGGGAGGGCGCCTCGACGGCCGCGGCGCTGGCGCAGGCGGTGACGCGGGCGGGCTTTGCCGCGGCGCCGATGCGGGCCGAGGCGCCGGACCGGCGGGCCGAGGATCTGCGGGGCCTGCGCCGCGACGCGTGGATCGCGGGCCTGCTCGCCTTGCCGGTGTTCCTGGTCGAGATGGGCGGGCACCTGATCCCGGCGCTGCACCACTGGGTCGCCCACACGATCGGCACGCAGACCTCGTGGATCGCGCAGTTCCTGCTCACGAGCCTCATCCTGGCGGGGCCGGGGCGGCGGTTCTTCGTCAAGGGCGTGCCGGCTCTGGTTCGCGGCGCGCCCGACATGAACAGCCTCGTGTCGGTGGGCACCTTTGCGGCCTGGGCCTTCTCGACCGTGGCGACCTTCGCGCCGGGCCTTCTGCCCGAGGGCTCGCGCGCGGTCTATTTCGAGGCGGCCTCGGTGATCGTGGTCCTGATCCTGATCGGGCGCCTGATGGAGGCGCGGGCGCGCGGGCAGGCGGGGGCGGCCATCGCCGGCCTGATCCGGCTGCAGCCCCGCACCGCCCGCCTGAGTCGCGACGGGATCGAGACCGAGGTGCCGATCGAGACCATCACGCCCGGCGCCATCCTCCAAATCCGGCCGGGCGAGCGCATCCCGCTCGACGGGGTGGTGGTCTCGGGCCAGAGCGCGGTGGATGAGGCGATGCTGACCGGCGAGGCCCTGCCGGTGGCCAAGGCCGAAGGGGACGAGGTGACGGGCGGGACCGTCAATGGTACCGGCGCGATGGCCATGCAGGCGACGCGCGTCGGCGCGGACACGGTGCTGGCGCGGATCGTGGCCATGGTCGAGGAGGCGCAGGGCGCCAAGCTGCCGGTTCAGGCGCTGGTGGACCGGATCACCCTGCGCTTCGTGCCGGTGGTCATGGCGGTGGCGGCCCTGACCGTGCTGGTCTGGCTGGTGCTGGGGCCGGGGTTGGGCGAGGCGCTGGTGGCGGGCGTGTCGGTTCTGATCATCGCCTGCCCCTGCGCGATGGGTCTTGCCACGCCGGTCTCGATCATGGTGGGCACGGGGCGCGCGGCCGAGCTGGGCGTGCTCTTCCGCAAGGGCGAGGCGCTGCAGCGGCTGTCCGAGATCGAGCGCGTGGGCTTCGACAAGACCGGCACGCTGACCGAAGGACGGCCGCAGGTGACGGATGTCCTGCCCGCCGAGGGCCGTGAGACGCAGGAGTTGCTGCGCCTTGCCGCCGCCGTCGAGGCGCGCTCCGAGCATCCGCTGGCGGGGGCGATCCTGCGCGCCGCCGAGGCGCTCGATCGGCCCGAGGCCCAGGGTTTTGCCGCCACGCCGGGACATGGGGCCGAGGCGATGGTGGGCGGGCAGTGCGTGCGGGTGGGCAGCGCCCGCATGATGGAGGGGCTTGATCCCGGGCCGCTTGCGGGCGCGGCCTCGCGGCTTGAAGCCGAGGGGCGGACGCCGGCCTGGGTTGCGGTCGAGGGGCGCATCGCGGGCGTGATCGGTGTGGCCGACCGGGTGAAGCCCACATCGCGCGCCGCGGTGGCCGAACTCGCGCGCATGGGCCTGCCTTCGGCCATGGTCACGGGCGACGCGCCCGGTGTCGCGCGCGCCATCGGGCAGGAGATCGGGATCGACGACATCCATGCCGGCATCCTGCCGGGCGGCAAGGTTGCGGAAGTCTCGAAGATGGGCCGCGCGGCTTTCGTGGGCGACGGGATCAACGACGCGCCCGCCCTTGCGGCGGCCGATGTCGGCATCGCCATCGGCACCGGGACGGATGTGGCGATCGAGGCGGCGGATGTGGTGCTGATGTCGGGCGATCCGCTGGGCGTGGCGAACGCCGTCGCCCTCAGCCGCCGGACGATGCGCAACATCCGCCAGAACCTCGTCTGGGCCTTTGGCTACAACGTGGCGCTCATTCCGGTGGCGGCGGGCGTGCTGGTGCCCTTCGGAGGCCCGCAGCTCTCGCCGATGCTGGCGGCCGGGGCGATGGCCTTCTCGTCGGTCTTCGTGCTGACCAACGCCCTGCGCCTGCGCCGGGCGCCGGCGGTGGGGGCGCGGCCATGAGGAGAGGCATCACGGACGGAACGGAGAGCCGCGCATGAACATCAAGGAAGCGGCGGCCCGGTCGGGCCTGCCGGCAAAGACCATCCGCTATTACGAGGAGATCGGCCTCGTCCGGCCCTTGCGCGACATGAACGGCTACCGCCGGTTTCGCGAGAGCGACCTGCACAAGCTGGGGTTCCTCGGCCGGGCCCGCTCGCTCGGCTTCTCGATCGAGGAATGCCGCACGCTTCTCGCGCTGTGGGAGGATCGGGCCCGCACCAGCGCCGACGTGAAGCGGCTGGCCGAACGCCACCTCGAGCAGATCGCGGCCAAGATCGCCGAGCTTCAGGCGATGCAGGCGACGCTGTCGCATCTCGTCTCGGCCTGCGCGGGCGATGACCGGCCGGACTGTCCCATCCTCGAGGGGCTCTCGGCCGGTCCCGGCTGCTGCGGCGGGGCCGGGGTCAGGCGACCTTGAGCAGTTCCTCGAGCTCGGTGTTCTCCTGCACCATGTCGCGCAGCGACAGCTTGTCGAGCGAGCCGTAGAAGGCCGACAGGGCGTCGTTCAGCGCGCATTTCAACCGGCACGAGGGCGTGAGCGGGCACTTGTTCTCCTTCTTCGAGAAGCACTCGGTGAAGGGGAGATTCGATTCGAACGTGCGGAAGACGTCGCCCACCACGATGTTCTCGGCCGGCCGCCCAAGGGCGAGGCCCCCGCAGCGGCCGCGCACCGTGCGCAGGAATCCCTTCTGGGCAAGACCGTGGATCACCTGCGCCAGATGGTTCTCGGAGGCATTGCAGGCGGCCGCGACTTCGGCCTTGCGCACGACGCGACCCTCGTTGATCGCGCAGAACATCAGCGTTCGCATGGCCAGATTGGTGCGTGTGGTCAATCGCATTGACGCTGCCTTTCGAGGTTGACTGCGGCGAATCCCCGTTCTCCGGGGCTGTCCGGCGCCAGCATGATCCCGATCCTTGGCCCCGGAGGGGAGAGGAAATGTCATATCCAGCGCAAGCAATTTGTCGCAGCCGCTCCGGCCGCTGCCCGTTTCGAGGGCCGTGAGCCGTCTTCTGCCTGATTTGGCGGCAGAACGCCGCGCAAACGGATGGGAACCTGTCGGGCGTGAGCGGCGTCGAGTCACGAAGGATTTCGATGTGTATCAGACGACGTGAGCACTTGCCCGTCGCGCGAACAAGTGCAACCCTAGCGAAACCGTTGCTCGTGCTGAGTAAAACGGAGGTCATTTTGCGCGGGTCTGCCTGTCCGGGCCCGTCGGACCTTCGTACCAAGTTGGAGCCGGGCCCAGAGCCCATCCTCCGACGCCGGGCCACCGCGCTTGACCCGAGCCGGAGGCCACGGCAAACCACGCCGGACCGCCGCCGTCCGACATTCCGGACCCTTTGCTACGGACCATGCCCGTGAACGATCAGAGCCTGACCCCGAACGTCCTGAAGACCGATGTGCTGCGCCACCTCACTTTCACGCTGGGCAAGGACGCCCCGCATGCCAGCCTTTACGACTGGCGCATGGCGCTTTCCTACGCGATCCGCGACCGGATCATGGAACCCTGGTTCGCCTCGACCCGCCGGACCTGGGAAGAGGATCGCAAGCGCGTCTATTACCTGTCGATGGAGTTCCTGATCGGCCGCATCCTCGAGGATGCCACGATCAACCTCGGCCTGCACGACATGGCCGAGCGGGCGATGGCCGACCTCGGGCAGGACTTCAAGGCGATCGTGGGCGACGAGCCCGACGCGGCGCTCGGCAACGGCGGCCTCGGGCGGCTGGCGGCCTGCTTCATGGAGTCGATGGCCACGCTGGGCTGCCCTGCCTATGGCTACGGCATCCGCTACGAGCACGGGCTCTTCCGCCAGCGGTTCGAGGGCGGCCAGCAGGTCGAGACGCCCGAGGACTGGCTGACCCAGCGCAACCCGTGGGAGTTCGACCGGCCCGAGGCCACCTACATCGTGGGCTTCAAGGGCCATGTCGAGACCCGCGAGGGCCGCGAGGTCTGGGTGCCGGGCGAGACGGTGAAGGCCTCGGCGCATGACACGCCGGTGGTGGGCTGGAAGGGCCGCTGGGCCAACACGCTGCGCCTCTGGGGCGCCACGCCCACGACGCTGTTCGATCTGGAACGCTTCAACCGCGGCGACTACACGGCCGCGGCCGAGCCCGAGACGCTGGCCCGCACGCTGAGCCGCGTGCTCTATCCCGACGACACGACCTACCAGGGCAAGGAACTGCGGCTGAAGCAGGAGTTCTTCCTGACCTCGGCCGCGTTGCAGGACATCCTCCGCCGGTTCAAGACCGCGCATGGCGACCTGCGGGCGCTGTCGAAGCATGTGGCGATCCAGATGAACGACACCCATCCGGCCATCGCCGGGCCCGAGCTGATCCGGCAGCTGGTGGACGAGAACGGCATCCCCTTTGACGAGGCGCTGCCGATCGCGCAGGCCTGCCTCGGCTACACCAACCACACGCTGCTGCCCGAGGCGCTGGAGCGCTGGGCCACCTTCACCTTCGGCAACGTGCTGCCGCGCCACATGCAGATCGTGGAACGCATCGACGGCTGGCACCGGCGCACCTATCCGGCGCGTCCGCATTATGTGGGTATCGTCAAGCACCACGAGGTGCGGATGGGCGAGCTGGCCTTCATCATGGCGCACAAGGTCAACGGCGTCTCGGCGCTGCACTCGGACCTCGTCAAGACCAACCTCTTCCCGGAGTTGAACCGCCTCCACCCCGAGAAGATCGTGAACCAGACGAACGGGGTCACGCCGCGCCGCTGGCTGAAGATGGCCAATGCGCCGCTCGCCCGGCTGATCGGCGCCACGATCGGCGAGGGCTGGGAGGACGATCTCGACGGGCTGAAGGGGCTCGAGCCGCATGTGAAGGATCGGGGCTTCCTCGGGGCCTTCGATGCGGCCAAGCGGCAGAACAAGGTGGCGCTCTCGAACTGGATGGCGGCCGAGTGCGGGGTGAAGGTCAGCCCGGACGCGCTCTTTGACGTGCAGGTCAAGCGCATCCACGAATACAAGCGCCAGTTGCTGAACATCCTCGAAACCGTGGCGCGCTGGCAGGCGATCCGGGCCAATCCGAACGCCGGCTGGGTGCCGCGGGTGAAGATCTTCGGCGGCAAGTCGGCGCCGGGCTATGCGGTGGCCAAGGAGATCATCCACCTCATCAACGACGTGGGCGCGGTGATCAACTCGGACCCGGTGGTGGGCGACCTGCTGAAGGTGGTCTATCCGGCGAACTACAACGTCTCGATGGCCGAGCGTCTGGTGCCGGCGGCCGACCTCAGCGAGCAGATCTCGACGGCGGGCAAGGAAGCCTCGGGCACCGGGAACATGAAGTTCATGATGAACGGCGCGCCGACCATCGGCACGCTCGACGGCGCGAACGTCGAGATCCTTCAGGAGGTCGGGGCCGAGAACTTCTTCCTGTTCGGCCTGACGGCGGAAGAGGTGATGAAGCGCCGCGAGGATCCCGACCACGCGCGCAAGGCCATCGAGGCGAGCCGGGTTCTGCCGAACGTGCTGCAGGCCATCGCCGAGGGCCAGTTCAGCCCCTCGCAACCCGACCGCTACCACGGCCTCGTGCACCGGGTCTGGCACCATGACTATTTCCTCGTCTCGTCGGACTTCGACGCCTATCTCGCGGCGCAGGCCGAGGTGGATGTGGCCTATGCGGATCGCAACCGCTGGCTGACCATGGCGGCGCTCAATACGGCGCGGTCGGGCTTCTTCTCGTCGGACCGGACGATCCGTGGTTACATGAAGGACATCTGGGGAGTAGAGTCGGCCCTGCAGCAGTAACTCCGAGGAATCATGGCCAAATCCCCTGAGACGCTTGTCGATCCCGTCGTCGCACAAGCCATCGTCGAGGGGGCGCATGGCGATCCCTTCTCGGTTCTGGGGCTGCACCGGCGGGGGGAGGGCCATGTGCTCACCGCCTTCGTGCCGGGCGCCGATCGCCTCACCGTGCTCGCCTCGCGCGAGATCGAGGCCGAAGGAGTGGCGGGCTTCCCCGGCCTCTTTGCCGTCCGGATGGGGTGCGAGCCCTACCGGCTGCGCGCCGAGGGGCATGGCGCGGTCTGGCAGTTCGAGGATCCGTTCCGCTTCGGCCCGGTGCTGGGCGAGCTGGACGAGTATCTTCTGGGCGAGGGCACGCACCGGCGGCTCTGGCAGGTGCTGGGGGCCCACCCGATCCGCCACGAGGGGGTCGAGGGCACCCATTTCGCGGTCTGGGCGCCCAATGCGCAGCGCGTCTCGGTGGTGGGCGACTTCAACATCTGGGATGGCCGACGCCACCCGATGCGCCGCCGCGGACCCACCGGCGTCTGGGAGACCTTCCTGCCCGGAGTGGGCGAGGGTGCGGCCTACAAATACGAGATCCGGGGACCGGGGGGCGAGCTTCTGCCGCTGAAGGCCGATCCGGTGGGCTTCGGATCCGAACATCCGCCGCGCACGGCCTCGGTGGTCCGTGCGCTGGGACAGCGCGACTGGCAGGACGCGGACTGGATGGCCACGCGGGCCGCGCGCCATTCGGTCGAGGCGCCGATCTCGATCTACGAGGTCCATCTCGGCAGCTGGAAGCGCGGCGAGGGCGGGCGGATGCTCTCCTACACCGAGCTTGCGCGCGATCTGGTGGATTATGCGGCCGAGATGGGCTTCACCCATATCGAGCTGATGCCGATCAGCGAGCATCCGTTCGACGGCTCGTGGGGCTACCAGCCGGTGGGGCTCTTTGCCCCCACCATCCGCCACGGCACGCCGGACGGGTTGCGCGCGCTGGTGGAGGCCGCCCATGCGAAGGGGCTGGGCGTGCTGATCGACTGGGTGCCGGGCCATTTCCCGACGGATGCGCATGGGCTCGGGCGCTTCG
This sequence comes from Cereibacter azotoformans, assembly GCA_017599285.1. Lineage (GTDB taxonomy): Bacteria > Pseudomonadota > Alphaproteobacteria > Rhodobacterales > Rhodobacteraceae > Cereibacter_A > Cereibacter_A azotoformans. The sequence continues at coordinate 1,314,211 of JAGFXX010000001.1, read as the reverse complement.
ACGGGACGCCGCTCTACGAGCACGCCGACCCGCGCGAAGGCTTCCATCAGGACTGGAACACGCTGATCTACAACTTTGGCCGGACCGAGGTGGCGAACTGGCTGACCTCGAACGCGCTCTACTGGCTTGAGGACTATCACATCGACGGGCTGCGCGTGGATGCGGTGGCCTCGATGCTTTACCGCGACTATTCGCGCAAGGCGGGCGAATGGGTGCCCAACCGCGACGGCGGGCGCGAGAACTACGAGGCCATCGACCTTTTGCGCCGCGTCAACGCCACCGTCTATGGCGAGGATGCGGGCGTGATGACGGTGGCCGAGGAGAGCACGGCCTTCCCCGGCGTCTCTCGGCCCGTGGATCAGGGCGGGCTCGGCTTCGGCTTCAAGTGGAACATGGGCTGGATGAACGACACGCTCGACTACATGTCGCGCGACCCGGTGCATCGGCGGCACCATCACCACCAGATGACCTTCAGCCTGCATTACGCCTGGTCCGAGAACTACATCCTGCCGATCAGCCACGACGAGGTGGTGCATGGCAAGGGCTCGATGATCGCGAAGATGCCGGGCGAGGGGGCCGAGAAGTTCGCCAACCTGCGCGCCTACTACGGCTACATGTGGACGCACCCGGGCAAGAAGCTCCTGTTCATGGGCTGCGAGTTCGCGCAGGGGCGCGAGTGGAACCACGCCGCTGAACTCGAGTGGCAGCAGCTTGACCATCCGCTGCACCGGGGCGTGCAAAGCCTCGTGCGCGATCTGAACCGGCTCTATCGCACGACACCGGCGCTGCACCGCAACGACGCGCGGCCCGAGGGGTTCGTCTGGCTGGAGGCCAATGACTCGGACCATTCCCTCTATGCCTTCATCCGGCGGGGCCGGGTGGATGAGCCGATGGTGGTGGCTGCGATGAACTTCACCCCCGTTGAACGGCGGATCCGCCTCGGGCTTCCGGCCGAGGGTCAGTGGGATGAAGTTCTCAACACCGATGCCGAAATCTACGGCGGCGGGAACCGGGGCAATCTGGGCGGCGTCCTGTCCGAGCCGGTGCACTGGCATGGGCAGGAACATTCGGCCCTTGTCACGCTGCCGCCGCTGTCTACGGTAATCTTCCGGCAGGGCTGATTTGCGCAACGGGCAATCCAGGCCCAGCGAAACGGGATGAAAGGCGGGGTGCAACCCGCGTCACGGGAGGACGGAATGAAGGCGCAACCCCCACTGAGGCTGACAAGTCAGGCCATGGCCTTCGTGCTGGCGGGCGGCCGGGGCAGCCGGCTCAAGGAACTGACGGACAGGCGCGCGAAACCGGCGGTCTATTTCGGCGGCAAGGCCCGGATCATCGACTTCGCGCTGTCGAACGCGATGAACTCGGGCATCCGCAAGATGGCGATCGCCACGCAATACAAGGCGCATTCGCTCATCCGGCACATCCAGCGCGGCTGGAACTTCTTCCGCGAGGAGCGCAACGAATATCTCGACATCCTGCCGGCGAGCCAGCGGGTGGACGAGCACAAATGGTATCTCGGCACCGCCGATGCGGTGACGCAGAACATCGACATCGTGGACAGCTACGACATCAAGTATGTGATCATCCTTGCGGGCGATCACGTCTACAAGATGGATTACGAGATCATGCTGCGCCAGCATTGCGAGACCGGCGCGGATGTGACCATCGGCTGCCTGACCGTGCCGCGGATGGAGGCCACGGCCTTCGGCGTGATGCATGTGGATGCCAGCCTGCGCATCACCGACTTTCTCGAAAAGCCCGCCGACCCGCCGGGCATTCCGGGCGACGAGGGCAATGCGCTGGCCTCGATGGGGATCTATGTCTTCGACTGGGCCTTCCTGCGCGACCTGCTGATCCGCGACGCCGAAGACCCGAACTCGAGCCATGACTTCGGCCACGACCTGATCCCCGCGATCGTCAGGAACGGCAAGGCGATGGCGCACCGCTTTTCCGACAGTTGCGTGATGACCGGCCTCGAGACCGAGCCCTACTGGCGCGACGTGGGCACGATCGACGCCTTCTGGCAGGCCAACATCGACCTCACGCATTTCACGCCCAAGCTGGACCTCTATGACCGGGAATGGCCGATCTGGACCTATTCGCAGATCGTACCGCCGGCCAAGTTCATCCATGACAGCGAGCGGCGGCGGGGCATGGCGATCTCGTCGCTGGTCTCGGGCGACTGCATCGTGTCGGGCAGCGAGATCCGCAGCTCGCTGCTGTTCACCGGCTGCCGGACGCACAGCTATTCGTCGCTGAGCCATGTGGTGGCGCTGCCGCATGTGACGGTGAACCGGAAGGCGGATCTGACGAACTGCGTGCTCGACCGCGGGGTCGTGATCCCCGAGGGGCTGGTGATCGGCCAGGAGCCGGAGGAGGATGCGCGCTGGTTCCGCCGCTCGGAGGGGGGGATCGTGCTGGTGACGCAGGACATGCTCGACGCCCGGGCGCGTGCGCTGGGCTGAGGGCGGCGGGGGCTTCGCGCCCCCGCACCCCCGCGGGATATTTGGACCAGAATGAAAGAGGCCGGGGCGGGCGCGCCCCGGGGCAGGCGGATGAAGGACGGGGACAGGATGGAGACGGCGCGCGGACGGGTGTTGTCGGTGGCTTCCGAGTGCGTGCCGCTGCTGAAGACCGGCGGACTGGCCGATGTGGTGGGCGCGCTGCCCGGCGCGCTGGCGGCCGAGGGCTGGGAGATGCGGGTGCTGATGCCCTGCTATCGCCCGCTGCGGTGGCGGCTCGAGCAGATGGAGGAGGTCTTTTCCGAAGAGGATCTCTTTGGCGGCCGGGGCCGGGTGATGGCGGGCGAGGTGGCGGGACGCAGGATGCTGCTGCTCGATGCGCCGCATCTCTACGACCGCGAGGGCGGGCCCTATGCCGGGCCCTGGGGCGACTGGGGCGACAATGCGCAGCGGTTCGCGGCGCTGTCCTGGATCGCGGCGCGGATTGCGCGCGAGGGGCTGTCGGATGGCTGGCGGCCGGAGGTGCTTCATGCGCATGACTGGCAGGCGGGTTTTGCGCCGGCCTATCTGGCCTATTGGGGCAGCGGCGGCGTGCGTTCGGTGCTGACCGTGCACAACATCGCCTTCCAGGGATGGGCGCCGGCGGCGCTGCTGCCCTCGCTGAGGCTTCCGGCCTCGGAGTTTCATCCGGCGGCGCTGGAATATTACGGCGGGCTGTCGTCGCTGAAGGCGGGGCTGGTGACGGCGGACCATATCACCACCGTCTCGCCCACCTATGCCTGTGAGCTGATGCGGCCCGAGTTCGGCATGGGGCTGCAGGGCGTGATCGCGGCGCGCGCGGGGCAGGTCTCGGGCATCCTGAACGGCGTCGATACCGACATCTGGTCGCCCGAGGCCGAGGAGCGGCCCTACACCGCCCGCAGCCTGAAGGCCAAGGCCGAGAACCGGGCGGTGCTGTCGGGCGCCTTCAAGCTTGATGTGCCGGGGCCGCTGGCGATCCTGGTGAGCCGACTGACCTATCAGAAGGGGATCGACCTGATCCCCGAGGTCCTGCCCGACTTCATCGCCGCGGGCGGCGGGCTTGCGGTGCTGGGAACGGGAGATGCGGCGCTGGAAGGCGCCATGCGCGAGCTGGAGGTGCGCTTTCCCGGCCGCGTGGGGGTGCGGATCGGCTATGACGAGGGGCTGTCGCACCTGATGTTTGCGGGTGGCGATGCGGTGCTGGTGCCCTCGCGGTTCGAGCCCTGCGGGCTGACGCAGATGTACGGGCTGCGCTACGGGGCCATTCCGGTGGTGGCGCTGACGGGCGGGCTTGCCGACACGATCATCAACGCGAACCCCGCCGCCCTGACGGCGGGCTGTGCCACGGGTCTCACCTTCCATCCGACCGAGCCTCCGGCCTTTGCCGAGGCGCTGCGGCGGCTGATCCACCTCTACGCCGATCACGCCCTCTGGGAGAAGGTCCAGAAGAACGCGATGCGCCATCCGGTCGGGTGGCAGACCTCGGCCGCGGCCTATGCCGCGCTCTACCGGGAGCTTGTCGCGTGACAGCAGCGCCGCAGCCCGCGGGGCTGCCGGGACTTGCCACCGCGCCCGGGCGCCCCTGGCCGCTGGGCGCGAGCTTTGACGGTGAGGGCGTCAATTTCGCCCTGTTCTCGGCCCATGCCGAGAGGGTGGAGCTGTGTCTCTTTGCGCCGGACGGTCGGCGCGAGCTGATGCGCCTGCCGCTGACCGAGCGCGACGGGGACATCTGGCACCTGAAGGTGAACGGCCTCCTGCCGGGGCAGCTGTACGGCTACCGCGTCCACGGCCCCTACCAGCCCGAGCAGGGCCACAGGTTCAATCCCAGCAAGCTGCTGATCGATCCCTATGCCCGCAGGCTCGAGGGGCGGCTGCGCTGGTCGGATGCGGTGATGGGCTACAAGGTCGGCAGCCCGCGGGGCGATCTCTCCTTCGACAACCGCGACAGCGCCTTCGCGGTGCCGAAGTCGGTCGTGGTGGGGCACAATTTCAACTGGGGCCCCGACGCCCCGCCCGAGCGGGCGCTGACCGAGACCCTGATCTACGAGGCCCATGTCAAGGGGCTGACCATGCTGCATCCCGGGGTGGAGGAGGGGTTGCGGGGCACTTTCCTAGGTCTCGCCTCGGATGCGGTCGTCGAGCATCTGCTGCGGCTCGGGGTGACGGCGGTCGAGCTGCTGCCGGTGCAGGCCTTTCTCGACGACCGCTTTCTCGTGAACCGGGGGCTTTCGAACTACTGGGGCTACCAGACCATCGGCTTCTTCGCGCCCGACCCGCGCTATCTGGCCAAGGGGGCGCTGTGGGAGTTCGCGGCGATGGTGCGGCGTTTCCATGCCGCGGGCATCGAGGTCATCCTCGACGTGGTCTACAACCACACCGGCGAGAGCGACGAGCTGGGGCCCACGCTGGCCTTCCGGGGGATCGACAACCGCAGCTACTACCGGCTGGCCGAGGGCGGGCGGCGCTATGTCAACATGACCGGCACGGGGAACACGCTCGATCTCAGCCACCCGATGGTGCTGCGGATGGTGATGGACAGCTTGCGCTACTGGGTCGAGGTCATGCATGTGGACGGCTTCCGCTTCGATCTGGCCTCGGTGCTGGGGCGCGAGGAGGATGCGTTCGACGACCGGGGCGCCTTCTTCGATGCGATCCGGCAGGATCCGGTGCTCACGCGGGTCAAGCTGATCGCCGAGCCCTGGGATCTTGGGCCGGGCGGCTACCGGCTGGGGGGCTTTCCCCATCCGTTCCTCGAATGGAACGACAAGTTCCGCGACGATGTCCGGCGCTTCTGGCGCGGCGATGCGGGCATGACGGGCGATCTCGCGCGGCGGCTGCTGGGATCGGCCGAGCGGTTCGACCACCAGTCGCGCGCGGCCACCAGCTCGGTCAACTTCCTGACGGCGCATGACGGATTCACGCTGGCCGATCTGGTGAGCCATGCGCGCAAGCACAACGAGGCCAACGGCGAAGAGAACCGCGATGGCCACGACGACAATCACTCGGACAATCTGGGCCTTGAGGGGCCGACCTCCGACCCCGCGATCCAGGCGGCCCGTGCGCTGCGCCGGCGCAACCTTCTGGCGACGCTGTTTCTCAGCCAGGGGACGCCGATGCTCTTGGGCGGGGACGAGATCGGCAATTCGCAGGGCGGCAACAACAACGCCTATGCGCAGGACAATCCGGTGGGCTGGGTGAACTGGGACCGGCCCGACGAGGCGATCCTCGCCTTCGTCGAGCGGATCTCGGCCCTGCGGCGGAGCCTGCCGGTCCTGCGGCAGAAGGGCTTTCTGCACGGGCACCGACGGGAGGCGGACGGGATGCGGGACGTGGTCTGGCGTCTGCCCGACGGGCGCGAGCCGGGGCCGCATGACTGGCATTCGGCCGAGGTGCGCTGCCTCTGCGTCGAGCTGCGGATGGACGCCGACCGGCCCGACCCCGGCGAGAGCCCGGTGCTGGCCGTGTTCAATGCCGGAGAGGCCGTGCCGCTGGCCTTGCCGCCGGTTGCCGGGGGCTGGCATCTTGTCCTCGACACGACGCGGCCCGAGGCCCCTTCCGAACCCGTGCGTCCGGGGCTTGCAGCTCCGGCCCGATCCGTGCTGGTCTTCGTGCCGGCGCCAACTGGAGAGACTGGATGACCGTCAACATCGTTCCGACCACGCCCTTCGCCGATCAGAAGCCGGGCACCTCGGGGCTGCGCAAGAAGACACCCGTCTTCATGCGGCCGCACTATCTGGAGAATTTCGTCCAGGCCATCTTCGACGCCATCGGCGGGGCGGCGGGCAAGACCTTCGTCCTTGGCGGCGACGGGCGCTACTTCAACCGCGAGGCGGCGCAGGTGATCCTGCGCATGGCCGCGGCCAACGGCGCGGCCCGGGTCATCGTCGGGCAGGAGGCGATCCTGTCCACGCCGGCCGCCTCGAACCTTATCCGCAAGTTCGGGACGGATGGGGGCATCATCCTGTCGGCCAGTCACAATCCCGGCGGCCCCGACGAGGATTTCGGCGTGAAGTTCAACACGCCGAACGGCGGGCCGGCGCCCGAACAGGTCACCGAGGCGATCTTTGCCGCCACGAAAAACATTTCCGAGTATCGTGTCCTCGAGGCGCCGGATGTCGATCTTTCGGCGGTGGGTTCCGTGCAGCTTGGCGCGATGGAGATCGATGTCGTGGATCCGGTCGCGGACTATGCGGCCTTGATGGAAAAGCTTTTCGATTTCGGGGCGATCCGATCCATGTTCGCCGGCGGCTTCACCATGCGCTTCGATGCCATGTGCGCCGTGACCGGCCCCTACGCGACCGAGATCCTCGAAAACCGGCTTGGCGCGGCCAAGGGCACCGTCGTCAACGGCACGCCGCTGCCGGATTTCGGCGGGATGCATCCCGATCCGAACCCCACCTGGGCCAAGGCGCTGATGGACGAGATGTTCGGCCCCGAGGCGCCTGATTTCGGCGCGGCCTCGGACGGGGACGGGGACCGCAACATGGTGGTCGGCCGCGGGATCTATGTCTCGCCCTCGGACAGTCTCGCGGTGCTGGCGGCAAACGCCCATCTGGCCCCCGGCTACAAGGCCGGGTTGAAGGGCGTCGCCCGCTCGATGCCCACATCGGCCGCGGCCGACCGGGTGGCCGAGTTCCTCGGCATCGAGGAGTTCGAGACGCCGACCGGCTGGAAGTTCTTCGGCAACCTGCTCGACGCGGGCCGCGCCACCATCTGCGGCGAGGAAAGCTTCGGCACCGGCTCGGACCATGTGCGCGAGAAGGACGGGCTCTGGGCCGTGCTGCTCTGGCTCAACATCCTCGCGGTCCGCAAGGAGAGCGTGCGCGAGATCCTCGAGGCGCACTGGCGGCAGTTCGGCCGCAACTACTATTCGCGCCACGATTTCGAGGCGATCGAGACCGCGAAGGCGGATGCGATGATGGAGGAGTTGCGCGGCAAGCTCGACGGGCTGACTGGCGTGGCCTTCAACGGGCACCTGAAGGTCGCCGAGGCGGATGATTTTGCCTATACCGACCCGGTCGATGGTTCGGTGAGCCACAGACAGGGCGTCCGCATCCTGTTCCAGGACGGCAGCCGCATCGTGCTGCGGCTTTCGGGAACGGGGACGGAAGGGGCGACGCTCCGCCTCTATCTGGAACGCTATGCGCCGGGGCCCGAGGGGCTCGACCTCGACCCGCAGGAGGCGCTGGCCCCGGTGATCGCCGCCGCGCACGAGATCGCGGGGATCGAGCGCCACACCGGGCGGCGCACGCCCGACGTGATCACCTGAGCCTTCCGGCCGGACGGGGCAGGGGCGGGCCGCCCCTGCCGCCGGGCGGCCCGCCTGCGTCCGCGACGGGCCGGAGAGCGGCCCGACCCCGGTTCCGCCGGGGCTGTCGATCCGACCTTTGGCCGGGTTATCCCGTCCGGGGGATATGCTAGCCTCATGCAAAGACGTATGGGACGCCCATGACCGAACCTGCCCGACCGCTCCAGTCCGCGCTGATCATCGACGATCACCCGCTCTTCTGCGACGCGCTGAGCATGACGCTCAAGGCCGTCGCGGGGCTGACGCATATCGAGTCCGCCGACCGGCTCGAGACGGCGCTGGCGCGGCTCGATCTGCAGCCGGCCTTCGATGTGGTGGTGCTCGATCTGAACCTGCCGGACGTGAACGGGCTTGACGGGCTGATCCGGCTGAAGGCGAGCCTGGGCGGCGTGCCGGTCGTGGTGGTCTCGTCGCTCGCCGACAACCGGGTGATCGGCGCGGCCCTCAAGGCCGGGGCGGCCGGCTTCGTGCCCAAGCACTCGCGGCGCGAGATCTTCCGCGCGGCCTTCGAGGCGATCCGCGAGGGGCGCAGCTACCTGCCCGAAGGCTTCACCCCCCATTCACCGGGCGCGCCCGCCAGCCAGCGCGAGGAGGCCATCGCCCGCCTGTCGCTGCTGACCCGGCAGCAGGCGAAGATCCTGCAACTCATCTGCGAGGGGCGGCTGAACAAGCAGATCGCCTATGACCTCACCATCGCCGAGACGACCGTGAAGGCGCATGTCACCGCTATCATGCGCAAGCTCGGGGTCCAGAGCCGGACACAGGCGGTCCTGATGGTGCAGGAGGCGAGCTTCGCCAGCCTGATGCCCGAGAATTCCTGACCCGATCCGGCGGTCGACCCTTCCTGGCTCATCCCGCGGCGGCCGGGTCCGTTCGGGATGCTTGTCAGGCGCGGATGCGGCGCATTAGGCTCCGACCGGGAGGACGGCCGATGGAAGGATTGCGCGAGCGGGCGGTCGCGGGGGGGCGGGATGGCGGCGCCCCGGCGCTCGTCCCCAGCGCCCATGTGACGAGCGACACGCCCGAGGCCGCGCATCGTCTTGCCGAGGCGCTGGGGGCGGGACCCTTCGGGCTCGTGATCCTCTTCGTGAGCCCCGGCGCCGATGTTGCGGCGCTGGCGCGCGAGGCGGACGCGGTGTTCGGTGCCGTGCCGGTCATCGGCTGCACCACCGCCGGCGAGATCAGTTCCGACGGCTACACCGAAGGCGAGATCGTGGCCGTCGCCCTGCCGGAGGCGCATTTCCGCGCCCGCCCGGTCGTGGTGCGGGATCTTGCCCGTCTCGACCGCGAGGCGTTGATCGGCCGGCTCATCCGCGAGCGCGACGCGCTGGCCCGCGACCGGGCGGACTGGCCGGGCGAATTTGCCTTCCTGATGGTGGATGGCCTGTCCACGCGCGAGGATGAGCTGGCCTCGGCGCTGGCGGCGGGGCTGGGGCCGGTGCCGCTGTTCGGCGGCTCGGCCGCCGACGGGGTGCGCTTCCGCGAGACCTTCGTGATCCACAATGCGGAGGTGCTGCGCGACGCGGCGGTGCTGGCGCTGGTGCGCAGCGACTGCCGCGTGCGGGTCTTCAACCTCGACCATTTCCGCCCCACGGATCAGCGGATGGTGGTGACCGAGGCCGATCCCGCCCGCCGGATCGTGCGCCGGATCAACGCCGAACCGGCGGCGCAGGAATATGCGCGGCTTCTGGGAAAGGACCCGGACCAGCTCGACAGCTTCACCTTTGCGGCCCATCCGGTCGTCGTGCGCATCGGCGGCAAGCACCATGTCCGGGCCATCCGCGAGGTCGCGCCGAACGGGGATCTCGTCTTCTTCTCGGCCATCGACGAGGGGCTGGTGCTGACGCTGGCCGAGCCGCAGGATCTGGTCGGGCATCTCGCGGGTGAACTGGCCGCGCTGGGGGCCGAGGGGCCGCCCTCGGCCATCGTCGCCTGCGACTGCGTCCTGCGCCGGATGGAGGCGCTCGACAGCCAGGCCGTCGGGGCGGTGTCGCGCCTCCTGCGGCAGCATCGGGTGGTGGGCTTCTCGACCTATGGCGAGCAGCTCAACGGGATGCATGTGAACCAGACCATGACGGGCGTCGCGATCTATCCGCCGGAGGAGCCATGAGCTTCGCCCTGATCGACCCGACCGATCCGCCCGAACGCCAGCGCGACAAGCTGCTCGAGATCGTGCGCGCCCTGATGGCGCGGGTCGAGCGGACGACGGACGACAGCGGCGCGGCCTATGCGCAGTTCCAGCGCGCGGCCATGCTCGAGGATCAGGTGCGCGAGCGGACGGCCGACCTGCAGCGCACGCTGGAACTGCTGAACCTGTCCAACGAGCGGCTGGCCGAGGCCACGCGCGCCGCCGAAGAGGCGCGCCAGAACCTCGCCAGTGCCATCGAGACGGTGCAGGAAGGCTTTGCGCTCTTCGACGCCGACGATGTGCTCGTGCTCTGCAACTCGCGCTTCGGGATGCACATGCTGGACGTGCAGGAGCATCTGAAGCCCGGCCTCACCTTCGGCAGCTACATCGACCGGGTCAGCCGCTCGCGCTATCTGGCGCTGCCCGAGGCCGAGACGCCCGAGGACTGGGCGATTCGCCGCAAGCGCCGCCACTACGACCGGCATTCCATCTTCAACGTGCGGCTGATCTGGGACCGCTGGCTGCAGGTGTCCGAGCATCGCACGGCCGATGGCGGAACGGTGATCCTGCAGACCGATGTGACCGACCTGATCCGAATCGAGCGGCTGGAACGCGGCAAGATGCTGGACGATCAGGCCCGCGTGATCCGGGCGACGCTCGACCACATCAACCAGGGGGTCTGCATCTTCGACGCCGAGGGACGTCTCGTCGGCTGGAACCAGCGTCTGGGCTCGCTGCTGGCGATCCCGATGAACCGCTTCCGGCTGGGGGTCAGCTTTGGCTACCTGCTGGAACGCTTCGCGCACGAGATCAGCTTTGGCGAGGGGATGGATGCGGGCCAGCTGGAAGCCTGGGTTCAGGCCCGCCACGAGCGCCCGCCCTTGTCGTTCGAGCTGCGGCGCCACGATGAGCTGATCCTCGACGTCTTCGCGCAGGAGATGCCCGACCGCGGCTTCGTGATGAGCTTCACCGACGTCACCGCCGAACGCGCGGCGATCGAGGCGCTGTCGCGCGCCAACGAGACGCTCGAGGCCCGCGTGATGGAGCGCACGCTGGAGCTGGAGGATGCGCTGGCCCATGCCGAGCGCGCCAACGCCTCGCGCTCGCGCTTCGTGGCGGCGGCGAGCCACGACCTCCTGCAGCCCCTCTCGGCGGCCAAGCTCTTCATTGCCAGCATCGGCGACGAGGCGGTGGCGCCGGAAAGCCGCGAGGCGCTGGCCAAGGCGCAGAAGGCGCTCGATTCGGTGGAAGGGATCCTCGGCGCGCTGCTCGACATCTCGAAGCTCGAGTCCGGCCGGGCGGCGGTCAGCGTGCAGCCGGTGCGGCTGGACCGGCTGATGGCGCAGCTGTCCGACGAATTCGCGCCCATCGCCGCGGCGCGGGGGCTCCGGCTGACGGTGCTGCCCTCGGGGGCGCTGGTGGCCTCGGACCCGACCTACCTGCGCCGCATCCTGCAGAACCTGATCGGCAATGCGATCCGCTACACCGCGCGGGGCCGGGTGCTGGTGGGGGCGCGGCGGCGGCGGGGGATGGTGCGGCTCGAAGTGTGGGACACCGGCCCCGGCATTGCCGAGGCCGATCAGGAAGCCATCTTCAAGGAGTTCCACCGGCTCGACGCGCCCGCCTCGCCCTCGGAGGGGATGGGCCTCGGGCTGGCCATCGTCGAGCGTGCCTGCGGGCTTCTGGGCCATCCGCTGGGTCTGCGTTCCGAGATCGGGCGGGGCACCTGTTTCATGCTGCAGGTGCCGCGGGCCGAGAGCGCGCCGCCGCCCGCGCCCGCGGATGCCTCGGAGGCGCGGGCACAGGCGAAGGTCGCGGTGCAGGACAAGATCGCCTTCCTGGTCGAGAATGACGACGACCTGCGGCAGGCGATGGGGCTTCTGCTGGAGAAATGGGGGGTGAGCGTGCTCGACGCCCCTTCGGGCGAGGAGGCATTGGACCTGATCGACGAGATCGGCATCCTGCCCGATTTCTTTCTCGTCGATCAGCAGCTTGGCGCGGGGATGACGGGGGTGGAGTTCATCCGGGCGATCCACGGGCGGCACGGGCCGGTGCCGGCCTGCATCGTGACCGCCGCCCGCCGCCCCGAGATTGCCGCGCTCTGCGCCGAGGCCGGCGTGGGGCTGATCCAGAAGCCGATCGACGCCCGTGCCCTCGAGCAGTTTCTGGGCGCCCTGTAGCGGCGTGACGCGGCGCCGCACGGGCCGCTCTGCGTCACTACGACCAAGGTCACATAGCCGCACCGCGCCCTTTCGCCCTAATCTTCCGGCATCGAGGGGGATTGTCATGCAGCTTGCCGATCAGAGAACCATCGCCGCCGACCCTGCCACCGTCTGGGCGGCCATCCTCGACCCGGAGGTGCTCCGGGTCTGCATCCCCGGATGCGAAAGCCTCACCGGCAGTCCCGCCGAGGGCTACGAGGCCATTGTCACCCAGAAGGTCGGTCCCGTGAAGGCGCGCTTCACCGGCCATGTGACGCTGTCCGACATGGTCGAGGAACAGGGCCTGACCATCTCGGGCGAGGGCAAGGGCGGTGCCGCGGGCTTTGCGCGCGGCTCGGCCAAGCTCGCGATGAGCCCGGCCGAGGGGGGCACGCTCCTGTCCTACGAGGTCGATGTCCATGTCGGCGGCAAACTCGCGCAGCTGGGCAGCCGGATCATCGACGGCTTCTCACGCAAGATGGCCGACCAGTTCTTCGAGCGCTTCCAGTCGGCCGTCGAGGGCCCCTCCGAGGGCGAGGACGAGCCCGAGGCGGTGGCCGTCGGCGCCGAGGGCGAGGCGCCCGCGAAGAAGGGCTGGTTCAAGCGCATGATCAAGCGCTGAGCCGGAACAGGTATCAGGGAGGGTATTCATGAAAGTCACGATGACCGTGAACGGCAAGGCCATGTCCGCCGAAACGGAAGGCCGCACGCTGCTCTCGAGCTTTCTGCGCGAGGGGCTGGGGCTGACCGGCACCCATGTCGGCTGTGACACGACCCAATGCGGCGCCTGCACGGTCCATGTCGACGGCCAGCCGGTAAAAAGCTGCACGGTGCTGGCGCAGGACGTGGCGGGCAGGTCCGTCACCACGATCGAGGGGATGGCGAACAAGGACGGCTCGCTGTCGGTGATCCAGCAGGCGTTTCAGGATCACCACGGGCTTCAGTGCGGCTTCTGCACGCCGGGCATGGTGATGATCTCGGCGGCGTTGCTGAGCGAGAAGCCGAACCCGACCGAGGAGGAAGTGCGCCATTACCTCAAGGGCAACATCTGCCGCTGCACCGGATACCACAACATCGTCAAGGCGGTGATGGCCGCCTCGGGCGCCGACAGCCAGAAGCTCGCCGCCGAATAAGCGGGCCAGCACAGGAAGGGAGGTTTTTCATGCCCAAGGACGGAGGCATCGGCGCCAGCACGCTGCGCCGCGAGGATATCCGGTTCCTGACCGGAAAGGGCCGCTACACCGCCGACATCAACCTGCGCGGACAGGCCTTCGCCTGCTTCCTGCGCTCGGAGGTCGCGCATGGGCGGATCCGGTCGATCGACACCAGCGCCGCCGAGGAGATGCCCGGCGTGCTCGCGGTGATGACCGGCGAGGATTTCACCGAAGTCGGCGGCAACCCGACCGGCTGGCTCGTGCAAAGCCGCGACGGCGCCACGATGAAGGAGCCGAAGCGCCCTGTGCTGGCGCACGGCAAGGTGCGCCATGTGGGCGACGCCTATGCGCTGGTGGTGGCCGAGACCTACGAGCAGGCGAAGGACGCCTGCGAGGCCATCGAGGCCGATATCGAGGAACTGCCCGCCATCGTGGACATGGCTGCCGCGGTGGCCGACACCACGAACCGCGTCCATGACGAATGCGATGACAACGTCGTCTTCGACTGGGGCTGGATCGAGGAAAACCGTGCCGCGGTCGATGCGGCCTTCGAGACCGCGCCGCATGTCACCACGCTGGAGCTGGTGAACAACCGCCTGTCGCCCAACGCGATGGAGCCGCGCGCCTCGATCGGCGATTTCGACAGCGGGACAGGGGATTACAAGCTCTACACCACCTCGCAGAACCCGCACCTGACGCGGCTGCTGATCTCGGCCTTCGTGATGGGCATCCCCGAGAACAAGCTGACCGTGATCGCGCCCGATGTGGGCGGCGGCTTCGGATCCAAGATCTACCACTACGGCGAGGAAGCGGCGGTGCTTGCCGCCTCGAAGCGGCTGGACCGGCCGGTGAAATGGGTCTGCGACCGCTCCGAGGCCTTCCTGTCGGACGCCCATGGGCGCGACCACGTCACGAAGATCCAGCTCGCGACCGACATGGAGGGCAACTTCCTTGCCGTCCGCACCGAGACGCTGGCCAACATGGGGGCGTATCTGTCGAACTTCGCCACCTGCACGCCGACCTTCCTGCACGGCACGCTGATGGCGGGCCCCTACAAGACGCCGCATGTCTATGTGAACGTGAAGGCGGTGATGACGAACACGGTTCCGGTCGATGCCTACCGCGGCGCGGGCCGGCCGGAGGCCACCTATTCGCTGGAACGGGTGATCGACAAGGCGGCGGATGAGCTAGGCATTGACCCGTGGGAGATCCGGCGCAAGAACTTCATCGACCCGGACCAGTTCCCCTACACAACGCCGGTCGGCCTCGTCTATGACACCGGCAACTACCACGCCACGATGGACAAGCTGCGCGAGCTTTCGGATGTCGCTGGCTTCGAGGCCCGCGCGACCGAAAGCGCGGCCAAGGGCAAGCTGCGGGGCTTCGGGCTCTCCACCTGGATCGAGGCCTGCGGGATCGCACCCTCGAACCTCGTGGGCGTGCTGGGCTGCCGTGTGGGCCTCTACGACGCCGCCACCATCCGGGTGAACGCCACCGGCAACATCTCGGTTCTGGTCGGGGCGCACAGCCACGGGCAGGGGCATGAGACGGTCTTTGCCCAACTGATCGCCGAGAAGCTGGGGGTGGATGCCAAGTCGGTCGAGATCGTCCACGGCGACACGTCCAAGATCCCGTTCGGCATGGGCACCTATGGCTCGCGCTCGCTTGCCGTCTGTGGCTCGGCGATGATGAAGGCGGCTGACAAGATCATCGACAAGGGCAAGAAGATCGCGGCCCACATGCTGGAGGCGGCGGAAGGCGACATCGAGTTCAACGACGGCAGCTTCTCGGTCGCGGGAACCGACCGGCAGAAGAGCTTCGCCGAGATCGCCTTCTCGGCCTACGTCCCGCACAACTATCCCTTGGAGACGCTCGAGCCGGGGCTGGAGGAAACCGCCTTCTACGATCCCGCCAACTTCACCTATCCGGCGGGCGCCTATGGCTGCGAGGTCGAGGTGGACCCCGAGACGGGCGGCGTGGACATCGTGCGCTTCACCTGCGCGGACGATTTCGGTAATGTCATCAACCCGATGATCGTGGCCGGACAGGTGCACGGCGGGGTGGCGCAGGGCATCGGGCAGGCGCTGCTGGAAGGCGTGGTCTACAATGAGGACGGCCAGCTTCTGACCGGCTCCTACATGGATTACGCCATGCCTCGGGCGGATGATGTGCCCAACTTCACCGTGGACCATTCCTGCGTGACGCCCTGCACCCACAACCCGCTGGGCGCCAAGGGCTGCGGCGAGGCGGGGGCCATCGGCACGCCGCCCGCGGTGGTCAATGCGGTGATCGACGCGCTGCACCGCGCCGGGCACCGGCACATCACCCACATCGACATGCCGCTGACGCCCTCGCGCGTCTGGACGGCGATGCACGGCTGAGGAGGGGACCATGCACGACTTCGAACTGGTGAAACCCGCCTCGGTGGCCGAAGCGGTGGCGGCGCTGGGCGCCGAAGGGGCGCAGGCGCTGTCGGGGGGGCAGACGCTGCTGCCCTCGATGAAGCAGCGGCTGGCGGCGCCCGAGCGGCTGGTGAGCCTGGGCGACATCGCCGAGATGAAGGGCGTCTGCCTGGGCGACCGCGGCCTCGCGGTCGGGGGCGCCACGCCGCATGCGGTGGTGGCGCGCGAGGCAAAGGCGCATTATCCGGCGCTGGCCTGGCTTGCGGGCGAGATCGGCGATCCGTCGGTGCGGGCGCGCGGCACGATCGGCGGCAGCCTTGCAAACAACGATCCCGCCGCCTGCTATCCGGCGGCGGCGCTCGGCTCTGGCGCGACCATCGTCACCGACCGCCGCGAGATCGCGGCGGACGCGTTCTTTCAGGGCCTGTTCACCACGGCGCTCGAGGAAGGCGAGATCATCACCTCGGTCCATTTCCCGATCCCCGAGAAGGCGGCCTACATGAAGTTCGCCCAGCCCGCCTCGCGCTTCGCCCTCGTGGGGGTGTTCGTGGCGAAGTTCGCCGACGGCGTGAGGGTGGCGATCACCGGAGCGGGCGAGGACGGCGTCTTCCGCTGGACCGAGGCCGAAGCGGCCCTTGGGGCCGATTTCCGCCCCGAAGCGGTGGAGGGGCTGGCGCTGTCGGCCGGGGGGATGCTGGGCGACATGCACGGCGCACCCGCCTACCGCGCCAACCTCGTCAAGGTTCTGACGCGGCGGGCCGTCGCGGCCGCCTGAGGTCAGGGTCGTCCGTCGCGGGCACCGGGGGCGCAAGTCGCCGCCGGAAGCCGGGGGCTGTCTGCCCCCGGACCCCCGAGGATATTTGGGCAGAGTGAACGCGGCGCGGGGACGAGCGGCGGTCCGGGCCCTCTCCGTGCGGAGTCAGATCGTCGCGAGATAGGTGGCGCAGCCGGTCAGGGCGGCGTAGTCGTCCTCGACGATGCAGACGGGAAAGTCGTCCATGAAGGCCGAAAAGCGGCCCTTGTCGCGGAAGCTCTCGGCAAAGCCCATCGGCCCGAGGTGGGCGGCGAAGGCGCGCGCGACGCCGCCGCAGAGGAAGATCCCGCCAAAGGGCAGATGGATCAGGGCGAGATTGCCCGCCTCGGCCCCGAAGATGCGGGCGAAGAGCTCGGCCGCCGCGCGGGCCGGCCCCGGCTCGGCGACGGCCGCCGTGATCTCGGCGGCGGATTTCCGATCCTCGAGCCCCGCTTCGGAGGCCGTGAAGGCGTAGAGGCGCTCGAGACCTCGCCCCGAGAGCACGTCCTCGACCCCGGCAAAGCCGTGGACCTTCTGCACGAACTGCGCAAGGCGCAGGTCGCGCTCGGTGCGGACCGGCATTCCCGCGTGGCCGCATTCCGAGGCCGCCACCACCCGCAGACCCGGCATGTCGTGGACGGGCGCTGCGTTGAAGCCGGTGCCCACGCCGATGACCAGCATGGGCCCCGCGCGGCGCGGATGGGGGCCGGGGATCAGCATCCGCAGGTTCGCCTGATCGACATGGCCAAGGGCGTGGCCCTGCGCCTGAAGATCGTTCAGCACCGCCACCCGGGGCGCCCCCGTCGCGCGCAGAAGCTCGGCCCCGTCCACCGTCCAGTCGAGGTTGGTGAGCGTGGCCACACCGTCGCGCACCGGGCCCGCCGCCGCCACGCAGGCGCCGTCGATCTCGGGGCTGCCGGCGGCGGCCAGGAAATCGCGCAGCACCGGGGCGAGCGCCGGATAGTCACGGTTGCGGAAGCGCCGCGTCGTCTCGGCCATCAGCCGCGGACCCTGCGCAAGCGCCACGCGCGTGTTCGTGCCGCCGATGTCGGCGACGAGACAGAGGGGGGCGTCGTCCATGGGCGTCTCCGGGGCTCGCTATCGCGCCAGCGCGCGGGCCAGGGCGTGATAGGACGCTTTCGGGGTGCGCTGCAAGTTCTGGAAGTCCACATGCACGAGGCCGAACCGCTTCTCATAGCCGAACGACCATTCGAAATTGTCCAGAAGCGACCAGACGTGATAGGCCTGCACCGGCACCCCCTCGGCCTGCGCGCGCCGGACGGCGGCCAGATGCTCCTCGATGAAGGCGATCCGGGCGCTGTCCTGGACCCCGCCCGCTCCGATCCGGTCGGCCGAAGCCATGCCGTTCTCGGTCACCATCAGGGGAAGGCCGCGGGTGTAGCCCTCGTGGATGCGGCGCAGGATTTCGGCCAGCCCGTCGGGATAGATCTCCCAGCCCATCTGCGTCCGGGCGAGGGGCCCCTCGACCTCGCGCAGGCCGGGCCACGGCCCCGGCTCGGCGCAGACGAGCTTGCGGGTGTAGTAGTTCAGACCGAACCAGTCGAGCGGGCGGGCGATATGGTCGAAGTCCTTCTCCCAGCCCTCGGGCAGGTGGGGCGCGAGCCCCTCGAGCGCCTCGGCGGGATACTGGCGGTTGAAGAGCGCCGAGACGAACCAGCGGTTGAGGATCGCATCGTGCCGCCGGGCCGCCGCGGCCGAGGCCTCGCTTCCGTCCGCCGGGATCACATGCTCGAAGTTGCAGACGGCGCCGAGATTGCCCAGGCCGAGCCCGCGCAGCGCCTCGATCGCCGATCCGTGCGCGAGGAGGACGTGGTGCATGGCCCGCGCCGCCGCCCGGATGTCGCGCACCCCCGGCGCATGATGGCCGAGAAAATGCGACAGCCACGCCACGCACCAGGGCTCGTTCACCGGCGCGGTGGCCCAGATGCGATCCCCGATGCGCCGCATCAACGCCTCTGTATAGTCCGCGAACCAGCCGGCGACGTCGCGGTTGCGCCAGCCGCCCAGATCCAGCAGCGCCGAGGGCATCTCCCAGTGATAGAGGGTCAGCGAGGGCTTGAGCCCGCGTTCGAGCATCCCGTCCACCAGCCGGTCGTAGAAGGCGAGGCCCTCGGCGTTCACCCGCCCGCGTCCCTCGGGCATCACCCGCGCCCAGGAGGCCGAAAAGCGGTAGCAGTCGAAGCCCGCATCGCGGACAAGATCGAGATCCTCTTCCCAGCGGTGGTAGTGGTCGCAGGCGCGGCCCCCGTGCTCGGCATGGGCGACATTGCCGGGCACGGCGGCGAAATCGTCCCAGTGGGTCCGGCCTGCGCCCCCGGCGGCGTGGCCCTCGATCTGATAGGCCGAGGTGGCCACCCCGAACAGGAAGTCCTTGGGAAAGTCGGCGCGGGAGAAGGTCATGGGAAAGCTCCGTCGGGATGGAAGGGCCCGCCGCTGCGGGTCCGCGATTGCAGCGGGCGCCGGATCCCGGCCGCCCATGGGAAGGAGCCGGCGCGTCGCCCCGGCCGCCTCCCTCGCCTGACGGAACGGAAGAGACGGTCGCCAGTTCCCCGGCGGGCCGGGAACCATCGGGCGCGAGGCGGCGTTGCGGGTCAGGAAGCGGGCATCTGCCGCATGCGCTTGTGCTTTCCAGCCACGGGAGGGGTGGGAGGGCCGGAGGAGCGCCGCATCCGGGTTCGTTTCGGTGGGGGGAGGACGCAATGAAGGCGATGGTTCCCGCGATGGCGGCCACGCTCGCGCTGGCATCCGGCCCGCTCGCGGGACAGGAGCTGACGTTTCCTCCCGGCGAGGACGCCCGCTTTCACTGGGACAGTTTCGAGACCCTCAGGGAGCAGGATTTCTCG
The DNA here is from genome assembly GCA_017599285.1 of Cereibacter azotoformans. Classification (GTDB taxonomy): domain Bacteria; phylum Pseudomonadota; class Alphaproteobacteria; order Rhodobacterales; family Rhodobacteraceae; genus Cereibacter_A; species Cereibacter_A azotoformans. The sequence goes on along the minus strand of JAGFXX010000001.1, from coordinate 1,294,875 downwards.
GGGCAGCGGCTCACGATCCTCGGGCCGTGGCTCGGCCCGGACCGGACGCTGTTCAATTCCGTCATCGCCTATTTCGAGGCCGCGACCGGAGCGGCCGTCACCTACAACGGCTCGGACAATTTCGAGCAGCAGATCGTGATCGACGCGAGCGCGGGCTCGCCGCCGGACATCGCGATCTTTCCCCAGCCCGGCCTTGCACGGGACCTGGCCTCGAAGGGGCAGCTGGCGCCCCTCGATCCGTCGCTCGGCGAGTGGCTGCGCGAGAATTACGCGGCCGGCGACAGCTGGGTGAATCTTGGCACATTTCCCGGTCCGGACGGGCAGGAGGCTCTCTACGGGTTCTTCTACAAGATCGATGTGAAGTCGCTCGTCTGGTATGTGCCCGAGAATTTTGCCGACTTCGGCTATGAGGTTCCGGGCACGATGGAGGAGCTTCTGGCGCTGTCCGAGCGGATGGTGGACGACGGGGTGACGCCCTGGTGCATCGGCCTCGCCTCGGGCGGGGCCACCGGCTGGCCCGCGACCGACTGGGTCGAGGACATGATGCTGCGCATCAACCCGCCCGAGGTCTATGACCAGTGGATCCTGAACGAGATCCCGTTCGACGATCCGCAGGTGGTGGCGGCGATCGAGGAGTTCGGCCGGTTCGCGCGCGACGGACGCTTCGTGGCCGGTGGGCCCAATGCGGTGGCCGCGACCGATTTCCGTGACAGCCCCAAGGGTCTCTTCGCCGCCCCGCCGCAGTGCTTCATGCACAAGCAGGCAAGCTTCATCCCCTCCTTCTTTCCCGAGGGGACGGTGATCGGCGAGGATGCCGACTTCTTCTACCTTCCGGCCTATGAAAGCCGCGACCTGGGCCAGCCGGTGCTGGGTGCGGGAACGGTCTTCGGCATCACCCGCGACACGCCGGTGGCGCGCGCCTTCATCGACTTTCTCAAGACGCCGATCGCGCACGAGGTCTGGATGGCCCAGACGGGCTTTCTCACGCCGCACACGGGCGTGAACACCGATGTCTATGGCGATCCCACGCTGCGCAAGATGGGCGACATCCTGCTCGAGGCCACGACCTTCCGGTTCGACGGATCCGACCTGATGCCGGGTGCGGTGGGCGCGGGCGCCTTCTGGACCGGAATGATCGACTACATGGGCGGACAGGCGGCCGAGACCGTGGCGGCCGGCATCCAGCGCACCTGGGACACGTTCAAGTGACGAGGGGGCAAGTGACGAGGGGGCAAGTGACGAGGGGGCAAGTGACGGGTGGGCAAGTGACGGCCCGGCAAGTGACGGAGGGTCAAGTGACGGGCGGGCAGGCGGCGGAACGGAGGGGCACGGACACCGGCGGCCGCGGGCGGGCGGCGAGGAGGGAAGGCGGATGATGCAACAGCTGATCATGGCGGGCGGCACCATCGTCGTGGGGGTGTTCGGCTGCGTGGCCTACTTCTTCGCGGCGAACCTCATCCTCGACCGGATCTATCCGCCGCGCGGTCCCCGCGCCGGGCCCAACATCGCGCGGGCGAGCGCGATCCGGCCCTGGCTCTTCCTGCTGCCGGCGATCCTGCTGCTGGGGATCTATCTCGTCTATCCGGTCTTCGTCTCGATCTGGCTCTCGCTGCGGGACGCGAGCGGCGAGAGCTTCGTGGGCCTTGCGAACTACGAATGGCTGATGAACGACGGCAAGTTCCGCGAGTCGATCCGCAACAACTTCCTGTGGCTTCTGGTAGTGCCCGCGGCCTCGACCTTCGTCGGGCTGATCGCGGCGGCGCTGACCGACCGCATCGCCTGGGGCAACTTCGCCAAGGCGCTGATCTTCATGCCGATGGCGATCTCGTTCGTCGGCGCCTCGGTGATCTGGAAGTTCATCTACGACTACCGCGGCGAGGGGCGCGAGGAGATCGGCCTCTTGAACGCGGTGATCGAGGCGCTGGGCGGGACCGAGCAGACCTGGCTTGCCATACCCTTCTGGAACAACTTCTTCCTGATGGCGGTGCTGATCTGGATCCAGACCGGCTTTGCCATGGTGATCCTGTCGGCCGCGCTGCGCGGCATCCCCGAGGAGACGGTCGAGGCCGCGATCCTGGATGGCGCCTCGCCGCTGCAGATCTTCCTCAAGATCAAGGTGCCGCAGATCTGGGGCACGATCGCGGTGGTCTGGACCACGATCACCATCCTCGTCCTCAAGGTCTTCGACATCGTGCTGGCGATGACCAACGGGCAATGGGGCACGCAGGTGCTGGCGAACCTGATGTTCGACTGGATGTTCCGCGGCAACGATGCGGGCCGCGCCTCGGCCGTGGCGCTCGTCATCATGATTCTGGTGACGCCCATCATGATCTGGAACATCGTGAACGCGCGAAAGGAGACCCGCTGATGGACAACATCGCCGGCACCCGGTCGAGCCTCGTCTGGGCGGTGCATCTCGCGGTCGTGGCGCTGGTGCTGCTCTGGACCGTTCCGACGGTGGGCCTGCTCGTCTCGTCCTTTCGCGACCGCGACCAGATCGCGACCTCGGGCTGGTGGGCCGCGCTCTTTCCGGCCGAGGAGCGGCAGGTCGTCCGCCTTGCGGGCGCGGGCGACCAGCGGCAGGAGGGGGATCTCTGGGTGATCGAGGGCACGCTGATCGACGAGGGCACGCTGAACCGCTTCGGCACCTCGGCGCGCGAGCCCTTCGCCCACGCCGCGGGCGAGACGGGCACGCTCGCCAACGGCGGCCGCGTCACGGTCGAGGCGGACGGACGCTACCGGGCCGAGGCGCCCGAGCCCTTTGCCGAGCGCGGGCCGCGCCTCTTCGTGGCGGTCGAGACGCCGCCGCGCTTCACGACGGACAATTACGACCGCGTGCTCTTTGCCGAGGGGATCGGCCGGGCCTTCCTGAACACGATGACGGTCACGATCCCCGCCACGGTCATCCCGATCCTCGTGGCGGCCTTCGCGGCCTATGCGCTGGCCTGGATGGAATTTCCGGGGCGGGCGCTGCTGATCGCGGCGGTGGTGGGGCTTCTGGTGGTGCCGCTGCAACTGGCGCTGATCCCGCTTCTGCAACTTCACAATGCGGTGGGGATCGGCAAGGATTACCTCGGCATCTGGCTCGCCCATTCGGCCTTCGGCCTGCCGCTCGCGATCTATCTCCTGCGCAACTACATGGTGGGCCTGCCGCGCGAGATCATCGAGAGCGCGCGCGTCGACGGGGCGACCGACTTCCAGATCTTCGTCCGCATCATCCTGCCGCTGTCGTTTCCCGCGCTGGCGAGCTTTGCGATCTTCCAGTTCCTCTGGACGTGGAATGACCTCCTTGTGGCGACGGTCTTCCTGTCCAACACGCCCGAGCAACTGGTGATGACCGGCGTGCTGCGCGAGCTTCTGGGCTCGCGCGGCGGCGACTGGGAGATCCTCGCGGCCTCGGCCTTCGTCTCGATCGCGGTGCCGATCGTCGTGTTCTTCGCGATGCAGCGTTACCTCGTGCGCGGGCTGCTGGCGGGGTCGGTGAAATGAGTGTGCAGCGGTAGGAAGGGGAGAGGGACCATGGCCGATCTGAAGCTGACCAAGGTCGAGAAGGCCTATGGCGACGTCCGCGTGCTGCGCGACATCGACCTCACCATCGAGAAGGGCGAGCTGATCGTCTTCGTGGGCCCCTCGGGGTGCGGAAAGTCCACCCTGCTGCGCATGATCGCAGGGCTCGAGCGGATCACCGGCGGCACGCTCGAGATCGACGGGCGGGTGGTGAATGACGTCCCCCCCGCGCAGCGCGGCATCGCCATGGTGTTCCAGAGCTATGCGCTCTATCCCCACATGACGGTCCGGCAGAACATGGAGTTCGCGCTGAAGATCGCGGGCCAGTCGCGGGGCGAGATCGCGAAGGCGGTCGAGAATGCGGCGCGCATCCTGCAGCTCACGCCCTATCTCGACCGGCTGCCGCGGGCGCTGTCGGGCGGGCAGCGCCAGCGGGTCGCCATCGGGCGGGCCATCGTGCGCGATCCGCAGGTCTATCTCTTCGACGAGCCGCTCTCGAACCTCGACGCGGCCCTCCGGGTGGCCACGCGGATCGAGATCGCCCAGCTCAAGGAGAAGATGCCCGACCGGACGATGATCTATGTCACCCACGATCAGGTCGAGGCCATGACGCTCGCCTCGCGGATCGTCGTGCTCGAGGGGGGCGGGATCAGCCAGGTCGGAACGCCGCTCGAGCTTTACACCCGGCCGCGGAACGCCTTCGTGGCCCAGTTCATCGGCTCGCCCTCGATGAACCTCCTGCCGGGCGAGATCGTCGAGACGGGGGCCGAGACGCTGGTGCATCTCGACTCCGGCGGCACGGCGCGGGTGGCCATGCCGACGGGACCCGAAGACCGCGGCCTTCTGGTCAGTCTGGGCGTGCGCCCCGAGGATCTTGTCGAGACCGAGGGCCCGGCGCTTTACGAGGGCGAGGTCGAGATCACCGAGGCGCTGGGCGAGGTGACGCTGCTCTATTTCGTGCCCCGCGACGGCGAGGGGCAGGTGGTGGCCAAGCTGCCCGGCATCCGCAGCGAGCTGCGCCACCGCACGGTGCGGCTCGGGGCCGATCCGGCGAGGCTGCATCTCTTCCACGAGGGGCAGTCGCTTCTCTACCGCGGCCACGAGATCCTTCCGGCGCCCGAGGCGGTCTGACATCCCGCCACCGGCGGCCGGCCCCGGATCGCGCCGGGGCGGCCGCCCGCCTCAGCCCTGCGAACAGGCGTAGAGCGAGACGAGCGCGAGCACGACGGCGGCAAGGCCGATCCAGGTGACGCGGCGGCTTTCCTTCTTCTTGTCAGGCATGGGTTTCTCCGGTTTCTCACGTCAGGGCAACCGGATCGCGGGACGTTTGTTTCCGGGGCGCGCGGGCGGGCGGTTTCCCCCTCGGGCCCGTCCGTCCCGGGACCGGCCCGGCCGCCTTCCGATTGTCTCTGCCGCCCGGCGCTTCTATCCTTTGCGCGTCGCCTTCGCCCCGTCCCGCACCGTCCTTGCCCACAGGTCCCTCATGTCGCGCCCTCCGGTCTTCCCACCACCTCCGTTCCCGCCCCGGCGCCCGAGGCCGTTCCAGCGAACGCCGCCGGCGATATTTTCGCCGATTCTGGGCCTTCTGGGGCTTGGGCTGGCGCTTCGGCGTGCGGCCGAGGTCTGGGGCCTTGCTCCCGGCGTGGGCGAAGCCGTGCTGGGGGCGGCTTCCGGCCTCGGGGCCTTTGCCGTGGCGGCCTATGCGGCCAAGGTGGTGCAGCGTCCGGGCGTGGTGCTCGAGGATCTGCGTGTGCTGCCCGGGCGGGCGGGCCTCGCGGCGCTGGTGCTGGGCCTTCTGGTGCTGGCTGCGGTGCTCGTGCCGTACGGGCCGGGGGCGGCGCGCGCGGTGCTGGTGGCGGGCCTTGGAACGCAGGCGCTGCTGGCCGGCACGGTGGCGGCGCTGCTCCTTGCAGGTCCGAAGGAGGGGCGCGTGGTCACGCCCGTCTGGCACCTGCATTTCGTGGGCTTCATCATCGGCGGCCTGACGGCGGCGCCGGTGGGCTGGCCGGGGCTGGGCCTTGGGCTGCTGATCCTCTGCGCGGTGGTGGCCGCGGCGATCTGGCTCGGCTCGCTGGTGCAGTTCGTCCGGCAGGTGCCGCCGCCGCCGCTGCGGCCGCTGCTGGCGATTCATCTGGCGCCCCTCGCTCTCCTCGGGCTGGTGGCGGCGAACCAGGGCCTGCCGACGGTCGCGGCCGCCTGTGCCGCGGCCGGGGCGGTCCTGCTTGCGGTCCTTCTCGCCTCGGCGCGCTGGCTGCTCGCCGCGGGCTTCAGCCCGCTCTGGGGGGCGCTGACCTTCCCGCTTGCGGCCTATACGGGGCTCGTGCTGATCGTCTGGCCGCAGGCGGGGGCGGCGCTGCTGGTGGCCACGGTGCTCGTCATTCCGCCGATCGCGGTCAGGATCCTGCAGGAGTGGGCCCGCGGCAGCCTTGCCGCCCGCACGAATGCGGCGCAGGCCTGAGCGCGATTTCCCGGCTGTGACCATCCGACCGAACCATGCGCGTGCGCATGGTTTTCCCCTTGCCTTCCCGGCACACGCGTGAAACAGGGAACCGCCAAACGATCCCATCCAAGGAATGTCCCATGGAGATTCGCGAGGCTCTCACCTTCGACGACGTCCTTCTTGTTCCCGCGGCCAGCTCTGTGCTGCCGTCGGACGCGGACACCTCGACCTTCGTCACGAAGGCGATCCGCATGAATATCCCGCTTCTGTCCTCGGCCATGGACACCGTGACCGAGGGGCGCATGGCCATCGCCATGGCGCAGGCGGGCGGGATCGGGGTGATCCACCGCAACCTCGGCATCGAGGAGCAGGCGCGCGAGGTCAGCCGCGTCAAGCGGTTCGAAAGCGGCATCGTCTATGCCCCGATCACGCTGCGCCCTGACCAGACGCTTGCCGACGCCAAGGCCCTGCAGGAGCGGTACAACGTGACCGGCTTCCCCGTCGTGGACGAGGGCGGGCGCGTGGTGGGGATCGTGACCAACCGCGACATGCGCTTTGCCAACGACGACCGAACGCCGGTCCGGGTGATGATGACCTCGGACAATCTGGCCATCCTGCAGGAGCCGGCCGACCGCGACACGGCCATCAGCCTGATGAAGGCCCGGCGGATCGAAAAGCTTCTGGTGACGGACGGGCAGGGCAAGCTGACCGGCCTTCTCACCCTGAAGGACACCGAGAAATCGGTGCTGAACCCGCACGCCTGCAAGGACGAGCTGGGCCGGCTGCGCGTCGCCGCCGCCTCGACGGTGGGCGAGGCGGGCTTCGAGCGCAGCCAGGCGCTGATCGAGGCGGGCGTGGACATGGTGGTGATCGACACCGCCCACGGTCACTCCGAGGGCGTGTCGAAGGCGGTTGAGCGGATCAAGGGCTTCTCGAACTCGGTGCAGGTGGTGGCGGGCAACGTGGCCACCGCCGAGGCGACGCGCGCGCTGATCGCGGCCGGCGCGGATGCGGTGAAGGTGGGGATCGGGCCGGGCTCGATCTGCACCACGCGGATCGTGGCGGGCGTGGGCGTGCCGCAGCTGACGGCGATCATGGATGCCGCGGGCGCCGCGGGCGACATCCCCGTGATCGCCGACGGTGGCATCAAGTACTCGGGCGACTTCGCCAAGGCGATCGCGGCGGGTGCCTCCTGCGCGATGGTGGGCTCGGCGATCGCGGGGACGGACGAAAGCCCCGGTGAGGTGATCCTCTACCAGGGCCGCAGCTTCAAGAGCTACCGCGGCATGGGCAGCCTCGGCGCCATGGCGCGCGGTTCGGCCGACCGCTACTTCCAGAAGGACGCGGCGTCGGACAAGCTGGTGCCCGAGGGGATCGAGGGGCAGGTGCCCTACAAGGGCCCGGCCTCGGCGGTGATCCACCAGATGGTCGGCGGCCTGCGCGCGGCGATGGGCTACACCGGCAACCGCACGGTCGCCGAGATGCGCGCAGGCTGCAACTTCGTGCGGATCACCGGGGCGGGGCTGAAGGAAAGCCACGTCCACGACGTTCAGATCACCCGCGAGAGCCCGAACTACCGGCTTGGCTGAGCCCGAGGGCAGGGTCCGGCCCCGTCCGGGCCCTGCCGCAGATCCGGGTCACCCGGCAAACCGCGCGCGGCCCGCGACAAGCTCCTCGAGCAGGCGTTCCATGAGGCGGAACTGTGTCTCGGCCCATCCGCAATCCCAGTGGTCGGGGTCGATCATCCGATCGTGGACCACGCCCTCGCAGGTGCCCAGAACAAGCATCGCCTCGGGCGGGCAGCGGCTGAACATCCGCCGCACGACGCCCCGCAACTCGAGCAGCGGCGCCATGAAGTGCGGATCCTCCGTCAGCGCCGCGAAGACGCCCGAGGAGGGCGAGTCGGTCTGTTGCATCAGCTCGCGCATCGCGGCGACGTAGGCGCGCGCGCCCAGAAGCGCCTGCCGGTCGTCGGCAGGCTCGGCCCAGCCGGGGCAGAGGCGGTCCATCTCAAGGCGAAAGCCCGCGACGTGATCCTGCACGAGCGCCCGCAAGAGCGCGTGCTTGCTCGGAAAATGGTAGAGCAGCCCGCCCTTGGACACGCCGGCCGCGGCCGCCACCGCGTCCAGCGACATGCCCGCAGGGCCGACCGTGCGCCCCAGATGCTCGGCCGCTTCCAGCAGCCGCTTCCGCGTCTCGCCCGCCATTTTCTTTCTAAGCCTCGGTGCTAGCTCAGGCACTGCAGCTTCCCATGTCCGTTGACTTTACCGTCTGGACGGTACAGTAGAATGGGAAAAAGTCAAATTTCCGCCGACGCGGCACTGTGTCCGACGGCAGTCGATGGAGAACCGGATGGTCAAGCGCCTCATCATCGCCGTGGTCCTTCTTGCCGTGATCGTGGGCGGGATCGTCGGCTTCAACCGCTTCCGCGACCAGATGATCGTGGATTTCTTCGCCAACCGCACGCCGGCCCCCGTCACCGTATCCACATCGGTGGCCGAGCCCATCACCTGGCGCCCGGGGATCGAGGCCATTGGCACCGCCATCGCGGCGCAGGGCGTGGATCTTGCGGTGGAGGCGGGCGGCACCGTGCGCGAGATCCTGTTCCGCGCGAACGAGCAAGTGGAAGAGGGCCAGAAGCTCCTCCAGATTTCGGAGCGCGAGGAGCGGGCCGACCTTGCCGCGGCCGAAGCCGCGCTGGAACTGGCAGAGACCGAGCTTGAACGCGCGCGCGCCCTGCAGGAGCGGGGCGTGTCGGCGGTGAACAATCTCGACACGGCGCAGGCGCAGGCCGCCTCGGCGCGGGCGCAGGTGGCCAAGATCCGGGCGCAGATGCAGCAGAAGGAGTTGGTGGCGCCGTTCAACGGTGTGATCGGCATCCCGCAGGTGGATGTCGGCGGCTATGTGACACCGGGAACGATCTACGCCACGCTGCAGGACCTTGATGCGATGCGCGTCGATTTCGCCCTGCCCGAGCAGCAGATCGGCCGCATCAAGTCCGGCCTTCCGGTCAGCGTGGTCTCGGAGGCGGGCGGCTACAGCGCACGCGGCGAGATCACCGGCATCGAGCCGAAGGTCGATCCCAACTCGCGGCTGGTGACGGTGCGGGCCGAGGTCGCCAACGAGACGGGCCGGATCTATCCTGGCCAGTTCCTGCGCGTCCGCGTCGAGCTGCCTGACGAGGAGCAGGTGATCGCCCTGCCGCAGACCGCGCTGATGACGAGCCTCTATGGCGATTCTGTCTATGTCGTGCGCGCGGGCGAGGGAGACGCGCCCCGCACCGTCGAGCAGGTCTTCGTTCAGCCCGGCCGCCGCGACGGCCAGATGATCGAGATCGTCTCGGGGCTCGAGCCGGGGGACGAGGTGGTCAACGCGGGCCAGAACCGTCTGTCCGGCGGGGCGCCGGTGACGGTGGACAACACCGTGCAGCCGATGGCGCAGGCCCGCGCCCAGGCTCCGGCCCAGACCGAGTCCGAGTGAGGCACCGATGAGCATTTCCGAGATCTTCATCCGCCGGCCGGTCGCCTCGACGGTGCTGGCAAGCTTCATCCTGCTGATCGGCTTCTATTCGATCTTCAACCTGCCGGTCCGGCAGTATCCCGAGGTCGAGGAGACCGTCGTCACCATCACCACGACCTATCCCGGCGCCTCGCCGGAGCTGATCCAAGGCTTCATCACGGCCCCCATCGCCCGTGCCGTCGCCACGACCGAGAACATCGACTATGTGACGAGCCAGAGCCGGCCCTCGGCCTCGATCGTCTCGGTGCAGATGAAGCTCGGCGCCAATTCGGATGTGGCGCTGACCGAGGTTCTGGCCAAGGTCCAGCAGGTGCGGGGCGAGTTGCCCTCCGAGGCCGAGGACCCGGTGATCGTGAAGGGCACCGGCGACAATTTCGCGCTCATGTATCTGGCCGCGCTGAACCCGAACATGTCGGCCGAGCAGATGACGGAATATCTCGAGCGGGTAATCCGTCCGCGCATGTCCACGATCGAGGGCGTGGCCGAGATCCAGATCATCGGCGCCGCCGAATATGCGATGCGGGTCTGGATCGACCCAATGAAGCTGGCCGCGCGCAACGTCACCGCGTCCGAAGTGCTGACAGCGATCCGGGCCTCGAACTTCCTCTCGGCCCCCGGCAAGACCGAAGGCGAGTATTTCGCCCGCGCGATCAAGCTGCAATCGACGCTGCAGACGCCCGAAGCCTTCGGCGCCCTGCCGATCCGGTCGGATGGCGACGAGGTCGTGCGCCTGCGCGACGTGGCCGAGGTCGAGCTTGCCTCGGCCGAGCCGGACAGCATCGTGACCTTCAACGGCCAGCCCGGCACCTTCATCGGCATCTTCCCGACGCCGGCTGCGAACCCGCTGACCACGGCCTCGGCGGTGATCGATGAACTGCCCGCGATCAACGCCACCCTGCCGCGGGGCATGGAGATCAACCTCGTCTATGATTCGACCGAGACGATCACCGCCTCGATCGTGGAGGTGTTCAAGACGCTGGCCGAGGCCGTCGCCATCGTGGTTGTGGTGATCCTGCTGTTCCTCGGCTCGTTCCGCTCGGTGCTGATGCCGATCGTGACGATCCCGCTTTCGCTGATCGGGGTGTGCGCGGTGCTGCTGGCGCTGGGATATTCGATCAACCTGCTGTCGCTGCTGGCGATGGTGCTGGCCATCGGCCTCGTGGTCGATGACGCCATCGTCGTGGTCGAGAACATCCACCGTCACATCGACGAGGGCATGACGCCCTATGCGGCCGCCATCAAGGGGATGCGCGAGATCACCGGGCCCGTCATCGCCATGACGATCACCCTGGCCGCCGTGCTGGCGCCGCTCGGCTTCTCGGGCGGGCTGACGGGATCGCTCTTTTCCGAGTTCGCCTTCGCGCTGGCGGGGTCCGTGATCATCTCGGGCGTGGTGGCCTTGACCATCACGCCGATGATGTCGGCCCGCCTGCTCAAGGAGGGCAGCGGCAGCCGCTTCCAGCGGATCGTGGACCGGACGCTCGAGGGGACGGCCAACTGGTATGAACGGCGGGTGTCGTCCTCGCTCGATTACCGGCCGGTCACGCTGCTTATGGTGGTGGCGCTGGTCGCGGTCACGGGCTTCATGTTCGTCAACACGACGAGCGAGCTTGCCCCCGAAGAGGATCAGGGCGCGATGTTCGCGATCCTGAACGGGCCGCGCTACGCCACCAAGGAATACACCCAGCTTTACACCGACCGGATCTCGGACGTGACGAGCGACATCGCCGAGGTGAAGACCGAATTCTCGATCGCGGGCTTCGGCGGGCAGGCCAATCAGGGCATCTATATCTGGGTGCTGGACGAATGGGCCGAGCGCGAGCGCAGCCAGGCCGAGGTGCAGCAGGAGGTGCAGTCCCTGCTCGATCCGGTGCCGGGGATGCAGGGCTTCGTCTTTGCCCCGCCGACCCTGCCGGGGACGGGCGGCGGGCTGCCGATCTCGATGGTGCTGCAGTCGATCCAGTCGCCCGACCGGGTCTTCGAGATCGCCGAGGAGATCCGCCGGCGGGCCGAGGCCTCGGGGCGCTTCATCGCGGTGCAGAACTCGCTCGCCTTCGACGCGCCCGAGGTTGTGGCCACCATCGACCGCGACCGGGCGGCGACGCTGAACGTTCCGATCTCGGACATCGGCAACACGCTGGGCCTGCTGGTGGGGGGCGCGTCGATCGCGCAGTTCGACCGCGACTCGAACAGCTACGACATCATCCCGCAGGTGCCCCGCGACTGGCGCGACAATCCCGAACGGCTGGGCGAGTTCTTCGTGCGCGCGGCCTCGGGCGCGATGGTGCCGCTGACCTCGGTGGTGAATTTCGAGACCGGCGCCGCGGCGGCCTCGATCGAGCAGTTCAACCAGCTGAACTCGGCCACCATCTCGGCGCTGCCCATGATCGGCGTCTCGACGGGGCAGGGGCTGGCCGAGCTGCAGCAGATCGCCAACGAGGTCATGCCCGACGGCTTCTTCCTCGATTATTCCGGCCAGTCGCGGCTCGAGGTGGAGCAGGGCAACACGATCCTGCTCGCCTTTGCGGCGGCGGTGGTGGTGATCTATCTGGTGCTGGCCGCGCAGTTCGAGAGCTTCCGCGATCCGTTCATCATCATGATGTCGGTGCCGCTGTCGATCTTCGGCGCGATCCTGCCGCTGAACCTCGGCCTCGGCACGCTGAACATCTACACGCAGGTGGGCCTGATCACGCTGATCGGCCTGATCACCAAGCACGGCATCCTGATGGTCGAGTTCGCCAACCAGCAGCGTGAGCAGCACGGGCTGAACCGGCGGCAGGCGATCGTGGCGGCGGCGAAGGTGCGGCTCCGGCCGATCCTGATGACGACGGCCGCGATGGCGCTGGCGGTGGTGCCGCTGATCATCGCGGAAGGCGCGGGCGCCGAGGCGCGGCAGGCCATGGGGATCGTGATCTTCACGGGCCTCCTGATCGGGACCTGCTTCACGCTCTTTGTCGTGCCGATGTTCTACACCTTCATCTCGAAGCCGGACAAGGAATGGGAGGCGCATCGCGCGATGCTGGAGGCGCGCGAGGCCTCGGCCTGAGGCACCCGGAGGAGCGGCCGGGGGTGGGGCTGTCTGCCCCTCCCCCGGACCCCCGCCCCGAGGATATTTTTCCAGAGTGAAAGGGGCGCCGCGTCCGGGCCGGAGGCGGCGCCCTTGGCTTTTGGGGCGTCATGGCGCAGAAGGTCGCGCGGCAGGCGGAGGCGACCATGACCCAGCGATTCAGCTTCGAACTCACGGCGACCGACGGGGGCGCGCGGACGGGGGTGATCTCGACCCCGCGCGGCGAGATCCGCACGCCGGCCTTCATGCCGGTGGGCACGGCCGGGACGGTCAAGGCGATGCTGCCCGAGAGCGTGCGGGCGACGGGCGCCGACATCCTGCTCGGAAACACCTATCACCTGATGCTGCGGCCCACGGCCGAGCGGGTGGCGCGGCTGGGCGGGCTGCACCGTTTCATGAACTGGGAGCGGCCGATCCTGACCGACTCGGGCGGGTTCCAGGTGATGAGCCTTGCGGACCTCAGGAAGCTGACCGAGGAGGGCGTGACCTTCCGCTCGCACATCGACGGATCGAAGCATCATCTGAGCCCCGAGCGCAGCATGGAGATCCAGCGGCTGCTGGGATCGGACATCGTGATGGCGTTTGACGAATGTCCCGCGCTGCCCGCATCGGAGGCGGCGGTGGCGACATCCATGCGGCTGTCGATGCGCTGGGCCGAGCGGTCGCGCGACGCCTTCGGCGACCGGCCGGGCCATGCGCTCTTCGGGATCATGCAGGGCGGGGTGACGCGCGAGCTGCGCGAGGAGAGCGCCGAGGCGCTGACGGCCATCGGCTTCGAGGGCTATGCCATCGGCGGCCTTGCCGTGGGCGAGGGGCAGGAGGCGATGTTCGGCGTTCTTGACTATGCGCCGGGCTTCCTGCCCGAGGACCGGCCGCGCTACCTGATGGGCGTGGGCAAGCCCGACGACATCGTGGGCGCCGTCGAGCGCGGGGTGGACATGATGGATTGCGTGCTGCCGTCACGCTCAGGGCGGACGGGGCAGGCCTGGACGCGGCGCGGGCAGGTCAACATCAAGAACGCCCGCCACATGGACGATCCGCGCCCGCTGGACGAGGCCTGCACCTGCCCGTGCTGCCGCACCTATTCGCGCGCCTATCTGCATCACGTCTTCCGCGCGCAGGAGATCATCGCCTCGATGCTGCTGACCTGGCACAACCTGCATTACTATCAGGACCTGATGCAGGGCCTGCGCGCGGCGATCTCGGACGGGCGGCTGGCGGCCTTCGTGGCGCAGTTCCATGCGCAGCGGGCCGAAGGCGACATCGAGCCGCTGTGAGTCATGACGGCCATGCACCGGCTGCATGGAAGGTGCCTTTGCCCCGGCCGCTCCGGGCCCTATCTCGGGGCGACACAGATCAAGGACATACCGGATGACTGAGACACTCTTCACCCCGATCGCCTTCGGTGATCTGACGCTGAAGAACCGGGTCGTGATGGCGCCGCTGACCCGCAACCGGGCGAACCCCGAGGGCGACCTGCCGACCGACCTCACCGTGGAATATTACCGCCAGCGCGCCGGCGCGGGCCTGATCGTGACGGAAGGCTCGCAGATCTCGCCCGAGGGCAAGGGCTACGCCTGGACGCCCGGCATCCATTCCGAGGCGCAGGTTGCCGGCTGGCGCGCGGTGACCGAGGCCGTCCATGCGCAGGGCGGCCATATCGCGATCCAGCTCTGGCATGTCGGGCGGATCAGCCACACGAGCCTGCTGGACGGGCAGGCGCCTGTCGCGCCTTCGGCCATCACCGCCGCGTCGCGCACCTTCGACGGCAGCCAGTTCGTCGCCACCTCCGAGCCGCGCGCGCTTGCGACGGACGAGATCGCGCGCGTGGTCGAGGATTACCGCAAGGCGGCGCGCAACGCGAAGGCCGCGGGCTTCGATGCGGTCGAGATCCATGCGGCGAACGGCTATCTGATCGACCAGTTCCTCCGCGACACGTCGAACAAGCGCACCGACGCCTATGGCGGCAGCCCGGAGAACCGCGTGCGGTTCCTCGATGAAGTGGTGGGCGCGGTGGTCTCGGAGATGGGGCCGGGCCGCACCGGCATCCGGCTTTCGCCCTTCTCGAACGCCAACGATGTGGGCATCGACAGCGACACGGTGGGCCTCTTCTCGAAGGTCATCGACGTGCTGAACCGGCACGGGATCGCCTTCCTGCACATGGTCGAGGGCCAGACCGGCGGGCCCCGCGACTGGCCCGAGGGGGCGCTCGAGGCGCTGCGGGATCGCTTCCACGGCACCTACATCGCCAACAACGGCTATGACCGCGAGATGGCGGTCGAGGCGGTCGGGAGCGGGCGGGCCGGGATGGTGGCCTTCGGCAAGCTCTATATCTCGAACCCCGATCTGGCCGAGCGGCTGGCCGCGCGGGCGCCTCTGGCCCCGCTGCCGACGGAAGGGCTCTATGGCGGCGGTGCCCGCGGCTACACCGACTATCCGGCGCTGACGCCGGCAGCCTGACGGGTGGCCGGGGCCGCGCGGCCCCGGCACCGGTCGTCCGGGCGATCCCGCCGGGGACCGTGCGGCCGGCGCGGCCCTCGGCCCGTCTGCCGGATGCTGCACAAAGTTGCACCGAAAGAGGACTTGTTCCGCGCGGTCCACGGGTCCAGAGTTTGCGGGAAGTCGCAGTGGAGGTCCGGTTGACAGCAGGACCCCACGCCACCAGATATCGTAGTGACTGTCCGGGGAAGGCCGAGTGCTGCCGAATGGCCGGGGCCGGAGCCTTCCTGCATCGAAGGAAAAGACATGACTGAACAGCTTCCCAACAGCTATCCCGTGCTGCCGCTGCGCGACATCGTGGTCTTCCCCCACATGATCGTGCCGCTGTTCGTCGGGCGCGAAAAGTCGGTGCGCGCGCTCGAGGAGGTGATGGCCGACGATCGCCAGATCCTGCTCTCGTCGCAGATCGATCCGTCGGTCGATGATCCGACGACGGACGGGATCTATCGGTCCGGTGTCCTGGCCAATGTCCTGCAGCTTCTCAAGCTGCCGGACGGCACCGTGAAGGTGCTGGTCGAGGGCAAGAGCCGCGTGCGGATCACCGAATTCGTGCAGAACGACTCGTTCTTCGAGGCGCGGGCCGAGCGTCTCGACGAGCAGCCGGGCGATCAGGCGACGGTGGACGCGCTTCTGCGCGCCGTGGCGGAAGAGTTCGAACGCTACGCCAAGATCAAGAAGAACATCCCCGAGGAGGCGCTCTCCGCCGTGTCGGAGACGCGCGACGCCGCCCGTCTGGCCGATCTCGTGGCCGGGCATCTGGGGATCGACGTGGCCCAGAAGCAGGCGCTTCTGGAGACGCTCGACGTGGCCGAGCGGCTGGAGAAGGTCTACGGCCACATGCAGGGCGAAATGTCGGTCCTGCAGGTCGAGAAGAAGATCAAGACCCGCGTCAAGTCGCAGATGGAGCGCACCCAGCGCGAATATTATCTGAATGAGCAGATGAAGGCCATCCAGAAGGAGCTGGGCGACGGCGAGGAAGGCCAGAACGAGATCGCGGAACTGGAAGAGCGGATCGCGAAGACCGAGCTGTCCAAGGAGGCCCGCGACAAGGCCGAGGCCGAGGTCAAGAAGCTGAAGTCGATGTCGCCGATGTCGGCCGAGGCCACGGTCGTGCGCAACTATCTCGACTGGCTCCTCGGCGTGCCGTGGGGGGTGAAGTCGCGCACCAAGAAGGACCTGACCAAGGCCGAAGCGGTGCTTGATGCCGACCACCACGGGCTCGAGAAGGTCAAGGAACGCATCGTCGAATATCTCGCCGTGCAGGCGCGGTCGGCCAAGCTCAAGGGGCCGATCCTCTGCCTCGTCGGGCCTCCGGGCGTCGGCAAGACCTCGCTGGGGCGGTCGGTGGCCAAGGCCACGGGGCGCGAGTTCATCCGCATCTCGCTGGGGGGGGTGCGCGACGAATCCGAGATCCGCGGCCACCGCCGGACCTACATCGGCTCGATGCCGGGCAAGATCATCCAGGCGCTGAAGAAGGCCAAGACCACCAACCCGCTGATCCTTCTCGACGAGATCGACAAGATGGGGCAGGACTTCCGCGGCGATCCGGCCTCGGCCATGCTCGAGGTGCTCGATCCGGAACAGAACGCGACCTTCGTGGACCACTATCTCGAAGTGGAATACGACCTGTCGAACGTGATGTTCCTGACGACGGCGAACAGCTACAACATGCCCTCGCCGCTTCTGGACCGGATGGAGATCATCCCGCTCTCGGGCTACACCGAGGATGAAAAGCGCGAGATCGCCCGGCAGCACCTGATCCCGAAGCAGATCGAGAACCACGGTCTGAAGAAGGGCGAGTTCAGCGTGACCGACGCGGCCCTGACCGAGATCATCCGCACCTACACCCGCGAGGCGGGGGTGCGGAACCTCGAACGCGAGATCGCCAAGCTCGCACGGAAGGCCGTGACCGAGATCGTCAAGGGCGCCACCAAGGCGGTCGAGGTCACGCCCGAGAAGCTGGAGAGCTTCCTCGGCGTGAAGCGGCACCGCTATGGCCTCGCCGAGAAGGAGGATCAGGTGGGCGTCGTCACGGGCCTTGCCTGGACGTCGGTCGGCGGGGAACTCCTCTCGATCGAGGCGCTGCGCCTGCCCGGCAAGGGCCGGATGAAGACCACCGGCAAGCTCGGCGATGTGATGAAGGAATCGATCGACGCGGCCTCGAGCTTCGTGCGCTCGATCTCGCCCGAGCTGGGCGTGAAGCCGCCGAAGTTCGAGGCGGTGGACATCCACGTCCACGTCCCCGAGGGCGCCACGCCCAAGGACGGGCCTTCGGCCGGGGTGGCGATGGTGACCTCGATCGTGTCGGTCCTGACGGGCATCCCGGTCCACAAGGATGTGGCGATGACGGGCGAGGTGACGCTGCGCGGCAACGTGCTGCCGATCGGCGGGCTGAAGGAGAAGCTCCTCGCGGCGCTTCGGGGCGGCATCAAGACGGTGCTGATCCCCGAGGAGAACGCCAAGGATCTCGCCGAAATCCCGGACAATGTGAAGGAGGGGCTGCGGATCGTCCCCGTCTCGCACGTCCGCGAGGTGCTGCGCGAGGCTCTGGTTCGGATGCCCGAGCCGGTGGAATGGGACGAGGCCGCCGAAGAGGCCGCCGCGGCCGCCCGCCGGCTGGAGCGCGAAGCGGCGCCGTCCGCCACCGCGCACTGAACATCCTTCGGAAGAGGGGGAAGGCGCGGCTGCGGCCGCGCCTTTTCCTTTGCGTGGCAGGTTGCTGCCGTGCGATCTTGCCTTGCGCGCGCCCGCATTCTCACACCCGTGTCGTGACATGGTCTCCGGTTGCGTCGATTGAAGCGGCCGGATGTTCGGCCGGGCTGGACGAGTCTGCGGCACTTTCCTAAACCTGCGACAGGCGCAGGCGGGGGAGCTTCATGCAGGACGAGAGGCCGGTGGATCAGCTGACCGAGGCGGAAGCCGCGGCAGAGCTTTCGCATCTGGCCGAGGCCATTGCGGCGGCCGATACCGCCTACCACACCCACGACGCGCCGCGCATCAGCGACGCCGACTATGACGCGCTGAAGCGGCGAAACCGCGCCATCGAAGAGCGGTTTCCCGCGCTCCGCCGCCCTGACAGCCCGAGCGAACGGGTGGGGGGCGCGCTGGCCGAAGGCTTTGCGAAGGTCCGCCACGAGGTGCGGATGCTCTCGCTGGAGAACGCCTTCGAACTTGCCGAGGTCGAGGAGTGGATCGAGCGGATCCGCCGCTTCCTCGGCCATGTGGGCGACCTGCGCTTCACGGCCGAGCCCAAGATCGACGGGCTCTCGCTCTCGCTCCGTTACGAAAAGGGCCGGCTGGTGCAGGCCGCCACCCGCGGCGACGGCGAGACGGGCGAGAATGTCACCGAGAACGCCCGTACCATCGGCGACCTGCCGACGGAATTGACCGGCGCGCCGGACCTGCTCGAGGTTCGCGGCGAGGTCTATATGCGCCACGCGGATTTTGCGGCGCTGAACGAACGGCAGGAGGCCACGGGCCAGCGCCTGTTCGCCAATCCGCGCAACGCGGCCGCCGGGTCGCTCCGCCAGCTTGATCCCGCCGTCACCGCTTCGAGGCCGCTTCATTTCTTCGCCTACGCCTGGGGCGCCCATTCCGAGCCTCTGGCCGACACCCAGCAGGGCGCCATCGCGCGGCTCTCCGCGCTCGGCTTTGCGACGAACCCGCTCACGCGGCTCTGCACCGGCCCCGATGAACTGCTCGCCCATTACGCCGACATCGAACGCCAGAGGGCGAGCCTCGGCTATGACATCGACGGCGTGGTCTACAAGGTGGACGACCTCGCCCTTCAGCGCAGGCTGGGCTTCCGCGCCTCGACCCCCCGCTGGGCCATCGCGCACAAGTTCGCGGCCGAGCTGGCCTGGACCCAGCTCGAGGGGATCGACATCCAGGTGGGCCGCACCGGCGCGCTCTCGCCCGTCGCGCGGCTGAAGCCCGTGACGGTGGGCGGCGTGGTGGTGGCCAATGCCACGCTCCACAACGAGGATTACATCGCCGGCCGCGACTCGAAGGGGCAGGAGATCCGCGGCGGCAAGGACATCCGCGTGGGCGACTGGGTGCAGGTCTATCGTGCGGGCGACGTGATCCCCAAGGTGGCCGAGGTGGATCTGTCCCGCCGTCCCGAGGGCGCCGTGCCCTACCGCTTTCCCGACACCTGCCCCGACTGCGGCTCGGCCGCGATCCGCGAACCGGGCGATTCGGTGCGCCGCTGCACGGGCGGGCTGATCTGCCCCGCCCAGCAGGTCGAGCGGCTGAAGCACTTCGTCTCGCGCGCGGCCTTCGACATCGAGGGTCTGGGCGCCAAGCAGGTCGAGGCGCTCTGGCGCGACGGCTGGATCCGGCAGCCCGCCGACATCTTCGATCTGCCGAACCGCTACCGCGAGGGTCTCCAGCGGCTCGAGAACCGCGAGGGCTGGGGCCGGAAGTCGGCCGAAAACCTCTTTGCCGCTATCGAGGCGGCGCGGCGGATCGCGTTGCACCGGCTGATCTTCGCCCTGGGCATCCGCCATGTCGGCGAGACGACCGCCACGCTTCTGGCCACCCACTACGGCAGCTGGGCGGCCTTCGAGGCCGCGATGACCCGCGCCGAGGTGGGGACGGGGTCCGAGTGGCAGGATCTTCTGTCGATCGACGGGGTGGGCGCGGTGCTTGCGACCTCGCTCGTGACCACCTTCCACCAGGAGGCGGAGCGGGCGGCCATCGACGCGCTGGCCGCTCACCTCACGGTCGAGGATGCCGAGATGCGGACGCCGGTCGAAAGCCCGATCGCGGGCAAGATCGTGGTTTTCACCGGCACGCTCGAGAAGATGTCGCGCAACGAGGCCAAAGCGCGGGCCGAGGCGCTCGGAGCCAAGGTCTCGGGCTCGGTCTCGGCCCGGACAGACCTCGTGGTGGCGGGACCGGGGGCGGGGTCCAAGGCAAAACAGGCCGCGGCGCTGGGGGTCGAGACCATCGACGAGGACGCCTGGCTGCGCCTGATCGGCGACGCATGAGCCGGCCCGAGATCCTCTTCCCGCTCTTCGCCGACCTGGAGACGCTGGATGGGGTCGGTCCCAAGACGGCCAAGGCCTTCGCCGGTCTCGGCGTGACCCGGCCCAAGGACCTCCTGTTCCTCCTGCCGCATTCGGCGGTGGACCGCAGCCGCCGCCGCTCGATCCGCGAGGTCATGCCGCCGGTGACGGCCACGGTCGAGGTCGAGATCGGGGCCCATTACCCGCCGCGGCGCAAGGGAGGCCCCTACCGGATCGCCGTCCGGGACGCCGAGGCCGAGTTCACGCTCGTCTTCTTCCACGCGCGGGGCGACTATCTGACGAGGCTCCTGCCACAGGGAGAGCGGCGGCTCGTCTCGGGCCGGATCGAGTTCTTCGACGGGATGGCGCAGATGGTCCATCCCGACCATGTGCTGCGCCCCGAAGAGGCCGCTGACCTGCCCGCCTGCGAGCCGGTCTATCCGCTCGCCGCCGGCCTCACGCAGAAGCTGGTGGCCAAGGCCGCGGCGGCGGCGCTCGAGCGTCTGCCCGAACTGGCGGAATGGATCGACCCCGCCCTCAAGGCGCGCGAGGGCTGGCCGGACTGGGCAACCGCCGTGCGGGCTTCCCACGCGCCCGCGGCCCCCGCCGATGTGACGCCGACGGCCGCCGCACGCCGGCGTCTGGCCTATGATGAGCTCTTCGCCCACCAGCTCACCCTGACGCTCGCGCGGGCCACGCGCCGGCGCGGCAAGGGGCAGGCGTCGGTCGGCACCGGCGCCCTGCAGCGCCGCGCACTGGACAGCCTGCCCTTTGCGCCCACCGGCGCCCAGACCCGCGCCCTGTCCGAGGTCGCGGCCGACATGGCCACCCCCCTGCGGATGAACCGGCTCCTGCAGGGCGATGTGGGGGCGGGCAAGACGCTGGTGGCCTTCCTCGCGCTCGCCATCGCGGTCGAGGCGGGCGGGCAGGGGGTGATGATGGCGCCGACCGAGATCCTCGCCCGGCAGCATGTGGCAAGCCTCGCGCCCCTGGCCGAGGCGGCGGGCATCCGGTTGGAGCTGCTCACCGGTCGCGACAAGGGCGCCGAGCGCGCCTCGAAACTCGCGGCGCTGGCCTCGGGCGAAATCGGCGTGCTGGTAGGAACGCATGCCGTCTTCCAGAAGGATGTCCTCTTCCATGATCTGCGCCTCGCCATCGTGGACGAGCAACACCGCTTCGGCGTGGCGCAGCGTATGGAGCTGGGCGCCAAGGGCGCGGCCGCGGACGTGCTGGTGATGACGGCGACCCCCATCCCCCGCAGCCTTGCGCTGGCCAGTTACGGCGACATGGATGTGTCGGTCCTGGACGAGAAGCCGCCGGGCCGCTCCCCGGTCAAGACGGCGCTCGTCTCCTGCGAGCGGATGGACGAGGTGGTGGCCAGTCTCGCCCATGCCGTGGCCGAGGGCCGGCAGGCCTACTGGGTCTGCCCGCTGGTCGAGGACAGCGAAGCGGTGGATTACGCCTCGGCCGAGGCCCGGTTCCAGCATCTCCGCGCCGCTCTCGGCGAGGGTGTGGTGGGGCTCGTCCATGGCCAGATGGCCCCGGCCGACAAGGATGCCGCCATGGCGCGCTTCGTGGCCGGCGAGACGCGGGTTCTGGTCGCCACCACGGTGATCGAGGTGGGCGTGAACGTGCCCAACGCCTCGATCATGGTGATCGAGCGGGCCGAAATCTTCGGGCTGGCCCAGCTTCACCAGTTGCGCGGGCGGGTGGGGCGCGGAGCCGCGCAATCCACCTGCCTCCTGATGTATCAGCCCCCCCTCGCCGAGAGCGGCCAGCGCCGCCTCACCATCCTGCGCGAGACCGAGGACGGGTTCCGCATCGCCGAGGAGGATCTGGCGATCCGCGGTGCCGGCGACCTGATCGGCACGGCGCAGTCCGGCCTCCCGCGCTTCCGCATCGCCGACCTCGAGCGGCAGGCCGCCCTGATGGAACTGGCCCAGTCCGACGCGCGCAAGCTTCTGAACGACGATCCGGCGCTCGCCTCGCCGCGGGGCCAGGCCGCGCGCCTCCTGCTCTGGCTTCTCGACCAGGACCGGGCGATCCGCCTCCTCTCCGTCGGCTGACCCCCCGGTCTTTCACTCTGCCCAAATATCCTCGGGGTGAGGGTCCGGGAGAGGGGCAGACAGCCCCTCTCCCGGCCTGCCGTCGGCCCTCGGCCCGCCATCTGCCACGATGTTCCTAAAAAGTTCTTTACAAACCTTAACGACCGTGAGAACATTAATAGAACATCAAGACGGAGATCGCCGATGCTGACCGAGATGAAGGATATCCTCTCCCGCTGCTCCGACACTCTGATCGAGGACGCGCTGGGTGTTGCCACCGTCTTTACGGTGCTGATCGCGGCGCTCTACCTGCCGCATTTCCTCTGAGTTCCTGCCCGCGGCCGGTCCCTGGCAGCCGCCTGCTGCCCGTCCCCATATCCCTGGACCGGACGCAACTGCCGTCGCCCTTGCCCCGGGCGGCGGCCTTTTCATTCGGATGCAGGCCAGCCCTGCGCCTTGCGGCGCCTCGTCAGCGCGCTTCCGCCTCGGCGAAGGCATCGGCCGCCGCTTCGAGCGCAAGCAGGATCGAGGCATGGCGGTTGCGGTAGTCGCGTGCGGGGATCAACACCTCGTAGCCCTCGAAGGGGGGCGCGGGCACCGGCCCCTCAGCCGTCAGCATGGCCTTCAGCGCATCGCGCGCGCCCTCGATCTCGGCCCGGCTGCGCCCCAGCAGCGCGCGGCCCATGATCGAGGCCGAAGCCTGCCCCAGCGCGCAGGCCTTCACATCCTGCGCGAAATCCGCCACCCGCCCGCCGCTGAGGCTCAGGTCCACCGTCACCATCGATCCGCAGACCGGGGACCGGCGCCGGGCGCTGCCCTGGGGCTCTGGCAGGCGGCCGATGTGCGGAATATCCGCCGCCAGTTCGAGGATGCGCCCCGAATAGAGGCTGATCAGGTCGCTGTCGCTCATGGCTTTCCTCTTCGCGCTCGACCTTCTAGATAGGCTCTCGCCTGCCTGATGAAAAGGAAGACCCATGGCCTTCGATCCCGCCTCGCTGACCTATGACGCCCGCGGCCTGGTTCCCGCAATCGCGCAGGATCATGCGACGGGCGAGGTGCTGATGATGGCCTGGATGAACGCCGAGGCGGTCGCCCGGACGCTCGAGACCGGCCGCGTCACCTACTGGTCGCGCTCGCGCCAGTCCTTCTGGGTCAAGGGCGAGACCTCGGGCCACATCCAGCGGCTGGTCGAGCTGCGGATCGACTGCGACCGCGACTGTCTTCTGCTGCTCATCGAGCAGGTGGGCCCGGCCTGCCACACCCACCGCCGCTCCTGCTTCTACACCGCCGTCCGCGAGGGGGCCGAGCAGGTCATTCTCGACCCGATGGTGGGCTGAGCGTCAAAAGCCCACCATGGCGCGGATCTCGCGCGGCGTTATCCCCTCGGCCCGGTATTTGGCGATGGCCCTGGAATCCTCCCGCTTGGCCAGCCGCTTGCCCGCTTCGTCGCGGATCAGCCGGTGATGGTGGTAGTCCGGCGTCGGCAGTCCCAACAGCCGTTGCAGCAGGACATGGGCCGCCGTCGCCTCGAAGAGATCCTCGCCCCGCACCACCTCGGTCACGCCCTGCGCGGCATCGTCCACCACAACGGCGAGGTGGTAGGAGGTGCCAAAGCCTCGGCGCGCCAGCACCAGATCACCGACGGTCGCGGCGAGATCGTCCGCCTCGTGCCAGCCCTCGAGAGGGCCCGTCTCGTGAAAGCCGCACCGCCCGACCATGGCCTGCGCCCGCGCCATGTCCAGCCGGATGGCCTCGTCGGGCCCGGCCTCCTCCACCCGCCGCCCGCGGCAGGTGCCGGGATAGATGATGCCGTCGGGGCCGAGCGAGACCCCCTCCTGCGGGGCCGAGAGGGCCGCCCGGATGTCCGCTCGGCTGCATCGGCAGGGGTAGGTCAGGCCCAGCTCTCCCAGCCGCTCCAGCGCGTCCCGGTAGGCCGCGCCGCGCGTGGACTGCCGCATCACGGGCCGCGGCCAGTCGAGGCCCAGCCAGTGCAGGTCATCGAAGATCTGCGCCTCCCACTCCGGTCGGCACCGGCCGCGGTCGATGTCCTCGATGCGCAGCAGGGCCGTGCCGGACCCCGCGCGCTGCCAGACGGTCAGCGCCGAGAAGGCATGGCCCAGATGCAGCGGCCCGGTCGGCGAGGGCGCAAAGCGGGTTACGCGGCCAGCCATTCGGTGAAAGCCGCCTTGGCGCGGTCGGTATAGGCCTTGTAGCGGTCCTTGCGGCCGCGGCGGCCGCCCTTGGCATCAATGGGCGGGAATAGCCCGAAGTTCACGTTCATCGGCTGGAAGGTCTTCGCTTCGGCGCCGCCGGTGATGTGGGTGATCAGCGCGCCCATCGCCGTCTCGGGCGGCGGAGGCGGCAGGTCGCGCCCGAGGATCTCGGCCGCAGCCATGCGTCCGGCCAGAAGGCCCATCGCTGCACTCTCCACATATCCTTCCACGCCCGTTACTTGCCCGGCGAAGCGAATGTTCCGTCTCAACTTCAGCCGCATCCGGTCATCGAGCAGCGTGGGCGAGTTCAGGAAGGTGTTGCGGTGAATGCCGCCAAGACGCGCGAAGCTGGCATTCTCCAGGCCAGGAATCATACGGAAAACAGAAGTTTGCGCGCCATACTTCATCTTGGTCTGGAAGCCCACGATGTTGTAGAGCGTGCCGAGCTTGTTGTCGCGCCGGAGCTGGACGACGGCGTGGGCCTTGTCCTGCGGCTTGTGGGCGTTGGTCAGCCCGACCGGTTTCATCGGCCCGTGGCGCAGCGTCTCGCGTCCACGCTCGGCCATGACCTCGATGGGCAGGCAGCCGTCGAAATAGCCGGCCGTTTCACCCTCGTGGAACTCGGTCTTCTCCGCGGCCAGAAGGGCATCGATGAAGGCTTCATACTGATCGCGGGTCATGGGGCAGTTGATGTAGGCGGTGCGCTCGTCCTCGGTCTCGCCCTTGTCGTAGCGGGACTGCCGCCAGGCAACCGACATGTCGATGCTCTCGGCATAGACGATGGGCGCGATGGCGTCGAAGAAGGCCAGCGACTGCGCGCCTGTGACGGCGCGGATGCTCTCGGCAAGGCTCGAGGAGGTCAGCGGCCCGGTCGCGATGATCCAGTCACCATCTGAGGGAAGTTCGGCAAGCTCTTCCTCTACAACGGAAATCAGCGGATGCGCTCGCAGCCGCGCCGTCACGCTTTCCGCGAACGGATCGCGGTCCACCGCCAGCGCGCCGCCGGCCGGAAGCCGGTGGGCCGAGGCCATCTCCATGATGAGCCCGCGGGCCGCGCGCATCTCCCAGTGAAGGAGCCCCACGGCGTTTCTCTCGTCATCGTCCGAGCGGAACGAGTTCGAGCAGACCATCTCGGCGAACTGGCCGGTGCGGTGGGCGAAGGTGCCGACCCGTGGCCGCATCTCGTGCAGGACGACAGGCACGCCCATCTCTGCGGCCTGCCATGCGGCCTCGGAGCCGGCCATGCCGGCCCCCACGATGTGCAGGCTGCGCGTCATGGCTCAGGCCTCTTCCCCGCCGGTGTCGCCGGTTTCGATCACCTCGGCGGTATCGCCGGCATCGGCGATCCGGGCCACCGACACCACCTCTTCGCTGCCGCCGGTGTCGAACACACGGACCCCGCCGGCCGAGCGCGAGCGGAAGCTGATCTGCTCGACAGGGACGCGGATCGACTGCCCGCCCGAGGTCGCGAGCATGACCTGATCGCTCATCTCGATGGGGAAGCAGGCCACGAGCGGCCCGCCGCGCATCGACTTCTCGAAGGAGGTGACGCCCTGGCCGCCACGCCCGCGCACCGGATAGTCGTGGCTGGACGAGATCTTGCCCAGGCCGCGCGCGGTGATCGTCAGGATCAGATCCTCGGCGGCCGACATCTCGGCATAGCGGGTGGGCGAAAGCTGCCCCGCCTCGATCGCGTCCTCGTCCTCGTCGCTCTCGGCCTCTTCGGTGACGCCGGCCATCAGGCGGCGCTGCTTGAGGTAGGCGGCGCGCTCGGCCGGGTCGGCCTCGAAATGGCGGATGACCGACATCGAGACCACGCGGTCGCCCTCGGCGAGACGGATGCCCCGCACGCCGGTCGAATCACGGCCCGAGAACACCCGGACGTCCGTGGTCTGGAAGCGGATGGCGCGCCCCATGGCCGTCACCATCATCACGTCGTCGTCCTCGTCGCAGATCGAGACATTCACGAGGCTCACCCCCTCGGGCAGCTTCATGGCGATCTTGCCGTTGCGCTTGACGTTGGTGAAGTCCGACAGGCGGTTGCGGCGCACGTCGCCTTCCGAGGTGGCAAAGACCACCTGCAGGCGGTCCCATTCCGCCTCGGGCTCGTCGATCTTCATCAGGGCCGCGATGCTGATGCCGGTCGCGATGGGCAGGATGTTGACGATCGCCTTGCCCTTCGCCGTCCGCCCGCCGAGCGGCAGGCGCCAGCACTTGAGGTCATAGACCATGCCGTCGGTGGTGAAGAACAGAAGCTGCGTGTGGGTGTTGGCGACGAAGAGGGTCGTCACCACGTCGTCTTCCTTGGTCGCCATGGACGCAAGGCCCTTGCCGCCGCGGCGCTGGCTGCGGAACTCGGCCAGCGGGGTGCGCTTGATGTAGCCGCCCGAGGTGATGGTCACGACCATGTCCTCGCGCTCGATCAGATCCTCGTCCTCGAGGTCGCCCGCCCATTCCGAGATCTCGGTCCGGCGCGGCACGGCGAAGAGCGCCTTCACCTCGCGCAACTCGTCCGAGATGATCGCCATGATCCGTTCGCGCGAGCCGAGGATGTCGAGATAGTCGCGGATCTTCGCGGCGAGTTCCGCCAGCTCGTCGGTGACTTCCTTGACCCCCATGGCCGTCAGGCGCTGGAGGCGCAGGTCGAGGATCGCGCGGGCCTGGATCTCGGAGAGGTTGTAGGTGCCGTCCTCGTTGATCGTGTGCGAGGGATCGTCAATCAGCCGGATGTAGTCGGCGATCTCGGCCGCGGGCCAGCGCCGGGTCATCAGCCGCTCGCGTGCCTCGGCCGGATCGGCGGAACTGCGGATCGTCGCCACCACCTCGTCCACGTTCGACACCGCGACCGCGAGACCGCAGAGGATGTGGCTGCGCTCGCGCGCCTTGCGCAGTTCGTAGGCGGTGCGGCGCGCCACAACGTCTTCTCGGAAGGTCAGGAAGTGGCTCAGGAAATCGCGAAGCGTGAGCTGCTCGGGCCGGCCGCCGTTCAGCGCCAGCATGTTGCAGCCGAAGGTGGTCTGCATCGGCGTGAAGCGCCAGAGCTGGTTCAGCACCACCTCGGGCGTGGCGTCGCGCTTGAGTTCGATCACCACCCGGACGCCGACCCGGTCGGATTCGTCCTGCACATGGGCGATGCCCTCGATCTTCTTCTCGCGCACCATGTCGGCGATCTTCTCGATCATGGTGGCCTTGTTGACCTGATAGGGGATTTCGTCGAGCACGATCGCGTAGCGGTCCTTGCGGATCTCTTCCACGCGGACCTTGGCCCGCATGATGACCGAGCCGCGGCCTTCCAGATAGGCCTTGCGCGCGCCCGAGCGGCCGAGGATCACGCCGCCCGTCGGGAAGTCGGGGCCGGGGA
Source organism: Cereibacter azotoformans (assembly GCA_017599285.1). Taxonomy (GTDB): domain Bacteria; phylum Pseudomonadota; class Alphaproteobacteria; order Rhodobacterales; family Rhodobacteraceae; genus Cereibacter_A; species Cereibacter_A azotoformans. Next base: position 1,267,215 of record JAGFXX010000001.1, on the reverse strand, counting down.
TGATCTCCATCAGCCGCTCGGTCGAGATGTCGGGGTTCTCGATCATGGCGAGCGTCGCGTCCACGACCTCGCCCAGGTTGTGCGGCGGGATGTTCGTGGCCATGCCGACGGCGATGCCGCCCGCGCCATTGACCAGCATGTTCGGGAAGCGTGCGGGCAGGACCGTGGGTTCGCGGTCCTTGCCGTCGTAGTTGTCCTGGAAATCGACGGTGTCCTTGTCGATATCGGCCAGCAGAAAGGCCGCGGGCTTGTCCATGCGCACTTCGGTGTAGCGCATGGCGGCCGCATTGTCGCCGTCCATCGAGCCGAAGTTGCCCTGACCGTCGAGCAGCTTCAGCCCCATCGAGAAGGGCTGCGCCATCCGCACCAGCGCGTCATAGATCGCGCCGTCGCCGTGGGGGTGATATTTCCCCATCGTGTCGCCCACAGGCCGGGCCGACTTTCGGTAGGGCTTGTCGTGCGTGTTCCCCGTCTCGTGCATCGCGTAAAGGATGCGGCGGTGCACCGGCTTCAGCCCGTCGCGCAGGTCGGGAATCGCGCGGCTGACGATGACGCTCATCGCATAGTCGAGATAGGCGGTCTTCATTTCCTCGGCGATGGAGACCTGAGGCAGTCCGCCATGCGGTCTGCCCATTTCTTCATCATCGCCGGGCTCTTCGGGACGGTCGGTCACGGGGACGCTCTCTTTCGCGGGAAACCATATCTCGTTGGGGCGGACTATAGACCATCCCGCATATGGGGTGCAATGCCGCGGGACGACGGGTCTCGCCCGCTCTGCCAGCATCCGGCAGGAGTGAGTGCCAACATCACGGATTCATTGAAAAATCAGGAATCCGCTACATCCTTTTCCTAAGTGCAACCTTCGGAGGGCCGCAATGCGCGAAACGGAACTGATGCTGGCCGGCTACGGGCTCACCACCGCCGAGATCTTCTACCGGATGCCCGACCACCGGAATGTCCTCAACACCTTCGTCTGGCAGGACTACGACCTTGCGCCGGATTATCCCGCCCTGTTCGGCTTCATCGAGTTCTGGCAGGAGAAGATCGAGGGCCCGCTCCATTCCGTGCGGTTCACGCATCGCAAGCTGATCAAGCCGGGCGAGTGGCGCCATGTGGTCAAGGAGTTCCGCCTGAACTGAGCGGGCCCCGGCTCAGCCGAAGCCGCGCGTCGGCCGGTCGAACACTTTGCGCCCCATGATCGAGGCGGCCAGTTCGACCATCAGCCGCGCGGTGCGCCCGCGCTCGTCGAGGAAGGGATTCAGTTCCACCAGATCGAGCGAGGTCACGAGGCCGCTCTCGTGCAGAAGCTCCATCACCAGATGCGCCTCGCGCACCGTGGCGCCGCCGGGCACGGTCGTGCCGACGGCGGGCGCGTGCGCGGGATCGACGAAATCCACGTCGAGCGAGACATGCAGCATCCCGTTGGCCGCGCGCACCTTCTCGAGGAACTCGCGCATGGGGGCGCAGATGCCGAACTCGTCGATCACCCGCATGTCGATGATCGAGATGTCATGCAGCAGAAGGGCCGCATGTTCCTCGGGATCTACCGAGCGGATGCCGAAGAGGCAGATCCTTTCGGGCGGCAGCGGTGCAGGGAAGGGCGGGAAGCCGTCGAACCCATCGCGGCCCGCGGCATAGGCCACCGGCACCCCATGCAGATTGCCCGAGGTGGTGGTCTGGAGCGTGTGGAAATCGGAATGCGCATCGAGCCACAGCAGGAACAGCGGCCGTCCCACGGCCGCCGCATGGGCCGCGGCCCCCGCCACGGTCCCGAGGGCGAGCGAATGGTCGCCGCCCATCACGATGGGAAAGCCGCGGCCGAGGGCGTCCTCGACCGCTTCCTTCAGGGCGATTGTCCAGCCGATCGTCTCGGGCAGCGCATGGAGGCGCGGATCGGGTGCGGCGACCGCGGGCAGCGGCCCGGGCGCCACGTCGCCCCGGTCCTCGACCGCATGGCCTAGATCCGTCAGGGCCCGGCCCAGACCCGCCACGCGATAGGCCGCCGGCCCCATCAGGCAGCCCGGCCGACGCTGGCCGCTGTCGATCGGTGCCCCGATCAGGATGCAGGTCTTGGGCATGTCGTTCTCCGTGGCTGTCCGCGGACCATCATGGCCATGCGCGCGCGCCGGGGCCAGCCCCGGCCGCCGGGATCCGCAAGCCTTCGCCGCCGCAATCGCGCCCGGTTCCTGCGAGGCGAGGGAGGGCGCCCGGTGCGGCTCCTCACGCCGCCCATCAAAAAGGCGGGAGCGGTCCGTCAGGCATGGAAGCCCGCCCCGGATACCGCTAAGGTTCCCCCCGACTTCGGGAGGGCGGACCGCATGATCGTTGAACTCGGCCATTTCGCGCTGGTGCTGTCACTGGGCGTAGCCCTCGTGCAGTCCTTCGTGCCGCTCGTGGGGGCGCACAAACGCTGGTCCGGCTGGATGGCCGTGGCCGAGCCCGCCGCCATGACCCAGCTCCTGCTGATCGGCTTTTCCTTCGCCGCGCTGACCTGGGCCTTCGTCACCTCCGACTTCTCGGTGAGGCTGGTCGTGCTTAACTCGCACACGCTGAAGCCGATGCTCTACAAGATCAGCGGCGTCTGGGGGAACCACGAGGGCTCGCTGCTCCTGTGGGTGCTGATCCTCGCGCTGTTCGGCGCCTGTGCCGCGGCCTTCGGGCAGAACCTGCCGCCGACGCTGAAGGCGCGGGTGCTGGCGGTGCAGGGGATGATCGGCGCGGCCTTCCTCGCCTTCCTGCTCTTCACCTCGAACCCGTTCCTCCGCCTCGGCGAGCCGCCCTTCGACGGACAGGACCTGAACCCGCTCCTGCAGGATCCGGGTCTCGCCTTCCATCCGCCCTTCCTCTACCTGGGCTATGTCGGGCTTTCGATGGCCTTCTCCTTCGCGGTCGCCGCGCTGATCGAGGGGCGGGTGGACGCCGCCTGGGGGCGCTGGGTCCGGCCCTGGACGCTGGCGGCGTGGGTGTTCCTGACCATCGGCATCGCCCTCGGCTCCTGGTGGGCCTATTACGAACTGGGCTGGGGCGGCTTCTGGTTCTGGGACCCGGTCGAGAACGCCTCGTTCATGCCCTGGCTGATCGCGGCGGCGCTCCTGCATTCGGCGATCGTGGTGGAAAAGCGCGAGGCGCTGAAGAGCTGGACGATCCTTCTGGCGATCCTGGCCTTCGGCTTCTCGCTGATCGGCACCTTCATCGTGCGCTCGGGCGTGATCACCTCGGTCCATGCCTTCGCCAACGATCCCGAGCGCGGGGTCTTCATCCTGCTGATCCTGGCCGTCTTCATGGGCGGCGCGCTGACGCTCTTTGCCGCCCGCGCAAGCGCCATGGAGGCCAAGGGCGTGTTCGGCATCGTCAGCCGCGAATCCGGTCTGGTGCTGAACAATGTCCTGCTGACGGTGGCCTGTTTCGTGGTGTTCATCGGCACGATCTGGCCGCTGGTGGCCGAGCTTCTGTGGGACCGCAAGCTGTCGGTCGGGGCGCCCTTCTTCAACGCGGCCTTCACGCCCTTCATGGTGGTGATCGCGCTCGTGCTGCCGCTCGCCGCCGTGCTGCCGTGGAAACGCGCGCAGCCCGGCCGGGCGATGCGGCCGCTCTGGGGGGCGCTTGCGCTTTCGGTGGCGCTCGGCGGGCTGGTCTTCGCGATGCAGACCGGCCGTTCCGCCCTCGGGCCGGTGGGGCTGGCGCTGGGTTCCTGGCTCGTGCTGGGGGCGATCGTGGATCTCTGGGGCCGGACCGGCCGCGGCGAACTGGCCGGCCGTCTGCGGCGTCTGTCGCGGCTGCCGCGCGCCGACTGGGGCAAGGCCACCGCCCACGCCGGTCTCGGCGTCACGATCTTCGCGGTCGCGGGCATCACCGCCTGGCAGGTCGAGGATATCCGCGTGATGCGCCCGGGCGAGAGCTTCACCCTCAACGCCTACAGCATCACACTCGAGGGCGTGCGCGAGGTCGAGGGCCCGAACTACGCCTCGGTCATGGCCGACTTCCGCGTGACCCGCGACGGGCGCGAGGTCGCGACGCTCCACCCCGAGAAGCGCAGCTATCCGGTGGCCGCCATGCCCACGACCGAGGCCGCGATCGACTATGGCTTCACCCGCGACCTCTATCTCGTGATCGGCGACGCGCAGGAGGGCGGTGGCTACGCGGTGCGCAGCTACATCAAGCCCTTCGCCAACTGGATCTGGGGGGGCTCGATGCTCATGGCACTCGGCGGACTTCTGAGCCTGACGGACCGCCGCTACCGCATCGCCGCCGGCGCGCGCCGGCCGCCTGTCGCGGTGGCCGCGGAATGAGGCTCGCGGCGCTCCTTCTGGCGGGGCTGCTCGCCACGCCCGCCCTTGCGGTGCAGCCCGACGAGATCCTCGCCGATCCGGCGCTCGAGTCGCGGGCGCGCGACATCTCGCAGGGGCTGCGCTGCCTTGTCTGCCGGAACGAGAACATCGACGATTCGAACGCCGAGCTGGCCCGCGACCTGCGGCTTCTGGTGCGCGAGCGGCTCGAGGCGGGCGACACGGACGCCGAGGTGGTCGATTTCGTGGTGGATCGCTACGGCGAATATGTGCTGCTCAATCCGACGACGGGTGGCGCGAACCTGATCCTCTGGATTGCGGGCCCGGTGATGCTCATGGGCGGGCTCGGCCTCGCCGCGCTCTACCTTCGCCGCCGCCGCGCCGCGCCCGAACCGGCGGCCGCCGCCCTCTCGGAAGAGGAGAGGGCCCGGCTTGCGGAAATCCTGAAGGACTGACGCGCCGTCGCGCTTCCGCGCCCCGGGCGGCCGGCTATGCTGGCCGCCAAAGGGGAGGCACAGGATGGACTACCGGACAATCAGGGTCGAGGAGCGTGTGGGCATCGCGCAGATCACGCTCGCGCGGCCCGAGGTGATGAACGCGCTCTCGAGCCGGATGCGCGAGGAACTGCTCCATGCCGTTACCGAAGCCGCGCCCCGCGCGCGGGTCCTCGTGCTGACGGGCGAGGGGCGGGGCTTCTGCTCGGGGCAGGATCTGGGCGACGCACGCGGGCTCGAGATCCCCGACTTCGAGCGCATCCTGCGCGAGGAGTACGAGCCGCTGCTGCGGGCCATCGCCGACTGCCCGGTGCCGACCCTCGCCGCGGTCAACGGAGTGGCGGCCGGAGCCGGGGCCAATCTCGCGCTCGCCTGCGACGTGGTGATCGCCGCCGAGAGCGCGCGCTTCATCCAGGCCTTCACGCGGATCGGCCTGATCCCGGACGCGGGCGGAACCTGGACATTGCCGCGCCAGATCGGCCTCGCCCGCGCGATGGGGGCCGCGCTCTTCGCCGATGCGATTCCCGCCACCGAGGCCGCCCGCTGGGGCATGATCTACGAAGCCGTGCCCGATGAAACCTTCGAGGCCCATTGGCAGGCACGCGCCACCCACCTGGCCGAGGGTCCGACCAGGGCCTATGGGGCGTTGAAACAGGCGCTGCGCGCGAGCTTCGGCAACGGGTTCGAAGAGCAGCTCGCGCTCGAGGCGCGGCTTCAGGGCGGCTGCGGCGCCTCGGCGGACTTCCTCGAAGGGGTGACGGCCTTTCTGGAAAAGCGCCCCGCCCGCTTCACCGGCCGCTGACGCGATGGGGGCCCGAAAGCCCCCATCCTCGCACGTCAGACCCCGCGCGAGAGGGCCGCGACGCCGGTCCGCGCCATCTCGCGCAGCCCCAGCGGGCGCATCAGATCGGCCAGGGCATCGATCTTCTCGGGCGTGCCAGTGATCTCGAAGACAAAGCTCTCCAGCGTCGAATCCACCACCTTGGCGCGGAAGATCTCGGCCAGCCGCAGCGCCTCGATCCGCGCCTCGCCCTTGCCCGAAACCTTGAACAGCGCCAGCTCCCGCTGCACCGAGGGCCCCTCGACCGTCAGGTCATGCACCTCATGCACCGGCACCAGCCGCGCAAGCTGCGCCTTGATCTGGTCGATCACGCCGGGCGTCCCGCGCGTCACGATCGTGATTCGGCTGCGATGCCCGGTGTGGTCCACCTCGGCCACCGTCAGGCTCTCGATATTGTAGCCCCGGCCCGAGAAGAGCCCGATCACCCGCGCGAGAACACCGCTCTCGTTGTCCACCACGAGCGCCAGCGTGTGCTGCTCGATCACCTCTCCATGCGGGTCGCGAAGATCGTAGGCCGAGTGCCGGGTCGAACCCTGCTTGATGTTGAGCGGCGCCATGCGTCCGTCTCCCTGATCCTGTTTCATTCTGGCAGAAATATCCCCGGGGGTGCGGGGGCAGGCAGCCCCCGCTTCCGCCGGTTCAGACAAGCACCGCGCCCTTGGCGCCGATGGCGCCCTCGGTCTCGGCATCGCCCAGCAGCATCTCGTTGTGCGGCCGTCCCGAGGGGATCATCGGGAAGCAGTTCTCATGCTTCTCGACGAGGCAGTCGAACACCACCGGCCCGTCGTAGGCGATCATCTCGCGGATCGCATCGTCCAGATCCGCCGGGTCGTCGCAGCGGATGCCCTTGGCGCCGAAGGCCTCGGCCAGCTTCACGAAATCGGGCAGGCTTTCCGACCAGCTCTGCGAATACCGCTCGCCATGCAGGAGCTGCTGCCACTGGCGCACCATGCCGAGGCGCTCGTTGTTCAGGATGAACTGCTTGACCGGCAGGCGGAACTGCATCGCGGTGCCGATCTCCTGCATGTTCATCAGGAACGAGGCGTCGCCCGCGATGTTGATCACCAGCGCCTCGGGATGCGCCACCTGCACCCCGATCGAGGCCGGCAGGCCGTAGCCCATGGTCCCGAGGCCACCGCTCGTCATCCAGCGGTTCGGCCCCTCGAAGCCGAGGAACTGCGCCGCCCACATCTGGTGCTGGCCGACCTCGGTGGCGATGTAGCGGTCCATTCCCTTGGTCAGCGCCTCGAGCCGCTGCAGCGCGTGCTGCGGCTTGATGAGCTTCGACGAGTTCTGGAAGTCGAGGCAGTTCACCGCCTTCCATTCGGCGATCTGCTTCCACCAGGCGGCCAGCGCCTCCTTGTTCACCTTCCGCCCGCGCGATTTCCACAGCCGCAGCGCGTCCTCGAGCACATGGCCCACGTCGCCCACGATCGGCACGTCCACCCGGATCACCTTGTTGATCGAGGAGGGGTCGATGTCGATATGGACCTTCTTCGAGAAGGGCGAGAAATCCTTGACCCGGCCGGTGATCCGGTCGTCGAAGCGCGCGCCGACGTTGATCATCAGGTCGCAGCCGTGCATGGCGAGGTTGGCCTCATAAAGGCCATGCATGCCCAGCATCCCCAGCCAGCCCTTGCCGGAAGCGGGGTAGGCGCCCAGCCCCATCAGCGTCGAGGTGATCGGGAAGCCCGTCGCATCCACCAGCTCGCGCAGCAGCTGGCTGGCCGCGGAGCCCGAGTTGATCACGCCGCCGCCGGTGTAGAAGACCGGGCGTTCCGCGGTCTCGATCATCTCGACCAGGCGGGTGATCGCCTCGATGTCGCCCTTCACCTTCGGCTGGTAGTGATCGACCCGCGCCTTCTGCGGCGGGGAGTACTCGGCCGTGGCGAACTGGACGTCCTTCGGAATGTCGACCAGCACCGGCCCCGGACGGCCGTGGGTGGCGACATGGAAGGCCTGGTGGATCGTCTCGGCCAGCTTGGCCGTGTCCTTCACCAGCCAGTTGTGCTTGGTGCAGGGGCGGGTGATGCCGACCGTATCGGCCTCCTGGAAGCCGTCGGTGCCGATCATGAAGGTCGGAACCTGGCCCGAGAGCACGACGAGCGGGATCGAATCCATCAGCGCATCGACCAGACCCGTCACCGCATTGGTCGCGCCGGGCCCCGAGGTGACGAGGACGACGCCGGGCTTGCCGGTCGAGCGGGCGTAGCCCTCGGCCATGTGGACCGCGCCCTGTTCGTGCCGCACGAGGATGTGGCGGATGTCGTTCTGCTGGAAGATCTCGTCGTAGATCGGCAGCACCGCGCCGCCCGGGTAGCCGAACACCGTGTCCACGCCCTGATCCTTCAGGGCCTGGACCACCATCCGCGCGCCGCTCATCACCTCGGTCATCTCTCTCTCCATCCTTCGGCCGCTGGGGCCGCGCGATCCGCGCAACAAAAAGCCCCCGGTTTCACTCGGGGGCGCATGGGAACCGATTATGGTCAACCGTCACCGGCCCATGCGCAGCTTTCCTACAAGAAGTACGACACCAGGCATCCCGGGCCTCCGTTGCGATCGGGGCGGACACTAGGCGGTGCCCGGACCACCGTCAATGGCAAATCCGCGAAGAAAGTGTCGCAGCGGGCTTGTGGGCCGCACATTTGTTTCGCGGATCGCGGAAGCTCGGAAACAACCGCAAATCCGGTGGCGCTGTCAGATCATCAGCGCCACATATAGGGCGTAGGCGGCCAGAAGCACCCCGCCGGCCCAGCGCGGCACGCCCTTCAGCACGGCCGCGAACAGCACCAGAAGCAGGCCCGTCCCCATCACCCACGGCATGTCCTCGCGCAGGAAGCGCGGGTCGATGTCGGTGATCGGCAGCACGAGGCCGGTGATGCCCAGGATGCCCAGCACGTTGAAGATGTTCGAGCCGATGACGTTGCCGACCGCGATTTCGGAATGCCGCCGCCAGGCCGCGATGACCGAAGTGGCCAGCTCGGGCAGCGAGGTGCCGACCGCGACGACGGTGAGGCCGATCACCGCCTCGGAGATCCCGAACGAGCGCGCGATCTGGGTCGAGCTGTCCACCAGCAGCCGCGCCCCCACCATCAGCACCACGAGGCCCCCGAGCGTGATCAGCGCGGCTTTCCAGACCGGCATCAGCCCCTCGGGATCGACCTCTTCCTCTTCCTTGCCGTTCAGGAAGGATGAGAGGAGGAAGCCCGCCAGCGCCGCCACAAGCACGACGGATTCGATCCGCGAGAGCCCGTCTCCGAGCAGCATGAGCCACAGGAGCGCCACCCCCAGGATCATGAAGGTCAGATCCCGCCAGATGCGGCGGGCGTCGATCATCACCGGATAGACCAGCGCCGTCACCCCCAGGATCAGCAGGACGTTCGCGATGTTCGAGCCCAGGACGTTGCCGACCGCAATGGCCGGGGCGCCGTTCAGCGCGGCGTTCAGCGACACGAGCAGTTCCGGGGTCGAGGTGCCAAAGCCCACGATCGTCAGGCCGATCACCATGGGGCTGATCCGGTAAGCCCGGGCCACATTCGCCGCCCCCCTGACAAGATATTCGCCACCAAAGAAGAGGCCCAGCAGGCCCAGGACAAACAGGATATAGACCAAGATGCACTCCTCCGCTCCGGCCCGAATTGGGAGTGGCGGGGACATTTGCAAGGGGAAACAAGCCGGAACACTTCAGAACGTCGCGTGATCGCGGGCTCGTCCGGTCCATGCGAAACCGCAAGGATGCAAAGGGCAACCCGAGGAGGAGGGCGCCGCGGTCTCCGCTGTTCGGTGCCGTCTCCGGTGTCCACCCGTCGGCGCCCGGCGTTTTTGGCGCGGCGCGCCTGGCCTCAGTCGCGGGTGCGGTCGCCCGATCGGGCCTCGGGCAGGCTGATCCGGGCCACCTGCTCGGCGATCGGATCGACCGACAGCGGATGAAGCTCGGCCCGATGGTCCGAGGGCTGGCCGATGTCCTGCCAGCGCCCGCCCTTGTAGATCTCGAGCGCCGCGAAATTGGCCTTGTAGCCCATCTTGCGGCTGCCCGGCACCCAGTAGCCGAGATAGACATAGGGGAGCCCCGCCTCGCGGGCGATCTCGATATGGTCGAGGATCACATGGGTTCCCAGCGACCTGTCCGCCATGTCGGGGTCGTAGAAGGAATAGACCATGCTCAGCCCGTCGTCGAAGATGTCGGTCAGGCACACGGCCGACAGCGGCCGGGGCCGGCCCTCTTCGCCGGGGCGCGAATATTCGATGACGCGCGAGCGGATCGGCGTCTCCTCGATCATCGCCGCGAACTCGAAGATGTCCATGTCGGCCATCCCGCCGTCCGCGTGCCGGTCGTCGAGATAGCGCCGGAACAGCGCATACTGGTCCTCGGTCGCCCAGGGGCTGGTGGCATTGCGGCGCAGGTCCGCGTTGCGCTTCAGCACCCGGCGCTGCGTGCGCGACGGCTCGAAATCCGCCACGCGGATGCGGGCGGAGAGGCAGGCCGAACATTCCGCGCAGGACGGGCGGTAAAGCACGTTCTGCGACCGGCGGAATCCCTGCTTGGACAGGGTATCGTTCAGCTTCTGCGCATGTTCGCCCTGCAGTGCGGTGAACAGCTTGCGCTCAAGCCTGCCCTCGAGATAGGGGCAGGATTGCGGAGCCGTCACATAGAACTGCGGCGCGATGGGGAGCGTGTGGCGCATGGGCGGCTCTTCGCTGGACTGCCGGATACGTTAGCAAGGTGGCCGGGCCGAGCCAAGATCCCTCTTGTCGCCCCGCGCGCGCGAATGCGCGATCGCCCGCCGTCAGTCTCCCGCCGCCCGGTTGAGGGCAACCGTGCCCAGCAGATGATCGGTCAGACCCTGCGCCCGCGCCGTCGTCAGCATCAGCACGACCGAGACGATCTGGGGCAGGACCATGCTGACCGAGACCGTATAGCCCAGCGTGTGCAGGAAGGCCTCGGACAGGCCCAGCGGCTCGCCCCGGTGGGTGCGAAGACCGATCGCCATCAGCCGCATGCCGGGCGTGGCCGAACTGCGCGCCAGCGTGACGGTCCGATAGGCAAAGCCCACGCAGAGGAACAGGACAGGCAGGTAGAACAGCGCCGTGAAGGCCGTGAAGGGCACGATCAGCGCCGTAATCAGGGCGATCAGGAACATGTCCACGACCCACGCCAGCCCGCGCTTGAGTGGCACGTCGGCGTAGAACTCGGCGTGGCGGTCGGGATCGGGCAGGGGATCGGTCCAGCTGTGGCTCATCAAGGCGTCCTCTCGTGGCAGGAGCGGCCCCCCGTGGGAGGCCGTTCCGATGTCGTCTCGGGCCGGGTGCCCGCCTCAGGCGTCAGCGTCGGCCGCGGGCCTCGAGGCGGTGCGGGACCGCTCTTCCATGAAGGCGTCGAACTCCTGCTTGTCCTTGGCCTCGCGCAGGCGCTGGAGGAAGGATTCGAAGGCGATCTGCTCTTCCTCGAGCCGCCGGAGCGTGTCGGCCTTGTAGGCGTCGAACGCGGCGTTGCCGCTGCTGTTCCAGGCGACGTGGCGGGACATGGCGCTGCGCGCGCCGCAGGACCGGCTGAACATGCGTTTGCTCCAGATCATGTAGGCGAGAAGGGCCAGGCCTACGGGCCAGAAGGCGATGAAGCCCAGGACCATGGCGGCGATCCAGGCCGGGCGGCCCCGTTCGTCAAGCCAGGCTTCGGCGCGGGCAGGCCAGGAGCCGATGCCGGCGCGGGCGGTGGCGGGTATCATGGGCAGTCTCCGTCAGCACAGGGTGGCGGTGGATGTGAAGCTCTTTCACATGGCTAGAGATGGGGGCTCGACGCCCCCGCGCAAGGGGCGATGTTAAGGGTTTTCACATGTCCGCCCCGGCGGGCGGGCCTCTCGGCCACCCATGGAGAGCGGGCCGCCATGCCGCAGCGCGCCTCCTGCGACCTTTGCGGCGCGCGGGGCCGTTGACCCCGCACCGGGCGCCCGCCATGCTCGCCGCCATGACAGATTTCACCACGCGCATCACCCGCCAGCCCTTGCCCTACGAGCCCGAGCCCGCGGCCGACATCGCCCGCAGCTTCGCCGATCTGGGGCCGGAGCTGGCCGGCCTTCTCTCCGCCACGGCGGGATGCAGCCCCTTCCTGCGAGGGCTGATGGTGCGCGAGGCCGACTGGCTGCGCCCCGCGCTCTCGCAGCCACCCGAGGCCGCGCTCGACGCGATTCTCGATCCGCTCGAGGATCTGCCCATGGCGGGGCTCGGCGACGGGCTCCGCATTGCCAAGCGCCGCACCGCGCTTCTGACGGCGCTGGCCGACCTCGGGGGCGTCTGGCCGCTGGAAAAGGTGACGGGCGCACTCACCCGGCTGGCGGACCGGGCGACCGATCTGGCGATCCGGCGGCTGGTGGCGGACGAGATCCGCCGCGGCAAGCTGCCGGGCGCGCGCCCCGAGGATGCCGGGACGGCCGGGGGCATGGTGGCGCTTGCGATGGGCAAGATGGGCGCGGGCGAGCTGAACTATTCCTCGGACATCGACCTCGTCTGCCTGTTCGACGAGACCCGCTATCCGGGCGAGGAGCAGGAGGCGCGGGCCTCCTTCATCCGCGTCACGCGCCGGATGACGGCGCTGCTGTCGGACCTCACGGCCGAGGGTTACGTCTTCCGCACCGACCTGCGCCTGCGCCCCGATGCGGCGGTGACGCCCGTCTGCCTCTCGATGGCCGCCGCCGAGAGCTACTACGAAAGCGTCGGCCGCACCTGGGAGCGGGCGGCCTATATCAAGGCGCGTCCCTGCGGCGGGGATCTTGCCGCGGGAGATCGGTTCCTAAAGGCGCTGGTGCCCTTCGTCTGGCGCAAGCATCTCGATTTCGTGGCCATCCAGGATGCCCATGACATGCGGCTGCGCATCCGCGACCACCGCGGCCTGCATGGGCCGGTGGTGATCGAGGGGCACGACATGAAGCTCGGGGTCGGCGGCATCCGCGAAATCGAGTTCTTCACCCAGACCCGCCAGCTGATCGCCGGCGGCCGCGACCCGAGCCTGCGCGACCGGACGACGGTGGGCGGACTGCGGGCCCTTTCGGCCGCGGGATGGATCCCGTCCGACGTGGCCGAAGAGCTGACCGATCATTACCGCGCCCACCGCGAGGTCGAGCACCGGCTGCAGATGGTGCAGGACGCCCAGACCCACACGATGCCCGCCACGTCGGAGGGCGTGGACCGGATCGCCGCCTTCTGCGGCCTTGCGCCCGAGGCGTTCCGCGCCGCGCTGCGCGATCGGCTCGAGCGGGTGGACCGGCTGACCGAAGGCTTCTTCGCGCCGGGACAGGCCGAGGACGGGCCCGAGCTGTCGGCCCATGCGCGCGAGATCGTCGAGGGCTGGGCCAGCTATCCAGCCCTCCGATCGCAGCGCGCGGTGGCGATCTTCAACCGGCTCCGTCCACAGATCCTCAAAAGCCTCGGCCGTGCGGCCAACTCCGACGAGGCCCTGGCCGCCTTTGACGGCTTCCTGGGCGGATTGCCGGCGGGCGTTCAGATCTTCGCGCTCTTCGACGCGAACCCCCCGCTCGTGGACCTGATCGCCGACATCTGCGCCACGTCTCCAAAGCTCGCCCGCTACCTGTCGCGCAACGCGGCGGTGCTGGATGCGGTGATCGGCGGGGGGTTCTTCACCCACTGGCCCGGTACGCAGAGCCTCGCGCGGGAACTGGCCGACAAACTCGCGGCGGTGCCGGATTACGAACGGCGGCTCGATGCGGCCCGGCGGTGGATGAAGGAGTGGCATTTCCGCGTCGGCGTGCATCACCTGCGCGGTCTGATCGACGCCTTCGAGGCGGCCAAGCAATATGCCGATCTGGCCGAGGCGGTGGTGGTGGCGCTCTGGCCGATCGTCTCCGAGGAATTCGCCCGCAAGCACGGGCCGGCGCCGGGACGCGGCGCGGTGGTGCTCGGGATGGGCAGCCTCGGGGCAGGGCGGCTCAACGCCGGCTCGGATCTCGACCTGATCGTGATCCACGACGCGCAGGGGCAGGAGGAGAGCACCGGCCCACGGCCGCTCGGCGCGCGGCCCTATTTCGCGCGCCTGACGCAGGCCCTCGTGACGGCGCTGACCGCGCCCATGGCCGAGGGCCGTCTCTATGAGGTGGACATGCGCCTGCGCCCCTCCGGCCGTCAGGGTCCGGTGGCGACGGCGCTCGAGTCGTTTCGCAGCTACCAGCGCGACGAGGCCTGGACATGGGAGCATCTGGCCCTGACCCGCGCGCGGACGCTGGCCGGCGATCCGGGGCTCATGGGCGAGATCGAGGCGCTCCGGCGCGAGATCCTGGCCGAGAAGGCGGTTCCGTCACGGGTCCTGCCCGACGTGGCCGACATGCGGCGGCGGCTTGCGGACGCCAAGCCGCCGAGCGGCCCCTGGGAGGCCAAGAACGGCCCCGGCCGGATCATGGACATCGAACTGCTCGCCCAGACGGCGGCGCTTCTGGCAGGGGATCCCGCCCGGCGCGTGGAACAGCAACTGCGGGCGGGGGTGCGGAGCGGCTTCCTCTCGGCGGCCGACGAGAGCGCGCTCCTTGCCGCCTACCGTCTGTGCTGGCGGCTTCAGGCCGGCTCGCGGCTTCTGTCCGAGGCGCCGGTGGATTTCGGCGCGCTGGGCGAGGGCGGACGGGCCTTCCTGCTGCGCGAGGTGGAGGCGCCCTCGGCCGAGGCGCTGCTGGCGCGGCTTCAGACACATGTGGCCGAGGCGGCGCTGCGGATCGACGCGCGGCTCGGATCGGACGGAACCAACCAGGAAGGAGAGGGCGACCGTGCAGCTGGATGAAGCCGACCCCAAGGGCCTCGTGCGCGAGAGCTATGCGATCGAGGGCATCAGCATGGGCGAATGCCGCTCGATCTTCGTGGACTGGGCGCTGAGCCTGCCCTCGAACCAGGTGCAAGAGGCCCTGCGGACACTGCTTGAGGCCTATGCGGCCGGGCGGCCCGACCACCCGATGAGCGAGGTGCTCTCGGCCGGCCTGGCCGCCGCCCCGCGCCCGCAGCGCCGCGGAGGCCGCGCCGCGCGACTGGCCGAGGGCTGATCCGATCCGCAGGGGGAGGTCAGCGCAGGCCGGCCGCCTCCCGCGCGAGCCGGGTGATGCCGGCCCAGTCGCCGCTGGCCATCATCGCCTTCGGCGCCACCCAGCTGCCGCCGACGCAGACGACATTGCCAAGCGCCAGATAGTCGCGCGCATTGCCGAGGCCGATGCCGCCCGTGGGGCAGAAGCTGACCTGAGAGAGCGGGCCGCCGAACGCCCTGATCGCCGGAGCACCGCCCGATGTCTCGGCCGGGAAGAACTTCTGCATGCTGTAGCCGCGCTCGAACAGCGCCATCACCTCGGTCGCCGTCGCAGCCCCGGGAAGGAGCGGCAGCCCCTCGGCCGCGCAGGCGTCGAGCAGACGATCCGTGGCGCCCGGCGAGACGCCGAAGCGCGCGCCCGCGGCTTTGGCGGCGGCCACGTCGGCCGGCGTGAGCAACGTGCCCGCGCCGACGATGCCGCCCTCGACCTCGGCCATGACGCGGATTGCCTCGAGCGCGACCGGCGTGCGCAGCGTCACCTCGAGCGCGGGCAGGCCGCCCGCGACCAGAGCCTCCGCCAGCGGCCGGGCATGGGAAAGGTCCTCGATCACCAGCACCGGGACCACCGCGGCGCGGCGGCAGATCTCGAGGGCGTGGCGGCTTTGTTCGGCGGGCGTCATGTCACTTCCTTTCGGCGGAGGCTCTGATGGCAGGCGGAGGAGCCTCCGGCGGGGATATTTGAGCCAGAATGAAACGGCAAGGAGAGGAGGGAGAGCGGCGCCCCGCCTCGGGCGGCAGAGCCGGGGAAGCGAGGCGCTTTCACTCTGGGCGGTCATCGGCGTCCCCGCCTGTACCGCTTCTGCAGAATGCCGGGACTTCCTTTCATTCTGGTTAAAATATCCCCGCCGGAGGCTCCGACAGGGGATCCGGGCGGGCGGTCAGACGACTACGGCCGCCCCCTCGATCGAGGAGCCGACGGTGGCGCGGAAGGCGGCGAAGAGTTCCCGTCCGATCCCGTGGGCGGAGGCGGAGAGGTCAGCGGCCGCGGGCGTGCGGTCCTCGAACCCTTCCGCCAGAACGTCGAGCCGACCGGTGGCGGCATCGACGCGCACCCGGTCTCCGTCCCGGAGCCTGGCGAGGGGACCTCCCATCGCGGCTTCGGGCGAGACATGGATCGCGGACGGCACCTTGCCCGAGGCGCCCGACATGCGCCCGTCGGTGACCAGCGCCACGCGCAGGCCCCGGTCCTGCAGGACCGAGAGCACGGGCGTGAGCGAATGAAGCTCGGGCATTCCGTTCGCGCGCGGGCCCTGGAAGCGGACCACCACCACTACGTCGGAGGTGAATTCGCCCGCCTTGAAGGCGGCCTTGACGGCCTCCTGATCATGGAAGATGCGCGCGGGCGCCTCGATCGCCCGCCGGTCGGGGGCCACGGCCGAGACCTTCATCACCCCACGTCCGAGGTTGCCCGACAGCTGGCGCAACCCGCCCGAGGGCTGGAACGGCTCGTGGACCGGGCGCAAGATGCGGTCGTTCTGCGAGGCCGCGGGGCCCGCGCGCCAGACGAGGCCGTCCTCGCCGAGCACGGGCTCCTGGCGGTAGTGCGAGAGACCGTCGCCCGCGACCGTCTGCACGTCCTCGTGCAGGAGCCCTGCATCGAGGAGCTGGCCGATCATGTAGGGCAGGCCGCCCGCCGCGTGGAAATGGTTCACGTCCGCCATGCCGTTCGGATAGACCTTGGCCATCAGCGGCACCACCTCGGAGATGTCGGCGAAATCCTCCAGATCGAGGATCACGCCCGCCGCTCGCGCCATGGCGGGCAGGTGCAGCACGAGGTTGGTCGATCCCCCCGTCGCCATCAGCCCCACCAGCCCGTTCACGAAGGCGCGCTCATCGAGGATCTGCGCGACCGGGCGGTAATCGTTGCCGAGCGCCGTGATCCCGGCGGCCCGTTCAACCGCCGCCACCGTCAGCGCCTCGCGGAGCGGCGTGCCGGGATTGACGAAGCTTGCCCCGGGCAGGTGCAGCCCCATGAATTCCATCAGCATCTGGTTGGTGTTGGCCGTGCCGTAGAAGGTGCAGGTGCCGGGGCCGTGATAGGAGGCCATCTCGGCCGCCATCAGCTCGTCGCGCCCCACCTCACCGGTGGCGAACCGGTTGCGCACCCGCGACTTCTCGTCGTTGGGCAGGCCCGAGGTCATGGGGCCGCCCGGCACGAAGACCGCCGGCATATGGCCGAAGGTCGCCGCCGCCATCACGAGGCCGGGCACGATCTTGTCGCAGATCCCGAGGAAGAGCGCCGCATCGTAGCAGTTGTGCGAGAGCGAGACGCCGGCCGCCAGCGCGATGACGTCGCGCGAGAAGAGCGAGAGTTCCATGCCCGGCTGGCCCTGCGTGACGCCGTCGCACATGGCCGGCACGCCGCCCGCCACCTGGGCCGTGGCCCCGGCGCGCCGCGCGGCGGCCCGGATGAGCCGGGGGTAATCCTCGTAGGGCTGGTGGGCGGACAGCATGTCGTTGTAGGCGGTCACGATCCCGAGGTTCGGCGCGCGGCCGGCGGCGAGCGCCTCCTTGTCCTCGCCCATCGCCGCATAGGCATGGGCCTGGTTGCCGCAGGTCAGATGCGCCCTGACGGGGCCTTCCTCGGCCGCTTTGGCCATGCGCTCGAGATAGGCGCTGCGGGTGGCCTGCGAGCGGGCGCGGATGCGGTCGGTGACGCGGGCGACGGTGGCGTTCAGGGTCATGCGGCGGCCTCGATGGCTGAGACGACGGCGCGGCGAACCGCGGCCGGCCGTGGCTGCGTGCGGAAGGGCTGGTGTTGTTAGCGCTAACTAGCTCAATCCCCCGCCGAGGGGAAGGGCCCAGCCCTCCATTCCTTGCGACCGGATGGCCTGCGACAAGATGGGTCAGCACGGTTGCCCGATCTGCATGGGGCGCATGACGGATCTTCTCAACGGGAGGATGTGTGTGCGGGCCGGACAGGTTAGGTTGGCTGCAGGGGAGGGCTGGACCGAAGGAGTGGCTCCATGACCCGGATGAACGGATACGACATGCAGGATTATGTGATCGATCACGTGGCGATCGAATACCACGCGCGCCGGCTGCGCAACGAGGCGATCCGCGAGGGGCTTCACGCCCTCGGCAGCGGCCTGCGCCGGCGGCTCGCGGGCTTTGGCCGCCGCATGGCGCGGGCGCACTGACGAACGCGCAGCGCGCGACGGGCGGGCCGAGGCTCGCAGGGGCAGGAGGGGCTCGGGTGCAAACCCGGGCCCTTCTTCTTTGGCCCGAGCCTTTTCCCTCGGCCCCAAAGCGGCTAGAGGAGGGGCAACCCCAACAGCGGAAGCCCCCGATGACCCGACCCACCGTCCGCCTGCGCCCCAAGGCCGAGGCCCGCGCCATCCGCCACGGCTTTCCCTGGGTCTATGCCGACGAGCTTGTGACCGACCGCCGCACGCAGGCGCTGACGCCCGGAACGCTGGCCGTGCTCGAGGATTCCGAGCGGCGGGTGCTGGGTCTCGTCACGGTCAATGTCGGCTCGAAGATCATCGCGCGGATGCTCGACCGCGATCCCGAGGCGGAGGTCGATGCGGACTGGTTCGCCGCACGGCTCGGCCGGGCGCTCGCGCTGCGTGAGCGGCTGTTCGACCAGCCCTTCTACCGGCTCGTTCATGCCGAGGCGGACGGGTTGCCCGGCATCGTCATCGACCGGTTCGGCGAGGCGGCCGTGATCCAGCCCAATGCGGCCTGGGCCGAGGCGCATCTGCCGGCGCTCGAGGAGGCGCTCGTCCGCGTCACGGGCGTCACGACGGTGGTGAAGAACGGCACCGGGCGGTCGAGGGGCCTCGAAGGTCTGCCCGAAGAGACGGTCGTGCTGCGCGGCGGCCTCTCGGCGCCGGTTCCGGTGCCGATGAACGGCGCCACCTACATGGCCGATCTCACGGGCGGGCAGAAGACCGGGCTCTTCTACGACCAGCGGCCGAACCATGCCTTTGCGGCGCGTCTGTGCTGCGGCGGCTCGGTCCTCGATGTCTTCACCCATGTCGGAGGCTTCGCGCTCGCCGCGCTGGCCGGTGGCGCCGAGCGGGCGCTGGCGGTGGACGCCTCGGGCCCCGCGCTCGCGCTGGCCGAGGCCGGGGCAAAGCTCGCAGGGCTGGGCGAGCGGTTCGAGACGCGGCAGGGCGACGCCTTCCAGGTGCTCGAGGCGCTTGGCGCGGACGGGGCGCGGTTCGATCTGGTGATCTGCGATCCGCCGGCCTTCGCACCGGCCAAACCCGCGCTCGAGGCGGGGCTGCGCGCCTACGAACGGCTGGCGCGGCTGGCCGCGCCGCTGGTGGCGCCGGGGGGCTATCTCGTCCTCTGCTCCTGCTCGCACGCGGCCGATCTTGCGGCCTTCCGCAACGCCTCGGCCCGCGGCATCGGGCGCGGCGGGCGGCGGGCGCAGTTGATCCACACGGGCTTTGCCGGGCCCGACCACCCGATCCTTCCGCAACTGGCCGAGTCCGGCTATCTCAAGTCGCTGTTCTTCCGGCTCGACGGGTGAGGGTCGTCCTCGACGCCTGCGTGCTGTTCCCGACGGTGCTGCGCGAGATCCTGCTGGGCTGCGCAGCGCGGGGGCTGTTCGTGCCGCTCTGGTCCGAGCGGATCCTCGAGGAATGGGCGCGCGCCACGCGGCGCCTCGGGCCGCTGGCCGAGATGCAGGCGCGCAGCGAGGTGGCGGCGGTGCGGGCGGCCTTTCCCGCCGCCACGGTCCCGCCCCAGCCGGGGCTCGAGTCGCGGCTTCACCTGCCGGATGAGGGCGACATCCATGTGCTCGCGGTGGCGATCGGCGGCCATGCCGACGCCATCCTGACCTTCAACGCCGCCGATTTCCCCCGCGGAACCCTTGCGGCCGAGGGGCTCGCGCGGCGCGACCCGGACGGCTTCCTGTGGGAACTCTGGTCCTTCCATCCCGAGGCGGTGGCGGAGGCGGTGGAGGAGACACGCGCCCGCGCCGAGGCGATCTCGTGCGCGCCGGTGGCGCTGAAGGGGCTGCTCAAGCGCGCGCGCCTGCCGCGGCTGGCCAAGGCGCTGCAGGCCTGAGGCGGGGCGCCGTTCGCGCTGCGCGAATGGCTGCGGTCTCAGCCCTCGATCCAGCGCGCCTCGCGCTCCTCGATCCGCCGGATGCGCTCGTCGAGGGCGGGGTGGCTCATCAGCCAGGCGGGCACCGCCGCCCCGTTCATCCCCGACCAGCGGTGGAGCTTGCGGAAGAGCGATTTCTGCGGTTCGGTGCCGATCCCCGCCTTGACCAGCAGGGCCGAGGCGTAGGCATCCGCCTCGTGCTCGTCGCGCCGCGAGAGGCGGGCGGCCAGCGCCGAGGCCAGCATGTTCGCCAGCCAGATGCCGACGAAGGGCAGGAAGCGGTTGAGCACTGCGCCCAGCATCATCATCACCGCATTCTGCCCGGTGAAGTCGATCATCCGGCGCCGCGAATGCCCCAGCGCCACATGGCCCAGTTCATGCGCGATGACCGAGGCCAGCTCGGCCGCCGTCACCTCGCCCGAGCGGTATTTGCGCAGGAAGCCGCGGGTGAGGAAGATCCGTCCGTCCGGCGCGGCGAGGCCATTGACGGGGTCCACCTCGAAGACCGACACCTTTACCGTCGGCAGGTCGAGCGCCACGGCCATCCGGCGGGCGAGCTCCAGGATCTCGGGCTCATCGAGCGGGCGCGACTGGGCGTCGAGCATCCGCTTCGTCCTCCAGGCGGAGAACTGATACATCAGGAAGCCGTAGGCGATGGCAAGGAGAAGCGGTGTCAGTTTGAGCATGGGAGGAATATGGGGCGTCCCGCACGCCGGAGGAAGGGCCGTTCCACCGCTTGACGCCGGAAGGGCATCGGCCCCACGGCCCGCGCGGGAAGATGGGGCCGAGCGTCCCTATTCCTGGATCGACTCGAGATACTGGACCAGTGCCAGCAGCCGTCCGCGCGCCATGATCTCGGCGGCGTAGCCGCCCGTGACCGCGGCCTCGGCCTTGAAGCGGTCGCCCCAGATCGGCATGGGATCGCCATGAGCGCGGACACCCGCGCGGCCATCCACGATCATGAAGGTCTTCTGGAACGGGAACTCCCCGTCATTCGCGGCCGACAGCTTGGTAAGATCGGGCATCTCGATGTTCAGGATCGGGCCCACCGGGCCGTCGCCTTTCGCGCTTTCGCCGTGGCATCCCGCGCAGGCCGCCCTGTATTCGTTGCGCCCGGCCTCTTCCCCGTCCGCCGCAAGCGCCGCACCCGACAGGGCGACGAAACAGGTTGCGGCCATCATCCTTGCCTTCATCTCGCGTTCCCTCCCGCGGCCGTGACGCACTGGCCGGACGGGCGCACGGGCCGCAAGCGAGCGCCGCCGGGAAGTCCGGGCTGGCGGGAACTCCCGCCGTCCTGCCACCTGGACGCAGGACAGGGGTGAGGGTGCAGGGGGCACCGGCGGCTGTCATTGACGACAGTCAGGCCGCGGCAGAGAGGCTCAGCGCGAGAGTTCTTTGACGCCGCTGGCAAGTCCTTCCAGCGTCATGGGCACCATCCGGCCCTCGAAGATCTCGCGGATCATGCGGATCGACTGGGTGTAGCCCCAGTGCGGCTCGGGGACCGGGTTGATCCAGAGGTTCGAGGGCCACTGCGCCCGCGCGCGGCGCAACCAGACCTCGCCGGCCTCGGCGTTCCAGTGCTCGTTCGCGCCGCCGGGGTGCAGGATCTCGTAGGGGCTCATCGAGGCGTCGCCCACGAAGATGCACTTGTAATCGGGCCCGTAGGTGCGGATCACCTGCTCGGTCGGGGTCTGCTCGTCCCAGCGGCGGCGGTTGTCGCGCCACACGCCCTCATAGAGGCAGTTGTGAAAGTAGAAATGCTCGAAATGCTTGAATTCGGCGCGGGCGGCCGAGAACAGTTCTTCCACCACCCGCACATGGTCGTCCATCGAGCCGCCGATATCCAGAAGCAGCAGCACCTTCACCGCATTGTGCCGCTCTGGCCGGGTCTTGACGTCGAGATAGCCGTGCTCGGCCGTGGCCCGGATCGTGCCGTCGAGGTCGAACTCCTGCGCGGCGCCCTCGCGCGCCCAGCGGCGGAGGCGCCGGAGAGCCACCTTGATGTTGCGGGTGCCCAGTTCCACCGTGTCGTCGAGATTGCGGAACTCGCGCTTGTCCCAGACCTTGACCGCGCGGCGGTGGCGGCTCTCGTGCTGGCCGATGCGGACGCCCTCGGGATTGTAGCCGTAGGCGCCGAAGGGCGAGGTGCCGGCGGTGCCGATCCACCTGTTGCCGCCCTGATGCCGGCCCCGCTGCTCGCGCAGGCGTTCGCGCAGCGTGTCCATCAGCTTGTCGAAGCCGCCGAGCGCCTCGACCGCGGCCCGCTCTTCCGGCGTCAGGTGCTTCTCCGCCAGTTTCTCCAGCCATTCGCGGGGCAGGTTCACCGCCTCGAGCACCGCCTCGACGGGGATCGTCTCGAGCCCGCGGAAGCTCTCGGCGAAGGCGCGGTCGAAGCGGTCGAGGTGGCGCTCGTCCTTGACCATGGTCGTGCGGGCGAGATGGTAGAAGCCTGTCACGTCGTAGGTCACGAGACCGGCCGCCATGCCTTCGAGAAAGCCCAGATATTCGCGGAGCGACACCGGCACGCCGGTCCTGCGGAGCGTCTCGAAGAAGGGCAGGAACATCAGCAGCCCCCGCTGCGCATCAGAGCAGACGCTCGATCAGGATGGTCAGGAACAGGCCGATCAGGGCGAAGGCGATGGCGAAGCCCGCGCCATACTGCAGCATGTCGAGACGCTGCCCCCCGTGCCGGCGGGCGGTGGCAGCACCCATGAAGGCTCCGAGAACCGCGCCTGCCAGAACGATCATTCGCTGTCTCCGCCGTCTGTGGAGGCCAGCGCGAGCCGGCCGGGTGTCAGGGCCGCGATCTCGCTCATCCGGGTGCGCACCTCGGCCTCGTCGCCAAAGCCATAGCGCGCCCATGCGAGGCTGTCGAGGCGCGAGGCCCGCGCCTCGGCCGCCCGGCCCTCGAGGCGCAGCGCCTCGGACCGGATCATGAGCAGCGTGGCCAGCAGCGCGGCATTCTCGGCGCGCCTCACGATCGGGATCGCCCGGTCGCACAGGAGGATCGCGTCCGCCGCCTCCCCCGACGACAGGGCCAGAGCCGCCATTTGCATGTCGATATGGGCGGCGTGGATCGCGCCCCCGGGCAGGCTGCGGTAGATCCGGGCCGCCTCGACGAAGGCTGCAACCGAAATCTCCATCTCGTCGGCCATGCCGAGCCGCGCCACCCCGAACAGGCTGAAGGCCATCCGCGCATCCCGCCAGCCCGCGTCCGCCGCGAGGGCCAGCGCCCGGAGCGCCGCGGCTCGCCGCTTGCGGTCGCTGCCCGTGGGGCCGAGCGCCTCCTCGATCGCGGCGATCCAGGCACGCGGCGTGGGGTCGTCGGCCGCAGGTTGGGACAGGCGGCCACCCTTGGGATTGAGCCGCGCCAGCACCTTCGGCAGGGCCGCCGCCGCCTCGTCGCGCGTCATGCCCGACCGCATCTCGGGCGCGTAGGTCACCCGCAGCATCAGCATGTCGAAGCCGGTGAGGACCGTGTGAAAGTTGTCGTCGTTGAAGACGCTGTCCGACAGGCGGTAGAGGTCGTTCAGCGGGCCGATGGCCTGCGCCAGCTCTTCATGCAGGCAATCGCGCACCTCCTGCGGGCTGGTGTCGGCCGGGATGAAGATCGCCACCTGCTCGCGCGTCTCGAGGCTGGCCCAATCCACCTGCGCCTTGCGCCGGACCCGCCGGTAGTCCTCGAACGAGGTCACGCGCGGCACCACGAAGCAGGCCGCCGTCGGCACCAGCGCCTGCATCCGCCGCCGCTCGATGAATTCGATGGCGACCATGGCCGGTGCGGCGGTCTCGCGGATGTCGATCCGCGCCTCGTCGCGCAGCCGCGCGAGCAGCCGCGTCAGGTCACCCGGCGCCGAGGGAGGAACAAGGCCCGTCATCGACACGGTGATCGGTGCCTCGAAGCGCGACATCCTCTCGATGGCGCGGCCACTCTCCATCTGGAAGGTCAGTTCGAGGAAGTCGCGCGCAAGCTCGGCGTTCGGGCGCAGCGGGCGCGACGCGGCTGAGCCAGTAAACATTTTCATGTCGGGAAGCGGGTCGATGACCAGCCAGTGCGGCCGGTGCATCGCGACCTCGGCCTCGGGCACCGCGCCGCAGGCCGAGAGGACGAGGCCCGCCGCGAGGAGAAGCCGCCGCATCAGAGCACCCGGTTGTAGCGGATGAAGGGCGACTTGCGTCCGATCCGGTCGTAGAGCGCGCGGGCGCGGGCGTTGTTCTCGGCCGTGAGCCAGTAGACCGCCGGCGACCCTGCGGCATCGGCGGCGTCATAGACGGCCGAGATCAGCGCGCGGCCGACGCCATGCCCCCGCGCTTCGGGTGTGGTGAACAGATCCTGAAGATAGCAGACATTCTCGACCCGCCAGCAGTGGCGGTGAAAGAGGTAATGGACGAGCCCCACCGCCACGCCGCCCTTCCAGGCGAGGATGCCGCGTGGTTCGGACGGCTCGCCCGAGGTGAGGCGCGTGAAGGTCGAGGCCAGCACCTCCTCGGGCAGCTCGGTGTCGTAGAACCGCAGATAGCCCTGCCAGACGGGGCGCCAGGCGGCCTCGTCCTCGGCAGAAATGGGGCGCAGGACGAGTGTGTCGGACATGTCCATCCCGTGTTGAGGGCCGCTCACCCCTGCCGCCGCGCCATGAAGGCCAGACGCTCGAAGAGATGCACGTCCTGCTCGTTCTTGAGCAGCGCCCCGTGCAGCCGCGGCAGCAGGGTCCGGCCGTCGCGCCGGAGATCCTCGGCCGAGAGATCCTCGGCCAGCAGCAGCTTCAGCCAGTCGAGCACCTCGGAGGTGGAGGGTTTCTTCTTCAGCCCCGGCACCTCGCGCAGTTCGTAGAACTGGGTCAGGGCCGCGGTCAGAAGCTGCTCCTTGAGGTCGGGGAAGTGCACGGCCACGATGGCGCGCATCGTCTCGAGATCGGGAAAGCGGATGTAGTGAAAGAAGCAGCGGCGCAGGAAGGCGTCGGGCAGTTCCTTCTCGTTGTTCGAGGTGATGATGACCACCGGCCGATGCTGCGCCCGCACGGTCTCGCCCGTCTCATAGACGTGGAACTCCATCCGGTCGAGTTCCTGCAGAAGGTCGTTGGGAAACTCGATGTCGGCCTTGTCGATCTCGTCGATCAGCAGCACAACCCTGCCGGGAGCCTCGAACGCCTGCCAGAGCTTGCCCTTTCGGATATAGTTTTTCACATCATGCACGCGCGCGTCGCCGAGCTGGCTGTCGCGCAGGCGGCTGACCGCGTCATATTCGTAGAGCCCCTGCTGCGCCCGGGTGGTGCTCTTCACATGCCATTCGATGAGGGGCATGGCCAGCGACCCGGCCACCTGCCGCGCAAGCTCGGTCTTGCCGGTGCCGGGCTCGCCCTTGACCAGAAGCGGCCGCTGGAGCGTGACGGCCGCATTGACGGCAACGGCAAGATCCTCGGTCGCGACGTAGGAGGAGGTGGATGAAAATTTCATTTACGTCACGTCACCTTGTGGGAAATTGCTGAGACAGGATAGCACAGGTTGAATCCGTCGCAAGGGCGGCGAGGCAGCTAGTGACAAAGGCCCCCGCTTGCGCTAGATGAGCCGCATTGAAGGGAGCGCCGGATGACTGTGAACCACATTTCGGAGCCTGCCGGCCTGCAAGAGAGAGCAGCAGCCATGAAAGCAGAGATCTTTCTGCCTGACGATTATCGCCCCGCCGAAAACGAACCTTTCATGAATGAGCGGCAACTGGAGTATTTTCGCCGCAAACTTCTCAACTGGAAACAGGAACTGCTGGACCAGAGCGCCGAGACCATCGAGGGGCTTCAGGAATCCGGCCGCAACGTCCCCGACATCGCCGACCGCGCGAGCGAGGAAACCGACCGCGCGCTCGAACTTCGCACCCGTGACCGGCAGCGCAAGCTGGTGGCCAAGATCGACGCCGCGCTGCGGCGGATCGAGGCCGGCGAATACGGCTATTGCGAGGTCACGGGCGAGCCCATCTCGCTCCGGCGTCTCGACGCGCGTCCGATCGCGACCATGACCCTCGAGGCGCAGGAGCGGCACGAGCGGCGCGAGCGGGTCCACCGCGACGAGTAGGCGCATCCGCGCCTCACGCCTTGCCCTTCGGCCCTCCGGGCGCAAAAACTGACGCCGGACCATTCTGCGGTCCGGCGTTCGCATGTGGAGGATCCCGATGAGCCTGAAGGATGCCGAGGTCACCGTCCTCGGGGCCGGCGTTGCCGGTCTGGCGGTGGCCCGGGCGCTCGCGCTCCGCGGGGCCGACGTCACCGTGCTGGAGCAGGCCGAGGCGATTCGCGAAGTGGGGGCGGGCCTGCAGATCTCGCCCAACGGGGCGGCCGTGCTGCGCGCGCTGGGGATGGGCGACGCGCTCGAGGCGGCGTCGATGCGCGCGCAGGCGGTCGAACTGCGCAACGGCGTGGGCGGCGATCTGGTGCTGAAGCTGGATCTGGCGCGGCTGCGGCCGGGGCAGGGCTATCACCTGATGCACCGGGCCGACCTGATCGACCTTCTCGCCACCGGGGCCCGCGATGCGGGCGTGCAGATCCGGCTCCTGCAGAAGATTGAGGCGGTGGATCTCGGCGGTCCGAAGCCGCGGCTGGTGACGGCGCAGGGGGCCGAATACACGCCCAACCTGCTGATCGGGGCGGACGGGCTTCATTCGCTGGTGCGCGCCGAACTCAACGGGCCGGCGCAGCCCTTCTTCACCAACCAGGTGGCCTGGCGGACCGTGATCCCGGCCACTCCGGGCGAGCCGGTGGTGGCCGAGGTCCATATGGGCGAGGGGCGCCACCTCGTCAGCTATCCGATGCGCGGCGGCACGATGCGCAACATCGTGGCGGTCGAGGAACGCAAGCGCTGGGTGCAGGAGGGCTGGAACCTCCGTGACGATCCGGTGGACCTGCGGCTGGCCTTTGCCAGCTTCAACGGGCGCGTGCGCCACTGGCTCGAGCAGGTGCCGGACGTCTGGCTCTGGGGGCTCTTCCGCCATCCGGTGGCCCACACCTGGTATCGCGGTCATGCCACCATCCTGGGCGACGCGGCCCATCCGACGCTGCCCTTCCTCGCGCAGGGGGCGAACATGGCGCTCGAGGATGCCTGGGTGCTGGCCGAATGCCTGTCCCGCCATTCGAACGTCATGGGCGGGCTGGCCGAGTATCAGGCGCGCCGCGTGCCGCGCTGCTGCCGCGTGGTGCAGGCGGCCAACAACAACGCCTGGGCCTATCACCTGCGCAGCCCCATCCGCGAGATCGCGCATCTCGGCCTGCGCCTCGGCTCGCGGCTGCTGCCGGGCCCCACGCTGCGCCGGTTCGACTGGCTCTATGGCTACGACGTGACCGCGGCCTGAGAGGCGGCGGGGTCAGCCGGCGGCGCCGGACTCCCGCTTCTCGCCCCGATGGCGCATCACCATGATCGTCTGCTGCATGAGGGCGCAGGCCTGTTCGGCCCCATCGCGCAACGCGACCACCTCGGCCCGCGTCACGATCAGCGTCCGGCCCGCGCGCACCACCTCGCCCCGCGCGATCAGCCCGTGGCCATCGGCCGGCGCCATCAGGTTCATCTTGTATTCCACCGTCAGGACCGAGGCATCGGCCGGCACCAGCGTCATGGCCGCATAGCCCGCGGCCGAGTCCGCGATCATGCCGACCACGCCCCCGTGGATGAAGCCGTGCTGCTGCTCGATCCCGTCCCAGTGCGGCAGGTGGATCTCGGTCCGCCCCGGCTCCACCAGCGGAAGGGTGGCGCGGATGAGATCCATCGCAGCCTGCCGGGCAAAGCTGGCGCGGACGCGATCAAGGGCGGATGAGGACGGCTCGGCCATGGGCGGAAGGCTAAGGCGCGCCGGCCTTCCGCGTCAACGCGGCCCCCGTCCGACGTGGCGTCACGGGCGGCCGGTCAGGCCGCCAGCTCCACCCAGACCGGCACATGATCCGATGGCTTCTCGCCCGCCCGCACCTCGCGGTCGATGCGGACATCGGTCATCAGGTCGGCCGCCTGCGGCGAGAGCAGCAGATGGTCGATGCGGATGCCGTTGTTCTTCTCCCAGGCGCCGGCCTGATAGTCCCAGAAGGAATAGTGCCCCGGGCCAAAGCTGCGGGCGCGGAAGGCCTCGGTGTAGCCGAGGTTCAGGATCCGCCGGAAGGCGGCCCGGCTTTCCGGCAGGAAGAGCGCATCGGTGACCCAGGCCTCGGGGCGCGCCGCATCCTCGGCCTGGGGGATCACGTTGTAGTCGCCCGCCAGCACCACGGGGTCCTCGGTCTCGAGCAGCTCGGCCGCGCGCTGCTTCATCCGGGCCATCCAGGCCAGCTTGTAGTCGTATTTCGGCCCCGGCGCCGGGTTGCCGTTCGGCAGGTAGAGCCCGCAGACCCGCACCGCGCGCTGGCCCACGACGGTGGCCTCGATCCAGCGGGCCTGCACATCCTCGGCGTCGCCCGGCAGGCCGCGCACCACATCCTCGAGCGGCAGGCGCGAGAGGATCGCCACCCCGTTGAAGCCCTTCTGCCCGTGCGTCTCGAGATGCCAGCCTCGGTCCTCGACGACCGCGCGTGGAAAGGTCTCATCGACCGACTTGATCTCCTGCAGCAGCACGACATCGGGGCTGGCCGCCTCGAGCCAGGCCAGAAGCGCCTCAATCCGGGCCTTGATGCCGTTGATGTTGTAGGTGGCGATCTTCATGGCGCGCTCCTCGGGGCGGATCGGGTCCTTGGGCCGGCGCGCGGCAGGACGGACGGGAAGGGGCCTTCGCCCTCAGATCGAGAACGAGGTCCCGCAGCCGCAGGAGCTGGTGGCGTTGGGATTGTTGATCACGAAGCGCGAGCCGATCAGCTCGTCGGCATAGTCGATCTCGGCGTTGGCGAGGAACGGCAGCGAGACCTGATCGATCAGCACCTTCTGGCCGTCCTTCTCGATCACCAGATCGTCCGATCCCGGATCGTCGAGCTTGATCTCATACTGAAAGCCCGAACAGCCGCCGCCCTCGACCGCGACGCGCAACGCGCGCGTCTCGCCCGAGGCTTCGGCGATTTCGGCAAGGCGGGCAAAGGCCCGGTCGGTCACCCGCGGCGGTAGGTTCATCAGAAACCCCGTGTCAAATCGGTCATCCACCCATATAGGATGGGGCAAAACAGGTCACAAGAACAGGCAGATTGATGCTGGCGCCCTATGCCTGCCAGCCCGGCGAAAGCCGCGGCCGGCAACAGCCCGAGAGCATGTCCACCTTCCGCTCGCCGTTCCAGCGGGATCGAGACCGGATCATCCATTCCTCGGCCTTCCGGCGGCTGAAGCACAAGACTCAGGTCTTCGTGGAACATGAGGGCGACTACTACCGCACGCGGCTCACCCATTCGATCGAAGTGGCGCAGGTCGCGCGGACCATCTCGGGCGTGCTGGGGCTGAACACCGATCTGGCCGAGTGCATCGCGCTGGCCCACGATCTCGGCCACACGCCCTTCGGCCACACCGGCGAGGATGCGCTGGCGAAGCTGATGGAGCCCTACGGCGGGTTCGACCACAACGCTCAGGCCATGCGGATCGTGACCCGGCTGGAACGCCATTACGCCGAGTTCGACGGACTGAACCTCACATGGGAGTCGCTGGAAGGCATCGCCAAGCACAACGGCCCGGTCGAGGGGCCCTTGCCCTATGCGCTGGCCGAGGCCAACGCGCAGTGGGATCTGGAACTGCACACCTACGCCTCGGCCGAGGCGCAGGTGGCGGCGATCGCCGACGACGTGGCCTATTCGCACCACGACCTGCACGACGGGCTGCGCTCGGGCCTGTTCACCGAGGACGACCTGATGGAGCTGCCCGTCACCGCGCCCGCCTTTGCCGAGGTCGATGCGCTCTATCCGGGGCTGGAGCCGATGCGCCGGCGGCACGAGGCGCTGCGGCGCGTCTTCGGCCGCATGGTCGAGGATGTGATCGCCGTGGCGCAGGGGCGGCTCGAGGCCGCGCAGCCGAAGTCGGTCGAGGAGATCCGCCAGATGGGCGCGACCGTGATCCGCTTTTCGAAACCTCTCTATCAGGAGCTGAAGGTGATCCGCAGCTTCCTGTTCCACCGGATGTATCGCGCGCCCTCGGTGATGAAGGAACGCGCGAAGGTGACGGCGGTGGTGAACGATCTCTTTCCGCTGTTCATGCGCCAGCCCGAACTTCTGCCGCAGGAATGGCGGCGCGATGTCGAGGCGGCCGAGGACGAGACGACGCTCGCCCGGATCGTCGCCGATTACGTCGCCGGCATGACCGACCGCTTCGCCCTGCAGGAACATGCCCGCCTCTTCGGCTGAGAGGCGGGGGCAGGGCGCTCTTCGGGCCGGGCGCGGGCGATCCTTCTGTATCGGCGCGGGAACCTCGGGCCGCGTGAGGCGATTTGGCATTCGAAGGAGTTTGCCATGACCGATGCCTCGCCCTCCGATCCCGACCGCGGCCGCGGGGCCCGGCGCCCGCGCGACATTCCGGCCAAGGGCTGGAAGGACATCGCCCTGCGCGTCTGGCGCTCGATCGACGAGGACCGCGTCATGCTCGTGGCGGCGGGGGTGACCTTCTACCTTCTGCTGGCGCTCTTCCCGACGCTTGCGGCCTTCGTCTCGCTCTATGGTCTCTTTGCCGATCCTGCTGTCATCGCCGATCAGGTGGAGTCGCTGCGCGGTGTGCTTCCGGCCGAGGGGATCGAGCTTGTGACCGCGCAGCTGCGAACCCTCGCCGGTGGCCAGAGCGCGTCCCTGACCGTGGGGTTCGCCATCTCCTTCCTCATCGCCTTCTGGAGTGCGAATTCCGGCATGAAGGCGCTGATCGAGGCGATGAACATCGCCCACGACGAGCGCGAGAAACGCTCGTTCCTCAAGCTCACGCTGCTCTCCTTTGCGCTGACGCTGGGGGCGATGACGCTGTCCATCCTGATGATCACCGCGGTCGCGGTGGTTCCGGCGGTGCTGGCCATCTTCGATCTCGGCTCGGTGGCGTCCGTGCTGGTCTGGCTCGTGCGGTGGCCGCTCTTGCTGCTGGTGGTGGCGGGGGCGATGGCCGCCCTCTACCGCTGGGCGCCCTCGCGCAAGGCGCCGGAATGGCGCTGGGTGACATGGGGCAGCGGCATCGCCACGGTGGTCTGGCTGGTGGCCTCGATCGCCTTCACCATCTACCTCGAGAATTTCGCCAACTACTCGGCCACCTACGGCTCGCTCGGGGCGCTGGTGGGCCTGCTGCTCTGGATCTGGATCGCGGTGATGATCCTGATCATCGGGGCCGAGATCAACTCCGAGATGGAGCATCAGACCGCGCGGGACAGCACCGTCGGGCCGAACCGTCCGATGGGTCAGCGCGGGGCGGTGATGGCGGACACGCTGGGCGAGCGGTCGGACTAGCGGGCCTTTCAGCCCTGCCGCATCGCCGCGACCAGCGCCGAGGGCGACAGGCCCACCGGATTGCCCTTCATCGACGAGGAGGCCAGCGAGGCGTCCGCCACGCGGGCAAGATCCCCCGCTTGCAGACCGAGATCGGCCAGCCGCGGCAGGCCGGCCTTGCGGACCCAGGCCGCCAGCGCCTCGGGCGCCTCGGCGGGCGGGGCGGCCAGCGTCCGGCCCAGCACCGCGCAGACCTCGGCCAGCCGCGCGCGGGCGGTGCTGCCGGGGGCCGAGGCGGTCAGGTTCGCCCGCAGCACCGGCGCCAGAAGCGTGCCGCAGATCGCCCCGTGCGCAGCCCCGGTGACGCCGCCGATCACGCCCGCCAGACCATGCACCGCGCCGAGCCCGCCGTTTGCCAGCGCCAGCCCGCCGCAGAGGCTCACCCAGGCGATGCCGTCGCGGGCCGTCGCGTCCTCGCCCTTCATCAGGCGCATCAGCGCGCCCATCCCTTCCGCGATGGCCGGGCGCGTGATCGCGTCGGTGAAGGGCGTCGCGCGCGCCGAGACGAAGGGCTCGATCACCTGCGTCACCGCATCCAGCCCCGAGGCCAGTGTCACCGTGCGCGGGCAGCCGTCGGTGAGGGCCGGATCGGCCAGCGCGATCCGCGCAAGCATCCGGTCGTCGCGGAGCGAGACCTTGCGGCGGTGCTCGGGCACGCCGATCACCGCGTTCTTCGTGACCTCGCTGCCGGTGCCCGAGGTGGTGGGCAGCGCCACGAAGGGCAGGGGCGGGGCCACCAGCGGCCGGCCCCGCCCGACCACTTCCAGATGTTCCATCGGCCCGTCCGGCGCGGGCACCAGCGCCGCGAGCGCCTTGGCCAGATCGAGCGCCGCCCCGCCGCCAAGGCCCGCCACCGCCTCCGGTTCAAAGGGCCGCGCCCGCGCGAGCGTCTCCTCGAGGAGCGCCAGATCCGGCTCGCAGGGGCAGGGTACCGCCAGAACCTCGACCCCCTCGGCCCCGAGCGCCGCAACGAGCCAGTCCGCCCGCGCCGGGTCGCGGCCATGCACCAGCAGCACCCGCCGTCCAAAACCCGCGATCAGGCCGGCCGCGCGCCGCGCCTCGCCCCGCCCGAAGAGGATGCGGCCGGGCGCCGCGATGCCGAAGGGGGTCATACCGCCATCACCGCGCGCACGGCCCGTCCCCAGCGGGCGTATTTCGCGTCGCGCGTCGCCGCCTCCATCCTCGGCTCGAAGCGCCGCTCCAGCGCCCATCCGGCCGCGAACTCCTCGGGGCCGGGGCAGAGGCCCGCCTGCATCCCGGCCAGCCAGGCCGCGCCGAGCGCCGTCGTCTCGCGCACCACCGGCCGGTCCACCGGCGCGCCGATGATGTCGGCCAGAAACTGCATCGACCAGTCCGAGGCGGTCATGCCGCCGTCCACCCGCAGCACCCCCTCGGCGCCCGCCGCCCAGTCCGCCCGCATCGCCTCGAGCAGGTCGCGCGTCTGGTAGCCCACGCTCTCCAGCGCGGCGCGGGCGAACTCGGCGGGGCCGGAGTTGCGCGTCAGGCCGAAGACCGCGCCCCGGCTGTCCGGCTTCCACCAGGGTGCGCCAAGGCCGGTAAAGGCCGGCACGATCACCAGATCCTGCGCCGCGTCCGAGGCCGTGGCCAGCCCGTGCGTCTCGCCCGCCTCGCGGATGATCTTCAGCCCGTCGCGCAGCCACTGGACGACGGCGCCCGCGATGAAGATCGAGCCCTCGAGCGCATAGGTCCGCTGCCCGCCCAGTTGGTAGGCGATGGTGGTGAGCAGGCGCGAGCGGCTCGTCACACGTTCCGCCCCCGTGTTGAGCAGCGCAAAGCAGCCCGTCCCGTAGGTCGATTTCATCATGCCGGGGCGGAAGCAGGCCTGCCCGCAGGTGGCGGCCTGCTGGTCGCCCGCGACGCCCAGGATCGGGATCTCGCGCCCGAAGAGGTCCGGCCGCGTCATGCCGAAGGGCGCGGCGCAGTCCTTCACCTCGGGCAGCATCTCCATCGGGATGTCGAGCAGGCCGCAGATCTCGGCGTCCCATTCGCCGCGGCGGATGTCGAAGAGCATGGTGCGCGCGGCGTTGGTGGCATCGGTCACATGGGACCGCCCCCCCGTCAGCTTCCAGATGAGGTAGCTGTCCACCGTCCCGAACAGCAACTCGCCCCGCCGGGCCCGCGCGCGCGCGCCCTCGACATGGTCGAGCAGCCACTTGACCTTGGTGGCCGAGAAATAGGGGTCGAGCAGCAGCCCCGTCCGCTCGGTGATCATGGGTTCCTGCCCCGCTTCGGCCAGGCTCTGGCAGAGGTCGGCGGTGCGGCGGTCCTGCCAGACGATCGCATTGTGGATCGGATGGCCGGTGGCGCGTTCCCAGATCACCACCGTCTCGCGCTGGTTGGTGATGCCGATGGCGGCGAGGCTGCCGTCGATCTCGGCCCGCTCGACCGCGGCGCGCGCCGTTGCGGCGACGCTGGACCAGAGGTCGGTCGGATCATGCTCGACCCAGCCGGGGCGGGGGTAGATCTGCGGAAACTCCTCCTGCGCGACCGACTTCAGCGAGAGGCTCGCGTCGAAGACCATCGCGCGCGAGGAGGTGGTGCCCTGATCGATGGCGAGGATGTGGCTCATGCGTCTCTTCCCGGTTCGTCTTGCCCGAATCCTCCCGATGCTGCCGCGCCTTGCGACGAGGCGGAAGGGCTCGGGGAAGACGGCGAGCCGGAATCCTGTCGGGTCGCCTCGCGTCTTGCCTCGGCCAGGGGGCGGGACGGCCCGCCCCCCGCTCGTGTCAGCCCTGCTGCCAGGACTTGATGAGTTCGTCGTAGGGGATCGTCTCACCCGCGGGTTTCTCGTTCTCGAGCTTGCCCACCGGCGCGCCGGGCGCGTCGAGCCATTCCTGCGGGTCTTTCTCCTCGTTCAGCTTCGGCCCGAGATCACCCTGCACGCCGGCCCGTTCCAGCCGCGCCAGCACCCGCTCCTGCTCGGCGCAGAGCGCGTCCAGCGCCTCCTGCGGCGACTTGGCGCCCGACATCGCATCGCCGATGTTCTGCCACCAGAGCTGCGCGAGCTTCGGGTAATCCGGCACGTTCGTCCCGGTGGGCGACCACTGGACGCGGGCGGGCGAGCGGTAGAACTCGACCAGACCGCCAAGATTGGGCGCGCGGTCGGTGAAGCTCTGGTGCTGGATGGTGGATTCGCGCACGAAGGTCAGGCCGACGTGGCTCTTCTTCACGTCCACGGTCTTCGACGAGACGAACTGGGCGTAGAGCCACGCGGCCTTGGCGCGGTCGTCGGGGGTGGATTTCAGCAGCGTCCACGAGCCCACGTCCTGGTAGCCGACCTTGGTGCCTTCGGTCCAGTAGGCGCCATGCGGCGAGGGGGCCATGCGCCACTTGGGCGTGCCATCCTCGTTCATCACCGGCAGGCCCTCCTTGACCATGTCGGCGGTGAAAGCGGTGTACCAGAAGATCTGCTGGGCGACCTCGCCCTGCGCGGGCACCGGCCCGGATTCCGAGAAGGTCATGCCGGCGGCCTGCGGCGGGGCGTATTTCTGCAGCCATTCGATCGCTTTGGTGATCGCATAGACCGCCGCCGCGTCGTTGGTCGCGCCGCCGCGCGCCACGCAGGAGCCCACGGGACGCGAGTTCTCGTCCACCCGGATGCCCCATTCATCGACCGGCAGACCGTTCGGATCGCCCTTGTCGCCCATGCCCGCCATCGACATCCAGGCGTCGGTGTAGCGCCAGCCGAGGCTTGGGTCCTTCTTGCCGTAATCCATGCTGCCATAGGCGCTCGTCGGCCCGCCGAGCGCGCTCATGTCGCGGCCGGTGAAGAACTCGGCGATGTCCTCGTAGGCCGACCAGTTCAGCGGCACGCCCAGCTCGTAGCCGTACTTCTCCTGGAAGTCGGCCTTGGTCTCTGGATCGTCGAACCAGTCGGCGCGGAACCAGTAGAGGTTGGCGAACTGCTGGTCGGGCAGCTGGTAAAGCTCGCCATCCGGCGCGGTGGTGAACTTCAGGCCGATGTAATCGTCGAGATCGAGGCCGGGGTTGGTGACATCCTGGCCCTCGTTCGCCATCCAGTCGGTCAGGCTGCGGGCCTGCTGGTAGCGCCAGTGGGTGCCGATCAGGTCGCTGTCGTTGATGTAGGCGTCATAGATGTTCTCGCCCGACTGCATCTGCGTCTGCAGCTTCTCGACCACGTCGCCTTCGCCGATCAGGTCGTGGCTGACCCGGATGCCCGTGATCGCGGTGAAGGCGGGCGCCAGCACCTTGGATTCATATTCATGCGTGGTGATGGTCTCCGAGACCACCTTGATGTCCATGCCGGCGAAGGGCTGCGCCGCGTCGATGAACCATTGCATCTCGGCTTCCTGCTCCTCGCGCGTGAGCGAGGACATGTCGCCGATCTCGGCATCGAGGAACTGCCGCGCAGCCTCGATGTCGGCGAAGGCCGGTGCCCCCAGCGCCATCAGCGCCAGCGCCATGGCTGTCGTGCCGTATCTCATGTCAGGTCTCCTCCCAAAGACGGACTTTGGCCGGGCATCCCCCCGGCGAGGGTCGTCACACCCAGCGGAAGACCGCTGCGGCGTAGATCAGGCAGAGCGCGAGCGCCCCCCAGAGCGGCGGTCCCATCAGGCCGAGCCACAGAAGGCACAGGAAGGCCGAGCCCAGAAGCGAGATGAACAGCCGATCCCCCCGCGTCGTCTCGATCCGAAGGATGCCCACCCGCGGCGTCTCGGGCCGCAGCACCGCCAGGGCGGTCATCAGCAGCAGAAGCGCCGCGATGGTGACGAAGAAGGCCGCCGTGGGCCATGTCCAGGCCATCCAGGCCATGTCGATCCTCCCCTACGGATAGAACTCGCACCAGGCGGTGTAGAACCAACCACGGATGTCGGTTTGCCGGCCCCCGACCACTCCGCCCTCGGCCAGGCACCACTTGCCCTGACACTTCCGATGGTCGAGGAACAGGGCGTCGCCGTTGCGGACGCGCGCAATCTCGGCGTTCTCCGAGCCCGGTCCCCTGCGGACGGACAGGAAGCCGTCGCCATTGGGATCGAGGCCTCGGACGAGGCAGCCGCCCTCCCACGGCTCGGCCGCCCCCTGGGCCGGGGCGAGGCCCGGCGTCAGGGCCGCACAGGCCGCGATCACGCACAGAACTTTATGAAGCATCACACCCTCCCCAGTGCAAAACCCTTGGCGATGTAGTTTCTCACGAACCAGATCACGAGGCCGCCCGGGATCAGCGTCAGCACTCCGGCCGCCGCCAGCACGCCCCAGTCGAGGCCCGAGGCCGAGACCGTCCGCGTCATGGTGGCGGCAATCGGCTTGGCGTTCACCGAGGTCAGCGTGCGCGACAGGAGCAGTTCCACCCAGCTGAACATGAAGCAGAAGAAGGCGGCCACCCCGATTCCGCTCGCGATCAGCGGCATGAAGATCTTCACGAAGAAGCGCGGAAAGGAATAGCCGTCGATATAGGCGGTCTCGTCGATCTCCTTCGGCACGCCGCGCATGAAGCCCTCGAGGATCCAGACCGCCAGCGGCACGTTGAAGAGGCAATGGGCCAGCGCCACCGCGATATGGGTGTCGAAGAGGCCGACCGAGGAATAGAGCTGGAAGAAGGGCAGCGCGAAGACCGCGGGCGGCGCCATGCGGTTCGTCAGCAGCCAGAAGAACAGGTGCTTGTCGCCAAGAAAGCGGTAGCGCGAGAAGGCATAGGCCGCGGGCAGGGCCACCGTGATCGAGATCGCGGTGTTCATGACCACATAGATCAGAGAGTTCACATAGCCCATGTACCAGGCCGGATCGGTGAGGATCGTCCGGTAGTTCTGGAATGTCAGGTCATGCGGCCAGAGGGTGAAGCTGCGCGTGATCTCGGCGTTGGTCTTCAGGCTCATGTTCACGAGCCAGTAGATCGGGATCAGCAGGAACAGCAGATAGAGCACCATCACGAGGGCCGAGCCGGGACGCTTCATGGCCGGACCTCCGACGGGTTGCGGTCGGGACGGGCGGTCATGGCCGGTCCTCGCGGTCGAGATTGGTCATCACGGTGTAGAACACCCACGAGACCAGCAGGATGACGAGGAAGTAGATGATCGAGAAGGCGGCGGCGGGGCCGAGGTCGAACTGCCCGATGGCCATCTTCACGAGGTCGATCGACAGGAACGTGGTCGAGTTGCCGGGCCCGCCGCCCGTCACCACGAAAGGCTCGGTGTAGATCATGAAACTGTCCATGAAGCGCAAGAGCACCGCGATCAGCAGCACGCCCCGCATCTTGGGCAGCTCGATGTAGCGGAAGACGGCCCAGCGGCTCGCCTGGTCGATCTTGGCCGCCTGGTAATAGGCCTCAGGGATGGACTGGAGCCCGGCGTAGCACAGGAGCGCCACCAGCGACGTCCAGTGCCACACATCCATCACGATCACCGTGACCCAAGCGTCGAGCCAGTCGCTGGTGTAGTTGTAGTCGATCCCCATCGCGGTCAGCGTGCGGCCCAGAAGCCCGATGTCCACCCGGCCGAAGATCTGCCAGATCGTGCCCACCACGTTGAACGGGATCAGGAGCGGCATCGCCATCAGGATCAGGCAGAGGCTGGCCCAGAAGCCCTTCTTGGGCATGTTGAGGGCCACGAAGATCCCCAGCGGCACCTCGATGGCGAGGATGATCGCGGTGAACAGCACCTGCCGGCCGAGCGCCGCATGGATGCGCTCGGAGGTGATGGTCTCCTCGAACCATTCGAGCCCCGCCCAGAAGAACTCGTTGTTTCCGAACGTGTCCTGCACCGAATAGTTGACAACCGTCATCAGCGGGATGACGGCCGAGAAGGCCACGAGCAGCAGCACCGGCAGCACGAGGAACCAGGCGCGGTTGTTCCAGCTCTTGTCCATCAGGCGGCCCTCCGGGCGCCGACCGGCTGCACGCGCCAGTCGTCGGAATAGACGTTGATCTTCTCGGGGGCGAGTTGCAGGAAGGCGCTCCCGGTGGCGGCGGGTCGGTCCTCGGGCAGCAGCAGGTTCACGGGCTGGCCGAAGACCTCGCCGCGCAGGATCCGGTGGCGGCCCACATCCTCGATGCGGCGGATCGTGACCGGCAGGCCCGCGTCGGCGAGCGACACGAACTCCGGCCGGACGCCGATCTGCACCCGCCCGCCGGTGGGAGGGTAGGTCGCGCCCAGCGGGACAGGGTGGCCCATGACGCGGGCCATGTCGCCCGACACCTCCGCCTCGAAGAGGTTCATGCCGGGCGAGCCGATGAAATAGCCCACGAACGTGTGGCCCGGCGTCTCGAACAGCTCTTCCGGCGTGCCGGTCTGCACCACGCGCCCCTCGTGCATCACCACCACCTTGTCGGCGAAGGTCAGCGCCTCGGTCTGATCGTGCGTGACATAGATCATCGTGTGCCCGAACTCGCGGTGCAGCCGCTTGAGCTGGGTGCGCAGCTCCCATTTCATGTGCGGGTCGATCACCGTCAGCGGCTCGTCGAAGAGGATCGCGTTCACATCCTCGCGCACCATGCCCCGGCCGAGGCTGATCTTCTGCTTGGCATCCGCGGTAAGTCCGCGGGCGCGGGTGTCGAGCGCGCCTTCCATGCCGATCATGCGGGCGATCTGGCCCACCCGCGCCTCGACATAGGCCGCATCCCGGCCGCGGTTGCGCAGCGGGAAGGCCAGGTTCTCGCGCACCGTCATCGTGTCGTACACCACGGGAAACTGGAACACCTGCGCGATGTTGCGCTCGGCGGTGGGGGCGTCGGTCACGTCGCGCTCGCCAAAGAGCACGCGGCCGCGGCTCGGGCGCAGGAGGCCCGAGATGATGTTCAGAAGCGTGGTCTTGCCGCAGCCCGAGGCGCCGAGCAGCGCATAGGCGCCCCCGTCCTGCCAGACATGGTCCATCTCCTTAAGGGCGAAATCGGCCTCGCCCCTGGGCTTCGGCAGGTAGCTGTGGGCGAGGTTGGAGAGGGTGATCCGTGCCATCCGTTCCTCCTCAGGCCGCGAGCGCATAGGCCGCAGGTGCGGCGAGCGCGCCTTCGGCATCGAAGAGATAGACATGCGCCGGATCGAGCCAGACCGAGACCTCGCTGCCCGGCGCGATCTCATGCACCCCCGGCACGAGCCCCACCCAGCCGTCGGAGCCGTGCACCAGATGCAGGAAGGTCTCGGACCCGGTGATCTCGATCGCCGAAAGCCGGCAGGAAAAGGCCACCGCCCGGCCGGAGTGGCGGTTGAGCGCCAGATGGTTCGCCCGGAAGCCCGCGAGGTAGTGCCCGTCGGCGAGGCGGGCAAAGGCGCCCTCGGCCGGGGCATTCGCGAGATGGCCGAAGCTCAGCCGCGTGCCGGTCTTGGTGACCGGCAGGAAGTTCATCGGCGGATCGCTGAAGACGCGCGCCGTCGTCGCATCGACCGGCCGGCGATAGACCTGCGGGGTCGGGCCGAACTGCGTCACGCGCCCCTGCCAGAGCGTCGCCGTGTTGCCGCCAAGCAGCAGCGCCTCTTCGGGCTCGGTGGTGGCATAGACGAAGATCGCGCCCGAAGCCTCGAAGATTCTTGGGATTTCCAGCCGCAGCTCTTCGCGCAGCTTGTAGTCGAGGTTCGCCAGCGGCTCGTCGAGCAGCACGAGCCCCGCCCCCTTCACCAGCGCCCGCGCCAGCGCGCACCGCTGCTGCTGCCCGCCCGACAGCTCCAGGGGCTTGCGCTTGAGCATGGGCGTCAGCTTGAGCATCTCGGCCACGCCGCGCACCTCGCGGTCGATCTCGGCGCGGCTGCGGCCCTGCAGACGCAGCGGCGAGGCGATGTTCTCGTAAACGCTCATCGAGGGATAGTTGATGAACTGCTGATAGACCATCGCCACGCGGCGATCCTGCACGCGCACGCCCGTCACGTCGCGCCCGTCCCAGAGGATGCGGCCCTCGGCCGGAGTATCGAGCCCCGCCATCAGCCGCATGAGGCTGGTCTTGCCCGACAGCGTGGGGCCGAGCAGCACGTTCATCGTGCCGCCTTCCAGCACGAGGTCGGTGGGATGGATGTGCACCCGCCCGCCGACCACGCGCGAAACCCCCTGGAGTTCCAGCGTCATTCTCCCCCCTGATCACTCGCCCGGCTGCGCCGGATCCTGGTGCCGCCCGGACCGCCCCTCCTCGGGCCGCCCGTCCGGTTGCGTCTGCCCCGTTGCGAACCTTCTGGCCCGCCGCGGACCTTCAGCCTGTGCCGGCCATCCCGGCCGCCCTGTCCTCGCCCGCGGCCTGCCGCATCCAGTCGTCCAGCGCCGCGATCTCCCCGGCCGTCATCCGCAGGCCGAGCTTGCTCCGCCGCCAGACGACATCCTCGGCCCGCCGGGCATATTCGTGCCGCATCAGCCAGCGCACCTCGGCCTCGGTGAGCGTAGCACCGAACTCCCGCCCCAGATCAAGCGCGTTGCGCGCAGAACCGAGCAGATTTCGCGCGTCCGTCCCGTAGGCCCGCACCAGCCGGAGCGCCCAACGCTCGCCAAGGAAGGGAAAGTCGCGCCGCAGCCCTTCGGCCAGCGCCGGGGCGCCGTCCCAGGGAAAATCCCCGCCCGGCAGGGCGACGCGGGCGGTCCAGGGGCCGCGGGCCTGCGGAAAGTGCGGCGCAAGCCGCGCCATCGCGCTTTCGGCCAGCCGCCGGTAGGTGGTGATCTTGCCGCCGAAGACGCTGAGAAGCGGAGGCCCCTGCCTATCCAGCGACAGGACATAGTCGCGCGTGGCGGCCGTGGCCGACTGCGCCCCGTCATCATAAAGGGGGCGGACGCCGGAATAGGTCCAGACGATGTCCGCGCGCGTGACCGGCTGGCGGAAGTAGTCCGAGGCGAAGGCGCAGAGATAGTCCTGCTCCTCGGGGGTGCAGCGCGCCTCGTCGGGGGCGCCGTGATGATCCTGATCGGTCGTGCCGATCAGGGTGAAATCGGTCTCGTAGGGGATGGCGAAGATGATCCGCCCGTCCTTGCCCTGAAAGAAATAGCAGCGGTCGTGGTCGAACAGCCGCCGCGTCACGATATGGCTGCCGCGGACAAGGCGCACCCCCTCGGTCGAGGGCAGCGACAGGGTCTCGCGGATGATGCGCGCGACCCACGGGCCGCCGGCATTGACGAGGGTGCGGGCGACATGCTGGCGCCGCCCCTCGACGCCCTCGGTGGTGACGCGCCACACGTCGCCCTGCCGCTCGGCGGCCACCACGCGGGTCCGGGTGAGGATCGTGGCGCCGCGGTTCTCGGCATCACGGGCGTTCAGCACCACGAGGCGCGAGTCCTCCACCCAGCAGTCGGAATATTCCCAGCCCCGTGTGAAGCGCGGTTGCAGCGGCGCGCCGGCCGGGTCGCGCGTCAGATCGACGGGCCGGGCCGGGGGCAGGATCCTGCGCCCGCCAAGCCGGTCGTAGGTCTCGAGCGCAAGGCGGATCAGCCAGGCCGGGCGGCGTCCACGGGTCCAGGGCATCAGCCGGCCCAGCAGCCGCGCGGTGGGCGTGTCGCCGGCAAAGCGCATCTCGGGCTGCCAGGGCAGGACGAAGCGCATCGGCCAGGAGATGTGTGGCATGGCCACGAGCAGCGTCTCGCGCTCTTCCAGCGCCTCGCGCACGAGGCGGAACTCGAAATATTCGAGATAGCGCAGCCCGCCGTGGAAGAGCTTGGTCGAGGCCGAGGAGGTCGCCTGTGCCAGATCGCCCATCTCGGCGAGCGTGACGCTCAGCCCGCGGCCCGCGGCGTCGCGGGCGATCCCGCAGCCGTTGATGCCGCCGCCGATGATGAAGAGATCCACCGGATCCTCTCCGGCTCGTCCTTGGGCCACGCGCTTGCTCCCGCTGTCGTGCAGGAAGGAAGCCCGGACTGCGGCGTTATGTCAATGAAGATTTTCGAAAATGTGCGAAACGCAGGAAACCGAACATCGGCGGCTCCGGGCCGGGGTGCGGCCGCCCGTGCGGGCGGCCGCTGTGTCTCAGTCGGCCGGGGCCGTCGCCGGAGGGGCGGGGGCATTGTCGGCCGAGGCCGGGCTGTTGCCGCCCACGCTGCCGGCCTGCGGTGCGGCTCCGGTTTCGCCGGTGCGGCCATCCATCTGCACGTCGGCGCCCTGGGGCGGATTGCCCTCGGCGACCTCGTAGCCGAACCACCAGACGAGGTAGCCCAGGGCGAAGATCACCACGACGGCAATGCCGATCAGCGGTCCCCGGTGGCGACGCTTCTGCTTGTCGATGTCGTTTTCGGATGCGGACATTCGCGGCTCCTCGGGCAGGGCCGGCCCGTGCGGCCGGCAATCGGATCTCAACCGGAGGCGTCGCGCAAGGTTCCCCGGCGGCATGCGCACGTCTGCGTGCGGATCGGCAGCGGGCAGGGGGTGAACCGGGGGCTGGAACAAGCCCGGCGGCCGCAGGTTCCGGCCCGAGGATCAGCAAGAGGAACGTCTCATGGCTCAGGAGAGACCGGACCGGACCGAGTCCGGCAGCAGCACCACGCCCGAGGCTTCGGCGACGGGGCAGGACACCAGCGCGCGCCTTCGCGCCGACATCGACCGAGGCGCGACCGGGGACAAGGTGCCCTTCATGGACCCGGCCGCGGCGCCGCTGGGCACCGATGACGAGGCGGCGGGAACGCCGCCCAGCCCCGAGCAGATCGCCCGCGCCCGCGCGATGGAGGGGCGCATCCCGCACGGGACGGCCAATGCCTCGGCCCGTCCGCGGACGGTGGGCGAATTGGCCGGCAACGAGACACGCCGCGGGCTTCGGCCGATCCTGATCTTCGGCATCATC
The DNA here is from genome assembly GCA_017599285.1 of Cereibacter azotoformans. GTDB lineage: Bacteria > Pseudomonadota > Alphaproteobacteria > Rhodobacterales > Rhodobacteraceae > Cereibacter_A > Cereibacter_A azotoformans. The sequence goes on along the minus strand of JAGFXX010000001.1, from coordinate 1,224,371 downwards.
ATGGTGCTGGTGGTGATCGTGGCGCTCGCCCTCTGAGGCGGGAGGTGGGGCCGGCAGCCGCCTGCCGGCCCTCGGGTTCAGTCGGGAAGGGCGTAGGCGATCACATGGTCCCCCGGCTTCGTGCCCACCGAGCCATGACCGCCGGCCACCATGACGAGATACTGCCGCCCGTCCTGCTCGTAGGTCATGGGCGTGGATTGCCCCCCGGCCGGAAGGCGCGCGCGCCAGAGTTCATCGCCGGTGGTCAGGTCATAGGCCCTCAGATAGTCATCCACCGTCGCGCCGAGGAAGACCACGCCGCCCCGGGTGATGATCGGCCCGCCGATCCCCGGCACGCCCACCTTGAAGGGCAGCGGCAGCGGGGTCATGTCCCGCACCGTGCCGTTGCGGCGCTTGTAGGCGATCTCGCCGGTGCGCAGGTCCGTCCCCGCGACGAAGCCCCATGGCGGCGCCGAGCAGGGCACCTGCAGCGGCCCGAGGAACGGGCCCATGATGACGCCGTAGGGCGCGCCCTCGTTGCGGTTGAGACCCTGCTCGCTGGCGGTCTCGTTTGCGCCCGGCGGCGGGATCTCCTCCTCGGGGACGAGTTTGACGGTGAAGGGCAGGTAGGTCGGCATCCCGAACATGACCTGCCGCTCGGGATCGACCGCGACCGAGCCCCAGTTGAAGGTGCCGAAATTGCCGGGATAGACGATCGTGCCGTTCAGCGACGGAGGCGTGTAGCGGCCCTGATAGTTCAGCCGGTGATACTGGATCCGGCAGGCGAGCTGGTCATAGATCGTGATGCCCCACATGTCCCGTTCGCGCAGCGGATCGGGTGCGAAGCTGAGGGACGAGATGGGCTGCGTGGGGGCGAGAGTCTCCTCGTCGAGGCCCCCCTCCTGCGGGGCGGGCTCTTCCGACACCGGCAGCACCGGCTCGCCCGTCTCGCGGTTGAGCACATAGATGTCGCCCTGCTTGGTCGGCTGGACAAGCGCGGGCACCGTCTCGCCCTCGATCTCCAGGTCGATCAGCACGGGCTGCGCCGGCACATCCATGTCCCAGAGGTCATGGTGGACGGTCTGGAACACCCACGCCTTCTGCCCCGTCGCCACGTCGAGCGCCACGACGGAGGACGCATGTTCCTCGACCGCCTCCGACCGCCCCATCCCGAGCTGGTCCGGCACCTGGTTTCCGAGCGGGATATAGACGAGACCGCGCTCTTCATCGACCGAGAACACGGACCAGGAGTTCGGCGAGTTCGGGGTGTAGGTCTCGCCGTTCATCCAATCGATGGGCGCGGTGCTGTCGGGATTGCCGCTGTCCCAGTTCCACAGGAGCGCGCCCGTGTTGGCGTCGAAGGCCCGGATCACGCCCGACTGGGAATAGATCGAGAAATTGTCGTTGACCGCGCCGCCGATGATGATGCGCCCGCCCACCGCGACAGGCGGCGAGGTCGAGTAGTAGAAGCCCGCCGGCGTGTAGGGCATCCCGTGCTCGAGGTGGAGCGTCCCGTTGTCGGCGAAGAAGTCGCACAGCGCGCCCGAGTTGGCGTCGAGCGCGATGAGGCGCGCATCGGCCGTCGGCATGTAGACGCGCGCCGCGCACAGCTCGCCCTCTTCCCGGCCCGGATCGCGCCAGTAGGTGACGCCCCGGCAGGTCTGGTGCTGGCGGTCGGGCTCGAGCCCGGAGTTGGCGTCGAAGCGCCACGCCTGCTTGCCGGTGGCCGCATCGAGCGCAATGGCCAGATTGTGCGGCGTGCAGATGTAGAGCCGGTTGTTCACCTTGAGCGGCGTGACCTGATAGGTTGTTTCGGTCACGTCCTCGGGCAGCTTCACGTCGCCGGTCTGATAATGCCAGACCTGCTCGAGTTCGGCGACATTCTGGATGTTGATCTGATCGAGCGGCGAATACCGTTGGCCATATTGCGTGCGGCCATACTGGTGCCACTCGCCCGGTGGCGCCGTCGGCCCGAGATCGGGCTCGGCGCTGACCACCTCGGTGGGAAGTTCGCCCTTGCGACTGGCCTCGTCGCCGGTCCAGGACCAGATCGCCACCCCGATCGCCGCCAGCAGCGGCAGCGCGAGCGGCAGGCCGGGCGCGGGGTGGTGGTCCTCGGTCAGAAGCTGGCGGCGCATGAAGGGCAGGTAGAGCCAGATGCCCAGAACCGCGATCACGCCCCCGCGGGGGACCAGTTGCCACCAGTCGAATCCGACCTCCCAGATCGACCAGAGAAGCGCGCCGAGGATGAGCGCGCCATAGGTCCATTCGGCGGCGGCCGAGCGCCGATGCACCTGCCAGGCCGACAGCAGCATGACGGCACCGGCCGCGGCGTAGAACCAGCTTCCGCCGAGGGTGGCGAGCCATACTCCCGGGATCAGGAGGCCCAGGCCCGCCAGGGCGAGGACGATGGCGGTGATCGTGACGGTCAAGTTCGGGCTCCTCCGGTGGCGGTGTCGCTGGGGCAACAGGAGACGCCCGGCTTAGGTTCCTCGCATTGCGCCAAAGGAAGGATTCCGTCCCGCCGAACGGAAAAGGCGCGCAGGTTGCCCTGCGCGCCTCGAGAGATGGTCCGTCCGGTGGATCAGTCGACAGCCGTGTATTCCGGCAGCGACTCGAGTTCCTCGCGCGTCATGGGCACATAGACCCGGACGTCGCTCTGATCCTCGTTGGTGTAGATCTGCAGGTCCTCGAAGGGCAGGGCGACGTTGCGCGCGCCGATCCCGAGGAAACCGCCCACGTCGAAGATCACCTGTTCGATCTTGCCGTCCTCGGCCACCACGAAGTCCGAGATGCTGCTAACCGACTCGTCATTCATCGAATAGACGTTGGCATTCTGCAGGTTCTCGGCGGTCATCGGTTCGCCCGAGTAGAGCGTGAAGCCCTCGGGAACCTGCATGTCGCCCATCATCGCACCGCCGGTTCCGGTCATGCCGGTGTCGGTCGTGGTGGTGCCCGTCATGCCGGTGCCGGTGGTGTCGGTTCCGGTCATGCCGGTGCCGGTGGCGCCATCGGTCGTCGGTGCCGTCTCGGTGCCGGTCGCCGGCGACGTCGTGTCGTTGGTCGCCGGGGGGGTCGTGGTGTCAGTGGCTGCGGGCGGAGTCGTCGCGCCTGCGTCGGGCGTCGTCGCGTCCTGAGCCAGTGCCGAATAAGCGGTGGTCGAAGCCAGAAGTGCCGAGAGGGCAATGACTTTTTTCATCGTGCGATCCTTTCGCCTTGGAAGACTAATTGGACAGAGCCGTTAAGGCCTGCTGCGGATCCAACGGGTCTCGGCGGGTATGGTTTCGCCTTGGCGACGGCGATGCGGGAGACACTCGCCCGCAGGCGAAGATTCGCCCAAAACGCCGAATATCGTAAGCGAAAAAACGCTCATCGCGCTCTATCACGCTGACGTGATGGAACAAATTTCCAGTCGTCGCGTGGGAACTGCCGGGCCCTGACCCTGTTGAGGGATGATCGGCAGCGGCGTCCCCACATCCGTCGTCTCGCCGATGTCTTCCCTTGACTCAACTCCCGCCGATCCCCCGGCGGGAGTTTTTTCATGTCATCCCACAGATGATGGAAAAAGCGGCACACCCGAGGGCATGCCGCTTCAGAGGTGCGCGCGCGTGACGCGGCGTCAGAAGGACTCGACCATCTGGCAGATCTGGGTCCAGGAGGTCAGCGAGACCGAGGCCGAATCGAACTCCTGCGTGCCCGGCGTCGCGGGCGATCCCTGCGCCCCGGTGTCGGCGGTGTTGCTGGCGTTGACGCTGCCCGCGCCAGAGCCCACGGTCGCGCCGTCGGCGGGCGGGTTGGTGGTTGCGCCGGTGCCCGTTGTCTGGGGCGCGTTCTCGCGCATGGCCTGCTCGACCGCCGTCACCCGCTCGTCCGAGGTGCCGGGCCCGGCGGTGGTGCCCATGTCGTCCGTGGTCGCGTCGCTTTCGCCGACGGTGCTGACCTTGGTATCGGGATGGCCCGTCGTGTCATGGGTCGGGGTCGAATCCGCCTGGGCGGCCTGTTCACCCGTGGGTTGCCCGATCGGACTTGCAGCGCCGCCGCTCTCCAGCTCGGCCCCGTCCGCCGGACCGGCGGTGCCGGTGGCCGTCATGTCGGTTCCTCCCGTCCCGCCGGTGCCCGTCGTGGCGCTTGCGCCGGCGTCGGCCGACGCCGGGTCCGTGGCTCCCGCACCGCCGGCGGGCGGGGCTCCGGCGCCTTGGGTGCCGAAAGCGGCGCAGTCATCCCGAACCTGCTGCTTCTGCTGTTCCGACAGCGAGTCCCAGCTCGAGCGGATCTCGGAGTTCGTGCGCAACGTCATCGAGCCGCCGGGATTGAAGAACGTGTCCACCATGGGCGCGTCCCAGTCGCGTCCCATGGTGGTGCCTTGCGCGGTGGTTGTCTGGGCGGCGGCGCTGGTGGCCAGAAGGGCGGCCACACCGGCGAGGAAGGGGGTGCGAAAAATGGTCATCTTGGTCCTCTCTTACTGAACTGGGGGGCTGATCCGGGGGAGGGCGGCCTGCCGGCCGCCCCGTTCAGGCCTGCGTGTTGCGCGAACCGCCGGGGCGATCGTCGCTCAGGCCGCTGTCAGTGCCGCCGGGGCCCGAGAGGCCGCTTCCCGACTGGCCGGTCGTCGCGCCGCCGAGGGTGCCGGCACCGCTGCCCGACCCTGTGCCCGAGCCGCCCATCGCGTCGCGGACGCGCAGGTTGTTCTGGACATGCCGCACGCCCGACACCGAGTCGGCGCAATCTTCCGCCCGGCGCTTCTCGATCTTGGAGCTGACGTGGCCCGACAGGGTGACTTCGCCGCTCGCCACCAACACCTCGATGTCCGAGGCGTCCACGCGCGGGTCGTCGCTCAGGCGGTCGTTGACGTCGCCGTGAATCCGCTCGTCCGAACGCTGGTAGCCACGGGGGCCCTTCCCGCGGTGATCGGCCTCTCGGCGGTGGCTGGCGTCCTCGTCGCCCACCCACGACATGACCTCATCGGCGGCACGTTCCATGAAGCCGCGCTCGCCCGCCGAGTCGTGGAAGCGCGGGCCGCCGCGGCCGGTGCGCTCGCTGGAGGACCGGCCCCGCCCATCCCATTCGCGCCCCATCTGCGGACCGTAACCCCAGGAGCGTTCGTCCTGCGAGCCGCGCTCGGAATAGGGATCGTAGCCGCGGTCATGGTCGCGGTCGGACGCGCCATAGCCGCCGCGCCGCTGGCCGCGGTCGCGCGGGTCAAAGCCCGCCGCGCCAAAGCCGTAGCCGCTGGCGGCATCCATCCCCGACCCCTCACGCCAGCGATCGCGGCCGCCGCCCTGATCCTCCTGGCCGCGATCCTGATAGCGTGCGTCGAACCGGTCGCGGAAACGGTCGCGCTCGTCGCGCCCCGACCTCCGGCCGCCCCTTTGTTCCTCGCCTTGGTCTTCCCGGTAGCCGCGGTGCGTGTCGTCATCGCTCCAGCCGCGCTGGCGGGGGTCGAACCTCGAATGTGCCATGTCTGGTCCTCCATCGAGCCTTGCGGGCGAACAGGCACGTCTCCCGCGTTTTCAGACGGTCCATGCAACGGGCGCTTGCGGCGAAAGTTCCCGCAAGCGGCAGCCGCGCCCTTCACGAGCAGGGCACGAAACCTGCATTGCCGCGGTTGCGGCCTCTCCGTGTCACGGCCGCTTCGTCCCCTGGCGCCCCTTTGCCGGGCGGGGTCAGGTCACGGCCCGGTCACCTCGCGGTGAACGAACAAGGGAACCTTCCCCGACCGCTCTGCATTGACGGCGGGAAGGGAGAGGAAGCAGCCGCATCGCTTTCCCGGACATAGCCAGAGGACAGCCCATGACGTCGTCAGTTCCCCGGCCGCCGCCGGGCGAGAATCCCGAGCCACTCACGGACCCGGATGTGACGCCGGGCCCGCTGCCGGCACCGGGCGAAAGCCCGGACCTGCCACCGACCGAGCCCGACCTTCCGGGCGAAGGTCCGGGCGTCCCGCCGACCGTTCCGGTCTGAACCAGCCTCTGAAGAACGTGACAAGGAGCCAGAAGTGAACAGCATCATCTATATCGTGGGCCTCGTGGTCATCGTCATCGCCATCCTGTCCTTCCTCGGCTTGCGCTGAGGCCGGATCGGCCGATGCCCGTGCGAGTGACCGGCCCGTGAACTGACGTGGGGCCGGGGACCAGTAACCAGATTGCCAGTTTCAGGTGCGAGTAACCGGGCCCTGCGATGACGCGGGGCCTTCGGCACGACCTTCCGGCGCGCGCGCACCGCAGCGGGCGCCGGCATGACCCGTGAGGCTCCTGCGATCTAGGGCTCCTGCAGCAGCTTTTCGAGCATGGTGGAAATCGTCACCGCCGTCACGGGCTTGTCCAGCACATCCACATCCGCAAGATCCTCGGGGATGGCCTCGCGCGTTTCGCCGGTGACGAAGGCGAAGGGGATGCCGCGGATCCGCAGGGCGCGGGCCAGTCCGAAGCAGGGGCCGTCCTTGAGCCGCAGGTCGAGGAGGGCCGCGTCCACAGACTGATGCTCGACAAGACGCGCGCCCTCGGCGGCCGAGCGGGTCGGCCCCACGATCTCGAAACCCGAGGCGCGAAGCTCATCCACCATCGTCATGGCGAGCACGAGATCATCCTCGGCAAGAAGGATGCGCGGCGGGTGCAGCTTGTCGGCTAGGGGCATGGGGAACCTCCGGTGCTGCCGGACAAGACCGGCCCGGCGCCTCGGGTTCCGTCATGGCGCCTTCTTTGTGCGGAACCGGCTGACGGCGCGGAACGACGGGCGGGGGCCGCGCGTTCGAAAGGGCTTTGTTCGGCAGGTCGTCATGGTGCAGCTGCTTCAGGATTTTCTCGCGCAGGACCTTGTGCTGCCCATGTTCAGCAGTCTGCTGACGGGCCTCCTGATCGGGTTTGACCGCGAGATGCGGGGCAAGCCTGCAGGTCTCAGAACCCATGCCCTCGTCTGTTTCGCGGCGACCGTCCTCACGCTTGCGGCGGCGCGTCAGGCGGAATGGACGGTGTCGTTCCTGGGCGACACGCAGATCGTCGCCGATCCTGCCCGCATGGCGCACGGCATCCTGACGGGCATCGGCTTTCTCGGTGCCGGCGTGATCTTCCGCGAGGGCGCCTCGGTCCACGGGCTGACCACGGCCGCCTCGCTCTGGGTCACGTCCGCCATCGGGATCGTCTATGGCGTGGGCATGTACTGGCTGGCGGTGGCCGCCACGGTCGCGACGCTGGTGGTTCTGGTGGCGCTCCGGCTGTTCTATGCGCTTCTGCCGGTGCGGACCGAGGTCCGCCTGCGGGTGACGGTGCGGCTCGGCTCGCGGTTCGACGCGCGCCGCCTGACCGAGATCCTTCGGAGCGAGGGGCTCGAGGTCGGGCCGGTCAGCCGGAGCCTCAGCCGCCCCTCCGAGCGGCTGCGGCTCTCGACCGCCACCCATGCCCGGCGCGAGGCGGCGCTGGACCGGCTTGCCCGCGCGTTGACGGACGAGGAGGATGTGCTGTCCTTCGACATCATGCCGGTCGAGGATCCCGCGGGCCGGCCCTTGCCCGATCCGCTGGCCGAGCGCGACTGACCCCGGGCCTCCCGCGTCGTCACCGGCCCGGCGCGATCCCCCCGCCAAACCGGTCGGCCTCGTCGCGGATGCACCGGATCTCCTCGGCCAGCGCCACCTCGATGCCCACGCCCGGCGCGGGCACGGCGCCCGGATCCTCCTGATTGTCCTGCATGACGCTGCGCTCATCGAGCCAGGCCCGCAGCTCGTCGCTGCCCGCAAGTGCCACCAGCCGCGCCAGCACCTTGCGCTGCGCGATCAGCCGGCCCTCGATCGTCTCTGTCGTCAGCCCGGTCATGTCCCCTCCTTGGATTGCGTCACCAGTCGTTCAAGCCGGCCGATCACCGTCCGCCCGAGTGTCACGGGGCGGGCCTCGGACAGCGGGCAGGGGCCCTCGAGCCGCTCGCGGATCGAGCGGATCGTCCAGTCTCCGGCCGAGCGGGCGCGGGCGAGTTCGTCCCATGTGATCGGGGTCGCCACCGTTGCACCGGGCCGCGCGCGCAGGCTGTAGGGGGCGACGGCGGTCGAGCCGCGGTCGTTGCGCAGCCAGTCGATGAAGATCCGGCCCTTGCGGCCGGCCTTCGCCATCGCGGCGGTGTAGCGATCGGGCGCCTCTTCCGCGAGCAGGGTCGAGAGCGCGCGCGTGAAGAACTTCACGCTCTCCCATTCGGCCGCGGGCTTCAGCGGCACGATCACATGCACGCCCTTGCCCCCCGACAGCATCGGCACCGCGGGCAGGCCCAGATCGTCGAGACGCACGCGCAGCTCTGCTGCCGCCTCGCGCACGCGGGCGAAGTCGAGGCCCTCGTCGGGATCGAGGTCGAAGACCATCCGGTCCGGCCGCTTGAGGCGGCGGTTGCGCGATCCCCAGATGTGGAACTCGAGCGCGCCCATCTGCGCCGCCCCGACGAGGGCCGGGACATCGGGGAGAGTGATGTAATCCTCGGGCCCGGACTTCGTCTCGACCTTCACGGTGCGGATCGCCGAGGGCATGCCGCGGGTCCGGTGCTTCTGGAAGAAACACTCGCCCGCCGCGCCGTCCGGGCAGCGCACCAGCGACACCGGCCTGTCGCGCAGGAACGGCAGCATCCGCGGGCCGAGCGCCTCGTAATGCTCGGCCACCTCGCGCTTGGTCACGGCGGGCCGCTCATAGATCCTGCGGTCGGGATTGCTGATGCGGATGCCGGCCACCCGCACCTCGTTGTCGGCTTGGGGCATGGGATCCTCGTTCGTCCTGCCTTCGCGCGGCGCGCGGGGCGCACGCGCCGGCGGTTTCGGGGGGGCTGCATCGTCGGCCAAGGCGTCCTCCGGCGCCTCGAGCCGCACGTCGCGCGCAGGCTTGTCGTCGCGCAGGCCCGCAAAGACGCCGTGGCGGATGTGCCCGTCGCGCGTCAATTCGGTGAAGGTCACCTCGGCCACCAGATCGGGGCGCAACCAGCGCGCGCCCTCGGCCCCCTCAGGTACATGGCCGAACGGAGAGGTGGCGCGCGCGCGCCCGGCCAGCAGGGGCGTCAGTTCGCGGAAGATCCGCGCGTCAAAGCCGCTGCCGACCGCGCCCCTGTAGGTCAGGCGGCCCGTCTCGTAGCTGCCCATCACGAGCGAGGCGAAGGGGCGGCCGGGCTTGTCCGACGCCTTCCAGCCGCAGATCACGAACTCCTGACGGAGGACGCATTTCACCTTGAGCCAGTCGCCGTTCCGCGTGCCGGAATAGGGGGCTTCGACCCGCTTCGAGATGATCCCCTCCTGCCCGGCCGCGCACATCCGCTCGTGCACCTCGGGGCCGTGGCCCCGGATGTGGGTCGAGTAGTGGATCGCGCCCGTCTCTCCCTCCAGAAGGCTCTCGAGCCGTGCCTTGCGCTCCAGCAGGGGCAGGCCGGTCAGATCCTCGTCATCGAGGGCCAGCAGGTCGAAGGCCATGAAGGCCAGCGCCCCCCTGGTCTTGAGGCGCGCCTGCAGTTCTGAGAAGGCGCCGCTCGCCTCTCCGGGGGCGATCACCTCGCCGTCGATCAGCGCCCGCCCGACCGCGAGGCGCGCGAGGTCGGGCACCAGCGCGCCGAACTTGTCCGTCCAGTCCAGCCCCGAACGGGTGTGGAGGCGCACCTTGCCGTCCGCGAGCGCGGCGAGGCAGCGATAGCCGTCGAACTTCGTCTCGTGCAGCCAGTCCGGCCCGTCCGGCGCGGCCGGCACGAGGCGCGCAAGCTGGAGGGGCCGGAACCGGGGCAGGGCGGCCGCCTTGCGGCGCTGGCGCGGCCTGCGCCCCTCGGCGATCTCCTCCATGCGACGGCCGCTCTCGACAGAGGTCACATGGGCCTCGACCAGCCCCTCGGGCCCCGGCCGTTCGTGCGCGTCATGCTCCTTGATCAGCAGCCAGTTCTCGCCCTTGTCGCCCGCGCGTGGCTTGAGGCGCACGAGCATCCAGCCGCCGCGCATCCGCTCGCCCTCGAGGCGGAACTTGAGCCGGCCCTCGCTCAACCCCTTGTTGACGTCGTCGAGCGCCTCCCACGTCCCGCGATCCCAGAGCATGACGGTGCCCCCGCCATATTCGCCCTTGGGGATGGTGCCCTCGAAGCCGGCGTAGTCGATCGGGTGATCCTCGGTGCGGACGGCCAGGCGGCGGGCGGACGGGTCGGCCGATGGCCCGCGCGTGACGGCCCAGCTGAGCAGCACCCCGTTCCATTCCAGCCGGAAGTCCCAATGAAGGCGGCGGGCGGCGTGTTTCTGCACCACGAAGCGGAGCGCGCCCGCGCGATCCTCGGGCGTGCGTCCGTCCGGCTCGGGCGTGCGGGCGAAGTCGCGCCTGGCCCGGTAGCGTTCGAGATCCTGGGGGCGCGCGGCTTCGGACATGGGCGACGGACTCCGCTGAAGGCTCTGCCCAAACGTGGCGCGGCCGTGACAGTTCCTGCGACGCGCCCCTCCGCCTGTCGTCACCGCGTCTTGTGGCGGTCACGGTTCGTTCGGAAAATAACCGCGCAGCGGAGGAACCCGAAGCGCAGGACGCGTGTTCCCTCGACAGCGAGGGGCGGCTTCGGGCGGGTGACATGGTTGAATGCAACAGGGAGTGTCTGGGGCGGCTTGCCGAGGCTCGCCACCAGAACCGAGGCTCCGGCACAGGGGAGACTGCCCGTGCGTCAGCCTGAGGATCCCCTCAATCCGGACACCGCCCTGAGCGCCGCGTCACCTGCGCGGGATTCATGTCGGGATGTGCTGCAGGCGGACGGAACAAAAGCCGGACAGGGCTCTTGTCATGCGACAGTCACAAGACAAGAACCCGAGGCCATGTTTCCTTTCATGCAGGACAGCCAGGGTGAAGACCTGGTCAACAAACATGTCGAGGACAATCTTCGACGCACCTACACCGTGTCAACGGCCGATCAGTCAACCGACGATCGGTTTGCGTCGCTGCTGCGGCGCATTTCGGAAAGACAGGTGCGGTCGGGTCAGTCCTGACCTTCGCGCATCGGACGGGGCGGCCCCGACGGGCCGCCTCTCGCTCAGGAATCGCTTTCCTTCACGGATTCACGCGGTGCCAGCAGGACCGGATTCCCGGCCATCTGGGACCCCAGCGCGCAGGCGAGGCGGCGGGCCAGCAGCTGAATCGGCTCCGGCACCGGCTCGGCCTCGATGGCGCGCAGCAATTCCTCGCTCAGGTCTTTCAATTCGTCCGGTCCCATGTGCGGACCTTCGTGTTCCTTTGGCTTTACCATCATCCCACCTGCCCTCGCCTCGTTTTGCGCCGACCGGCCGCGAAGCGCAATGTCAAAGACGGAACCGCCCCGGCAACTCGGCGTTGAAATCCGAAAACGAAGCCGTGAAGAGCCAGGGAGCCGCCCGTGACGGACCAGACCCCCCCGCGATCGATCATACCCGACGTGGTCGATCTCATTCCGGCGCTGCGTGCCTATGCGCGATCGCTGAGCCGGAACCAGGCGGATGCCGACGATCTCGTGCAGGAGACCCTTCTCAAGGCCATTGCAAACGTTGACAAGTTCCAGCCGGGCACGCGGCTCAGGGCCTGGCTGTTCACCATCCTGCGCAACACCTTCTACACCCGGATCCGGGTCTCGGCGCGCGAGCGGACGGGGACGGCCGACTGCGTGTCGGGCGAGATGTCGGTTCAGCCGTCGCAGGAATGGACGGTGCGCGGCCAGGAGTTGATGGCCGCCATCGACCGGCTGCCCGCCCACTACCGCGAGATCCTGATCCTGGTCGTCATGCTGGGCGAGAGCTACGAGGAAGCCGCCCGGATCTGCGATTGCGCCATCGGCACGGTCAAGAGCCGCGTGAGCCGGGCCCGCCAGCTCGTCATGAACGACCTCGAGGGCGGCGGGACCTGAGCCGCCCCGGAGCCGGCGCCCGCCGCTGGAGACTGTCGATCCCGGAGTGGAGCCTCGCAGGGCGCGGCGCCGTCGATCAAGGCCCCTCTCGGATCCCGCCGCATCCCTGCAAGCCATCCTCCCGGTGCCGGTGTCGAGGGCATGAACCCCCTATATCTCCTGCCTCATCCGTGCCGCCGAAGGAGCCGGCGCGGCACGCGCGCGGGCGGCGGTTTGAGGCCGAAGCGCGCAGCGCCCCGCGCGGCGATTGCGTGCCCCTCGGGGTCGGGCTATGTGCCGTGCCACGAGGAGCAAAGGAGAACCGAGCCATGAGCCGCGCATTCGTGTTTCCCGGGCAGGGCGCCCAGACCATCGGGATGGGCCGCGCCCTCGCCGAGGCCTATCCGGCGGCCCGGGCGGTGTTCGAGGAAGTGGACGAGGCGCTTGGCGAGAAGCTCTCGGCGCTGATCTGGGAAGGGTCGATCGACGAGCTGACGCTCACCCAGAATGCCCAGCCGGCCCTGATGGCGACGTCGATGGCGGCGCTCGCGGCGCTGGAGGCCGAGGGGCTGGGGATCGCCACGGCCTCGTTCGTGGCGGGCCATTCGCTGGGGGAATATTCGGCGCTCTGTGCGGCGCGGTCGCTGAAGCTGGCCGATACGGCGCGGCTGCTGCGCATCCGCGGACAGGCCATGCAGGAGGCGGTGCCGGTCGGCGTGGGGGCGATGGCGGCGCTTCTCGGTCTCGACTACGAGACGGCGGTCGAAGTGGCGCACGAGGCGGCGCAGGGCGAGGTCTGTCAGGCGGCCAATGACAACGATCCGGCGCAGGTGGTCGTTTCGGGCCACAAGGCCGCGGTCGAGCGGGCCGTCGAGATCGCCAAGGGCCGGGGCGCCAAGCGGGCCATCCTTCTGCCGGTGAGCGCACCCTTCCATTGCGCGCTGATGCAGCATGCGGCGAGCGTCATGTCCGAGGCGCTGGCGGCGGTCGTGATCGAGGCCCCGGTCTGTCCGGTCGTGGTGAACGTCCGCGCCGAGGCCGTGTCCGAGCCCGACCGGATCCGGGCGCTGCTGGTGGCGCAGGTCACGGGGGCGGTCCGCTGGCGCGAGAGCGTGATGTGGATGGAGAATGCGGGCGTGACCGAGTTCTGGGAGATCGGCGCGGGCAAGGCGCTGTCGGGGATGATCAAGCGGATCGCGAAGGGCGCTGCGACGCGCGCCATCGGGACGCCGGACGATGTGACGGCCGCCGCGGCGGTCTGACCGGGGGTGCCGCCCGCGGGGGCATCGAACCCCCGCAGGCGGCGCTGCCGCGGACGAGACCTTTGGCGGGGCCCTTGCGGCCAACCGGCGGAGGGGCGGCGCGCGCTTCAGGCCCGCGGATGGGCCCTTGCATAGACTTCCATCAGCCGCGCGCCGTCCACCGCCGTATAGACCTGCGTCGTCGAGAGCGACGCGTGCCCCAGAAGCTCCTGGATCGCGCGGAGGTCGCCTCCGGCGTTCAGCAGATGTGTGGCGAAGGAGTGGCGCAGCGCGTGGGGCGTCGCGGTCGGCGGCAGGCCGAGCGTCGCGCGGGCACGCTCCATGACCTTGGCCACGAGCCGCGGATTGAGAGCCCCTCCGCGCGCGCCCCGGAACAGCGGGCCGGAGGTGAGATCGAACGGGCAGAGGGCCGCGTAGCGGGCCACCGCCTCGCGCGCCGCAGGGATGGCGGGCACCAGCCGTTCCTTGCTGCCCTTGCCGAGGATGCGCAGCACCTCGGGCAGGGGATGGGCGGTGGCCGGCAGCCCCAACGCCTCGGAGATCCGCAGGCCGCAGCCATAGAGCAGCGTCACCACCGCAAGATCGCGCGCCCGGATCCAGTCTTCCGCGCCGTCCTCGGCCACGGTGAGGAGGAGCGCCTTCGCATCTCTCTCGGAGAGGGGGCGGGGCAGCTTGCGCCGGAACTTGGGTCCGCGCGCCGAGAGGACGGCGGTCGCGTCCACCCCCTCGCGCTCGGCCAGCCAGCCGGTGAACCGGCGCACGGCCGAGAGCGAGCGCGCCAGCGAACGGGCGCCGAGGCCGCGGGCGCGCTCGTGCGCCATCCAGGCGCGCAGGTCGGCATGGGGCACCGAGGCCAGCGCCGGCAGACCGTAGCCTTCGCCCAGATGACCGGCGAGAAAGGCAAGCCAGCCCGCGACGTCCGCCGCATAGGCCCGGATCGTGTGGGGCGAGGCGCCCTCGATCACCCGCTGGTGGGTGAGCCACGCCTCGAGCGCGTCGCGCGCCGCCGGCGGGATCGCCAGGCTCACGAGAGCCAGCGGCGCATCGTCCGCTCGAACACGCCGGCGAAGAAGGCCAGGAGGTCGGTGCCCTGCGTCGGCTTGAAATGGTCGGCATCGGCCGAGCCCATGGCCAGCATCCCCGGCAGCCGCCCGCGCCCGAAGTCGAGCCGCATGAGCGCCTCGGAGGCCATGCCGGGCGAAGCCTCGCCGTAGAGCACCGTGTCCGGCAGGGTGCGCCGCAGCGTGACGGGGCGCAGCGGCACGTTGCGCCCCCCGGCCACATAGTCGGCGACGAAGCCCGGCTCGGCCACATGGAGCACCTCGCCGAGCCGCCCGAGCGCGGGATCGGCGTCGCGCTGCGCGGTCTCGAGCACGAGCCGGATGCAATCCACCCGCAGGGTCTGCGCCACCTCGGTCGAGAGGTTGAGCAGGAACTCCTCGAAACCCAGCGGATCCAGCATCTGCAGGATCGCCCGGTGGATCAGGTTGGTCCCGGCGAGGTTCTCGTAGGCCGCGGCGATGACCGAGCGATGGGTGTCCTCGAGCCGGTCCAGCCGCCCTTCGAGCCGCTCCATCGCGATGCCGCGCAGGTCGATCACATTGGCCCCCATCGCGCGCTCGTTCGCCGCGATGAGGGCCTTCATCAGGTCGCGGTCCTCGAGGATCATCTCGGGGGTCGCGATCAGCTTGTCGCGCAGGTCCTGTTCGATCATGCCGCCCTCGCCGGTGCCGCTGTCACAGGGACAGGATGGTCTGCCCGGTCTTGGCCCAGTCGGCGTCGAACATCTCGAGACCCTTGTCGGTCAGGACATGGTTGGCGAGGCCCTTGATGACCGCGGGCGGCGCGGTGATCACGTCGGCGCCGATGCGGGCGCATTGCGCGACATGGTTCGGCGTGCGGATCGAGGCGGCCAGCACCTCGGTCTGGAAGTCGTAATTGTCATAGACCTGACGGATGTCGGCGATCAGCTCGAGCCCGTCGAGGTTGATATCGTCCAGCCGGCCGATGAAGGGCGAGATGAAGGTCGCGCCCGCCTTGGCGGCCAGCAGCGCCTGGTTGACCGAGAAGCAGAGCGTCACATTGACCATGCGGCCTTCGTCCGTCAGCACCTTGCAGGCCTTCAGCCCGTCCCAGGTCAGCGGCACCTTGACGGTGATGTTCGGCGCGATCTCGGCCAGCTTGCGGCCTTCCTCGATCATGTCGTCCGCCTTGGCGGCCACGACCTCGGCCGAAACGGGGCCCGCGACCAGCTCGCAGATCTCGCGCGTCACCTCGAGGATGTTGCGCCCCGACTTCAGGATCAGCGACGGGTTCGTCGTGACACCGTCCACCATGCCGAGGGCATTGAGTTCGGCAATCGCCGCGACGTCGGCGGAGTCGACGAAGAATTTCATGAGGATCTTCCTTGGCTCGGGGTTCCGCGGGGGTGTCGTCCCCGCCGTCTGCGGTGTAATAGCGCATCGGGACGCGAGGGAAAAGGGAAGCCGGCGTGACGGGGCGCTTTGCAGAGGGCGAACGGGTGGGGGTTCTGACGACCGAACCGCTGGGCCGGGTGCTCGACTACCGCGCCCCCGAGGGTGGCTGCGGCTCCGGCGATTATGTGGTGGTGCCGCTGGGGCCCCGGCATGTGATGGGCGTGGTCTGGGGGCCGGGCGAGGGCGGTTTCGACGCGGCGAAGCTGCGCGGCGTGGAACGGGTGCTCGATGCCGCGCCGATGCGCGAGGAGATGCGTGTCTTCCTGGCCCGTGCGGCCGACTACACGCTGACGCCGCTGCCCGCGATGCTGCGGCTGGCCACCCGCGCTCCGGGGCTGGGCGATCCGCCGACGGTGCGCCGCGTCTATCGCGCCTCGGGTCACGAGCCGGCGCGCCTGACCGGGCCGCGCCAGCGGGTGCTCGATGCGCTGGAGGCCTATGGCGGCGCGCCGGTGACGCTGGCCGAGCTGTCGGCCGAGGCGGGCGTGACCGGCTCGGTCGTCAAGGGGCTGGTGAAGGCGGGCGCGATCCTCGAGGAGGAGGCGCCGCGCGATCTGCCCTATCCGCCGCTCGATCCCGGCGCGGCGGCGGTGCGGCTCGAGGGCGATCAGGTGGCGGCGGCCGAGGCCCTCGTCGCGGCGGTGGCGGCCGACCGCTACAGCACCACGCTTCTGAAGGGCGTGACCGGATCGGGCAAGACCGAGGTCTATCTCGAGGCGGTGGCCGAGTGCCTGCGCCGCGGCCGGCAGGCGCTGGTGCTGCTGCCCGAGATCGCGCTGACCTCGGAGTTCCTCGCCCGCGTCGAGGCCCGCTTTGGCGCGCGCCCCGCGGAATGGCACTCGGGCGTGACCGCGACCGAGCGGCGGCGGCTCTGGCGGATGGTCTCGGAAGGGGGGGCGCAGTTCGTGGCGGGTGCGCGGTCGGCGCTGTTCCTGCCGTTCCGCGACCTCGGCCTGATCGTCGTCGATGAGGAGCACGACACCTCCTACAAGCAGGAGGAGGGCGCGCTTTACAACGCCCGCGACATGGCCGTGCTGCGCGCCTCGATCTGCGGCTGCCCGGCGGTGCTGGCCTCGGCCACGCCCTCGCTCGAAAGCTGGGTGAACGCCGCGCAGGGCCGCTACGGCCGGCTCGACCTCGGCGCCCGCTTCGGCGCGGCCGAACTGCCCGAGATGCACGCGCTCGACATGCGCCCCGAGAAACTGCCCGCGAACCGCTGGATCTCGGAGCCGCTCGCACGCTCGGTCGAGGCGCGGATCGCGCGGTGCGAACAGTCGCTCCTGTTCCTGAACCGCCGCGGCTACGCGCCGGTCACGATCTGCCGCGCCTGCGGCCACCAGATCGGCTGCGATCATTGCGATGCGCGGATGGTCGAGCACCGGTTCCAGAAGCGGCTGGTCTGCCATCAGTGCGGCGCGACCAAGCCCATGCCCGAGGCCTGCCCCTCCTGCGGGGTCGAGGGGCGGATGGCGCCCGTGGGGCCGGGGGTCGAGCGGCTGGCCGAAGAGGTGGCGGGGCGCTTTCCGCAGGCGCGGGTGGCGGTGCTGTCGTCGGACCTGTTCGGATCGGCGCGCGCGCTGAAGGAGCAGATCGCGGCCATCGCCGAGGGCGGCGCCGAGATCATCATCGGCACGCAGATCGTGGCCAAGGGGCACAATTTCCCGCTGCTCACGCTGGTGGGCGTGATCGACGCGGACCTCGGGCTGCAGGGTTCGGACCTGCGCGCGGCCGAGCGCACCTTCCAGCTCGTGCGGCAGGTGGCGGGGCGGGCCGGGCGCGCGGCGGGCAAACGTGGCGTGGCGCTGGTGCAGACCTACCAGCCCGAACATCCGGTGATCCGGGCGATCCTCGGCGGCGACGAAGAGGCCTTCTGGCGTGCCGAGGCCGAGGAGCGGCGCGTGGCCGGGATGCCGCCCTACGGCCGCCTTGCGGGGATCATCCTGTCGTCGCCCGACGTGGGGCAGGTGTTCGAGATCGGCGCGGAGCTTGCGCGCGCCGACGCGCCGCTGCGCCGGATCGGGGCACAGGTCTTCGGGCCCGCGCCCGCGCCCATCGCCCGCGTGCGAGGGCGGCACCGGGTTCGCCTGCTGGTCAAGGCGCAGAAGGGCGCGCCGCTGCAGGCGGCCCTGGCCGAGTGGATCGGGCAGGTGAAGCTGCCGGCAAACCTGCGCCTCGCCGTGGACATCGACCCGCAGAGCTTCCTCTGAAGGCCGCCGGTCTGCGCGCCGCTGGCGCGACCGTGATCGCCGGGGCCTCCGGGTGCCGCCAGCGTGACTCGCACCGCCGGACGGGCGGGCCTATATTCGAGGCCTGTCAACCGGAGGCCGCATCATGTTCCTGCTCAACCGTAAGAAGTCCGAGATGGTCTCTCCCGCCGAGGCGCTGCCCGGCCGACCCGACCCGATCCCCACCGCCGAGACGCATTTCCTGTCCGGCCTGCCGCTCAAGTCGCCGGTGCCTGCGGGCATGGCCGAGGCGGTCTTCGGCATGGGCTGTTTCTGGGGCGTCGAGCGCAAGTTCTGGCAGGTGCCCGAGGGGGTCTGGCTCACGATGGTGGGCTATGCCGGCGGCTACACGCCGAACCCGACCTACGAGGAGGTCTGCTCGGGCCGCACCGGCCATACCGAGGTCGTGCGCGTGATCTACGATCCCACGGTCGTCTCCTACGAGATGCTCCTCAAGCTCTTCTGGGAAAACCACGATCCGACGCAGGGCATGCGGCAGGGCAACGATACGGGCACGCAGTATCGCTCGGCGATCTACACCTATGGCGAGGCGCAGGCCGAGGCGGCGCGTGCGAGCCTTGCGGCCTATCAGGGGGCGCTGACCGCGGCCGGCCGCGGCCGGATCACCACCGAGATCCGCCCGGCGCCCGCCTTCCATTTCGCCGAAGCCTACCATCAGCAATACTTGGCCAAGAACCCGGCCGGCTATTGCGGCGTTGGCGGCACCGGGGTCTCCTGCCCGATCGGGACCGGGGTCGGGGCGGCGGCGCCCGCACGCTGAGGGGCGCTTGACGCGGGGCAGGGGCGGGGTTAGGCCCGCCCGGACCGCACCGGAGGCTGCCCCATGCCCACCTATTCCGCCCTGACCACGCTTGAAGGCGAGGAGGCCGCCGAGGCCCTCGCGGACGCGCTCGAGAAGATGGAGCCCGAGCCGACCGGCGTGGGCGTGTTCGAGATCGAGGATGGCTCGGGCCTCTGGGAGGTCGGGGCCTATTTCCTCGAGGCACCGTCCGAGGCGGTGCTCGAACTGCTGGCGACGGCGTTCGGCGCCCGGCCCTTCGCCCTGTCCGAGCTGCCCGAGATCGACTGGGTTGCCAAGGTCCGCCGCGAGCTGTCGCCGGTCGAGGCGGGACGCTTCTTCGTCCACGGCAGCCACGACGCCGACAAGGTGCCCGAAGGCCGGATCGCGCTGCAGATCGAGGCGACGGTGGCCTTCGGCACCGGCCACCACGGCACGACGCTGGGCTGCCTGCGCGCCCTCGACCGGCTGGTGGATGCGGACTTCGCGCCCGCCAAGGTGGCCGACGTGGGCTGCGGGACCGCCGTCCTGGCCATGGCGGCCGCAAGCGTCTTCCCCGAGGCTCTGGTGATCGCCTCGGACATCGACGAGGTGGCCGTCGAGGTGGCCGAGGCGAATGTTGCGATCAACGGGCTCGGCGGGCGCGTCACCTGCCTCGAGGCCGCGGGCTTCGATCATCCGCGTCTGGCGGCCGAGGCCCCGTTCGATCTGGTCTTTGCCAACATCCTCAAGGGCCCACTGATCGAGCTTGCGCCGGACATGGCGGCCCATGTGGCGCCGGGGGGCGGGCTCGCCATCCTCTCGGGCCTGCTGGTGGTGCAGGCGGACTCGATCACCAAGGCCTATCTCGCCGAAGGTTTCGAGCTTGCCGCGCGCGAGGATCTGGGCGAGTGGTGCTGCCTCGTGATGCGGCGCCCCTGAGGGCGCCGCCCAGTCCGTAGCCCTGCCGTCTCCTTCCGCACGCCACGCTTTTGCCACGATCCGGGCGTAGCCCCGTTCGATCCGGGGGGCGAAGTTCGTGGGTGCAGGCGTTTCGATGGATCAGAATCTTGCCGACTTCCGCCGGCGCATCGCCCGGATCGAGGCGGCCCATGCGCGCGGGTTCGGCTTCGAGGCGCAGGGCACGCTCGGCCGCTCCCACTATGTCAAGCCCCGACGTCGCCGGCCGCGGCTCATCGGGCCGCTTCTCGTCGTCATCCTGTGCGGGCTGGGGCTGAAAGGCGCGCTGCTCTGGCAGATCGGCGCGGGCCCTTACGAGGCGCGCGTGGCCCGGCTGGCCGCGGGAGAAGGCTTCGACCGGATCGGCAGCGCCCTGCTCCGACCCGATCCCGGGTCGCGGTTCGTGGCGAAAAGCCTTGAGGAATTCCTCGCCTCCCGCTGAGACCGTGGCGCTCCGTCACCGGGGCGCGTTGGCGGGGCCTGTTCCGATGCAAACAAAAAGGCCGCATCCCGGTGGGGAGCGGCCTTTCGCAGGTGATCCGGGAGAGAGCGTCCCGTTCCCTGCTGGTCCTCAGCGGCGGAGGGCGCAGATCGCATCGATGTCACCGCGGCACAGACCGATGTCGTCCAGCTCGCGGTCGCTGAGCTTCGACAGGGCGGCGCGGGTGGCGCGCGCGTCGTTCCAGGCCACGACGGTGGCGACGAGGTCGCTCACGCGCTGGACGAAGTGGAAGGTGGAGATGGCGCCGAAGGGCGCCGGGCGGGTCGTCTCGAAGGCGGCCATGGCGTCTGTCCTTTTCATTCTGCTGAAGATCACAGCAATCGCTGCGTCTGAGTGGCAAATAATCCGGCAGCGTCATGTCGGCAATCGACACCGAAGCATTGCCGCATTGCAGAAAACGCAAGGCTCGGTTTCATGAAACTGTCTTGTTTTCCGGGAGCTTGCGAAACCCGCACGCCCCGTCGCATCGGCTTGGAGAAGTGTCGCTTTTTGGCCATGCCTGCGGGGCGTGGCCGGACATCGGCGGAAGGTGCTGGCGGGTGTTCCCGCTTCGTGCTAGCCCTTGCGGCAACAGGAAGCAGGGGGTGGCATGAGGGTTCTGGGGATCGATCCCGGTCTGCGGAACATGGGCTGGGGGGTGATCGACGTCTCGGGCACCCGTCTGGCCCATGTGGCCAATGGGATCTGCCACTCTGATTCGGGCGACCTGGCCCAGAGGCTCTTGTCCCTGCACAGGCAATTGACCGACATCCTCGCCCGGTTCGCCCCCGATACGGCCGCGGTCGAACATACGTTCGTCAACAAGGATGGCGTGGCCACGCTGAAGCTGGGCCAGGCACGGGGGATCGCGCTGCTCGTTCCGGCGCAGGCCGGGCTCGCGGTGGGGGAATATGCGCCTAACGCGGTGAAGAAGACCGTGGTGGGCGTCGGCCATGCCGCCAAGGAGCAGATCCAGCACATGGTTCGCCTGCATCTGCCGGGGGTCGAGCTTGCGGGCGCCGACGCGGCCGATGCGCTGGCGGTCGCGATCTGCCACGCGCATCATGTGCAATCCTCGGGCCGGCTCGAGGCCGCACTGGCGAGGGCGGCTCGATGATCGGCAAGATCTCGGGGATCCTCGACTTCCGCGGGCCCGACCATGTGCTGATCGACGTGCGCGGCGTGGGCTACATCGTCCATGTCTCGGACCGGACACTGGCCGCCATGCCCGCTCCGGGCGAGGGGGTCGCGCTCTATACCGAACTCGTGGTGCGCGAGGATCTGCTCCAGCTTTTCGGTTTTACCACCATGATAGAAAAGGAATGGCACCGGATGCTTATGACGGTGCAGGGGGTGGGCGCCAAGGCCGGCATGGCCATCCTCGGCGCGCTCGGGGCCGAGGGGGTCGCGCGGGCGATCAGCCTGGGGGACGCGCGCTCGATCCAGGCCGCGCCGGGAGTCGGCCCCAAGATCGCGCAGCGCGTGGTGCTCGAGCTGAAGTCCAAGGCGCCGGCGCTGATGGTGATGGGGGGCGCCGCGCCGGCGCGCGCCGCTGCGGTGGTGGAGGAGACGCCGCAAGAGCCTGCGCCGCGCCGCAAGCCCTCGACCAGGGCCGCCCCCCCGCCGGCTGCGAACCACACAGGGGATGCGCTCTCGGCGCTGACCAACCTCGGCTACCAGCCGTCGGACGCGGCGCAGGCCGTGGCGCAGGCCTCGGGCGACAATCCGCAGGCCGACGCTGCGGCGCTGATCCGTGCCGCGCTGAAGCTGCTCGCCCCGAGATCCTGACAGCCGTCGCACGGGCGGCCCGCCGATCTTGCGGTGGGGCTCTCGTGCGCCCATATCCCCCGCGTTCCGGGTAATGGGAGAAGCATGGATGGGTTACGTTCGCACCGGCATCCTCATGGCGGTCATGACGGCGCTGTTTCTTGGCGTCGGCGCCCTGATCGGGGGGCAGAGCGGCGCGATCATCGCCTTGATCGTGGCGGCGCTGATGAACCTCTTCACCTTCTGGAACTCGGACAAGGCGGTGCTGTCCATGCACGGCGCCCATGAGGTCGATCCCCGCGCCGCGCCCGATCTTCACACCATGGTGCGGGGGCTGGCCGAGCGCGCGAACATGCCGATGCCGCGGCTCTACCTGATCGAGACCGACCAGCCCAACGCCTTCGCGACCGGCCGCAACCCCGAGAACGCCGCGGTGGCGGTGACGCGCGGCCTGCTGCGGGCGCTTTCGCCCGAGGAGGTGGCGGGGGTGGTCGCGCATGAGCTGGCCCATATCAAGAACCGCGACACGCTGCTGATGACCGTCACCGCGACCTTCGCAGGGGCGATCTCGATGCTGGCCAACTTTGCCTTCTTCTTCGGCGGCGGCTCCAATCAGGAGGGCGAGCGTCCCATGGGGATCGTGGGCACGCTTGCGCTGATGATCCTTGCGCCACTGGCGGCGGGCCTCGTGCAGATGGCGATCTCGCGATCGCGCGAATATGAGGCGGACCGGATCGGGGCCGAGATCTGCGGCCGGCCGCTCTGGCTGGCCTCGGCGCTCGGCAAGATCGAGGGTCTGGCGCAGCGCATCGACAACACGCGCGCCGAGCGCAACCCGGCGACGGCCCACATGTTCATCATCAACCCGCTTCATGCGATGTCGCACGACCGGCTCTTTGCCACCCATCCGAACACCGCGAACCGCATCGCGGCCCTGCAGGCCATGGCGGGGGCGGGTGTTGAGCGGTCCTCGATGCCGCGCGTCCCGCGCCGCGGTCCCTGGCGCTGACGCCCGGCCTGCGCTTCGCGCTTGCATCCCCCGGCCCGTTCGGGGAATGTTCCGGCAAAGCCCGAGCGAGCGCATGACCAGTTCCGATCCGACCCTCCGCCCCGAGCGGCTGCCCGAAGACATGGACCGCGCGCTGCGCCCGCAGTCGCTTGAAGAGTTCGTGGGCCAGGCCGAGGCGCGGGCGAACCTGCGCGTCTTCATCGAGAGCGCCCGGATGCGGGGCGAGGCGATGGACCACACGCTGTTTCACGGCCCGCCCGGTCTCGGCAAGACGACGCTCGCGCAGATCATGGCGCGCGAGCTTGGGGTGGGCTTCCGCATGACCTCGGGGCCGGTGCTGGCCAAGCCCGGTGACCTTGCGGCGATCCTGACCAACCTCGAGCCGCGCGATGTGCTCTTCATCGACGAGATCCACCGCCTCTCGCCCGTGGTCGAGGAGGTGCTCTATCCCGCGCTCGAGGATTTCGCGCTGGATCTGGTGATCGGCGAGGGGCCGGCGGCGCGCACGGTGCGCATCGAGTTGCAGCCCTTCACGCTGGTGGGGGCGACGACGCGGCTCGGCCTGCTGACCACGCCGCTGCGCGACCGTTTCGGCATCCCCACGCGCCTCCAGTTCTACACCGAGGCCGAGTTGACCCTGATCGTGGCGCGGGGCGCGCGGATGATGGGCGTGGACAGCGATCCCGAAGGCACGCAGGAGATCGCCCGGCGCGCGCGCGGGACGCCGCGGATCGCGGGCCGCCTGCTGCGCCGGGTGGTCGATTTCGCGCTGGTCGAGGGCGACGGGCGGCTGACGCAGGCGATCGCCGACCGTGCGCTGACGCGGCTCGGGGTGGATCATCTGGGGCTGGATCTGGGCGACCGCCGCTACCTGAGCCTGATCGCCGAGAATTACGGCGGCGGGCCCGTGGGGATCGAGACCATTGCCGCAGCCCTGTCGGAAAGCCGCGACGCCGTCGAGGAGGTGATCGAGCCCTACCTTCTCCAGCAGGGTCTGATCCAGCGCACGCCGCGCGGCCGGATGCTCGCCCACAAGGCCTGGCGGCACCTCGGGCTGGAGGCGCCGAAGGGGCCGGGGCAGGCGGACCTCTTCGGCTGAGAGCGCGCGCCCGTGGGGGCCCTAGTGCGGGATGGTCTTCGAGAAGAGGTTCACGACCAGCACGCCCGCAAGGATCAGCCCAAGCCCGATGAGGGCGGGCAGGTCCAGCCGCTCGTCATAGACGAGCCAGCCGATGGCCGCGATGAAGACGATGCCCAACCCCGACCAGAGTGCATAGACGACGCCGGTCGGCATCACCTTCAGGGTGACCGACAGGCAGGCAAAGGCGATGCTGTAGCCGACGACGGTGATGACGCTGGGCCAGAGCCGGGTGAACCCGTCCGAACGCGCCAGCGCGGTCGTGGCCACGACCTCGGCGAAGATGGCGAAGACAAGGAAGGCGTAGGTGGTCGCAAGCGGCATGGCTGTCTCCGAGGGGCAAGCCGCCATCCTGTCCGTGCCCGCCGCGTTGTCAATCGCGCAGGACGACCGCGCGTGCCGGCGGTGCCGCCAAGGGTTTCCCGGATACGCTCGCACGCGGCGAGGCCATGCCCGGAAAAGGCCGGTACCCACGCCCGGGCCCCGTTGCCGCTGCCGCTCAAACCGCCTATGTCCCGGCCGGACCGCAGGGGAGGGCAGCCATGACACCGGCCGACATCGAGGCGCTCTTTGCCGCAGCCGACGGCAGCTACCGCTTCGCACGCTGGGGCCGGCCCATCGTGCCCGTCGTCTTCGGCGTCGAGGACACGAGCCTCGCCACGATCAAGGGCGCGATCGAGGCGGTGGTCACGCTGGCCGGTCACCCGATGGCCGAGACCGATCCCGAACTGGGCGTGAACCTGATGATCTTCTTCTTTCGCGATTGGGAGGAGCTGCCGCAGGTGCCGAACCTCGACCGGATGATCCCGGATCTGGCGCCGCTCTGTGCGCGGCTGGCGGCGGCCGGGGCCAACCAGTATCGGCTGTTCCGCTTCGATCCGGCCGGCGCGATCCGCGCGTGCTTCGTCTTCCTGCGGATGGACGAGCATCTGTCGGCCGTTCCGGACGATGCGCTGGCGCTGGGGCAGGCGGTGCAGTCGATGCTGCTCTGGTCGGAGCGCGCCTTCGCCGACCGCTCTCCTCTTGCCGATGCGGACGGGCACCTGATCCTGCGGCCGGAGATCGCGGTCCTGATCCGGGCGGCCTATGATCCGGTCCTGCCGGCGGCGGCGAGCGATCCGAGCCACGCGCTGCGTCTGGCGGCGCGGCTCGGCTGAGGCGTCGTCGGATCAGCGCGCGGCGGCGAGCAGCGGCTCCAGCGCCGCAAGGGCGCGGGCCTGCACCTGCTCGGGCGTGCCCGAGGCGTCGATGACGGCGTGACGCGCGGGGTCGCGCGCGGCCTGCGCCCGGAACGACTGGCGGATGCGCTCGTGAAAGGCGAGGTCGAGGCTCTCGAACCGGCCCTCGTCGATGGCGGAGCCGGTCAGGCGGCGGCGGCTGCGGGCGAGGCCGGTTGCGGCGTCCAGATCGAGGATCAGCGTGAGATCGGGCCAGAGATCGCCGGTCGCTTCCGCATGAAGCGCGCGGATGAAGCTTTCGGACAGGCCGCGGCCGGTGCCCTGATAGGCCAGAGTCGATCCGGCGTAGCGGTCGGACAGCACGACGCTTCCCGCCTCGAGCGCCGGGGCGATCACGCGCCGGACATGCTGCACCCGCGCCGCCGTCATCAGCAGAAGCTCGGCCATCGGATCCCACGCCTCGTCGGCGCCCGCCAGGACGAGGCCGCGGATCGCCTCGCCTTCGGGCGTGCCGCCGGGCTCGCGCGTGACGACCACATCGCGGCCATGCGCCCTCAGACGCGCCGCAAGATGCTGCACGATCCCCGACTTGCCAGAGCCGTCGATCCCCTCGACCGCCAGAAAGAGCCCGCCCTGCGCGCGCATCGGATCGCCCGCTCAGCTCGCCGGCGCCTCCTCCAGAAAGCGGCGGTAGAGCACCTTGGCGGCCGTCATGAGCCGGACCTGCAGCCCGCCGCTTCCGACGCTGCCCTCGGCCACCAGCGGCACGCGCGCATCGGGAAGGTCGGGGACATGGATCACCAGTTCGGCCAGTTCCTGCCCGGCCGCGATCGGGGCCCGCAGCGGGCTGGTGTAGCTCACCTCGGCCGTCACCCCCTCCTGCACCAACGCCGGCAGCAGCAGTGTCACGTCCTCGGCCGGCACCAGCCCCACGCGCGAGGCGTTGCCGAGCCAGACATCGGCCTCGGCCACCCGCTGGCCCTTCTTCACCAGCGTCTTCTGGACGAACTGGCGAAAGGCCCAGTTCACGATCTGCTCGCCTTCCTGCGCGCGATCCGCCTCGGTCGCGAGGCCCGTCAGCACGAAGACGATGCGGCGGCCGTCCTTCTGCACCGCCGAGCCGACAAGCCCGTAGCCCGCCTCCTGCGTGTGGCCGGTCTTGAGCCCGTCCGCTGTCCAGTCGCCATCGGGCCCGAGCCGCAGCAGCGGGTTGCGGTTGTTCGCGTTCGAGGGAACGCGGTCCTTGTAGTTGAACTCGGTGTGGGCGAAATAGGGATAGTATTTCGGGAATTCCTCGATCAGCCGCACGGCAAGGATGCCGAGGTCATGCACGCTCATCCGGTGGCCGGGCTCCGGCCAGCCCGACGAGTTCGTGAAGGTGGAATCGTTCATTCCCAGCGCCTTGGCGCGGACATTCATGGCGCGGGAGAAGTCGCTCTCGGTGCCGTTGAGCCCTTCGGCGACCACCACGCAGGCATCGTTGCCGGAGTTCACCACGATGCCGTGGATCAGGTCTTCCACCGTGGGTCGGTCGCGTTCCTCGACGAACATCTTCGAGCCGCCCATCTGCTTGGCCTTGGTCGAGACGGCGAAGGTCGTGTTCATCGTCACGCGGCCGTCGCGCAGCGCCTCGAACAGCATGTTGAGCGTCATGAGCTTGGACATCGACGCGGGCGGCAGGGGCTCGTGCGCGTTCTTGTCAAGGAGGACCGTCCGGGTGGTCACGTCATAGACCCAGGCGGCGCGGGCGCGCGTGTCGAAGGCCAGCGCGGGCAGAGCGGTGAGCAGGCCGAATGTCAGGGCGAGCAAGAGGCGGGGCAGCGACACGGGTGCGTCCTTTCCTGTCAGCGGGCGAGAAGATAGGCGTCCTGAAAGCCAAGGCCCTTGACCTTGGCCAGCAGGGACGGGGCATCGGCCGGGGTCGCGGGTCCGGCCAGCACGGTCCAGAACGACCGGTCGCCCTGACGGGCTTCGGCGACGCGGGCGTTCACGCCGCCCTCGTTCAGCCGGTCGGACGCCCGTCGGGCATTGTCCGGCTGGCTGAAGGTTCCGACGCGGATGGTGCGGCCGCCGGAAACGGGGGCCGGTGCGGTCACCGTCGCGGCGACGGCCGGTGCGGCCACCGGCGCGGCGACGGCCGGTGCGCTGGCCGCCGGGGTTGCCACGGGCGCGGGCGCGGCGGCACCGGCGGGGGGCGCCTCCTTGCGGCGGAGCGCGGTGACGCGGATCGTGGCCGGTTGTCCCGCAAGCAGCCCCAGCGCCTCGGCCGCATCCGAGGACAGCTGCAGCTTCGGCCCCGGATTCTCGCGCTCGCGCCGGAAGAGGGCGCCCTTGACCGAGCGGCCGTTCGCCGGATTGACCATCAGCACCCGCTCGGGCGTCTTCACGTCCGAGGCGGCGACCCAGATCCCGCCGAGCGAGGGCCGGCCGTCCCACAGGGCCCGGTCGGTGGTCTGGTAGGCCTGGGGCGCCTCGACATCGGCCCCCACGGGGACGCCGGGCGCCGCGACGGCGGGCGATCCCTCGCCGCCGTCCATGCCGGTCGCCTGCCGCATCGTATCGCAGCCCATCAGCGCCAGCCCGGCGGCTGCGGTGAAGATCAGGTTCCGGACGCCCGGATGTGACATTGCTCGCCCCCATCGTGCGCGGGTTCAGTCCGCGTCTCGTGCCGGACCGCCTTGCGGACGGTCTCATGTCCCCGCCGCTTGTCCCTCGCGGCCGCAGCATCATAGCCACGATGGCCGGGGCTGGAAAGGGTGCGGGCCCCGGCTGCCCGGACGGCGGGCGTGGCGCCGCCATCACCTTCCCGTGGGGCAGGCGCCGGTCCGGGCGCGTCGTGCCCGTGGACAGGCGGGGGAGGGCCGATCTAGGCTTCGGGCCGGAAGAAGGCCGGGCGATCCGGCCAGGGTTCAGGAGACGGACGGACCATGACGAGCACTCTCAAGGACATGATGGCCGCGGCCAACGCGGTGGTGGAGCGCATCGATGCCGAGCGGGCGCGGGCGCTTGTCGCGGAGAAAGGGGCCCTGCTGCTCGATATCCGCGACGCGCCCGAGATCGAGAAGACCGGACGCGCGCAGGGATCGCACCACATCCCGCGCGGGATGCTGGAGTTCCGCGCCGACCCGGACTCGCCCTACCATGACGCCGAGCTGCGCAAGGATCGGCCGATCGTGCTGCACTGCGCCTCGGGCGGCAGGGCCGCTCTGGCAGGCAAACTTCTGAAGGACATGGGCTTTTCCGAGGTTTACAACCTCGGCGGCCTCAAGGACTGGATCGAGGGCGGCGGCGCGGTGGACGGCGCGATCGACCCCGGCATGTAGGACAGGGGCGGGCCGCCGCGCCCTGCGGTTGGCGCCAGCCGCCGCCGCGGGGTGCCGCGCGCCGGCCCGCGCAAGCCCGTGCATTTCACGCTTCGCGATTCGCACGCTGCCCGCAAAAGCGGACTTCCGGCTGAGCATTTATTCACCAGCAGGGCGTTCCCTGCGGCCATTTCGCCGGGCGATTGTGCGGGCTCGCCCTTTGTGCGAAGCGGGTCGGCAAGCAGATTGGACTTGCGGCCCCAAAGGGGCGAACATGAATTGTGACAGTACGATGAAGACGGAGGTCTGGTCATGGACATTTCCGCGGAAGGTTCCGACGCAGCGGCCGAGCGCGGCGAGGAGTATCTCACCCTCGACGCCCTGTGCGAGATCGCCAAGCTTCTGACCGGCGCCAGCGACCCGATCGCCCACATGCCCGCGGTCTTCGGCGTGCTCGCCTCTTTCATGGGGCTGAAGCACGGGGCGCTTGCGCTGCTGCAGGAAGGGGCGCCGGGCGAATCGTCCCGCAACGCGCGCCACATCAACCCCTATGTCGTGGCGGCCACGGCCAGCGGAGGGCCCGTGTCCGCGGACTGCCGCGCCATCCCGGCGCAGGCGGCGCGGCATGTCTTTCGCAACGGCGTCTCGCTCGTGTCCTGCGACATCGTCGATGAGTTCGGGGCCGACGCCCTTCCGCCCGGCCTCGAGGACAAGTATCAGGCGCTGATCGCCGTGCCGATCCGGGACCAGGCCAATTCGCCCTTCGTGCTGGGTGTGCTCTGCGCCTACCGCGGCCTCCGGGACAATGGCGCGCGGTTTCTCGACACCGATCTTCGGGTGCTGAACATGGTCGCGGCCGTGCTCGAGCAGTCGATCCGCTTCCGCAGGCTGGTGGCGCGCGATCGCGACCGGATCGTGCAGGAGGCGCGCGAGGCGATCCGCGCGGCGGCCGAAGCCACATCGGCCGCGCCCGCCGAACTGCCGGCGGCCGAACTGGATGGGGTGATCGGCTCCTCGGCCGCGATCCAGCGGGTGATCGGCCAGATCCGCAAGGTTGCGGGCACCCACACGCCCGTCCTGCTGCGGGGCGAGAGCGGCACCGGCAAGGAGGTCTTTGCCCGCGCCCTCCACGCCCTGTCGGACCGGCGCGACCGGCCCTTCATCAAGGTCAACTGCGCGGCGCTGAGCCAGTCGCTGCTGGAATCCGAGCTGTTCGGCCACGAGAAGGGCTCGTTCACCGGGGCGGTGCAGCAGAAGAAGGGCCGGTTCGAGCTGGCCGACGGCGGCACGCTCTTTCTCGACGAGATCGGCGAGATCAGCCTCGAATTCCAGGCCAAGCTCCTGCGCATCCTGCAGGAGGGCGAGTTCGAGCGGGTGGGCGGCTCGCGCACGCTGAAGGTGGACGTGCGGCTTGTGACCGCCACCAACAAGGATCTGGAACGGGCGGTGGCCAACGGCACCTTCCGCGCCGACCTCTATTTCCGCATCTGCGTCGTGCCGATCGTCCTGCCGCCGCTGCGCGAGCGCAAGGAGGACATCGGGCCGCTGGCCCAAGGGCTGCTCGAGCGGTTCAACAAGCGCAACGGCATGAAGAAGCGGCTGCATCCCTCGGCGATCTCGGCGCTGGCCGAGTGCAACTTTCCCGGCAACGTCCGCGAGCTGGAAAACTGCATCGCCCGCGTGGCCGCCCTCTCGCCCGAGTCGGTGATCCACGCCGACGATCTGGCCTGCCACCACGACCACTGCCTCTCGGCCGATCTCTGGCGGCTGCAGACGGGCGGCGCCTCGCCGGTGGGCGGGCTCGCACAGGGGCCGCTGGAATTGCCGGTGCTGGGCAGCCGGCCGCCTGCGCCCGCGGCGCCGGAAGGGGCCGCCGCTCCGCCCGCGTCGCCCGCGCGGCCTGCACCGCTCGACAGCGAGGCGGCCGAGCGCGAGGCGTTGATCGAGGCGATGGAGCGCGCGGGATGGGTGCAGGCCAAGGCCGCCCGGCTGCGCGGCATGACCCCGCGCCAGATCGGCTACGCGCTCAGGAAGCACAACATCCGCGTCGAGAAGTTCTGATACGGCCGCCTGCCGTCGGAACAGGTCGGCTTCCGTCCCGGTGGAAGCCGACCATCCGGTGCGCCGGCTGTGTCGGCTTTGCGACCTTCGCGGGCCGGCGCCGGACAGGGATCCCCTGAAATGCCTGATCTCGGGCGCTTGGCATGGCCCGTGCTTCCCGGAATCCCGACACAGCACAGGCGGAGGCGCGGAACATGGCCAACATCATCTCGCTGGGCGGACTTCAGGTCGCGTCGCGTGACGAGCTTGGGCAGGCGATGGGGGGCGGCTGCACCGCGTCCTCCTGCGGGACCAAGGCGGGACCGGCGGACATGGACCCGGCGATCTGGGCCAAGGTGAAGGATCACCCCTGCTACTCGGAAGAGGCGCACCATTATTTCGCCCGGATGCATGTCTCGGTGGCCCCCGCCTGCAACATCCAGTGCAACTACTGCAACCGCAAGTATGACTGCGCCAACGAAAGCCGCCCCGGCGTCGTGTCCGAACGTCTGACGCCCGAGCAGGCCGCCCGCAAGGTGCTGGCCGTGGCCGCCGAGGTTCCGCAGCTTTCGGTTCTTGGGATCGCGGGGCCGGGCGATGCCGCCTACGACTGGAAGAAGACGAAGGCCACCTTCGATCTGGTCCAGGCCCAGCTTCCCGACATCAAGCTCTGCCTCTCCTCGAACGGTCTCGCCGTGCCGGACCATGTCGAGGAGATCGTGGCCATGAACATCGATCACGTGACGCTGACGATCAACACGCTCGATCCCGAGGTGGGGGCGAAGATCTATCCGTGGGTCTTCTTCCGCGGCAAGCGCCACGAAGGGGTGGAGGGGGCGGCGATCCTCCTCGCCCGCCAGATGGAGGCGCTCGAGATGCTGGTCGCGCGCGGCGTGCTGGTGAAGGTCAATTCCGTCCTCATCCCCGGCATCAACGAGGCGGGCATGGTCGAGCTGAACCGGATCGTGAAGGCCAAGGGCGCCTTCCTGCACAACATCATGCCCCTGATCTCGGATCCGGCGCACGGCACCCATTTCGGCCTCACCGGCCAGCGCGGTCCGACCGCGGCCGAGCTGCGGGCGGTGCAGGACCAGTGCGGCGACGGGGCCAACCTGATGAAGCACTGCCGCCAGTGCCGCGCGGACGCCGTGGGGATGCTGGGCGAGGATCGCGGGCAGGAATTCACGCTGGACAAGCTGCCCGAGACGATCGCCGAGGATGGCGAGGAAAAGCGCGCGGCCTACCGCGACTGGGTCGCCCGCGAGCGCGCCGACCGGCGGGCCGCGGCCGAGGCCGCTCAGGCCGAGGCCGCCTTCGTGGCCGCGCCTCCGCTTCTCGTCGGGGTCTGCACCAAGGGCGGCGGGCGCATCAACCAGCATTTCGGCCACGCGACCGAGTTCCAGATCTACGAGGTCGATGCTGCGGGTGTCCGCTTCGTCACCCACCGCCGGGCCGACAACTACTGCGTCGGCGGCCACGGCGAGGGCGACCGGCTGTCCGAGATCATCCGCACGCTCGAGGGGGTGCCGGTCGTGCTCTGCGCCCGCATCGGTGAGGCGCCGCGCGCGAAGATGGCCGAGGTCGGGATCGAGGTCATCGACGCCTGCGCGATGGACTACATCGAGACCGCGTTGCTCGACCTCTATGCCGAGCGTCACCGCACCCCCGAGGCGGGCGCGCTCATCGCCTGAGAAGAGAGGCCGCCCATGTCCTACCGGATCGTCACGCCGCAATGCACCGCCTGCGGGGCCTGCGAGATCGAATGCCCCAGCTCGGCCATCGGCTTCACGGGGGCGGCCTACAGCATCGACGCCGCCCTCTGCACCGAATGCGCGGGACGGTTCGAGACGCCGCAATGCGCCTCGGTCTGTCCGGTGCCCCAGACCTGCGTGCCGGCCTGATGCCCGAGGGACCCGAGCCCCTCGACTGGCAGGGTGCCGCGATCGACTGCGGCGCCTGCCGCCACGCCGCGCGCCTGCCGCAGGGCCTCTGCGGCCCGGCATGGGCCTGCGTGAACGACCGCTACGCGCGGCGGATCGAGCGGTTCTTCCTGCTCGGCCCCGAGCTGGCCGACGCCTTCCTGACCCATCCCTATTTCGAGGTCCGGGCGCAGGCCGCGCGGCGCGCGAACCTGTTCCGGCTGCCGCACCTGCTCGAGGATCCCGATCCGTCCGTCCGGGCCGTGGCGATCCTGCGGCTGCCGCCGGCGCAGGCCCGCCGGCTGATCGCCGATCCCGACCGGGCGGTGCGGATCGCGGTGGCCCATCGGCTGCCGCCGGCCGACCTGCATCTGATGATGCGCGACGAGGATCCGGCCGTGCGGCTCGTGATCGTCCGGCGCGCCGAGGCGGGGACGCTGCCCGTTCTCGCCCATGATCCCGATCCCGAGATCCGCCGGGCCGTGGCGCGGCGCGTGGATCCCGCCTGGCTCATCCACTTCAGCGGCGACCCCGAGCCGCTGGTGCGCCGCGCCGCCGCCGAACGGATCGAGCCCGCCCATCTCGGCGCCTTTGCGAGCGATCCCGACCTGCGGGTGCGTCATGCGGTGGCCGAACGTGCGCCCCGGCCCGTCGCGCTCCGCCTGGCCGAGGACGAAGACCCCCTGATCCGCGAGACCGCGCTCCTGCGGCTCGCCCAGCTGCGCGAGGAAAGCGATGCCTGAACCGGACGATACCGTCGAGATCTACGCGCCCCCGCTGTTCGAGCCCGGCGAGAAGGTGCAGTCGCGCTTCACCGTCAAGAACGACGGCACCATGTGGGACGCCGAACTGGGCGAGGTCGTCGTCCACAAGGGCGACGTGGGCTATGTGCGCGACATCGGCACCTACCTGCAACGCTACTACATCTATGCGGTCGAGTTTGTCGGACGCCAACGCATCGTGGGCATGCGCGGGCGCGAGCTGATCGGCCTCGACATCCAGCAGGAGGGATCCCGATGAAGGTGATGATCAGCGAAGGCGCGAAGGGCTTCGTGGCCTATGTGGCCAGGAAGGACCTCGAGGAGCCGGTGGTGGCGACGGAGAAGCCCGGCATGTGGGGCGGCTGGGCGAGGCTCGGCAACGGCTGGATCTTCCAGATGCCCGCCTACGACACGCCCCCCGCGCTGCCGATCACGGTCGAGGCGCGTCGCCTCACGGACATGGAGGACTGAGCCCATGACGCGCGAGATGCTGCGGGTCGCTCTCGAGGCGGTGGGGCAGGGGCGGGTCGTGCCCTATCTCGGCGCCGGGGTCGCGGCACTCGGCGGGGCTCTCGCCTCGCCCGCGGCGCTCTCGGCCCGGATCGAGGCGGAGGTGCGGGTGCCGAAACGGGCGCAGGGCAACCTCTGGGCCGCGGCGCAGTTCGTCGAGACGCGCCGCTTCCGCGCCACGCTCGAAAAGATGGTGGTCGCGGCCTTCGCTCCGCCTCCCGGGACGAACCCGATCCACGACTGGCTCGCCCTCGTGCGCCCGCCGATGGTGATCGACGCCTGGTATGATCCGGGCCTCGTCCGCCGCTTCCGCGAGGGCCCCGCCGACTGGGGCCTCGTCCACGGAGTCAGCCGCAACGGAGAATGGGCCGAGATCTGGCATCGCACCTACGGCCCCGACGACAGCCCGCTCCCCCAGGGGGCCGATCCGGGCTGGCGCACGCTCCTCTACAAGCCGCACGGCGTGGCGGTTCCCGGACATTCCTTCCTCGTCTCCGACAGCGACTATGTCGAGGTCCTGACCGAGATCGACATCCAGAGCCCGATCCCCGAGGAGGTGCGGAGCCGCCGCACCGGCCGCGGCTTCCTGTTCCTCGGCTGCCGGTTCGACGACCAGCTCCTGCGCACCTACGCCCGCCAGATCGCGAAACGCTCCGGACAGGGGCATGTGGCGGTGATCGAGGGCCCGCTCACCCGCATGGAGCGGCTGTTCCTCGAGGAACTCGCCATCGAGCGCATCGACCTGCCGCTCGAGGCCGTGGTCGAGGAGTTGAAGACCCTGGGCGCGCCCGCCGCCTGAACCGCCGCGGCGCGGGCCTTCCCGGGTCGCGCCCGACGGCCGTCCCCCCGCGCGCGGGAAGGCCCGCGCCGCACACGCCAACCACCCCCTAAAACCGAGGCCCGTGCGCCTCTCGAGCCGCCATCCGGCCCCGCGCCGCGCGCGCCCGCTGTCGGCCCCCTCCATGCCCTTCTTTCATTCTGGCTCAAATATCCCGCGGGGTCCGGGGGCGCGCAGCCCCCGGCTTCGCCTCCGTTCGCGCTGCGCCTTCCCTCCTGCCCCCGAGCCCCGGGGATCCGCCATTGTCGGGGAATTGTCGGATTTCGCACAAGGCGCAGCCGCCGCCCCCCTGCGCGGCCTTCCTTTGCCAACCTTCGGAAAATAATAGCAAATACCGGATTTCGCCCGCTTGGCACGGCGGCTGCTTTTCCGATGTCGAGACCGGCGGGCACCGCCGCCTTCACCAGAGACACCCTTTCGAAGAAGGACATGAACATGGGAAAACTCCGGCAGATCGCATTCTACGGCAAGGGCGGGATCGGCAAGTCGACGACCTCGCAGAACACGCTCGCGGCGCTGGTCGAGATGGGTCAGAAGATCCTCATCGTCGGCTGCGACCCCAAGGCTGACTCCACCCGCCTGATCCTGAACACCAAGCTCCAGGACACCGTGCTGCATCTGGCGGCCGAAGCGGGCTCCGTCGAGGATCTGGAACTCGAGGATGTGGTCAAGATCGGCTACAAGGGCATCAAATGCACCGAGGCCGGTGGCCCCGAGCCGGGCGTCGGCTGCGCCGGCCGCGGCGTGATCACCGCCATCAACTTCCTGGAAGAGAACGGCGCCTATGACGACGTGGACTATGTGTCCTACGACGTTCTGGGCGACGTGGTCTGCGGCGGCTTCGCCATGCCGATCCGCGAGAACAAGGCCCAGGAAATCTACATCGTCATGTCGGGCGAGATGATGGCGCTCTACGCCGCCAACAACATTGCCAAGGGCATCCTGAAATACGCCAACTCGGGCGGTGTCCGTCTCGGCGGCCTGATCTGCAACGAGCGCAAGACCGACCGCGAACTGGAACTGGCCGAGGCGCTGGCCGCCAAGCTCGGCTGCAAGATGATCCACTTCGTCCCGCGCGACAATATCGTGCAGCACGCCGAACTCCGCCGCGAGACGGTGATCCAGTATGCGCCCGAGAGCAAGCAGGCCAACGAATACCGCGAACTGGCCCGCAAGATCCACGAGAACTCGGGCAAGGGCGTGATCCCGACCCCGATCACCATGGAAGAGCTGGAAGAGATGCTGATGGATTTCGGCATCATGCAGTCCGAGGAAGACCGGCTCGCCGCCATCGCCGCCGCCGAGGCCTGATCCGATCGGGGGCCGGGCGATGCCCGGTCCCTTCCCCTCCCTGCCGAATGGAGCCCGCCCCATGGCGAAAGACATTGCAGATTCTGCGGAAGCCAACATGAAGCTGATCGAGGAGGTGCTTGCCGCCTATCCCGACAAGGCCAAGAAGAAACGCGCCAAGCACCTTGGCGTCGCCGAGACGGTTGCGGATGCCGAGCCCGGCATCCAGTCGAAATGCGACACCGTGAAGTCGAACATCAAGTCGGTTCCCGGCGTGATGACCATCCGCGGCTGCGCCTACGCCGGCTCGAAAGGCGTGGTCTGGGGTCCGGTCAAGGACATGCTGCACATCAGCCACGGTCCGGTGGGCTGCGGCCACTACAGCTGGTCCCAGCGCCGCAACTACTACACCGGCACCACGGGCATCGACAGCTTCGTGACCATGCAGGTCACCACCGACTTCCAGGAAAACGACATCGTCTTCGGCGGTGACAAGAAGCTGGAAAAGACCATCGACGAGCTGAACACGCTCTTCCCGCTGAACAAGGGCATCTCGATCCAGTCCGAATGCCCGATCGGCCTGATCGGCGACGACATCGAGGCGGTGTCGAAGAAGAAGGCCAAGGACATCGGCAAGCGCGTGATCCCGGTGCGCTGCGAAGGTTTCCGCGGCGTGTCGCAGTCGCTCGGCCACCATATCGCGAACGACATGATCCGCGACTGGGTGCTCGAGGCGGGCGAGGGCGCGCGGGCGGGTTTCGAGGCCGGCCCCTATGATGTCAACATCATCGGCGACTACAACATCGGCGGCGACGCCTGGTCGAGCCGGATCCTCCTGGAAGAGATCGGCCTGAACGTGATCGCCCAGTGGTCGGGCGACGCCACCATCGCCGAGATGGAGCGGGCGCCGGCGGCCAAGCTGAACCTGATCCACTGCTACCGCTCGATGAGCTACATCTGCCGGCACATGGAAGAGAAGCACGGCGTGCCGTGGATGGAATACAACTTCTTCGGGCCGAGCCAGATCGCCGCGTCCCTGCGCGCCATCGCGGCGAAGTTCGACGCCACCATCCAGGCCAATGCCGAGGCGGTGATCGCGAAATACCAGCCGCTCGTCGATGCGGTGAACGCGAAATACAAGCCGCGCCTCGAAGGCAAGAAGGTGATGCTCTACGTCGGCGGCCTGCGTCCGCGCCACGTCGTCGATGCCTACCACGACCTCGGCATGGAGATCGTCGGCACCGGCTACGAGTTCGCCCACAACGACGACTACAAGCGCACCGGCCACTACATCAAGGAAGGCACGCTGATCTACGACGACGTCTCGGGCTACGAGCTGGAGAAGTTCGTCGAGGCGATCCGCCCGGATCTGGTCGGCTCGGGCATCAAGGAGAAGTACAACACGCAGAAGATGGGCATCCCGTTCCGTCAGATGCACTCGTGGGACTACTCCGGCCCCTACCACGGCTACGACGGCTACGCGATCTTCGCGCGCGACATGGATCTTGCGATCAACAACCCGGTCTGGGGCATGTTCGACGCGCCCTGGAAGAAGACGGCCTGAGCCGACGCCGGGGGGCTGCTCCCGCCCCCCGGACCCCCTCCCATTCTCAGCTCGCGGTGCGTCCCGGAATGAGGACGGCCAGCAGAAGGACACTTCCCATGCCCCAATCCGCCGAGAACATTCTCGACCACAAGGATCTGTTCAAGGAACCCGAATACCAGGCGATGCTGGAGAAGAAGCGCGCCACCTACGAGAACGCGACCCCGGCCGAGAAGGTCGAGGAAGTCGCCGACTGGACGAAGTCCTGGGACTACCGCGAGAAGAACCTCGCCCGCTCCTGCGTCACGATCAACCCGGCCAAGGCCTGCCAGCCGCTCGGCGCCGTCTTCGCCGCCGCGGGCTATGACAGCACCATGAGCTTCGTGCACGGCTCGCAGGGATGCGTGGCCTACTACCGCTCGCACCTCGCGCGCCACTTCAAGGAGCCCTCGTCGGCGGTCTCGTCCTCGATGACCGAGGATGCGGCGGTGTTCGGCGGCCTGAACAACATGATCGAGGGCCTGGCCAACACCTACGCGCTCTACAGCCCGAAGATGATCGCGGTGTCCACCACCTGCATGGCCGAAGTCATCGGCGACGACCTCAACTCCTTCATCCTGAAGTCGAAGGAAAAGGAAAGCGTCCCGGCCGACTTCCCGGTGCCCTTCGCCCACACCCCGGCCTTCGTGGGCAGCCACGTCGATGGCTACGACAACATGCAGAAGGGCATCCTGTCCTGCTTCTGGAAGGACGCGCCGCGCACCGCCGGCGAAGGGATCAACATCATCCCGGGCTTTGACGGCTATGTGGTCGGCAACATCCGCGAGATGAAGCGGATGCTCGGCCTGATGGGCGTCGAGGCGACGGTTCTGGGCGACGCCTCGGATGTCTATGACACGCCCTCGGACGGCGAGTTCCGCATGTATGCCGGCGGCACCACGCAGGAGGAGATCAAGGCGGGCCTGAACGCCAAGGCCACCATTTCGCTGCAGGAATATTGCACCCGCAAGACGCTCGCCTTCTGCGAGGAAGTCGGGCAGCAGACCGCCTCGTTCCACTATCCGATGGGTGTGCAGGCCACCGACGAGTTCCTGATGAAGGTCGCCGAGCTGACCGGCAAGGAAATCCCGGAACAGCTGCGGCTGGAGCGTGGCCGTCTGATCGACGCCATGGCCGACAGCCAGGCTTATCTGCACGGCAAGACCTACGCGATCTACGGCGACCCGGACTTCGTCTATGCGATGGCCCGTTTTGTGATGGAGATGGGCGGCGAGCCGAAGCACTGCCTCGCCACCAACGGCGGCAAGGACTGGGAAGCGCAAATGACGGCGCTGCTGGCCTCGTCGCCCTTCGGCGAAGGCTGCCAGGTCTGGGCGGGCAAGGACCTGTGGCACCTGCGCTCGATCCTTGCGACCGAGCCTGCGGACCTGCTGATCGGCAACAGCTATGGCAAGTATCTGGAGAAGGACTGCAACATCCCGCTGATCCGCCTGACCTTCCCGATCTTCGACCGTCACCACCACCACCGCTTCCCGACCTTCGGCTATCAGGGCGCGATCGGGGTGCTGGTGAAGATCCTCGACACGATCTTCGACAAGCTCGACACGGAATCGGACATCTCGTTCGACCTGACCCGCTGAGCCCCGCGCGGCGCGCCTTCGGGTGCCCGTGCCAGCCAGGCGCAGACCGGCCGGTGCCCCGCACCGGCCGTTTCTGTTCCGGGGTCGTGTCCGGGATGCGACATGCGTGTCCGGCAGGGGACAAGCCGTGGCGCAGGACGCTGCTTTCGCATCGGTGGTTCTCGCCGCAGCGCGGGATTTCCCTTCCCGTCCAGCGCCCTCCTGCCGTTTCCGCAACCTGGCACGCTGCGTGCTTTCCCCTTCGGTGACGGGACAGGAGCCGCGCATGTCGGAAGCCTTGAAGCAGAAGATCCAGGACGCCTTTCACGAGCCCGGCTGCGCGACCAACGCCGCCAAGCCCGAGGCCGAGCGCAAGAAGGGCTGCGCCAAGCAGCTCACCCCCGGCGCCGCGGCGGGCGGCTGCGCCTTCGACGGCGCGATGATCGCGCTGCAGCCGATCACCGACGTGGCGCATCTGGTCCATGCCCCGCTCGCCTGCTGGGGCAACGGCTGGGACAACCGCGGCTCGGCCTCGTCGGGGTCGGAGCTGTATCGCAAGGGCTTCACCACCGACCTGACCGAACTCGACATCGTGATGGGCAACGGCGAGAAGAAGCTCTACCGCGCCATCCGCGAGGTGATCGCGCAGGAGAACCCGGCCGCGGTCTTCGTCTATGCCACCTGCGTGACCGCGCTGATCGGGGATGACATCGGCGCCGTCTGCAAGGCCGCCACCGAACGGTTCGGGCGGCCGGTGATCCCGGTCAACGTGCCGGGCTATGTCGGCTCGAAGAACCTCGGCAACAAGCTGGGCGTGGATGCGCTGGTCGAGCATGTGGTGGGCACGATGGAGCCCGCCGAGCCGGGCCTGACCGACATCAACATCATCGGCGACTTCAACCTGTCGGGCGAGCTCTGGCAGGTGAAGCCGCTGCTCGACCGGCTGGGCATCCGCATCCTTGGCTCGATCTCGGGCGATGCGCGCTATGCGCAGGTGGCGATGATGCACCGCGCGCGGGTGACGATGCTGGTCTGCTCGCACGCCTTCATGGCCATCGCCCGCAAGCTGGAGGAACGCCACGGCATCCCGTGGTTCGAGGGCAGCTTCTACGGCATCTCCGACACCTCCGCCGCGCTGCGCACCCTGTGCCGGATGCTGGTGGAGCGCGGCGCCCCCGCAGACCTTCTTCCCCGCTGCGAGGCCCTCATCGCCGAGGAAGAGGCGCGGACCCGGGCGGAGCTTGCTCCCCTCCGCCCGCGGGTCGGGGGGCGCCGCGTGCTTCTCTACACCGGCGGGCACAAGACCTGGTCGGTGGTCTCGGCCCTGCAGGAACTGGGGATCGAGGTGGTCGGCACCTCGATGCGCAAGGCGACCGACGGCGACCGCGGGCGCGTCACCGAGATCATGGGCACCGACGCCCACATGTATGAGAACATGGCGCCGGCCGAGATGTATCGCCTGCTGCGCGAGGCGCGGGCCGACGTGCTGATGTCGGGCGGGCGGTCGCAGTTCGTGGCGCTGAAGGCGCGCGTGCCCTGGATCGACGTGAACCAGGAAAAGCACGAACCCTACGCCGGTTACATGGGCATGGTCGAACTGGTCCGCGCCATCGACCGCGCGGTGAACAACCCGATGTGGGCCGACCTGCGGGAGCCCGCGCCGTGGGAGGTGCCGGCCTGCGAGGCTCCCGACGCACCTTTCGTGCTGGCCTCCGTGCCCGGCTCGAAAGCCGATTTCGAGGATTGCTGATGGCCCGCCTGATCCACCCCGACCGCGCGCTCTCCACCAACCCGTTGAAGGTCTCGGCCCCGCTGGGCGCGGCAATGGCCTACCTCGGCATCGAGGGCGCCATCCCGCTCTTTCACGGCGCGCAGGGCTGCACGGCCTTTGCCATGGTCCACATGGTCCGCCACTTCAAGGAGGCGATCCCGCTTCAGACCACCGCGATGAACGAGGTCTCCGCGATCCTCGGCGGCGGCGAGCAGATCGAGGAGGCGATCGAGAACATCCGCAAGCGCGCGAAGCCCGCCTTCATCGGCATCGCCTCGACCGCGCTGGTCGAGACGCGGGGCGAGGACGTGGCGGGCGAACTGCGCGAGATGCTGCGCCGGCGGACCGACTTTGCCGATACGGCGGTGGTCTATGCCGCGACGCCCGACTTCGCCGGCGGGCTCGAGGAGGGCTGGGCCCGCGCGGTCGAGGCGATCATCGACGCGCTGGTGGTCGAGGTGCCGCGGCGCGTGCGGCAGGTGAACCTGCTGCCGGGCGCGAACATGACCGCCGCCGACATCGAGGAGGTGGCGGGCATGATCCGCGCCTTCGGCCTGACGCCGGTGATCCTGCCCGACCTGTCCCTGTCGCTCGACGGCCATCTGGCCGAGGACTGGCGCGGCCATTCGCTGGGCGGCACGCGGCTGGCCGACATCGCCACGATGGGCGGCTCGGTCGCGACGCTGGCCATCGGCGAGGCGATGCGCCCGGCGGCGGACAGGCTCGCGGCCTTGGGCGTGCCGGCGCATGTCTTTCCCTCGCTCACCGGCCTCAAGGCCGTGGATGCCTTCGTGGCGACCCTGATGCGGCTCTCGGGGGCCGAGGTTCCGGCCAGCCTTCGGCGCGACCGGGCGCGGCTGTCGGACGCGATGCTGGACGCGCATTTCCACATCGGCGGCCTCAGGGTCGCCATGGGGCTGGAGCCCGACCTCGGCTTCGCCCTCGGCACGACGCTGGCCGCGATGGGGGCCGAACTGACCTGCGTCACCACCACCGCCACCGCCGCGGCCGAGAGGCTGCCGGTGGCCGAGGTGGCGGTGGGCGATCTGGGCGATCTGGAGCGGGCGGCCGAGCGTGACGGCTGTCAACTTCTGCTCACGCACGCCCACGGCCGCATGATGGCCGAGCGGCTCGGCCTGCCGCATGTCCGCGCGGGCTTTCCGATCTTCGACCGGCTGGGGGCGATGGATGCCTGCCGGACCGGCTATCGCGGCACCCGCGCCTTCCTGTTCGAGGTGGCCAACGCCGTCCTTTCGCACCCGCACCGGCCGCGCCCGGAGGATTTCGGCGCCGCCCGCATCTCCCCGGAGTTCGACCATGCCACCCCGCCGCCTTCGCATCATTGAACCGGAGCCCACCATGACCGACCCGGCCGACACGCCCCTCAGGATCGCCATCGCCTCGAACGACCTCGAACATCTCGACGCGCATTTCGGCTCGTGCCGGAGTTTCGCGATCTGGGAAGTTTCCGCGAAAAGCGCCCGTTTTGTGGAAGCGATCGAGTTCGACGCCACCACCGATCAGGGCGGCAAGCATGACGACAGCGCCGACCGCATCACGCCGAAGGTGGAGGCGTTGGCGGGCTGCGCGCTGCTGTTCGTGCTGGCCATCGGCGGGCCGGCGGCGGCCAAGGTGGTGCGCGCCGGCGTCCACCCGATCAAGCGCAAGGACCCCGAGCCGATCACCGACGTGATCGGGCAGGTCCAGACCATGCTGAACGGCAACATCCCGCCCTTCCTGCGCAAGGTGCTCGGCCGACCCGCCGCCAGCTTCATCGGGGAGGATGTCTGATGACCGAGACCGCAACCCTTCCGCGCGGGGGCCTCTATCCGGCGAGCGACTATCTCGACCAGCTCGCCTCGATCGTCCGGGCGCAGGACAGCTACGGCCACTGGGACGGCAAGAGCGACGCCGAGCTGCTGGCGGACTACATCCTCACCCCCGAGGAACGCCGCGAGATGCCGATCATCAGCGACCCCGAACCCGAGACCATCGCCCGGATCGAGAAGTTCTATGACGCCGTGGGCCTCCTGGTGGAAAAGCGCACGGGCGTCATGGCCGGCCAGATGGCGAAGTTCCACCACGAGGGCTTTGGCCGGGTGGTGCTGATCGGCGGCAGCCTCGTGCTGATCTCGAAGCACATGCGCGACGTGCATCGCTTCGGCTTTGCCACCTACGAAAAGCTGGCCGAGGCGGGCGAGAAGCTGACGGCCGATGCCGTGAGGAAGATCGAAACCCATCCCGAGGCCGCCCGCGACTGAACGGCCCGCCTGCCGTTCCGGCCCGCACGGCCTCGAACCCATCCCGGCGCCCAGACCGCGCCCAGACAGGAGACAACCTTGTTCATTACCGCTTACACCCGGGGCGGGGTCGAATACACGCCCAGGTTCCTGACCGCCATCGACATCGAGAAATGCATCGGCTGCGGCCGCTGCTACAAGGTCTGCGGCCGGGACGTGATGACGCTCCGCGGCGTCAACGAGGACGGCGATCTGGTCGAATGTTCGGACGACGAGGATGACGATGACGACGAGATCCTCCGCAAGGTGATGATCATGGTCAACCCGGATGCCTGTGTCGGCTGCGGCGCCTGCAACCGGGTCTGCCCCAAGGATTGCCAGACCCATGAACCAGTGGAGCGCTGACCTCTTCGAGGACCACGACGCCGACCGGGCGGATTTCGCCGCGATCCTCGCCCATGCCCTGCGCGATCATGCGCGGGGCCGGGGTGAGCTGACCGACCTTCTGGGGCTCGAGCCTGCCGCGCTGCAGGCTCTGGTCGCGCGCTGGTGCCCCGGCCTTGCGCTGCCGTCGCTGTTGCCGTTGTCGCCCGTCCCGCTCGAGCAGGCGGACATTGCGACGCTGCTGCTGTGGCGCGGGGGGCGCGGGGGCGACGAGGCGCGCTGGCTGGCGGCGATCCTCGCCCGGCGGTCGCTGGAGCCGAGCCACCTGTGGGAGGATCTGGGCCTGCCGTCGCGCGCCCATCTGGGGGGGCTGATCGCGCGGCATTTCCCGCGTCTCCATGCCGCCAACACCCGCAACATGCGGTGGAAACGCTTCTTCTACCGCCAGATCTGCAGCGACAATGGCGGTGCGATGTGCCTTGCGCCGCATTGCGACGACTGCGCGGAAAAACCCCTCTGCTTCGGCCCTGACACCGACTGACGCCGGCCGGCTTAACCTCTGTCGCAAACC
Source organism: Cereibacter azotoformans (assembly GCA_017599285.1). Lineage (GTDB taxonomy): Bacteria > Pseudomonadota > Alphaproteobacteria > Rhodobacterales > Rhodobacteraceae > Cereibacter_A > Cereibacter_A azotoformans. The sequence continues at coordinate 1,180,509 of JAGFXX010000001.1, read as the reverse complement.
CGTCATTGTCGCGTTCCGATCAGGACCTCTTCGTGCCGGGGTGGTGCGGCAAGTCTCTGACGGAAGGGCGTTTCCAGACTTGGCATGGTGCGTGCTTCTACCTGGTCGGGAGCCTCGCGACATGCAGGAGAGTTCGGATGATCCAGATTACCCCCGCCGCCCAAGCCGCCATCAGGGGAGCCATCGAAGGCTCTGGCCAGCCCGTCATCGGCCTTCGACTCATGGTGCAATCCGGTGGATGTGCCGGACTGAAATACGGCATGTCGCTGGAGCTGAAGGAGGCCGAGGACGATCTCGTGGTCGAGGCCGAGGGGGTGCGGGTGCTGATCGACCCGCAGAGCGGCGAGTATCTCAAGGGCGCCACCATCGACTTCGTGACCTCGATCGAGGGCACGGGCTTCGTGTTCGACAATCCCAACGCCCAGGGTGGCTGCGGTTGCGGCAAGTCCTTCTGCTGAGGTGATGGGATGCTCGACTTTTCGGAAAAGGCGCTCGACCATTTCTACAATCCGCGCAACGCAGGTCCGCTCGAGGCGGCCAATGCCGTGGGAAGCGCGGGCTCGCTGGAGGGCGGCGACGCGATCCGGCTGATGCTGCGGATCGAGGCCGGCGTGGTGGCCGAGGCCCGCTTTCAGGCGTTCGGCGGGGAAGAGATCGTCTGCTGTTCGGCCCTGACGGTGATGGTGACGGGGCTTGGCCTCGAGGCGGCGCGGGGGCTGAGCGTCGATGCCCTCGACGCGGCTTTGGGCGGGCTGGGGGCACGGCGGCGGGCGGCGGAGCTTGCCTGGACGGCGCTGCAGATGGCGCTCTGCCAGTTCGAGGGGCGGAGCTTCGAGCCGCCCCAAGCCGCTCCGGCCCCAGCGGCGGCGGTGAAGCTTCTGGCGCCCCGGCATGAATCCAAGCCGCGCACGGTCCGGGACGTGCCGCTGTCGCCCGACGAGGAGGCCCGGCTGATCGCGGAGGTGATCGAGACCGTCCGCCCGCGGCTGCGGGCAGACGGAGGCGATGTGACGCTGCTTGCGGTCGACGGATCGAAGGTGCGGGTCCATCTGACGGGCGCCTGTTCGGGCTGCCAGCTGGCGGCGCTCACGCTGGGCGGGCTGCAGAAGCGCCTGGCCGATGCGCTCGGCCGCCCGATCCGGGTGATCCCCGAAGAGAAACGCGCGCTGGTCGCCATCGCGGGGGCGCGGTGATGGAGCGGATCTACCTCGACAACAACGCGACCACGCGGCTTGCGCCCGAGGTGCTCGAGGCGATGCTGCCCTTCCTGACCGACGAGTTCGGCAATCCTTCGTCGCTTCACGCGCTGGGGCGTGGGCCCGCGCGCGCCCTGTCGGCGGCGCGGCGCGCGGTGCAGGAGCTGGTGGGGGCCGAGGTCGAGAGCGAGATCCTCTTCACCTCCGGCGGCACCGAGGCCGACACGACCGCGATCCGCTCGGCGCTGGCCGCCGATCCGGCCCGGCGCGAGATCGTGGCCTCGACGGTCGAACATGCCGCCGTGCTCGCGCTCTGCGAGCAGCTCGAACGGCATGAGGGCGTCACCGTCCACCGCATTCCGGTGGATGGTGACGGCCGGCTCGACATCGACGCCTATCGCGCGGCGCTGTCGCCGCGGGTGGCGCTGGTCACGCTCATGTGGGCCAACAACGAGACCGGCACCGTCTTTCCGGTCGAGGGGCTGGCCGAGCTGGCGCATCGGGAGGGGGCGCTCTTTCACACCGATGCGGTGCAGGCCGCGGGCAAGGTGCCGGTCGCGCTGCGCGGGACCGATATCGACATGCTCTCGATCAGCGCGCACAAGTTCCACGGGCCCAAGGGCGTGGGCGCGCTCTGGCTGCGCAAGGGCGTGCCGTTCCAGCCCCTGATCCGCGGCGGCAAGCAGGAGCGCGGGCGTCGGGCCGGGACCGAGAACATCCCCGGCATCGTGGGCCTTGGCCGCGCGGCCGAGCTGGCGCAGTCGGTGGACCACGGCGGAATGCGTCTGCTGCGCGACCGGCTGGAGCAGGGGATCCTCGCCCGCATCCCGAAGGTGCGCGTGCTGGGCGACCCGCTGGATCGTCTGCCCAACACCTCGTGCCTTGCCTTCGAGCTGGCCGAGGGCGAGGCGATCCTGATGCTGCTGGACCGCGCAGGGATCTGCGTCTCGTCGGGGGCGGCCTGCGCCTCGGGCGCGATGGAGCCGAGCCATGTCATCCGCGCGATGAAGGTGCCCTTCACGGCCGCCCACGGGGCGATCCGCTTCTCGCTCTCGCGCGGGACGACGGCGGCCGAGATTGACCGCGTCCTCGAGGCGCTGCCGCCGATCGTGGCGCAGCTGCGCGCGCTCTCTCCCTTCACGGCCGAGGAGGTGCGGTGATGTCGCGACAACAGTCCGCGGCCAGCTTCCTGACCCAGAGCCCGCTGGCCCCGGTCGCGCTCTGCGACACCACCCTGCGCGACGGCGAGCAGACGGCGGGCGTGGCCTTCTCCCGCGCCGAAAAGCGCGCGATCGCCGAGGCGCTGCAGGCCGCCGGCGTGGCCGAGATCGAGCTGGGCGTGCCCGCGATGGGCGAGGACGAGCGGGCCGACATCCGCGCGGTGGCGGCGGTGCTCAAGGGGGCGGCGCCCGTGGTCTGGTGCCGGCTGCGCGCCGAGGATCTGGCCGCCGCGCAGCGCACGGGGGTCGTGCGGCTCCATATCGGCGTGCCGACCTCCGAGCGGCAGATCACGGCCAAGCTTGGCAAGGACGCGGCCTGGGTGCGCGACAAGGTGGAAAAGCTGGTCCGCGCCGCTTCCTGGGCCGGGCACAAGGTCTCGGTGGGCGCCGAGGATGCCTCGCGCGCCGATCCGTTCTTCCTGGCCGAGATCGCCCATGTCGCGGCCGAGGCCGGCGCCATCCGCTTCCGCATCTCGGACACGCTGGGCGTGCTCGACCCGTTCGCGACCCATGATCTCGTGAGCCGGGTGGTGACGCGCTGTCCGCTGCCGGTCGAGTTCCACGGCCACAACGATCTGGGCATGGCCACGGCCAACAGCCTCGCGGCCGCCCGCGCGGGGGCCACGCATCTGTCGGTGACGGTGAACGGTCTGGGCGAGCGGGCCGGCAACGCCGCGCTTGAGGAGGTGGCGGCCGCGCTCGAGGCGTCGGGCCGGGCCACGGGGATCGCGCTCGGCCAGCTCTGCGGGCTCTCGGACCTTGTCGCCCGTGCCTCGGGCCGGCCCGTGCCGCTGCATAAGCCGATCGTGGGCGAGGGGGTCTTCACCCACGAGAGCGGCATCCATGTCGATGGGCTGTTGAAGGACCGCGCCATCTACGAAAGCGCGGCCCTGCGCCCCGAGCGGTTCGGCCGCAGTCACCGGATCGCCATCGGCAAGCATTCCTCGGTGTCGGGCCTTGCGCGGGCTCTCGCGGATGCGGGCCTGCCCGCGGACGCGGCGACGCTCGGCGCGCTCTTGCCCGCGCTGCGCGACTGGGCGGCCGAGGCCAAGCGCGCGGCCACGGCCGACGATCTGGCGGCGCTGCTCGCCAGCCTCACGGAAACCACCTGATGGAGACCAGGATGACCACCGGAACCGCCGTTCTCGAAGAGTTGCGCAGGCTGTCCGCGGCCGAAGAGATCTTCGACGCGCTCGAACATCCCTACCGGCCGGAGGTGGTGAATGTCTCGCGCCTCCATATCATGAAACGGTTCGGCCAGTATCTCGCCGCCATCGACTTCACGCCGCTCGGCGCGGCGGATGCCCGCGCCGCGGCCCGCGACGCGCTCTCGCGGGCCTACACGGATTTCGTGGACAGCTCGCCCCTGGAGCAGAAGGTGTTCAAGGTCTTTGCCAAGCCCTCGCGGGCCTTCGTGCCGCTGACGGGCCTCTCGATCGTCGAGGACTAGCGGCCGCCGACGACGGACGAAGCAGGGCTGCGACCCGATGCGCGGCCCGGACCGAGGAAGCTGTGCTAGGATGTGCACATGGACATGATGCAATTCCAGCGTCAGACGACCCAGCTGGCCATGACCCAGCGGATGCAGGAGTCGCTCCGCATCCTGCAGATGAGCAACGCCGATCTCGGCGACTATCTCGCCGCGCAGGCGCTGGAGAATCCCTGCCTCGAGGTGCGCGTGCCCGAGGGGGCCTCGGTCGCACCGCCGCTGCCCTCGCGCGGGATCCAGGCGGCGGTGGACCGCGATGCCTTCGCCACCGTCGAAGGCCAGCCGCCGAGCCTTCTGGCCCATGTCGAGGCGCAGATCGATCTGGCCTTCTTCGACCCCGGAGACCGGCGGATCGCGCTGGCCTTCGCCGAGGCGCTGGAGCCTTCGGGCTGGCTTGGCGCGCCGGTGGCCGAGGTCGCCGCGGCGGCCGGGGTGGAAGAGGACGAGGCGCGCGTGATCCTCGAACGGCTGCAGGCCTTCGAGCCCGCGGGCCTTTTCGCCCGCTCGCTGGCCGAGTGCCTGGCCCTGCAACTGGCCGATCTGGGTCTGCTGACGTGGGAGCTGCGGACCATGCTCGACCATCTGCATCTGGTCGCCGAGGGCAAGCTGGCCGACCTCGCCCGCCGCTGCGACTGCGAGATCGAGCATGTGCGGGAGAATCTCGCGCTGATCCGCAGCCTCAAGCCCAAGCCCGGCGAGGCCTTTGCGCAGGATCGGACCCCCATTCAGCCGCCCGATGTGCGCGTGCTGCGCGGCGAGGACGGGTGGGAGGTCGAGCTGACCCGCGCGCAGCTGCCGCGCATTACGGTGGCAGAGGCGGGTTCCACCGGGGATGCGGCGACCGATGCCTGGCTCACGCGGGCGCAGTCGCAGGCGCGCTGGTTGATGCGCGCGGTTGAGCGGCGGCAGGCCACGCTCTTGCGCACGGCGGCCTGCCTCGTGCGGCACCAGTCCGCCTTCCTCGAGCAGGGGCCGCGGGCGTTGAAGCCCCTGTCGATGGAGGAGGTGGCCCTTGAACTCGAGCTGCATCCCTCGACCATCAGCCGTGCCACCGCCACCCGCCTGATCGAGACGCCCCGCGGGCTGGTCCCGCTGCGCTCGTTCTTCAGCCGCTCGGTGGCGTCGGACGGGCCGGCCGCGCCGCAGTCGCAGGATGCGCTGATGGCCTTGGTGGGCGAGATCGTCGCGCGCGAGGACCGCAGCCGGCCACTCTCGGACGATGCGATCGTCAAGCAGGCGAAGCTGATGGGCGCCGTGCTGGCGCGCCGCACGGTCACGAAATACCGCGAGGCGCTGGGGATCCCGTCGTCCTACGACCGCAAGCGCGCCGGGGCGGCCGCCTGAGCGGTCCTCACAGGCCGAGCAGCCGTGCCGTGCCGCTGTCGGGCCGGCCCGCGAACCAGCGCCCGAGCGCCGAGCGGAAGACGGAATGGGCGCTGCCGTCGGCGGCGTCGAAGAGGCTCATGCACGAATGGAACTTCAGATCGTCCGGCGTGCCGAACAGGTCGCGGACCGAGGCCGGATCGGCCGAGAGAACCAGCTCGGTCGCAAACTCAAGCCGCTTGCCGAGAACGGGATGGGCAAGATAGGCCCGCGCCTCGTCGAGCGAGCCGATCCCGTAGCGGATCGCCGTCTCGGACTGGCCGAGACCCCTCAACTGCGGAAAGATGAACCACATCCAGTGGCTTTCCTTTCGGCCGTTGCGCAATTCCTTCACCACCGTGTCGAACACGGGCATCTGCGCGGCGAGGAACCGCTTCAGCTCATGGGGGTCGTCCTGCATTCTCGTCCTCTCAGGCGGCCGCCGTTCCGGCGACATGGGTGAAGACCGCGGCGTAGAAGAGGATGCTCGCGGTCAGGACGAAGAGATGCCAGATCGTGTTGTGGAAGGGCAAGCGTTCGAACAGGAAGAAGAAGACCCCCACGGTATAAAGAATCCCGCCCACCGCCATGAGGACCAGAACCGGCATGGTCAGCGCGGCAAAGATCGGCCAGCCCAGCAGCACGCCCACCCAGCCCATACCGAGATAGAGCGCCAGCGCCGCCCAGCGGTACTTCTCGGGCGAGTGGAGCTTCAGCGCCGTGCCGCAGAGGGCGGCGACCCAGATCCCGGCGAGGAGCGACAGGCCCGTGCCCGAGATCAGGGTAAAGGCCGAATAGGTGCCGGCAATCTTGCAATAGATCGCCGAATGGTCGAGCCGACGCAGGAGGGCGGTCCAGTCCGGGTGCGGGACCATGTGGTAGATGGCGGAGCAGAAGATCATCAGCAGGAGCGTCACGCCGTAGATCGCGGCACCCGCCACGGCCATGCCGTCGCCGCGCCACAGGACCGTCAGCGCGATGAGGACGGGCACGCCACACAGCGCCGCCGCGATGCCTGAGACATGGACGGCGGCATCCGAGAGTCTCTCGGCGCGGCTGTATTCGGAGCGGGGGGCAAAGCGCGTCATCATCTCGCAAATCTAGCACGGGCCCGGGCGCATTCGACTCGAATCTGCGTGACGGAGCGCCTTCCCCTGCGGAACCATCGTGAAGGTTGAAGACTTCCTTCGGGTGCCGGTCCGGCACGGGACGGTCCAGCGCCGGGTCAAGGGAGGTTTCGAATGCCCAGAGCGATCTGGAAGGGCTGGCTGGCGGTGGGGCAGGTGAGCTGCGCCGTGGCGCTTCATGCCGCGGCCTCGACGTCCGACCGGGTGAGCTTTCACACGGTGAACCGGCAGACCGGCAACCGCGTCCGACGGGAGTTCGTCGATGCGGCCAGCGGCAAGCCCGTCCCGCGCGAGGATCAGGTCAAGGGCTACGAGGTGGCACCGAACGAGTTCGTGCAACTCGATCCCGAAGAGATCACGGCCGCCGTCCCCGAAAGCGACAAGTGCCTGCGCATCGACTGTTTCGTGCCCTGCCGCGAGGTGGACGGCGCCTATTTCGACAAGCCCTACTATCTCACCCCGGCCGGAGAGGCCGCCGAAGAGGCCTTCGGGCTCATCCGTGACGGGCTGAAGGCGAAGAAGGCGGCGGCGCTGGCCCGAACCGTGCTGTTCCGGCGCTTGCGGACGGTGCTGGTGCGCCCGCACGGCGCGGGCCTGATCGCCAACACGCTGAACTTCGACTATGAGGTGCGGTCGTCCGAGGAGGCCTTCGCCGACATGCCCCGCCTGTCGGTCAAGGGCGAGATGCTGGAACTGGCGAAACATATCATCGCGACCAAGGCGGGCCGGTTCGATCCCGCCGCCTACGATGACCGCTATGATGCGGCGCTGGCCGATCTGGTGAAGGCCAAGCTCGAGGGGCGGAAGCCCAGGCGCAAGGCGGCGCCGAAGAAAGCGGGGCAGCCGGAGGATCTCATGGCGGCCTTGCGCGACAGCGTCGCCGCCTCCGAACGGCCGAGGCGCCGCAAGACTGGCTGACAGGGGCGCCAGGAGGCTCTGATGAGCTATGGCTGATCTTCGCGGCCCGATCCCGTCGGGCGGTACGGCTCTCGGTTGCGTCGCATTCGGACAACGCCCTCGGTGAACTTGGCGCCCATGATGATGCCGGGCTACTGGGGCGAGAAGAAGGCGGGAGCGGCCAAGAGCTCGCCGGCCTTCGACTCCGTTGTCTTCAAGAGGGATCGCAAATGACCCGGCTGCCCGACTGGCGCCCGCGCCTCGTGAGCTTCGTGGCCAAGGCCGCCCGCCGGCCCTTCGCATGGGGACAGCACGACTGCGGGCTCTTTGTAGGCGGCGCGGTGGAGGCGATGACGGGCGAGGATCCCGCGGCCGGCTGGAGGGGGCGTTACACCTCCTTTGAACGGGGGCTTTTGCTGGTCCGCCGCGAGGGCTTTGAAGACCATGTTGGCTGGTATGCCGCCCGCTTCCCGAGATCCCGCCGCTGATGGCGCAGGTCGGCGACATCGCCGTGGTCGAGGGCGACGGGGGCAGCCGGCGCTCGGGATCGTGCAGGGGGAGGGGATCTATGTCCTGCAGCCCGGGGGTCGGGTGCGTGAACAGCGCCGCCGACGCCGTGCGCCGACGATACGTCACGATGATCGCCGTGCAGGAGATGCTCTACCTGCGCAAAGAGGCCGAGGCCCGCGCCTATCTGGCCGACCCCGAACCCGATCCCGTCGACTACCCGCTGATCATGGCCGAGGTGGCATCACCGCCCCGGAGGCCTGGCATGTGGCGCAGGTCTATCTCGGGCTCTCCGCGGTCTGGATCTCGCTCGCCGCACCCCTCGAGACCGCCCGGCTGGGCGCCATCGCGCAGATCGAGGTGGCCGAGGATGCCGAGACCATCCTCCTCTCGATCAATGACGTGCCCGAGGTGCGCGAGATCTTCGGCCGGTTCAGGATGGCGCAGGTGAACACCACCTATTCGATCAGCGGCCACGCGGGAGGCAACGCCACCCCCAGACCGGAGCTGCTGGTCTCGAACTGGACGCTCGAACCGGACTCCTGATCGGCATCCATCGGACCGTCGTCCTGCGACGACGGTCCGGACCCGGAGCGCGGTGCGGGTTGCCTCTTTAAATGCGCTTTAGAGGCCCTTGGCAGGGTCGCGCAGCCGAGCTGCAGAAGGAGGCGAACTGGCAAGGCTCATCCATGTCCGCGAGGCAACCGGGCGAAAATGCGCCTGCTGCAACTTCTGCTGTCCCGTCCTGCAAGATCTGCTGTCCCGCTACACACCCTGTAAGGGGACAGTACAACCTGCAGGAACCCGGAAGTCCCCGGACGACCTCGGAAGAAGGCGGATCAGCGCGGGAAATCAATGCGTTGTCGGGTGCGCGCCGTGAAAGCGGGCGGCGGCGCAAGTCTGGCAGGAAGTCGTCAGACAGGCCCCTGAGCCCCCGGCGCGCACCCGAGACAGCCCTGCAGGCGGAAGCGGCTCCAGCGGCCCTCCCAGCGAGTGACGATCCGGCGGCGCTGCTGGCGGACCGGCTGGCGGCCGAGGCGGCGCCGGCGGTGGGCGCGATGATCGAGCGGGTGGAGGCGATGCTGGCGGCGGCGGCGGGCTCGCTGGCCGAGTTCCGCGAGATGCTGCTCGCGGGCTTTCCCGGGATCGACGCGGGCGACCTGGCCAATGTGATGGCGCAGGCGATGATGGCCGCCCATGCCGGGGGGCGTGCGGCGGCGGAGGATGCCGGTGCCTGATCTCGCGGCCATCTTCCGCCGGCCGTTTCCCGGGTCGCGGCCTTCCGGCTCCGGCTCGGGAACCTCGTGCCCACCGCGCGCTGGGACGACATCCGCCGCGCCGAGCACGACCGGCGCTGGCCGAATCCTACCGGGCGCTGCCGTCGCTTGCGCAGGATCAGCGCCGCTGGGCCGAGCAGGTGGGTGACAGGATCAAGCACCTTTCTTGGGATGGCCAGGGGTTCTGCCTCTATTACAAGGTGCTCGAGCGCGGGCGTTTTCCCTGGCCGAAGGCCGAGCTTCCGGCGGACGTGATCGATGCAAGCCCGGCGGCGGGCCGAGAGCGCGAGGCTCGCCGCCAGCTACACCACTTAGCGTAATCGCCACGTCCCACCCGCGGTCGTCGCCGTTGCAGGATGGGTCTGTCGCTCCGGCACTTCGCCGGGGCTTGAGCAAGGAGGATGCGATGGGAGTGTTTGCGGCGTTGGACGTGTCCCAGGAAGAGACAGCGATCTGCGTGGTGGGGCAGGACGGGGTGCTCGTAGCCGAGACGAAGGTTCCGACCTGCCCGGATGCGATCACCGGCTGGCTGGCCGAACGCGCCAGCGGTCTCGAGCGGGTCGGCATGGAGACCGGGCCTCTGGCGGTCTGGCTCTGGAACGCCCTTACGGAAAGGCAGGTCCCGATCATCTGCATTGATGCGCGCCACGCCAATGGCGTGCTGAAGATGATGCCGAACAAGACCGACCGGCATGATGCCCGCGGGCTCGCGCAGATCGTCCGCACCGGGTGGTTCAAGGCCGCGCAGATCAAGAGCCACGATGCCTATGTCAACCGGGCGATGCTGACCGCGCGGGAGGCGCTGGTTGGCATGCGCGTCAGGCTGGAGAACGAGATCCGGGGGCTGCTGAAGACCTTCGGCATCATGTTCGGCAAGCGGGTCGGCGGGTTCAAGCGCCGCGCCGAGGAGATCATCCGGGACGAGCTGACCGTTGTCCCGGACCTCGTGCCGATCTTCGAGGCGCTCATGCAGGCCAGGCGGGACATCCTCGCCCGCATCGCCGCGCTCGATAGTCGGATCAGGGCGGTTGCCAGGCGTCATGCGACGGTCCGCCTGCTGATGACTGCGCCCGGCGTGGGACCGATCACGGCAATGGCGGTTGTCGCGGCCTTCGATGATGCCTCCCGCTTCCGCCGATCCTCCAGCGCGGGCGCTTATCTTGGGCTGACGCCCAGGCGCTACGAGTCCGGAGAGATCAGCCGGAACGGGCGGGTGTCCAAACGGGGAGATGCCTTCACGAGGAAGTGCCTGTTTGAAGCCGCGAACGCAATCTTCTGCCGGAACCTGGGTGGCCCACGCCTGCGGGATTGGGCCAAGGCGATTGCCGAGAGGACCGGGCCGCGCAAGGCAAAGGTGGCGCTGGCCCGGAAGCTGGCGGTGACGCTGCACGCCATGTGGCGCACCAACACGCCCTTCCGGGAGGCCGCGGTGGCATAAGGAAAACGAACGGAACGACGCTGACAGCCAGCGTAACGGAATGCGTCCAGCCGGGACGCGCGGCGAGGGTGAGATCGCTCCCGGGTATGCGGTACCGACCGCGCACACCACTTCGATCCACCCGACCCTGAACGCCAACATGTGGCTCCCGCGCGGTGACCACGGAGAGAACCTCAGAGCCCGGCACCCAGGATCAACGGCAGAGAGATCAGCGCCTGACCAAGGCGATTAGAGAACGAAGTGGGACACCATCCGCAAGAGATCGGTGCGTTGCTGAAGTCGCAGAAATTCCTGGCGGTGGGCCGATGGACTGACGACATCTGGCCACGCAGGGAACACCGAGACTGCCTGTGCATTTCGCTCCGAATCCACCCGAGTCCGGGCGATTCCGGCCGCAACTTGCGGCAGTTGGCGCAGAAAATCAGATAACCAAATCTTGCCCAAAAGCTGCTCCGGACGGTGCCTTTCCATGCCATTTCAGGCAGTTGAGGCCTCCACTTTGGCAAATTTGCGGTCCGCGAAATTTCGCTTGTATCTCCAAGGCTTGACCTGCTAGACGAGTTGGCGGAGACGTGGCCGAGTGGTCGAAGGCACACCCCTGCTAAGGGTGCAGACCTCTAAAGGGTCTCGAGGGTTCGAATCCCTTCGTCTCCGCCATACCCTCCTGTGGGCCGATTTCTCCTACGATTTCCGAAGGTTAAGGGAAAGAGGCTGATGGCCTCAGACCAACGCTTCAGACCAATCGTTGCCACCCTCCCGGCCTTCACTCAGGCGACCCCCTCCCGGCCCCCGAAGCGGTGCAGCCCGAAGCCGCCGCCGAGGCTACGCCCGAGACGGCCACCTTCCACTTCGGCCCTCACGCGCTCCGCGTGATGATGCTGGACCCTACTAGCTGAGAGCCTGTAAGCTGATGCTCACGGTGTTCTCCTTCTTGATGGAGACCATGGAGAAGTTCTCCACCTCCCGTCCCTCGTTCAGCCTCGACCCGTAGCAATGTCCTGACATTGGTCAGGTGAACCTACGGCCTGCCTGTTGAAGGCTCCATGTTCGGCATGGCCTCCTTGATGGGGTCTCATCGACGAAGTCCACACCATCGGCCCCATCCCTGAGCCAGGCTAAGGTTGCCCTCGGGGTGCCCGCTGATCGCCTGCGACTTTCGGCACCGCGACAGGCCCGCCAACGGCCCCCGTCAATTACCCCCCATACATGACATAACGAACCGCGTTCCGGTCTCCCGCCGGGGCTCCCCCTTTCATTCCGTCAGCAGGAAGGGCTCGGTGGTCGCGCGCCGCCACGGGATCTCGCGGGCGTTGCTGACGCAATGGCGGCGGGCCTGCCAGTTGTCGCCGAAGTCGTAGATGTAGTGGATCGTCTTCGTGCCGACATCCTCGATGACGTCGAGCAGGCTGGTCTTGCTGGCCGGCAGCGGGCCGTCGTGGAAGCCGTCGGGGACCTACTCGATCTCCGGGCCTGTGGAGAACAAGTCCCCCCTCGGCGGCCAGGCGACATTCCCCACCGACCCTTACATGGGCCGCGTTGTCAGGATCCCCGGCAGCATCACGGGCAACTTCCATATCGCCCCCATGAACTACCTGCCGAACGTGGCAGGCAAGACCTACCGAGCCACGATCAAGGCCCGGCACAACTCCGCCTTCGTTGGGGACAGTGCGAACGCTCTGATTTATTTGGTTCGCAAATATGACAAGGACTTCGCCTCCGTCGCTGACATCAGGGCTGCGGCCCTGACGTTCCCTGCGCCGAACAGCATCCGAACCTTCCAGGTCGAATGGACCAGTGACGGAAGCAGCGGGGCCCCTTACATTCTGCCCTTCGCCTACGTCTCGGGGTCCCGGACCTCCGCGTCTATGAGTATCGACATCCAGTCGATCGAGGTGGTGGACATCACCGGGGCCGCCGAGGTGGCCGCCAACCTGTCGAACAACTACCTCACATCGGCACAGACGAACGCGGCCATCGCCGCGGTCCAGACCAGCCTTTCGGGTCAGATCAACAGTGGCGACACGGCTCTCCAGTCGAACATCAACAGCATCCTCGGTCTCACGATCAGCCCGTCGAGCGCGCTGGCGACCACGTTGACGAACCTGCAGAGCACGGTGGGGTCGCAGTCGGCGTCCATCTCGGCCCAGGGCGCCGCCCTTGCGACGCTGCAGGGCAATGCCAGCGCCTCCTATGTGCTTCGCGCCAAGGCCGGCGGCGCCAGCGCACTCCTCGAGCTCGTCGCGGCCGACAACCCGAACGGGCCCGTCTCCGTGTTCCGGGTGGCCGCCACCGACATCCTGCTCGACGGCTCGGTAGCCGCGCGGCAGTTCGTCGTGACGGACTTCTCGGGCAACCTCGTCTTCAACGGCGCGCTCCCCTACGGCGACACGCGCGGCTGGGGTCCGCTCCCGGACTCCTTCTCCATCGTGGCTCGGGACCCGGCCAGCACGGCGGCGGTCCTGCAGACCGCGCCCACGGGCTACATTCTGAGGCTGGCCACCGACGCGGCTCCCCAGGTGGTCGAGATCGGTCGCTTCGACTGTTCGGCCGGGGAGCGGTTCGTGGCCAGCTACTCCTGCGCCGGGAACAGCGGGTCCAACGCGCAGATCGGCATCCAGTATGTCTGGTTCGACGCGGATGGCGCGGTCGTCGCCAACACCGGACGATATACAACCGTCACGACGGGCGCCTGGCAGAGCGTCACCACCCCCGCCGCCACCGCCCCGGCCGGAGCCGCCAAATGCGTCCTGCGCGCGGTGCGGATCGGGGGAGGAGCCGGCTTCGGGTTCCTCACCAACATGGAGGTGGTGAAGCAAAGGTCGGGGCAGACCCTGGTCACGCCGAACAGCCTGACGACAGAGCTTGTCAACACCGAAGACTTCTCCGCGAAGGGCCTTGCCGTCTTCGGCGGTGCACTGCAGTCGGACAACTTCAACGCCGCGACGGGCACCGGATGGCAGCTCACCAAGGCCGGGGGTCTGAAGATCCCATACCTGTCGGTCAGTACCCCCATCCTTGCCCCCAACGCCATCAGCAGGATGGTCTCGGTCGCATCCAGCGAGGTAGTGGCGCCAGGCACAGGACTTGGGAAATGGAACCGGCAATATCCCCCCAACGCCATCCCATCCGGGAGGCCCGGCCCTGTTGACGAGACCCGCAGCGGATACGCGGATTATCTCACGGCAACCATATCGGCACCCTACACCTATGACCTCTACTTCTGGATCTCTGCTACGGCCGGGGACGTGGTAGCGGCCATATTCCGTAACGCCCAGACCTCTCAATACAACGGGTGGGCGCACCGGACCGTCTTGGATTCCCACACCGGGGATAGCTACAACTCCGGTGCCATCATGGGCGTGATCCCCGGCGTCTCCGGTACCCAATCACTCACCTTGGCCTTTGCAGGCATCAGCGGCTCCTCGTGGACATCGGTTGCCAACGCAACAATCACCCTCATGGCGGTCATGAAATGAAGACCTACTCGGTGCACAACCAGGAAGGCCGGATACTGCGTCTGATCGAGAGCACCTCAGAGGACATTGCCCTGCTCAACGTCGTGGATGGCGAGGACCTGATCGAGGGGGCTTACCCGGCCGATGCCTTCTACGTTCGCGACGGCGTAGCTCTTCCCTACCCGACAAAACCCGGTCCGTGGTCGGTGTTTGACCATGCCGCCGAAGAGTGGGCGGACCCGCGGACGCCGGACGATCTGGCGGCCGAGCTGCAGGAGGCGCGTCGCGCGGGCATCGGGTGCGTGAACAGCGCCGCCGACGCCGTGCGCCGACGATACGTCACGATGATCGCCGGGCAGGACATGCTCTACCTGCGCAAGGAGGCCGAGGCCCGCGCCTATCTGGCCGACCCCGATCCCGATCCCGCCGACTACCCGCTGATCATGGCCGAGGAGGGCATCACCGCACCGACCGCCTGGCATGTGGCGCAGGTCTATCTCGGTCTCTCGGCCGTCTGGATCTCGCTGGCAGCACCCCTCGAAACCGCCCGGCTGGGCGCCATTGCCCAGATCGAGGTGGCCGAGGATGCCGAGACCATCCACGCGATCGTGGCCGCGGCCTGCGCGCAGATCGCCGCAATCTCAAACCCCACACCGGAGCAACCCGCATGATCGACCGCATCCTCGACACCCTGCTTGAGGCCGACAGCCAGCCGCGGGACTGGTACGGGGGCCTCACAACAGCCGCCGGGCATGGCGTCCTCGTCGGGATGCCCGCGGCGCTGGCGCTGCACGGGCTGGGCCTGTCGCTCGCCCTGACGCCGCTGGCCGTGGCGCTGATCTATTTCCTTGGCTGGGAGCGGCTGATCCAGAAGGGGCAGGATGTCGCCGACAGCCTCGTGGATGCCGTCCATGTCGCCCTGGGGGCGGCGATCATCGCGGGCGCCCTGGCCTTCGGATTCTGGGGCGCCGTTGCCGGCTTCGCGGCATGGGCCCCGGTCCTCATGGCGGGCGTCTGGCGCCGCCTCGCTTGTTCTTCCAGTAACTGAAAGGGGCTCACATGGGCTATCTCAACGACCGCATCCTTGATCTCGGCCTCACTGTCCTGACCACCGAGGCCACCCGGCTCGACATCTGCCACACCGAGCCTGCGACCTACGCGCAGGCCACGGGCACCTACAGCCTCGGTCACAAGGCGGGCCTCAGCGTCGGCGCACCGGCCGCGCGCACGCCCTCGGGGCGCAAGGTCACCGTGGCCGCCTTCGAGGATGGCACGGTGACCGGCACCAGCACCAGCTCCGCCACCGATGCCGAGTTCTGGGCGATCACGGACACCGTCAACAGCCGCCTGCTGGCGGCGGGTCCACTGACGACCGCGCAGTACATGACGGCAGACAACACCTTCCGGATTGCGGCCTTCGACATCTGGCTGGCCGGGCTGGACGGCTGACGGGCGCGACGGATGGCCTTCGGCGACCTCATCAACGCGACGGCCGCCACCGGCAACGGCAACGCGCCATCGGTCACACCATCGTTCGTGCCAACGGCGGGCAGCCTGCTCCTTGCGGCGGGCGGTGGCGACAAGGCGCATTCGTTCGTCGCGCCGCCGTCAGGGGTGGGCGACGCTGCTCGCGACGCGGTCGCTGACGGGCTCCAACCTCGCGGTGTTCTGGCGGATCTCGGACGGCACCGAGACCGGCCCGATCACGATGGGGATGGGCACGTCCCTGCTGTGGCAGTTCTCGGTGCTGGAGTTCGAGGGGCCATGGGACACGGCGCAGCCCGCGGCGACGGCGGTTACCGCGGACAACGTCCAGACCAAGCGTTTCTCGATAGGCCCGACGGGCAGCTTCCCGCCCACCCCGCATCTGGCCCTCGCCATGATCACCGTGGACAGCATGTCGAGCATTGCCGACTGGGTGACGTTCTCGGGCGGCTTCGGGATCATCCACGACGTGCGCACGGGCATCAATCCGGGCTGCCCGCCGCTGATAATCGGCTCGCGGATTGTCGAGGATGGGTCGCCTCAGTCCACAGACGTGGCATATGAGCAGATCGCGGATGAGCGCGTGGGTTACATCGCGGTCTTCGCGCCGGCAGCGGCGACCGAGGAGCCGGACGCCACGACCCTGACGGCCGAGGGCCTCTCGACGCAGGCGGCCGGGCTGGGGCCGGTGACTCTGGCGCAGGCGCATGGGCTGGTGGGCACGAGCCTCCAGGCCGGTGCGGCGGCTCTGGGGCAGCCCGTCCTGAGCGGCCGCGCCAGCCTGACGGCCGAGGATCTCGGGACGGGGGCTGCGGCTCTCGGGGCGCCCCAGGTGGGCCAGAGGCACGCCGCCGCGGCCACGCCCCTTGCGGGTGGTGCGGCCAGTCTCGGCCTCGCGGTCATCGGCCAGCGGCATGAGCTTGCGGCGGCCGGCCTGGCCACGACCGGCGCGGGCCTCGGGCAGCCGGCGGTCACGGTCGGCGGAGGGCTGCTGGCGGCTTCGCTTGGGGCTGGGCCGGCCAGTCTCGGTCCGGTGCGCTCGGCCAGCGTCACCTGGTGACGGCGCTCGGCCTCGGGACGGTCGGCGCGAGCCTCGGGCAGCCGTCCTTGGCGGGCTCCACCGACCTGCGGGCCGAGGGATTGGCCGGGGGCCCGGTGTCTCTGGGGGCGGCGCTCATGGGCCAGCGCCACGCCCTCGCGGCGCTGGAGCTGCTGGCAGGTCCTGCCGGGATCGGCCTGGCTGAGCTGAGGTCGGGCACCTACGACTGGGAGGCGCTGATCGCGGCGCGGGGGCTGGCGACGTTCGTGGCCGATGCGCGGGCCGTTCTCATGTCGGGCGATGCTCGGGCCATTCCGATGACGGCCGATGCACGGCCGCTGGTCATGACACTGGAGATGCAGCGATGAAGTCAGCCTCGGGGCACACGATCCACCGGACCGACGGCGACACGGTTCCCCTGCTGGTGCGGCTGGCGATGCTGACGGATGGGGGTGAGGTTGCCGTCGGCGATGCGGCCCAGGTCGAGCTGCTGGTCAAGGCCGCCGGGGCGATGCAGGCAATTCCCGGCGTGGCGCGGGGCGATGGGCAGGGTGTCTTCCTGTTCCCGGTCTCGAGCCTGCCCGCCGGCGTCGGCCGCTGGCCCTTCGCCATCCGCGTGGCCGAGGCCTTAGGTGCGGCCGTCTTCGCCCGCGGCACGATCCTGACCGCACCGCTTCTCTAGCGTTGTGAGCGTGGGAGGGCAGGTGGGGTCCGCGGGACCGAAGCGAGTGGTCCCGCGGATGCTGTCGCGAAGTTATGAGGCCCGCGGCAGACGGTCTGGGGATAGCCGTCGGAGTGGCCCATCGCACTGCGGCAGATCGCGCCCGGCATGCAACGAGGGTTTAAACACCCCTTTAAGGCCGCCGAGCGAGGGGCGTTCCAACCAGCTTCAGGAGCGGATAGGGAAGGGCGGCCGCTGCGGGCTGCGAAGATGCGCCGGACGAAAACCCTTCTGCTGCAACTTCTGCTGTCCCGTCCTGCAAGATCTGCTGTCCCGCTACACCCGCTGTAAGGGGACAGTAGAACCTGCAGGAACCCGGAAGACCCCGGGCGACCTCGGAAGAAGGCGGATCAGCGCGGGGAATCAATGCCTTGGTCGGGTGCGCGCCGTGAAAACGGGCGGCGGCGCAAGTCTGGCAGGAAGTCGCCAAACGGGCCCCCGAGCGGCTGATCAGGCCCTCGCACGGCCCGGAAGACCTCTCGGACAAGGCACCGTTTAAGGGGCCGTAAAGCCGAGGTTTTTGGCCGTAGCGGCGGATTCGGTGGGGAGAAGGCAGCCGCCAGATGGGCGGCGGAACCTAGAACTGGACGACTAAGTTGCCAGGGCAGTTCTAGGTTCCGCCTAACGTACTGAAAAGCAACACGAAGGCCATAGGAGAGGCGGCGGTGGCGCTCTGGTGAACCTAGAACTGTTTCCGGCCATGTAGTGGAGTGGCGGCGGGCCACCACCGATTTGGCATAGGCGGATTCGGATACCTTTGCGAGACTGCTGGCAGCGGCCGGACGACTCGGCCGCTTGGTTGAGGGGAGTGTGATGCCAGTTCTGATCTACATGTCATGGGCCGCCTACACGCTGGGCGCGGCCTTGCTCTTGGTGTCTCTCGTGCTGGAGACCTACGTGTTCCTTCCGGCGGCGGTTGCTGCGGGCGTTTGCGGCGTAGCCTTTGCAGTCGGAGCGAAGATCGTTGACCTCCTCACAGAGATCCGGGACCGGTTGCCGGCTCCACAGCCGGCCCAAGTGGCGGAGCTCCCTGAGCAGTCTCCTCAGCCTGTTCGCTCACTGAGCGAGCTTAGCGCTGACCTCGAGCGGAAGCGCGTCCGCGGATAGGCCCTGTTTCCTTTACCGGGCAGGCTATCACCAACTTGCCCGGGCAGCGCGGCGTTGCCTCGCGTACACTTGCCGCGTCTTACCCGGTGGCGGACGCCGGGACACCAGAGGTCAGCACAGGACCGCCGCGATGGTGTTCATGTGGGAGTTCTTGATGGACCCGGGCATCACCTTGCAGCCCGTTGCCTTTTCGATCGCCAGCATATTGCGACCCCAGACGCTCGCATCGAGCGAGGTCAGGCTGTACCTGGACGGATCGTTTGGAAGGGCTTGATAGGTGGAGGCGCTCAGCTTTCGCACCACGAATTCTTCCCCCGAGATCGTGGTCTTCTGCGCGTCAGGGTAGTACTGGTCCATCCGCGTGCAGGACGCTAAGACACCGGCAAAGAGAATGAGCTGTATCGGTTTGATCATAGCACGCACGCTCCTCGTTACTCTCTGTTCGTGTGCCCCCACCACATCACGCGGCCGATAATCGAGACAGATCCGATCTGCCTGAACTCCGGGCCGAACACTGGGTTGTCCGATAACAAAGCCAGCGTCCCGCCTGGCACAAGCTCAATCCGTTTCACCCGCGCGAGCCCGTCATCGAGTATCGCGAAGATCGGTGCCGGTCGCGTGTCCTTGGGACCGCGTGGGCCCCGAGGAGCCTCAGCCCTGGAGCGATCTATCAGAAGCATGTCGCCGTCGTGGATGGTTGGAGCCATGCTATCTCCCGCTGCGCGCGCGAGAACGGCCGAGGAAGCGGACACCCCTATGCGTTGAAGCCAAGAGCGTCTGAACGCGAGGTGGCCAACAAGATCCTCCGTATGGTTTTCCGCGCCGCACCCGGCCGCCAGTTCCACGCGATGCACCGGGATCGGCGCAAAGTCAGTGCCGTCCAGATCCACGCGATGAACGGGAGCGGTGTCACGCGGCGCGCCTATGTAGAATTCAAGCCCCAGGGCGTTGCAGATCTCACGCGCTGTCTCGACCTTCGGGTCCGCACGACGAGCGTCGTTCCGAAGCACATTCCGGAACTTGTCGTACGACACTCCCGACTTCGCCGCCATTGAAAATGGGTTTTCCCCCAGCTCGTCCAGCCGAGATTGAACGATCTCGTGAAAGGGGCGCTCGTCGGCGGTCATGTTGGGAAAATGCCCAAACTCGCAACAGTTGACAATGGGGAATATACCCAAGTATAAATTTGGGTAAATGACCAACAAGGCTACCCATGCAGGCAAACGATCTCCTCACGCTGGCCGAAGTGCTTAGCAGGCACCGCAACTGGAGCCTCTCGACCGTGGCGATCTACGCCTCGAACGACGGGAAGTTCTTCAAGCGTGTCGCCGAAGGCGGTGGCTGCACCCTTCGCACTGCGCAGCGGGTGGTGGGGTGGTTCTCAGAAAACTGGCCCGACGACCTCGAGTGGCCGGCGCACATCGCGCGGCCGAACGGGGCGGCTGCCCCGCCTCGCCCTGGGCGTGGCTCGGCCAGCCGGCACGGCCGGCGCGACAACTCCCGTAAACAGTGAAAGGACCCATCATGACCCGCCTGAACAAGTCCGACCTCGTCAGCACGGTGGCTGAGAAGGTTGGTGTTTCCCGGCTTGCCGTGCAGACCGTGCTCGACGAGGCCGTGGAGCAGATCGCGAACGCGGTCCGCTGCGGCGACAGCATCACGCTGACCGGCTTCGGCAGCTTCAAGCCGCGTCACCGCCCGGCGCGCACCGGGCGCAACCCGCGGACGGGTGAGGCCGTGGCGATCCCGGCCTCGACCTCGATCGGCTTCACTCCCTCGCGGCGCGGGGGCGTGTGATGTTCGCGCTGAACCTGCGCCGCAGGCTGGCGCTGATCATCTGCCCCGAACTCATCGGGCTCACGAATGCCGGCCTCCACGGAGACTCCGAGGAGCGTCAACGCTGGCTTGAGGCCGAGCGCCTACATCGCCTCAAGGTCCGCGAGTACGGCATGTTCGATATCGAGACCGCTCGTCAGACGACGCGAGCGCGGCGTCTAGAAATCGCCGCTGCTCGGCTCAATGTCACAACACGTGACGATGTCGTCGGCAGCGCCGTGGAGCAACACGCGGGCGAGGCTGTTCCCGGCCTGACCAGCGGCCTCGGCTTGGGAGCGTAGCTGATGCACGGTCTCTGCAGCAGATCCCGGCAACAGAAGCTCAACTGCCAGGATATGGCTCAGGACAGTTGCCTCAAGCTTGTTCAGTTTGTTCCTGATGAGTTCCAGGTCCTTTTCGGGCGTGATTGGCATCATGGTCGCTCCGTGGTTGTCAGTCGTCTGGACAGTACCGAACCGACGGCACGTTCCCAACTGGGCCACCCGCCGCAGCATCCCATCCCTTTCTGGCGCGCCCTGGTGCGCCAGCTCACCCGGCTCGAGGACAGCCTGATCGGCGACGCCCTCGGGGTCCTTTTCCTGTTCGCGAGCCTTTGGGGCTTCCTGTGGCTCGCCCCTGTTGTCGAGGAGCTTCTCAAGTGAACAAGCTTGCCACCACCACCACGATCCGCCTCTTCCTGACCCAGGCATTGACGGCCCGTGCCGCTGCCCTTGAGACCAAATCCCTGGTCGAGTCCGATCAGCACTGGAGCCAGTTCGACGAGGCCATCAACCGGCTGCTCGACGCGCTCTCGGTCAGCGAGGAGGCCGGGATGCTTGGCCTGCTGGAGCGGTTCGAGCTGCTCGGGGTCAGCGCGGCCGCGTTCCCTGCCGTGGCGCCGGCTCAGGCCGAACCCGTCGGGGGTGCGCTCTGATGGGGTACCGCGTTGCCCAGCTTTCCCACGGCTTCGCGGTGAAGAACGCCGAGGCCGAGCGCGTGAGTCCGGTCTTTCCGGACAAGGAGGGTGCCCTCGACTGGCTGCTGACGGCGGCCGAGCGCCGGGCGCCACGGGAGCGGCCCTGTCTGGCCTGCCATCGCCCCTTCAAGTCGCAGGGCATTCACGACCGGCTCTGCCCGCATTGCGGGCTGGCCGCGAGCGTGGCGGACACGACCACACACAGCCGGACGGCCGCGCCGCCCCGCCGCCCGAGGGACTGACATGAAAGAACCGAAGCTGCTTTCCACCGACCGCGTGCCGGTGGCCGAGATCGAGACGAAGGGGCGCCTGCGCCCCGTGAGCGAAGCCGGCGTCGAGAGCCTGCTCGCCTCGATCCGCGAGACGGGCGTGATGAAGGACGCCATCCACGTCCGCAAGAAGAAGGACGGGCTGCACCTGATCGCCGGGGGCCATCGCCTCGAGGCGGCGAAGCGCCTTGGCTGGACCGACATCGAGGCGAAGGTCTGGACGGAGGTGACCGACGACTGGGCGCGCCTGATGGAGATTGACGACAACCTGGCCGGTGCCGAGATGAACGCGCTCGACACGGCGGTCTTCCTCGCCGCCCGCAAGGCTGTCTATGAGCGCCTGCATCCCGAGACGAAGCCGGCGACTGGTGCTGCGCTTGCTGCGAAACGTTGGGATGCGGCGGACATCGTGTCCGTCGCATCCTTTGCAACGGCAACGGCCGAGAAGTTTGGCCTGACCGATCGTCATGTTCGGCGAATGATCTCCGCCGGGTCCGCCCTGGGGCCGGATCAGGTGCGCGCGCTGCGGCAAGCGCCGCGGCCGGTGTCGCTGAAGGATCTGACGGAGATCGCGAAGATCACCCAGGCCACCGACCGATATGCGGTGGTGGAACGCCTGTCCTCGGGCCGCGCCAAATCGGCGGCCGAGGCGATGCGCAGCCTGCGGCAGGGGGCGGGTGACGAGGGCGCCGTTAAATCCCCTGTTGATGAGGCCTTTGCGGCCCTCCTGAAGGCATGGAAGCGGGCGCCGGCCGCGGCGCGGCGGCGCTTTGTCACCGAGCAGTATTCTGATCTCGCCGCCCTGCTGGCCGAGATTGACGGCGAGGGCGATGACGTCGAGCGGAGGGAGCGGTGACAATCTCTCCGGACAAGGTGTGGTGGACGGCGACCGAGATTGCGGTTGCCAGACTGCCCGATCTGCCTACCAGCCAGAAGGGCGTCGATCTTCTGGCGAAGCGTCTTGGCTGGCGCGCGCAACCGAGCCTTGCCCGTCGGCGCGCCGGTCGCGGCGGCGGCTGGGAGTACAGCTGGCAGCTGTTCCCGCTGACCGCGCAGCGCCAGCTGCTCACCCACGCCAAGCCGCCGGCCGCTGCGGTGCCTGCGGCGCATGTCGATCGGGATGAGGCGTGGAGCTGGTATGAGACCCTGCCGCAGGCGGTGAAGGACAAGGCCGCGGCGCGGCTCGCGATCATCCAGAAGGTCGAGGCTCTGGAGCCGATGGTCGGGCGCTATCTGGCCGTGGATCAGGTGGCCCGGATCTCGAAGGCGGGCGAGCGCACGATCTGGAACTGGCTGGGGCGGATCGAGGGCGTGCGCCCCGATGACCGGCTGCCCTATCTGGCGCCCCGCCACCGGGCCTCCCAGGCGCGGATCCGCACGAAGGACTGCGATCCGGAGTTCATGGACCTGCTCAAGTCCGACTTCCTGCGGCTCGCGGGGCCGAGCTTCGCCACGTGCTACCGCCGCCAGCTGCGGGTGGCGCAGGGCAGGGGGCTGGAGACGCTGCCGTTGAAGACGGCGCAGCGCCGGCTGAACGCCACCGTGAGCCGGGTGACGCAGGTCCTCTGCCGCGAGGGCATCGAGAAGGTGAAGCGGCTCTATCCGACGCAGCGGCGGGACAAGACGGCCCTGCATGCGCTGGAGGCGGTCAATGCCGACTTCCACAAGTTCGACGTTTTCGTGCGCTGGCCGGCCGAGGGAGGCCAGCCGTCGTTTGTAGGGCGCCCGCAGATGGTGGCGTTCCAGGACATCTTCTCGGGGCGCATCCTCGCCTGGCGTGTGGACCAGACCCCGAACTCGACGGCCGTGCTGCTCGCCGCCGGCGACATGATCGAGGACTGGGGCATTCCCGTGCATGTGCTTCTCGACAACGGGCGCGAGTTCGCGGCCAAGGTGGTGACCGGCGGCGCCGCGACCCGTTACCGTTTCAAGGTCAAGGAGGACGACGTTCCGGGCCTCTTCACGGCCCTCGGCTGCGAGATCCACTGGGCTACGCCCTACAGCGGCCAGTCGAAGCCGATCGAGCGCGCCTTCCGCGACATGTGCGATGCGATCGCCAAGGATCCGCGCTTCGACGGGGCCTGGACCGGCAACAAGCCCGAGGCCAAGCCGGAGGACTATGGCAGCCGTGCCGTGGATCTCGAAGACTTCCTGCGGGTGCTGGCCGAGGGGATCGAGGAGCACAACACCCGGCAGGGGCGGCGGTCGGAAGTGGCCTATGGCCGGAGCTTCGCGGACGTCTTCGACGAGAGCGACGCGAGCGCCCCGATCCGGAAGGCGACCGAGGCACAGCGCCGTCTGTGGCTGCTCGGCGCCGAAGGGCTGCGGCTCAACACCCGGACCGGCGAGATCGCCTTCCAGAACAACCGCTACTGGGCGGAGTGGATGCAGGACGTGGCGGGCGAGCGCGTGGTAGCCCGCTTCGACCCTGCCGACCTCTGGTCGGGCCTGCACCTCTACAGCCAGGACGGCGCCTATCTCGGCCATGCCCCGGCGACAGACCGGAGCGGGTTCTTCGATCTGGAGGAGGCCCGCATCACGGCCCGCGCCCGACGCGCCTGGCTGAAGGCCGAGAAGGAGGCCGCCAGCGCCCACCGCCGCTACACCGCCGCCGAACTCGGCCGCCAGCTGGACGAGGTGAGCCCGATCGAGCCGCCGAAGCCCGAGGCGAAGGTGGTCCGCATGGTGAAGGCCAAGGGGCCTGCGCCGGCCACCGCGCAGCCCGCTGCCGCGCCGAAGGCCTCGGCCACCGTCACCCCCCTTCCGCTCCGGCCGCAGGTGCCGGCTGCGGAGGAAGCCCCCCGCGTGCGCTTCAAGCGCGCGCTCGACCTCGAACGCGCGCTCGAGCGTGGCGAGGAGATCACCCGCGATCAGCGCAAGTGGCTCGCGGGCTACCAGACCAGCTCGGAGTACCGCTCGGAGCTGATGCTGTGGCGTGTCCACGGCGACCAGATGTTCGGATGACCAGCCGGGCAACCGGCCAACAAACGTGAATGTGAGGACTGAGCATGGATGCTCTCTACGACAGCGTTGCGCCCCTGCGGAACGTTTCGGCGCTGATGACCCTCATCGACCGGGTCCAGAGGCGCGCCTTCGGTCTGCCGGGGATGGCGACCTACTACGGGCCCTCGGGCTTCGGGAAGTCCACGGCCGCGGTCTATGCCACCAACGCCTTCGGCGCCTGCCACATCGAGGTGCAGCCGCTCTGGCGGTCGAAGCAGCTGCTGGCGGGCATCGCCCATGAACTCGCCCTGAGGCCGGCCCGGACCGCCCCGGACATCTTCGAGCAGGTGGCGCGCGAGCTGTCGGTCCACCAACGCCCGCTGCTGGTGGACGAGGCCGACCGGCTGATCCGCGACGACATGGTCGAGGTGGTGCGCGGGCTTTACGAGGCGTCGAACGTGCCGGTGATCCTGATCGGCGAGGAGGAGCTGCCGACCAAGCTCATGAAATGGGAGCGGGTCCACGGGCGGATGCTCGACTGGGTGGGGGCGCAACCGGCCGAGATCTCGGACGTCAACCAGCTGGCGCCGATCTATGCCGCGGGCATCGAGATCCGCGACGAGCTGAAAGAGCGTCTGCTGGAGCAGTCGAGCGGCTCGATCCGCCGCGTCTCGACCAACCTCAGCCATGTCCGCGAAACGGCCGTAACGCAGGGCTGGACGAAGGTCGGCCTCGCGGAGTGGGGGGCGAGGCCCTTCTTCCGGGGCGAGGCCCCGCCGCCGCGGCGTGAACATGCGGTCGAGCGTTCGCGGCAGCAGGCCGCGGCTCGGACGGCCCGGAGGGCGTGATCATGCTGATGGGGGCACATCAGACCATGACGGCAAAGCGCCGTCCGGCCGTCGAGGCGAAGGCGTGGGACTTCGCGCTGCGGGTCGAGGTGTTCGGCTATGCCGAGATCTCGGCCGAGATGACGATCAGCATGGAGGCGGCGCGCGACCTCGTGCGCGGATGGGAGGCCGAGGGGCGCATCCGCGTCCAGCGCGGCGGCAGCGGGGCCTCGCGGAAGATGTTCGAGCTGACGCCGGCCTACCGCCAGCCGAAGGACCGCTCCGGCCAGATCGGCCAGCAGATCTGGACCGCCATGCGCGGCCTGAAGACCTTCACGCCGGTGGATCTTGCCGCGCACTGCCGCGCGGACCTGCGGGTGGATCTGCGCGAGGCCAGCGCCTATTGCCAGGCGCTCCTCAGGGCGGGCTACCTGCGGGTGACCCGGACGGCCGTGCCGGGCCAGCGCGAGGCGACCTATCAGCTGGTCAGGAACACGGGGCCGCGCGCCCCGCGCGAGCGGCGTATCACCACTGTCTGGGATCCGAACGAGAGCGCCTTCGCCTACATTCCGGGCGTGGCGCCCCGGAAGGGTGGTGCGCAATGAGCGGCCCCCTCGACATCGCCCGCGAGGCATGGGGCGATGACATGCCCGACTGGATCGAGACGCTCGCGATCGAGTGCGGCAAGACCAGCCAGAACAAGGTGGCAGCCCGCCTGGAGCGCAGCGCCACCATGATCAGCCAGGCGCTGCGCCGGAAGTACCAGGGCGACCTCGAGGCGTTGGCCGAGCGGGTGCGCGGCGTCTTCGAGGACGCGGTGATCCGCTGCCCGGCTCTCGGGACCATGCCCGCCCATGTCTGCCAGGACTGGCGCGAGAAGACCCGCACCTTCCAGACCGGCAACCCGCTGCGCGTCCGCATGTACCGCGCCTGCAGCCTGTGCGCGCGCAACACGGCCCGCGAGAAGGAGGAGGGGCGATGATCACGGACCTTCCGATCCTTCCTGCCGGCCACCGCCTGCAGGCCGAGGCCATCCTTGCGGCCGTGATCTCGAAGACCGGCATCGGACGCGAGACCCTGCTGAGCCGGAGCGGGACCTACCATCAGGTGATCTGGCCGCGGCACGAACTCACATGGCTTCTGCACGAATATGCGGGCCTCAGCCGCAATGCGATCGGGCGGCTGATGGATGGCCGGGACCCGACCACCATCCGGAACTCCCTGCGCAAGGTGACCCAGCGGGCCTCCGAGTGCCCGGATTACCGGGCGCACCTGGTGGAACTGGCGCAGGCCGCGATTTCCGGCCCGGCGTCCTCTGCGGGGGCAGGGGGCGAAGACCTGCCGATCACCCTGATCCGTGGCGTTCTCGCCAGCCCGACGCTGTCGGATGCCGACGCACGCGCCGCGGCCACCGCCATCATGGAGCGCTTCTATGGCTGATCATCCTTTGCCTGACGACGTCGCGGCCGAGCCTGGCCGCTTCAGCCGCCCCGAGGTGGAGCGCGCGCTGCGCGTCATCCGGGCGGAGCGGGATCTCTTTCAGGCGCTCCTCTGGCAGGTGACCCGCTCCACTCCGCGGGCCGCCACCCACCCTGTAACTGCTCGTTAAAGGACCCTTCAATGACCGAGATGATGTCCCGTTTCACGCCCGCGCCGCTGCCTGCCGGAACCGTCGAGATCGAGGGAAAGACCTACATGCGCGACGCCACCGGCGGCCTGCGCCCGAAGGAACTGGTGAAGGCCTCCGACCAGCTGATCGACGAGACGGTGCGCCGGATCATGGGCTTCGCCGTCGCGCTTTCCGAACAGGTCGCCCGGTTCAAGGGTCACACCTTCGACGACATCGGCGCGCTGACCGCGCTCCTCGACCAGGAATACGGCGTCAAGGTCGGCGGCAAGAAGGGCAACATGACCCTGACCAGCTTCGACGGCCTGATGCGCGTCGAGATCCGCGAGCAGGATTGCCTCGACTTCGGCCCCGAGCTGCAGCAGGCGAAGTCCCTGATCGACGAGTGCCTGACCGAATGGGCCGCCGACAGCCGACCCGAGATCCGCGACATCGTCACTCGCGCCTTCAACACCGACCGGCCGGGGCAGGTGAACCGCTCCGAGATCTTCATGCTGCTGCGCCTCGACATCGCGGACGAGCGCTGGCAGGCCGCCATGCGCGCGATCCGTGATGCCATCCGCGTGGTTGGCTCGAAGACCTATGTGCGCTGCCAGATGCGCTCGGCCTTCGACGGCGCCTGGGAGACCGTCACCATCGACCTCGCCAAGGCGTGAGGCGGCCATGCTGGGCTTCATCGCGCTGATCTTCTCGGCGGCGACGACGATGATCGTCTCGACGCTGCTGTTCGTCACCGCCGGCAAGGCGGTCGAGGCGGACGATCACTCGGAGGTCCGCCAGACCATGCGTCTGGCGGGCGCCGTGCTCGCGCTGCAGGCGGTCCTGTGGATCGCCGCCGGTTCCCAGCTCTGGAGGGGGTGAGCCATGATATACCTCGCCGACGACAGCAAGCTGATCCTGAAGTCCTATTCCGCTACCACGAAGGGACCGAGGTCGACGATCCGTATCGAGATCGAGACGGAAGATACCTATGAACTTGGCTTCCTGCTCCGCGAGCTTCGCCAGGTGCAGGATCAACAGCGAAGCAAGGGCCAAGCCGTGAAGGCCGCCAAAGGCCGTCGTCTGCTCGCGCTCCCGAAACCGGAGGGCCGGCCGTGACACGCACCCTCCAGAAGCTGATCCACGTCGGCTGCCGCGAGCTGGGGATCGATGCGGAGACGCGCCGCGATCTGCAGCTGGTGGCGACCGGCAAGGCCAGCATGTCGGACATGACCGAGGCTGAGCTGCAGAAGGTGGTCGAGGCACTGAAGGCCCGGGGTTTCCATCCCGAACGCTCGGGCGGCTTCGCCCGGCCCGTCTCGCCGCGGGCCGACATCCGCTTCATCCACGTTCTCTGGCGCCAGCTGGCGCTGGCGGGCGCGTTGAAGGTCACTGGCCGGAAGGGCCTGAACGCCTTCATCCGGGCCCGGTTCGAGAAGAAGTGGGGCGCCGTGCCGCTCGACGTCGATGCGCTGCGCGACCCGGCCCAGATCAATGATGTCACCCGCGCCCTGAAGGATTGGTGCGCGCGGGTCGGGGTGAAGCTGACATGAGCCGGACGCCGCCGCACATCACGGATCATGCCCTGATCCGCTATCTGGAGCGGGTCGTGGGGCTCGATCTCAGCGCGCACCGCCGCGCAATTGCCGATCGGGTGGCCAATGCGGTTGCCCTGGGCGCGTCGGCCGTGGTCAGCGAGGGCTTCAAGTACATGCTGACCGACTCTGCCGTCACCACGGTCAGACGGGCGCATTCGGAGCGTCGTCTGCCGGCCTGGCAGGAGGGGCGCTGCCCGGACTGCCGTCGCCGACCGGGAGAGCGGCATGCTCCGACCTGTTCCTCCTGCGGTGACGTGTCATGAGCTGGCCCTTCCAGACGCTTACCCCCATGAAGTACGGCGCGATCCTCGCCGATCCGCCGTGGCAGTACCGCATGTGGTCCGAGGCCGGGCATGCGAAGAGCCCCGAGGCGCACTACGCCACCGCAGGCGAGGACTGGATCGCAGGGCTGCCCGTCTCGCACCTCGCGGGGCCCGACTGCCTGCTCTTTCTCTGGACCACCTGGCCGCACCTGCCGCAGGCGATGCGCGTCATGAAGACCTGGGGCTTCCGCTATGTGACCGGGGGCAGCTGGAACAAGCGCACCGCGGGCGGCAAGACCGCCTTCGGCACGGGCTACATCCTGCGCTCGGCCTCCGAGCCCTATCTCGTGGGCAAGATCGGCGCGCCGCAGATCGCCTCGCGGTCCTGCCGGAACCTGATCGACGCCGAGGAGATCCCCGACACGATCGAAGCGATCCGCCGCGAGCATTCCCGCAAGCCGATCCAGATGCGCCAGATGATCGAGACGCTGCTGCCGCGCGCCTATGCCTGCGAACTCTTCGCCCGCGAGCCGTGGCCCGGCCAGGATGTCTGGGGCAACGAAACGGAACGTTTCGCGGCGGGGGAGGCACCGGCCGCATGACGCACCTTCCGCCTCCGCCCCAGCATGTCGAACCGTTTGTCCGCGTCCTCGGTCCCGAGGGCGCTGTCGAGTTCCTGCTGGCCTTCGGAGGCGGCGAGATCTACCTCGCGGCCACACCCAAGGGCCGCTCGCGTCTCGTGGAGATGGTGGGGGTCGAGAAGGCCGCGGCGCTGGCGGACGCGGTCGGCCAGATGAAGCTGCGGGTGCCCACCGCCAAGCCCTGGATCGCCCGCTGCCTACGGGCGCAAGGGCTGGCGATCGCCGAGATCGCCCGCCGGCTGCATGCGACGGACGTGTCCGTCAGGCGCTGGCTGAAAGGCGAAGATCCGCAGCGCGGCGTTGACCCCCGCCAAGCGTCGCTCTTCTGACCCGTACAGCAACCATTGACTAGCCGGCCGATCTGAGTGGCTCGGGCATGACGGCCTGATCCGGCTGAACACTCCTCCCCGCGCCGTGGAAGGAGAAGAGCATCTGGCGCTGACGAAAAATCTCGCGCGGGTCCAGATAGCCGGATGTTGCCTTGCCTTTGCGTCGGCCTGCCGCCGCGGCCGACACGCTGTCGAACATCAGCGGCACCTGAATGGTCTTACCTGCGAAGATGTCCGCCACCGACAGGATCTGGACGGCTGGTATCTCACCATACATCGTCTGGATTGTTCCCGCCCGTCGGGCCTCCTGGATCATCCCGTCCGTTGGCTCTCGCGCACAGAGCAGCACGGCGATCGCCGAGGGGTCGCGGTTCATTGTGCGCTCCCGGAAGAGGGTCCCTGTCAAGTCCCGAACCATCCCAGGATTGATATTGCGCCCTGCCTTCACCGACACGATTCCTCGGCTATGTTCGTCGCGTCCATGCATGAAGTAGAAGTATCCGTCGATCCCTCCGTCGTTCCGATACCGTCCCGAGTGCATCGCGCCGACACGCGAGACGGCCCACTCCTCGAACTTGAACGGATCCTTGGCGGCCAGCCAGTGTGCACCCTCTGGGCTTGTCGGCAGGCCGAAAACGTCGAATTCGATTGATGGAAACGCGCTCCTTAGGCGGTCCCCGACGATCTGCATGGCCTGCACGGCAACATCTATTCCAATCCAGCGTCTGCCGAGATTCTGCGCAGCATGGAGTGTCGTGCCACACCCACAGAACGGATCCAGTATGACGTCCTCCGGGTCTGAAGACGCGCCCAGAATGCGCTCAAGAAGCGCAACAGGCTTCTGGGTTGGGTACCCCAGGCGCTCGCGTGCCTGCGAGTTTAGAGGAGGGATGTCGTCCCAGAGGTTGTGGATGGCGCGGCCTGGACTTTCGTCGAGATACAGCTTGAGCCTGATGCGACCCGATGGGTCCTTCGGGAAGTACAAGCGGCCCTGCGCATCATATTGTTCCATCAGCTCCCGCGAAATCGACCACCCATTCGGGTGTGGCTGATAGCCTCTATATTCGTATTTGAGATTAGGGCGATCAGCGGGGTTGCGCAAATCGCGTGTGGTAAACCGACGTCCGTCCGGATCCGTATAGGTGTATTTTTTCGCGATGTTCTCGTCGCTGAGGGGGACATAGGGCTTGTTCCATCGAGGGGTGCTGCCCTTGCTAAAGTAGAGGATAGTGTCGGTCACGTCGCCGTAGTTGGCCGAAACGTTCCCGTGTGAGCTGGTCCGCTTCCATACGATCTCATTGTGGAACCTAGCGGCCCCGAAAATTGCGTCTAGCAGTACCTTGAGGTAGTGGCTCGCTGTCGGATCGCAATGCAGGTAAATGCAGCCATTCGGCTTCAGCGTACGATGAAGTTCGACCAGTCGAGCGGTCATCATCGTGAGGTAGGCCAGCATGTCGTTCTCGCCGAGGATACGGCGCAAGGCGGTCAGAACCTCGCTGGCCTTGCCGCCGGAGGACGTGATCTCGCGGAACTGGGCGTCGGCCAGCTCGCCCCAGCTCCACGTGTCTTCAAAGGTCGCAATCTGTGCGTCTGACCACCGCTTTCGATCCGGCGACTTGAAAAGCAGATTGTACGTGGCGTTCGAGTTGAACGGCGGATCCAGATAGATGAGGTCGACGCTCTCGTCCGCAATATACTCGCGGAGTACGTGGAGGTTGTCGCCGAAGTAAAAGGCGTTTTTCATCATAATCCCTCGTCATCCCCCCAGATGACCACCAGAGCCTGCCGCGATTCGCACTTAAATCAACCTAAGGCTCTGCATGGCTCCGCATCCTCACAGTGGTTGATCCATAATTGCCACAGATCCTTGATTTCCATGTTCGTCTAACGGGGATTCCGTCCGTCGGTCGCGGTCGCCACCGCACACCGTTGCGGATGTTTCGAGCCTCGCGCGCGCGCGAAAGTGGCCTCGATCGGGGCCGGCCAAGGCCCCTGCGAGGGGCCTTATGCGTATCGAGAACCACCGTCTTTCCGGCGTCGCCTTCCTGCAGGCGAAGAACATTGGCCGCGAGATCGTTCCGGAGATCGTGATCCTCCACGACACGGCGAGCCGGATCACCAAGGGATCGGCCGCGACGTACCTTGCCAGCGCGCCGAACGGTGTTTCGGTCCACTTCGTCGTCGAGATCGACGGCACGGTCGTCCAGCAGGTCCCCACCAACCGCCGCGCGGGGCACGCCGGCAAGTCGAGCTTCCACGGTCGAACCGGCTGCAACGACTTCTCGATCGGCATCGAGATCGTGAACCCCGGCCACATGACGCGCCTCTCCGATACCCAGTGCGCCACCTGGTACGGCGAGACTTTCGCCACGAACCTGTTCGGCATCCGGGAGGTCGAGGCGCCCCAGCACGGCCGCGGCCTCTGGATGCCCTATCCCGAGGCGCAGATGACGGCGGTTCTGGATCTGCTGCGGGCGCTCTTCGACGGCATCCCGACGCTGCGCGACATCACCACCCACTGGTATGTCTCGCCGGGGCGGAAGGTCGACACGAACCCGCTGTTCCCGCTCGAGCACGTCCGCGCCCGCATCCTCGGCCGCGACGATCCCGCTGACGCCGAGGCCGAGGCCTTCTCGGAAGCCGTGAAGCTGACCGCCCGCGATCCCAGGATGGTTGTCGTGGATACCAGCGGCGACAGCCTGAACCTGCGCCGCTGGCCCTCCTTCAACCCGAACGTCCTTTCCCGCATCCCCGACGGCACGCCGGTGCCGGTGCTGCGCCGCGGGACCTTCGACGGCCGCGAATGGCTGCAGGTGGCCTACGGCGGCCACGAGGGCTGGATCGTCGCCGCCTACACCGCCCATTTCCTGCCCGCCTGAACGGAGCCTCACATGCGACTGCCCAACGCCCCAATCATCGCTGCGACTGTGACCAGTGCCGCGCTGCCCGCGCTGCCGATCTGGCAGGCGCGGAGCTTCTATGCACAGATCCTGCTGATCGTCTCGGTCGCCCTGAACGCCTTCGGCATCGACCTCTTCCGCACGCTCGGCGAGATCGGCTGGGGCAGCACCCCCGAAGAGGTGATCGCCACCGGCGACCGTGCCGTTGCCGCGTGGCAGCAGATCGCGCCGCTGGTCTTCGGTCTCTGGGCGTGGATCGAGCGCCGGGCGCCGAACTTCCGGCTGGTCTGGTGGGGCGCCCGGGTGCGGACCAGCACGGCCGCCGCGGTGATCATCGCGCTTCTCTTCGCGGGCCTCGTCCCGGCGACCGTGCCCCCCGATGCACCGGGCGCTCCTATCATGATGATCCGGGGGCTCGCGTGACCAGCTCGTCCGACCTTGGGCCGCTCCTTGCGCTGGTCCTGACCGCCCTGTCGATCCTGAACATCCTCTACACCTGGTGGCGGACGCGGGACCAGAACGTGGAAAGCCGGTTCAAGGCCGGGAGCGAGCGGATGGACCGGCTCGACTCGCGCCTCGCCAGTGTCGAGCAGACCCTGCGCGCCCAGCCCACCAAGGAGGACATGCACGCCCTGCACCTCGCGATGCGGGACATGCAGGGCGAGTTCAAGGCCATGTCCGCCACGATGGAGGGCAACAACAAGATCATGTCGCGTCTCGAGGCGATCGTGGCGCGGCACGAGGACCACCTGCTTGGGGGAGCGCGATGAGCGACTATGCCGAAACCCTCCGCCGCCACCGCCGGCTGGCGATCCTTCGTTTCCTGGAAGAGAGCCCGACCTACACGTCGAACGCCTCGGTGCTGACCGACGTGCTGAACTCGAACGCGATCGGCATCGACACGTCGCGCGACCAGACCGCGACCGAGCTGGCCTGGCTGGCCGAGCAGGGCTTCGTGACGCTGGCCGGCTCGCGCGAGTTCTGGGTGCCGACAGCGACCGCCCGCGGCGTCGACATCGCGCTCGGGCGCGCGACGCACCCCGAGATCCAGCGGCCGGGCCCGAGGCGCTGACATGCCGCCGCCCCGCAAGATCGACCTCCTGCCCGTGGAACTGCGGGCCTGGCTCCAGGAGGAGCTGCGCGCCCGCGGCTTCGGCCAGTACGAGGAGCTGGCCGAGGCGCTGAACTTCCGGCTGGAGGAGGCCGGGCTCGACCTCAGGATCCGCAAGTCGGCGCTCCATGACTTCGGCTCCGAGTACAAGGAGTTCGTGAAGCTCCAGGAGCAGGCGTCGGACTGGGCCAAGGAGTGGCTGGGCGACATGGGGCTCGAGGACCAGGCGCAGCGCCAGAACGTCCTCTTCCAGATGCTGACCACGCTCGCCTTCAAGGTCATGCAGGCAGAGGTGACGAAGGAGGGCGCCGAGATCAGCCCGCAGAACCTGCACTTCCTCGCCCGCATGATGAAGGACGTCATGAGCTCGTCCGGCATCGTCCAGGCGATGCAGGAGAAGGAGAAGAAGGCGCAGGTGGCCAAGCTCGATGCAGCAGTTACGAGCGGCGACATCGACGCCGAGGCGGCCGAGAAGGCCCGCCGCATCCTCGGGTTCGCTTAGGAGGAACCATGGCCTGGGAACTGGAAGCCCCCGCCCGCCGCGTCGCCGAGATCCTGTGGAGCGAAGGCCAGCAGCGTCTGCCGGCCGAGATCATGAGGATGGATGACGGCAGCGCCGCCCTCATCGTGGATCTGGACGGGGTCGATTACTGCCTCCTGATGGTGCGCGTGCCGAGGCAGCGGCCCCGGCCGGCGTCCAACTGAAGGTGCGGGCATGAGCGCCCTCAACCCGATCTCGCCCGTCGTCCAGTTCCTGCCCTACCAGCGGGCCTGGATCGCCGACGACAGCCGGTTCAAGATCGGCATGTTCAGCCGCCAGACCGGCAAGACGTTCAGCACCTGCGGCGAGTGCGTCGACGACTGCTTCACCGCCTGGAAGGATGACCGGAAGACCCGGTGGGTGATCCTGTCCCGCGGCGAGCGGCAGGCGGCCGAGGCGATGACCGAGGTGATCAAGCCGTTCACGCGGGCGTTTTACGAGGTCTATAACACCCTCGTTAAAGGGGGTGAGCCGCGCTTCGAGGAGGGCGAGTTCCGCGCGCCCCAGGAGAAAGGGCCGGACGCCGTCTACAAGGCGCTGGAGGTGGCCTTCCCGAACGGCAGCCGCATCACGGCGCTGCCCGCGAACCCCGACACCGCCCGCGGCTTCTCGGCCAACGTGATCCTCGACGAGTTCGCCTTCCACGCAAAGAGCCGCGAGATCTGGGCCGCGCTCTTCCCGGTGATCTCGAAGGGCCGCCAGAAGCTGCGGGTGATCTCGACCCCGAACGGCAAGGGCAACAAGTTCTACGAGCTGATGACGGCCGAGGGCTCGGTCTGGTCGCGCCACATCGTCGACATCTACGAGGCGGTGCGCCAGGGCCTCGACCGCGACGTGGACATGCTGCGGGCGGGCATGGCCGACGAGGACGCCTGGGCGCAGGAATACGAGCTGAAGTGGCTCGACGAGGCCAGCGCCTGGCTCGACTACGACCTGATCTCGTCCTGCGAGAGCAACAGCGCCGGCATCCCCGACCTCTACATGGGCGGGCCGTGCTTTGTTGGTGTGGACATCGCGGCCCGGAACGACCTCTTCGTGATCTGGGTCGTCGAGCAGGTGGGCGACGTCCTGGTAACGCGCGAAATCATCGCCCGCCGCCGGATCTCGTTCGCCGAGCAGGATGCGCTGCTCGACGACGTGATGCGCCGCTACCGAGTGATCCGGGTCCGCATGGACCAGACCGGCATGGGCGAGAAGCCGTTCGAGGATGCCAAGCGCCGGCACGGGCAGCTGCGGGTCGAGGGCGTGCTCTTCTCGGCCGCGATCAAGCTGGGCCTCGCCACCTCGCTGAAGGAGTCGATGCAGGACCGCAAGACCCGGATCCCTGCCGGCGACCCGGTGCTGAGGGCGGACCTGCACTCGATCAAGAGCCAGGTGGGGATCACCGGCGCCCGCCGCCTGATCGCCGACGGGGACTCGGACGGCCACGCCGACCGCTTCTGGGCGGGGGCGCTCGCCGTCAGCGCGGCCGAGACGGGGGTGCAGGAGTTCGGCTACCGCGGTGCCTCCGAGGCGGCCCCGGCCGAGGGGCCGGACGAGGAACCGGCCGCCTCGGGCCGCTGGTGGCGCCCGCCGCTGGGTGCAGCCCTGCGGGGAGGCCTCTGATGGGCCGCCGTCAGGATCTGGAGGCGGTCGTCCGCGCCTACGCCGCCGCCGCGGCGGCCAAGCGCCGGATGAACGCCTTCACGCCCACCCGCACCCTGAGGGAGGCGGATCGCCGGCTCTGTGCCGGCTGGCGGTCCCTGGCCGCGCTGCGCCCGAGGATGCCGATCGAGGATGCGGCCCGGCTGCCACGGCACCTGATGGAAGCCTACGTCACGCTGACCGGTCTTCCCGGCGAGCTGGCCTCGATGATCGAGCATGGCGTGGCCGTCGAGATCGTCCTCGCCTCGCCCCAGTTCGCGCTGCTCGCCGCCCTTGCCCCCGAAACCCCCGTTGCCGGAGCCTGACATGGCCAAGACACCCGTCCTTCTCGACCGCTGGGGCAAGCCCGTGCAGCGCGCGGTCCTGACAGAGGAGATCTCGGCCGCCACCCTGGGCAGCGTGCGCAGCCCGATCACCGGCTATCCGGCCGACGGGCTGAACCCGGTGCGGCTGGCCTCGATCCTGCGGGAAGCGGACGCGGGCGACCCGGTGCGCTATCTCGAGCTGGCCGAGACGATCGAGGAGCGCGACCTGCACTATCTCGGCGTCCTCGGCACCCGGCGCCGTTCGGTCAGCCAGCTCGACATCACGGTGGAAGCGGCCTCGGACGACGCACGCGACGTCGAGATCGCCGACATGATCCGCGACTGGCTCACGCGCGACGAGCTGTCCGACGAGCTCTTCCACATGCTCGACTGCATCGGGAAGGGCTACAGCTTCACCGAGATCATCTGGGACACCTCCGAAGGCCAGTGGCGCCCGGCGCGTCTGGAGTGGCGGGACCCGCGCTGGTTCCGCTTCGACCGGGCGGCTCTGACCACGCCGCTGATGCTCGGCCCGCACGGCGAGGAGCTGGAACTGACGCCGTTCAAGTTCATCTTCGCCGAGGTGAAGGCCAAGTCGGGGATCGCGTTGCGGTCGGGTCTCGCCCGGGCCGCGGCCTGGGCGTGGATGTTCAAGGCTTTCACCCAGCGCGACTGGGCGATCTTCACCCAGACCTACGGCCAGCCGCTGCGCCTGGGCAGATACGGCCCCGGCGCGTCCGAGGAGGACAAGGCCACGCTCTTCCGGGCGGTCGCAAACATCGCCGGCGACTGCGCGGCGATCATCCCCGAGTCGATGATGATCGACTTCGTCGAGACGAAGTCGGTGGGCGCCACGGCCGACCTCTACAAGCAGCGGGCCGACTGGCTCGACCAGCAGATCTCGAAGGCGGTGCTCGGCCAGACCGCCACGACCGATGCCGTGACCGGGGGGCTGGGGTCCGGGAAGGAGCACCGGCAGGTGCAGGAGGACATCGAGCGCGCCGATGCGAAGGCGCTGTCGGGCATCCTGAACCGCGACCTGATCCGGCCCTGGGTGGATCTGGAATACGGGCCCCAGGCGCGCTACCCTCGGCTCAAGATCGCGCGGCCGGAGCCCGAGGATCTGAAGGCGATGGCCGAGGCGCTCGCAGCCCTCGTGCCGATCGGCCTCAGGGTCAGCCAGAAGAAGACCCGTGACCGTTTCGGCTTCGACGAACCCGAAAACGACGCCGATGTGATGGGAGGAGCGCCCGCCGCCGTACCCGTCGAGGCACCCCCGGGCGCGGATCGGCCGATTAAACGGTTTTCCGGCGTTTTTAAAGGGGGCGAGCCCCCGGCGCGACCCGAGACAGCCCTGCAGGCGGAAGCGGCTCCAGCGGCCCTCTCAGCGAGTGACGATCCGGCGGCGCTTCTGGCGGATCGGCTGGCGGCCGAGGCGGCGCCGGCCATGGGCGCGATGATCGAGCGGGTCGAGGCGATGCTGGCGGCCGCGGGTTCGCTGGCCGAGTTCCGCGAGATGCTGCTCGCGGGCTTTCCCGGGATCGACGCGGGCGACCTGGCCAACGTGATGGCGCAGGCGATGATGGCCGCCCATGCCGGGGGGCGTGCGGCCGCGGAGGATGCCGGTGCCTGATCTCGCGGCCATCTTCCGCCGGCCGTTTCCCGAGCAGGCCGCGGCCTTCCGGCTCCGGCTCGGGAACCTCGTGCCGACCGCGCGCTGGGACGACATCCGCCGAGCCGAGCACGACCGGGCCTTCATGGTGGCGGGCGCCCTGAAGGCCGACCTGCTCACGGATCTCGCGGCGGCGGTCGACAAGGCCGTGAGCCAGGGCGGCACGCTCGAGGACTTCCGCCGCGACTTCCGCGCCATCGTCGAGCGGCGCGGCTGGCACGGCTGGACGGGGGAAGGTACCAAGGCGGGGGAAGCCTGGAGGACCCGCGTGATCTACCGCACCAACATGGCCGTCTCCTACGCCGCGGGCCGGATGGCGCAGATGGTGGAGGGCAACTTCAAGTACTGGGTCTACCGGCACGGCGGCTCGCGCGAGCCGCGGATCCAGCACCTCGCCTGGGACGGCCTCGCTCTGCCGCCCGACCATCCGTTCTGGCAGACCCATGCGCCCCCGAACGGCTGGGGCTGCAGCTGCTACATCGTGGGCGCCCGCACCGAGGCGGGCATCCGCCGCGTGGGGGGCGATCCGGCCAAGCAGTTGCCCGAGGGCTGGCAGGCGCTCGATGCGCGGACGGGGGCGCCTGCGGGCATCGACAAGGGCTGGGACTACGCGCCCGGCGCCAGCGCCGTGCAGGAGCTGATCGCCATGGCGGCCGAGAAGTCGGTGGGCTGGCCCGCCGGCATCGCCAAGGCGCACATGGCCTCGCTGCCGCCGGGACAGGCGGAGGCCCTGGCTGAAGCCTACCGGGCGCTGCCGTCGCTCGCGCAGGATCTGCGCCGCTGGGCCGAGCGGGTGCAGGGCGAGCGCAATGGCGCCCCGATCTCCGGCCCCGTCCAGATCGAGCCCCTCCGCACGCTGGGCCTTGTGACCCAGAGCGCCGGCCCCGACACGCGGTCCATCGGCGGGATGGACCTGACGGGCGTCGACTTTGCCGTCGCGGCCGAGGATCTGGCGCGGATGCTGGGCGGGGCAGGGGCTCCCTCGGCCGAGGAGATCGCCCGGCTTGCGTCCCTCCTCGACCAGGCGCGCGACGTGCGCGCGGTTCAGGGCTCGGCCGGGCTCTTCGACTGGATCATCCGGACGGAGGCCGAGGAATGGATCGCCCGGTTCGAGCGCCGCGGCGAGAGCCTGTATCTGGTCGATCTCCGCATCTCGGGGGCGGGCCGATGATCCGGGTCGAACTCAAGCAGGATCAGGTCACCGTCGGGCTCGAGGC
Organism: Cereibacter azotoformans; assembly: GCA_017599285.1. GTDB lineage: Bacteria > Pseudomonadota > Alphaproteobacteria > Rhodobacterales > Rhodobacteraceae > Cereibacter_A > Cereibacter_A azotoformans. The sequence continues at coordinate 1,141,532 of JAGFXX010000001.1, read as the reverse complement.
GCTCGCCCGCCAGCTCGACGACCTGACCCCGGTGATGCGGGAGATCGGGGCGTTCCTCGTCGCCTCGACGAAGGACCGGTTCCAGAAGGGCGAGACGCCGGAGGGCGCGAAGTGGGCGCCGAAGTCGCCGACGACGGTCGCGGCCTATGCCCGCCGCAAGGTCCGCCTCGATCCCCGGCCGCTCTTCGGCGAGACGGGCATGCTGTCGAGCCAGATCGCCATGTTCGCCGGCCCCGCGTCGGTCGAGGTCGGCTCGAACCTCGTCTATGCGGCGGTGATGCAGTTCGGGGCGGGCAAGGGCGCCTTCGGGGCCGACCGGGCCGGCCACCCGATCCCGTGGGGCACCATTCCGGGCCGGCCCTTCCTCGGCCTCTCGCCGACGGACGCGCAGGGCATCCGCGACATCGTGGGCGAGTGGTTGCAGACCGCCGCCACGCCCGAGCCTTGACCGGCTGCGCCGCGGCGCGCAGGGTAAAGCCACCCTCAAACAGCCCGTATACACAGGGCATCCGCATACCCTCGCGGATGTTTTGACGTGGGCAGGGCGGCGATAGTCGCCCCATGACCAAAGCTGCCTCCCATGCCCTTCCGCCGGTCCTGATGGCCGCCCAGGATGCCGATGCGTCCGGGGCGCCCGACTGGGTGCATCTCCTGCCCGCCGGCACCATCGCCACGGCCGACGCCCGTGGCCCTTATCGCCTGGCCGACGCCGGCGGCGTGATCGCCGCCTCCTTCGCCGAGGCCGATCGGCTGCCGATCGACGAGAACCACGCCACCGACCTCGCGGCTCCCCTGGGCCACCCGGCCCCGGCGCGCGGCTGGATCGTGGAGATGCAGGCGCGCGAGGACGGCATCTGGGGCCGGGTCGAATGGACCGACGCGGGCCGCGCGCTGGTGGCCGACCGCGCCTACCGCGCGCTCTCGCCGGTCGTCCTCCACGACAAGGGCAAGACCATCCACCGGATCCTGCGGGCCAGCCTCGTCAACCGTCCCAACCTTCGCGGCCTCGCCGCCCTCAACCAGGAGACCACGATGACGCTCATGGAGCGACTCGCCGAGCTGCTCGGCCTCGACGCGGCCGCGACCGAGGACCAGGTCCTCGCGGCCGTCTCGAAGATGAAGGAGACGCCCGACACGGCGCTCCAGTCCGCGCTGACCGAGATCGGCACGGCGATGGGCGTGGCGGCCGATCAGGCCGCGATCCTCGCCGCGGCCCGTGCCCGCGCCGCCGGGACGGAGCAGATCACCGCCCTTCAGTCCGAGCTGGCGTCGGTCGCGACCGAGCTGCGCACGCTGAAGGAGGCGGGCGCCCAGGCGCGGGCCGAAGCCTTCGTCGATGGCGAGATCAAGCGTGGCCGCGTCGGCGTGAAGCCGCTGCGCGACCATTACGTCGCCATGCACATGGCCGATCCGGCGCGCGTCGAGAAGGAGCTGGGCGCACTGCCGGTCCTCGGCGGCACCGGCACGATCCAGACGGCCGCCCCCGTCCTGAAGGATGGCGAGATCGCGCTGAACGCCGACCAGCTCGCCGCCGCCCGCCTCATCGGCATCGACCCCAAGGCCTATGCGGAGACGCTGAAGGCTGAGGGCCGCACCCAGGAGATCCTCTGATGCCCCCGCTCAGCGCTGACCGGAACACCCCCGCGGCCCTTGGCGACCTCCGCCAGGGCGACGCCGCCGCCTCGACCCTGATCCATGCCGGAGCGCTCGTCATGCGCGACGCCTCGGGCAACATCACCAAGGGCGCGACCGCCACCGGCGGCATCGGCGCCGGCCGCGCCGAGGCGCGCGTCGACAATACCGGCGGCGCCGCCGGCGCGAAGAAGGTGGACTACCGCCCTGGCGTCTTCCGCTTCGCCAACTCGGGCTCCACGGACGCGATCACCAAGGCGGACATCGGCAAGGCCTGCTGGATCGTGGACGACCAGACCGTCGCGCGGACCTCGGCCACCAACACCCGCTCGCGCGCCGGCATCGTCGAGATGGTCGACGAGCTCGGCGTCTGGGTCCGCTTCGACGAGGGCCTGACCCGCGTCGCGACCCCCACCGCTTCCTGAGAGGACTGACCATGCTCATCAACGCCGCGAACCTCGAAGCCCTGCGCGTCGGCTTCAAGACCTCGTTCCAGGGCGGCCTTGGCCAGGCCTCCTCGCAGTATCTGCGCATCGCCACCGTCGTGAACTCGACCCAGAAGGAGCAGAAGTACGGCTGGCTGGGCAAGATCCCGAATGTCCGCGAGTGGATCGGCCCGCGCGTGGTGCAGAACCTCCAGGCCTCGGACTATGCGATCAAGGAGAAGGCGCTGGAACTCACGCTCGGCGTCGACCGCGACGACATCGAGACCGACAACCTCGGGATCTATGCGCCGCTCTTCACCGAGATGGGCTCCTCGACCGGCTCCACCTGGGACCGGCTGGTCTTCGCCGCGCTGAAGGCGGGCTTCACCACGAACTGCTACGACGGCCAGTACTTCTTCGACACCGACCACCCGGTGATCCTGGAAGACGGCAGCATGGGCACCGTCGCCAACACCGACGGCGGCTCGGGCACGCCCTGGTTCCTGCTCGACATCAACCGGGCCGTGAAGCCGATCATCCTGCAGAAGCGCAAGGACTTCGAGTTCGTCGCGAAGGACAAGCCCACCGACGACAACGTCTTCACCAACCGCGAGTTCGTCTACGGGGCCGATGCCCGCGCGAACGTGGGCTACGGCTTCTGGCAGTTCGCCTGGGGCTCGAAGCAGACGCTGAGCGCCGCGAACTATGGCGCGGCCCGCGCCGCGCTCACCGGCATGAAGGGCGACCACGGCCGGCCCCTCGGCCTGATGCCGAACCTCCTCGTCGTGCCGCCGTCGCTCGAAAGCGCCGCCCGCAAGATCCTGAACTCCGAGTACGGGCCGGGCGGCGAGACCAACGAGTGGAAGGGCACGGCCGAACTCCTCGTCTCGCCCTGGCTCGCCTGAGGCTGAGCGATGACCGCGCAGAAACCCACGGGCGCGCGCTCCTCCCGCGCGCGCTCCAAGCCCCCGGAAGCGGGGCAGGCCGGGGCGGCTGACGGCGCCGCCCCGCCGAATACCGAGGGCGCCAAAGACCTCCCCCAGGCGGACGCCGCACGGGACGAGGCGCCGATCACCGCCGCGGGCACGGACGCCGTGGCACCGGCGGGAGGGGAGCCTGCGGCCCCTCCCGCCACCCGACCCGCCGCGACCCTTGTCGTGACGGGCCCCGCCCGGGGCCGCTGGCGCGCCGGCCGTCACTTCACGGCCGAGCCCACCACGATCCCGCACGATCAGCTGACCGAAGAGGATCTCGACCGGCTGCTGGACGATCCCGAGCTGACCGTGCACCCGGTGGCCGCCCCCTATTGAGACAGGCGCGTCGCCGGCAGCTGGCGCGTCTTGAGCCCCCGCAAGGGGCCTGCCCGGCGGCGGGAGACCGCCGCCGGGACCGACCTCCGCCGTGACCCTCGAAGCCCTCTCAGGAGAAGATACCCATGACCACCACCGTCATCGTCAAAGCGAACCACGGCTGGCCCGTCGATGTGACCCCGATCGGCATTGAAACTCGAGCTCTTGGGATGAAGACCCGTGTGGCCCCGAACACGGAGCAGACCTTCTATGCTCATTCCGGCCAGGACCTGCTGATCCACGAAGTGCAGCCGACGGACGTCGATGCCGGCGTTTCCGGCGACTGATCATGACCTACGTCACCCTCTCCGATCTCGCGGCGCGCTATGGCGAGAGCCTGCTCGTGTCGCTGACCGACCGCGGCGAGATCGCCCTCGGCACGATCCAGGCGGAGGTGGTGGACCGGGCGGTCGCCGACACGGGCGCGGTAATCGAGGGGTATCTCTCGGGGCGCTACGCGCTGCCCCTGGCCGCGCCGCAGCCGCTCCTGACCGATGTCGCGGCCGCCATCGCGGTCTGGAAGCTCCATATGTTTGCGCCCGATCCGAAGATCGAGGCCGACTACAAGGGGGCCATGGCGACCCTGCGCGAGATCGCCGCCGGCACGATCCGGCTGGCCGCGGCGGGTGTCGAGGCGGCCGGGACCGGCACGTCGGGCGCGCTGGTGACCGACCGCGAGCGGCCCTTCACCGCCGAGAACCTCAAGGGGTTCATCTGATGATCGAAGGGGTGATCGCCCGGCTGGAGGAGCGGGTGCCCGACCTGCGGGGGCGCACGGCCGCCGCGGCGGATCTGGCGGCGCTGATGGCGGCCAACGCCCTGCCGCAGGCGCCGGTGGCGGCCCATGTCCTGCCGGTTGCGCTGCAGGGGGGCCGCGAGTCCGCCGCCACCGCGCTCTTCATCCAGGACCTCGAGGAGGTGGTGGGCGTGCTTCTCACCTTCCGCGCGGTCGGCCGCACCGGCGGGCAGGAGCTGGCCCGGGTGCGCGACATCATCCGCCAGGTCGTCGAGGCCGTCGCGGGCTGGGGACCGGACGAGGTTCCGGGCGTCTTCCGCCTCGCGCGCGGCGGCATGGTGCGGATGTCGGGCGGCACGCTCGTCTACCAGCTCGACTTCGCGATCACCGACCAGCTGAGGATCAGACCATGACCGATGTCCCGCTTCCCGGCTCGGGCGGCAGCTACCGCCGCGATGCCGACGGCAGCCTGAAGGCCACCGAACCACCCGCCGAGGCCGCCCCTGAAGCCCCCGTAAAACCCGCCGCAAAACGGCCCGTGAAGGAGGCCTGAGATGCCCGTCTTCTGGAAGAACAAGATCCTGCTGGCGAAGATCGAGGCGGCCTACGGCACCGATGCGGCGCCCACGGGGGCGGCGAACGCGGTGCTCGCGACCGACGTCACGCTCTCGCCGATGGAGGGCAACGACGTCGCGCGCAACCTCGACCTGCCGTGGTTCGGCAGCCAGGGCTCGGTGGCGGTCGACCTGCACGCCAAGCTCTCGTTCAAGGTCGAGCTGGCGCCCTCGGGCACCAAGGGCACGCCGCCCGCCTGGGGGCCGCTGCTCAGGGCCTGCGGCATGGCCGAGGTGATCGTCGCCACCACTTCGGTGACCTACAACCCGATCTCCTCGGGCTTCGAGTCGCTCTCGCTGCATCTCTGGGTGGGCGCCACCCAGTACAAGCTGTCCGGCGCCCGCGGCACCTGCACGCTGCGCCTCGGGGCCTCGGCCATCCCCTATCTGGAGTTCGAGTTCACCGGCCTCTTCAGCCAGCCCGCCGAGGGCGCGCGCCCGACGCCGACGCTGACCAGCTGGAAGGCGCCGCGGGTCGCGAGCACGCTCAACACGCCCACCTTCACCATCGCCGGCACCGCGATGGTGCTGCGCAGCTTTGCGCTGGCCATGGGCAATGCGATCGAGCCGCGCTTCCTGATCGGGTCCGAGTCGGTGCTGATCACCGACCACGCCGAGACGATCGAGGCCACGGTGGAGGCGGTGCCTCTGACCACCTTCAACCCCTACGCGCTGGCGGCGACCGGTTCGACCGTGGCGGTGTCGCTCGTCCACGGCACCACCGCCGGCGCCATCGCCACCATCGCCGCGCCCGCCGCCCAGATGCAGCGGCCCGCGGGGCTGGAGAACGCCCAGAACATCGTCGAATGGCCGCTGCGCCTCGTGCCGACCCCCACGGCCGGCAACGACCAGTGGACCCTTGCCCTCACCTGATCCGCCTCAAGGAGCTGCCATGTTTAAGATCGTCGCCGACCCCCGCTTCACCCATGTCGTCCCGGTCCTCGTGCCCGTGGACGGCGGTCACGTCGAGCAGACCTTCCGCGCGACCTTCCGCGTCCTGCCCACGGCCGAGGCCGACCGGCACGAGCTGACCACCACGGCCGGGATGGATGCCTTCCTCCGGGCGATCGTCGTGGGCCTCGAGGACATCGAGGACGAGGAGGGGCGCCCGCTGCCCTACAGCGACGGGCTGCGCGACCGGGTGCTCGACCCGATCTACGTCAAGCTCGCCGTCCTGCGGGCCTACAACGCGGCCCTGGGCAAGGCCCGCGCGGGAAACTGACCTGGGCGGGGCGCGCCTGGGCCACAGGCGCGCTCGCCCGTCCTTCCGATGATGACGATGGGGCGATGGCCGATGCACGGCGCTGGGGGATGGATCTTGAGGACGCGCTCGACCGGGACGACCAGGGCGTCTGGCCCGAGCATGCCGCGGCCGTCGCGGCCTTCCTCGCCATCTCGACCCAGTGGCGCTGGGTGGGGTCCGGCATGGGCGGCGTGATGGCGATCGGGCTCGACTATGCCGGCGCCCGTGCCGGCCTCGCGCTGGCCGGGATCGAGGTCACGGCCGACCTCTGGCACGCGATCACGCTGATCGAGGCGGGGGCGCTTGCGGCCCTGAACGGAGGGGGGCCATGAGCCTGCGCCTCTCCCTCCTGATCGATGCGAACGCGAAGGGCGCGAAGACGGAGCTCGACGCGACGGCCGGCGCCGCGAAGAAGCTGACGACGCAGGTGGACCAGCTCGGCAAGGAGGCGGCCCGGACGCGGACCCAGCTGGGCGGCGTCCAGAACCAGACCGCCCCCCTCGGCCGGGGGATGGAGCTCTCGGCCGGCGCCGTGGGCAACCTCACGGCCCAGTTCAACGACATCGGCATGATGCTGATGGCCGGACAGAACCCGCTGATGCTGGCGGTGCAGCAGGGGACGCAGATCACCCAGGTGATCGGCCCGATGGGCGCGGCCGGCGCGGTGCGGACCCTCGGCGCGGCCTTCATGAGCCTCCTGAGCCCGGTCAACCTGGTCACCCTCGGCGTGATTGCCGGCGGCGCGGCGCTGATCCAGTGGCTCACGGGGGCGTCTGCCGAAGCCCGGACGCTGGAAGACGCGGTCGGCGACCTCTCGGGGCATGTGGATGCGTACGGCAAGGCGAGCCGGCTCGCCCATGCCAGCGCCGCCGAGCTTACCAAGGAGTTCGGCACCCAGGCGGTCGTCATCCGGGAGCTGCTCAAGCAGCTGGCCGAAGTGGAGAAGAGATCGGCCGAGCGGTCGGCGAGGAGCGTTGCGCAGTCGTTGGCCCAGGAGCTGCAGGTCAATATCCCGCGCTACGACATCGGCGATCAGGTGAGACTGGCGGACTTCTTCGACCTGAGCATCTGGTCGCGGCAGGCGCGGGGGGAGATCAACGCGGTCCTGAACGCGCTGTCCGCCCTGGATCGGGCGACCACTCTCGACCAGCAGATCGCGGCCGGTCAGCAGCTCGGCAGAGCCTTCAGAGAGGCCGCCGAGGCTTCAGGAACGATCACCGAGGCCGAAGACGAAATCCTGAAGCGCATCCTGGAGGCGACCCGGGAGGCCGTTCAGTTCAAGGATGAGCAGCTGCGTGCCGGCTTCGCGAGCAGCGGCCTTGCGGACATCATGAAGTCCATCCAGTGGGCGCTGTCTTCGGCTGGCGACACCAACCTTGCCAAGGTCTTCAGCGATGCGAATGGTCCTGCCAACCTGCTCCTGTTCAAGGCCAACGCGATCTGGGCCGCGCTCACTGCGGCGGCCAAGAAGCTGCAGGACATCGAAGGCGACGCGGTCATGTCGCCGCCCGAGCCGCCGCGGATCGACGGCAACCCTGGTGCAAACACCTTCTCGCCGATCCCGGACACGTCCGGCGCGCCATCCCGTTCGCCCCGGCCCCGCAGTGCGCCGTCCTCGATCATCGACTCGGGCTTGCCGCCCGTCACGCGCGGGGCAGGCCGCGGGGGCGGGGTCTCGGCCATCGAGAAGCAGCGCAAGGCGCTCGACGAGCTGCTGCGGCAGGAGCAGCTTGCCCTCGACCTCGCGCGCGAGAGCGATCCGCTCCAGAAGGAGATGATCCGCAACCGCGATGTGCTGGCCGCCGCCACGGATGCCGAGCGCGCCAAGGTCGAGCAGCTGATCGGCGCCCGCATCCGCGAGGAGGAGGCCGCCCGCACCCTGCAGGAGACTTGGGACTTCCTTGGCCAGACCGCCTTCGACGCGCTCGGCGCGATGATCGTCCAGGGCAAGTCGGCCTCCGACGTCATCGCCAGTCTCGCGAGCTCCCTCGCCTCGGCCGCGCTCCAGTCGATGTTTCTGGGCACCGGGCCGCTCGCGGGCTTCTTCGGCACCGCGGCCGGGGGCGGCATCTTCGGGGCGATGGCCGGCGGGGTGAAGAAGGCCGGCGGCGGCCTGATTCAGGGCCCCGGCACCGGCACCTCGGACAGCATCGCCGCCTGGCTCTCGAACGGCGAGTTCGTGATCAACGCGGCCTCGACCGCCGCCTGGCGGCCGGTGCTCGAGGCGATCAACGCCGACCGGTCCGGGTCGCTCATGCGCCAGGCCCCCCGCTTCGCGGCCGGCGGCATGGTCGGCGGTGCCCGTGCGGCCGCTCTTGCCCGGAGTGGCGGGACCGAGCAGCGCCTCGTGGTCGATCTGCGGCTGTCGCAGGATCTCGACGCCCGGATCGAGAGCCGCTCTTCCGAGGTCGCCCTCAACACGGTGCGGGCCGGCCTCGACCAGTTCAACCGCAACGTCCTGCCGGGCCGCGTCCAGCAGATCAACGCCGACCCGAGGAAGAAGGCCTGATGCCGCTCGCGTTCCCCCTCACGCTCGCGCAGTTCATGGACCTGCTGCCGGTGGCGGTCCTGACCTTCGACTGCCCCGAGCAGGTCTTCACCTCGCGCACCGCAGGCGGCGAGATCCTCAGCGCCGACATCGGCCCGCGCCTCTGGCAGGGCACGATCGAGCTGGGGCGGATGACGCCCGAGGAGGCCGCGTCCGTCCTGCCGCTGATCCGGCTCGCGCGCGGGGCGGGGGCGAGCTTCCTCGTGCGCGACCTCTCGCGGCCGGGGCCGCGTCTCGATCCGAAGGGGCTGATCCTCGGCGCGGCGGCCGTGAAGATCGCGTCGGTCGCGGCGAACGCCCGCGAGATCGCGCTGAAGGGCCTGCCCGCGAACTATGCGCTCTCGGCCGGTGATCTGCTGCGCTTCGGCTACGGCTCCTCGCCGGTGCGCTACGCGCTCCACGAGCTGGTGGCGCCGGTCACCGCGAGCGCCTCCGGGGTCACCGGGCTCGTCGAGGTGGTCCCCCCGATCCGGCCGGGCGCGGTCGCGGATGCGGCCGTCACGCTGGTGAACCCCTCCTGCAAGGCGGTGATCGTGCCCGGCAGCTACCAGCCCGGCACGCCCCGGCGCGGGCTGGTCGAGGGCGTGGGCTTTCAGTTCGTGCAGACCCTGAGGTGATCGGATGAGGGATCTCGGTACGGCCGTCGCCACGCTTCTCGCCACCCGGGCCGGCATCCGGGCCCGGCTGCTCGTCTGGATTGCGGCGCGCAACCGGGCGACCGGAACCACCGAGACGCTGGGGCTCTGGAACGGCGAGGACCATGCGGTGCTGACAATCGAGGGCGCGGCCCGGACCTACTACGGCGCGGGCGGGCTGCTCGCGATCGAGCCGGTCGTCACGCAGGTGGGGGTGCAGGTCCGCACCCACCGCGTGAGCCTGTCGCCCGCGGCCCCCGAGGTGCTGCAGGCGATCATGGGCTATGACGCCCGCCTCGCGCCGGTCGAGATCCACCGGGGCCTCTTCGATGCGGCCGGGGCGCCGGTCTCGCCCCCGCACCGCGTGTTCAAGGGCACGGTGGACGGGGTGGAGCTGCCGACGCCGGCGGCGGGCAGCGAGGGCACCGTGAGCCTGACGCTGGCGAGCACCGCGCGGGCGCTGACCCGGGCGCTGCCGACGCGCTACAGCGACGCTTCCATGCAGCTGCGTTCGGGCGACCGGATGTTCCGCTACGCCGACGTCTCGGGCTCGGTGCCGGTCTACTGGGGCGAGAAGAAGGCGGGAGCGGCCAAGAGCTCGCCGGCCTTCGACTCCGTTGTCTTCAAGAGGGATCGCAAATGACCCGGCTGCCCGACTGGCGCCCGCGCCTCGTGAGCTTCGTGGCCGAGGCCGCCCGCCGACCCTTCGCATGGGGACAGCACGACTGCGGGCTCTTCGTGGGCGGGGCGGTGGAGGCGATGACGGGCGAGGATCCCGCGGCCGGCTGGAGGGGGCGTTACACCTCCTTTGAACGGGGGCTTTTGCTGGTCCGCCGCGAGGGCTTCGAGGATCACGTCGGCTGGTATGCCGCCCGCTTCCCCGAGATCCCGCCGCTGATGGCGCAGGTCGGCGACATCGCCGTGGTCGAGGGCGACGGGGGGCGGCCGGCGCTCGGGATCGTGCAGGGGGAGGGGATCTATGTCCTGCAACCCGGGGGCCTTGCGGTGCTGCCGCTGACGCTGGCGCGGAGGGCGTTCCGGGTATGAAACGGCTCTCCCTCGCGCTCCTGCTGCTCGTCGCGCTCGCGGCGCCCGCCCATGCCGGGCCGGTGGCCGCCGCCGTCGGCATGGTCTTCACCGCCATATCGCAGTTTGCGGCCTCGAGCCTGCTGGCCGGCTTCCTCGTCCAGACCGCCTTCTCGGTCGGCCTGTCGATGCTGGCCCGCGCGCTGGGTCCGAAGGTCCGCGAGCCCGGCATCAAGACGCAGGTCACGCAGACCGGCGGGGACACGCCCCAGTCCTTCGTGCTCGGCTGGTCCGCGACCGGCGGGCAGCTGATCGCGCCGCCGATGAGCCACGGGGACAAGAACAGGTACCTCGTCTATGTCGTGGCCCTGGGCGCCATTCCCGGCCAGACGCTGACCCGGCTGATCGTCAACGACGAGGTGGTGCCGATCTCCGCCACGCCGGACGCGGACGGGCTGCGGCCCGTGACCGGCTCCTTCGCCGGCTACGTCCGGGTGCGGATCCACGACGGCAGCCAGACCGCGGCCGATCCCTACCTGCGGTCGAAGTTCGGCGCCGACCCCGACCGGCCCTGGTCGGAGGACATGATCGGCCGCGGCGTCCCCTATGCGATCGTGGAGTTCAAGCACAAGCGCGAGGTCTTCAACAACCTGCCGTCCGTGCGGTTCGAGATCCAGGGCATCCCGCTTTACGACCCCCGCAAGGACAGCACCGCCGGCGGCTCCGGCAGCCAGCGGTGGGCGAGCCCCGCGACCTGGACGCCGACCACGAACCCGATCGTGATGGTCTACAACATCATGCGGGGCATCCGGCTGCCCGACGGCAACCGCTGGGGCGGGGAATGCGCGGCCGGGGATCTGCCGCTGGCCTCCTGGGCCGCCGCGATGAACGAGTGCGACGTGGTGCCTGCCGGCGCCACCGCCGCCCAGTATCGTGCCGGACTGGAGATCTCGGTCGACGAGGAGCCGGCCGATGTGATCGAGGAGCTCCTGAAGGCCTGCTCGGGGCAGATCGTTGACGTGGGCGGGACCTGGAAAGTGCGCGTGGGCGGGCCGGGCCTGCCCGTCCTCTTCATCACCGACGAGGATGTGCTGGCCGATCAGGACCAGGTGCTCGAGCCGTTTCCGGGCCTCTCCGACACCTGGAACGGGGTGCATGCGGCCTATCCCGAGCCCGACAGCCTCTGGGAGGTGAAGGACGCGCCGCCCCGCTACAACGCCGCCTTCGAGGCGGCCGACGGCGGGCGCCGGCTGGTGGCCGACCTGCGCCTGCCCGCGGTGCCCTACCGGGCGCAGGTGCAGCAGCTGATGGAGGGCTGGATCCGCGAGGAGCGCCGGTTCCGCCGGCACCGGCTGGTGCTGCCCCCGGAGGCTGCCGTGCTGGAGCCGCTCGATGCGATCGGCTGGAGCTCGAGCCGGCATGGCTATGCCGCCAAGAGCTTCGAGATCTTCGAGATGTCCGACGATCTCATGACCCTGTCGCAGTCGGTGGGCCTGCGCGAGCGCGACGCGGGCGACTACAACTGGACCGCCTCCGACCTGCTGCCCTCGCCGATCGCGGCGCCCGGCGTCAGCGCGCCGCCGCCGATCACGGTGCCGGCCTTTGCGGCCAGCGCCACCGTGATCCGGAACGCCACGGGGGTGGCGACGCGGCCTGCGATCCTCATGACCTGGACCGGGCAGGAGGCGGAGGACGCGCGTGGCCTGCAGTGGGAGGTCCGGGTGCAGGCGACGGCCGAGACGGTTGCGGCCGGCTCGGTCCTCGCGGTCGCGTCGGGCCGGGCGCTGGTGACGGAAGGCATCCTGCCGGAGACGGCCTACGAGGTCCGCGCCCAGCTGGTCTCGGAGCGCGCGACGGTCTGGAGCGGCTGGATCAGCGTCACGACGCCGCCGGTGGACTATGTCGATCCGGCGTTCGCCGAGCGGCTGGCCGAGCTCGATGCGCAGGCCAAGGCCGCCGCCGATCAGGCGCAGGCCGCGGCGCTGGCGGCCCAAGGAGTGCGCGAGGATCATGACGCGCTGGTGGCGGGGTTCACCGGGACGCTCTCGACTGCGTTTTCGGCGCTGGATGCAGAGCTGCTCGGCATCACGAACGACCTGACCACGTTTGCGAACAACCTGACCACGGTCACAAGCAACCTGAATGCGGTCTACAACTCTGCAAACGGGCAGGTGAAGGCCACGGCTCTGACCGGCTATTACACCAAGACCCAGACCGACAGCGCGATCTCAGCGCAGGTCAGCACCCTCGAGAGCCAGATCCTGTCGGGCGGTCAGGTGCGGGCCACCCTGCTGACGGGCTACTACACCAAGACCCAGACCGACGGCGCCATCTCGGCGGCCAAGACGGAGCTTTCCGCGCGGATCAATGCTCTTGGCCTGCCTTCGGACTTCTCCGAGGGCGGGGCGCGGTGGACCTACTCGATCTCCGGGCCTGTGGAGAACAAGTCCCCCCTCGGCGGCCAGGCCACATTCCCCACCGACCCTTACATGGGCCGCGTTGTCAGGATCCCCGGCAGCATCACGGGTAACTTCCATATCGCGCCCATGGGTTACCTGCCGAACGTGGCGGGGAAAACCTACCGAGCCACGATCAAGGCCCGGCACAACTCCGCCTTCGTTGGGGACAGTGCGAACGCCCTGATTTATTTGGTTCGCAAATATGACAAGGACTTCGCTTACGTCGGTGACATCAGGGCTGCGGCCCTGACGTTCCCTGCGCCGAACAGCATCCGAACCTTCCAGGTCGAATGGACCAGCGACGGAGCCAGTGCTGCCCCCTATATCCTGCCCTTCGCCTACGTCTCGGGGTCCCGGACCTCCGCGTCCATGAGCATCGACATCCAGTCGATCGAGGTGGTGGACATCACCGGGGCCGCCGAGGTGGCCGCCAACCTGTCGAACAACTACCTCACATCGGCACAGACGAACGCGGCCATCGCCGCGGTGCAGACTAGTCTTTCGGGCCAGATCAACAGTGGCGACACGGCTCTCCAGTCGAACATCAACAGCATCCTCGGTCTCACGATCAGCCCGTCGAGCGCGCTGGCGACCACGCTGACGAACCTGCAGAGCACGGTGGGGTCGCAGTCGGCGTCCATCTCGGCGCAAGGGACCGCCCTTGCGACGCTGCAGGGCAATGCCAGCGCCTCCTATGTGCTTCGCGCCAAGGCCGGCGGCGCCAGCGCACTCCTCGAACTCGTCGCGGCCGACAACCCGAACGGGCCCGTCTCCGTGTTCCGGGTGGCCGCCACCGACATCCTGCTCGACGGTTCGGTGGCGGCGCGGCAACTCGTCGTCACCGACTTCAGCGGCAACCTCGTGAACAACGGCGCGATCCCCTACGGCGACACGCGCGGATGGGGCCCGCTCCCGGCGTCCTTCGCCGTCGTGGCTCGGGACCCGGCCAGCACGGCGGCGGTCCTGCAGACCGCGCCCACGGGCTACATACTGAGGCTGGCCACCGACGCGGCTCCCCAGGTGGTCGAGATCGGTCGCTTCGACTGTTCGGCCGGGGAGCGGTTCGTGGCGAGCTACTCCTGCGCCGGGAACAGCGGGTCCAACGCGCAGATCGGCATCCAGTATGTCTGGTTCGACGCGGATGGGGCGGTCGTTGCCAACACCGGACGATATACGACCGTCACGACGGTCGCCTGGCAGAGCGTCACCACCCCCGCCGCCACCGCCCCGGCCGGAGCCGCCAAATGCGTCCTGCGCGCGGTACGGATCGGGGGAGGATCCGGCTTCGGGTTCCTCACCAACATGGAGGTGGTGAAGCAGAGGTCGGGGCAGACCCTGGTCACGCCGAACAGCCTGACGACAGAGCTTGTCAACACCGACAGCTTCAGCGCCGCTGGCCTTGCCGTCTTCGGTGGGGAGCTGCGGTCGGACGACTTCAACGCTGCCACAGGCACCGGATGGCAGCTCACCAAGGCCGGGGGTCTGAAGATCCCACACCTGTCCGTCAACACCCCTATCCTTGCCCCCAACGCCATCAGCAGGATGGTCTCGGTCGCATCCAGCGAGGTAGTGGCGCCAGGCACAGGACTTGGGAAATGGAACCGGCAATATCCCCCCAACGCCATCCCATCCGGGAGGCCCGGCCCTGTGGACGAGACCCGCAGCGGATACGCGGATTATCTCACGGCAACCATATCGGCACCCTACACCTATGACCTCTACTTCTGGATCTCGGCTACGGCCGGGGACGTGGTAGCGGCCATATTCCGTAACGCCCAGACCTCTCAATACAACGGGTGGGCGCACCGGACCGTCTTGGATTCCCACACCGGGGATAGCTACAACTCCGGTGCCATCATGGGCGTGATCCCCGGCGTCTCCGGTACCCAATCACTCACCTTGGCCTTTGCAGGCATCAGCGGCTCCTCGTGGACATCGGTTGCCAACGCAACAATCACCCTCATGGCGGTCATGAAATGAAGACCTACTCGGTGCACAACCAGGAAGGCCGGATACTGCGTCTGATCGAGAGCACCTCAGAGGACATTGCCCTGCTCAACGTCGTGGATGGCGAGGACCTGATCGAGGGGGCTTACCCGGCCGATGCCTTCTACGTTCGCGACGGCGTAGCTCTTCCCTACCCGACAAAACCCGGTCCGTGGTCGGTGTTTGACCATGCCGCCGAAGAGTGGGCGGACCCGCGGACGCCGGACGATCTGGCGGCCGAGCTGCAGGAGGCGCGTCGCGCGGGCATCGGGTGCGTGAACAGCGCCGCCGACGCCGTGCGCCGACGATACGTCACGATGATCGCCGGGCAGGAGATGCTCTACCTGCGCAAGGAGGCCGAGGCCCGCGCGTATCTGGCCGACCCCGATCCCGCTCCCGCCTACTACCCGCTGATCATGGCCGAGGTGGGCATCACCGCCCCGGAGGCCTGGCATGTGGCGCAGGTCTATCTCGGTCTCTCGGCCGTCTGGATCTCGCTGGCAGCACCCCTCGAAACCGCCCGGCTGGGCGCCATTGCCCAGATCGAGGTGGCCGAGGATGCCGAGACCATCCACGCGATCGTGGCCGCGGCCTGCGCGCAGATCGCCGCAATCTCCAACCCCACACCGGAGCAACCCGCATGATCGACCGCATCCTCGACACCCTGCTTGAGGCCGACAGCCAGCCGCGGGACTGGTACGGGGGCCTCACCACCGCCGCCGGGCATGGCGTCCTCGTCGGGATGCCCGCGGCGCTGGCGCTGCACGGTCTGGGCCTGTCGCTCGCCCTGACGCCGCTGGCCGTGGCACTCATCTATTTCCTTGGCTGGGAGCGGCTGATCCAGAAGGGGCAGGATGTCGCCGACAGCCTCGTGGATGCCGTCCATGTCGCCCTGGGGGCGGCGATCATCGCGGGCGCCCTGGCCTTCGGATTCTGGGGCGCCGTTGCCGGCTTCGCGGCATGGGCGCCGGTCCTCGGGGCGGGCGTCTGGCGCCGCCTCGCTTGTTCTTCCCGCAACTGAAAGGGGCTCACATGGGCTATCTCAACGACCGCATCCTCGACCTCGGCCTCACTGTCCTGACCACCGAGGCCAACCGGCTCGACATCTGCCACACCGAGCCTGCGACCTACGCGCAGGCCACGGGCACCTACAGCCTCGGTCACAAGGCGGGCCTCAGCGTCGGCGCACCGGCCGCGCGCACGCCCTCGGGGCGCAAGGTCACCGTGGCGGCCTTCGAGGATGGCACGGTGACCGGCACCAGCACCAGCTCCGCCACCGATGCCGAGTTCTGGGCGATCACGGACACCGTCAACAGCCGCCTGCTGGCGGCGGGTCCACTGACGACCGCGCAGTACATGACGGCAGACAACACCTTCCGGATTGCGGCCTTCGACATCTGGCTGGCCGGGCTGGACGGCTGACGGGCGCGACGGATGGCCTTCGGCGACCTCATCAACGCGACGGCCGCCACCGGCAACGGCAACGCGCCATCGGTCACACCATCGTTTGTGCCAACGGCGGGCAGCCTGCTCCTTGCGGCGGGCGGTGGCGACAAGGCGCATTCGTTCGTCGCGCCGCCGTCAGGGTGGGCGACGCTGCTCGCGACGCGGTCGCTGACGGGCTCCAACCTCGCGGTGTTCTGGCGGATCTCGGACGGCACCGAGACCGGCCCGATCACGATGGGGATGGGCACGTCCCTGCTGTGGCAGTTCTCGGTGCTGGAGTTTGAGGGGCCATGGGACACGGCGCAGCCCGCGGCGACGGCGGTTACCGCGGACAACGTCCAGACCAAGCGTTTCTCGATAGGCCCGACGGGCAGCTTCCCGCCCACCCCGCATCTGGCCCTCGCCATGATCACCGTGGACAGCATGTCGAGCATTGCCGACTGGGTGACGTTCTCGGGCGGCTTCGGGATCATCCACGACGTGCGCACGGGCATCAATCCGGGCTGCCCGCCGCTGATAATCGGCTCGCGGATTGTCGAGGATGGGTCGCCTCAGTCCACAGACGTGGCATATGAGCAGATCGCGGATGAGCGCGTGGGTTACATCGCGGTCTTCGCGCCGGCAGCGGCGACCGAGGAGCCGGACGCCACGACCCTGACGGCCGAGGGCCTCTCGACGCAGGCGGCCGGGCTGGGGCCGGTGACTCTGGCCCAGATGCATGGGCTGGTGGGCACGAGCCTCCAGGCCGGTGCGGCGGCTCTGGGGCAGCCCGTCCTGAGCGGCCGCGCCAGCCTGACGGCCGAGGATCTCGGGACGGGGGCTGCGGCTCTCGGGGCGCCCCAGGTGGGCCAGAGGCACGCCGCCGCGGCCACGCCCCTTGCGGGTGGTGCGGCCAGTCTCGGCCTCGCGGTCATCGGCCAGCGGCATGAGCTTGCGGCGGCCGGCCTGGCCACGACCGGCGCGGGCCTCGGGCAGCCGGCGGTCACGGTCGGCGGAGGGCTGCTGGCGGCTTCGCTTGGGGCTGGCCCGGCCAGTCTCGGTCCGGTGCCGCTCGGCCAGCGTCACCTGGTGACGGCGCTCGGCCTCGGGACGGCCGGCGCGAGCCTCGGGCAGCCGTCGTTGGCGGGCTCCGCCGACCTGCGGGCCGAGGGCTTGGCCGGGGGCCCGGTGTCTCTGGGGGCGGCGCTCATGGGCCAGCGCCACGCCCTCGCGGCGGCCGATCTGGCGGCGGGCGCGGCCGGGATCGACCGGCCTGAGCTGAGGTCGGGCACCTACGACTGGGAGGCGCTGATCGCGGCGCGGGGGCTGGCGACGTTCGTGGCCGATGCGCGGGCCATTTCCATGACGGGCGATGCTCGGGCCATTCCGATGACGGCCGATGCACGGCCGCTGGTCATGACACTGGAGATGCAGCGATGAAGTCAGCCTCGGGGCACACGATCCACCGGACCGACGGCGACACGGTTCCCCTGCTGGTGCGGCTGGCGATGCTGACGGATGGGGGTGAGGTTGCCGTCGGCGATGCGGCCCAGGTCGAGCTGCTGGTCGGGGCCGCCGGGGCGATGCAGGCGATTCCCGGCGTGGCGCGGGGCGATGGGCAGGGTGTCTTCCTGTTCCCGGTCTCGAGCCTGCCCGCCGGCGCCGGCCGCTGGCCCTTTGCCATCCGCGTGGCCGAGGCCGCAGGCGCGGCCGTCCTCGCCCGCGGCACGATCCTGACCGCACCGCTTCTCTAGCGCTGTGAACCTGGGAGGGCAGGTGGGGTCCGCGGGACCGAAGCGAGTGGTCCCGCGGATGCTGTCGCGAAGTTATGAGGCCCGCGGCAGACGGGCTTGGGATAGCGGTCGGAGTGGCCCATCGCACTGCGGCAGATCGCGCCCGGCATGCAACGAGGGTTTAAACACCCCTTTAAGGCCGCCGAGCGAGGGGTGTTCCAACCAGCTTCAGGAGCGGATAGGGAAGGGCGGCCGCTGCGGGCTGCGAAGATGCGCCGGACGAAAACCCTTCTGCTGCAACTTCTGCTGTCCCGTCCTGCAAGATCTGCTGTCCCGCTACACCCGCTACAGCAGTTCACTTTTCCACAGAAGAGTTTCCACAAGGCCCTTTACAGCCTCTCGCTTTGGGAACACCATATCTAGTAAGATTGGTGGCAGGTAACGCCGTCCCTTGCCGATCGTCCCGCTTCTTGTGGGTTGGTTTCCTTCAGGCGGCTCAATAACGAGGCCCGGGCACATGTCGCTTGCCGAAACCTGTCTCTACTCCGATGAGATCCACCCGATCGATATCGTCGAGACGCTCGCCGAGCGCCACGAGTGGGAGTTCGACCGGGTGACCGAGGACCAGATCGCCATGGCGGTCGAGGGGCAGTGGCGCACCTATTCGCTCACCCTCGCATGGTCCCCGCAGGATGAAACGCTCCGGCTGATCTGCACCTTCGAGATGGAGCCGCCCCGGCATCGGATGGCCGAGCTGCACGACCTGCTCAACCGCTGCAACGATCTGGTCTGGACCGGCGCCTTCACCTACTGGAGCGAGCAGAAGCTGATGGTCTGGCGCTACGGGCTGCTGCTCTCGGGCGGGCAGACGGCAACGGCGGAACAGATCGATCGGCTGATCGCCTCGGCGGTCTCGGCCAGCGAGCGCTTCTACCCGGCCTTCCAGATGGTCTCCTGGGCCGAGCATCCGCCCTGCGAGGCGATCAATGTCGCCATTGCAGAGGCCTACGGCCGCGCCTAGTCTTTCCCCGCAATGACGGGGGAAAAGATGGATCTATCGGATCTTGGCCGCCGGGGCCTGGTGCTGCTCGGCTGCGGCAAGATGGGATCGGCGATGCTCGAGGGATGGCTCGGCCGGGGGCTCGCGCTCTCGGCGGTCTGGGTGACGGACCCGCAACCGTCCGACTGGCTCAGGACACTGGCCGTGAGGGGGCTCCATCTGAACGAGGACCTGCCGGCGGAACCTGCGGTCGTGCTGGTCGCGGTGAAGCCGCAGATGATGGCCGAGGCGCTGCCGGGGCTGGCGGCGCTGGGGAACGGGCGGACATTGTTCCTGACCGTGGCGGCGGGCACGCCCATCGCCTTTTACGAGCGGACTCTCGGGGCCGGCACGCCGGTCATCCGGGCCATGCCCAACACGCCCGCGGCCGTGGGGCGGGGGATCACCGCGATCATCGGCAACGGGGCGGCGAGCGAAGAGCAGATGGCGCTGGCCGAGGATCTGCTGTCGGCGGTGGGGCAGGTGGTCCGGCTCGAGGGCGAGGCGCAGATGGATGCGGTGACGGCGGTCTCGGGGTCGGGCCCGGCCTATGTCTTCCACCTGATTGAGGCGCTGGCCGCCGCGGGCGAGGCCGAGGGCCTCAGCCCCGAGCTGGCGATGACGCTCGCACGGGCCACCGTGACGGGAGCGGGCGAGCTTGCCCATCGCTCGTCCGAGAGCGCGAGCCAGCTGCGCATCAACGTGACCTCGCCGGGCGGAACCACGGCGGCGGCCCTTGCCGTCCTGATGGATCCCGGGACCGGCTTCCCCGCGGTGCTTCGCCGGGCGGTCAAGGCGGCGGCCGACCGCGGGCGGGAGCTTGGCCGATGATCTCCTACGACGACTTCGCCAAGGTCGAGATCCGCGTCGGCCGCATCACCCGCGCCGAACCCTTCCCCGAGGCGCGCAAGCCTGCGCTGAAGCTCTGGGTCGACTTCGGCGGGGAGATTGGCGAGAAACGCTCCTCCGCACAGATCACGCGGCACTACGCGCCCGAGGCGCTGGTGGGCCGTCAGGTGCTCGCGGTGGTGAACTTCCCGCCGCGCCAGATCGGCAAGGTCCTCTCGGAGGTGCTGGTGCTGGGCGTGCCCGACGCCGAGGGCGAGGTGGTGCTGATCGGGCCGGACCAGACGGTGCCCTTGGGCGGGAGGCTCTATTGAAGCTGCTGATCACCCGCCCCTTGCCCGAGAAGGTCCTGGCGGCCGCGCGGGCCCGCTTTGACGTCACGCTGCGCGAGAGCACGCGCCCGCTTTCGCCCGAGGAACTGCGGCGCGCACTGGTCGAGCATGATGCGGTTCTGCCGACGCTGGGCGATCTCTTCCGCGCCGAGGTCTTTGCCGACGTGCCGCGGCCACGGGCGCGGATCCTGGCCAATTTCGGCGTCGGCACGAACCATCTCGACGTGGCGGCCGCGCGGGCGGCGGGGCTCGAGGTGACGAACACGCCCGGCGCGGTCACCGATGCGACGGCCGACATTGCCCTGACGCTCATCCTGATGACCGCGCGCCGGGCGGGCGAGGGGGAGCGCCTGGTGCGACGGGGCACCTGGGAGGGCTGGCATCCGACGCAGATGCTGGGGCTTCATGTGACGGGCAAGCGGCTCGGCATCATCGGGATGGGCCGGATCGGCCGGGCGATCGCGCGGCGTTGCCACCATGGCTTCGGCATGGAGGTCACGTTCTTCAACCGCTCGGCCGTGGCCGATCCCGGCGTGCCCGCCCGGCAGGTGCCCTTCGAAGAGGCCCTTGGGGCCGATGTGGTGGTGGTGGCGGTGCCGGCGACGCCCGAAACCCATCATCTGATCAACGCGCGCGCGCTGGCGCGCATGCGGCCGGGCGCGATTCTGGTGAACATCGCGCGGGGCGACATCGTGGATGAGGCCGCTTTGATCTCGGCCCTGTCCGAGGGGCGGATCGCGGGCGCCGGGCTCGACGTCTACGAGTTCGAGCCGAAGGTGCCCGAGGCGCTTCTCGTCCTGGAGAACGTGACGCTCCTGCCGCATCTTGGCACCGCGGCGCTCGAAGTTCGCGAGTCGATGGGCCTGATGGCGGTCGAGAACCTGCTGGCGTTCTCCGAAGGCCGGCCCTTGCCCAACCCGGTCTGACGCGGCCCCGCACGGCAGCCTCGCCGTGACGCCTGACAGGGCGCCAAAGCCTCCCGAGGGGGTTCGATGCCCCCTCGGGAGGCACCTCCGCCCGGTGCGGGCCCGGATCCTCCCGCGATGATCGCGGTTCACCTTGGTCCGGCTCTCGCACGTCCCGCGGACGCCCGGCCCTGCCGTCCCGGCGGGGGGGGCGCGGCCATTCCAGCGGCCGGAGCCCGCTTTCGTTGCCCGTTCCTGTGCCGAGGATCTGGCCCGGTTCACCGCGCCCTTGTCGATGCGCGAGGCGACGGGCGGTGCGCAAAAAAATCCGCTGAACCGGCCTTGACTTCCCCCTCGGCATGAGCGAGATAGCGCCTCGTTGGGGTCGTAGCTCAGTTGGGAGAGCGCGTCGTTCGCAATGACGAGGTCAGGGGTTCGATCCCCCTCGGCTCCACCATTTCGCATCTATTGTGATAAAAATCCGCTAACACCTTGAATGGAAAGGTAGTTTCGGCGGTTCGATAACCCTCAGAACGATTGTAGCGCAGGGGCTCTGCGAAGACCAGTTTCAGCACAGTTCTCTTAAGGGAAAAGCTCCCTTTTTCGTAGATAGTCCAAGGGTTTGAAAGAAACGCGAGAGCGTGTTCGATAACTTCCTCCAGGCGTCCTTGTGGCGGCACGCTCTGGGAAGCCTTTTCGGCCAGTACAAGCTTGTCTCGTTCCAGCTTCTCGATCCGCTTTTCATAGGCTCCTACGACTGAAGCGCTGGATGCCTCCACGATCCGGTCAAGCAACGACTCGATCTGAGAATCGATTTCCTTGATTTGGGATGTCAGCAATTTCCGCCCATCTTTTGCCTGTGATAGGCGCATCTGCCAGATGTCACGGAACATCGCGGTCGCTACGGCAACCAAGCCCCGAGTGGGCTGCATGGCCTTGAGAATATCCTCTGCGCCAGACTCGATCTTGGCTTGGGAAACAGACTTGCCTTTCGATAGGCAGCCGCGTGTGTCGCAGAGATAGTAGGCATAGTGCTGCTTGCGTCCCTTGGACCAGCACGAGGTCATCGGACGTCCGCAATCATCGCACGCGACGAACCCGCGCAGCGGGAAGTCGAGATTGATGTCTTTGCGGGTTGGTGCCATGGCGCGGCCCGCCAGCCGCTCTTGATTGCGGGTATAGGTCTCCAGACTGATCAGCGGCGCATGGTGGCCCTTGCGCAGGCTGATCTTCCAGCGCGGCGCTTCTATGTAGCCTGCGTAGGTAGGGCGCGTCAGAATTTCCGTGACGAAGGTGGAGCGCAGTTCGCTCCCTCGCTTGCCCCTCATCATCTCGGGCCTCGATTCGAGAAAGCGCCGCACTTCCGTCTGGGACGCGAACCGTCCCGAGGCGTAACCTTCCAAGGCTTCCTGCACGATGGAAGCGGCTGGCTCGTCACGCACCAGAATCTTGCCGTGCTCTTTGCTCTGCGCGTAGCGATAGCCGACCGGAGCGCAGAACACATAATAGCCTTTCTCGATACGGGCTTGCATCTTTTGTAGGACTTGGCGGCGGTTCTGTTCGCGCTCCAACTCGCCCTGGGCGGCGAAGATCGTCTCGGTAAACCGGCCTTCAGGCGTATCCTCAAACTTGAAGTTCAGGCATTCCACGCGCGCCTTGCGGGCGGCGAAGGCCTGCCGCAGCTTGATGTGGAACACCGTGTCACGGGCAAAGCGCTTCAGGTCGTCGAAAATAACGACATACTCTTTGCCACGCTGGGCATCGAGATAGCTTAGAAGCGCCACCATGCCGGGGCGGTTCATGAAGTCGCCGCCGCCGCTGACATCATCAGGAAAGACGGCT
This sequence comes from Cereibacter azotoformans, assembly GCA_017599285.1. Lineage (GTDB taxonomy): Bacteria > Pseudomonadota > Alphaproteobacteria > Rhodobacterales > Rhodobacteraceae > Cereibacter_A > Cereibacter_A azotoformans. Next base: position 1,118,757 of record JAGFXX010000001.1, on the reverse strand, counting down.
TCAACGTCATAGCCATGCGCAGCAGCATAAGCTCGGCAGCGGTGTTCCTGACTATCCAGGCCACTGCCTTCTGTCTTTTGGCGGGTAGAGCTCACCCGGCAGTACAAGACCGCCGGTGTGACCTTCACGTTGTCCATGCTGGCTGCGTTGTATCTCATCTCAAGTGTCCTTTTCGTAATCCTTCGATCCTATACGGCAGGTCGAGGGATTTTCGGGATCAGGATGGCTGCTTCCGACTTTTCCACAGTTTTCTTCGCAAGCCTGAACCGAGAAGCCGAAATCGACGAAGGCAACCATGATGCCCCACAGGCTGATCAGGAACTCTTCCTTCTGAGTGTCGCTCATGCCGGACTCATCGAGCAAGTGCTGATAGCGTGCCACGTCGATCAGCAGAGCTTTCTTGCCATCCGGCGGCGAGGCCGACGCGAACTGTTCCGCCAGAGCACTCCGATCTATTCCATCCTTCATCTTACACCCCGCATATCAAGCATGGTTTTGCTCCCCCGCGCCCGCAGGCAGCATGAGGTGGCGTGAACTCTCGAAGCAGTTGAAGTTGATCCGGTCTTCCTGCACGTTCCTCGCGCTCCGGATTCGTTATATTGGGCCAGGCAAGCATCATGAGCAGGAGGCCTGTAGGACCGCTTGCCATCCAAGCCCTTATTCCTAATCATAGCACAACCTTGAATTTTCTTGCAAATTTCGCTTTCCCGGTCTTTTCCGCGCTGTTGGCGGATGAGAGCGCATAGTTCTTGGGGCCTTTGCTCGCGAAGGCGCTTCATCGATCCCGGTCCTGATCGTGGCCGCTAGTCCGGCCCGGCTTCATCTTCGACTGGTCAGCACGCCGGAGCTCCCCGATCCGGTCATAGGATTGGGTGGCCAGACGTGACAGGCGCAGTAAATCTCCAGCATAGTAAGTATCGGCTTCCCGCGGCTGGCCGTCCGGGTCGCGGTAGCTGCGCCGGAACTGCACACTGTAGGCGGTCTTGTCCTCGCGAGTGTTTTCCCAGATGGCAACTTTCAGGTTGCCATCACGGAAGGTCTGAACAGGCCGGTTTTTCTCGTCGCTCATGGCGCTTTTCCTCCTTTGCGCTTATTGGTGGGTCGATAGCCTTCAATGAACCGCCATTGCCCACCCGCGTATTGCGGAAGATGGGCAAACTCCGGGGGCACCGCCTCGGTGATGACGCGGCGCGTTCGCTTGCCCCAGAAGGTCTGGAGCGCCACGCGGCTGAGATCGCGATCGAAATACGGGTTTGGGCCGAAGAGCCCGGCATACTCGCGGCAAGCATAGTAGGGCAGCTTGTCCGCAAAGAACGGATGCAGTGCATAGCCGGATGCCAGCACCAAAGCCTGATTGTGCGGCATGGTCAGGATTTCATCGGGCGTGCGCAAGGCGCGTGCCTGTTTCCTCACATGGCTCATCTCATAGTCGAGACTGCGCATCGCCAGCCCCGTTCTGATCGGGTCTGCCTTGCCCGTGACGACAGCATAGACTGCCTCGCGCTTTGCCCGGGCTGCGCGCTCTCGCGTGAGATGATCGTCCATCGCGAGCGTTTCATTGCCAAGCGTTCGGCTCAAATGCTCTGCTGTCTTGAGGTCAGAAATCCCGCCGCCGAGGTAGACCTCAAGATCGGCGCTGGCCGAGATGGTTGTCGCGCCGGTTGGGCCGAGGTTGCGTTCGATCTGGCCGATGTCTTGATAGATGCAGAGCGGCGAGAGGCCGAAGCCCCTACCAATCGAGTAGAACTCCGCGATCTCCGGAAACCGCCCGAGTTGTGCAGCCTCATCAATAACGAGGTTCATCGTCGGGGAAGACGGTTTGCGCTGCTTGAGCGTTCGCAGCGTGGAAAAGAACTGCCGGATCAGCGGCGCAGATTGTTCCGTGAGCTCCGGCGGGATCACGAAGAAAACGAACACTGGCCGGTGGCTATCCTCAAGCAGGACATCAAGAGTGAAGTCGGCTTGATCCGTGCTGGCAAGCGTTGCCTGAAGCAACGGATCGCTCATGAATGCCAGCGTGTTGCTGATCTCGCTCATGACGGAATCAAAAGTGCGCCTGCTCTGGTCAGCCATCTCGATCATCTCGTCATAAGCGACGCGAAGATCAGGTTCGCCGAGGCCAGCCATGACATCAGCCATCTGCGACCAGGCCTCCGGTGCGGAACGGATCATACCGATCAGCTCGAACAGGCTCAGCGGTGATACCCCGCCGTCAGTATGGACGAGGCCCCGAATCAACGGGTCCAGCCAGTTCTGGGCCTTCTGCTCGAAAAACCGGCTATCGCCGCCGCCGCTCTCAGGGATGAAGGTACGAGCACAGCGCCGGGAGTCTGCCACGAGCGTTCTGGAACCCCGCACGAGATGGCTCATTAGGGACAAGCTCAAGCCGTTTTTGCCATGTGTGCCGTGAGCGTTGAACTCGTAAACTGCTGCTCCGATGGACGCGAACCAGGGCTCCAGAACTTCGCGCAGCTCCCTCTTCGGATCGAAGATGGCGTATCGCAGCGGCTCACCCTTGCGCCCACGAGAGCCCATAATGTGAGCGAGTACGCTGGTAAATTTGCCCGAGCCAGCGCCACCGATCAGCAGCATTCCGGCTTGCTTGGCATGATGCAGCTTCCGGCCACGCAGGAAACCGAAGGGGACGCCGCCTTTGTGGCGGAAGGCCCGCAGCACGTCCTGATCGCTCGCGAAGCGTGCTGAACCGAAGGGGTGTTGCTGGGCATGAGTCATGCATGACACCGAATGTTGGGATGAGTTGGGGGCAACGCCGAGGCGCAGCCCCCGATGTTCGGTTAGCTGAGGATTTTGATCGCGACCGAGATGATGAAGATCACCACTACGCCGCCGATTAGTTGCTGGACGAACTCTTTTACCTTGTCGCCGAAGGTTTTAACCGTCCGGCGTCGAACGATCTTTCCAACTTCTTCATCTACATAACGGGGCATTTTTCAGTTCTCCTTTAAGCTTGGTTGCTGATGAGGTCAGATGAAGCGATAGGCGAGATAAATGCCTGCCACAGTGAGAGCCGCATTTATTCCTGCACGCGCGGCAAAGAACACAAACGGGAAGCAGGCAATCATCCACGCGACTTCGATAAGCTGCACGATGTCTGGCGCGTAACTCCTCTGAGCGAGCAGTATGACGTACTCTGCTGTCGCTTCATCCAGCGCAGGAGCCGCGATCATTGCTATCATTGCCGCTGAGGTCGTGGCAAAACCGCCCTGCATATCATTGCGGGGTAAACCATTTCCATTGCCTTGGTGGTCTTGGTTTCTCATTCTCTTCTCCTTTTTACGGTTTGGCATCAACCAAATCTCTGGTGATGCCGGAGATAGCTTCTCCAGCCTTCATTGAGTTAGATACTCGCTTCATTAGGTATGTGAGCTTCGGGACGTTGGATATTCCCGAGCTGGAGCATTAATTCGGGCATACGTCTCAAGTGCACAGAAGTGCATTGATTGGCGCAGTCCAAGTTTGGAGTAATCGGCCTTCTTGATCGGGCCACTGGTTTGAGGGGCTATGTCGAGTGATTCGACCTTGCCAGTCTGTATTTTCTTCCGTCTCACGACTCTGTGTGATCGACTATGCGGCATTACCCGCCGATGCCTCAAGTTGCGTTTGCGTGAATGAAAAAGCACTGCTGAAGAGGGTGATGGAAGCGGGAATCGTTCCAGCCGTTGCAGCAGGGTCCAGCCCAGGAGGAGGTGCGTCGTGTTCAGGTGTGGAGGCTGTGCTCCGAAGCCACCTATCGTTCGCCACCTGTCCGGTAAGCGCGACGGCAAGATGTCCCCGGTAGTACCGGGGCGATCTTGGCAAGGGGGCCGCTGCGCGCCCCCGTTGCATCCCCCAAGCCATGGCTCTTTCTGGGCATCGAACCCATCCAGAGCCAGTAGACCGTTTCGCCGGTCAATCACGAGCAGGGCTTGGAGACGTCCCTCTCCACCTGCACCGAACCATGGATCATCGGAGCTATCGCGCTCCCCTGAACCCCACTCGCAAGGAGACTTCGCTCTCCCTGCACCCATCGACTTGGTGGGCGTTCCTGCCCCCAAGACCCCGGACCATTTCATGGAGACGGGCTCACCCGAGACCAGGAAGGGAGCCTTCGCGCTACCCTTCCTTGGAGCCATCCCATCGAGCAGGAGTGTGTCACACCCCTTGCATCCCCGACCAACCCTGCGCGGATTGGATGCCGTCAGCACATCGGCGCTGAACCCGATTTGGGAGCGTATCTCCGCTCCTGCGATCCGTCGCCTTCATACAGCCGCACTGGCGCGACAAAATGTGGATATCTCTACATCCTGTGCGTGTTTGTGCTGCGGCACCCAATTCATGTTGCTAGGATGCTCGGGCACTAGGGAGTCGTGGGCAGTGAACGCCGTTGAGATCGAAGAAGCCATATCCAATCTGGCCGAACAGCAGTTCGATCCGGACGAGTTTCCGTATGCCTTCTTGCTGGCCTTCGGCAACAAGGACACGACCATCAAGCGGCTGCGCACTGGCGCATCGAACAAGTCGGATGTCGGTGGCGTCCTTCAGACGAACAACATCCACATCGTTGTGTGCGCAGCAGGCGAAGTCACCAAGACACTGGCCAGTCTCAAAGCCAGTCCCGCTACCACGAAGGCGAAGGCGAAATTCGTTCTGGCGACCGATGGGATAGACCTCGAAGCCGAAGATTTGGCAACGGGTGAAACCGTTGCCTGTGCCTACAGAAACTTCCCCGATCATTTCGGGTTCTTCCTGCCCCTTGCCGGTATCAGCACCGTCAAGCAAATTCGCGAAAGCTCATTCGACATTAAGGCGACGGGCCGACTGAACCGCCTCTATGTCGAGTTGCTGAAGGACAACCCCGAATGGGGCACCGCCGATCGCCGCCATGACATGAACCACTTTATGGCGCGGCTGATCTTCTGCTTCTTTGCCGAAGACACAGATATCTTTACTAAGACCGGTCTGTTCACCGCGACGATCGAACAAATGAGCGGCAGGGATAGCGGCAATACGCATGAGGTGATCGGCGAAATTTTTCGCGCCATGAACACCAAGACACAGGATCGCGTTGCTGCGGGCGTTGCCCGCTGGGCGAACGTCTTCCCCTATGTCAATGGGGGCTTGTTCTCTGGTAGCACTGACGTTCCTCTTTTCAGCAAGATCGCGCGGTCATACCTTCTACACATCGGCAGTCTCGATTGGCAGAAAATCAATCCCGACATCTTCGGGTCGATGATCCAAGCCGTCGCCGACGATGAAGAGCGCGGCGCTCTGGGGATGCATTACACATCCGTGCCGAACATCCTGAAGGTGCTAAACCCGCTCTTCCTCGATGACCTGCGCGTGAAGCTGGAAGAGGCAGGAAACAACCCGCGCAAGCTCCTCAACCTGCGCAATCGCATGGCGCGGATCAGGGTTTTCGACCCCGCCTGCGGATCGGGAAACTTCCTGGTCATCGCCTACAAGGAGATGCGGGCGATTGAGGCCGAGATCAACAAGCGGCGCGACGAGGCCGACAGGCGTACGGACATTCCGCTGACGAATTTCCGGGGAATTGAATTGCGCGACTTCCCCGCCGAGATCGCAAGGTTGGCACTCATCATTGCCGAGTACCAGTGCGATGTGCTCTACCGGGGACAACGCGAGGCCTTGCAAGACTTTCTGCCGCTTGATGCCATGAACTGGATCACCTGCGGAAACGCCTTGCGGATCGACTGGTTGAGCATCTGCCCACCAACGGGAACGGGCGTGACGATGCATGGCGATGACCTGTTCAACACGCCGCTAGACCAAGCCGAGATCGACTTCGAGAACGAAGGCGGCGAGACCTACATCTGTGGAAACCCGCCATTCAAAGGGACACGCAAGCAAAAGCCGCACGAGAAAGAAGACCTGGAACGGGTGTTCGGTGGTCTCACGTCAAAATGGAAGAATGTTGACTATGTAGGCGCATGGCTGATGAAAGCCGCCCTCTACAACGACGTTTGCCATGCACCCTTCTCGTTCGTGGCCACGAATAGCCTATGTCAGGGACAACAAGTTCCCATAACATGGGATTTGCTGCTCAAGCGGGGATTCCGTATCCGCTTCGCGCACACATCGTTCACATGGTCAAACCTCGCCGCCAACAAAGCGGGCGTCACAGTTGTGGTGACAGGTGTTGACCGTGAAACGAGCGGAGCGCGATGGATTTACACAGGCGAGAACCGTCGCGAAGTTGCAAACATTAATCCTTATCTTACCGAACATAATATTTCTGTTGTTCCAGCAGCCAGAAAGCCGATCTTTTCAAAGGTTGCAATGGATTACGGCGTATATTATTCGAAGTCTGCCGGTCTCATTCTGGAATCAATAGAAAAGGATACTTTGCGACAAGAGGGACTGCCGCTTCGTTTTGTGCGGCGCTTCTTAGGCTCGACGGAGTTCATCAATGGCAAAGAACGGTTCTGCCTTTGGATTGGTGATCGTGAGCTGGAAGAGGTTTCCGAATATGCAGGTGTCCGTCGGAGGATTGAGAGCGTTCGACAAGATAGATTAGAGACTGACGACAAGGCTGTAAACAAGCTCGCGGCGAAACCCCATCAGTTCCGAGAGCGAAAGGGTGATGAGTCAACAAAGATCTTTGTTCCTATAGTGTCTTCCGAAAACAGGGACTATTTTCCCGCGGGGCTAGCTGATGCAACAGTTATCCCAACCAACAAGGCTTTCTTTATTTCAAATGGGCCTCTATGGGCTCTTTCAGTTATTTCTTCGAAGCTACATTTATCTTGGATTGACACTATTTGTGGCCGTCTACGAACAGACTATTCATACTCGAATACGCTTGGATGGAACACCTTCCCGCTCCCCTCTCTAACGGAGAAGAACAAGGAAGACCTGACCCGCTGCGCCGAGGACATCCTTCTGGCGCGCGAGACGCATTTCCCGGCGACCATAGCCGATCTTTATGATCCGGAGAAGATGCCTGCTGACTTGCGCGCCGCCCATGACCGGAACGACGAAACGTTGGAGCGCATCTACATTGGCCGCCGCTTCCGCAACGACACCGAGCGGTTGGAGAAGCTGTTTGAGATGTACACGAAGATGACTAAAAAGGGGGCGGCATGAGTGATCCAGTTTTATTCCAAATGTGGTCTCGTCATCGCGCTGACTTCATTGAGAAACATCGTTTCTATGTTTCTCAAGCCAAGCAACGTCTCATGTCGCAATTTCTGGAACAAGATATTAGGGCGGAGGCTGATCGTGAAGGAGAGCGCTTCTTAGAGGAGAATGAAAAGAACTTTAATCCGGATGTGCATGACGGTTCTGAGTTCTTCGAAGGGGCTGAAGATGCCTGTGCGGATCGCTACCAGCTTTTAGTCGAGATGCGAGACAGCGTTCGGCTAGGTATAATCTCGGGGTTTTTTCATGATTGGGAAAAAAATCTTCGGCAGTGGCTTGTTGATGAAGTTCGGCGATATCCATGGCGAACGGGTGAAAGTACGCGGAGGGCAATCTGGACGACGAACTTATGCGCTAAAAATGGAGGACTGTTTGACCTTTTGGAAAGCTTCGGCTGGCAATTAAAAATTGCGCCATACTTCCCCAATTTAGACGCATGCCGGTTGGTGGTAAATGTGTACAAACATGGTGATGGATCTTCTCTGGACAGTCTTTCGAAATCATATCCAAAGTTTTTGAAACATCCTCTCGACGGCCTTTGCGATTGGCTTGGAGAGACTTGGAGTTACGAACATCTGAGCATTACGGACGAAAACATAGACGAGTTCTCTGATGCTGTTCAGGAGTTTTGGAAGGATGTCCCTGAAAATGTCTTCAACAGCGAGATCACTGACCCTCCCGGTTGGTTGATAAAAGCAATAGAGAAGGATAACAACAAGAAAGAGCAGACAAATTGAAAAACGTTCCCTCCGTTTCCGTCACCTATGCCCGAAACGGCTCCTCCACAAAGTCGAACGAACTGGGGATGCGCCCTATGCAGGAGCGCGCCTTTGAGAAGCGGGGTGAGCAGTATTTACTGATCAAATCGCCGCCCGCCTCGGGCAAGAGCCGCGCGCTGATGTTCATAGCGCTCGACAAGCTCCACAATCAGGGCCTTAAGCAGGCCATCGTGGTGGTGCCGGAAAAGTCTATCGGTTCCAGCTTCAACGACGAGCCGCTGAGTGCCCACGGGTTTTGGGCGGATTGGCAAGTGGCTCCGAGATGGAATCTCTGCAATGCCCCAGGCGAGGATGGGGGTAAGGTCAACTCAGTCGGAGCGTTCTTGGAGAGTGCGGACCGGATACTGGTCTGCACCCACGCAACCTTCCGTTTCGCGGTGGATAAATATGGGGTGGCTGCCTTCGATAATCGCCTGATCGCGGTGGACGAGTTCCACCACGTCTCGGCCAACCCCGACAACAAGCTTGGTCAGCATCTGGGCGAGTTCATTGCCCGCGACAAGGTTCACTTCGTGGCCATGACCGGATCATACTTCCGGGGAGACGCTGAAGCTGTTCTTGCCCCGCATGATGAAGCGAAGTTCGATACCGTCACATACACGTACTATGAGCAGCTCAGTGGCTACAAATATCTGAAGTCGCTCGATATCGGGTACTTTTTTTACTCCGGCTCTTACTCGGATGACATCCTGAACGTTCTCGATCCGACCGAGAAAACGATCATCCACATCCCGAATGTGAATTCACGCGAGAGCACCAAAGACAAGCATCGTGAAGTTGAGCACATCATCGACGCCCTAGGAGAATGGCAGGGGGCTGATCCGAAGACAGGCTTTCAGCTTGTAAAGACACCGGAGGGCCGAATCCTGAAAATCGCCGATCTCGTTGATGACGAACCGGCCAAACGGGACAAGGTATCGACATCTCTCAAAGACCCTGCCCAGAAAAACAACCGCGACCACGTGGACATCATCATCGCCTTGGGCATGGCCAAGGAAGGCTTTGACTGGATTTGGTGCGAGCACGCGCTGACGGTCGGATACCGAGCGAGTTTGACCGAGATCGTTCAGATCATTGGCCGTGCCACCCGCGATGCGGAAGGCAAGACGCGAGCCCGCTTCACCAATCTGATTGCGGAGCCAGATGCGTCTGAGGCCGCCGTGACAGAGGCCGTCAACGATACACTGAAGGCGATTGCTGCCAGCCTACTGATGGAACAGGTGCTAGCTCCGCGCTTCAACTTCACCCCCAAGAAGCCCAGCAACGGGCCGGTCGATGGCTTCGACTATGGTGAAGGCGGTTATGATCCTGCGAAGTGCAACGTGGGCTTCAACGAGGAAAGCGGGCTGTTCCAGATCGAAATCAAGGGACTGGTCGAACCGAAGTCGAAAGAGGCGGAACGCATCTGCCAGGAAGACCTGAACGAGGTCATCACGGCGTTCGTCCAGGACAAGACAAACATCGAGCGGGGTTTGTTCGATGAGGAGCTTGTTCCAGAGGAGCTGACCCAAGTGCGGATGGGCAAGATCATCAAGGCCCGGTATCCGGAGCTCGATGAACAGGATCAGGAAGCGGTTCGCCAGCACGCCGTTGCCGCCCTGAACCTGACGCAGAAGGCGAAAGAGATCGCTCTTCAAGGCACCAATGGTGATCCTGAGACAACCGGAAACACCGCTCTGATCGACGGAGTTCGCAAGTTCGCGATGGATGTGCGCGAGCTGGACATCGACTTGATCGATAGGATTAATCCCTTTGGAGAAGCCTATGCCATCCTCGCCAAGACGATGAGTGAGGAGAGCCTCAAACAGGTGGCAGCGATTATATCCGGCAAGAAGGTGAACCTGACACCCGAAGAGGCGAGGGACCTGGCCAAGCGGGCTCTCAAGTTCAAGCAGGAACGTGGAAGGCTTCCTTCGATCACGTCTCTGGATGCTTGGGAGAAGCGCATGGCAGAAGGTGTTGCATACCTCGCCCGCATGAAGGCGGAGGCATCTAGTGGCTAAATTTACTGAAGAGGACAGTGCCCTTCTCGACGAACTGGGTATCGAGGTCGAGATTGCCAAGGCTGGCAGTCGGACACCACGAGAAGAGCGCATCATCGCTGGATTCGAAGAGGTTCAGCGCTTCGTGGAGGAACACGGTCAAGCGCCGCGTCACGGCGAAGGCTTGGATATCTTCGAGCGACTCTATGCTGTGCGCCTAGATCGGATGCGCGACCTCGACGAATGCCGGGCACTCTTGGAAGGGCTCGATCATCAAGGGTTGTTGGCTGGTCACGGGCTGGGCAGCGCCGCCGCAGAAGACGACCTCGACGATGACGCGCTCTTGGCAGCACTGGGCGTCGAGGAAGAACAGGCAGATATCTCCGAGCTTCGGCACGTTCGATCCAGCGCCGAGAAACGAGCCGCCGAGGAGATCGCCAACCGGGAGCGTTGCGAGGACTTCGATCAATTCAAGCCACTATTTGAAAAGACGAAAAAGGAACTGGAACAAGGCGTCCGTGTATCTCGCGTCATACGGAAGGACGCGGGCTTCCTCAAAACAGACATCAGGGCGGGAGAGTTTTTTATCCTGGGAGGGCAAACTCTCTACATCGCTGAAGTTGGCGATCCCATCAAGGCTCCAAACGGAGAAACTGACGCGCGGCTTCGGGTGATCTACTCAAACGGAACTGAAAGCAATATTCTTCTCCGTTCCCTCCAGCGCGCGATCTACAAGGATGAAACCAGCCGCCGGATATCTGAACCCACCGCTGGACCATTATTTTCAGATCAGGCCGAAGAGACTGACTTGGCCAGCGGTACAGTCTATGTCCTTCGGAGCAAATCGGACCATCCTACCGTCTCAGCCAATCGAACGATTTTGCATAAGATTGGCGTGACTGGGGGGAAGATTCAGCGCCGCATCGCGAATGCCAAGCTCGACGCCACTTTCCTAATGGCCGATGTCGAAATTGTCGCCACCTACGAACTCTTCAACATAAGCCGCATCAAGCTGGAGAATTTGATCCATCGTATTTTTGAGCCCGCAAGGCTAGATATAGAGATCAAAGATCGTTTCGGGCATCCGATTGTTCCGCGCGAGTGGTTTCTAGTGCCTCTTTTTGCTATCGACGAGGCTGTGCAAAAAATTAAAGATGGGAAGATTTCAGGCTTCCGTTATGATCCTCATACCGCCGCATTCATACAAGTGTCGGAACAAAAAACATGAGATTCTTGAAAGGAAGCCGCAACGAATTTGAGAAGCTCAAAGACGACGTATCTTGGGACGAGAGGGCAGAATCTATCCGCCGTCAGTTGGCTGAAGTCTTTGGGGCAAAAAACCTATCGTTCCTTCTTGGGTCTGGGTGCTCGTCGCTACGGGAGGGTGATGAGGAGCTTGGAATTCCCACCATGGGACCACTAGCCAAAGAATTTCATGCTCTCATCACAGCAATACCAGAGGATGGCGCGACCCATACTTTTGTAAACTCTGAGCGAACTCACGAGCTCTACCAGAAACTTGGGATCGATTTGTGCGCAGATAACACTCGGACAAATCTGGAGCAGATGATGGCGGTTCTCATGAACGCCAGTCAGTTTTGCAGAGCGAGTGACAAGAAGGAATTTTACGAAGCAGCCTCGTTCGTCGATAAAATTATCGTCGATATCAAAAAATTCATACTTAAGAAGTGCACGACCGGCGCATATGTCACTGACAACGACAGCGTCGTAATTCTCTATCAGAAGTTTTATCAGTCATTGGCCACACGAGCACGGGGACTTGCGCCTCCCTGGATATTCACGACCAATTATGATCTTTTTAACGAACGCGCGATGGATCGCTCGGGCGTATCGTACTCCAATGGATTCTCAGGAACGGTTGAACGTAGGTTTAATCCTGCGACATACAGGTTCGCGCTGGCCGAACAACTAGACATCACGTCTCGTCGCTGGGCCGCTGTCGACGGCTTCGTACACTTCTGCAAATTACATGGCTCAGTAAATTGGATTGAAGAAAGCACGGGCTTATATCCCATTCGCGAGTCCCACGCTCCCCTCGATCCTTCAAAAGATCGGGTTATGATTTACCCAACTCCATCAAAGCAGACCGCAAGCTTTGGATCGCCGTATTCTGATATGTTTCGCGAATTCCAGAGGCAAGTGATTCAGGACCAAAGCGTTTTGGTCGTTATGGGATTTAGCTTTGGTGATGAGCATGTGAACAACATAATTTTTCAAGGATTAACGTTGCCCAGCTTCAGACTCATTGCGTTCATTGACCCCGATACAAATGATGTAACTCGCCAGCTTTCCGCGCTAGGAGACCCCCGCATTTGGTTTATTTGGGGCGAAGGCAGAGATGCCAGCAAGAAAGCTCACTATTTTGACGGGATCGTCAATAGTCTGCTGCCAACTAGTGCCGACCAGAAAGTTGACCAGGCGATAGAAAAAGTGTTGCAACAGCTCATCTCCAAGAACCAGGATATTCATGATGGGGCGGAGTGAAGTAAGCCGTGCCATTGGCAAGATCACCGGCGTCGCTGCTGACCATATTGTTGTCGAGTTGCATCGAGGTAGCGACAACTTTACAGTCGTGGGATTTGATGACGTCCACTACGTTGCAACGTTGGGATCATACCTAATGGTTCCGATGCATGCCGAGTATGTCGTCCTAGAAGTCATAGGCTTGCGCGAAAAAGACAACGGCGCGGCTCGCGCTACATCCAAAGAGATGGACAAGGCGTCTTCGGCAAAGTTCCTCGATGCTGTTCCCGTCGGTTCAATGCCGATGCAAACCGGGAGCTTTCGCTTTGGGGTTTCAACTTTTCCGCCTCTTTATGCAGATGCGCTTTATGCAAGAGATGAAGACCTTGATAGAATTTTCAACGTGGAACTGCCGGCAGATATTACAGTCAAGGAAGATTGTGTCGGCAAGAAGCGACAAGGAACTGTTCCTCATACAATCGAGATTGGTACTTCTTCAGTTTTTAAAGGCTATCCTGTCAAATCAAGGCTTGATGAACTGTTTGGTGGGCATGTTGCCATACTTGGGAATACGGGAAGCGGAAAATCCTGCACGGTAGCAACGATCTTCCAATCCGTGTTCATGAAAGCTGAGGCCTTTGCCGCAATTGGTGCAGCCTTCGTCATATTTGACGTGAACGGTGAGTATCGACGAGCGCTAGACAATATCCCAACTTGGATCAAGTCATGCTATCTCAAGGCAACTGAGCCGCATACGCCAATCTCTGACCCTTCTGGGAAAAGACAAGGGGCAGAGATCAAGGATAGGTTCAGGCTCCCTCATTGGTTCATGAATGTCGAGGAGTGGGCGCTGCTCTTGAGGGCAAGCGAAAAGTCACAACTACCTGCGCTCAGAACTGCACTTGGTCTGACAACGCTGTTTCAGGAGATGCCTGAGCAAGAAGTTGTTGAAGGTTGTGAGGGGGATGGTGACCTCAAGACTATCCGAAACCACGTGTTGGCGAAGATCATCCTCTCAATCTTGCACGGTGATGCTAGCTCGCCGAGTAAAGCCGATCGTATCCATGCGCTTCTGAATGTCTTTGCAACCAAGGAGATTTCTAGAGCCACAGTCTCAAAGGGACTGTATATTCACTTTGGGCAGTTCAAGGATGGCCAGGGAAGGGAAACGTCGGTTAATTTTGATGCGCTCCTTGAGCTTTTGAAGGGGCATGTTCAGGGTGAGCCCGTGCTTCCGAGCTACGGAAATCGTCCATTCTCATTTGAGCGGCTCCAGTCTGCACTCGACTTGGCACTTTTCTACGAGGAGGCAAGTGGGAACAAACAGATTCGAGAATACTGCTCCCAGTTGGTTACCCGGCTAAAATCGGTGGTCGACAACCCCGACTATGATTTCCTTAGGGCGGACGTCAATGCGATGCAAGACCATGACCGTGAGCCAACTCATTACGTGAATCGTCTTCTTGGCATCACTGTTGACGGTGCGCGATACAAGAAAGAACGTCAGATATGTATCATCGACCTCAACGATGCTGCAGATGAAATCGTAGAGCTTGCCTCAGCAGTTGTTGCTCGGCTAATCTTTGATCGCATGCGCAGAACCGATCCGCGCAATGCCATGCCTGTTCATTTGATCTTAGAAGAGGCGCATCGATAGGTAATCCTCCCGGTTTTAGCGGGATCCGGCCGTAGAATTCACGCGGCCATCTTCAGCTTCATGGCAGGTGTGACCCCGCCGATGCCCATGTTGGGGCGTTCATTGTTGTAGTTCCAGAGCCATTCGGTGGCGATCTGCTGCACTTCCTCGATGGTTTCAAAGATGTAGAGGTCCAGCCATTCATGCCGGACCGTCCGGTTGTAGCGCTCGACGTAAGCGTTCTGCTGCGGCTTGCCGGGCTGGATGTAGGTCAGGGCGATGCCCTGCTTCGAAGCCCAGGTCATCAGCGTGGAACTGACGTATTCCGGGCCGTTGTCCACCCTGATCGCCAAGGGCTTGCCGCGCCACTCGATGATCTGGTTCAGCGACCGGACGACCCGCTCGGCGGGCAGCGAGAAGTCGACCTCGATACCCAGACCTTCGCGGTTGAAGTCGTCCAGCACGTTCAACAGCCGGAACTGCCGCCCATCCGCCAGCCGATCGGCCATGAAATCCATCGACCAGACCAGGTTCGGCGCCTCGGGCACGGCCAGTTCCTCGGGCTTCTCCCGCTTCAGCCGTCGCCGCGGCTTGATGCGCAGGTTCAGTTCCAGTTCGCAGTAGATCCGATGGACCCGCTTGTGGTTCCAGACGTGCCCTTTGACGTTCCGCAGGTGCAGGAAACACAGCCCGAACCCCCAGGTCTTGTGGACATTGGTCAGCCCGACCAGCAGGTCTGCGATCATCTCGTTCTCTTCGTCGCGCTTCGGGCTGTAGCGGAAACAGGTCTCGCTGACGCCAAACGCCCGGCAGGCCAGCGCGATGCTCACACCCTTCGTCGCCACCGCCTTCTCGGCCAGCTCGCGGCGCTGAGCTGGCCGCGTCACTTTTTTCCAAGGGCCTCGCGAAGCAGGTCGGCCTGCATACTCAGGTCGGCGAACATGCGCTTCAGCCGCCGGTTCTCGTCCTCGAGGGCCTTCATCTGGCTCATCATGGACGCGTCCATGCCGCCATACTTCGCCCGCCACTTGTAGAACGTCGCGCTGCTGATCCCATGCTCGCGGCACAGTTCGGCCACGGCCAAACCGCCCTCCGCCTGACGCAGCACGCCCATGATCTGGGCTTCGGTGAAACGGCTCTTCTTCATCGGAATCTCCTCGTCCATCCTGCCGAGAAAATTCTACTTCCGCATCCCTCTAACCTTGGGGAGGATTACCGATATATCTCGGAGAAGCCAAGCCGCTTTGCAATAGATGCAGGTGTCATTTTCCAAAGACTCGCGAAAGAGGGGAGGAAGTATGGAGCCTTTCTGATTGTGGCTTCGCAGAGGCCAAGCGAACTCTCACGAACCGTTCTTTCTCAATGCAGCAACTTCATAGTCCACAGAATTCAGAATCCCGACGACCTTTCACAGATACGTCAAATGACTCCATTTATCTCGGAGACCGTATTAAGGCGTTTACCATCGTTGCCAAAGCAGCATGCCCTCATTTTCGGCAACTCCGTTAACATTCCTACCACTTTTCGCGTGCGTGATGCGGACCCGACGCCTCACAGCAGTGATACTCAGGTCAGGGAAATCTGGTATGTTCCGGTGGACCCGCGCGTCGGCTGGAGACCCTAAACGAACGCCTTCCGGTCTAAAAGCCTGACAACAGCGTGTCTTTAGAAGATATCATCAATGTCTTGATCATCATCGGCCTCAGCCTCTTCTTCTTCGTCGTCATCATACAAACTTGTTCGTGGTTCAATTGCGCGCAGAACGGTGTCAAAGTCAGCTTCCTCGACATCTCTGAAAACAGCGGGTCGCGCAGTTGGATCGAAGATTGTCACATGCCCATTTGCAAGAGAAAGAATGGTGTCTTGATCAACTGCAATTGCGGCATGGTTTGGCCATTGCCTCGAGTGCCATTCTAGAATGACTGGCCAGAACTGACCCCTCGCGCTCTCGCCCTGAAGTCGTAGCTCGGCAATTGTGAATGCGTTTGCATCAACGAGATTTAGTGCAACGCAGTTGAGGATCGCACAAATAGAAAGCGCCCCGCAGTTGCGAATGATGTCGGCGGCTACGGCGTCCTCAATTGGAATCGAAAGATGGATGCATGTATAGACGGTCCAGCAGACTTCACTGTCGTTCCCAAGTCGACCGTGACGCTCGAGAAGCCCCCTCAGGATGGCAGACCAAACTGGTACGTCTAGATCATCATGGACAAGATGCCGCCAGACGAGAACGCGAGCGATATAGTCGATGACGTGACCAAAGTGAACCACAGTGCGCTTCAGGAACGGCTCCACCGTAGACCAATGAGACTGCGTCAGCTCATATTGATCCAGTTTTCTGATGATATATTTTAAAATGGCGTCGTCATTGTTGCTCACGGCCATTGAAAATGCATGCTCGAAGACGGAGCGAAGGCGTTCAGGTCGCCGTGATCTCGGGGAGTTGATTGCAAACTCAAGCCGCGTTGTAAGTTCGATTGGCCAGTCGTCAGTGAATCGAAAGTCGTCAGAAAGTATTTTCGTTTTGGCTTCGTTTATATCCAACTCAAATGATCGGATTGCCTCCCGGTAGTGAGAAAGAGCACGTTCTGCATCAGCGTGAGTGTTCGTGCCTATCCAGACATCATCTACATGCCTTATCAGTGCACAGTCGATTCCCTGCGCCCGAGTTGCAAACTGTAAATCTATAGCTTTGCCGACTATCTCAGCGAACACTCGCGATGAGTCAGGTCCGACGGGCAGTCCAATAGTTTGGTTATCTTGGCCACAGCGAACGACTTGGTCTGCTCTATTGAAGAACACTTGAGCGGAGTCCGGCTGCGTGTCGGCTTTCGAGGCGACCTTTCCGTGGAAAGCCCATGGAAGTGAATGAGTGTAAATCGAATGAAAGTAACGGGCGACATCGGTGCAAGCTACAAACCGATATTTTGCCAGCCTTCGCAGCTTTTCCTCTTCGAGCGCCGCATGTGAATTGATGACGAGTGCTCGATCTGAATCCGCGACAATTTCAGGTACGGAGAAGCTAGTTGAATCACGAGCATAGAAGGCAGAGATTTCTTGCCACCTTGCTTCAATGAAGTGAGCGGTATCATACGCTGTTACAGGATGTATAGCCGAAAATACTCTGCGGGTCATGCCGCGCTTTGAGGCATTATAGATGGCCGCCCGAACAGGGGTTCGACTTCTGCTCAAGAAAGCCGTTGGAGGTGGGTTTTGTTGAAAGTAGTCGGCAATAGAGGATGTTGAGAATGCGGGAGGCAAGTTTTCTGGGAAATATCCGCGTCTCAGAAGATCATCTTTCAGGGGCATCGGTTTCTCTTACTCGTATCAGTTGTTCTGAGTGTAACCTATTGAGGTTCAACCGCAAAATGAAAACGGCCGAACTTTTGGTGCATCCGACCATGGCGGACCGGGCACTCGTGAACCGAGCCTAAAGTCTCGGCCTTGCACCTTCGGTCCCTTGCGCGAAAAATCAGATCAGACAGATCGGTAGCCCCTCCGTGGGCTGAACTTTTTTCTCAAGTAGTCCGGCCTGAACAACGGCGAAGCGGTTGATCCAAGGCGATAAACCCGAGGTTTCTGTCGCCATGGCCTGCAGGATTTCATAGGATTCTGCCCGGAACCCTGCAATTTCGGTCTGCCGCATGAAGCACCGTCCCCGTCCTCCCGAGCAGAACGACCTCTTCCGGCCGCGCCTGGTCGACATGATCGACATGCGTCACGAGCTGGTCACGCTGTCGGCCCTGATCGACTGGGAGTTCTTCGAACGCGAATGGGCCGGGTTCTTCCCGTCGACGACCGGACGACCGGCGATATCGCCGCGACTCGTGGCGGGGCTGCTCTATCTGCAGCACGCGTTCCGGCTGTCGGACGAGGCTGTGGTCGCGCGCTGGGTCGAGAACCCTTACTTTCAGCACTTCACCGGCGAGACCTTCTTTCAGCACAAGCCGCCGATCGATCCCACCTCGCTCATCCGGTGGCGGAAGCGGATCGGCGAAGAGGGTGTCGAGTGGCTGCTGACCAAGACCATCGAGGCCGGGCGGGAATCGGGTGCTGTCGAGGACGCGAGCCTGGACGAGATCGCCATCGACACGACCGTGATGGAGAAGAACATCTCGCACCCGACGGACTCCCGGCTCTACGAGCGGGCGCGCAGCCAACTGGTGGCCCTGGCCCGGGACGCCGGCATCGAGTTGCGGCAGAGCTACGCGCGCCTTGCGCCGCGGCTGGCGGCGCAGGTCGGGCGTTACGCCCATGCCAAGCAGTTCCGGCGCATGCGCAAGGCGTTGCGAACGCTGAAGGGTTACACCGGCCGCGTGATGCGGGACATCCGGCGGCAGCTCGACGAAATCCCCGAGGGGCCGCTGCGCGAGCGTGTGCTCGACAAGCTCGTGCTGGTCTCGCGGCTGCTGCACCAGCGGCCGAAGGATCCCGGCAAGATCTATTCACTGCACGAGCCCGAGGTCGACTGCATCTCGAAAGGCAAGGCCCGCGTGCGATACGAGTTCGGCACCAAGGTCAGCATCGCAACCACGCTGAAGGGCGGCTTCGTCGTCGGCATGCGGTCGCTGCCGGGGAACCCCTACGACGGCCACACCCTCGGCGAGGCCCTGGAGCAGGTCGGCATCCTCACCGGCCACCCGCCCAAGCGCGCCGTCGTCGATCGCGGCTACAAGGGCCACGGCGTCGAGCACACCCAGGTCCTGATCAGCGGAACCCGCCGCGGCCTGACACCGGCGCTCGCGAAGGCGCTCCGCCGACGCAGCAGCATCGAGCCCGAGATCGGCCACATGAAGGCCGACGGAAGGCTCGCGCGCTGCTTTCTGCAAGGCACCTTCGGCGATGCGCTCTTCGCCGTCCTCTGCGGCTGCGGGCACAACATCCGCAAGATCCTCGCCCATCTGAGGAAGCTTCTTGCCGCCGTCATTACCCTCGTTCTGGCGATGATCCGGCAGGAGCACGCTCGCGGCTACAGTCACGCGGCCGCCTGATCGCGTTGTTCAGGCTGAACCAAGTAGTAGTAGGGGGCCAGCGCCCCCCAGCCATCAAGACCTGAACGCCCCTTGGGGCGCAGGCGGCGGGTATCCCCGCCCTTCCGCATTCCTTCGTCATTTGTGCAGGGCGGGTGATCCCCCTCCCGCCGCCTGGGTCATTGACGGCATCCCCCCGCTCATCGGCGCGGGCCTAGTCCCGGTTGCATGCGCAACCGGCAAACTAGAAAGGGAAAAAGACAATGAAACAGGACGTTTATGAGAAGGTCACAAGCAAGATCATCGCTGATCTGGAAAAGGGCGACTTGAGCTGGCTCAAGCCTTGGAGCGGCGGCAACATGGACGGGCGGATCATCAAGCCCTTGCGGCACAATGCCCAGCCCTACAGCGGCATCAACATTCTGATGCTTTGGGGCGCGGCCATGGAAGGCGGCTACGTCTCCCCGTACTGGATGACTTTCAAGCAAGCGCAGGAGTACGGCGCGCATGTCAGGAAGGGCGAGCGCGGCAATCTGGTCGTGTATGCCAATACCATCACCAAGACCGAGGAAGGCGAGAACGGGCAGGACGAAGAGCGGAAAATCCCCTTCATGAAGGGCTACACCGTGTTCAACGTCGAGCAGATCGAAGGCTTGCCCAAGCACTACTATGCCAAGCCCCCTCAGATCATCGACCCCGCCTTGCGGATCGACCAGGCAGAAACCTTCTTTGCGAGCACAGGCGCAGATATTCGCCACGGCGGGAACTCTGCCCACTACAGCGGCGGCAGCGATCATGTGCAGATGCCAGCATTCGAGGCTTTCCGCAGCCCCGAGGCCTACTATGCGACCCTTGCCCACGAGCTAACCCACTGGACCAAACACAAGAGCAGGCTTGACCGCGACTTTGGCCGCAAGAGCTGGGGCGATGAGGGCTACGCCCGTGAAGAACTGGTCGCCGAACTTGGCGCAGCCTTCTTGTGTGCTGATCTGGCATTGACCCCCGAACCGCGCGAGGATCACGCCGCCTATATCCAGAGCTGGCTCAAAGTCCTCAAGGAAGACAAGCGCGCGATCTTCAGCGCAGCCGCCCATGCGCAGCGTGCCGCTGATTTTTTGCACGGCTTCCAGCAGCAGCAACCCCAAGCCAAGGAAGGAGTCGCCGCGTAAGCGGCGGCTCCCCGCCATCAATGGAGGGCGCAGACATGGAACCGTCGCGCATCACGGCGGCGCAGTGGCCTTCGTCACCGCATGGCTGGATCATGAAGCGGCGCGAACCGGTTGGAGCGGCGCGCAGCTTAGTCTTTTCTAAGGGGATGGAAAATTTCGCGCCCGCCGGACGGCGGGCGCGGAGACAAGGAGCCCCGTCTATGGGCGACGGGACCGTGGGGCTCAGGGCACTAGTGGCGCTGCGAGCGTTCGCCACAGGACACGAAATGCCTTGCGCCGGGTTCTAGCCTAGGGCTCGAAGAGTAGACGTGTACGAGGAGCAGTCCCTGTGACAAAAAAATAAACC
This sequence comes from Cereibacter azotoformans, assembly GCA_017599285.1. Classification (GTDB taxonomy): domain Bacteria; phylum Pseudomonadota; class Alphaproteobacteria; order Rhodobacterales; family Rhodobacteraceae; genus Cereibacter_A; species Cereibacter_A azotoformans. Next base: position 1,098,233 of record JAGFXX010000001.1, on the reverse strand, counting down.
TCCATAAGTCATTCTTGCCTGCCTAGGTTGAAGTGCTCGCCATCAAAAGGCACGCTAGTCAATTGTACTAGAATAAGTCCTCCAACGTCGCCGGTGGCTCAAGCTTTTCAACTAATCTCTTAAGTACTTCTCCGGCAATAGACTCTGCACTTTCCAATAGTGCTTCTCTAAGCCCAAATTCGTCTGCAGCTGAACCTTCATAAGTGAAGATGGGATTGGAGTCATCTATGTGCCAGGACGCTATTATGCGTCCACTTGTCAGCCTCACGTTGTGATAGAAGGTTACGCTCGGGTCATCATGGTCCTTAAGAGAGACGCGGTCAATCAACTGGAAGCACAAGCCGCGTTCGGTGAAGCGCGGATGAACTGCTGCTTTGGTGAGGCCGGCTCCTTCCCATAGCTCCTTTAGCCTCGTGGAAAGCAGCAAGCTGCACTCCTGCATCGTCGAGGATGCAGCTTCACGTTCCCGGTGGAACTGTGTTTCCCTCAATGCTTGAAGCTTGGCAATATAATCCTCAAAACTAATTCGGGTTGATATTTGTGCCTCATTCATCATTGAGAGAGCTTTAATCATTTCTTCAGCGCTCTGGAACCTCAATTGAGGTGTGTGCTGGAACGCGACATGGAGGAAGCGCTTAACCGCCGGCCATCGCGGATCAGAAGTCAGATCTTGCCGGAAGCTTAACTCCCGTCGTTCATGTGGGAGCTTCCCATTATGATCGATCAATTGACGTGGAGCACTCCCACTCAACATATAAAATAACAAGCCTGCAGCCATTGCAAGATCGGAGCGTGCATCACGATGGTCGCCCTGTGGTGCATACTCAGGCAGTCTCAGGAATCGATTGCCAACTTCCTGCCCTGCGGGAGTGGTAAACCCTCGATCCTCTTCAGTTCCGTGCCAAGCCTGGCCAAGATCGACCAAAACTGGCTCTGACCAAGATCCGTGTTTCATGATTACATTGTCATGCTTGACATCCCGGTGGTGAACCATGAGACGATGACCATCCCCCAGTGTTTTAAGGATTACCTTAGTAGCTTCCAACGCCTGATCTAATGTCGGCAGAACTCGTGAGACCAACGTTTCCATTGTAGGTCCGTCAATGAATTCCATTACTAAATAGAGAGCAGTGGCGCCATTTTTCCAGTCCGCCTCATTGGATTCCAAAATCTTCGGCACGCCTGACCCGTCTAGGGCGAGAAGAGCTGTCACTTCGCATTGAAATCTGTAGCGGCGCTCTGTCCTGCTCTGCGCATTAGCGTGAAGCACCTTTAGAGCCCCCAGACGCCCGTCAATCCGATTGCGGACTTTCGTCACGACGCCTTGTCCGCCTTGCACTGCGCTACCCCGCTCAACGATCCAATCTTCAAATGCCATAAAATACTCCGTTCCTATGCTGCTGACGCTGAAAGGCCTCAGCACGCCACCCGATCAATTGGCACGCATCTTAATATACTTTACCACTCCATGTGCAAGTCCCGCCAATTCAGATCGATCACTGCATCTGTCATACTGAAGTTGTTCCTTTAAGGTAGCTCCAGTATTTAAAGCTTGTCGCTCTCAGCAACTTGGTTGAAATTTAAACAAATTGCTGGTGGACATTTATCTGTTCTGACAAGAGAAACAAAAACTTGTAGATTCATCAGTACCGTATTTTATTGCGCGCTAGTTTGTCAATCGGTTGGACTGGACCACCTGCTGGGCACGAACTCAGAAAGTCTGGTTTTCCTTTTCTCGCCAGTCGGCGTCCACCTATTGGAGGCTCCTTCTATGGCGACGGGGCGGACGGTTTTGGTGCCTGCGGCGCATGGCGCTGCCGCAGCAAGGCTTCGATGCTGGCAAGGGCAGCGTGCAGGTTGATCCGGTCGCGCTCGGTCAAGCCTTCTTGGCCAAGTGATCGGCGCAGCGTTTCCACTAACAATTCGAGTTCGCTTGTGGGCAGCCCGTGCAGGGCGTGATGATTGAAGATCGGTGACATGATGGCCTCCACTTCCATTGAGACCCGGACAACCCAGGTCTTTCTGGCGGATGCAGGCGGCGCAGCTCAGGGAGATCGGAAGCACCATCTTCGGGCGCAACGGATGTGTAGCAGGGCATGGCCTCTCATGCCCTTGTTCCGACTGTATCACCCCCTGAATGTGCCAAACGGATTCATCCCTCAAAGACCTGATTGAACGTGTTTCATGAGGAAATCTGGAGCGCTATCCTCTTGCCGGAGGCAATCATCATGCTTCTCTGCGCCTTCTGCGCGAAGCTGACGCTCGCGACGCCGCGCAGTAAGCGGTTTTCAGGATGCTCTCGCATAGTGTATTAAATTTCATGGACTATAAGCGAATTTCATGAGATAGTTGGGAAGTGACCAACTTTCACGTACAGGAAGCGATTTTCATGGCCAAGGCCGCCACTAAGCATTTTTCAGGGAAAGTCAGCACTTTTCAGGAGAGCAGGCTCCCCGAGCCTGCCTTGCCAGTCGGGTATGCCGCCCTGATCGATGCCTACGGCCTTCGTGTTCCCTTGCCGCGCACACTCTGCGCCATCGGCCCACGCCACAAGGTCTATGAACGCGATGGCTGGCGCATCTATACACCACGTCACCAACCTGAAGCCTCTCTCGAAGGACATCTGGTCTTCGCCCTGAAGTATGAGGGGCTCGACCTGTGCGTGCTGAAGCACCTGTTTCAAGCTGTCGAACCCGCTGATTTACAGAAGATGATCCAAGGCAAGCCGGTGAGCGCCTACATGCGCCGCATCTGGTTTCTTTACGAATGGCTGCTTCAGCGGGAGCTCGACCTCCCAGCCGCCAAGTCAGGCACCTATGCCGATATTGTCGATCCGACCCAGCAATGGGCGACCGAAGGCGCTACCTCGACCCGGCACCGCATCCGCAACAACCTTCCAGGCACACGGGATTTCTGTCCTCTCGTATTCCGTACGGCGGCGCTGGAAGACTTCGTTGCAGCAAGGCTTGACGCGCAGGCGCGCGAAGTCGTTGGGCGTATCTCGTCAGGCGTGCTCGCCCGCACGGCGGCATTCTTACTCCTGAAAGATTCCAAGTCGAGCTATGCCATCGAGGGCGAAGCGCCGCCACAAGACCGCATCCAGCGTTGGGGAAAGGCGATTGGCGAAGCCGGAAAGCACTCCCTTGATCGCGATGAGTTCCTGCGGTTGCAGCGGATCGTCATCGGCGATGATCGCTTCGTGCGCCTCGGTCTTCGAGACGAAGGCGGCTTCGTCGGCGAGCATGACCATGAAAACCGCATGCCGTTACCGGAGCATATCAGCGCGCGGCATGAAGACCTGAGCACCCTCATGGATGGTCTGATCGAGTTCGACCGCAGCTATGCTGGAAGCCTTGATCCGGTCATTTCTGCGGCCGCTCTGGCTTTCGGGTTCGTCTACATCCATCCCTTTGTTGACGGGAACGGGCGCATTCACCGTTACCTGATCCACCATGTCCTGACATCACGGGGGTTCAATCCTCCGGGCATCGTTTTCCCCGTATCAGCAGCCATTCTGGAGCGGATCGAGGACTATAGGCGAATATTGGAAAGCTACTCGGCGCGGCTCTTGCCATGCATCGAGTGGAGGCCAACCGATAGCGGGAACGTCGATGTCATCAACGATACGGCAGATTTCTATCGGTACTTCGATGCTACGCCCCATGCCGAATTTCTTTTCGAATGCGTCAAGAAAACAATCGAGACCGATTTGCCGCAAGAAGCGCTCTTTCTGGAGCGCTATGATCAGTTCAAGGCGCGTGTCGAAACTGTCGTAGAGATGCCCGCATCGACCGTCGATCTTCTGTTCAGCTTCCTAAAGCAAAATGAAGGAACGCTATCAAAGCGTGCGCGCACGAAGGAATTTGAGAGACTTTCGGACGGCGAAGTCGCACAGTTCGAAGCCACCTACGCGGCCCTGTTTCTGGTTGACTGACCGCCACGCACGTCACGGCAACATGAGCCCTTTAAAGTCCCGTCCGATCCAGGAAAGTACACCCTCTCACCATCATTATGATCCATAGATCATAAGTGGATAAAATGATCTATGGATCATAAAATTTCAATGTGATTTGTGGGACATAAAAGGGAAGCCTCAGCGCAAGCTTCATCCGGTTCAATGACAACGAAAAGCCTGTCATCCCAGCCCGCTCCTTCGCGCGTCTGGATGTAGGTCCAGACCTCGGACCAAAGGGCAATGTCCTTCGGATCGCTCGCAGCGCAAAGTTTGATCTGCGCCTGAATATAACAATCCAGACCAGAATGTTCGCAGAGCGCTTCCAGCTCTTTGGCCAAATGCCATGCGCTCGTTGACAAGCGTACCACCCAATCATCAGTATTTTTCATCCCATCCATACCTTTCAGAAACTCCCCCTCAGAAAGGCGAGGGGCCTCCGTTGTCCATGTCGTGCTTCGTGTTGTGCGGCTTGCACTCGGGCGCATTCTTTCCCGCACGGTGCAGGGCATGAGCGGTGCGGATGGCCTGCCTTGTCGTGTCTTCCGCGCTCAGCCGAAAATGTTGGCTCAACTCGTCAAGCTGAAGGGCAAGCGCCTCATCCAGGTTCAGCATCAGGGTATGTCTCATGGTCGTACCTTTCTCTAACGTGGTTTAAAATCTGGGCTCGTGCGCCCGCGCGGGCGTTCATGCTCGCGCTGCGCTGATGCGCGATTGATACCGGTCTGGAAGCGTTCTGTGATCTCGATGGGTGCGTGCCCGCCCATCATCATGTACTTGGCGACATCGCGGTTTAGCTCTTGAATCCGGTCTTTTTGAGCGCCCTTTGCTTCCAGCACCCGTTTTTGCAGGGTACGGCGCTCGCTCAGTTGCTTTTGGATGATGGAATGCTTCTCATCGCGGTCGCGCTGCTGCGCGCGCGCCATTTCGGCTTCGTTTTCTTCCCTGATCTTTCGGTTCTTGCCGGTGATCCAGCCCCAGAGTCCTCGCAGGCCCGAGGGCGTGCGCTCCGCTCTTTGCCGCGATTCGCTTTGACCGCGCTGCTCTTGCTGACGCTTGAGCTGTTCGCGAAGATGACGGTGACGCTGCACCATCTGCTCGCGCTGAAATTGCGCCGCCAGATTCTGCTTCTCGGCGAGGGCTTCAGCCTCTTTCGCCCAGGCCTTCAGCTTGGGCGTCATGCGCTCTGCAATGAGCGCCTTGGCTTGTTCTGCTGACTGAAGGTTTTGCGAATCACCAAGGCGAGATTTCAGGTCTTTGGTCTTGGCTCCGGTGGTACGGCTCAAGGAGTAAATCTCGCCGCGCCAGTCCACGGCGACGTAGCTGCGCTGATCACCGCGCGCGAGGAAGTAACCGCGCTCACGCAGCGCTGTTTCGAACGCCTGACGGCTATCCGATCCGGCCCAGCACTGTTGCAAGGTTTCCTTGATCGCCTTGGGGTCTTGCTTTGTCCGCTTGGCCTGCTGCCACTCATGACGGCTAAAGCTGAGCGGGTCGCGCGCACCGGCATCCCTAAAACCCTTGGGCATCTCCCAGCCATGCTCACGGTAGAGATCACGGGCTATCGCGTTCAGAGTGCGCTTGTAGAAATCCAGCTTGATCGCCTTCATCTGGTCGCCGTCGATCCGGCTCCAGACCGCATGGCAGTGGCGGCGACCCTCTTTTTCATGGAAGACAATGGCGCGCGGCTGGCCTTCTAGCCCGAGCTCGCTTTCGATCCGGCTTATCGCCAGCTCGAAAGTCTCGACCGAGACCTGCTCATCCTGTGGCGGGTTCAGGCTAAGAGAGAACAAATGGTTCTTGCAGCGTGTGCCTTTGGCAATCGCTTCGCTTTCCTGCATCGCACCATGCAGGTCTTCAGCGGCAAACCCGCGAAGCTCATGCAGCTCGATATGCTCGTTCTCTTTGCCATGCATCAGATGGTTCGCCAGCTCACGTCCGTTGCCGCGTTGATTGCCCTTGAGGATCATGGTGCGCCTCCACTCAGGCCTAGCGCCCGCACAAGTTCAGCGCGAATGGCCTTGATCTCATGGCAGGCGCTCATGAGCTCCGCTTCCGTTTCGGGATGGACCGGCAGTGTTCCGGTGTTCACGGCACGAGCCAGTTGGTTGAGATTGGAGGACAGGGACGAGCGACCGAGCGCAGCGAGCACGCGCCCCAAAGCCTGATGATCTTCCACCGGGTTTGTGTTGCGGCGGCGTACTTGCGGCAGATCGCCCTCAAACAGCTTGGCTTTGATGTACGCAGCCAGCGGCACGCCGTTCGCTGCCGCTTCCAGCTTGGCGCGCTCTTCAAAGCTCAGCCGCAGCGAGAACGGTGCTTCGCGCTTGCCCTTGGCTATCTTGTTGAAATTATGGCGCGTGTTCGTCATCATCGCACCCCAGACCCTCAAGGTCTAACGATGCGAGATGGTGTTCCCAGTCCTCAAGAACCTGGAAAAGACGGTTCGAGCATTCCTCGCTCAAGTCCACCAGATCAAACCGAAAATCTTGCCTTTCCAGGTCAAAGCCCTCAGGGTGCCGCTGTTCCCGGAGCCGGGTTTGGCGCATCAGATCCATGCTGGTCGTGCCGGCTGCGGGACGCACGCTGCTGTCCTTGCCGGCCGACCTGCCGGAGTTGCTCTCTTCAGTCGGCGCGGTGCCGGGTAACCGATTTCAGGATGAGGCGGGTGGCTTCGTGCGGGATGGCCGCGATGGCCTCTTCCTCGCTGTCGAACTCGAGCGGACTGCCGTCGGGATAGTGACGGTCGAACTCGAGCTTGTCCTGACTGTTGACCCAGGCGAGGACAAATCGCGTGCGGATGTCTTCCTGTTCCATGGCCGTTCCTCCACCCCGGCATTCGAACCCTGCGTCCCGCTCCGGTCAAGCCGTGGAGGGTGCGACCTTTGCCCGCCCCGCGCAGGGCTGGACCCGTGTCCGAGGTCTCGGGGCGTGCCGGCGTGGACGACAGACATCGTGCGGTGTGAGGCCGCTCGCGATGCAGGCCGGAGGCGGAAGCCGCCCGGACCGGGGTCCGGGCGGGCGCGGGATCAGCCGGCGAGCCAGGCGTTGAAGCGCTCGTTCAGCTCGGTGTCGTGGTCCACCCAGAATTCGTAGTCCGAGGCCAGCGCGTTCGTCATGTTCTCGGGGCTGGTCGGCAGGTGCGGCGCCATCTCGGTCTTGCCATCCATGAAGGTGCCGACGAGCGGGGCCGAGGACTTGCGCGGCGGGCCGTAGCTGATCCACTCCGCGGCCTTGGCCAACGGCTCGGCCCCGGTCGAGAAGGCCACGAAGTCCTTGGCAAGCTCGAGGTTCGGCGCGCCTTTCGGGATCACCCAGCCCTCGACCTCATAGACCTGGCCATCCCACACGATGTTGAACGGCTTGTTCTCGGTGATGGCGGCGTTGAAGATGCGGCCGTTGTAGGCGATCGTCATCGCGACCTCCCCATCGGCGAGGAGTTGCGGGGGCTGGGCACCGGCCTCCCACCAGACGATCTGGTTCTTGATCGCGTCAAGCTTGGCAAAGGCACGCTCGACGCCCTCATCGGTCCGCAGCAGGTCATAGACCTCGGCGGCCGGCACGCCATCGGCCATCAGGGCCATCTCGAGATTGACCTTGGCCGACTTGCGCATCCCGCGCTTGCCGGGAAACTGCTCCAGATCGAAGAAGTCGGCGAGGGCCTCCGGCGCCGCGCCCTCGGCGAATTTCGAGGCGTCATAGGCCAGCACGGTCGAGAACACATCGGTCGCCACGAAGCACTCGGCCAGCGAGCCGGGCAGGAAGTCCTCTTCCGCGGGCGTGCCATCGGGGGCCGCCAGCAGGATCGAGGGGTCGATCTCCTCGAGCAGCCCCTCGTCGCAGAGCCGCACCGCGTCGGCATATTCCACGCTCGCCACGTCGGTCGTCACATTGCCGGATTCGACCTGGGCCTTGATCGGCGTGGCCGGGTTGTCGGTATCGACCGAGACCACCGTCACGCCCGTCTTGGCCGTAAAGGGCTTGTGGTAGGCCTCGACCTGGCTGGTCGTGTAGGCCCCGCCCCATCCGAGGACGGCAATCTGGTCTGCCGCGGCGGGGAGGGCGAAGCCCCCGAGCATCGTGGTCAGAAGGATGAATCGCTTCACCAGTTTCTCCCGTGTTGATCGTCTTGCGGGTTCGTTCCCGCGAAAGGCCTCGGCCGTTGGTGGCCGGACAGGGGGAGGCTACGGGCGAGCCTCCGCGCGAGTCAATCGCCCGCCGCTCTGTCCAGGTGGCCGCGCCGTGACGTGCCGGATGCCGGACCGCGACGTGCCGGCAATTGCGGCGTTTGCGGAAAGGCGCCCCGGCGCGAGAATCACTGGCCGGGCATTTCCTCTCGATGAAAAGGCATCGCACCGTCTCGCGAATTGGCGCGGACCAAAGGAGGTTTCTCCCGCCGGTATTTCTGCCCCCTTATTTGTCAACCTGAGATTTAAAAACGCCACATTCGGGAGTATCTTTTTCTGCGGATCCTATCCAAATGGATCATGGCATCATATTGACACCGTTTGACCACATTCTTAAGAATAGGATAAGACGAGAATTCGATAGAACGGAGAGAAGGCGACGCTTCACCCTTGGTCGCGGATGGCATCGACGGGGTGCAAGTCATTGAAATCAAACATGCCCTCGCTGGCATAAAGGTCGGCTATTGCGCCGTCCTTGCCTGACCGGAGTATCACAGAAATGGACGGAAGCCTGGTTCCGGTCGTTGCGACCGGTTGTGAAGATTTCATGGCGCGCTTTCGTCGCAGGAAGGTTGTTCTTGTGGCGGGCGGAGCCGGATTTGTCGGTTCGCATCTTTGTGAGACATTAATTTCCGAAGGCCATTCGGTTGTCTGCCTGGACAATCTCCAGACCGGCCGCATTCAGAATATCTCCGCCCTGCAAGCCCACCCGCAATTCCGGTTCATCGAGCAGGACATTCTCGATCGCCTGAACTGGCAGGGGCCTCTGGACGAGATCTACAACCTCGCCTGCCCGGCGTCGCCGCCACTCTACCAGCGTGACCCGATCCACACGTTCCGCACCTGCACGGAAGGTGTGCTGAACCTTCTGGGACTCGCCAAGGCGACAGGTGCGCGCATCCTTCAGGCCTCGACCTCGGAGGTCTATGGCGATCCCGAGATCACCTTGCAGCACGAAGGCTACCGGGGCTGCGTGAACACGGTCGGACCGCGTGCCTGTTACGACGAGGGCAAGCGCGCCGCCGAGACCCTGTTCTGGGAGTTCGGCACCCACATGGGCGTCGAGGTGCGGATCGCGCGCATCTTCAACACCTACGGACCGCGCATGAGCCCCGAGGACGGGCGCGTGGTGTCGAACTTCATCGTGCAGGCGCTGACGGGGGCGGACATCACGATCTATGGCGACGGGATGCAGACGCGCTCCTTCTGCTATGTGGATGACCTCGTGGCCGGGCTGAAGGCGCTGATGGCTTCGGAGACCAGCGACCCGGTGAACCTCGGCAATCCCGGCGAGTTCACGATGCGCGAACTGGCCGACATGGTGTTGCGCCAGACGGACTCGCGCTCGCGTCTGGTGCAGTGCCCGCTGCCGGTGGACGATCCGCGCCAGCGCCGGCCCGATATCTCGCGGGCCGCGGCTCGGCTGGGCTGGGCTCCGACCGTCCCTCTCGAAGAGGGGATCGCCCGCACGATCCGCCATTTCGCCGGCGAGCTTCAGGTGTCCGACCCGTGCGAGGCGCTGCTGCATCATGTCTGACGCGATCCTCGTGACGGGCGGGGCGGGCTTCATCGGCTCGCACGCCTGCAAGGCGCTGCACCACGCGGGGCTGCGGCCGGTCAGCTTCGACAATCTCTCGACGGGCCACGCCCATGCGGTGCGCTACGGGCCGCTGGTGCAGGGGGACGTGCGCGACGCGGCCGCGGTGGAGGCGGCGCTGCGCGCGCATGACGCTCGGGCGGTGATCCATTTTGCGGCCTCGGCCTATGTGGGCGAGTCGATGGCCGATCCGGCCCGCTATTACGACAACAACGTGGGCGGCATGATCGGGCTCGTGCAGGGTTGCCGGGCGGCGGGCGTCAAGCGCATCGTCTTCTCGTCGAGCTGCGCCACCTACGGCGTGCCCGAGAGCCTGCCGATCCGCGAGACCACCCCCCAGCGGCCGATCAATCCCTACGGGCGCACCAAGCTCATCGGCGAAGAGATCCTGCGCGACCTGTCCGTCGAGGGGATGCGGCATGTGGCGCTGCGCTATTTCAACGCCGCAGGGGCCGATCCCGAAGGCGAGCTGGGCGAGCACCACGATCCCGAGACGCATCTGCTGCCGCTCGCGCTGAAAGCCGCGTCGGGGCAGGGCAGGCCTCTCGCGATCTTCGGCACCGACTATCCGACGCCCGACGGCACCTGCATCCGCGACTACATCCATGTGGCCGATCTGGCGCGCGCCCATGTGCTGGCCCTTGCGCGGCTGCGGGAGGGCGGAGAGAGCCTTGCGCTGAACCTCGGCACGGGGCGCGGCCATTCGGTGCGCGAGATCGTGGCCGCGATCGAGGCGGTGACGGGCCGTGCGGTGCCGGTGCGGCTGGAGCCGCGGCGGCCGGGCGATCCGCCGGAACTGGTGGCCGATCCCGGCCGGGCGGTGGCCGAGCTGGGTTTCCGCACCGAATGCTCGGACATCGGCACGATCGTGCGCCACGCCGCGCCCTGGTTCGGACTGGAAGCTGGCCATGTCCAAGCGGCATGATGCCAAGCGCGCGCGGGCCCGGCTGAAGCGGCAAGAGCGGCTGCGCGAGAGACGGAACGCCCGGTCCGAGGTCCATTCCGTGCCGCTCATGTCGCCGGCGCAGCGCCGGCGGTACAGGATCGCCGCCGGGCTCTGGGGGGCTGCGCTGGTCTTCTTCTGGTCCTGGTGGCTCGATCCGGCGCATTTCATCGGCTGGGGCGGCTTCCTGCTGGTGACCGTCCCGCTCCTGTGGCTGAGCGCGCTGCAGCTCTATTTCGTCCTTGTCCTGTTCCGGGCCCGTCGCCCGGCCTCGCCGGACCCCGTGCCGGGGCGCTGGCGGGTGGCCATGATCGTGACCAAGACGCCGTCCGAGCCCTTCGACGTCGTGCGGCGCACGCTCGAGGCGATGCTCGCGCAGGATTATCCGCATGACACCTGGCTTGCCGACGAGGATCCCTCGCCCGAGACCGCGGCCTGGTGCGCCGCGCACGGGGTCAGGATCTCGTGCCGCAAGGGCCGCGAGGACTACCACCGCCCGGTCTGGCCGCGCCGCACGCGCTGCAAGGAGGGCAACCTCGCCTTCTTCCACGATCACTGGGGCTACCGGGACTATGACATCGTCTCGCAGCTCGACGCCGACCATGTGCCCCAGCCGGGCTACCTGCGCGAGATCCTGCGCCCCTTCGCCGATCCTGCCGTGGGCTATGTGAGCGCCCCCAGCATCTGTTCGGCCAATGCCCGCGAGAGCTGGGCCGCCCGCACCCGTCTTCATGCCGAGGCCGCCTTTCACGGCGCGCTGCAGACGGGCTATTCCGGCGTGCTGACGCCCATGTGCATCGGCTCGCACTACGCGGTGCGCACGCGGGCGCTGAAGGAGATCGGCGGCCTTGGGCCAGAGCTGGCGGAGGATCATTCCACCTCGATGCTGATGGCCGCGGGCGGCTGGCGCGGGGTTCACGCCGTCGATGCGATCGCCTTCGGCGACGGGCCCGCCAACGTGGCCGACCTCGCCACGCAGGAGTTCCAGTGGTCGCGCAGCCTGCTCACGCTGCTGCTGTCGCACACGCCGCGCTATCTCGGCCGGCTGCCGGGGCGGCTGCGGTTCCTGTTCGTGCTCTGCCAGCTCTGGTATCCGCTCTTCGCGCTGGTGATGCTGATGATGTATGTCGCGCCCGCGCTTGCGCTTCTGCTCGACATCCGCTTTGCCGATGTGACCTATCCGGGCTTCATCCTCCATTCCGCGCCTGCGGTCCTGGCCCTCACGGGGCTGGCCTGGCTGCTCCGGCGCGACGGGTTCAACCGGCCGGTGGAGGCGCCCGTCATCTCGTGGGAGAAGGCGCTCTTTCCCGCGCTGCAATGGCCCTGGGTGCTGTGGGGCTGCACCATGGCGGTGCGCGACCGCCTGACGGGCCGCTTCGTCGATTTCCGCATCACGCCCAAGGGCTCGGCCGCGAGCCGCCGGATCCCGCCGAAGATCACCGCGATCTATGTGGCGCTGGCGGCGGGCTGCGTGGTGCCCGTCTTCCTGGCCGAGGAACTCGGCCAGGCGCGCGGCTTCCTGCTGCTCGCCCTGGTGAATGCGGTCCTTTACGGCGGGCTCGTGCTGGTGATGGTCTGGCACCATCTCCGCCAGCTGGGCGCCTATTGGCGCGAACAGCTGGGGGACCTTGCGCTTCAGGGCGCTGCGGTCACCGGCTTGTTCGCGCTGATCCTGCTGGGCGGTTTCACCCGCGGGGCCGAGAGCCTGACGGCGCTGGCCTTCGGCCTCGAGCCGCTTCAGATCACGCGTGTCGAATATGTCGTCTCCGGCGCCGGAAGCGGCATCCAGCCCAGGATGCACTTCCGCTTCGCGCCGGCGTGGAAATCGAGCCCGTTACTCGGGGGCTGAGGTATGAGGAGCAAGATCATGGTGCTGACCGGAAGTCCGAAGATGCGGAAGACGGCCGCGGCACTCGTCGCTGCGGTCGGCCTGTGCGGTGCGGGTGTGGGCGGCGCGCTTGCGGCGCCCCCGGGAACGCTGCCCTACGGGGCCTACGATCCCGGCGGCGATTATCGCAACGACAGGGATCTGGTGATCGAACATCTCTTCCTGCCGTGGGAGGACGTCTATCTGCCCTCGCTGGTGGATGCCGACGCCTATGCGCGTCAGCGCAACCGCGCGCTCATGGTGACGCTGGAGCCCTGGACCTGGACCCGGTCCGAGCGGAACACGGCAGAGGCGCTGCGCGACGGCATCCGCCGCGGATCCTATGACGCCAACATGAAGGCGGTCTGCGACGTGCTGGCCGTGCTCCAGAGCCCTGTGACGCTGCGATGGGCGCACGAGATGGAGAACTCGGCCGGACAGTTCATCTGGTCGGGCTGGAACCCGCAGGACTACATCGAGGCCTTCCGGCGCATGACATCGCTTTGCCGCGAGGCGGCGCCCGGGGTGCGCATCATGTGGTCACCGGCCGGAGAGGAGGGGCTCGAAGCCTACTATCCCGGCGACGAGTTCGTGGATCTGGTCGGGATCTCGGTCTTCGGCCTGCAGGCCTACGACCGGTTCGAGGTGAACCGGGACCGCAGCTTCGTCGATGTCATGGGCCCCCGCTACCAGCGCGCGGCGCAGTTCGGCAAGCCGGTCGTCGTGGCGGAACTCGGCGTGTCGGGAAGCGCGGATTATGTGGCCTCCTGGGAGAATGCCGTGCGCCAGCCGGGCCCGGGCTATTCCGACCTCGTCGGCGTCGTCTATTTCGATCAGAAGGAGGTCTATGCCTGGCCGAACGGCTTCGGCCTGCCGGACTGGCGGCTCGATTTCCGCGTGACCGACTGACCCTGAAAACCTGAGTCGGAGGGGGTGCGCCCCTCCAAACGGGTGCCATCTTTCGAGGGATCCTGCCCGAAAGAGGCCATTTTCGGGCCCATCTGCTGGCGTGATCCCTCGCCAGAACTGCCGGTAGTGTTTGTTACCGGCATGAATGATGTGGGTTGTGGGGGATGCCATCGGCTCAACCCGCCCCATTTCCTTCGTGTCCAGCGAAGGAGATCAGACCATGGTACCCGCTCGCGGTTTTCTCGTTGCTTTCGGCGTGGCGCTCGTTCTTGGCGCCCCGCAGGCCACCTTGGCGTCCAACGACACCACCAGAAACAGCCAGCCTGTGCGCGGCGTCGTCCAGACGCGCACGGCCGGCACGTTCGACTGGCTCTCCAGGCCGGCCGTCGTGGTCCGCGCCTCGTCCGAGGCCCCCGCGACCCGTGTCCGACGCCAGATCGGCCGCGGCTCGTGGATCTGCTCTCCGGCAGGCTTCGGCCGCGGCTCGACCTGCTACGCGAACTGAGGCGTGCCCCCTGCCGGCGCGAAATGACGTAGCGTCCCGCTCGCTTTACAGTCCCGCGGCGGCTGCTCTAACCTCGCCGCCGGGACAGGAGGGGAGGCAGCATGGATTTCGCGCTGAGCGAGGAGCAACAGGCGATCTTCGACATGGCGCGCGAGTTTGGCGCGGCAGAGATCGCGCCCAACGCGCGGGCCTGGGAGGAGGCGGGAACCATCCCGCGGGCGCTCTGGCCCAAGGTGGCCGAGCTTGGGCTCGGCGGGATCTATGTCTCGGAAGAGCATGGCGGATCGGGCCTCGGCCGGCTCGATGCGACGCTCGTCTTCGAGGCGCTGGCGATGGCCTGCCCGTCGGTGGCGGCCTTCCTGTCGATCCACAACATGTGCGGCGGCATGATCGACCGCTACGGCTCGGAGGCGCTGAAGGCGCGCTGGCTGCCGGGGATGTGCAACCTGACGACGCTCGTCTCCTACTGCCTGACCGAACCCGGCGCAGGGTCGGACGCCGCCGCCCTGCGAACGCGGGCAGTGGCCGGCCCTGAAGGCTACCGCCTGAGCGGGACCAAGGCCTTCATTTCGGGCGGCGGCTATTCGGATGCCTACCTCACCATGTGCCGCACCGGCGCCGAGGGTCCCAAGGGCATCTCGACACTGCTCGTTCCGGCCGGGACACCGGGCCTGAGCTTTGGCGGGCTCGAGGACAAGATGGGCTGGCGCGCGCAGGAGACGCGGCAGGTCCAGTTCGACGACTGCGCCGTGCCGGCGGAAAATCTGGTGGGTGAGGAGGGACGCGGCTTCAGCTATGCGATGGCCGGCCTCGATGGCGGGCGGCTCAACATCGCGGCCACCGCGCTGGGGGGGGCGCAGGCGGCCTTCGACGCGACCCTGTCCTACATGAGCGAACGGCGAGCCTTCGGCCGGCGCCTCGACGAGTTCCAGGCGCTGCAGTTCCGCCTTGCCGAGATGGAGGTCAAGCTGCAGCAGGCGCGCATCTTCCTGCGGCAGGCGGCGTGGAAGCTCGACCAGGGCGCGCCCGACGCCACCCGGTTCTGCGCGATGGCGAAGCTGTCGGTGACCGACGCCGCCTTCGAGGTGGCGAACCAGTGCCTCCAGCTGCACGGCGGCTACGGCTACCTCGCCGATTACGGGATCGAGAAGATCGTGCGCGACCTGCGGGTGCATCAGATCCTCGAGGGCACCAATGAGATCATGCGGGTGATCATCGCCCGGTCCCTGGGTACGGCATGAGCGACGTGCTGATCCGCAAGGCCGGACGCGCGGGCCGCATCACACTGAACCGTCCGGCGGCGCTGAATGCGCTGAGCTACGACATGTGTCTTGGGATCGACGCGGCGCTGCGCGACTGGGCGCAGGACCCGGAGATCGACCGGGTGGTGATGGATGCCAATGGGCCGCGAGCCTTCTGCGCGGGGGGCGACATCGCCGAGCTTCACGCCCGTGGCACCGCGGGGGATCATGCCTTCGGGCAGGGCTTCTGGCGCGACGAATACCGGATGAACGCGCGGATCGCGGAATATCCGAAGCCGGTGGTGAGTCTTATGCAGGGGTTCACCATGGGCGGCGGCGTGGGGCTCGGTTGCCATGCGAGCCATCGGATCGTGGGCGAAAGCAGCCAGATCGCGATGCCGGAATGCGCCATCGGCCTCGTGCCGGACGTCGGCGGCACGCATCTTCTGGCCCATGCGCCCGGAAGGGTCGGGGTGTGGCTCGGTCTCACCGGCAGCCGCATGGGGCCCGGCGACGCGATCCGCGCGGGCTTTGCCGACCATTTCGTGCCCGAAGCCGAGTGGCCGGAGTTGATCGCCCGTCTGGAATCCGGAACGGAAGCGATCCCCGCGCACGAGCCGCCCGCAGGCCGCCTGCCGGAGGCGCAGGCGGAGATCGACCGCCTGTTCGAGGGCTTCGCGCTTGCGGATATCATCGGCCGTCTGGAGCAGGCCGGAACCGGACTTGCGGAGGAGGCGCTCAAGGCGATCCGGCGCAGTTCGCCCCTCGCGATGGCGGTGACGCTCGAGATCCTGCGCCGGCTGGGGCCCCAGCCGACGATCCGGCAGGCGCTCGCTCTGGAATATCGTTTCACCTGGCGCGCGCAGGGGCAGGCGGACTTTCTGGAGGGGATCCGCGCGGCGATCATCGACAAGGACCGCTCGCCGCGCTGGCGTCACGATCATGCGGCGGCCGTGCGCCCGGACGAGGTCGCGGCCCTGCTCGAGCCGCTCGGCCCGCACGCCCTGACCTTCGAGGAGGAGAGAACATGAAAATCGCATTCATCGGGCTGGGCAACATGGGCGCGCCGATGGCCCGCAACCTGGCCGCCGCCGGGCACAAGGTCACGGGATTCGATACGGCGGCGCCTGCGCCCGAGGGCGTGACGATGGCCCCCTCGGCCGCCGATGCGGCGGCGGGCGCCGAGGTGGTCTTCACCATGCTGCCGAACGGCCAGATCCTCCGCACCGTCGCCGATGAGCTGGTGCCGGCGATGGCCGCGGGCGCCGTTCTCTGCGACTGCTCGACCGTCGATGTCCAAAGCGCCCGCGAAGTGGCGGCGCAGGCCGAGGCGGCCGGGCTTGGCGCGCTCGATGCGCCGGTGTCGGGCGGCGTCGGCGGGGCTGCGGCGGGCACGCTGACCTTCATGGTGGGCGGCAGCGACGCGGCCTTCGTCACCGTGCGGCCCCTGTTCGAGATCATGGGCCAGAAGGCCGTCCATTGCGGCGGGCCGGGCGCGGGGCAGGCGGCCAAGATCTGCAACAACATGATCCTCGGCGTGACCATGATCGCCACCTGCGAAGCCTTTGCGCTGGCCGACAAGCTGGGGCTCGACCGGCAGAAGATGTTCGATGTGGTCTCGACCTCGTCGGGCTACAGCTGGTCGATGAACGCCTACTGCCCGGCCCCCGGCGTCGGTCCGCAGAGCCCGGCGGACAACGGCTACAAGCCCGGATTCGCGGCCGAGCTGATGCTGAAGGACCTGCGCCTGTCGCAGCAGGCCGCCGAAGGCGCGGATGCCGACACGCCGATGGGCCGCCTCGCGGCCGATCTCTATGCCCGCTTCGTCGAGGAGGAGGGCGGGCGAGGGCGGGACTTCTCGGCCATGCTGCCCCGGTTCGAGGGCCGCGGGCGGAGCTGACGCCCGAGCGACCGCAGCCGTCGGGGGCGCGCCTGCGCCCCTGACGGGATCCGGTCACGGGCGCGTGCACCCGCGCGCGACCGATGATCCAACTTCTGCCGATCCCGTATCAGTGACAGGCTCATCCAACGGCGGCCGGGAACCTCGGGGCCCTGTCAGCATTGAGGGTCAAAGGCAGGTGACAAACATGATTTTCGTTCTCGCTCCCTCCACCACCTTCAATCGCAGAACCCTCAAGGCGCGCCGCTTTCCGGGTCGCTTCGCCGAGCCGCAGCGGCCTCTTCCGCGCCGGCTGATGCTCTCGACCGCCTTCTGGCGGATGGCGGCCGAGTCGGCCATGCTCCGCAACGGGGCCGTCGTCGCGCCCATTCCGGCGGCGGTGCTGGTCGCGCCCGATCTCGTCACGGCGTCGCTCGCCCTGTCGCCGATCCTGCTCTTCCTTCTGCTCTTTGCCGAGGGGCATCTCGTGCCCGTCCGCCCCCGGACCGGCGACGAGGACGAGGTGGCGCGCGTGCTCGATCTGTTGCGGCTGCGGGGCCGCAGCGTGCTTACCCGGATCGCGGCCGAGCGCGGCATCCTGAAGGGCCGGCTCACGCTGGTGATCGAGCAATCCACGCTCGCCCGTCTGCCCCCGATCACGCTGGTCTCGATCCAGAGCTCGGCCGACGGGCGCGTGCTGGACCTGAGCGCCGAGGAACAGCAGATGGTACGTGAAACGCTTTTTACAGACGGGCTCGCGGAATCGGCGCTTCTCCGCGTCAACCTGGTCGAGAAGAAGCCCATGCGTGAGGTGTCGCTCGAGGCGCACAGCGTTTCGGCCCACTCGCGGCTTGCGGCGATGGCCCGGACGGTCGCCAAAGCCTGACTGTCGGACCACCTGCCTGAAGGCGCCCGCGAAACGGGCGCTTTTTTCATGGAAGAATCCAGGACCGGCAAGGGCCGGTCCTGGATCGGGTCCGTATCAAGGGGGCAAGCCTGTCAGCGGGCGAGGCTGATCACCCGGCCGAAGGGCGGTTCGGGCGCATCATCCTGCGGCACGGCCCAGATCACCGGCACCTTCGGGGCGGGCCCGCAGGGGCCATCGAGATCGGTCAGCATCACGATCACCGACGGGTCGAGTTCCAGCGCGCTCTGGATCACAGGGCGGAAGTCCGTGCCACCACCCCGCGCGAAACTCACCCGCTGGATCTCGCTTTCCCAAGCCATGCCCTGCATCTTCGTGTGGCCGCTCACCACGGTGTCGAAGGCCAGCACATGAACCTCAGCCCCGGTGCGGCGCCCGATCCCGGCCACCTGTGCGGCAAAGAGCGAGAGGCGGGCGTCGTCGATCGAGGTGGAGGTGTCCACGCCGATCGCGACGCGGATGCGGTTGCGTTCGGGGCGACGCGAGGGCTGGAAGGGCGGCTGATACCGTCCCTCGGCGCGGGCGACGCTGTCGGCGGCGAGCCAACGGCGGGCAGGCACGCCCCAGTCGGGCCGCGGTACCTGCGTCACCGCCTTCGAGATCATCCGGCGCAGCAGCCGCTCCCAGTGGGGAAGGCCCACCTGCGGCAAGTCGAGGAGTTTGTGCGACAGGGTGCCGATGCCGCGGCCGGCCGAGCGTCCGGCCTCCATCGCGCGCGTGATGCGGTCCTGCCAGTCCGAGGCATCGGGACATTCATCCTCGTCGCCCTCGACCGGGCCGGGGCAGGGCTCCAGATCGGCGTCAAAGCCCTTCTGGCGGGCAAACTCCTTCGCCGCCTCGGCGGCGTCCGGGCGGGCGTTCTCACTGTCGTCCGATCCCTTGCCCTTGCCGTCGCCGCCCCCCTTGCCCTTGCCGGCGCGCGAGGAGTCGGACTGCAACCGGATGTAGAGCCCCTCGGCATCCCACTGACAGGTCCGCGTCTCTTCCGGCAGGGCCGCCTTCAGCAGATCCGGCAGCAGGATGGCGGGGCGGGGAATGCAATGGCCGGCCTCGACCAGCGTCTGGTTGAGGATCGCGTCGCAGGCGATGTTGAACAGCTCGTCGTCATAACGATCGCCGAAGCGCGAGCGCATCTCCTGCGCGCGCGGGCCGTGGCGAAGCGCCAGATGCAGCACCTGATGCCCGGCAAGCCCCACCTGTTCGTGGGGCGCCAGATCCTCGAACCCACGTCCGTAGAAGATCGACCGGCCGTCGGTCCAGGCCGCCTGCGCACGTTCGTCGCTGTCGCGGTGGGGGCACCACAGCGCCAGCGCCCCCAGGGCCGGATCCTCTTCCGACAGCCGTCGCAGCGCCGCCCCGGCGCGCCGGGAATGGCGCGCGCTCATTCGAGACCCATCGCCTGGCGTTCGCTGGCGTAGGCGGCATAGGCCGGATGCCCGAGGAAGTCCTCGGCCAGACCCTGCTCGAGCCCGCGGCGGATCGCCATCTCGAACCCGTGGGTGCACAGCTCGGCCAGCGGCATGCGCGCAAAGCTGCTGTCGGTGCGGTGAACGTCGAGGGTGCGGATGCCGGCCATCACGTCGATCACCGGAGCCGCCGTCTGCGGGCCAAGCGCGCCGACGAGGCCGTAGATCAGCGCATGCAGCCCGTGCATGGAATCGGGGTAGAGCATGATCCGCTCGCTCGGCGCGGCATTCAGCAGCCGCTCGACCGAGACCGAGGCCTCGATGTCGTCCGCCACCAGCATGAACTCGGCCGCCACCGCCTCGCCCACGGTGCCCGCCACCATGATGCGGCGAAGCTCGCGGTCGCGCACGGCGGCCATGATCCGGCTCACCCTCTCCCAGCTGCGCGGTGTCGTCGAGATCATCAACCCGCGATCGAGCGCCTCGGCGGTGGTCTCGAGCAGATCGGGGCGCATGCGGATGAAGGCCAGCACCGCGGGATGGAGCGTGCGGGGAATGGCATAGTTTTCCAGCCAGTCCTTCGCGGTCGCCCGGACCTGCAGATGCACCAGCCGGTCAGACAGGGCGGTGCCCATCTCGTAAGCCACGGCGCCGTCCTCGATCATGTTGCCGGCCGCCACCACGAAGACATTGTCGGGCAAGTGATGCGGACCCACACGCCGTTCCAGCAACAGGCCATAGACGGCGGGATGAAGGTGGGGCGGCGCCGCCGTCAGCTCGTCGAGAAACAGAAGCGAGGGACGAACCGGATCGTCGGGCAGATCCTCGGGCCGATACCACTGGGTCTTTCGGGTCTCGTGGTCGTAGTAGGGCAGGCCCCGCAGGTCCTGGCTCTCGATGGTGGTGAGTCGCAGGTCGAAGAAATGCGCCTCCTGTTCGGCGGCAAGCTGGCGGACGATCTCGGTCTTCCCCACGCCGGGGCGGCCATGCAGCATCCAGGAGGTGGTGAGGGCGCCTGCCCGCTGGGCGGCCCACCCCTCGCGAAGCACCTGCTGCGCCTGACCTGCCGAGACTTCCAGGGTATTGACGGTCATTACTATTCCTTTCACTTCCGAAGCACAGGGACCGCCACGGCAACGCCGGGGGAGTGCGACCCGGCTGCCGGAGCCACAGGGCCATTCAGATCCACAAGATCAGATGGTGCAAAAGGTTCCCTTGTCATGTGCGCTTTTGACGCATTGACAATGGCGACGAGCTATGAGCGGAAAATGGGCCAACGGAGGGGCGAGCGCCCGGACGACAGGCGTTTCCTGCACGGAGGCATCATCTTCTGCTTCCCCCATTGGCAGGGCGCGATTTGGCGCTAGCCTCCTTGCCATCTAGAACACGGACAGGACCTTTCAATTGACCGCAAGGACAGGACGCGACGGCACGACCACCTGGCTCTTTCTGTTGGGGGCGGTGCTGATCGCGGTTTTGGCATCCCTGGCCACGTTCATCAGCATCCGGGCCGAGCAGACCTTTCAGGACATCGTCGATGAACGCGCCATGCGCCGGCATGCGGCGGATCTGCTGTCCGTCCTTCAGGACGTCGAGATCGGCCAGCGCGGCTTTCTCATCACGCTCGACCCGTCGTACCTGGAGCCCTACGAGGATGCGCTGGCACGTGTGCCGGTCGAACTCGAGGCGCTGGCGGAGGATATTCCGCGCGTCGCCGGCGAACTGGATGGGGAGCTTCGCGCGCTGGTCGGGCGCCGCCTCGAGATCGCGGCCGAGACCGTTGCGGCCGCCCGTGCCGGCAACGCGGAGGCGGGGCGGGCCATCGTTGCGGCCGGTGAGGGGCGCGCGACGATGGACAGGATCCGCGCCATCCTCAGCGGAATGATCGAGGCCTCGGATGCGCGCAACGCCGCAGCCATCGCGGCGCAGCACCGGCTGAACGTGATCCTCCAGATCCTGTCGGTGGCGGGCGGGCTTGCCGCGATCGGGGTGATCGGGGCCGCGGTGCTCGTGCTGCGGCGCCAGATCGCGGCGCTTCGCCGGGCCGACGAGGACATGCGCCGGCTAAACGCCAGCCTCGAGGAACGTGTGCAGCAGCGCACCATCGACCTGATCGCCGCCAACCAGGAGGTGCAACGATTCGCCTACATCGTCACGCACGACCTGCGCGCGCCGCTCGTGAACATCATGGGCTTCACGAGCGAACTGGAAGCCGCGCTGAAGCCGTTGCAGGCCTATGTGCTGGCCGACGGAGCCCCGGTCAGCGAAAGCGACATCCGCGATGCGCGCACCGCCGCGGCCGAGGATCTGCCCGAGGCGCTGGAGTTCATCCGCTCGTCCACGCGCAAGATGGACGGGCTGATCAACGCCATCCTGAAGATCTCGCGCGATGGCCGGCGCGAGCTGCGTCCGGTGCCGGTCGATCTCGAGGACCTGATCCGTCAGTCGCTTGACAGCGTGCAGCACCAGATTGCCGAGACCGGGGGCGAGGCCTCCATGTCGGTGCGCGCGCCCGGCATCGTCTCGGACCGTCTCGCGCTTGAACAGGCGCTTGGAAATCTGTTCGACAACGCCGTGAAATATGCGAAGCCCGGCCGGCCGCTGCGTCTGTCGGTGCGCGTGACGTCCGAAGGCCCGCGGATGATCGCCATCGAGGTCGAGGACAACGGGCGTGGCATCCGGGCCGAGGATCATGACCGCGTGTTCGACCTCTTTCGCCGGTCGGGCGCCCAGGACAAGCCCGGAGAGGGAATTGGCCTTGCGCATGTCCGCACACTGATGCGAAATATCGGCGGCGAGATCACCTTGCGGTCGGTCGAGGGTCAGGGAGCGACCTTCACCCTGCATGTTCCGACCGATCTGCGCCGGGTTCTGGATGAGGTGAAGGCATGAAGGCGCTCGGTCGCGAAGTGACCATCGTGATGGTCGAGGATGACGAGGGCCACGCCCGGCTGATCGAGAAGAACATCCGAAGGGCAGGGGTGCACAACGAGATCGTGCCGTTCGTCTATGGCGGTGCGGCGCTCGACTACATTCTCGGCCCGGACCACACTGGCGACGGCATGAGCGACCGCTATCTTCTGGTCCTGCTCGACCTGAACCTGCCGGACATGACCGGCATCGACATCCTCGAGAAGATCAAGACCAACCCGAACGTCAAGCACCTGCCGGTCGTGATCCTCACCACAACCGACGACGAGCGCGAGATCAAGCGATGCTACGATCTGGGAGCCAACGTCTATATCACGAAGCCCGTGGAATACGAGAGCTTCGCCAATGCGATCCGCCAGCTCGGCCTGTTCTTCTCGGTGATCCAGGTCCCATGAACGACGCGCCGGAACGGCCGCGGATCCTCTACATCGATGATGACCCGGTCCTTGCGCGCCTGATTCAGAAGGCTCTGGCCCGTGCGGGCATGGAGGTGATCCATGCGCCCGACGCGGACGAGGCCAATCGGCTTCTCGCGGCCGAACCTTTTCATGCCGTGGTGCTCGACCACTACCTGCCGAGCGGCACGGGGCTCGAGATCCTCGGGCGGATGCGCGCGGGGGGAAGCCGCGTTCCCGCCATCTATGTGACGGGCTCGAGCGAGGCGACGATCGCGGTGGCGGCGCTGAAGGCGGGTGCGGATGACTATGTCATCAAGAGCGCGACGGACGAGTTCCTGCCGCTGCTGCAACGCTCGATCCGCCAGGCCATTGCCAAGGTCGAGCTGGAGCAGGCCAAGGCGCGCGCCGATGCCGAGACCCGCGCCGCGCGGGCGCGGGCCGAGATGCTGCTCTCGGAGGTGCATCACCGCGTCGCCAACAGCCTCGCCATGGTGCAATCGCTGTTGCGCCTGCAGGCCCAGGCTTCGGGCTCGGACGAGGTGAAGACCGCGCTGGCCGAGGCCCAGGGCCGGATCGGCGCGGTCGCGGCGGTCCACCGCAGCCTCTATCTCGGCAACGAGGGGCGGCAGGTCGAGCTGGGCACCTACCTGCGCACGATGCTCGACGATTTCACCGCCACACTGCCGCCGGGCGTGCAGCTCGATGTCTCCACCGAGACCGTGCATGTCGGCGCGGATCGTGCGGTCTGCCTGGGGGTCGTGGTGTCCGAGCTTGTGACCAACGCGGCCAAATACGCCTGGCCGTCGGGGAATGGCGGCCAGCTGTCGGTGCGGCTGGCGGTCAGCGAACCGGGCCGCGGGCGGCTCGAGGTGTGCGACGACGGCATCGGATCCTCGCCTCTCACCGAGAGCCGCGGGACGGGCCTTGGCCGGCGTCTCATGCGCGCGATGGTGGATCAGCTGGGCGGCACGGTGGAGCAGCCGGCAACGGCCGCGGGCACCTGCGTCGTCATCGATTTCGAGGCCGAGAGCGAGACGGCGGACTGACCAACGGTCCGCCCGCCTCAAGCGCAGCGTGGCATGGAAAAAGGGCGCCCGGAGGCGCCCTTCCTGTCCCTCGCCGCCTTGATCAGCAGCTGTAGTACATCTGATATTCCACCGGGTGCGGCGTGTGCTCGTAGGCATAGACCTCTTCCCACTTGAGGGCCATGTAGCCCTCGAGCTGGTCCTTGGTGAAGACGTCGCCGGCGAGCAGGAAGTCGTGGTCCTTCTCCAGCTCCTCGAGCGCCTCGCGGAGCGAGCCGCAGACGGTCGGGATGGCGGCCAGTTCTTCCGGCGGCAGGTCGTAGAGGTCCTTGTCCGAAGCCGGGCCCGGGTCGATCTTGTTCTTGATCCCGTCGAGGCCGGCCATCAGCAGCGCGGCAAAGGCGAGATACGGGTTCGCCGACGGATCGGGGAAGCGGGCTTCGACGCGCTTGGCCTTCGGCGATTCGGTCCACGGAATACGGACGCAGCCCGAGCGGTTGCGGGCCGAGTAGGCGCGCAGAACCGGGGCCTCGAAGCCCGGGATCAGGCGCTTGTAGCTGTTGGTCGCCGGGTTCGTCAGCGCGTTCAGCGCCTTGGCGTGCTTCAGGATGCCGCCGATGAACCACAGGGCCTCTTGCGAGAGGTCGGCGTACTTGTCGCCGGCGAAGAGCGGCTTGCCGTCCTTCCAGATCGACATGTTGACGTGCATGCCCGAGCCGTTGTCGCCCTTCATGGGCTTCGGCATGAAGGTCACGGTCTTGCCATAGGCGGCCGCGACGTTCTGGATGACATACTTGTACTTCAGGATGTTGTCGGCCTGCTCGGTGAGCCCGCCGAAGATCAGCCCGAGTTCATGCTGGCAGGTCGCCACTTCGTGGTGGTGCTTGTCGACCTTCATGCCCATGCGCTTCATGGTCGAGAGCATCTCGCCGCGCAGGTCCTGGGCCTCGTCGATCGGGTTCACCGGGAAGTAGCCGCCCTTGTGGCCGGCGCGGTGGGCGAGGTTGCCCATCTCGTATTCCGAGTCGGTGTTCCAGGCCGCCGCATCGGCGTCGATCTGATAGGCGACCTTCGCCGGCGTCACCGAATAGCGCACGTCGTCGAAGATGAAGAACTCGGCTTCCGGCCCGAAGTAGGCCACGTCACCGATGCCCGACGCCTTCAGGTAGGCCTCGGCCTTGACGGCCGTGCCGCGCGGGTCGCGGCTGTAGGCTTCGCCCGTGTCCGGCTCGACGACGTTGCAATGCACGCAGAGCGTCTTTTCCGCATAGAACGGGTCGATATAGACCGAGCCCGCGTCCGGGATCAGCTTCATGTCCGACTGGTCGATCGACTTCCAGCCGGCGATGGACGAGCCGTCGAACATGAAGCCTTCCTCGAAGAAGTCCTCATCGACGAGGTCGGCCACCAGCGTCACATGCTGGAGCTTGCCGCGCGGATCGGTGAAGCGGATGTCGACATATTCGACCTCCTCGTCTTTCATCAGTTTGAGAGCATCAGCTACTTTGCTCATAGTCTTCCCTTTGCTGAAGGATCGCTGTCGATGGGCCGGTTCTGCCGCGCCGGCCGCTGTTCCTTGGGGCCCCGTTCGGGGTCAGACCGCGTCCTCGCCGGTCTCGCCGGTGCGGATGCGGATGGCCTGCTCGACGGGGCTGATGAAGATCTTGCCGTCACCGATCTTGTCGGTGCGGGCGGCCGAGACGATCGCCTCGACGGCGGTCTCGACCATGTCGTCGGCGAGGACGACCTCGATCTTCACCTTCGGCAGGAAATCGACGACATACTCCGCCCCGCGATAGAGCTCGGTGTGGCCCTTCTGCCGTCCGAAGCCCTTGACCTCGGTGACGGAAAGCCCCTGCACGCCGGCGGCCTGCAGCGCCTCTTTCACTTCGTCGAGCTTGAACGGCTTGATGATCGCCTCGATCTTCTTCACGGCTCGACTCCCCCTTTGCCTGGTCCGAGAGCCACTGACCACTTCTCGCCGACAGGAACAATTGGCTAGGATCGGGCAGCGACAGGAAGGCCGGGGAATCTGGCGGCAACGCACAAAAATGCAGCAAGGCGATCAGGCGATATGCAGGATAAGAACGCGGCGGAGCGCAAAACGGTTCAAACTGTCACATCTGCCCAAATGCGCGCCATCGAAGCGGCTGCTATGGAGGCAGGGACGGTCACCGGGCTGCAACTGATGGAGAGGGCGGGCGAGGGCGTCGTGCAGGCTGTTCTCGCGCAATGGCCGCATCTTGACCATGCGGCCGAGGCACTCGTGCTCTGCGGACCCGGCAACAACGGGGGTGACGGCTTTGTCGTGGCGCGGCTGCTCCGGGCGCGCGGCTGGAAGGTCACGGTCTGTGCCAAGGGGTGGGAGGCGCTTTTTCCGCCCGATGACGTGGCGCGCGAACCGGCGGCCCGTTCCGGCGGCGATGCCTGGACCAACGCGCGGCGCTGGCGCGACCTTGGGGGGCGCTGTCTTCCCCTCGAGAGCTTGCCCGATAGGGCGCGCGACGTGCCCGAGCGGCTTCTGGTGGTCGATGCCCTCCTTGGGATCGGGCAGACCCGCCCGGCGGACGATCTGCTGCGCCCGTTCTGGACGGCGTGGGGTCGCTGGAGCGAGAGCGAGAGCGGGACCGAGATCCGCAGGGTCAGCGTGGACGTGCCGACGGGCTGTGATTGCGACACGGGCGAGCCGCTGGGCCAGCGTCCGTTCGAACCCGACCTTGTCGTGACCTTCCATGCGGAAAAGCCCGTTCACGCCCGGCTCCGGGCCGGGGGCGTGCGCATCGTCGTGGCCGACATCGGCCTGCCGGCATGATCCGCGCGGTCCGCGCCCCCGATCCGCAGCGCCTCGCCAAGCACGAGGGGCAGCACAAGTATGACCACGGCCATGCGCTGGTGCTGTCCGGCCCGCCCGGTCATGGCGGTGCGGCGCGGCTGGCGGCGCGGGCGGCGCTCCGGGTGGGGGCGGGGCTTGTCACGCTCGGCTGTCCCCGCGCGGCGGTGGGTGAGAATGCGGCGCGGCTCGATGCGGTGATGCTGCGTGCGGTCGATGCGGCCGAGGATCTCGAGCGGCTGCTCGAGGACCGGCGCCTGAACGCGATCTGTCTCGGGCCGGGGCTGGGGCTCGAGCCGGTGCGGGCCGAACTGGTGGCCGCAACTCTGGCCTCGGGGCGTCCGGCGGTGCTCGATGCCGATGCGCTGACACTTCTGGCGCGCGACCCGTGCCTTGCCGCCCATCTCCACCCCTCCTGCGTCCTGACCCCGCACGGGGGCGAGTTCCAGAGGCTCTTCCCGGACCTCGCGTCGGTGCCACGCCCCGATGCCGTGGTGGCGGCCGCGACCCGTTCGGGCTGCGTGGTGCTGCTGAAGGGGGCCGAGACGCTGATCGCGGGGCCGGACGGGCTGGCGCTGCACGCGGCCACGGGGGCGGCCTCCGCCCCGTGGCTTGCAACCGCCGGCGCGGGCGACGTGCTCGCGGGCCTCATCGCCGGGTTGCTCGCCCGTGGCCTGCCACCGCAGGAGGCGGCCGAGACGGGCGTCTGGCTTCACGCCGAGGCTGCGCGCCGCGTGGGTCCGGGCCTGATCGCAGAGGATCTGCCCGAGGCGCTTCCCGCCGTCTTCCGAAGCCTCGGGCTCTGAGGCGGCAGCGTCAAAGTCACGCGCTTGCGGCGGCACTCTCGGGGCAGGTCACCGGCTCGAGATCGCCCGCCTGGATCGCGGCCGGTGCGGCGAAGGCAAGCGTCACCAGCCGCAGGTCCGGCACGCGAAGGAGCCGCGTCAGCCGCCCGTCCACGATCCGCCGGGCGGGCACCGTGACGGGACTGCGGCCATAGACGAGATCCGCCCGCTCGCCCCGCAGAAGCAGCGGCTGGTCCGCCGGTATCCGTTGCGCCCCTTCCGGTCGGCCATGCGCCACCGTGCCGGCCCCCACATGCACCACCTCGACATCCCGCGGCGCCTCGAGCCACACGCGCTCCAGCCGGATGGCCCCCGAGCGCGCGATCACCCGGTCTCCCTCGCGCAGCGCCTCGACCGGCAGGGTGCCGCGCAGGGTGTGGACGGCTGTTCCGGCGGCAAGCCGCACAAGATGCCGAAGTGCGGTCTCGCCGCGAGGAGTGGCGCCCATGGTCGTTCCTTTCCACCGTTTCGGTCGCGTCGGCGATGAATCACGGAGGATGGAGCATTTCTAAGGCAGGGAGGCGGAAGTTTGGGGCGAAGAGAGGGCACCTCGGCCCGCCGATGCTCGCTTTTCCTCTCGCATCGGCGCGGCCCCTTTGCTAGAAGGGCGCGGATTTTCGGGGCGTGCCTCTGGCGCGACCCCCGAAGGCGGGTGTGGCGAAACTGGTAGACGCACCAGATTTAGGTTCTGGCGCCGAGAGGCGTGGGGGTTCAAATCCCTTCACCCGCACCAGAGGAACAAAGAGGACGGAAAGACATGCAGGTCACCGAGACCCTGAAGGAAGGTCTGAAGCGCGCGTACACCATCACGGTGACCGCCGCCGAACTGGACGCGAAGGTCCAGGAAAAGCTCGTCGAGGCGCAGCCCGACATCGAGATGAAGGGCTTCCGCAAGGGTAAGGTTCCGCTCGCGATGCTCAGGAAGCAGTTCGGGCCGCGCCTTCTCGGCGATGCCATGCAGGACGCCATCGATGGCGCCATGCGCGACCATCTCGAGACCTCGGGCGACCGTCCGGCGATGCAGCCGGAAGTCCGCATGGTCGATGGCGAGACCTGGCAGGAAGGCACCGACGTCGTCGTCGAGATGAAATACGAGGCGCTGCCCGAGATCCCCGAGATCGAGACCTCGAAAGTCACGCTCGAGCGTCTGGTGGTGAAGGCCGACGAGGCCGCCGTTGACGAGGCGCTGAAGAACCTGGCCGAGTCGGCCCAGAACTTCGACGACCGCCGCAAGGGCTCGAAGGCCAAGGACGGCGACCAGATCGTGATCGACTTCAAGGGCTCCGTCGATGGCGAGCTGTTCGAGGGCGGCTCGGCCGAGGATTATCCGCTGGTGCTGGGCTCGGGCTCGTTCATTCCCGGCTTCGAGGAGCAGCTCGTCGGCGCCAAGGTCGAGGACGAGGTGACGGTGAAGGTGACCTTCCCGACCGAATACGGCGCGAAGCACCTTGCCGGCAAGGAAGCGGAGTTTGCCTGCACCGTGAAGGCGGTCAAGGCGCCGAAGCCCGCCGAGATCGACGACGAGCTGGCGAAGAAATACGGCGCCGAGGATCTCGCCGCGCTCAAGGCGCAGATCGCCGAGCGGCTCGAGGCCGAATACAAGGGCGCCTCGCGCGCGGTGCTCAAGCGCGCCCTGCTTGACCAGCTCGACACGATGGTCAGCTTCGAGCTGCCCTCGAAGCTCGTCGAGGCCGAGGCGCATCAGATCGCGCACCAGCTCTGGCACGAGGAGCACCCCGAAGAGCATGGCCACAACCACGGCACCATCGAGCCCACCGACGAGCACAAGGCGCTGGCCGAGCGTCGCGTGCGCCTCGGGCTGCTGCTGGCCGAGATCGGCCGCAAGGCCGAAGTGACCGTGACGGATGCCGAGATGACCCAGGCGGTGCTCGCCCAGGCCCGCCAGTATCCGGGGCAGGAGCGGGCCTATTTCGAGTTCGTCCAGAAGAACCCGCAGATCCAGCAGCAGCTTCGCGCTCCGATCTTCGAGGACAAGGTCGTGGACCTGATCCTCGAGGGCGCGACCGTGACCGAGAAGGAGGTCGGCAAGGACGACCTGCAGAAGGCCATCGAGGCGCTCGACGAGATGTGATCCCTCGCCACCGCGAGGCACCGGGCCGCTCCTTCGGGGGCGGCCTTTTTCGTGGGCGCCTGAACCGGCTCCGGCGACGCCGTTCGAGGAATGGGTCTGCGCTCGGCGACGATCCGGTGTGGTGGCGGGCCCAGCCCGTTGCCTTGGCGCATGAAAAAAGCCGCGCCCGAAGGCGCGGCTTTCCTAGGGCGATGTGACCCGATTACTCGTCCTGCGAGGCGGCGCCGATCTCGTCGAACAGTTCGGCGATCTCGAAGTCGGCCGCGGCTTCCGCCTCGGCGGCAAGCTCCTGGATCGACTTGCCCGACGCCTGCAGCTCGGCTTCTTCCGGCGAGCGAGCCACGTTCAGCGTGATCTTGACCGCGACTTCCGGGTGCAGCGTCACGGTGACGGTGTGCAGGCCCAGTTCCTTGATCGGACGATCGAGGACGACCTGGCCGCGGTCCACGGTGAAGCCGGCCTCGGTGGCGGCATCGGCCGCGTCACGGGTGGTGACCGAGCCGTAAAGCGCGCCGGCGTCCGAGGCCGAGCGGATCACGACGAAGCTCTGGCCGTCGAGTTTCTCGGCGACGGCGGCGGCCTCTTTCTTGGTCTCGAGGTTCTGCGCTTCGAGCTGGGCCTTGCGGGCCTCGAACGACTTGATGTTCGACTCGTTGGCGCGCAGCGCCTTGCCCTGCGGCAGCAGGTAGTTGCGGGCGTAACCGTCCTTGACGTTCACGACCTCGCCCATCTGGCCAAGCTTGGCCACACGCTGGAGAAGGATGACTTGCATGTTCAGCTCCTCACTTCACGGCGTAGGGGAGCAGGGCGAGGAAACGCGCACGCTTGATGGCGGCGGCGAGTTCACGCTGCTTCTTGGCCGAGACGGCGGTGATGCGCGAGGGCACGATCTTGCCGCGCTCGGAAATGTAGCGCTGCAGCAGACGGGTGTCCTTGTAGTCGATCGCGGGAGCATTGTCGCCCGAGAAGGGGCAGACTTTGCGGCGACGGAAGAAGGGTTTGTTGGCCATGTGATCTCTCCTCTGCCCGATCAGCGACGGAAGCCGCCGCGCTCGCCGCGGTCACCGCGGTCGGGACGGTCGCCCCGGTCGCCGCGCTCGCGCTCGTCGCGCTTCTGCATCTGGATCGAGGGGCCCTCGGCGTGCTTGTCCACCTTGATGGTGAGGACGCGCATCACGTCGTCATGGAGGCGCATCAGGCGCTCCATCTCCTGCACGGCCGCCGAGGGGGCGTCCGACTTCAGGAAGGCATAGTGGCCCTTGCGGTTCTTGTTGATCTTGTAGGCCATCGTCTTGACGCCCCAGTATTCGCGATCCACGACCTTGCCGCCGTTGTCCGCGAGGACCGTCGAGAAATGTTCGATGAGGCCTTCGGCCTGCGCGTTGGAAAGATCCTGACGCGAGATGAAGACATGCTCGTAGAGAGGCATGCGGTCTCCAGTTCTGTCGGGCGCATTTCATAGGTCGAGCCTTGCCTTCCGCGGCCCGTCCACGAGAGTCTGCGCCGGTTCGCATGAGTGCGGAAGGATGCGGCCTTATAGCGGTCTTTGCGCCGGACGCAAGCGCCAAGGCTGCACAGAGCCCCTTGACCTCCCCGGCGCAAGCCACTACACGAAACGCGCTCCGGCGGGTTGGCGGAGAGGTTACGCAGCGGATTGCAAATCCGTGAAGACCGGTTCGATTCCGGTACCCGCCTCCATGATATTTCCTGCCGCGCAGTCACGGGATTGTGAGTGGGGCACATGCCGCCCATCCTGCTGATCCGCGGCCGGGATCGGGCGGGCGAGGTGCACGAAGCACGACGGGAACCTACGAGACTGGTCCGTCCCGTCAGCCGTGGTCCCAAGGCGATCTTCAGAATTCCGACAGGCCCCCCCCGGCCGAGCCAGCCCTGCGGCCGGTGGAGTTGGCGGCGAACACAGGCATCCGCGGCCGGGGGCGGTTTCCGGTGGGAACGGGATGCTCGGCCGTCTCTCACACTGCGCCCACGGCCTCGAGCGCCGAAACTACCAGTTCTACGGCCTCGACGTGAGGCGGGCGAGGGCCGAGAGGATCGGTTCGGGATCGGCCGAGCGTGGCAGCCGACGGGCGGCCGCGGTCAGGGCCTCCTGCTGCTCGGGCCCGAGGTCGGCGAGCGTCGCTGCAAGCTCGACCGGACCGGCGACGAAGAGGGCCGCACCCATCCTGTCGAGGGTGGCGAAGATCTCGGCAAAATTGTGGACGGACGGGCCGTGGATGAGGGCGGAGCCCGCCTCCATCGGCTCGAAGGGCGTGTGGCCTCCGCGGGGGGCCAGTGTGCCGCCGATGAAGGTCGTTCCACAGAGCCGATACCAGAGCGCCATCTCGCCCAGCGTGTCCGCGACATAGACCGGCGCATCCGGGGGCTCGCCGCGCGAGCGGAGGCTGGCCCGCAGGCCACGGGCGGAGGCGAGCCCGGCGATCTCGGGGCCTCTCCGGGGGTGCCGGGGCGCGATCACGAGCAGATCGAAGAGGTGGCGGGCGGCGAGAAAGGCGTCGAGCACCGGCTCGTCCTCGCCCTCGTGGGTCGAGGCGGCCAGCAGGCAGCGCGCGCGCGGCGGCGCGGGAAAGGGGGGCTCGACCGCGGCGGGGCGCACGCCGGCCTTGAGCACGAGCCGCGGCCCCAACCGCTCGCGCGGCAGGCCCGCCGCGACGAACCGTCGCTCCGACTCCTCGTCCTGTGCCGAGAGCCAGTCGATCCGGGCGAGCGTCCGCCGCAGGAGGGCGGGGGCCACGCGCCGCCAGTTGCGCGCCGAACCCTCCGACAGACGCGCCCCGATGGCCAGCACCGGGATGCCACCGGCGGCGCAGCTTGCGATCCGCTCGGGCCAGAGCTCGTTCTCGAGCACGAGGAGCGCGCGTGGCTGCCACCGCGCCAGAAAGCGCCGGGTGGCGCCCAGCGTGTCCCAGGGAGCGAGAACGGCCTCGGTTCGCGGGATGCCCCAGCCCCGGACCATCTGCCGGGCTGTCGGATTGTTGCAGGAAATCAGTATCCTGAGCGACGGGTCGCGCGCCAGGATCTCCTCGACCAGCCAGCGTGCCGAGGTGATCTCGCCATTGCTGGCGCCGTGCAGCCAGAGCGGCCGGTCCCGGCTGCCGCCGCGCAGCGCGAGCCGCTCCGCGATCTCGCCCCCGACGGCCCTTCCGCGCAGCCGTCGCCAGCCCGCGCCCATCAGCAGGAACGGCAGGAGCAGCATCAGGATGAGACGGTAGAAGGTCACGCGGGAGCCCTTTCCTTGCCGCGCCTTGTGGCCCCGGACCCATCCGGAAGCAAGCGGCACATCCGAAGTCGTACGACACTGGCATATTAGAATTGATCTAAATCAAGGAAAGCTCGCTTGCTCCGGTTAGCCTGCGATCAGCGCGTAAACGATTGCACAGGAGACCCCCATGCGCCTGATCCTCACCGCACTGATCGCGACCACGGCGCTTGCCGGCGCGGCACAGGCCGACGTCCTCCGGGACAAGGCGCTGGAATATTTCGCCCCGCTGCCCTCGACGGTCCCGGCCGTGAAGGGCAACCGGATCACCCCCGAGAAGATCGAGCTCGGCAAGGCGCTCTTCTTCGATCCGCGGCTCTCGGCTTCGGGTGTGTTCTCCTGCTACTCCTGCCACAACCTGACGACGGGCGGCGACGACAACATGGAAACCTCGGTCGGCCACGGCTGGCAGAAGGGCCCGCGGAACTCGCCCACCGTGCTCAACGCGGTGCTGAACGAGGCGCAATTCTGGGACGGCCGCGCCGAGGACCTGAAGGCGCAGGCCAAGGGCCCTGTGCAGGCGGGTGTCGAGATGGCCAACACGCCGGAGCAGGTCGAACGGACGCTCCGCTCGATGCCGCAATATGTGGAGTGGTTCAGCGGAGCCTTCCCCGACGAAGCCGAGCCGACCAACTTCGACAACATGGCCATGGCGATCGAGGCCTTTGAAGCGACGCTGATCACGCCGGCGCCGTTCGATGCCTTCCTGAACGGCGACGACGAGGCACTGACGGCCGAACAACGCGCAGGGCTCGAGCTTTTCATCGACAAGGGTTGCTCGACCTGTCACTCGGGCGTGAACGTGGGCGGGCATGGCTACTATCCGTTCGGCCTGATCGAGAAGCCCGGCGCCGACATTCTGCCCGAAGGCGACAAGGGCCGCTTTGCCGTCACGGCGACGGTGGATGACGAATATGTCTTCCGTGCCGCTCCGCTGCGCAACGTAGGGGTGACCGCCCCCTACTTCCACTCGGGCAAGGTCTGGGATCTGAAGACGGCCGTCACGATCATGGCCGAGAGCCAGCTTGGCGAGACCATGACGGATGAGGAAGTCGGTCATGTCGTGGCCTTCCTTGACAGCCTGACCGGCACCATGCCGACCGTGACGACCCCCGTGCTGCCGCCGGAAACCGCCAGCACGCCGCGCCCGACCGCGGAAGTGAAGGTGGATTGACGGCGCGCCGGGCGGGCGTCCAGCCGGTCACACGGAACGGGGGGCGGCCTTGGGGCCGCCCTCTCTTGTTTCCGCGGTTTCCAGCGCCGCGACTGGGCGGGCCTATTTCTGAAGCTCGGTCCAGATCGCGGTGATGTATTCCTGCGCCTTCGGCCCGCAGGCCGGCAGGAACACGCCCTTGTCGGCGAACTCGTCCGGGATCACCACTTCGGGCGCCGTCTTCATGTCCTCGGGCAGGAACTCTTCGGCCCCGCTGACACCGGGCGAATAGCGCGCAAAGGCCGAGATCAGCGCCGCATTCTCCGGCTCGAGGATGAAGTTCAGGAACTGGTAAGCCTCTTCGACATTGCGGGCATCGCGCAGCAGCGCCGCCGAGTCCATGAAGGTGATGAAGCCCTCCCGGGGATAGCCATAGGCCACCTCGGGATTGGCGAGCCGCGCGCGCATCGACGAGCCGGACCAGTTCACCGAGGCCGCCCAGTCGTTGTTCGAGAGCTTTTCGGTGGCGCCGTAATCCATCGAGATCCAGTGCGGCTTGGCGGCAAGCAGCAGGTCGCGCGCCTTCTTGAGCACCTCGAGATCCTCGGTGCAGGGCTCGCCGCCGGCATACATCGTGGCCAGCGCCACCACATCGTTCATCTCGGGCACGACATTGACCTTGCCCTTCAGCTCGTCCGGCACCTCGAGCCAGACCGCCGACGTGTGGATGTCGCCCTTGTAGACGGCGGTATTGACCGAGATTGCGGTGGTGCCCCACTGCCATGGCACCGTATGGGTGCGGCCCGGATCCCACTCCACATCCTTCCATTCGGGGGCGATGTTGGCGTGGTTCGGGATCCTCGACAGGTCCAGCTCGGTCAGGAGGCCCTTGTCGCGGAAGATGCCCACATAGTTGGCCGAGGGCACCACGAGGTCGAACCCGTGCCCGCCCGCCTCGATCTTGGCCAGCGCCGTGTCGTTGCTGTCGTAGTCGGTCACCGTGACCTTGATGCCGGTCTCCTGCTCGAACTTCGCCAGCAACTCGGCGCTCGTGTAGTTGCCCCAGTTGTAGAGGTTCAACTCGGCCGCCCCCGCGAGGCCGGTCGAGGCGAGGAGCAGGGCTGTGGCTGCGAGATGTGTCATCGGTCTCTCCTTGTTGGGTCGGCGGGTTCACCCCCGCTTTCGGGTGAGCAGGAAGAAGACGGTCAGCAGCGCCACGGTCAGCCCGAGAAGCGCGGTCGAGATCGCATTGACTTCGGGTGTGATGGCCCGGCGCATCTGGCCCAGCATGTAGGTCGGCAATGTATCCTGCCCGGCCGATTTCACGAACTCGGTGATGACGACATCATCGAGCGAGATGACGAAGGCGAGCATCGCGCCCGCCACGATCCCCGGCGCCAGCAGGGGCAGGGTGACATGGCGGAACGTCTGCCAGGGGTTCGCATAGAGATCCGCCGCCGCCGTCTCGAGGCTGAGATCCATCCCCTCGAGCCGGGCCCGGATCGGCAGGTAGGCGAAGGGGATGCAGAAGGCGGAATGGGCGAGGATCAGGTAGCCGAGCCCCGCATAGCCCGTCGCGACCTTCACGCTGGCGAAGACGATCAGCAGCGCCACGGCGGTGACGATCTCGGGCACCATCAGCGGCTGGTTGATCGCGACATAGATGAAGGTCTGCCCGCGGAAGGCGGCCCTTCGGGTGGTGCCGAGGGCCGCCATCGTGGCGACCGACGTCGCGATGACCGAAGCCGCCGAGGCGATCACCAGCGAGCGGGCGGTGGCCGACTGCACCTCGCGGTTGGCCCAGGCCGCCTCGTACCAGCGGAAGGAGAAGCCGCCCCAGACCGAGATCGCGTTCGCGTCGTTGAAGGAATAGGCCACCAGCGTGACGATCGGCGCATAGAGCGCGAGGAAGGCGAGCCCGGCCACGAATGTCACGCCGGGCAGGCTGGTCACGTCGAAGCTCCTACCCATGGCCGCTCTCCCGGCTTGCGGCGCGGACATAGATCAGAAGCGCCACCATCACGATGGCCAGCAGCAGCATCGAGAGCGCGGCCCCCAGCGGCCAGTTGCGGCCCTGCCCGAACTGCAGCTCGATGAAGTTGCCGATCATCATGTTCTTGCCGCCGCCCAGCACCCGCGGCGTGACATAGGCGCCGAGCGAGGGCACGAAGACCAGGATCGAGCCCGCGACGATGCCGGGCCTGACCAGCGGCAGGATGATCCGGCGCAGCACCTGCCAGCGGCTGGCATAGAGGTCGTAGGCCGCCTCCAGCAGCCGCATGTCAAACCGGTCGATCGCGGCGAAAAGCGGCAGCACCATCAGCGGCAGATAGACGTAGGTCATGCCGATCAGCACCGCCGTGTCGGTGTAGAGGATCTGGATCGGCCGCCCGATCAGGCCCGCGCGGATCAGCAGCGTGTTCAGGATGCCCTCGTTGCGGATCACCTCGTTGATGGCGAAGGTGCGGATCAGCAGGTTGGTCCAGAACGGAATGGTGATGAGGAAGAGCCAGAGCGCCCGCCGGTTTGGCGGGCGCGTCGCGATGAACCAGGCGGTGGGGAAGCCCACGGCGAAGGTGATGGCCGTCGTCATCAAGGACAGCTTCACCGAGCGCCAGAAGATCGCGAGATGGGCGTCCGCAAGGCTGACCTCATCCGAGAAGATGTCGCGGGTGAAGAACACCTCGAACCAGGCGTCGGACGAGAACTCCCAGATCACGCCGCCATACTGGCCCTTCACGAGGAAGCTGTAGATCAGCACCACCAGAAGAGGCCCTGAGGCCGCGAGGAAGAGGATCGCAAGCGCGGGCGCCGAAAGGAGCCAGCCGCTGCGCGCGCTGTCGCGGCGGGCCATCTCAGTCCCCCAGAAGCTGCACGGCGCCCGGCGCAAAGCGCAGGCCCGCGGGCTGGCCGGGCTCAAGCCCCGGATCGTCCGAGGCGCTGCTCTGCAGCCGCGCCACCACCTCGGTTCCGTCGGCCAGCGCAAGGTGGCAATGGGTGTCGGTGCCGAAATAGACCAGATTGCGGATCGTGGCGCGCAGGGCGCCCGGCTCGTCCGGCGGCACGAGACGCACCTGTTCGGGGCGCACCGCGACCGTCACCTGCCCTTCGGGCCCGCCCTCGACCGCGAGTTCGCCCCCCGCCTCGAGCGTGACGCGCCCTCCCGCGTGACGCGCGGGCAGGAAGTTCGTCTCGCCGATGAAGCTGGCCACGAAGCGGTTGGCGGGCCGCGTGTAGATCTCGCGCGGGGGGCCGATCTGGAGGATCCGGCCCGCACTCATCACCCCGATCCGGTCCGACATGGTCAGCGCCTCCTCCTGATCGTGGGTCACGAAGACGAAGGTGATGCCCGTCTCGTGCTGGAGCCGCTTCAGCTCGATCTGCATCTCCTTGCGCAGCTTGAGATCGAGCGCCGAGAGCGGCTCGTCCAGCAACAGAACCCGCGGCTGCGGCGCCAGCGCGCGCGCCAGCGCCACGCGCTGCTGCTGCCCGCCCGACAGTTGCGCCACCCTCCGCCCCGCCAGCGCCTCGAGGCGCACAAGCGCCAGCATCCGCGCGGTGACATTCCCGATCTCGGCCCGCGGCTTGCCCTGCATCCTGAGCCCGAAGCCCACGTTCTCGGCCACCGTCAGGTGCGGAAAGAGCGCGTAGCTCTGGAAGACGGTGTTGATCGGGCGGCGGTTCGGCGGATCGGCCGTGATGTCGCGCCCGTCGAGCAGGATCGTGCCCGAGGTGGGCGCCTCGAAGCCCGCGATCAGGCGCAGAAGCGTGGTCTTGCCGCAGCCCGAGGGCCCGAGCAGGGTGAAGAACTCGCCCCTGCGGATCCCGACCGACACATCGTCCAATGCGCGAACGGCCACCTCTCCCTGCCCGAAGGCCTTGACGACATTGCGCGCTTCGACGGCTGTGGGTGCGGTCAAGGAGGGCCTCCGTGCAGGTCTTCCTGCGAGGTTAGGCGGCGGCTCGGCGCGAAAGCAACCGTCGTGCTCGGAAATCGACCAAAGGGGCAGGAAGCTGCCTCGGCCGGGCCGCCGCGCGCACGCTTTCTGCGCAGCGTGTGAGCGACGCTCCCGTGGCCTTCGGGGCGCACCGGACCGCAGCCGGAGGTGCCCGCGTCGATACGGAGCGGCGAGGATTGGCCTGCGGCCGCTGCACATGGCGCGCTTGACAGCGGCGACACTTGTCCTATTGAGAAACGGCTTCGGTTCCGGCGTCATGCCGGATGAAAAGGGAACGCGGTGAGGGGTGCCCCTCCAAATCCGCGGCTGCCCCCGCAACTGTAGGCGGCGAGCGACGACCGATCACGCCACTGGGGTTCCCCGGGAAGGCCGGTCCGAGCGAAGACCCGCGAGTCAGGAGACCTGCCGGAGCGATCACCCTTTCCTGCGCGCGGGGCGCGTGCGGGAGGCGGTCCAGCCGCTTCAGGTGACGCTTTCACCGTCGGCGGAGGGGCCTCCTTCCCACGACATTGCGACAGAGGCAGCGTGCTGCCGGGAAGGAATGAAGACAAAATGAGGAAGACCGGCATTTCAATGATCGCGCTGGTTGCGGCGATACCGATCCAGACGGTGGCCGAGCCGGCCGAGGACGAGACGGTGATCCCGCTTGACCGTATCATCGTCACCGCCAACCGCACCGAGACCAGCGCCAACCGCGTAGGGTCCGCGGTTGCTGTGCTGACCTCGGAGGATCTCGATGCCGGCGGTGACCTTCTTCTGGCCGATCAACTTTCGCGCCTTCCCGGCGTCAGCACGACGGCCAGTGGGCCGGCAGGGTCTGCGACCGAGGTTCGCATCCGAGGGGCCGCGCCGCGCTACGTTGCGGTGTTCGTCGATGGCATACGGGTGGACGATCCGACCAACATCGCGCCCTCCTTCGACTTCGGCAGCCTGACCGGTGTCGGGGTGGGGCGCGTCGAGGTGCTGCGTGGAACGCAATCAGCCCTTTATGGTGGATCTGCGGTTGCGGGCATCGTCAGTGTTCAGAGCCTGCGCCCCGTGAGCGAGGGCTTCAGCCAAAGGATCCAGGTTGAGGGTGGGAGCTACAATACGCGACGGCTCGCTTATGACCTTGGCTATCTCTCTGACAGGTTGGAGGCGCGCCTCTCTCTCGGCCATGTCAAGAGTGACGGGTTCTCGGCTGTCGACACGTTGCCCCGAGACCCGTCGCTCGATTCTGACGGGATCGAGGCAAACCGGCTTGGGTTCGGGCTGCGCTATGACCTGACCGATGAGATGGTTGTCGGCCTTGATGCCTTCGGCCAACGAACCACCGCGGACTATGATGGATGGTGGCAGGAAGATGCAGTGCAGAAGCGGCACGAAGCCGGCGCGCGCCTTTATGCTGAATGGGCGCATGGCGCGAGCGTCCATACGTTCGAGGTCAGTCGCTACGAGCTGGACCGCGACCTGTTCGAAGGCGCGCCGGGCGCCGACTTCTACCATTCAACCCGCACCACATTTGGTTACAAGGGCGTAACCGATGTTGGCACGCGGCTGCAGTTTGTCTACGGCGTGGACAGCATGCGGGAGACCGGCAGGACTGCCGGCATGGTCGACGGGATGGATGCGCGTACCACAGGCCTCTACGGCCAAGCTCAGTGGGCCGCTACCTCGGATCTCGATCTGTCGCTGGCAGTGCGTGGCGATCACAACAGCGAGTTTGGCAACTTTGCCAGCGGTCGCCTGTCGGGCGTGTGGCGCCCCACCGAGACGTTGGCCCTGAGAGGTGCCGTGGCACGTGGTTTTCTCGCGCCGTCCTTCTACCAGCGTGCGGGCGCCGCGGAATGGGGCATTGCACCTGCGTCCGATCTCGATCCGGAACGGAGCCTGAGCTACGAGTTGGGTGCGGATCTGGATCTCGCTTCAGGGGCGTCCGTCGGATTGACGTTCTTCCAGCTCGAGATCGACAATGCGATCACCTATTGTGGCAAATTCACCTCGCTGACCTGCGACTCGGAATTGCCCGACGGCTTCACCAACCGCTACGAGAACCGGGAAGGCCTGTCTCGAAATCGCGGGGTCGAGCTGGAGGCATCAGTTCCTCTAACCGAGAGGCTCAGCCTTGCCGGATCCTACACCTATACGGATGCCCGTGATCCCTCGGGCAACCGCCGGAGCCGCGTGCCCTACCATGATGCTTCGCTCACGCTTCAGGCGGCACTCGTCGAGGACGTGAGCGGGCAACTGGGGCTGACGCATATATCTGGTCGTCCGACAGGCGACGGTGACAGCTTCACTGTGGTCAATGCGGCACTCGCTTGGGACCTGGCGCTCGACACAAGCGTGACGCTGCGCCTCGAGAACCTGCTCGACAAGAGCTATCAGGAGGTTGCCGGCTATGGCACATCCGAGCGTGCGGTCTATGTCGGCTTGCGCAAGAGCTTCTAGGCGGCTTGCGCTGGCGTTGGTGGCGGGGATGACCGCCGCCGCACCCGCCGTGGCCGAGGGGCCACGGCGGGTGGTGTCGATCAATCTCTGCACCGATCAGCTCGCCATGCTGCTGGCGGCGCCCGGACAGCTCCTGTCGGTCTCGCACCTGGCAAGCGAGCCTCAGACGTCCGCCATGGTCGAGGAGGCGCGGGCCTATCCGGCCAACCGGGGCCAGGCCGAGCAGGTGTTCCTCTTGCAGCCCGACCTCGTGCTGGCCGGCACCTTCACCGCCCGGTCGAGCGTCGATCTTCTCCGCCGGCTGGGGGTCGAGGTGGTCGAACTTCCACCCGCCAATGGGCTGGCCGACGTCAGCGAGCATCTGCGCATCGTGGGCCGCGCGCTCGGCCGCGAGGCTCAGGCGGAAGGGCTGGTGCGGGACTATGAGGCGGGGCTCGAGCGGCTGCGGTCGGACCTGCCGCCTGCGCGGGCCGCGATGTATTACCCGTCAGGCTACACGACCGGCTCGGGCACGTTGGCCGACGCGATCCTGCGCCACGCGGGCTTTTCCAACGTGGCGGCCGAACTGGGGCTCGACGGGGGTGGGAACCTGCCTCTCGAGCGGCTGGTGATGGCCGCGCCGGACATGATCGTGACCTCGGCCGCCTATCCCGGCGCCTCGCGGGCCGAGGAGCTTCTGGCCCATCCCGCCCTGCGCGCGGTGCAGAGCGACGCGGGCGCGGCCGAGGTATCGGATGCCGACTGGATCTGCGGCACGCCGGCGATCCTGCCCGCGCTGCGCACCATGGCCGAGTCGCGCCGGGGGCTCGAGAGCGAGCGCCTGACCCAGTGGGACGGAACCCGGTGAGATATCCCCTTCTTCTCGGCGCGCTGGCCCTCGTGGTGGCGCTTCTTTTCACGGTGTCGCTGCTGGTCGGGCCTGCGGCGCTCGGCCTGGGCGAGTCGCTGCAGGCCCTGCTGGCCGGGCGCGGCGAGGCCGTCGTTCTCGTGATGCGCGAGATCCGGCTGCCGCGGGCAATCCTCGGGCTGGCGGTGGGCGCGGTGCTGGGCATCTCGGGCGCGGCGCTGCAAGGATTCCTGAGAAATCCCTTGGCAGAACCTGGTCTTGTCGGCGTTTCCTCATCCGCCGCTCTTGGGGCGGTGATCGCGCTTCAGACCGGGCTTGCGGCGGCCTTCACGCTGGCGCTGCCGCTGTCGGCGCTGGCGGGGGCGGCGCTGTCGGTGCTGCTCATCCTGGGGCTGGCCGGACCGCGCGGCGGCGCGCTGGCGCTGATCCTTGCGGGGGTCGCGATCTCGGCGCTGGCGGCGGCGGGGGTCGCGCTGATCCTCAATCTCTCGCCCAACCCGTTCGCCGCGATGGAGATCGTCTTCTGGATGATGGGCTCGCTCGCGGACCGATCCATGAGCCACGTCGCGCTGGCCCTGCCGTTCATGATCGCGGGGACCGTGCTGCTGCTGACGCTCGGGCGCGGGCTTGACGCGCTGACGCTGGGCGAGGATGCCGCCGAGGCGCTGGGGGTGCGGCTCGGGCGGCTGCGGCTGACGCTGATCCTCGGCACGGCGCTGTCGGTCGGCGCGGCGGTGGCCGTGGCGGGGGCGGTGGGCTTCGTGGGCCTCGTGGTGCCCCATATCCTGCGGCCGCTCGTGGGGGCGCGGCCCTCGCGGCTGCTGCCGGCTGCGGCCCTGGGCGGGGCGGCCATGCTGCTGGCCGCCGACATCGCCGTTCGGGTGATCGCGCCGGACCGGGATCTCAAGCTCGGGGTGCTGACGGCGATCGTGGGGTCCCCGTTCTTCCTGCATCTGATCTGGCGGATGCGGAGGGTCGAGGCATGAGCCTGCTTTCCCTGACGGACCTGACGGTGCGGCGCGGCGAATGTCCGGTGGTGGATCATGTGACGCTGCTGGTCGCGCCGGGTGAGTTCGTCGGGCTCATCGGCCCGAACGGGGCCGGCAAGACCACGCTTCTGCGCGCGGCGATGGGCCTTCTGCCGGCTTCGGGCGACAGCAGCCTCGCGGCCCTTCCGCCACGGGCGCGCGCGCGGGCGGCCGCCTTCCTGCCGCAGGCGCGCGAGATCGCCTGGCCCGTCGATGTCGAGACGCTGGTGACGCTGGGCCGCGTGCCCCACATGGGGCGCAAGCTGACGCCGGCCGACCGCGAGGCGGTGACGCGTGCGCTGGGACGGATGGGACTTTCGGGCTACCGTGAGCGCATCGCCACGGCCCTTTCGGGAGGGGAGCAGGCGCGGGTGCTGATCGCCCGTGCGCTGGCGCAGGAGGCGCCGCTGCTCCTGGCGGACGAGCCGGTGGCGGGCCTCGATCCCGAGAGCCAGATCCGCGCCATGCAGGTCTTCGGCGACCTGGCCGCCGAGGGGCGGGCGGTGGTGGCCTCGATCCATGATCTGGGGCTTGCGGCGCGGCACTGCACGCGGCTTCTTCTGATGGCGCGGGGGCGCATCGTGGCGGACGGCTCTCCGGGGCTCGTGCTGACGGCGGCCAATCTCTCGGACGTGTTCGGGGTCCGCGCCTTCTTCGCCGACACGCCGGACGGGCCGGTGTTCCAGCCGCTGGGCGTCACGCGGTGATCGAGGTCGCGCTCGATCGGCCCTGGTTGATCGCCCGGCTGCCGGTCCCGATGCGCCTGCTGAGTTGGGCGCCCCACCGTCCGGGCTGGGTTACGGCCGATCGGGTGGTCTGGCGGGAGGTGCGCGACCGGGATCTGGGGCC
The DNA here is from genome assembly GCA_017599285.1 of Cereibacter azotoformans. Lineage (GTDB taxonomy): Bacteria > Pseudomonadota > Alphaproteobacteria > Rhodobacterales > Rhodobacteraceae > Cereibacter_A > Cereibacter_A azotoformans. The sequence goes on along the minus strand of JAGFXX010000001.1, from coordinate 1,055,158 downwards.
GGGTCTCGATGCCGAGCTGTGGCTCGGAGAGCAGATGTCCGCGCGGGGGCTTGGCCTTGCGGTCGGGATGCTGACCTCGCGCGATGTCCGCCGGCACCATTCTGCGTCGGCCGCGGTCGAGGGGGTGCGGGCCGCCTGTCTGGCCACCGTCGGGCTTGGCAATGCCGAGGCGGTGGGCCGGCGGCTTGTGTCCGAGCGGGTGGCGGGAACCATCAACCTGCTGGTCGTGGCCGAGACCGGACTGACCGAGGCGGCACAGCTCGAGGCGCTGTCGATCGCGGTCGAGGCCCGGACGGCCGCGTTGCTGGAGGCGGGTCTGGTCCTGCCGACCGGGCTTGCCACCGGCACCGGGACCGACTGTCTGGTCATGGCCTGCCAGCCGGGCGAGGGGCGGTATGCCGGGCTTCACACCGCGGTGGGCGAAGCCGTGGGGGCGGCGGTGCGCGAGGCGGTTCTCGGCGGCGCGCGCCAGTGGCTCGCCGAGCGCGACGGCGGCTGAGACCGCCGCTTGCGCAAAGGAAAGGGCCGACCCGAAGGTCGGCCCCGACAGGCGATCCCGCCCGGTTCAGATCAGCTTGCCCATCGCCACGGCCGTGTCGGCCATGCGGTTCGAGAAGCCCCATTCGTTGTCATACCAGGTCAGGATGCGCACCATGTTGCCTTCCATGACCTTGGTCTGGTCGAGGTGGAAGATCGACGAATGCGGATCGTGGTTGAAGTCCATCGAGACGTTCGGCTGGTCGGTATAGCCGAGGATGCCCTTCAGCGTGCCGTCGGCGGCCTCGCGGATCGCGGCGTTCACTTCCTCGACGCTGGTCGCGCGGCTCGCTTCGAACACGAGGTCCACCACCGAGACGTTCGGGGTCGGCACGCGGATCGCCACGCCGTCGAGCTTGCCCTTCAGTTCCGGCAGCACGAGCCCCACGGCCTTGGCCGCGCCCGTCGAGGTCGGGATCATGCTGAGCGCCGCGGCGCGGGCGCGATAGAGATCCTTGTGCATCGTGTCGAGCGTCGGCTGGTCGCCGGTGTAGGAGTGGATCGTGGTCATGAAGCCCTTGGTGATGCCGATCGTGTCGTTCAGCACCTTGGCCACCGGCGACAGGCAGTTCGTCGTGCAGGAGGCGTTCGAGACGACGAGATCCTCCCCGGTCAGCGTCTCGTGGTTCACGCCATAGACGATGGTCTTGTCGGCGCCCGTCGAGGGGGCCGAGACCAGCACGCGCTTGGCGCCGTTCTCGAGGTGGATCTTGGCCTTCTCCTTGTCGGTGAAGATGCCGGTGCATTCCATGACGATGTCGACATGGCCCCAGGGCAGTTCCGCCGGGTTGCGGATCGCGGTGACCTGCATCGGGCCGCGGCCCACGTCGATCGAGTCCGCGGTCGTGGTGACGGTGGCAGGGAAGCGGCCATGCACGCTGTCAAAGCGCAGCAGGTGCGCGTTCGTCTCGACCGGGCCGAGATCGTTGATCGCCACCACCTCGATGTCGGTCCGGCCCGATTCGATGATGGCGCGAAGCACGTTGCGCCCGATGCGGCCGAAGCCGTTGATTGCCACTTTCACGGTCATAGAGCTCTCCCAGCATTTGGCGGGCGCAAGCGACGAGTCGCGCGCACGCGGATGGTCTTCAGGCTAACGACCCCAGATCCGAACGCAATTCAACCTAAGAAACGAGGAAACCAGCGCCAGAGGACGGGAAGATTTACCAGACGGAAGAGTTTGCGCGGCAGAACCAGGATCGCGGCGGCCCCGTTGAGCCAGAGGTCGGGGGAGAGCGCAAGCGGGATCGTCGGGAACGGGGGATGCGGTCGGGCCCGTCGAGCGGGCAGGGCGACCGGCGCAAGCCGGCCGCAGCCACGGCCCTTCCGGCGGCTCGCGGCTTCTGCCACAACTGTGCGGCGTGAACAGCCAGAGGGATGACCATGAGCGGCTTGCTGGCCTTGCTGGACGATGTGGCCTCGATCGCCAAGGTCGCCGCGGCATCGGTGGACGATGTGATCGGGCAGGCCGCCAAGGCGGGTGCCAAGGCCGCGGGCGCCGTCATCGACGATGCGGCCGTGACGCCGAAATATGTGCAGGGCTTCGACGCCTCCCGCGAGATCCCGATCGTGTGGCGCATCGCCAAGGGCTCGTTCTTCAACAAGCTGGTGATCCTGTTGCCCGCGGCGCTCCTGCTGTCGGCCTTCGCGCCCTGGGCGATCCCGCCGCTGCTGATGCTCGGCGGCGCCTACCTCTGTTTTGAAGGGGCCGAGAAGGTGGCCCATCTGTTCGGCGGCCACCACGAGGCGGACGAGGCGGCCTCGGGCGATCCCACCCATCTCGAGGAGCAGAAGGTTGCGGGGGCGATCAAGACCGACTTCATCCTCTCGGCCGAGATCATGACCATCGTGCTGGCGGCCCTGCCGCCGGGCGGGATTGTCATGAAGGCGGCCTCGCTGGCTGCGGCGGGCTCCGGCATCACGGTGCTGGTCTATGGCGGGGTTGCGGCCATCGTGAAGGCCGATGACCTGGGCGTGCTGATGAGCCTGCGCGGCCGGCTTGCCGTGACGCGCGCCCTCGGGCGCGGGATCGTGCACGGCATGCCGCGCTTCCTGAAGCTCCTGGCCGCGGTCGGCACGGCCGCGATGATCTGGGTCGGCGGGGCCATCGTGATCCACGGGCTCTACGAGCTGGGTTGGGGCTGGCTGCACCACCACATCCACGACATTGCGGTGGCCGTGGCCGCACGGGTTCCACAGGCGCCGGGCCTGGTGGAATGGATCGTTACGGCCTTCTTCGACGGGCTTTTCGGGCTGGCCCTCGGCCTCGCGCTGATTCCGGTGGCAACCCGGATCATCGCGCCCGCCTGGAGGCTCGTCGCCCGCCTCCGGCCCCGAGCCAGGCCGCACCGGTAGCTGTTCAGGCCCGGCATCTGGTGGATCGGGTCGAGGACCAATCCATCTGGCTCCGAGGTCCGGACCTAGCAGGTCTATTCGTAGGCTGTGAGGTCCCTGAGGGTCTTGAGCCGCCGGGCGAAGTCGTGCTCTGCCATGACATCCGCGACGTGGTTTGCAGTTGATCGGGGCTGTCGTAGTGGAAGTGCTCGACCATGGCGCACTTGCCGTGTGAGCTGCTGCCCGAAGAACGCCAGCGCCTGATCCCGTCTCAGCGTCTTGCGCAGAGCCGTCCGCCCCGAGGCGGTCGAGCCATGCGCGTGAAACACAGTCTTCGGCAGGTCGAACCCGACCGTGACGGTCTCCGACATGACCGCTCCCCTCTGTGGATCCTCGCAGACCCACCCTGACACATCAATGCCGTCGCGGAGCGGTCACATCATCAGAGCCGTGTCGGATGCGTCAGCCGACCCCGTCCCCCGTCGCCGTTTCAGTCCATCGCCTTGAAGTTGAAGGCCGAGCCTTCCTTGATCCCGCTCGGCCAGCGCGAGGTGATGGTCTTGGTGCGGGTGTAGAAGCGGAAGGCGTCCGGCCCGTGCTGGTTCAGGTCGCCGAAGGCCGATTTCTTCCAGCCGCCAAAGGTGTGATAGGCCAGCGGCACCGGGATCGGCACGTTGATCCCGATCATCCCCACATTCACCCGGTTGGCGAAGTCGCGCGCCGCGTCGCCGTCGCGCGTGAAGATCGCCGTGCCGTTGCCGTACTCGTGGTGCATCGCAAGGCTCAACGCCTCTTCGTAGGAGGCCGCGCGGACGGTCGAAAGCACCGGGCCGAAGATCTCCTTGCGGTAGATGTCCATCTCGGGCGTGACGTGGTCGAAGAGATGCGGGCCGACGAAGAAGCCGCTCTCGTAGCCCTGGAGCGCGAAGTTGCGCCCGTCCACCACCAGCTTCGCGCCCTGCTCGATGCCCGAGTTCACGAGGCGCAGAATGTTCTCCTTCGCCGCCGCGGTGACCACCGGGCCGTAGTCCACGTCGTTGCCGCCCGTATAGGGGCCGACCTTCAGCTTCTCGATCCGCGGGATCAGCCGCTCGATCAGCGCGTCGGCGGTGTCGTCGCCCACCGGCACCGCGACCGAGATCGCCATGCAGCGTTCGCCGGCCGCGCCATAGCCCGCGCCCACCAGCGCATCGGCCGCCTGATCCAGGTCGGCGTCCGGCATGATGATCATGTGGTTCTTGGCGCCGCCGAAGCACTGCACGCGCTTGCCGTTCGCGCAGCCGCGGGAATAGATGTATTCCGCAATCGGGGTCGAGCCGACGAAGCCCACGGCGGCGATCGTGGGATTGTCGAGGATGGCGTCCACCGCCTCCTTGTCGCCGTTCACCACCTGCAGGACGCCGTCGGGCAGGCCGGCCTCCTGGAAGATCTCGGCCAGCATCAGGGGAACCGAGGGGTCGCGCTCGGAGGGCTTCAGGATGAAGGCGTTGCCCGCGGCCAGCGCCGGGCCCATCTTCCAGAGCGGGATCATGGCCGGGAAGTTGAACGGCGTGATGCCCGCGGCCACGCCCAGCGGCTGGCGCATCGAATACATGTCGATGCCGGGGCCCGCGCTGTCGGTGAACTCGCCCTTCAGAAGGTGCGGCGCGCCGATGCAGAACTCGATCACCTCAAGCCCGCGCTGCACGTCGCCCTTGGCGTCGGGCAGGGTCTTGCCGTGCTCGCGGCTCAGCGCCTCGGCCAGCTTGTCCATGTCGCGGTTCAGAAGGCGCACCACCTCCATCATCACGCGGGCGCGGCGCTGCGGATTGGTGGCGCCCCATTTCACCTGCGCCTCGGCGGCCGAGGCCACGGCGGCGTCCAGCTCGGCCTTCGAGGCGAGCGGCACCCGGGCCTGCACCTCGCCGGTGGCGGGGTTGAAGACATCGGCAAAGCGGCCCGAGCTGCCCTTGACGTGCTTGCCGTCGATCCAGTGGCTCAGTTCTACCATGGAATCCTCCCTTGGTTGGGCGGCAGGATAGCTTGCAATTCCCGGTGAGAAAGCGGCAAGACTTCAAAAGCGTCTTGCAGAAATGCCCGAACGGAGGCCGCTTTGGACTGGGACGACCTGCGCATCTTCCTTGCCGTGGCGCGCGTCGAGAGCCTGTCGGGGGCGGGTCGCGGCCTGAGGCTGGATCCGGCGACGGTGGGCCGCCGCGTGGCGCGGCTCGAGGAGGCGCTGGGGGCGCCGCTCTTCGCCAAGAGCCCGCAGGGCTACGCGCTGACCGAGGCGGGGCAGCGCCTGCTGGCCCATGCCGAGCGGGCCGAGCAGGCGGTGACCGAGGCGGCCGAGGATCTTCAGGGCGCCGCAGGGCTCTCGGGGCAGATCCGCATCGGGGCGCCGGATGGCTGCGCGAACTACCTGCTGCCGCAGGTGCTGGCTGCGATCTGCGACGGGAACCCCGGGCTCGAGGTGCAGATCGTGGCCCTTCCGCGGGTCTTCAACCTCTCGAAGCGCGAAGCCGACATGGCGATCGGGGTGAGCCGGCCCGAGGCCGGGCGGCTGCGGGTGCAGAAGCTGGCCGACTACCATCTGCATCTGGCGGCCAGCCGGGACTATCTGGCGCGCCACCCGCCGATCGCCACGCTCGAGGATCTCGTGGCGCACCGGATGGTGGGCTACATCCCCGACATGATCTTCGACAAGGAGCTGGATTACCTGACGGGGCTCGGCTCGGGGGCGGTGCCCTTCGCCTCGAACTCGGTGTCGGTGCAGCTCAACTGGCTCCGGGCCGGGGCCGGGGTGGGGATCGTGCATGATTTCGCCATGCCTTCGGCCCCCGAACTGGTGAAGATCCTGCCGGAGGCGCTCAGCCTCCGCCGCAGCTTCTGGCTCATCCGGCATCAGGACGATGCCCGGCTCGAGCGGCTGAACAGGTTCGCCGACGCGCTGGCGCAGGGGCTGAAGCGGGAAGTCCTACGACTGGAGGACATGACTCGCCCGTAAATTGCGTTAGACTGATTCTCGGATGGAGAATTCGGGAGGAGGCCCGCAAGATGCTCGTTCAGCAGATACTGAAGACCAAGTCCGATGATGGTGTGGTGACGGTGCCGCCGGGGTCGAGCGTCGCGCAGGCGGCCGAGGTGCTGTCTTCGCGCCGGATCGGCGCGGTCGTGGTGTCGCGCGACGGCAAGCGGCCGGACGGGATGCTCTCCGAGCGCGACATCGTGCGCGAGCTGGGGCGGCGCGGGCCCGGCTGCCTCTCGGACACGGTCGAATCGATCATGACCTCGAAGATCGTGACCTGCGCCTGTTCGGACGAGGCGGACGGGATCATGCAGATCATGACCGAGGGCCGCTTCCGCCACCTGCCGGTGATGGCCGAGGGCGAGATGGTCGGGCTGATCTCGATCGGAGACGTCGTGAAGGCGCGCCTGTCGGAGCTGTCGATGGAGAAGGATGCGCTGGAAGGGATGATCAAGGGATTCTGACGCGGCGTTTCGGGCTTGCATCCCGCTTCGCGATGCGTTTGCGTGCCTTCCGACCAAGTGGGAGGCATCATGCGCATCGGTCTATATCCCGGCACCTTCGATCCGCTGACGCTCGGCCATCTCGACATCATCCAGCGGGCCATGGCGCTGGTGGACCGTCTGGTGATCGGCGTCGCCATCAACCGGGACAAGGGGCCGCTGTTCTCGCTCGAAGAGCGCGTGCGCATGGTCGAGAGCGAGTGCCGCGCCATCGCCGCCAACGGTGGCGAGATCGTGGTGCATCCGTTCGAGAATCTGCTGATCGACTGCGCCCGCGACGTGGGGGCCTCGGTGATCCTGCGCGGACTGCGCGCGGTGGCCGATTTCGAATACGAGTTCCAGATGGTCGGCATGAACCGGGCGCTCGATGCGGGCATCGAGACCGTGTTCCTGATGGCCGACGCCCGCCGTCAGGCCATTGCCTCGAAGCTGGTCAAGGAGATCGCCCGGCTCGGCGGGGATGTGTCGAGTTTCGTCACGCCCGATGTGGGCGCGGCGCTGATGGCCAAGTATCGCTGAAATCGGCGGGCCCGGCGGCCCGGCCGCCGGAGGGGCTGGCGGATGCACAGCCCGCATCGCGGCGGATGGACGGCCGTATCCTGCGTCAGCCCCAGACGGCGCGCCGGGCAAAGGCGTCCACGTCGTAGATGTCGAGGTCGAGCCGGGTGTCGATCGGCAGGCGGGCCAGTTCGGCGCGGGTGCGCCGATAGCGGGCATGGTCGCGCAGCGCGGCGAAAATCGGTTGGATCAGGGTTTTCATTGTCATGTGTCCTTCGAGAGTTCCTTTCCTCCTCGCGCTCTAATTGGCGTCGAATGTTGGCGCTAACAACGGCCGTTATCGCCGTGCTGCCATGCAGCATGCGCAAGGCGCGAAACCGACGCCGCCGGGAGGCGCATCCGCGCACGCTCTCGTGATCGCGCGCGGAAGCATCAAAGGGCGTCTCTGGCTGGCATGTTTCTTGCCGCTCCTGCCGCAGATGGTGGGACCAGAGGGCCGGCATGGACATCGCAGCAATCATCGGACTGATCGGGGCCGTCGTCATGGTCGTGGGCTCGATGATCTATGCGGGCGGCGTAACGCCCTTCGTGGACATTCCGTCCTTCTTCATCGTGGTGGTGGGCACGGCCTTCATCGTCCTCGCCATGAAGCCGTTTCCGGTCTTTCTCGGTCATTTCAAGGCGATGTCGAAGGTGTTCAAGCCGACGCGCTTCGACACGAACGAGGTGATCTCGATCATGGTCGAACTGTCCAACACCGCGCGCAAGGACGGGATCATGGCGCTCGAGGGCAAGGCGGTGCCCGATCCCTTCTTCGAGAAGGGCCTGCAGCTTCTGGTGGACGGCACGGACGAGGCCAAGCTCGTCAAGCAGCTCAAGTACGAGATCAAGGCGATGAAGGTCCGGCACGAGGCCTATCAGGGCGCGGTCAAGGCCTGGATCGACATCGGCCCCGCGATGGGGATGGTGGGGACGCTGATCGGGCTCGTGCTGATGCTGGGCAACATGACCGACCCGAAGTCCATCGGCCCCGCCATGGCCGTCGCGCTGCTGACGACGCTTTACGGCGCGCTGATGGCCAATGTGATCTTCGCGCCGATCCTCAACAAGCTCGAGGGCTACTCGGCCGATGAGGTGACCTACCGCGAGCTGGTGATCGAGGGGCTGCGCGGGATCGCGCGCGGCGAGTCCGCGCGGGTGATCGAGGATCAGATGGTCTGCGCCCTCGACCGCAAGCAGCAGCTGAAGCGCAAGGCCGCCTGAGGACGTCATGGCAGCCAAACCCAAGGTCGTCCGATTTCAGCCTCCGGTTCCCGACGATGACGAGGACGGCGACGAATGCCCGAAATGCCCGCCTCCGGGGGCGCCGGCCTGGCTTGCGACCTTCGCCGACATCGCGACGAACCTCATGGCCTTCTTCGTGCTGATCCTGGGATTTGCCAAGTTCGACGAGCCCTCCTTCAGCAAGATGGCGGGGGCGATGCGCGAGACCTTCGGCTTCCACTCGATCCGCGACGCGACCTCGGGCAACACGGTGATCGAGCTGGGTATGCCGCCGGCGGACCCTGACGGGCTGCATCCCGACGAACGGTCGGACATGGGCGGCAGCGAAGAGCCGGGGGGCGATGCGCCCGAGCGGGTGGCCGAGGCGCTGCGCGAGGCGCTCGAGCAGGGCGAGCTGCAGGTCCGGTCGGAAGATGGTTCGGTCGTGATCGAACTGCCGGGCAAGCAGGCGGCGCAGGCGCTCGCGCAGGCGCTGGCCGAGGCCGCGGGTGTCGGAACCGGCCCCTTGCCCGAGCCGCAGACCACGGCCCAGCCGCGGCCGGAGCCTCAGGCGGGCCCTGCCGGTCCGGGAGAGGGCACAGGCGCGCCGGCCGGTCCGCCGATGGGCGGAGAGGACGGGGCGGCGCTGCGCAAGTCGGTGCGGGCCGAGCTGGACACGCTGCGGCTGCGCAATGCGCTTGACCGCGAGGTGGCCGAGGGGCTGGTGAAGGTCGAGCAGATGGATGGCAAGGTCTTCGTCAGCCTCGGCGCGGGCGGCTCCTTCACCTCGGGCTCCGACGTGCTGTCCGAGGACGCGCGGGCGGTCATGTCGAGGATCGCCGAGGCGACGCAGCATCCCGAGCGGACGATCACCGTCACCGGGCACACCGACAACGTGCCGGTCGCGGGCGGCGCCTTCCGGGACAACATCGCGCTCGCGGCGGGCCGGGCGGCGAGCGTGGTGCGCGAGCTGGTGGCCACGGGCGGGGTCGATCCCGGCCGCATCACGGCCGTGAGCCGGGGCGAGTTCGATCCGGTCGCGGACAATGCGACAGAGGCCGGCCGCACCCAGAATCGCCGGATCGAGATCGAGATCACCTATGACGACTAGCGTGGGATGAAAGTGACTTGCCCGAGGCACAGGCGCGGCGCCGGGCCTCGGGCACGGTGTTTAGGAACGGCCAGGCCCGAAGCGGCGCCGTAAGGGCGCCCGCAGAAGCGCACCAGGCCCAACATGTTCAATCCGCCGGATGTGACGCTTGCCGCAATGCCGTGCCTTCGGGTAACCATACGCCGTTTGACATAGGATGGGCCCGTGCCTCCCGATCTGAGAACCGGCATACTGACGCTGTGGGTTGCGACAGCGGCGACGGCGGGCGGGCAGGCCAGCCTCTCCTGCGAGGGGCCGGCCGGCGCGGAAGACATGGTCGAACAGCTCTGCCGGACGCTGGAGGAGGTGGTTCGGGATCGCCACGGGCTCGACCCGCTGGGGGACGAGGCGGCGCCGGTCGCCCTGCACCTCCGGCTGGTCGCGTCGCGGCCGACGGCGCTCTCGGCGCAGTTGCACTGGTCCTCGGGCGACGCCGGCGGTGAAAGTCCGGTTCTCGACCTGACGGTCGAAGACAGTGATGCCATCCCCGCATCCGCCCTGCCGGGCTTCCTGAGAAGCCTTGTGGAGCTTGTGGACCCTCCGCTTCCTCCGGCTAACCGGCCAAACGAATGACCGAAGAAGGAACCGCCCCATGAACCTGTCATCCCTGTTCCCGTGGGCGGTCGGACCTGCCGATTGGCCGAAGGCCGTGGCCGCGACCGTCTCGCGGTATCTGGTGCCCTCAGCCGATGAGGGGCCGGAGCTTCTCTGGCCAGCCGGAAAACCCGATCGGGCAGGGGACCGGGGCGGTCCTGACCTCAAGGCGGTGGCCGCGCCCGGACCCGAGGAGGACGGCCCGGAAGGCCGCTCGCACGAGGCGAGGGTTTTTGACCGGGGCCTGTTCAGCGGGCCTGCGGATGAGGCTTCCGCATCCCCAGACAGTGAGCCTGCGGCAATCTCGGTCCAGCGGGACGAGGCCTTCGCCTTCACGCTCGGTCCGTCGGCAACGTCCGGCACGTCGTTCGCGCCATCCTTCGGCTCCGTGCAGCAGATCGCGACGCAGCTCGTGAGCGGTTACTGGCAGTGGAAAGGCGCGCCGGCTCGCGCTTACGACGTGAAGCCGGGCGACACGCTCAACGTGGACTTCTCGGGCCTCACCGCCGACGGCAAGCGTCTCGCGACCCTTGCGCTGCAGAGCTGGTCGGACGTGACCGGCATCCGCTTCAACACCAACCCGGCGCGGCTGGCGACGGTCCATATCACGATGGATGATGTCGAACCCGGGGCAAGCACGTCCACGACGTACATGGGCAGCAAGATCCTGAAATCCCATGTCAACATCGGCACGAAATGGCTCTCGGACTACGGGACCGACGTCAACAGCTATTCGCTGCAGACCTACATTCACGAACTTGGCCACGCGCTGGGTCTGGGCCATCCGGGGAACTACAACGGCTGGGCCAACTACGGCACCGACAACCTGTTCCTCAACGACAGCTGGCAGGCCACGGTCATGTCCTATTTCAGCCAGACCGAGAACACCACCATCAAGGCCGACCGGGCCTTCGTCGTCACGCCGATGATCGCGGACATCGTGGCGGTCCAGATGATCTACGGCACGCCCAGCGGCCTCCGCGCGGGAAACACCACCTACGGCGACAACTCGAACGCCGGCGGCATGTATGACCGGATCGCGAGCCTGCCGGGGCGCGAGGTCGCCTGGACCATCTATGATCAGGGCGGCCGCGACATCCTCGACCTGCGGTCCGCGACGGCGGCGCAGGTGATCGACCTCCGGCCGGGCAGCGTCTCGAACGTCTATGGCGCCGTGGGCAACCTCTCCATCGCGCAGGGAACGGTGATCGAGGTGGCGCGGGGCGGCAAGGGCAATGACGTCATCATCGGGAATTCGGCCCACAACGACCTGAGCGGCGGGGGCGGCTCGGACACGCTGCGCGGCGGGGCGGGCAATGACATCTACCGCGTGGACGGAGGCGACCGCGTGATCGAGCTTGCGGGCAACGGCATCGACCGCGTGATCTCGAGCGCGAGCTTCCAGCTTGGCGCGCATGTCGAGAACCTGACGCTGACGGGGAACCGCGCGATCAACGGCACGGGGAACGATCTGGCCAATGTGATCGTTGGCAATGGCGCGGCCAATGTGCTCACCGGGCGGGGAGGGGCCGACAGCTTTGTCTTCTCCACCGCCCTCGGCGGCGGCAATGTGGACCGGATCACGGATTTCAACGTGGTCGATGACACGATCCGGCTGGACGACGCGATCTTCCGGGCCCTTGCACCGGGGCGCCTCGCAGGCTCTGCCTTCAGCGCGAACGCGGCCGGCCGGGCGAAGGATGCGACCGACCGGATCATCTACGAAACCGACACCGGCTCGCTCTGGTACGACGCGGACGGCACGGGCGGCGCGGCGCCGATCCGGTTCGCCGTGCTTGCGCCGGGCCTCTCCGTCACGGCGGCGGACTTCCTCGTCATCTGAGGGGCGAGCGATGGCTGCCTGCGGGGCGGCCGTGGCGGCAAATTGCGCCTTTCGGACGGGCGGCAGGTCGTGGCACCCATGCAGGGCCGCCCGCCGGACTGGCCACCGAGAGGAGATGAGCCGATGACCCCTGCCGAGATCCGCAAGGCCCGCGCCGCCAATCACCGCGCCCGTGCCCGCGACTTTGCCGACAGCCACGGTCTTGCCGAGGCGGCACTGGTCGCGGCCTTCACAGGGAAGGGGGTCGTGGCGGTGGAGGCCGGGCCCGAGAGGCTACTGCCGCCTGTGCGCCAGCTGGGCGAGAGCCTGGCCCTGACCCGCAACGCCTCGGCCGTGCAGGAGCGCGAGGGCCGCTATGGCCCGCTTGCGCCCCCCGGCGAGGGATGGACCCTGACGGGCGACGGGATCGAGCTGCAGATCGATCCGCGGCATTGGGTTCATGCCTTTGCCGTGACCGAGGAAACGGCGAAAGGGGCCAAACGCTCGATCCAGGTCTTCGACGCGGCCGGCGAGGCGGTGCACAAGATCCACCTGACCGGGACCAGCGACGTGGCGGCCTTCGGGCGCCTGATCGAGGAACTGCGGCTGGCGAAGCAGAGCGACGATCTTCCGCTCGTTCCCGCGGGCCCGGCCGCCCCGTCGGGCAGCCCGGCCGACGCCGGCCTGACGCAGCTGTGGGATGAATCGCCCTCGCCGGAGGCCCTTGGCCCCCGGTTGGCAGCCGCGGGGATCTCGCCGCCCGATGTCCTCAAGGAACTGGGGGCGCCGAGGGCCCGGCCGCTTCGGCCTGTCGCGATGACCGAACTGCTTGAGCGGGCGGCCGCGGGCGGAGTGCCGCTGGAGATCCGCGGAGGCAACCCCGGGTGCCTGCAGATCTTCCGCGGCCGGGTGGAGCGTATCCTGCCGGCCGGCTACTGGATCAACGTCATGGATCCCGGCTACAACCTGCATCTGCGCACCGACCACCTCGCCTCGGTGTATCTGACCGACCGGGGCCCTGCGGGCGGCCTGACGGTCGAGGCCTATGATGCGGCCGGCAGCCTGATCCTTGCCGTCACGGGCGAGGAGGGATGGGATCTGGTGGCCCACGGGCTTTCGGCCGTGCCCTGACCCGCGGGATCGGCCCCGCGACGGGCTCAGGCGCATGGCGCGCTCTCCTTCGGAGGGGGTTGCGGCCGTTTGAGACGTGGACGCAGCCCCGCCGCGCGCGCTAGGCCATCAGCAGACGCTGCGGCTCTGACCCGGTGGGCGCCCGCGGCCGCCGCTCGTCGTTCGCGCACCACGGAGACTGTCATGCGCCCTGCCATCATCGTCCGTTCCATCCGTGGCTGTCCGGCCAGCGAGGTGCCGCTCGACGAGACGCGACTCGCGGCGCTCCTCGCCACGAACGATGACGAATTTCCCGACGAGGCCGCTTTGCTGCGCCACCTTCGCCGGGGCCGCCCGGTCTACATGATGATGGGCGAATACAGGCTCCGGCCCGAGGACCAGTTCCGCCTGGTGCAAGGCGGCTGAGCCCGCGCGCACGGGTGCCGGGGTCCGCACCTTCTGCACAGCGCCTGTGCGTGTCTTCTCGTTTCCGCCCTGCGGGATTTCCTCTAGCTCTCGGCGCGAAAGGAGATCCCCAATGGCCCTCGGCAACACACCCCGCAGCTACGGAACGGTTGAGCGCACCTTCCACTGGCTGATGGCGCTCATGATCCTGAGCGTTGCGCCCCTCGGCATTCTGGCCGAAGGGCTTCCCCATGACACAGCCGAGGCGGTGGCGCGAAAGGCGCTGCTCTTCTCGCTGCACAAGACCCTCGGGGTCACGATCTTCCTGCTGGCGCTGGCCCGTCTCGTCTGGGTGGCGATCCAGCCGCGGCCCGCGCCGCTTCATCCCGAGCGGCGGCTCGAGACGGCACTGGCGGGTTGGGTGCACGGGTTCCTCTATCTCTCGCTGGTGCTGGTGCCCCTCGCGGGGTGGGTGGAGCATGCCGCGACCGACGGCTTCGCGCCGATCCTCTGGCCGTTGGGGCAATCGCTGCCGCTGGTGCCCAAGTCGCCCGCGGTGGCCGAGGTGGCCGCCACGCTGCATGTGACCTTCGCATGGGGCCTGATCGGGGCCATCGGGCTCCATCTGGCGGGCGTCGTCAAACATGCGCTGGTGGACCGAGACGCGACGCTCGCGCGGATGGTCCGGGGCGTCGAGGGAGGGCGGGGGCAGGCTGCCCGCCACCGGGGCCCGGCCCTTGCCGCGCTTGCCGTCTATGCGGTCGCTGCGGGCGCCGCGCTGGCCCTGATGCCCTCCGACAGGCCCGCTTCGCCGCCGAGGCTGGCCGAAGTCGCATCGGATTGGGTGGTCGAGGAGGGGGCTCTGACCTTCACGGTGCGCCAGATGGGCAGCGAGGTCACCGGCTCCTTTGGCGAGTGGACCGCCGCCATCCGCTTCGAGCAGGAGCCGGTTGCAGGACGGAACGGCGATGTCCGGGTGACGATCGCAATGCCGAGCGTGACCATCGGCTCGGTGACCAGCCAGGCGCAGGAGGAGGAGTTCTTCAACGTGGCTGGCCATCCCGAGGCCGTCTTCGCCGCCGACATCCTGCCGGAGGGCGCTGGCCATGTCGCGCGGGGCGTGCTCGATCTGCGGGGGGTCGAGGTGCCGGTCGATCTGCCCTTTGACCTCGAGATCGACGGCGAGACGGCGCGGATGAAGGGCTCGGTCACGTTGGACCGTCGCGACTTTGCGATCGGACAGAGCTACGCGGACGAAGCGACCGTCGGCCATGACGTGCGCGTTGATGTGGCGCTGACGGCGCGGCGCGCAGCCGCGGTGGAGTGATCCGGGCCGCGCGGGCGACGGGATGCGATGCGAAAAGGGCCGCCAATGGCGGCCCTTCCTTTGATTCCATCGCGCCAAGGGCAAACGTGCCGCCCGACGCGAACCGATGCGCCTCACTCGGCCTTCATCGCCTCGATCGAGATCTGGATCTGCACCTCGTCGGACACGAAGGGCGCGAACTTGCCAAGCTCGAAGTCCGACCGCAGGACCGTGGTGGTGGCGTCGAACCCGGCCCAGGGCTTGTTCTCCATCGGGTGCATTCCGGCCTGGTTCAGCGTCGCGTCGAGCACCACGGGCTTCGTCACGCCGTTCAGCGTCAGGTCGCCGGTGATCTTCGCCGTCTTCTCGCCGGTCACCTCGATGTCGGTGGAGGTGAAGGTCACCATCTCGTCCTCGCTCGCATCGAAGAAGTCGGCCGACATGAAATGTTCGAACCGCGCTTCCCAGCCGGTCAGCATCGACCGAACCGGGAAGGAGACCGTGACCGACGAGGCGGCCGGATCGTCCTGGTCGAACGCGATCTCGCCCTCGAAGCCCGAGAACATGCCGCTTCCGGTCGAGAAGCCGAGGTGGTTGTAGCTGAAGACGATCTGGCTGTGGCTCGGATCGAGGACATAGGCCTCGGGGGCGGCGACGGCGGCCGAGGCGGAGAAGGCGAGGGCGGTTGCAAGGGCGATGTGCTTCATTCGGATTTTCCTTTCTGGATGATGCAGGACAGTCGCCCGCCGATGCCGGGATCACAATGCACAGCCATCAACAACCGATGTGCATGGAGGAACATGGGAGGTGGCCGCTGCAGCGCGAGACGACCATCGACAGGCCGCATGGTCCGTGGCGAGCCCGTCGCATGAAGCGCATCCCGGGGGGGACGCCGTTGGCCCGGACGTAGACAGAGCGGCGCGCCGAGGTTACGGCGCTGCCAGCGGTCCAAGGTCGTCCTGCCAGTCCGCGGTGTGCTGCCGAACCACAAGCAGACCTGGGCCAGCATCCGCAAGATATCGGACCCGCCGGCTTCCGTCCGCCACCTGACGTTCAAGTCGCAGGAGGTCGAACCCGGCTGATCCGCCTCGGCCCGGTTCCGTCCGGGCCGCGTGCCGCCGAAGGCATGCCGTCACGTCACCCGCAGGGTCGCCGTCCGGCGGAACAGGACCGCGGCCAGCGCAAGATTGGTGGCGGCGATCCCCGCCAGCACGGCGAGCGTGCCTTCCGCGCCGACAAGGGCGATCAGCCCCGCGCCCACCAGCGGTGCCGCGGCCTGCGCCACGAGCGACGGCCGGGCCAGACGACCCATCACGCTCGGATAGCGCTCGGGGCCGAACAGCGCCATCGGCAGCGCGCCGCGGGCGATCGAATAGACGCCGTTGCCCGCGCCATAGAGGATCAGCGCCAGCGCCGGCCACTCCGACGCCGCCAGCAGGACCAGCCCGGCCGCGGTGGCACTCACCGCAGCGAGCAGCGTCCAGACCGGGTGATGGCGGGTGCCGCCCGCCATCTCGACCAGCCGCCCGCCGACCTGCGCCGGGCCGATCAGCGCGCCAAGTGCCACCGCCGCCGCCAGCGGCAGCCCCCGCGCGCCCAGCAGCCCGATCAGATGCACCGCGATGATGGTGACCGCGAGGCCCGCGAGCGTCTGGATCGCCGCCATGATGCGGAAGGCCGCGCGCTCGTCGCCCGCCAGCTCGGCCGGCGGAACATGGTCGCGCGCCTCAAGCCTCGGCGCCTTCGGGGTCGCTCGCAGCAGCAGCGGTACCGAGATCGCCAGATGCAGCCCCGCATAGGCGGCGGTCGTCCCGCGCCAGCCGACGCTCTCCAGCATCAGCGCCGAGAGCGGCCAGCAGACCGTGCTCGCAAACCCGCCCCAGAGCGTCAGCAGCGTGATCGCCCGCCGCGCCTCGCGCCCGTAGATCTGGCCCAGCGTGGCGAAGGCGGGATCGTAGAGCCCCGCGGCCATGCCCGCTCCCATGAGCATCCAGCCGGCGACGAACACCGCGAGGTTCGGCGCCAGCGCCAGCATCATCAGGCCGGCCGAGATCGCCAGACAACCCGCCACCAGAACCGGCCGCCCGCCATGGCGCGCAATGGTGCGGCCGACCAGCGGCGAGGCGAGCCCCGCGACCAGCAGCCCGACCGAGAGCGATCCCACCACCCAGGGCAGCGGCCAGCCCGTGTCCGCAGCGATCGGCGTGGCCAGCACCGCCATCAGGTAGTAGCTGCTGCCCCAGGCGAGGATCTGAACCACCCCCAGCGCCGCCGCGAGCCTCGCCTGCGAACTCACCGCACGGCCGCCGAGAGGTTCACCCGCGCCTCCAGCGCCTTCGCCGCCTCCTTCCGCTCGGAGTAGCGGTCGGTGAGGTGGGCCGAGACATCGCGGGTGAGAAGCGTGAACTTCACCAGCTCCTCCATCACGTCCACCACCCGGTCGTAGAGCGGCGAGGCCCGCATCCGCCCCGCCTCGTCGAACTCGGCGAAGGCCTTCGGGACCGAGGACTGGTTCGGGATCGTCACCATCCGCATCCAGCGCCCCAGCACCCGCATCTGATTCAGCGCGTTGAAGCTCTGCGAGCCGCCCGAGACCTGCATCAGCGCCAGCGTCCGCCCCTGCGTCGGCCGGATCGCGCCCATGCTCAGCGGAATCCAGTCGATCTGCGCCTTCATCACCCCGGTCATCGCGCCATGCCGCTCGGGCGAGCACCAGACCTGCCCCTCCGACCAGAGGCAGGCCTCGCGCAGTTCGGCGACCTTGGGATGGCTCGCCTCGGCATCATCGGGGAGAGGCAGGCCATCCGCGTGAAAGATCCGCGTCTCGCAGCCAAAGAGGCGCAGCAGGCGCTCCGCCTCGAGCGTCAGGAAGCGGCTGTAACTCCGTTCGCGCAGAGATCCGTAGAGCAGCAGGATGCGCGGCGGATGGGTGGAGCGCGGCCCGGCCAGCGCCGTCGGATCGGGAAACCGCACCGACCCGGCATCGAGGTTCGGCAGGTCGCTCATGCCCGCACCTCGAACCAGCGCGACCGGAGCCGCAGCGCCACATGCACCAGCAGAACCAGCACCGGCACCTCGACCAGCGGGCCGATGACCGTGGCAAAAGCCACCGGCGAGGCGAGGCCGAAGGCCGCGATGGCGACCGCGATGGCGAGTTCGAAATTGTTGCCGGCGGCGGTGAAGGCGATGGCCGTGGTGCGGGGATAGTCGCGGGCGATCAGCCGGCCGAGGACGAAGCTCACCCCGAACATGATCGCGAAGTAGAGCGCGAGCGGCAGCGCGATCCGCACGGCATCCGCGGGCAGACGCAGGATCTCGCCACCCTTCAGGCTGAACATGGCGACGATGGTGAAGAGAAGCGCCGCCAGCGTCAGCGGCCCGATCCGCGGCAGGAACTTCTCCTCGTACCAGCCCGCGCCTTTCCGCGTGATCAGCACCCGCCGCGTCAGGAAACCGGCGGCGAAGGGGATGCCCAGATAGATCAGCACCGCCTGCGCGATGGTCGCGAAGCTCACGTCGATCACGCTGCCCTCAATCCCGAACAACGGCGGCAGCAGCCCGAGGAAGATCCAGGCGTAAAGTGGGAAGAACAGGATCTGGAAGATCGAGTTGAAGGCCACGAGGCCCGCGACATACTGGTTGTCTCCCTCCGCCAGCTGGTTCCAGACCAGCACCATGGCGATGCAGCGGGCAAGCCCGATCAGGATCACGCCGGTCATGTAGTCGGGATGGTCGTGCAGGAAGATCACCGCCAGCGCGAACATGAGCACCGGCCCGATCAGCCAGTTTTGCACCAGCGACAATGCAAGCACCCTCCCGTCGCGGAAGACGCGCGGAAGCTCCTCGTAGCGGACGCGGGCGAGCGGGGGATACATCATCAGGATCAGCCCCGCCGCGATCGGCAGGTTGGTGGTGCCGACCGAGGCCGCGTCGAGCGCGCCGGGAAGGCTGGGGAAGATCCGGCCCAGCAGCAGCCCCAGCGCCATGGCGGCGAAGATCCAGAGCGTGAGCCAGCGGTCAAGGAAGGAAAGACGGTGCATCAGATCTCCGGTCCGCAGGTCATCAGGGTGGCCGAGGCCGGGCAGATCGCCGCGGCCTGCCGGGTGGCAAGGATTTCGGCCGGCGCGTTGCCGCGCGGCACGGTGTGGAAGCCGTGGCGGGCGAAGAACGGGGCGGCGGTCGTGGTTAGGAGCCAGACCGCCGCGGCTCCCGCCGCCTCGGTCATCAGATGGGAAAGGATGGCCCCGCCCAGACCTTCGCCACGCCGCCCTTCGGGCACCACGATCGAGCGCAGCAGCGCATGGGCTCCGTGCCGCTCGATCCCGCCGAAGCCCGCCGGCCGGTCCCCGCTGCGATAGGCGAAGAAGCCGCGGCCCGGCTCGGTCAGGTCGTCCGTGGGCAGGCCGGCGGCCGTCAGAGCGGCGATCAGCGCCGGGTCGTTGCCGGCCACCGGGCGGGCGTCGAGGCGGCGGGTCTCAGCCATGGCGCGTCTCGGCCTGCGGTGACGGCGCGCAGATCTCGGGCCGCCCGTCGCAGCAGTCGCGCATCAGGAAGGCCACGAGATCCGACAGCACCGGATAGGCTGCCGCATAGATCACGAAGCGCCCCTCGCGGCGCGAGGTGACGAGGCGCGCCTGTTCGAGGTGCGCGAGATGGAACGAGAGGCGGGAGGAACTCGCCCCGATCGCTGCGCCGATCTCGCCGGCCGGCAAACCCTCCGGGCCGGCGCGCACCAGAAGCCGCACGATCTGCAGCCGCGTCTCCTGCGAGAGGCCGGCAAAGGCGGTCAGGGCGGTTCGGTCGTCCATATCTCAACATCTCAAGAATGGTTGCAACGTTACCCCCGGCGTCACCCGAGGGTCAAGCCTGACGGCAAGAGACCCACCGCGCGCACGCGAGCAATGCGCGCCCGCCTGCGGATGAATGGCCGCCGAGCCCGTGTGGCGGTCGGACAGGCCGCGACTTCGCCGCCCATCTTGACACAGATCAGGGCGCTCCACCCCACACATGCGCCAATGCGCATATTGGGGAGCAAGCTGATGATCGTGACCGTCCTCTCGGCCCTTGCCGAACCGACCCGCCTTGGGGCGATGCGCCTTCTGGCCGATGGGTCGGGGCATTGCGTCTGTGAACTCATGCGCAAGCTCGGCGCGACGCAAAGCCGGATGTCGCGGCACATGCAGGTGCTGAAGCAGGCGGGCCTCGTGGTCGATCGCCGGGATGCGCAATGGGTGCGCTACCGGATCAACCCCGACCTTCCGCCCCCGCTGTCCCGGCTGCTCGATGCCGCGCTGTCGGCGGAGGAGGTCCCGGCATGAGCGTCTTCGGCTGGATGAACGATCAGATCCTGCGGATGGACTGGCTGAACGATCTCGTGGGGGAGGGGGTGCGGGCCGTGGGCCTCGACCCGGCCTCGCGGCTGGGTGGGTCGATCCAGTTCTTCCTCTATGACGTGATCAAGATCTTCGCGCTGCTGTCGGTGCTGATCTTCGTCATCTCCTGGGTCCAGAGCCATTTCCCGCCTGAGCGCACCCGCGCGATGCTGGGCGGCCGCTCGGGGCTTGACGCAAACACGATGGCCGCGCTCCTGGGCACGTTGACGCCCTTCTGTTCCTGCTCGTCGATCCCGCTCTTCATCGGCTTCACGGCTGCTGGCCTGCCGCTCTCGGTCACCTTCTCCTTCCTGATCTCGTCGCCGCTGGTGGACCTTGCATCCGTGATCCTGCTGGCCTCGATCTTCAACTGGCCGATCGCGCTCGCCTATGTCGCGGTCGGGCTGGTGGTGGCGGTCGTCGGCGGCACGGTGATCGGCCGGCTGGGGATGGAGGATCAGGTGGCGGCCTTCGTGCGGACGGTCCCGGTCTCGGGCGAGGCCGCGACGCTCACGCAGCGCGAACGGCTGGCCTATGCGCGCGATCAGCTGGCCGAGATCCTCCGCCGGGTCTGGCCCTATGTGCTGATCGGCGTGGGCATCGGGGCCGCGATCCACAACTGGATCCCCGCCGAGGTGATCTCGGCCCTGATCGGGCAGGACAAGTGGTGGTCCGTCCCGGTGGCGGTGCTGGTGGGGATTCCGATGTACGCCGACATCTTCGGCACGCTGCCGATCGCCGAGGCGCTGGTGGGCAAGGGCGTGGGACTGGGCACGGTGCTTGCGTTCATGATGGCCGTCACGGCCCTGTCGCTGCCGTCGCTGATCCTGCTGCGGCGGGTGGTGAAGCTGCCGCTGCTCGTCACCTTCACCGGCGTCGTCACGGTCGGCATCCTGTCGATCGGCCTCGTCTTCAACGCGATTTCCGACTGGTTCATCTGACGAAGGGAGACGCCCATGATCATCAGCATCCTCGGTTCGGGCTGCAGGAAATGCGTGACGCTGGCCGAGAACGCCCGCGCCGCGGCGGCCGCTGCCGGCAAGCCGGCCGAGATCGTCAAGGTGACGGACCTCGCCGAGATCGCGGCCTACGGGGTGATGTCCACCCCGGCGCTCGTCGTGGACGGAAAGCTCGTCTCCTCGGGCAAGGTGCTCACGGCGGAGGAGATCGCCAAGCTGCTTTGAGCGACGGCCGCGGATCCTGCCGGCGCGGGATCGGGCCCGATGTTGGCCGCAAAGCCGGCTGTCACAAAAGCTTCGCTTGACGCGCGGCCTTTAGATTCCATAAATCCCGAATTATGGAACATGAAGCCGCCGTCCGTCATTTTGCAGCCCTTGGCCATCCCGGCCGCCTTGCCGTCGTTCGCCTGCTTCTGCGGCACGCGCCGCGGGGCGTGCGGCCGACCGAGATCGCGGCGACGCTCGGGATGAGGCCGAACACGCTTTCGCACCATCTGGCCGAACTGGAGGTGGCGGGGCTGATCGGTTCGACGCGCGAGGGGCGGTCGCTGTTCTACAGCGTGCGGCTGCCCGAAGTGGCGGCGCTCATTGCCTACCTCGGCCAGGATTGCGGCCGGGGTCGCCCCGACCTGATGCCCACGCATCCAACGGAGATCGCCATGGACCACCCCTTCAACGTGCTCTTCATCTGCTCGGGCAACTCGGCCCGGTCCATCTTCGCCGAGGCGATCCTGAACGCCGCCCCCGGCCAGCGTTTCCGCGCCTTCTCGGCCGGCACGCGACCGAACAGCCGGCTGAACCCCTTCGCGCTCGAGGTGCTGGATCGCAACGGTCTCGACACGTCGGGCCTGCGCTCGAAGCATGTCGCCGAGTTCGAGGGGCCGGACGCGCCGAAGATGGATTTCGTCTTCACCGTCTGCGCGCAGGCGGCGTCGGACGAATGCGCGCCCTGGCCGGGGCAGCCGCTGACCGCGCATTGGGGGATGCCGGACCCGGCGAAGGTCGAGGGGACGGATGCCGAAAAGGGCCTCGCCTTCGCCAAGGCCTTCGGCGAGTTGCACCGCCGGATCTCGGCCTTCACCCAGCTGCCCTTCGACCAGCTGGAGCGGCTGGCGCTGCAGCAGCACCTCGACCGGCTGGGAGAGGCCTGATGGCGCGCATCGCGATCAACGGCCTCGGCCGGATGGGCAAGCTTCTGCTGCGTGAACTGATCGACCGTGGCATGGGCGGTGACATCGTGCTCTTGAACGACGCCGAGGGTGATCCGGCGCAGCACGCGCTGCTGCTGGAGTTCGACAGCGTTCACGGCCGCTGGCCGACGCCGGTGGCCCATGATGCCGAGAGCCTGACGCTGGCTGGCCACCGCGTGCCCCTGAGGCGCGCCCGGCGGATCGAGGACCTGCCGCTTGCCGATCTGGGCGTCGATCTGGTGGTCGATTGCACCGGGGTCTTCAAGACGGCGGCGAAGATCGCGCCCTATTTCGAGGCGGTGGGCAAGGTGGTGGTCTCGGCGCCGGTCAAGGACGGCGGCGCGCTGAACCTCGTCTATGGCATCAACCATCACCTCTACGACGGCAGCCAGCGGCTGGTGACGGCGGCCTCCTGCACGACGAACTGCCTCGCCCCGGTGGTGAAGGTGCTCCATGAGGCAATCGGCATCCGGCATGGCTCGATCACCACGATCCATGACGTGACGAACACGCAAACCATCGTGGACCGCCCCGCCAAGGACATGCGCCGGGCGCGCTCGGCGCTGATGAACCTGATCCCGACCACGACCGGCTCGGCCACCGCGATCGGGCTGATTTACCCGGAACTGAAGGGGCGGCTGAACGGCCATGCGGTGCGGGTGCCGCTTCTGAACGCCTCGCTGACCGATTGCGTCTTCGAGGTCGCGCGGCCCACGACGGCGGAAGAGGTCAACGGGCTTCTCGCCAGGGCCGCAGCGGGTCCGCTGCGGGGGATCCTGGGATATGAGGAACGGCCACTGGTCTCGTCGGATTTCCTGAACGATCCGCGCTCGGCGGTGGTGGATGCGGCCTCGACGATGGTCATCGGAGGGACGCAGGTGAAGCTCTACGCCTGGTATGACAACGAATGGGGCTATGTCTGCCGGCTGGCCGACATCACCCGGATGGTGGCGGAGAGTCCGGCATGACTGTGCGGGGGCGTAAGTTGTGTTCCTGCTCCCGCTGCGCCAGGGGTTGCAGCGGCGTTCGGCGGAGGCATCCGATGACCCGCAGCCTGCGCGGCGACGGGGCCCGGCCGTGAGCGTCGCCGCCCCCTCGGGTCTCCGCGCCTATGCCGCCGTCACCGCCGCCTACTGGGCCTTCATGCTCAGCGATGGCGCGCTGCGGATGCTGGTGCTGCTGCATTTCAACGGGCTGGGCTTCTCGCCGGTGCAACTGGCCTGGCTGTTCCTGCTCTACGAGCTGGCGGGGATCGTGACCAACCTCTCGGCGGGCTGGCTTGCCGCGCGTTTCGGGCTGACCTCGACGCTTTACGCAGGCCTCGGGTTGCAGATCGGCGCGCTCGGCGCGCTGGCCATGCTGGATCCGGCGTGGAGCATCCCGGCCTCGGTCGCCTTCGTCATGGCGGTGCAGGGGGTCTCGGGCGTGGCGAAGGATCTCGCCAAGATGTCCTCGAAGAGCGCGGTGAAGATCCTCGCGCCGGCGGGCGACGGGCTCTTCCGCTGGGTGGCGCTGCTCACCGGATCGAAGAACGCGGTGAAGGGGGCGGGCTTCTTCCTCGGCGCGGCGCTCTTGGCGCTGGCGGGGTTCCAGGCCGCCGTCTGGGGGATGGCGGCGGTGCTGGCGCTGATCCTGCTGGCCGTGGTGCTCTGGATGCCCGAGGGCCTGCCGCGCGGGGTGAAGGGCACGAAGATCGCCTCGGTCTGGTCGCGCGATCCGGCGATCAACCGGTTGTCGCTGGCGCGGATGTTCCTGTTCGGCGCGCGCGACGTGTGGTTCGTGGTGGGCATCCCGGTCTATTTCCAGTCGGTCCTGTCGGACGGCACGGCCGAGGGAAGGCGCGAGGCCTTCTTCCTGATCGGCGGGTTCATGGCCCTCTGGATCATCGGCTACGGCGCGGTTCAGGGCATGGCCCCGCGGCTGATCCGCGGCGACGCCGCAGCCCAGGCCCGCCGCTGGGCCGGATGGCTCACGCCGATCCCGTTCGCGCTCGCGGCGCTCTCCGTGGCGGCGGGAGAGCCGGCCATGTGGCTGACGCTGACGCTGGTCGCGGGGCTTCTGCTCTTCGGCTTCGTGTTCGCGGTGAACTCGTCGCTGCACTCCTACCTGATTCTGGCCTTCTCGAAGGCCGAGCGGGTGACGATGGACGTGGGCTTCTACTACATGGCGAACGCCGCCGGCCGGCTGGTCGGCACGCTGCTCTCGGGCCTCAGCTACCAGTGGGGCGGGCTGCCCCTCTGCCTCGCCACCGCCGGAGCCATGGCCGCCGCGAGCTGGCTCGCCGCGCGGCGGATCGGGTCGAGGGACGTCTGATGGCGGCCCCCGCTCCGATGCTGCGGCAAGGCTCCTTGGGTGAGCATCGGTGGCCAGTTTGCGAAAGCTGCGACGTGGCACGTCGTCCACTTCGAGCGGCCTCGACCTTTGGCGGTCGCACTCTGCGTGTCGCGTCAATCGCTGCGTATGTCTCGAATGTCTTCGCCAAGGAAACCACATGACCAAAGGGCCGACGCCGCTCATCGGGTCTACGGATCCGCCCGCGCGGCGCAACCGGGCGAGTCGCAGAGGCGGCCAGCTACTAACGCGAGCTCGAAGCTCATCCTGTGCATCGGCCTGCCCGCACCTTCGTGCTCCCGGAGCCTCTGTCCCGGATGCTCGCAGCATACGCCGTCAGCAAGAAAGGCCGCCAGCCGGAACGGAGCCCCGATCGTCTCATACCGGTTAGCAATCCCATCGAACGGCTGAACAAGGAAGTGAAGCGGCGTGCCGACGTCCTGGGGATCACCGAGGCCCAGATCATGAGCGTGCTGCGTCAGGCTGAGGGCGGGATACCCGTGCCCGAGCTATGCCGCGAGCATGGGATCAGCAGCGCGACGTTCTACAAGTGGCGGGCCAGGTATGGCGGCATGGACGCGTCCATGATGAGCCAGATGAAGGCCTTGGAGGACGAGAACCGGCGCCTGAAGCGCATGTTCGCGGACCTGAGCATGCAGGCCGATCTGCTGCGAGAGGCGCTTGGAAAAAGTGACGCGGCCAGCTCAGCGCCGAGAGTTGGCCGAGAAGGCGGTGGCGACGAAGGGGGTCAGCATCGCGCTCGCCTGCCGGGCGTTCGGGGTCAGCGAGACCTGTTTCCGTTACTGCCCGAAGCGCGACGACGAGAACGAGATGATCGCCGATCTGCTGGTCGGGCTGAGGAATGTCCACAAGACCTGGGGCTTCGGGCTGTGTTTCCTGCACCTGCGCAACGTGAAGGGGCATGTCTGGACCCACAAGCGGGTCCACCGGATCTACTGCGCGCTGGAGCTGAACCTGCGCATCAAGCCTCGACGCAGGCTCAAGCGCGAGAGGCCTGAGGAACTGGCGGTTCCTGAAGCCCCGAACCTGGTCTGGTCCATGGACTTCATGGCCGATCGCCTGGCCGACGCGCCAGTTCCGGCTTCTGAACGTGCTGGACGATTTCAACCGTGAGGGCCTGGGGATCGAGGCCGACTTCTCGCTGCCCGCCGAGCGGGTCGTCCGGTCGCTGAACCAGATCATCGAGTGGCGCGGCAAGCCCTTTGCGATCAGGGTCGACAATGGCCCCGAATATGTCAGTTCCACACTGATGACCTGGGCCGAGAGGCAGGGCATCGCGCTGACCTACATCCAGCCCGGCAAGCCGCAGCAGAACGCCTATGTCGAGCGCTACAACCGGACGGTCCGGCACGAATGGCTGGACCTCTACATCTTCGAAACCATCGAGGAGGTGCAGCGGACCGCCACCGAATGGCTATGGACCTATAACAACGAACGCCCCAACATGGGCATCGGCGGGGTCACACCCGCCATGAAGCTGAAAATGGCCGCGTGAGTTCTACGGTCGCGCCCCGTTAAAGTGGGGAGGATTACCAAGTCACACCAGCTTCTCGGCGTTAACCTCAGCACGCGCCGATCGTCGACGCGCGGCTTGTCATGGCTCTTTCGAAAGAACGGCTTCAGGCGATCCACTTGCGCCTCTGACAGGCAGTAGAGGTTGCTCATCGGTCAGGTCTCCTTGCGAGCCCTGAATCACCCCAACTGCCCGAAATCAATGGAACTGGAGCCTAGAAATGGATCCCTTGCGAGCCGCTGTTTTAACCGTTATCAGAAGGATCATAGCTCCGTAGCTCAACTGGATAGAGCACCTGACTTCTAAGCATCTTGTCAAGCGGTGATATGGTGTTGAAACAAAATAGGAAATGCGCTTAGCTGCTCGCGGCGAACCGTTTTCCGAACCGCTTTCGCGGCCCCGTAGCACAACTGGATAGTGCAGCGGTCTTCTAAACCGCAGGTTCCGCGTTCGAGTCGCGGCGGGGTCGCCAAAATATTGTTTTTATTGCTAAAGTTCGACATCCAAACACCGACTTTTCGAGAAAAGCCGGCGTCCTGAGCGCGCTGGCAGCGAATACTGGGGCATCCGAATGCTTTGGGTGAGATGGGTACTGCTGTGGCCGGGTCCAAGAGCTTGAGATCCTCGTCCGTTGCCCCGGGCCTTCAGGCGCGGGCCGCAAACGGTCGTCACCTACGACTCGGCCGCACATAGGTCAAGGTGGAAATGCCGATGGAAGCTTCTGCTTCAGGCGGACCCCCCCGTCAGGGTAGTTGTCACCGGTTCTGGATCTGGAAGTGTATCCTGAGGCGGGCGGGACAGGACGACGGGTTTGGCTTACTCACCGGAACGAAAGGCGGCGGTTCTTACGAAGATGCTGCCGCCGAACAACATGCCCCTGGGTAATCCTCCCGGTTTTAGCGGGATCCGGCCGTAGAATTCACGCGGCCATCTTCAGCTTCATGGCAGGTGTGACCCCGCCGATGCCCATGTTGGGGCGTTCGTTGTTGTAGTTCCAGAGCCATTCGGTGGCGATCTGCTGCACTTCCTCGATGGTTTCAAAGATGTAGAGGTCCAGCCATTCATGCCGGACCGTCCGGTTGTAGCGCTCGACGTAAGCGTTCTGCTGCGGCTTGCCGGGCTGGATGTAGGTCAGGGCGATGCCCTGCTTCGAAGCCCAGGTCATCAGCGTGGAACTGACGTATTCCGGGCCGTTGTCCACCCTGATCGCCAAGGGCTTGCCGCGCCACTCGATGATCTGGTTCAGCGACCGGACGACCCGCTCGGCGGGCAGCGAGAAGTCGACCTCGATACCCAGACCTTCGCGGTTGAAGTCGTCCAGCACGTTCAACAGCCGGAACTGCCGCCCATCCGCCAGCCGATCGGCCATGAAATCCATCGACCAGACCAGGTTCGGCGCCTCGGGCACGGCCAGTTCCTCGGGCTTCTCCCGCTTCAGCCGTCGCCGCGGCTTGATGCGCAGGTTCAGTTCCAGTTCGCAGTAGATCCGATGGACCCGCTTGTGGTTCCAGACGTGCCCTTTGACGTTCCGCAGGTGCAGGAAACACAGCCCGAACCCCCAGGTCTTGTGGACATTGGTCAGCCCGACCAGCAGGTCTGCGATCATCTCGTTCTCTTCGTCGCGCTTCGGGCTGTAGCGGAAACAGGTCTCGCTGACGCCAAACGCCCGGCAGGCCAGCGCGATGCTCACACCCTTCGTCGCCACCGCCTTCTCGGCCAGCTCGCGGCGCTGAGCTGGCCGCGTCACTTTTTTCCAAGGGCCTCGCGAAGCAGGTCGGCCTGCATACTCAGGTCGGCGAACATGCGCTTCAGCCGCCGGTTCTCGTCCTCGAGGGCCTTCATCTGGCTCATCATGGACGCGTCCATGCCGCCATACTTCGCCCGCCACTTGTAGAACGTCGCAGTGCTGATCCCATGCTCGCGGCACAGTTCGGCCACGGCCAAACCGCCCTCCGCCTGACGCAGCACGCCCATGATCTGGGCTTCGGTGAAACGGCTCTTCTTCATCGGAATCTTCTCGTCCATCCTGCCGAGAAAATTCTACTTCCGCATCCCTCCCGCCCCGTCAGGGTAGTTGTCACCGGTTCTGGATCTGGAAGTGTATCCTGAGGCGGGCGGGACAGGACGACGGGTTTGGCTTACTCACCGGAACGAAAGGCGGCGGTTCTTACGAAGATGCTGCCGCCGAACAACATGCCCCTGGGCCAGTTGGCCAAGGAGGAAGGGATCAGTGTCGCGACGCTCGCTAAGTGGCGGGCGGAGGCTCGGGCGAAGGGCCAGCTCCTGCCGGATGCGAACGCCGGGCCTGAGGGCTGGACCTCCCAGGACAAGCTGGCGGCGGTGATCGAGACCGCTTCGATGAACGAGGCGGAGCTGGCTGAGTACTGCCGCCGCCGTGGCATCTACCCCGAGCACTCGCTGTCTGGCGCGAAGCCTGCGCGCGCGCCAACGACTGGGAGCGGGCAGCCGCGAGCCGGATCGCCCGCGAGACGCGCGACGACAAGAAACGGATCCAGCAGCTGGAGCGTGAGTTGGCGCGCAAGGAGAAGGCGCTGGCCGAGGCGGCCGCGCTGATGATCCTGCGAAAAAAGGTCGAGGCGATCTGGGACCGCAGGGAGGGCGAGGACGAATGACCTCAGCCCCGGATCGCCAGGAGATTGCCGCCCTCGTCGCTGCCGCCACGGAGGCCGGGGCCCGGCCCTCGGCCGCCTGCGCCGCAGCGGGCCTCAGCCCGCGCACCCTGCGCCGCTGGCAGGGCCCCGACGGCGGGATCCGCGAGGATCGCCGCCCCTCTGCCGACCGCCCGGCGCCGGCCAACAAGCTCACCGAGGAGGAGGGCGACCGGATCGTGGCGACCTGCGCCACGCCGGAATTCGCGAGCCTTCCGCCGAGCCAGATCGTGCCCCGGCTGGCCGACCGAAACATCTGGATCGCCTCGGAATCCAGCTTCTACAGGGTGTTGCGCGAGCGCGGGCAGAACCATCGCCGTGGCCGCGCCCGCCCCGCTGCGCGCCGGAAACCACCGACGAGCTTCGAGGCGAAGGGGCCGTGCCAGGTGTGGAGTTGGGATATAACGTGGCTTCCAGGGTCGATCGCGGGGACCTTCTTCTACCTCTACCTCATCGTCGACATCTTCAGCCGGAAGATTGTCGGCTGGGAGGTCCACGACCGCGAGACCTCGGAGTTCGCGGCCGAGGTGCTCAGGCGCGCCGTCTGGTCGGAGCGGTGCCTGACCAGCCCGCTCGTACTCCATGCGGACAATGGCAGCCCGATGAAGGGCGCGACGATGAAGGTGACGATGGAGCGGCTGGGCGTCATCGCCTCCTTCAGCCGGCCCCGCGTCAGCAACGACAATGCCTTCTCCGAGGCGCTGTTCCGCACCTGCAAGTACACGCCCCGCTGGCCGACCCGGGGCTTCGCCACGATCGAGGAGGCGCGGACCTGGGTCCAGAGCTTCGTGCGTTGGTACAATCTCGAGCACCGTCACAGCGCGATCCGCTTCGTCACCCCCGACCAGCGCCACCGCGGCGAGGACAAGGCGCTGCTGGCCGAGCGCCACCGCGTCTACCAGCTGGCCCGCGCCGCACACCCCGAACGCTGGTCAGGCCAGATCCGCAACTGGCAGCCCATCGGCCCGGTCTGGCTGAACCCGGAACGGCCCGATGCCGGGCGCGGAGGCCATGGGTTCGCCGCCGCGCTCCCCCATCAAGCTGGCGGCGGCGGACCCATGGCCGGGTCGGCCGTACAGGCAGCCTGAAAACGAGAGACCGGGACAACTAGCTTGACGAACACCGCGGAGCGCGCACTTGATGTCATCGCGGAGGTAAATCGGGCCATAGCCCTGCTCATCTGGCCGGTATGGCGCGATGCCGGCCGAGGTCAGGCTTGCCAGGATCGTCTTCCTGTGCTCTCCACGCTCGACCTCCAGCGTGGTCGTGGTTGCAAAGCGCAGGTGGAACGCGGCGATGTCGGCTTGGGTCATGTAGCAGGCCGCTGAAATAGTCGACCGCCCGGAATATTGTTCTTGGGCACACCGGTCGAAGGCGGGGCTGGCCCAAGGTATCGCGCGCCATTCCGCCGCCTGTCGTCAAGCGGCAAGCAATCTCGGCAGCCGGGCGAGGTTGCAGGCCGCCATCGTGAAGGTGAACTGCGCACCGACGCGCTTGACGCCGCGCAGCATGGTCTGCTCCATCGGCCCCACGGTCTTGGCCCAGCCGAAGGTGAGGAGGATCAGGCAACGATCCAGTGGATCGTTGCCCCGACGCAAGTCGATCTTCTTCCGGCAGCGCTGCGAGAGGGCGTATCCCTCGTGCCGGGTGGTCCGGCCGTTGATCGCCGAGAAGCGCGCCTTTTGCGCGACATGAGGCGTGACGCAGGCCTGCCGCAGGTCCTGGACGAACTCCTCGGCGTCATAGGCCTTGTCGGCGCCGAGCGTCAGCCGTTTCGTCGAGCCGCGCGAGTGGCGGTGGACCATGTCGAGCGCGGCCTTCCGCTTGGCGTGCCCGTCCGCCTGCGTGACCTCGGTCTGCACGACGAAACCGTGAGGGTTTCCATCGGGCTTGCGTCGGGAAAACGGTCCACTGGACGGTCTCCTTATCCTCCTCCCATGAAACACAGGACCGCGCCGGCGCCGGGAGATTTCTTGTAAAGCCGGGCCTCCGGATCGGTGACCGAAGCGTGAGTGGCGTTCGAGCGCTTCTGGCCCCGGAAGTCGACCTCGGCATTTCGGGTTCTGGGTTTCGGCGGGGTCATCGGGGCGGGCTCGGGCTGCGTCTCGGTGGGGTCAGCTTCGGCGGAGGGCGGAGGGGCTGGCGGATCATGGGGACCGCCGTCACCGGGCTCTGTCGCTTCCTGCTCCGGCTTCGGCTGGAAGCTCTTCATCGACGCCCAGGCCTTGATCAGGGTCCCATCGACCGAGAAATGCTCTCCGACAGGAGCGGCGCGATCTCGCGATGAGCGAGGATCGCGGCCAGGAACTTCTGCGCGATATCCGTCGTCAGCAGCCGGTCGCGGTTCTTGCTGAACACCGTGGCCACCCAGACCGGCATCGTCGATGCCCAGCCCGACGAACCAGCGGAACAGCAGGTTGTACTGCATCTGCTCCATCAGCTGCCGCTCGGACCGGACGGAAAACAGGATCTGGATCAGGCTGGCGCGCAGCAGACGCTCGGGTGCGATCGAGGGGCGGCCGTCGGAGGCGTAGAGCCGGTCGAATTCGGCGTTCATGCTGACCAGCGCGTCGTTCACGACGCGGCGTATCTTGCGAAGCGGGTGACGGGCCGGAATGCGCTCCTCAAGGTCGACGTAGCTGAAGAGCGACCCGCTCGTCTCGTCCGTCCCGCGCATCAAGAGACCCCCCGTGCTTCCCGGAAGGGTGAATCACGTTCTGAACCCGCGTCGAGGCCGGGTTTTTCAGCAACCTGTTAGAGAGAGGCGAGCCCGCATCGGACAGGGTCAGGCGGTAACCAACCGCGGATGAGAGTATGACAATCATCGATTCCGGCCGCCGTCTTCAGCGCCTGCACAGGCGCCATCATTGACCCAACCAGCGGCAGCGGGATAATCTTGTCGTGCCGGGGAAATCACATCCGCTCATGAGAGGTGTCGTGTCGCCCCCGCCGCTCCCATCCTGAGGCGCGACGGAGGTGAGCATGCGACGCGGGATCGGCATCGACATCCACCGGACCTTCGGGGAGGTGGTGATTTGGGAGAATGGCGTGCTGCGGCACGCCGGACGGGTCGACATGACCCGCACGGGGCTGGAGGGGTTTGGAAAAAACCCTTCTTGCGACGGACGAGGTGGTCGTGGAGGGTGAGGCGGACAGCGAGGCGTCCGGTGGACGGCCCGCCCGCCGAACGGCAACTGCATGGCGGTAGCGCGGGTGCTGTCGCCCTTCTTGGCCCGCGTGGTGATCGCCAATCCGCTCCAGGGTCGCCATTTTGCGCCATTGATGGAGTGGATGGCTCCCGCTCCCGGCATCGCGATGTGCCACATTGGGTGCTGTCACACTGACCCATGAAGGGAGCCATCCATGAAGGAGATTACCACGGTCGGGCTGGACCTGGCCAAGAACGTCTTTCAGGTTCACGGCGTCGATGCGGAGGGCGCGGTGGTGGTGCGGCGCCAGGTGAGGCGGGCGCAGGTGTTGCTGTTCTTTTCACGGCTGCGGCCCTGTCTGATCGGCATGGAGGCCTGCGCCGGAGCGCATTATTGGGCGCGCGAACTGGCCAAGTTCGGTCATGATGTCCGGCTGATCCCGCCGTCCTACGTCAAGCCCTTCGTCCGGCGCGGCAAGACGGATGGTGAGGAGGACCGTGGCGCCAGTGGCGCCGCGTAAGCCGACGAACGATGCCGAGGCCATCTGCACGGCCGTGACCCAGCCACCATGCGTTTCGTTTCGGTCAAGACCGCGGCGCAACAGGCGGTGCTGATGAGCCATCGGGCGCGGGACTTCCTAGTCCGCCAGTTGACCCAGCTTGCAAATGCGATCCGCGCCCATCTCGGCGAATTCGGCCTGGTCGTGCCGAAGGGCGTCCACAGTGAGGCGGGCCAGAAAACGATCCGGGGGATCGTTTTCCCGACGAACGAACCGCCTTGTCACCGAAGCCGAGGCCGCCGATCTGCCGGCTGAAGCCCGCGTGCCGCTTGACCTGCTTGCGCAGCAGTTCCGCGATACCAAGACGCGCATCGATGCCATCACCGCCGATCTCCGCCGCACGGCGGAGGCGGACGAGACCGCGCGGCGGCTGCAGGCAATGCCGGGCATTGGCCCCATCACGGCCAGCGTTCTGGCGGCCACACTGCCGGACGTGTCGGCCTTCCGCTCGGCCCGCGATCTGCCTGCCTGGCTCGGGCTGACGCCGAAACCGCATTCGAGCGGCGGCAAGGAACGGCTGGGGGCGATCTCGAAGATGGGCAATCGATATATCCGACGGCTGCTCTCCCTCGGGGCCATGGGGTGATCTCAACCCGCAAACGCACCGATCCCGGCGAGGATTGGCTGGGGCGCATGCTGGCGAAGAAGCCGCTGAAGGTCGTGGCCATCGCATTGGCCAACCGCATGGCGCGACAGGTCTGGGCAATGCTGAGAACAGGCGAAGCCTGGCGGGCGGCCTGAGGGCAGGGAAGCCCGGGCCGATAGCGGCCTGATCGAACTGGCGAGGGCAAGGTGAGATGATGGCACACTGACGGAAACGAGGAGGGATACCCCGTTCGGACCGAAGCGCACCAAGCGCGCGCCATTGACAGGGACCCAATCTTCACGCAAGGGCTCCGCCCGTTCCCGCCTCAAACTGTCCACCGGACAGTTTGCCGCTTCGCGGACCGGCGTTCACTTCATCAGGGCGCGCGGGCAAGCCGCAATCGAGACGCCGAATACATGGCCGCACCCGACCAGTTGCCGAAGACGCCGACCCCCTCGTCACGCGGGAGCCATCCATACATGGTCCGAGGACAATGGCGAGCGCGATCGCCCATGCCCATGTGAAGACGGACAAGGTGGACGCGGGCACTCTGGCGAGCCTGCATGCCGCGGGCTTCCTGCCCAAGATCTGGACACCGTATCCTGCGACCGAACGCATGCATCGCCTGGTGGCGCGGCGCTGTCAGGTCGTGCGCCATCTCACCCGGATCAAGAACGAGGTGCATTCCATCCTTCACAGCCACCTGATCCCGAAGTGTCCGCACGCCGACCTGTTCAATGGCCACGGACGGGACTGGCTGTCGCTCCAGCCTTTGCCGGACGACGAGCGGGCGGCCATCGACCGGCATGTCCGTGAACTCGACCGGCTCGGCGAGGATCTGCAGGAGCTCGATCGCGCCATCGCACAGGGCACGCTGGACAGCGCGGAGGTGCGTCGGTTGCTGACCATCACCGGCGTCAACGTGACGGTCGCCACCGGCCTCATGGCGGATCGGCGACATACGCCGCTTCAAGACCCCACAGAAGCTGGTGAGCTGCTTTGGCCTCGATCCCCGGGATCGTCAGTCGGGGCTGGGTGCGGCGCATCATGGCCGCATCAGCAAGGTCGGGCGCAGCCACGCGCGCGCCATGCTGGTCGAGGCGGCGTGGGCCGCGGCGAAGGCGCCGGGGCCGCTGCATGCCTTCTTCGTCCGCATCCGGGCGAGGCGCGGGCATCAGGTCGCGGCGGTCGCGCTGGCGCGCAAGCTGACGGTGCTGCGCTGGCATCTGCTCACGAAGGAGCAGGACTATCTCTGGGCGCGCCCGGCGCTGGTGGCCAGGAAGACCCGCGACATGGAACTCCGAGCCGGGCTGCCGCAGAAGAAGGGCAACCGACGCGGCCCGGCCTACGCCTACAACGTGAAGGAGCTGCGGGAGCGGGAAGCGGATCTGGCGCGGCAAGCCGAGCGAAGCTACGAGCAGTTCGTGGCGCGCTGGAAGACGCAACCGCCGAGGACTCCGCCGGGCCCGCAGGACTCTGCCCGAGGGTCCCAGTAAACGCCGCCTTGCCCAAGATGGGCCGACTGACCCGACACAACCGGCCGCCCTCGATCGGTCGGGTCAGGAAGGCATCCACCCGCTCATCGATCTCTTCGCAGAGCCGACTGACCTGGCTCTTGGAGATACCGGTGCCACCCATCGCCTGCACGAGGTTATCCATCGATCGCGTCGAGACGCCATGAACGCAGGCCTCCTGTATGACGGCCGTCAGCGCCTTCTCGACCGAGCGCCGCTGCTCGAGAAAGGACGGAAAGCAGGAACCGGTCCGAAGGCGGGGGATCCGCAACTCGACGCTGCCTGCACGGGTCAGCCAGTCCCGCTCGCGATAGCCGTTGCGCTGTGCCGCCGATCGCCGCTCTTCTCGCCATATTCGGCACCGGTCCTGGCGCCGACCTCCAGCTCCATCAGCCGTTCGGCGGCAAAGCCGATCATCTCGCGCGCACCAAATCCGCATCGCCGCGCTTCTCGACGAGCGCCCGCAGGTCCATCATCGGTTTGGTCATCGGGGCATCTCTCGGTTCAGGTTGGCTCAGAAGCCCGACCCTACCGAGAAACCCGATGGCCAACGCCAGCTACACCACCACCCGGCACGTCACTCGCGCATGGCGGTGGACGCACTGCTCCTTCAGCGTCCGGATCACGCGCTTGAGAACGGGCGGCATGAACACCAAGCTGCACGCGGTCGCCGATGCGAACAGCCGGCCCATCGGGTTCTTCATTTCGGCCGGTCCGGTCAGCGACTACACCGGGGGAGCCGCCCTGCTGGGCAGCCTGCCGAAGGCCGACTGGCTGCTGGCCGATCGGGGCTGCGACGCGGACTGGCTGCGAGATGCGTCGAAAGACAAGGGGATGAAGGTCTGCATCCCGGCAGGAAGACCCGCAGGAAGCCGATGTGATACGACAAGCGGAGTCCGGATCTTGTAGGTCGCCGGTATGGGGCTGTTCATGCGGCCCAGCTATCAGGCTGGATTCAGCCGACGTATCATTCACAGGATTCGTGCAACAGAGCCGAGCGGTTACCTCCGCCGAAGCCGCATCGAAACCAAGATGCACTGTCGGAAATGGCTGGGCTGGCGGCTGAGCGCAAGGGACTTCAACCGTCAGGTCGCCGGGTTCCAGATCCGTGTGGCCGTCCGGAACGGCTTCACCGCGCTCGGCATACCCGTCACGGACGTCGTGGGCTGAGTCAGTCCGGGGAATGGGGACATCTCAGAGCGACAGAGCCTGCCTGCCTCAGAATGAAGGTCCACGATCAGAGCGGGCGACAACTCCCCCGGCAAGGGGGCCCGCGATCGCGAAGACAGCCTCCGGCGATGGGCCTGGGGTGGCGACCACAAGGCCCCGGTGCCAGAGATCGAGAAGATGTGCGAGAAGGTTCCGGCTCGCCTGTGGATGAAGCGCGGGGGGCGTGTCGCGATAGACCCGGGCCGTCAACGCCGACAGATGCGCCGCCTCGGCCGACAATTCCCGCAGGATCGAGGCCTCGCGTTCCCGCCGGTGCGCGGCCAGCCAGGCGATGCGGTCCGCAGGCCGTGTCACCGGAGCGCCGTGACCGGGATGGAAGATGCGCCAGGGACGCGCGCCCAGGCGGTCGAGAGACGACAGATACGCCCCCATGTCGCCGTCGGGAGGCGAGACCAGCGACGTTGCCCAACCCATGACGTGATCTCCCGAGAAGCACCGGTCCCCCCATGCAAGGCAGAGGTGATTGCCGAAATGGCCCGGCGTGTGGATCGCCTCGATCTCCCACCCCGGTCCCGCGATCCGCTCGCCATCGCCCAGGCACCGATCCGGGACGAACCCGTCGTCCACCCCTTCGCCGCCGCCCAGCTCCCCGGCAAAGGCGCTCATGAGCGGGCTGCGGCCAGCGACCGCCGTGCCGAACGCCAGGATCTCGGCCCCGGTCAGGGTCGCGAGCGGACGGGCGAGAGGGGAATGGTCGCGATGGGCGTGGGTGACGAAGATCGTCGTGATCCGTTCGCCGGGGGCGAGGGCGGCGAGCAGGGCTTCGCGATGGGCCGCGTGATCCGGGCCCGGGTCGATCAGCGCGACCTCTCCCTCGCCCAGGATGTAGCTGTTGGTTCCCCAATGCGTCATGGGCGACGGGTTCGGCGCCAGCACGCGCCGGAGACCTGGCTCCAGCGTTACGCAGCGGCCGGGTTCGGGCCTCTCCATCGCTCTTTCCTCTCATCCGGTGCGCGGCTAGGCTCGGTTCATGTTCGCGCCGCTCAAGTCCGTCGTTCCGCGCAGCCTCTATGGTCGCGCCGCCCTCATCCTGATCGTGCCCATCGTCACGATCCAGCTCGTGATTTCCATATCCTTCATCCAGCGCCATTACGAGGGCGTCACCCGGCAGATGGCGCGCGGACTGATGATCGAGCTTCGCCATCTGATCGACGTGGTCAACCGCGCACCCAGTCCGGCCGAGGCCGAGGCGCGCGCCGCGGCCGTGGCGCAGGCGCTGGAGTTCCGGGTGGCGCTGCCGGCCGAGTGGGGCGAGGTGCGAGACCGGAGGGACTTCTGGGACCTGTCGGGCCGCCAGCTCATCCCGGCCCTGCACGGGGGTCTTCCGGAACTTGCCGCCGTCGATCTCGTGAACACGGACAACGAGGTGCGGCTTCTGTTTGAAACGGCGGCCGGGCCCTTGTCCGTGGCGGTGGAGCGCCGGCGCGTCTCCGCCTCCAATCCGCACCAGCTGCTCGTCCTGATGATCGTGACCTCGATCCTGATGACGGTGATCGCCTACCTGTTCCTGTCCAACCAGCTCCGGCCGATCAAGCGGCTGGCGGACGCGGCCGAGGCGTTCGGCAAGGGCCAGCACATCGCCTATCGGCCGCGCGGGGCGCTCGAGGTGCGGGCGGCGGGGCAGGCCTTCCTCGAGATGCGCGCCCGGATCGAGCGGCAGATCGAGCAGCGGACGCTGATGCTGTCGGGCGTGAGCCACGACCTGCGCACACCGCTGACGCGGCTGCGGCTGGGGCTGTCGATGCTGTCCGACCCCGAGGAAGCCGAAGAGCTTCTGCGCGACGTGGCCGACATGGAGCGGCTGGTGGACGAGTTCCTCTCCTTCGTGCGGGGCGATGCGCTCGAAGAGGCCGAGCAGGTCGATCCGCTGGCCCTCGTGGCGCGCGTGGTCGAGAATGCGCAGCGCGCAGGGCAGAAGGTGACGCTCGTGCGGGCCGACGGCGAAGGCACGATGGTGCTGCGTCCGGCCGCGGTCGGGCGGGCGCTCGAGAATCTCGTCGGCAATGCGGTGCGCTACGGCAGCCGGGCCGAGGTCTCGGTTGCGCTCGGCGAGCGGGCGCTGCGCATCACGGTCGAGGATGACGGGCCGGGCATTCCGCGGGACCGGCGCGACGAGGCGCTGCGCCCCTTCACCCGGCTCGACCAGGCGCGCAACCAGAACCGCGGCGGGGGTGTCGGCCTCGGCCTCACGATCGCGATGGACATCGCGCGCAACCACGGCGGCACGCTGCGTCTCGGCGAAAGCCCGACCCTCGGCGGTCTCCGGGCCGAACTGACGCTCGCCCGCTGACAACATTCAAGGTGCCGTCATGCCCGGCGCCCCTTCATTCTGGGGTAAATATCCCGGGGTGCGGGGCAGAGCCCCGCGTGTCCCCTCACCTCCGGGCGCCGAGCACCAGCGACCACTGGGCCCGCCCGTCCGTGCCCGGCGCGATCCCCACGCCCGCCTCGCGCACCCCCTGCATCAGGATGTTCTTCCGATGCCCTGAGGAGTTCATCCAGAGTTCCACCACCCGCTGCGCGCTGGAGGGGCCGCGGGCGATGTTCTCGGCGGCGGTCCGGTAGCGGTAGCCCTCCGAGCGCAGCCGCTCGGTGAGGCCCGCCCCGTTGGGCAGTTCGTGCGACAGGACCGAGCGGCGGGCGTTGCTGCAGGCCTGCACCTGTGCCGCACGCTGAAGCCTGGCCGAGAAATCGAGCGGCGGCAGGCCCTTCTGGCGCCGTTCCGCGCTCACGAGGCGGATCACCTCGCTCCGGGCCTGATCGGCCCCCTGCGGGGCGGCGCAGGGCTGGGCGTGAAGCGGGGCCGCGATCAGCAGCAGGAGGCTTGCGAGGATTGTGCGCATGGGACTCATCTGTTCGTTGTGGTCTGGGTGTATTGCACGTTCCGGTTGCAATCTTCGAGGCGCAATCATGTTCCTTCCGGGGTCGATCCGCGGCCTTCCGCCGGCGCGACGACGCGGCCACCGGCCGCCGCGGCATCCTCGGGGTCGTGCGACACGAGGATCACCGGCAGCCCCTTCTGCCGTGCGCGCTCCAGCACGAAGGTGCGGATCTGGGCGCGGAGGGTCGCGTCCAGCCGCGAGAAGGGCTCGTCCAGAAGCAGGGCCGCAGGCTCGGCCAGCAGCGTCCGCAGCAGCGCCACCCGGGCGCGCTGGCCGCCCGAGAGCGTCGCCGGATCCCGGTCGGCAAAGCCGGCAAGATCGGCCTGCTCCAGCGCCGTCTCGATCCGCGCGCGACGCTCGGCGCCGCGAACACCGGCGGGCAGGCCGAAGCCGAGGTTGCCCGCCACGGACAGATGCGGAAAGAGCACGTCCTCCTGAAACAGCAGGCCGATTCGCCGCTCGCGCGTGGGCAGCCCGGTCACGTCGCGCCCGTCGAGCCAGATCCGCCCGCTCTGCCGGACCCCCGGCCCGAGCGTGCCCATGATGGCGGCGAGGGCCGTGGATTTGCCCGAGCCCGACGGGCCCATGATGGTCAGCACCTCGCCCGGAGCCACATCGAGATCGAGATCGACCAGCAGCGTGCCGCCCCGCATCACCCTCAGCCTGTCCAGACGCAGCCCCCTCATGCGGCCCTCATCCCGCGGCGGCGACGAAAGACCAGCGCCGGCAGCACGAGGGCTGCGGCGAAACCGGCGGCGGGCAGCAGCATCTGAAGCAGCGCGTAGGCCCCCACCACCCGCCGGTTTCCCCCCGAGGACAGCGCCACCGCCTCGGTGGTGAGGGTCGTCACCCGTCCGCCTCCGATCAGGAGCGTCGGCAGATATTGTCCGACCGAGACGGCGAGCCCCACCGCAAAGGCGGTCAGCACGGGGCGCATCAACATGGGCAGGCGGAGCCGCCAGAAGATCCGGCCGGGCGATGCGCCAAGGGCCGCGCCCACCGTGCCGATCCGCGCGTCCCACGCCCGCCAGGGCGCCGAGAGCGACAGGAACACATAGGGCAGCACGAAGATCAGATGGGCCGCCGCCACCGCCAACGGCGTGCCGTCGAGCCCGAGACCCAGCGCCGCCACCTGCAGTCCCGGCAGGAAGGCCACCTGCGGCACGATCAGCGGCAGATAGAGCACCGCCATCGCGCGGGACGAGGGGCTGAGCGCGTGGCGCTGCTCGGCCTCGAGACAGGCGAGGGCGAGGATCAGCGCCACTCCGGCCACCGCGGCTCCGAGGCCGAGCGTCAGGGCCGCGTGCCGGGCCAGATCGGGGGCCGCCTCGCGCCAGATGCGCAGGCTCATGGTCTGGGGCAGGCTGTCGGGAAAGCTCCAGAGCCCCGCGACCGACCAGAGCGCCAGCCCGGCGAGCCCCACGCCCACGGCCGCCAGCACCAGCGCCGTGGCCGCCAGCGTGAGCGGGCGAAGCAGCCGGTCGAGCCGCGCGCCCCGCCAGCCCCGCGCGGCTGCGCCGAGAAGGACCCTGCGCACCACCAGCTCTCCCGTCCGCCACAGGGCCAGCGCGCCCAGCACCAGCGTCAGTTGCAGCAGGGCCGCGGCGGCGGCGCGGCCGCGCTCGGCCAGCGCGGGATCGGCCATCCAGAGGGCGATCTGCACCGCCAGCGTCGGCGGGCGCGTCGGGCCGAGGATCATCGCCATCTCGACCGCCGTCATGGAATAGGCGAGCACGGCGTAGCAGGGCAGGCGGATCTGGGCATAGAGCGCGGGCAGGACCGCAAAGGCCCAGCCGGCCGCGCGTCCGTAGCCCAGCGTCTGCGCCAGCATGGTCCGCCGCGGCGCGTCGGTCTGGGGCAGGGCGGCCAGCGACATGAGCAGGAGGAAGGGCACCTCCTTGGCGACCAGCCCCGCGATCAGCGCGAGCCCCGCAGGATCGTTCAGCGTGAGCAGGTCGGGGGGCGTGTCCCAGCCGGTGGCCCAGGGCGAGAGGGCCCGCACGATCCAGCCCGAGGGCGCGATCAGGAAGGCCAGCCCCAGGGCCACGGCCGCATGGGGCACCGCCAGGAGCGGCGAGAGCAGTCTCAGCACCGCCCCGAAGATCCGTCCGCCCGGCAGCAGCGCCAGGATGAGCAGCGTCAGCGCGAGCGAAAGACCCGTCGCGGCAAGCCCCGTCACCAGCGACAGCCGCACCGCCGCCCCGAGGCCCGGCCAGTCGGCCAACGCCCGGAAGGACTGCAGCCCCGGCGTCCCGCCGAGCCCGAAGGCCGGCGCAATGGTGCCCGCAAGCCCCGCCGCCACCGGCACCAGCATGAGCGCGAGCGTCAGCCTCGGCGCCTGCCGCAGAAGCCCGCCCGCGCGCTGCCTCAAGGTGCGGTTCCGTAGCGGCGCACCCAGTCCTCGGCGATGCGCTCCATCCAGCTCGCGTGCGGCTCGAGAAGTGCGGGGCCGAGATCCTCCGGCGCGAGCGTCGCCACCCCCAGATCGAGCGCCTCGAACCGCGCCCGGTCCTCATCGGGCAGTCGGTCCAGATCGAGCACCGTCTGAAAGCCCAGCACGGCCGGATCCTGCGCCCGCGCCTGAACCGCCGGATCGAGAAGGAGATTCGCGATCACCCGTGCCCCGGCCGCATGGGCCGCATTGAACGGGATCGCCACGAAGCTTGCATTGCCGATGGTGCCGCCCTCGAGCGTGAAGGTGCGCACCGTCTCGGCCAGTTCGCCCGCCGCGATGGCGGCCGAGGCGCGGCCCGGATTGAAGGCGAAGGAGATCGCGATCTCGCCGTCGGCAAAAAGCTGGCCCATCGCCGGCTCATTGGCCGGATAGGCGCGCCCCTCGCGCCACAGATGCGGCTCGGCCCGGTCGAGCCAGTCCCAGAGCGGCGCCGTCGCCGCCTCGTAGGTCGCGGGATCCACCGGCCGCTGAAGCTGGGCCGGATCCTCGATCACGCCATGCAGGACCTGCTTGAGGAAGGTCGTGCCCAGATAGTCCGGCGGCTGCGGGAAGGTGAACCGTCCGGGGTTGGCCTCGATCCAGTCGAGCAGCCCCGCGAGCGTGCGCGGCGGCGAGGGCAGGCGGGCGCTGTCATGCTCGAACACGAGTTGCGCCATCGCCCAGGGGCTTTCGAGCCCCTCTGTGGGCTCGGTGAAGTCGGTGACGGTCGCGGGTTTGCCCGCCACATCGACGTAGCGCCAGTTGGGCAGGCTTTCGGCGAAGGGCCCCGACAGAAGGCCCTGCGCCTTCATCGCCGCAAAGTTCTCGCCGTTGATCCAGATGAGATCGACCGCGCCACCCGTCGTGCGTCCGGCCTGCTTCTCGGCCAGCACCCGCGCCACCGCGTCCGTCGTGTCGGCAAGCTTCACCTGTTCGAGCCGGACGCCATGACGGGCCTGCGCCTCCTCGCCCACCCAGGCGATGAAGGCGTTGATCTTCGAGTCGCCGCCCCAGGCGTGCCAATAGACCGTCTGGCCCTCGGCCTCGGCCAGCACGCGATCCCAGGCCTCCTCGGCGCCCGCTGCCGGCGCCAGTGCCGCGAGGCAGGCCAGCGCCGTCCCCATGATCCGTCCGAACATCCGACCCTCCCATCCGTGACCTCTTCCGCTTAGCGTGAGGCGTGGCCCCGCCGCAATCGCCGGCGTTGCAGAGCGCCGCCGCTTGCGCCACACAGCGCGCAAGGGAGACCTCCATGCTTGACGGCCTGATGCGACGCCTCATCGACCCGCCGCTCGACCGGGCGGGCCGCGCGCTCGCCCGGCGCGGCTGGAGCGCGGATGCGGTGACGCTGGCCGGGCTGGGCCTCGGGCTGCTGGCGGCGGGGATCGTGGCGCTCGGCCTGCCGCCCGTCTGGGCGATCCTGCCGCTTCTGGCGGGACGGTTCGCGGACGGGCTCGACGGGGCCATCGCACGGGCCACCCGCAGGACGGACTTCGGCGGCTATCTCGACATCACCTGCGATTTCCTCTTCTACGCGGCCTTTCCGCTCGCCTTCGTGCTGCGCGATCCCGAAGTCGGCGCGGCCGGGGCGTTCCTGCTGGCCTCCTTTTATGTGAATGGCGCGACATTTCTCGGTTTTGCGGTGCTTGCCGCACGGCGCGGGATGGAGACGCGCGCGCGCGGCGAGAAGTCGCTCTATTTCACCGCCGGATTGCTCGAGGGCAGCGAAACCATCCTGTTCTTCCTGTTTCTCTGCCTCTTTCCGCAGCTTTTCGCGCCGGCCGCCTGGATTTTCGGCGCGCTCTGCTTCGTGACGGCCACGAGCCGGGTGCTGCTGGCGCGGCGCCTGTTCCGCGAGTGACCGCTCGGCCGGCCTGTCGCTCACGCGGGGTCATCCCGCCGCGCATTTTTCCGGCCGCCCTTGCGGGGGGCGGGGCTGGCCACTAAGACTCGGGTAACAGCTGGACGATAATCCTTGCAAATGTGACGGGACAGCAGGCGCACATGAAAGACCCTATCGATCTCTACATGAACACGCTCGTGCCGATGGTGGTCGAACAGACCAGCCGTGGCGAACGGGCCTATGACATCTTCAGCCGCATGCTGAAGGAGCGGATCATCTTCCTCTCCGGCCCCGTGCATGACGGGATGTCGTCGCTGATCTGCGCGCAGCTGCTGTTCCTCGAGGCGGAAAACCCCTCGAAGGAAATCGCGATGTACATCAACTCGCCCGGCGGCGTGGTGACCAGCGGTCTCTCGATCTACGACACGATGCAGTACATCCGTCCCAAGGTCTCGACCCTCGTGATCGGGCAGGCGGCCTCGATGGGCTCGCTCCTGCTGACGGCGGGCGAGAAGGGAATGCGCTTCTCGCTGCCGAACAGCCGCGTGATGGTGCACCAGCCCTCGGGCGGCTACCAAGGCCAGGCGACCGACATCATGATCCACGCGCGCGAGACGGAAAAGCTCAAGCGCCGGCTGAACGAGATCTATGTCAAGCACACCGGCCAGGATCTCGATACGGTCGAGGCGGCGCTCGAACGCGACAATTTCATGTCCGCCGAGGATGCCAAGGCCTGGGGTCTGATCGACGAGATCCTGGAAAGCCGCGGCAAGACGGACGACACGGCGAAGTGAAAACGGGCCCCTCGCCGGGCGGACCGGCGAGGGGCGATTTGGCGTTGTGAAGGTCGGGGGCTTGGCCTAGACTTTCGCTTCAGGCCGGCAGGGCAGGCCCAAAGGCGCACGGCAGAGGACGACGATGGCGAACAATTCTGGCAGCGACAGCAAGAACACGCTCTACTGCTCTTTCTGCGGCAAGAGCCAGCATGAGGTGCGCAAGCTGATCGCAGGGCCGACCGTGTTCATCTGCGATGAGTGCGTCGAGCTCTGCATGGACATCATCCGCGAGGAAACCAAGTCCACCGGCCTCAAGTCGGCCGATGGCGTGCCCACCCCGCG
This sequence comes from Cereibacter azotoformans, assembly GCA_017599285.1. GTDB lineage: Bacteria > Pseudomonadota > Alphaproteobacteria > Rhodobacterales > Rhodobacteraceae > Cereibacter_A > Cereibacter_A azotoformans. Next base: position 1,011,259 of record JAGFXX010000001.1, on the reverse strand, counting down.
CGAGATCTGCAAGGTTCTCGATGATTACGTGATCGGGCAGATGCATGCCAAGCGCGTGCTCTCGGTCGCGGTGCACAACCACTACAAGCGGCTCAACCACAGCTCGAAGAACGACATCGAGCTGTCGAAGTCGAACATCCTGCTGATCGGCCCGACCGGCTGCGGCAAGACGCTGCTCGCGCAGACGCTGGCCCGCATCCTTGACGTGCCCTTCACCATGGCGGATGCGACGACGCTCACCGAAGCGGGCTATGTCGGCGAGGATGTCGAGAACATCATCCTGAAACTGCTTCAGGCCTCGGAATACAATGTCGAGCGGGCGCAGCGCGGCATCGTCTATATCGACGAGGTCGACAAGATCACCCGCAAATCGGACAATCCCTCGATCACCCGGGACGTCTCGGGCGAGGGGGTGCAGCAGGCGCTTCTGAAGATCATGGAAGGCACGGTGGCGAGCGTGCCCCCGCAGGGCGGGCGCAAGCATCCGCAGCAGGAGTTCCTGCAGGTGGACACGACGAACATCCTGTTCATCTGCGGCGGCGCCTTCGCGGGGCTGGAAAAGATCATCGCGCAGCGCGGCAAGGGCTCGGGCATCGGTTTCGGCGCCGAGGTCAAGGATCCGGACTCGCGTGGGGTGGGTGAGCTCTTCACCGAACTCGAGCCTGAGGACCTGCTGAAGTTCGGCCTGATCCCCGAGTTCGTCGGCCGTCTGCCGGTGATCGCGACGCTGACGGACCTCGATGAGGCGGCCCTGGTCACGATCCTGACCGAGCCGAAGAACGCGCTCGTCAAGCAGTACCAGCGCCTGTTCGAGATCGAGGGCGTGAAGCTGACTTTCACCGCCGACGCGCTGACCGCCATCGCCAAGCGGGCGATCAAGCGCAAGACGGGCGCGCGGGGCCTGCGTTCGATCATGGAAGACATCCTGCTCGACACGATGTTCGAGCTTCCGGGCCTCGAGGGCGTGGAAGAGGTCGTCGTGAACGAGGAGGCGGTCAATTCCGGCGCGAAGCCACTTCTGATCTACACCGAGGTCACGAAGAAGAAGGACGCGACGGCAAGCTGAAGAGCCGGCCGCGGACGAGAATGTGAAGGCGGGTCCGGTGCCCGCCTTTCGCTTTTCCGCCGATCCCGCTGGACCTCGGCTGCGGCATTTGCCATATCGGGGCAACAGCTTTCGGAGGCTTGCGGATGTCGATACTCAAGCGCGCGGTGACCTGGTGGGACGGCCAGACCCTCGGCACCCAGTTCTTCACCTGGCGGCAAGGCGTCAAGGTGGGCGAGGATGAGCAGGGCAACACCTTCTACACCTCGAAGGACGGCAAGCGGCGCTGGGTGATCTACAACGGCGAGATCGAGGCGAGCCGCATCAGCCCGGACTGGCACGGCTGGCTGCACAGAACCTGGGAAGATCCGCCGACGGCCCGGCCGCTCGCGCACAAGCCCTGGGAGAAGCCCCACGTCGAGAACCTGACCGGGACCGAGGGCGCCTATGCGCCACCCGGCTCGATCCGGCGCGCCGAGCCGATCGCCCGGCGCGACTACGAGGCATGGCAGCCCGAATAATGGCCGAGAATCGTTCGGAAATCCTGGCCGGAGCGGCGGTTCTGGCAGCCGCCATCGGCTTCCTCGTCTATGCTGGGCAAACCGCCGGCATCACGCGCGACAGCGGATCCTACCCGCTGACGGCCAGCTTCCGCTCGGCCGAGGGAATCTCGGTCGGCACCGACGTGCGCCTTGCAGGCGTCAAGGTCGGCACGGTGACCGCCCTCGCGCTCAACCCGCAGACCTTCTTTGCCGACGCCACGATCTCGGTGAAGCAGGGGATCGAGCTGCCGACCGACTCGGCGATCCTGATCTCGTCCGAGGGGCTCCTCGGCGGCAACTACGTCGAGCTGATGCCGGGCGGCGCGCTGGAAAACCTCGCTCCGGGCGAGGAGATCGAGGACACCCAGGGCTCGGTCAGCCTGATCTCGCTTCTGATGAAGTTCGTCGGCTCGGGCGCCGAGAGCGCCATCCAGGGCGAGGAAGGATGAGGGTCCTGGCGGCGCTTCTGCTGATGGCGGCGCCGGCCCTCGCGCAGGATCTCCGCACGGCCGAGGGCAGCGGGGCGCTGCTGCGCTGGCTCGACAAGATGTCGGGCGAAACCGCCGATGCCGAGCTGATGCGCGGCCAGTCGGCGGTCAGCGGGCACCTGACCATCGAACTGGACGAGTGCCGCTATCCGGCCGGAGACCCGGCCTCGGACGCTTTCGCCCACCTGACGATCCGCGACTCGCGTGCGGCGGAACCCGTCTTCGATGGCTGGATGATTGCGTCGAGCCCGGCTCTGTCGTCGCTCGATCATCCGCGCTACGACGTCTGGCTGCTGCGCTGCACGACCGAGGCCGGATCCGGCGAGTAGCCGGGGGGCGCGAACTCGGCCTTGCCGGCAAGCGCCTCGCCGAGCCTGCGGTGATAGTCCGCGCGCGGGATCTCGATGGCGCCGAGCGAGGCGAGATGCGGGGTCAGGAACTGTGTATCAAAGAGCGTGAACCCGCCCGCGCGCAGCCTGTCGATCAGGAAGGCGAGGGCGACCTTCGAGGCGTCGGTGCGCCGCGAGAACATGCTCTCGCCGAAGAAGGCCCGGCCGAGCGTCACCCCGTAGACCCCGCCGACCAGAGCATCGCCCTCACGCACTTCCAGCGAATGGGCGTGTCCGAGGGCATGGAGCCCGACATAGAGCCGGAAGATGGTCGGGTTGATCCAGGTGTCCTCGCGATCGGCGCAGGCCCGGACGGTGCCGGCGAAATCCTCGTTGACCGTGACCGTCCAATCCATTCGGCGGATCCGCCGCGCGAGGCTGCGCGAGATATGGAAACCGTCGAGGGGGAAGATGCCCCGCCGCCGCGGATCCACCCAGTGGATCTCGGGATCGTCGCGCGACTCGGCCATCGGGAAGATGCCGAGCGCATAGGCGCGGAGCAGAAGCCGGGGTGTCAGCGCGGGCGGCGTCATGGGCCGCCCGCACCGGGCATCAGCCGAACTGGGCGGCCAGCCATTTTTCCAGCCAGTGGATGTTGTAATCGCCGTGCTGGATGTCGGGCTCGGCCAGCAGCGCGTGGAACAGCGGCACGGTCGTGTCGATTCCGTCCACGATCAGCTCGCCCAGCGCGCGGTGGAGGCGAGCCAGCGCCTCGGGCCGGTCGCGCCCGTGCACGATCAGCTTGCCGATCAGGCTGTCGTAATAGGGCGGGATCGAATAGCCGCCATAGAGCGCCGAATCCATCCGCACGCCGAGGCCGCCGGGCGCGTGAAAGACGCGGACCTTGCCGGGGCAGGGCGAGAAGTTCGGCAGCTTTTCGGCGTTGATCCGTACCTCGATCGCGTGGCCGTTGATCTCGAGCGCGTCCTGCTCGAAGGACATCGGCAGGCCGGCTGCCACCCGGATCTGCTCGCGCACCAGATCGACGCCGAAGATCGCCTCGGTCACCGGATGCTCCACCTGCAGGCGGGTGTTCATCTCGATGAAGTAGAACTCGCCGTCCTCGTAGAGGAACTCGATCGTTCCCGCGCCGATGTAGTTGATCCGGCCCACCGCCTCGGCGCAGATCTTGCCGATCCGGGCGCGCATCTCGGGGGTGATGACGGGGCCGGGGGCCTCCTCGAACACCTTCTGGTGGCGGCGCTGCAGCGAGCAGTCGCGCTCGCCCAGATGGACCGCGCGGCCCTTGCCGTCGCCAAAGACCTGGATCTCGATGTGCCGCGGCTTCTGGAGGTATTTCTCCATATAGACTTCGTCATTGCCGAAGGCGGCCTTGGCTTCGGAGCGGGCGGTGCGGAAGGCGACCTCCAGCTCTTCCTCGTTCCGCGCCACCTTCATCCCGCGCCCGCCGCCGCCGGCGGTGGCCTTGATGATGACCGGGAAGCCGATCGCACGGGCCGTGGTGATCGCCGCCTCGTAGTCGGGCACGCCGCCGTCCGAACCGGGCACGCAGGGCACGCCGAGCGCCTTCATCGTGTCCTTGGCGGTGATCTTGTCGCCCATGATGCGGATATGGTCCGCGGTCGGGCCGATGAATTCGATCCCGTGGTCCTGCAGGGCCTGGGCGAAGGCTGCGTTCTCCGAGAGGAAGCCGTAGCCGGGATGGACCGCCTCGGCGCCGGTGATCTCGCAGGCCGAGATGATCGAGGCCTTGTTGAGATAGCTTTCCGCCGACGAGGCCGGGCCGATGCAGACGCTTTCATCGGCCATGCGGACGTGCATGGCGTCGGCATCCGCGGTGGAATGGACGGCGACCGACTTGATCCCCATCTCCTGGCAGGCGCGGATCACGCGCAAGGCGATCTCGCCGCGGTTGGCGATCAGGATCTTCTCGAACATCGCCGCCTCACTCGATGATCATGAGGGGCGCGCCGTATTCGACGGCCGTGCCGTCCGACACGAGAACGCGCTTGACCGTGCCCGCCCGCGGCGCCGGAATGTGGTTCATGGTCTTCATCGCCTCGATGATCAGGACCGTCTGGCCCTCAGCCACGGTGGCGCCGACGGTGACGAAGGGCGTGGCGCCCGGCTCGGGCGCGAGATAGGCGGTGCCCACCATCGGCGAGGTGACGGCGCCCGGATGCTGGGCCGGATCCTCGATGGCGGGCGATGCGGCGGGCGCCGAGGACATCATCGGGGCGGCCATGGGGGCGGCCATCATCGGAGCCGCCGCCACCTGCGTCGTCACGATGTTGGCCTGCTTGACCACCCGAACCTCGAGGCTGTCATCCTCGCCATATTCCCGCTTCACCGAGAGTTCCGTCAGCTCGTTGCTGTTCAGCAGTTCGGCAAGGGCCTGGATGAAGGCGACATCGGCCTCGGTGTTGTTCTTGCTCATGACGTCCTCGGATTGGCTTGCTGCCGGATGGGGAAGGGCCCGCGGCCCTGACCGGCGCGCGGTTTCGCAGGCTTATACGCAATGGGCGCGGAGGAGAAAAGCGCCAGTTCGTCGCGAGAAGGCGGGGCCGTGCCGCTTTTTCGGGCGTCCGCGGCGGTTCCCCGCGCGGCCGGACGGTCGGGCGGCGCCCCGCATTATTTATCGTTTGGTAAAAAATAAGAGCCGTGTCAGCCTTGCTCCACAAACAACAACCCAGGGGAGGGTGCGACCTTGACCATGAGCCAGCTTACGCCCGGCGTCGTGCCGGGGCGTCTGCCAGCGGAAGCCTACTGTCGGAACTTCGCCGATGTGGAGCCGCCGCTCGACCGCCACGAGGCGAAGGTGGCGGCGGACCGATGCTACTTCTGCCACGACGCGCCCTGCGTGACCGCCTGTCCGACGGCGATCGACATTCCGCTCTTCATCCGCCAGATCGCGACCGGCACGCCCGAGGCCGCGGCGCGGACGATCTTCAACCAGAACATCCTGGGCGGCATGTGCGCCCGCGTCTGCCCGACCGAGCAGCTCTGCGAGGAGGTCTGCGTGCGCGAGGTGGCCGAGGGCAAGCCGGTCGAGATCGCCCGTCTCCAGCGCCACGCCACCGACACGCTGATGGCGAAGAACGTCCATCCCTTCCAGCGCGCCGCGCCCACGGGCAAGCGGGTTGCGGTGGTGGGCGCGGGGCCGGCGGGTCTTGCCGCCGCGCACCGGCTGGCGATGCTGGGCCATGAGGTCACGATCTTCGACGCGCATCCCAAGCCCGGCGGCCTGAACGAATATGGCATCGCCAGCTACAAGACGCCGGGCAACTTCGCGCAGGCCGAGGTGGACTGGCTGCTGATGATCGGGGGAATCACGCTCCGAACCGGGCAGGCGCTCGGGCGCGACATCACCCTCGAGGGGCTGCGGGCCGGGTTCGACGCGGTGTTCCTCGGCATGGGGCTCTCGGGCGTCAATGCGCTCCGGGCCGAGGGCGAGGAGCGCGACAATGTCCATCCGGCGGTGGATTTCATCGCGGCGCTGCGCCAGGCCGAGGATCTCTCGGCCCTGCCCATCGGGCGCGACGTGGTGGTGATCGGCGGCGGCATGACCGCCATCGACGCGGCGGTGCAGTCGAAGCTGCTGGGGGCCGAGACGGTCACCATCGTCTATCGCCGCGGGCAGGAGAGGATGAGCGCCTCGCGCCACGAACAGGATCATGCCACCTCCCACGGTGTCCGCATCATCTGCAACGCGGCGCCGGTGAAGGTGCATGGCAACGGCGCGGTGCGCGAGGTGGAGTTCGCCTACACCGAGGACGGGCCCGGCGGGCTGAAGCTTCTGTCCGAGACCTTCCGGCTGAAGGCGGACCAGCTCTTCAAGGCGATCGGCCAGACGCTGGGCGAGGTGCCCGAGGGGATCGCGCTTCAGGGCGGCAAGATCGCGGTGGATGCCGCGGGGCGGACGAGCCTCGAGGGCGTCTGGGCGGGCGGCGACTGCGCCACGGGCGGCGAGGATCTCACCGTGACCGCGGTGGCGCAGGGCCGGGACGCGGCCATGGACATCCATGCCGAGCTGGTCGGGTCATGAGCGCGCCTTGCAAGCATCAGGGCTTCGGGTTAGGCCTTCGGCCGGTCAGAAGCGGAGAGGCGGATGGACGGCATCGTCGAGACGATCGTGGGCTTCATCCGCGACAACAGCGACTGGGCGCTCTGGATCGCGATGATCTTCGCAGCGGCAGAGACGACGGCCTTCCTGTCGATCCTCATCCCCTCCACCGCGATCCTGTTCGGGGTGGGGGCGCTGGTCGCGACCGGGGGCCTCGACTTCACGCCGATCTGGATCGGGGCGAGCATCGGCGCCATGCTGGGGTCGTTCTTCTCCTTCTGGCTCGGCTGGCGCTTCGGGCCCCGGGCGCTGGAGATGCCGCCGATGCGCGACCATCGCGCGCTGATCCATCGCGGGACCGACGCCTTCGCGCGGTGGGGCACGCTGGCGGTGCTCATCGGCCATTTCTTCGGCCCGCTGCGGGCGGTGGTCTTCGTGCTGGCCGGTGTCTCGCGCCTGAGCGTCTGGAAATTCGCGCCGGTCAACATCCTGGGCTGCATCGCCTGGGCCTGGGCCACGCCCAAGTCCGGCGAGATCGGCGGCAACGTCCTGGGCTATCTCTGGAACCTCGTCACGGGCGGCTGACCCTTTCCGCCCGTTCCATGGCACCCGTTCAGGCCGCACCGCGGCCCGTTCCCCGTTTCTGAGGAGCATCCCATGGCCAATCTTCAGTCCGACTTCATCGGAATCCGGTCGCCCAACCCGTTCTGGCTGGCCTCGGCGCCGCCCACCGACAAGGAATACAACGTCCGCCGCGCCTTCGAGGCCGGCTGGGGCGGTGTGGTCTGGAAGACGCTGGGCAGCGAAGGCCCGCCGGTCGTCAACGTGAACGGCCCCCGCTACGGCGCGATCTGGGGCGCCGACCGGCGGCTTCTGGGCCTGAACAACATCGAACTCATCACCGACCGGCCGCTCGAGGTGAACCTGCGCGAGATCAAGTCGGTCAAGCGCGACTATCCCGACCGGGCGCTGGTGATCTCGCTGATGGTTCCCTGCGACGAGGACTCGTGGAAGGACATCCTCGCCCGGATCGAGGACACCGAGGCCGACGGGGTCGAGCTGAACTTCGGCTGCCCGCACGGCATGGCCGAGCGCGGCATGGGCTCGGCCGTGGGGCAGGTGCCGGAATATATCGAGATGGTCACGCGCTGGGTGAAGACGCACTCGCGCATGCCCTGCATCGTGAAACTCACGCCCAACGTCACCGACATCCGCAAGCCCGCCGAGGCCGCGAAGCGGGGCGGGGCGGACGCGGTCAGCCTGATCAACACGATCAACTCGATCACCGGCGTGGATATCGACGCCTTCGCGCCGATGCCCATGATCGACGGCAAGGGCACCCACGGCGGCTATTGCGGCCCCGCGGTGAAGCCCATCGCGCTGAACATGGTGGCCGAGATCGCCCGCAACCCCGAGACGCACGGGCTGCCGATCTCGGGCATCGGCGGCGTCACCACCTGGCGCGACGCGGTGGAGTTCATGCTGCTCGGCGCGGGCAACGTGCAGGTCTGCACCGCGGTGATGACCTACGGCTTCCGCATCGTGGAGGAGATGATCTCGGGCCTCTCGGACTACATGGACGCCAAGGGGTTCGAGACGACCGCGGATCTGGTGGGACGTGCGGTGCCCAACGTCACCGACTGGCAGTATCTGAACCTCAACTACGTCACCAAGGCCCAGATCGACCAGGACCTCTGCATCAAGTGCGGCCGCTGCTACGCCGCCTGCGAGGACACGAGCCATCAGGCCATCGCCATGTCGCCCGACCGCACCTTCAGCGTGAAGGACGAGGAATGCGTGGCCTGCAACCTCTGCGTCGATGTCTGCCCGGTCGAGAACTGCATCACCATGCGGGAACTGCCGAAAGGCGCGGTCGATCCGCGCACGGGCCGCACGGTGGGCGATTATGCCAACTGGCTCAGCCATCCGAACAACCCGTCGGTGCGCGAAGCGGCCGAGTGACCGGCGCCGGCCTCAGACGGCCAGAAGGCGCCTGAACAGCGTCTCGAGATAGAGCCCGGCCTCGGGGAAGGGGTCGGGCTCGCCCTCTCCCAGCACCGCCCGCACCTGCACCTCGAAATCGGCGTAATGCTGCGTCATGGCCCAGATCGAGAAGATCAGATGCACCGGATGCAGGCGCGCGATCCGCCCCTCGTCCATCCAGCGGGTCAGGACGGCGGCCTTGTCCGCCACCAGTTCCTTGAGGTCCGTCTCGATCACGGCGCGCATTCGCGGCGCGCCCTGCAGGATCTCGTTGGCAAACAGCCGGCTCTCGCGCGGAAAGTCGCGCGACAGCTCCAGCTTGCGCCGGACATAGCCGAGGATCTCGGCCACCGGGTCGCCCGCGGGGTTCATCGCCTTCAGCGGATCAAGCCAGGTCGCGAGCAGCCGCGACAGCAGGGCCACATGGATCGCCTCCTTCGACGGAAAGTAATAGAGCAGGTTCGGCTTCGACAGGCCGGCGGCCTCGGCGATCTGGTCGAGCGTGGCCCCGCGGAACCCGTGGGCCGAAAAGACCTCCAGCGCGGCCTCGAAGATCGCCTCGGAGTTGCGCCGCTGGATGCGCGTCTGCCGCGGGCTGGTCATGGGCGGGGGTCTCGGCGGGCAGGGGACATGGGGGCGCACTCCTTCTCGCCGGGATCCTAGTCCGGCCTTGACCGTTTGGTCAAATCTCCATCCCGGCCGGAAGATCCGCAGGGCACCTGTGGCATGATCGCGACGCCACACGGCGCGGGCGGCGCGCCGAGGCCGTCAGATCGCGCCGATGCCGCGCAGGATGATCTCCTTGACGCTCTCGGTGGCGGCGGCCCACTCCTCGTCCGACAGGGGGCGCCCGTCGTTCAGGGTCTCGATCTGATGCCCGAAGTCCGCGTAATGCTGGGTCGTGGCCCAGAGCATATAGAGCAGGTGGTGGGGATCGACCGGCCGCATCCGCCCGTCCGCGATCCAGCGGCGGATCGCCTGCGCGCGGCCTTCGGTCCATTCGCGCAACGTGGTCTCGAGGTAGTCCTGGATCACCGGCGCGCCGTGCATCACCTCGGAGGCCCAGACCTTCGAGCCGAACGGATGGCGGCGCGAGATTTCCATCTTGGCGTCGATATAGGCACCGATGCCCCGCACGGGGCAATCCGCCGTATCAAGGGCCTCTGCCGCCCGGAGCCAGATCTCGAAGATATCTTCGACGACGCGTCGGTAGAGCGCCTCCTTGGTGGGGAAGTAATAGTGCAGATTGGCCTTCGGCAGCCCCGCCATATCGGCGATGAGCTGCATGGTCGCGCCACCAAACCCGGCCTCGGCAAAGACTTTTTCGGCGGCGATCAGGATCGCCCGCTCGGTCTCGCGGCGGGTTTCCTCGCGTTTCGAGGGACGGGCGGTTTCGGGCATGGCTCCGAGATATTCATTGACCGGTTGGTCAGGTTATGGTGCGCTTCGATCTGACCGGATGGTCGAAGAAAGAGCAACAGAAGAGTCGGGGCGCGCGCGCCGGAGTTCCTGCCGCGACCCCGGACAGGGAGAACGGCATGGCCGACACGGTGGCCGCGGGTGAGAACCTGCGCATCAATGGCGAGCGTCTGTGGGACAGCCTGATGGAGATGGCGAAGATCGGACCCGGCGTCGCGGGGGGCAACAATCGCCAGACGCTGACCGACGCCGATGCCGAGGGGCGCGCGCTCTTCGCCCGCTGGTGCGAGGAGGCGGGCTGCACCCTGGGCGTGGACGGGATGGGCACGATGTTCGCAACCCGCGCCGGCACCGACTCCGAGGCGCTGCCGGTCTATGTCGGAAGCCACCTCGACACCCAGCCCACGGGCGGCAAGTTCGACGGCGTTCTGGGGGTTCTGGGCGCGCTTGAGGTGGTGCGGTCGATGAACGACCTGGGCATCCGCACGAAACATCCGATCGTCGTGACCAACTGGACCAACGAGGAGGGTGCGCGTTTCGCCCCGGCGATGCTGGCCTCGGGCGTCTTCGCGGGGGTCCATACGCTCGACTACGCCTATGCCCGCCGCGATCTGGAAGGGCGCAGCTTCGGCGAGGAGCTGGCGCGGATCGGCTGGAAGGGCGAGGAGCCGGTGGGTGCGCGAAAGATGCACGCCTATTACGAGTTGCACATCGAGCAGGGTCCCATCCTCGAGGCCGAGGGCCGGCAGATCGGCGTCGTGACCCATTGCCAGGGTCTCTGGTGGCTCGAGTTCACCCTGACGGGGCGCGAGGCGCACACCGGCTCCACCCCCATGACGATGCGCACGAACGCGGGCCTCGCCATGGCGCGGATCTTCGAGATGGTGCAGGAGGTGGCGATGGCCGCCCAACCCGGCGCCGTGGGCGGCGTGGGGCAGGTGACCTTCTCGCCCAACTCGCGCAACGTTCTGCCGGGCAAGGTGGTCTTCACCGTGGACATCCGCTCGCCCGATCAGGGCAAGCTCGACGGGATGCGCGCCGAGATCGAGGCCCGCGCGGCCGACATCTGCGCCGAGCTGGGCGTGGGCTGCTCGGTCGAGCCGGTGGGCCATTTCGACCCCGTCACCTTCGCGCCCGAGCTGGTGGCCCACGTCCGGGCCGCGGCCGAGAAGCTGGGGCTGAGCCACATGGACCTGATCTCGGGCGCCGGTCACGATGCCTGCTGGGCGGCACGGATCGCGCCCGCCACGATGGTCATGTGCCCCTGCGTGGGCGGGCTCTCGCACAACGAGGCCGAGGAGATTTCGCCGGAATGGGCCACCGCCGGGACGAACGTGCTGTTTCACGCCGTGCTGGAAACGGCGGGTGTGGTGGGCTGACGCCGGGGGGCTGTCTGCCCCCCGGACCCCCCGAGGATATTTGGGCAGAGTGAAAGGGCGACCGGCGGGAGGTGGCGCCGATTGCCGGAGGCCGGAGCCGACGGCCGCGGGCCAAGGAGAGGGATCATGAGCACAGTCATCAAGAACGGAACGATCGTCACGGCGGACCTGACCTATCAGGCGGATGTGCTGATTGAAGGCGGCGTCATCACCGCCATCGGGCCGGACCTGAGGGGCGACGAGGTGCTGGACGCCACCGGCTGTTATGTCATGCCGGGGGGCATCGACCCGCACACCCATCTCGAAATGCCCTTCATGGGCACCTATTCCTCGGACGATTTCGAGAGCGGCACGCGGGCGGCGCTGGCGGGCGGCACGACGATGGTGGTGGATTTCGCGCTCCCCGCGCCGGGTCAGGGGCTGCTCGATGCGCTTTCCATGTGGCACAACAAGTCGGGCCGGGCGAACTGCGACTATTCCTACCACATGGCGATCACCTGGTGGGGCGAGCAGGTCTTCGACGAGATGAAGGCGGTGGTCGATCAGGGCATCACCTCGTTCAAGCATTTCATGGCCTACAAGGGCGCCCTGATGGTGAACGACGACGAGCTGTTTGCCAGCTTCCGCCGCTGCGCCGATCTGGGGGCGCTGGCGATGGTCCATGCCGAGAACGGCGACGTGGTGGCCGAACTGTCGGCCCGCCTTCTGGCCGAAGGCAACTGCGGGCCGGAGGCGCACGCCTATTCCCGTCCGCCGCAGGTCGAGGGCGAGGCCACGAACCGCGCTATCATGATCGCCGACATGGCGGCGGTGCCGCTCTATGTCGTCCATACCTCCTGCGAGGAGGCGCACGAGGCGATCCGGCGCGCCCGGATGCTGGGCAAGCGCGTCTGGGGCGAGCCCTTGATCCAGCACCTGACGCTGGACGAGAGCGAGTATCTCCATCCCGACTGGGACCATGCCGCGCGCCGGGTGATGAGCCCGCCGTTCCGCAACAAGCAGCACCAGGACTCGCTCTGGGCGGGGTTGCAGTCGGGCTCGCTGTCGGTGGTGGCGACCGATCACTGCGCCTTCACGACGGATCAGAAACGCTTCGGAATGAATGATTTTACCAGGATCCCGAACGGCACCGGCGGGCTCGAGGACCGGATGCCGATGCTCTGGACGCATGGGGTGAACACCGGGCGTCTCACGCCGAATGAATTTGTGGCCGTAACCTCAACGAATATCGCGAAGATCCTGAACTGCTACCCGAAGAAGGGCGCAGTTCTGGTGGGGGCGGATGCCGATCTGGTGGTCTGGGACCCCGAGAAGACCAAGGTGATCTCGGCCGGCTCGCAGCAGTCGGCGATCGACTACAACGTGTTCGAGGGCAAGGAGGTCAAGGGCCTGCCACGCTACACGCTGACCCGCGGGCAAGTGGCAGTGGCGGATGGCGAAATCCGCACGCAGGAAGGCCACGGCCAGTTCGTCGCCCGCGAGCCGCGGCCGGCGGTGAACCGCGCGCTTTCGGCCTGGAAGGAACTGACGGCGCCTCGGCCGGTCGAGCGGTCGGGCATCCCGGCGACGGGGGTGTGATGTCGGACGCTGCGACCGGCCGGCCCGTGATCGACGCGCGGAAGGTGGGCCTGACTTTCCAGACGGCGGACGGCCCGGTCCATGCGCTGAAGGACGTTAATCTCTCGGTGATGAAGGGCGACTTCGTGTCCTTCATCGGCCCCTCGGGCTGCGGCAAGACCACCTTCCTGCGCGCCATCGCGGCGCTGGAGCATCCCACCGAAGGCGACCTGCGCGTCAATGGCATGACGCCGGATGAAGCAAGGAAGCGAAGGGCTTACGGCTATGTCTTCCAGGCCGCGGGGCTTTATCCGTGGCGCACCATCGCGGGCAACATCCGCCTGCCGCTGGAGATCATGGGCTTCCCGAAGCCCGAGCAGGATCGGCGTGTGAAGGACGTTCTGCAACTGGTTGAACTGGAAGGGTTCGGCAAGAAATACCCTTGGCAGCTGTCGGGGGGGATGCAGCAGCGCGCCTCGATCGCGCGGGCCCTGGCTTTTGACGCCGACATCCTCTTGATGGACGAGCCCTTCGGCGCTCTGGACGAGATCGTGCGCGACCGTCTGAACGAGGCGCTTCTGAAGCTCTGGGCGCAGACCGGCAAGACCATCGGCTTCGTGACCCATTCGATCCCCGAGGCGGTCTATCTGTCCACGAAGATCGTGGTCATGTCGCCCCGCCCGGGCCGGATCACCGACGTGATCGAAAGCCCCCTGCCGCGCGAGCGTCCGCTGGACATCCGCGACAGCGCCGAGTTCATCGCCATCGCCCACCGCGTCCGCGAGGGCCTGCGCGCTGGCCATTCCTATGACGACTGAGAGGCGCCCATGAGGTCCATCCTGCCGGTCCTGACGGTCGTCGCGGTGATCGTGGCGCTCTGGTATGCCGCGGCGGTTGCGATGAACGCGACATGGGTGCGCGATCAGGCGGCGCGCGCGGGCACAGAGGTCAGCTTTCAGGAGCTTGTCCCCCGCACACTGGCGCAGGATCGCCCGGTGTTGCCTGCCCCGCATCAGGTGGCCAAGGGCCTGTGGGACGGGTGGGCCGGGCAGGCCGTCACCTCGCGGCGCAGCCTTGTCTATCACGCCTGGATCACGCTCTCGGCGACGCTGGTGGGCTTTGGCATCGGCACCGGGCTGGGCATTCTGCTGGCGGTGGGCATCATCCACAACCGCGCGATGGACCAGAGCGTGATGCCCTGGGCCATCGCCAGCCAGACCATCCCGATCCTCGCCATCGCGCCGATGATCATCGTGGTGATGAATTCCATCGGCGTCTCGGGGCTGCTGCCGAAGGCGATCATCTCGGCCTATCTCAGCTTCTTCCCGGTCGTGGTCGGCATGGTGACGGGCCTGCGCAGCCCCGACCGGATGCAGCTGGACCTGCTGTCCACCTACAACGCCAGCCGCAGCCAGACCTTCTGGAAGCTGCGGCTGCCGGCCTCGATGCCCTACCTCTTCGCCTCGCTGAAGGTGGGGATCGCGGCCAGCCTCGTCGGCGCCATCGTCGGCGAGCTTCCCACGGGCGCGGTCGCGGGCCTCGGCGCGCGGCTCCTGCAGGGCAGCTATTACGGACAGACCATCCAGATCTGGGCCGCGCTCTTCACCGCCGCCATCGTCGCCGCGGCGCTGGTGGGGATCGTGGGGGCGGTGCAGGCCGTGGTGCTGAAGCGGATGGGGATGGCGCGATGAACCTCGTCCTTCTCGCGCTGGTCTTCTGGGTCGCCACGCTGGCGCTGAACATCCGCATTTCGCATTCGCGCTTTTCCGAGACGCGGGCCGGGCGGCTGGTGGTGCCGGCGATCTTCGGCCTGACCGTGCTGGTCGTGTGGGAGCTGATGGTGCGCGGCCTTCAGGTCTCGCCCATCATCCTGCCGCCGCCGACCGCCATCGGGGCGCGGATCTCGACAAGCCTGCCGGTGCTTTGGGGCGACTTCGTCCAGACCTTCGTCAAGGGCGCGCTGACCGGCTGGCTGATCGGCTGCGGCGCGGCGGTGCTGACCGCCATCGCCATCGACCGCTCGCCCTTCCTGCAGCGGGGCCTCATGCCGGTGGGCAATTTCGTGGCCGCGCTGCCGATCGTGGGGATCGCGCCGATCCTGGTGATGTGGTTCGGCTTTGACTGGCAGTCGAAGGCGGCGGTGGTGGTGGTGATGGTCTTCTTCCCGGTGCTGGTGAACACGGTGGCGGGCCTGGCCGCGACCGAGGCCATGCAGCGCGACCTGATGAAGACCTATTCCGCCAGCTACGCCCAGACGCTTCTGAAGCTGCGGCTGCCGGCGGCGATGCCCTTCATCTTCAACGGGCTGAAGATCGCCACCACGCTCGCGCTGATCGGCGCCATCGTTGCCGAGTTTTTCGGCAGCCCCATCCGCGGCATGGGCTTTCGCATCTCGACCGAGGTGGGCCGGCTCGGCCTCGACATGGTCTGGGCCGAGATAACGGTTGCCGCACTGGCGGGCTCGGCCTTCTATGGAGTGGTGGCGCTGGTCGAGCGGGGGGTGACCTTCTGGCACCCGTCCCAGAGACGTCAACGATAGCCCGAACGGGCTCAACACGGAGGTAAGGATGAAAGGACTTCTGACCGGAGCGGCGCTTCTCGCGCTCGCCGCGGGAACGGCCTCGGCCGAGGATGTGACGCTGCAGCTGAAATGGGTGACGCAGGCCCAGTTCGCGGGCTACTACGTCGCCAAGGACCAGGGCTTCTACGAGGAAGAGGGGCTGAACGTCACGATCAAGCCGGGCGGGCCCGACATCGCGCCGGTGCAGGTGCTGCTGGGCGGCGGCGCCGACGTGATGGTGGACTGGATGCCCTCGGCGCTGGCCGCGCGCGAGCAGGGCGCCGACATCGTCAACATCGCCCAGCCCTTCAAGTCTTCGGGCATGATGCTGACCTGCCTCAAGGAATGGGGCGTGGCGAGCCCCGAGGACTTCAAGGGCAAGACGCTGGGCGTCTGGTTCGGCGGCAACGAATATCCGTTCCTGAACTGGATGTCGAAGCTGGGCCTGCCCACCGACGGCTCGCCCGAGGGGGTGACGGTGCTGAAGCAGGGCTTCAACGTCGATCCGCTCTTGCAGAAGCAGGCGGCCTGCATCTCCACCATGACCTACAACGAATACTGGCAGGTGATCGACGCGGGCCTTTCGCCCGACGACCTCGTGACCTTCAAGTACGAGGATCAGGGCGTGGCGACGCTCGAGGACGGGCTTTACGTCATGGCGCCGAAGCTGCAGGATCCGGCCTTCGTCGAGACGATGGCCAAGTTCGTTCGCGCCTCGATGAAGGGCTGGAAATGGGCCGAGGAGAACCCCGACGAAGCCGCGATGATCGTGCTGGAAAATGACGACACCGGCGCGCAGACCGAAGAGCACCAGAAGCGGATGATGGGCGAGATCGCCAAGCTCACGGCGGGCTCGAACGGCGCGCTGGACGTGGCCGACTACCAGCGCACCGTCGAGGCGCTGCTCGGGGGCGGCTCGGACCCGGTGATCTCGAAGGAGCCCGAGGGCGCCTGGACCCACGAGGTGAGCGGCAAGGCGCTGAACTGACGGCATCCCGGGGGGGGGGCGCCCCTGCCGCACCCTCCTGCTCCGTTCCCGCGTCGCGAAGGGCGGGAGCGGGGCCTTGTCCTCGGCGGCCCCAGCGCCCAAGCTGAAGGTTCGCGACAGGAGGCCTCAGAACGATGACCGACACCCGGGACAGAAGGCGGTTCCGCTCGCAGGAGTGGTTCGACAATCCCGACAACCCCGGCATGACCGCGCTCTATGTCGAGCGATACCAGAACCAGGGATTCACGCGGCGCGAATTGCAGGGCGATCGGCCGATCATCGGCATCGCGCAGTCGGGATCGGACCTCGCGCCCTGCAACAAGATCCACCTGTTCCTGGCCGACCGGATCAAGGCGGGGATCCGCGACGCGGGCGGGGTGCCGATGGAGTTTCCCGTCCATCCGATCCAGGAGACCGGGCGGCGCCCGACGGCGGCGCTCGACCGCAACCTGGCCTATCTGGGTCTGGTCGAGGTGCTGCACGGCTATCCGATCGACGGCGTGGTGCTGACCACGGGCTGCGACAAGACCACTCCGGCGCAGCTGATGGCGGCGGCGACGGTGGACCTTCCCTCGATCGTCCTCTCGGGCGGCCCGATGCTGGATGGCTGGTGGGAGGGCAAGCTCGCCGGGTCGGGCACGATCATCTGGGAGAGCCGCCGGCTTCTGGCCGAGGGCGAGATCGACTATGCCGAGTTCATGGAGCGCGCCTGCGCCTCGGCGCCCTCGCTCGGCCATTGCAACACGATGGGCACCGCCTCGACGCTGAACGCGCTGGCCGAGGCGCTCGGCATGTCGCTGCCGGGCTGTTCGGCCATTCCCGCGCCGTTCCGCGAGCGGATGAACATGGCCTATGCCACGGGGCGACGGATCGTCGAGATGGTGCTCGAGGATCTCAAGCCGTCGGACATCCTCACCCGCAAGGCCTTCGAGAACGCCATCCGGGTCAATTCGGCGATCGGTGGCTCGACCAACGCGCCGCCGCATCTGCAGGCGATCGCGCGCCATGTCGGGGTCGAGCTTGCGGTGCAGGACTGGCAGGAGGTGGGGTTCGACGTGCCGCTGCTGGTGAACATGCAGCCCGCGGGCGAGTATCTGGGCGAGAGCTTCTTTCGCGCGGGCGGGGTTCCGGCCGTGATGGGCGAACTGATCGCTGCGGGGCTTCTGCATGAGGATGCGCTGACGGTCACCGGCCAAAGCGTGGGCCACAACCTTCAGGGCGAGCGCAGCCGCGACCGGCGCGTGATCCGCCCGGTTGATGAGCCGCTGCGCGAAAAGGCTGGATTTCTCGTGCTTTCGGGCAATCTCTTCGACTCGGCTCTGATGAAGACCTCGGTGATCTCGGCCGAGTTCCGGCACCGCTTCCTCGCGCGGCCGGGACAGGAGGGCATCCACGAGGCCCGCGCCGTGGTCTTCGAGGGGCCCGAGGATTATCACGCCCGCATCAACGACCCCGCGCTCGGCATCGACGAGACGACGATCCTCTTCATCCGCGGTGTGGGCTGCATCGGCTACCCCGGATCGGCCGAGGTGGTGAACATGCAGCCGCCCGACGCGCTGCTGCGCGAGGGCGTCACGCATCTGCCGACGGTGGGCGACGGGCGGCAGTCGGGCACGTCGGAAAGCCCCTCGATCCTCAACGCCTCGCCCGAGGCGGTGGCCGGCGGGGGTCTTGCGTTTCTGCAGACCGGGGACCGGGTGCGGCTCGACCTCAACCGCTGCCGGCTCGATGCGCTGGTGGACGAGGCCGAATGGGAGGCGCGGCGGGCCGCATGGCAGCCGCCCGAGCTTCACAACCAGACCCCGTGGCAGGAAATCTATCGCCGCCTCTCGGGCCAGCTGGCCGACGGGGGGTGCATCGAGCTGGCCACCACTTACCGCCGTGTGGCGCGAGATCTTCCGCGGGACAACCATTGAAACATCGGGTTACACGGCGAGGTTCATGTTCTGCATGAGCCTCGCCCTGCATGCCACGAACCCCGCGTTCAGGCGACGGGGGTCAGCAGCGGCTCGCCCGTCAGGAAGGCGCGGATGTTGGCGCGTTGCAGCTCTCCCATCGCGCGGCGCGTCTCGACCGTGCCCGAGCCCTGGTGCGGTTGCAGCAGCACGTTGGGCAGCGACAGGAACCGCGGGTCGATGTCGGGCTCGTTGCGGAAGACGTCGAGCGCCGCCCCGATCCGCCCGGCCTCGAGCGCCTCGATGAGGGCGGCCTCGTCCACCGTCGTGCCGCGCGAGATGTTCACCAGGACGGCGTCCTGCGGCATGCAGGCGATGACCTCGGCCGAGACATAGCGTTCGGTGGCCGCTCCGCCGACCAGGGCCACCACCAGCCAGTCCACCTCGGCCGCCAGCCCCTCGGGGGTCGCGTGGAAGATCCAGCCGGCGGGCACCTCCTTGGCGCTGCGCGAATGGTAGTGGATCTCCATGCTGAAGCCCACGAGGCGGTCGGCGATGGCCCGCCCGATGCGCCCCAGTCCCATGATGCCCGCCCGCCCGCCCGAGAACTTGCGGTTCAGCGGAAAGTCCTCCTTTGGCCACCGCCCTTCGCGCACGAAGCGGTCTCCGTCCGGGATGCGGCGGCAGAGGGCGAGCATCATGGCCAGCGCCGTATCGGCCACGTCGTCGTTCAGAACATCGGGCGTGTTGGTCACGCGGATGCCGCGGGCGCGGGCGGCGTCAACGTCGATCGCATCGTAGCCCACGCCAAAGTTCGCGATCACCCCGAGGGCGGGCAACAGGTCCATCGTCTCGGCCCCGAAAGCCGCGCCGCCCTTGTAGGCCACCGCGATGGTCTCGTGCCGGAGAGAGGGATCGAGGTCGGCCAGATCCGCAAGCCGCGCGACCGTGGTGAGGGAAAAGCTCTGCGTCATCGCCTCATTGTCCCATTCGGGGTAGGAGCCCACTGCGATCACCCGTTGCCGTTTCATCCCGTCTCCTTTCGGTCCGTTGCCTGCGGCCCCGGGGGCCGCGGCGAAAGGCTGGCATATCACGAACGGATCGGCCAGCCTGCCGAGCATCATCCCGTCTCAGCCAGAAGTTCCTCTTGCGCGCCCTTCGATCAGCCGGCCCTTTTGCGCCGGCAAGGCTTGTTCTTGCATCGGGAATGCTCTTTGCTGAGGCGGAACTGCGAGCGGAGGAGACCATGGGCTCAGGCCGGCTGACCGGAAAGCGCGCGCTGGTGACGGCGGCGGGTCAGGGGATCGGCAGGGCCTCGGCTCTCGCCATGGCGCGCGAAGGGGCGCGGGTGCTGGCGACCGATGTGAACGCGGCCGCACTCGAAAGCCTCGCCGCCGAGGGGCTGGAGGTGCGCCGTCTGGACGTGCGCGATCCGGCCTCGATCGCCGATGCCGTCGAGGCGGCGGGGCCGCTCGATGTGCTCTTCAATTGCGCGGGATTCGTCGCCTCCGGCACGATCCTCGACTGCGACGAGGAGAGCTGGGAGGTCTCGGTCGGGCTGAACCTGACGGGCATGTACCGCATGTGCCGCGCCTTCCTGCCCGGCATGATCGCGGGCGGCGGCGGGTCGATCGTCAACATGGCCTCGGTCGTCTCGGCGGCCATCGCCGCGCCGAACCGCTTCGTCTATGGCACCACCAAGGCGGGCGTCGTGGGGCTGACCAAATCCATCGCGGCCGACTTCATCGGGCAGGGCATCCGCTGCAACGCGATCTGCCCCGGCACGGTCGAGAGCCCCTCGCTCGAAGAGCGACTCCGCGCGACCGGCGACTACGAGGCCGCGCGGCGCGCCTTCGTGGCGCGCCAGCCCATCGGCCGCATCGGCCGCCCCGAGGAGATCGCGGCGCTCGTCGTCTATCTCGCCTCGGACGAATCCGCCTACACCACCGGGGTCGCCCATGTCATCGACGGGGGCTGGTCCAATATCTGAGGAGAGACCATGAAACTGCTGCGCCATGGGCCCGCCGGGGCCGAACGACCCGGGCTCGTCTGGACCGACGGCACCATCCGCGACCTCTCGGGCATCCTGCCGGACGTGGGGGGCGACGCGCTGTCGGACGAGGGTCTGGCCAGGCTGCGCGAGATCGACGGGGCGGGCCTGCCGGTCGTGGCCGAGGATGCGCGCCTCGGCCCCTGCGTGGGCGGGATCGGCAAGTTCATCTGCATCGGCCTGAACTATTCCGACCATGCGGCCGAGACCGGCGCGCAGGTCCCGCCCGAGCCGATCATCTTCATGAAGGCCAATTCGGCGATCTGCGGCCCGAACGATCCGATCATCATTCCGCGCGGGTCGGTCAAGACCGACTGGGAGGTGGAACTGGCCGTGATCATCGGCCGGAAGGCCAAGTATGTCTCTGAGGCCGAGGCGCTGACCCATGTCGCGGGCTATGCGGTGGCCAACGATGTCTCCGAGCGGGCCTTCCAGGCCGAACGGTCGGGCCAGTGGACCAAGGGCAAGAGCTGCGACAACTTCGGCCAGCTCGGGCCCTGGCTCGTGACCCGGGACGAGGTGGCCGATCCGCAGGACCTGTCGCTCTGGCTGTCGGTGAACGGGCAGAAGATGCAGGACGGCACGACGCGGACGATGGTCTATGGCGTGGCCTTTCTGGTCAGCTACCTCTCGCAGTTCATGACGCTGCATCCGGGCGACGTGATCTCGACCGGGACGCCTCCGGGGGTGGGGCTGGGGATGAAGCCGCCCCGGTTCCTGAAGGCCGGGGACGTGGTCGAGCTGGGTGTCGAGGGGCTGGGCCGGCAGCGGCAGGACGTGATCGCCGACGCCTGAGCGCGCCGCATCGGGGCCGGCAATGTCCGGCCTCGACGGCGGTGCGAGGCGGGGTTGAAAAGCCCTGTGCTTCCCCCGGATAATGCAGGATGATCCTGTAAAGCCGGGAGGGATGAACCATGCCGATGACGGCGCTCACGGGCAGCCGGGTGCGCGAGCGGCGCCTGCAGCTGGGGCTCCGGCAGGCCGATCTCGCGCGGTCGGCGGGGATCTCGGCCTCGTATCTCAACCTGATCGAGCACAACCGCCGCCGGATCGGCGACGAGGTGCTGGGACGGCTGGCGCGCGCGCTGAAGATCGAGGCCCAGACGCTCTCGGCCGGGGCCGAGTGGGTGCTGGTCGAGGATCTGCGCGCCGCGGCCGCGTCGGGCGGCGACGAGCAGCCCGAACTGGACCGGGTCGAGGATTTCGTCGGCCGCTTTCCGGGCTGGGCGCGGATGCTGGCCGCGCAGCATCGAAGGCTGGGCCTGCTCGAACGCACCGTCACCGCGCTGAACGACCGCCTGACCCACGACACCCATCTCAGCCAGGCGCTGCACGAGGTGCTTTCGGCGGTGAGCGCGGTGCGCTCGACCGCGGCGATCCTGGCCGAAACCGAGGACATCGACCCGGACTGGCGGGCGCGCTTCCATGCCAACATCCACACCGACAGCGAGCGGCTGGCGGTGGGGGCCGAGGCGCTGGTGGCCTATCTCGACGCGGCCGCCGAGGACGAGGAGCAGGGCCTCGCCGCGCCGCAGGAGGAGGTGGAGGGCTGGCTTGCCGCCCGCGGCTGGCATCTGGCCGAACTGGAGGAGCCGGGCGGGCGGGCGCTGCTCGAGCCGGAACTCGAGGGTCTGGCGTCGGCGGCGGGCCGGGCGATGGCGCGCGACTGGATCCTGCGGGCCGAGGCGGATGCGGCGGTGATGCCGCTCGATGCCTTCCGCGCCGCGATCCGGGCCGAAGGCGATCCGCTGCTGGTGGCCCGCCGGTTCGGCGTGGGGGTTCTCGCCGTCTTCCGGCGGATGGCGACGCTGCCGGGCGCGCTTGCGGGCCTCGTGATCTGCGACGGGTCGGGGACGCTGGTCTTCCGCAAGCCGCCCGAGGGGTTCCTGCTGCCGCGGTTCGGCGCCGCCTGTCCGCTCTGGCCGCTCTTCGAGGCGCTGGCCCATCCGATGAGCCCGGTCGAGGCGGTGATCGAGCCTGCGGCCCGCGCCCGCCGCTCCTACCGCGCCCGAGCCTTCTGCGAGCCGCGCCATCCGGCGGGCTTTTCCGGGCCCGAACTGCGCGAGGCGGGAATGCTGATCGAGCCGGCGGTGCCCGACCCGTCCTTCGAGCCGCGCCCCGTGGGAACCTCGTGCCGGATCTGTCCGCGCGCGGGATGCCCCGCCCGGCGCGAGCCCTCGATCCTGCTGGAAGGCTCGTGACGGCAGCCGTTTCCGGCGGCGCAGGGGGCGTGATCGGCGACCTCCCGCTTTGACAGCAACGCGTCTTGCATCGTAAGTTGACACGGGGCGGGGAGGCTCCGGGTGCGGGTTGCGGGGGGAATGTTGCATGACGGCGCATGTGCTGCTGATCGAGGACGAGCCGAACATTGCCGAAGCGA
Source organism: Cereibacter azotoformans (assembly GCA_017599285.1). GTDB lineage: Bacteria > Pseudomonadota > Alphaproteobacteria > Rhodobacterales > Rhodobacteraceae > Cereibacter_A > Cereibacter_A azotoformans. Next base: position 988,560 of record JAGFXX010000001.1, on the reverse strand, counting down.
TCCGGTTCATCCTGATGCGCGACGGGTTGAAGGTCTCGACCCACTCTAGCGGCGCCGATGCGATCGAAGCGGTGCGAAGCACGCAGCCCGACCTTCTGATCCTCGACCTGATGCTGCCCGGCATGAGCGGCTTTGACATCCTCTCGGCGCTGCGGGCCGATCCCCAGACCGAGGATCTGCCGGTGCTGATGCTGACGGCCAAGGGGCAGGTGCGCGACCGGGCCGCCGCCGAACGGGCCGGGGTGGATGCCTTCATGTCGAAGCCCTTTTCCAACACCGAGATGCTGGCGTCGGTCCGGGCCCTGGTGCCGCGATGAGCCGCCGGCGCTCGCCGCTCTTTCTGGCGCGGCGATCCTACCGCAAGCGGCGGCTGCGGGATGCGGCGCGGATGCTGCCGGTGCTGGGCGCCTTCCTGTTCCTGCTGCCGATCCTGTGGGAGCCCGCCGCCACCGACCGCCGCGACACGGCGCCGGACGGGATCTATCTCTTCGTGATCTGGGCGCTGCTCATCCTGGCGGCCGCGGTCATGGCGCCGGGCCTGCGGGCCGAGCCGCGCGAGGATGGCGCGGGCGACGAGGGCGTCGGCGGAGGCGGGGCGGACTGATGCCGTTTGACATCCTCGTCCTGGCCTGCCTCTGCTATGTGATCCTTCTGTTCCTCGTGGCCTTCCTCGTCGAGCGCCGCTCGGTGGGTGAGGCGCTGCCCTGGCTGCGCTCGCCCCTGGTCTATACGCTCTCGCTCTCGATCTACTGCACCGCCTGGACCTTCTACGGCGCGGTCGGATACGCCGCCCGCTCGGGGCTGGAATATCTGACCATCTATCTCGGGCCGACGCTGGTCTTCGTGGGCTGGTGGTGGGTGCTGCGCAAGCTGGTGCGGATCGGGCGACAGCAGCGCGTGACCTCGATCGCCGACCTGATCTCGTCGCGCTATGGCAAGTCGAACCTGCTCGGGGTTCTGGTGACGCTGCTCTGCGTGGTGGCGGCCACGCCCTACATCGCGCTTCAGCTCCAGTCCGTCACGCTGAGCTTCAGCGTCTTTGCCAGCGGCCCGCACGAGGGCTGGCAGATGCCCGACCACGACAGCACCTCGATCTGGGTGGCGGCGGGGCTGGCGCTCTTCACCATCCTGTTCGGCACCCGCAAGCTCGATGCCAACGAGCAGCACACCGGCATCGTCACCGCCATTGCGGTCGAGGGCGTCGTCAAGCTCGTGGCGCTGGTGGCGGTGGGGGCCTTCGTGGTCTGGGGCGTGGCCGACGGCCCGGCCGACGTGATCGCGCGCATCGACCGCTCGGTCATCGCCGACTGGGATCTGGTGCCCTCCCGCTGGGCCGGGTTGACCATGCTCTCCGCCGCGGCCGTGATCTGCCTGCCGCGGATGTTCCAGGTGCTGGTGGTCGAGACCCGAGACGAGCGCCACCTCGCCACCGCAAGCTGGGCCTTCCCGCTCTACATGTTCCTCATGAGCCTCTTCGTCGTGCCGATCGCGGTCGTGGGGCTCGAGATCATGCCCGAGGGGGCGAACCCCGACCTCTTCGTGCTGACGGTGCCGCTCGATCAGGGGCAGGGCGGGCTGGCCATGCTGGCCTTCCTCGGCGGCTTCTCCTCGGCCACGGCCATGGTGATCGTGGCCGCGGTGGCGCTGGCGACGATGGTGTCGAACCACATCGTCATGCCGCTGTGGCTGTCGCTCCGGGCGACGCCGGGGGTGGCGGGGGACGTGCGCGGCATCGTGCTGCTCGCCCGGCGGATCTCGATCGCGGGCGTGCTGGGGCTGGGCTATGGCTATTACCGCCTCTCGGGCGGGTCGAGCGCGCTGGCCACCATCGGGCTGATCTCCTTCGTGGGGGTGGCGCAGATGCTGCCCGCGATGCTCGGCGGGATCTTCTGGCGCGGCGCCACCCGCACCGGCGCCCTCTGGGGGCTGACGCTGGGCTTTGCGGTCTGGGCCTATACGCTCTTCCTGCCTTCCTTCGGACCCGACGCCGTGATCCCTGCGCGGATGCTGCTCGAGGGCCCGTTCGGCATCGCGTGGCTGCGGCCGCAGGCGCTGTTCGGGGTCGAGGGGATGGATCCGCTGATCCATGCGATGTTCTGGTCGCTTGTGCTGAACGGCACCGTCTTCTGCGCCGCCTCGCTGGTGAGCTTTCCGCGCCCGCTCGAGCGGTTGCAGGGCGCGGCCTTCGTCAATGTCTTCGAGACCGGAAACCGCGGCCCGCAGGGCTGGGCGGAGGGCAAGGCCGAGGCCGAGGAGCTGCTGGTGATGGCCCAGCGCATCCTCGGCGAGGAGGAGGCGCTGGCGCTCTTTCAGTCCGAGGCGCGGTTGCAGGGCAAGGAGGGCTACCTGCCCGACCCGATCCCCGCCTTCGTCGAGCGGCTCGAGCGGCGGCTTGCGGGGTCGGTCGGCGCGGCCACGGCCCATGCGATGCTGGCCCAGCTGGCGGGCCGTGCGGCGGTGTCGGTCGAGGATCTGATGGCGGTGGCCAACGAGACCGCCCAGATCATGGAATATTCCGCCCGCCTCGAGGCGCAGCAGGAGGAACTGACCCGCACTGCGCGCCAGCTGCGCGAGGCCAACGACAAGCTCACGCGCCTGTCGGTGCAGAAGGACGCCTTCCTCAGCCAGATCAGCCACGAGCTTCGCACGCCCATGACCTCGATCCGGGCCTTCTCCGAGATCCTGATGGAGGGCGACCTTCCGCCCGAGATGGCCGCGCGTCACGCCCGGATCATCCACGAGGAGGCGATCCGTCTGACCCGGCTGCTCGACGACCTGCTCGACCTGTCGGTGCTCGAGAACGGGTCGGTGCAACTGAACCTCGGGCTCGCCAATCTTCAGCAGATGATCGACCGCGCGCTTCAATCCGCGGCCCACACACGGCCCGAGCGCAGCTTCACCATCCATCGCGATCCCGCCGTCGAGAACATCTTCCTCTACACCGACAGCGACCGGCTGGCGCAGGTCTTCATCAACCTGATCTCGAACGCGCGCAAATATTGCGACGCGGCCCATCCCGAGCTGCGGATCTCGGTCCGCCAGAAGGGCGGGCGGGTGACGGTGGATTTCGCCGACAACGGCTCGGGCATCTCGAAGGAGAGCCAGGAGCTGATCTTCGAGAAGTTCGCCCGCCTGTCGGACCAGACGCGGGCCGGGGGCGCGGGCCTCGGCCTTGCGATCTGCCGCGAGGTGATGGCGAACCTTGGCGGCACGATCACCTACCTGCCGGGGCAGGGCGGGGCCGCCTTCCGCGTGACGCTGCCGCTGCGCCTGCAACGCGCGGCCTGAGGGCGCGGACGTCAACCCTTTCTCAACCCTGCCATGCCAGAAGCACTTAGGCGGTTGCGGGACAGGGCTGTGACGGACGGCGTGCTCAGGCGAAAGATCGAGGCAAAGGCTCGGCCGGTGGTGGCGCAGGCCGCGGGGGCCGAGCGTGCCCTGCGCCTGTCGCTGGCGCGGGCGGCGCGGGATGCCTTTGCGCTGGCGCTCGATGTGGCGGGGCTTGCGTCCGCGCGCCGGTCGCTGGCCGAACTGCTCGAGATGCCCGAAGAACGCTCGCTCTACGCCATCGTCGAGGGGCCGGGGGAAGGCCTTGGCCTTGTCGCCCTGTCGCCGCCCGTCCTGTCGGCGCTGATCGAGGTGCAGACCATCGGCCGCGTCAGCGCGCAGCCTCCGGCCAGCCGCAAGCCCACGCGCACGGATGCGGCCATGGTGTCGGGCTTCATCGACCAGACGCTTGCGGAACTGGAGGTCCTTCTGGCCGAGGATGAGGACCGGATCTGGGCCGGCGGCTTCCGCTACGCCTCGTTTCTCGATGATCCACGGCCGCTCGGGCTGCTGCTCGAGGATTGTGCCTACCGCGTCCTGACGGTGAATGTGGATCTGGCGCTCGGCGCCAAATCGGGTCCGCTGCTTCTTGCGCTGCCGGCCGAGGGGCGCGGTGAGCCGCCGCTCCGGCCCGAGGCGCCCGAGGAGACCGGGACCCCCGGCTCGGACTTCGGCCTGGCGCTGGCTGAACAGGTGATGGGCGCCGAGTGCCTGCTTGACGCCGTGCTGGCCCGCGTCACCCTCCCGCTCGGAACGGTGATGGGCTGGCAGGTCGGGGACGTGGTGGACCTCTCCAAGGCCACGCTCGAGGATGTGGCCTTCGTGGCTCTCGACGGGCGTCAGGTGGCCGAGGGGCGGCTGGGCCAGCATCGCGGGATGCGGGCGATCCGCCTTGCCCCGGCGTCCGTGCCCGCCGCTTCGCCGGGAGGCGTGGTGCCCTTCGCCATGACCGGAACCGACGATTAGCTCCCGGTGATCAGGTCCCTTGCTGGGCCAGCCGGTCGATCTCGCGCCGGAACCCTTCCAGCTGGTAGCCGTGCCGGGCCGGCAGGGCGATCAGATCGTCGGTCGGCATCCGGCCCGCATTCGCCAGCGCCCAGACCACCGAGGAACGGTTGCCCGAGGCGCAATAGGCCAGGACGGGCCCCGTGGCCGCGTCGATGGCCTCACGCTGCCGGTGCACGTTTTCCAGCGTGATCGCCCCGCCGACCACCGGGTTCTCGACGAAGGTGAACCCCTCCGCCTCGGCCGCCCGGCGCATCCCGGCGGCGTGAAGGGCCGCCGGGATCTCGCCGTCCGGCCGGTTGTCGATGATCGTCGTGAAGCCCGCGGCGCGGAGGGCGGCCAGATCCTCGGGCGTGATCTGCGGCGCGACGGCATAGCCATCGGTGAGGGGGCGGAACGTCATGGAGATCCTCTCGAAACGGTGCCTGCGACCATAGCGCCCGGCGCCGAAAGAGGAAAGCCGTCGGCGGCGAGTGGCGCCGTGGGCGCCCCGCCGAGCTTAAATCATTGACCTGCATCAAGGAGGCATCCCGGACCTTCGCCTAACCTCGCTCCACCACAGGAGGTGCGCCATGATCGACATCGCCAGACGCAAGAGCCAACTCGAGGCCCGGCTTGCCGATCTGGGTGCGCGGCTTGAGGGGATCGAGGCCGAGCTCGACTCGCACAACTCCCGCGACTGGGAGGAACTCGCCACCGAGCGCGAGACCGAGGAGGTGCTCGAGAGCATGGGGAACTCGGGACAGCAGGAGATCCGCGCGATCATGGCGGCGCTCGCCCGCATCGAGGCGGATGAATATGGCTACTGCATGAAGTGCGGCGCCCCGATCGGCGACGCCCGGCTGGACGTGCTGCCCTACACGCCGTTCTGCCGCAACTGCGCCGGATGACCGGCGAAGGAGGAAAGATGTTGACCGCGAGAAAACCGGCCCTGGTTCAGCCCGTGCCCGAGACCCCCGCTGCCGATCCGGCCGACACCGCGACGGAGGGGCTGGCCCACCTGCTGGCCGAGATGCAGGGGCTGGCGCTTGTGCTTCCGCCCGTGGATCGCACCGACGCCGAAATCGAGGCCGGCTTCGACAACATGCCGGTGTGACGGCGGGCCCTGCGGGGGGATCCCGAAAGGCACTCTCGCCCGAATGCGGGCCGCCTCTTCGCGGCGGCCGTCAGGCCGTCAGCCGAGCAGGATGCCCACGACCACACACATGAGGCCGATGGCCGAAACCCCCAGCGCGGCGAGGTTCAGCACCACGACGCGCTGCAGACGATCGCGCATCTCGGCATCGGGCAGGCCCGAGCGACGCGCCGACAGCGCCAGCCAGATGCACCAGACGAGCCCGCCGACACCGGCGAGCGAGATCGCGGCTCCGATCCAGATCATCCATTCCATGCCTGTCTCCCGCTGGATTGCGAGGCGGGCCTAGCCGAGCGGACGGCCGCTGGCAAGGGTGCTCGCCCGGCGGTCGTGACCGGCACCGTCCTTGTGCCGCTTGATCCGGCACCCCGGCCCGCGATAGGAGGGGCGCAAACGAGACCAAGAGGCAGAGAGATGAGCGACCCGCTGGATTCCTACAACGTCACCGCCGACGAACTGCGCCAGTTCATCGAGCGGTACGAGCAGCTCGAGGCCGAGAAGAAGGATGTCACCGAGCAGCAAAAGGAGCTGATGGCGGAGGCCAAGGGCCGCGGCTACGACACCAAGGTGATGAAGAAGGTCGTGGCGCTGCGCAAGCGCAAGCCCGACGACATCGCCGAGGAAGAGACCATCCTTGAACTCTACAAGAACGCCCTCGGGATGGCCTGAGCGGCCGGCGGGGCCGTGCGCCCGTCTCGGGCGAGCAAGGCGCCCCCGGGCAGCGAAGCGACATGGCCGGGTTGCAGATCGCGACAGGATCCGCAACCGGCTGCGCGTGAAGACGATCGGGAATCGCGCGGGCTTTTCTGGACAGGAAAACGGCTTTCGGCTATGCGGCAGGCATGATCGACCCCCGCCCCTCGGATCTGCGCGCCCCGCGCAAGAGCCTGCGGCTGCCTCGGCCTGACGGTTGGTCCCTGGGCGCGCTGGTCATCGCGACGCTCGTGCTGATGCCGATCGTCTCGATCGTGTGGATTGCCTTTCATCCGGTCGAGAACATCTGGCCGCACCTGCTGTCGTCGGTTCTGCCGCGCTACCTGACCAACACGCTCGTGCTGATGACGGGGGTGGCGGCGCTGACGGCGGCGGTCGGAACGGGTGCGGCCTGGCTTGTCACCATGTATCGCTTTCCCGGCGCGCGCGTCCTGGATCATGCGCTGCTGTTTCCGCTGGCCATTCCCGCCTACATCGGCGCCTATGCGCTGGCGGATTTCTTCGACTATTCGGGCGCGCTGCAGACCACGCTTCGCGGGCTGGCCGGCTGGCAGTCGGCGCGCGACTACTGGTTCCCCGAGGTCCGGTCGCGGTGGGCCGCGATCCTCGTCCTGTCCTCGGCGCTTTACCCTTACGTCTATCTCCTGGCGCGGGCGGCCTTCCGCGAGCAGTCGGGCGCCTCCTACGAGGTGGCGCGGGCGTTGGGCAAGGGCCCGTGGGGGCTCTTCTTCCGCGTGGGCCTGCCGCTGGCCCGGCCCGCCATCGCCGCGGGCGTGGCGCTGGCCATGATGGAGACCGTCGCCGACTTCGGCACGGTCGAGCATTTCGGTGTGCAGACGCTGACCACCGGCATCTTCTCGGTCTGGTTGACAGCCGGCAACGCGGGCGGAGCGGCGCAGATCGCGGGCGTGGTGCTGGTGCTGATCTTCCTGCTGCTGGCGCTCGAGCGGATCGGGCGCCGGAACGCGCGCTTTCACCGCATGTCGCGGGGGGCGCGTCCGATCCAGCCCGTGCGCCTGCGGGGCGTGCGCGGGTGGGGGGCCTCTGCGCTCTGCGCCCTGCCGGTGGCGATGGGCTTCCTGCTGCCGGTGGGGGTCATGCTGAACCATGCGCTGCGCAAGCCGGACGCCTGGACCTCGCCGGGCCTGACGCGCGCGCTGGCCAACACGCTGACGGTGGGAGGGGTCGCCGCGGTCCTGACCGTGGGTGGGGCGGTGTTTCTCGTCTATGGCGTGCGTCTCGCGCGTCGGGGGTTGCCGCGGCTGGTGCTGCCGCTCACGCTGCTGGGCTACGCCGCGCCGGGTGCCGTGCTTGCCCTTGGCCTGCTGATCCCGCTGGCCGCCCTCGATCACCGGCTTGCCGATGCGGTGGCCGCGGTGACGGGCCGCGATCCGGGCCTTCTGCTGACGGGGACGGCGGCGGCGCTGGTGCTGGCCTACATGGTGCGCTTCTTCGGGGTGGCCCAGGGCGCGGTGGATTCGGCCTTTGGCCGGATCTCGCCCAGCCTGCCGATGGCGGCGCGGTCGCTCGGGCGGGGGCCGGGAGCGGTGCTGGGCCGGGTCTATCTGCCGCTGATGCGCGGTTCGGTGGCGACGGCGCTGCTGGTGGTCTTCGTCGATTGCGTGAAGGAGTTGCCCGCGACGCTGCTTCTGCGGCCGTTCAACTACAACACGCTCGCCACGCGCGCGCACGAGCAGGCGAGCCTCGAGCGGCTGGGCGAGGCTGCGCCGGCCGCGTTGCTTGTGATGCTGGTGGGGATTGCCGCGGTGGCGCTTCTGGCGCGGGCCAACCGCGTGCGGTGAGGTCTTGCGCCGCCCGCCGCGGCGCGCTATCGGAAGCGGGTGCTGCGGGCTCGCCCGTGGCGCCGGACAGCGGCCGGCAGATCGTTCCTGCCACGCGGTCCGAGCGGAGGTATCCGCCTTGGCCGGTGTAGCACAGCGGTAGTGCAGCGGTTTTGTAAACCGAAGGTCGGGGGTTCGATCCCCTCCGCCGGCACCATTCTCCTCTCTGCCAGAGGGCAGGTTCGCGTCGCCCGATGTCTCGCACTACGGTTGCCGGATCAGCGCATCCGTTGCGGAGGTTGCGTGCCGCGGCTGGTGCGCCGGCAAGGGTGACGTCTCAGACTTCGGCAAGCGCAGTGGCGAGCAGGGCCAGCGCCCGTTCGACCGACGCACGCCGCACCTCGGCCCGTCCGAGGGGGCCGAACTCCACCGTTTCCACGAAGGTCGGGCCGCCGCAACGCGCGAGGCCGAAGCAGACCCGCCCCTCGGGCTTGAACTCGGACCCGCCGGGGCCGGCGATGCCGGTGACCGCCACCGCCAGCGTGGCCTGCGAGCGCGCCAGCGCGCCCTCGGCCATCTCGCGCGCAACCTCCTCGGATACGGCGCCGACGCGCGCGAGCGTCTCGGGGGCCACGCCCAGCATCGCCACCTTCGCGGCGTTGGAGTAGGTCACGAACCCCCGGTCGAACACGTCGGACGAGCCTGCCACATCGGTCAGCGCGGCCGAGATCATGCCGCCCGTGCAGCTCTCGGCGGTGGCGATCCGGGCCGACTTCGCCCGCGCGAGCGCGAGGAGTTCGGCCGGGCTCACATCAGCACCCCATGGGCGATGCCGGCCGCGATCATGGTCGCCACGCCCGCGAAGACGCCCGCCAGCAGGTCGTCGGCCATCAACCCCACCCAGTCCTCGCGCCGGTCGAGCCGCCCGATCGGGCCCGGTTTCCAGATATCGAAGAGGCGGAAGAACAGGAAGGCCGCCAGCCACCCCGGATAGGGGAAGTTCCAGCTGTCGAGCCCCATCAGCCAGAAGCCGAAGGAGGGAAACGAGAGCGCGATCCACTGGCCCGCGATCTCGTCGATGACGAACTCGGGCGGGTCGGCGTGGGGGCGCAGCTTCAGCTCTTGCCGCGCGGCCCAGAGACCGAGCGCGCAGGCGGCGAGCGTGGCGGCCAGCAGCAGGGGGAAGCTGCCGAGCCCGTGCAGCACCAGCCCCGCCGCCACCGCGAGGGCGGCGGCCCAGGTGCCGGGCGCGGGCTTCAGCAGGCCGATCCCGCCCCCGATGCAGATCGCGTGCGAGACCCTCATGCCTGCAGGAGCGTGGCGGTGGCGATGCAGGCAATGCCTTCCTCGCGGCCCGTGAAGCCCAGCTTTTCCGAGGTGGTGGCCTTGACCGAGATCCGGCCCACCTCGACCCCCATGATCGCGGCGAGGGCCTCGCGCATGGCGGGGGCCATCGGGCCGATCTTCGGGCGCTCGCAGATCAGCGTCACGTCGCAGTTGGCCAGCGTGAAGCCGCGGGCCGCGATCCGGCCCATGGCATGTTCGAGGAAGATGCGCGAGGCGGCGCCTTTCCATTGCGGATCCGAAGGCGGGAAATGAACGCCGATGTCGCCCTCGGCCAGCGCGCCATAGATCGCATCCGTGAGCGCGTGCATCCCCACATCGGCGTCCGAATGGCCGATCAGGCCACGGTGATGCGGCACGCGCACCCCGCAGAGCCACACATGGTCGCCGGGGCCGAAGGCGTGCACGTCAAAGCCATTGCCGGTGCGGATGTCCATTCCAGTCTCCTCGTTCGTCTGGGGCCGCCGGTCGGACCGGCGGGGTCATGGGCCGACCCATCGGGGCCGGCGGTGTCTCGGCCGACCTCCGCCCGCGAAGGCCGGAGGTCCGGCGGCGTCAGGGGGCCGGGCGCGCGGTCAGCAGCCGCTCGGCCCGCGCGAAATCGCCGGGGTAGGTCACTTTCAGATTGTCCTCGCAGCCTTCGACGATGGCGACCTCGAGGCCTGCGGCGCGCGCCACCTCGACATCGTCGGCCGCGCCGCCCGGATGGGCACGGTGGGCCGCAAGGATCGCCTCGAAGCGGAAGGCTTGCGGCGTCTGGGCCCGGAAGAGGCCGGTGCGGTCCTGCGTGCCCACGACGCGCCCGCCCTCACCGCGCCAGAGCGCATCGCTCACCGGCACGGCGGGGGCCGCACCGGGAGAGGCGTCCAGCGCCTCGATCATCCGGGCGATGAGCGCCTGTGCCACCAGCGGGCGCGCGCCGTCATGGATCAGCACGTGTTTGACGCCGCGGCCCGCCAGCGCCTCGAGCGCGTTGCGCACCGAGGCATCCCGCGAGGCGCCGCCCTCGACCAGCTCGACGGCCCCCTCGGCCACGTCGGGCAGGGCCTCGGCCCGTGCGCGATCGTCCGGGTGGATCACGAGAAGCGTCCGGTGCACGCCCGGCGCGGCGCGAAAGGCCGCGAGCGTGCGGGCCACCACGGGCTGCCCGGCCAGAAGCTGCCACTGCTTGGGCAGGTCTCCGCCCGCCCTTGTGCCGCGTCCGGCGGCCACGATGATTGCGGCTGTCGTCATGATCCCGTCATCCCTCTGCCCGAACCTCTATGCGAAGGCGCCGCCCGAGACAATCGACCCTCCTGTCGCGGCCCGGCTACGGAGAGTCAGCAGTTTCATCAAAGACGCCTAAAAATTATGCAAAGCACGCTTTTCCGGCAGGCCCGCGACGCGCCGAATTGTCTTCTGCCTCAGCTGGCCGTAACTGAGGGCTGACGCACAAGGAATAGGCAATTGGCCCTTCGCATCGCTCAGCTTCCGGTGGATCCGCCGGTGCTCCTCGCGCCGATGGCGGGAATAACGGATCTTCCCTTTCGGCGGCTGGCCGTGCGCTTCGGCGCGGGGCTCGTCGTGTCCGAGATGGTGGCCAGCCGCGAGATGGTCTGCGCGGGCACCGAGGCGCGGGCGCGGGCCGAGATCGGCGCGGCCGAGGGCCGGACGGCGGTGCAGCTGGCGGGCTGCGATCCGCACTGGATGGCCGAGGCCGCGCGGCTGGTCGAGGCGCAGGGTGCGCGGATCATCGACATCAACATGGGCTGCCCGGCCAAACGGGTCACGAACGGCTGGTCGGGCTCGGCGCTGATGCGCGAGCCGGACCGGGCGCTCGCGCTGGTCGAGGCGGTGGTGGCGGCGGTGACGGTGCCGGTCACGCTCAAGATGCGGCTCGGCTGGGACGAGGGGATGCTGAACGCGCCCGAGATCGCGCGCCGGGCCGAAGCCGCGGGCGTGGCGATGATCACGATCCACGGCCGCACGCGCTGCCAGTTCTACACCGGCCGCGCCGACTGGGCCGCGATCCGCCCGGTGGTCGAGGCGGTCTCGGTGCCGGTGGTGGCCAACGGCGACATCACCGGGCCGGAGGAGGCGCGGGCGGCGCTCGAGGCCTCGGAGGCGGCGGGGGTCATGGTCGGGCGCGGGGCGCAGGGCCGTCCGTGGCTGCTCGGCCGCATTGCGGCCGCGCTCGAGGGCCGGGCGTTGCCCGATGCGCCCTTCGGGGCCGCGCTCGCCGATCTGGTCGTGGCCCATTACGAGGAGATGCTCTCCTTCTACGGCCGTGACCTCGGGCTGCGCGTCGCGCGCAAGCATCTGAACTGGTATCTCGAGGCCGCGGGCCTCGCCGCGCACCGCGGCCCCATCGTGACCGGCACCGACCCGGCGCAGGTGGTCCGGCTGCTGCGGCAGGCGTTCGGTGCGCAGGAAAGGGTTGCCGCATGAGCTTTCGTTCGCCCTATCCGGTCCCCGGCGTGATCTGGGCCAGCCTGCCGCTGCCGGCGGTGCTGATCAATCCCGAGGGCCTGATTATCGAATCGAACCCGGCGGCGGAGGCCTTCCTGAATGCCTCGTCGCGAAGCCTGCAGGGCCAACCCGCCTTCGACCGGCTGACGATCGACGCGCCGGTGGAAGAGGCGGTCACGCGGGCCCGGATCAACCAGTCGCCGATCTTCATCAACGACGTGGACGTGACCTCCGGCGAGCGTCCGCCGGTCCAGTGCAACATCCAGATCGCGCCGTTGCACGACAATGCCGAGGTCGTCATGCTGCTCATCTCGCCGCGCGAGATCGCCGACCGGCTGGGGCGGGCGACGGCCGCCAAGTCGGCGGCGAAATCCGCCATCGGCATGGCCGAGATGCTGGCGCACGAGATCAAGAACCCGCTGGCGGGCATTTCGGGCGCGGCGCAGCTGATCGCCATGAACCTCGCCCCCGAGGACCGGGAACTGGCCGATCTGATCGTCGAGGAGACGCGCCGCATCGTGAAGCTGCTGGAGCAGGTGGAACAGTTCGGCAATCTGCGTCCGCCCGAGCGGCGGCCGGTGAACATCCATGACGCGCTCGACCGCGCGCGGCGTTCGGCGGCGGTGGGCTTTGCGGCCCGGATGCGGATCACCGAGGAATATGACCCCTCGCTGCCCGCGACCTACGCCGATCCCGACCAGCTGATGCAGGTCTTTCTCAACCTGATCAAGAACGCATCCGAGGCGGCGGGCCCGCAGGGCGGCCGCATCCGGCTGCGCACCTTCTACGACATCTCGCTCCGGCTGCGGCGGAGCGACGGATCGGGCGGGGCGCTGCCCCTGCAGGTCGAGATCATCGACGACGGGCCGGGCATCTCGCCCGACATCGCCAAGGAGATCTTCGAGCCCTTCGTTTCGGGGCGCGAGAATGGCACGGGGCTGGGCCTCGCGCTGGTCAACAAGATCATATCGGATCACGGCGGGCTGATTTCCGTCGATTCAGCGCCCGGACGCACCGTCTTCCGGGTTTCGCTGCCGGTCGCGCCCCGGGAAGCGGCGCTGAATGACATGGAGGTGAAGTGATGGACGGCACTGTTCTGGTGGCGGACGACGATCGCACGATCCGCACGGTGCTGACGCAGGCGCTCACGCGGGCGGGGTGCAAGGTGCACGCGACCTCCAGCCTCATGACGCTGATGCGCTGGGTCGAGGAGGGCAAGGGCGACCTCGTGATCTCGGACGTCGTCATGCCCGACGGCAACGGGCTCGAGGCGCTGCCGCGGATCTCGAAGCTGCGCCCCGGCCTGCCGGTGATCGTGATCTCGGCGCAGAACACGATCATGACGGCGATCCAGGCGGCCGAGGCCGAGGCCTACGACTACCTGCCCAAGCCCTTCGACCTGCCCGACCTGATGAAACGTTCGGCCCGCGCGCTCGACATGAAGCGCCGTGCGCCGGTCAACAAAGCCGCCCCTCCGCGCGAGGCGGGCGACGACCTGCCGCTTGTCGGCCGCACGCAGGCGATGCAGGCGCTCTACCGCCTCGTGGCGCGGGTGATGAATACGGACCTGCCGGTGCTGATCACCGGCGAGTCGGGGACCGGAAAGTCGCTGATCGCGCGCGCGATCCACGATTTCTCGGACCGCCGGACGCTGCCCTTCGTGGTGGCGCAGGCGGCGGACCTGCAGGGGGTCGAGGGGCCGGCCTCGCTGCTGGCCCGCGCCAAGGGCGGCAGTCTGGTCTTCGACGAGGTGGCCGACTACGACGAGGAGACGCAGGCCCGGATCGTGCGGATGCTCGACATGATGGGCGACAATGCCCCCCGGATCATGTCCACGAGCCAGGTGGATCTGGCCTCGCGGCTGGAGGGCGGGTCGTTCCGGCAGGATCTCTATTACCGGCTGGGCGGGGTCACGCTCCAAGTGCCCTCGCTGCGCGAGCGGGTGGACGACATCCCGCTTCTGGCCGATCACTTCCTGGCCCGCGGCGAGCGCGATCTGGGCACGACGCGGCGTCTGTCGAACGACGCGCGCGACCTGGTGCGCGCCTACAGCTGGCCCGGCAACGTCCGACAGCTGGAAAACACGCTCCGGCGGCTGATGGTCACCTCGGCCGAGGCCGAGATCACCCGGATCGAGGTCGAGGCGGTGCTGGGCAACCAGCCCGCGATGGAGCCCTTGAAGGGCGGCGGCGAGGGCGAGAAGCTCTCGTCCTCGGTCGCGCGGCATCTGCGGCGCTATTTCGACCTGCACGGAGGCGCGCTGCCGCCGCCCGGCGTCTATCAGCGCATCCTGCGCGAGGTCGAGGCGCCGCTGATCGAGATCGCGTTGGATGCGACGGCCGGCAACCAGGCGAAATGTGCCGATCTGCTGGGGATCAACCGCAATACCTTGCGCAAGAAGATCACCGATCTCGATATTCGCGTGACACGCCGCCGCAAGCTGATGTAAAACGGCAACAGGCGGCGTTGCACGCGGGCACGAACCCGGTCAGCGCCTGAAACGGGGAGGGCGGCCCAACCGCCCCCCGAGAGGCAGGACAGACCATCCGTGCGGACTGCTGCGCGCAGCAACACCTGGATCAAGCTGGCGCGCTGGCGCCGGCAGCGGCGTTTCCAGAATGCGGCGGCCTTCGGGCTGGTCATGCTGGGGCCGGTTCTGGCGTTGGCGACCTTCCTTGCTCTGGGGCCGATGAACCAGGGGGCGAACTCGCCCGGCCTGCGGTTCGTGCTGCTGGCCGATCTCGTCTATGTGCTCGTGGTGGCGGCGCTGGTGATCGCGCGGATCGCGCGCATGGTCTCGGACCGGCGCAGCCAGTCGGCGGGGTCGCGGCTGCATCTGCGGCTCGTGGGAACTTTCGCGGTGCTGGCGCTGGTGCCCACGGTGCTGGTGGCGGTCTTCGCCATGCTGACGGTGAACGTGGGCATCGAGGGCTGGTTCTCGGACCGGGTGCGGCAGGTGGTGGGGGCGTCGCTGAACGCGGCCGAAGCCTATCAGGAAGAGCACCGGCGCGACCTGATCGAGGATGCCGAGGCGCTGGCGGCCTATCTCAACGTGGCCAAGCAATCGACCTTCTTCCTGCGCGACGACCAGTTGCGCCCGCTGCTGTCGCAGGGCCAGGACCGGATCCAGCGCGGCCTGCGCGAGGCCTTCCTGATCGACGGCGGCGGCGAGCTGCGCACGCGCGGCGAGCGCAGCTATCTCTTCGACTTCGAGAAACCCGCAGCCGAGGATATCGAACGCGCCCGTTCCGGCGAAACCGCCCTGATCCAGGACTGGGCCAACAACGAGTTCCGCGCTCTGGTGCATCTCGAGGCCTTCCCGGACCGCTTCCTCTATGTCTCGCGCACGGTGGACGGCTCGATCCTGAGCCTTCTCGACGACACGCGCGAGACCGTCGTGCTCTACCACCAGCTCGAGGCCGAACGCGGCCGGATGCTGTTCGAGTTCGGACTGCTCTACCTCGGGTTCGCGCTGATCCTGATCCTCGCGGCGGTCTGGCTGGGCCTGTGGTTCGCCGAGCGCCTCTCGCGTCCGGTGGGCCGGCTGGCCGGCGCCGCGCAGCGCGTGGGGGCGGGGGATCTCGACGTGCAGGTGGTCGAGGAGGAGGGCGACGACGAGATCGCCATGCTGGGGCGGCTCTTCAACCAGATGACCCGGCAGCTCAAGGGCCAGCGCGACGCGCTGATGGACAACAACCGCCAGACCGAGCGGAGGCGGCGGCTGTTCGATTCGGTGCTCTCGTCGGTGACGGCGGGGGTGATCGGGCTCGATGCCGTGGGGCAGGTCGATTTCATCAACCGCGCGGCCGAGCGGCTGCTGGAGCTGCCCGAGGCGGGGAACCTGCCGCTCTCGGTCGCGGTCCCCGAGTTCGCCGCGCTCTTCGAGCGGCTGCGCGAGACGGGGGCGGCCGTGCAGGAAGAGATCCGCCTGATCCGCAAGGGCCGGATGGAGAGCCTTCTGGTCCGCATGAGCCCGCGGCGCACCGAGAGCGGGCGGCTCGAGGGCTATGTGGTGGCCTTTGACGATGTGACCGATCTGGTCTCGGCGCAGCGGATGGCGGCCTGGGGCGACGTGGCGCGGCGCATCGCGCACGAGATCAAGAACCCGCTGACGCCGATCCAACTCTCGGCCGAGCGGATCAAGCGCAAGTTCCGCCCGCTGGTCGGAGAGCAGGCGGGCGATCTCGACCAGTATGCCGATGTGATCATCCGCCAGACCAACGATCTGCGGCGGATCGTGGACGAATTCTCGAAGTTCGCGCGGATGCCCGAGCCGGACCGGCGCGAGGCGGATCTGGTGAAGCTGGTCCGCGACGCGGTGCTGTTGCAGGAGGCGGGCCAACCCGGCGTGCGGATCCGGGCCGCGCTGCCCGCCGAGGCCTGGCTGATCGACATCGACACGACCATGATCGGGCAGGCGTTGACAAACCTGATGAAGAACGCCGGAGAAGCCATTGAAGCACGATCGGAAAATGAGCAAGCGGACTGGCGGGGCGAAATCCGGGTGAGCCTTGCGGTGGACGAGGATCAGGCCCTGATCCGCATCTCGGACAATGGCACGGGCCTGCCGCCCGACCGGACGCGGCTGTTCGAGCCCTATGTGACGACGCGCGAGAAGGGCACGGGCCTCGGCCTGCCCATCGTCAAGAAGATCATCGAGGAACATGGCGGCATCCTGACCCTTGCCGATGCCGAAGCCTTTTTCGAGGACGGGCACCGCGGGGCCATGGCGGAGATCCGGCTGCCCCGCATCCTGCGCAGCCGGGCGCGGGCCGCAAGGGCCAGCGAAGCGATACTGGAGGAAAAATGAGCAGCATTCTGATCGTCGATGACGAGCGCGACATCCGCGAACTTGTCGGGGATATCCTGCGCGACGAGGGCTTCCAGATCCGCCTGGCGGCCAATTCGGACGAATGCATGGCCGCGATCAACGCCGAGCCGCCCGCGCTGATGATCCTGGACATCTGGCTCAAGGACAGCCGGATGGACGGGATCGACATCCTCAAGCGGACGAAGCGCGACAACCCGGACGTGCCGGTGGTGATCATCTCGGGCCACGGCAACATCGAGATCGCGGTCGCCGCGATCAAGCAGGGCGCCTACGACTTCATCGAAAAGCCGTTCAACATTGACCAGCTGATGGTGGTGGTGCAGCGCGCGATGGAAACGGCGCGTCTGCGCCGCGAGAACAGCGAACTGCGCCGCCGCGACACCAGCACGGCCGAGATGCTCGGCGCCTCGCCCGCCTTCCGGCTGCTGCGGTCGCAGCTCGAGAAGGTCACGAAATCGAACGGGCGGGTCATGCTCTCGGGGCCGGCGGGGTCGGGCAAGGAGATGGCGGCCCGCTTCATCCATTCCAACTCGGGCCGCGCGGGTGGACCCTTCGTCTCGGTCTCGTCGGCCACGGTCCAGCCCGACCGCATGGAGGAGGTGCTCTTTGGCCGCGAGACCCCGGATCGGGGGATCGAACAGGGGCTGCTGGAGCAGGCGCATGGCGGGATCGTCTATTTCGACGAGGTGGCCGACATGCCGCCGGGCACGCAGTCCAAGATCCTGCGCGTGCTGACCGAACAGCAGTTCACCCGGCAGGGGGGCACCGACAAGGTGCGCGTCGATCTGCGGGTGATCTCCTCGACCACGCGCGACCTGCGGGCGGAGATCGCCGCCGGCCGCTTCCGGCAAGAGCTTTACGACCGGCTGAACGTGGTGCCGATCGAGGTGCCGGCGCTGGCCGACCGGCGCGAGGACATCCCGATGCTGGCCCGGCATTTCATCGAGATGTTCCACCGCAGTCAGGGCCTGCCCCTGCGCAGCCTGACGGGCGAGGCCGAGGCGATGCTGCAGACGATGCTCTGGCCGGGCAACGTGCGCCAGCTGCGCAACGTGATCGAGCGGGTGCTGATCCTCGGCGACGGCTCCGGGCCGATCGAGGCGCGCGAGTTGCCGGGCAACGACGCCCCCGGCGAGGAGGGGCGGCTCATCCTCGGCGGGGCGCTGGCGACCCTTCCGCTGCGCGAGGCGCGCGAGCTGTTCGAGCGCGAGTATCTTCTCACCCAGATCAACCGTTTTGGCGGCAACATCAGCCGGACGGCGGCCTTCGTCGGCATGGAGCGCTCGGCGCTGCATCGCAAGCTGAAGTCCCTCGGCGTGGTCACGACCGCCAAGGGCGGCAGCCGGCTGGCGCGGATCGAGGATGATTTCGAGGACGAGGAGGAGGCGCTCGGGGCGCCCGATTGACCGCGGCCAGCCATTCTGCGAAGCAGGTGGGCCTGACAGTGCGGAGTCCGTGACATGAAGGTGATCATCTGCGGCGGGGGCCAGGTCGGCTGGCAGATCGCGCGACACCTCTCGGGCGAACGGAACGACGTGACCGTGGTGGACATGAACGCCGATCTCGTGCGGCGGGCCACCGACACGCTCGACGTGCAGGGCGTGGTGGGCTTCGCCTCCTATCCCGACGTGCTGGAAAAGGCGGGCGCACGCGACGCCGACATGATCATTGCGGCCACCCATTCCGACGAGGTCAACATGGTCACCTGTCAGGTGGCCCATTCGATCTTCGGCATCACGCGCAAGATCGCGCGCCTGCGGGCGCAGAGCTACCTCGACGCGATCTATTCGGATCTCTACCGCCGCGACCACCTGCCCATCGACGTGGTGATCTCGCCCGAGAAGGAGGTGGCCGAGGCCGCGCTTCAGCGCCTCGCCGCGCCCTCGACCTTCGACACCGAGAGTTTCATGGAGGGCAAGGCCCAGCTGCTGGGCGTCGCGCTCGACGAGGACTGCCCGGTGCTGAACACGCCGCTGAGGCAGCTCAACGAGCTGTTCACCAACCTCCGCGCCATCGTGGTGGGCGTGCGGCGCGAGGGGCGGCTGTTCGTGCCCGAGCCGGGCGACCAGCTTTTCGCGGGCGACGAGGTCTATGCCTTCGCCCATTCCGAGGATGTGGCCCGCACGCTCGACATCTTCGGCAAGACCTCGCGCAAGCAGGAGCGGATCATCGTGATCGGCGGCGGCAACGTGGGACTTGCGGTGGCCAAGGCGCTCGAGGCGCGGGCCGACCGGGTGCGCGTCAAGGTGATCGAGCGCAACCGCGCCAAGGCCGAGATCGCCGCCGACGGGCTGGAGCGGACCATCGTGCTGAACGGCGACGGCCTCGACATGGACCTGCTGATGGAGGCCAACATCGACCGCGCCGACGCCGTGCTTGCGGTGACGGATGACGACAAGACCAACATCCTCGCCGCGATCCGCGCCAAGCAGGCGGGCTGCCCGATGGCGATCGTCCTTGTGAACGATCCGACGCTGCTGCCGATCATGCAGGCGCTCGACATCGACGCCTACATCAACCCGCGCGCCACCACCGTGTCGTCGATCCTGCGCCACGTCCGCCACGGACGGGTGCGGGCGATCTATTCCATCGGGGACGCCGAGGCCGAGGTGATCGAGGCGCAGGTGCTCTCGACCTCGCCGCTGGCCGGGCGGCACATCCGCGACATCGACTTCCCCGAGGGGGTGCTGGTGGGCGCGGTGATGAAGGGCGACCGGGTGCTGAAGCCGACGGGCGACCTGCGGGTGGACGACGGCGACGTGATCGCGCTCTTCTGCATGACGGCCGACGTGCCGGAGGTCGAGCGCCTCCTGCAGGTCTCGATCGACTTCTTCTGACATGCGCGGCGCGGGCTCGGTTCCCTTGATCGTCGTTCTGATGGCGGGCGGGGCCGCCTCGATGTATGTGCCCGCGGCCCATGCGCTCGTGGTGCGCGAGCACGATGTCGCGCGCGCCTTCTTCTATGCCGGCACCTTCCTGCTCATCCTGATTGCCATGGTGGCGATCGCCACGGGGAACCGGCCGCCGCCGCGTGCGGCGCGGGCGCATCTGACGACCCTGGTGGGCGCCTATCTCGTCCTTCCGCCCATGCTGGCGCTGCCGTTCCTGATGGCGGTGCCGGACACGAGCTTCACCAACGCCTGGTTCGAGATGCTCTCGTCCTTCACCACGACGGGGGCCACGCTCTACGACACGCCGGGGCGCCTGCCGGCCTCGGTTCATCTGTGGCGGGCGCTGGTGGGCTGGCTGGGCGGCTTCTTCGTGCTGACGGCGGCGATGGCGGTGCTGGCGCCGCTGAGCCTGGGCGGGATGGAGGTGATCTCGGGCCATGCGCCGGGGCGCGAACAGGCCAGCCAGATCACGCGCATCGCCGACCCGACCGAGCGGCTGGTGCGTCAGTCGCTCGCGCTGTTCCCGGCCTATGCGGGGCTGACCCTGGCGCTCTGGGCCATGCTGCTTCTGGCGGGCGAGAGCGGACTGGTGGGGCTGTGTCATGCGATGGGCAC
This sequence comes from Cereibacter azotoformans, assembly GCA_017599285.1. Taxonomy (GTDB): domain Bacteria; phylum Pseudomonadota; class Alphaproteobacteria; order Rhodobacterales; family Rhodobacteraceae; genus Cereibacter_A; species Cereibacter_A azotoformans. Next base: position 968,469 of record JAGFXX010000001.1, on the reverse strand, counting down.
CCTCTCGACCAGCGGGATCTCGCCGATCGAGACCATGACGGCGGGCGGCGCGGGCTTTACCGGCGAGCTCCTGATCTTCCTGTTCCTGTTCCTTGCCGTGACCCGCCGCCTGATGCCCGGCACGGCCATGGTGGACCGGGATACCCCCATCCACCGCGACCCCGAGGTGATGATGGCCTTCTTCTTCCTGCTCGGTGTGCCCGTGGTGCTGTTCCTGCGCCACTGGATCGGCGCGATCGAGACCGAGGACACGCAGAACATCTCGGCTGCCGCGCGCGCCATGTGGGGCGGGCTCTTCACCACGCTCTCGTTCCTGACGACGACCGGCTACGAATCCCGCGACTGGGTCGCCTCGCGCTCCTGGTCGGGGCTGGGCACGCCCGGCCTGATCCTGATCGGCCTTGCCATCGTGGGGGGCGGCGTGGCCACAACGGCGGGGGGCGTGAAACTTCTCAGGGTCTATGCGCTCTACCGCCACGCCGAGCGCGAGCTTGAGAGGATCGTCCATCCCAGCTCGATCGGCGGGCAGGGCGTGGTCGCCCGCCGGTTGCGCCGCGAAGGGGCCTATGTGGCCTGGATCTTCTTCATGCTCTTTGCCTTCTCCATTGCGGTGGTGACGGCGGCGCTGAGTCTCGCGGGGCTCGATTTCGAGCGGTCGATGGTGCTTGGCATCGCGGCCCTGACCACGACCGGGCCGCTGGCCGACCTCGCCGTCGAGACGCCGATCCGCTGGGCCGAACTGGGGCCGGCGGCCAAGATCATCGCCGGCGCGGCCATGGTTGTTGGCCGGATGGAAACGCTGGCCATCCTCGCGCTTCTCGCTCCCGCAAGCTGGCGGCGCTGAGCGGAAAAGCGGCAGGCCTGCCGCACTCAACTAAGGATCTGTTATTGGGACTGGAATCTCCCGCGAGTCCTGCCCATACTTGATTCTGACCGTCGGATTGCAGCCGGGGGGAACGAGGAAAGACGGAAGCGTCTCAACCATAAAGGCAAGATAACGGATGGCTGCCGATAAACAAAACTTGCAGGACGCCTTTCTGAACCACGTCAGAAAGGCAAAGGTTCCGGTAACGATTTTTCTCATCAACGGTGTTAAACTGCAGGGCGTGATTACCTGGTTCGACAATTTCTGCGTCCTGCTGCGCCGGGATGGACAGTCGCAGCTGGTCTACAAGCACGCGATTTCGACCATCATGCCCGGCCAACCGATCAACCTCTACGAGGGCGACGACTGATTTGAGCGATCCCGAGGAAGGGGAGGAGGAGCCCCGCCGCGAGGGTTTCGAGGGAGGCCAGCCCGAGGCTTCCGGCGGTGCGACGCGGTCGCAGCCGATGCGCGCCTTTGTGCTTCACCCCGACATACGCAGCGAGCGGTCGCGCCGGCTGCCCGAGCATCGTCTGGCCGAGGCGGTGGCCCTTGCCGCTGCGCTGCCGGACATGGAGATCGTGGGCCACGAGGTCGTGCGGCTTCCGCGGGCGCAGCCGGGGCTGCTGTTCGGAACCGGCAAGGTCGCCGAAATGAAGACCCGCTTCGAGGCGCTGGAGGTCGGTCTCGTGCTGGTGGACGGGCCGGTGTCGCCGGTCCAGCAGAGGAACCTGGAAAAGGAATGGGGGGTGAAGCTCCTCGACCGGACGGGGCTCATCCTCGAGATCTTTGCCGACCGCGCCCGCACCCGCGAGGGCGTGCTGCAGGTGGAGCTGGCCGCGCTCTCCTACCAGCGCACCCGGCTCGTGCGCGCCTGGACCCACCTCGAGCGGCAGAGGGGCGGCTTCGGCTTCGTGGGCGGCCCCGGTGAGACGCAGATCGAGGCCGACCGCCGCGCCATCGACGAGCAGGTGATCCGCATCCGCCGCCAGCTCGACAAGGTGGTCCGAACGCGCGAGTTGCACCGCGCCAGCCGGCGCAAGGTGCCGTTCCCGATCGTGGCGCTGGTGGGCTATACCAACGCCGGAAAATCGACGCTCTTCAACCGCATGACCGGCGCCGAGGTTCTGGCCAAGGACATGCTCTTTGCCACGCTCGACCCCACGATGCGGGGCGTCACGCTGCCTTCGGGGCGCAAAGTGATCCTGAGCGACACGGTGGGCTTCATCTCGGACCTGCCGACGCAGCTTGTGGCGGCCTTCCGTGCCACGCTCGAGGAGGTTCTCGAGGCGGATCTGATCCTGCATGTCCGTGACATTGCCCATCCCGAGACGGCCGAGCAGGCCGCGGACGTGGCCGAGATCCTCCAGAGCCTCGGGGTCAAGGGGGCGACGCCGCAATACGAGGTCTGGAACAAGCTCGACCTCGTGGAGGGGTCGGCCCACGAGCAGCTGGTGGCGCAGGCCCAGCGGTCGGAGACGGTTTTTGCCCTCTCCGCTCTCACCGGCGAAGGCCTGCCCGAACTGCTCGAGGCGGTTTCCGCCGCGTTCGACGAGGAAAAGACCGACCGGACCCTGACCCTCGGCTTTGCCGACGGCCGCCGCCGGGCCTGGCTTCATGCCGAGGGCGTGGTCACGGCCGAGGCGGAGACCGATGAGGGCCACCGGATCGAGGTCCGTTGGACCGCGCGGCAGGAAAAGCGCTATCGCGACCTGTGACCGGGGCGCGCGGCGGCCCTGGCCGCGGCGCACCCCCGAAAGGTTCAGTCGTCCAGCGGGTCGAGGCGCGTGATCCCGACCGCGGCGGCCCGGGCGAGCGCAGGATCAAGCGACATCGGGATATATTCGCCCCTCCGCCAAAGCTCGCCGAGATTGTCGTAGAACCGCGAGAGCGGGTGGCCGGACTGCCCGGTTGACGAGATGAAGACCGAGGAATCGGGGTCCGCGAAATCATAGACCCCGCGGTAGCCGGCGCCCGCCACATTCTCGTAGGGATTGCGCCCGGTGCCGCGGGTCATGCCGCGCATCAGCGTCTGGTCGCCCCCCGAGGTCGATTGCCGGATGTTCACGAAATAGCGCAGCAGCGGCACCTCTCCGAGTGCCGGATGATCGTGGGTCGCCTGATGGGCGTCGCCCCAGCGCCAGCTTTCAATATTGGGGCCGCGGTCCTCGGTCAGCCGGATCAGCGCATCGTCAAGCGCCATGCGCGCGATGTCGGTGCAGCTTTCCACGGCGGCCGACTGGATGATGTCGCACCAGACCGCCGCGCCCTCGACGTCGCGATAGACACGCTCGACGAAATCCGGCTGGAGATGGTTGAACTCGTCGGCGAGGGGGCCCAGTTCGTCCCGGATCAGCCGGTCCTGCAGCGCCCGCATCCAGGCCATGTAGATCAGCGGCTCGGGCAGGTGTTCGTTCATCTCGCCGTTCCATTCGGCGAGCAGCGTCAGCGCCCGCTGGCGCAGCCGCTCGGGCGTGCCTTCGGGCGCGGCCTCGCCGGTGAACCACAGGTCCGCCGCCACCAGCGGCAGCAGGTTGCGCGCCGTGGGCGAAACGGTATCAAGCTGCGCCTCGATGAAGCTTTCGCGGGTGTGGACCTCGCGGCTCTTCATCAGCGCAAGCCAGCGCTGGATGCGCTGCGTGTCGCCCCAGTCGAACGAGACATGCCGGGGGAAGGGCTGGTCCACCGTCTTGTTGTTCGTGTTGCCGAGGATCCCCGTCGAGGGATCGACCATCCGGGGATTGTCCTCGTAGGGAAAGACGCCCTGCCAGAGGTTCTCGGCGATCCAGCCGGGCGAGGGGATCCGCCCCCGGGACTGGTGGGCCGGGTCGCGCCTTGGCATCGCGCCGACCGTCTGCATCGCGACGCCGTTCACGTCGGCCAGCATCAGATTCTGCGCCGGGGCCACGAAGAGCCGCCCGGCCTCGATCGCCTCCTCGACGGTGCGGGCCTTCATCAGCCGCATGGCGGCGCTGATCGAGGTGTCCTGATCCGAAAGCGCCGTCCAGGACAGCGAGGCCACATGGCCGGGCGGCGTGATGGCGGCAAGGTCGTAATGCGTGCCCGGCAGGACCGGCCCGTTGTCCGTCCAGCGCAGCGTGACCGTGATCGGCCGCGCATCCTTCACATTGATGATCGAGCGCCGGGTCTCGAACCGCTTCCAGCCCTCGGGGGTGCGATATTCCTCGCGGTTGTCGGGGTTCAGCTCCTCGATATGGACATCCTGGTCGTCCATGTAGGCCGAGGTCAGCGCCCAGCCGAGCCGGTTCGAGCGGCCGAGCAGCACCGCCGGGATGCCCGGAAGCGTGGCGCCGATCACCCCGCCGGAGGCCAGTTGCAGACGCGCCAGATACCAGATCGAGGGGGCGGTGAAGGCCAGATGCGGATCATTGGCCAGAAGCGAGCCGCCCGCCGCCGAGCGGGACGGAGCGGCCGCCCAGGCGTTCGACGCCCCCGACAGGGCCTTGGGGTGGAAGGGCGAGAGCGGATCCTCGCCCAGCCCCACCTTGCGCAGCGCCGGGAAGGGACCGGGCACGAGGCTCGCATAGGAGGGCAGCGCGATGACGCCCTCGCCCGGGGCGTCGGGCAGGATGTCGGACACCCGCGCGTCGGGCAGAAGCAGCGACACCCGCGCCCGCAGAACCTCGGATTGCAGATGCGAGGACAGCTGCAACGCCATCAGCTTGATCAGCGCGATGCTGTCGGCCGGCCGCCAGACCGCGATCTCGTTCGAGAAGAGGAAGAACTCGGGCGCGCCGCGGCCGCGGGCATCGGCGTTGACCTGCCCGATCCAGGCATTGACGCCGCGGGAATAGGCCTCGAGCGCGGCCAGAACCTCGGGGTCCTGGACCTCGACCGACGCCTGCGCCAGACCGTAGAGGTCGTAGCGGCGCATCAGCTCGTCGATCTTCAGCGTGCGCTCGCCAAAGACCTCGGACAGCCGGCCCTGCGCCGTGCGCCGCATCGTGACCATCTGCCAGAGCCGGTCCTGGGCATGGGCGAATCCGAGCGCGAAATAGACGTCCTCGTCCGTCGGGCCGAAGATGTGCGGGACGTTGGAATCGTTGCGCACGATCTCGACCGGCCCGGACACCCCCTCGAGCCGGAAGCTCTCGTTGTAGTCGGGCAGCGAGCGCGACAGGAAATAATAGGTGATCAGCACGGCCACCAGCGCGAGAACCACGAGGCCGGTGAAGATGCGCAGCAGCCAGCGGAAGACGACGATCATGGGGCCCGTCCTTGACGCGAGAGGTCGGAATGGTTCCTAGTCGATCCGGAACATGACGGCAATCGGGAGGAAGATCATGGCCAAGCTGGCATTTCTGGGACTGGGGGTCATGGGCTTCCCGATGGCGGGGCATCTGGCCGCCAAGGGGCACGAGGTGACGGTCTTCAACCGCAGCGGCGCCAAGGCCGAGGCCTGGGTGTCCCGGCACGGCGGACGCTCGGCGCCCACGCCGGCCGAGGCGGCGGCGGGCGCCGAGTTCGTGATGGCCTGCGTGGGCAATGACGACGATCTGCGCGCGATCTGCCGCGGCGAGACGGGCGCCTTCGCGGGCATGGAGAGGGGCGCGATCTTCGTCGATCACACCACCGTTTCGGCGCAGGTCACGCGCGAGCTGGCGGCCGAGGCGGACGGGCTTGGCCTGGGCTTCGTTGATGCGCCGGTGTCGGGCGGGCAGGCCGGGGCCGAGAACGGGGCGCTCTCGATCATGTGCGGCGGCTCGGAGGCGCATTATGCACGGGCCGAGCCGGTGATGGAGGCCTATGCCCGCGTCTGCCACCGGCTGGGCGAGAGCGGCTCGGGGCAGGTCGCCAAGATGATGAACCAGATCTGCATTGCGGGGCTGGTGCAGGGGCTGGCCGAGGCGCTGGCCTTCGGCCAGAAGGCCGGCATGGACGGCAAGGCCGTGGTCGAGGTCATCAGCCAGGGGGCGGCCGGAAGCTGGCAGATGGCGAACCGCCATGCGACCATGCTCGAGGACCGGTTCGACTTCGGCTTCGCCGTGGACTGGATGCGCAAGGATCTGGGGATCTGCCTGCGGACCGCCGACGAGGTGGGGGCGAGCCTGCCCGTCACGGCCCTCGTCGACCAGTTCTACAAGGAGGTTCAGCAGATGGGCGGCGGCCGCTGGGACACGTCCGCGCTCATCAAGCGCCTGACCCGCTGACGGGCCGGCCCCGGGAGATGACTCCCGGGGCCCGTCCGTGACGGATCACGGGATGATGCGCGAATATTTGACGCCGCCCAGCGTCGCCCCGGCGATCAGGCCCGACTGTCCGAAGACCAGCGCCACGACGGGCTGGATCTCGGTCGTCTCCTTGCCGATGCTGGCGCCCTGATCGGGCGTGGCGTAGCGCACGTCCGCGCCCACCGCCCAGCCCGAGCCCGCCCGGAAATCGGCCAGCGCCTGTTCGGTCATGAAGAAGAGCGCATGGGCATATTGCTGCGCGCCGATCTGGAAGCCGATGGTCGCGCGGGTGGCCGAATAGTAATCCACCGTGATGTCGTTGATCCTCAGCGCCCCGCGCCCGTAGGCGCCGCCGACGCCGAAGCCCGCCTCGGTCACGAGCGGCATGTAGAGAACGCCCCTGGCGTCGCGTGCAAGGTCGCGCGTGCCGGGGTAGCGCCCGAAGAGATAATCGCGCGTGGCATCCACCCGCGCGTCGATCACCGCCGCGTTGTTGTTGCCGACGCCGTTGGCGCAGGCCGCCGTCAGAAGAACCGCCGTGCCTGCGGTACCGAGAAATGTCCGCCTCGAATAGTCAGCCATGAAACCCTCTTTCCGCCCCGAACCGTGGATCGGGGATCTTTCGCCCCCCTGACACGACGTTATACAGCGTTCTTCGCCCGTTGTCAGCCCGGAGCAGCCCGGCCATGGCGGCCGGACGCTCACTCAGGGGCCGGCGCCTCAGGCGTCGCGCAGAAGCCGCGCGGCCTCGGGGGCGAAATAGGTCAGGATGCCGTCGCAACCCGCGCGCTTGAAGCAGAGCAGGCTCTCCATCATGGTGGCCTCGCCCTTGATCCAGCCGCGCTCGGCGGCGCCCTTGATCATCGCATACTCGCCCGAGACCTGATAGGCGTAGGTCGGCACGCCGAAGGCGTCCTTCACCCGGCGGCAGATGTCGAGATAGGGCATCCCGGGCTTGACCATCACCATGTCGGCGCCCTCGCGCAGGTCGCGCTCGATCAGACGCAACGCCTCGTCGCTGTTGCCCGGGTCCATCTGGTAGGTCTTCTTGTCACCCTTCAGCGCGCCCGAGGCGCCCACCGCATCGCGGAACGGGCCGTAGAAGGCCGAGGCGTATTTCGCCGAATAGCTCAGGATCGCCACATCCTTGTGGCCCGCGGCTTCCAGCGCCGAGCGCATCGCGCCGATGCGGCCGTCCATCATGTCGGACGGCCCGAGGATGTCGGCGCCGCACTCGGCCTGCACCAGCGCCATCTTCACCAGCGCCTCGACGGTCTCGTCGTTGAGGATGATCCCGTCGCGCACCAGCCCGTCGTGGCCGTTGGCGTTGTAGGGATCGAGCGCCACGTCGGTCATCACCGCCACCTCGGGCACCGCCGCCTTGATCGCCCGGATCGCCCGGTTCGCGAGGTTGTCGGGGTTCCAGGCTTCCTCGCAGGCTTCCGTCTTCAGCGAGGGGTCGGTGTAGGGAAAGAGGCAGACGGCCGGAATGCCGAGGCTCGCCGCCTCTTCCGCCGCCTTCACGATATTGTCCACCGAGCGGCGCACGACGCCGGGCATCGAATGGATCGGCTCTTCGACATTTTCCCCGTCGCGAACGAACAGCGGCCAGATCAGATCGCCCGCCGTCAGCGTGTTTTCCTGCGTCAGCCGGCGCAGGGCGTCGGTGCGGCGGACGCGGCGGAAACGGGCGTGGGGGTAGGCGGCTTGGATCGGGCGCATGGCTGTCCTCGAGTGGCGCAGGCCCGGCGAGCCTGAGCGGGCTTGGAAAATTTCCTTCTGCCTGCCATGGAAAGACCCTCATCTCAAGGGTAGGAATGCCGCAAGGGCGGTGGGATGACCCGTCCGGGCGAGAGGAAGGTGCTCGTGGATTTTTATGCCCGTGTTTCGGAAGTGATCGATCTGCGGTCCTTTTCCAACCTGTGGTTCTGGATCGCGCTCGCGGTCATGTGGTCCACGGCGAGTCACTGGGTGATCGGCGTTCCCTGGGATCTCGTGCAGCGCGCCCGGCGCCGGGGCGGCGCGGCGGGCGAGGACGTGAACCAGCTGTCGCGCATCTATGCCGGGCGGCTCCGCCACATCGGCACGAGTGCCGGGCTCTGGATCGTGGCCATCGGCGCCTTCCTTCTCACCACGCTCGGCCTTCTGGGATTTCGCTACGGGATCGAGTTCGCGCAGGCGCTCTTCTGCCTCGGCTTTCCCATGATGCTGGTGGGCGGGCTCAGCCTGCGCACCGCCTTCCGCATCGAGGACCTCTCGGGCCGCGAGCTGTACCGCGCGCTTGCCGCGCACCGCAGGCAGGTGCAGGGGCTCGGCGTGGTCTCGATCTTCGTGACCGCCCTGTGGGGCATGTATCAGAACCTGCGCATCGGCGTGCTCTGACCGCTTCGGCGCTGGAGGCGGCGCAGAGGCCGTTGACGCCGCGGTGCGCCCTGTTAAGTGAGCCTCATGCAGAATGGAACGCGGATCCTCCTCGGCGGTGCGCCCGAGGGCTACGACGCCCGCCTGGTCGCCAAAGAGCTCGACCGCGGTGCCCCTGTCATCCATGTCGCGCGCGACGACAAGCGGCTCGAGGCGATGCGCGCGGCCCTGGCCATCATGGCGCCGCAGGCCGTCGTGCTGGAGCTGCCCGCCTGGGACTGTCTGCCCTACGATCGGGTCTCGCCCAACCCCGAGATCTCCTCGCGCCGGATGGCGACGCTGGCCGCGCTCGCGCACGGGATGCCGGGGCCGTTCGTGCTGCTGACGACGCTGAACGCGGCCACGCAGCGCATCCCGGCGCGGGATCTGCTGCGCGCGGCCTCCTTCACGGCCCGCGTGGGTGACCGGGTGGATGAAGGACGGCTTCGAACCTACCTGTCCCGCATGGGTTTTTCACTGACCGATACGGTGACGGAACCCGGTGACTACGCGATCCGCGGAGGCATCGTGGACATCTTCCCGCCGGGTGTGGCGGGGCCGGTGCGGCTCGACTTCTTCGGCGACGTGCTGGACGGCGCGCGCCGCTTCGACCCCGAGACCCAGCGGACGGTCGAGAAGCTCGACCTTGTCGAGCTGGCTCCGGTGTCCGAGGTGATGCTGGACGAGGGGTCGATCACCCGCTTCCGCCAGAACTACCGGATCGAGTTCGGCGCGGCGGGCACCGATGACCCGCTCTACGAGGCGGTCAGTGCGGGGCGCAAGCATCAGGGGATGGAGCACTGGCTGCCCTTCTTCCACGAGCGGCTGGAGACGCTGTTCGACTACCTGCCCGAGGCGAGCGTGATGCTCGACGACCAGGTGACACCCGCCCGGATTTCGCGCTGGGAGGGGATTGCCGACCAGTATGATGCCCGGCGCGAGGCGATGACGGCGAAGGGTCGTCTCGATACGGTGTACAAGCCCTCGGCGCCCGAGCTTCTCTATCTGGACGAAGCCGCCTGGCACGCGGCGGTGGTGGGGCACCGGGTCATCCAGCTGTCGCCGCTGGCCCAGAGTCCGGGACCGGGTGTGCTGGATGCCGGCGGTCGCATGGGCCGCAACTTCGCGCCGGAGCGTCAGGCGGAAAATATCAGCCTTTTCGGTGCCTTGGTCGATCATGTTCGCACGTTGCGCGAACAGGGTCAGGTGGTGATCGCCAGCTGGTCCGAAGGCGCGCGCGAACGTCTGAAGGGGCTTCTGGAGGATGCGGGGCTGCAGGGCGCGAAGTTCGTCCGCGACATCCGCGACGTCCCCGAGGGGCGCGGCGGCACGCATCTGATGGTCTGGTCGCTGGAGCAGGGCTTTACCGCGCCGGGCCTTGCGGTGATCTCGGAACAGGACGTGCTGGGCGACCGGCTGATCTCGAAGCCGAAGAAGCGCCGCAAGGCCGAGAACTTCCTGCGCGAGCACGACACCCTGACGCCCGGCGATCTCGTCGTCCATGTCGAACATGGCGTGGGCCGCTACATGGGGCTCGAGACGCTGCGCGTGCCGCAGCCGCCCTCGAACAAGCCGGGGCCGCCGCACGACTACCTGCATCTCGTCTATGCGGAGGAGGCGAAGCTCTACCTGCCGGTGGAGAACATTGAGCTTCTCAGCCGTTACGGGCATGAGGAGGGGCTTCTCGACAAGCTCGGCGGCGGGGCGTGGCAGGCGAAGAAGGCCCGCCTGAAGGAGCGCATCCGCGAGATCGCCGAGCGGCTGATGCGGATCGCGGCCGAGCGTCACCTGCGCCATGCGCCGATCCTCGAGGCGCCTCATTCGCTGTGGGAGGCCTTCTCGGCCCGCTTTCCCTACCAGGAAACCGACGATCAGCTGTCGGCCATCGCGGATGTCATCAAGGACCTGGAATCCGGCAGCCCGATGGACCGGCTGGTGGTGGGCGACGTGGGCTTCGGCAAGACCGAAGTCGCGATGCGCGCGGCCTTCGTGGCGGCTTTGGCCGGGATGCAGGTCGCGGTGATCTGCCCGACGACGCTGCTCGCGCGGCAGCATTTCCGCAGCTTTTCCGAGCGCTTCCGCGGCTTTCCGATGAAGGTGCGTCAACTTTCGCGCTTCGTGTCCGCGAGGGAAGCGGCCGAGACGCGGGCGGGGCTGGCCGACGGGACGGTGGATATCTGCATCGGCACCCACGCGCTTCTGGCCAAAGGCGTGAAGCTGAAGAGCCTCGGCCTTCTCATCATCGACGAGGAGCAGCATTTCGGCGTCTCGCACAAGGAGCGGCTGAAGGAGATGCGCTCGGAGGTGCATGTGCTGACCCTGACCGCGACGCCGATCCCGCGGACGCTGCAACTGTCGCTTACGGGCGTGCGGGATCTGTCGATCATTGCGACGCCCCCGGTGGACCGGCTGGCCATCCGCACCTATGTGTCCGAGTTCGACACGGTGACGATCCGCGAGGCGCTTCTGCGCGAACGCTACCGGGGCGGGCAGAGCTTCTTCGTCGTGCCGCGCCTGTCGGACCTGCCCGACATGGAGACCTTCCTGCGCGAGCATGTGCCCGAGGTGACCTATGTCGTGGCCCACGGCCAACTGGCGGCGGGCGACCTCGACGAACGGATGAACGCCTTTTATGACGGCAAGTTCGACGTGCTTCTTGCCACGACGATCGTTGAGTCCGGTCTCGACATTCCCACCGCCAACACGATGATCGTGCATCGCGCCGACATGTTCGGCCTCAGCCAGCTTTACCAGATCCGCGGCCGGGTGGGCCGGGCCAAGACGCGGGCCTACTGCTACCTGACCACCAAGCCTCGCGCGCCCTTGACGCCGCAGGCGATCAAGCGGCTGCGGCTGCTGGCCAGTCTCGACAGTCTCGGCGCGGGCTTCAACCTGGCCAGCCACGACCTCGACCTGCGGGGCGCGGGGAACCTGCTGGGCGAGGAACAGTCGGGCCATATCAAGGAAGTGGGCTACGAGCTTTACCAGCAGATGCTGGAGGAGACGATCCAGAAGCTGCGCTCGGGCGAGTTGCAGGGCCTGACCGAGCAGGACGAGCAATGGGCGCCGCAGATCAACCTCGGGGTGCCGGTGCTGATCCCCGAGGAGTTCGTGACGGATCTCGACGTGCGGCTGGGGCTTTACCGCCGGCTCTCGGGGCTGACGACCAAGGTCGAGCTGGAGGGCTTCGCCGCCGAGCTGATCGACCGCTTTGGCCCATTGCCCAAGGAGGTCAACACCTTGCTCCTCGTTGTTCGCATCAAGGCCATGTGCAAGCGCGCCGGGATCTCTCGGCTGGAAACCGGGCCTCGGGGGGCCACGGTCCAGTTCCACAACGACAAGTTCGCCAATCCGGTGGGGCTTGTGGATTTCATCAAGGCGCAGGGGGACACGGCGCGGGTGAAGGACAACAAGATCGTGCTTGCGCGGGACTGGAAGACGGAAGGTGACCGGATCAAGGGCGCGTTTGCCATCGCACGCGATCTGGCCGAAAAGCTGGTGAAGCCCGAAAAGGCCAAGGCCAAGGCACCCTCCGCCTGAGGCGGCAAGCGGAAAAACGGTTCACGCCGCCTTTCATCAAAGGCCGGATCAGGTCCTCGGCAGGGACCGGATCAGCAGGAAGCCCACACCGGCAAAGGACGCCACCCCGAGCATCAGGGGCAGCGGAGTGCCGTCGAAGGCGAGACCAAGAGGCGCCGCGAGGGCCACCGCGAGCACCGTCGCGATGGAGCCGATCACCGAGGCCGCCATGCCCGCGATGTGGCCCACCGGCTCCATCGCCATCGCGTTAAGGTTGCCAAGCGTCAGGCCCGCCATGAAGAAGACCCCGGTCGTCCAGAGGACATAGGCTGGAAAGGCCAGCGCCGCGGGCCAGAGGTCGTTCGCCGTCATCCCCCACATGCCGAGCGACAGCAGGAACTGCACCCCGAGCGCCACCGTCACGAGAAAGCGCATCCCGAGCCGCATGACGAGGGCCGCATTGACGAGGCTCGCCGTGCCCGCCATCAGGGCGATGACCGCAAACCACAGCGGAAAGCTCTCTCCGCGCCCCCAGGTCACGTCGAACACCTGCTGGGTCGAGGAGAGCGTGCCGAAGAGCGCGCCGAAGACCAGAGTCTGCACGCCGATGGCCGTCAGGATCACGCGATGCGAGAGCACCTCGCGGAAGGCCGAGCCGAGCCCCGCGACCGAGACGGGGCGCCGCGCGTGCGGTGGCAGCGTCTCGGGCTGGCGGATCGAGAGCCAAAGGATCGACACGGCCGAAAAGGCCAGGAACGACAGGAAGATGCCCCGCCAGCCGAGGGCGTCGATGATCACCGTTCCCATGAGCGGCGCCACGGCCGGCACCAGCGTGAAGATCAGCATGGCAAAGCTCATGATCCGCGCCATCTCGCGCCCGCGGTAGAGGTCGCGGACGAGGGCCAGCGACACGACTCGCGGGGCCGAGGCGCCGAGCCCGCCCACCACGCGGGCGATCAGCAGAAGCTCGAGCGTCGGGGCCGCCCAGGCGCAGAGGGCGGCGAGGCAGTAGAGCACCGCCCCGCCCATGATCACGCGCTTGCGGCCGAACCGGTCCGAGAGCGGGCCCGCCACGAAGGTGCCGATCCCCATGCCGAGCACGAAGCTCGTCAGGATCAGCTGCGCCCGGTTCGGGTCGGCGGGACTGAGTTCGGCGGCGATCTCGGGCAGGGCGGGCAGCATCGAGTCGATGGAAAAGGCGACGGTCGCGAAGAGCATCGCGATCATGCCCACGAACTCGGGCCGCGAGAGCCGGCCGCTCTCGGGGATGTCGGTGGTCGAGGTCATGCGTCCGCCCCATCCTGGCCGGCCAGTTCGTCGATGACCTGCTGCCACAGCTCGACCGGCTGCGCCCCCGGCACCGCATGGCGGCGCGCGACGAGGAAGGTCGGCACCGCCCGCACGCCCTTGGCGCGCGCGTCGGCATCGCGCGCGGCCAGATCCTCGCGGTCGGAGTCGGAGGCCAGCAGCCGCAGCGTCAGCGCCCGGTCCATGCCGCAGCGGCCGGCGATGTCGGCCAGCACCTCGGGGTCGCCGATGTCCAGCCCTTCGCGGAAATAGCTGCGGAAGAGGGCCGAGACCACCGGCGTCTGGCGCCCCTCGAGCCCCGCCCAGTGGATCAGCCTGTGCGCGTCGAGCGTGTTCGGCGTGCGCTGGATCGCGGCCAGATCTATCTCGAGGCCGGCGGCCTCGGCGGCGCCCTGGACACGGGTGTAGGCTTCGGCGGCGGCCTGCCGGCTGCCGAACTTCGTCTCGAGATAGGTGCGCCGGTCCATGCCCTCGGGGGGCATCTCGGGATTGAGCTGGAACGGATGCCACTCGATCGCGAACGGATGATCGGGCCGCGTTCCGAGGGCGCGATCGAGCAGGGCCTTGCCGATGTAGCACCAGGGGCAGATCGGGTCCGAAAAGATGTCGAGACGGATCATGGCCGCTCCTTCGGTGGTGGGAAGTGGGGGCACCGGCGGCCTGCGGCGATGCGCCGCCTCGTGCTACGCCTGCCCGGCGGACGATGCAAGCGTCGGGCTCTCTTGGGCTCTTGATCTTGCCGGGCCGGCGCCTATGTGCGAATGAACGTTCATTCGCCCTCCGTCCGAGGTCCCATGCCCGACAGCTTCGCCCCCGTGCCGCGGGGGGACGAGATCCTCGACCAGATCCGGGGCACCTTTGCCGAAAAGGGGTTCGACGGCGCGTCGATGCAGGATCTTGCCCGCGCGGCGGGCATGAGTGTCGGCAACTTCTACCGCTACTTTCCCTCCAAGGGCGCCATCGTCGAAGCCATCGTCCGCCGCGACCTGGAAAGCGTCGAGCGCGACTTTGCGGCGGTGGTCTCGTCCGAGAACCCGATGGCCCGCCTGCGCGAGATCCTGCGCTACCGGATCGAGGTGAAGCTCTGCGAGGAGGATGCGCCGCTCTGGGCCGAGATCACGGCCATGGCGCATCGCAACCCCGAGATCGGGGCGGTCTGCGACCGGATGGAAGCCGAGATCCGCGCGGCCTTCCTCGGCATCTTCGCCCGCGTCACGGGTCTGCCGCCTGCGGAGGCGGAACGCCGCTTCGCTGCCCACGCCGCCTTCCTCGTGATGCTCGTGCGGGCATGGGCGCTCGACTGGCCGCAGAAAAGGGCCGGGGCGCTTGAACTGAAATCCCTTCTGCTGCGTACCATCGACACGACCCTCGACGAGGTGGCCCGATGCGACGCGAACCGTCTCCCATGAGCGAAAGGTCTGCCATGCGGCGCTTGATGACGATTGCCCTTCTTGCCGGTCTGCTGCCCCAGGTGGTGCTTGCGCAGGAGACGGGGCCGAAGCCCGGACAGGCCGCGCAGGCGCTGCCCGCGATCACGGTGTCGACGGTGGTGCGCCGGCCGATGCGCGACCGGGTCATCGCCTCGGGGCTGATCGGCGCGGTGGAGCTGGTGCAGGTCCAGCCGTTGATCGAGGGCCAGCCGATCGAGGCGCTCGAGGCGGATGTGGGCGACATGGTGGCCGAGGGGCAGGTGCTGGCACGGCTGTCGGTCTCGACGCTGGAGCTGCAGAAGAGCCAGTTCACCGCCTCGCTGGCCTCGGCACGGGCCACGATAGCGCAGGCCGAGGCGCAGGTGCTGGAGGCGCAGTCCTCGGCGGACGAGGCCGAGCGGGTGAACCGCCGGACGGCGCAGCTGCGCGAGCAGGGGGCCGCCTCGCAGGCGGCCGCCGACACGGCGCAGGCCTCCTCCGTCTCGGCCAATGCGCGGGTGATGGTGGCCCGCCAGACGCTCGAGGCGGCCCGCGCGCAGGTGGCGCTGGCCGAGGCGCAGCTGGCCAATGTCGAGCTGCAGCTGAAGCGCACCTCGGTCGTGGCGCCGGTGGCGGGAGAGATCGTCTCGCGCAATGCCAAGGTGGGCGCCATCGCCTCGGCGCAGGGCGAGCCCATGTTCACGCTGCTGCGCGACGGGCGGCTTGAGCTTTTCGCCGATGTGGCCGAGCAGGATCTGCTGCGGCTCCGGCCGGGGCAGTCGGTCAAGATCCGCACGCTGGGCGCGGCCGAGCCGATCCCCGGCTCGGTCCGGCTGGTGGAGCCCGCCATCGACACGGCGACGCGCCTCGGGCGGGCCCGGATCGCCATCGACCGGATCGAGGCGGTGCGCTCGGGCATGTTTGCCGAGGCCGAGATCCTCGTGACCGAGCGCGAGTCGCTGGCGGTGCCGGTCACGGCGGTCAGCGGCGGGGCCGAGGGCGCGACGGTGCTGCGCGTCCGTCAGGGCGGCACGGTCGAGCGGACCCCGATCGTGACCGGCATCCGCGACGGCGGCATGGTCGAGGTCGTGGAAGGGCTCTTTTCCAACGATCTCGTGGTGACGAAGGCCGGCGCCTTCGTCCGTCCCGGCGACCGGGTGAACCCGGTTCCGGCGGAACCCGTGAACTGAGGCGCGCGCGATGAACTTCTCCGCCTGGTCGATCCGCAATCCCGTCGCGCCGATCCTCGGCTTCGTGCTGCTGATGGTGCTGGGCTGGCAGTCCTTCAACACCCTGCCGATCACGCGCTTTCCCAACATCGACGTGCCGCTGGTGGCGGTGACGGTCGATCAGGCGGGCGCGGCGCCCGCCGAGATGGAGACGCAGGTCACCAAGGAGATCGAGGACGCCGTGGCGGGCATCACGGGGGTGAAGAACATCACCTCGACCGTGGTGGACGGCCGCTCGACCACGGTGGCCGAGTTCCGCATGGAGGTGCCGACCGACAAGGCGGTGCAGGACACCAAGGATGCGATCGACCAGATCCGGGGCGACCTGCCGGGCGACATCGAGGCGCCCATCGTGACCCGGATCGACGTCGAGGGTCAGGCGATCATGACCTTTGCCGTCTCCTCGCCGAACATGACCATCGAAGAGCTGTCGTGGTTCGTGGACGACACGATCACGCGCTCCCTGCAGGGCAGGCCCGGAATCGGCCGCGTGGACCGCTACGGCGGGGCCGAGCGCGAGATCCGGGTCGAGCTTGATCCGGTGAAGCTGGACAGTTTCGGCATCACCGCGCCTCAGGTGAACGCCCAACTGCGCGCGACGAACGCCAACCTCGGCTCGGGCCGGGCGGAACTGGGGCAGGGCGAGCAGGCGATCCGGGTTCTGGGCGATGCGGCCACGGCGGACCGGCTGGCCCTGACCACGATCGCGCTGCCCTCGGGGCGCTTCGTGCGGCTGTCGGATCTGGGCACGGTCGTGGACAGCTACGAGGAACCGCGCTCCTTCTCGCGCTTCAACGGCGAGCCCGTGGTGACCTTCGCGGTCTTCCGCGCCAAGGGGGCCAGCGAGGTCTCGGTGGCCGAGACGGTCAATTCCGTGCTGGCCGATCTCGCCGCCGCCCATCCCGAGGTGCGGACCGAGCTGGTCGATGACACGGTCTTCTACACCTACGGCAACTACGAGGCGGCCCTTCACACGCTGCTCGAGGGGGCGCTGCTGGCGACGCTCGTGGTGCTCGCCTTCCTGCGGAACTGGCGCGCGACCTTCATCGCGGCGCTGGCCCTGCCGCTGTCGGCGGTGCCCACCTTCTTCGTGATGGATCTGCTCGGCTTCTCGCTGAACCTCGTGAGCTTCCTTGCGATCACGCTGGCCACCGGGATCCTCGTGGACGATGCCATCGTCGAGATCGAGAACATCGCGCGGCACATCCGCATGGGCAAGTCACCCTTCCGGGCCGCCATAGATGCCGCCGACGAGATCGGCATGGCGGTCATCGCCACCTCGCTCACCATCGTCGCGGTCTTCGTGCCGGTCTCGTTCATGCCGGGCATACCGGGGCAGTATTTCGCGCAGTTCGGGCTGACGGTGGCGATTTCGGTGCTGTTCTCGCTGATGGTGGCGCGGCTCATCACGCCGATGATGGCCGCCTACCTGATGCGCCCGAAGGACGCCGACGAGAAGCCGCATCAGGATGGCATCCTCATGCGCGGCTATCTGGCGCTGGTGAAGCAGACGCTGCGGATGCGCTACCTGACGCTTGTGGCGGCCATCGCCGTCTTCGCGCTGTCGATGTTCTTCATGCTGCGCATTCCCGGCAGCTTCATCCCGCCCGAGGACGTGAGCCGCATACCGCTCAGCGTCGAGCTTGCACCGGGCACCTCGCTCGACGAGACCGACCGCACCACGCTGGCGATGCTGGAACGGATCCGGGGAGTCGAGGGCGTCGAGAATGTCTTCGTGCTGGGCGGCGCCTCGCCCACGGGCGAGCGCGACATCCGCCGCGCGGCGGTGACGGTGCTCCTGGAAAAGCTCGACCACCGGCTGAGCTACCGGATCGTCTCGCTGGCGGGCCGGCTGCCTCTGGTGGGACCCTTCGTGCCGCAACTGGATCCTGTGGGCCGGGTCCGGCCGCAGAACGAGATCGAGGCCGAGATCTTCCGGCTGCTGTCCGACCTTCCCGACGTGCGGGCCTTCAAGCTGAACGACCGGGGCGAGCGGGACCTGAGCTTCTCGATCCTATCGACCAACGAGGCGGACCTGAACGAAGCCGTGGCGCGGCTGGAATCGGCGCTGCGCGGCGATCCGCTTCTGGCCGACGTGGCCTCGGAAGGCGCGCTGCCCCGGCCCGAACTGCAGATCACCCCCCGCACCGACGAGGCGGCCCGGCTGGGTGTCACCACCGCGCAGATCGCCGAGATCCTGCGGGTGGCCACCATCGGCGACATCGACGCGAGCCTTGCCAAAATATCGCTCGATGGCCGGCAGATCCCGGTCCGGGTGCAGCTTGCCACCTCGGCGCGGGGCGATCTGGCTCGGATCGCGGCGCTCAAGGTCACGACGGCGTCGGGCGTGCAGGTGCCGCTCTCGGCCGTGGCGGATCTGCGCATCGCGGAAGGGCCGAGCGTGGTGGACCGCCTCAACCGCGAGCGGCGCGCGACCATCGGGGCGAACCTTCCGGTGGGCGTGGCGCTGGGGACCGCGTCGGCGCGCTTCAAGGAGATCACCGAGAGCACCGAGCTGCCGCCCACCGTCCGCATCCAGGAGGCGGGCGACGCCGAGGTGCAGCAGGAGCTGATGACCAGCTTCGGCAATGCCATGATCCTCGGGCTGATGCTCGTGCTGACGGTGCTGATCCTGCTCTTCCGCTCGGTGCTGCAGCCCTTCACCATCCTGCTGTCGCTGCCGCTGGCCATCGGCGGCGTGGCCGCGGCGCTGATCCTGACCGGCTCGGCCCTGTCGATGCCGGTGCTGATCGGGATCCTGATGCTGATGGGGATCGTGACCAAGAACGCGATCCTGCTGGTGGATTTCGCGGTCGAGATGCGGGCGCGCGGGATGGACCGCTTCTCCGCGATCATGGAGGCCGGTCACAAGCGGGCGCGGCCGATCGTGATGACCTCGATCGCCATGTCGGCGGGGATGCTGCCCTCGGCGCTGGGTGTGGGCGAGGGCGGGCCGTTCCGGGCGCCGATGGCCACGGCGGTGATCGGCGGGATCATCGTCTCGACGATCCTGAGCCTCGTGATCGTGCCCTCGTTCTTCCTGATCATGGACGATCTCTCACGGCTGATCGCCCGGCTCTTCAGCGGGATCGCCGGTGCGCGCGAGCACGAGCCCGAGCCGCCCACCGCCGAAGAACTGGCGGAACGGCTGGCCGCGCGCGAGGCCGATCTCGAGGCGCTGCAGGTGCGTGTGGCCGACCTCGAAAAGGCGCCGCGCCGCATCTTCGTCGCCCAGTAGGGCGGCGACCGCGGGCTGGTCAGTAACCGGGGCCGAGGATCCAGTTGCCGACGCGGTTCGCGCCGCCCGTGATGTCCTGACCGACGCCCGCCACCGTGTTGCAGCCCTGCAGGACGGCCGCGACGGCCGCCAGAACCACCAGTTTCTTCATCTTGTCCGCTCGCTCTCAGTTTTCTTGCCACCAGACGTCCGGCAGGAACCCCGGCCAGTCGCCATAGATGGGTGTGGTCGCCGGATAGCGCAGGTGCCTGTCATGCGCCAGCCGCGAAACCCGAGGATACCACATCGGAATGACATATCTACCGGCCGTCAGGATCCGGTCGAGCGCCCTCACGGAGGCTTGAAACTCGGCCGGGTCATCGGTGGCCAGCATCCCGCGGATCATCGCCTCGGCCGCCGGGCTCTCCATCCCCATCAGGTTGCGCGAGCCGGGGGCGTCCTTGCCCTCCGCCGACCAGTAGAGCATCTGCTCGTTGCCGGGCGAGAGCGAGAGCGAGCGCAGGAAGCTCGTCATGTCGAACTGCTGGTTGTCCACCCGCTGCTTGTATTGCGCCGGATCCACCGCCGCGATGCTGACCGAGATCCCGAGCCGCGCCAGCGCCTGCCGGTAGATGTTGGCGGCCGAGATCATTGCATCGGCCCCCTGCGGCAGCAGGATCTCGAACCGGAAGGGCCGCCCGTCGGCCCCTGTCAGCACCCCGTCTTCGACCCGCCATCCCGCCTCGGCGAGAAGCCGCGTCGCGACCCTCAAGCCCTGCCGGTTGGCTTCGCCGCCGTCCGAGACCGGCAGCGCGTAGCCCTCGAGCGTGCCGGGCAGCAGATCGGCCGCGTAGGGTTCGAGCAGCGCGCGTTCGCGCCCCTCGGCCGGCGCGCCGACCGCCATCCCGAGGTCGGAGTTCGAGAAGTAGGAGGCGATGCGCGGCTCGGCCCCGCCGGTGAGGGTGCGGTTGATCAGTTCGAAGTTGAAGGCCTGGATCAGCGCCTCGCGCACGCGCCAGTCGGCGAAGATCGGCCGGCGCGTGTTCATCACCAGCCCCTCCATGCCCGACGGGCGCCCGTGCGGGATCTCGGACCGGACGATCGCGCCGCTTCGCACGGCGGGAAAGTCGTAATGCGTCGCCCATTTGGCCGCGCTGGTCTCGCGGAAGACCGAGAGGGCGCCGGCCTTGAAGGCCTCGAACGCGACGCTGCTGTCGCCGAAATATTCGACCGTCACCTCGTCGAAATTGTGAAGGCCGCGGTTGAAGGGCAGGTCCTGCCCCCACCAGTCGGGGTTGCGCCGGTAGCGCAGTGAGCGCCCCGGCTCGAAGCTCTCGAGGATGTAGGGCCCCGAGCCGATCGGCGCCTCGAACCCCGAGGCCGCGAAGTCGCGCCCCTCCCACTGGGCCTTCTTCAGGACGGGACGCAGGCCCAGCACCAGCGGCAGTTCGCGGTCCTGTTCGGTGAAGGTGAAGCGGACGGAGCGCGGTCCGGTCTGCTCGGCCGAGGCGATCTTCTGCCAGGCGATCCAGTAGCGCGGCATGCCGCGGGTGCCCAGTTCCTCGAACGACCACAGGACATCCTCGACCGTCACGGGCGATCCGTCCGAGAATCGCGCGCCCTCGCGCAGGGTGAACTCGACCCAGGTCCGCTCCGGGTCGGTCTCTACCGATTCGGCAAGAAGGCCGTAGAGGGTGAAGGGCTCGTCGATCGAGCGCCCCATGAGGCTCTCGACGGCGAGCGGGGCGAGCGAGTAGGGCGCGCGGCCCTTCACGATATAGGGGTTGAGGGAATCGAATCCGCCCGTCTCGCCCAGCACGATCCGCCCGCCCCTGGGGGCGTCGGGATTGGCATATGGCAGGGACACAAAATCCGGTGGAAGCGCAGGTTCGCCATACATAGCTATGCCGTGGCGCGGTTCCGAGGCGGCTGCGAATCCCCAGACTGCAAGGCCCGCGGCTGCCATGAGACCCCTGAGGGCGGGCCGATAATCCTGTATCATTCGGGCAACAACTCCTCGATGGCCGGTCCGCAGG
Organism: Cereibacter azotoformans; assembly: GCA_017599285.1. GTDB lineage: Bacteria > Pseudomonadota > Alphaproteobacteria > Rhodobacterales > Rhodobacteraceae > Cereibacter_A > Cereibacter_A azotoformans. The sequence continues at coordinate 947,294 of JAGFXX010000001.1, read as the reverse complement.
GCGCCAGATTTAGCGGCGGGCGGTAACCTTTTCAAACTTTTACCTTGGACACCGGCGGAGAAGGTCGTATAAGTATCCTACTGCTCGATAGGTTTCTTGCCTGTATGAAACCTGCCTCAACGACTGAACGCCGGCTTCGTGCCGGCGTTTTTTTTTCGCGCTTCGCGAATGACAGGGGCCCGATCGCGCCCGTTCCGTCTCGCCATTGCGGCGGCGCCCGGCTAGTTCTGGCGCAGGTGGAAACGACGGGAGGCAGGATCATGGATCTGAAAGGCAAGAGGGCCATCGTCACCGGCTCGAACTCGGGCATCGGTCTTGGCTGCGCCGAGGAGCTGGCGCGGGCAGGGGCCGAGGTGATCATCAACTCCTTCACCGACCGCGACGAGGATCATGCCCTTGCCGAGAAGATCGGCCGCGAACATGGCGTCCCGTGCCGCTACATCGCCGCCGACATGTCGAAGGGCGAGGAGTGCCGGGCGCTGGTCGAGAGGGCGGGCGGCTGCGACATTCTCGTGAACAATGCGGGCATCCAGCATGTCGCCTCGATCGAGGAGTTCCCGGCCGGGAAGTGGGACGCGATCCTGGCGATCAACCTCTCGTCGGCCTTCCACACCACGGCGGCCGCCCTGCCGGGGATGCGCGCGGCGGGCTGGGGGCGGATCGTCAACATCGCCTCGGCGCATGGCCTGACGGCGAGCCCCTACAAGTCGGCCTATGTGGCGGCCAAGCACGGGGTGGTGGGATTCACCAAGGTCACCGCGCTGGAGACCGCGGGCAAGGGGATCACCTGCAACGCGATCTGCCCCGGCTATGTGCTGACGCCGCTCGTCGAGGCCCAGATCCCCGACCAGATGAAGGCGCATGACATGGACCGCGAGACGGTGATCCGCGAGGTCATGCTGCAGCGCCAGCCCTCGCGGCAGTTCGCCACCACGGCGCAGATCGGCGGCACGGTCGTGTTCCTCTGCACGGCGGCGGCGGAGCAGATCACCGGCACCACGATCTCGGTGGACGGCGGCTGGACGGCGCTCTGAGGGCCGGCCGCGGCCGGGGGCGGCTGCCCCCGGACCCCCGCGGATATTTGAGCCAGAATGAAGGGGCCGCGGTTTCAGCCTTTCGTCAGGGCGCGGGCGATGGAGGCGGCGAGGCGGGCGTTCGACAGGACGAGGGCCCGGTTGGCGGCCAGCGAACGGCCGTCGGTCAGGTCGAAGATCAGGTCGAGCAGGAAGGGCGTGACCGCCTTGGCGGCGACGCCCTGCGCCTCGGCGGTGGCGATGGCGCGCGCCACCACCGCCTCGATCTCGGCGAGGGGGATCTCGGCTTCGGCGGGGATCGGGTTCGTCACCAGCTGTCCCCCGGGCAGGCCCAGCCGCGCGCGCATGAGGTGGGCGGCGGCGATCTCCTCGGCGCTGTCGAGGCGGATCGGCGCGCGCAGCCCGGACTGGCGCGACCAGAAGGCTGGGATCTCGTCCTGCCCCACGGCGATGACCGGCACGCCCAGCGTCTCAAGCAGCTCGAAGGTCTTGGGCAGGTCGAGGATGGCCTTGGCGCCCGCCGAGACGACCGTCACGGCGGTCTGGGCAAGTTCGTGCAGGTCCGCCGAGATGTCGAAGCTCTCTTCGGCGCCGCGATGTGCGCCACCGATGCCGCCGGTGGCAAAGACCGCAATCCCGGCCAGCCGGGCGGCGATCATGGTGGCCGCGACCGTGGTCGAGCCGGTCGCCCCTGTTGCGAGGCAGACGGCGAGATCGGCCCGCGAGAGCTTCATCACCTCTTCGGCCAGCGCCAGCCGCTCCAGCTCGGCCTCGGCGAGGCCCACGCGGATCCGGCCCTCCATCACCGCGATGGTGGCGGGAACGGCGCCGGCCGCGCGGACCTCGGCCTCGACCTCGCGCGCGGTCTCGACGTTCTGCGGATAGGGCATGCCGTGGGTGATGATGGTCGATTCCAGCGCCACGACGGGCTGTCCTGCGTGCAGCGCCTCGGCGACCTCGGGATGAAGGGCAAGCGGTGCGGTCATGGGCTGAGATCTCCTGAGACAAGGGATGCGGCGGCGGCAAGGGCGGCGGCGAGCGCGGCCTCACGTCCGGCGCCGCGATGTTCGGCGGCAAGATGGGCGGCGAGGAAGGCATCGCCGGCCCCGGTGGCCCGGCGGCCGACAATGGCGGGCGGGCAGGCCTGCAGCAGGCCGCGCAGGGCGCAGCCGTCGGTGGCGGGCAGGGCGCCGTCGGTCACGATCGCCCGGCGCACGCCCGCCTCCAGAAGCGCCTCGGCGGCGGCCAGCGAGGTCGGAAAGGTGGCGCCGCAGATCATGCCTGCCTCGGCGCGGTTGAGGTGAAGCACGGCACGGGGATGGCCCATGAGCGGCGCGAGGCGCGGCGCCTTGGCGGGGCTGGCGGGCGCCAGCCGCAGGCTCGCGCAGGCGCGGACGGAGGCTGCGAGCCGGTCCAGAACCGCCTCGGGCAGGTTCGCGTCGATCACCAGCGGACCGCCGAAGGGCAGGGCGGGCGTGGCAAGGCGCCCGTCGAGAAGCGGCGCCAGCACCGCCTCGCCCGCCTCTTCCAGCGCGCGGGCATCCGCCACCGCAGCCGCCAGCGCGCCCTGCGACTCGAGCGCGAGATAGAGGTCGGTGGCCGTGCCGCGGTGGAGGAAGCGCATGTCGATCCCGGCCGTCGCGCCGGCCCGTGCCAGCCCTTCGCCCTCGGCATCCGCCCCCACCGCGGCCAACAGCGCCACCGAAAGCCCCTCGCGGGCGAGGGCGCGGGCGATGTTGAAGGCCACGCCCCCCGGCATCCGCGACACGGTTCCCGGCACGTCGGCGCCCGCCGGAAGTGCATGGGCCGTGTGGCCGATCAGATCCCAGTGGGCGGAACCGATGCAGAGGATGTCGGGCAGGCTCATACCGGCTTGATGCCCGCTCCGGCGCCCGCGGGCAAGCGTCTCGCCTCGCCGGAAGGTCGCGGGGCTTGCAATCCCCGCACGGGAGGGCTAAAGCGCGCGCACTTCACAGGCGGAGCCCGGGCTCGCGGGGGAGACATCCCCGTTGGTCCACCGGTTGGGGGAACACCCTCTACAAGGCTTCGCCGAGGCGCAAACCGGAAAGGACATGGACATGGCGCTCCCCGAGTTTTCCATGCGTCAGCTGCTTGAAGCTGGCGTTCACTACGGCCACCAGACCGCTCGCTGGAACCCGAAGATGGCGGAGTTCATCTACGGCGACCGCAACGGCATCCACATCGTTGACCTGACGCAGACGGTCCCGATGCTGGACCAGGCGCTCAAGGTCGTGCGCGACACCGTCGCCAAGGGCGGCCGCATCCTCTTCGTCGGCACCAAGCGTCAGGCCCAGAAGCCGATCGCCGAAGCCGCCGAGAAATGCGCGCAGCACTACATGAACCACCGCTGGCTGGGCGGCACGCTCACCAACTGGAAGACCGTCTCGCAGTCGATCCAGCGCCTGAAGAACCTGGACGAGCTGCTCGCCCACGGCGCCGAGGGCCTGACCAAGAAAGAGCGGCTGAACATGGAGCGCGAGCAGCAGAAGCTGCAGGCCTCGCTCGGCGGCATCCGCGAGATGGGCGGCACCCCGGACCTGATCTTCATCATCGACGTGGGCAAGGAAGACCTCGCCATCGCCGAAGCGCAGAAGCTGGGGATCCCGGTCGTGGCCGTGGTCGATACCAACAACTCGCCCAAGGGCGTGGACTACATCATCCCGGGCAATGATGACGCGGCCCGCGCCATCGCTCTGTACTGTGATCTCGTGTCGCGTGCGGCCCTCGACGGCATGAGCGCCCAGATGGGTGCCGCCGGGATCGACCTTGGCGCGCTCGACGTGGCCCCCGAGGAAGAGACGCTCGAGGCCTGATCGGCCGTTCGTCGCAATCCCGTTACCGGGCGGGGGTTACACCCCGTCCGGGTTTTTCCAATTCACTGAGGAGAGCCGCAATGGCAATCACCGCCCAGATGGTGAAGGAACTGCGCGAGTCGACCGGCGCAGGCATGATGGACGCCAAGAAGGCGCTGACCGAGACCGACGGCGACATGGAAGCCGCCGTGGACTGGCTGCGTACCAAGGGTCTGGCGAAGGCGGCCAAGAAGGCCGGCCGCACCGCGGCCGAGGGCCTCGTTGGCGTCGCCGTCTCGGGCGGCACGGGCGTCGCGGTCGAGGTGAACTCGGAAACCGACTTCGTGGCCAAGAACGCCGACTTCCAGACGATGGTGACGGGCTTCACCCAGGCCGCGCTGTCGGTCGATGATGTCGAGGCGCTGAAGGCGGCCGACATGGGTGGCAAGACGGTCGAGACCACGCTGCAGGAAACCATCGCCGTCATCGGCGAGAACATGACCCTGCGCCGGATGGCCAAGATCTCGGGCGATTCGGTTGCGGCCTATGTCCACAACGCGGCGGCCGATGGCCTCGGCAAGATCGGCGTTCTGGTGGCCGTGAAGGGTGCCGACAACGGCATCGCCAAGCAGATCGCCATGCACATCGCCGCGACCTCGCCGATGGCGCTGTCGGAAGCCGACCTCGACCCGACCCTCGTCGAGCGTGAGCGGGCCGTCCAGACCCAGAAGGCGCTGGAAGAGAACGCCGCCTCGGCCAAGCCGAAGCCGGATTCGGTGATCGAGAACAACATCATCCCGGGGCGGATGAAGAAGTTCCTCGAAGAGAACACGCTGCTCGGCCAGAAGTTCGTGATCAACCCGGACGTGACCGTGGCCGAAGCCGCGAAACAGGCCGGCGTCGAGATCCTGGGCTTTGTCCGCATGGCCGTGGGCGAGGGCATCGAGAAGGAGAAAGAGGATTTCGCCGCCGAGGTCGCCAAGACCCTCGCCGGCTGATCCGGTTCTGATCAAGCTCCAGGGGCGCGGCCTTCGGGTCGCGCCTTTTTCATATCCTCATGGCGCCAGACTCCGGTTCCAGCCGCCCAAACGAAAACGAGCGGCCGGGGCCGCTCGCTGACTTCGGATGGTGGTTGAGCCGAGGGCGGCAACCCTCTGTCGCCAAGGGTTATTTCGCGGCGACTGTCTGGGCGAGGGCGCCTTCGGCCGCTTCGCGGATCGCGCGGATGTTGGCGCCGTACGGTGCGGGATTGTCGACCGAGCCTCCCTTGAACACGGCCGAGCCCGCCACCAGAACGTCCGCGCCCGCGGCCGCCACCCGAGGCGCGGTCTCGGGCGTCACGCCGCCGTCGATCTCGATATGGATCGGCCGATCCCCGATCAGCGCGCGCAGATCGCGCACCTTGGCCACCTGGCTCTCGATGAATTTCTGCCCGCCGAAGCCGGGGTTGACGGTCATGACGCAGACCAGGTCGAGCAGGTCGAGCAGATGCGCCACCGCGTCGAGGCCGGTGCCGGGGTTCAGCGCGAGACCGGCCTTGCAGCCTGCGCCGCGGATGGCCTGAAGGGTGCGGTGAATGTGCGGACCGGCTTCGAGATGGGCGGTGATGACATCGGCGCCGGCGCTGGCGAAGGCGTCGATGTAGGGATCGACCGGCGCAATCATCAGGTGGACGTCCATCGTGCCCTTGATATGCGGCCGGATCGCCGCGCACATGGCCGGCCCGAAGGTCAGGTTGGGCACGAAATGTCCGTCCATCACGTCGACATGCACCCAGTCGCAGCCCTGAGCCTCAATGGCGCGGCACTCGGCACCGAAGTTTGCGAAATCTGCGGACAGGATCGAGGGGGCGATCTTGATACGGCGATCGAAGGACATGGCAACGCTCCTACAGGGTAAGGACCGCTTAGCCCAAGGCGGCGGGCCGCTTCAAGGCACTCTTAAGTCTCACCGCATATATTACATAACGTTGATTATCAGAATCAGCCGTATCGGTGTCGGGGCCGCCACCCGACAGCCTTTTCCGAGGCTCCCGCCGGGTCTCGGACCGGATCGCCCGTCCGCCTAGACGGCCTGGCCGGCGGCCCATCCCGAGGACCAGGCCCACTGGAAATTGTAGCCGCCGAGCCAGCCGGTGACATCGACGGCCTCGCCGATGAAATGCAGGCCCGGGACGGACCGTGCCACAAGGGTGCGTGCATCAAGGTGATCGGTGCTGACGCCGCCGAGGGTGACCTCGGCCGTGCGGTAGCCTTCGGTGCCCACGGGCCGCAATTCCCACTGCCGCAGAAGTTGCGAGAGGCGCTCGAGGGTGGCGTTCGACTGGGCCCCGATCGGCCCCTCAATGCCCGTCACGCTCTCCATGTGCCGCGCAAGACGCTCGGGAAGATGCCGGGCCAGGACGGTGCGCACGGCGCTTTTCGGCCCCGCGTCCCGCGCAGCGCGCAGCGCAGCCGACAGATCGGCGCCGGGCGTGAGGTTTACGGCAATCGGCATCCCCTCGCGCCAGTAGGAACTCGCCTGCAGGATCGCGGGCCCCGAGAGACCCCTGTGGGTGAAGAGCAGCGCCTCCTCGAAGCACACCCCGTCAGCGGTGATCCGCGCGGGAACGGAAAGACCGGCAAGCTCCTTCAGCCGCTCGAGTTCCTGCGCGGCGAAGGTGAGCGGCACGAGGCCCGGCCGCGTCTCGACCACCGGCAGGCCAAAGCTCTCGGCCACGCGGTAGGCATAGCCCGTGGCCCCCATCTTCGGGATCGACTTGCCGCCTGTCGCCACCACGACCGACGCCGCCCGCACCGGCCCGCGCGAGGTTGCCACCTCGAATCCGTCCGGCACGGCCCGGATCTCGCCGGGTTCCACGCCCAGCCGCAGTTCGACCCCGGCCTCGCGCATCTGGCGCACCAGCATGTCCACGATCTGCGTCGCCGGCCCGTCGCAGAAGAGCTGGCCCAGCGTCTTCTCGTGCCAGGCGATGCCCTCGGCATCCAGCCGGGCGATGAAGTCCCACTGGGTGAACCGCTTGAGGGCCGAGAGCGCAAAGCGCGGGTTGCGCGACAGGAACCGCTCGGGCGCGATGCCGAGGTTGGTGAAGTTGCACCGCCCGCCCCCCGAGATGCGGATCTTCTCGCCGGGGGCGCGGGCGTGATCCAGCACCAGCGTGCGGCGTCCGCGCCGGCCCGCCTCGATGGCGCAGAACATGCCCGCGGCCCCTGCCCCAAGGATCAAGACGTCGGTTTTTTCCATGTGTCTCCATAACTTGCACCGATCTTCGGGACAATGCGAGAAATCTTCGACCTGCCCCTTGCGGAGGTCCGGAGGCTTCGCTAAACACCGCCGCAGTTGGGGCGTCGCCAAGTGGTAAGGCAGCGGTTTTTGGTACCGCCATTCGTTGGTTCGAATCCAGCCGCCCCAGCCACTCCGTCATTCGGAGGCCGCAGGCCCCCGGTGCGGAGGGTCGGTTGCTCTTGCGGCCCAGAGCAGCCTTTGTTAAACCGGCCGCACAGTTGGGGCGTCGCCAAGTGGTAAGGCAGCGGTTTTTGGTACCGCCATTCGTTGGTTCGAATCCAGCCGCCCCAGCCAATTCATCTCCGTTCCGACCGACATCCGGCCCGACTTGCGCCCGCCCCTCGTCCTGATCCGGGCTTTGGAGGATGCGGGAGACGCAAGGCGCCTGTCCCCCGCCCGTTGCCTAGAACTCGACGCCCGGCTGTCCCTTGATCCCGGCCCGGAACGGATGCTTGACCATCTCCATCTCGGTCACGAGATCGGCCGCCTCGATCAGGTCGGGCTTCGCGTTCCGCCCGGTCAGGACGACATGGGTCATCGGCGGCCTTTCCTCGGCCAGGAAGGCCAGCACCTCCGCCAGGTCCAGATAGTCGTAGCGCAGCGCGATGTTGATCTCGTCGAGCAGCACCATGCGGATGGACGGATCCCGGATCAGCTCCCTCGCCTTGTCCCAGCCGGCACGGGCCGCGGCGATGTCGCGCTCGCGGTCCTGCGTCTCCCAGGTGAAGCCCTCGCCCATCGCATGGAACTGGCAGAGGTCGCCAAAGTGGGTCGTCAGCAGCCGCCGCTCGCCCGTGTCCCACGCGCCCTTGATGAACTGGACCACCGCGCAGGGCATCCCGTGGGCGATGCAGCGCAGGATCATTCCGAATCCGGCCGAGGATTTGCCCTTTCCCGTCCCGGTATGGACGATGATCAGGCCCTTCTCGCCTGTCTTGGCGGCCATCATCCGGTCGCGCGCTTCCTTGATGCGGGCCTTCTTCTCGGCGTGGCGCTGGTTCATGTCGGTCATCTTGGCTTCCTGATCTGGACGACCTGCGGCGCTGCCGCGCGCGGGCCGGAGAAGACGGGTCGGGCAAGGGGCCCGACGACGGTGGGCAGGTAGCCCGCGAGGAAGGAAATCCAGCCCGCGCACCAGAGCATCGCGGCCACAGGGACGGCATCGAAGCCGGCGATCACGGGCGCCGAGAGGCGCAGGAGCGCGGCCGACCAGACCAGCGCGAAGGCCAGAAGCATCGTCGGCCGCGCCCGCAGCGGGCCTCCGTCGCGGGGGGCTGCGGCCCGTGAGGCCAGCGAGAGGATCATTCCCGACATCGCCCCCATGGTCAGTGCGTGAAGCGCGTCCATCTCGGCGATGGGCACCAGGTTCAGCCGCGCGAGTCCCACGAGGACGAGCCCCGCCGCCAGCCAGGCAAAGGTGAAGTGGAGGAGCAGCAGAAGCCGGTTCGCCCGCACCCGCCAGCCGCGCCAGCCCGCAAGGCGCAGGCCCTGCGCGATCCCCGCGCCGACGAGGCAGAGGGCCGAGACCGTCTCCTCGCCAAGGAAGGTCAGCGCGAGCGCAAGCCAGAGCAACCCCAGCGCGCACCAGCCAAGGACGGGTCGCGGTGCGGGGTCGGGCGCCGGGCTTTGAACCTGCCGCAGCCAGTTCAGCGTGAAGGCCGGCACCATCCGCCCGCCGATGATCGAGATCTTGAGCGCGAAGAACATCCAGCCCACGCGCACCATGGTGGCCGCGTCGGGCAAACCATCCGTGAGCGCGGCCCGCAGATAGAGCGTCTCGGCCAGCCCGTAGGCCAGGACCCCTGCCCCGAAGCCGATCTTGGTCCAGCGGCCGGCCAGCAGCGCCTCGCGCAGCAGCATCCCGGCCAGCGCAAGGAAATAGGCGCCAGCCGCGGGCTGGATCAGCCAGAGCGGCGCCGCGGGCCAAAGTCCCGCCAGCACCAGCGCCACCCGCGCCAGCAGCCAGAGCGCGACCAGCGCCATCAGCGGCCGCCCCGACAGCGGGTCCGACCCGCGCCATCCTTGCGCCGCAGTCAGGAAATAACCGCCGACCGCCGCCGAGCCGAGCCCGAAGAGCATCTCATGCCCGTGCCAGAGGCCCCAGGTGCCCAGAACCGGCGCGGCCAAGCCCAGAGCCTCTCCCCACTGCCACCAGACCAGCGCCGCAAGCGCCCAGAGCCCCGCGCCCAGAAAGAGCGGACGGTGCGGCGCCAGCCAGAGATCATGCAGTCGCGTCATGGGTGCGTCCTTTACGTCCGCCCTTCTGCCGCGACCGGCGCGGCTTGTGAAGCCGTCCCGCGTCCTCTCGTCCCGGCCCTCCGCGTCGGCTTGACAAGGGCGGCCCTTTCGCTCACCACTGCCGCCGCGCTGGTTCCTGTCCGCAAGCGACAGGCGAAGAGGGAATGCCCCAGAGGCAGCCGCCCCCGCGACCGTGACCGGAGAGGTTGTCCATGCCACTGGCCGAAAGGCCGGGAAGGCGGACCGCCGCGGGACCGCAAGGCCCCACATCCGCAAGCCGGGAGACCTGCCAGCGCTGAGACTTACGGGCGGACGGGGTGTTCCGCGGCCGGTGGACCGAGGTGCCGCCTTGTGCCGCCTCCCTCCCCTGGATCGGGCCCCTTTTCCGCCGCAGGACAAGGGACGGCCGATGACCGTGACGCTTCACGTCTGCACCACCTGCCGCGCGGGACAGCCCGTGGCCGAGGGCGATGCCACGCCGGGCCTGCGGCTTCATGCCGCGCTCGCCGCCGATGCCCCCGAGGGCGTCACCGTCCGGCCCGTCGAATGCCTGTCCGCGTGTTCGCAGGGCTGCGCCGTGGCTTTGTCGGCGCCCGGCCGCTGGAGCTATGTCTATGGTCGCCTCGAAGAGGCCGACGCACCCGCGATCCTCGAAGGCGCCGCCGCCTATGCGGGCGCCTCCGACGGCATCGTGCCCTGGCGCGAGCGGCCCGAGATCTTCCGCAAGCAGTCGCTTGCCCGCCTTCCCCCCATCGGAGAGATGCCATGACCGACCTTGCCAAGATCCCCGTCACGGTGATCACGGGCTTCCTCGGCGCCGGAAAGACCACGCTGATCCGGCACCTGATGCAGAACCCGGGCGGGCGCCGCCTTGCGGTCCTGGTCAACGAGTTCGGCACCGTGGGCGTCGATGGCGACCTGATCCGCGCCTGCGCCGACGAGAACTGCCCCGACGAGGCGATCGTGGAGCTGGCGAACGGCTGCCTCTGCTGCACCGTGGCCGACGAGTTCATCCCCACCATCGAGGCGCTGATGGCGCTGCCCAGGCGCCCCGATCACATCCTGATCGAGACCTCGGGCCTTGCGCTGCCGAAGCCGCTCCTGAAGGCCTTCGACTGGCCCGCCATCCGCTCGCGCATCACGGTCGATGGCGTGATCGCTCTGGCCGATGCCGAGGCCGTCGCCGCGGGCCGCTTTGCCCCCGATGCCGACGCCGTGGCCGCGCAGGCCCAGGCCGAGGGCGCTGATCACGAGACCCCGCTCTCGGAAGTGTTCGAGGATCAGCTCGCCTGTGCCGACCTCGTGCTTCTGACCAAGGCCGATCTCGCGGGCGAGGCGGGCCTTGCCGCCGCGCGCGCGGTGGTCGAGGCGGAATCGCCGCGGCCGATCCCGATCCTCGCCGTGACCGAGGGCGCGGTCGATCCGCAGGTGATCCTCGGGATCGAGGCCGCGGCCGAGGACGATCTCGCCGCCCGCCCGTCGCACCATGACGGGGCCGACGATCACGAGCACGACGATTTCGCCTCGACCGTGGTCGATCTGCCCGAGATCGCCGATCCCGAGCGTCTGGCCGAGGCGATCCGGGCGCTCGCGACCGAGCGCAACGTCCTCCGCGTGAAGGGCCATGTGGCGGTCGCGGGCAAGCCGATGCGGCTTCTCGTGCAGGCGGTGGGTGCGCGCGTCCGCCACCAGTTCGACCGGCCCTGGAGCGGCTCGCGGCAAAGCCGCCTCGTCGTCATCGCCGAGCGCGGCGATCTGGACGAGGCCGCGATCCGGCAGGATCTTCTGGCACGGATCGGCTGAGCCATGCATGTCGTCTTCCGCGAAAGCCACGGGCTCGAGGAGACCGCGACCCCGTTCGATCCCGGGCAGACGCCCGCGGATCTGGTGGTCCTGTCCTTCTCCGACAGCGATCTCGGGGCCTTCGCGGCGGGCTGGCACCGGGCGAAGGGAGGGCTGCCCTCCACCCGGCTTCTGAACCTCGTGGCGCTGCGCCATCCCTTGTCCATCGACACCTACGCCGAGACGGTGCTGGCCCATGCCAAGGCGATCCTGATCCGGCTGATCGGCGGCGAGAGCTACTGGAGCTACGGGCTGGCCGAGGTGCAGGATCTCTGCCGGCGCCGCGGGATCGCGCTGGCGGTCCTGCCTGCGGACGGGCGCGAGGATCCGGCGCTCGATGCGCTCTCGACGCTGCCGGTCTCGACGCTGCGGCGGCTGTCGGCGCTCTGCGATGCAGGCGGCGCGGTGGCGGCGCAGGCGGCGCTGGCGCAACTGGCGCTGGCGGCGGGGCTTTATGCGGGCCCGGTGCCGGGCGAGAAGCGGATGCCCGACATGGGCTGGTATGACCCCGCCCGCGGCGTGATCCCCGAGCCCGAGGCGGACAGCGCGCCGGTCGTCGTCGTCACCTTCTACCGCAGTTACCTGACGGCCGCCGACACGGGCCCGGTGGACGCGCTGATTTTCGCGCTTCGCGAACGGGGCTTCCGCGCCTTCGGCCTCTTCGCGCCTTCGCTGAAGGCGCCGGGCGCGCCCGACTGGATTGCCGCCGCACTTGCCCGCCTCGGTCCCGCGGCCATCGTCAACGCCACCGCCTTCTCGGCGCGGGGTCCCGAGGGCTCGCCGCTCGACGGCCCCGGCTGCCCGGTGTTTCAGGTCGCTCTCTCGACCGCGCGGCGGCGCGACTGGGCGGCGGCCGAGCGTGGCCTCTCGCCCGCCGATCTCGCCATGCATGTGGTGCTGCCCGAGGTGGACGGGCGGATCTTCGCGGGCGTCGTCAGTTTCAAGTCGCCCGGCAAACGCTGCCCGGACCTTCAATATTCCCGTTTCGCCCACCGCGCCGATCCCGCCCGCGTGGCGGCCGTGGCCGACCGGGTGGCGGTCTGGCACCGGCTGGCCCGAACGCCCGCACCCGAGCGGCGGCTGGCCCTTGTCCTCTCGACCTATCCCGGCCGGCCCGACCAGATCGCCCATGCCGTGGGCCTCGATGCGCTGGCCTCGGCCGAGGCGCTGGCGGGCACGCTTGCCGCGGCGGGCTATGCCACAGCCCCCGGCGCGGACCTCGCCGAGGGGCTTCTGACCGAGCGGCAGGTCTGGCCGCTCGCCGCCTACGAGGCCGCGCTCGCGACCCTGCCGGAACCCCTGCAACACGCGCTTCGTGAAGCCTGGGGCGCGCCCGAGGCCGATCCCGACTGCCGTGACGGCGCCTTCCGCTTCGCGGCCCTGCGCCGCGGGCACCTCCTGCTCGCGCTGCAACCCGAGCGGGGCGAGGTGGCGGCGCGAGATGCTGATTACCACGACCTCGCCCGCGTGCCGCGCCATGCCTATGTAGCCTTCTACCTCTGGCTGCGCGCGCAAGGTCTTCATGCGCTGATCCACATGGGCGCCCATGGCACGCTCGAATGGCTGCCGGGCAAGGCTGTGGCGCTCTCGGGCACCTGCTGGCCCGAGGCGCTGACCGGCGCGCTGCCGGTGATCTATCCCTTCATCGTGAACGATCCGGGCGAGGCGGCGCAGGCACGGCGCAGGCTCGGGGCACTGACTCTGGGCCATATGCCGCCGCCCCTGCGCGACAGTGCGCTGCCCGACAATCTCGTGCGTCTGGAACGGCTTCTCGACGAATATTCCACTGCAGACGGGCTCGACCCGGCCCGGCGCGGGCGCCTCATCGGCGCCATCCGTGACGAAGCGCGCGCCGCGGGCGTCGAGGAGGACCTGGGCCTTCCCCCCGACGCCACCCCGGCCGAGGCCATCACCCGGATCGACCGCTTCGTCTGCGACCTGAAGGAAAGCCGCTACGGCGAAGGGCTGCATCTCTATGGCGCGGCACCGGGCGAGACCGGGGGGCTTCTGGCCGCCCTCGACGGGCGCCGGGTGGCCGCCGGCCCCTCCGGCTCGCCGCACCGCGGACGGACGGATGTGCTGCCCACGGGCCGCAACCTCTATTCCGTCGATCCGCGCGCCGTGCCCTCGCGCGCGGCGCACGCGCAGGGGGTGAAGCTCGCCGAGGAACTGCTCCGCCGCCACCTGCAGGATCAGGGCGACTGGCCGAAGGGGCTGGTGATCGACCTCTGGGGCTCGGCCTCGATGCGGACGGCGGGCGAGGAATTCGCGATGGCGCTGCATCTGGCGGGCCTCTCCCCCCGCTGGGACGAGGGCTCCGAGCGGGTCTCGGGCGTCGAGGTCCTGCCGCTTGCGCTGCTGGGGCGGCCGCGCATCGACGTGACGCTGCGCGTCTCGGGCCTCTTCCGCGACATCTTTCCCACGCTGGCCCAGCTCTTCGAGACCGGCGCCGAAGCGCTCGCCGCCCGCGAGGAGGCGCCCGAGGACAACCCCTATCTCCGCCGCAGCCCGCGGGTCTTCGGGCCGAAGCCCGGCCTTTACGGTGTGGGCGTGCGGTCCGATGATTACAGCCCCGAAGGGCGGTTCACCGCGGGCGAGGCCTGGATCGAGGGCTCGTCCTGGGCCATCGGCGCGGATGGCGCGGCCACGCCCGCCCGCGGCGCGCTCGAGGGGCGGCTGCGCGCGGCCGACGCCTTCGCCCATGTGCAGGATCTGGCCGAGACCGACCTTCTGATGGCGCACGATCATGCCGCCCACGAGGGCGGCTTCGCGGCGGCGCTGGCCCGGCTCGGGCGCGAGGCCGCGCTCTATCACCTCGACGCCACGCGGCCCGACCGGCCCCGCGCGCGCAGCCTGACGGAAGAGCTGTCCCGGATCGTGCGGTCGCGCATTGCCGATCCCGCTTGGGCCGACGGCATGATGCGCCACGGCTTCCGGGGCGCGGCCGAGATCGCGGCCTCGGTCGATCATCTGGCGAGCTTTGCCAATCTCACCCGCGCGGTGCCGGACGGGCTCTTCGACCTCTGCTTCGAGGCGACGCTGATGCGCGAGGATCTGGTGGCCTTCATGGAGCGCGAGAACCCCGCCGCCCTCGCCGCCCTCCGCGCCCGGTTCCGAGCGCTGGCCGAGGCCGGCCTCTGGCAGCCGCGCCGCAATTCCATCGCAGCCCTCCTCGCCTGCGTTCCCACGGAGACAGACTGATGCCGCATCTCTATGAAACCGACGGGGCGGCCATCTACCGCCAGTCCTTTGCCACCATCCGCAGCGAGGCGGCGCTCGCGCGCTTCACGCCCGAGGAGGAGGTGGTGGTGGTCCGCATGATCCACGCCGCCGGCATGGTGGGGCTCGAGGCGCATGTCCGCTTCTCGCCCGGCATGGCGGTTGCGGCGCGGGCGGCGCTCGAGGCGGGGGCGCCCATCCTCTGCGACGCGCGGATGGTGAGCGAGGGCATCACCCGCCCACGCCTTCCGGCCGGGAACCGCGTGGTCTGCACGCTGCAGGACGCGGAGGTGCCGGAGCTTGCGAGGGCCATGGGCACCACCCGATCGGCCGCGGCGCTGGAGCTGTGGCGGCCGCATCTCGCGGGTGCCGTGGTGGCGATCGGCAACGCGCCGACCGCGCTCTTTCACCTGCTGAACATGCTCGAGGATCCGGCCTGCCCGCGGCCCGCGGCCATCATCGGCTGCCCTGTGGGCTTTGTCGGAGCCGCGGAATCGAAGGAGGCGCTGATGGAAGACCTGCCCTGCCCGTCGCTGATCGTCGAAGGCCGCCTCGGCGGGTCGGCGATCACGGTTGCGGCTGTCAACGCGCTTGCCTGTCGGGTGGAATGATGGGCCGCATCATCTGCGCGGGCCTCGGCCCCGGCGATCCCGAGCTTCTGAGCGTCAAGTCCGACCGGCTGATCCGGCAGGCGCGCCATGTGGCCTATTTCCGCAAGGCGGGCCGCGCGGGACAGGCCCGCCGCATCGTCGAGGGGATGCTGCGCCCCGACGCTGTCGAATATCCGATGGATTATCCGGTCACGACCGAGATCCGCTTCGATCATCCCGACTACAACCGGATGCTGGCCGAGTTCTACGGCCTCTGGGCCGACCGGCTGGCGGAGCTGGCGCAAACCGAGGAGGTGGTGGTGCTCTGCGAGGGCGATCCGCTGTTCTACGGCTCGTTCATGCATCTGCACAGCCGGCTTCAGGGCCGCTCCGAGGTCGAGATCGTGCCGGGCATCCCCGGCATGGCGGGCTGCTGGAACGCGGCCGGCCTGCCGATCACCTGGGGCGACGATGTGCTCTCGGTGCTGGCGGGCACTCTCCCGGAAGAGGATCTGGCGCGGCACGCGGCGGCGGCCGATGCGGTGGTGGTGATGAAGACCGGGCGCAACCTGCCCAAGGTGCGCCGGGCGCTGGCGGCCGCGGGGCGGCTCGAGGAGGCCTGGCTCGTCGAGCGCGGGACGATGCCGGGCCAGCGGGTCGCGCGGCTGGCCGAGGTCGAGGGCGCGGACTGCCCCTATTTCGCCATCGTGCTCGTCCCCGGACGCGGGCGCCGCCCGGAGCTTGCGGAATGAGCGGCTGGCTCGTGGTGGCGGGTCTCGGGCCCGGCGCCGAACATCTCGTCACGCCCGAGGTCTCGGCCGCTCTGGCCGAGGCCACCGACGTGGTGGGCTACATCCCTTACGTCGCCCGCGTGGCCGAACGGCCGGGCCTGACGCTCCACGCATCCGACAACCGGGTGGAGGTCGAGCGCGCGGCCCATGCGCTTCTGATGGCGGCCGAGGGGCGGCGGGTGGTCGTGGTCTCCTCGGGCGATCCAGGGGTCTTCGCCATGGCCTCGGCCTTGTTCGAGGCGCTGGAGGCGCGGCCTGAGTGGCAGGCGCTCGACATCCGCATCCTGCCCGGCATCACCGCGATGCTGGCCGCCGCCGCCGCCGCCGGAGCGCCGCTCGGGCACGATTTCTGCGCGATCAACCTGTCGGACAATCTCAAGCCCTGGGCGCTGATCGAGAAGCGGTTGCGGCTCGCCGCCGAGGCGGATCTGGCGATGGCCTTCTACAATCCCCGCTCGAAGTCCCGCCCCGAAGGATTTGTCCGCGCTCTGGAAATCCTGCGCGCGGCCTGCGGGCCGGACCGGCTCGTGACCTTCGCCCGCGCGGTCTCGACGCCCGAGCAGCATCTGCGAACGGTGACGCTGGCCGAGGCCACGCCCGAGATGGCCGACATGCGGACGGTGGTGATCCTCGGCAATTCGGCCACGCGCCGCGTGGGCCGCTGGGTCTATACGCCGAGGTCGGCCGGATGAGCGAGCCAGGCCAGCACCGCCTCGGGCGTCTCGGCGCGCGGGCGCGGCAGGATCGCGGGCCGGTCGATCAGAACGACCGGCAGGCCCAGCTCGCGCGCGGCATCGAGCTTGGCGCGCGCGCCCTCGCCGCCCGCGTTCTTGGCCACGATCCACTGGGTTGCGTGGCTGCGCAGGAGGTCGAGGTCTTCGGCCAGCGTGAACGGGCCGCGGGCAATAATCGCCTCGGCGTGAGGCAAGGGCAGCCCTTCGGGTGGATCGACGAGACGCAGCAGGTAATGGTGCTGCGGCCGGCCCGCGAAGGCCGCGAGATGCAGGCGGCCGATGGCGAGGAACACGCGCGCCGGTGCCTCGGGCAGCGCCTCGGCGGCGGCCTCGATCGAGGGGACGCGGATCCAGCGGTCGCCCGGCCCCGCCACCCAGGGCGCGCGTTCGAGCGCCACCAGCGCCGTGCCGGTGGCGTCACAGGCCTCGACCGCGTTCCGGCTCATCTGCGTGGCGAACGGATGGGTTGCATCAATGACATGGGTGATGCCTTCCGCCCGGATGTAGGCGGCCAGGCCCTCGACGCCGCCAAAGCCGCCCACCCGCACGGGCAATGGCTGCGCCACGGGCGCGGCGGTGCGGCCTGCGTAGGAGAACACGGACGGAAGGCCCGCCTCGGCCAGGGCGCGGGCCATGCGGCTGGCTTCGGTCGTTCCGCCCAGAAGGAGGATGCGCATGGCTGATCCCTGGCTTTCGATCATCGGTCTGGGCGAAGATGGACCGGCGGGCCTGACGGATGCAAGCCGCGCCGCGCTGGAGGCGGCCGAGGTCGTCGTGGGCGGGCCGCGGCATCTGGCGCTCGTCGAGGCGGGCGCGCGGGGTCTGGAATGGCCGGTGCCCTTTGATCTCGCGCCGGTGCTGGCGCTGCGGGGCCGGCCGGTGGCGGTGCTCGCCTCCGGCGATCCGTTCTGGCACGGCGCGGGCGGCAGCCTCGCGGCCGCGCTCGAGGCGGGCGAATGGTGCGCCTATCCCGCTCCGGGCGTGGTGGCGCTGGCTGCGGCGCGGCTTGGCTGGCGGCAGGAGGAGGTGCTGAGCCTGGGCCTTCATGCCGCGCCCGTGGAGCGGCTGCTGCCCGAGTTGGCCCCCGGCCGCCGCGCCATCTGCACGCTGCGCGACGGGCCCGCGGCCGGGGCGCTCGCGGCCTTCCTTGCCGCCGAAGGCTGGGGAGACAGCCGCCTGTGGGTGCTGGAATCGCTGGGCGGCCCGCGTGAGCGCGTGCGCGAGGCCACCGCCTGCGGCTTTGCCCTGACGGATGTGGCCGCCCCGGTCACGGTGGCGATCGAGGCGCGGGGCGGGACTGCCCTGCCCCGCAGCCCCGGCCGGCCCGACACCCTCTTCGCCCATGACGGGCAGATCACCAAGGCGCCGGTCCGGGCGCTGACGCTCGCGGCGCTGGCCCCGCGGCGGGGCGAGCTTTTGTGGGATCTCGGCGCAGGCTCGGGCTCTGTCTCGGTCGAATGGTGCCTTGCGGGCGGACGGGCGGTGTCGGTCGAGTGCCGGCCCGAGCGCGTGGCCAACATCCGCGCCAACGCCGCGCGCTTTGCCCTGCCGCTCGAGGTGGTCGAGGGCCGCACGCACGACGCCTTGGCCTCCCTGCCAGCACCGGATGCGATCTTCGTGGGCGGCGGCTTCGATGAGGCGCTCTTCGCGGCGCTGCCCCGCACCGCGCGGCTCGTCGTCAACGCCGTGACGCTCGAGACCGAGGCCCTTCTGGCCGCGCTTCATGCCCGGCACGGCGGCGACCTCCTGCGGATCGAGATCGCCCGCGCGACGCCGCTGGGCCGGATGCGCGGCTGGGACGCGGCGCGGCCGGTCGTGCAATGGAGCCTTCGGCCATGATCGTGGCCGGGCTGGGTTTCCGCGCGAGCGCGACCGAAGAGGATCTTGCCGCGGCCCTTACGCTGCTGGGCGAGATGCCCGAGGTGCTGGCCACGCTGGACGCGCGCGCGGGGCTGCCGGCGCTGACGGCGCTGGCCCGCGGGCTCGGGCTGCCGGTGGTGGGGCTGCCGGAGGCCGCGCTGGCCGGCATCGCCACCCCCACCCGCTCGGCGCGGATCGAGCAGCGGTTCGGCACCGGATCGGTCGCCGAGGCGGCGGCGCTGGTGGCCGCGGGCCCCGGCGCACTCCTGACCCGGCCCCGCCAGATCGCGGGGCCCGTGACCATCGCCGTGGCCCGAGCGGCCGCGGAATCTGACAGCAAGGGAGCCACGGCATGACCGTGCATTTCATCGGAGCGGGCCCCGGAGCGCCCGACCTCATCACGCTGCGCGGGCGCGACCTGATCGCGGCCTCGCCGGTCTGCCTCTATGCGGGCTCGCTGGTGCCCGAGGGGGTGCTGGCCCATTGCCCGCCCGGCTGCCGGATCGTGAACACGGCGCCGCTCAGCCTCGATGCGATCATCGACGAGATCGCCGCGGCCCATGCCGAGGGCAAGGATGTGGCGCGGCTGCATTCGGGGGATCTTTCGGTCTGGTCGGCGATGGGCGAGCAGCTGCGCCGCCTGCGGGCGCTGGGCATCCCCTATGACGTGACGCCGGGCGTGCCCTCGTTCGCCGCCGCCGCGGCGACGCTCGGGGCGGAACTCACCTTGCCCGGCGTCGCGCAGTCGGTGGTGCTGACCCGCACCTCGGGGCGCGCCTCGCCGATGCCTGAAGGCGAGAGCCTTGCGGCCTTCGCCGCCACCGGCGCGGTGCTGGCGATCCATCTCTCGGTGCATGTGCTGGACCGGGTGATGGCGGATCTTCTGCCGCATTACGGCGCCGATTGCCCGGTGGCGGTCGTCTGGCGCGCCAGCTGGCCCGACGAGCGGGTGGTCCGCGCGACGCTGGGCACGCTGCAGGCGGCCCTTGGCGCCGAGCTGGAGCGGACGGCGCTGATCCTCGTGGGGCGCAGCCTCGGGGCCGAGGATTTCGCCGAGAGCCGCCTCTATGCCGGCGACTACGACCGCCGCTACCGGCCCGTGGGCACCCATCCGCGTTTCCCGGAACAGGCATGACGGGGTTCGTCTCCTTCGTCTCGTCCGGGCCCGGCGACCCGGAGCTTCTGACGCTCAAGGCCGTGGACCGTCTGGGCCGCGCCGATGCGGTGCTCTTCGACGACCTCTCGTCGGGGCCGATCCTGGCCCATGCGCGCGAGGGGGCCGATCTCGTGGGGGTTGGCAAGCGCGCGGGCCGCGCCTCTCCGAAGCAGGACCATGTGAGCCGCCTTCTGGTGGATTATGCCCGGACGGGGGTCCGGGTGGTGCGGCTGAAATCGGGCGATGCGGGGCTGTTCGGCCGGCTCGAGGAAGAGATCGGCGCGCTCGAGGCGGCGGGCATCGGCTACGAGATCGTGCCGGGAGTGCCCTCGGCCTGCGCGGCGGCGGCGGCGGCGGGCATTCCGCTCACGCGGCGGCTGACCGCGCGTCGCGTGCAGTTCCTCACCGGGGCGGATGTGACGGGCGGGCTGCCCGAACAGAACCTCGCCGCCCTGGCCGATCCGACGGCGACGACGGTGGTCTTCATGGGCAAGCGCACCTTCCCGACGCTGGCCGACGCGCTCTTCGCGGCCGGACTGCCAACCGAGACGCCCGCCATGCTGGCCGAGGGGATCTCGACCCCGGCGCAGAGGATCTGGCGCGGGACGCTGGAGGGGCTGGTGCAGGAGGTGGCGCGGGCGGGCGACGCCCCCGCGCTGATCCTCTACGGGCCGCTGGCCGGCGAGGAGGAGGGATGAGCGATTCCGCCCACATGACCCACGCCGAGAGAGGCCGCGGCGCCTCGCCGGTGGCTGCGGAAGGAACCTTTCCATGATGGACCTGATCCTGATCGGCATCGGCACCGGCAATCCCGATCATGTGACGCTCGAGGGGCGGCGCGCCATGGCCGAGGCCGACCTGATCCTCGTGCCGCGCAAGGGGGAGGACAAGGCGGACCTTGCCGGTTTGCGGCTGGCGATCCTGGCGGAGGCCGCCCCGCATGTGCCGGTGGCCGAGTTCGACCTTCCGGTGCGGGATGCGGCGCACCCCGACTACCGGCAGGCCGTCGAGGATTGGCACGATGCGATCGCGCTGGCGTGGGCTCAGGCGGCGGGACAGGCGGCCCGGGTGGCGCTCCTGATCTGGGGGGACCCGTCCCTCTATGATTCGAGCCTGCGGATCGCGGCCCGGCTGCAGCCCGCGCCGCGCGTGCGTGTCGTTCCCGGCATCACCGCGATCCAGGCGCTCTGCGCCGCCCACGCCATTCCCCTGAACGAGGTGGGGGCGCCGGTCCTCATCACCACCGGGCGCCGGCTGCGCGAGGGCGGCTGGCCCGAAGGGGTCGATCGCCTCGCCGTCATGCTCGACGGAGAGACGAGCTTTCGCCACCTGCCGCCCGACGGGGTGCGCATCTGGTGGGGCGCCTTTCTGGGAATGACGGAGCAGATCCTCGAGGCGGGCCCTCTTGCGGAGGCAGGCCCGCGCATCGTTGCCACCCGCGCGGCGGCTCGCGCGCGGCACGGCTGGATCATGGACATCTACCTTCTGGCACGAGGCGAAAGCGGCTGAGGGGCCGCCTCCGCCGAAGGTCGGAGCGAACCAGACCGGTTCTGGCGCGTTTTACCCGCAGAAGAAGCCCCTGCGGGCACAAGAAGGAGAACCGCGATGTTTCCCGTCCCGAGACTGACCTACGAGGCCCTGGGCCTGGTCATGCCCCAGCCGGTGCTGGAATTCTGGTATTCGCCGCTTCCGACCGGCTGCTCGCTTTGATCCCGGACCCTGGCCGCTGATGGAGTAAAACCGTCGCCCTGTCAGCGGGTTGCCAGCATCTCTTGAGGTATTCTGCGAACAAGGCCCCGGAACGTCCTCGGCCACGAACGCCGCGGAAGTATCGCTCCGTCAGCGGGTTGCCAGCGCCTCTTGAAGGATGCGGCGAACAAGATCGCCCGGAACGTCCTCGGCCACGAACGCCGCGCCGATGCCACGGGCCAGGATGAATCGCAGCTTGCCGTCCACCACCTTCTTGTCCTGCGCCATCAGCCGCAGCAGGCCCTCGGCATCCGGCAGATCGCCGGGAATGTCGCGCAGATCGACCTTCATGCCCATGGCGCGAAGATGCGCGCGCAGGCGGCTCGGCGCTTCCTGGGGGCAGAGGCCCATATGCTGGCTGAGTTCGAAGGCCAGCGCGCAGCCGATCGCCACGCCTTCGCCGTGCAGCAGCCGGTCGGAATAGCCGGTGGCCTTCTCCAGCGCATGGCAGAAGGTGTGGCCGAGGTTCAGCAGCGCGCGGTCGCCCTCTTCGGTCTCGTCGCGCGCCACGATCTCGGCCTTCATCTCGACCGAGCGGCGCACGGCGCGCTGCCGCGCCTCGGGATCGGAGGCGAGACGCGGGGCCGCCCCTTCCAGCCATTCGAAGAAATCGGCGTCCCCCAGCAGGCCGTATTTCACCACCTCGCCGTAGCCGGCCAGGAAATCCCGCGCGGGCAACGTCTCGAGCACGCCGATGTCGGCCAGCACCAGCGAGGGCTGGTGGAAGGCGCCGACGAGGTTCTTGCCCTGCGCGGTGTTGATCCCGGTCTTGCCGCCGACGGAACTGTCCACCTGCGCCAGCAGCGTCGTCGGCACCTGGACGAAGCGCACGCCGCGCCGCAGGACCGCCGCCGCAAAGCCCGCCAGATCGCCGATCACCCCGCCGCCGAGCGCCACGACCACATCGCGCCGCTCGACCTTCTCTTCCAGCAGCCACTCCACGGCGCGCGAGAACTGCTCCCAGCCCTTGGTGGCCTCGCCCGCGGGCAACGCCAGCGCCGAGGAGGCGATGCCCGCCTCGGCCAGGGCCGCCTGGAACGGCGCGAGATGCAGGCCCGCCACCGTCTCGTCGGTGAGGATCGCCAGTTTCGGCCGGCGCAGGAGGGGCGCGATCTCGGCGCCCGCCCGCGCGATCAGGCCGGGGCCGATCCGCACCTCATAGGCGCGCGCGCCCAGCTCCACCCGCACCGCATCGACCGTCATCCGTCCGTCTCCAGTACATCGGGGCGCGTGGCCAGCGCCTCGCGCACCCGCACCGCCATCTGTTCCACCGTTCCCTCGCCGCTTTCCACCACGAGGTCCGCCTGCGCATAGACCGGATCGCGCGCCTCGAGAAGCGCCCGCAGCGTCTCGCGCGGGTTGGGCGTGCGCAGGAGCGGCCGGGTCGCCTTGTGCCGCACCCGCTGCCAGAGCACCTCGAGATCGGCCTTGAGCCAGACCGACACCCCCTGCTCGCGGATCATCCGGCGGTTGGCTTCGGACATGAAGGCCCCGCCCCCGGTCGAGAGCACGCACGGCGTGCCCTTCAGGAGCCGCGAGAGCACCTGGCTCTCCTTCTCGCGGAAGAAGGGCTCGCCGTCGCGGGCGAAGATCTCGGCGATGGTGCGGTTGGCGGCGCGCTCGATCTCCTCGTCCGAATCGAGGAAGGGCACGGCCAGCGCCCGCGCGAGCGCCGTGCCCACCGCGGTCTTGCCCGCGCCCATCATCCCCACCATCACAACCGTCTTCTTCAGCCGCGCCATGAACTCCTGGCCGTCCCCGTCCCTCAGCCGGCGCACTTCCGCCCCGGACATCAACTTTGTTGCCTGAATGGCGTGAAGTCGGGTGAAATGCCATATATATTCGACGCGAACGATCTCCGGGGCGGTGAAGCATCATCCATGCCTCCGGGGCAACAATAGCCGGGGCAGAACGAGGGTCGGAAACAGGCATGTGGCGCATCTTGAAGGTCTTGCTGGTGCTCGTGGTTGCGGGGTTGATCGGGTTGACGGGCTACGCCTATCTCGCCGATCTCTCGCCGCCGCAGACGGATGTGACCAAGCCGGTGATGCTGAATGCCCAATGACGCAACGGCCGGCCCGATCCGTGCCGGTGCGCGACGCGGGGCCGCGGCCGTCTGCGCGCTGATCGGCCTTTCGGCCGGCGCCGCGGCGCAGGAGCCGCTGTCCGCGATCGACTGGCTGTCGCGCTCGGTGGCGGCGCCGGTCAAGGTCGCGCCCCCTTCGGACGAGCCGGGGATCACCAAGGGCGCGCTGCCGGCCGAGGTGGCGGTCACGCCGCTGGACGGGCCCTCGCCCGATGCGGCGGGCCTTCTGCCGCCGGCGGTGACGGGGTTGCCGCACGCGCTCTGGGGGATGGGGCGGACGACCGACATCGCCAACCGGATCGCCATCGCACCCACGGGCACCCTGCCCGCGCTGCAGTCGCTCCTGACCACGATCCTGCTGGCCGAGGCTCAGCCGCCCGCCGATTCCGAGGGCAAGGGGCGGCTTCTGCTGGCGCGGGTGGACAAGCTGCTGGCGATCGGAGCGCTGGAGGCGGCCACGAGCCTGATCGATGCGGCCAGCGACAACGGGGCCGAGATCTTCCGGCGCAAGTTCGATATCGCGCTTCTGACCGGGGAAGAGGACACCTCCTGCGCCGAATTGCAGAAGTCGCCCGATCTGGCCCCCACCTTCCCCGCGCGGATCTTCTGCCTGGCCCGCTCCGGCGACTGGAACGCCGCCGCCCTGACGCTGCGCACGGCGCAGGCGCTGGGATATGTGGACGATGCGCAGGATGCGCTGCTCTCGCGGTTCCTTGATCCCGACCTTTACGAGGATGAGGGCCCGCTCACGCATCCCGCGCGCGTCACGCCGCTCGACTGGCGTCTGCTCGAAGCGGTGGGCGAGACGCTGCCCACCCAGTCGCTGCCGATCGCCTTCGCCCATGCCGAGCTGCGCGAGACCGCCGGCTGGAAGGCCCAGATCGAGGCGGCCGAGCGGCTGTCGCGGTCGGGCGCGCTGGAGCCGAACCTGCTGCTCGGCCTCTATACCGCGCGCAAGGCCGCGGCCTCGGGCGGGGTCTGGGACCGGGTGCGCGCCTTTCAGGCGCTTGATGAGGCGCTGACGGCGGGCGATGCGGCGGCGGCCGGTCCCGCTCTGCTGCTGGCCTATGAGCGGATGTCGGAAGTCGAACTCGAGGTGACGCTGGCCCGGCTTCTCGCCGGTCGGCTGGAGGGGCTGGCGCTGCCGCCCGAGGCGGATGCCCTGGCCTTCCGGGTCGGCCTGCTCTCGCCCGACGCCGAGGCCGTCGCCCGCGCCCGCAAGCCCAGGGATGCGGCCGAGGGCTTTCTTGTGGCGCTGGCCGCGGGCGATCCGGCGCGCGCCGCCGCGCCGATGGACCTGATGGGCCGCGCGGTCGCGGCGGGCTTCGGCACGGCCGGACCCTCCGAGACGGCGAAGGACTATCTGGATCAGGACCGCCCCGGAGAGGCGTTGCTGCTCGCCCTCGAAGAGGTGACGCGGGGCATGGACGGCGACACCACGGGCGTCGCGCAGGGCCTCGCGCTCCTTCGCACGCTCGGGCTCGAGAAGGTCGCGCGGCGCACCGCGCTCGAACTGATGCTGCTGGAGCGACGCGGCTGATGGCGCCTGCGGGGATGGAGCGGTGGATCTCGGCCTTCCTCGAGGCGCAGGCGGCCGAGCTGGATGCCGCGCGCAACACGCGCCTGGCCTACGGGCGCGATCTGAAGGACTTTGCCGGCTGGCTCGCGCGCCGGTCCGAGGAGTTCGCCACTGCCGACCGCGCGGCGGTCGAGGCCTACCTCGTCTTCTGCGAGGCGCAGGGCCTGTCGCCCGCCACCCGCGCGCGGCGGCTCTCGTCGATCCGGCAGCTGTACCGCTTTGCCCATGAAGAGGGATGGCGCGCCGACAA
The DNA here is from genome assembly GCA_017599285.1 of Cereibacter azotoformans. Taxonomy (GTDB): domain Bacteria; phylum Pseudomonadota; class Alphaproteobacteria; order Rhodobacterales; family Rhodobacteraceae; genus Cereibacter_A; species Cereibacter_A azotoformans. The sequence continues at coordinate 922,068 of JAGFXX010000001.1, read as the reverse complement.
CCCCGCCATCCGCCTCCGCGGGCCGGGGCGCGCCCGCCGCTTGCCGAAGACGCTCGAGATCGAGGAGGTGGACCGGCTGCTGGACGCCGCCCGGGACAAGGGGCGGCGCGCGGCCGATCAGGTCCGCAACCGCTGCCTGCTTGAACTGCTCTACGCCACGGGGATGCGGGTGTCGGAGATGGTGGGCCTGCCGGTCGCGGCGGCGCGGGGCAATCCGCAGATGATCCTCGTGCGCGGCAAGGGCGGCAAGGAGCGGATGGTGCCACTCTCTCCGCCCGCACGCGAGGCGCTGGCGGACTGGCTGCGGGTGCGCGACGAGGCCGAGGCCGCGGGGCAGAAGGCGGGGCGCGTCCCCTCGCGCTTCCTGTTTCCGGGTTCCGGTGCCGCGGGCCATCTGACGCGCGAATATTTCTACGTCCTGATCAAGCAGATCGCGGTGCTGGCGGGAGTCGATCCCTCGAAGGTCACGCCCCACACGCTGCGCCACGCCTTCGCCACGCATCTGCTGGCGGGAGGGGCCGACCTGCGGGTGATCCAGACCCTGCTCGGTCATGCCGACCTCTCCACCACCGAGATCTACACCCATGTGCTCGACGAGCATCTGAAGGACCTCGTGCTCAGGCACCATCCGCTTGCACGCGAATGAGGGCCGTCCGCCCGATCAAACGAACCGGCGCCGATGAGGCTGCCGGCCGCTGCCGATCGCAGTCAAGCCCCGCCAAGCGGGCGCCTGCACGTCGGGCCTGCGCAAGAAGGCTTGTCGGGCGGCACCGCCCGCTCCACATTAGGCGCCTGCCGTTCCCGAAGGATTGTAACCCGTCATGAACCTCTCGAACCTTGATCCGGCAACGCTGCTTACGGCCGTTGCCATTCTGGGTCTTCTTGTGCTGTCCGCCTTCTTCTCCGGTTCGGAGACGGCCCTCACCGCCTCGTCGCGCGCGAAGCTCCGCGCGAAGGCCGACAAGGGCTCGCGCGGGGCCGAGCGGGCGTTCGAGATCACCGGAGACAACGAGCGGATGATCGGCGCGTTGCTTCTGGGCAACAACGTGGTGAACATCCTGTCAGCCTCGCTGGCGACGGCGCTGCTGACCCGGCTGTTCGGGGATGGCGGTGTGGCGGTGGCGACGCTGGTCATGACGCTGCTGGTGCTGATCTTCGGCGAGGTGCTGCCCAAGACGCTGGCCATCAGCCGACCCGAGAGCTTTGCCTCGGTGGTGGCGCCGATCATCCGGGTGCTGATCGTCCTGTTCTCGCCCATCGTGGCGGTGGTGCGGGTGCTGGTGCGGGGCCTTCTGCGGCTCGTGGGTGTGCGGATCGATCCGGGCGACCACATGCTCGCGATCCGGGACGAGATCGCCGGGGCCATTGCGCTCGGCCATTCGCAGGGTGCGGTGGAAAAGGAGGACCGCGACCGGCTGCTGGGCGCGCTCGACCTGTCGGAACGGACGGTCGAGGAGATCATGCGCCACCGCAGCCAGATCGAGATGATCGACGCCGACAAGCCCGCGGCCGAGGTCATCGCGCAGGTGCTCTCCTCGCCCCACACGCGGATCCCGCTCTATCGGGGCGATCACGAGAACATCCTCGGGATCATCCACGCCAAGGATCTGCTGCGCGAAGTGTCGCGGCTGATGCGGACGGGCAGCACCGGAGCACTGGACGAACTCGACATCCTTTCGGTGGCGATGAAACCCTACTTCGTGCCCGAGACGACGCCCCTCGACGAGCAGATGCGCCAGTTCCTGAAGCGGCACACGCATTTCGCGCTGGTGGTGGATGAATATGGCGCGCTCAAGGGCCTGATCACGCTGGAAGACATCATCGAAGAGATCGTGGGCGAGATCAACGACGAGTTCGACGTGGCCCTCGAGATGACGCTGAAGCGGTCCGATACGGGCGACTATCTGGTGGACGGTTCCATGACGATCCGCGACCTGAACCGGATGATGGACTGGCAACTGCCCGACGAGGAGGCCAACACCGTCGCCGGCCTCGTGATCCACGAGGCGCAGATGATCCCGAACGAGGGGCAGGCCTTCAGCTTCCACGGCTTCCGCTTCGAGGTGCTGACCAAGCGCGACAACCGGATCATGAAGCTGAAGGTCCGCCCGCTCGACGCTCAGCCGATCAGCGGGCGCGACCGGCCGTAGGTCTCGTCATAGTGCCGCCGCAGCCGCTGGAGCGCGATGCGGAGCACGATCTTGCCCGAGCGCGCGGACCAGCCCATCCGCCGCTCGGCCGCCTCGAGCCCCTCGAGAAAGCAGCAGCAGCGCAGAACCATGTCGCCGAGGCCGGGCCCGAGGTCGCGCAGCGCCGCCGCCACCCGCTCGCGCGCCTGACGCGGACCCTCGGCGCCGCCCGAGTCGCTGCGAAAGCTGCCCCGGTCGGCGCCGGTCAGGAAGCGGTCCCAGTTCTGCGCGACGCGCGGGCCCATCTGTGCCAGCTCGAAATCCTCGCGCAGCCGTTCGGCCGCCTCGACCAGTTCGGCCGCGAGAAAGGGCTGCCCGTCCTTGTCCCGCCGCCGCCCGAGCACGGCCACGGGGCTTTCGGCGGCGTTGTAGCGGACACGGCGCGGGCCGTCCTCGTCGCGGATCTCGCGCTCGGCCCAGTCGCGGTGCTGGGCGGCGAAGGGCTGCGCCGCCTCGGCCAGTCCACCGCCGCGTCCCGCCTCGTCGCACTCGACCAGGCGCCTCAGTGCGGCGCGGCCCGTGGCGGTGATCTCGTAGGTGGCGATCCGGCCGGGCTTGCGGCAGGTGATCCAGTCCTTGAGCGCGAAGGCCTGCGCCACGGCCCGGTCCATCACGGCGGTGCGGGCCGTGCTCCCGTCGGGCAGCGAGCGCAGGACCGCCGCCTTCTCCATGTCGGGCGCCACCGCGAGAACGGTCTGCGGTTCGGCCAGGCGGCGCAGGATGCGTCGGGCCTCGCGCGCGATGGTCGTCTCGTCAAGCAGCGCCGGCCGGAGCGCAGGCGAGGCTTCGGGGCGGATCGGTGCCGTCATGTCGGGTCTGTCCTTTCTGGCTGGGAAGGCTCCGCGCCCCAGAGATCGCCCGAACGCTGCCAGCGCCTCGTCCACCAGAGGATCGTCGCGCCGGTTCTCGCAGCGGCGCACATGGCGCATCACCGTCGAGGCGTGACAGCCCTCGCGGCGCGCCAGCGCGCGCAGCGAAAGGCCTTCCTCGGTGTGATCGAGATAGAGCCGCACCGGCTCGGGAAGCCAGGCGGGCAGCGTCGGTGACAAGCGAAGATCGGTCTGCATCATTCCATCCCGTGGCGCCGGCGTGATGGCAGTATCCGGCCTTGGACTTTTGCAACCGTCAGGGGCATTGGTTACCTGTTCGTTAACAACTGCGGTGTTGTTGATAATTCTTTCTAATTCCTAAACATTCGAGAAACCTCCGCACGCTGAATCGGTCGCGGGCGCAACGCAGAGTTGCACTGACTCAATCTGTCGATCCCCCGACAGAGGAGAATCCCATGACCGAAATCCGCAGCCTCCTTGCCGAGATCCGCCGTCCCCGACTCCTGATGCGCGCCGCGCGGCTGGGTCTGGCGGACTACCGGCGCGAGCGCGACCTGCGCCGACTGGTCGAGGACCAGCGACCCGAACGGGCGGTGACGGCGCTCTTGCAGGAGGAGCGGAGGCTCGAGGCGCGTCGGCAGGCGGGGGACGCCACCTACTCGGTCACCCATCATGTCGAGGTTCTGATTGCGCTGATCGCCGAGGCGCGGCTGATCCAGCCCCTGCCCTGACGGTCCGCGCGACGCCGGGCAGCCATGGCGCCGTCCCGGACTGATGGTGCGCGCCCGCGAGGCTGCGGGCGGCGCAGAACAGGCCAGTTCGGGCGGCGCCCGGCCTCTGACCGCGAGAAGGGCGCGGACGGAAGTGCCCCGTCCGCGTCCGTGGGCGGGCTAGTGCCCGTGACGGGTCAGCCAGTCCTTCATGAAGGCGATCTCGGCCTCCTGCGCCTGGATGACCTCTTCGGCGAGCTTGCGCACCTCCGGGTCCGACCCGTGCTCGAGCGCGACCCGCGCCATGGCCACCGCGCCTTCGTGGTGCGGGATCATCGAGCGCATGAAGTCCACATCCGCATCGCCCGTCAGCGGGACACTCATGGCCTCGTGCATCGCCCGGTTCGCCTCTTCATAGGCCAGGCTGGAGCCCGACCCGGCCGACGGGCCGTGGGCGGAATGGTCCATCTGGGCGAAGGCCGGTCCGGCGGCAACAAGGGCGATCAGGATCAGTGAGCGCATGGAATCCTCCTTGTGAAGGATCCGATGAACCCGTCTTCCCCCGCAGGAACGCAAGTCACGAGCCCGTGACCCGAAGGGCCGGTTCGGAGGCAGCGCAAGCACAGGCCGCACAAGAGCGCGGCGTTCTGTGCATGGATGCGGGGGTTCCGGGCGGTCCGGCCCTTCACCATCGCGACCGTGCGCCTTATCTTTTTCCTCATGCGACCCCAGATCCCCGACACTCAGATCCTCGGCACCGCCATGCCCCGTCCTGCCGGCCGCCGCCCGGTCGTGGGCATCATCGGCAACTCCTCGCTCCTGAACGAGAGCTACCCCGTTCATGCCGGGGGGACGATGAACAGCGAGGCGGTGGCGCTCGTGTCGGGCTGTCTTCCGCTGATCATCCCGACAGACCCGAACTTCGTGACGGTCGAGGAGCTGCTGGATCTGTGCGACGGCTTCCTGCTGACGGGGGCGCGGCCGAACGTGCATCCTTCGGAATATGGCGAGGACGAGACGCCCGCCCACGGGCTGTTCGAGCGGGCGCGCGACGCGATCACCCTGCCGCTGGTGCGGGCCTGCGTCGAGCGTGGCCAGCCGTTCCTCGGCATCTGCCGCGGGTTTCAGGAGGTGAATGTGGCGATGGGCGGCACCCTGCATCCCGAGATCCGCGACCTGCCCGGCCGGATGAACCACCGGATGCCCCCGGACGGCACGATCGAGGAGAAATTCGCGCTGCGCCATCCGGTGCGCTTCACGGCCGGGGGAGTTTTTCACCGGCTGATGGGCGCGAAGGAGGTCATGACCAACACGCTCCACGGCCAGGGGATCGCGCGGCCGGGGCGCAGGATCGTGATCGACGGCACCGCCCCCGACGGGACGCCCGAGGCGATCTATGTCGAGGGCGCGCCGGGCTTCACCCTCTCGGTGCAATGGCACCCGGAATGGAATGCCGCGGCGGATCCGGTCTCGCGCCCGCTGTTCAGCGCGTTCGGGGACGCCGTCCGCGCATGGGCCGACTGCCGTTCCCCGGCCCGCCTGAGCGCCTGAGCCCGCAGCGGATCAGAGATATTCCGGCTCGGGCGCGTAGCCCGCGGGCACCCTGGCCGAGCGGCGCACCTTCAAGAGCCCGTTGATGTAGGAAATCTCGGGCGCGCGGTTCGGATCGCGCGCGGCGATGAGCGCCACGGCCCGCGAGAGGATCGCATCGGCCGGCTGCGCCACCGTGGTGAGGCGGTAGGCGGGCCAGGCCGCGGTGCGGATGCCGTCGAATCCGACGATCGACAGATCGTCCGGCACCCGGACGGCAAGATCGCGGGCGGCGTCGATCGCGCCACAGGCCATCAGGTCGCTGACGGCAAAGATGGCGTCGCAGCGCGGCTCCGCGGACAGCAGCTCGCGCGCGGCCTGATAGGCGGCCTCGAAGCGGAAATCGCCGTTCACTTCGGCCACCTCGCGCACCCCCGCTTCGGCGAGGGCCGCGCGAAAGCCGGTCAGTCGGTCGCGGTTCACGATCGAATCGGCGCGCCCCGAGATGATCGCGATGCGCCGGTGGCCGCCGGCCAGCAGGAAGCGGCCCAGCTCGTGCCCGCCCGCCTCGTTGTGGCACAGGACCGACGAGGCCGAGCCGTCGTGCACGACCCGGTTGATCAGCACGACCGGAATGCCGTGCAGCCGGCAGGCGGTCAGCGACTTCGCGTTCGTACGGACGGAGGCGATGACGATGCAGCCCTCCAGCCGGTAGCGCGCCATCGCCGGAACCACATCGGCCAGCTCGCCGTCCTGCGGCACCTGGAACAGCATGAGCTGCGTGCCGGCGGCGGCCGAGATCCGCGCGACCTTCTCGATATGCTCCTGGTAGAACGGGTTCTCCATCTCGCCGATGACGAAGCCGATCACCCCGCTGCGGGCGGTGACGAGGCTGCTGGCCATCGCGTTCGGCTCGTAGCCGATCTCGTGGGCGATCTTCAGGATCCGCTTGCGCGTGCCCTCCGAGATGCTGGGATGCCCGGAGAGCGCGCGGGACACGGTGGATTTCGACACTCCTGCGATCTCGGCGATCCGTCCGGCCGAAGGGCCTCCCACGACTTTCATGCCGTCCGCTTCCTCTTACTGCATTTCTACCCCGTCCTTCGGCCCGCATAGCTTTCGACAGGTCACGGTTCAACTGATCCCTTGCCCGGCTCCGGCCGGCAGCTCATGGGACGGCGCCCTTGCGGAAGCGCCTCGCCTCGCGGTGATAGCCCGGATCCTCGTGACAGGCTTGCGAGGCGAGACGATGATAGATGCCCACCAGCCCGTCCGGCGAGGGCGGCGCGGGATCGAGCGCCACCTTGCAGAGCGCAAGCGCCGTGGCGCTCCGCTGGGCCAGTTCCTGCGCGAAGGCCATCGTGCGCTCCTGCAGCTCTGCCGGCGGATGAACGGCGTTGGCCAGACCCCGCAGATGGGCCTCCTCGGCACCGATGCGGCGCCCGGTCATCGCCCATTCCTTCGCGATGCCAAGGCCCACGATCTGCGGCAGGCGCTGCAACCCGCCCGAGCCGGGGATCGTGCCCAGCCGGATCTCGGGCAGCGAGAACTGCACGTCATCGGCCACGAGGCGCATGTCGCAGGCCAGCGCCATCTCGAAGCCGCCGCCCGCGACATGGCCCTGCAGGCTGGCGATCACCGGCTTGGCGCAGGTGGCGATCCGCGTCTTGGTCGAGAAGTCGAGGCGGATGTAGGCCTGCGCCTCGCGCCCCTTCATGACGCCCACCTCGCGCAGGTCGGAGCCCGAGCAGAAGGCCCGCCCCGCGCCGCGCAGCACAAGGACGCGCACCTCGTCGCAGGCTTCCAACTCGTCGATGGCCCGCTGGATCTCGCGGTGGGTGGCCGGGTTGCAGGCGTTCAGCACCTCCGGCCGGTTCAGCGTGAGGGTTCCGACCGCCCCCTCGCGGGCGATCCGGACGAACTGATGATCGCTCATGCCGGGCGCCTCCGGATCAGGGTGATGTGCTCGCCCTCCTGCAGGACCTCGTCCTTCTGGTTCATCAGGCGGCACCATTCATGGATGATCCCCATGCCGGGCTTGCTGCCGCTTTCGCGCTTCGAGGTGAGCCTCCAGCGCACCCGGACCGTATCGCCGATGAAGATCGGCCTCCGGAAGCTCCAGTTCGTCCAGCCGAGCGAGGCGACGCCCGTGCCCTGCGTGTAGTTCGTGCGCCACATCAGCCCCTGCGCGATGGACAGACCCAGCAGCCCGTGGCCGATCCGCGTGCCGAATTCGGTGTTGCGGCAGAATTCCTCGTCGGTGTGGACCTGGCTGTAGTCGCCGGTCAGACCCGAAAAGGCCATCAGGTCGGATTCGGTGATCGTCCGCCCGGGGCTCAGGCGCTCGACCTCTTCCGAGAAATCCTCGAACCAGCAGCCGAGCACCACGGGTTCGAAATGGCCGGTCACGCTCATGCCTGCGCCTCCTCTCTGGTCTCATGCGGCACGACAAGGGCCTGCGCCAGACCCCTGAGCGCCGTGGTGAAGATCGCGACGGTGGACAGGCACAGCACCTGCACCCCGCGGTTCTCGCGCCAGAATCGCGCGTCCTCGGCGTCGCGGATGAAGCTCGAGACCACGGGTCCACCCACGGCTTCGGTGTCGCGGATGACGCCCTCGATGGCGGCGGCGACCTCGGGATGGCCCGGCTGGCCGGGGTGGCCCAGCGAGGCCGAGAGGTCCGCCGGCCCGATGAAGATCGAATCCACCCCATCCACGCCCGCGATGGCCGAGACCTCGGACAGGGCCTCGGCATCCTCGATCTGCAGGATCACGCAGGTCCGCTGCAGGCTCTGCGGCAGGTGATCGGCCACGCTCACGTTGCCGTGACGCCCCGCGCGAGCGGTGGTGGCCAGCCCCCGCACCCCGCGACCGGGGTAGTGCGAGAAGCGCACGATCTCCTCGGCCTCGGCGGCGGTGGTGACATGGGGCACCACGATCCCCTCGGCGCCCGCATCGAGCGCGCGCTGGATCAGCCAGCGCGAGCCCCACGGCACGCGGACGAGCGCCGCGATGCCGCTCGCCTCGGCGGCGCGGATCTGGTTCTCGAGCGTCTCGGCATCCGCGGGCCCGTGCTCCTGATCGAGGATCACGAAGTCGAAGCCCGCATAGCCGCACATCTCGGCGAGGGTGGGCGAGGCCGCCATCACGAAACAGCCCACGAGCGGTTCCTTGCCGCGCAGTCTCTGCTTGAAGGGTCGCGTCACGTCTTTTCCTTTTCTTCGGTCGTCCAGAGATCGGCGAGGCCCATTGGGGCGTCGCGGAAGCAGATGTCGGGCATGGGGATCAGGTCGCTGGCCACGCGCACCTCGGCGCCGATCTGGTCCAGCACGTCACGGCGCGGATCGAGCCCCTCGCGGATCTCGGTGAGCACGAGCCCCTCGGGGCGGAGGCGGAACACCGCCTTCTCGGTGATGTAGAGGATGTTCTGCCCCTCGCGCAGGGCGCGCGGGCCGCTGAAGGTGATCTGCTCGACCCGCGGCACGAACTTGCGCCGGCCCCGGTCGCCGAGGCGGATGCAGAACACCACATCCCGCGTGCCCTGCGTCATGTCGATGAAGCCGCCCGCGCCGGGGATGCGGTCGCCGAAGCGGCTGACGTTCACGTTGCCCTGCCCGTCCACCTCGCCCACGCCGAGGAAGGCCCGGTCGAGCCCGCCGCCCGCGAAGAAGCGCAGTTGGTCGGCCGCGTCGATGATCGCTTCGGGGTTGTGGGCGCAGGGGAAGGTGCGCCCGCCGCAGGCATAGCCGTTGATCCCGCCGATCACCCCATGCTCGACCGAGAAGGTCACGCGGTCGAAGACGCCCTCCTCGACGGCGATGGCGGGTATGAAGCCCGGCGCGCCGAAGCCGATGGCCAGCGTCTCGCCCGGCCGCGCCTCCAGGAGCGCGCGCCGCAGGATGACCTTGTCGGCCGACATCGGCGGGATCGGCACCGCCTCGAGCGGCAGGCGGGCAGCACCCACCAGCGTCGGGTCGAACTCCACATGGGTCGTCTGCCGCTGGCCGGGGCTGAGCACGACGGCATCGACAAGGATGCCGGGAACCCGGACGAGATGCGGATCGAGCGCGCCGCGCGGGGCGAGGCGCTTGACCTGCACGACGACGCGTCCGCCGTTCGCCTTCGCCGCCTGCGCAAGGGCCAGCGCGCCGCAGTTGGCCGGCTCCTCCTCCATCGTGACGTTGCCGCAGGGATCGGCGGTCGTGCCGCGGATGAAGGCCACGTCGATCGGCACCGTCCGGTAGAAGAGCATCGGCCGCCCGCCCACCGTCACCCGCTCGACGGCCGGCTCGCGCGCGGCGGCCTCGTTCAGGGCCCCGCCCGACTGCAACGGATCGACGAAGGTATCGAGCCCCACCTCGGTCAAGAGGCCCGGCCGGCCCGCCGCCGCCGCCTCGAGCAGGCCATACATGACCCCGATCGAGAAGTTCCACGCGGCCATCCGGTTCTCGTGGATCTGCCGGACCAGCGCGGGCGTGCCGGCGGGCCAGAACGAGCCGCCATACATGCGGCTCACGAAACCCTCGGCGCCAAAGAGGCTCGTGCCGCGCCCGTCGATCTCGCCGCAGCGGATGGCGTGGAACTCGGTCAGGCGGCCCGGCTCGCCCGTTTCGCGAAAGCGGCGGGCGAGCGTCTCGATCAGCAGGTCGGGCTCCTGCACCCCACCCGCCCCGCCGACGCCGAGCGTGGAGCCCGGGCGGACCATCGCGATGGCCCGCTCGGCCGGCATCACCTTGTCGCCCTGATCCCCGGCAGCGATCATCCCTGGGTCCCGTGGCTGCGAATGATCTCGAGCAGCGGCTCGACGCCGAGGCCGGTGGCCACCTCATCCTGCACGGCGCGCAGCTTCTGCGCGAAAGGCGCGGTATCGACCTCGGTCACCGTCACGCCGGGCCGCTCGCGCAGGAAGGCCAGCACCTCGTCGCTCAGCCGGATCGCCTCGTCGATCTCGATATGCCCCGCCTCGCGGAACGCCTGCAGAACCGCCGCCTGCTGACCCTCGGACAGCCGCGACATCGCAATGTCCGAGACGAGGAAGAGATGCAGGTTGAACTGGTGCTGGGTCAGCGAGATGTAGGGGGCGACCTCGTAATACTTGCTTCCCGAGATGGCCGGCAGGCTGCTTTCGGCGGCATCGACCACGCCGGTCTGCAGCGACGTGTAGATCTCGGGCGCCGGGATCGTGGTGGGCAGCGTGCCCAGCTCGCTCCAGACCTTGAACTCGGTCGGAGAGGACATGACGCGCATCTTGACGCCCGAGAGATCCTCGATCGTCTCGACCGCCCGGCTGCGGCTGTAGTAGTTGCGCGTGCCGGTCAGGCCGATCCCGGCCAGCTGGAAGCCCGCCTGCTTTTCGGCGATGATCTGCGCCAGCGCCTCGAAGAACGCATCGTCCTTGATGACGGCGCGGGCATGGTCATAGCTTTCAAAGAGATAGCTCGCGCTGAACAGCTGCACCTCGGGCACGATGCCGGCCGCGTTCCCGGGCGAGAGCACCATCGCATCGACCGTGCCATCGGCCAGCGCCTTGATCAGCTCCTTCTCGCTGCCAAGCGCGCCGCCCGGATAGAGCTGCACGCTCACCGCGCCGCCGGTCGCATCCGGCAGGGTCTTCTCGACATGTTCCAGCGCGGACTGGGCCGCAACCTTGGCCGGTGTGGCGAAGGCCTCCTCGCTGGCCACCCGCAGGGTTGTCCCGGCGAGGGCCACGCCCGGCAGGGCCAGAAGCAGCCCGGTCGCGGCGCCCGTGATGGTTCGACGCAGGATTTTCATGTCAGTCTCCTCCCTTGGCTGGTCAATGCGCGCGGATGGTGGCGAGCAGGTCCGTCACGCCCAGCTCGGCCGCCACCTCGTCCTGAAGCTCCACCAGACGGTTCGCGAAGGCCTTGGTGTCGGCCTCGGTGACGGTCACGCCGGGTTGGGCGCGCAGCTCCTCGAGCATCGTCTCGCTGAGGTCTGCCGTCGCATCGATGTGCCGGTTCCCGGTCTCGCGCAGCAGGCCGAGCAGCACCTGCCGATGCTCCTCGGGCACGCGTTGAAGCGAGGCGTCGTTCAGGAAATAGAGATGCGTGCTGATCTGGTGATTGGTCAGCGTGATGTAGGGCGCCACCTCGTAATACTTGTTCGACATGATGAAGGGGATCGAGCTTTCCGAGGCATCGACCACGCCGGTCTGCAGCGACAGGTAGATCTCGGTCGAGGGGATGGCGGTCGGGATCAGGCCCAGCGTCTGCCAGATGCGGAACTCGATCGGGCTGGACTGGACACGCATCTTCAACCCGGCCGCCTCCTCGGGTGTCGCCACCGGACGGGTGCGGTTGTAGAGGTTGCGCGAGCCCGTCGCCCCCAGCCCCACCAGCCGGTAGCCCGCGTTGCGGGCCGCCTGAAGCTCGGCCAGCCGGTCGAAAAAGGCGGGATCGTTGGCCACCGCGCGGTAATGGTCGAAGTCGCGGAACAGGTAGCTCGTGCTGAAGAGCCCCGCCTCCGGCAGGGTCGAGGCGGCGTTCGAGCCGGAATTCGGCAGGATGTCGATCACCCCGGTCTCCAGCGACTGGACAAGCTGCGCCTCGGCGCCGAGCGCGCCGCCCCAGTAGATCTCGAGCGTCACCTCGCCGTTCGTCCGGCTCTCGAGTTCCGACTGCAGCCATTCGAAGGCGATCTGGTCGCCCACCCGCGGCGGGTCGCTGCGCACCGCGTTCGAGGCGAGCTTCAGCACCACCTGCGCCTGCGCCATCCCGATGGGCGCAAGCGCCAGCATCAGGGCGGTCGCGCAGAGCTTCCATGTCTTCATCGTTCTTCCTCCCGTGTGATGCGACGCCCCCTCCCCGGAGCGCCGGTCGTCTTCGGTTGCGGCGCTACTGCGGCATCCCCATGAACTGCGGCACCAGAAGTCGGGGCAGGAACAGCACCAGATCGGGCAGCAGCACGCAGATCACGTCGACGACCAGGAACAGGCCGATCCAGGGCAGCACCGCCACGAACGAGCGTTCGACCGAGATGCCGCCGATCCTGGCCGCGACGAACAGGCAGAGGCCGTAGGGCGGCGTGATCAGCCCCAGCGCCAGCGTCATGCAGACGATCACCCCCACATGCACCGGATCGAGCCCCGCCGCCGCGGCGATGGGCTGCACGATGGGCAGGAAGATGATGATCGAGGCCACGCCGCTCTCGAAGGTGCCGACGATGACGAAGAGCACCATGATGAACATGAGCACCATCGAGGGCGAGGGATCGAGGTAGGCCACCATCCGCGAAACCTCGTTCGGCACCTGCAGGAAGGCCAGCACCCATGCAAAGACGCTGCCGGTGGCCACGCAGAGCAGCGTGGGCCCCAGATGGACCGCAGCCCCGTGGAACGAGTCGATCAGGCCGCGCAGCTTCAGCGTCCGGTAGAAGATCCCCAGCAGCAGCGTGTAGATGACGGCGACGGCAGCGGCCTCGGTCGCGGTGAAGATGCCGCCGATGATGCCTCCGATGATGACCACCGTGACGCCGAAGGGCAGCACGCCCCGCTGCGCCGCCCGGCCCAGCCGGGCGAGCGAGAAGGGCTGGCCGACCGGATGGTTCTGGCGGATCGCGAGCAGGTGGCAGAAGGTGATCTGCGTGACACCGATCAGGAGCCCCGGAAGGGCGCCGGCCAGAAAGAGCGCGCCGATCGAGACATCACCCACCGCGCCATAGACCACCATGAAGATGCTCGGCGGGATGATGATGCCGATGGTGGACGAGGCCGCGGTCACGGCCACGGCAAAGGCGCGGGGATAGCCCTCGCGGATCATCGCCGGGATCAGCACCGACCCCATCCCCGCCACATCCGCCACCGACGAGCCGGAAAGGCCCGCGAACAACATGCTGACGGCGACATTGACCTTGGCCAGCGCCCCGCGCGTCCGGCCGAACATCGCCCCGGCCAGCTCCAGCATCCGCGCCGAGATGCCGGCGCTGTTCATAAGCAGGCCCACGAGCAGGAAGAAGGGCACCGCCAGCATCACGAAGCTGTCGAGCGACTGGTAGGCGCGCTGCGCGAAGATCGAGAGCGGCAGGTCGGCCCAGACGATGACCAGAAGCGAGGACATTCCAAGCGCATAGGCCACCGGCACGCCGAAGAGCAGAAACACCACGAGGCTGCCGAAAACGAGGGTAATCGGGTCCAAGATCACTCCTCCCGTTCGGGATCAGGGCCGGCCGCGCGGGCCTTGCCGGCCAGCTCGAGCGCGATGGCCTCGAGAAGGAACAGCACCGCCAGCAGGCCCGCGACCACGACCGAGGCATAGGCCCAGCTCATCGGGATCTGCAGGCCGGGCGAGATCTCGCGCAGGCCACGCACCGCCATCTGCCAGCCGGTGACGGCCAGCAGCCCGAACATGGCAAGCCCGACGAGGTGCGAGAACAGCTCGAGCCCGCGGCGCATCCGCCCCTCGCCCGCGAGGTCGAGCATGAGTGCCATGCGGAAATGCCCGCCGCGCCGCACCGCCAGCGCGGCTGTCAGGAACCCGAGCCAGATGAAGCTGATGATGGCAAGGTCGGACAGCCAGATGATTGGCAGGTGCAACCAGAAGCGGTTCACGACCTGAAAGACGACGACGCAGACGACGAGAGCGTAGAAGCCGAGGATGACCCGCGACAAGAGGGCCTCCAGCACGCTCAGACCTTTGGAAAATCCCTTCATGTGCCTTGTCCGTCCTCCCGATCGAACGCTGCGGTTTTGCTGCGATAGGCGGGGTCCGCCTGCCGCGTGGCGCTCACGAGCCCGTGGAAGGCTCCGGCCGCTTCCGGGAGCCCGGCGAGCGTCATGGCGGCCTTGGCATAGCGGAGCGACTCGGCCGGGCGGGCGGCAATCGCCGCGGCGAGGGCCAGCGCCTCATCCCGCAGGCTGCCGTCCGCGCTTGCCAGCCGCGTGACGAGCCCGAGATCCAGCGCCTCCTCCGCGCCGAGCCTCTGCCCGAGTGCCACAAGCTCCAGCGCCCGCGCATGTCCCACGATCTGCGGCAGGCGCTGCATCCCGCCCGATCCGGGCAGGCTTCCCAAACCCATCTCGGGAAAGCCGAACGAGAGTGAGGGCGCGGCGATGCGGATGTCGCAGCCGAGCGCCAGCTCCGCGCCCCCACCCAGCACATGGCCGTGCAGCGCCGCGACCGATATCAGCGGCGAGCACGCCAGCCGGTCGGCGGGCCGCCGGCTCGCCTCGATGAAGCGGCGCAGCGCCGGCCCTGACAGGCCGCGCATGTGCCCCAGATCCGCCCCGGCCGAGAAGGCCCGCCCTTCGCCGGCCAGCACCACAACGCGGACCTCGCCCGCCTCCTCGAGCTGCTCGAGATGGCCGAGCAGCGCGCGGTTCGCGGCCGCATCGAGCGCGTTCAACACCTCCGGCCGCGCCAGTTCGATCAGCGCCACGCCCTCGGACGGCCAATGGAGGCGGATCGTGCTCATGCCGCCTCGGCCGGGCCGAGCTTCTCGACGCTGAGCGCGGGCAGGCCGTCCCGCCGGTCGATCACGATGGAGCGGTCCCAGTGCGGCTTCTTCTCGGGCGCATCGGCCCGGTAGTGGCTGCCGCGCGTCTCGTCGCGCATCGCCGCCGCCGTCACCATCATCAACCCGACATCGACGAGGTTTTCCGCCTCATAGACCCGCCAGAGGTCGCGCACCGTGCGCGCGGCGTAGGCGCCGGCGTCCAGTCGTTCGTGTTCGGCCATCAGGACCTCTTCGGCCATCTTCAGCCCCTGTTCGGTGCGGATGATCAGCGCATTGTCGGACATGGTCTTCTTGATCGCCTCGTGCGAGCGGCGGATCGGGGCTCCCTGCCCTTCGCTGCGCCGCCTGAGGCCGGCCAGCGCATCGGCAAGCCGCGCCTCCGCCCCCCGGCCACCAGCGCGCGCGCGCGCGGCCTCGGCCGCGGCAAGGCCCGCGCGATTGCCGAAGACGAGGCAATTCAGCAGCATGTTGCCGCCCAGCCGGTCGGCGCCATAGGGCCCGGTCGCCGCTTCGCCGGCGGCCAGCAGGCCCGGCACGGTGGTCCGCGCCCCCTCGTCGATGATCATGCCGCCGTTGATGGCGTGACCCATCAGGCCGACGTGCAGGGGCTCTTTCGTGATGTCCATGTTCTTGCGCAGCAGCCACTGGCGCGAGACCGCCCAGAGTTGGCTGTAGCCCTTCTCGGTCAGCTTCGAGCCGTCCACATGGCGCAGGTCGAGGTAAAAGCCGTCGAGGTCGGTCGCCCGGCCCGCATCGATGGCCAGGCGCGCCGCGATCTCGATCCAGCGCGAGCGGTCCGAGGCGCTGAACGGATAGTGGCGCGCCTTGTCCTTGACCGCATCGGCGAAGGAGACGCCCGGCGGCAGGTGGGGCTCGATCACGTCATTGCCGAAACGGTCGGTGAATCGCGGATTGACCGCCCAGAACCAGGCCATGATGATGTTCAGCGCCGGCTTGATCGTGCCGAAGCCCGCCTGCATGAACTCCATGTTCGACATGCGCGCGCCCGCGCGATAGCCGAGCGCATAGCCGTCGCCGGTGATGTCGGCGGGCATCAGGCTGTAGCGGAAGAGCTGCCCCGCCCCGCCGGTCGTCACCACGACGACCCGCGCGCGGATGTCGACCAGAGTGCCGTCCTTGGTCATCAGCAGCGCGCCCTCGGCCCCTTCGTCCGAGGTGTGAAGCGTCAGCACCATCGCATGTTCGATGAACTCGACCCCGGCCTTCGCGCATTCCCGGCGCAGGGCGACGGCGATGGGCTTGCCGTGGTGATAGATCTTGCGGTTGCGCGGGCGCGAGGCGAAGTCACCCTGCGCGATCAGCGGCCGGCCCGTCGCCTGATCGGTGATGAAGGGCACGCGCCAGCGGTCGAGATCGGCCCCGGCCGAGGCCGCCTCGTCCACCAGGATCCGCACGAGGCGCGGATCGGCGCAGCCCTGAGCCGCCGTCATGATGTCGTCGTAATGCACATCGGGATTGTCCAGCGGATCGCCGGCGCCGTCGGGGATGGCAAAGCCCGCCGACGAGGCGAGCCCCACCGCCGTCGCCCCCGAGACGCCGATCCGCCCCTTGTTGGCCAGGAGCACCCGCGCCCCGGCCTCGCGCGCGGCCAGCGCCGCCCTCAGCCCCGCGGCCCCCGCGCCGATCACCAGAACGTCGGTCTCGCGCGTCTCCGCCCTGTCCAGCGCCAGGCTCATGCCACACCTCCCGGAGCGATGCTCTCGCCCAGTCCACGTTTCTGCACGCGGCTCGCGATCATCAGCCGCTGGATGTCCGAGGTTCCGTCGAGGATGCGGTAGGAGCGGCAGTCGCGATAGAGCCGCTCGGCGGCAAAGCCCACCGCCACGCCCATCGCGCCGTGAATCTGCACGCAGGCGTCCGTCGCCCGGCCCGCCGCCTCGCTGGCAAAGAGCTTGGCGTAGGCGGCCTCCTGCGCCGCATCGATCCCCTGATCGAAAAGGCTCGCCGCCTGATAGAGCTGCAGCCGCGCGGCGTAGAGATCGGCCACCATGTTGGCGATCTTTTCCTTGACCATCTGGAACTCGCCGATCGGCTGGCCGAACTGCCGGCGCGTCCGGGAATGGTCGATGCTCAGCTCGGCGGCCTTGCCGATCACGCCCACGGCGCGCGCCGCGGCCCAGAGCCGGGCGCGACCCAGGACGAACTTCAGCCCGCCGAAGCCGTCATGAAGCTCGCCCAGGATCTCGTCCTCGCCCGCTTCCACATCCTCGAACCGGACCTCGGCGCTGCCCGACCCGCGGCCGCCCATCTGCACGTCCGGCGCGCCGGTGCTGAGACCGGGCCTGCGCCCGATCAGGAAGATGGTGATGCCGGGCTTGGGCTTGCGCTCGGGATCGGTCACGGCCGAGACGAGGAAGACCTCGGCGTCGGCGGCGCGGCTGACCCACATCTTGGTGCCATTGATCACCCATGTGTCGCCGCGCTTCACCGCCCGCGTGCGGATCCCGGCGGCGTCCGATCCGGCGCCCTCCTCGGTCAGGCAGAAGGCGGCGAACTTGCGCCCCTCGGCCAGCGGCTCGAGATAGTCCGCCTTCTGCTTTGGCGTCCCGGCGTGGCGGATCGCGGCCGCGGGCGCGTTCGGCGCGACATAGAAGGTCACGCCCCCCGGGCCGCGGCTGAGCGTCTCGAGCGCCACGCAGCTGGCAAGCTCGCATTCGCCGAGTCCGCCGAACTCCTCGGGGATCGACAGGCCGAACAGCCCCAGTTCGCGTGCCGTGTCGAAGATTCCGGTCGGGATCGTGTTGGTGCGGTCGATCTCTGCGGCGCGCGGCTCGACCTCGGTATCGACAAAGCGCCGGACCGTATCGCGCAGCTGGACGATGTCTTCGGGCAGGTGGATATGCATCTTCATTCCTTGGTCTTGCGGATCCTGATCGGTCGCGGACAGGGCCGCGCGGGGAGAGCGGCCACCCACAAGGGGGCCGGTGCGGGCCTGAGTGGCGCGCGGAAGGGGGCGCGTGCCGCCTCAGGCCGGACGGGCGACCTGCAGGCCGAGACGCAGGCAGGTGGCGAGGCACTGCAGCCAGAGCGCCCAGAGGCCGAGCGCGATCGGGACGTAGAAGGCCCAGACCGTCGGCGCCGCCAGGACGTAGCGCGCAAAGACCTCGTAGAGGCTGACGCAGATCAGGGCCGCCAGCATGACCGTGGCGACCGCGACCAGGAGGCCGGCAAGACGGTCCGCGATGGTGAAAAATCCCGTCATGACATCCTCCCCGGTGCGTCCCGGGCCTAGTCCGCCGAAGGCTCGGCGCGATGATCGACGGCGCGGAACGAGGTGTTCCCGATCCAGTCGTCGTAGAAGGCAAAGTAGGACTCCGCGACCTTGCGCACCCAGGGATTGCCGGAGGCATCGCCCTCGTCGGCGCGGGCATAGATCCACTTGCGGCCCTCTTCGCGGATGCGCTCCACGACCTCGTCATCGAGCCGGACGATCTCGTTGTTGCCCTGCTTCAACTCGGCCCACGCCTTGCGGTCGAGCGCGTCGAAGGCGGCCAGCGTGTCCATCGACGACAGCTCGCAGGCGGCCGTCACCTTGCCCTGCAGCTCGGGCGAGAGCGCGTCCCACAGCTCGGCCCGGACGGCGAACTCCTGGAAGAAGGCGTTGGTATGGACGCCCGGATAGATGATGTATTTCGCGGTCTCGTGAAGCCCCGCCTTGAGGTTCTCGGAGGGGCTGCCCCATTCGGCCGCGTCGATGGCGCCGCGTTCGAGCATCGTATAGACCTCGTCGCCCGGCACCACCGTGGGCGCGGCCCCGATGGCGGTCAGCACATCGGCGAAGGAGCCGACGGTGCGGAACTTTACGCCCTGGAAACCGGCGAGCGTCTTCAGCGGCTTGTGGGACTGCGCAAAAAGCTCGGTCGCGCCCATCCCGCAGGGCAGCGCGTGCAGGTCCATCGTCTCGCGCCGGTGTTCGGCCAGGAGCTCCCTGCCGCCGCCATACCACATCCACTGCCAGAGCGCCTCGGGCCCCATGCCGCCGGGAAAGGTGCTGAACAGCGCATTCGCCGGATCGCGGTTCACGATGTTGACGGCCGAGGACTGCACCGCATCCGCCGCCCCGTCGAGAACGGCGTCATAGGCCTCGAACGAGGGCGCGATGACGCCCGCCGGATAGGGCTGGATCACCACCTGCCCGTCCGTCAGTTGGGCGACGCGCTCGGCGAAGGGCAAGGCGAAAAGCTGGTAGAAGGTGGATGTCTCGGCAAAGGCATGGGTCATGCGCCACGTCACCGGATCCTGCGCCGAAGCCGGTCCCGCCAGCAGCAGGATGGCCGCGGCCACCGGCGTGGCTTTGTGCCACTTCGTGAAACCTGTCATCTGTGTTCCTCCCTGCAACGGCTACGCAACCGTTTGCATTGATACGCTAGCACGACCCAATCCACCTGAACAGACCCCGAGAGCACTTTCGTCCCTGCCGCATTGAGTGGACTTTTATATCCTTATTTCAAATACCTTAAGCCTGCGCTCTTCGAGGCGTTCACCAGCGGCGCGCGAAAATCGGCAGATCCGCCACGCAACCGATTGCGTTGCGGAAGACGAATCTGCTAGCCTCCACCTGCTCGGGAGGAGGACCGACATGACGACCGAAGAGCGCCGCCGGGCCTTTCCCAAGGTCGATGCGCATCACCACATCTGGGATCTCGATGCCCACAGCTATCCCTGGCTGCAGGAGGGGCCGCCGCGGCAGCGGGTTTATGGCAATTCGGCACCTCTGCGGCGCAACTACCGGATCGAGGATTACCTGGCCGATGTGGCGCCCTTCCGGGTCGAGAAATCGGTCTATCTGCAATGCGGCTGGAACCCCGCCGATCCGGTGGGCGAGACGCGCTACGCGCAGGCCGTGGCGGATGCGCAGCCCGAGGGCTTTCCCCATGGCATCGTCGCCCATTCCGACCTGGACGCGCCGGGGGTCGAGGACGAGCTGAAACGCCACTGCGCAAGCCCGAACATGCGCGGCATCCGCATGTTGCTCAGCCATCACGATACGCCTGCCTATCAATGGGCGCCGCGCGGCGACTATCTGACGGATCCCGCATGGCGGCGCGGCTACGAGGCGCTGGCGCGTCAGGGCCTGTCGTTCGACGCCCAGCTTTATCCTCATCAGATGCCCGAGCTTGCCCGCATCGCGGCCGAGGTGCCCGAGGTGCCGCTTGTCATCGACCATTGCGGAATGCCCATCGAGCGCGAGAGCGGCGGCCTCGCGCGCTGGCGCGACGGGATGGCGGCGCTGGCGGCGCTGCCGCATGTGCATCTGAAGATCTCGGGTCTCGGCATGGTCGATCATCATTGGACGGTCGAGAGCCTCCGCCCGATCGTGAACGAGGCCATCGGGATCTTCGGCCCTGACCGCTGCATGTTCGCCAGCAACTTCCCGGTCGATGGCCTCAAGAGCAGCCTCGCCACCCTCTTCGACGCCTTCCTCGAGATCCTCGCGCCGCGCCCGCTGCCCGAGCAGCAGGCGCTGTTCCACGACAACGCGGTCCGCTTCTACCGGCTTTGACCCTGCCCCTCCGACAAAGGAACCTCCATGCCGACCGATGCGATGACCGCCCCCGGAGTGCGGCGCGATGGGTGATCCGATCCTGTCCGCCCTGATGTTTCCGGCGCTGTTCCTGTTGATCTTTCTCGGCCTGCCGGTCGCCTTCAGCCTGATCGTCGTCTCGTTCGGCTTCGGCTATCTCTTCTTCGGCCCGACGATTGCCTCGCAGGCCTTCAGGTTTCTCGACAGCATCACCACGAACTACACGCTGGCCGCGATCCCGATGTTCATCTTCATGGGCGCGATGCTGGAACGGTCGAGCGTGGCCGAGCGGCTCTACGAGGTCATGTCGCTCCTGTTCCGCCGGGTGCGCGGGGGCCTCGCGCTGGCCACGGTCGCGATGTGCGCGCTCTTTGCTGCGGGGACGGGCATCGTGGGTGCGGTCGAGGCGCTGGTGGGGCTGATGGCCATCCCGGCCATGATGCGGGCGGGCTACGACAAGGGGTTGATCGCCGGCACGATCTGCGCCGGCGGATCGCTCGGCACGATCATTCCGCCCTCGATCGTGGTGGTGATCTACGCCAATTCGGCCAATCTTTCGATCGGCAAGGTGATGGCGGGGATCATCCTGCCCGGCGCGCTGATGGTCATGCTGTTTCTGGGCTACATCTACCTGCGCGCGCGGCTGCGGCCCGAGAGCGCCCCGCCGCGCAGGGTGACCGGGCAGGAGCCGGGCGGGCTCGCGCTTCTGCGCATGACGCTCGCCGCGCTGATCCCGCCGATCCTGCTCGTCGTCTCGACCATCGGCGCGATCCTTGCCGGCATCGCCTCGCCGACCGAGGCCGCGGGCATCGGCGCGCTCGGCACGGTGCTTCTGGCGCTGGCCTATCGCACCTTCACCTGGCGGCGCTTCTACGAGGCCCTGCGCCAGACGGTCGGGATCAACTGCATGGTGCTGCTGATCGTGGCCGGGGGGACGATGTTCACCAGCATCTTCCGGGTGCTCGGCGGGCAGCAGCTGATCACCGGCATCGTGCAATCCTCGGACATGTCGCCGGCGCTGGTCACGGCCTTCCTGCTTCTGCTGATCTTCATCCTCGGCGCGCTGCTCGACTGGGTGTCGGTGGTGCTGATCACCATTCCGATCTTCCTGCCGATCCTGACCCAGTTCGGCATCGATCCGCTGTGGTTCGGGGTCATGGCCATCGTGGTGATCCAGACCTCCTATCTGACCCCGCCGATGGCGCCGGCGATCTTCTACCTGCGCTCCATCGCGCCGCCCGAGATGGGCTATGCGCACATGTATCGCGGCGTGCTGCCCTTCATCCTCTGCCAACTCGTGGTGCTGGCCATCGTCGCCGCCCTGCCCGGCACCGCGACCTGGCTGCCGGACCGGATCGTGGGCTTCTGATCAGCGCAGCGCCATCGGGTTGACGGGCGAGCCCACCGCGCCCGTGATCGGCAGCGGCGGCGCGACGAAGAGGAAATCGAAGTGCCCGTCGGCGCGGCAGGCCTCGGCCAGCGGATCGAGCACGAAGATCTCGCCGACCGAGAGGCCCATGTTCGGGATCGCGACCCAGTGCCAGGGCCGGCGGATGGTCCGCGTCGCCTCGGGGCGGACCTCGACGGCGAAGGTGTCGCTGCAGACGGCGGCGAGGCACCTCTCCTGGATCCAGTCCAGCGTGTCGAAGGCAAGCCCCGGAGCGGCGCCGCCCGCAAAGGTGCCCCAGTCGCCGCTGTCCAGACACCGCCCGAGCTGCCCCGTGCGGACCAGCAGGAAATCCCCCGCCCCCACGACGGTTCCCTGCGCCTCGGCCACCGCCTCAAGCAGGGCGGCGCGGATCGGAAAGCCGTCCTCGAGCGCCGCGACGCCCAGATGCCCCGCCACGTCCAGCAGCACGCCCCGCCCGGCCATGCGGTCGCTGACATGCTCGATCCCGCAGCGCTCGGCGCCGCGCGAGCTGACCAGCCGCAGGTCGAAGCCGTTGTACATGTGCTCGTCATAAAAGACGTGGCTCAGCGCGTCCCATTGCGTGCCGCATTGCGTCGGCATGAGCACCGCATCGTCGGCATAGCGCAGCCCGTCGGCGTCCTGGCAGCCGGAATGGGCGTCCGTGCCGGACTGGATCATGTAGTGGACCGGATTGTGCCGTCCGCGCCGCCCGGTCTGCGGCCCGTTCTGGTCGAAGGGCATGGCGAGCGAGAAGCTCTGCCCGGTGCGGACGAGCCGGCTGGCCGCGAACACCATCTCGGGCGTCACATGGTTGACCGTGCCGCGCTGATCCTCGGGACCCCAGCGGCCCCAGTTGCGCAGGCGCAGGCAGGTCGCGCGCAGCTCCTCCTCGGTCAGCACCTCGGGGGGCGCATGGTCGTTCATGGGTCTCTCCTCGACAGGCAAAGGGATCCTGCGCCCCGGCAATCGGCGTCGGGCAGGCGTGCCGCGGCCGCCTCATGGCCCGCCGGAGCGTCGGGCGTGAAACGCGCGTCAGCTTCACCGCCGCCGTCCCGGTGTCGAAGGCCAGAACCAGCCTCGGTATCGCGGGCGTGCGGAGCGCCCTGCTGACCGAGCCGATGGTCGCCCCTCGCATCGGCGGGGACGCCGCGGCGTCAGCCCTGGACGGTGAAGCCACCGTCCACGACCAGAGACGCGCCGGTCACGAAATCCGACGCGGAGGAGGCCAGGAAGACGGCGGGGCCGGCAAAGTCGCCGGGCGCGCCCCAGCGCCGCGCGGGCGTCCGCGACAGGACGTTATCGTTCAGCCCCGGCACCTGCGCGCGCGCCTGCACGGTCAGCTCGGTCTCGATCCAGCCGGGCAGGATCGCGTTCACCTGGATGTTGTCCGGCGCCCAGGCCGTCGCGAGCGCGCGGGTGAACTGCACGAGGCCCCCCTTGCTGGCCGAATAGGCCACCGAGAAGGGCGCCCCCAGCAGGGCGAGCACCGAGGCGATGTTGATGATCTTGCCACCCCCCGCCCTGCAGAGCGCCGGATAGACCGCCTGCGACATGAGGAAGGCGCTGGTGAGGTTCGTGTCCAGCACCTTGTGCCAGTCCTCGAGCGTGTAGTCCTGCGGCAGCTTGCGGATCGCGATGCCGGCATTGTTCACCAGGATGTCGATCCGCCCGCCGATCCGCGCGGCCTCCTCGACCGCCGCCGCCACCCGGTCTTCGGCCGTGACATCCACCTCGACGAAATGGGCCGCCAGACCGTCCTTTTCGAGCGCGCCGACCGCCGCCGCGCCCTTGGCGCCGTCGCGCCCCATCAGGACGACCTGCGCCCCGGCCTCGGCCAGCCCGCGCGCCATCGCAAGCCCGATGCCGCCATTCCCGCCGGTGACGATCGCGGTCTTCCCCGCAAGGTCGAAGATCTTCACGCGCGGTCTCCTTTCGGCAGGCTCGAGGCAAGGCCCAGCAGCGGCTCGCGGAACAGCGCCTCCGCCATGACCGAGAGCCGCGGCGACACGGCAAGCTCGAAGCCCACGCGGCTGCGGATGTCGCGGTCGAGGTCGATCCCGGGCGCGATCTCGATCAGCTCGGGGCCGGTCTCGCCCAGGCGGAAGACCGCGCGATCGGTGATGTAAAGCACCTCCTGCCCGCGCGCCCTCGCCTCGGCCGCGTTGAAGGTCACCTCCTCGACGCGGGGGACGAACTTGCCAAAGCGGCCCTCCTGCTCGATCCGAAGCCGGCCCTCGTCGATCCGGCTGCGCAGGCCGCCGCTGGTCAGCGTGCCGCAGAAGACGATGCGCCGGGTCTTCGAGGTGATGTTGATGAAGCCGCCCGGCCCGTTCACCTCGGCGCCGAAGCGGCTGACGTTGAGGTTGCCCGAGCCATCGACCTGCCCGATCCCGAGGAAGGTGACGTCGAGCCCGCCCCCGTCGTAGAAGTTGAACTGGAAGACCGAATCCATGATCGCATCGGCGTTGAAGGCGGGCACGAAGGAGCCGCCGACGGCCGTAGCCATCAGCCCGCCAAAGATGCCGTGCTCGTTGGTGAAGGTGACGCGGTCGAGGATGCCCTCCTCGAGCGCGACGATCGGCAGACGCGTGGCCACGCCCGCCCCAAGGTTGATCACGTCGCCCTCGCGCAGCTCCAGCGCGGCGCGGCGCAGCAGCGCCTTTTCCGCCGACAGCGGCAGCGGCCGGATGTCGTCGAGCGGGCGCTTCAGCGCACCGGCCAGGAAGGGATTCCAGCCATGCGCGGGATCGGCCATCATCGGCGACAGCTGCGTCTGCGCCGGATGCACCACGATGGCGTCGATCAGCGGCCCCGGGATCCGCACCGTGCGGGGATCGAGACTGCCGGCCCGCGCCACCCTTTTCACCTGCACGATGACCGTCCCGCCCGAGGCCTTGCAGGCCAGCGCCATCTCGACCGCGCCCAGCGTGTTCGTCTCTTCCTCGAAGCTGACATAGCCGTTCTCGTCGGCGGTGGTGCCGCGGATCAGCGCCACGTCGATCTTCTGGGCGGGATAGAACAGCATCTCCTCGCCCTCGATCTCGATCAGCCGCACCGGCGGGCTGACCGAGGCCGCGTTCATCGCGCCGCCGCCGTGGCGGGGATCGATGAAGGTGCCCAGCCCCACCTTCGTCACCACCCCCGGCTTGCCCGATCCGGTCGCGGTCAGGATCTGGATCATCGTGCCCATGCCGGTGATGTAGCCTTCGACCTCGCCGGTCTCCATGATGTCGAGGAAGGCCGGATGGCGCGCGCGGCTGAACGAGGCGCCCATGACCTGCCGCATCATGCCCTTGTGGGCAAAGCTGTTCAGGCCGCCCTCGCCCTTCCGGTCCCCCGGCAGCATCGGCAGGAAGAGCGAGAGCGCGCCCGGCCGGCCCTCGGTCAGGAAGCGCTGCTCGAGCGTGGCCAGCAGAAGATCCGGCTCAAGCGCCGGTCCCGTCCCGGTCACGCCCAGCGTGCATCCGTCGGGAATCAGCGCGATGGCATCTGTCGCCGACATGATCTTGGACATTGAGTTCCTCGGGTGGGTCATGCAATGGTGCAGGATAACTGCGATCCGTGATCACGGTTGCACGAGTTGACGCCGGGTTCAAGCGGGAATGAGCGTCAGGCCGCCGCGCCACTTCCGCTTGAACTGGCCCCAAGGCGATGCGATGCGGGATCACCACTGGCGCGAGGACAGGACGTGGCGGGGCGGAAGTCACAGGGTCAGCACTCTCCGATCATGAGCATCGGCCAGATCGAGCGCGTCACCATGGGAGAGCGCATCTACAACGAACTGTGCCAGCTCTTGATCGCGGGCAAGCTGCAGCCGGGCGAGCGCCTGTCGCTGCGCACCGTGGCCGAGGCGCTGGGCGTTTCGATGATGCCTGTCCGCGAGGCGGTGGCGCGGCTGGTCGCCGATGGCGCGCTGACGGTCCATGCCAACCGGGCGATCACCGTGCCGCTGATGACGGTGGCGAAGCTGCGCGAGCTGACACGGATCCGGATCGAGATCGAGGGCTATGCCGTGGCCGAGGCCGCCACCCGCTGCACCGCCGGGCAGCTGGCCGCCATCGGCCGGCTCGACGCGGCCTTCCGGCAGGCGACGCTCGCCCCCGAAGGCGGAAGCGACGACTCGCTGCGGCTGAACAAGGAGCTGCATTTCGCTATCTACGAGGCGGCCGGCTCGCCGGTGCTGCTGTCGATCATCGAGGGGCTCTGGCTGAAGGTCGGGCCGATCTTCAACCTCGACCTGCGCGCGGCCCGGCGTTTTTCGACCGGCGCGGCCGAGAAGCACCATGCGGCGCTCGTGGCAGCCCTGACGCGGCGGGATCCCGAGGGCGCGCGGCAGGCGCTGTCCGCCGACATCCTCAGCTCGCTCGAGTTCGTGGTGACGACCGGATCGCTGCCCGACTGACGGGCCGGGCAGGATCGCCCACGGATCCGGCGGCACCGCCGGGCGACCTTCCGTCCCGGCGATCCGGAGCGCCACCTCCGACAGATCCCAAGTGCCCGATCGTCGAGCACGAAAAAACCGCGGCTTGCGCCGCGGTTCTTTATCTTCATCCGAAGAAGATCAGGCTGCGCGCGAGACGAGGACCGCGTCCACCGCCTTCTGCGCACCCGCTTCGTCCACGCCCGAAACGGCCGCCACTTCGCGGGTCAGACGCTCGAGAGCCGCCTCGTAGAGCTGACGCTCGGAATAGGACTGCTCGCGCTGATCGTCCGTCCGGTGCAGGTCGCGCACCACCTCGGCGATCGACATCAGATCGCCGGAGTTGATCTTCTGCTCATATTCCTGCGCCCGGCGCGACCACATCGCGCGCTTCACGCGGGCCTTGCCCTTGAGCGTATCGAGCGCCTTCGTCACCACGTCGGGCGTCGAGAGCGAGCGCATGCCCACCTCGGTCGCCTTGTGGGTCGGCACGCGCAGCGTCATCTTGTCCTTCTCGAAGGAGATCACGAACAGTTCGAGGCGGATTCCGGCGATCTCCTGCTCCTCGATCGAGATGATCCGGCCGACGCCGTGCGCCGGATAGACAACGAACTCGTTGGGACGAAACTCGGGCTTCTTGGTCTTGGTCATCCAGTCGCTTCCTCGATGCGGCAGCTCACGTCCTCGCGACAGACACACCAACGCCCGGATCTTCCGGTCCGGGCGATGCAAGTGGGATTGTCGCTAGAAATTCCACCCCAGGCAAAGAGCTCTGAGATGGTTGGCGGGCTTCCGTGCTTGTTTATGAAACCCTTGTATCACAAAAAGCGGCCGATTCCAACTCTGCCGAGCACAGCGGGTTCCACGAAATCGTTATCATCCCGCCTTGCAGGCGGGCGCCAGCCGCAGCTGAGACGAAGCGCCGCAGGCTTCAGCCCCCTTCGCCCGGCTTCTCCGAGAAGTGGGTGGCGAGCTTGCCGGTCTGGCCGTCGAGATCGGCGGCTTCGGGCAGCGGGTCCTTCTTGGTCACGATGACCGGCCAGATCTCGGCATATTTGCGGTTCAGTTCAAGCCAGGATTCCATGTCCGGCTCGGTGTCGGGACGGATCGCGTCGGCCGGGCATTCCGGTTCGCACACACCGCAGTCGATGCACTCGTCCGGGTGGATGACGAGCATGTTCTCGCCCTCGTAGAAGCAGTCCACCGGGCAGACTTCCACACAGTCGGTGTATTTGCAGGCGATGCAGTTGTCGGTCACCACGTAGGCCATGGACGGAACCTTGCTCTCTTGTCTTTGCGGGGTCTGTTAAAGCAGCAGCGCCGATCATTCAAGCGGCGAAGCGGCCGCAGGGGGGGTATCCAGGTCGTCGTAAAGGCCGCGCGCCTCGCTGGCCGGGCCGCGCCGGGCGCCCACGGCGACCACCCGGATGAGGCGGATCCGCCCGCCCTGGGGAAAGGTGAGCATGTCACCCTCGCCGACCGGCTGCGCGGGCTTGGCGACATGCTGGCCGTTCAGGCGGACCCGTCCCGCCTCGACCAGGGCGGAGGCGAGGGCGCGCGTCTTGAAGAAGCGCGCCTGCACCAGCCACTTGTCGAGGCGGATCGTGGCTCTGTCGGCTGCGGCCAACCGGATCAGGTCCGGTCGCGCAGCGCGGCCAGAACGGCGAAGGGGTTGTCCGGGTCGATCTTGTCGGACCGCGCGGGACGTGACTCGAAGGATTTCGGCTGGTTGCGCTCGCCGCCCTTGCGGTCGGGTTTGCCGCCCTTGCCCTTCGGGCGCGGATGGCCCTGACGCTCGGGACGATCGCCGCGCGGCGGGCGTGCGTCAGACGCGCCCTCGGCCGGCGCCGCCTCGCCCGACGCCGCGCGCGGAGCGCGGCCGCCGCGACCCTCGCCCTGCCCCCGGTCCTGCCGGCGCGGTCCGCGATCCTGCCGGCGCGGAGCCCAGGTGAAGGTGTAGAAATGCTCGGTCTCGACGACGGCGTGTTCTTCCGCGGCGGCGTCAACCGCCACCTCTTCGACGGCTTCGGCGGCCGGCTCGGGCGCGGCCTCGCCTTCGGGAACGGGCGTCGCGACCGGGGCGGCAGCCTTGACCTTCGGCCGTTCACCCGGCTCGGCGCGGTAGCCGAGGCCCTGCATCAGGCCCGCGAACTGATCCAGCGTCATGCCGGTGATCGAGAGCATGTCGGGCGTGGCCTCGAAGCCCGCACGGCTGTCCTTGGCGCGCAGCAGGTCGGCCAGACGCTCGAGCATGTCGATGCGGATGGCCCGCTGGCCCGCCGGATGATAGCCGGCCAGGGTGTAGTGCATCCGCGGCACGTCGGCGATGTGCGGGATGGTGACGAGGCCGGGCGGCGGGCTCTCGGGGAACTCCTGCAGACCGTTCGCCAGCGACCAGAGCACGAGCCGCAGCCGCGTCGGCGCCGGTTTCAGCAGGAGCGGCAGGAAGATCGTGAACTGCCCGAAGCGCACGCCATGCTTGCGCAGCGCCGAGCGCGCCTCCTGGTCGAGCGCCTTGACATCCTCGGCCACCTGCTCGCGCGGGATCACCCCGAGGCTTTCCACCAGCCGGAAGGCGAAGCCGCGGGCGAGGCCCGTCAGCGTCTCGTCACGGCTCATGGCCAGAAGCGGCTCGAACTGCGCCGCCACCTTGCGGTCGATGAAATGCTGGAGCCTGCGGCGCACCTTCTCGGCGACCTCGGCCCCGGCGTCCTCATCCACGAAGGGCTCGACCTGCGGGCGCATCGGCTCGGGGCCGGCCACGAGCTTGCCCACCGCCTGCTCGCCCCACATGAGGCCGCCCTGTTCGGTGAAATCCATCTCCGTGTCGGGCGAATTGTAGAAGCGGTCCGCCCGGAGGTGGAATTCCGGCCGCAGCGCCTGGATGGCGGCCTGCCGCAGGGTGCGCGCCTCGTCGGGCGAGTTCGACGCATCCTGCCGGAAGCGGAACCCTTCGAGACGGCCGACGAACTCGCCTTCCACCGTCACCTCACCCTTGTCATTGACCTCAGCCACAAGGCTCTCCTTCTGCTTCAACCGGCGCATGAGCACGGAAGTGCGCCGATCGACAAATCTCTGAGTCAGCGCGCCGTGCAGCGCGTCCGACAGGCGGTCTTCTACCGCGCGAGTCTCGTCGCGCCAATGACTTTCATCCTCAACCCAGCCGCGTCTCTGCGCCACATAGGTCCAGGTCCGAATATACGCGAGCCGTTTCGAGAGTGTGTCGATATCTCCCGACGGGCGGTCGATCCGGGCGATGGCGCGCGCCAACCAGTCGTTTGGAACCTTTCCTTCGCACAGGAAGCCGAAAATCCGGGCAAGAAGAGTCACATGCTCGGTCGAGGAGATGCTGCGGAAGTCGGGAATCCGGCAGACGTCCCACAGAAGGCGCACCTGATGGGGCGAGCGCAGCCGGTCGCGCACCTCGGGCTCCTCCGAGAGCGCCTTCAGGGCATGGAGGTCGTCCGACTCCCGCGCCCGCGTGAGCCATTCGTTCGAGGTCGGCTCTTCCAGCGAGGCGATCAGCCGCTCGACCGTTCCGAACTCGAGCCGGTCGTTGCGCCAGTGCAGGCGCTGGATCGGGGCGAAGCGGTGGTTCTCGATCGCATCGACCACGCCTTCGTCGAGCGGCTCGGCCTCGCCCGTCACGCCGAAGGTGCCGTTCTCGGTATGGCGTCCGGCGCGGCCCGCGATCTGGCCCAGCTCGTGCGGGAACAGGTGGCGCATCCGCCGCCCGTCGAACTTCACCGTCGAGGAAAAGGCGACATGATGGATATCGAGGTTGAGCCCCATCCCGATGGCATCGGTCGCCACGAGGTAATCCACGTCGCCGTTCTGGTAGAGCGCGACCTGCGCGTTCCGCGTCCGGGGGGACAGCGCCCCCATCACCACCGCGCAGCCGCCCTTCTGGCGGCGGATGAGTTCCGCGATGGCATAGACGTTATCGACCGAGAAGCCGACGATGGCGCTGCGCGGCGGCATCCGGCTGATCTTCTTGGATCCCGCGTAAGAGAGGGTCGAGAGCCGCTCGCGCCGCAGGAAGGTCACATGCGGCACCAGCGCGGCGATCGCGCCCCGCATCACGTCCGAGCCGAGGAACATGGTCTCGACCAGCCCGCGCGCCCGCAAAAGCCGGTCGGTGAAGACATGGCCGCGCTCGGGATCGCCGCAGAGCTGGATCTCGTCCACCGCGACGAAATCCGCGCCGATCTCCATCGGCATCGCCTCGACGGTGCAGACCCAGTATTGCGTGCGGTCGGGAACGATGCGCTCCTCGCCGGTGACCAGCGCCACGACCGAGGGCCCGCGCTGCGCCACGATCCGGTCATAGACCTCGCGCGCCAGCAGCCGCAGCGGCAGGCCGATCACGCCCGTCCTGTGGCCCAGCATCCGCTCGATCGCATAGTGGGTCTTGCCGGTGTTGGTCGGTCCGAGGACCGCCGTCACCCTCGCGGTCGCGCGCATGGGCCTGCCTCAGAGTTCCTGACCGGCCGCCTTGGCTTCCAGCCGTTTCACCGCCTGCTCTACCCCTTCGAGGTGCGGATGTATAGCAAGCGCGGCCCGATAGACCTCGAGCGCCCTCTCGGGGCGCTCCATCTGCTCGAGCATGGTGCCCAGCCCGGCCAGCGCGCCGAAATGGCGCGGGTTGAGGGTGAGGACGCGGCCGATGTCGGCCATCGAGGGTCCGAACATTCCGGCGCGGAAATAGGCGGTCGCGCGGGCGTTCCAGCCCTCGGCGAAGTCGGGGGCGTGATCGACCAGCGCCGTCAGATGCTCGATGGCGACCGTGCTTTTGCCGGCCGACATGGCCTCGCGCCCCCGCTGGAGCAGGAGATCGGCCGAAGGCGAGCCCGACCTGGACCATTCGGTGAAGATCTGCCGCTCGATTCGCCGCGCCGAGGCCGCGTCGGCCTCCTTCAGCCGGGTGAACAACTCGTCCAGCCCCCCGCCTGCGCCGGCCGTCTGGGCATCGGCCGCGGTCCATCCGAGGACAATCGGCAGAATTGCCGCCACGATAGCGTTGTGAAACGGTCGCCGCGCTTTCATAGTCCGAATGTAGCGTGCCGCGGGCCAAACGCCAGAGGCACGGGCTCAAGAAACAGAGAATGGAGACAGCCGGGAATGAGCAAGGTGATCGACGCCGCAGTGGAAGCGCTCGGCCGCAAGGTGTCCAGCTTCGACGGCAGTGCCAAGTTCATCATCGCCGATGAGGGGGTGATCATGATGGACGAGGCCGGCGTGCGCGCAGGCGATGGCGAGGCTGACGTCACGATGACCGCATCGGCGGACGTGTTCCAGCAGATCCTGGAGGGCGATCTCAACCCGACCATGGCCTTCATGTCGGGCCGTCTCGCCATCGAGGGGTCGATCCCCATGGCGATGAAGGTGGGCGCGGCCCTCAGTTGAGCGCGGCGCCCTTCCACACCGAGATCGCGCGCGGGCCCGACGGCGTCCGTGCGCAGTGGATCAGCGCCCAGGACGGCGTGCGGCTGCGCAGCGTGATCTGGCCCGAGGGCGGCAGGGGCACCGTGCTGCTCTTTTCGGGCCGCACCGAATATGCCGAGAAATACGGGCCCGCGGCCGACCAGCTGCGCCGCCGCGGCTATGCCTCGGCCACGCTCGACTGGCGCGGACAGGGCCTGTCTGACCGCTCGCTGCGCGACCCTCTGGTGGGGCATATCGGCGACTTTGCCGAATATCAGCAGGATGTTGCGGCGTTCGTCGCGCATGTCCGGGCGCAGGGCCTGCCGGAGCCCTATCACCTGCTGGCCCATTCGATGGGGGGCTGCATCGGCCTGCGCGCGCTGCAGGAGGGGCTTGAGGTGCGCTCGGCCTCCTTCTCGGCGCCGATGTGGGGCATCCGGGTCCATGCGGCGCTGCGGGTCGTGGCGGCCGCCCTGGGGGCGCTTGCCCGCAGGACGGGGCTCGGCCATCGCTATGTCCCCGGCACCGGCACGCGCAGCTATGTGGTCGCCACCGCCTTCGAATCGAACGTGCTCACGCGCGACCGCGAGATGTTCGCCTGGATGCAGGACCAGCTTGCGCGCGTGCCCGAACTGGGGCTGGCCGGCCCCAGCCTCGACTGGCTGCGCGCGGCCTTTGCCGAGACTCATCGCCTTTCGCATCTGCCCTCACCCCCGCTTCCCGCGCTCTGCATCGTGGGTTCGGCCGAGAAGGTCGTCGATCTGGACGAGATCCGGCGCCGGATGGACGGCTGGCGGGGCGGAGAGCTGCAGATCGTGCCCGGGGCCGAGCATGAGGTGATGATGGACCGCCCCGAGGTCCGCGACGCCTTCTTCGACGCCGCGACCGCCCTCTTCGACCGGGCGGCCGAGGCCGCCCCGCTCAGATCCGGATCTGCGTGAACCCCTCGCGCAGCGCGCGCGACCAGGCCTCGGACATGGCGCGGAAATTGTCGTCCCCCGCCTCGATCCGCCGGCGCGAGCTGATGCGGCAGGCGTCGCGCTCGATCACCGCCAGGTCGAGCGGCATCCCCACCGACAGGTTCGAGCGCAGCGTCGAGTCCATCGACAGCAGCACCGCCTTCTGCGCATCGGCCAGCGAGGTCTCGGGCTTGACCACCCGGTCGAGGATCGGCTTGCCGTACTTGTGTTCGCCGATCTGCAGGAAGGGCGTGTCCTCGGTCGCCTCGATGAAATTGCCCTCGGGATAGATGAGGAACATCCGCATCTCGCCGCCCTTGCGCTGACCGGCGACGATCAGGCTGGCCGAGGCGCTCTGCTTCATCGCCGAGAGCTTCTCGTCGATGTCGAGCCGCACGCGCGCCAGCATGTTGCCGATGATCTCGGCCACGTTCAGCATGGTCGGGGCCTTGAGGATCGAGGTCTCTTCGGTGGCGTCGGGGTCGTGCATTGCCTCCTTCACGCGGGCAATGGTGGTCTGCGTCACCGAGAGGCTGCCCGCGGTCAGGATCGCCACCACGCGCTCGCCGGGGTCCTCGAAGACGAACATCTTCTTGTAGATGGCGATATTGTCGAAGCCCGCGTTGGTGCGCGTATCCGACAGGAGAACCATCCCCTCATTGAGCAGCAGGCCCACACAATAGGTCATGACAGCCTTGTCCGTTGGTTTTGGCGGCGACCCTATTGCTGCACCGCCTGCACTGCAACCTGCACTTCCAGTCGTTCGATCCCATGGCCGCGGGCGATTCCCCGGATCGGGGCGGCATCGGCCGCATCGAGGCCCGAGCCCAGACGGATGTAGCGATCGTCGGGGCAGCAGCGGTTGGCGGCGTCGAAGCCCACCCAGCCGAGGCCATGAACCCAGACTTCCGCCCAGGCGTGGGCCGCCTCATGGTCGCGCCCGGCCTCGGTGAAGAGATAGCCCGAGACGTAGCGGGCGGGCAGCCCCGCCGCGCGGGCCACGGCGATCAGCGCATGGGCGTGATCCTGGCAGACCCCGCGGCCCAGCTTCAGCGCCTCGGCCGCGGTGGTGTGGGCCTCGGTCACCCCGGGCTCGTAGGCGATCGCGTCGGCGACCAGATCGGCCAGCCGGTGCGCCCGGTCGAGCGCCTCGCCGGCGCCCCCGGCCTCGGCCGCAAGCGCCGTCAGCGCCGCATCGGCCCGCGTCACGGGGGTGGAGCGGAGGTAGCAGTCGGGCGGTGTGAGTTCCCGGTGCCCGCGCAGCACGCCGGCCTGATCCGATGTCTCGACCGCGCCCCGTACGGCAACCGTCACCTCGCTGACCGGCCCGGGCACGGTCCAGCCCTGGATCCAGTCGCCCGCCCCGTCGCGGAACGTGCCTCCGGCAATCCCGTCCGTGACCGTCACCGTCCAGTTCAGCACCCTCTGCCCCGCGCAGTTCGAGGGCATCAGCCGGTGGCTCTGCACCAGCGCCCGCGCAGGCCGGTTGTAGCGATAGCAGGTCACATGATCGACCGTCAGAATCATGGCGTGGCCTCCGACAGAACCGCACCGCTCATCGCACATCCCCCGACAGATAAGTTTCAAAGATCACGCCCGACAGGTTCGCGGCCTCGAGGATGAAGCGGCTGAGAAACTCGTGCAGCCCCTCCTCGATGATCTCCTCGACGCTGAGAGCCGCCAACTCGGCCGCGATCGTCTCGGCCACCTCGCTCGGGCGCGAGGGCCGCCCATACGCCTTCTCAAGCCGCTTGAGATGGGTGCAGACCCCCTCGATACAGTTCGTCAGCGAGCGCGGGCATTGCCCGTTCAGGATCAGGAAGTCGGCGATCTTGCGCGCCGTCACCTCGCCGCCATAGGCCCAGTGAAAGGCCCTGTGCGCCGATGTGGCCCGCAGCAGGGTCGCCCACTGGTAGTTGTCCATCCCCGAGCCCACGAACTCGACCCGCGGCAGCAGGACGTAGTATTTCACATCCATCAGCCGGGCGGTGTTGTCCGACC
This sequence comes from Cereibacter azotoformans, assembly GCA_017599285.1. GTDB lineage: Bacteria > Pseudomonadota > Alphaproteobacteria > Rhodobacterales > Rhodobacteraceae > Cereibacter_A > Cereibacter_A azotoformans. The sequence continues at coordinate 887,578 of JAGFXX010000001.1, read as the reverse complement.
GCTCGAGATAGTAGCCGAGGTTCAGGAAATCCCACCCGTCGTTGCGAAGCTGCGTCGTGTCGATCGAGCCGCGGATGATGGCGGCCTTGTTCATCGTCCAGTCGATCAGACGGGACAGCTCCAGCTTGTCGCGGGGGGATTTCTCCAGCGCGCGCAACTCCTGATAGGCGGTGTTGATCGCGTCCCAGACCTGCGCGGTCAGCGCGGTGCGCACGATGCGCGCATTCTCGCGCGCCTTTCCGATGCAGGAGGCGACCGACGACGGATTGTCGAGGTCGAAGAACAGGTAGCTCTCGATGTCGCGCTGGTGCGCCTGCCCGTATTTCTGCGCATAGCCCCCGGCGGTGCCCGAGGCCTGCAGCAGGCTGTCCCATTCGTTGCGGTAGCCGTGGGCGGACGGCAGCAGCGACATGCGCGCGCCCACTTCCAGAAGGCGCGCCATCGTCTCGGCCCGCTCCATGTAGCGGGCGATCCAGTAGAGGTTGTCGGCGGTCCGGCTCAGCATGTCGCGATCACTCCGCCAGAACCCATGTATCCTTGACCCCGCCCCCCTGCGACGAGTTCACCACCAGCGACCCTTCGGTCAGCGCGACGCGCGTCAGCCCGCCCGGCACCAGCTCGATCCGCTCGCCCACGAGGCAGTAGGGGCGCAGGTCCACATGGCGCGGCGCGATCCCCTCGTTGACGAAGGTGGGCGTGGTCGAAAGCGCCAGCGTCGGCTGCGCGATGTAATTGTCGGGGTCAGCCTCGATCCGCGCGCGGAAGGCCTCGATCTGCTCGCGGGTGGACTTCGGCCCCACCAGCATCCCATAGCCGCCCGAGCCGTGGACCTCCTTCACCACCAGTTCGGGCAGATGGGCGAGGACATGGGAAAGGTCCGCCTCCTTGCCGCATTGCCAGGTCGGCACGTTGTTCAGAAGCGGCTCCTCGCCCAGATAGAAGCGGATCATCTCGGGCACGAAGGTATAGACCGCCTTGTCGTCGGCCACCCCCGCCCCCGGCGCCGAGCAGATCGTCACCCCGCCCGAGCGATAGACATCCATCAGCCCCGGCACGCCCAGCATCGAGTCGGGGCGGAAGCAGAGCGGGTCGACATACGCATCGTCGATCCGGCGGTAGATCACATCCACCCGCTTGGGGCCTTCGGTCGTGCGCATGTAGAGGAACTCACCCTCGACGAAGAGATCGGCCCCTTCCACCAGTTCCACCCCCATGAGGTCGGCGAGGAAGGAATGTTCATAATAGGCGGCGTTGAAATGGCCGGGCGTCAGCAGCACCACCGTGGGCTCGCGCTCGCACTTGAGGGGCGCGACCGAGGCCAGCGTCCGGCGGAGCTTCTCGGGGTAGCTGTCCACCGGCTCGATCCGGTTCTCGCGGAACAGTTCGGGGAACATCCGCATCATGATCTCGCGGTTCTCGAGCATGTAGGAAACGCCCGAGGGCGTGCGGCAGTTGTCCTCCAGCACGAAGAACTCGTCGGGCCCGGTCCGCACGAGGTCGATGCCCACCACATGCGAATAGACCCCCTTGGGTGGGGTGAAGCCCACCACCGACTTCTCGTAGGCCGCGTTGCGGTGGACGAGCCGGCCGGGGATGCGGCCTGCGCGCACGATCTCACCCCGCCCATAGACATCCGCGAGAAAGGCGTTGAGCGCGCGGGCCCGCTGCTTGATCCCCCGTTCGAGCCGCGCCCACTCGCGCGCGGTGAAGACGCGGGGGAACATGTCGAACGGGATCAGCCGGTCGGGGTCGCCGCCCTCGCCATAGACCGCGAAGGTGATGCCGATGCGGCGGAAGAGAGCCTCGGCCTCGGCCTGCTTCATCTCGCGCAGCTCGGCCGGCATGGCGCGCGTCCAGTCCTCGAGCTGGCGGTAGGGCGGCCGCACCCGGCCCTTTTCGTACATTTCGTTGAAACAGGTGGTCACCGCCACGTCCCCTCGCCTCCCGACCGTTCTTGCGCCGTCCTGCCTCGAGTTTAATCAGCGGGATTCGGCACCGGGAAGAGGGCACCGCGCGCGCGCGCCCGTCGCCGCGACAAGCGCCCAAAAATTACGCAATCTGTCCCGCTGGCGGGCGCACCGTGGCGCGCTATCCTCAGGCCCATGCCGCGCCAGCCCCTCCTGACCTTCACCGACCGCGGGATCTGCTGCCCCGAGGGCGACTTTCACATCGACCCCTGGCGCCCGGTGCCACGGGCGCTGATCACGCATGGCCATTCCGACCACGCCCGTCCGGGCCACGGCGCCTATCTGGCGACCGAGGGGTCCGCCCCGGTGATCCGCTACCGGCTGGGTGACATCCGGCTCGGAACGATCGCCTATGGCGAGCGTCGGCGGATCGGCGGGGTGACCGTCTCATTCCATCCCGCGGGCCATGTGCCGGGGTCGGCCCAGATCCGGGTCGAGCGGGCGGGCGAGGTCTGGGTGGTGTCGGGCGACTACAAGGTGGCGGGCGACGGTCTGTCGGAGCCGTTCGAGCCGGTCGCCTGCCACTGCTTCATCTCGGAATGCACCTTCGGGTTGCCGGTCTTCCGCTGGAAGCCTCAGGCCGAGCTTGCGGCGGACCTCAACCGCTGGTGGGCCGCCAATGCGGCCGAGGGGCGCGTCTCGATCGTGGGCGCCTATGCGCTCGGCAAGGCGCAGCGGCTGATGGCCTCGGCCGATCCCTCGATCGGGCCGATCCTCACCCATGGCGCGGTCGAGGCCACCACGGCCGTCCTGCGGGCGCAGGGGCTGGCGCTGCCCGCCACCACCCACGTCACCCCCGGCATCGACGGCAAGACCCATCCGGGGGCGCTGGTGATCGCTCCGCCCTCGGCGCTCGGGACGGCGTGGGCCCACCGCATCGGCCCCGCGGCCGAAGCCTTCGCCTCGGGCTGGATGGCGCTCAGGGGCGTGCGCCGACGCCGGGGCCTCGCGCAGGGCTTCGTCATGTCCGATCACGCCGACTGGGAGGGCCTCAACACCGCGATCCGCGCCACCGGGGCCGAGCGGATCTTCGTGACCCACGGCTACACCGCGATCTTCCGGCGCTGGCTCGAGGATCAGGGATACGAGGCCGGAATCGTCGCCACCGAATACGAGGGCGAAAGCCTTGATGCCGCCGAGGCCGAACCGGGCCCGCTGATCGAGGCGGGTGGAGAGGAAGAGGCAGGGGCCGTGCAGGGCGGGGATGCGCCCGGATGAAGCGCTTCGCAACCCTGTTCGACCTGCTCGACCGCACCACACGCACCTCCGGCAAGGTGGCGGCTCTGGCCGACTATTTCCGCGACGCACCCGAGGAGGACCGGGTCTGGACGATCGCGCTTCTTTCGGGCCGCCGGCCGAAGCGCGCCGTGAACGCGACCGAACTGCGCAGCTGGGCCGCCGAGGCCGCGGGCCTGCCCGTCTGGCTGGCCGAGGAGGTGCATCCGATCGTGGGCGACCTCGCCGAGACCATCTCGCTCATCCTGCCGGAACCCACGCGGGCCAGCGACCGGACGCTCGACGACTGGATGCGGATGCTGATCGCGCTCACCGGCCGCCCCGCCGAGGATCGGCGTGCGGCGATCCTCGACGCCTGGGACCGGCTGACTACGCCCGAGCGGTTTCTCTTCAACAAGCTCATCACCGGCGGCTTCCGCATGGGCGTGAGCCAGGGGCTGATGACGCGCGCCCTTGCGCAGGCCACGGGCGTTGACGAGGCGGTGCTGGCGCATCGTCTGATGGGCGACTGGAACCCCGCGCGGATCCGGTTCGAGACGCTGATCGGCGCGCATGACCCCGAGGCGGATGCCTCGAAACCCTACCCGTTCGCCCTTGCTTCGCCGGTCGAGGATGTGGCGGCGCTGGGGCCGCCCTCCGACTGGCTTGCGGAATGGAAATGGGACGGCATCCGCGGCCAGCTCGTGAATCGCGCGGGCGCCTTCGCGCTCTGGTCGCGCGGCGAAGAGCTGGTCACGGACCGTTTTCCCGACCTCACCCCCCTGCGCGACTTCCTGCCCCCCGGCCTCGTGATCGACGCCGAGGTGCTGGCCTGGGGCGGCGAGGCTCCCCTGCCCTTTGCCGCGCTCCAGAAGCGGATCGGCCGGCTCACGGTCCCGAAGAAGCTCCTCGCCGAGGCGCCCGCGCATCTTCTGGCCTACGACCTGCTGGAAGAGAACGGCGAGGATATGCGCGCCGCCCCGCTCGCGCACCGGCGCGCGCGGCTCGAGGCGGTTCTGGCCGCCCTCCCGCCGGGCCTGCCCATCGCCCCCTCGCCGCTGGTGTCCTTCGATGACTGGGAGACGCTGGGCCAGATCCGCGCCACCGCCCGCGCCAGGATCGCCGAGGGGCTGATGCTGAAGCGGGCCTCCTCGCCCTATTTCGTCGGCCGCAAGCGCGGCGACTGGTGGAAATGGAAGCTCGACCCCTACACGGTCGATGCGGTGATGCTCTATGCCCAGCAAGGGGCCGGGCGGCGGGCGACTCTCTTTACCGACTTCACCTTCGGGGTGCGCGATGGCGACGATCTGGTGCCCTTCACCAAGGCCTATTCGGGCCTGACCGACGCCGAGTTCCGGCAGATCACCGACTGGGTGCGCAAGAATACGCTGGAGCGGTTCGGCCCCGTGCGCCGCGTGCCGCCCGAGCTTGTGTTCGAACTGGCCTTCGAGGGCATCCAGGCCAGCCCCCGCCACAAGTCGGGCATTGCCTTGCGCTTTCCGCGCATGGTGCGCTGGCGGAAGGACAAGCCCGCGGCCGAGATCGACACGCTGGAGAGCCTGCGCGCGCTCCTCGCCACCACCGGCGCCACGCCATGAGGTCCGGCTCTGGCCGGCCGTCGCGCGCGGGCACCCTGCCCGACCGCCCGTCTCGTGCGCTTCGGGTTGAACTTCCGCCCGCGCCACGCCACCTTCCCAGTCAAAGAACGTAAGGAGTTCCCATGACGCTGCCCCTGCCTCGCCCGGTCCATGACGCCAACGCCAGCGCCGGGGGCCTTGGGAACCTGCCCGAATGGGATCTGCGCGACCTCTATCCCGCGCCCGACGCGGCCGAGTTCGGCCGGGACATGGCCTGGCTCAAGTCCGCCTGCGCCGACTTCGCCGCCACCTACGAAGGCAAGCTGGCAAGCCTCGACGCGGCGGGCCTGCTGGCCTGCGTCGAGACCTACGAGAAGATCGACATCACCGCCGGGCGGCTGATGTCCTACGCCGGGCTGCGCTACTACCAGAACACGATGGACAGCGAGCGCGCCAAGTTCATGGCCGACGCGCAGGACAAGGTGACGGACTACACCACCGCGCTCGTCTTCTTCAGCCTCGAGTTCAACCGGCTCGACGACGCTCACCTCGAGTCGCGGCTGGCGGAAAGCCCCGCCCTTGCCCGCTACCGGCCCGTCTTCGACCGGATGCGCGCCATGCGCCCGCACCAGCTGTCGGACGAGCTGGAACGGTTCCTCCACGACCAGTCCACCGTGGGCGCCGCCGCGTGGAACCGGCTCTTCGACGAGACGATGGCGGGGCTCACCTTCACGATCGAGGGCGAGGAGCTGAACCTCGAATCCACCCTCAACCTGCTGACCGACCCCGAGCGGTCGCGCCGCGAGGCCGCCGCCCGCGCGCTGGCCGATGTCTTTGGCGGCCACATCAAGCTCTTTGCCCGCGTGCACAACACGCTGGCCAAGGAAAAGGAGATCCACGACCGCTGGCGCAAGATGCCCACCCCGCAATCTGGCCGGCACCTCGCCAACCATGTCGAGCCCGAGGTGGTCGAGGCGCTGCGCAACGCCGTGGTCGCGGCCTACCCCAAGCTCTCGCACCGCTATTACCGGCTGAAGGCGAAATGGATGGGGCTCGACAAGCTGCAGGTCTGGGACCGCAACGCCCCGCTGCCGATCGAGACCCCGCGCCTCGTGGACTGGACAGAGGCGCAGGCCACGGTGCTCGAGGCCTATTCGGCCTTCGATCCGAGGATGGCCGAGATCGCGCAGCCCTTCTTCGACAAGGGCTGGATCGACGCGGGCGTGAAGCCCGGCAAGGCCCCCGGCGCCTTTGCCCACCCGACCGTGACCACCGTCCATCCCTACGTGATGCTGAACTATCTCGGCAAGCCGCGCGACGTGATGACGCTGGCGCATGAGCTGGGCCACGGCGTCCATCAGGTGCTGGCGGCGGGACAGGGAGAGCTGCTCTCCTCCACGCCCCTCACCCTCGCCGAAACGGCCAGCGTCTTCGGCGAGATGCTGACCTTCCGCAAGCTCCTCGATGCCGCCAAGACCCCGGCCGAGCGCAAGACGCTGCTGGCCGGCAAGGTCGAGGACATGATCAACACGGTCGTGCGCCAGATCGCCTTCTATGACTTCGAATGCAAGCTGCACGAGGCGCGCCGGCAGGGCGAGCTGACGCCCGAGGACATCAACGCCCTCTGGATGAGCGTGCAGGCCCAAAGCCTCGGCGATGCGTTCGAGTTCATGGAGGGCTACGAGACCTTCTGGTCCTACATCCCCCATTTCGTCCATTCGCCCTTCTACGTCTATGCCTATGCCTTTGGCGACGGTCTGGTGAATGCGCTCTATGCCGTCTATGCCGAGGGGGGCGAAGGCTTCGAGGACAAGTATTTCGAGATGCTCGCGGCGGGCGGCTCCAAGCACCACAAGGAGCTTCTGGCGCCCTTCGGCCTCGATGCGAGCGACCCGACCTTCTGGGACAAGGGCCTGAGCATGATCGCAGGCTTCATCGACGAGCTGGAAGCCATGGACGGTTGACGTCCCGATCGCTCGTTTTACCATCCCGTGCGGGGGTTTGCCCCCTGCACATCTTTCGTTTCGGAGTTTTTGATGGGTCATTCCGCCATGCCAGACAAGCAGCGCGACGTCCTCAAGCCCAACGGACCGGCGAGCGGCCCGGTAGGCGGCGCTCTGGAGAAGGGGGCGGCCCTTGCCTCCGAACTCTGGCTGCGGATCCGGACCCGCGCCCTCTCGGCCATCTCGCCCGCGGCCGAGGCGCAGCTTTACGAGGTGCACAAGGAGTGGCTGGGCGACCTTTCGGGCAAGAAGGTGCTGGAGGTGGGCGGGGGCTCGCCCCTGACGCCGTGGCTGGCCGAGACGGCGCGCACCTATCACGCGGTCTCGGACGACCCGGCGCGGATCGAGGCGCTGCAGGCCCAGCTCGGCGAGCGCAGGAACGCGCGGCTGATCGACGCGGACGTGATGTCCGGCGCCTTCCGCGACACGGGCTATGACGTGATCTACCTCCATTCGGTCCTGCACCGGCTGGAGGATCGCGGGCCCCTCCTCGACCGGCTGCTGAAGAAGCTCGCCATCGAGGGCCGGATGGTGACGACCGATCCGGCCGACGGCGGCGGGGTGACGCGGCTCCTGCGCTCGATCGACCGTCCGTTCCGGACCGACACGTCCCCGGACCATCCGGTGACCGAGGATCTCAAGCGCGAACTGGCCGAGCGGTTCTACCTCATCAACTGCGTGGCGCCCTTCCGCATGGGCAAGGCGGCGCTGGTGATGGGCGTTCTGCATCCCGAGACCGGGCGCAAGCTCTCGGAGCGGCTGATCGCTTCGGATCTCAAGGACCGGGCGGCCTTCAACCGGCTGAACTCGAGCCTGCAGGTGAGCTTCCTGCTCGGCGCGCCGGACTGACACTCCGCCGGCTGGCGTGGCCCGCGTGCCGCGGCGCGCGCTCCGGCCGGGACCATGACGGCGCCGAAACAGAAACGGCCGGGATCTCTCCCGGCCATTTTTGTTCTGCGCCTGTCTCCGTTCAGGCGGGGATCGTCATGCCCTTGCCGCGGGCAAGCTCCCGCATCCTGGCCTGCAGCTTTTCAAAGGCGCGCACCTCGATCTGACGGATACGCTCGCGGCTGACGCCATAGCCGTCCGACAGCTCCTCGAGCGTGACCGGATCATCCGTCAGGCGGCGCTGCACGAGAATGTCCTTCTCGCGGTCGTTGAGTACCGACATCGCCTGCGCCAGCAGTTCGCGCCGGATCTCCAGCTCGTCGCGCTCGGCGTAATCGGACGCCTGGTCGCTGTCCTCATCCTCGAGCCAGTCCTGCCACTGCGTGGCTCCGTCACCGTCCGAGCCGATGGTCGCGTTGAGCGAGGCATCCGAGGCGGACAGGCGGCGGTTCATGTCGATGACCTCGGCCTCGGTCACGCTGAGATCCTTGGCGATCTGGGCCACGTTCTCGGGCCGCAGGTCGCCTTCCTCCAGCGCGCCGAGCTTCGCCTTGGCCTTGCGCAGGTTGAAGAACAGCTTCTTCTGCGCCGAGGTCGTGCCGAGCTTCACGAGGCTCCAGGACCGCAGGATGTACTCCTGGATCGAGGCGCGAATCCACCACATCGCGTAGGTCGCAAGGCGAAAGCCCTTTTCGGGGTCGAACCGCTTGACCGCCTGCATGAGGCCCACGTTCGCCTCCGAGATCACCTCGGCCTGCGGCAGCCCGTAGCCGCGGTAGCCCATCGCGATCTTGGCCGCGAGACGCAGGTGCGAGGTGACGAGCCTGTGCGCGGCGCGGTTGTCCTGATGATCGACCCAGCGCTTGGCCAGCATATATTCCTCTTCCGGCTCCAGCAGGGGAAACTTGCGGATCTCCTGCATGTAGCGGTTGAGGCCCTGTTCAGGACTCGGAGCGGGAAGACTGGTGTAGCTGCTCATTCAAATGACCCCCTCTGGCGCCGCCCGGCCAGCCGGGAGGTGCACGTTCCGTTCCATCCCGGCAGCACCGATTGCGCTACCACAGACGTTTTAACGAGAGATGTTCAAGGAACCGTCGCCGCACCAGCTTTGTTGCCGAAAATCACGCGAATGTAATCCCGCGTTACCCTTGCATCCGCGGAAACAGTACCAAAAGCGCCGCCATGTCGGCGGGCAACGGGCTCTCGAAGGACAGATCCTCTCCGGTCACGGGATGGCAGAAGCCCAGCGTCGCGGCATGGAGCGCCTGCCGCGGAAAGGCCTCTGCCGCCTGCGCCGCCTCGGCGCCCACGGCCTTGGCTGACAGCTTCCGGCGCCCGCCGTAGGTCTGGTCGCCGATCAGCCCGTGCCCCACGTGGGACATGTGAACCCGGATCTGGTGAGTGCGCCCCGTCTCGAGCCGGCATTCCAACAGCGCCGCCGCGGGCGGAGTGCCGAACCGCTCGAGCAGGCGCGCCCGTGTGATGGCGTGGCGCCCGCCCTCGAAGGTCACCGCCTGCCGTTGCCGGTCGGTCCGGTGGCGCGCGATGCCGGTCGCGATGCGCAGCACGCCGCCCGGCTCGAAACTGACGCCCCGGATGCCGCGCAGCCGCGGATCCGACGGCTCGGGCACGCCATGAACCAGAGCAAGATAGCGGCGCTCGACCGTGTGGGCCTCGAACTGGGCGGCAAGACCCTGATGGGCGCGGTCGGTCTTGGCCACCACCAGAAGCCCCGACGTGTCCTTGTCGATCCGGTGGACGATCCCCGGCCGCTTCTCGCCCCCGATCCCCGAGAGGCTCGCCCCGCAATGATGGAGGAGCGCGTTGACCAGCGTCCCCGTCCACTGTCCGGGGGCCGGATGGACCACCATCCCCACCGGCTTGTCGATGACGACGAGATCGGCATCCTCCCACACCACCGAGAGCGGGATCGCCTCGGGCAGAGCCTCGACCTCGGCCGCCGCGCCCGTCACGATCTCATAGACCTGCCCCTCGAGGACCCTGGCCTTCGGATCGGTCACGGGCACGCCCTTGAGCCGCACCGCCCCTTCGGCGATCAGCTTCATCAGCCGCGAGCGCGACAGTGCCGCCTCCTCTGGCGCCTCGCGCGCCAGCGCCTTATCAAGGCGTTCGGGAGGATCCTCTCCGATCGTGATGCTCAGTGTGCCCCCGTGGGGCGGAAGGATGGCCATGCAGCAGGCTCCGGAACCGGAAGGGCGACTTCCGCCCAGCCTCGGGTTTCTCAAATGGCTCGTCATCATCCTGACACTCACCATGATCGGAGGCGTCATAACGGTCGTGACGGTGATTGTCACCCGGATGCCGACAAGCCTGACGCCGACGCCCCTCACCCTGCCCGAAGAGCTGACACTGCCCGAGGGCACACGGGCCGAAGCCTTCACCCGTGGCCGCGACTGGCTGGGGGTGGTGACGGAGGACGGCCGCCTCCTGATCTTCGAGACCGACGGCCGCCTGCGGCAGGAAGTGCGGCTCGTCCCCGCTGCGCCCTGACGCCCCGGCGGGGGCCAGCGGCCCCGGCCCTCACCCATGCCGGAGTGCCCCATGCGCCTGCACTGGACGCGAACCCTTCCGACGATCGAGCTGGAACAGGAGATTGCCCGCCAGGCCTCGATCCTGCGGCGCGAGGCTCCGGTGCGCTTCCCGGCCATAGCCCTCGCCCTCGCGGTGTCGCTGCTCTTTCTGCCGGAGTGGATCGTCGGGAGCTGCGCGCTGGCCACGGTGCTGGGAGAGCTGATCCTCAATCGGATCGACGCCCGGCCGGACCGGATCACGGACGGCTGGCGGCACCCGATCTACATCGTCTCGGCCTTCCTGCTGCAGATGGCCTTTGCCATGCCGGCCGCTCTGCTCTGGCATGTCGAGGACCAGTTCGTGAAGGCCTATGCCGTCGGGCTCATGGTCTGCACGATGCTGCATATCGCGACCGTGCGTTCCATCCACCTGCCCATGGGCCTTGCAGGAGCAGCCGCCATTTCCCTCGTCACGCTGGTCTCGAACACGCTCTACTGGCTGCCGAAGAACGACCTGCCCGCGCTTGCGCTGACGACGCTCTGCGCACTGGTCGCGCTGGGATATTCGTTCGGCGCGATCCTCGCTGCAAACCGGCTGCACCGGGAAACGGCGGCGGGCCGGGCCGAGGCCATCGCGGCCAATGCCACGAAGGACCGGTTTCTCGCCCAGATGAGCCACGAGCTGCGCACCCCGCTGAACGCCATCCTCGGAATCGGCCATGCCGAGCTGCGGCGCGCGATGGACCCGGTGACGCGCGAGCGGCTGGGCGTGCTGATCCGCTCGGCCGAGGGGCTCTCGACGATCCTTGACGATATCCTCGACATGTCGGCCGCTCAGCAGGGCCGCATGCCGATCCGCCCGCGGACCGTCAACCCGCGCGAGGAGATCGTCACCAGCGTCGAGCTTTTCCGTCCGCTGATCGAGGAGGCCGGGCTGGCGCTGCAACTGGTGACGGGCGATCTGCCGACGCGGGCCCGGCTCGATCCCCAGCGGCTGCGGCAGTGCCTGTCGAACCTTCTGTCCAACGCGCTGAAACACACCCGCAGCGGCCGCATCCGCGTCGAGGCGCGGATGGAACTCTCCTCCTCGGTCTGGCCGATGCTGCGGGTCGAGGTCAGCGACACCGGCGACGGGATCCGACCCGACGAGGCCGAGACGATCTTCGAACCCTTCACCGCACCCCGCAGCCCCTCGCAGCCCTCGGCGCGCACGCCGGGCAACGGGCTGGGTCTGTCGATCAGCCGCGCGCTCGCCCGCCAGATGGGCGGCGACCTGCGGCTTCTGCCTCAGTCGGGCCAGGGCGCGCGCTTTGCCCTGACGCTCTCGATCCAGCCGGTGGAGGCGAGCGAGCCGATCCCGCCGCAGCCCACGGGCAGCCTTGCCGGTCGCTCGGTGCTGGTGGTGGATGACATCGCGACCAACCGGCTTGTGGCGGCCGCCTATCTGCAGCTGTTCGGCGTGCGCACGCTCGAGGCCACGAGCGGGCCCGAGGCTCTCGCGCTGCTGCAGCGCGAGACGGTCGATCTGGTCCTGCTTGACATGAACATGCCCGAGATGAACGGGCTCGAGACCTTCCGCCGCATCCGCGCCCTTCCCGGACCCAGTGCCAGCCTGCCGGTCGTGGCCATGACCGCCGATGCCGGCGACGAGCACCGCGCCGCCTATGTCGCGGCCGGCCTGACGGGGTATGTGGCCAAGCCCGTGACGCCGGACCGCATCTCGGCCGAGATCATCCGCGTGCTGGGCAGCCATCAGCGTCCCTGAACAGGGCTCCGCCGCGCCGTCGCATCAGCCGCCATAGACGGTGACCAGCGGCAGGTCGGTCAGCCCCAGCCCCAACGCCCGGAAGGCCGGCAGCGACAGCTGCGCCGCCCCGCTGCCCGGACGGAGCGTCACCGCCACCGAGCGGCCGCCTTCCAGCTCGACCCGACCCGGCTGCTCGGCCGCAACGAGCGCGCTGCGCAGCCAGAAGCCGGGCTCGGTCGGCGCGCCCAGACCCGCCGTCACCGTCCCGAGCGGCCGACCCGCCGCCGCGGGCGCCAGGGCCGCCCGGCGCTCGGCCTCGGTGGTGCGGTCAAGGCTTGCGGGCGCCACGCCCTGCCCCCCCAGCGCCCCGCCCCCCGCCGCGGGCCGCGCCATCGGCGAGGGCGCCGGAGATGCCGCCTCGCGCACGGGGTCGCAGGCAGCCAGCAGAAGAAGGGCGGCAGAGGCGGGGACAAGGATGTTCATGCCTACGACGATAGTCTGGGGCGAAATGCCGTCAACCGTTCTGGCCGGCGCTTGTGGACAGGTCGTCGCAGCCCTACCCTCACAAACATGATTCCCGCGCCCACAAATCCGGCACTCGTCGATCCGTTCGCCCGACCGATCTCCTACCTCCGGGTTTCGGTGACCGACCGCTGCGATTTCCGCTGCACCTACTGCATGGCCGAGAACATGACCTTCCTGCCGAAGGCCGAGCTTCTCTCGCTGGAAGAGCTGGACCGGCTGTGTTCGACCTTCGTGCGGCTGGGCGTGGAAAAGCTGCGGATCACCGGCGGCGAGCCCCTCGTCCGGCGCGGCATCATGACCTTCTTCCGGGCCATGTCGCGCCATCTGGAGACCGGCTCCCTCAGGGAACTGACGCTCACCACCAACGGCTCGCAGCTCGCCCGTCACGCCGAGGAACTGGCGGCCTGCGGGGTCCGGCGGGTGAATGTCTCGCTCGACACGCTCGACCCCGAGAAGTTCGCCCGGATCACCCGCTGGGGCCGCCTGAACCAGGTGCTCGACGGGATCCGCGCGGCGCGGGCCGCGAGCCTGCGCGTCAAGATCAACGCCGTCGCTCTGCGCGGCTTCAACGAGGACGAGCTGTTCCGGCTGGTCGAATGGTGCGGCGGCGAGGGCCACGACCTGACCTTCATCGAGGTCATGCCGATGGGCGAGATGGGCGAGGACACCCGCCTGCACCAGTACTGGTCGCTGAACGACCTGCGCGCGACCCTCGCCGAACGCTACAGCCTGATCGAACTGTCGGACCGCACCGGCGGCCCCGCCCGCTACATCCGCCTTGCCCAGACCGGGCAGAGGCTGGGCTTCATCACGCCCCTCACCCACAATTTCTGCGAAAGCTGCAACCGCGTGCGGCTGACCTGCACGGGCGAGCTGTTCATGTGCCTCGGGCAGGAAGACCGCGCCGACCTGCGCCAGCCGCTCCGACGGTCGCCGGACGATGCGGCGCTCGAAGAGGCGATCCGGGCCGCCATCGCGCGCAAGCCGCGCGGCCATGACTTCGACTATTCGCGCCGCACCGTCTCGGGCCAGATGTCCCGCCACATGAGCCACACCGGCGGCTGACCCTCAGAGCGAGGGGCCCAGCACGATCTCGGAACCGTCCGAAAAGCGCGACAGGCGGAAGCGCGTGAGATCATGCCCGACCTCGCGGCCGCAGACGAGATCGGCCACGACGCGGCCCACACCCGGTCCGATCCCGAATCCGTGCCCGCTCATGCCCGTGGCGATCGTCAGGCCCGGCAGCCTCGGCGCCCGGTCGATCACCGGCACCACATCGGGCATCGTGTCGATCATCCCGGCCCAGGTGGCGCGGATGCGGGGCCGCCCGACGCCCGGAAAGGCCCGGCCGAAAGCCGCCGCCGCCCGTGACAGGGTGGCCAGGTTCGGCGACGGGTTCAGCACGCGGATCGCCTCGAAGGGCGTGGGCGCGCCCTTCGACCAGGTGCGCGGCGTGTTCCAGGCATCGGGATAGTTGCGCGGCGCAAGCCAGCGGTAGTGCGTGTTCAGGAAATCCTTCTTCACCGCCTTGCGATACTTGAAGAAGTGGCGGAACGCGTCGGGACCGATGAAGAAATCATGTTCCGAGCCACCGGCGATCGTATAGCCGCCGTCCTCGCGGCGCCGAAAGGCGAACTCGTCGTCGGCCGCGGCGCCCGGATGCACCTCCGGCAGCGGATCGGTCTGCGCCACCGAGGCCAGCACCGACAGCTGGGGCAGATCCACCCCATGCGCCCGCGCAAAGATCGAGGACCAGGCCCCGCCCGCCAGCACCACCTCCGGCGCCCGGATGCGCCCGCGCTCGGTGGCAACCCCCACCACGCGCCCCGCCTCGAGGTCGATCGCCCGCACCGCGCAGTCCTCGATGATCGTGACACCCCGCTCCACCGCACCGGCCGCCAGCGCCGGCACCGCCGCCCAGGGCTCCGCCTGCGCGTCCGAGGCGGTGAAGAGCGCCCCCTGCCAGAGGTCCGCCGCCCCCGGCAGCCGCTCGGCCAGCTCGCGCCGGCCCAGCATCCGGCTGTCGAGCCCTTGGTCGCGGGCATGGCACAGCCAGTCCTCGTAACGCGCCAGCGACTCCTCGCGATTGGCGAGATAGAGCACGCCGGTCTGGCGGAAGGAGAACGGGTTGCGCAGGCTCTGCGCCAGCCCCTGCCACAGCCGCAGGCTCTCGATCATGATCGGCAGTTCGGCCGGGTCGCGCCCCTGCTGGCGGATCCAGCCCCAGTTCCGGCTCGACTGCTCGCCCGCCACCCGGCCCTTCTCGCAGACCACCACGCGCAGCCCCCGCTCGGCGAGAAACCAGGCGGTCATCACGCCGATCACGCCACCGCCGATCACCACGACGTCGCACCTCTCCGGCAGCGGCCCGGCGAAGCGCGCAGGCAGCGCCATCGAGATCGGAAAATGCATCACCCTGCGCACTCCTCGACCAGACGCCGCATGAAGGACCAGCCGTCCTCGAACTGCGCCACCTCGAGATATTCGTCTGGCTGGTGCGCCTGGGCGATGTCGCCCGGCCCGCAGACCACCGCCGAATAGCCCGCGGCCTGGAACTGCCCCGCCTCGGTGCCGTAGCTGACAACCATCGAGCCGTTGTCGCCGGTCAGACGCCGCGCCAGCGCTTCGGCCTCGCCCCCCTCCTCCGGCCGGAGCGGCGGATAGCCGAAAAGCCGGCCAATGGAGATCGCGGCCTCGGGGTGGATCGCCTTCATCTCCGCCTCGACCGACCGCGCCTCCGCCTCGAAGGCCGCGGCCCAGTCCTCGACCGTCTCTCCCGGCACGGCGCGGAACCCCACGTCGAAGCGGCAGTCGCGCGCGGTGATGTTGCCCGCCGTTCCGCCCCGGATCGTGCCGACATGGACCGTCGTCCAGGGCGGATCGAAGAGCGCCGCCACCTCTGACGGCGGCCCCGCAGCCCCCTCCGCATTGCGCCGGTTGGCCCAGTCGATCAGCCGCGCCGCCGACATGATCGCATTGACGCCCCGGTGCATGATCGAGGAATGGACCTCGTGCCCCTGCACATGGCACAGAAGCCCGCCCCCGCCCTTGTGCCCCGTCACCACCCGCATCCGCGAGGGCTCGCCCACGATCACCGCGCGCCCCTTTGGCAGACAGCGCGCCATCTCCTCGATCATGGCCGGCGCGCCGAGACAGCCCACCTCCTCGTCGAACGACAGCGCAAGCTGCAGCGGCCGCTTCACACCCCGCTCCTGCGCCAGCGCCAGCGCGGCCAGGGCCAGCGCATCGAACCCCTTCATGTCGCAGGTGCCGCGCCCGTAGAGCCGGCCGTCCCGCTCGGTCAGCGTCCAGGGATCCGAACTCCAGTCCTGTCCCTCGACCGGCACCACGTCGCTGTGCCCCGAGAGCACGACCGCCCCCTCGACCTCGGGCCCCACATGGGCATAGAGCGCGGCCTTCGTGCGGTCCGCGTTCCAGACCCGATGGGCCGCAATCCCGCGCTCGTCGAGAAATTCCTCGACCCAGTCCACCAGCGCCAGGTTGCTGTCCCGGCTCACGGTGGGAAAGGCGACCAGGCGCTCGAGGATCTGGCGCGGCGTGAGCGGGCTGGGCATGGTCGTCTCCTGCTGAGACGGCGAGCGTGGCCCCGGCGGCAGCCAAGGTCAAGCCCCGCGCGGATGCCCCCGCCTGCGCCCCCCGCGCGTCGTTCACTCTGCCCAAATATCCCGCGGGGGTCCGGGGGCGCGAAGCCCCCGGGCCAGTGGCCGAGGGCAATCCGTCAATGCATCTTGCGCTGGATCCGCCGCAGCGTAAGCCAGACCGCCACCACCACGAGCGGCGTCAGCACCGCGGTCGCCACACCCTTGCTCACGCCCAGCGGCTCCGCCAGCGGAGCGACCGAATAGGCCAGCAGGCTCACCGCATAATAGCTGATCGCCACGACCGACAGGCCCTCGACGGTCCGCTGCAGCCGCAGTTGGAGGTCGGCGCGCTGGTCCATGCTTTCGAGCAGCTTCTGGTTCTGCGCCGAACGTTCGACATCCACCCGCGTGCGCAACAGCTCCGCCGCCCGTTGCGCCCGCTCGGCCATCGAACGCAACCGCGCCTCGGCCGATTTCACCGTTCGCATGGCCGGATCGTAGCGCCGGGCCATGAATTCGGCAAAGGTCTGCCGGCCGCTGATCCGCTCTTCGCGCAGCGCCAGGATCCGGTCGTGCACGATCGCCTCGTAGGCCGCGGTCGCGCCGAAGCGGAAGGTGAACTGCACCGCAAGGCTCTCCATCTCGGCGTTGATCTTCAGAAGCTCGTGCAGCGCCTCGTCCGGCGAATGCTCGATCTCGTCCAGCCCCGAGACGAGCGCCGACAGCTTGGGGTCGAGCGCATTCAGCCGCCCGTTCAGGGTCCGGGCCCGCATCAGCCCCAGCATCGACATGGCGCGGTAGGTCTCGATCTCGCAAAGGCGCGTCACGATCCGTCCGATCCGGCGCGGCCCGGTGCCGGGCCGGACGAAGACCGAAAAGCGCATGTGGCCCGCCGGATCGATTCGGAAATCCCCGGCCACCACCGCCGCGCCATCCACGATGCGCGAACAGGCGAGGCTGTCGGGCACGAACCACTCCTCGAACCGATCGATCGTGGCCTCTTCGTCGGAGGGCATCTCCTCGATGCGGATCAGGAGCGAGACAAGCCGCCGGCCGGGCGCCCGCTCGATCCAGTCCTCGGGAAAGATCTCGGCCTTGGCCGGATCGAAGGGACGCTCGTGCAGACCCGGCACGAAGGCCGTGTAGGTGACGAACTCCGTATGGCTCTCCCAGCGCAGTTCGGCCCGGCCGATCGGCGCCGAGAAATGCGTCGAATCCGGCGCGGGGTGGGCGGTGCCGTGGCGGTCGAGGATCTCGAACAGGTGCGCCCGGTCGCGGCCCCGATCGCGATTGGCCGCATCCAGCGGCTCCTTGAAGGCCATGAAGACGACATGGCAGGGTGCCTCGAGCGCCGGATAGGGCCGCGCGTGCAACTCGTTGGCGAGCGCGTAGCGCAGCGGATGATCGGCAATGGGGGACATGACGGGCTCCGGCTGGTCGGCGAAGGAGAAGCTAGGCGGGCAAGGCGCGTTCAGGAAGGGGCTGCCGTGTCACGGGTACGAAAGGGCGCCGCCGCCGCTCCGGCCAGCCTGTCCGCCGGGCGGGGGTTGCCCAAAAAAGCAGCGCGCCCCGCCAGAGCGGAGCGCGCGCGGACCTTTCGGCCGAAGGGGTCACTCGACCAGCGGCAGCAGTGCGTCGAGGCTCTTCTTGGCGTCGCCGTAGAACATCCGCGTGTTCTCCTTGTAGAACAGCGGGTTCTCGATGCCGGAATAGCCCGTGCCCTGCCCCCGTTTCGAGACGAACACCTGCTTGGCCTTCCAGACCTCCAGCACCGGCATCCCGGCGATGGGCGAGTTCGGATCTTCCTGCGCGGCCGGGTTCACGATGTCGTTCGAGCCGATGACGATGGCCACGTCGGTCGAGGGGAAGTCCTCGTTGATCTCGTCCATCTCGAGCACGATGTCGTAGGGAACCTTGGCCTCGGCCAAGAGCACGTTCATGTGCCCCGGCAGACGGCCCGCGACCGGATGGATCGCAAAGCGCACCGACTTGCCGCGCGCGCGCAGCTTGCGGGTCAGCTCCGAGACCGAACCCTGCGCCTGCGCCACCGCCATGCCATAGCCCGGCACGATGATCACGCTGTCGGCGTCGTTCAGCGCCGCCGCGACGCCATCGGCGTCGATGGCGATCATCTCGCCCGCGATCTCCTGCGCGGGGCCCGACGTGCCGCCGAAGCCGCCGAGGATCACCGAGATGAACGAGCGGTTCATCGCCTTGCACATGATGTAGGACAGGATCGCACCCGAGGAACCCACCAGCGCGCCGGTGACGATCAGCAGGTCATTGCCCAGCGTGAAGCCGATGGCGGCCGCGGCCCAGCCCGAGTAGCTGTTCAGCATCGACACGACCACCGGCATGTCGGCGCCGCCGATGCCCATGATCAGGTGCCAGCCGAGGAAGCCCGCGATCAGCGCCACCAGCAGCAGCGTCCAGGCCGCCGTGCCGGCCGGAGCGTTGAAATAGACCACCAGCAGCGCGATCGAGGCGACGATGGTCGCGGCGTTGATCACGTGTCCGCCCGGCAGCTTCGCCGGCTTGCCGTCGATCTTGCCGGCGAGCTTGCCGAAGGCCACGACCGAGCCGGTGAAGGTCACGGCCCCGATGAAGATGCCGAGGAAGACCTCGACCTTCAGGATCAGGATCTCGACGGGGGTCTTGTGGGCCAGAACCTCGGCAAAGCCCGCAAGAACCGCGGTGTCGGCGCCCGCCTGCTGCATGTTCACGACCGAAGCCAGTTCGAACTGGGCGTTCAGGCCGATGAAGACCGCGGCAAGGCCGACGAAGGAGTGGAGCGCCGCCACAAGCTGCGGCATCTCGGTCATCTCGACCTTCTTGGCCACATAGGCGCCGGCGACGGCGCCGGCGATCACCATGACACCGATCACGACGTAATGGCCCACGCCCGGCCCGAAGACGGTGGCGCCGACCGCCAGCGCCATGCCGACGATGCCGTACCAGACGGCGCGCTTCGCGCTCTCCTGCCCCGAGAGGCCGCCGAGCGAGAGGATGAAGAGGATGGCCGCGGCGATGTAGGCGGCGGATGTCAGTCCGATGCTCATCGGGGGCTCCTTACGACTTCTGGAACATGGCAAGCATCCGGCGCGTGACCAGGAAGCCGCCAACGATGTTGATGGTGGCGATCAGCACCGAGATGGCGGCCAGAATGACCACCAGCCAGTTGCTCGAGCCGATCTGCAACAGCGCGCCCAGGATCACGATGCCGGAAATGGCGTTGGTGACGGCCATCAGCGGCGTGTGCAGGCTGTGCGAGACGTTCCAGATCACCTGGAAGCCCACGAAGCAGGCCAGCGCGAAGACGATGAAATGCGCCATGAACGAGGGCGGCGCGTAGTTGCCCACGAAGAGCAGCAGCGCCGTGCCCACGGTCAGCATCGTGACCTGGCTGATGGTCTGCTTGCGGAAGGCCTTGTGCTCGGCCGCGCGCTTCTCTTCCGGCGTCAGCTCCTTCACCTTCTCCCGCGGCTTCGCGGCCGCGATCGCGGCCACCTTCGGCGGCGGCGGCGGGAAGGTGATCGCGCCGGCATGGGTGACGGTCGCGCCGCGGATGACGTCATCTTCCATGTTGTGGTCGATGACGCCGTCCTTCTTCGGCGTGAGGTCCGTCAGCATGTGGCGGATGTTGGTCGAATAAAGCGTCGAGGCCTGGGCCGCCATCCGGCTGGGGAAGTCCGTGTAGCCCACGATGGTCACGCCGTTGGGCGAGACGATCTTCTGGTCGGGCACCGTCAGGTCGCAGTT
The DNA here is from genome assembly GCA_017599285.1 of Cereibacter azotoformans. Lineage (GTDB taxonomy): Bacteria > Pseudomonadota > Alphaproteobacteria > Rhodobacterales > Rhodobacteraceae > Cereibacter_A > Cereibacter_A azotoformans. The sequence goes on along the minus strand of JAGFXX010000001.1, from coordinate 867,764 downwards.
GCCGCCCCGCTCGGCCGCAAGGTCCACGATGACCGAGCCGCGCTTCATCGCCGAGACCATGTCCTCGGTCCAGAGCTTCGGCGCCGGGCGGCCCGGGATCAGGGCCGTCGTGATGACGATATCCACCTCGGGGGCCAGTTCGCGGAACTTGGCCAGCTGCTTCTCGCGGAACTCGGGGGACGAGGGGGCCGCGTAGCCGCCGGTTGCCGCGCCGTCCTGCGCCTCCTCGAATTCAAGGAAGACGAATTCCGCGCCCATCGATTCGATCTGCTCGGCCACTTCGGGGCGCACGTCGAAGGCATAGGTGATGGCGCCGAGGCTCACGGCCGTGCCGATCGCGGCCAGGCCCGCGACGCCCGCCCCCACCACCAGCACCTTGGCCGGGGGCACCTTGCCCGCCGCCGTCACCTGTCCGGTGAAGAAGCGGCCGAAGTTGTTGCCCGCCTCGATCACCGCGCGATAGCCCGAGATGTTGGCCATCGACGACAGCGCGTCCATCTTCTGCGCGCGGCTGATCCGCGGCACCATGTCCATCGCGACGACGGTGGCGCCCTTGTCCTTGCAGAGCTCGAGCAGCTCGGCGTTCTGGGCGGGCCAGAAGAACGAGATCAGCGTCTGGCCGCGGCGCAGCATCTCGGCCTCGGGCCGTTCCGGGCCCCGCACCTTGACGACGATGTCCGCCGCCTCGAAGAGCGCACGGGCCGAGGGCAGCACCTCGACACCGGCGGCGGCATAGGCTTCGTCGGAGAAGCCCGCCTTCATGCCCGCGCCAGTCTCGATCACGCAGTGATGCCCGAGCTTTTGCAGCTGGAGGGCCGAGTCCGGCGTCATCGCGACGCGGGCCTCACCCTCGAATGTTTCCCTGGGTGCTCCGATCTTCACCGATTATCCCCCTATTCGCGGCTCCGGCGGGCGTTCGCCGGCCCGCCTGTTTAACATTGCGCAAGAAAATTGCGCAAGGCGCTTGCCGCCTTGCAGCAAGTTGCAGTTTTTGTCCATCGGACCCGTTGCCGCTGCGTCACAGCCAGCGCCGTGTGCGGCCCGTCCAGGCCTCGTAATCCGGACCGAAGGCGGCGGCCAGACGCGCCTCCTCGGGTTCGATGAAGCGCCGCGTCAGGACCCACATGAAGACGGGCACGAGCGGCAGGCCGAGAGGTGCGTCGATCCAGAGCAGCACCGCAAGCAGGATCAGCACGTCGGCGAGATAGATCGGATTGCGGCTGAAGGAGAAGACACCGTCGGTCACGAGGGCGGACGGTGCGCTGTGCGGCATGACGGTCGTCCCGGCGCGCCGCATCCGCCGGGCGGCCAGCCCCGCGATCACGAGCGCCGCAATTCCCAGCCCCACCCCGGCCACGCGCCCCGGCAGGCCGAAGATCCCGAACGGCACCAGCCAGTCGAGCGTGAGCGCGGCGAGCACGCAGAGTAGAAGCCAGGCCGGCGGCAGGTCGAGGTGCTTCATGCGGTCTCCTTGGGGTCGCGCCCCTCATGCCACGGCCGGGCGGCCGCGCAAAGAGCAGAGGCGGCTTGCGAGCCTGCGCCTTTTGCCGCTACCTCGTCGCGCAATCATGGAGGGCGCGATGACCGATTTCGAGGCGACGCGGGCGATGTTCGACCTGCCCGAGGGCGTGATCTATCTCGACGGCAACTCGCTTGGCCCGCTGCCCCGCGCCGCGGCGGCGCGCGTGGCGGCCTGCGTCACCGAGGAATGGGGCGGGATGCTGGTGACGGGCTGGAACCGGGCCGGCTGGATGGAGATGCCGCGCCGGCTCGGCGACCGGATCGGCCGGCTGATCGGCGCCGAGCCCGGAACGGTGGTGCTGGGCGACACGCTCTCGATCAAGGTCTTCCAGGCGCTGGCCGCGGCCTGCGAGATGCGCCCGGGCCGGCGGGTGATCCTGTCGGACAGCGGCAACTTTCCCTCGGACCTCTACATGGCAGAGGGACTCTGCCGGATGCTCGGCGACCGCGAATTGCGGCTCGTCGCGCCCGAGGAGGTCGAGGGTGCGATTACCGACGAGGTGGCGGCCGTGATGGTGACCGAGGTGGACTATCGCACGGGGCGGCGGCACGACATGGCGGCGATCACCGCGAAGGCTCATGCGGCGGGCGCGCTCGCCATCTGGGATCTCGCCCATTCCGCGGGCGCGCTGCCGGTGCGGGTGGCCGAGGACGGCGCCGATTTTGCGGTGGGCTGCACCTACAAGTATCTGAATTCCGGCCCCGGCGGGCCGGCCTTCATCTATGTGGCGCCCCGTCACGGCGAACGGGCGGTGCCGGCGCTGTCGGGCTGGCTCGGCCACGCGGCGCCCTTTGCCTTCGACCTGGCCTACCGCCCCGGCCGCGGGGTCGAGCGGATGCGCGTGGGCACGCCGCCCGTGATCCAGATGGCGGCGCTCGACGCCGCGCTCGATGTCTGGGACGGCGTGGATCTCGCCCGCCTGCGCACCCGCTCGCTGGAGCTGACGGACCTCTTCATCGCCGAAGTCGAGACGCGCTGCCCCGAACTTGCACTCGCCACCCCACGCGATCATGCGCGCCGCGGCTCGCAGGTCAGCTTCCGCCACCCCGAGGGCTATCCGATCATGCAGGCGCTGATCGCCCGCGGCGTGATCGGCGATTTTCGCGCGCCCGACATCCTGCGCTTCGGCTTCACCCCGCTCTACATCGGGCCGGCCGAGGTGGTGCGCGCCGCCGCGATCCTGTCGGAGGTGATGGAGGGGCGGCTCTGGGACCGCGAGGACTATCGGCAGAGGGCGGCCGTCACCTGAACCCGGCAGGACGGTGCGGAGGTGCCGGCGCCGGGGGCATCGAACCCCCGGCGCCGGCGCTGCCGCCCGCAAGGCAGGATGACCCGTCGCAGGGACTTCGGGGCGCGCACGCGATCCCACAAGGCCGGCGCGCCCTGTCCGAGCGTAAGGAGGGCGCAGCGGCGGCCGGGCCCGACGGCCGTCTTCCGCTGTCGGACTTTGACCATTGCGCCTGAGTGGTTTACCCTCGCCGACAGACGGCCTGCCGGAAAAGGCGGGCGCGGGGCAGGACGGTGGAATGGAACTGATCGGACGGAAACTTGCAGCCGCGGTGATCGCGGCGGGTATGTTGGGAGGCTGCGTGCCCGACGCAGCCACGGTGAACACAAGGATCGAGGAGCCTGCGCCGCAGCCCAAGCTCTTCGAGGGTGCCTACGCGGCCCGGGCGGACGGCAAGTACCAGCTGCCCGCGATCCCGACCGAGCGGGTGCCTGTCCAGTATCAGCGCCAGTCGGTCGCCTACACCAGCAACGAGCCGCCCGGCACGATCGTCATCAATCCCAGGGAGCGGGTGCTCTATTTCATCACCGGCGAGGACACGGCGATCCGTTACGGGATCGCGGTGGGCAAGGAGGGCTTCCAGTGGTCCGGCACGGCCGTCGTGGCCAACCGCCGCCACTGGCCGACCTGGACACCCCCGCCGGAGATGATCGAGCGCAAGCCGGAACTGGCCCGGTGGGAGAAGGGACAGCCCGGGGGCCCGACCAATCCGCTCGGCGCCCGCGCGCTGTACCTCGAGACCAACGGGCGCGACTACGGCTATCGCATCCACGGCACGCCGGAATGGAACTCGATCGGGCACAACGCCTCGTCGGGCTGCATCCGCATGATCAATCAGGACGTGATCGACCTGTTCGAGCGCGTGCCGGACGGGGCGAAGGTCGTGGTGATGACGCAGGACGGCAAGATGCCGACCGGCCTCACCCTGCCCCCTCCGCCGCCGAAGAAGGCCAAGCCCGTGACGATGGCCGCGGCACCCGCGCGGCCGGCGCCGGCCATCCCGTCGGGCCTGACGAACCTGCCGATGCTCTCGCCCTACGGGGCGCCCGCTGCGGTGACGCCCGCGGTGACGCCCTCCGCCGGGGAGGAGACGACGCCTCCCGCCGAGGGGCCCGCAACCGAGGCGCAGCCCGCGCCGGCCGAGCCGCTCGCGGAAGAACCTCTGGCGGTGCCCGCGCCAGAGCCCGTCCCGCTTCCCGACGCGCCCATCCTGCCGCCCCCGGCGGACGCGGCCACGGCACCGGCCGCCGAACCCGCGACCGGGTCGCTCTGAGACCCGCTCCGGGGCGGCCGAACGGTGGCCCCGGAGGTCAAGCTGCGTCACTGCCGGGAGGCCGTGCCCTCCCCAGCCCTGCGGAGGTCCCATGTTCGAGGCAATCCTGATCGAGAAGGACGGCGAGGGCCAGCGTGTCTCCCGCTGCCGGATCCCGGCTGACCGGCTGCCCGCGGGCGAGGTGCTGGTGGAGATCGCCTACTCGACCCTCAACTACAAGGACGCGCTGGCGCTGACCGGGAAGGCGCCGGTGGTGCGGTCGTTTCCGATGGTGCCGGGGATCGACTTCTCGGGCATCGTCGCCGAGAGCAGCGATCCGCGCTACAGCCCCGGCGACCGGGTGGTGCTGAACGGATGGGGCGTCGGCGAGACGCACTGGGGCGGCCTGGCCGGACGCGCCCGTGTCCGCGCGGACTGGCTCGTGCCGCTGCCCGAGGGGATGTCGCTGCGCCATGCGATGGCGCTCGGGACGGCGGGATATTCCGCCATGCTCTGCGTGATGGCGCTGGAGCGCAACGGCGTGCGGCCGGGCTCGGGCGAGGTGGCGGTCACGGGCGCCGCCGGGGGCGTCGGCTCGATCGCCACCGCCTTGCTGGCTGGCCGGGGTTACAGCGTGGCCGCCGTGACCGGCCGGATGGAGGAGGCAGAGTTCCTGAAGAGCCTCGGCGCCTCCAGCCTCGTTGATCGGGCCGAACTGACGGGCAAGCCGAGACCTCTGGCGCGCGAGAGATGGGCGGGGGCCATCGACGTGGCCGGCGGATCGGTTCTGGCGAACCTTCTGTCGATGATCCGCTACGGCGGCACCGTCGCCGCCTGCGGGCTTGCGGCGGGGCTCGATCTGCCGGCAAATGTGGCGCCCTTCATCCTGCGCGGGGTCAGCCTCGTCGGAGTGGACAGCGTGATGTGCCCGCAGGAGCGGCGGCGCGAGGCCTGGCGGCGGCTCGCCGCCGAGATGGACCGCGACAAGCTCGAGGCACTGACGGTGGAACTGCCCTTCTCCGAGGTGATCGAGACGGCGCCGAAATTCCTTGCAGGTCAGGTGCGCGGGCGCCTTCTGGTGCCCATCGCCCCCGATCTCGAATGATTACCGGACCCGCCCAAACGGCCGGCGGGCCGCCTCGGCTTCCCGCCGGCAGCAAGATGGGCGCTCACATCCAGTAGGGCGGGATGCCGTAATAGTTGTAGGTCGCGGCCCCCCAGTTGCGGTCGTCGCGCCAGTTCTCGTCGCGGGCGGGCGCGCCCTCCAGCTGCTCGCGGGTGATGTCCGTCACGAAGCCGCCCAGCGACGGATCGTAGTTCAGCTTCTTCCAGGGGATCGGATGATGATCCTCCGCCATTCCGAGAAAGCCGCCGAAGCCCATGATGGCATAGGCGATCACACCCGACTCCTTGTCGATCATCAGATGGTCGATATGGCCCAGATGCTCGCCGTTGGGGCTGTAGACGGCGGTTCCATTCACGTCGGCGCTCGAGACCATGCTGCTCGAGCTGGTGGCGGGGTGCGTCATGGAAAGTCCTCCTTCGGGGCTGCCGATGGGGGCAGCCGTGCCGGAGGGAACGACCGGCGGCAGGGGATGTTCCCTGCCGCCCGGTCGCGTCAGGAGGCCAACGCCTCGATCTCGGCCTTGTTGCGGCAGAAGGCCGGAAGCACGGTGGAGCGCCCGGAATGCGACAACCAGCCGGTGCAGGCCTCCGAGGCGGTGCAGCTCTGGCAGCGGTCCACCATCTCGGCGAGTTCGGCCCGGCTCAGCCAGCCCTCGATCACCGCGTCGGGCAGGTTCACCCCCGCCACCCGCGCCATGCCCCGCGTAAGCGACCAGGCCCGCGGCGCCTCGACATAACCGATCATGCGATCCTCCTCAGGAACGATTGTGCGCCGAACATCCGGCTTCGGCCACTGTCTCACCATGACGCAGATCAAGCGTCAGCGGGTGCTGACATATCCGAAGCTCTCGGCGGCCCGGCGCACGAGGGCGATGCGCTGCGCGTTCGGAGGATGGCTGCCCAGGAAGCGGTCGCCCGGATCGGGCAGCCGGGTGAAGAACTGCGCGCCATGAACCGGGTCGTATCCCGCACGGATCGCGATCTCGGTGCCCAGACCGTCGGCCTCAAGCTCGAAATTCTTGGAATAGCTGCGCGCGCCCACGTTCGCGCCGAACTGCTGCACCGAACGGATCGTCTGCTCGTCGGCCCCGCCCATCTGCGCCAGCACACCGGCCAGCACCGCCCCCGTCAACGCCGTCTCGCGCTGGCGCGGGATATGGCCGAGGATATGGTGCGCGGCTTCATGGCCGACGACAAAGGCCAGCTCGTCCACGTTGCGCGCGCTGCTGATCAGCGAGAGCGTGAGGCCGATCACCGGCCTGCCCTGCGCGTCGAGCGTCTGGAAGGCGTTGGGGTCAAGGCCCGGCCGCGCGTCCACGGTGATCTGGAAGTCGCACGGCACGCCGCGCGTGCGCTCGAGGCAGATGGCTTCCGCCACAGGCTCGACCCGGGCCAGCACCGCCGGAAAGGCGCGCTGCGCATCCCCTTCGGTCAGGAACGGCCCCGGATCGGGCGCCGACGGAAAGGCCGGCAGACCACCCGTCGCCTGCGGCCCCATCGGCGCGGCGCAGCCCGCCAGAACCAGTAGAACGGCGGCAAAAGCGAACCGCAGCATTCCTTACCCCTCTCGTTTCCGGGGCGGACCTTAGCAGAACCGAGGGCGGGAGGAAGAGGCTGTCACGCAAAGGTGCAGCCTCTCGCCGGCCGCGGGCGGCGGCCCTTGAGGTCCGCGGCCGGCTGGCCTACCATCGACCCATGTTCACCATCGAGCACGATTTCGATGCGACCGTCATCACCCTCATCGACGAGGGCGGATCCTACCTGCAGGAGGATGTCACAATCTCGGCCTTCGAGGATGTGGTGACTCTTGAGCAGGTCGATCCGCGCCGGGACGAGGTGGTCCGGCTCACCCTGTCGATGGGGCAGGTGCGCGACCTCGCGGCGGCGCTGAACCTTCCCGAAGGCAGCTACAGGCTCGCGCGGCGGGAGGGCTGAGCCCTCCGGTTCGTGGCGCATGCCAAAGGCTTCAGCCCCTGAGCTTTTCCGTCATGGCGACCAGCCGCCGCACCTGATGCGCGATGGCCCCGCGGGCGGTGTCGTCGAAATCCGCGCCTTGCGTGTGGCTGTAGCCGTAGGGATTGCCGCCCGCCTTGTAGAGGACCGGGTCGGTATATCCGGGTCCGACGATCACCGATCCCCAGTGCAGGAAGGTGGTGTAGAGGCCAAGGATCGTCGCCTCCTGCCCGCCGTGCGGGTTCTGCGCCGAGGTCATCGCGCTCACCGCCTTGTCGGCGAGCTTGCCCTGCGCCCAGAGCGGCCCCAGCGTGTCGATGAAGGCGCGCACCTGGGACGGCGCCTGTCCGAACCGTGTGGGGGCCGAGAAGAGGTAGGCGTCCGCCCACTCCATGTCCTCAGGGCTCGCCTCGGGAATGTCCGCCATGCGCTCCACCTGCGCCTTCCAGGCGTCCTGCCCGTTCACGACCGACGCGGGCGCGGTCTCGGCGAACTTCCGCAGGCGGACCTCCGCCCCCGTGTCGTGCGCCGCCTCCTCGGCCATCTGCGCCATGCGGTGGTTCGTGCCGTAGGTGGAGTAGAACAGGATGGCAAGCTTGACGGGCATGGGATTCCTCCTTCCGGGTCGCCCGCCTCAACCGGGGGCCCCCGTCCCCGGTTCCCGGCCCGCGGCCCCGTCCACGCCGCCGCAACGCGGCATTGTGCCCGGCGGGCGGCTCTGGCACTGTGGCCAAAACGGGAACCGAGCCATGATCCCCATCCTGACGTTGACGCTGAACCCGGCGATCGACCTTGCCGCCGACGTGCCGCAGGTGCTGCCCGGCATCAAGCTGCGCTGCACCGAGCCTCGGGTCGATCCGGGCGGCGGCGGGCTGAACGTCAGCCGCGCCATCCGCATCCTGGGCGGCCAGAGCACCGCCTTCGTGGCGCTCGGTGGCAACGTGGGGGGGCGGCTTGCGGCGCTGATAGCGGCGGCGGGCATCGAGATCGTGGCCTTCGCCGGCCCCGGCGAGACGCGCGAGAGCCTGACGGTGACCGAGACCGGCACCGGCCAGCAGTTCCGCTTCATGCTGCCCGGCGCCCGCTGGAGCCCCGCCCGCGTCGAGGCCGCCCTCGCCCGCATCGACCGCGCCGTGCCCAAGGGCGGCATGGTGGTCCTCTCGGGCTCGCTGCCGCCGGGGGTTCCGGCCGATTTCCCGGCCCTCGTGTCGAACCTTCTGGGCCAGCGCGCGCGTCTGCTGGTGGACACGTCGGGCGCCCCCCTCGCCCATCTCGCGGCCGGGGGCGTGCCGGATCTCGACATCCTGCGGATGGACGATGGCGAGGCGGCGAGCCTCGCCGGCCGACCACTCGACAGCGTGGCCGAGACCGCGGACTTCGCCTCGGCCCTCGTGGCCCGCGGCGTGGCCGGATGCGTGATCATCGCCCGGGGCGCCGACGGCTCGGTGCTTGCCGACGCCCGCGGCCGCTGGCACTCGCGCTCGGAGCCGGTCGAGGTGGTCAGCGCGGTCGGCGCCGGCGACACGTTCGTCGGCGCCTTCGTCCTCGCACTGGCCCGCGGCGCGCCGCCCGAGACCGCCCTCGCCCACGGCGTCGCCGCCGCCGCCGCCGCCGTCATCACCGAGGCCACCGAACTCTGCCACCCCGAGGATGTCGAGCGTCTGCTCCCCTCCTGTGCCCCGCACCCGGTCTGACGCGCCTTTCATTCTGGCCCAAATATCCCGCGGGGGAGCCCGGCCGCAGGCCGGGCCGGGGGCGCGAAGCCCCCGCCTCCGGCGGCCCCGTCGCTGACGCCCCCGTCTCGGCCGAACCTTGACCCGGCCAAACGCCGCCCGGCCTCCAAAAGGCCCCGCCCCACCCACAGGCACCCGCAGCTTCCGGCTGGCCGGCGATGGCGCCGGCCGTCAGTTCGCGCTTTCGTCCCGCCAGCGGTTCACCATCGGGTAGCGGCGGTCGAGCCAGAAGGCGCGCCGCGTCAGGCGCGTGCCGGGCGCGGACTGGAACCGCTTCCATTCGCTGAGAAAGATCAGCCGCTCGACCTTCGTCACGGTCTCGCGGTCGAAGCCCCGGGCGACCAGTTCGGCCGCACTCTCCTCGCGGTCCACCAGCCCCTCGAGGATCGCGTCGAGCGTGGCGTAGGGCGGCAGGCTGTCCTCGTCCTTCTGGCCCTCGCGCAGCTCGGCCGAGGGGGGCTTGTCGATCACCCTCGGCGGGATCACCTCGCCGGCAGGTCCCTTCATCCAGGGCCGGTGATGCGCGTTGCGCCAGCGGCACATCTGGAAGACGCGGGTCTTGTAGAGATCCTTGATCGGGTTGAAGCCCCCGTTCATGTCGCCGTAGATCGTGCAATAGCCCACCGCCACCTCGGACTTGTTGCCGGTGGTCAGCAGCATCTCGCCGAACTTGTTCGACAGCGCCATCAGCAGCAGCCCGCGCAGGCGGCTCTGGATGTTTTCCTCGGTGATCCCCGGCGCGGTGCCCTCGAACAGCGGGCCGAGCGCCGCCCCCACCGCCTCCTGCGGCCCCTCGATCCCCACCTCGTCGAGCCGGCAGCCCAGGGCACGGGCCACCGCCGCCGCATCCTCGAGCGAATGGCGCGACGTGTAGCGCGAGGGCAGCATCACGCAGCGCACCGCCTCGGGGCCGAGCGCATCCGCCGCGATCGCCGCCACCAGCGCCGAGTCGATCCCGCCCGACAGGCCCAGCAGCGCGCGCGAAAAGCCGCTCTTGCCCAGGTAGTCCCGCAAGCCCACGACCATCGCGTGATAGTCGGCCTCCCACAGGTCGGGCTGGGCCACGATCGGCGCGGGCAGCGCGCGCCAGCCCTCGTCCGTCGCCTCGAAATCGACATGGACCAGCGCCTCCTCGAAGGCGGGAAGCTGTGCCATCAACCGGCCGTGCGGGTTCAGCACGAAGGAGGCCCCGTCGAACACCTGATCGTCCTGCCCGCCCACCATGTTGAGATAGACGAGCGGCAGGCCGGTCTCGACCACCCGCGTCACCATCAGATTCACCCGCACGTCGAGCTTCTCGCGGTGATAGGGCGAGCCGTTGGGCACCAGCAGGATCTCGGCCCCGGTCTCGGCCAGCGTCTCGCAGACGTCGGGATGCCAGCTGTCCTCGCAGATCGGGATGCCGATGCGCAGCGGCCCCACCCGGCAGGGCCCGTGAACCTCGCCCGAAGAGAACAGCCGCTTCTCGTCGAAGACCTCCCCGTTCGGAAGGTGATGCTTGAAGACCGTGGCGGTGACGCGCCCGCCCTCGAGCAGCCAGTAGCCGTTCATCAGCCGGTCGCCCACGAGACAGGGGCCGCCGATCCCGATGGCGGGACCCTCGGCGCAGTCGGCCGCCAGCCGCTCGATCGCCGCCATCGCATCCCGCACGAAGGCCCGCCGCATCACCAGATCCTGCGTCTGGTAGCCGGTGACGAACATCTCGGTCAGCGCCACCATGTCGGAACCCGCGGCGCGCGCGGCCTCCCACGCCTTGCGGGCCAGCGCCACGTTGCCGGCAAGATCGCCCACCGTCGGGTTGAGCTGCGCGAGGGTGAGGCGGAAACGTTCTGTCATGGTCCCTGGTCCGTCTGCGATCCCGGCTCACGCGGGTTTGGCTTGTCTTCTAGCAGACTGCCGGGCAAGGGAAAGGCGATAGCGGCCGAGGCGCTTGTCAGCCGGGGGGGCAGCCACTAGGCTCTGCCCCCGGCCAGCTTGAAGCCAGCATGCAGGACAGTCGGCGAACGGGGCAAGAGCGGATGCGGAAGACGAAGGAACGGATCGGGCAGGTCCTCGGGGGCGGTCTGATCGCTGTGGCCATCGGAGCCACGCTGGGGGCTGCGCCAGCCCCGGCGCAGGAGCCGGGCCCGGTCACGACCAAGCAATATGACGACGGCTCGGTCTATGAGGGCACCTTCCGCAACGGACTCCAGCACGGGACCGGCACCTACCGCCTGCCGAACGGCTACGAATACACCGGCGAGTGGGTCGATGGCGAGATCAGCGGCCAGGGCCGCGCGCGCTTTCCCAACGGCTCGATCTACGAGGGCAGCTTTGCCGCGGGCAAGCCCGAGGGTCAGGGCAAGATCACCTTCTCGGACGGCGGCACCTACGAGGGCCAGTGGTCTGGCGGCCAGATGACCGGCGAGGGCACCGCGCACTATGCCAACGGCTCGGTCTATCGCGGAGAGTTCCGCAACGCCGTGCATCATGGCCGCGGCGCGATGGAGAATCCGGGCGGCTACCGCTACGAGGGCGACTGGGTCGAGGGGGTCAAGGAGGGCCGCGGCCGGATCACCTACCCCGACGGCGCGGTCTATGAAGGCGATCTGGTGAAGGGCCAGCGGCAGGGTCAGGGCACGCTGACCATGCCGGACGGGCTGATCTATGTCGGCGCCTGGCAGAACGGCCAGATCAACGGCACGGGCAAGCTCACCCAGCCCAACGGCGACGTCTATGAGGGCGAGCTGAAGGACGGCCAGCGCGAAGGCACGGGCCGCGTCACCCACCGGAACGGCGACATCTACGAGGGCGCGTTCCACGCCGACCGCCGCCACGGACAGGGCACCTTCCGCGGCTCCGACGGCTATGTCTATGAAGGCAACTGGGTGGATGGCCGCATCGAGGGCGAAGGCCGCGTGACCTATCCCGACGGTTCGGTCTATGTCGGGCAGTTCCACGAGGACCAGCCCGAGGGACGCGGCAAGATCACCTATCCCGACGGCTCGACCTACGAGGGCGACTGGAAGGCCGGCGTGATCGAGGGGCGCGGCACGGCCACCTACGCCAACGGCCTCGTCTACGAGGGCGAGTTCCGCGCCGCGAAGAACCACGGCCGCGGGGTGATGACCTATCCCGACGGCTACCGCTACGAGGGCGACTGGCACGAGGGCCAGCGCCACGGCCAGGGCGTCGCGTCCTACGCCGACGGCACGATCTACACCGGCCAGTTCGTCCGGGGCCAACGCGAGGGCCAGGGCGAGATCACGATGGCCGACGGCTTCCGCTACAAGGGCGGCTGGAAGGCGGGCGAGATCGACGGCGAAGGTGTCGCGACCTACGCCAACGGCGACATCTACGAGGGCACCTTCCGCGCCGGCAAGCGCCAGGGCCAGGGCGTGATGCGGTACGCCACGGGCCAGGAAAGCGCGGGCGAATGGAAGGACGGCATCCTCGCCGAGCCCGCCACCGAAGAGGCGGGGGACACTCCCGCCCCGGCCGAGGACGCCACTCCGCCCGCCGAGTCCATTCCGGCCAACTGACCTCGCACGCGCCGCCAGCGGCACGCCGGGCATGCGTGGCGCCGCGGCGGTCGCCATTGGCGCGCCGTGCGACGCAGGGCCCTTGTTTTACAGGGTGCGACATTTGCGACCGGCCTCCGGCCGCTGCCGGCGCTTGTTGCGCAACCGCAAACTCCGGCCTCTCCAGAGGATCTACCGATCGGGTCATAGGCATCATCCATCGAAGGAGAGAACCCGATGTTTACCCGCCGCGCCGCCCTCGTGGGAGCCGCCGCGCTCGCGTCAGCGCCGCTCGTGATCCGGACGGCAGGCGCCGAGGAAGCTCCGGCCCAGCTTGCCAGTGCAGCTCCCGTCGATCTCAGCAACCTGCCCCGCGTGAAGCACACGCTCGTGCCTCCGCCCTTCGCGCATGCCCACGAGCAGGTGGCCGCCAGCGGCCCCGTCATCAACGAATTCGAGATGCGGATCATCGAGAAGGAAGTGCAGCTCGACGAAGATGCCTACCTGCAGGCGATGACCTTCGACGGCTCGATCCCCGGCCCGCTGATGATCGTGCATGAGGGCGACTATGTCGAACTCACCCTGATCAACCCGCCCGAGAACACCATGCCCCACAACATCGACTTCCACGCCGCCACCGGCGCGCTGGGAGGCGGCGGGCTCACGCTCATCAATCCGGGCGAGAAGGTCGTCCTGCGGTTCAAGGCCACGCGCGCGGGCGCCTTCGTCTATCACTGCGCCCCCGGCGGCCCGATGATCCCCTGGCACGTCGTCTCGGGCATGGCGGGCTGCATCATGGTGCTGCCGCGCGACGGCCTGAAGGACCACGAGGGCAAGCCGGTGCGCTATGACACCGTCTATTACATCGGCGAGAGCGACCACTACATCCCGAAGGACGAGAACGGCACCTACATGCGCTTCTCCGACCCGTCGGAGGGCTACGAGGACATGGTCGCGGTGATGGACACGCTGATCCCCAGCCACATCGTCTTCAACGGCGCGGTGGGCGCCCTGACCGGCGAGGGCGCGCTGAAGGCCAAGGTGGGCGACAACGTCCTCTTCGTCCACAGCCAGCCCAACCGCGACTCGCGCCCGCACCTCATCGGCGGGCACGGCGATCTCGTCTGGGAAACCGGCAAGTTCCACAACGCGCCCGAGCGTGACCTCGAGACCTGGTTCATCCGCGGCGGCTCGGCGGGGGCGGCCCTCTACCGCTTCCTCCAGCCGGGCGTCTACGCCTACGTCAACCACAACCTGATCGAGGCGGTCCACAAGGGCGCCACGGCGCACGTCCTCGTCGAGGGCGAGTGGGACAACGACCTGATGGAACAGGTCGTGGCGCCGGTCGGCCTCACCGGCTGACCCGGCTCCGGATCGGCCGGCACCCACCGGCCGATCCCCTCCCGGGACAAGGGGCGCCTGCCCTGCGGTCCCGCTCCGGCCCTCCCGCGGCACCGGCACCGCTTCGGCCGATGTGCGTCCCGTCGCGGGAGGCGCTGACCCTCGCCTTGCTCGGGGCCCGCATGACCACGCCGGACAGGCGGCCGCCGGCCCGGAGCCGTTCTCGAACAGGAACCCGTGCCATGTTGCGCGCCGCCCTCGCCTCGGGCCTGCTAGCCCTCGCCGCCTTCGGAGGCTTCGGCCTCGCCCCCTCCGCGCCACGGTTGCCCCCGCCCGAGACCGTATCCATTCCGCCCGGACCCGCGCTCTATCGGTCGTCGGCCGAATACCGGATCGGCACGCGGCGGATCGACCCTCCGCCCACCCATATCGAGATCCGGGCCTTCGACATCATGGCAGGCCAGGTGACGCAGGAGGAATACGCGCGCTGCGTGGCCGAGGGCGCCTGCCAGCCCACCACAAGGACGCCCGGCGCCCACCTGCCGCAGACCGGCGTGAACTGGTCGGACGCCACCGCCTATGCGGCCTGGCTGTCCGAGCGGACCGGACAGGAGTGGCGGCTGCCTTCGGACGCCGAATGGCTGCGCGCCGCGGCCGAGCGGGGCTTTGACGGCGCTCTGGGCGCGGAAGGCGAGAACCCGTCCGACCGCTGGCTGGCCAGCTACCGCTCGGAGGTGGATCGACGGGGCAGCGCCGATCTCGTGCCGCGCCCCTCCGGGCATTTCGGCCGGAACAGCCTCGGGCTGCGGGATCTGGCCGGCAACGTCTGGGAATGGACGACGAGTTGCGACGAGAAGATCTCGCTGTCGTCCACGGGCGAGCAGATCGCGTCCGAGCGGTTCTGCGGCGTGCGCGTCGCGCAGGGCAAGCACCGGGCCTTCATGGTCGATTTCATCCGCGACGCGCGATCGGGCGGCTGCGCGGCCGGGATCCCGCCCGACTTCCTTGGCTTCCGGCTGGTCCGGGACATTCCCTGAGGCCGTGCAAGCGAAAGCCCGGCCAGAGCGGCCGGGCCCTGCCTGCGGTGGCGCAGGATCAGTTGGCCTCGTAGTTCTGCAGCACCTGCGCGAAGATCGGCTCCATCCGGGCCTGCGCCCGCGCCGGTTGCGGTATCGACATGGCCTCGTCGAGATTGACGGGCGACCCGACCTGGATCACCGCCACCATCCCCATCCCGTAGTAGGGCATGCTCTTGACGCCCCAGACGCCTTCCTGCGTCAGGGTGATCGTCACCGGCTCGTTCATGCCGCCCCTGAAGCCGCGCGCGCCCAGCGGCAGCATTCCGGGGATGATCTCGGCGTTGAAGCCCTTGTCCACGGGCACGAAGGTGACGGTGTCGCCGACGCTCGCCTGGACGAAGGCGGGCTCGAAGGCCTTGGCGCCGGTCGAGCCGTTGTGCACCATCGCGATCTCGTAATGGGTCGCAAGGGCGGCGGGCGCGGCAAGGGCCGCGGCGAACCCCGCGGCAAGGCCGATCATCGGGAGTTTCGCAAGCATCTCAGTCGTCCTTTCTGCGCTGCAAGCCGTTGTGGTTCTCACAGCGAGAGATCTACGCCGGCACGGACCCGCGGCGGTTGCGCTGCATCAATTCCGCCCCGACAGGGGCTGCGACCTGCCCGCGCGGGCAATTTTCGCATGGCAGCCTTGCGCCCGAAGCAAGGGCCGCCCCGACACCCTCTGGACGCACGGTGCGACCCGGATCCGAGGGCGCAGGGTCATTTTCCCGCTTCCCTTTTGCACCGTCCTCCGTAATATCCGCGCCATGACACGGGACCGCTCCATTGCGATCACTATTGCCCCGCCCCTCCGGGCGATGGCCACCCGTGCGCTTCTTCTCCTTAGCTGCCTCTGAGCGTGCCCTTGGGCGCGACCGCTCGGAGGTGACCAGCGCCCGGGACCGAAGCTGAGGACAACGAGAGAATTCACATGACCGACACGACCAAGACCGCCTCCGAGCAGGACCGCGTCCTGATTTTCGACACCACGCTGCGCGACGGCGAGCAGTCGCCCGGCGCGACCATGACCCACGACGAAAAGCTCGAGATCGCGGCGCTGCTCGACGAGATGGGCGTGGACATCATCGAGGCGGGCTTCCCCATTGCGTCCGAAGGCGATTTCGAGGCGGTTTCGGCCATCGCGAGGCAATCGAAGACTTCCACGATCTGCGGCCTCGCGCGGGCGAACTACAAGGACATCGACCGCTGCTGGGAGGCGGTGAAGCACGCCAGATCCCCGCGCATCCACACCTTCATCGGCACTTCGCCGCTGCACCGCGCGATCCCGAACCTCGACATGGACCAGATGGCCGAGCGGATCCACGACACGGTGAGCCACGCGCGCAACCTCTGCGACAACGTGCAATGGTCGCCGATGGACGCCACGCGGACCGAGCATGACTACCTCTGCCGCGTGGTCGAGATCGCGATCAAGGCGGGCGCCACCACGATCAACATCCCCGACACGGTGGGCTACACCGCGCCCCGCGAAAGCGCCGACCTGATCCGCATGCTGCTGGAGCGGGTGCCGGGCGCGGACACGGTGATCTTCGCCACGCACTGCCACAACGACCTCGGCATGGCGACCGCGAATGCGCTGGCCGCCGTCGAGGCCGGCGCGCGGCAGATCGAATGCACGATCAACGGCCTCGGCGAGCGCGCGGGCAACACCGCGCTGGAAGAGGTCGTGATGGCGCTGAAGGTCCGAAATGACATCATGCCCTACCGCACCGGCATCGACACGACGCGGATCATGAACATCAGCCGCAAGGTCGCGACGGTCTCGGGCTTCCCGGTGCAGTTCAACAAGGCCATCGTCGGCAAGAACGCCTTCGCCCACGAATCCGGCATCCATCAGGACGGGATGCTGAAGAACGCCCAGACCTTCGAGATCATGCGCCCGGCCGATGTGGGTCTGGCCGACACCTCGCTGGTGATGGGCAAGCACTCGGGCCGGGCGGCGCTGCGCGCCAAGCTCAAGGATCTGGGCTATGATCTGGGCGAGAACCAGCTCAACGACGTCTTCGTGCGCTTCAAGGCCCTGGCCGACCGCAAGAAGGAAGTGTTCGACGACGACATCGTGGCGCTGATCCAGGATCAGGCCACCTCGGCCGAACATGACGTCCTGCAACTCAAGCGCCTGCGCGTGGTCTGCGGCACCGACGGCCCGCAGGAGGCCGAGATGACCCTCTCGGTCGAGGGGGTCGATCATTCCATCGACGCGACCGGCGACGGCCCGGTGGATGCGGCCTTCAACGCGGTCAAGATGCTCTATCCGCATCACGCACGGCTGCATCTCTATCAGGTCCATGCGGTGACGGAAGGCACCGACGCGCAGGCCACGGTCTCGGTCCGGCTGGAAGAAGACGGCAAGATCGCGACCGGCCAGGCCGCCGACACTGATACGGTGGTGGCCAGCGTCAAGGCCTATGTCAATGCTCTGAACCGGCTGATCCACCGGCGCCAGAAATCGGCGCCGGGCGCGGACATGAAGGACGTCCACTACAGCTCGCACGCCTGACACGGGCATCGGGGCCCCGCCATTCACGAAGCGCGAATGGCGGGGCCCCCGCACCGGCTAGAGCAGCGGCACCCTGCGCGCCGCAAGAACGACGGGCACGGCGACAAGCGACCCGATTGCGAGCCCGACCAGCGTCCGCAGCGTGTCGCCCATCTCGACGTCGTAGGTGAAGTGCAGCACCGCGACATGCACAAGGTAGAGGGCCGTCGCAAGCTGCCCGAGAGAGCGGCTCGACCCCCGCAGCTGCCAGCCCTTCACGGTCAGGAACAGGACCGGGCAGACGATGGCCAGCGAGACAAAGATCTCGAACACCGGATCGTCGCGGTTCCAGATCATGTTCGCCGACCATTCCGCCGCCAGCAGCCCCAGCGCCAACGCCAGCATCCGGCCCGATCCAAGCCGCGCGAGCCGCCCCTCGTGCCGCGCGACAAGAACGCCGCAGATGAGAAAGGGGACACCCATGAAAAGGAAGTTGCGGTAGGTGTGCACCCGGTTCAGGCTCTGGTCGAGCGGCCCGTCAAAGAGGTGCAGGTTCCCGGCATACTGGATCCCGACGCCCGCCGCGAAGGTCAGCGCCCCGACCGCGACGAGCACCGTCTCGCCCGCCGGCCGCAGCGCCGCCACCAGCAGCCCGCCAAGGAGCAGCGCCAGCAGATACCAGAGGTGATAGTAGCCAAAGAGCAGCACCTCGCGGCCGAAGGACGGCACCGCCAGCGCACCGGGCAGCCAGAGCGGCGCGTAGATCGCCATCCAGAGCCCGTAGAGCAGCGCCACGCGCCGCACCCACGCCCCGAGCCCCTGATCGAGCTGACGCTCGAGGAAATAGCCGTTGATCACGAGGAAGGTGGGCACGGCCACCCGGAACAGGCCGTTGGTGAAGAAGTGCGACAGGCCCGGATGGACATCGCGCAGGAAGCCCGCATGAAGCCCCACGACCATCATGGCCATCACGATCTTGAGAGCATCCAGAGACAGGTTCCGGGGCTGCGGCCCCGAGGTGGCAGAGCGGATCAATCGAAGGCCTCGTCGTTTCAACCGCCCGCAACCTAAGCCGTGCCCGCGCCGGGTCAAAGGGCGGGCGGCGGGCGCTGCGGAACCCCCGCAATTTCCCGCACATGGACAGGTCCAACCGGCGGAGGCGACGGGCACGAGGGAGTTGGCGACAGTTCCCTCGCACACCGGCAGGACGGCCCGCGCCGCCCCGCCCGCGGGCGGATTGACGCCGGCCCGCCCCGACAGGGCCCTTTCCCTCTCGCCGCCCGCTTCCTATAAGCAGGGCGCCTGCCTCGCCAGAGTCGCGGGTGTTTCCTTCTTCGCAGGACAGGATCAGCGCAGCATGTGGTTTCTCACCGGCCTCTTCTCGTCGGACATGGCCATCGACCTCGGAACCGCGAACACGCTGGTCTATGTCCGCGGAAAGGGCATCGTCCTCAGCGAGCCCTCGGTGGTGGCCTACCACGTCAAGGACGGCAAGAAGCAGGTTCTGGCCGTGGGCGAGGATGCCAAGCTGATGCTCGGCCGGACGCCGGGCTCGATCGAGGCCATCCGGCCCATGCGCGAGGGGGTGATCGCCGACTTCGACACCGCCGAGGAGATGATCAAGCATTTCATCCGCAAGGTGCACAAGCGCACGACCTTCTCGAAGCCGAAGATCATCGTCTGCGTGCCGCACGGCGCGACCCCGGTGGAGAAGCGGGCGATCCGCCAGTCGGTCCTGTCGGCGGGTGCGCGGCGCGCGGGCCTGATCGCGGAACCCATCGCGGCGGCCATCGGCGCGGGCATGCCGATCACCGACCCCACCGGCAACATGGTGGTGGATGTGGGCGGCGGCACGACCGAGGTGGCCGTCCTCAGCCTGGGCGACATCGTCTATGCCCGTTCGGTGCGGGTGGGCGGCGACCGGATGGACGATGCCATCATCGCCTATCTCCGCCGCCACCAGAACCTGCTGATCGGGGAATCGACGGCCGAGCGGATCAAGACCTCGATCGGCACCGCCCGGATGCCCGACGACGGGCGCGGCCAGTCCATGACCATCCGCGGCCGCGACCTTCTGAACGGCGTGCCGAAGGAGACCGAGATCAACCAGGCGCAGGTGGCCGAGGCGCTGGCCGAACCCGTGCAGCAGATCTGCGACGCGGTGATGCAGGCGCTGGAGGCCACGCCCCCGGACCTCGCCGCCGACATCGTGGACCGGGGCGTGATGCTGACGGGGGGCGGCGCGCTTCTCGGCGATCTCGATCTTGCGCTGCGCGAACAGACCGGGCTTTCGATCTCGGTGGCCAACGAGTCGTTGAATTGTGTGGCGCTCGGCACCGGCAAGGCGCTGGAATACGAAAAGCAGCTTCGGCATGTGATCGACTACGAAAGCTGACGGCGCGTCGGCTTCTGACGAGGGACAACCGTGGCCCGCGACCGGACCAGACCGGAGGATTTCACCCGTCCGCTCCGCCGCATCCTCGTCGGCGGGCTGGTTCTGCTGCTGCTCGGGATCTTCCTGATCTGGCGGATCGACAGCCCGCGGGTCGAGCAGTTCCGCGCCGCCCTGATCGACCGCGTGGTGCCCTCGTTCGAATGGCTCATGACGCCGATGACCAAAGTCGCGGGCATGGTCGAGAACTTCCAGTCCTACACGAGGATCTACGAACAGAATCAGGAGCTTCGGCGCGAGCTTCAGCAGATGAAGGCCTGGAAGGAAGCGGCCCTCCAGCTGGAACAGAAGAACGCCCGGCTCCTCGACCTCAATCAGGTGCGGCTCGACCCGAAGCTGACCCATGTCACGGGCGTGGTGCTGGCCGACTCGGGCTCGCCCTTCCGGCAGTCGGTGCTCTTGAACGTGGGCGCGCGCGACGGCATCCGCGACGGCTGGGCCACGATGGACGGCATCGGGCTGGTGGGGCGGATCTCGGGCGTGGGGCGCAGGACCAGCCGGGTGATCCTGCTCAGCGACACGAACAGCCGCATCCCGGTGACGGTGCAGCCCTCCGGCCAGCGCGCGCTGTTGACCGGTGACAACTCGCCCTCTCCACCGCTCGAGTTCCTCGACAAGCCGGATCTGGTGCGCCCCGGAGACCGGGTGGTGACCTCGGGCGATGGCGGGGTCTTTCCGGCCGATCTTCTGGTCGGTCAGGTCGCGCAGGGGCCGGACCGGCGGCTGCGGGTGCGCCTTGCGGCCGATTACGGGCGGCTCGAGTTCCTGCGCGTCCTGCGCAGCCACGAGCTTGAGCCGATCAGCGACCCCGGCGGCCTCGTGGCGCAGCCGCCGGCCCCTCCGGCCGGCCCGCCGATGACGGCCACGGCGGAGGGCGCCGATGGCTGAGGGCATCCGCCGCCGCGTCTGGCTTTATCCCACGGTCTTCGTCGGCATCGCGGGCTTCCTCGTGATGCTTCGCCTGCTGCCGCTCGGCTTCGAGGCGGGCGCCTGGCCCGGACCCGACCTCCTGCTCTGCCTGATCCTCGCCTGGGTCATGCGGCGGCCCGACTATCTGCCCGCGCTGCTGCTGGCCCTGGTCCTGCTGCTCGAGGATCTGCTCTTGATGCGCCCCCCCGGCCTCTGGGCCGCCCTCGTCCTGATCGCGACCGAGTTCCTGCGCACCCGGGCCGCCCTCACGCGCGAGCTGAGCTTTCCCGTCGAATGGATGCTCGTCTCGGGCATCATGCTCGCGCTGCGCTTTGCCGAACGGATGGTGGCGGCGCTTGCCTTCCTGCCCCAGCCGGCGCTCGGTCAGCATCTGCAGCAGACGGCGACCACGATCCTCTGCTATCCTCTCATCGTCGGCTGCTGCTGGCTGCTGCTCGACCTGCGCAAGCCCGCCACGGGCGAGCTCGATGCTTTCGGGAGACGCATGTGAGACGATCCGCCCGCGATTCCGAGGACAGCGCCCGCAAGGTGAACCGCCGCGCGCTTTTCATGGGCGGCGCCATGACCGCCATGTTCGCCGTGCTGGGCGCGAGGATGCGCTATTTGCAGGTGGACCAGGCCGACGAGTTCAAGCTTCTGGCCGAGGAGAACCGGATCAACATCCGGCTGATCCCGCCCACGCGCGGGCAGATCTTCGACCGCAACGGCCGCCTGATCGCGGGGAACGAGCAGAATTACCGCGTCGTCATCACCCGCGAGGATGCCGGCGACGTCGAAGCGGTCCTGCGCCGTCTGGCCGGCGTGATCCCCCTGACCGAGCCCGACATCGACCGCGTGCTGGCCGAGGCAAAGCGGCACAGCCCCTTCGTGCCGATCATCGTGGCCGACCGGATGGCCTGGGAGGATCTGTCGAAGGTCGCGATCAACGCGCCCTCGCTGCCGGGCGTGACGCCCGAGGTGGGTCTCAGCCGCGCCTATCCGCTCGACACCGATTTCGCGCATGTGGTGGGCTATGTGGGCCCCGTGAGCGAAAGTGACCTCGCCCGGATCGAGGACCCCGACCCGCTGCTGAAGATCCCCGAGTTCCAGATCGGCAAGATCGGCGTCGAGACCTGGATGGAGAGCACGTTGCGCGGCCGCGCGGGCACCAAGCGGATCGAGGTCAACGCCTTCGGCCGCATGATGCGCGAGATCGACCGGGTCGAGGGCGAGGCGGGCGACGACATTCGCCTGACGATCGACGCCGAGATCCAGGATTTCGTGCAGGCGCGTCTGGGCAGTGAAAGTGCGGCGGCGGTGGCCATCGACGTGACGACGGGCGACATCCTCGCCATCTGCTCGTCGCCCTCGTTCGATCCGAACCTCTTCGTGCGCGGCATCTCCTACAAGGATTATTCCGCGCTGACCGAGAACGACCACCGGCCGCTGGCCAACAAGGCGGTGCAGGGCGCCTATCCGCCCGGCTCGACCTTCAAGATGGTGACGGCTCTCGCCGCCCTCGAGGCGGGGGTCATCAACGCGGACACGTCGGTCTATTGCCCCGGCCATTACGAGACGGGCGGGCGGCGCTTTCACTGCTGGAAGCGCGGCGGGCACGGGATGGTGTCGCTCTCGCGGTCGCTGTCGGAAAGCTGCGATGTCTATTACTACGACATTGCCCAGCGGGTCGGCATCGACAAGATCGCCGAGATGGGCCGCAGGCTGGGCCTCGGGATGCGCCACGACCTGCCCATGTCGGCCATCACCGAAGGCATCATGCCCGACAAGGCCTGGAAGCGGCAACGCTACGAGCAGGACTGGCGGATCGGCGACACGATCAACGCCTCGATCGGGCAAGGCTATGTGCTGGCCTCGCCGCTTCAGCTGGCGGTGATGACCGCCCGGATCGCCAGCGGGCGGGCGATCCGGCCGCGTCTCGTGCGGTCCGTGGGGGGGGCCGAACTGCCGGTGACCGAGGCGCCGCCCCTGGAGGTGAGCGGCTCGCAGCTGCGCGCGGTGCGGCAGGGGATGCATTCGGTGATCAACGACCGGCGCGGGACGGGCTATTCGACCCGCGTGGTGGACCCGACCCTCGTGCTGGCCGGCAAGTCGGGCACGAGCCAGGTGCGCAACATCTCGGCGGCCGAGCGTGCGCGGGGCGTGATCTCGAACGACCAGCTGCCCTGGAACCGGCGGGACCATGCGCTCTTCGTGGGCTTTGCCCCCTACGATGCGCCGCGGGTCGCGGTGGCCGTGGTGGTCGAGCATGGCGGCGGCGGCTCGTCCGTCGCGGGGCCGATCGTGCGCGACGTGGTCCTCCGCTGCCTGACCCCCGGCCCCCTGCCCCCGCTCTCGGCCTATCCCGAGAGCCAGCGCGCCCGGATCGAGACGCTGCTCACGAGCCTGCCGCTGCGCAAGATCGAACCCGAAGCCACCGCCCGTTCGCGAGCCTGAGGCCGCCATGAGTTTCCTCGAATACCGCGTCAAGACCGCGCCCACCGGGCTGTCGAAGGTGCTGCATGTCAACTGGGCGCTGGTCCTGCTGATCACGGCCACGGCGTCGGTGGGCTGGCTCATGCTGACCTCGGTGGCGGGCGGGAACATCGACACCTGGGCCGCGCCGCAGATGAAGCGGTTCGCGGTGGGCCTCGTGCTGATGTTCGTGATCGCCTTCGTGCCGATCTGGTTCTGGCGCAACATGGCGGGGGTGGCCTATCTCGTCTCGCTGGCCCTGCTGGTGGTGGTCGAGATGTTCGGCACCGTCGGCATGGGGGCGCAGAGATGGATCGCGCTGGGGCCGCTCGTGCTCCAGCCGTCGGAGATGGCCAAGGTCACGCTGGTGATGATGCTGGCCGCCTACTACGACTGGCTGGACCCCCGGAAGGTCTCGCGTCCGCTCTGGGTGCTGATCCCGGCGCTGATGATCCTGGTGCCGACGGCGCTGGTGGTGATCCAGCCGAACCTCGGGACGGCGCTGCTGCTGCTGATGGTGGGTGCGGCGGTCATGTTCCTGGCCGGGGTGAGCCTGTGGTATTTCGGGATCATCGCCGCCATGGGCGCCGGGGCGATCTTCTCGGTCTTCACCCTCCGCGGGACGCCCTGGCAGTTCCTGCACGACTACCAGTATCGCCGGATCGACACGTTCTTCGATCCGACGGCCGACCCGCTGGGCGCGGGCTACAACATCATCCAGGCCAAGATCGCGCTCGGCTCGGGCGGCTGGGGGGGCAAGGGCTTCATGCAGGGCACCCAGAGCCGGCTGAACTTCCTGCCCGAAAAGCACACCGACTTCATCTTCAACACCCTCGCCGAAGAGTTCGGCTTCGTGGGCGCGGCCTCGCTGCTGGTGCTCTATGCGCTGGTGATCGCCTTCTGCGTGGCCTCGGCCCTGCAGAACAAGGACCGGTTCTCGTCGCTCCTGATCCTCGGGATCGCGGCGAACTTCTTTTTCTATCTGGCCGTCAACCTGTCGATGGTGATGGGGATGGCGCCGGTCGTGGGCGTGCCGCTGCCGCTGGTGAGCTACGGCGGCTCGGCCATGCTGGTGCTGATGGCGGCCTTCGGTCTGGTGCAGAGCGCCCATGTCCACCGGCTGAGGTGAGGCGGCGCGCCGCCTCCCGTGTCAGCGGTGGCGGCGGAAGACCCGCGAGCGGGCGTAAAGCTCCTCGAGGCGCTTCATCCGCGCTTCGGTCTGTTCCCATGTGAGGCTCTGGACGGCCGAGATCAGGGTCTCGAGCAGCACCAGCATGGCCACCGTCGAGTCCCACGCCGACGGCACCTCGATCTGGCAGGAAAAGGTGTGGCGGGCATGGACCGCGGCGGGCGAGATCCAGCGGTCGGTCATCAGCACCACCTCCACCCCCTGCTCGACCGCCATCTCGGCCACCTGCAGCACGGTGTTCTCGTAGCGGCGGATGTCGAAGAGCAGGAGGATGTCGCCCTTGCCCATGTCGAGGAGGGCCGGCGGCCAGGTGCTCGACATGTCGGACATGAGCATGACCTCGGGACGTGTCACCTTCATCATGGTGACGAAATAGTCGGCCAGCGCGTGGGTGATCCGGCCGCCGAGGACGAAGACCCGCCGCCCGGGATCGGCGAGCAGGCGCGCGGCGGCGTCGAATTCGGCATGGTCGATCTGGCCCAGCGTCGCCTCGAGATTGGCCACAACCGCATCGGCGAAACGGTTGAGGATGTGCGTGTCGGGCACGCCGCCCGCCCACCGCTCATGCTTGGCGAGCGGGGACATCAGCATCGCCTCGACCTCGCCGCGCAGGCCCGCCTGAAAGTCGGGGTAGCCCTTGAACCCGAGCTTCTGCACCAGCCGGACCACGGTCGGCGTCGAGACATCCGCCGCCTTGGCCAGCGCGGTGATCGAGCCGAGCGCCGCCACCGGATACTGGCGCAGGATATGGGTGGCCAGCTGTCGCTCGGCCCGGGTCAGGTCCGGCAGCGCCGACCTCATCAGTTCCTCGATCGTGGACAACCGCCTTCGCCTCCTCGCTTCCGCCCGCATCGCAGGCATGTCCGCCCCGCCGGCACCTCATGTCATGGTAAATATCTTAACAAACTGTGCCACGCAGAAATATTCTTGACAGGACAGAGGGCCGCAGTGGAGCCTTTGTCGCAACAGGGAATGAATCGAACAAGAATGACCTTCGCCGAGAGAGCGCCGCTCCGATATCCCGCCACGGTGGAAAATCCCGCGGGAAACAGCCGGTTCGTGCTGGTGTGCGAACATGCCTCGCATTGCTTGCCCGAAGTCTGGGGAGACCTCGGGCTGCCCGAGGATCTCCGGCGCGCGCATATCGCGTGGGATCCGGGCGCGCTCGGCCTGTCGCGGGCGCTGGCCCGGAGGCTCGATGCGGCGCTGGTTCATGCGCCGGTCTCGCGTCTCGTCTATGACTGCAACCGGGCGCCCGACCAGCCCGGAGCGATGGCCGAGCGGTCCGAGATGCACGCGATCCCCGGCAACATCGGCCTGTCGCCCGAGGAGCGGGCGGCCCGGACCGCGGCGGTCTATGCCCCGTTCCACGCCGACCTGCGGGCCGAGATCGTGCGGCGCATCGCGCAAGGCTCCGCGCCGGTGCTGGTGACGATCCATTCCTTCACGCCCCTGTGGCATGGCCTGCCCCGCAGGGTCGAGTTCGGCATCATCCACGACCGGGACGACCGTCTCGCCCGCGCGGTTTTCGCAGAGAGCCGCGACAGCGGACTCGTCTGCGGGCTGAACGAGCCCTATTCTGCCGCCGATGACGTGACCCACACGCTGCGTCTTCAGGCGCTGCCCTACGGCCTTGCGAACGTGATGCTCGAGATCCGCAACGACCTGATCGCCACGCCCGAGGCCGAAGAGGCCATGGCCGACCGTCTCGCCCCGATCCTCGGGCGGGCGCTTGCCGCGCTGCCGGCGCCGCAAGGGGCGGGCTGAGCGATGCCGCGGGTCCTTGTCGCCTTCGTCCGGCTGGTGGATCGGCTGAACTACGGGATCGGCCGCTTCGCCATGTATCTCCTGTTCGTCCTGATGGGCGTGCTGCTGTGGTCCTCGGTGTCCAAGGTCTTCTTCAACCCGTCGCTCTGGACGCTGGAGATGGCGCAGTTCGTGATGGTGGCCTACTTCATCCTCGGCGGGCCCTATTCGCTGCAGATGGGCAGCCATGTGCGGATGGATCTGCTCTATGCCGACTGGCCCTTGCGGAAAAAGAGCTGGTGGGACGCGGTCACGATCTTTGCCGTGATCCTCTATCTCGGTGTCATGCTCTGGGGCGCGATCGACAGCACCGCCTATTCCCTGCAATACAACGAGCGCAGCCCCACCGCCTGGCGGCCCTATCTCTGGCCGATCAAGCTGGTGATGTGCCTGGGCTTCGTGCTGATGATCCTGCAGTGTCTCGCCATCCTGATCCGGGACATCGCCACGCTGCGCGGGAAGACGATCTGATGTCCTACGAGATGATCGCAATCCTGATGTTCTCGGCCATGTTGCTGATGATGCTGACCGGGCAGCGCGTCTTCGGCGTGATCGGCTTTGTCGCCGTGGTGGCTTCGCTCGCTCTCTGGGGCACGGGCGGGCAGAGCCTCGGCTTCTCGGCGGCGATGAAGCTGATGAAATGGTATCCGCTGCTGACCCTGCCCATGTTCATCTTCATGGGCTATGTCATGAGCGAGAGCCGGCTGGCCGATGATCTCTACCGGATGTTCCATGTCTGGTTCGGCCCGGTTCCGGGGGGCCTCGCCATCGGAACGATCCTCCTGATGGTGCTGATCTCGGCGATGAACGGGCTTTCGGTGGCGGGCATGGCCATCGGCGCGACCATCGCCCTTCCCGAGCTCTTGCGCCGCAACTACGACAAGCGGATGGTCACGGGCGTGATCCAGGCCGGATCGAGCCTCGGCATCCTGATCCCGCCCTCGGTCGTTCTGGTGCTTTACGCCATGATCGCGCGGCAGCCGGTGGGGCAGCTCTGGCTGGCGGGGATCCTGCCGGGGCTGCTGATGGCCTCGCTCTTCGTGGCCTACATCTGGTTGCGGTGCCGGCTGAACCCCTCTCTCGGGCCCGTCCTGCCGCCCGAAGAGCTGGCCACCGTCTCACGCGCCGAGAAGATGCGCCTGCTGGCGGCGGGCCTTCTGCCGCTGGGGATCTTCGCCTCGATGATGGTGCCCTTCGTCAACGGCTGGACGAGCCTTGTGGAAAGCTCGGTCATCGGGGCGCTGGTCACGGTGGCGGCGGCGGTGGTCAAGGGACGTTTCACCCGCGAGGTGTTCGAGACCTCGACGCGCGCGACGCTGGCCATCTCGTGCATGTTCATGTGGATCATCCTCGCGGCGCTCGCCTTCGGCGCGGTCTTTGACGGACTGGGCGCGGTGCGGGCGATCCAGGGCTTCTTCGTGGACCGGCTGGAGCTGTCGCCCTGGACGATCCTGATCATGATGCAGCTCTCTTACCTCATCATGGGGATGTTCCTCGACGATACGGCGATGCTCGTGATCGTGGCGCCGCTTTACGTGCCGCTGGTGGGGGTGCTGGGGTTCGACCTGATCTGGTATGGCGTGCTCTACACCATCACCTGCCAGATCGCCTACCTGACGCCGCCCTTCGGCTACAACCTGTTCCTGATGCGGGCCATGGCCCCGCCCGAGGTCAGCATCGGCGATATTTACCGTTCGATCATACCTTTCGTCGCAGTAATGGTCGTGGCGCTGGCGTTGGTGATGGCCTTCCCGCAGATTGCACTCTGGCTGCCTCAGACGCTCTACGCCAGATGACAGCCCATCAACGAGAGGCGGCCCGAACCGCTTCCGCTCACTCAATGGAGGTATGACATGACGACCAGACGGAAGTTCATCACCACCGGCGCGCTGGCCGGTGCGGCCAGCCTTGCCGCCCCCGCCGTCACCCGCGCGCAGGCACCGATCAAGTGGCGGATGCAGACCTATGCCGGGGCCGCCCTTGGCGAGCATGTCGTGAAACCGGCGGTGGAGGCCTTCAACACCATCGCCCAGGGCCAGATGGAGATCGAGCTGTTCTACGCCGACCAGCTGGTGCCCACGGCCGAACTGTTCCAGGCCATGCAGCGCGGCACGATCGACTGCGTGCAATCCGACGACGACTCGATGGCCTCGCCGACCGAGGTGACGGTGTTCGGCGGCTACTTCCCCATGGCGCTGCGCTATTCGCTCGACGTGCCGGCGTTGTTCAACAAATACGGGCTGGGCGAGATCTGGGCCGAGGAATATGCCAAGGTCGGCGTCAAGCACATCTCGGCGGGCTCGTGGGACCCGTGCAACTTCTCGACCAAGAAGCCGATCAACAGCCTGGCCGACCTGCAGGGGCTGCGCGTCTTCACCTTCCCGACCGCGGGGCGCTTCCTGACCCGCTTCGGCGTGGTGCCGGTGACGCTGCCCTGGGAGGATGTCGAGGTCGCGCTGCAGACCGGGGAACTCGACGGCCTCGCCTGGTCGGGCATCACCGAGGTCTATACGGTCGGCTGGGCCAACGTCACCGACTACTTCCTGACCAACAACATCTCGGGCGCCTGGATCGGCCATTTCTTCGCCAACATGGATCGCTGGAACGAGGTGCCGCCCCACCTGCAGGAGCTGCTCCGCGTCTGCTTCGAGCAGTCGCACTACTACCGCCAGCACTGGTACTGGGCCGGCGAGGCGCATCTGCGGGTGAACGAGACCAAGCTGAAGCTCACCACCATCCCCGATGAGGAATGGGCGCAGGTCGAGAATGCCGCCGTCGAGTTCTGGGACGAGATCGCGCAGGAATCCGAGGTGAAGGCCAAGGTGGTGCAGATCATCAAGGACTACAACGAGACGATGAAGAAGGCCGGCCCGCCCTACCGCTTCTCCTGACGCCTGACCGGGGCGGCCATGCGCCGCCCCACCCCGCCTGCGAGTGAACGAGGACAGACATGCCCGGCAACATGACATTCGACGCATTGAAGGAAGCCACCGAGCGCGGCGAGATCGACACGGTTCTGGTCGCCTGCGTCGACATGCAGGGCCGCCTGATGGGCAAGCGGTTCCATGCGCAGCATTTCATCGACAGCGCGCATCACGAGACCCATTGCTGCGACTATCTGCTGGCGATCGACATGGAGATGACCACCGTGCCCGGCTACAAGAGCTCGGGCTGGGAAAAGGGCTATGGCGACTACGTCATGAAGCCCGACATGGGCAACTTGCGGGTGCTGCCCTGGCAGGTGGGCACGGCGCTGGTGCTCTGCGACCTGCTCGACCACCATCACCAGGAAGTGCCCCAGTCCCCCCGCGCGATCCTGAAGCGGCAGGTGGCGCGCGCCGAGGCGATGGGCTTCAAGGTGATGATGGCCACGGAACTCGAGTTCTTCCTGTTCGAGACCTCGTTCAACCAGGTGCGCGATTCGATGCAGGCATCGGGCCAGATCCGCGACCTGAAGCCGATCTCGGCCTACAACGAGGATTACCACATCTTCCAGACCACGAAGGAAGAGGCGGTGATGCGCAGCCTGAGGAACGGCCTCTATGGCGCGGGCATCCCGGTGGAATGCTCGAAGGGCGAGGCCGAGGCCGGGCAGGAAGAGATCAACGTAAAATATTCGGACGCGCTCGACACGGCCGACAATCACGCGATCACCAAGATGGCGGTGAAGGACATCGCCCATGCCGCCGGCAAGTCGGTCACCTTCATGGCGAAGTACGACCACCGCCGCGCGGGCTCGTCCAGCCACATCCACCAGTCGCTCTGGACGCTGGACGGCGAGCCCGCCTTCTTCGATGCGGACGAACCGAACGGCATGTCCGAGGTGATGAAACAGTTCCTTGCGGGGCAGCTTGCGCACGCGCAGGAAATCACGGCCTTCCTTGCGCCCTACATCAACAGTTACAAGCGCTTCTGCATCGGCATGTTCGCACCCACCAAGGCGGTCTGGAGCCGCGACAACCGCACCGCGGGCTTCCGCGTCTGCGGCGAGGGCACGAAATCCGTCCGCGTCGAATGCCGGATCGGCGGGGCCGACCTGAACCCCTATCTCGCCTGCGCGGGGCTCCTGGCGGCAGGTCTTGACGGCATCGAGAAGAAGATGGATCTGGAAGCCGAAATGCGCGGCGACATCTATTCGACCGCCGGCATCCGCGAGATCCCGAAGACGCTGCGCGAGGCGGCGGAACTTCTCAAGGGTTCGGCGATGCTGCGGGAAGCGATGGGAGACGAGGTCGTCGAGCACTACCACCACGCGGCGGAGTGGGAGATCTCCGAGCAGGACCGCGTGGTCACCGATTTCGAACTGGCCCGCCTTTTCGAGCGCGCCTGACACGGGGAACATCATGACGAAACCGATCCAGCTGATCTCGCCCGTGGACGGGCGGGTCTATGCCGAGCGGATGCCGCTCTCGTTGGACGAGGCCAAGGCCGTGGCCGCCCGAGCGAAGGCGGCGCAACCCGCATGGGCCGCGCGCCCGCTGGCCGAGCGCATCGCGCTGGTCAAGGCCGGGGTGGCGAAGCTCAACGAGATGAAGGACCGGATCGTCGAGGAACTGGCCTGGCAGATGGGCCGCCCCACCCGCTTCGGCGGCGAGTTCGGCGGCGTGAACGACCGCACCGCCTACATGTCCGAAATTGCGGAAAGCGCGCTGGCACCCACCGTCGTCGAGACATCGGACCGGTTCGAGCGCCGCATCCTGCGCGAGCCGGTGGGTGTCGTCTTCATCATCGCGCCGTGGAACTACCCTTACCTGACCACGATCAACACGCTGGTGCCGGCGCTGATCGCCGGCAACACGGTGGTGCTGAAACATGCCAGCCAGACCCTGCTGGTGGGCGAGCGTCTGGCCGAAGCCTTCCATGCCGCGGGCGTGCCGGCGGATGTGTTCCAGAACGTCGTCCTCGATCATGCCACGACCGAGGCGCTGATCGGCGCCCGCGCGTTCAACTTCGTGAACTTCACCGGCTCGGTCGGCGGCGGCGCGACGATCGAGCGCGCGGCGGCCGGCACCTTCACAGGGCTCGGGCTGGAACTGGGCGGCAAGGACCCGGGCTATGTCCGCTCCGATGCCGATCTGGACGCGGCGGTGGACAGCCTGATGGACGGCGCGATGTTCAACGCCGGCCAGTGCTGCTGCGGGATCGAGCGGATCTATGTCCACGACAGCCTCTATGACGCCTTCGTCGAAAAGGCGGTGGCGTGGGTCAAGGCCTTGAAGCTGGGTAACCCGTTCGACGCCGACAGCACGCTGGGGCCGATGGCGAACGTCCGCTTCGCCCGCGTGGTGCGCGAGCAGGTGGCCGAGGCCATCGCCGCGGGCGCCACGCCGCTGATCGACCCCGCGCTGTTCCCGGCCGACGATGGCGGCGCCTATCTTGCGCCGCAGATCCTGGTGAACGTCAGCCACGACATGCGGGTGATGAAGGAGGAATCCTTTGGCCCGGTGGTCGGCATCATGAAGGTCTCGGGCGACGAGGAAGCGATCGGGCTGATGAACGACAGCCCCTATGGCCTGACCTGCTCGATCTGGACGCAGGATGCCGAGGCCGCCGCCGCCATCGGCGCGCGGATCGAGACCGGCACCGTTTTCATGAACCGTTGCGACTATCTCGACCCTGCGCTCTGCTGGACGGGCTGCAAGGACACCGGGCGCGGCGCGGCGCTGTCCAGCCTTGGATACATGTCGGTCACGCGGCCGAAATCCTACCATCTCAAGAAGGTGACGAAATGACCCTCCGGGCGAACTGGTCCTATCCCACCGCCGTCAAGTTCGGCGCGGGCCGCATCGCGGAACTGGCCGAGCAGTGCCAGGCGATCGGGCTGAAGAAGCCGCTGCTGGTGACGGACAAGGCGCTGGCGTCGCTGCCGATCACGCTGGCCGCGCTCGACCAGCTGGAGGCGGCCGGGCTGGGGCGCGCCTGCTTCTCGCAGGTCGATCCGAACCCGAACGAGACGAACATGGAGGCCGGCATCGCCGCCTACAAGGCGGGCGGGCATGACGGGGTGATCTGCTTCGGCGGCGGCTCGGCGCTCGACCTCGGCAAGATGATCGCGCTGATGCACGACCAGACAATGTCGGTCTGGGATCTGGAAGATATCGGCGACTGGTGGACCCGAGCGGACGCGTCGAAGATCGCGCCGATCGTGGCGGTGCCGACGACCGCGGGGACCGGCTCCGAAGTGGGGCGCGCAGGCGTGCTGACCAACTCGGTCACGCACAAGAAGAAGATCATCTTCCATCCGAAGCTGCTGCCGGCCGTCACGATCTGCGATCCGGAACTGACGGTGGGGATGCCGAAGTTCATCACCGCCGGCACCGGGATGGATGCGCTGGCGCATTGCCTTGAGGCCTATTGCTCGCCCTTCTACCATCCGATGAGCCAGGGCATCGCGCTGGAGGGGATGCGGCTGGTGTTCGAGAACCTGCCGAAGGTCTATGCCAACCCCAACGACCTCGAGGCCCGCGCCCACATGATGGCGGCGGCGGCCATGGGGGCGGTGGCATTCCAGAAGGGCCTCGGCGCGATCCATTCGCTGAGCCACCCGGTCGGCGCGGTCTACAACACCCACCACGGCACGACGAACGCCGTGGTGATGCCGATGGTGCTCGACTTCAACCGCGCGACCATCGAAGAAAAAATCATTCGCGCAGCGGCCTATCTGGGCATCGAGGGCGACTTTGACGGGTTCCGCAGCAAGATCATGGAGTTGCGCTCCACGCTTGCCATCCCGGAAAACCTTTCCGCAATGGGCGTGGAGGCCGCTCGGCTCGATGAGCTGACCGGGATGGCGCTGGAGGATCCCTCCTGCGGCGGCAACCCGGTCGAGATGACGCGCGAGAACACGCGCGCGCTGTTCGAGGCCTGCCTCTAGGACCAGGCGGGCGGCGGATGATCCAGCACCTTTCCACGGATACGGTCATCATCGGCGGGGGCGTGGTGGGTCTGACCATCGCGCTCACCGTGGCGCAGCGCCGCCGCTCGGTCATCCTGCTCGATCCCGAAGAGCCGGGGTCGGGCGCCTCCTGGGGCAATGCGGGCACGATTGCCGATTATGCCGTGCTGCCGGTCGGCACGCCGGATGTGCTTAAGCAGTTGCCGTCCCTGATGTTCGACCGGAACTCGCCGCTCGCCATCCGTCACGCGGCGCTGCCGTCGCTGGCGCCCTGGCTGATCCGCTTCCTGCGCCAGTCGCTGCCCGCGCCCGCGCGACGGAACGCCCAGGCCCTCGCGGCTCTGCTCGGCTCGGCCACGCAGGGCTGGGAGGATCTGGCGGTCGAGGTCGGCGGCGCGGCGCTTCTGAACCGGCGCGGCTGCCTTTACGCCTATGAAAGCCCGCGGGCCTTTCGGGCGGCCGCAGCCGACATGGCCTTCCGCCGCTCGCTGGGGGTGACGGTGGATCTGCTGTCTGCAGCCGAGCTTTCGGCGATGGAACCCACCCTGCCGCCGATGGCCGGCGCGGCCTTCTTCCCGAAGGCCGTGTTCCTCTCGGATCCTGGCCACATGGTCGGGCTGATCGCCGAGGCCGCGCGCAAGGTTGGAGTGCGGATCGTGAAGGCGCGCGCGCAGGCGCTCGAGCGGCGGGTGGACGGGGTGATCGTCTCGGGCCCGGCGCTGCAGGTCCATGGGCGGCGGGTGGTGATCGCGGCGGGGGCCCATTCGCGGGCGCTGGCGCTGAACGCGGGCGACCGCGTGCCGCTCGACACCGAGCGGGGCTATCATGTCGAGTGGGACATGGCCAAGGCGCCGGTCTCGCGCCCCACCTGCCCCACCGCGCGCGGCTTCTACCTGTGCCCCATGGCCGGACGGCTGCGGGTGGCAGGCACGGTCGAACTGGGCGGCCTGACCGCCCCGCCCTCGCCGCACCGGATCGCGCGGCTCGTCGCGGGGGCGCGGGCGATCTTCCCCGACCTGCCCGAACCCTCGCGCAGCTGGATGGGATTCCGCCCCTCGATGCCCGACAGCCTGCCGGTCATCGGCCCCTCGCGCGCCGGAGGCGAGATCCTCCACGCCTATGGCCACGGGCACATCGGGCTGACGCTGGCGCCGATCACCGCACGGATCATCGCCGACCTGCTGGATGGGAAGCCGCCCGAACTCGACATCACGCCCTGCCTGCCCTCGCGGTTCGCTTAGGTCGCTCAGCTTCCGAATTCGGGAACGAAGAGGCAGATCGTCTTGCCGTCCGGCTTGCCGTCGGTGGTGCAGAGGTGGAAGTCGTTCCCCGCCCGCTTCGGCGTCGGCATCAGCCGCTCGTCGTCGTAGCCGATGACCTCTCCGGTGCGCCGGATCACCCAGCCCGTGGGCCCGGCCGTCACCTCGGTGGCGGCGATGGGATGGCAGTCGCGGTTCGAGCAGCAGGTGAAGGGATACCAGTCGTGGGCGAAGGCGCCCGCGGGCACGAGGACGAGGACAAGGACGGCTGCGGGTCGGAGCAGGTGCTGCATGAGACCTCCGGGGCACGGACAACGGCAGGTTGAGCCGCCTGCCGTCTGCCAGCCAACATCGGCGCAGGCGTCCGGTTCCCTCGTGCCTCACCCGAAGGTCTGCGGATCGGGCCCGGTGCGCTCGCCCGCATCCAGCGCGGCGATGGCGGCGTGATCGGCCTCGGTCAGTTCGAAGTCGAAGAGATCGAGATTCTCCGCCAATCCCTCGCGGCGGGACGAGCGCGGGATGACCGAGCAGCCAAGCTCGATGTGCCAGCGCAGCACGACCTGCGCCGGGCTGCGGCCCGTCCGCTCGGCGATCTGCCGGATGGCCGGCGCATCAAAGGCCATGCCCCGGCCGAGCGGGCTCCAGCTCTGGGTGACGATCCCGCGCTCGGCGTGCCCGGCGCGCAACTCGGCCTGCTGGAGCATCGGATGCAGCTCGATCTGGTTCAGCACCGGCGTTACGCCCGTTTCGGCGGTCAGCCGGTCGATCTGGGCGAGGTCGAAGTTCGAGACGCCGATCGAGGTGATCCTGCCCTCGTCGCGCAACCGGATCAGCGCGCGCCAGGTCTCGACATAGAGATCC
Organism: Cereibacter azotoformans; assembly: GCA_017599285.1. Lineage (GTDB taxonomy): Bacteria > Pseudomonadota > Alphaproteobacteria > Rhodobacterales > Rhodobacteraceae > Cereibacter_A > Cereibacter_A azotoformans. Next base: position 832,652 of record JAGFXX010000001.1, on the reverse strand, counting down.
TGCCGGGGGGCGGGCCAGTGGATCAGGCAGAGATCCAGCCGGTCGATCCCGATCCGCTCGAGGCTCTGGGCCACGGCGCGGAGGGTCGGCTCGTAGCCCTGTGCGTCGTTCCAGACCTTGGTGGTGACGAAGACCTCATCGCGGGGCAGGCCCGAGGCCCGCAGACCCTCGCCGAGGCCGGCCTCGTTGCCATAGATCGCCGCACCGTCCGCCAGGCGGTAGCCCAGCTCCAGCGCCTCGCGCACGACCCGCGCCGTCTGGTCCTCGGGCACCTGCCAGAGGCCGAAGCCAAGCTGCGGGATCCGGCTTCCGTCGTGGAACTCGATCATGGCGCTCATGGGGAACCTCCTGCCCGTCGGGGGCTGGAAGGTGGTCCGGGCCGGGCAGCCGTCAAGGGGCAGGACGGCTTCAGTCCTCGCCCTGCAGGGTGTCGATGAAGCCGCGCAGCCGTTCGATCGCCGCCTTCTTGATCTGCGAGACCCGTCCGGTGGTCACGCCGAGAATTTCAGCCACCTCATAGACGTTCATCTCCTCGACGAAGATCAGTTGCAGCAGCAGCGCCTCGCGCTCGGGCATCTTCCCCAGCGCCTGCCGCAGGAGGCCCCGCATCTGCGTGGCCTGAAGCCGGTCCTCGGCCGAGGGCTCGCTGCCCTGGAACAGCGAGGACTGGTCGTCATAGACTTCATCAAGCGACGCGGTCTGGCTGCCGGCGAACTGGGCCAGCCAGTCCTGATATTCGCCGACCGGCATGCCCAGCTCGGCCGCCACCTCGGGCGTCTCGGGGGCCCGCATCAGCCGGCTCTCGAGACGCTGCACCGCGGCCTTGACCTTCTGCTGCATCAGGATCGTCGTGCGGCAGAGCGCCGAGTTCGACCGGAGGAAATCCATGATCGAGCCGCGGATGCGGATGGCCGCGTAGGCGGCGAAGGTCACGCCATCGCGGGGCTCGTAGCGGCGGCTCGCGTCCACCAGTCCCATGTAGCCGATCTGGATCAGGTCGTCGATCTCGACCTTGCGGCCGATCCGGGCGTGAAGGTTCCAGGCGATGCGGCGCACCAGATCCATGTGCGCACGCACGAGGCGCTCGGGCGTCTGGGCCTGCTCGGCATAGCCGCGCGAATGGATCATGACCGCTCTTCCCCCTGCACTTCCCCCGCCTCGACCCAATGGCCGAGCCGGTCCGCATCGACACGCCAGAGCGCATCCACCACACCTGTCCCCCCGCTCTCCCAGCCGAGCCTGAGGCCCGAGGCCGCCAGCGCCGCCAGCTCGGCCCCGTCGGGCAGCCACAGATCGGTGCGGGTGAGGCAGATCAGGCTGCCGGCCGGCGCCTTGGCCCAGTGCCGCAGGGCGCGGGGCGACAGGCCCGCCGGCAGCGCCAGCACCACCGTCGCGCCGGTTTCGGCCAGCGCCTCGGGCGTCACTCCGGGACTGCAGGAGAGGTCCAGGATCTCGGGCCGCCAGGGATCGGGCCGGGGCAGCAGCGCCTGCCCGATCCCGTCCAGCGGCGGCCGTTCGAGAGGCACGGCCAGCAGCCGCGTCCAGTGGCGCAGGCGCGCATCGGCCGGTTCGCCACCGATCCGGGGCGCGAGGATCACCGGCTCGGCGCCGGGGCGCTCTTCCATCATCAGCGCGGCGAAGCGCAGCGCGAGCATCGTCTTGCCGGCCCCCGCGGGCCCCACGATCGCAAGGCGCGGCGGCAGCGTCGCGGGCCGCGACGGCAGGAGGTGGCGCACCAGCGCCTCGAACCCTTCGTCAGGATCGGTCGCGGGCAGCGGCGGCTGAGGGTTCCGCTCGGCCACGAGGGCGGGCCTCGCCTGCTGGCGCTGACGGTCCTCGAGCATCTCGGCGAAGGTCTGCACCCGCGGCTCCCGGCGCAGGGGCGGCGCCTCCCGGGCGGCACCGAACGACAACCCCGAGAGGGTCAGCCGCCGAAAGTCCCCGGCCTCATCCGCGTCGGGATCGTCCTTGCGCACCGGGCGCGGCGCGGGAGGCGTCACGACGGGCAGATCGCGGGCGGCGCGGATCTCCACCAACCCATCGCGCTGGGTGGTGGACAGGATGTAGGCCTCGGGCCCGAGGCGGCGGAGGACCTCCTCCATCGCCTGCTGGCTGTCGGGGGCGCGGACGGTGAGGATCCCCATGGATTACCTCCCCGGCGGCAGCGCCGAGGCGCCGCCCACGGTGCCCAGCACCTCGACCCGCCGTGCCTCGGGCAGCTCGCCCATGCCGATCACCACGGCATCGGGCAGATGCGGCCGTATGAAGGCCGCAAAAGCCCGCCGCAGCGGCTGGGCCACGATCACCACCGCCTGCTTGCCCTGACCCGACGCCGCCTCCAGACGTTCCGAGAGGGCCGTCAGCAGCGACTGGGCCAGCCCGTTGTCCACCAGCAGCATCTCGTCGCCCTGCCGGCGCGAGCGCAGCAGGAGCTGCTCGAGATCCGGCTCGAGCGTGATCAGCGGCAGCGGCTGGCTGACCGGCCCCATCTGCTGCAGCAGGAGCGGCACGAGGGCCGGGCGCAACGCCTCGGCCATGTCGGCCGGGGCGAGGTTGCGCCCGGCCAGATCCGACAGGCCCTCGAGGATGCGGCGCATGTCCGAGACCGGGATGCGGTCGGCCAGAAGCGCCTTGAGCACCGCCGTCAGCACATGCAGCGGCACCAGCTTGGGCACCACCGACTGCACCAGCGTCGGCGCGGAGCGGGCGAGATTGTCCACCAGCCCCTGCACATCGTCCTGCCCGATCAGCTGCGCCGCGTGCTTGACGAGGATCTGGCTCAGGTGGGTCGCGATGACGGACTCGGGCTCGACCACCACATGATCGTCCGCCTCGGCCTCGGCCACCTGATGCGGCAGGATCCAGGTGGCGTCGAGGCCGAAGCTCGGGTCCTTGACCGAGATCCCGTTCAGCTTCCTGCGCGAGCCGCCCCCGGGCAGCGCGAGCTTGCGGTCGGGATAGACCGTGTCCTCGGCCAGGATCGCCTGCCCCACCCGGATGCGGTACTGGTTCGGCGCAAGGGCCAGATCGTCCCGGATGCGCACCCCCGGCACGACGAAGCCAAGGGCCTTCGACACGTCGCGCCGGATCGCGGTGATGCGCGCCACCAGTGCGCCGCCGTTGTCGCCCGCCAGCGGGATCAGCCCGTAGCCGATCTGGAGCGAGACCGGCGCATAGTCGGTCACCTCCTCGGCCGTGATCGCCTCGGGGCCGGCCGCGGGGCGGGCGTCGGCCGCGGGCTGCCCTCCGGCTGCGGCCGGGGCGGGCTCGGTCCCCGTGCGATCGCGCGAAAGCGTGACCCAGGCCATGGCGGCGGCGGCGCCCCCCCCGATCAGGAACAGCAGGTTCGGCATCCCCGGCGTCAGCCCGAGGATCAGCATCACCGCCGCCACCGGCACCCAGGCCCGGCCGATCCCCATCTGCTTGCCGATGAGCACGCTCATGTCGGTGCTCGAGGAGACGCGCGTGACGATGATCGCCGTGGCGATGGACAGCAGCAGCGAAGGGATCTGCGCCACCAGCCCGTCGCCGATCGAGAGCAGCACATAGGTCTCGGCCGCCTGCATCACCCCCAGACCGTGCTGCAGCGTGCCGATCACGATGCCGCCCACGATGTTGATGATCAGGATCAGGATGCCCGCCAGCGCGTCGCCCTTCACGAATTTGGAGGCCCCGTCCATGGCGCCGTAGAAGTCCGCCTCGGCCGCCACGTCGGCCCGCCGCTCGCGCGCCTCGTCGGGCGTCACGAGACCCGCGTTCAGATCGGCGTCGATGGCCATCTGCTTGCCCGGCATCGCGTCGAGCGTGAAGCGCGCCGAGACTTCGGACACCCGACCCGCGCCCTTGGTGATGACGACAAGGTTGATGATGACGAGGATCGCGAAGACGAAGGTCCCCACGACGAAATTGCCGCCGATCACGAAGGAGCCGAAGGCCTCGATCACCTTGCCCGCCGCATCCGCCCCGGTGTGCCCGTTGCTGAGCACGATCCGCGTCGAGGCCACGTTCAGCGCCAGGCGCAGGACGGTGGCGACAAGAAGGATGCTGGGGAAGCTCGAGAAATCGAGCGGCCGGAAGGTGTGCAGCGCCACCATCAGGATCAGCAGCGACAGAAGGATGTTGCCGACGAAGAAGATGTCGAGCAGCAGCACCGGCAGCGGCAGCACCATCATCGCGACCACCGCGAGGATGCCCAGCGGCAGCGTCATGCCGCCCAGCTGCGCGCTCCAGCCTTGCCTGGCCGAGACCGTGCTCATGCGCGGGGCTCCGGGGCGCGGAAAAGGAACATGGCAGGTCACTCGCTGGCTCGTTGTCGCCTCTCCCGCTGCAAGCGCCGTGCCAGCGGGTGCCCGCCGGGGGCGATGGCCGCATCGCCGGCGCCGCCGCGTCTGGCACGCCGCTTGCAGCCCGGCGCCCCGAGAGTTCCAGACTAGGAGGCTGCCCCATGCCCGCCCGCCTGTGCTTCGGCCGCCTCATGGCGGGCCTGGCCCTGCCGGTTCTCGCCGCCTGCGCCCCGGGGCCGCGGGCGGTCGATGCGCTGCCCCGCGATGCCGGTCCCCGCATGGCCGAGCTTGCGCGGATGAAGGATGCCAACGACAGCCTCGACGCGCAGGCGGCCCGGCGCGGCTCGGCCCCGGCCGCGGTCGCGGCCCGGCCGCTGGTGACGGGGATCGGCTTCTCGCAGGTGGCGGGCCAGCCCGGCCGCACCCTGAACGAACGCCGCCTCATGGCGATGCGCGCGGCGCGCCTCGATGCGATGCGCGACCTGGCCGAGCAGGTCCATGGCCTGCGCCTCGACAGCCGGACCACGGTGCGCGACGCCGTGGCGGTCAACGACCAGATTGCGGGCGCGGTGTCGGGCAGCATCCGGGGCGCGCGCCTCGTGCGGATCACGCCCAAGGGCGAGGACAGCTACGAGGTCGAACTCGCGCTCGATGCCGACGCGGTGGGATACATCGTCAAGGCGGCGCGACAGCGGTGAGACGGCTGGTCCTGATCCTGGCGCTGCTGCTGGTTCCGGCCGCGGCGCTGGCCGACAGGCCCGCGATCCGTGTCGAGGCGGTGGGCTTCGGCACCGTCACGGGCGCGGGCGACCGCGACGCCGCGCGCCGCCGCGCGGTGGCAGACGCGCTGCTGGCCGCGGCGCTGGCCGGCGGGGCCGATGTGTCGGGCCGCACGGCCACGAACCGCGGCATCGTCACCTCGGACGTGGCCATCGTCCGCACCGTCGGGCGCATCCTCAGCCACCGCATCCTGTCCGAGAGCTTTTCGGGACAGGTCTGGCGCGTGCGGATCGAGGCCCTCGTCGGTGACGGACCAGGACCGCTCTGCCCGATCCGCACGCTCGTCGTCACGGCCTACGCTCCGCGGGTCGAGGTCGATCCCCACGCGCCGGAATGGTCGGGAGAGCTGGCGGACACGATCGCACGCCGCCTCGTCCAGCGGCTGGCGCGGCATCCGGCCGTCTCGCTGGCCGGCGTCACCGACCGCCCGCTCCCCCGCACCTCGCGGCGTGGCGACGCCTTCGACTATGACGTGCTGACGCGCGGCTCGGTCCGGCTGCCGGGGAACGGGCATGGCTTCGTGCCGACGATCCGCCTGACCCGGACCGCCGGCCCGAAACTCGAACTCGAGCTTGAGCTGAAGCTCGTGGGGGCGGACGGAACCTCGTCGCTCCAGCACTTCATCCGTCGCGTGCCGCTGCCCCGTCCGTCGCTGGCGGGGGGCCTGTCGGTGCTCGTCCAGCCGCAGCGCGAGGCGCTTGCGGCGGCGCTGCTCGACGGATCGGACCGGGCACTCGACGCGCTCTTCGACCGGGCGGGTTGCGAGCCGGTCTCGGCGCGCCTTTCGTCCGCGGGCGGGCTGCTCGAGGTGCCGGTGGGACGCGCCAACGGTCTGACGCAGGGCAGCCTGGCCTTCACCGCCGATGGCGGCTCGACGCAGATCCTCGAGGTGGTGGAGCTGCGGGGCAGCTCGGCGCGGCTCCGCCCGCTCGACCCCACGCTTGGCCCCTCGCATTTCGCGGGCCGCCGCGTCCAGTTCGTGGAGACCGGCCGATGAGGGCGATCCTGCTGGTCGCATGTCTGGCCGCTCCCGCAGTCGCGGGACCCGGCGGGCTCAGCGGGCCCGAGACGGCGGCGCTGGTGGCGGCCGCCATGCGCGATGCGGGGATTGCAGGCGCGCCACCCGCCCCGCTCCGCTCGCTCCCCCCCTGCCGACATGCACCCCATGTCGAGCCGCTGAACGGAAGCTGGACCACGGCCGAGCTGCGCTGCGAGGATCCCGTCTGGAAGCGCGCCCTGCGCACCAAGGCGCACGCAACCGCCCCGGCGCGCGCGGCGGGCGCCCCCCGGCCCGAGGCGGGAGAGGTGACCCTGGCCCGGCCGGTCGCGCGCGGCAGCGCCCTTGCCGCCGAGGATCTCGCGCCGGGGGACGGCAGCGCCGAGCAGAAGCGGTGGCAGCAGGCGCTGATCGGCCGCCGCCTGAAGGTGGCGCTGGCGCCGGGGCAGCCGATCCTGCCCCGCCATCTCGAACCCGACTGGCTGGTCACCCGCGGAGGCCCCGTCGCACTTCGCGTCGCGGTCGGGCCCATCGAAGTGCTGACCGCCGGCGAGGCCCTGGCCGACGCGGCGCTCGGCGATCTTGTGGAGGTGAGGAACCTTTCCAGCGGCGCGATCCTGCGCGCCACCGTCACCGCGCGAAATATGGCCGAGCTCCGGCCTAACATGCGCTGAACCGCAGTCGTTACGAGAGGCATGAAGGAGGGTCACATGGTCGAATCCGTCGTCCCCACATCCGGCCCGAGCCGTCTCGAACGCCTGAAGGACACCCAGACCCGGGTGGACCGATCCCTTGCGGGCGCCGTTGCGGGCTCCGCACAGGCAAAAGGTGAAACGGTCGAACTGAGTGCCGCCGCTCTGGCCACGCCGGAAGAGCTGCGCTCGGGGCCGCCCGTGGATCTGCAAATGGTGCAGAAGATCAAGGACGCGATAGCCGAAGGGAAATATCCCATCGACCTCGACCGCATCACCGATGCGCTCTTCGCGGACTACCTGGATCTGAAGCTCTGAGACCCCGAACACCGGAGCATCGTCTGGCATGAGCCCCCTTCTCGTCCTGTCCCTTGCGCTGCCGCTCGCGGCGGCTGGTGCCGTCGTGATCGCGCTGAGGCGCCGGCAGCGCGCCGTGGCCCTGGCCGCGACCGCGCCGCGCCCGATCGAGGAGCAGCTTGCCGCCCTCGAACAGCGGATCGCCGAGCGGCTGCACGACATGGACTGGCGCCATGCCAGCGTCCTCGACCGGATCAGCGCGACGACCGACAGCCTGCAATCCGATCTCGACTGGCTTACCGGGGAACGGATGATCGAACAGGCGATCTCGCTGGCGCGCAAGGGCGAGCAGCCCGAGGCGATCGCCGCCGAGGTCGGGCTCGATCTCGAGGAAGCCCGCGCCATCGCCCGCCTCCGCCGTCACTGAGGGATTGGCCTGCTCCGGCGCCGTGGACGGCGCGGCGGGGGGACAGCCGGAAAAACCGCTGGTCCTGAAGTGGGACGCTCGTGCAGGATCCTCAGCCCGCCGCCGCGCAGGCAACGGCGGGCTTGCTGGCCGACCGGCACCAGTCGGCAAAGGCGCCCAAGGCCCCGTCCTGCACGGCGAACCGCTCCTTCTCGGGCACCTGCGCCAGGGCCGCGTCGCGCGCGGCCAGCGCCTCGGGCAGGCCGAGGGCCGCCGCGATCGCCAGCCACTCGTAGGCGCGCTTGGGATCGGGCTGGGACCGAAGCTGGAGGAGCACGCGCGCCAGCCCGAACATCGCGCTCGCTTCTCCGGCCGCCACGCGCGGCGCCAGCACCGCCTCGAGCCGGGCGGCGAGGGCGTCGCGCACCTCGGGCGGAAGACCGCCCTCGAGCCGCACCGAGAGATCCTCGGCCATCGCCACGCCGCCGAGCTTGGCCCGCCATGCCCAGTAAAGCGCCTCGCGCGGGTTCTGCGGAAGGCCGGCCCCCTCGGCGTAGATCAGCGCCAGATTGAACTGCGCCTCGGCATCCCCCGCCTCGGCCAGTTCCTTGAACAGGACAGCCGCGCGCCCGGCATCGCCCTGCCGGAAGGCCGCGACCGCCGCATCGAACGGATCGGCCGCGACCGGCAGCCCCACGGCAAGCAGCAGGCAGAGCGGGAGCGCCGTCCTCATTTTCCGGCCATCATCACCAGTTGCAGGTAGAGCATCCGCTGCCGGGGGCGCAGCGGCCCCTTCTGCTCATAGACGACCAGACGCGGCCGGGCGTTGCCCTCGGTCTCGAAGACGATGCTGATCGTCTCGGGCAGGAACACGCCGTAGGCCGCCAGCGTGGCCACGGGATCGACCGCGAACCGATCGCGGAACAGCGGGTCGATCCAGATCCGCGCCAGCGCCCGGCCCAGGATGTCGGGCAGGTAGCGTTCCACCTGCGCGCGGTTCTTCAGCCGGGTCTCGGTGCGCACGAGATCGAAGGCGTCGGTGTCGTCCCCCTCGCGTCCCGGCCGCGGCGCGGCGGGCAGCCGCTTGGCCAGCGGAGCGAGCACCTGCGGCAGGTTCAGTCTCATCCGTCTCCCTTTCCGGAACGGCGCACCCACCGGGCGCGCGCGCGGTCTTTGGTCCTGCAACGGCCGGCGCGCGCGGTTTCTTAGGCCGCGGCCCCCGACTTCCGCAGGGGGCCCCCTCCGTCGGAAGGGATGCCCCGCGGGGCGGGTCCGCGCTAGGATGGGCCCGAGCATCGGAGAGCCATGATCAACCCAGCCGCCCGCACCCCCGCCCCGGGACGCATCGCCTTCGCCACCGGGCTCGGCGGCGCGCTGTGCCTCTTTGCGCTCGGGCTGGGGATGCTGTTCGACCGTCCGTCGGTGCAGCTCGTGCCGCCCGCCGAAGAGGCGGAGATCCAGGGCCCGCGGCTGCCCGTGGGGGCCCTGACCTACATGCCGCTGCCCGACCCCATCCATGCCACGATCCGGGGCGGCCGTCGCCAGCTGACGCTGAAGCTGGCCTTCGCCGTCGAGGGCCAGCGGCTCGACCTGCTCGCCATGGCGGACATGTTGCGCAAGGACGTGCCGCTTCTGGTGCTGGACCTCACCGAGGCGCTGCGGGCCTGCGACGAGGCCGAACCCTCGATCGACGCCTTTCGGCGCGCGCTGCCCGAGGCGCTGCGTGCGGTGGCCAACGGGCGCTATGGCACCGAGGATCTGCCCGATCCGGTGTTCGAGGTGATGATCCCCCACTTCGTCCTCTACTGAACGGCACGAACCTTGCAGGCCGCTTCCGAAGACCAGTCCGGGAGAGTTCCATGCCGATCGAAGCCACTGTCCAGCCCCACGAGATTGCGCCGCTCGCGCCGGATCTGCCGTTCGAGACGATGATGATCGAAACGGTCTTCTTCGATGAGCGTGGCGAGGAAGCGCGTCGGCGCCGCCTGCCCCTGCAGGCGCTGCTGGGCCCGCTGCGCCACCGCCGTCGGGGCGTGTTCAGGGTCTGAGGCCCGCCAGCAGCACCCCTGTCGAACAAAGTCACACGCGGTCCGTGGACCCGGCGTGGCCGGCGGCGTCAGAACCGCCGCCCGCCGTCACCGTAGGCCAGCCGCAGCCGCTCGGTCTGCCGCGCATCGGCCTTGTCGCGCGCCCTGCGCGCCTCGAGCCACGCCTCTGCCGCCCGCACCGCGGACAAGGCCTCGACCAGCACCCCGAGAACCTGGCCGCTCGTCACGCCGGGCTGGCCCGGCACGGGCAGTTGCCCCGCCATCGCCCGCAGCTCGGCCTCGCGTGCGATCAGGGCGCCGATGTCGCCGCGCTCCATCGCGCCGCGCAGCGCACCCGCCATCGCGGCGATCCCGATGCAGAGCGCCTGCACGTCATCCCCCGGGCCGGGGGCCGGACCCGCCCCGGTCACGGGCGCCCCTGCGGGCCGATCTGCTCCCACGCGTCGAGGATAGTGCCGATGTGGCCCGCGGCCTCGCCCAGCTTCGCCCCGGCCTCGCGCCGGAAGGCGGCGGCCACCTGCGCGCGGCAGAACTCGTAGACCGAGAAGAGGTTGTCGGCGATCTCGCCGCCCTTCTCGAAATCGAGGCTGCTCTGAAGGATGTAGATCGCGGTCAGGGACCGGTTCAGATGTTGGTCGGGATAGGATCCACCCGCCTCCGACGCCGCGGCCAGCGCGCGCAGCGACCGCAGCAGCTCGCGCAGGGTGACCAGGATGATCTGGTGCGGGTCATCGACAACCTGGAAATCGACGGTCTCGGTACGCCGGTAACGGGCACGCGCATCTGCGAAAGTCATCCTCTGTCTCCTTCCGGGTTGCGGCGGGTTCGGAGGATTAAACGGCCGGTGCGAAACGCTTTTTAGGAGAGTCCGGCGGTATCTTTGCAGGCCCCGGCAGGTGACGGCCGCGCGTCAGGCGGCGCGGGCGAGAACCGTCTCGGCCAGCGGGTAACGAGGTGCGGCCGAGGGCCTTTGCGGCCGGCGGAACAGCGGTTCGGCCGGGGCGTCGGCATGAGAGCGCGCGGCAAGGGCGATGGCCTGTTCGCGGCGCAGCCGACGCAACTCGGCCAGCGTGGCGCGGACCTCGGCGGTCGATGCGCCGCGCCCGATGCGCAGGTCATGGAGGGGTGCTGCGATCCGGCCGCGGCTCCAGTCGAGCAGGATCACGACGAGCCGCGGATTGTCGAGCTTCATGCGCGCGACCTGCCGCCATTCGGCGGACTCGCATCCGGCCGCCGAGGGCCAGGAGACGACGACGGCATCGGGCCGGCGATCGGCCGCGAGCCTGCGGCCGTCGAGGGCGACGGTCTCGGGATGCGCCCCCATGTAGCGCAGGATGGCGGTCAGTCCGGGGCTGGCGGCATCGCCCAGCAGGCCCACCCGCAGCCCGTCCAGAAGCCGCGGACGGTCCGCCGCGGGAAGGGCGCGACGCAGGTTGGCCACGGCAGCGCCAAGGCCTCGAACGGCACGCGCGACAGAGGGGGTGTGGCCGTCGATGGTGCTGCGCATGGAATACCCCTTTCCAACTGGTGTTGCAGCAAACCTGCTCCACCCGGGCGCGCCGATCAACGCTGGCGCGGGCCCTCGATACGGATGCCCCCGCGCACCTTTCCTTGGGAAGGGGGACAACCATCCGTAGGGGTGGGTCAGACCGCTTCGGCCTGAGCCGGCTCGCAGATCCGATTGGCCGAAAGGACCATTCCCACGTCGCCGCCGGCCAGAAGCGCAAGCCCCGTCAGATGCGTCAGACGCGCCAGAACGCCCCTCAGCGGGCGGAGCAGCACGAGCTGCTGGCCCACCAGTTCATCCACCGGCACCGCCACCGACCGCGCCCCTGTCCCGAGGATCACGAAGACGCGGCGGCTGGCCGGCCAGGGACGATCACGCCGCCCCTCGGCCGGATGCCCGCGCAGCGCGTGGATCGCCACGATCTCGGTCTCGCTGATCCGCAGCACGCGCTGGCCGCCCGCGGCCGAGATGGTCATGGCGGCGCTCGGCTCGACCTGCAGGATGGTACGGATCGAGTCGACCGGCAGGACGTAGCGCACCCCGTCCACCCCCACGACCATCCCTTCCAGCACCACCATCGACAGCGGCAGCGCCAGATGGAAGCGCATGCCGCCCCCCGGAAGCGGCACCGCGCGGAAGCTGCCGTTCGAGCGGGCGATCCCCGCCGCAAGATCGGCGAGGGCCGGCGTGTCGGGCTGCGGCGCGCCGTCGTCCTGCAGCGTCACCATCACCCTCTCCTCATCGCGCCGCAGCGTGACATGGAGCGACGACGGCGCCCGCTCGGGACGTTCGAGGCGGATCGCGACCAGGCCCCGCAGCAGGCCCCGCAGCCGTTCCAGAAGCGCCAGATCGAGCGACAGCTCATCCCCGGCGGTGGTCAGGCAGGCTTCCCGGCGGTGGCGGCGGGCGAGCGTCTCGACAAAGGTCCGCAGCGGCCTGAGCACCGTGCTCGCGGGGCGCGCGCGCAGCGTGACCGTTTCCTCCTGAAGCGCGGCCAGCTGAGAGGTCAGCGCGGTGCCGGCCTGCGCGATCTCCTGCAGGCGGGCCGCGTGGGCATCGAGCAGCGCGCGCACGGCGGGCCGGGCGGCCCGCCAGTCGCCGCCCGCCTGCCGCATCAGCGCCTCCATCTCCTCGGCGAGGTCGTTCTCGGCAAGCTCGGCCAGCAGGTGATGCACCATCGCATGGCTGGCCGAGATCTCGCCGATGGTCTCGAGCATCTCGGGCGTGATCGTGGCGCCCTGCGCCAGCGGCGCATCGCCCGGCGCCTCGGTGACGGGCGCCTCGGCGGCCCCCGGCCGCAGCGCATGGGTCAGCGCCAGCCGGCGCCCCGACGGGTCCATCCGAACCAGGGCCTCGATCAGGTCGGGCTCGTCGAGGCGCGAGGAGATCAGGAAGTCGAACAGCGTCTCTGTGCCGCGGAAGACGGTGACGTTGGTGATCGAGCGGGCCTGATCGCCGCTCAACCACTCCAGGAAGGCTTCGGCGGTGCGGTCGTCGGTGTTGATGTCGGTGCGGATGATGTAGAACCGCTGGCCCTTCTCCATCTCTTCGGCCGCCGCGCGGACGCTCTCGGGCGACAGGACGCGGTGGAAGTCCGGCGGCAGGCCGAGGCGCCGCTCGACCGCGCCGGCCGTCATCAGCCCGTCCGTGACGAAGCAGACATTCGCCGCCTCTTCGAACAGACGGTCGAGCACCTCCATCGCCGGCTTCTCGCCCTGATCGAGCGCGTCGAACGCAAGTTCGATCGTCTCGATGAAGCCGCGGGCGATGTGGACGAGCATCGCATCCGGCGCCGCCCCCGTCGCATGGACCCGGCTGAAGAGGTCCACCAGCGACATGGCCAGCTGGGCCGCGGTGTCGAGCGCATAATGCTCGCAGGCGTGGTGGACGAGGCGCATGAGCCGGTCAAAGCGCCGGAAGGTCTCGTCGGTCGCGGCGGACCGCAGGCTGTTGAGCACCCCGTCGAGGGCCGCCAGCGTCTCGGCCGCGTGGCTGGCGCACCAGCTGCGCAGGATGCGGCGGGGGCTGACGCCCGCGGCCTCGGCCGCTTCGGGCATGACCGCCTCGACCGCCGACAACTCCTCGTAGAGCTTCAGTTCCGCGGCGCGGAAACCCTCGGCGCCCGTCGCCGAGCCGACGCCCTCGACCGCCTCGACGACGCGCACATAGCCATCGGCGCGGGCCGCCGTGCACAGCCTGTCGAGCACGGTCCTCAACTCGTCGGCGGCCGGGGTCTCTCCGGTCGAGATCCGCACGCCCAGATGGGTCACCTTCGCCAGCGGCTCGGCGATGGCCTCGAAGAAGGGACAATCACCGGGCGGCGGCGGAGGGGCGGCGGGCGGCGCGTCCATCAGCTCGTCCAGACGCAGGATGAGGGCCGACAGCCGCTCGAGATCGACATGTTCCGACAGGAAGGCCGCCAGCGCCTCCTCCCAGTCGTCAAGGCCCATCTGCCGGGCGGCGTGCTTCAGCCCGTCCGCCTCGGACCGGGCGGACGCGGCCGCCACGGCGGGATCGCTGCCGAACTGGGCCAGTTGCGCGCGGAAACGGGTCAGCGACCCGTGCGCCATGTCGCGAAAGATCGCGCGATAGGTCGGATCGTCGGCCAGTCGCGTGATGGCGCGGGCCGGCTCGGCCGGAACCGAAGCGGCCGGAGGCGAAGCAGCCGGAGGCGGGGCGGCCGGAGCCTCGGCCGCGACTGGCGGTGCCGACACCACGGGCTCCGGCTCCGGCTCGGCCTCCGTGTCATCGAGCAGCGCGAGGATGTCTGCGGTGGTCGGAACGGCAGCCGGGGCAGTGGGCGGGGGCGACATGTCCGCCGCCTCCCCCTGCCCTTCATCGCTGCCCGCTTCGGCGCTGGAGGGCGGGCCCGGCTCGGGCTCGGGCGCCGGTGCCTCGCCGCCCCCGCCCGTCTTGCAGCGGGCGATCTTGTCCCGGAGCTGGTCCATCAGCTCTTCCGAACCCGAGGGCGACACATCGGCCCGCGTGGCCGCCGTCTCCTCGAGCATGGTGCGCAGCACGTCCGAGGCGAAGAGAAGGATCTCGACGATCTCGGCGTCCATCGGCACGCCCTCGTCGCGGACGAGGCCGATCAGATCCTCGGAAAGGTGCGCCCGGCTCTCGACGACCGAGAGCCCCAGCACCCGCGAATTGCCCTTGAACGTGTGGACGGCGCGGAACAGCGGGCCCACATGCTCGCCCGGTTCCGCCCCCGCCTTCAGCGCCAGAAGGGAGGCCTCCATTGCATCAAGCGCCTGTGCGCCGTCATCGGCATACAGCGCCCAGATCTCGTCCATCTCGTCGAAATCGTCCGACATGGCCAGCCTCCCCCTTTCGCCGACCGCCTCAGGCGGCCATCAGCGTCCGCATCGTGCGGGCAAGCTCGTCGCCCGTCTTCTCCTCCAGATCGTGCGAGACCGTGCCCGAGGGCTTGGCCACCACGCCGTCGGCGCCCAGTTCGCGGGCGCGCGCCGCGTGCGGCGAGCCCGAGACGGCCACCGACGACAGCATGCAGATCTTGGCGCGGGTCTTCAGCTTGGCGTGGCGCAGGAACTCCATCCCGTCCATCACCGGCATCTCGATGTCGAGCAGGATCAGATCGACATTGGGCTGGGCGGCGAGCTTGTCGAGCGCCTCCTGCCCGTTGGCCGCCTGCGCCACCACCTTGAAGTCCGGCAGGGTCTTGATGAAGCTTGCGATGTAGAGCCGCATCATGGCGGCATCGTCCACGATCATGACATTGTAGGGCATGGGTCTCTCCGTGCTTGGCGACGCCGGACCGGAGGGTCCGGCGCAGGGATTGGCAATGCCGGACCGGGCGGGCCGGCGCGGATCTCAGAAGTCGGCGAAGCCGCGCTCGTCGCGGTCCGTCAGATGGGTGCCGTGGCCGTTGGTGCGGGCGGCCGGCGGGGCCGAGGCGGTGATCGGACGCGCGGAGGCCAGCCCCATCTGCGCCGCCACCATCTGCTGAAGCTGCGCCAGCATCTCGGGCGGCAGCGCCTCGAGCGAGGGCAGCGCCTGCACAAGCTCGCGCACCTTGCGCAGCTTGAAGCGGCCGATCTCGGTCCGCATCGCCTCGGTCGCGGCCTGCATCTGCGTGGCCGACGAGGCCAGCTCGTCCGCCTGCTGGCTGGTCGAGAGCGCCGACTTGGCCACCTCGCCGATCGCGCTCGAGATCTGGGCCACGTTGCGCGTCTGCTCGTCCGAAGCGCGCGAGATGTCCTGGACCAGCGCCTTCACCTTCTCGATATCGTCCACGATCGAGACGAACGAGCGCGAGGTCTCGGTGGCGATCCGCACGCCCGCCTGCACGCGGCTGCCGGCGTCCTCGATCAGCTCCGAGGTTTCGCGCGCGGCCTTGGCCGAGCGGCCGGCAAGGTTCCTCACCTCGTGCGCCACGACCGCAAAGCCCCGGCCGTGCTGGCCCGCGCGCGCCGCCTCGACAGCCGCGTTCAGCGCCAGAAGGTTGGTCTGGAAGGCGATCTCGTCGATGACCTTGATGATCTTGGCGATGCCCTGCGACGAGACGCGGATGCCCTCCATCGCCTGCACCATCTCGGTCACCTTCTCGCGGCCCTCGGCGGCGACGGTGGCCGCCCCCTCGACCAGAAGGCTCGCGGACCGGGCGGCGGCGGCGTTGGCCTTCACCTGGCTGTCGGTCTCTTCGGCCGAGGCCGAGACCTCATCGACCGAGGAGGACTGCACCGCCGAGTTGGTGGCCAGCGACTGCGAGGCCTGGCTCACCTGCATGACGGTCTGCGCCGTCTGCTCGAGCTGGACCGACAGCGAATGGAACACGCCGTTCAGGCTGGCGTAGGTCCGCTCGAACGAACGCACGATCTCGACGAAATCGCCCGAGAACTTCGACAGGTCCACCTCGCGGTCGAGCCGCCCTTCCACGATGCTGTCCGACAGCATGGCGACCTCGGCCGTCACCGCCTTCATGTTGGTGCGGAAGCGGTCGATCACCCGGTTGACCATGGCCCTCTTGCCGGGCCACTGGCGGATCGGGGCGTCGAAGTTGCCCTCGCCGATCGCCTCGAAGCAGCGGATCGCCTCCTCGATCGACTGGACCTGCGCATCGGCCATCTCGTTGAGCGCCTCGGCGACATGGCGAAGCTCGCCCGGATAGGCGGCCGCATCCATGCGCACATCCTCATCGCCGGCCACATGGGCGGCGGACATGCTGCGCACTTCGGCCATCAGGCGGTTGATCTGCGCATCCGACTCGGCCGCCGCCGAGGCCGCATGACGCAGGTTCGACCGCACCGCCTCGATCGCATCGTTGGCCCCGGACTTGGCCCCCGGAAAGCGCGAGACCGGCGCGTCGAGATCGCCCTCGCCCAGCCGGCGGAAACAGGTGAGCGCCTCGCCGATGGTGCCGATGTGGCTCTGCACCATCTCGTTGACGAGGCCCGCGACGGCGGCCAGCTCCTGCGGATAGGCGGACGGGTCCATGAAATGGTCGATGTCGCCCTGAACGTGGGCGGTGGCCATCTTCTTCATGTCCGCCAGCAGGCGCTGGACCGGCGCATGGTCGGTCGTGTCGGGGGAAGCGGCTTTGGCGTCTTGGGCGGCGGGCATGGTGTCGGTTCTTTTCGCGGGCGTGGTGGACCGGGCGGACCGGCGGTTCCGGGTGGGCTCCCCGGATGCGGAGGCGGGCGCAGCCGCCGGCTCGGGCGCGGCCGGTGCCTCGGGCGCTGCGGCGGCTTCCGGCGGGCCGGCCAGCCAGTCGAGCGGATCGTTGGTCAGCCGTTGTGTCGCGGCCGGCGCCGGGGCGGTTCTGGGGCGGCGTGTCATGTCCTGGTTCCCTTTCGTCTGGCGCCTCGGCCGCCCCGCATCAGCAGGCGGGCGAGCTCGGCATGGTCGGCAGCGCCCGTGCTGGCGGGCGCATGGGTGAAGATGGTCCGGCCGCGTCCGGGTGCCTCGGCCAGCTTGACCGAAGAGCGGATGGCGACCGGCAGGAAGCTCTCGCCGAACCGTTCGGCGAGGCGGGCGCGAACCTCACGGTGGACGGCAAGCCGGTCCGAGACGCGGGTGGCGAGCAGGCGCAGCCGGCTCCAGTCGAGGCCCGCCCCCTGCATGGTGCGCAGCAGCCGGTTGAGGCCCTGAAGTCCGAGGAAGTCCGGCTCGAGCGGGCAGATCACCAGATCCGAGCCGCGCATGAGATCGGCGATGGCCTCCGACCAGGTCGGCGGCGCATCCATCAGCACCCAGTCGAACGAGGCGCCAAGGCCCTCGGTCGGCACGCCCGCGCCGAGGGCGGCGAGCGGCTCGGCCGCGCCCGGCACGAGCCAGAGGCCGGCTTCGCCCGGTACCGGCAGCGGCTCTCCGGGACGGCCGGCGAGCCAGTCGGCCACCGTCCAGTCCGCACCTTCGGCCGGCAGACCGAGGCCCGCCGTCAGGTGCATCTGCGGGTCGAGGTCCACCAGCAGCACCCGCCCCGCCCCGGCGCGGGCCAGCGCCGCCCCGAGGTTCGCGGCCGTGGTGGTCTTGCCGACCCCGCCCTTCTGGTTGCAGATCATCACCCGCATGGGTCAGGCCACCAGATCCGCGGGCAGCGACAGATCGCCATCGGCCACCAAAACGTCCGCATCCAGAAGGATCGTCACCCGATCCCCCACCCGCGCCAGCCCCATGACCGGGCTGCGCCCGCCACGGCCGAACTGGCCCGGACGGTCGATCTGTGCCGGCGGAATGTCGAGCACCTCGCTCACCCCGTCCACGATCAGCCCCACCGGCGCCTCGGCCACGTCGAGCACGATGATCACCGTCCGCTCGTCATAGGCGCGCTCGGCCATGCCGAAGCGCAGCCGCACGTCGAGCAGCGGGATCACCTTGCCGCGCAGGTTGATGACGCCCTTGATCCAGACGGGCACGTCCGGCACGCCCATGATCCGCTGCATGCCGACGATCTCGGTCACGCCGCCGATGCCCACCCCGTATTCCTCGCCGCCAAGGGCGAAGGTGAGATACATGTCATCCACATTGTCCGTCTCCGAGAGCGGCTTGCCCTCGGCGCGGGCGGTGCGGGTCAGATCCTCGGCCATGTCGCCGTCTCCTCTCGTTCAGTCGTGAGCCGCGGCGCGCAAGCCGCGGTGGCGGGGCTGCGGGCCGCGGCCGCGCAGGCCAGCATCATGCGGGCGGGGATGTCGTCGAGCGTGACGATCTCGTCGGCGGCGTTCAGGTCGCGCGCTGCAAGGGGCATGCCGTAAACCACCGACGAGGCCTCGTCCTGAGCAAAGGTACGTCCCCCCGCCCTCCTTATGGCGAGGAGCCCCGCCGCGCCGTCGCGCCCCATCCCCGTCAGGAGCGCCGCCGAGACGGCCTGTCCGGCCACGCCCGCCACCGAGGTGAAGAGCCGATCGACCGAGGGCCGCGAGTAGCAGACCGGATCGCCCGGAACGAGCCGGACCCGATAGCCCCGGTCGGCCCGCTCGAGCTCCATGTGCCGCAGGCCACCCGGCGCGATGAGCACGAGGCCCGGCAGCACAAGGTCGCCGTCGGCGGCCTCGCGCACCCGCATCCGGCAGATCGCGTCGAGCCTGCGGGCGAAGGGCGCGGTGAAGCCCATCGGCATGTGCTGCACGATGACCACCCCCGGCGAGCGGGCCGGAAAGAAGGGCAGGATGCGGCTCAGCGCCTGAACCCCGCCGGTCGAGGCGCCGATCACATGGATCCAGTCGTCCGACGCCTCGGGCGGCATCGAGGGCGGCACCGCGCCCGAAGGCAGCGTCGGGCGCGCACGGGCCGCCGCCCAGACCCGCGCACAGATGTCGCGCATGATCGAGGGCAGCCCCTCGCCCACCCCCAGCGAGGGTTTCGATATGATGTCCACCGCGCCGGCCTCCATCGCCCGCATGACGACCTCGCCGCTGGCGCGGGTGAGCGACGAGATCACGACGGTCGGCACCGGCGCATCGGCCATGTAGCTTCTGAGGAAGGTCAGCCCGTCCATCTGCGGCATCTCGAGATCGAGCGTCACCACATCGGGTTTCAGCTCGGCCATCCGCTCGCGCGCGGCGGCGGCGCTCGAAGCCGTGCCCACCACCTCGAGCCGCGGATCGGTCGCGAGGCCCTGCGACAGGACCTGGCGCACCATGGCGGAATCATCCACGATCAGCACGCGGGTCGCGCCCTCGCGTTCCCTGACCGGCACTGCGCCCCAGCCCCGCTCGCGCATCAGCGGGCCTCCTTCTGGTGCAGCCCGCCGCCGATCGAACGCCAGCCGCTGTCATGGTCGCGCAGGCTCTCGGTGACGCTCGTCACCAGCCAGCCGCCGGGCTCGGTGGCGTCATGCAGGGCGCGCAGCGTCTCGGCCTGGTCGGCACGGTCGAAATAGTAGAGGACGTTGCGGCAGAAGATGGCCTGAAAGGGCTTGCGGAACGGAAAGGGCCGGGTCTTGAGGTTCATGCGCCGGAAGACGCAGGCCGCGGCCAGCTCGGGCGCCACCCGGAAGGTGTCGTTGCCCAGCGGCACGAACCAGCGCCGCAGGACGGCGTCGGGCACCTGCTCGAGATGGCGGCGGCGGTAGATCCCCTGCTCGGCCTGCTCGACCATGGGCGCGCTGATGTCGGTCCCGAGGATCTGCGTCCGCGCGAGGCCCTCGGGCCCCAGCGTCTCGGCGATCATCATGGCGATCGTATAGACCTCGTCGCCGCTCGAGCAGGCCGCACTCCAGATGCGGATCTCGTCGCGCCGCGCAAGGACGGGCAGCACCATCGCCCGGAAGGCGTCGAGCACGTCGGGCTCGCGGCAGAAGTAGGTGTGGTTGGTCGAGGCGGCGTGCATGACCGCCAGTTCCAGATCGTGCGACCCGGCGGCGTTCAGCCGGATGGCCAGATCGGCGAGGCTGCCGAGGTCATAGGCCCGGCGCACCCGCGACAGGCGCTGGCGCAGCATCTCTCCCTTGTGCTCGGGATAGGCGATGCCGCAGCGCCGGCTGAGCCAGATGCGGATCGCCTCGTATCCCGCTTCCTCGCGGATGGTCATGCGCCACCTCCGCCCGCAAGGCGGTTGCCGTCGAGCACGAGCGCGACCTCTCCGGTTCCCAGAAGCGCGCAGCCCCAGCTTGCCCGCACCCGCGCGAGGCGCCCCGTCAGGGGCTTCATCACCACCTGCTGACGGTCGAGGACCTCGTCCACCGGCACGGCGATCGCGCCGGAGGCGGTGCCGACCACGGCCAGCACCTGCGACGAGAGCGGCGGCAATCCGGCCGTCGGTTCGTCGTAGAACTTCTCGAGCCGGCAGACCGGGATCCAGCGGCCGCGCAGCCGCAGCATCTCGGAGCCGCCGGCCGCCCCCACGCCCATCACGTCGGCGGGGGCGGGCTGGACGATCTCGGAGACCACGTCGATCGGCAGGGCATAGAGCCGCTGGCCGAGGCGCAGGATGATGCAATCGAGGAAGGCGAGCGAGACGGGGATATGGAGCGACACCTCGCTGCCCGCCCCGGCGGCGCTCTCCACCCCGATCCGGCCGCGCAGCGCGGTCATGGTCGTGTTCAGCACATCCATGCCGACGCCGCGCCCCGAGAGGTTCGTCACCGCCTCTGCGGTCGAGAAGCCCGGCTGGAAGATCACCTTCCAGAGCACCGAAGGCTCGGGCTCCTCGTCGGGTCCGAAGAGGCCGCGCTCGCGCGCCCGCTTCAGGATCTTGTCGCGCGAGAGGCCGCGGCCGTCGTCGGCCACGGTGATCCGCACTTCCGAGCCGACCTGCGCGGCCGACAGGGTGATGCGCCCGGTCTCGGGCTTGCCCGCCGCCAGCCGCTCGGCGGGCGACTCGAGCCCGTGATCGGCCGAGTTGCGCACCACATGCAGCAGCGGATCGTAGAGCTGGTCGGCCACGAGCTTGTCGATCGCCGTCTCTTCGCCCTCGAGCACCATCTCGATCTTCTTGCCGGTCTGGCGCTCCAGCTCGCGGACCATGCGGCGCAGGCGCTTGAACACCTCCTCGACCGGGACGAGCCGAAGCTCGGTCGCCGCGTCCTGAACCTCGCGCACGATCATGGTCAGCCGGTGCACGGCCGCATCGAAGGAGGTCAGCTCGAGCCCCGCCAGATCGGGCGAATGGACCGTCTCGGCCACCGACAGCGACAGCTCCCCCACAAGATCCATCAGACGGCTGATCTTGTCGGAGGACACCCGCATCAGCCCGCCATCGGCGCCGGTCTCGGTCATCGCGCTCATGCGGGCATCCCCGCGTGGCGGGCCACGTCGGTCGGATCCTGCAGGCACGGCGCACCGGCCGGTCCGGGCACGGACGGCCGGATGGCGAAACCCGCCCCTCCGGTCCGGAGACGGCCGGGCCTGCGGGCCTGACGAGGAGGTGAGACGGGCGGGCACATGTCTGGGAAATGCCTTGCGGACCGCCGTCAGGCGGCCTCTTCGTTCCGGTCGAAGTTGAAGATGCAGACGCCGTCGAAGCCCGTGGACTTGAACAGGAAGGTCTTCTTCATCGTGTCGAGGAAGCCGCCGTGCTTCTTCTCGAAATTCTTGAGCTCGCCGATCGCCGGGAAGAAGACATTGATCGAAACATCCCCCTCCTTCGAGATCAGGACGTTCAGCCCGCTCAGGTTGCAGGTGGGGATGGCGTTGCCGAGGGCTTCGATCACGAAGGGGACGGCGATCTGCGCGGCATCCAGGCTGGGAAATTTCAGGTGGTAGGTCTTGGACAACATGACGCTTGGGGCCCCGCAATCTTTGTTCCGTTCGACGGGAAACGACCGGGTGGCCCGAAATGTGAGATGCCGGACGGATGGAACGGATACATCCCTTCGTATGGGATGGCGCGCCCGGATGTGGCCGAAGGAGGAAGCGCACCGGCGGAAGTCGGGGCTTCGTCCGGTTGCATGCCCACCCGCGAGCCGAAAGTGCTGTCGGAAAAGCGCGCGCTGTCCGCGCCTTGGCTCCATCCGACGGGCGGCCGACGGCCCGGGGGCGTCCAACATCCGACAACGTCCGCCGCAGCCATCCGGTTCCGAGCTCCATCGGCCTTATCCGCGGCCGTTTTAGAGGGCGGCGAAAATTTTTCCGGCGCCGAGCGCGCAGGTGGCACGATTTCTGCCTCTTCATCCGCGACAGGCAAGAAACGTCGAGGAGCAGAAATGGCCGCCATCCAGATCATCGGAACCGACTTCGCCGCCGCCCACGCGCTGGAGGGGCTGCTCGCGCGTCGCCGTGTCCGCCTGCAGGCCGGGACGGGCGGGCCGGTGGCGGTGCTGGCCTGCTCGGCGCGCCACGAGGCCGCCTCGGGCGGTGCGCCGGGCATCACCGCGCTGGCACGCGCCGCCGGCGCCCGGGCGGTGGTGATCGTCGAGGAAGGCGCGGACGCGCTGGCCATCTCCGGCGAGATGGGCGGCCGGCTGCTGCGCGTGGCGCTGCCGCGAGCCTCCGGCCAGCCGGCGCACCGGGACGCGGCGCTTCTGATGCTGGCCGACGTGCTCGCCTCGCAGGTGTCGGCCATGGTGGCGGCGGATGCGGCCACCGGGGCGCTGATCGACCTCGCGGCGCGCGTGGCCCGCACCGATGTCACCGTCTTCATCAACGGGCCGACCGGCTCGGGCAAGGAAGTGCTCGCGCGCAAGGTGCATGAGGCCAGCCGCCGGGCCGCCGCCCCCTTCATCGCGATCAACTGCGCGGCCATCCCCGAAAACATGCTGGAGGCCATCCTCTTCGGCCACGAGAAGGGCGCCTTCACCGGCGCCTCGGGCGCCAACAAGGGCATCATCCGCGCGGCCGAGAGCGGCACGCTCCTGCTCGACGAAGTGTCGGAAATGCCGATGGGCCTGCAGTCCAAGCTTCTGCGTGTGCTGCAGGAGCGGCGCGTCACGCCCCTTGGCAGCCAGACCGAGGTGCCCGTGGACGTGCGCATCATCGCCACCTCGAACCGCAACATGCCCGAAGAGGTCCGCGCCCGCCGCTTCCGCGAGGACCTGTGGTACCGGCTGAACGTCTTCCCGCTGACGACGAAGCCCCTTTGCGAGCGCGAGGACGACATTCCCGCGCTTGCCGTCTCGCTTCTGCGCCGCCATTGCCCCGCCGACGTGGCGCTGCCGCTGGTGACGCCCGAGGCGATGGAGGTGCTGCTGGCCCACGACTGGCTCGGCAACGTGCGCGAGCTGGAGAACGTGATCCAGCGCGCGCTGGTGCTGCACGAGGACAGCCGGATCACCGCGGCCGACATCGTGATCGACGCCGTGCCGCAGCTGCCGGTGCGCGCGCTGCATCTCGCCGCGGTCTGACGGAGCGCGGCCCATGAGCATCAACGGCATCTCCGGCGCCTCGCCGCTGGTGGCGCTTCAGGGCCCCTCGGCGAGCCAGCGGCCCGAGCCTGTCTCATCCACCGACCGCGCGCAGGCCCCGGCCTTCAGCGAGCGGCTGGGCAGCGCCCTCGAGGGGCTCGCCAAGTCGCAGACCGAGGCGGCCGAGAAGGCCTCGGCCTTCGAGCGCGGCGAGGGCGGCAACCTGGCCGAGGTGATGGTCTCGCAGCAGGTTTCCTCGCTCGGGTTCCAGCTGGCGCTGAACGTGCGGAACAAGGCGCTCGGCGCCTACCGCGACATCATGAACATGCCGGTCTGAGATCCGGGGAAAGCGACCGATGGCCCTCTCTCCCACCCCTCCCGCGGTGCGCGGCGCCGACAGCCCGCTGGCGCTCCAGATGCGCGGCATGGTCTCGCAACTGCGCCAGTTCGGCGACCAGCCGGGGCTGCGCCGCGCCATGCCCGCCATCGTGATCCTCAGCGTCACGGTGCTGGCCCTCGCCGGCTGGATCCTGATGCGCGAGCCCTCGCGGGTCACGCTTTATCCCGGCCTGCCCGAAGCCGAGAAGGCCCGCGTGATCGACACGCTGACGGGGGGCGGGATCGCGGCCGTCATCGACGAGCGCACCGGCGAGGTGGCCGTGCCCGGCGGCGACTACCACCGCGCGCGGATGCTGCTGGCCGCGCAGGGGCTGCCGCAGGGCCTGCCCGACGGCAACGCCATGCTGAGCGACCTGCCGATGGGCACCTCGAAATCGGTCGAGACCGCGCGGCTGCGGCAGGCGCAGGAACTCGACCTTGCGCGCTCCATCACCGAGATCTCGGCGGTTTCGGCGGCACGGGTGCATCTGGCGCTGCCCGAACGGTCGGCCTTCCTGCGCGACAGCCAGCCGCCGCGCGCCAGCGTCTTCCTGCAGGTGGCGCCGGGGCGCGCCCTCGACGGCGCGCAGGTCGAGGCGATCGTGAACCTCGTCTCCTCCTCGGTGCCGGGGATGGCGCGGCAGGATGTGACGGTGGTGGACCAGATGGGCCGCCTGCTGTCGCGCGGCTCGGACGATCCGGCGGTGCTGCTCAATGACCGCCAGCTCCAGCACCGCGTCCAGATGGAGACGCTCTACCGCAACCGGATCGAGAGCCTTTTGTCGCCGATCACCGGCCCGGGCAACCTTGCGGTCCAGGTCACGATCGACATGGACTTCACCCGTCAGGAGATCCGCGAGGAGCAGGTCGATCCCGACCGGACCGCGATCCTGTCCGAGCAGAGCCAGGTCGAGGAAAGCGCCGATCCGCAGGCCCGCGGCATCCCGGGCGCCGTCGCCAACGCGCCGCCCCCCGAGGCCGCCCTGGCCGAAGGCGCGCCGCCCACCGAGGCGGGAGCGGCCCCGCCGGCCCTGCGGTCGCGCTCGCAGAACTCGACCCGCAACTTCGAGATCAGCCGGAAGGTCGAGACCACGCTGCCCGCCACCGCCCGCATCGCCCGCGTCAGCGCCGCCGTGGTGATCCGTGCCCAGCCGCAGCCCGCCCCGGCCGACCCCGAGGCGCCTCCGCCGCCGCTCCTGCCCGAGGCGCTGCAGGCCGATCTCGACCGGCTGACCCGCTCGGCCATCGGCTTCGACGAGACCCGCGGCGACGTGGTCACGATCACCGCCCAGCCCTTCCTCGACACGATCATGCCCGAGCCGCCGGGCTGGACCTCGCAGCCCTGGGTGGCCGATCTGGCCCGTCAGGCCTTCCTGCTGGCAGCCCTGGCCGTGGTGGCGCTGGGTGTCGTGCGGCCCATCCTGAACCGCGTCCTGCTGCCCGCCCCCGCCGCGGCCGGCGCGCTGCCGCTCTCGCCCGGAGAGGCCGCCGTCGAGGTGGGCGAAGGCGAGACGCTGGACGATGTGCGCGCCCGTCTCAAGGCCCGGCAGGGCGCGCTCACGAAGAACATGCTCGACGCGGCGCGCAGCCACGAAGAGCAGATCCTCGTGATCCGCAAGCTGGTCGAGGAGGACTCGGGGCGCATCGCCACGACCTTCCGCCAGATGATCGCCTCCGAGCTTGATACCGTGAACTGAGATGTCGAAAGCCGCCGATCACTTCAAGACGCTCTCGGGAACGCAGAAGGCCGCGATCCTGCTCATGCTCTTCGGCGAGACCACCGCCGCGCAGATCATGCGCAACCTCTCGCCGCGCGAGGTGCAGCATCTGGGCGCCGCCATGTACACGGTCCGCGGGGTGGATCAGGACACGCTGAGCCTCGTGCTCGACGATTTCCTCGAGACGCTCCGGCTGCAGACGGGTCTGGGCTTCGGCGCGGCGGGCTATATCCGCAACGTCCTGTCGGCGGCTTTCGGAGAGGACAAGGCCGAGACGGTCATCAGCCGCATCGGCCAGTCCGCCTCCGAGCGGCCGCTCGAGATCCTCGACTGGATGGATGCGCCCTCGATCGCCGAGCTGCTGGTGGACGAGCACCCTCAGATCATGGCGCTGACGGTGGCCTGCCTCGATCACGCGCTGGCCGCCCAGGTGCTGGCCCTCCTGCCCGAGGAGATCCAGCCCGAGGTGGTCCAGCGCATCGCCTCGCTCAACACGGTGCAGCCCGAGGCGCTGGCCGATCTCCAGCAGGTCATGCAGCGCAAGTTCAAGGCCTCGACCACGATGCGCGCGAGCCAGATCGGCGGCGTGAAGGCCGCGGCCAAGATCATGAACTTCACCCGCACGGCGACCGAAGCCCGGATCCTCAAGGACATCCGCAAGGACGACAAGGATCTGATGCAGGCGATCCAGGACAACATGTTCGTCTTCGACAACCTCATCAAGTCCGACGAACGCTCGCTTCAGACGCTGATGCGGTCGGTGGACAACGAGACGCTGGTGCTGGCGCTGAAGGGCGCGGACGAGATGCTGCGGGCCAAGATCCTCGGCTGCATGTCCACCCGCGCGGCGGCCAATGTGCGCGACGAGATGGAGGCGATGGGGCCGGTGCGGCTGACGGACGTCCAGGCCGCGCAAAAGCAGATCATCGCGGTGGCGCGGCAGCTGTCGGACGAGGGCACGATCGTGCTCGCGGGGCGCGGCGGCGAGCAGATGGTGTAAGGCATGAACGCGCGGACGCCCATGGGACCCGAGGATGTGCTGGCGCTGATCCGCGAGTCGAACGCGCGCGGATTTGGCCGCTCGGCGGTGCCGGTGCGCGCGCCGGCCGAACCGTTCCGCCCCACGCCCCTTGCGGGGCTGGTGCGCGACGTGGCCCCCGAAGGGGCCGCCCTGCCGGTGCTGGAACCGGAACCGCCGGCGCCGCCCGCCCCCGCCCTGCCCGATCCTGTGCCGCCCGATCCCGCGCTCCTCGAGGCCGCCCGCGCCGAGGGTCGCCGCGAGGGCCATGCGGAGGGTCTGGCCGAGGGCCGTGCGGCGGGCCGTGCCGAGGCCGAGGCCGCGCTCGGCGCCGCACGCGACACGTTCCTGCAACTCGCCGCCCGGCTGTCGGCGCCCACCCCCGCCGATACGGCGCGGCTTGCCCAGCTGATCGAGGGCGCGGTCCGGGCCCTGGCGAGCCAGCGTGCGGGCCTCGCCATCGACGCCCACCCCGAGGCCTTCGCCGCCCGGATCGAGACGCTGGCCGACCGGGTGGCGCATGGCCTGCGCGAGGTGACGCTGCGGCTCAATGCCGAGGATCTGCGCGCCGTAGCCCCGCATCTCGAGGCCGGAGGGATCTGTCCGCCGGCGCGGATCACGGCCGATCCGAGGCTGGCCCGCGGCGATCTGGAGGTGCGCGCCGAGGGGATCGTGCTCGCCGACCTGATCGGAGTCGCGCCTCTGGCCGCCGCCCCCGGCCGCGATCCGGAGACCGCGCCCGCCGACGCCATCGGCGCTTCGGCCGCGGCGGCCTCATGAACGCGCTGATCGACAGCCTCGCCCATCATCTCGCGCATCTGCCGCAGCGGCAGGCGCCGGAGGTGACGGGGCGCGTCTCGCGCTACGACGGTCTCCTTCTCGAATGTGCGGGTTTTCCGGCCAGCCCCGGCGCGCTCTGCCGCGTCGCCACCGAGGACGGCTCCGAGGTCCAGGGCGAGGTGATCGGCTTTGCCAAGGGCAGCAACCTGCTGTTTCTCGACCATACGCGCGCCCCGGTGATCGCGGGCGCGCGCGTCCGTCTGGTGCCGGGCGGCCAGATGGCGGCGGTGGGGCCGGAACTCCTAGGGCGCGTGATCGACGCCGAGGGCGCGCCGCTCGACGGTCTGCCCCCGCCGGACTGTTCGGCGGAATGGCCGCTCGCGGGGCGGACGATGAACCCGCTGGCGCGAACGCCCGTCAGCCGTCCGCTCGACGTCGGCGTGCGCGCGATCAACGCGGCGCTGACGGTGGGTCAGGGCCAGCGCATCGGCATCGTGGCGGGCTCGGGCGTGGGCAAGTCGGTGCTGATCGAGATGATGACGCGCTACACCGCGGCCGATGTCATCGTCGTGGGCCTCATCGGCGAGCGCGCGCGGGAGGTGGGCGCCTTCGCGGCCTCGGTCATGCAGGGTGAGGCGGCGCGCAAGCTCTGCATGGTGGCCGTGCCCGCCGACCGCTCGCCGCTGCTGCGCCTGCGCGCCGCCCGACGCGCCACCGCCATCGCCGAACATTTCCGCGCGCAGGGCAAGCAGGTCCTGCTGATCATGGACAGCCTGACGCGCGTGGCCCATGCGCAGCGCGAGGTGGGCCTTGCGCTCGGCGAGCAGCCGACCGCCAAGGGCTACCCCCCGTCCGTCGTCTCGATGATCCCGGGCCTGATCGAGCGCACCGGGCCCGGTCTGCCCGGCGAGGGTGCGATCACCGCGATCTACACCGTGCTGGCCGACGGCGACGACACGACGAACGATCCGGTCGTCGATACCGCCCGCGCCATTCTCGACGGCCATTTCGTCCTGTCGCGGCGGCAGACGCAGATGGGGCTCTATCCCGCCATCGACATCCCCCATTCGGTCAGCCGCACCATGAACGACGTGGTGGATGAGCGTCACCGCAAGGCCGCCGCGCGGCTGAGGCAGCTGATCTCGCTCTACACCGACAACCGGGACCTGATGCTGATGGGCGGCTACGCGCCGGGGCAGGACGCCGACCTCGACCAGGCGGTGCAGCTCTGGCCGAAGATCCGGGCGCTGATCGGCCAGGGCCCGCACGAGCCATCGGATTTCGAAGCCAGCCGCACGGCGCTGCTGGATCTGACAGGGATGTGACATGACCACCAAGAGCCACCTTCTCTCCCTCATGTCGCGGCGCGAGACGGTGCGCCTGATGCAGGTGCAGGGCGCGCTGCGCGAGGCGCGCGACCGCCACGCCGAGGCCGAGGCGATCTCGGAGCGGCTGTCGCAGATGCTGGAAAGCCGTCGGGCGACGGCGCAGGGGCCGGTGGCGGCGGCCGACCTGTTCCGCGCGCACCGGCTGACCCTCCAGATCGCCGAACAGGCGGAGCGCAGCGCGCAGCGGGCGGCCGAACTGTCGGCCGCGCTCGGCGTGGCGCAGGCCGAGATGGCACGGCAGGATCACCGGACGCGCCTCCTTCAGGAGAGCGCCGCGACCGCGCTTGCCGCCGAGACGGAAGAGCGCATCGCACGCGCCGAAGCCGCGCGCCCGGCCCTGCGCCGGGGCTGAGCGGCGCTGCGGAAAGAGCGCCCGGTCTGGCACCGATCTTGCAAACGGGAAAGCAGTTCAGGAGGCAGGCATGAAGGTCGCCGAGGCACAAGCACAGGATTGGCGCGCGATCGCGGGGCCGGTTGCCACGGCATCGGCGGCGCCCGATCTGTTCGCGGCCCTGCTGGCGGCCAACTCGGCCGCTCCGGCGCGGGCGCCTGCCGTTCCCACCGTGCCGGCCCCCGGCGACCTGTCCCGATGTCCGGCCGACGACGCGCCTCCTGTGGAGGAGCTTGCCGCCGAGCTGCCCGCACCGCTCGGACGGCGCCCGGTTGACCCCTCGGCCGTGGCTGCGCAACCCGAACCCTCCGCGTCCCTGCGCTGGCCGACAGGCCGCCTGTCGATCACGGTGGGAACAGACGCCGGTGCCCTGCAAGCTGCGGGAGACGGGGCGATCCTTCCCGCGCTGCCCGTGGGGCCCGGGGCCTCAGCACCTGAAGGCGCGGCCCCTGCCGTTGCGCGGTCCGAGGCTGCGCCTCCATCGCCGGACACCGCCGCGCAGCCCGGGGATGACATCCGGCCCGAGAGCCACGTGTCACCTTCGAGGGAGGCGCCCAAGACGCCCCGAGTGTCGCTCGCCCCCCCGGCCGCAGCGGACGCCGCGCCGCCTTCGAGACATGAGCCCGAGCCGGCCGAAGAGCCCAAGATGCCTCGAGAGGCGCCGGCCGCAGCGGACGCCGCGGCGCCTTCGCAGGATGACCGGCCGGCCGAGACGCTGGCCCCTGCGCCTGCCTTGACCGTCCCGGCTCAGGAGCCCGGCGCGCTTGCCACGACCGCTGCGCCGGGCAGGGACACACCTGCGCCGACAGCGCCGACGCCGGAGCGCGTGAGGATCCTGGCGGACCGCGCGGGGCGGGCAGAGGATCTGCCGCGTGCGCCGTCCGGCATGGGCCCGGTTCACCAAGGGGATCGGCAGGCGTTCGTCGCGGCGGGCAAGCCGGAGGATGTCCTGCCCGACACGCCGGCGATGCCGGATGAGACGGCCCCTGTCCGCGAGCCCGGAGAGCGGCCGGCCGCCCAACGCGAGCCCGTCCGGTCGGCCCCCGCGGCCCGTTCGGGCGAGCGCGCGCCCGATGCGGCCCTGACGGCGGCACCCGTTCCGCAATCGGCACCGCCGCGGGAGCGACTCGGCCCGACCATGGCCGAGCGCGGACCGGAGCCGGCGTCGGAGCCCAAGGCACAGGCTGTCGAGCCTTCCGCCGCCGCGCCGCGCGCGGATTTCGAGGCCGCACCGAAGCGGACGGGGGACCTGTCCCCGCAGCCGGATCGGGCGCCGGAACCGGCGGAGGCCTCCGTTCCCCGCGCGCCCATGGCCGAGCGGCCGCCCGCCGGTGTGGACACGGCCGCCCTGCCGCCTTCGGGAACGGACAGGGCCGACGAGACCCAGCCTTCGGGCCCCGCCGAGGGACTTGCGCTCGGGGACCCTGACTGGCCGATCGAGGTGCAGGAGCATGTCCTCGAGGCCGCCGAGGCCGGCACTTCCGAGATCGAGATCGTCCTCGCGCCCGAGACGCTGGGCCGGCTCCGCATCCGGGTCGAGATGCGCGAGGGCGCGGCGCAGGTGAGCTTCGTCACCGAGACCGCCGAGGCGGCCCGCCTCCTTGCGGGGCAGGAAGGGCGCCTGTCCGACCTGCTCGAGAAGCAGGGCCTGTCGCTGGCCCGTCACGAGGCGGGACAGGGCGACACCGGCGCCCGGCGCGACAGCCCCGAACAGGGCCCTGCGCGCCGGACCTTCCGCCCCTCTCCCGTCCTGCCCGAACCCGCCGCCCCTGCGGCCGGGCTCGTCAACCTGATCGCCTGAGGACCCGACCGTGACCGACGCAACCGCCACCCTTGATCCCAAGCCCCGCCGCGGACGCGGCCTCCTGCGCATGCTCGGCCTGCTTCTGCTTTCGGTCGTGCTGCTGGCGCTGGGGTTCGGCGCGGGATTCTTCTACTTCGCCAATCCGCTTTCCCCCGCCAAGGATGTGATGCGCCTGATCGAGCGCACACCCGCCGACGAGGAGACGCCCGCGGCCATCGACCCCAAGGCCCCGCAGAAGGTGCCGCGGCCCACGCCCAACAAGGAAGCCTTCGTCACCAGCTACTACCAGTTCAAGGAGCCGCTGACGACGAACCTGCGCGCCTCGCGCCGCTTCCTGCAGGTCGGCATCGGCCTCTCGACCCAGTATGACCAGAAGGTGATGGACAACGTCGCCCGCAACGAGGTGGCGCTGCGGTCGGACATGCTGGCCATCATCGGCACCTTCTCGGAGGAGGAATTGCAGGACAAGGCCGGTCGTGACCGGCTGGCCGAGGCGTTGCGCGGTGCGGTGAACGCGCGGCTTCAGCAACTCGAGGGCTTCGGGGGCATCGAGGCCGTCTTCTTCCCCTCCTTCATCCTGCAGTAAGCCATGGCCGCCACCCCGCGCAAACTCTCGTCCAAGGAGGTCGCAGCCCTCGTCGGCAACCTCATGGAGGCGAGCGAAAGCCTGAGCATGGAGAACGGACAGGAAGTCCGTCCCTTTGCCTTCGGCGACAACGACCTCAACCTGCTCGGCGACTACCACGCGCTGCGCATCATCAACGAACGCTTCTGCCGCACGGCGCGCGACGTCTTCCTGCCGATGCTGCGGCTTCAGCCGCGGATCTCCTCCTTCCCGCCCGAGGTGCGCAGCTTCGACGACTACCGCTCGAGCCAGGACAATTTCGTCTCGATCACGGCGAGCCGCATCGAGGAACTGCGCGGCAACCAGATGATCGTGATCCCGCCGCCCTTCATCTCGCTTCTGACCGACAGCTACTACGGCGGGCAGATCCGCCACATCCCCACGACGCGCACCGAATTCACCGCCACCGAGCAGCGGGTCATCGAGCTGGTGACAGACCGGCTGAACGTGGCGTTGCAGGTGGCCTGGCGCGACCTGATGGCGCTCAGCTTCACGGTGGTCAGCCGCGAGGAATCCATGCAGTTCGCCTCGTTCGTGGATGGCGAGGACATGGTGGTGAACTGCTCGTTCATGGTGCAGCTGCCCAACACCGAGCCTGCGAGCTTCGACATTCTCTATCCACTCCAGACGCTCAAGCCGATCTCGTCGCAGCTGCGCTCGCGGATGCAGTCGGACTTCGTGGACGACGACCGGACCTGGCGCGAAAAGCTGGAACGCGCGATCCTGTCGATCCCGCTGACCCTGTCGGCGCGGCTCTGCGAGCCCGAGGTGCCGCTGCGCCAGCTCATGCAGATCCAGCCGGGGGACGTGCTGCCGGTGCAGCTGACCGAGGCGGTCTCGCTGCTGGTGGAGAACGAGCCCATCTTCGAGGGCGTCCCCGGCGAGCGCGGCGGGCAGGCCGCGCTAAACCTCACCCGCAGGCGCGCCCGCACCTGAGCTTTTCCCGCGGCCTCGCCGCCCCTTCCGACCGGAGCCCGCATGACCGACACAGCCCGCCCCCTCACCGAACGTCTCGGCGCCGAGAACCTGCGCCTGCTGGAAAACATCGGCGTGCGCCTGACCGTCGAGGTCGGCCGCACCGAGATGACGATCCGCGACCTCCTGCGCCTGTCGGAAGGCTCGGTGGTCGAGCTTGACCGCCTGGCGGGGGACCCGCTCGACGTGCTGGTGAACGGCACGCCGATCGCCAAGGGCGAGGTGGTGATGGTGGGCGAGCGGTTCGGCATCCGCTTCGGCCAGATCATCGAGCCCGAGAAGCGCGCCGAAAGCCTCTGACCGACCCGCCGCGCCTGCGGCGGGAACCGGCACGGATGTTGCAGCGGGTGGGCAACCGCATCCCTGGAGCGCCCGCTTGGACATCCTTCGCCCCGACCAGATCCTGACGCTCGGCCTGTTCCTCGGCCTTCTGGGCCTTCTATGGCTCGTCGTGAAGCTCAAGGCGCCCGGCATTTCGCGCTTCGCCAGCGGCGGGCGGCTGCGTGTGGCCGAAGCGGCCGCGCTTGGCCCGCAGGAGCGCGCGGTCCTGCTTGCGGTGGACGGGCGAGAGTTCCTGATCCTCACCAGCCGGGGCGCCGCCCCCACCGTCCTTCCGCTGGAGGCACGGCCGTGACGGCCCTGCGCGTCACCGCCCTTGTCGCGGCCCTGCTGCTGAGCGGGCCCGCCTTCGCGCAGGGGCTGCCCGCCCTCACCATCACCGAGAGCACGGGCGGGACGAGCTATTCGCTGTCGCTGCAGATCCTGGCGCTGATGACGGCGCTGACGGTGCTGCCGTCGCTGGTGCTGGGCATGTCGGCCTTCACGCGGATCATCATCGTGCTCTCGATCCTGCGGCAGGCGCTCGGCACCCAGCAGACGCCGCCGAACCAGGTGCTGATCGCGCTGGCGCTGTTCCTCACCTTCTTCGTGATGCAGCCGACGCTCGGCACGCTCTATGCCGAAGCCCTTTCGCCCTTCCTTGACGGCCGGCTTGCCGCCGAACCCGCCATCGAGCGCGGCGGCGCCATCATGAAGGAGTTCCTGATCGCCAATACGCGGCAGAACGACCTGCTGATGTTCTCGGACCTCGCCGGGGCCGGACCCTACGAGGATCCGCGCGACGTGCCCTTCTCGACGCTCCTGCCCGCCTTCATGACCTCGGAACTCAAGACCGCCTTCCAGATCGGTTTCCTGCTGTTCCTGCCCTTCCTCGTGATCGACATGGTGATCGCCTCGATCCTTATGGCGCTCGGCATGATGATGCTGTCGCCCATGCTGGTCTCGCTGCCCTTCAAGCTGCTGCTCTTCGTGCTGGTGGATGGCTGGGCGCTGACGGTGGGTTCGCTCGCCGCGACCTACGGGGGGCAATGATGGATTTCGACGGCAGCATCGAGCATCTGCGCATCGCCTACTGGAACATCCTGCTGACGGCGGGCCCGGTGCTGGGCGTGGCGCTTGCGGTGGGCCTTGTCATCGGCATCCTGCAGGCCGCCACCTCGATCAACGAGGCCACGCTCAGCTTCGTGCCGAAGCTTGCCATCGTCCTGCTGACCATGGCGCTGGCCTCGAGCTTCATGCTGACGCGGATGACCGACTATTTCGCCTTCGTCTTCGAGACGATCGCCACGATCCGCTGATGGAGAGCCTGCCCGCCCTCGACCTGCCGGGGCTGCTGGGAAGCCTCACGAGCCTCTTCTTCGCCACCCTCAGGATCGGCGCCTTCCTTCTGGCCTCGCCCGCCTTCGGGGGCCGCTTCGTGCCGCTTCCCGTGCGGATCATGGCGACCGTCGTGCTGACCTTGCCCGTGCTCGGGCGCGTCAATCTGCCGGGGCCCGAGGCGCTGGCCAGCCTCTCGGCCGTGCCGATGATGATGCAGGAGATCGCGATCGGCCTTTCGGCGGGGCTCGTGCTGACGGTGCTCTTCTCGGCCGCGGCACTGGCCGGCGACCGGATCGCCGCGACGGCGGGCCTTGGATTTGCGGCCCAGATCGACCCGTCGGCGGGCGGGCAGACGCCGGTGGTGGCGCAGATCTTCGGGCTGGCCCTCACCACGGTGTTCCTCGCCCTCGACGGGCACCTGTCGGCCTTCGAGATCCTGCTGCGCAGCTACGAGAGCCTGCCGCCCGGCGCCCCCTTCGCCCCCGGCCCCTTCCTCGAGGCCGGGATCGGCGCAGGCGGGCGGATGTTCCTGGTCGGCCTGCAGATCATGATGCCGGTGGTTGCGGCGCTCGTCCTCATCAACATCACCATCGGCGTCATCACCCGTTCGGCGCCCCAGCTCAACGTCTTTTCCTTCGGCTTTCCGGTGACGATGTCGGCCACGCTGATCCTGCTGTTCCTCACCGTGCCCGGCACGATGGGCGCCTTTTCCTCGCTGGTGGCCGACGGCCTTGCCGCGCTCGCGCAACTGCTCGAGGTAACCGATGGCCGAGGGTGACGACGGGCAGGAAAAGACCGAGGAGCCGACCCAGAAGCGCCGCGATCAGGCGCGCGAGGACGGATCCATCGTCACCTCGAAGGAGGTGTTCGTCTTCGCCACGCTCGCCGGGGGGCTTGCGCTTCTGGTGATGCTGCAGGGGATGTTGCCTGCCCTCGTCCGTGGCTGGTCAGGCTATCTGGTGCTCGAACCCGGCGCGGATCTCGACCGGGTGATGATGCTCCGCCTTGGCCAGGTCTGGCGCGAGGTGCTGCTGGCCGGCCTCATCGTGTCGGTGCCCCTGCTCGTGGTGGTGCTGCTCGTGCAATTCGGGATGGGCGGCATCAACTTCTCGACCAAGGCGATGGCCTTCAAGGCCAGCCGGATCAATCCCGGCGCGGGGCTCAAGCGCATGGTCTCGATGAAGGCACTGGTGGAGCTTGGCAAGGCCATTGCCAAGGTGTCGCTGCTGATCGGGGTGGCGGTGCTGGTGCTGCGGGACGAGCTGGCCCCGCTCGACCGCCTCTGGACGTCGGCCCCGGCGGATGCCGCGGCCGTCATGGGGGTGGGGCTCATCCGGCTGGTCTCGGCGCTTCTGATCGTGCTCGCGCTGATCGGCGGGCTCGATCTGGTCTGGCAGGCCTGGAGCCTCACCAACTCGATGAAGATGTCGCGGCAGGAGCTGAAGGAGGAGTCGAAGGAGGCCAACGGCTCGCCCGAGGTGAAGGGCAGGATGCGGCGCATGCAGATGGAGGCCTCGCAGAACGGCGCGAAGCGCCGGGCCGCACTCGAAAATGTGCCGCAGGCCACGGCCATCGTCACCAACCCGACCCATTTCGCCGTCGCCTTGCGCTATGTGCCGGGAGAGACCACCGCGCCGGTCATCCTCGCCCTCGGCAAGGGGCCGATGGCGCTCGACATCATCGAGCGGGGCCGGAAGGCGGGGGTCGGCGCCCTGCGCATCCCGGTCCTTGCGCGCGCCCTCTATTTCACCGGCGACATCGGGCAGGAGATCCCCGATCAGCTCTATGGCGCGGTGGCGGCGGTTCTCGCCCATGTCTATCGGCTCGACCGGGGCGAGGCGGGCGACCTGCCCGAGGTCGAGGTGCCCGATGCGCTCGCCTTCGACGAGTTCGGGCGGCCGATGTGACGGCCGCAGCGGCCGGGCACCGGATGGCGCGGAACTTGCAGAGGTGCGGACAGTGACGGAGAGCAGGCGATGACCGAAGAGACCGATCCCCTCAGCGACGGAATCGCGCGCGCCCTCGGTGCGGCGAATGCGGCGAACGATGCGGCCCAGGACCTCGAGCAGTTGCAGATTGAGCATCGGGCCTTCATGGACCGGATGATCCGCAGCCAGAAGCGCTTGCAGGCGCTGTCGCTCGGGGCGCTGACGGGCGCGGGCGTGGCGATCCTGCTGGGCGGGCTGGTCTATTTCCGCTCGGTCGCGGACCTGCGCGAGACCTCCGAGATCCAGGCGCAGGCGGGCGAGCTGATGGTGACGCGCCTCTCCGACCTCGGCGCGGCGATTGAGAAGGTCGAGGGTCTCGCCGACCGGATCGAGACGCAGGAGGCCACGCTCAAGACCGCGATCGAGGCCGTGGGCGAGCGCCTCGCGGGCGACCTCGAGACCTTCTCGGGCCAGGCCGCCGCGATCGAGCCGCAGTTCGCCACCGCGATCCAGAGCCATGTGGATCAGGGGCTGGCCGCCACCCGCGAGGCGCTGATCCTGGCGCTGGGCGAGGTGGACAATTCGTTGCGCAAGGCGATCGAGAGCGGCGCGGGCACCAGCCCCGAGCTTCGGGCGCTGATCGAGGAGATGCGGGCGAACCGCCCTGCCCCGCGCGCCGCGGCACCCGCCCCCAAGCCTGCCGCGACCAGCCGCCCCGCAAAGGCGGCCCCGCCCGCCGCACCCCGGCCCGCGGCCAAGCCCGCCGACAATCCGATCCGCTATCCCTGAGCTGACATGACCGACGCAACCTGCCTTGACCTTGCCTCGCTGCTGCCGGCCGGCAGCGCCCTGCATCTCCAGCCCGGCGACCGGCTCTGCCGGGTGAACGGCCGGCCCTTCACCGGCAGCCCCGAGGATCTGGCCGCCCGCTTCGGGACCGGGCCGCTGGCCCTGGGGTTCCGACGGGGCGAGATCGACTTCACCGTGCTGGCCGAGACCGCGGCGCTGGGACGGTGGCAACCGGCCCCCGCTCCGGCTCTGGCCGAGGGGCCGCGACTGCATCCCGAGGCCCTGCGCAACTGGGAGGTGCTGGCCGCGCCGGATGGCACCTACGACATCCAGCCGCTGCCCTGCTCGTCTCTGGCCCTGCTGGCCACACCGCTATGGCTGCTTCAGATGCGCCTTTGGGGGCTGGCCGCGGCTCTGGCGGCCGGCGTGGCGCTGGCTCTTGCCGTACAGCCCTGGTTCGCGGCAGGCGTCTATGTGCTCGCCGCCATCCATGTGGGTCGTGCGGGCGCGGCCTATCTGCGCGCCGACCGCAAGCTGCGGGGGCTGATGCCACGCGCCGTGCTGGCGGCCCGATCGGAGGGCGAGGTGCACGCCACCTGGGCCCTGCTCGAACCCCGCGCCCGCTTTCTCTTCGCGCGGACGGCAGCCCTGCCGGAGCCGGCCTCCGCCTGACGATCCTAGAGCGCGCCCGTCACCAGCGCCTGCCGCCGGCGCTGGACCGAGGACGGAATGTTGAGCTGCTCGCGGTATTTGGCCACCGTGCGGCGGGCCAGCGTCACGCCCTCGTCCGAGATGATGCGGGCGATGGCATCGTCGCTCAGGGGATCATCCGGCGACTCCGCCTGGACCAGCTGGCGCACGCGATGGCGGACGGCCGCGGCCGAACCGGCCGTGTCCCCCTCGCGCGCCGAGAGAGCGGCCGTGAAAAACGACTTCAGCGGAAAGGTGCCCTGCGGCGTGGCGATCATCAGGCCGGAGCTCACGCGGCTCACCGTGCTTTCGTGCACGCCCACCGCATCGGCCACCTCGCGCAGCGTCATCGGCTCCATCCGCGCCGGGCCCTCCTCGAGGAAGCCGCGCTGCCGGCGCACCACTTCCGCACCGATCTTGAGCGTCGTCTGGTTCCGGTGCTCGACCGCGCGGGCCAGCCAGCGGGCCACCGAGAGCCGCTCGCCGACATAGGGCGCGGCGCTTCCGGCGAAGTCCTGCGCCGTGTCGGCGCGCACCACAACCGTGGGCAGTGTCGAGCGGTTGAGATCCACGCGCCAGCCATCGGGGCCGGGGCTGACCAGCAGATCCGGCGGCCGCTGCGGCGAGGGCGCGGCATCGAAAAGCGCACCCGGCTTGGGATTGAGCCCGCGCAGCTGGCGCAGGACGGCCTTCAGCTCCTCCATGCCGCAGCCGCAGGCGCGGCAGAGGCCGCGCAGGTCGGCGGCGGCCAGCAGCGACAGATGGTCGAGCACGGCGGCAAAGAGCGGCGTCAGAAGCCCCTGCTCGCTGGCCTGCAGCCGCAGGCACTCGGCGAGCGAGCGGGCGAAGAGACCGGCCGGCTCGATCCTGTGCAGCTTCGCCAGCAGCCGCTCGGCCGCCTCGAGCGAGAGACCCGCGCGCGGGGCCAGCAGCTCGAGCGGCTGGCCAAGCCATCCCCAGGGTTCGAGCGCATCCAGAAAGACCGAGGCGGCGGCGCTCTCCTCGGCCGTGAGACCCAGCCGGGCGATCTCGGCGGTGACATGGACATAGAGCGACGGCCCCGGATCGGCGGCAAGGCCCGCCACACGGTCCCAGTCGTCGCCCGCCGCCGCCTGGCTGCGGGGCAGCGCCGAGGACGGCGCGGGCGCCGGGGGCAGCCGCAGCTCGAGGAACGGGTTTTCCTCGGACTGTGTCTCGATGAACGAGGACAGTTCCGCATTGGGCATCTGGAGCAGGCAGATCGCCTGCTGCAACTGTGCGGTCACGACGAGCGACTGACGCTGCGCGAAGCTCTGAGCGGTATAAAGCTGCATCCCGGCGCCTTCCCTGACCTGTCTTTGGCAGACATTGGCCAGAAATCGCCGATGGCGCAAAAAATCCGTTTGACGGGCATAAAACGACGGAGAGCCGACAGTGCCGCCCTCGCGCGATGCGCGTAAACCCTTGACGCGAAATGCCTCCGCCCGGCGAGGGGCGGAGGGCAATTTTCGTGCCGTCGGTTTTCCGTCAGCCGCGAAGCAGACTCAGCACGTTCTGTTTCGACGAGTTCGCCTGCGCGAGCATGGCGGTCGCCGCCTGGCTGAGGATCTGCCCGCGGGCAAGCGCGGTCGATTCCGCCGCGAAGTCGGCGTCCATCACCTGCGACTTGGCGGCCTGAACGCTGGTCGAGATGTTCGTCAGGTTCGAGATCGTCGAGTCGAGACGGTTCGACACGGCACCGAGTTCCGAGCGCGACTGGCTGATCTTCGACAGCGCCACGTCGATCACCTTGATCGCCTTGCCGGCCCCTTCGGCCGTCGTCAGGTTGATGGCGGCGACCGACTCCAGTTCCGAGGCCTTGGTCACGTCCGTGAAGTGCGTCGATGCGTCATCAGCCCCGTCTTCGGTATAGACGGAGAAGGCCTTGGTCGAGGTAAGCTCGACCTGACCGGTCACGGTCGCTTCGGCCGCAGTGCCGTCCAGCGTGACAGCAGTGGTTGCCGCTTCGGTTTCTTTGCCATCGGCATCCAGAGCCGTCACGGTGAACTCGGCGCCGGTCCCGGTGAATGCCGCCTCTTCCAGGACGATGTCTTCGCCGCTGGCATGGGTCAGAATGATCGTGCCGTTGTCGCCGGACTTCATCGAGGCCGTAACCCCGGTCTGGCCCGACACCGCGTTGATCGCGTCACGAAGCGCGCGCACATCGCTGCTGTCGGTGATGGCGACGGTCCCGATCGAGACGGAGTTTCCGTCGGTGCCGCCCGCGGTTCCGATCTTGAAGGATACGGACGTGTCGGTCACGAAGCCCGAGAGGCTCGCCTTCGAGACGGCGGACGCTTCGACACCCGTGCTCGCGGTCAGCTTGTTGATCTCGGTCGCGAGGGACTTCGCCGACTGGCCGGCCGAGGTGGTAACCTTCTCGCTGCCGGCAAAGCCGGTGATGATGATGTCGGTCGTATCAGCGATGTCGCTGTCGGTGCCGGCGGCAATGAGCGAGGTGCTGCGGACGGAGTTGGCGCCGATATCGGTGGCGGCCGCACTGTCCACGTTGATGGTGATCGTCTGGCCGGCATCCGCCCCGATCTGCAGTTGCTTGCCCGCGAAGGAGCCGTCGAGGATCTTCATGCCGTTGAAGGTGGTGCTTTCGGCCACCCGGTTGATCTCGGCGATCAGCTGCTTGCCTTCGGACGCCAGCGAGCCGCGGTCGGCGGCGGTGTTGGTGTCGTTCGAGGACTGGACGGCCAGTTCGCGCAGGCGCTGCAGCATCGACGAAATCTCGACGTGCGCACCTTCGGTCGTGTCCACCAGGTTCTTGCCGTCCTGGGCGTTCCGGACCGCCTGGTTCAGGCCCATCACCTGCGCGGTCATCTTCTCGCCGATGGCCATGCCGGCCGCGTCGTCCTTGGCCGCGTTGATGCGCAGGCCGGTCGAGAGGCGCGTCATGGCCGTGTTGAACTGGTCGTTCACCTTGGTCATGTTCGCCTGGGCGGCGATGGCACCGATGTTCGTGTTGATCGTCGTCATGGAAGAGCCTCCTGATCTCGCATCGCGCCCCCCGGCGCTCTGCCCCTTCAACGACCCGTCCCGGAAACTTTTAGCGCCGGACCGAAAAATCCGCGACGCACCGGCTGACCGCGGCATCGGTAACGGGGAACGGCGCGCACTGCGCACGTTTCTTGCAACCGAGGCTAAAGGCCGGGCCGTGCAGGTCGTTATTCCACTGGCAGAGCGCAAGGAGCATCCCATGGCGACCGATTATCTGAACGCCCTCGGCGCGTCGGGCTCGGGCCTGAACATCCGCGAGCTGACCAAGAGCCTTGTCGAGGCCGACACGGCCGTGAAGCGCAGCGCGGCACAAAAGAAGATCGCGGCCACGGAAGTGTCGGTGTCGGCGTTGGGCAAGGTGCGGGCGCAGTTCCAGTCGCTGTCGGGCGCGCTGGCCACGATCGGCCAGTCCTCGGTGCTCAAGGCCACCAGTTCCAACCCTGCGGTGGCGATCAGCGTGACCGACAAGAGCCTCGTGGCGACCCAGAGGACCGAGATCGAGGTTCTGCAGATCGCGCAGCGCCAGGTGCTGGAGTTCGGCGGATTCACGTCGGCCGACGCCGTGCTCGGCTCGGGCTCGGTGTCGGTCGATTTCGGCGTCTGGTTCGCCCCCGAGGGCGAGGAAGCGGCGACCAGCTTCGCCCAGAACCCCGCACTGGCGGCCTCATCGATCGCCGTGGGCACGGGCG
Source organism: Cereibacter azotoformans (assembly GCA_017599285.1). Lineage (GTDB taxonomy): Bacteria > Pseudomonadota > Alphaproteobacteria > Rhodobacterales > Rhodobacteraceae > Cereibacter_A > Cereibacter_A azotoformans. Next base: position 791,545 of record JAGFXX010000001.1, on the reverse strand, counting down.
CCACGCTGCAGGATCTCGCGACCGCCCTGACCTCGATCCCGGGCGTCACGGCGCGCGTCCTCGACAAGGGCGACGGCACCTTCTCGCTTGGCGTCGTCTCCGAGCCGGGTGCGGGGAACGCCTTGCGCTTCACGGTGACGGAGTCGGTGCCCGGCAACGGGCTCGCCCGCTTCGACACGACCGCCAGCAATCTCACGGCGCAGGTGCAGGAGGCCAAGGACGCCGTCCTGTCCGTCGATGGCATCATCGTGGCGCGCAGTTCGAACGAGATCACGGACCTGATCCCGGGGGCCACGCTGGCGCTCTCGGGCAAGACCACGGACCCGGCCACCCTGTCCGTCAGCCGCGACACGCAGCTTGCCGAAGCGGCCATGACCTACATGGTCGAAGAGCTGAACGCGACGATGAAGCTGCTCGGAGAGCTGACGCGCCGCTCGACCGACGGATCCGGTTCGGGCGAGCTTGCCGGCGATCGGGTCGTCGAGACCCTGAAGCGGCAGGTGACGGCGCTCATCGGGCAGCCGCTGACGGGGCACGGCGAGAAGCCGGTCTATCTGTCGCAGCTCGGGGTCTCGACCAACCGCGACGGCTCGCTGTCCTTCAATGCCAGCGCCTTCCAGAAGGCGTTCGAGAAGACCCCGCAGATCTTCGATGCGATGTTCACCGACAGCCTGACCGCAATCACGCCCGGAGCGTCGATCGCGGGCAAGGCAGCCTCGTCGGCCGCCTCGGGCGATTACATCTTCCGGCTCGATCCGGTGACGGGCGAGGCGACGGTGGGCGGCGGGGCGACGCTTGCCCTGCCCGGCGCGAACGGGGCGTCGCAGTATCTCGTTCTTTCGGGCGGTCTGGCCGGCGTCATGGTCTCGGTCGAGAGCGGCGTGACGGACGCCACCCTGCGGTTCGGCCGCAGCTTTGCCACCCAGCTTCAGGCGCTGCTCGACACGGCCGCAGGCCAGAACGGCGCCATCTCGGATCGTGAGGGCCAGATCGGCAAGGTCGCCGAAGAGCAGGCGAAGGTGATCGAGGCCCTGGATGCGCGCGCCGCGAAGCTCGAGAGCCGGTATCTGGCGCAGTTCACCGCGATGGAGCAGGCCGTCTCGCGGATGAAGAGCACGGGCACCTATCTCGAGAACCTCATTTCGGCCTGGAACAAGGACTGATGGGCGCGTGAGGTTCGGGGCGCGGGATCAGGCCTCGACCCCGCGCATGATGCCGAACTTCTTCATCTTCTCGATGAGCGTCGTGCGGCGGAGGCGCAGCGCATCGGCCGCGCGGCTGACGCAGCCGTCGTGCTGTGCCAGCGCGGCCTCGATCAGCGCCACCTCGATGTCGCGGAGATAGCCCCGCAGGTCGAGATCGGTGCGCCCCTCCAGCATGCCCCCGAACTGGCCCGGCTCCGGCAGGCCCTGCGCCGCGGGCAAGGCGGCCGGGGGCAGTTCGGACTGGCCCTCGGGCTCGGGCATGGCCAGCTGCAGGAGGTTCTCGCGCACATGGCGCGCCGAGACCATGCGGCCCGGAAAGAGCACAAGAGCCCGCGCCAGCACGTTGCGCAGCTCGCGCACATTGCCCGGCCAGTCATGCGCGCCCAGAGCCCGGAGTGCGCCGGCATCGAAATGCGGCAGATCGGCCGCGGGATTGCGCGCCAGATGATCGTCGAGCATCCGGGCCAGGATCAGGGGGATGTCCGAGGTGCGCTCGCGCAGGTCGGGCAGCTCGAGCGGGAACACGTTGATCCGGTAGTAAAGGTCGCTGCGGAACCCGCCCTTGGCCACCTGCGCATCGAGATTGCGGTGCGTGGCCGTCACCAGACGGAAATCCACGTCGATCTCGCCCGTGCCCCCGACGCGCGAGATCCGGCGGCTCTCAAGCACGCGCAGCAGCTTGGCCTGAAGCGCGAGCGGCATGTCGCCGATCTCGTCGAGAAAGAGCGTGCCACCGTGGGCCATCTCGATCCGGCCGATCCGCTGCCGTTCGGCTCCGGTGAAGGCGCCCTTCTCATGGCCGAACAGCTCGGATTCGAGCAACTCGGCCGGGATCGCCGCGCAGTTCACCGCGACAAGGTTGCCGCCCCGGCCCGACGCGCGGTGCAGGGCCTCGGCCACCAGTTCCTTGCCCGTCCCGGTCGCGCCCCGCACAAGAACCGGCGCTTCGCTGATCGCGACGGCTCCGATCAGCTGCTTGACCCGGCGGATCGCGACGGACTCGCCGGGGATCACCCTGTCAACCAACCCTTCCGGAGGAGGCAGAGGCCGCGAGCGGATCGTATCAAGCGAGAAGTGACTGGTCATGCGCTCGGAACCCTACCGGAAAAGATGGTTAAAATTCTCTAGATGGCCCCGATGCTGCAACTGCATTGACGGCTAGGTGCCCAGCCCAAAAGTCGGATCTCCAACCTTGGGAGGATGCCCCCATCCTTTTGGATGGGTTTTCATTTCAGGGCTGTTCCGCAAGCAGCGCCCGGAAGGACTCGACCGCCTGCCAGCGCGCGCGAAGCCGCGGCGGCAGCTCGGACTTCGCCAGAAGGCCCGGCTGAGGGGCATCGAGATGGAGGGGCCCGCCCGAAGGAATGACCGCCGCCGCATCCGGCAGGGAGGCTGCCCCCGCAAGGTTCACCATCGGCTGCGGCGCGAGGACCAGGATGCCCTGCACCCGCGCGGCCTCCATCGTGCGCTCGTCCGGCAGGATCGCGCCCGCTTCGGCCAGACGCGAGCCGCCGCGCTCGGCCGTGACCTTCGCGAGATAGGATGCGCCGCGCGCCCGATCGGCCGAATGATAGGCGGCCGTCGCCGCTTCCCAGGATCCCAGCCGCGCGTGAAGCTCGACCAGAAAGCGCGCGGCATGGCGGGTGTTGCGGACCGGGTCGATCATCTCTTCGGGCGAAGCGAAGGCGGGCGCGTGCCAGCGCCAGTTGAGCTGCATGCAGCCCACGTCGATGTTCGTGACCCCCGACGTCACGACCGAGCGCAGCATTGCCAGCGCCTCGTCCCGGCTCTCGAAGAACATGCCCCGCCCGCCCTGATTGAGCGTCCAGGGCCAGGCCCGGCCACCGCGGCCCGATTCGACGCGGGCGATCGCGGGCATGAGCCCCTCGGGCAGGCCCGCCTCGGCGCCGGCACGGGCGGCCAGCTCTTCGCAGCTTTCCGCAGCCCGAAGGGCGGGCGCGGTCAGCACAAGCAGGACAAGGAACAGCACGAGCCTCATGCCGGACAGGGGCAAGCGGCGTGCCATCCCGCCTAGCGCAGATAGTCGAAGAGGCTTCGGCTGGCGATCTTCACATAGGTCTGCTGCGCCGCCTCCTGCGTCAGCAGAAGCGCCTGAAGCCGTGTCACCGCCGCCGCCACATCCAGATCCTCGAGCCCGGCCACCGTCTGCGTCATCCGCGTCTGGCGCCCCTTGATCGCCTCCATCTGGCTGTCCACGCTCGCGGCCAGAGACCCCGCCCGCGCCCGCTGCTCGGCCATGTGGCCGATGGCGGCGTCGAAGGCGGCCGTCATGGGCGAGGCGCCGAACCGCTTGTCCACCACCCAGCCCTCGCGGCCCCGTTCATCCGTGAGGGTCGCCAGCACCTCGCGCGCCCCGTCGCTCCGGCTCATGCCCGACAGCTCGATCGTGCCCAGCGACGCCAGCCGCAGCGAGCCATCCGGAGCCGTCGTGGCGGTGATGCCGGTCGTCGCCGCGGCGGCGTTGATCGCCTCCTCGACCGAACCGGGCAGACGCTGCTCGATCTCGGCCGATCCGCCGGGCCCGGTCAGGGTGAAGCGCAGCGTGGCCTCGCCCTGAACCGGCTCGATCGAGAGACTCGCCGTGCCGACCGAGGTGCGGGACGTAGTGGCCTTGCTGATGGGCGGCGAGAGGGCCGCCACCAGATCGTCGGCAAGATCGAACAGGCTGCGGACGCCCCCTTCGGTCTCGACGGTCATGAAGACCTCGTTCCCTCCGAGGCTCGTGGCCACGCGCAGGCTCTCGGACAGCTGCGCGACGGGCTGGCCCGCGTTGCCCGCAAACCGCACGCCCGTAGCGGTCTTTTCGAAGGCCGCGCCCGTGGCATAGCCCGAGAACAGCCCCTGCCCCGTTCCGTCCTTGCGGTTGGCCGCGGCCAGCATCGCCTCGCGCAGCGCCTCGGCCTCGATGCGCAGGCCCGCCCGGCCCTCGTCCGTCAGGCTGGCATTGCCCATCTGGAGGACGATGTCCTTCAGGTCGCGCACATGGCTGGCGACATCGCCCAGCGTCACGTCCAGATGGGCCAGCCGTTCGGCCGCCGTCCCGGCATTGACGGAAAAGCGCGAGAGCGCGTCCTGCACCTCGCGCGCGGCCGACAGTTGCAGGGCGCGGGCGGGATCGGCCGAGGGCCGCGGATCCTGCGTTGCGGCCGAGATCCGTTCCTGCAAGCCGCCGATCTCGGTCTGGATCCGGGCAAAGTTCCGGCTGGCGAGGGTTGCGAAGAGGGTGGTTCCAAGGGTCATGGCCGCCTCACAGCGCGTTCATAAGGGTTTCGAACAGGGTCTGCGCCACCGACAGCACCTGCGAGGAGGCCTGATAGGCCTGCTGCTGCTCGATCAGTCGCGCGGCCTCGGCATCGAGATCGACCGCCCCCGCGGCGGCGGCGGCCCGCTCGGCCACTTCCAGCGCCGCGGAAGAGGAGGCGACGCGCCCGTTGGCGGCCGAGGCTTGCGTGCCGATCCGCGCCTGAAGGCGGGCGTAATCGGCGCCGTAGCCGCCCTGCCCGGTGGACGGGTTCCCGGTCGCCAGTTCGAGCAGCCGGCCCAGCGTCTCGGCGCCACCCGAACGGCCGTTGGCGGGCGTCAGGGCAAAGCTGTCTCCCGTGGCGAGCGTGCCGTTCAGCGTGATCCGCAGCCCGCCGACCGTGGCCGAGCCGTCGGCGCCAAGATAGCGGGTGCCGATGGAATGGCCCGTGACGCTGTCGATCAGCTCGATCTGCCGGCTGGCCCCGTCGAGCACCCGCACCTCGACCGCGTCGGGTGCCGGCGAAGGCGTGCCCGCCGTCACCGAGCCCGCCAGCCGCAGCCGGCCCGTGCCGGTCGTCAGCACGATCAGATCCTCGTCCGGAAGATCGGTGAGCGTGAGGCGCTGGCCGGCCAGCGCGCTCGCCTCCGCCGTGGCCGAGAGCGGCGCGGCGGTCGTCGATGTGAGAACCAGCTCTCCGGCTCGCACCGCCACCGTGGCACCCTCGGTCGCAAGCCCCGCGGCACGGGCCCCGGCCTGGGGCGGCACGCGGACGGCGCCGGCCGTCGCGGGCACCGACAGAACCAGCCGCCCCTCGGCGTCCCATGCCGCCGTGCCGGGAAACCCCGCGGGAACGTTGATGGCGCCCGCATTGGCGGTCAGGCCGTAGCGGATCCCCCCGACCTCGACATCGAAGCTGGCCGGCAGCCCGGCCGGATCGGCGGGCTGCCCGGTGAGGGTCGCCGTCGCGCCATCCGCCGCGCCAAGCCCGAACGCCTCGGCCGATCCGCCCTCGACGCGGATGCTCGCCCCGTCGAGCGAGCCCGCGGCCCGGATCACGAGCCGGTTCGAGGCGTCGAACTCCGCCGTCAGCAGTCCCGGCTCGCCGCCCTCGACGACGACCGTGTCGCCCGTCATGCGCAGCCGGTAGCTCTGGCCCTCGTAGGAGAGCGCCACCGTCCGGCCCTCCGCAGGCCGCGCGGCCACCGTGCCGCCCGTCAGGGTCGCGGACGGGCCCTCGGCGCGCAGCAGGGCCGCCAGACCGGCGGCCACTCCGGCACCGTCGGAAACGCCCGCCGCCGCCGCGTCGAGCGTGACGGTCAGGCCGCCCAGCGTCACCGCATAGCGCGCCGAACCGGATTGCGCCTGCAGCCCGTTCGCAGACAGGCCCGCCCCGTCGAACGCGGGGTCGTAGGTGAAGGCGTAGCTCTGGACGGCCCCCGCGCCATTCACGCTGCGCGAAATGAGGCCGCCCGTCAGGGGATCGGGCACCGCATCCTGTCGCAGCCCGTCCAGAACCGTGGAAAGACGGCCCGCCGAGGCCAGCCTCACCTCGCCCGTGAAACGCGCGCTGTCCGTCGCACCCGACAGCGTGACGGCACCGCCCGAAGGCTGGCCCTCGGGCGTGGCGCCCTGCAGCGTCACCGGCGCCCCGCCACCGTGGACGAGGCTGCCGATCCCGATATCCTCGCCCGTTTCATGGACCAGCAGAAGCCGGGCCCCGTCGGGCGACAGCTCGGCCCGGATGCCGGTCGCGGCGCTGGCCGCGTTCACGGCCTGCGCCAGCGCATCCATCCGCCCGCCCGAGACCGCACCGCTGATCCGCAGCGGCGTGAGGTTGCTGCCGGTGAGCTGGAACGAGAGCGGCCCGTCGGCGGGCGCCTCGAGCAGGACCGCCGTGCGGGCTTCGGCCGCGACACCGCCAAGCGCGGCGCCGATCGCCTCGGCCGCGCGCTTGGCCGAAGTGCCCGCCGGAAGCGAGAGGGCCACGGGCAGCTCGGCCCCGACCTCCACCGTCAGCTCGCGGCTGCCCGATGCGGCGGCCGGCACCCCCGAAGATCCCGTGGCCGGCTCCGACAGCCGCAGCGAAAGGCTGTTCGCTCCGGGCAGGATCGCCCCGTCGATGCCGGTGCCGCGGTAGCCCGCCCCGTCCGCGCCGTTGAGCGTCGAGGCATCATAGACCGCGCCCGGAAGGAAGCCGTTCGCCTCGGTCAGCAAGAGCGCCGCCTCGGCCGCCGAAAGGGGCGTGCCCGCGATGTGGCGTCCCTCGCGGGTGATGATCTGGATGGTGCCGCCCGCGGGCTCGGCCCGCGAGAGGCTGCCCGCCACCGTGCCGCCCGCGCCGGCCACGGTGGCGCCCGGATCGAAGTCGCCGTTGCCCAGCGTGAGGGTGAGCTGTCCGCCGCTGCCGCTGGCCGTGATGCCGAGTTCGGCGAGGGTGAGCCCGCCGAGGCTCGTCGCACCCGTGTTGAGCGCCTGGACCAGCCCCGTCACGCTGCCCGCGCCGAGGGCCGAGAGGTCGAACTGGTGCAAGGCCCCGCCCGCCGAGAAGGTCAGGGTGGCGGCTCCTGCGGCGGCGGCGTCCGACAGCAGGAATTGCTGCTGCGACTGCGAGCCGAGGCTGGCGAGGGTGACGGATCCGGTTCCGGCGGGGATGTAGCCCACATAGCCGCTGCCGCTGTGGAGCGACGAGACGGCGTCGGCGCCGCCCGGCCCCGTCAGAAACCCGCCGATCGCGTCGCTCAAGGCCGGCTCCGTCGTCACCGGCAGGATGCTGGCCTGCGCGTTGCCGGTGTTGCCCGCTGCCGCCGACACGAGGAACGCGGCCGAGGCCGCGATCTTCTTCGTGTCGGTCGTCAGGAAGCGCATGTCGATGGCACGGCCCTCGCGCGGCGAGATGGTCAGCCGGTCGCCGTCCCTGGCCAGGCCCGTCATCTGCAGGGTCAGGCCCGGCAGGGTGATCGTCTCGGCCCCGCGGCCAAGCTCCGCCCCGTCGGCGTCCATGGCCCGCCAGATCCCCTCGGCCGCATCATGCACCAGCGTCACCGGACCCAGGGCAACCGGCAGGTCGAAGCCCGCCACGATGGCCCCGGCCGTGCCCCGGTTGGTGGGCTGCGCCGACACCTGCCATCCGCGAAGCGCGAACAGATCGCTGCCCGCGGCCCCGGTCTGGTCGATCCCCTGCGCATGGATGGCGTTCATCTCGCCGGCCACCTGTCGCGCCAGCCGGTCAAGCTCGGCCGTGGCATTGTCCACCGCCGACAGCGACGAGGCCAGCCCCTGCAGCGTGCCTCCGGTGATCTGCCGGCTCTGGAGCGTCGTGCCGTTCCGGCTCACCTCGAGCACCAGCCCGCCCGCCTCGGCCGTGCCGATCGTGCTGGCCACCGCCCCTTCCAGAAGGAGCGGCCCGCCGGGCGTCGAGCCCAGCGTCACCGTCGCCCGGCCGATCGGGTCGAAGCTCGCGGTGATCCCGATCGTCTGCGACAGGTCGCGCAGCAGCCGGTCGCGCTCGTCCAGCAGCGGGTTCATCGCGGACCCCGAAGAGCCGACCATGCGCCCGTTCAGCTCGGCCAGCTGCCGGAGCTGGCTGGTGGCCCGCGCGGCCGCCTGCGCCGACAGGTCCGCCACATCCGCCCGCAGCCCCTGCAGACCGCTCGCCACCGTCACGAAAGACCCCGCGAGCGTGTCGCCCGCCGCCAGCATCAGCTGCCGGAGCGCGCCGTCGTTGGGGTTCGTGCTCAGGCGGTTCACCGCGCCGAAGAAGCCGGTCAGCGCCTCGGGCACGCTGCCCGGCCCCGACAGGAACAGGGTTTCGACCGCCGCCGTCGCGGTTTGCAGGCTCTGGGCCGAGGCGGCGGCCGAGTCCGCCGTGCGCAGCCGCTGGGCGACGAGACCATCGAAGGCGCGGCGCACATCCTCGACCCGCACCCCCTGCCCGGACCCTGCGGCGCTGGTCGGGCTCACCTGCCCGCCGGGCACCTGCGCAAGCACCACCTCGCGGCGCACATAGCCCTCGGTGTTCACGTTGGCGATGTTCTCGGCCGTCACCGAGAGCGCCGAGCGGTAGGACAGGATGCCCGAGCGGGCGATGTCGAGGATGGACAAGGGTCAACTCTCCACGAATGGCGGGGGCGCAAGGGGCCGCGCGCGCTGCGGGCCGGACGCCGCACGGGCGCCCGGATCGGCCGGTGCGGGCCGCCTCATTCCGGGCGTCCCTTCACAAGCGGGGCGAACTGGCGCTCGATCGCGTCCGCGATGCCCAGACCCGCGCGGCCGGCGGAGCTTCGGGCAAGCTCCATGTCCAGCATGTCGCGCGCCGTATCGACACCGGCCGAGCCGAGCAGGTCATCGCCCGGCAGGCCTGCCCGGCCCGACTTGAGCAGCTGGGTCAGAAAGAGCGACTCAAAGCCCTCGGCCGCCTGCCTCAGATCCGCCGACCCCGAGGGCTGGGGACGGCTGCCGGCGAGCGAAAGGGGCGTCAGACCCTGAAGCTTCACCTCCATCAGATCACCACCAGCTCGGCACGCAGCGCGCCCGCTTCCCGCAGCGCCTCGAGGATCGCCACCAGATCCGAGGGGCTCGCCCCCACGGCGTTGATCGCATCGACGAGCGAGCTGAGCGACACGCCGGGATCGAAGACAAAGGCGCGCGCCGGTTCCTCGGTCACGTCGATGCCGCTGTCGGGGGTGATCACCGGCTCGCCCGGCGCCACGACCGTTGCGTTGTTGCCCACGACCACGCTGGCCCCCTGCGAGACGCGCTGATCCTCGGTCACGCGGACGGTCAGCGAGCCGTGGGTGACGGCGGCGGGCGTCACCTTCACCGTGCCGCCGATCACGACCGTTCCGGTGCGCGCATTGACCACCACCTTCGCCACCGGGGGGGCGGGGTCGATCTCGACATTCTCGAGCAGGCTCATGAAGGTCACGCGCTGCGCGGGATCGGCCGGCGCGCGGACCCGGATCGAGGTGCCGTCAAGCGCCACCGCCACATCCGGGCCAAAGGTGCGGTTCACGCCCTCGGCCACCGCCGCCGCGGTCGAGAAGTCGCCGCGGTTGAGGTTCAGGATCAGGTGATCGGTCTCGAGGAACGGCGTCTCGACCATGCGCTCGACTATGCCGCCGCGGGGCACGCGGCCCACCGTCGGAATGTTGACGGTCAGCGACGAGCCGTCCCGGCCCTCGACGCCAAGCCCGCCGACCACGAGATTGCCCTGCGCGATGGCATAGACCTCGCCATCCGCGCCCATGAGCGGCGTCATCAGCAGCGTGCCGCCCTTGAGCGACTTGGCCTGCCCCACGGTGGAGACCGTGACATCCAGCGTCTGGCCGATCTTGAGGAAGGGCGGCAGATCGGCCGTCACCATCACCGCCGCCGCGTTCTTGGCCTTGAGATCGCCCGTCTCGACCGAGAGGCCGAGGCGCGAGATCAGCGACTGCATCGACTGCTGCGTGAGCTGCGAATTGCCGTCGCCCGTCCCCGAAAGGCCCACCACGACGCCATAGCCCACCAGCGGGTTCGCCCGCACGCCCGCCACGCTGGTCAGATCCTTCAGTCGGTCAGCCCATGCGGGGGGGGCCAGCGCCATCAGCACCGCCAGGATCAGCGCGCCCCTCACAGCGGCGAGACCACGGCAAGGCCGCGCCGCAGCCAGCCGGGCTTGGCCGTGTCGGCGGTGTCGCCCGCGCCGACATACTTGATCTCGGCGTGCGCGATCCGGTCCGAACTGACCACGTTGTCGGGGCCGATATCCTCGGGACGGACCACGCCCTTCAGCCGGACATATTCGTTGCCGTTGTTCAGCGTGAGCAGCTTCTGGCCCATGATCTCGAGGTTGCCGCCCGGCAGCACGCGCGTCACCGACACCGACATCCGCCCGCGCAGCGAGTTGGACTGGGACGCGGCGCCCCGCCCGGCAAAGCTCTGGCTGGTGGAATTGTCGAGCGCCCCGTCGTCCAGCCCGAGCGTGAGCGCGTCCGGCAGGTCGAGCGCATAGTCGTTGCTGCGCGACCCGGTGGCGGTCTGCGACTTGGAGGCCGAGAACTTCTCGGCGAAGTCGATGGTCACGATGTCGCCCACCCGCGCCGCGCGCCGGTCCGACACGAAGAGGCCGCGGGCGCTGGCGCTGTAGATCCCGCCCGTGGGCAGGCTGTCGAGGCGCGCGGGCTCCTCGACCGGATAGACGGGCGCCCAGGCTTCGGAGGCGCGGTCCTCGACATAGGTCGAGCAGGCGGCGGGCGCGAGCAGCAGGGCCAGCGCGGACAGGGACATGCGGCGGGACATCGGCGCCTCAGAGCTTGTTGGCAAGGAATTGCATCATCTCGTCGGAGGCCGAGATGGACTTGGAATTGACCTCGTAGGCGCGCTGGGTCTCGATCATGTCCACCAGCTCCTGCACCACGTTGACGTTCGAGGATTCGAGCGCGCCCTGCACGAGCTTGCCGAAGCCGGGCTCGACCGGGTTGCCGATGGCGGCCTCGCCCGAGGCCGCGGTCTCGACCGCGAAGGTCTCGCCCACCGGCTGAAGGCCGCGGGGGTTGGCGAAGGTGGCGATGGTGATCTGCCCCACCTCCTGCGCCTCGGTCTCGTCGGGCATCAGGACGGACACGATCCCGTCGGCCGAGATCGTGACCGACACGGCGCCCTCGGGGATCTGGATCTCGGGCTGGACGACATAGCCCGAAGGCGTGGTGATCGTGCCCTCGGCGTTCTGCGAGAAGGTGCCGTTGCGGGTGTAGCCCATGCGGCCGTCGGGCAGCAGGACCTGAAAGAAGCCCGGCCCGTCGATGGCGAGATCGAGCGCGTTGTCGGTGTTGGCGAGCGAGCCCTGGGTGTAGAGCTTTTCGGTCGAGACCACCCGGACCCCCGTCCCCACTGCCGAGGGCGAGGTCATGGCGGTCGCCTCGGAGGTCTGGGCACCGCCCGGCTTCCAGGTCTGGTAGAGCAGGCTCTCGAAATTGGCGCGGTCGCGCTTGAACCCCGTGGTGTTGACGTTGGCGAGGTTGTTCGAGATCACCTGCATCCGGGTCTGCTGGGCGTTCAGGCCGGTCTTGGCGACATGCATCGCGTTCGTGGACATTCGGGGCTCCTTCAGGCGCTACGTCCGGCCTGCTGCAAGCCCCGTGCCACGCCCTACTCCGGCGGGCGCAACAGACGCGCGCCGCTCTCGTCCAGTTCCTTGGCGGCCGAGATCATGCGAAGGTTCAGCTCGAACGTGCGCTGGAGTTCGATGGACGAGACCAGCTCTTCCATCGTGTTGACGTTCGAGCCTTCGAGCACGCCTTGAAGGATGCGGGCGCGCTGATCGGGCGCGGGCAGCGGCTCGTCCCCCGCCCGGATCTGCCCGTCGGCATCCTTGCGCAGCGCCACGCCCTCGGGGATCACCGTGGCGATGACCGGGCCCTCGACCTCCTCGCCCGGGGCACCGTCCATCGGCTCGTAGAGGATGCGGCCCACCTCGTCGATCACGAGCGAGCGGACGGCCGGCAGCTCGATCGGCTGCATCGCCTGATCGAGCATCGCCTCGCCCGCGCCGTTCACGAGCTGCCCCTCGGCCGTGAGCCGCAGGTCGCCCCGGCGCGACAGGGCGGGCTCGCCGCCCTCGGGCTGGACGAAGAACCAGCCTTCCTCGGCGATGGCCACGTCCATCGGCTCGCCCGTCTGGTTGAGAAGGCCCGGCGCGCTCGAGAAGAGATGCGGACCCCGCTCGGTCTGGAAGGCACGGGCCGACGCCGTCTCCATCGCCTTGAGAAAGCGCGGGTCGCCCTCGTTCGTCAGGTCGCGCCGGAAGCCCGGCACGGTCTGGTTCGCGAGGTTCTGCGCCTGGATCACCCGCGTGTCGCGCAGATTCGCCAGCGAGTTCAGGGCGGTGTGGATCAGCCGGTCCATGATCCGCCTCAGCTGCGGATGTTCATGATCGTCTGCATCAGCGAGTTCGAGGTCTCCATCGCCTTGGCCGAGGCCTGGTAGTTGCGCTGCGCGGTGATCAGATGGACGAGTTCCTCGGTCAGATCGACGTTGGCATGTTCGAGCGCGCCGGCCCGGATGATCCCGAAGCCCGAGTCGCCCGCCGTGCCCGCGACGGGCTGGCCGGAATCGGCGGTGGCCGCGAAGCCCGAGGCGCCGAGCTGGCGCAGCGCCTGCGGGTTGGCGAAGGTCACCAGCACCACCTGCCCCATGGCGACGGAGTCGCCGGCGCCGTAGGCCGCCCAGACCGTGCCGCTGGCATCCACCTCGAGGCTGGTCAGCGCGGCCGCGCTCTTGCCGTCCTGGTTGACGGTGTTGACCTCGAAGCCGCGGTTGGTCAGCGCGGTGCCGGTCAGATCGAGCGTGTAGGGCGTGCCGATGCCGGTGGTGAAGCTGAGGCTGCCGGTGCCCCCGGCCAGCGCGCCGGTCGCGTCAAAGGCGAGATCGCCCTCGGCCGGCGTCAGCGTCTCGCCGGCGACGACGAGCCGCACCGCCCAGCCCGTGTCCGGGCTGCCCGCCGCGGGGTTCTCGGTCTTGATGAAATAGGCCGCCGCCTCGACCGCATTGCCCTTCGCATCGAAGACCGGGATCGCCGTGACGGCGGCATAGGTGGTGGGGTCGGCCGCGTCGAAGGCCGCAGCCGGAGGCACCGCCGCCTGCTGGCCCAGCATGGCGTCATCCGTCGGCAGGTCCACCGTCATCCTGACGGCCTTGGTGCCGACCGGCGAGCCCATCGTGAGCGGGATGGTGAGGGGCACGGCGGTGCCCGGCACCTGGCTCAGCGCGTCGCCCTCGACGCTCACGGGCCAGGCGAGCAGCTTCTGCCCCGAGGCGTTGACCGCAACGCCCTTGTCGTTCAGCCCGAAGGCGCCCGCGCGCGTGTAGATCGGCTCGGGCTTGGCCGAGTTCGGGCCCACGGCGGGCTCGGTGGCAAAGAAGCCCTGCCCCTCGATGGCGAGGTCGAGCGTGTTGCCCGTGGCCACGACCGAGCCCTGGCTGAACTGCATCGCGGTGCGCAGGGTCTGCACGCCCGATCCCACCGCCGTCCGGGCGATGCTGTAGGGCGACGAGTTGAACACATCGGCAAATTCGGCGCGGCTGCCGCGGAAGCCGATGGTGCCCACGTTCGCGATGTTGTGCGAGGTGGCGGCAATATCGTGCTGGGCGGCGGAGAGACCCGAAAGGGCGGTGTTGATCGACATGGAAAGGGCTCCTTTGGGGGCGGGATCAGCGGAAGGACGTGACGGACTCGGCGGGGACGCGGCCCTGGTCCTCGACCTCGAGCAGCGTGCCCCGACCATCGGTCGTGGAACCGACCGACAGGACACGGGCATAGACCGAGGGCGCGAGCGGCACGGAGCCATCGGCATTGGCGGCCGAGACACTGACGCGCAGCGGCACGCGCGACGAGACGAGCGAGGCGGGCACTTCGTCCCAGCCAAAGTTCACCTGCCCCGCCTTCTGCGGCCCGAGGGTCTGGCTGTGCAGAAGCTGGCCGGTGACGCTGTGGGAATAGGTGACGACAACCGCTTCGGCCGGATCGGTGAGCGTGGCCGCGCCATGGACGCCGCCCGCCTCGTCCGCGCGCGCCAGCGTGCCGGGGACCAGCACGCTGCGCCCGATCAGCGACGCGGCGGTGGCGGTGCGGAACGAACCGAGCCCCTCGCCGATGCCGCTGAGCGTGCCGTTCAGCTGCTCGATCCCCGAGACGGTCGAGAACTGCGCCATCTGGGCGAGGAACTCGCCGTTCTCCATCGGCTGGAACGGGTCCTGGTTCTGAAGCTGCGTCGTCAGGAGCTTGAGGAAATCCTCCTGCCCCAGGTTCGAGCTGCCCTTGGCCTGCGTCGCCGTCTTCATCGCAAGCCCGGCGGCGTAAGAGCGGTCAACCGGCGTCGTGGTGGTCATGTCACTGTCCCATGCTGGCGGTGCGGGCCATCAGCGAGCGCAGCGTCGAGACGGCCTCGAGCGTGTTCTGATACTGGCGGCTGGCCTCCATCATCTCGACCATCTCCTCGTCGACCGAGACCGGGGCCTCCCAGACATAGCCCTCGGCATCGGCCTGCGGATGGTCGGGCCGGTAGGTCCGGGCCGGCTCGCGGTCGAGGCTGACCACCGCCGCCACATCCGTGGTCGAGAGGCCGCTCTTGCCCACCGCATCGGCGTAGGTCGTCTCGAACACCGGCCGCAGCGGGCGGAAGGCCGTCTCGGCCGTGTCCGAGACCGTGCCCGCGTTGGCCAGGTTGCTCGCCACCGTGTTCATCCGCACCATCTGGGCCGAGAGTGCCCGGGCGCCGACATCGAAGATGTTGTTGATGCCGCTCATCATTCCCCCTTGATCGCCGTCATCAGGCCAGAAATGCGCCGGTTCAGCAGCGCGAGGCTGGTCTGATAGCGCAGGGTGTTCTCGGAAAATTCCATCTGCTCCACGGCCATCTCGACCGTGTTGCCGTCCAGCGAGGGCGTGACCGGCTCGCGGTAGAGCGCCTTGCCGGTGGCGGCGGGACCACCCACCGCCATGTGGCGCGCCTCGGTGGTGCGCAGCGCGCCGCCTCCGGTCGCGCGGGCCAGCTCGGCCGTGAAGTCGATGTCGCGCGCCTTGTAATGCGGGGTCGCCGCATTCGCGATGTTCGAGGTCAGCAGGTTGTTGCGCGTCTCACGCAGCACCAGCGCCTCGGCATGAAGCCCGATATGATCGCGGAACCCCGACACTGACATCCGATCCTCCGTCGCCCGCCGCCAACGCGGCATCTGGACCGGGACTTGCAAGGAGGATGCCAGATGCCGCCCTCGCGAGGAGAATGCGATGCGCACTCCGCCTGCCCTTGCCCGCCACCCGCTGCTCGACGCCGCCGCGCGCGAGATCCTGGCCCTCATGGAGCCGCTCGGCCGGGCGCAGGGACTGGCGCGGCTCGAGGAACTGCATGCGGGAACGCCCCCCGGTCCGGCCCGCCGTGCGCTGCTGGCGGCACGGGTGGCGCTCCTGCGGGACGGGCCGGCCTTCGCGCTGCCACCGCCCGAACCCGAACCGCCCGCCCCCGAGCCCGAGCCCGTCGTCGAGGAAACGCCCGTTCCGCCGCCGCCGAAACCCGTGGTCATTCCGCAACTGGATCTGGCGGCGATGATGTCCCTGTTCGACGAGCCCGAGGAAGACGAGGAGGAGGCCCCGATACCGGCGCCCGAACCGGAGCCCGACCCCGAACCGGACGCGCCTGCGGAGGGCTGGACGCGCATCCGCCTGACCGAGGATGGCCCGCGCGGCCCGGCCAGCTTCCCCAAGGGCGCCTCGCTCTCGGTCAAGCTCGAGGATGCGGCGCGTCTGCTGATGGCGGGCATTGCCGAAGAGCTGGAGGAAGAGGAGGCCCCGGCCGCGGAGGTTCAGGCCGACGCGACCGCAGCCCCGATCCCGGACATGGATCAGGCCTTCGCCGCGCTGGCTGCGTTCGGCGATGCGGACCCGGTCGAAGAGCCTGCGGCCGAGCCCGCCGAGACCTCCGCCCCGCCCGTGGTGGCTTCGGAGCCGGCACCTGCCAAGAAACCGCGCAGCCGACGCTCGCCGCGCCGGAACCCGCGCAAGAAGGCCGCGGAAGAAGCCCCGCCCGAGGCCAAGGACTGACCGCGGCGCCGGGATCGGCGGGATCAGGCGGCGTCAGGCTGGATCGCCGCAGCCGTGCGCTCGATCGTGACGGGCAGGCTCTCGAGGGCGCGCCCGGCCGCATCGGAGTCGGACGCATCGGCCGCGGTCTCGTAGCCGGACAGCGTGCGATGCAGGGCCACCAGCCCCACGGCCGCCGCAGCGCCCGCGGTGCGATGCGCCAGCCGGGCCGCGGCATGGTGGTCGCCCGCCTCGTGCAGGCGCCGCATTTCGGGCAGCGCCGCGCCGGCCTCCGTCAGGACGCGGTTGATCATGCCTGCAATGTAGTCGGGCCCGAGATTGCCCTCCAGATCGGCCCGAAGCTCGCTGTCGATCAGGGGAAGTCCTTCGGCGGGCGCGGGTTCGGGCGTGGCCGCCTCCGTCTCCTCGGCGGCCTGCCCGCACCCGGCGAACTGCCGGACCGCGCGGAACAGGGCGCTGCGCGTGATCGGCTTCACCAGGACGTCGTTCATCCCGGCGCCAAGGAACTCCGGCACCCGGTCGGGATCGGCATGGGCCGTCGCGCCCACGATGGGCGTCGTGGCGCACGGGCCGCCCTGCCGGATCATCCGTGTCGCCTCGAGACCATCCACCCGCGGCATCGACACATCCATCAGGATCAGGTCGAAGCGCCGCACGGCCGCCGCCTCGATTGCCTCGGCGCCGTCTTCGGCCAGCGTCACCTCATGGCCCGCCATCCGCAGGATCTCGGCCAGAAGCTGACGGTTGATCGCATTGTCCTCCACCACGAGGATCGAACGGCGAACATCGTCCGCCGGCGGGGCCTCGTCGGCGAACTCCTCGGCGGACAGGTCGCTCGCCTCGGCGAGCGGCACCGTCACCCGGAGGGTGAAGACCGAGCCCAGCCCCAGCTTGCTCTGGACGGTGATGGCGCCGCCCATCGTCTCGCTGGCCAGTTTCGCGATCCCCAGGCCCAGACCCGTTCCCTCGCGGATGCGGCCGTAGGAGGAATCGAGCGTCTCGAAGTTCCGGAAGATCGTATCGAGATGCTCTTCGGCGATGCCGATGCCGGTGTCGTTGACATGGATGCAGAGATCGAGGGTGCCCGGCCGGGTCCCCGCGCGCCACAGAAGCTCGACCGAGACCTTGCCGTGGTCCGTGAACTTGATGGCATTGCCGATCAGGTTGTACATCACCCGCAGGAAGAGGTGGCGCTGCGCCAGGATGAGAGGCACCTCTCCCTTGGGGGGCGCGAACCACAGCTTGTTGCCGCGCTTGTCCGCCTGCGGCTGGTTCTGCCGGATCAGGCCCTCGATGACCTCGGCCGGCGAGAAGACCGAGCGCGCGTAGCTCGCCCCGTCGCGATCGGAGAGACGTGTCAGTTCGAGCACGTTGTTCACCTGATCGAGCGCCGCCGACCCGCAACCGATCACGATGTCGGTGAGCCAGCGTTGCCGCTCGGTCAGGTCGGTCGAGCTTTGCAGAAGGTCCGACGCGGCCATGAGGCCGTTGAGGGGCGTGCGCATCTCGTGGCTCATCACGGCCAGGAAGCGCGACTTCGCCTCCTCGCCCTTGAGCGCGTCGTTGCGGGCCTTCTTCAGGCTCTCCTCGCGCTCGAGACGCTCCGAGATGTCGCGGATGAAGGCGATGAAGAACGGATCCTGCGAGGCGCCCTGGGCCTCGGCCACCGAGACCTCGACCGGAAAGGTCGTGCCGTCGGTGCGCTGCGCCATCATGGTGATGCGCCCGTCGCGCCCGGAAAGGCCGGGGTCAGGTTCGTCCTCGGCGCGCGGCTGCGGACGCAGCAGGCTGTCGGCATCGTCGGTGCGGATATATTCCACGAAGTTCGCGCCCTGCGCGGCTTCGGCCGACCAGCGGAACATGTCGAGCGCCGCCCGATTGCATTCGACGACCCGCCCCATGTGATCGAGCACGACCACCGCATCGAGGGACGACTCGATCGTGGCACGCAGGTTGTGGACCGACCGCTCGAGCAGGACGCCCCGGCGCCGACGCGCGTTGCTCTGCACGATGACGATCACGATCAGCACCCCCATCAGGGCGAGCAGCCCGAGCGAGGCCAAGGCGAAGGTCTGCAACGAACTGCGCAGGACCGATCGCCGCTCGTCCGAGATCTGCATGACATCGGCCAGCGACTCGACCACGCCCGACCGGACGATCCCGCTCACGGCCTCGAGATCGACGATCAGCTGCGGCAGGGCATCGCGCAACTGCGCGTTGGGCCCGTCGATCACGGGGATCCAGCGGGCGAAGAAACCGTCGGGCCCGGAGAAGATCGGCAGGACATCCGCCTCGAGCACGTCGATCGTTCCGGGCTCCGACCCCCGGACGATCTCCACGCGGCTGTAAAGGATGTCGAACTTCTGCCGGACAGCCTCGAGCCGCGACGGATCCCCCGATCGGTAGGCCGCCAGCTGCACCGCCGAGACGAAGTTCAGCACATCCACCTCGAACTGCGCGAGCACCCATGTCCGATTGTCGAGATGGGCGACGCGGTTCGCTTCGAGCTGGCGGTCGATGTCCGAGAAGATGAAGACGGCCCCGATCAGCGCCGACACGCCCACCGCGAGGATGAGAAGAAGCCCGGTCCAGCGCTCGAAGAGGCTGCCGGGGGCCGTGGGACGGACTTCGGAGAACATGGCCTGGACCTCGGCTCCCCGCTCGCCCGTATCCGGAGTGCGGGGGTCCGTGCTCATGGACGCACGGTCAGCCGGTCAAGCTGCCAGATGCTCTGCCCATAGGTGACCTCGGTGCGGTAGCGTTCCTCCGCGTCATAGGGGAAGACTACCCACAACGGCCCCTTCTCGCGGCGGGAAAAGGTCGCGCCGTCGATGTGATAGGCGATGATCGGCGCCTGATCCCCGATGGCGTCGGCGGGGATCTCCACCGCATAGTCGTTGATCGCGGTGGCCGAGACCGAGACAGGTCCGTCCACCCCCAGCCGCTCGAGCAGCGCCTTGAGAGGAACGCCGGTGAATTCGCGCACGCCCTCTGTCCAGACGGTCGAGGTGCGGAAGGACCGCGCCGGCAGCTCCTGCAGCATGTCGAGATCGAACACCGCCCGTCCCGCATCGTTCGAGCGGGCTATCGCGCCATCCACCGTCAGCAGCGGAGTTCCGGCCGGCGCCGGCAGGTCCGCGGGCGATGCCGCCACGGAGGAAGCGGCCGCGCAGATCGCGGCTGCGCAGCAGAGGGCGAGGAAACGTCCCGCACGCACGGTCACTTCACAACTCCATCATGCCTGTGCTCGGCCCGACCAATAGCAGTGAACGGATGATGAGGCATCTCCGCTTAAGCATGCCTTAACATACTTAAGCACATATACGGCGCCAACCATTGTCAGTAACTTGGCGCGGGAGTGTGGATCTATGCCATTCCACTTGTCTCTTCCCAAATTTTTCGGATGTGTGCAACCTGGAGATGCCGGTACCTCAGGGCGTTGCATCTCCCTCCGGACAAGTCGCATGATCCGCAGGCATGCGTGCAAGACAGAAGCGAGCCTACAATGACCCAGATGCCCCAGAAGCTCAGCGTCCTCATTGCCGATGATCACGAGATGGTCGTCGAGATGTTCTCGCTTTTCCTCGCCGCCTCGTCCGAAATGACGGTCCGCACGGCCAAGAGCCTCGACGAGGCGCTCGAGCGGATCAAGGAGCACGGCCCCTTCGACGTGACGCTGCTCGATCTCAACATGCCGGGCATGAACGGCGTGGCCGGTCTCACGCGGGCGATCAAGCTCTCGGCCGGCAAGCCGGTCGCGATCCTCACCTCGAACCCGACGCCCCGCATGGTGGACGAGATCCTTGCCGCAGGCGCCTCGGGCATCGTGCTGAAGACGACCCCGGTGCGCAGCCTCGGCAATGCCATCCGCTTCATGCATGCGGGCGAGCATTACCTGCCGCTTGAACTGGCGCGTGACCGCCGGCAGGCCCCCGACAGCTCGGGCGGCCGGCTGACCGAGAAGGAGATGCTGGTCATGTCCTATCTGGCCGAAGGTCGCCAGAACAAGGAGATAGCGCACGGTCTTAACCTGGCCGAGCCAACGATCAAGATGCATGTCAAGTCGATCTGCAAGAAGCTCGGTGCCACGAACCGCACACAGGCCGTGGTGACCGCGCGAAATCTCGGCATCATCTGATCCGCTGGCCCGCATCTTGCACCACGACCCCGACGACAAGGGGAGCGGGCCATGGGCTATGACAGGGCGGACATCGACGCCGGCGAGGCGCTTCTTGCGGAGATCGCCGCCGAGGCGCGCCGCAGGGCCGGCAGCAACTACCTGCTGGACAACCGCTGGTTCCCTCCGGAGGCCTATGTCCGGGCCGAGGCCGCGGCATTGGACGAGGGGAATGTCCGGGCCGTGATCCTGCTGCCGGCGGGCAAGGGCTGGATCGTGGACATCCTCATCGACGGCGCCGAGACCGAGGCGGTCTTCCCCTCGCTGCCGGCCTTCGTCCGCACCCGCGACGAGGCACTCGACAAGGGTTTCATCTGCCTCTGCGCGTTGTTTCAGACCATCTTCGCACGTCGTGTGGCCGAACATGGCGACGGCGGCCTCCCCGTCCGCAGCTTCGACCTGATGGGCCATCCGTTGCGCATCTCGGGCGCCATGCAGGTCCGCGCGGGCCTGCTGAGCGACTATTTCGGCGGAAGCGACCAGGCGGACGATCCGTCACGGCGCCTTCTGGCGGCGGCCGATCCGTTCCTCGAGGAGGGGCAGTTCTCGACGGCCCGCTGGCAGGAAGCCCGCAAGAGCGACCGGGCGTTGGTCCATTTCTACGCGGCCATCCTGGTCCGGTCCGGGATCGAGGCGCTTGCGGCGCCCGCAGACGCCCGATCCTGACGGGCGCCTTGGCGCCCGCCCCTGGTCTGCGCGGCCTCAGGCGGCGCGGTTCAGCCGGGCCTCGGCCAGCTTCGTGAGCTTCATGTCGGCCGCCTTTTCCTCGGCGAGCGTCTGCTCGAGGATCTGCGCCACTTCGGTGCGCCCAAGCTCCTTCGACCAGGCGATGAGCGTGCCGTAGCGCGTCATCTCGTAATGCTCGACCGCCTGCGCCGCGGCGGCAAGGGCCGCATCGAGCACATCCTGTTCGGCAATGTCGCCCGCCACATCATTGGCTTCCTTGATGATCCCGTCGATCGCAGGACAGGTCGTGCCCTTGGCCTCGTGCCCGAGCAGCGAGAAGACCCGCTCAAGCCGCTGGACGTGTCCGCGCGTCTCGTCCAGGTGATGCTCGAACCCCTCGCGGAGGCCCGCATCGCCGGCCTTGCCGATCATCTTGGGCAGGGCCTTCTCGATCTGCATCTCGGCATAGTAGATATCCTGCAGCATGTGCATGTAAAGATCGTCCATCGTACGGATGTCCTTGGAAAACAGGGCCATGGGGTCTCTCCTTCGTGTGGCTTGCGAACGTCCGGCTCGCCGTGTGGCACCGGGTCGCTGGTCGAACCGCAGGGGCGTCGCATTGTTCCAGCACCGCGCCGGTTCCGCCGTCCGGCCGCCGATGGCTGTCCATCTTGCCGCTTTACTCGGCAAAGCGCGCTCGCCTACTGTCGGCGCATGGATATCGGGCTTGTCATCTTCGACTGCGACGGGGTTCTGGTCGATTCGGAAGTCCTTGCCGTCGCCGTCCTCGTGGCCGAACTGGAGCGCGCCGGCGTGTGCGTGGACGAGGCCTTCGTGCACCGCCATTTCCTCGGCCGCAGCTTTCCCGCCGTGCAGGAGGTCGTTCTGCGCGACTTTGGCGTGACCCTGCCCGAGACCTTCCAGGCGGATGAAAGAGCCCGGCTGCTTCAGGCCTTCGAGACCGGGCTTCGCCCCGTGCCCGGCGCCGCCGAGGTGGTGCGGGCGCTGGCCGTGCCCTCCTGCCTCGCCACCTCGAGCAGCCCGGCGCGGCTGGCCCGCTCGCTCGAGATCACCGGACTCGCACCGCTTTTCGAGGGCCGCTGCTTCACCGCAAGCCAGGTCGCGCGCGGAAAGCCCTTCCCGGATCTTTTCCTCTTCGCCGCGGCCGAGATGGGTGTCGAGCCCGGCCGGTGCCTCGTGATCGAGGACACGGAACCCGGAGTGCGCGCGGCCCTTGCGGCCGGAATGCAGGTGTGGCGATTCACCGGGGGCAGCCATCTGGCGGGCCGCCGGATCGAGGATCCGCCCGACGCGCGCCCGCACCGGCGCTTCGACAGCCTCCTGCGCTTTTACGAGACCCTGCCCGGACTGCGCCGGGCCAGTTGCGAGACCCTGACATGATCGACCGGCCCGAGAGCGAGCCGACGCCGCTGGATGATGCCGCCCGCGCCGGCTGGCTCTATTACGTCGCGGGCCTGACGCAGGACCAGATCGCGCGCGAGCTGGGCACCTCGCGCCAGCGGGCGCAGCGGCTGGTGAGCCGGGCGATCTCCGAGCGGCTGATCCATGTCCGGCTCGAGCATCGCGTGTCGGGCTGCCTGCATCTCGAGGCCGCGCTGACCCGGCGCTTCGGGCTGAAGCTTGCCCGGGTCGCGCCGAGCATCGGGGCGGATGTCGATCCCCTGCCCTCGATCGCACCCACCGCCGCCGCAGAGGTGGAACGCGTCCTGCGCTCGGAGCGGCCGATGGTGGTGGCCTTCGGCACCGGACGGTCGCTGCGCGCCACGGTGGAAGAAATGACGTCCATGGTCTGCGAACAGCACAAGATCGTCTCGCTGAACGGCAACATCTCGGCGGACGGGTCGGCCTCCTACTACGACGTGATCTTCCGCATCGCCGACCGGGTGCGGGCGCCGCACTATCCAATGCCGATGCCGGTGATTGCGCAGGACGCCGCCGAGCGTGAGCTGTTCCACGCGCTCAAGCCGGTGCAGTCGGTGCTGAGGCTGGCGCGCAACGCCGACGTGACCTTCGTGGGGCTGGGCCAGATGGGCGCGGATGCGCCGCTGCTCAAGGACGGCTTCATCACGGCCGCCGAGCTGGAGGAGATGCAGCAGCTCGGGGCGGCCGGAGAGGTCGCGGGCTGGGTGTTCGACTCGGATGGGCGTTATCTCGAGACGAGCATCAACCAGCGCGTCGCGGGCGTCCGGGTCGAGATTTCGAGCGATCGGACGGCCGTCGCCATCGCCGGCGGCAAGCCCAAACTCGCCGCGCTGCGCGCAGGCCTGAAGGGACGCCTTTTCAACGGCCTGATCACCGACGAGCTGACAGCGCAGGCACTCCTGTCCTGATCCTGCCGAAGCAAGCGGCAGAAAATGATTGACAGCCTGCTGCCCCTCGGTGAGTAATTATTCGCCGCACGAACTAATGCTCACCGTGCAGGCCAGGGAGGATACTGATGACCGCAAGATTTCGCGCCCTGATGGGGGCGTGCGCCGTGGCGGCGCTTTCGACCGCCGCAGGCGCCGAAACCATCACCGTGGCGACCGTCAACAACGGCGACATGATCCGCATGCAGGGGCTCATGTCCGAGTTCAACGCGCAGCATCCCGACATCACGGTCGAGTGGGTCACGCTCGAGGAAAACGTGCTGCGCCAGAAGGTCACGACCGACATCGCCACCCGGGGCGGGCAGTTCGACGTGCTGACCATCGGCACCTACGAGGTGCCGATCTGGGGCAAGCAGGGCTGGCTCGTGAGCCTCAACGACCTGCCGCCCGAATATGACGCCGACGACATCCTGCCCGCGATCCGCAACGGCCTGACCGTCGATGGCGAACTCTATGCCGCGCCCTTCTACGGCGAAAGCTCGATGATCATGTACCGGACGGACCTGATGGAGAAGGCGGGGCTGACCATGCCCGACGCCCCCACCTGGGAATTCGTCAAGGAAGCCGCCGCCAAGATGACCGACAAGGATGCCGATATCTACGGCATCTGCCTGCGCGGCAAGGCCGGCTGGGGCGAGAACATGGCGTTCCTGACCGCCATGGCCAACAGCTACGGCGCGCGCTGGTTCGACGAGAACTGGCAGCCGCAGTTCGACGGCGAGGCCTGGAAGGCCGCGCTGACCGACTATCTCGAGCTGATGACGAACTACGGGCCTCCGGGCGCCTCGAACAACGGCTTCAACGAGAACCTCGCGCTGTTCCAGCAGGGCAAGTGCGGCATGTGGATCGACGCGACGGTGGCCGCCTCGTTCGTGACCAACCCCGCGGAATCGACCGTGGCCGACCATGTGGGCTTCGCGCTGGCGCCCGACACCGGCAAGGGCAAGCGGTCCAACTGGCTCTGGGCCTGGAACCTCGCGGTGCCGGCGGGGTCGCAGAAGGTGGATGCCGCCAAGCAGTTCATCGCCTGGGCAACCTCGAAGGACTATGCCGAGCTGGTCGCCTCGAAGGAGGGCTGGGCCAACGTGCCTCCGGGGACGCGAGCCTCGCTCTACGAGAACCCGGAATACCAGAAGGTGCCCTTCGCGCAGATGACGCTGGAGAGCATCAACGCGGCTGATCCGACCAACCCGGCGGTCGATCCGGTGCCTTACGTCGGTATCCAGTTCGTGGCGATCCCCGAGTTCCAGGGCATCGGCACGGCTGTCGGCCAGCAGTTCTCGGCGGCGCTTGCCGGGTCGATGTCGGCCGAACAGGCGCTGGCCGCGGCGCAAGCCTTCACGACGCGCGAGATGACCCGCGCCGGCTACATCAAGTAAGCCCTGCCGGGCCGGCCTCCGGGATCGGCCCGCCGCTCCTGCCGCGCCGGTCCTGCGTCCGGCGCCGTTCCGCCCCCTCAGCCCCGAGGCCTTCATGGCGACCCAGCACTCCAAGACTGCGGCGCGTCTGATGATTTCGCCGGCCGTCATCCTGCTTCTGCTGTGGATGATCGTGCCGCTGTCGATGACGCTCTATTTCAGCTTCCTGCGCTACAATCTCCTCATGCCGGGGATGGAGAGCTTCACCGGCTGGGACAATTACTACTACTTCCTGACCGACCCCGCCTTCTCGGCGGCGCTGACCAACACGATCCTGCTGGTGGGGGGCGTGCTGCTGATCACCGTGGTGGGCGGCACGCTGCTGGCGCTGCTGCTCGACCAGCCGATGTGGGGCCAGGGGATCGTGCGGATCCTGGTGATCGCGCCCTTCTTCATCATGCCCACCGTCTCGGCGCTGGTCTGGAAGAACATGTTCATGAACCCCGTGAACGGCATGTTCGCCCATATCGCCCGGGCGCTGGGGATGCAGCCCTTCGACTTCCTCGCCCATGCGCCCTTGGCCTCGATCATCGGCATCGTGGCCTGGCAATGGCTGCCCTTCGCCACGCTGATCCTGCTGACCGCGCTGCAGTCGCTCGACCGCGAGCAGATGGAGGCGGCCGAGATGGACGGCGCGGGCCCGCTCGATCGCTTCCTCTACATCACCCTGCCGCACCTGACGCGCGCGATCACCGTGGTCGTGCTGATCCAGACCATCTTCCTTCTGGGTGTCTTCGCCGAGATCCTCGTGACCACCAACGGCGGTCCGGGCACGGCCTCGACCAACATCACCTATCTCGTCTATGCGCAGTCGCTGTTGAACTACGACGTGGGCGGCGGCTCGGCCGGCGGGATCATCGCCGTCATCCTCGCCAACATCGTGGCCATCTTCCTGATGCGCATGATCGGCAAGAACCTGGACGCCTGACATGTCACGCCGCATCACAGCCCGACGCACCCTGATCGTCACGCTCGCCGCGTGGACCGTGGGTCTGCTCATCTTCTTCCCGATCCTCTGGACCGTGCTGATGAGCTTCAAGACCGAAGGCGACGCCATCAAGGCGCCCTTCGCCATGCTGTTCTCGGACTGGACGCTGATCAGCTACGAACAGGTCCAGACGCGATCCAACTATTCGCGCCACTTCATGAACTCGGTGGTGATCTCGCTCGGCTCCACCCTTCTCGCGCTTGCCATCGCGATCCCGGCCGCCTGGGCCATGGCCTTCGTGCCGGGCAGGCGCACCAAGGATGTGCTGATGTGGATGCTCTCCACCAAGATGATGCCGGCGGTGGGCGTGCTGATCCCGATCTACCTGATCTTCCGCGACACCGGGCTTCTCGACACCCGCATCGGCCTCGTGATCGTGCTGACGCTCATCAACCTGCCGATCGTGGTCTGGATGCTCTACACCTACTTCAAGGAGATCCCCGGAGAGATCCTCGAGGCGGCACGGATGGATGGCGCCACGCTCGGCTCCGAGATCCTCTACGTGCTGACGCCGATGGCCGTTCCGGGGATCGCCTCGACGCTGCTGCTGAACGTCATCCTCGCCTGGAACGAGGCCTTCTGGACGCTGCAGCTGACCACCTCGCGCGCGGCGCCGCTGACGCAGTTCATCGCCAGCTATTCCAGCCCCGAGGGCCTGTTCTACGCGAAACTTTCGGCGGCCTCGACCATGGCGATCGCGCCGATCCTGATCCTTGGCTGGTTCAGCCAGAAGCAACTCGTCCGCGGCCTGACCTTCGGCGCGGTGAAGTGAGGGCCACATGGGCAAGATAACCCTGCGCAACGTGCAGAAGCGGTTCGGCGAGGCGGTCGTGATCCCGTCGCTCGACCTCGACATCGAGGATGGCGAGTTTGTCGTCTTCGTCGGCCCCTCGGGCTGCGGCAAGTCCACGCTCCTGCGGCTGATCGCCGGGCTCGAGGATGTCTCGGACGGCCAGATCCTGATCGACGGCCGCAACGCGACCGAGATGCCGCCGGCGAAGCGCGGCCTTGCGATGGTGTTCCAGAGCTACGCGCTTTACCCCCACATGACGGTGCGGAAGAACATCGCCTTCCCATTGAAGATGGCAAAGATGGAGCAGTCCGAGATCGACCGGCGCGTGGAAAACGCGGCGCGCATCCTGAACCTGACCAGCTACATCGACCGCCGGCCCGGCCAGCTCTCGGGCGGCCAGCGCCAGCGGGTCGCCATTGGCCGGGCCATCGTGCGCGAGCCGGCGGCCTTCCTCTTCGACGAGCCGCTCTCGAACCTCGACGCCGCGCTGCGGGTGAACATGCGCCTCGAGATCACCGAGCTGCACCAGTCGCTTCAGACCACGATGATCTACGTGACGCACGACCAGGTCGAGGCGATGACCATGGCCGACAAGATCGTGGTGCTGAACGCGGGCCGGATCGAACAGGTGGGCTCGCCCCTCACCCTCTACCGCAACCCGGCCAACCTCTTTGTCGCGGGCTTCATCGGCAGCCCGAAGATGAACCTGATCGAGGGGCCCGAGGCCGCCAAGTTCGGGGCCACCACCATGGGCGTGCGGCCCGAGCATATCGACATCTCGCGCGAGTCCGGGCTTTGGCAGGGCGAGGTCGGCGTGTCCGAGCATCTTGGCTCGGATACGTTCCTGCATGTGCATGTGGCGGGCATGCCCACCCTGACGGTTCGGGCGGGCGGGGAATATGGTGTCCATCACGGGGACAAGGTCTGGCTCACGCCGCAGGCGGACAAGATCCACCGCTTCGGCCCGGACGGCCGAGCCCTCTGACATGGCGCGTCACGCCCGCTTCATCCGCGCCGGGGCCTGCCGGGCCCGCGCACCGGGATCGGCGGGAAGCGCGGCCTGAGCCTCGTTCCCCGCTTCCGCCAAGGCCATCCGCGCCCAGAGCCGGACCATCCACAAGGTATCGAACATGACCCGCACCGTCGCCCTCCCCGCCTATGACCGCAAGGCCCTCACCCCCGGCATCGTCCATATCGGCGTGGGCAACTTTCACCGTGCGCATCAGGCCGTCTATCTCGACGATCTCTTCGCGCTCGGCGAAGGGCACGACTGGGGCATCCTCGGTGCGGGCGTCCGCCCGACCGACGCGCGGATGCGCGAGGCGCTGGCGGCGCAGGACAATCTCTCGACGGTGATCGAGCTGGACCCGGCGGGTCACCGGGCCCGGCGCGTGGGCGCCATGATCGGCTTCCTGCCGGTCGAGGCCGACAATGCCGCGCTGATCGAGGCCATGTCGGATCCGCGCATCCGCATCGTCTCGCTGACGGTGACCGAGGGCGGCTATTATGTCGATGCCTCCGGCGCCTTCGACCCGACGCACCCGGACATCGTGGCCGATGCGGCCCGCCCCTCGGCCCCCGCCACGGCCTTCGGCGCGATCCTGGCGGCCCTGCGCGCCCGGCGCGCCGCGGGCGTGGCGCCCTTCACCGTGATGTCCTGCGACAACCTTCCCGGCAATGGGCATGTGACGCGCAGCGCCGTGGTGGGCCTTGCCGAGCTTTTAGACGCCGAGTTGGCAGCTTGGGTGAAAAGCCATGTGGCCTTCCCGAACGGCATGGTGGACCGCATCACCCCCGCGACCGGCCCGCACGAGCGCGACCTGGCGCAGGGTTTCGGCCTGACCGACCCCGTCCCCGTCACCTGCGAGCCCTTCCGGCAATGGGTGGTCGAGGACCATTTCCCCGCCGGCCGCCCGGCGCTGGAGAAGGTCGGCGTGACCTTCACCCCGCATGTCCACGCCTACGAGGCGATGAAGATCCGCATCCTGAACGGCGGACATGCGGTGATCGCCTATCCCTCGGCCCTGATGGACATCGAGTTCGTCCACGAAGCGATGGCGAACCCTCTGGTGGCGGCCTTCCTGCACAGGATCGAGGTCGAGGAGATCCTGCCCCATGTGCCGCCGGTGCCCGACACGAGCATTCCGGCCTATCTCTCGCTGATCGAGAGCCGCTTCTCGAACCCCGAGATCGCGGACACGACGCGCCGGCTCTGTCTGGACGGCTCGAACCGGCAGCCGAAGTTCATCGTGCCCTCGCTGCGCGACAATCTCGCGGCGGGCCGAATGCCGAAGGGGCTGGTGCTGCTGTCGGCGCTCTGGTGCCGCTACTGCTTCGGCACCACGGATTCGGGTCAGGTGGTCGCGCCGAACGACCCGAACTGGTCCGCGCTGCAGGAACGGTCCAAGCGGGCGCGCGCCAACCCGGCCGACTGGCTTGCCATGACCGAGGTCTATGGCGACCTTGGCCGCCACCCGGCGCTGGTCGGTGAATTCGGTGCCGCGCTCGAAGCCGTCTGGCGCGATGGCGCCGAGGCCGTGCTCCGCCGTTTTCTGGCAGAGTGACCGGGCCGGGGCAGCGTCCCCCGCCTGCGCAATCGAAGCACCAAACGGCTGCATCTGTCTGACGCATGGGCAGATGCAGCCCTCCGCCACGCCATGCGGCGGGCCGTGCCGCCCGCGGATCGGCCGTGCGGAAAGCCGCGCTCCTCGCTTCTGGACAGCGGCCCCTTCCGGTGTAATCTGCGCGCAGCGCGTAGCCGGAGGCAGAAGCCGGCCCGCCCCGTCCACAAGGGAGGAATACCATGGACCGTCGCTCATTCATCACCAAGGCCGCCGTGGGGGGCGCCGTGGCCGGCAGCCTCGCCGCGCCCGCCATCGCCCAGACCGCGCCCAAGGTCACCTGGAGGCTCACCTCGTCCTTCCCGAAATCGCTCGACACGATCTTTGGCGGCGCGGAAGTGCTGTCGAAGATGGTCAGCGAAGCCTCGGACGGCAACTTCCAGATCCAGGTCTTCTCGGCGGGTGAGCTGGTGCCGGGCCTGCAGGCCGCCGACGCCGTGACCTCGGGCACCGTCGAATGCTGCCACACGGTCGGCTACTATTACTGGGGCAAGGATCCGACTTTCGCGCTGGCCGCGGCGGTGCCCTTCTCGCTCTCGGCGCGCGGCATCAACGCCTGGCACTATCACGGCGGCGGGATCGACCTCTACAACGAGTTCCTCGCGCAGCACAACATCGTGGGCTTCCCGGGCGGCAACACCGGCGTGCAGATGGGCGGCTGGTTCCGGCGCGAGATCAACACCGTGGCCGACATGCAGGGCCTGAAGATGCGGGTCGGCGGCTTTGCCGGCAAGGTGATGGAGCGTCTGGGCGTCGTGCCGCAGCAGATCGCCGGCGGCGACATCTATCCGGCGCTGGAAAAGGGCACGATCGACGCGACCGAATGGGTCGGCCCCTATGACGACGAGAAGCTCGGCTTCTTCAAGGTCGCGCCCTACTACTACTACCCCGGCTGGTGGGAAGGTGGCCCGACCGTCCACTTCATGTTCAACAAGGCCGCCTTCGAGGGCCTGCCGCCCGCCTACCAGGCGCTGCTGCGCACCGCCTGCCAGGCGACGGATGCGAACATGCTGCAGATGTACGACTACAAGAACCCGACCGCGATCAAGTCGCTCGTCGCGCAGGGCACCCAGCTGCGGCCCTTCAGCCCCGAGATCCTGCAAGCCTGCTTCGAAGCCGCGAACGCGGTCTATGCCGAGATGGAAGCCGCGAACCCCGCCTTCAAGAAGATCTGGGATTCGATCAAGGCCTTCCGCTCCGAGAACTACACCTGGGCGCAGATCGCGGAATACAACTACGACACCTTCATGATGGTGCAGCAGAACGCGGGCAAGCTCTGATCCCGAACCTCCCGCAAGACAAGAGACCCCGGAGCCTCGGCTCCGGGGTCTTTTCCTTGGGTCTTCCGGGCACGGACGGCAGGACGGAGCGGCTGCGTCGGACGTCCCTTCCATGAACGGAAACGGCGGCACCCCTTCGGTGCCGCCGCCTCTGTCATCCCGCCGTTCTCAGTCCTGCGCCGGAGGAGCCAGGCCCGGAGGCACCCCTCCCGGAGCCAGACCAGGGCCTGCGTCCGGTGGCGTGACCTCGCCCGTCGCGGGCGGAGCCAGACCGGGCGGCACGCCCAGCCCACCCGGTGCCGGCGCAGCAGGAGCCGGAGCGGTGGGCGTCGGAGGCGCAAGGCCCGGCGGCACCCCCAGCCCTCCCGGCGCCGGAGCGTTCGGGGGTGCAAGGCCCGGCGGCACGCCCGGACCTCCCGGGGCCGGCGCGAGGCCGGGCGGCGTGCCCAGACCACCGGCGCCCGGAGCGGGCAGGCCACCCGGCGCGCCGAGGCCGCCTTCCAGACCGCCACCGAGACCCGGCATCTGCGGCAGGGTGATGGTCACGTTCGACGTGTCCACCGGGGCGCCCTTGTAGTGCATGACCATCTGCGGGAACATGATCACCAGCGCCACCATCACGATCTGGATGCAGACGAACGGCACCGCGCCCCAGTAGATCTGCCCGGTCGTCACCGGCGCCATGCGGGCCTTGGTCACCGGGTCGGTGTAGGTCTGCCGGGGCGCCACCGATCGCAGATAGAAGAGCGCAAAGCCGAACGGCGGGTGCATGAACGAGGTCTGCATGTTCACGCCGAGGATGATCCCGAACCAGATCAGGTCGATCCCCAGCGCCTCGGCCGCCGGTGCCAGCAGCGGCACGATGATGAAGGCCAGCTCGAAGAAGTCGAGGAAGAAGGCCAGCAGGAACACCAGCACCGAAACCGCGATCAGGAAGCCCGTCTCGCCGCCCGGAAGCGAGGTCAGCAGATGCTCGACCCAGATATGCCCGTTCACGCCGTAGAAGGTCAGCGAGAACATCCGCGCGCCCAGCAGGATGAACATGACGAAGGACGAGAGCCGCGTGGTCGAGGCCAGCGCCTGCGTCACGACGCCGAGGTTCAGCCGGCCCTTCACCGCTGCCAGCAGCAGCGCGCCCACCGCGCCCATCGCGCCGCCCTCGGTCGGTGTCGCGATCCCGAGGAAGATCGTGCCCAGCACGAGGAAGATCAGCGCAAGCGGCGGAATCAGCACGATGATCACCTGCTGGGCCAGCCGCGACATGAGCTTGCCGCCCGCCGCCCGGTCGAGGATGGCGGCGATGTAGATCACCACGATCCCCGCCACGGCCCCGAGGATGTCGGCGTTCTTGGCGCCGTAGGTCTCGGCCAGCCAGTAGTGGGCGCCGAAGGCCACCGCCACCGCCACCGCCAGCGCCACGATCAGCGAGGTCACGCCCGAGCCGAGCTTCCGCGCCTCGAGCGGCAGGGCCGGCATGGATTGCGGGCGCAGGATCGACATGACCAGCACATAGCCCATGTAGATGCCGGTCAGCACCATACCCGGGATCAGCGCCGCCTTGTACATGTCGCCCACCGACCGGCCGAGCTGGTCGGCCAGCACGATCAGCACGAGGCTCGGCGGGATGATCTGAGCCAGCGTTCCCGAGGCGGCGATCACCCCCGAGGCGATGCGCCGGTCATAGCCATAGCGCAGCATGATCGGCAGCGAGATCAGACCCATGGCGATCACGCTGGCCGCAACGACCCCCGTGGTGGCCGCGAGCAGCGCCCCCACGATGATCACGGCATAGGCGAGCCCGCCCCGGATCGGCCCGAAGAGCTGCCCGATCGTGTCGAGCAGATCCTCGGCCATGCCCGATCGCTCGAGCACGATCCCCATGAAGGTGAAGAAGGGAATGGCCAGCAGCGTCTCGTTCGACAGCACCCCCCAGAACCGGTCCGGCATGGTGCCGAGGAGGTTCCAGCCCAGCGTGATCGTCCCATCCGACAGAGGCGCAAGCTCGACCCCGATGAAGAAGAACAGCAAGCCGTTCGCCGCCAGCGCGAAGGCCACCGGATAGCCCAGCAGCAGGAACATGACGAGCGAGGCGAACATGATCGGCGCCATGTTCACCGCGATGAATTCCATCATTTCTTCACCTCGCCCAGCTTCACGTCGCCGGCCAGCATCTCGCCCTCGCGCTCGGCCGCCTCATGGGCCGAGACGAAGGGCGTCGGATCCGGGATGATGCCCCGCATCACCGCGATCTTCTTGATGATCTCGGACACGCCCTGCAGCGCGAGCAGGAAGAAGCCGATCAGAAGCAGCGTCTTCGCCGGCCAGATGATCAGGCCGCCCGAGTTGGTCGAGACTTCCCCGATCCTCCAGGACCGCTCGACGTAGGGGCCGAGATAGATCAGCATCAGGACCACGAAGGGCATCAGGAAGAACAGATGGCCGAACAGGTCGATCCAGTGCTGCACCTTCCGCGAGAAGAGCCCGTAGACGATGTCGATGCGGATATGCTCGTTCTGCTTCAGCGTGTAGGCTGCGGCGAACAGGAAGGCCGCGCCGAACAGATACCATTGAAGCTCGAGCCAGGCGTTGGACGAGGTGTTCAGAACCTTGCGGACGGTGGCGTTCCCCGCGCTGATGAAGATCGCGATCAGGATCAGCCACGAGACCCCGCGACCGATGAGTTCGTTCATGCGGTCGATAAACCGCGACAGGCCGAGTAGCCCTCCCATGTTCCTCCCTCTCCCGGTCAATGTGGAAAAGTGCCGGCTCCCGCGGCTACCTATGTCGAAGCACCTTCAACCGTCAATGCGCGGACGGCGCGCAGCCCGGCTTTCCAGCCTGCGGAAAGCCGCAGGGCCGCGCGACCCGTCGGCCGCGCCCACGGCTTGGGCAGATCGGAGGCGCGCCAGGGCGGCCGATGATTCGGGGCGCGACGTCTTGGCGCAGGCCGCGTATCTTTCGGGCGCGGTCCATGGACCTATCTGAGAAATTCTGATGCAGATCAAGGCGCCACCCTCACACGAATGGTTAATCAGCGGATGATACAGACGGACAAGACAGCGCAGGTGACTCCCTCCTGCCGGTTTCTTTCCGCTTGGAAGGACGCAGCGACATGCTCGAACTGATGAACAGCCTCGATCCGAGGGCCGCCCTTGCGCTGCACCTTGCGGTCGTTGCGGTGACGGTGGCCGCGATCCTTCTGGTGGCGGGCGCGCTGCGCGAGCCGTCGCGCGACGGATTCGGCACCTACGAAAGCGGGGCGCCCTCGGGGCGGCCGCTGCGCGGGCGCGTCGCCACGCAATATTTCCTGATCGCCGTCTTCTTCATGATCTTTGACGTCGAGGTGGCCGTCCTCTTTGCCTGGGCTGTCTCGGCCCTCGAACTCGGCACCTCCGGGCTGATCGCGGCGACCATCTTCATTCTCGTGCTTCTGGCCGCCCTCGCCTGGCTCTGGATGGAGGGCGCGCTCGAGACCGCTCCGCGGAAGGACCGGGCATGAGCTGGACGATAGGGCGGCCCGGCGCCGAGGCGCCGGAAGACCGCATGGCCGCATCCCATCTCTTCACGCGCCTCGACGATCTCGTGGCCTGGTCGCGCAAGCACAGCCTCTGGCCGTTCAACTTCGGGCTGTCCTGCTGCTATGTCGAGATGGCGACGGCGCTGACGCCGGTCTACGACCAAGCCCGCTTCGGGGCGGAGGTCATCCGCTCCACCCCGCGGCAGGCCGACCTGCTGATCGTGTCGGGCACCGTCTTCCGCAAGATGGCCGTGCCGCTCTACCGCCTCTACCAGCAGATGCGAGAGCCGCGCTGGGTGATCTCGATGGGCGCCTGCGCCAATTCCGGCGGCATGTATGACATCTATTCCGTGGTGCAGGGCGTGGACAGCTTCCTGCCGGTCGATGTCTATGTGCCCGGCTGCCCGCCGCGGCCCGAGGCGCTGATGGAGGCGCTGGTGCTGCTGCAGTCCAAGATCGCGACCGAGGCGCGCCCCCTTCAGATCCGCATGGGCGAGACCGGCCCTGCCCGGCCCTTCGACCCCGTTCCGCGCCGCGACGCGCTGCGCGAGGGGCGCATGTCCGTCGCCCGCCTGGCCGATCCGGAGTCCACATGAGCTTCGATCAGGTTATTGCGGACGCGCTTCAGGCGCTCCGATCGCGCTTCGGCGCAGACATCCTGTCCGAGCAGGTGACCGGCGAGGGCTTTCCCGTCCTCTGGCTGGCCGCCCCGGCATGGGAGGCCGCCCACCGCTTCCTGCGCGAGGAGATCTCCGCGCCCTTCCCGTTGCTCGCCGACCTCTGGGCGATCGACGAGAGCCAGCGGCAGCACCGCGCGGGTCAGCCCGACTCGCGGCTCACGCTCTGCTCTCACCTCGTCTCGCTTGAGCGCAACGCCGACCTGCGTCTCAAGCTCGCGACCGACGGGCACGCGCCTTCGGTGGCGGGTGTCTATGCCAACGCCGACTGGTATGAACGCGAGGCGCACGACATGTTCGGCCTCGACTTCGGCCGCGAGACGCGCCGCCTGCTGATGCCGCCCACCTGGGAGGGGCATCCGCTGCTCAAGACCCATTACGCGCGGGCGACCGAGAAGCCGCCCTTCGTGCTGACCGACCGTCTCTTCGAGGCGGAGGAGCGCGCCACCATCACCGATCCCGATCTGCTCGGTCTGCCCGGGCTGCGCGACGGCGAAGAGCTGATGGTTCTCAACTTCGGCCCGCATCACCCCTCCACGCATGGTGTTTTCCGGATTCTGCTCGGGCTGGACGGTGAAGAGGTGGTCTGGGCCTGGCCGGACATCGGCTACCACCACCGCGGCGTCGAGAAGATGGCCGAGCGCCAGACCTGGCACGGCTTCATCCCCTATTGCGACCGGGTGGACTACCTTGGCGGCGTGATCTCGGAACTGCCCTATCTGCTGGCGGTCGAGCGTCTCTGCGGCATCGCGGTGCCGCCCCGCGCGCAGATGATCCGGGTCATGCTCTGCGAATTCTACCGCATCATGAACCACCTGCTGTTCTATGGCACGATGGCGCAGGACGTGGGCGCCATGTCGCCCGTCTTCTACATGTTCACCGACCGCGAGAAGGGGCACGAGATCCTGAACGCCATCACCGGCGCGCGGATGCATCCGGCCTTCTTCCGCATCGGCGGCGTGGCGATGGACCTGCCCAGGGGGTGGGACGCGATGGTGCGCGACTTCCTCGACTGGATGCCGGGTCGGCTCGACGAATATGAACGGATGGTGCTGCGCTCCGAACTCTTCCGCGCGCGCACCGTGGGCGTCGGCGCCTATGACACCGACACCGCCCTGACATGGGGCACCACCGGCCCCGGCCTCCGCGCCACCGGCTGCAACTGGGATCTGCGCAAGCAGCGCCCCTATTGCGGCTATGAGCAGTTCGACTTCGAGGTGCCGCTGGGCCAGCGCGGCGACATCTTCGACCGGACGCGGGTGCGCGCCGACGAGATGAGAGAGTCGTTGAAGATCATCCGCCAATGTCTTGAGAACATGCCGGAAGGTGCCGTGAAGGCCGACCATCCGCTGACCACGCCCCCCCCGCGCGGCGCAATGCAGACGGACATCGAGACCCTGATCGCCCACTTCCTGCAGTCGAGCTGGGGCACCGTCGTGCCCGCGGGCGAGGCCACCGGCCAGATCGAGGGCCACCGCGGGCTCACGCAATATGCCATCGTCTCGGATGGCGGCACGCAGAGCTACCGGACGCGGATCCGCACGCCCTCCTTTGCCCATCTCCAGATGATCCCGAAGATCGTGCCCGGCATGACCGTGGCCGACCTCGTGGCCCATATCGCCAGCATTGATTTCGTCATGTCGGACGTTGACCGATGAGCCTCTCGCCCGATCTCCTCGCCCGCATCCGCGCCGCCTCGGACGAGCACGGCGGCCCCCGCGCCGCCATGCTCGAGGCGCTGAAGCTGATCCAGCACGAACACGGCTGGGTCTCGGATGGCCATCTGGCCGAAGCGGCGTCCGCGCTCGGGGTCAACCGCGCGGAAATGGAAGCGCTGGCAAGCTTTTACTCGCTGATCTTCCGCCATCCGGTCGGGAAGACGGTGATCCTGCTCTGCGACGGCGCCTCCTGCTGGCTGAACGGCGCCGAGGAGGTCCGCGAGGAACTCAAGCGCCGCCTCGGCATCGGGTTCGGCGAGACCACACGCGACGGGCGCTACACGCTTCTGAACGTGGCCTGCCTTGGCGGCTGCGACCGAGCGCCCGCCGCCGTCGTGGGCCGCGACCGGCGCCTCGTGGGCCCGCTCTCGCCCGCAGGCGTCGCGGCGCTGCTGGAGGACGGATTGTGACCGACCTGCCCCTGACCGGCCGCGCCCGCCCCGACCGCCGCCCGCACACGCTCGCCGAATGGCGGGCCGAGGGCGGCTACGAGGCGGTGGAACGCGCGCGGACCATGACCCCCTCCGAGATCATCGACATGGTCGAGGCCGCGCATCTGAACGGCCGCGGCGGCGCGGGCTTTCCGGCGGGGCGCAAGTGGCGCTTCATGCCCGAACGGGGAACCTCGCCCGGCGATGGTCCGAGCTATCTGATCGTGAACGGCGACGAGATGGAGCCCGGCGCCTTCAAGGACCGCTTCCTGCTGGAAGCCATGCCGCATCAGGTGATCGAGGGGGCGATCATCACCGCCCGCGCCACCCATGCGGACGAAGCGATCGTGCTGATCCGCGACGAATACCGCCCCGGCATCGCCGCGGTGGAACATGCCATTCACGAAGCGCGAACTGCGGGCCTGCTGGGCGACCTCACGATCCGCGTCCACCCCTCGGCCGGGCGCTACATCGTGGGCGAGGAGACCGCGCTGATCACCGCGCTCGAGGGCCACCGCGCCGTGCCGCGCAAGCGCCCGCCCTTCCCGGCGCAATCGGGGCTCTGGGGCCGTCCCACGACGGTGAACAACGTCGAGACGATCTCGCTCGTCCCCCACATCCTGTCGCTGGGACCGCAGCGCTTCCGCGCCCTCTCGCGCACCGAGGAAGGCGGCACCAAGCTCTATGGCGTCTCGGGCCGGGTGAAGCGCCCGGGCCTCTTCGAGGCGCCGATGGGCACCACCGCGCGCGAGCTGATCGAGCGCGCGGGCGGCGTCTCGGGCGACGGGCAGCTGCGGGCCTTCCAGCCCGGCGGGGGCGCGAGCGGCTTCTTCGGCCCCGACCAGCTCGACCTGCCGCTCGATTTCGGCCATGTGGCCAGGGCGGGCTCGATGTTCGGCACGGGCATGCTGATCGTGCTCGACGGCAGCGCCTGCCCCGTGGGTTTCCTCGCCCGGCACATGCGGTTCTATGCGCGCGAAAGCTGCGGCTGGTGCACCCCCTGCCGCGAGGGGCTGCCGCTGGTGGCGAAGATCCTCGACCGCTTCGCCGAAGGCCGGGGCCGCCGCGCGGATCTGGAGCTGTTGCAGATGACCGCCGCCGAGGCCGCCCCCCGCGGGCGCAGCTTCTGCGACCTGATGGGGGGCGCGATGGCGCCGCTCGCCTCGGGGCTGCGGATGTTCGCGGCCGAGTTCGAAGCGCGTCTGGCCGAGGGAGAGCGGGCATGAAGATCACCGTCAACGGCCGTCCGCTCGAGGTGGAGGGCACGAAGGACCTGCTCACCACCTGTCTCTCGGCGGGCATCGAGATCCCGCATTTCTGCTGGCACGGCGATCTGGGCTCGGTCGGCGCCTGCCGGCTCTGCGCGGTGCGGGTCCATGACGGCCCCGAGGACACCGAGGGCCGGATCGAGATGGCCTGCATGACTCCTGTTCGCGAGGGCCAGCGGATCGAGGTCATGGATCCCGAGGCCGAGCGCTTCCGCGCCCGGATCATCGAATGGCTGATGGTGAACCATCCCCACGATTGCGCGGTTTGCGAAGAGGGCGGCGCCTGCCATCTGCAGGACATGGTGGTGGCCTCGGGCCATCACCGCCGCCGGGCGGAGGTGCCGAAGCGCACCCACCGCAATCAGGATCACGGGCCGTTCCTCACGCAGGAGATGAACCGCTGCATCGGCTGCTACCGCTGCCTGCGCTTCTACCGCGACTACACGGGCGGCAAGGATTTCGAGGTTCTGGGCGCTCATGACCGGGTCTGGTTCGGCCGGACCGAGCCCGGCGCGCTCGAGAGCCCCTTTGCGGGCAACCTCGCCGAGGTCTGCCCCACCGGCGTCTTCGACGACCGCTGGTGGTCGCGCCACTATGCGCGGCCCTGGGACATGGCCGAGACGCCCTCGATCTGCGCGAACTGCTCGGTCGGCTGCAACATCACCCTCTTCGAGCGCGGCGGCACGCTGCGAAAGGCGCAGAACCGGACGCACGGCGCGATCAACGGCTCGTTCCTCTGTGACCGCGGCCGGTTCGGGGCGCTTGCGGCCGAGGCGGCCCGTCCGACCCATCCCACGCGGAAGGGCGCCGAGATCCTCTGGACCGATGCCATTGCCGGCGCCCGCGCCCTTGTCGCGCGTGGGGCTGTCGGCATCGGCTCGCCCCGCGCCTGTCTGGAAACCAACTTCGCGCTGCGCAGGCTGGTGGGGGAGGATCGGTTCTTCGCCGGATGCGGCGCGGCCGAGGCGGCGCTGGTGGCCCGGATGGCGGCGATCCTGCGGCAGGGACCGGCGGGGATCGCCTCGATCCGCGACATCGAGCGCGCCGATGCGGTCCTCGTTCTGGGCGAGGATCTGACCGGCACCGCGCCGCGGGCCGCACTCGCCCTGCGGCAGGCCG
Source organism: Cereibacter azotoformans (assembly GCA_017599285.1). GTDB lineage: Bacteria > Pseudomonadota > Alphaproteobacteria > Rhodobacterales > Rhodobacteraceae > Cereibacter_A > Cereibacter_A azotoformans. The sequence goes on along the minus strand of JAGFXX010000001.1, from coordinate 752,437 downwards.
CGCGGGACGCCGAGCGGCGCCTTGCCGCCGAAAAGGGCGTGCCGGAGTGGATGGATGCCGCGGTCCGGGTCGCGGGCGAAGGCCGCCGCTCGCCGGTGGCGCTGGTCACGCCCCTGCCCGACGTGCTCGACGAGGTGGCCCTATGGCCGCTCCGCCGTGCGCCGGCCGAAGTGGGCGCCTTCGGGCAGGCCGTGGCCGCGGCCCTTCGGGGCGAGGAGGCCGCGCCCGAGGCGCGCGCGGTAGCCGAGGCGCTGGCCGCGGCCGAGGCGCCCGTGGTGATCGCAGGGGCGGGTCTCGGCCTCGCCGGTCCCGCCGAGGCGGCGGCGGCCGTGGCCGCGGCGCTGGGTGCGCGCGCGCGGATCGCGCTCTTCCCGCCCGAAGCGGGCAGCGTGGGTCTGGCTCTTCTGGGCGGCACCGGACTCGAACGGGCGGTGGCCGAGCTTGAGGCCGATCCGCGGCCCGTCATCCTGCTCGACGCCTCGCTGCCCGACCGCGCCCCGGCGGACATCGTCGATCGGCTGATGACCGCCGCGACGGAGGTGATGCTGCTCGACTGGCTCGACGGCCCGCTCGCGGCGCGGGCGGACCTCATGCTGCCGGTCACGGCGCCGGCCGAGACGTCGGGCACCTACATCAACCACGAGGGGCGCGCGCAACGGTTCTTCACCGGCCGGCCGTCGGATCTGGTGCCGGCCTGGCGGCTGCTCGCGCCGCTGTGCGGAGCAACCGAGACGACGCTCGACGAGATCCTCGCCGCGCTGGCGCACGATTGCCCGGACCTTGCCGTGGTGCGAGAGGCGGCCCCCGGGGCCGAGGCCGCGCCGGTCGCGCGCCTGCCCGCGCGCGCTTCGGGGCGCACCGCCTTCGATCTCGCAGGACGTGTGCCGGAAGGTCAGCCGCGCATTGATGCGGACTCCGCGCTCGCCTGGTCGATGGAGGGCGCACAGGGGCTCGATGCCCCGCCGGCGTTGCGCACCCGTGCGGAGCGGCCGGGGCTCCACTCGGCCAGCAGCGCCTGGGTCGGCACCGAAGGCGTGGGCGGGCCGGTGCGGGGCGGCGATCCGGGCGTCGCGCTGCTCATGGCGGGCGGCACCGGGCCGGGCAGCACCGGGCCGGGCACGCCGCTCGAGGACATGCCGGGCGAGGGCTTCCGCACCCTGCCCCTCCACGATCCCTTTGCGGCGACGGCCGCCGACCGCGCCAGCCCGCCCCTTGCCGAACGCGCGCCGGGGCCGCGGCTTGTGCTGCACCCGGAGGATGCGGCGGCACTCGGCGCGGCCGAGGGCGTGCGCCTGCTGGTGGATGGGCTGCCCGCGCCCGCGTCGCTGGCGCTGGACCCGGCGGTGCCGAGGGGGCATGTGGCCCTTACGGGCGCGCGGGGTTACGCCCGCTTCGTCACGCTGGAGGTGGCGCCATGACCGACCGCCGCACGCATCCGTCGCAAGGGCGCGCGCCGACCGCGACCCTCGGCCACTGTGGCGCGCCCTCGCGCCACCAGTCCCCCGGGGCGGAGGATCGGGCATGAGCGTCCTGCTGATCGTCCTGTTCTCGGCCATCCTTCTCATGGGGCTGCTCGGCGCGGCGGGCGTCTTCACATGGGGCGAGCGGCGCCTTCTGGGTTTCCTGCAGGAGCGGCTCGGGCCGAACCGGGTCGGGCCCTTCGGCTTCCTGCAGTGGGTGGCCGACACGGTGAAACTGATCACGAAGGAGGATGCGCCGCCCGCCGGCGCCGACCTCGCGGCCTACCGGCTCGCCCCCGCCCTCGCGGCCCTGCCGATGCTGGCCGCCTTCGGCGTGGTGGCCTTCGGCCCCGGCCTTGTCATCTCGGATCTCGATGTGGGCGTGCTCTTCGTGATGGGGATGCTTGCCCTGACCGTCTGGGCGCTGGTGCTGGGCGCCTGGGGCTCGCGCAACCGCTATGCGATGCTGGGCGGCCTCAGGGCCGCGGCGCAGATGCTGGCCTACGAGAGCTTTCTCGGCCTGTCGCTCATGGGCTGCGTGCTGCTCGCCGGCAGCTTCCGCATGGGCGACATCGTGGCGGCGCAGGAGGGCGGGCTCTGGTTCATCCTGCTTCAGCCGCTCGGCGCCGGGCTCTTCTTCATCGCGGGCCTTGCGGCGGCGCACCGCCTGCCCTTCGATCTTCAGGAATCCGAGCAGGACCTCGTGGCGGGCTTCATGACCGAATATTCGGGGATGAGCTTCGCGCTCTTCTTCCTTGGCGAATATATCGCGATCCTGCTGGTGGCTGCGCTCTTCACCACGCTCTTCCTCGGCGGCTGGGCGGGGCCGATCCTGCCGGGGCCGATCTGGTTCGGGCTGAAGGTGGCGGCGATCGCGGTGATCTTCGTCTGGCTGCGCGCCGCCCTGCCGCGCCCGCGCTACGACCAGCTCATCGCCTTCGCATGGAAGGTCGCGCTGCCGCTGGCGCTGCTGAACCTTCTGCTGACGGCCTGGATCGCCGTGGGGAGGAGCGCATGAAGGGTATCCTCGACAGCATCCTTCGGGTGGGGCGCATGGTCTTCGCGCCCACGAAGACCGTGGAATATCCCGAGGTCAAGCTGCCGCTCGCGCCCCGCACCCGCGGCCGGATCGTGCTGACGCGCGACCCCGACGGGCAGGAACGTTGCGTGGCCTGCAACCTCTGCGCCGCCGCCTGCCCGGTGGACTGCATCGACGTGGTCAAGGCCGAGACGCCGGACGGCCGTTGGTATCCCGAGAGTTTCCGCATCAACTTCGCCCGCTGCATCTTCTGCGGCTACTGCGAGGAGGCGTGCCCGACTTCGGCCATCCAGCTCACGCCGGATGTCGAGCTGGCCGATTACCGGCGCGGTTCCCTGCAATACGAGAAGGAGGACCTGCTCATTTCCGGTGAGGGCAAGCATCCCGGCTACCGCTACTGGGACGTGGCGGGCAAGGCCATTGCAGGCAAGCAGAGCGATCCCGTCGACCCGAAGGATCTGTGCCCATGAGCGACCTTGCGGCCATCTGGTGCGCCTCGGTGGCGCTGGCCTGCGCGATCCTCGCCGTGACGCGGCCTGCGATAGTGCATGCGCTGATCTGGCTCGTGGCGGCGCTCCTGTCGCTGGCGGGCTGCTTCTTCGCGCTGGGAGCGGGCTTTGCCGGCGCCGTCCAGATCCTGATCTATGCCGGCGCGATCGTCGCGGTCTTCGTCTTCGTGGTGATGACGGCCGATGCCTCGCCCGAGGCGCTGGCGCGCGAGCGGGCACGGCTGGCGCAGGGCTGGCGCCGCCCGGCCGCGGCGGTCGGGCTGGTGGCGCTGCCGCTTGCGCTCGGCCTGCTGGCCGGGGGCACCTCACCCGCCGCCGCCCCGGACAGCGGCCCGAGCCTCGGCGCCATCCTCTTCGGTCCCTGGGCGGTCGCGGTCGAGGTCGCCTCGGGCCTCCTGCTCGCGGCGCTGATGGGCGCGCGCCATCTCGGACGGCGGAGGGAGGAGCCATGAGCGGCGCAACCTTTCTGATCCTCCTCGCGCTTTCGGGCGGCATCTTCGCCACGGGCTTCTTCGGCCTCATGGCGCGGCGCGCGATCCTGTTCCAGCTCATCTCGCTCGAGATGATGCTGGCCGGCCCGGCGCTGGCCTTCCTCGCCGGGGGCGCGTGGCATGGAAGCCAGCAGGGACAGGCGATGTTCGTCTTCATCATCATCCTCGCGGCCGCCGAGGTGGCGCTGGGGCTCGCGCTCTATCTGGCGCTGCGCCGGGGCGCGGATGTCGAGGACAGCGACACGATCACGGGATTGAAGCACTGACATGCTGAGCCCCTATCTTCTCCTGCTGCTCGTGCCGGCGCCGCCGCTGGCCGTCTTCCTGATCCTCGGCCTCGATCCGTTCTTCCTGCGCCGCAAGGCCGTGCAGGCGCTGGCGCTGCTGGGGGGCATCGCGCCCTTCTTTGCCATGCTGCCTTTGCTGGGCCTGTGCCTGGGCACGGAATGCTACGGCGTCATGCCGATCTTCACGCTGGTCTTCGGCCAGTCCGAGGTGGCGCTGGCGCTGCTGCTCGATCCGATGAGCACGCTGGTGGGCCTGACGGTCGCGGCGGTCGGCGCGCTCGTGATCACCTACGCCATCGACTACATGTCGGATGCGCGCATCGCCGACCTGCGCCGCTTCTTCGCGCTGATGAACCTGTTCCTCGCCGCCATGCTGACGATGGTGCTGGCGGGCGACACGATCACCTTCTTCTTCGGCTGGGAACTGATGGGGCTCTGCTCCTTCTTCCTCATCGCCTACAACACCAGCCTGCCGCAGGCGGTGGCCGCGGGCCGCAAGGCCTTCATCATCACCCGCTTTGCCGACGCCTTCCTGCTCGCGGGGCTGCTGCTTCTGTTCCTCGAGGCCAACTCGGTCCGGCTCGACGTGCTGATCCCCGCCGGGACGATGATGACGGAGGAGCGCCATGTCGTGATCGCGCTCCTGCTGCTCGCGGGCGCGCTCGGCAAGTCGGCGCAGGTGCCGTTCCACACCTGGCTGCCCTCGGCGATGGCGGGGCCGACGCCGGTTTCGGCGCTGCTCCATTCGGCCACGATGGTGGCGGCGGGCGCCTTCATGCTGGCGCGCTTCTCGCCCATCGTCATGTCCGAGCCGGCCGTCCAGACCATCGCCGCGATCTTCGGCGCGGGCACGGCGGCCTTCGGTGCGCTGTCGGCGATCTTCCAGACCGACGTGAAGCGGCTTCTGGCCTATTCCTCGATCAGCCAGATCGGCTTCATGGTGCTGGCGATCGGACTGGGCGCGCCCGAGGTGGCGATCGCGCATTTCGTCGTGCATGCGATGTTCAAGTCGCTCCTGTTCCTTGCGGCGGGCGACATCACCCACGGGTCCGACCTCGGCACCAGCCTGCAGGCCATGCGCGGGGCGCTGCGGCGCCGGCCGATCAGCTTCCTGGCCTATGTCGCGGGCGCGGCCTCGCTGGCCGGCCTGCCCATCGTCACCGCCGGCTGGTGGTCCAAGGAGGCCATCCTCGCCACGGCCTGGGAGGGCGGCGCCTTCGGGATCGCGATCTGGGTGCTGGCGCTGCTGACGGCGACCTGCACCGCCATCTACGCCTTCCGCCCGGTCTTCGAGGCGCTCCAGCCCGAGCCCGCTCACATCAGCCACGCCCGGCGGGGCCATCCGGTCGCGCTCGACCTGCATTACCGCCCGCGCTGGGGCAGCGGCTTCATCACCCTGCCGCTCGTGCTGCTCGCCGCGGGGTCGCTGCTCGGCGGGATCATCGTGGGGCCGATCATCCGCTTCCTCGGGGCCGAGGCGCCGCATCCCGCGCATCTGCCCGAGCTTGTGGCGGCGGTTGCCCCCTTCGTCGGCATGGCCGGGGCCGCGGCCATCACCTTCGTTCCCGCCCTCGCCGCGGCCGTGGCGGGCGCGCGCGACATGCGCCGGCCCACCCGGCTCGACCGCAAGTTCCAGCGCTGGGTGATCGAGCCCTACGTCCGGCTCGTCCGCTTCCTCGCGGGCAACCGCATCGGCGCGCGGGCCGAGGCCGAGCTTGAGCTGCGCCACGTCCAGATCGTGCGCTGGCTGAGCCGGGGCGCGCGGATGGACGGGATCTATCAGGCGCTCTTCGTGCGGCCCTTCGTGAACATCGTCCGGTGGCTGAACGGCCATCGCGGCGGCACGGTGGACCCGGTGGGGACATTTCCGGTCAGCCTCGCGCTTCAGGGCACGCAGGCGCTGGTGGAGCGGCTGGCGCATGACCGGTTCGACCGGTTCTGGATGCGTCTGGCCAACCGGCTGGTGCGGCTCTGGGTGCTGGTCTGCGCCATCCAGACCGGACGGAGCCGGGATTATGCGCTCGGCGCGGCCCTCGGGACGGCCGCCCTTCTCGTGATTGCATGGGGTACGACATGGAACTGACCGCGCTCATCCTGCTGCCGTTCTTCGGCGGGATCGCCGCGCTCTTCGCCGGGCGCTGGGGACGGGACGCCGAGCGCTGGGTGGCGATCGCAGCCCTCGGGCTCGCGCTCCTGATCCTGATCTCGAGCTTCTTCTCGGACGGAGACGGCCGCTGGATCGCGATCGAGCGCTACGACTGGGCGCCCTCTCTCGGGTTGCAGGTGATCCTGGCCATGGACGGGCTCTCGGGCGCGCTGCTGGTCGTGTCGCTGGCCCTGGGGATCGTCTCGGTCATCGTCTCCTGGAAGATCACCGAATATTCGGGCCTGCTGAACGCGGCGCTCCTCTGGACGGTGGCGGCCTCGAACGGGGTCTTTCTGTCGTTCGACCTCCTCGTCTTCGCCTTCTTCTGGGAGTTGATGCTGGTCCCGTCGTTCCTGCTGATCTCGGTCTGGGGCCACGGCGACCGCGAGGCGGCGGCGCTGAAGTTCCTCGTCTTCAACGCGGTGGCGGGGCTCGGGCTGCTGGCGGCGGTCTTCTATCTGGGAGCCACCGGCGAGACGGTGACCTTCGACGCCTTCGAGGTGGCCGAGCGTCAGATCCCGCATGGGGTGCAGGTTCTGCTGCTTCTGGGCTTTGCCGCCGCCTTCCTCGTGAAGCTTCCGGTGCCGCCGCTGCATGCGTGGCTGCCGGATGCGCACACGCAAGCACCGACGGCGGGCTCGATCCTGCTTGCGGGGCTTCTGCTCAAGACCGGGGCCTACGGGCTTTTCCGCTTCCCGCCGATGCTCTTCCCCGAGGGCTTCGCCACGCTCGCCCCCTTCGGGCTTGCGCTTGGCGCCTTCGGCTCGATCTACGGGGCGCTGCTGGCCTGCGGGCAGACCGACGCGAAGCGGCTGGTGGCCTACACCTCGGTCGCGCACATGAGCATCGTGCTGATGGGCATCTGCGGCGGCGTCTATTTCTCGCTCATGGGCGCGGGTGTCGAGATGGTGGCCCATGCCTTCTCGGCCTCGGCGCTGTTCCTGCTGATCGGCGCGCTCTATGACCGGACCGGCACGCGCGACCTGCGCGAACTGGGCGGGCTGCAGCAGAACGCGCCCCGCTTTGCCGCGGCCTTCGCGGTCTTCTTCTCGGCCGCGCTCGCCATGCCGGGCACGGCGAACTTCCTCGGCGAGGCGCTGGTCATCACCGGCATGTTCCAGGTGAACTGGATCTTCGCCTCGATCACGCTGATCTCGCTGGTGATCTCGGTCGTCTATGCGACGCGGCTGTTCAAGCGGGTGGTGTTCGGCAAGTCGCGCCGGACCGAGGCGCTCGAGGATCTGACGCTGCGCGAGATGGGGCCGATCGTGCTGCTCGCAGTGGCGACCCTTCTGTTCGGGATGCTGCCGCAACTCCTGATGGGTGCGCTCGAAGGCGCGGTCGAGGCGGCCCTTGTCCCGGTGACGGTCCCCTGATGCCCAGCTTTGCCGCCCTTCTGCCCGTAATCCTGCTTGGCACCGGAGCGGTGACGGCGATGCTCGCCGCGCCGCGCCTGCCGGGGCTGGCGCGCTGGATCGCGGGCTTCGCGCTCGTCGCGGCGTGTGTCGCCCTTGCCCTGCGGCTTGGCGCGCCCGACGGTCTGTCCGTGCTTCTCGCCGATGACCGGATGTCCCGGCTGACGGGACTTGTCGTCTGTCTGTCGGGCCTCGGCAGCCTCGCCTTCCTGCGCCCGGACGGCCCGTCGAAGGAGGGGCCGGCCCTGCTCCTTCTCGCCACGCTCGGAGGCGTGGTGCTGACAGGCGCGGTCCATGCGGCCAGCCTGTTCCTCGGGCTCGAGCTGATCACGCTCGCGCTCGTGGCGCTCTTCGTCCTGCCGCTCGACCGGCCGGCGCTGGAGGCGGGCTACAAGTTCCTCATCCTCGGCGCGGCCGCCGCCGCAACGCTGCTGATGGGGCTCGCCCTTGGCCATGCCGCAACCGGGTCGCTGGCGCTGGAGGCATTCGGGGGCCGAGAGGCGCTGCTGACCTTCGCCGCGGCCCTGCTGCTGGCCGGGCTCGCCTTCAAGCTCGCGCTCGTGCCATTCCACATGTGGACGCCCGACGCCTTCACCGGCGCGCCGGGGGCGGCGGCGGCCTTCGCGGGCGCGGCCTCCAAGGTGGCGGTCGTCACGGCCCTTGTCCGCCTCGACGCGGTCGGGCTGCCGCAGGTCTGGGCGCTGGGGCTCGGCACCTTCGCGGGCGTCTCGATCCTGCTCGGCAACCTCGCGGCGCTTCGTCAGGACGGGGTGGCGCGGATGCTGGGCTATTCCTCGGTGGGCCATGCGGGCTACATCGCGGCCGCGCTGGCCACCGGCGCGGCGTCGGCCCCGGCCGCGGCCCTCTTCTACATCGTCACCTATGCGCCGGCCCTTCTGGCCGCACTCTGCGTGGCCGCGCTCATCGGGCGCGCGACGCGCATTTCCGACCTGCGCGGGATCGTATGGCGGCGCCCGCTGGCGGGTGCGGCCATGGCCGCCGCGCTCGTCTCGCTGGCGGGGCTGCCGGTCTCGGCGGGCTTCTTCGGGAAATACGTTATCTTCACCGCCCTGATCGAGGGCCGGGCCTGGGCTCTCCTGGCGCTCGCCATCGCCGGGTCGGCGCTGGGCGCCTATTACTACCTGCGCTTCGTGGCCCTGATCTTCCGCCGCGCGCCCGACCCGGCCGATCCGGCCGTCCGCTGGCCCGAGAGGACGCTTCTGGGCGCCGCCACGGCCATCATCCTGGTCCTTGGGATTCGGCCGGATCTGCTGCTCGACCAGATCCGGGCCGCACTTCCCTGACCTGCCGCCGACGGTGAGCGGCAGGAACCGGGGGTGGGTCGCGCTCATTGGACAGGGGACGTCAAGGGAGCCTCTTGCCATGAACCAGCACCGCCCCATCCTCCGGTCCGGCGAGACCTGCTGGCGGATCGAGCGCGCAGACCGGCTGGCCGTGATCATCGACGCCGCCGACTATTTCGCCCGCGTCAAGCAGGCGATCCTCGAGGCGCGGCATTCGGTGATCATGGTCGCCTGGGATTTCGACGCGCGCATCCGGCTCGACCCGCGCGCGCCGCCCGACCAGGCGCCCGACACGCTCGGCCGGTTCCTGAACTGGGTGATCCGCCACCGGCCGGAGCTGGAGATCCGCGTGCTGAAATGGGATCTCGGCACGGTCAAGGCGCTCGGACGCGGATCGACGCCCCTCTTCGTGCTCAACTGGCTCAGCGACAAGCGGATGCATTTCCGCCTCGACGGTGCCCATCCCGTCTCCTCGGTGCATCACCAGAAGATCGTCGTGATCGACGATGTGCTGGCCTTCTGCGGCGGGATCGACATGACCGCCGACCGATGGGACACGCGGGACCATCTCGACACGGAGCCGCGCCGCCGCCGCCCCACCACGCGGCGCCACTATGGCCCCTGGCACGACGTGACGACAGCGGTGAACGGGCCGGCGGCGGCGGCGCTGGGCGAGATCACGCGCAACCGATGGGAACAGGCCACGGGCGAGCGACTCGAGCCGCCTCCGGCCTGCGAGACCCGCTGGCTCGACGGGCTCGAGCCGCTGCTGGAAGGCGCCGAGGTCGGCATCTCGCGCACGCTGCCCGACTATGGCGAGCGGCCGGGCGTGCATGAGATCGAGAAGCTCTACCTCGAGATCATCGGCCGCGCCGAGCGCACGCTCTACATCGAGAGCCAGTATTTCGCCGCACGCCGCATCGCCGAGGCGATCGCCGTGCGGCTGCGCGAGGAGGGCGGGCCGGAGATCGTGATCGTCAATCCGCTGACGGCCGACGGCTGGCTCGAGGAGACGGTGATGGGCGCCTCGCGCGCGAAGCTCCTGGGCATGATCGCCGAGGCCGACCGCTATGACCGCTTCCGCATCTACCATCCGGTGACGGTTCAGGGTCAGCCGATCTATGTCCATGCCAAGGTGCTGGCGATGGACGAGAGGCTGCTCAAGGTCGGTTCGTCGAACCTCAACAACCGGTCGATGGGCTTTGACACGGAATGCGACCTGTCGGTCGAGGCGGCGGCCGGAGAGACCGGGCTGCAGGAGCGGATCGCCGCCCTGCGCGACGACCTGATCGCCGAGCATCTGGGCGTTCCGCGCGAGACCTTCGAGGCGGTGCTGAGGGCCAAGGGGTCGCTGATCGCCGCCATCGAATCGCTGCGGGGGCCGGGCCGGTCGCTCCGCCCCTTCGAGCCGCCGGAACTGGGCGCGATCGGCGAGACCCTGATCGCCGACAACGAGATGCTCGACCCCGAGCGCGTCTCCCGATTCTGGCGCGGGCGCAGCGGCTGGTCCCGTTTGCGGAGGGCCAAATGACCCGGCAGGACTTCGACCGCGAGATCCGCAGACTGGATACGCTCGCGCGGCTTCTTGACGCGCGGTTCCGCCTCTTCGGCATCCGCTTCGGCTGGGACGGGATCGCCAGCATCGTGCCGGGTCTGGGCGATGCGGTGACCCTCGTTCCGGGGGCCTGGCTGATCTGGCGGGCCCGGCAACTGGGCGTGCCCACTCCGGTCATCCTGCGGATGGCGGCGAACACGGGCATCGATTTCGTCGGCGGCAGCGTCCCGGTGCTGGGCACCATCTTCGACGTGGCCTTCAAGTCGAACCTGCGCAACATGGCGCTCCTGCGCCGGCATCTCGAGGAAGAGGGGCGCACTTCCTGACTATCAGTTCGCCGCGCCGCCCGCCGCCGGCACCTCGGGCGCCAGCGAGGAATAACAGGCCGCGAGCGCCGCAATATGGTCATCGTTCAATCGGCGCGCCGCCTCGGACATCAGCTCCGCGCGCGGGCCGCCGCCGCGCAGTCCGTCGCGCCAGAGGATGAGCTGCGTCTCGAGATAGCCGCGATACTGGCCCGACAGCGAGGGCGTGTCGGGACGCCGCCGCTCGGCATCCGGTCCGTGACAGGAGTGACAGGCCGGAAGGTCGCGGCGGCGGTCGAGGGCGAAGGCCAGCCTGCGGCCCTCTTCGACGGGATCGTCCGACGCCCCGGCGGCCCCTGCCGCGCCCGAGCCGGCAGCCCTCGCGGCCTGCCCCGCCCCCCGTGCGGTTGCATCTGACAGTCGGCCGAACCGTTGCGCCAGCGGGCGCAGCGTCTCGGCGGGCACGGCGCTGGCCGCGTGGCGCATGTAGCCGCTCTGGCGGCGCCCGTCGCGGTAGGTCAGCAAGGCCATCTCGAGATAGTCCGGTGTCTGGATATCCAGCCTCGGGATCCGCTCGTTGCCCGAGAGGCCGTCGATGCCGTGGCAGCCCGCGCAAGAGCCGAAGCCCGGTGGGCCCTCTGCCGTGGCCGGGCCCACGAGGGCGGCATAGTGCTCGGGCCTCATGCCCCGCACGCGGGTGAGGAAGGCCACGACCGGCCAGACCTCGTCGTTGCGGGCCGAGGGCCAGCCGGGCATCCCAGACATCTTCACCCCCTCGCGGACGATCCAGCCCAATTCGTTCGGCCGCCAGTCGCGCACCGCGTCGCCAATGGGCGGCGGCGCGGGCAGCATCGCGCGCACCGTCGCCCCCTGAGTCACCCCCGGCGCGCCATGGCAGACGCGGCAGGCGGAGTCGTAGTGGCGCGCCCCGAGGAGGTAGAACCGGCCCGCATCCATCCGTTCCACCAGCTTCGGCTGCTGCCAGAGCGGGTAGCGCGTCTCGATATGGGGAATGGAGCGCACGCCCCAGTTGTCGTCCTCGAGGTCGAGCGACCATTCCAGCGTCCCCGCCCCCCACGGGTTGCGGTCACCGATCTTCGTCCGCTTGGGGCGCAGCAGGTCCACCACGAAGACAAGGAAGCCCGCCGCCATCACGAAGGCGCCCACTGTCGAGATCAGGTTCAGCCAGTCCCAGCCCACATGGCCCGGGTAGGTGAAGACCCGCCGCGGCATCCCCTTCAGCCCGGTCAGGTGCATGGGCAGGAAGGTCACGTTGAAGCCGGTGAACAGCAGCCAGAAGGACCAGCGCCCCAGCCGCTCGGACAGGGCCTTCTTGGTGATGACGGGATAGAAGTAATAGACCCCCGCGATGATCGGAAAGACCATGCCGCCAAAGAGCGTGTAATGCAGGTGGGCACGATGAAATAGGTGTCGTGCACCTGCCAGTCGAAGGGGGCGATGGCCACCATGACGCCGGTGAGCCCGCCGGCCGTGAAGACGGCAAGCCCGCCCGCGATCCAGAGCATCGGCAGGATCATCTTGACGCGGCCCACCATCAGCGTCGCCACGAAGGCAAAGAGCTGGATGCCGGTCGGGATCACCACCGCCTCGGAGGCGGCCGAGAAGAACCCCAGCGAGAGCGCGGGCAGCCCCGTGGTGAACATGTGATGCACCCACAGGCCAAAGCTGAGAAAGCCGGTTCCCACGGCCGAGAGCACGATCCAGGAATAGCCCACGATGGGCTGGCGTGCCGCGGTCGGCACGATCATGGCCGCCAGCGCGATCGAGGGCAGGAAGATGATATAGACCTCGGGGTGCCCGAAGATCCAGAACAGGTGCTGCCAGAGCAGCGGATCGCCCCCCCGCTCGGGGTCGAAGAAGGGCCAGTCGAAGCCACGCTCCATCTCGAACAGGAGGTCGCCCGCAATGAGCGGCGGGAAGGCAAAGAGGATCATGCCCCCGACCACCAGCACATACCAGGCGTAGAGCGGCATGAGGTTGACCCGCATCCCCGGCGGGCGGCATTTCAGGACGCCCACGATCAGCTCGACCGCGGCGGCGATCGAGGCCACCTCGATGAAGGACAGCCCCAGCAGCCAGATGTCCGAGCCGAGCCCCTCGTCCTGCGTGGCCAGCGGCGGATACATGAACCAGCCCGATTTCGGCGCCGCGTCGAAGAGGATCGAGCCCATCACGAAGACGCCGCCGATCAGGAAGCACCAGTAGCCGTAGGCCGACAGCCGCGGGAACGGCAGGTCGCGCGCGCCGAGCAGCGCGGGCAGCAGGATGATCGAGATCGCCTCGAACATCGGCACGGCAAAGAGGAACATCATGGCCGAGCCATGCATGGTGAAGAACTGGTTGAAGCGATCGGCCGAGAGGAAGTCGTTGTCCGGCACCGCCAGCTGCACCCGCATCAGCAGCGCAAGCACCCCGGCGCAGAGCATGAAGGCCAGCGCCGTCAGCGCATACCACACGCCCACCTCGCTGTTGTTCACCGCCGACCAGTAGCGCCAGCCCTTTGGCGTGGCCCAGACGGCGCGCAGCCGGTCGGCCTGCGCCTCGGCCAGGGCAGAGGGCACGGGCTCGGACAGCATCGCCTCGGTGGGCGGGAACGCACCCTCGGGCAGCGGCGCGTCGCTGGCATGAGAGCGCGTCATTCCAGCGCCTCCAGCCAGCCGGCGAGCCGGTCCAGCTCGGTCTTCGACAGATGTGCGAAGGCGGGCATCTGCGCCTCGGGCTTGATCGCGCCCGCGTTGGCGATCCAGGAGACCAGCGCCGCGCGCTCCATCGGCAGGATGCCCGCGGCGAGGCTGGTGCGGCTGCCGAAATGGGTGAGGTCGGGACCGACGGCCCCGGCGGCCGGTGTGCCGCGGATGGTGTGGCAGGCGCCGCAGCCCTCGCGGAAGAAGATCGCGCGGCCCTCGCCCTCCTCCGGCCGGGCGGGCGCCGCCTCGGCCTCGAGCCAGCGGGCGAAGTCGCCCTCTTCCAGCACGACCGCATTCAGCGCCATCAGCGCGTGCGAGGCCCCGCAGAACTCGGCGCACTGGCCCCGGTAGGTGCCGGGCGTCACCGGCTCGAGCGACATGCGCGTGGTCCGCCCCGGGATCATGTCGGTCTTGCCACCGAGACCCGGCACCCAGAAGGAATGGATGACGCGCCCGGCCTGAAGCTCGATCTCGGTGCGCCGGCCGGCCGGAAGCCGCAGCTCGTTGGCCGAGATCACCGGCCCCGCCGCGCCTTCGGGCAGATACTCGACCCGCCACCACCATTCCTCGCCGGTGATGCGCACCCGCAGCCCCTCGCCCGGCGCCCGCTGATCCGGCATGATCGAAAGCCCCCAGGCCAGCAGCGCGGTCAGGACCACCACGGGCAGCAGGATGCCCCCGCCGATGATGACCGCCTCGGCCAGCTTGCGCGACATGTGCCCGGTGCGGCGCCGCGTGACATGGAAGAAGAGCCCGTTCAGCGAGATCCATAGGATCACGGCGCCCACCAGCATGACGGCGAAAAGCCGGTTCAGCTCGATCGCGTCGGCCCCGCCGGCCGAAAACACCGACTGGGGCCCATGACATCCGCCCGCTCCCGACAGGATCAGAAGGCCGACGGCCGCCCTTTGTCCCCGACGCATCCCGCTTCCCCGGCGCCGTCGCCGCCACGCCCTGCCGTGCGGTGCCATTACGGCTCGGGCGGGGAAACGCGCGTCGAAGATGGATCGTTCCCCGGCTCGCCCGGCTCGATCATCCGCCGCCGCCGGAGCCAGCGCGCCACCGTCAGGCAACCGAGCGCCCAGGCCGCGCCGCCTGTCCAGCCCGCCAGCACGTCGGTCGGCCAGTGGACGCCCAGATAGACCCGGCTCAGTCCGATCATCACCGTGAGGAGGATCGCCACGCCGAGGATATGGGCCTTGACCCGGACGAGCGGCTGCGTGCGGGCGAGCACGGCCGCCAGCGTGAGGTAGGTGACGGCGGCCATCATCGCGTGCCCGGACGGGAAGCTGGCCGTGTAGATGACCGTCTCGTGCGGCACGAGGTCGGGACGCGGGCGGTCGAACAGGCGCTTGGCGGCAAAGCTCAGCAGTTGGCCGCTGCCCGTGGCGATCAGGACGAACCACATGGTCCGCCACCGCCCGCCCAGACCCAGGAAGCCCGCGACGGCAAGCGTGACGAACCCGAGGATTCCCACACCCCCAAGGGCGGTCACGTCACGCGCCAGCTCCTCGAACCACGCAGGGCCCAGCGGATCGCCCGGATCGGCCGGATTGCGCATGAGCAGGAGGAGCGTCTCGTCGAAGGCATGAGCCCCCCCACCCGAAGCGAGGTCGGCGATCTCGGCAAAGGCCCATCCGAGCGCGAACACCGCCAGCAGCAGGGTGACCGTTCGCCGCTCGATCCAGGCGCCGAACCGGAGGAAGGGTGCGCGCGCCGCAGGTTGTCTTCTTCTAGTCATGGCGATGGAAGCCGCCCGCCGGGGCGCCGGTTCCCGGCGGCCGCGCATGCGGATGTCGAACGGCTGGAACGGGCCGCCGGATGCGTCCCGGCCGGCGTTTCCGCGGCCGTATCTCATCGAGAGAATCGCCTCTGCAGCGCCGCGGCGTCGTGCGTCCTATTGACGCACGCGCGCCATGCGTTAGTTCTGGCGCCGCAGGTTCGCGTTCAAGTTGCGAAGTTCCGCCAACTGCCCCTCGGTCGTGCGGCCAATACCTTCCGTAAGGTCATGCAGATTCTGCACCTGCGCCAGGGCGAACTTCGCCTCGTCCTCGTCCAGCTCGCGATCCTCGCGGCAGAAGAAGCCGAGCGTGCGGGCGGACGCCTCGCCCACCGAAACGACGAGACCGTAACGCAGGCCGAATTCGGCCGCTTTCCCCATGACTCCAGCCTCATCCGTGTCGGCCAGATCGCTCCAGCGACAGATGCCGGGATGTTCGAGGCCCCACCGCACGGTGGGATCCACGAAGATCAAGGCCTTGTCCGCGTAGAGGTTGATCCACTCGCGCGGGTAGGTCTGGTAGAGGAGCGTCGGATTCGCAAATCGTATCCTGACCCCGATGGCAAAGTGCCAATCGGAGTGAGCGGCCACATCATTCAGAAGATCGCGCACGCGATGAACGTTCACCATGCTTTGTATCGGCCTGCAGGTTGTGTATCAGAAAGAGGCACGGCATCATGCCGCGCGACTGCTACTTTACGGTCTGTCGGATTACAATGGAACAGCACAAGCTTATGCATCTGTCGGATATGAAGGGAGCGTTCCTGCAGATCGCACAAGCGGGATTCTATGTCGCACTCAGATTGGGATTCTACTCTCCCGAGGACGAGCTGAACACCTTTCCCGACCAATTTGTCGAACTCTACACCGCGCGCGGCCTCGCCCTTCAGGATCCGCTGATGCGCTGGACCTTCACCAACCACGGCGCCCTGCGCTGGAGCGCGATCGACCTGCCCGACCCGCTGGGCGTGATGGCCCGCTACAGGCAGTATGGAATGCGCTACGGCGCCACCATGTGCCTCGTCGGCCGGGGCGCCGTGCCCAAGAAGAGCTTCGGCATCTTCGCACGGGCCGATCGCGAGTTCACCGATGCCGAGATCATCGACCTGCGCGAGCTTCTGACCGCGCTGCATGTGAATGAGCCGCAGACCCTGACCGAGAGCCAGGTCGAGGTGCTCCGCATGCTCTCGACGGGGATGCGCTACAAGCAGATGGCCTACGCGCTCGGCATCTCGGAGAGCGCGGTCAAGGCCCGTCTGAAGGGCGCGGCGCAGCGGATGAACGCCAAGACGGCGGCGCAGGCCGCCTCGGTGGCCGCGAGCCGGGGGATCCTGTGAACCATCCGCCGGGTTAATTACGCAACGTCAAGCGCACCTCCCAAAGGCTGAAGGAACGTGCTAGATAGTAGGGACGGCTGCGGGGACGGCCGGGGGGAGCCGGCTCATGGATATCATCGACCTCAGCGTGGTCGCTTCGGACGATGCGAACTTTCTGGAATATCTCGACCAGCTCTGCGCCAGGCTGGGGTTCGACTTTGCCTCCTACGCCACGACGAGCCCGATGACCGGGGCCGTTCAGGGCTATGCGAACTACCCCGACAGCTGGAAGATGCACTACATGCGGCGCAACCTGCACCGCGTGGATCCCACCATCCACAAGTCCGCGCTGAGCATCGCGCCCGTGGACTGGGCCCGTTTCGAGCGGGACGAACGTTTCCGGGCGGTCTTCTTCGCGGCCGAGGATTTCGGCATCACGCCCCAGGGCCTGACAGTGCCGGTGCGGGGGCCCTACGGCGACCGTGGCCTCCTGTCGGTGACGCGGAGATGCCCCCGCAGCGACTGGGACAAGCTCAAGCGGGCGGCGATCGGCGATCTTCAGGTCGCCGCGGTCCATCTTCATGATGCCGTCATGCGGTCGGACGTGATCTCGCGCGCGCTGCGCCAGCCGCGCCTGTCCACACGCGAGATCGAGGTGCTGCAGTGGGTGGCGGCCGGCAAGTCGCAGATGGATATCGGCGACATCCTCGGGATCTCGCACCGCACCGTCGAGGTGCACCTGCGTTCGGCGCGGGAAAAGCTGGGCACGCTCTCGACCGTGCAGGCGGTCGGTCGCGCGATCGGGCTCGGGCTTGTCTATCCAAGATGACAGGTTCTTCCCGCTGAGCGCGTGACGCCGGGGAAACAACGCCGCCCGCAGGCCAGCGGATTCACATCAAAAATTTACAAGCCAAGGTGGTCGGCTACGGGATTCCCCCGATAGCCGAAACGGGTCGATGTGCGCAACTATAGCCGTATAGTACGCAACCTTAAGGACTGAAGAATGATCTTCATCATCGACTCCCTCAACCTACACGAGCATTCGGACATCGTGAAGGACATGTTTCGGTTGCGCAAGCGGGTATTTGCCGACCGCCTGGGCTGGGACGTTCAGGTCTCGCAGGGGATGGAGCGCGACCGCTTCGACGAACTGGATCCGGCCCATGTCATCAGCGTCGATGACGAGGGGCGCGTGGTTGGCTGCATGAGGCTGCTGCAGACGACCGGACCGCACATGCTGTCGGACGTGTTCAGCTCGATCCTGGACGGCGAACCCCCGCTGCGCAGCGCCACCTGCTGGGAAGCGACGCGATTCTGCGTGGATACCGAGCGGCTGGTCAGCGGCCGGGCCCGGAACTCGATCTCCTATGTCACGAGCGAGGTGATGATCGGCGCGTTCGAGTTCGCCATGGCCTCGGGGGTCAGCGACGCGGTGGCCGTCATCGACCCGGTCATGGACCGTGTGCTGAAGCGGTCGGGCAATGCCCCGCACGGGTACCTCGGCACGCCGAAGCCGATGGGCAAGGTGACGGCGCTCGCCGCCCTGATGGATTGCTCGGAGGACCGCGTGAACCGGATTCGCGACTTTGCCGGGATTTACCATGACGTGACGCAACCGCAGACTGTAATGGCCTGAAAACCGGCGGATATTCGCCGCTCAGGGCATTCTTCCGCTTGCAGGGCAAGCATCTTGCAGGCAGTTCGGACGGGCGACCCGTACGGGCCGCCCGCCGCACCGGAGGGATGAGTATGGCGCAACCGGACCCGAGAAGGACCAACGTGACGGAGCTTTCCCGCCGCCGCGCTCCGCGCGAGCCGAAGAGCGATCACACGTGGCTGGTGGCGCACCTGATCTCGCTGATCGGCTATGCGGAACGTCACGGCCTGACCGAAGTGGAGGAGGCGCTGGCGCAAGCCGCAGAGCGCGTCGCTCCTGCGGTGAAGCCCGCCGCCGATGACGAGCGGCGACCGGATCCGCTGGTCTATCTCCGCCGCCCCTACCCCGAGAAGCGCGACTGACCTGCCCGGGGCGCGCGCGGGCCCGGTGCGATCCGCACCGGCCTGACGCGCCGTCGAACACTGCCCGTTTCCCGCCATGCCACCCTTCGCCGGGTGCCTGTCTGCACCGCAGCATCGCACCCGATTTGCCCGCAGGAAGGCAGGCATGAGGAACCGCGCCGCCACTGCGCGGGAGAGTGCGTTGTTCTGCACACAAGTTCGGCGAAACCGCGCTCAGACCGCCACCTGCGGCATCGACCGATCTTGCAAGTCCGCTTGGCCCGACCATATTGCTGGACGGTGCGAATCCTGCATTTGCACCCCACAAGCCATTGAAAAACGGACGTCGTCTCTCCCTTATGCACGCACATTCCGCTCCCTCTGCCCGCCTGAACCGCCGGCTGCTGCTTTCGGCGGCAAGTTCGACCCTTGCCCTTGCCGCCACGGGGCTCGTCGGGCTTCCCCTGCGGGCCCAGGAGGCGCCTGCGGAAGAGCCGCCGGCCTCCGTGCCGAGTGCTGCGCCGCAGCAGTTCAGCTTCGACTGGCTGACGGAAGAGATGCGCGTCGCCGCCACCCAGCCGCATGTCGAGCCGGCGAACCTGACCGGCTTCCTCGGCGATCTGCACTATGACGACTACCGCCTGATCAACTTCCGCAACGACCGCTCCCGCTGGGCGGACACGGACAGCATGTTCCGCATCCAGGCCTTCCATCTGGGCTGGCTGTTCGGCGCGCCCGTGCGGCTCTTTGACGTGACGGATGGCTTCATCCACGAGGTCCAGTTCTCGACCGACGACTTCGAATACCGCAACGAGCTTGCGACGCGGGTGGCGGCCCATGTGGATCTGCCCGGCGTG
Source organism: Cereibacter azotoformans (assembly GCA_017599285.1). GTDB lineage: Bacteria > Pseudomonadota > Alphaproteobacteria > Rhodobacterales > Rhodobacteraceae > Cereibacter_A > Cereibacter_A azotoformans. The sequence continues at coordinate 733,267 of JAGFXX010000001.1, read as the reverse complement.
GCGGGCTTCCGGCTGAATTTCCCGCTCAACCGGCCCGACATCCACGACGAGCTGGTGGCCTTCCTCGGGGCGAGCTACTTCCGCGCCCTCGGCCGCGGCAACGCCTACGGGATCTCGGCGCGCGGACTGGCCATCAACACCGCGACCTCCTCGCCCGAAGAATTTCCGCGCTTCTCGCGCTTCTACCTCGAGCGTCCGCAGGCCGGGGGCCTCTCGACCGTTCTCTATGCCGCGATGGAGAGCCCGAGCGTCACGGGCGCCTATCGCTTCGTCATCACGCCGGGCATCGAGACGGTGATGGATGTCACCGCGCGGCTCTTCTTCCGCAACGCCGTCACCCAGCTTGGCGTGGCGCCGCTGACCTCGATGTTCCTCTATGGCGAGAAGAACCGCGCCAGCTACGACGACTTCCGTCCGAACGTGCACGACAGCGACGGCCTGGCCATCCGCCGGCGGGAGGGCGACCTGCTGTGGCGCCCACTCAACAATCCGCCCCGGCTGGCGAGCAGCTATTTCGGCGAAGAGAACCCGCAGTCCTTCGGCCTTCACCAGCGCAAGCGGGCGTTCGAGGATTACCAGGACGCCGAGGCGCATTACGAACTGCGTCCGTCGGTCGATGTCGAGCCGGTCGGCGACTGGGGCAAGGGTGTCGTCCGTCTGGTCGAGATCCCGACGCGCTACGAGACGAACGACAACATCGTGGCCTTCTGGGTGCCCGAGGGGAAGATCGCCGCCGGAGATGCGCGCGAATTCGCCTACCGGCTCCGGTGGGGCGCCCTGCCCATCGAGACACCGGCGGACCTGGCCCATGTGTGGGAGACGCGGGCGGGTCACGGCGGCGTCTCAGGGGTGGAAAATACCGCGGGAACGCGCAAGTTCGTCGTTGATTTCAAGGGCGGACTTCTGGGCAACCTGCCGCGCAACGCCAAGGTGGAAGCCATCACGTCGGTGCAGCATGGCGAAATCGTCACGCAGACCCTTGAACGACTCGACGGGATGGACATATGGCGTCTCGTCTTGGACGTGGCCGCAGCCGAGGGGGCCACGGTGGAACTGGCCAGTCACATCGCCGGTTATGGACGCAAACTCTCGGAAACTTGGCTCTACCAGTGGAACAAAGCCTGATGCTGCACTCTGCCGACTCCCTGCGGACCGAGCCCCTTGAGGCTGCGCCGCTCCCGGATACCGGGGCTCTTGTCGAACGGCTCGGCGCGCCTCCGGCCGCGCCCTGTGCCATGCCCAAGCAGCAGCTCGAACCGGCGGCCGCTGGCCTCCTGTCGGTGCTGCGGCTGTTCGGGGTCCGCGCCCCGAGGCCGGGGCTCTGAGCCATGTCCGCGCAACGGCGCCTGCGCGCCGTCACGTTGGCCTCGCGTCTCGTTGCGGCGGCAATCAGCCTCACCGCGGCAGCCGGGGCCTTCTTTCTTTTCCTGCAGTTCGGATCGTCGGACGGGCTCGACGCGATGGACATCACGCGGAGCGTGCTGATCCTCGTCTCGACCTCCTGGCTCGGCTGGGGCGCCGCCCATGCCGTGCTCGGCCTGTTCACGCGCCCCCGCCGTCCGGCCAATGTGGATCCCGACGCCCCGATCTCGGGCCGGACGGTCATCCTCGTCCCGGTCTATAACGAGGATCCTGTCGCAACCTTCTCGCGGATCGCGGCAATGGATGCCTCGCTGGCGGCCACGCCCTGGCACGGGATGTTCGACTTTGCCATCCTCTCGGACACGCGCGACGAGGGCATCGCCGCGCGCGAGAGGTTCTGGTTCCTGCGCCTTCTGCGCGAGCGCGACGCCGAGGGGCGCATCTTCTACCGCCGCCGCGCGGTGAACCGCGGTCGCAAGGCGGGCAACATCGAGGATTTCTTCCAGAAGTCCGGCGCCGCCTATGACTTCGCCGTGATCCTCGATGCGGACAGCCTGATGGAAGGCGAGACGCTGGTGGAGATGGTCCGCCGGATGGAGGCCGAACCGCGGCTGGGCCTCTTGCAGACGCTGCCCGTCGTGACCAAGGCCCGGGCCCGTTTCGGCCGGTCGATGCAGTTCTCGGCCGCGCTCCACGCGCCGGTCTTCGCCCGCGGCCTGGCCATGATGCAGGGCGAGACCGGGCCGTTCTGGGGCCACAACGCCATCGTCCGCGTGCGCGCCTTTGCCGAAAGCTGCGGCCTGCCCGAACTGTCGGGCCCGCCGCCCTTCGGTGGCCCGGTCATGAGCCACGATTACGTCGAGGCGGCGCTTCTGGCGCGGGCCGGCTGGATCGTCCGGTTCGACGACGACATCCGGGGATCCTACGAGGAAGGGCCGGAGAACCTGGTCGATCACGCCAAACGGGACCGTCGCTGGTGCCAGGGCAACCTGCAGCACGGGCGCATCCTGCTCGCGCCGGGCCTGCGGGCGTGGAACCGCTTCGTCTTCGTGCAGGGCATCATGTCCTACATCGCCCCGCTCTTCTGGCTGGGGTTCATCGCGGCCTCGATCGCCGCCCCGTTCTTCGCACCGCCGCTCGACTACTTCCCCGTGCCCTACTGGCCGTTCCCGGTCTTTCCGTCGGATGAGACCTGGAAGGCGATCGGTCTGGCCGTCGGCATCTTCGGCCTTCTGTTGCTGCCCAAGCTGATGATCGCCATCGAGGCGATCGCCTCGGGCCGCGCGGCCGGCTTCGGGGGACCCGTCCGGGTACTGGTCTCGACCCTGGCCGAACTGGTCTTTTCCAGCGTCATCGCGCCGATCCTCATGGCCTTCCAGACCCGCTCGGTGCTTCAGGTTCTGCTTGGCCGCGACGGCGGCTGGCCCACGAACAACCGAGGCGACGGCAGCCTCTCGTTCGGACAGGCCTGGATGGCAAGCCACTGGATCGTGACCTGGGGCGTCGCCGGGCTTGGAGCCACCTATTACTTCGCGCCGGGCCTCGTGCCCTGGCTGCTTCCGGTCGCCATTCCCATGATCCTGTCTCCGCTCGTGATCTCGGTCACCTCCAAACGCAGCCGCTCGGCGCTGTTCACCATGCCGCTCGAGTTGGCTCCGACGCCGGTGCTTCTGGCACACCAGACGATCTTCGCCGACTGGGAGCAGGAGCCGGCGCCGGAAGCCTCGTCCTCGATGGCGGTGATCCATGCCTGACCAGCCACATGTCGCTCCGGGACGGGACAAGCGGCTCGACATGTTCCGCGGCCTCGCACTGGTGATGATCTTCATCAACCATGTGCCGGGAACGGTGTGGGAGAAATTCACCAACCGGAACTTTGGCTTCTCGGACGCGGCCGAGGGCTTCGTCCTGATGTCGGGCATTGCGGCGGGGCTTGCCTATTCCAAGGGGCTGCACCGGGCCAACTGGGCCGGGGCGCGCAGGATCTGGCGGCGGAGCTGGACCCTCTACCTCGTTCACCTGCTGACGACCGCCTGGGCGATCGCCATATCGGCGGCCTTTGCCCTCTGGTTTGCCGCTCCGCAGCTTCTGCATGAGAATCAGGTCTGGGTGCTGTTTCAGAAGCCTCTGGGCTTCCTGATCGGCGTGCCGGCGCTGACGCACCAGCTCGGCTACACCAACATCCTGCCGCTCTATGCGGTGCTGCTGCTGGCCACGCCGCTTCTCATAATCGGCGCGCTGCGCTGGCCGCGGATCCTGCTGGCGGGCTCGATTCTCTTCTGGATCGTAACGGGGCAGTTCCGGCTGAACCTTCCGAACTTTCCCAACCCCGGCGGCTGGTTCTTCAATCCGCTGGCCTGGCAGGTGATCTTCGTCTTCGGCCTTCTGACCGGGGTTGCCATGAAGCAGGGCCGCCGCTTCGTCCCGATCCTTCCGTGGCTGCAGGCGCTGGCGGCGGGGTATCTGATCCTTGCGCTGCTCTGGCTGAAGGTGCCGCTCATCAAGGAGACGATGAACCACTTCATGTGGATCCTGAACCGGCAGGTCGGCCTGCCCTTCTACATCACGGCGTTCGACAAGACCTTCGCCAGCCTTCCGCGCCTGCTGCATGTCCTTGCGCTGGCCTACCTCGTGAGCACGCTGGTCTGGGTGCGGCGGGTCTCGGCGTCCAGCTGGGCCGAGCCGTTCGCACTCCTGGGCCGCCACGCCTTGCAGGTGTTCGCCACCGGCACGATCCTCTGCTTCGTGCTGCAGGGGGTGAAGGATGTGGCGGGCAACCGCTTCCTTCTCGACACGTTCCTTCTGTCGGCCGGGCTCTCGATCCAGTTCTGCGTGGCGTGGCTCGCCGATCGCTGGAAGGGCCATGGGCGTCCTCATCCTGATTCGGACGCTCTGTCCAGATCGTCCGGGATTTCCTCGCAAGGCGCGCTGCAGACACAGGAAAAACCCCTTGCAGCCGCCATGCCGCTCCGCTAATACCTGCCCCACGGAGCGCGGGCGTAGCTCAGGGGTAGAGCATTACCTTGCCAAGGTAAGGGTCGTGAGTTCGAATCTCATCGCCCGCTCCAGTAAATCGAAGGGCAGGCGCCGCACAGGCGCCGCCGCTCGACATCGGGAAACGTCTTGACGTTTCAAAGACCATCCCGAGGTTTCCTGACAGGTCTGCATGTGGACGCCAGCTCTGACACTGGTTCCATCTTGCCCGGATGCGATGCCGACGACGCGCCGCTTCCCGGAGCTTTCGCGCCGTCAGCCTGAGGCATGGTCAGCCGGTTCTTGCGTTCATGCGCCATCTCCCTGGCGCAAGAGCGGTCAACCGCACGCTCATCCGACGGGCGGTTGTGCCCAGAAAGCCTCAGGGTCCGCCGCAGGACTCCCGGCGGTTCGAAAAACAGTTCCGCACCCGCGGGCCGGACGGGCTCTGACCCGGGCCATGAGGCGGGACAGAGCCCTCGGCGTTGGTCAGATGAAGGCGTCGGGAGCCGCCTCCTTCTTGCGCGCCACATAGGCGGAGAGGGATTCGGCCACCGCCTCGTCGAGTGCGGGCCTCTGGTAGTCGGCCAGAAGCTTCTTCACCCGGGCGGCCGCAAGCACTTCGGTGTCGCGCGCGCCTTCTTCCTCCCACGTCTCGAAGGGCTTGTAGTCGAACAGGTCCGAGCGCCAGAAGGCCGACTTGAAGTTGGCCTGCGTGTGGGCACAGCCGAGATAATGGCCGCCGGGACCCACTTCGCGGATCGCATCCATCCCCTGCCCGTTCGCATCCACCGCCACGCCCTGCGCCAGATGATGCAGCGTGCCCAGCTGGTCGGCATCCATTATGAACTTTTCGTAGGAGGAGACGAGCCCGCCCTCGAGCCACCCGCAGGCGTGGAGCATGAAGTTCACGCCCGACATGAGCGCCACGTTGAGCGAGTTGGCCGTCTCATAGGCGGCCTGCGCATCCGGCAACTTCGAGCCGCAGAACGAGCCGCCCGAGCGGTAGGGCAGACCCAGCCGACGGGCGAGCTGGCCGGCTCCGTAGGTGATGTGGGCGGCCTCGGGCGTGCCGAAGGTGGGGGCGCCCGAGTTCATGTCGATCGAGGTCACGAAGGCGCCGAAGATCACCGGGGCACCGGGGCGGATGAGCTGGCTGTAGGCCACGCCGGCCAGCACCTCGGCCAGCACCTGGGTCAGCGTCCCCGCCACCGTCACCGGGGCCATGGCACCGCCCACGATGAAGGGCGAGACGATGGCCGCCTGATTGGCCGCCGCATAGACCTCAAGCGCGCCCATCATGGTCGCGTCGAAGGTGAGCGGCGAGTTGATGTTCACGAGCGAGGTCATGACCGTGTTCTGATCGACGAACTCCGCGCCGAACAGGAGCTTGGCCATCTCGACCGAATCCTCGGCCCGCGACGGTTCGGTGACGGAGCCCATGAAGGGCTTGTCCGAGAGCGTCATGTGGGCATGGAGCATGTCGAGGTGACGCTTGTTCACCGGCACGTCGGTCGGCTCGCAGACCGTGCCGCCGGAATGGTGCAGCCACTTCGACATGTAGCCAAGCTTCACGAAGTTTCGGAAGTCCTCCATCGTGGCGTAGCGCCGCCCGCCCTCGTGGTCGCGCACGAAGGGCGGGCCATAGACGGGGGCGAGGACGAGGCTGCGCCCGCCGATCTCGACATTGCGGGCGGGGTTGCGGGCGTGCTGGGTGAAGCTCGACGGCGCCGTCGCGCAGAGCTTGCGCGCCAGCCCTCGGGGAATATGCACCCGCTCGCCGCGCACATCGGCGCCAGCGTCGCGCCACCGTTGCAAAGCCGCCGGATTCTCGAGGAAGTTGACGCCGATCTCCTCGAGGACCGTCTCGGCGTTCCACTCGATGATCTGGAGCGCCTCCTCGTTCAGGATTTCGAAGTTCGGGATGTTGCGGGTGATGAATCGGGCCGTCTCGAGGCTGACCGCCGTCCTCTCCGCCCGCCGCGCCGATCCGCCGCCACCCCGCGCCCTGCGTGCCGTGACCTCGTTCATCGCCCATCCTCCAAAAGCCGGCTGCCCTTTTGCGTCCTTATGACGCTTTTCGAGGCCGCGCCCGGCAACGATTCCGGCGCTTGCCGCCAGAAAACGACATGCGCCCGGCCCGGCTCAGCGCGCCTGCGCCCGCGCCCAGCCGATCGCCTGCCCCAGCGCCTGCGTCACCGCCGCCTCGAAGGCCACGACGACATCGCCCGTCGTGTCGGAGGCGGCCTGCGCCACGGCCTCGACGCGCCGGCTGGAGGCCACGCTCCGGTCGGACTCGCGGATCAGCGTCAGGACCATGGCGACCCGGACAACCGGAGTCGCGCCGGGAGGGGCCTCGGCCTGGAAGTCGCGCAGTTCGGTCATCAGCGTGTAGTCGGGGATCAGTCCCGCGGCCTCGCGCGCCACAAGCCGGAAGCCGCCGGCATTCTGGAGAGAGCCCACCAGCAGCGTCTGCACCAGCGCCGGAGCCGGGTCCGACCAGCGCGCATCGGGCAGATACTGCGCCTGCACGCGCGAGGGCTTGATCAGGATCCGGTCCGTGGACAGGGCCCCGCCGGCCGTCACCGGCTCGACCACGACATGACGCGCGCCGCCGCCTCCCGGTCCGGGCAGGGGCGACAGGGTGTAGGTGTCGAGCTGCTCGGAGGCGCGCGAGAGCGACGTGACGGCACCGCAGCCCGCCAGCATCAGGGTCGCAACGAGGAGTGTGGAACGGGTCAGGGCACGCATCGTCATCTCCTGTAGGACGGGGTCTGGTTGCCGAGGAAGAACCGTGCCGGATCGCGCGAGATCTGGGCGATCAGCGAGTTGAAGTTCGTGACCGTCCGGCGGGTCTCGGCGGCGAGGCTGGCGTATTGCGGCAGCCCGTTGTCGGCGAAGTTGCGGATGCCCGCAACGGATTGCTCGATCCCGGCGACCGCGCTGCGGATCTGGGCAAGCATCGGCGGCACATCCTGATCCACCACCCGGTTGACCGATTCGAACGTGTCACGGGCCGCCGAGGCCGCCCCTTGCCCTTCCTCGAGCGCGGTCTCGAGCGTGGCAAGCGCCTCTTCGGCGCGATCCGCCATCGTGTCGAGCCGGGCGGTGAAGTCGTTCAGCCGCGCGGTGGCCTCGGACGCGTCCCGCGTGATGGCCGCGATGTTCTGCACCGAGGCGTCGGCGTTGGTCAGGATGCTTTCGACAGCGGCCCGGTTCTCGGGGCCGGTGAAGGTCTGGATGTCCTTCAGAAGCGCGATCGCCTCGGCCAGCAGCGTGGGGGCATCGGCGGTCAGGGCCTGCACGGCCGAGCGTTCCGAGGGGATCACCGGGGGCCACTGGCCCTCTTCGGCCTGAAGCGGCTCCGGGGCCGCGCCGCCCGAGAGCGCGACATAAGAGACGCCCGTCACCCCCTGCGAGGCCACCTGCGCCCGCGTGTCGGTCCGCACCGGGGTGGTGGCTGCGAGCTGGATCCGCACCCGCACCAGCGACGAATCCTCCTCGTCCACCTCGATCGTCAGCACCTCGCCCACATCCACGCCGTTGTAGCGCACCGGGCTGGCCCGCCCCAGTCCCTCCACGCTGGTGAAGAGGATGTCATATTCCGCGTAGGTGCGGTCCAGTTCCACCTTGGCGAGCCACAGAAGAAAGCCAAGCGTGGCGAGAATGCTCAGCAGCGTGAAGATCCCGATCAGCACATAGCGCGCGCGCGTCTCCATCGCTCAGCCCTCCGCCGCCAGCAGCGCCGCATGGGCGCGCGGCCCGTGGAAATAGTCGCGCACCCAGGGGTGGTCCACCTCCATCAGCTCGCGGATGGTTCCCGTCACCAGAACTTTCCTTTCTGCCAGAACCGCGATGCGGTCGCAGGTTGCATGCAGCGTATCGAGATCGTGCGTCACGAGAAACACGGTCAGTCCAAGGGATGTCTGCAGGTTGCGGATCAGCGCGTCGAACTCCGAGGCGCCGATCGGATCGAGGCCGGCCGTCGGCTCGTCGAGAAAGAGGATCTCGGGATCGAGCGCGAGCGCCCGCGCCAGCCCGGCCCGCTTGCGCATCCCCCCCGACAGCTCCGACGGAAAGAGCGTGCGTGCCTTGGGCGGCAGCCCGACCATGGCGATCTTCAGGTCGGCCAGCGCGCGGCGGGTCTCGGGATCGAGGTCCGTCCGCTCGCGCATGGGCGCCTCGACATTCTCGCGCACCGTGAGCGAGGAGAAGAGAGCCCCGTCCTGGAACATCACGCCCCAGCGGTTCTCGACCCTGGCCATCTCGGCCCTCGGCGCCTGGCGCACATCCACGCCAAAGACCCGGACGCTGCCCGCGCGCGGCGCCTGCAGGCCCACGATCGAGCGCAGCAGCACCGACTTGCCCGTGCCCGAGCCGCCGACGATGCCCAGCACCTCTCCCCGGTAGATGTCGAGATCCAGATCCTCGTGGATCACGTTCGGGCCGAACTGGTTCTTCAACCCGCGCACCTCGATCACGACCTCCCGTGCCATCAGAGCCCCCAGACCGCGAAAAAGACCGAGAAGAGCGCGTCCACCACGATCACGAGGAAGATCGCCTGCACCACCGAACGCGAGGTGTGGCTGCCCAGCGACTCGGCGTTGCCCGAGACCTGCATTCCCTGATGGCAGCCGATCACGGCGATGATCACGGCGAAGAAAGGCGCCTTGACGAGGCCGATGATCGCATGGTTCACGTCCGTGTCGGCCAGAAGCTGCGTGCGGAACATCCCCGGCGTGATGCCGAGGTCGATCCAGGCCATCAGCGCGCCCCCCACCAGCCCGGCCATCGAGGCGATGAAGCCGAGCACGGGCAGCAGGATCACCAGCGCGATCAGCCTCGGCAGCACCAGCCGGTCGATCGGATCGAGCCCGAGCACGCGCATCGCGTCGATCTCCTCGCGCATCTTCATCGAGCCGATGGCGGCGGTGAAGGCCGAGCCCGACCGGCCGGCCACGATGATCGCCGTCAGCAGGATGCCCAGCTCGCGCAGGATCGAGATGGCCACGAGATCCACGACATAGACCTCGGCTCCGAAGGCCTTGAGCTGGGTCGAGCCCTGGAAGGCCAGGACGATGCCGATCAGGAAGCCCATCAGCGTGACGATCGGCACGGCGTTCCAGCCCGCCTCCTGCATGTGATGCACGAGCGGCGTAAGGCGCAGCCGCCGCGGATGAATCAGAAGGCCCCCCAGATGGGCCACGACCTGGCCGAAGAAGGCCATGGAATCGAGGCTGCCCCGCAGCCCTCCGGCCACCTCCTGCCCGAGCTGCGCCAGCCCGTCCCCCGGCCGGCCCGGGATCGTCCGACGCCGCGGCTCGGGCTCGGGCATGGCGTTGGCGACCGTGGCCAGCAGGTGGCGGTGGGCCTCGCTCAGGTTCACGATCTCGAACGGACGCCCACCGGCCTCGGCGCGCTTCTGCGCGCTGAGAATGGCCCAGGCGCCGGCCGTGTCGAGCGCCTCGACGGCCCCCATGTCGAGCCGCCCTTCCCGCTCGGCGGACGCGAGGTTGTGCCGCGTCCGGGCCAGAGTCTCGATGGTCAGCCGTCCGCTGATCTGTGCCGCGGACGGGGTTGATCCTGTTGCGCCCAATGTCCTGTCAGCCCCGCTCCGACTCGCCTCTCACCTGCGCGATCCGGCCGAAGTGCCCGGCATTGCACGATGAAACGCACCGCCGCAACCTCCTGTTCCGGGCCGGGAGGCGCGGCCGCTGCCCGGACCCCTTCCCCGGTCCGGCCCTTCGCGGCCGCCATCGTACCGGATGGAGAGCAGGCCGCGACGGTTCGGCTTCGGATCCGCCCCGTCAGCTTTCCCCAGCGCCTTCCGGGATACAACCGTTTTCCTGCACCCGCCCTACGCGAGTGGCTTCGACAGCCCGCACCGTTGCCGGAATGCCCGCCCGAGACGGCCGCCGTGCCGCGCCGGCGGGTCGGGATGATGCACCGCGCGGTTTGCGGACTTGCGGAACCGCCCCGGTCCGGAGTAGAGGGCGATCCGCGGGTGGTTAGCTCAGTTGGTAGAGCGTCTCGTTTACACCGAGGATGTCGGGGGTTCGAGCCCCTCACCACCCACCAGACATCTCGCGATGGTTCGGCGGGGGCGGTCATCTCGCCTCATTGTGCGGTGACGGTTCCGACGCTACGAGGGTCCTGCACCGGGGCGCGACCGGCGCGTCCCGTGCGGGCAGAACGAAAGGATATGCGAGTGTTCCTCTTCATCACCCTCTCGCTGGCCGCCTCGCTGGCCCTTCTCTTCGGCGCGACCGAGATCGAACGCCGCGCCATCGTCGGACGCTATACGGGCGTCAACGGCGCGGCGATCCTGATCACCTTCGTGGTCTCGTTCGTCGGCTCGCTCGTGGTGGTGGCGCTGGCCACGATCTGGGGCGGCTGGATCTACCTCTTTCACCTGCTGCCGATGACGGTCCTCTACCATTTCTTCATGGGCGTCTTCCTCGTCCACGGACTGCAGAAGACGTCCGAGCGCGTGGCGCTCGAGGATCAGGCCGCGCGGCGGCAGATGGCAGCGGCCTGATCGCCGCGTCAGGGCGGCGGCTCGATCTCGATCTCGACCGCCGCATACCAGTCGGCGGCGGCACGGATCTCGTCGTCGGTCAGGTCCGAGGCGATGGGTGACATGATCTCATGCACCCGCCGGCCGGTCCGGAAGGCCTTGAGCTGGGTCTCGATATAGATCGCATTCTCGCCGGCCAGGTTCGGCGCATCCTCCAGCACGGCCAGCCCGTCGGCCCCGTGACAGAGCGCACAGGCCTCGGGCGCGGCATGGGGATCGACCCCCGGCTTCAGTTCCGCCCGGATGCGCTGGATCGCGAACCAGGCGGCGAGGTCGGCGATCTGCGCGTCCGTCAGCGCAGCGGCCACCACCGACATGATCTCATGCTCGCGCGCGCCCGAGCGGAAGGCCTCGAGCTGATGGCGGATGTAGGAAGGATGCTCGCCCCCGATATGGGGGGCGATGGGGATGCGGGCGAACCCGTTCAGCCCGTGGCAGGTGCGGCAGAGCCCGGCCGCCACCTTGCCCTCGGCGGGATTGCCGACCGGCTCCTCGGCCGGCACCGACTGGGCGAGGACAACCCCGCCCAGACCGGCCACAAGCGCAAGCCGTCTCATTCCGGCTGATACCAGATGCGGTAGATCGCCCCCACGAGATCGTCCGACACGAGGATGGAGCCATCGCGCATCTGCGCCACATCCACGGGCCGGCCGAGATATTCGCCGTTCTCGTCGATCCAGCCTTCGGCAAAGGGCTTCGTCGTGGCGCTGCCATCCTCGGCGAGGGTGGTGACCATGACGCGCGCGCCGACCGGCGTCGTCCGGTTCCACGAGCCGTGCTGCGCCGAGAAGATGGCCCCGCGATATTCCTCGGGGAACATCGAGCCGGTGTAGAACATCATACCGAGATCGGCGGCATGGGCATCCATCTCGACCACGGGCATCACCGCATCCGCAGGCGGCTCGTCATCCTTGTATTCGACAGTGCGGACGCTGCCGCCGCCATACCAGGGAAAGCCGAAGTTCTGCCCCGGCCCGGTCGCGCGGTTCAACTCACCCGGAGGGATGTCGTCGCCCATCCCGTCCACCTGATTGTCGGTGAACCAGACCTCGCCCGTCTCGGGGTGGATGTCCATGCCCACCGAGTTGCGGATGCCGCGGGCAAAGACCTCGCGGCCGCTGCCGTCCGTCTTCATGCGGATGATGCCGCCGATGCCCCACTTGTCGTAAAGCTCGCGCTTTTCGGGCGCCGGCACGTTGAAGGGCTGGCCGAGTGCGATGTAGATCATCCCGTCCGGCCCGATGTCGCAGACCCGCGCCGTGTGGTTGAAGCTTTCCTCCTCGACCGGGATCAGCTCGCCCTGCTTGACGAGGTTGAAGGCCGCCACGTCGCCCGACTCGTAGAAGAACTCGGCCGCGGGGAACAGGAGCACCCGGTTCTGCTCGGCGATGTAGAGAAAGCCGTCCCTCGAGAAGCAGGGACCGTTCGGGATGGTGAAGCGCAGCGAGGGGGCGAAGTCCTTCACCTCGTCGGCGACCCGGTCCTTGTTGCGGTCGGTGACGGCCCAGACCTTGTCCTTGCGGGTGCCGACGAAGGTCACGATGCCCTGCGGCCCCACCGCCATGTGGCGCGCGTCGGGCACGACCGCGTAAAGGCCGATGCGGAAGCCCGGCGGCAGCGTGATCCGCTCGAGCGTGCGCTTGATGCCTTCGGCGAAGTCCCCGCCCTGCTCGATGAAGGTGAAGTCACTCTTGCCCGTGCTCTGGAAATTCGAGAGCTTCTCGAGGTTGTCGGGCACGTCGGCACCCTGCGCATGGGCAAGACCCGCGGTCAGGGAAAGTGCCGCGAGGGACGCTGTCAGTCGCTTCATGTCTTCCTCCCGTGTTGAACCGTCACGCCGGACAGGCCGCGGGCCAGAGGCGCCGCGGCAAGGGTCCGGTCTGTCGTGCAGAAGCGGCCCGCCTCCCAACGGCGCCGCGCGGTCAGAATAGCTGACCAGTTCACGGTTCTGTCAACGAAAATCCTGAAGCGTTCCGCCCTGCGCCGTCCCGCGCGCAGGATCCTTGCAGGCCCCCGCCGCGGACCGTCCGGCAGCCGATACGGAAAACGGCGCCCCGAAGGGCGCCGCGTGTCAGGAACCGGCGGCCGAGCAGTGCGCTCCGCCCGGCGCGAGCCCCGATCCGAGGGCGAGGATCGGCGGCGCCTGGTAGGGATTGGGCGGCTCGCTCACCGCCGCATCGAGGGCGAGCACCCCCGCCACCGCCAGCAGGACGAGGAGAGCCACGGGTTTCCTGGTCATCGCGGCCCCTCCAGCCCCAGGCCGGGCCGTAGGCGGATGCCGACCCAGGAACCGACGAAGGCCGCGACGAACCAGACCCAGCCGTGCAGGCTGCCGGTCGAGATGCCGCTGAAGAAGGCGCCCACGTTGCAGCCGAAGGCCAGCCGCGAGGAATAGCCCAGAAGCAGCCCCGAGATCACGGCCGCAACCCAGGCCTTGGCCGGCAGGCCCGGAACCGCGGTGCCGAGGCCCCCCCGCCAGAGGCTCACCCCCACCGCACCCGCGATCATCCCGATGTTGGTGAGCGAGGTCACGTCGGTCAGCACGCTCTCACGCAGCCGTTCGACCTGCGCGGGGGCGCTCCAGAAGGCGGAGGCCGAGAGGTCCGCCCCCATCGCGACGGCCCCCTTGGCCGCCCAGAGCCCGAGGCCATAGACCACGCCCCAAGGCTGACCCGCCACCACGAGGTTGAGCAGCGCAAGCACCGCCAGCGCCGCCGCCGCCAGCCAGAGCCGGCGCGGCAGCCGCGCCCCGCCCGGCACGCCGAGCCAGATCGCCGCCAGCGCCACGGCGGCGAGGGCCGCCAGCGTCACGCCCAGCCCCGAGAGGCCGTCCAGCACCATCACCGGCGCGAGACCGAGCCCGTTCCACCAGTCGATGTGATAGGCGCCGAGGAAGCTGCCCACGGCGAAGAAGGGCAAGGCCAGCGCCGCCACCGCATTGCCGCTGCCGGCATTCACAAGCGTGCCAGAGCCGCAGCCAAGCACCAGCTGCATGCAGATGCCGAAGACGAAGGCTCCGCCCACCATGGCCCAGCCGACCGGCGCGTGGGCGCCGATCAGTTCCGAGGGATTGGCCCCGATGAGGGGAATCGCCACCACCGCGACCAGCGCGATGGCCAGCAGTTGCGCCAGAAGGCCCGCGGGCTCTCTCCGCAGGATCATCGCGCGCCACGGCCCTGCAAAGCCGAAGCGCAAGCCTTCCAGCGTGATCCCGAAGCCGAGGCCGATCGCGAGCAGCAGGCCGTAGCGTCCGCCCACCAGCGTGGCCACGGCCAGCACCGCAAAGAGGCCCGCCGCCATGAGGAGGCTTCGGCCCCCGAGGCCCGCCGGGACCGGCCCGGCGGTCGCCATCCTGTCCGTCATCGTCCGATCCTCAGAAGACGCCGCTGATCTGGTTCCAGAGGTTCTGGAGCGGCCCCGGAACATTCTCCATCGGCAGGCCGGCGTTCGACCAGCCCACCATCGATTCGGGGTAGAGCTTGACATTCTCGACGCCCGCCAGCTCGCTCAGCGCGAACCAGTTGGTCGCCGCCCAGTGGCCGGTGTTGCAGAAGGAGATCAGCTCTTCGACGCCGGTGTAGCCCGCCTCGGCCGCAAGGGTCCGGGCGCGGTCCGCATCCATGACCGCGGGGTTCGAGCCGAACCAGCGGTCATGCGTGAAATATTCCGACTGCGGCAGCGTGCCGGGACGGGCGGCGGCCGGCGCGGCCTTCTTGCCTTCCCAGAACTCCTGCGGGCGCGCGTCGATCAGCGTCGCCTGCCCTTCGCCCTCGACAACCTCCCGCACGTCCTGCTCGGTGGCCAGCCAGGCGTCCGAGAAGGCGACGGTGAAGTCGCTGGGGCTGGGGGTCGCGGCTTCGGTGCTCAGCGGAAGACCCGCCTCCTGCCAGCCGCGCATGCCCCCGTTGATGATGGCGAGTTGGCTCACGCCGCTGGATTTCAGGGTCCAGTAAACCCGGGCGGCGGCGCCGAAGTCGGTGGCGTCCTTGCCCTCGTGGACGATGACGGTCGGACGATCCGCCGTGACGCCGAGGCCCTGCAGGATCTCGGTCAGCCGGTCGGCCTCGGGAACCTTGCCGGGATTGTCGGCCGGACCGCGGAACAGGCCGTAGGGAGCGGAGACGGCGCCCGCGATGTGACCCTCGGCGTAGGGCTGGGGCTTGCCCTCCTCACCGGCGCGGATGTCGATGAAGAGCGCCTCGCCCGATGCCTGCGCTTCGGCGGCCTGCTCGGGGGTCAGAAGCGGGCCGAAGGTCTGCTGGGCGAAGGCCGGCGCGGAGATGACCATCAGAGCCGCGGTGGCGAGCGGAATCAGTCGCATGGCGTCACATGTCCTCAGATTTGGAGTGCGCTTCAGATCGAGCGTCGGACGGGGAAAATCAAGGGAGGATGGTCCGTCCCGCCCGCCCCCGAAGCCGCCGCAGCCGTCACGATTTCCGCGCATGTGGCGACGTCCGGGACGATTTTTCCCGATAGAGGCCGAAGGGCGGACAGGTGTTCCGGCGGAGCACGCAGGGCGGAACGGACATGCTTATCCTGCGGCCGGACCGGAGGCGCGACCTACGGGCCCATTCACGCGTCGCGGGTGACGCTCCCGCGCGGGGCGGCTTTCCCGCGGGGTGCCGCTCGGCTAACAGGGGGTATCATCCAAGGAGGCTTTCATGACCGAGATCACCCGATACGAAACCGGCGCACGCATGAGCCAGGCCGTCAGGGCCAATGGCATGGTCTGGCTTGCGGGTCAGGTCGGCCATCCGGGCGAGTCCGTGGCCGAGCAGACCCGCACCTGCCTCGCCGAAGTGGACCGTCTGCTCGCGCTGGCCGGCAGCGACAAGACCCGCATCGTCTCGGCGCAGATCTGGCTGGCCGACATGGCCGATTTCGCCGAGATGAACGCGGTCTGGGACGAATGGGTGCCGCAGGGGCACTGCCCGGCCCGTGCGACCGGCGAGGCGAAGCTTGCAGCGCCCGGCTACAGGGTCGAGGTCATCGTCACCGCGGTGATCTGACTTCCAGCGGCGATCTCAGACGAAGGCCGGGGGCTCTGCCCCCCGGACCCCCGGGATATTTGGACCAGAGTGAAGGAAGGCAGGCCCTCGCCTCATCTGCGCAGGAAGTCGATGAGCTGGCGGGTGGAGCCGTCCTTGCCCTCGGTGCCGGCGCGGCCCTCGAGCATCGGCTGCAGCGCGAGCGCCAGCTCCTTGCCGAGTTCCACGCCCCACTGGTCGTAGGAGTTGATGCCGAGGATCACGCCCTCGACAAAGACCCGATGTTCGTAGAGCGCAATGATGCGGCCGAGCATCGCGGGCGTGAGCTTCGGATAGGCGAGCGTCGTCGAGGGACGGTTGCCGGGGAAGACCCGGTGGCGCGCCTGCCGCTCGAGCTCGGTGCCGGTCAGGCCCTTCTTCGCCAGGATCGCGCGCGCCTCGTCGAGCGAGCGGCCGCGCAGGAGAGCCTCGGACTGGGCAAGGCAGTTCGAGACGAGAAGCAGGTGCTGGTGGGCCAGATCCGGCTCGTGGCCGTCGCGCGCCACAAGGAACTCGCACGGCACCACCCGCGTGCCCTGGTGGATGAGCTGGTAGAAGGCGTGCTGGCCGTTCGTTCCGGGCTCGCCCCAGACGATCGGACCGGAGTGGAGCGCAAGTTCGTGCCCGTCCATGGCCACGCGCTTGCCGTTCGATTCCATCTCGAGCTGCTGGAGATAGGCGGGCAGGCGGGCGAGCCTCTGGTCGTAGGGCAGCACGGCGCGGGTGGCGTGTCCGCAGATCTGGTTGTGCCAGATGCCCACCAGCGCGAGCAGCACCGGCAGGTTCTCGGCGAAGGGCGCCTCGCGGAAGTGGCGGTCCATGGCGGCGCCACCCGAGAGGAAGGCATCGAAATCCTCGGGGCCGATCGCGATCATCAACGAGAGACCGATGGGCCCCCACATCGAATAGCGCCCGCCCACCCAGTCCTCGAATCCGAAAACGCGCGAGGCATCGATCCCGAACGCCGCCGTCCGGTCGGCCGCGGTCGAGACGGCGGCGAACTGCGCCGCGGGATGGGCGACGCGTCCCTCCATCCAGCGCCGGGCGGTCTCGGCGTTGGTCATGGTCTCGATGGTGGTGAAGGTCTTGGAGGCGACGATCACCAGCGTCGTGGCGGGGTCGAGATCCTTCAGCGTGTCGTGGATGTGGGCGCCATCGACGTTCGAGACGAAATGGCAGCGCGGCCCGTCGGCGTAGGGCGCCAGCGCAAGACAGGCCATCGCAGGACCAAGGTCCGAGCCGCCGATGCCGATATTGACCACGTCGGTGATGCGCCCGCCCTGCCCCGTGAAGCGCCCCTCGCGCAGGTCGTGCGCGAAAGCCTGCATCCGGGCGTGCGTCTCACGCAAGCCCGCCGTCACGTCCTGCCCTTCGACCAGAACCGGACGGTCCATGTTGCGCAGCGCGGTGTGGAGCACCGCGCGCCCCTCGGTCTCGTTGATCTTCCGGCCCGCGAACATCGCGTCGCGTTTCTGGGAGACGCCCGCCGCGCCGGCGAGATCGATCAGGAGGTCGCGCGCCGTATGGTCGATGTTGGTCTTCGACCAGTCGAACAGCATGTCGTCCAGGCGTGTCGAAAAGCTCTCTGCCCGCCGCGGGTCCGCGAAAAGGTCGAGGATCGGGCGATGTTCGACCGCCTGTTGATGCGCCTTCAGCGCCTGCCAGATCTGCTTCATTCCAATGCTGCCTATTCCGCCCAATGCACGGTTGCGTTTGCCAGCAAAGCCTTGATCGGAGCCTCCCGGGGCGTCAACCCCTGGGCCCGTTCGAGCGCCGCGCGCTTCGCCGCGCCGGTGATGAGGACATGGATCGCCAGCGCCCCCTTGAGGGCGGGCGCGGTGAGCGTGATGCGCGGCTCGCCCGCCGCCTCGGCCCGGAGCGCCATGAGCAGGGGCGCGCTGTCGGACAGTGCGTCGTCGAGCCGGTCGGCGCCCGGAAAGAGCGAGGCGGTGTGCATGTCCTCGCCCATGCCCAAGAGCAGCACCGAGATCGGCAGATGCGGCTCGATCGCGGCGGCGAGGCCCTCGAGCGCCTCCTCGGGCGTGTCGGTGTCGGCCCGCAGCGGGAGGAACCCGGCGGCCGCGGCGCGACCCGTCAGCAGCCGTTCGCGCAGAAGCCGCGTGTTCGAGCGCGGGCTCGTCTCGGGCACCCAGCGTTCGTCGTTGAGAAAGACCGTGATCCGCGGCCAGTCGATGTCCACGCCCGACAAGGTGTCGAACACGGGCCCCGGCGTGGTGCCGCCGGGAACGCAGAGGCTTGCGTGATCCTCGCGGCGCAGGAAGTCGGCCAGTTCGCCCGCGATCCTGTTCGCGAGCGACAGCATCAGGAACTCGCGATCGGGATATTCGACGAATTGCATGGTCATTCTCCTCGGACGCAGGGCCTTGCGGCCGTCAGCGGATCTCGCGCCAGCGCCGGCCGTCGCGGTGCATGAGCATCAGCGCATCCTCGGGGCCGGAGGTTCCCGGCTCGTAGCTCTTTGGCCGGTCGCCGCGGCGCTCCCAGGCGGCGATGATCGGATCGACCCAGGCCCAGGCGGCCTCGACCTCGTCGCCGCGCATGAAGAGGGTCTGGTTGCCGCGGATCACATCCATGATCAGCCGCTCGTAGGCGTCGGGGATGTCCTCGCCGTCGGGCCCGAGCGCCTCGGCAAAGGACATGTCGAGCGGAACCTGCGTGAGACGCATCCCCCCCGGCCCCGGCTCCTTGATCATCACCTTGAGATTGATGCCCTCGTCCGGCTGCAACCGGATCACGAGGACGTTCTCGCGCCAGTCCTCGGCGTCGTCGAAGATCGAGTGCGGCGGTTCGCGGAAGGTGATGGCGATCTCGGAGGCGCGGCCGCGCAGCCGCTTGCCGGTGCGCAGGTAGAAGGGCGTGCCCTTCCAGCGCCAGTTGGAGATATGCACCTTCATGGCGATGTAGCTCTCGGTCCGGCTGCGGGGGTTGCCGGCATGGTCGAGATAGCCCTCCTGCCCGCCGCCGGCGAGATACTGGCCCCGCACGATGTCCTCGGGGGGCACCGGGTCGAGCGCACGGATCACCTTGAGCTTTTCGTCGCGGACCGCGTTCGGATCGAAATGATACGGAGGCTCCATCGCGATCAGGCAGAGGAGCTGCATCAGGTGGTTCTGCACCATGTCCCGCATGGCGCCCGAGGTGTCGTAATAGGCCCCTCGCCCGCCCACGCCCACGGTTTCGGCCACCGTGATCTGCACATGATCAATATATTGCGCCTTCCACAGCGGCTCGAACAGGATGTTGGCGAAACGCACCGCCATCAGGTTCTGGACCGTCTCCTTGCCGAGATAGTGATCGATCCGGTAGATCTGCTCTTCGGCAAAATGCAGCGCCAGAACGCGGTTGAGCGCGCGGGCGGATTCGAGGTCGCGGCCGAAGGGCTTCTCGACGACGATGCGGCTCTGTGCGCCCGCGATGTCGTTCTCGTGCAGCCGTTCGGCCAGCGCGCCGAACAGGGAGGGCGCCACCGAGAAATAGAAGGCCCGCACGACGTCGGGGCGCATCATCTCCTTCAGCCGCGCCCAGCCCGAGGTGCCGGTCGCGTCGATGGCGACATAGTGGATCCGTTCAAGAAAGCCCTCGATCGCCTGGTCGTCCCGTCGGGCCGGCGCCACGAATTCCTCGAGCGCGGCGCGGACCTGCGCCCGGAACGCCTCATCCTCCATCTCCGAGCGCGCCGCGGCGATGATCCGGCTTTCGAGCGGCATCTGCCCGGCGAGGAAGCGCCGGTAGAGGCCGGGAAGGATCTTGCGCCGGGCGAGGTCGCCTGTGCCGCCAAAGATGACCAGATCGAAGATATCCACGGGAATAACTCTCGAAACCATCGACCGCCCTGCTGTCTGTTAGCGCTAACGGCGTTCTAGCCACTGCCAAGGTCCATGTCCAGCGCGTCGCCCGTCCGGTCACTCGGCGCCGTCCACGAGAACCGCCACGGGAAGCCGGCCGAGGTTCAGCTCGCCCGACAGGGTCTCACCCGATACCAGATCGCGCCAGCGGCCTGCTGGCAAGACGGCTTTTGCATCGGCCCCCTGCGCACGGTTCAGCCGGCAGGCCACCAGCATCCGGCGGCCCTCCGCCTCGCGCAGGAAGGCGCAGATTCCTTCCGGCATCTCCAGCGGTTCGTAGCTGCCGCGGGCCAAGAGCGCGGGCGCCTCGGCGCGCAGCCGCAGGAGCCGCGCGGTCAGCGCCATCTTCAACGCCCCGCCCTCCGACGGGGCCTCGGCTGGCGGCTTGTCCACCAGTTCGGCCAGCAGCCGTTCACGAAGCGCGAAATCCACAGGCCGGCGGTTGTCGGGATCGACCAGACTCTGCTCCCAGAGTTCGGCGCCCTGATAGATGTCCGGCATCCCCGGAACCGTCAGCTTCAGCACGGTCTGGGCGAGGATGTTGGCCTCGGCCTCGGGCCGGATCCGCGCGTGAAACTCCAGGAACGAGCGCAGGAAGGCGCTGTCGGGCGCGCCCAGCGCGCGGCCGATGAAGGCGCAGAAGGCCGCTTCATACTCCTCGTTGCCAAAGACCCAGCGGCTGTTGACCGCCGCCTCGCGGATCGACTTGAGCATCCCCGCCTCGACCCGCTCGCGCAGGGCGGCCAGATCCTCGGCCGGCGGCGGCCCGGTCCAGTCCATCGGCCAGACCCCCAGAAGAAGCTGGTAGAAGAAATATTCCTCGTTGCGGTCCACGGGCGCGTCTTCGGAGGCCAGAAGGCCGTGCCATTCATCGACCTTCCTTGCCCATTCCCCGACATGACCGCTGATGGCGGCGATCCGCATCCGCGCATCCTCACCGCGTTTGGTGTCGTGCGTCGAGGTGGTGAGCATCGCGCCCGGTTCACGCTCCAGCCGGTCGCGGTTGGCGCGGTGAAAGGTCTCGAGGCTCACGCCGAAATGGCCGGGCTCGCTGCCGACCTCGTTGAGCGCGATGAAGCGCGCGTAGCGGTAGAGCGCCCGGTCCTCGAGCCCCTTGGCCATCACCGGCCCCGTGAACTGCTGAAGGCGCAGGACGAGGGCCAGGATCTCGTCGCGCTTGTCGGGCTGTTCCCCCGCCAGTTCGAGCGTCATCACATCGGCGATGAAGTCGTAGATGCCCGGATCGACCTCGGGCGCGCGCGCCCGCGCCCGTTCCACGGCCCCCTCGATGCGGGCCCGGTCGGGCGGCGAGAGGCCGTCGCGGTCGGCATAGGTGCGATAGACGTCGAGCGCGGCCACCACCTGCGACAGGCCCGACCGCACCGCCGCCCGGCCGAAGTCGCGCCGCCTCGGATCGTCGGCCACCAGCGCCAGAAGCCGGTCCGACAGGCTCTCGAGTTCCGCCGCCATCGGCTGGGCCATGATCTCGAGCTTGGCCTGATGGACCAGATCCTCGGGCGCGGCCGTCTGGCCGGTGAAGTCGGCGTGAACCTGTGTGAGCGCCTCGCATCCCGCAGGATCGGCCAGCAGCCCGACGGCCAGATTGGCAAACTCGTAGCCCGTGGTCCCGTCCGCCTGCCAGCTTTCGGGCAGGATCTCGTCCGGGGCGAGGATCTTCTCGACATAGAGCGGGAACGGCCGGTCGAGCGAGCCGCGCAGGCGCAGGCAATAGCCCTTGGGATCGACCAGCCCGTCGATATGGTCGATGCGGATGCCCTCGACGACACCTTCCTCCATCAGCCGCAGGATCAGCCGGTGCACACCCGCGAAGACCTCGGCCTTCTCGACCCGCACGCCGGCCAGATCGCTCATGGTGAAGAAGCGCCGGTAGTTGATCGCGTCGCTGTCCATCGAGAACTTGGCCGCGCGCCAGTTCTGCGCCTCGGCCAGCCGGTCGAGCGCGGCCCAGCTTTCGAGATCGCCGGGCGTGCCACGGAAGGCGGCCAGGGCGGGCGTCGGGTCGGTCTTGCGCAGGCGCCGGCGCAGGTCGGCCCAGACGGGATCGGCAGGCCCGGCCTCGCCCGCCGCCTCGAAGTCAGCGGCCAGTTCCTCGTAGCCGGGCGCCGCGCGCAGGATCATCGCGTAGGTCTGCGGGCAGATCGGCAGCTTGTGCGTGTCGTGGGCCCAGACCGCAAAGGCACCGCGGTCGGCGTCGTAGCGCAGCTCCAGCTCGCCCCGCGCCAGCACCTCGCCATACTGGTCGCCAAGGAACGGCATCAGCACCTTGCCGGCAAGGCCCGGCGTCGGGCTCTCCCAGTCGATGTCGAACCAGCCCGCGACCGGGCTCTGCTGTCCCCATTCCAGCACCGAGAGCCAGAAGACATTGTCCGCGCCCCCTACCCCCATGTGGTTCGGCACGAAATCGACGATCACCCCCATCCCGTGCTCACGGAAGGTCGCGGCCATGGCGCGGAACTCGTCCTCGCCGCCCAGCTCGGGGCTGATGAGGCTGTAATGCACCCCGTCATAGCCGTGGGTCGAGCCTTCACGCGCGGCAAGGATGGGCGAGGCGTAGAGGTGGCTGATCCCCAGCCGGGAGAGGTAGGGCGCAAGCCGCGCCGCATCCGCAAACCGGAAGTCGGAGGTGAACTGGATGCGGTAGGTCGCGCGGACGCTCATGGGGACTCCCTGGGTCGCTCGGCGGCGACGGCCCCGGCGATGCCGCGGAAGAGCGCGGTGTCGGCGAGAGCTTCCAGCGGCACGCCGAGCCTGCGCCGCCAGTTGGGATGTTCGTCCACGGTCGAGGGCACGTTCACCGGCGCGACCTCGCCCGCCATGTCCTCGATCCGCACCGCGAGGAGACGCGAGGGCGTGCGCGCGAGGTGACGGTGCACCGCCACCAACAGCGCCTCGGGCGGATCCTCTGGACCGATCCGGTCAATCTCGTCCCAGCCCATCAGGCCCGCCCGCGCCAGATCCTCGAGCAGCTGGCGCCGCTCGGTCCAGCGGAACTCGCCCTGCTGGCGCGCGGCCTCTTCCGAGATCAGGTGGAACTCGCGCCGGATCGCCACGTCGTCGCCCCGCCACCAGCCGCGGAAGGTGGGCAGATCGTGGGTCGAGAGGCAGACCAGCGCCTCGCGCGGATAATGCTCGGGGGCGATGTAGCCGTGGTCGTGCCGCTCGAAGAGCAGGATGCGGTAGGAGAGGATGTTCATCCGCGCCATCAACTCGCGGAACCCGTCGGGCACGTTGCCCAGATCCTCGCCGATCACGATCGTGCGGTTGCGGCGCGAGGCCTCGGCCAGCACGCGCAGCATGTCCTCGATCGGGTAGCGGACATAGGTGCCCTGCGGCGCGCCCATTCCGTCCGGGATGAGGAAAAGCTGCCAGACCCCCATCGCATGGTCGATCCGCAGCGCGCCCGCCCGCCGCGTCGCATCCTGCATCAGCGCCCCGAACGGGGCCGCATGAAGATCGGCGAGCTTGACGGGCGAGAGCGGTGCAAGGCCCCAGTCCTGTCCCTGTGCGTTGAACCAGTCGGGCGAGGCGCCGATGCGCAGGCCCGACACGGCAAGGCTCGGGTCCGACCAGGTGCTCGATCCGTCGGGCACCTCGCCTACGGCGAAGTCGAGATAGAGCCCGATCTTCATGCCCGCCGCGCGGCAGGCGTCGCGCGCCTCTCCAAGCTGCCGGTCGGCGATCCACTGCAGCCAGTAATGAAAGCCGATGTCCTCGGCATGGGCCTCGGCGAACTCGGCCACCGCGGGGCTCTTGGCATCCTGCAGCTCCACCGGCCAGCCGCGCCAGCCTGCGCCGTGTTCGTCCGCCACCATCTTCGCCGAGATCGCCTCGAACAGCGCGTGCCGCCGCAGAAGCTCGCCCCCTTCGGTGCAGAAGCGCATGAAGCCCACCGGATCGTCCGGCCCTTCCATCCACAGGCGCCACAGCGCGCCGAGCTTGGCCGCAGCCACCGCCGGATAGTCCACCAGATCGGGCGCGCGCAGCCGATCGAGCCCCTCGGGCGCAAGCTCGTCCCGGTAGCCCGGCACGCGGTCCACCGCGATGTAGAGCGGGTTCAGGAAACGCCGGTTCGAGGGCGAGAAGGGACTTGTGTGGGCGGGATTGGCCAGAAAGAGCGCGTGCAGCGGGTTCAGCCCGATGAAGTCCGCCCCCGCGGCGCCCGCGATCCGCGCCAGCGCGCAGAGATCGGCAAAGTCGCCGATCCCCCAGTTGCGCCCGGAGCGCAGCTGGTAGAGCTGTGCCGCGATCCCCCAGAGCCGCATCTCGCCCTCGGGCAAGAAGCACGGCTCGCCCTCCGGCGCGCGCATCACGGGCGGGGCGCGGTCGGGCGGCGGACCTTCCGGCGGGATGCCGAAGGCGTCCAGCAGCGCGCGCAGGGTCTCGACCGGCGGGCGGACGAACTCTCCCCCGAGCGCGTGGTAGCTGGGCTGGATGGCGAACTCTGCCGCCCTTTCTTCGATGGTATTGCTCATGCAAGCTCCTCGAGCGTGACCAGCACCGAACAGGCCGGCAGCGGAGCGCCGGGCGCGGCGCCGGGTGAGGCATGGATCACACGCCCCTCCGCGTGGGGCAAGTCCTGCGGCCGGTCGTCGAGGTTGGCACGCAGCCGCAGCACCGCCCCCTCGAGCCGCCAGTCCACCGCCACCAGATCGTCCGAGACGGCGACCACGCGACCCCCGTTCCCCGGCGCGCGCTCCAGGCGCGGGGCGATCTCGCGTGCGCGGGTGGCCAGCAGAGCGCGGACGAACTCCATCCAGGACCGGCCGCGCGCGGTCTTGCGGTGCCCCCAGTCGAGCCTGGAGGAGAGGAAGGTGCCTTCGGCGTTGGGGTCGGGCACGGTCCTGTCGAGGTCGAGCCCCTGGAAGGCCGAGAAATGCTCGAACTCCTTGCGCCGCCCGTTGCGCACCGCATCGCCCAACTCGCCGGTGAAGTCGGTGAAGAAGGTGAAGGGGCGCGTCTCGCCCCATTCCTCGCCCATGAACAGGAGCGGCACATGCGGCGACAGCAGCAGGATCGCCATCATGGCGCGCAGCCGTGCCTCGGGTGCCAGCGTCGTCAGCCGCTCGCCGAAGGCGCGGTTGCCGACCTGGTCGTGGTTCTGGAGGAAATCGACGAAGGCCAGCGGCGGCAGATGGCCCGAAGGCATCCCGCGCGGCGCGCCTTCATGCTCGGACTGCTCGCCCTGATAGACGAAGCCCTCGGCCAGCGCGCGGGCGTATTTCCGCCAGTGATCCTTCACGAAGTCGCGGTAATAGCCTTCAGTCTCGCCCGTCAGCAGAACATGCGCTACATTGTGCAGGTCGTCGTTCCATTCGGCGGTATGCAGCACCACCTCGCCCTGCGGGCCCCGTTCATGGAGGCGGGTGATGTTGCGGTTGTCCTCGGTCGTGAGATGGATGGGCCGGTCCGGGATCGCCTGCCGGATGGTGCGGGCCAGATCCACCAGCACCTCGGGATCGGATTCGGGGTCGCGGATGTGGTCGGCCGCGTCGATCCTGAGCCCGTCGAAGCGGAACTCGGTCAGCCAGTAGAGCGCGTTCTCGATGAAGAAGCTCCGCACGGCCGGAAGGTGATAGGCGATGGCGCTGCCCCAGGGGGTGTGCCGCTCGGGGTCGAAGAACTCGGCCGCATAGGCGCCGAGGTAATTCCCTTCGGGCCCGAAGTGGTTGTAGACCACATCGAGGACCACGCTCATGCCCAGCCCGTGCGCGGCATCGACCAGCGCCTTCAGATCCTCGGACGTCCCGTAGGCGGGATGCGGCGCATAGAGCAGGACGCCGTCATAGCCCCAGCCCCGGTTGCCGGCGAACTGCGCCACCGGCATCAGCTCGATCATGGTGATCCCGATCTCGGCCAGATGCGGCAGGCGTTCAATGGCCGCGCGGAAGGTGCCCTCCGGGGTGAAGGTGCCGATGTGCAGCTCCATCACGACGGTCTCGGCCCAGGGGCGGCCCGTCCAGTCGGTCTTCCAGTCGTAGCTGTCCGCGACCAGCCGCGAGAGGCCATGGACATCGCCCGCCTGCGCCCGCGCCGCGGGATCGGGCACCACCTGCCCGCTGGCGAGCACGAAGCCATAGTCCATGCCCGCCTGCGCCGGAAGCCGGACCTCGAACCAGCCACCCTCCTGCCGCTCCATCGGATGATCCTGCCCGTCCAGCCGCAGCCCGAGCCGCTCTTCGGACGGAGCCCACAGGCGGAAGCGGACGGTGCCATCCTCGTGCAGTGGTCCCCAGGTCCAATCGCTCATTCATGCTCCTCCAGCACCATCAGTCCCCGCGGCGGCACGGCAAAGCCCGCCGACCGGATGGGCACCGGCCGCTCGGGCACCCGTCCGGTCGCCGTATCCACGATCATCCGCCACCAGCCGCCGCAGTGCGGCAGCGTGAACGGCACCTCTTCGTAGTGGCTGTTGAAAAGCGCGAGCACCGCCGGCTTGTTCCGGATCAACAGGCCCAAGGTGCGCGCGGCCGGGTTGTGCCAGTCCTCGGGCATCATCTCCTCGCCGTCGGGGCGCAACCAGCAGACCTCGACCGGCTGCTGCCCCACGGCCGCCTTGTGCAGGAAGGACGGGTGCCGGAAGAACGGCCGGCCCTTCCGCAGCGCGATCAGCCGCCGGGTGAAGTCGAGAAAGGCCACATCCCGCGCCGACAGGTCGTCGAGCTTCAGCCAGTTCATCCCGTTGTCCTGGCAATAGGCGTTGTTGTTGCCGCCCTGGCTGCGGCCCACCTCGTCGCCCATCAGGATCATCGGCGTGCCCTGCGAGATCAGGAGCGTGCCCATCATCGCCCGGCGCATCCGGTCGCGAAGATCGAGCACCTCCTCGTCCTCGGAGGGCCCCTCCTCGCCGCAGTTCCAGCTGCGATTGTCGGAATGGCCGTCGCGGTTCTCCTCCTGGTTCGCCGCATTGTGCTTGTCGTTGTAGGAGACCGTGTCGGACAGGGTGAAGCCGTCATGCGCGGTCACGAAATTGATGCTGGCCCAGGGCCGCCTGCCCCGCCGGTCGAAGAGGCCCGCCGTGCCCAGCAGATGCGAGGCCAGCCCCGGCAACTCGCCCTCGTCGCCCTTCCAGTAGGAGCGCACGGTGTCGCGGTACTGGTCGTTCCACTCGGCCCAGCCCGGGGGGAAATTGCCAAGCTGGTAGCCGACATGACCCGTGTCCCACGGCTCGGCGATCAGCTTGACCCGGCCCAGCACCGGGTCCTGCCGCACGGCATCGAGAAAGACCGCGTTCGCGTTGAACCCCTGACGGTCGCGCCCGAGCGAGGTCGCCAGATCGAAGCGGAAGCCATCGACGTGGCAGGCCTCAACCCAGTAGCGCAAGCTGTCCATCACCATCTGCAGCACCCGCTGGTGCCCGAGGTTCACCGTGTTCCCGCAGCCGGTCGTGTCGTAGTAATAGCGGGGATCGTCGCCAAGCATGTAGTAGCTGGCGTTGTCGATGCCCTTGAAGGAGAGCGTGGGGCCCAGATGGTTGCCCTCGGCCGTGTGGTTGTAGACCACGTCGAGGATCACCTCGATCCCGGCCTCGTGCAGCCGGCGCACCATCAGCTTGAATTCATGCACGCCGCCGCCGGGCGAGATGTAGCGGGTGGCGGGAGCGAAGAAGCCGATCGTGTTGTAGCCCCAGTAGTTCGTGAGCCCCTTCTCGATCAGGTAGCGGTCATCGAAGAAGGCCTGTGTGGGCATCAGCTCGACCGCCGTCACCCCGAGCGTCACCAGATGGTCGATGGCGCGCGGATCGGCGAGCGCGGCAAAGCTGCCGCGCACCCGGTCCGGGATCTCGGGGTTGAGCGCCGTCATCCCCTTCACATGCGCCTCGTAGATGATCGTCTCGGCCCAAGGGGTCCGCGGGGGATAGTCCGGCCCCCAGGTCACCGCGGGATCGACCACCACGCATTTCGGCATCACGAAGGCCGAGTCCCGCCGGTCGAACGACAGGTCGGCGCGGGCATTGCCCATCCGGTAGCCGAAGACCGCGTCATGCCAGACGATCTCGCCCTGCAGCATCAGCGCATAGGGGTCGATCAGCAGCTTGTTGGGGTTGAAGCGCAGGCCGTTGTGCGGCTCGTAGGGGCCATGCACGCGGTAGCCGTAAAGCTGCCCCGGCCGCACCTCGGGCAGGTAGCCGTGCCAGACCTCGTGCGTATATTCCGGCAGGGCCACGCGGGCGATCTCGCGGCGCCCGCGCGCGTCGAAGAGGCAAAGCTCGACCTTGCTCGCATTGGCCGAGAAGATCGCGAAATTGGTGCCCGATCCGTCCCAGGTGGCCCCGAGCGGGAACGGACTGCCCTCGCGGAGCGCAAAGCTCATGCAGGCATGACCAGGATGGTGGCGAGCGGCGGCAGGGTCAGGCGGACCGAGAACGGCCGCCCGTGCCACGAGACCTCCTCGGCCTGCAGCGAGCCGGGGTTGCCCACGTCCGACCCGCCGTAGATCGCCGCGTCGGAATTGAGGATCTCGCGCCACTCGCCGCCCTGCGGCACCCCGATGCGGTAGTCGGAGCGCACCACGGGCGTCAGGTTGCAGACCGCCAGAACCGGCTTTTCCCCCGGCGCCTTGCGCAGGAAGCTGAGCACGCTGTTCTCGGTGTCGCCCGCGTCGATCCACTCGAAGCCCTCGGGGTCGCAATCCATCCGGTGCAGCGCCGGCAGCCGGCGGTATTCCCGGTTCAGGTCGGCGACCAGACGCTTCATGCCCGAATGGGCCGGATCGTCGAGCAGATGCCAGTCCAGCGAGGCGTCATGGTTCCACTCGCGCTCCTGCGCGAACTCGCCGCCCATGAACAGCAGCTTCTTGCCGGGATGGGCCCACATGAAGCCGAAGTAGGCGCGCAGGTTGGCGAACTTCTGCCAGCGGTCGCCCGCCATCTGCCCGATGAGCGAGCCTTTCCCGTGCACCACCTCGTCGTGACTGAGAGGCAGCACGAAATCCTCGGAGAAGGCATAGACCATGCCGAAGGTCAGGTCGTTCTGGTGGTGCCTGCGGTGGATCGGGTCGCGCCGGAAGTAGCCCAGCGTGTCGTGCATCCAGCCCATGTTCCACTTGAAGCCGAAGCCGAGCCCGCCCTCCTGCACCGGGCGGCTGACCTGCGGGAAGGCCGTGGATTCCTCGGCGATGGTGATGCAGCCCGGATGGTCGATCCGCACCCGCTCGTTCACGGCGCGCAGGAAGTCGATCGCCTCGAGATTCTCGCGGCCGCCGTGGCGGTTGGGCACCCATTCGCCCGCGTTGCGCGAATAGTCGAGGTAGAGCATCGAGGCCACCGCATCGACCCGGAGCGCATCGACATGGTAGCGGTCAAGCCAGAAGAGCGCCGAGGCCTGAAGGAAGTTCGCCACCTCCTGCCGGCCGAAATTGTAGATCTGGGTGTTCCAGTCGCGGTGGAAGCCCTGCCGCGGGTCGGCGTGGTCGTAAAGGTGCGTGCCGTCGAAATTGGCCAGCCCGTGGGCGTCCGAGGGGAAGTGCGCCGGCACCCAGTCGAGGATGACGCCGATCCCCTCGCGGTGCAGCCGGTCCACCAGCCGCGCGAAGCCCTCTGGCGGGCCGAAGCGGGCGGTGGGCGCAAAGAGGCCGATGGGCTGGTAGCCCCACGAGCCGGTGAAGGGATGTTCGCTGATCGGCAGGAACTCGACATGGGTGAAGCCCATCTCGCGCACATAAGTTGCCAGCTCCTCGGCCTGCGCATCGTAGTCGAGGCCAAGCTTCCACGAGCCCGCATGCACCTCGTAGATCGAGATCGGCGCGCTGCGGTCCTGCCGGCTCGCGCGCTCCTGCATCCAGCCGGCGTCGTGCCAGTCGGGTTCGGGCAGGCCGTGAACCAGCGAGGCCGTCGCGGGCGGCGCCTCCTGCGCGAAGGAGAGCGGGTCGGACTTGAGCGGCAGCCGCTCGCCCGACGGCCCGAGGATCTCGTACTTGTAGAGATCCCCGACCTGCAGGCCGGGAATGAACAGCTCCCACACGCCGACGCCGATCCGCTTGCGCATCGGGTGGCGGCGGCCGTCCCAGGCGTTGAAGGCCCCCACGACCGACACGCGCCGGGCGCTCGGGGCCCAGACGGCAAAGCTCACGCCCTCGACCCCCTCCAGCGTCACGGGATGGGCGCCGAGCCGGGTGTAGAGCTGGTAGTGCCGCCCCTCGCCCATGAGATATTCGTCCAGCTCGCCCAGCACGGCCGGAAAGCGGTAGGGATCCTCGGCCTCCCATTCGTGCGGGCCCGAGCAGAAGCGGAGCCGATAGGCGAAGGGCTCGTCCCCCGGCACGATGCCGGCAAAGAAGCCCTCGGCGCCGATCCTGTCGAGCGTGGCGACGGGCTGGCCCGCGCCGTCCAGAACACGGACCTCGGCCGCCTGCGGGGCAAAGACCCGCACCGAGAGGGGCGCCCCCCCTCCGCCATGCATCCCCAGCACGCCGAACGGGTCGCCGTGCGTGCCGCGCATGATGGCGGCCACGTCGCTTTCAGGAACGAGGTCCTCGGGCTTCGGTGTCACGTTCATGCAGGCTCCCTGTCCAGCAGTTCCAGAAGGCCGCGCAGCGGGATCCCGACCCAGGCCGGTCGGCTGCCCAATTCGTAGGAGGTCTCATAGACCGCCTTCTGCACGAGGAAGAGGTCGAGCAGCGCGCCGCGAAGGCCGGCATCCTCCGGCAGGCTTGCCACGCCCTCGGCGGCGGCCTCATAGGCGGCGAGGAACTCGGCCACCGCGCGCTGCCGCCAGGCCTCGGCCCGCGCCAGCGCCTGATCGTTCGCCGGGCCGAGGGCCTCGGCATGGCGCGCAAGGGCCGCGGCCGCCGCATAGTCGAACGAGCGCAGCATCCCGGCCACGTCGCGCAGCGGCGATGACTTCTGCCGACGCTCGTCCAGCGAACGGCGGGGTTCGCCCTCGAAATCGATGATGGCCACGTCATCCTGCGCCAGCAGCACCTGCCCCAGATGATAGTCGCCGTGGATCCGGCTGAGCGCGCCCGAGGCCTCGAAGCCCTTCACCCGGTCGAGACGGGACAGCAGCGCCTCGCGCCGCGCAAGCAGCGTCTCGGCCAGCGGCTGCACCTCCTCGGGCAGGGTCATTCGCTGCCGCTCGAGCACGGTGAGCATGGCCTCGGCCTCGCCCCGCGCCCCTTCGGCCCACCGCGACAGCAGCTCGCCCGTCAGCGGCTCCAGCCGGAAGGCGGGATCGTCCGTTTCGGTGGCGAAGGCGCGGTGCAGTTCCGCCGTCCGCTGGCCCAGCAACCCCGCGATGGTGAGCGGGAAGGTGAAGCCGTCCTCATCCGCCGGCGGCGCCTCGGAGGCGGCCCAGCCACCATGCTCGCCCAGATCGCGCACAAGGGCGTCGAAAAGGCCGCGCCAGGCGTCGCCCATGTTGGCCACGAAGGCGAAGGCCGCCGCCACGACCGTGGCCTCGCCCTCCGGCGGCTGGAGGCTGACCACACCCAGGAACCGCGGCGTGTGCGCGTAGCCCGCTACTTCGGTCAGGAAGCGCGCCACCTCGACATCCGGCTGCTCGCCCGCACGCAAGCGGCGATAGAGCTTGAGGATGATCCGGTCGCCAAAGGCGATCGAGATGTTCGACTGCTCGGCGCCCAGATAGCGCGGCTCGCCCGGATCGGTGATCTCGGCCAGACCCGAGCCCGGCTCGAACAGGACATCGCCCGCCGGCCCCTTCAGCCGCCGCGCCTGCCGCAGCGCATCGAGCATCGCCTGCGCCAGACGTTCGTCATAGGCGCCGTCGATCAGCGCGCCCACCTGCGGGCCGCGCCGCACCTTGGCGAGCGTGTAGCTCAGCTTCGGCGCGCCCGAGCGGAGCTGGTCCTCGCCCCAGAGGGTCGAGGCCGGCAGGAAATACTGGTGGGCCTCGCCGCCCACCTCGGCATCGAGCCGCACGAGCGCATGGGCCTCGGACAGCGCCCCCAGAACCCGAAGCCGGACCAAGCCGATCCGTTCCTCCTTGGCGCCGAACCACCGCTGGAGCGGCAGCCAGTTCGGCAGGACGTCCGCCTCGAGCTGGCCCTTTTCGCGCCCGTTGAGCGCCGTCTCGGCCCGCCCGTCGCGCGTGGTGAGCGTGATGAAATCGGGCAGGATCTCGGGCATCGGCTGGTGCCAGCTGGGCAGCGTCTGCTGATCCGAGAGCACGAACCAGTAGAACCCGTAGGGCGGCAGCGTGAGCATGTAGGGCAGATCGCCCACCGGCGGAAATTCGGATCGGCCCGTCAGTTCCACTGGCACCGTGCCCCGGAAGCGCCCCAGATCCAGCTCGACCGCCTGCGCCGTGTCCGACAGGTTCGCCACGCACAGGATGTGGGTGTCCTCGTGGCTGCGCACATAGGCCAGCACCTTGCGGTTGCGCGGATAGAGCAGGCTCATCGTGCCGCGTCCAAAGGCCGGATGCTGCTTGCGCACGGCGATCAGCCGCCGCATCCAGTTGAGCAGGGACGAGGGGTCCGCCGCCTGCGCCTCGACGTTGATCGCCTGATGGCCATAGATCGGGTCGAGGATCACCGGCAGGTAAAGCTGTTGCGGATTGGAGCGCGAAAAGCCGCCGTTGCGGTCGGCCGACCATTGCATCGGCGTGCGCACCCCGTCGCGGTCTCCGAGGTAGTAGTTGTCGCCCATGCCGATCTCGTCGCCATAATAGACGATGGGCGTCCCCGGCATCGACATGAGCATCTGGTTCAGCAGCTCGATCTTGCGCCGGTCGTTCTTCATCAGCGGCGCCAGCCTGCGCCGGATGCCGAGGTTGATCCGGGCCCGCGCATCGTCGGCGTAGAAGCGCCACATGTAGTCGCGCTCTTCCGCCGTCACCATCTCCAGCGTCAGCTCGTCATGGTTGCGCAGGAAGATCCCCCACTGGCAGCTTTCGGGGATCTCGGGCGTCTGGCGGATGATGTCGGTGATCGGATGCCGGTCGGCCTGCGCCAGCGCCATGTACATCCGCGGCATCAGCGGGAAGTGGAAGCCCATGTGGCATTCGTCGCCGTCGCCGAAATAGGGGCGCGTGTCCTCGGGCCACTGGTTCGCCTCGGCCAGCAGCATCCGGTCGGGGAAATGGGCGTCGAGATCGGCGCGGATCTTCTTCAGGACATCGTGCGTCTCGGGGAGGTTCTCGTTGTTGGTGCCCTCGCGCTCGACCAGATAGGGGATCGCGTCGAGCCGGAGCCCGTCCACCCCCATGTCGAGCCACATCCGCATCACCTTGAGAACCTCCTCGAGGACCCGCGGGTTGTCGAAGTTCAGGTCGGGCTGGTGCGAGTAGAAGCGGTGCCAGTAATAGGCCCCGGCCACAGGGTCCCAGGTCCAGTTGGACTTTTCCGTATCGAGGAAGATGATCCGCGTCTCGGGGAACTTCTGGTCGGTGTCGCTCCAGACATACCAGTCGCGCGCGGCCGAGCCCTTCTTCGCCCGGCGCGCCCGCTGGAACCAGGGATGCTGGTCCGAGGTGTGGTTGATGACCAGCTCGGTGATGACGCGCAGCCCGCGCTTGTGCGCCTCCTGCACGAAGAGCTTGAAGTCCCGCATCGTGCCGTAGGACGGGTTGATCGAGCGGTAGTCCGAGATGTCGTAGCCGTCATCGCGCAGCGGCGAGGGATAGAAGGGCAAGAGCCAGATCGCCGTCACGCCCAGCGCCTGCACATAGTCGAGCCGCTGCATCAGGCCGGCAAAATCGCCGATCCCGTCGCCGTTCGCGTCCTGGAAGGCCTTGATGTGCAACTGATAGATGATCGCATCCTTGTACCAGTCGCTCTGGCTGCGATCGATCCGGTCGGTCCGGCGCACGGCGACGGTTGCGGGGGGAACGTTCTGGTTCATCTGGGCATTCCCGGCGCGTAGAGCCGCCAGATCGCGTAGGGGCGCGTCTGGGGGTCAAGCTCCAGCCCCTGCCACTTGCCGTGCCAGGTGAAGCGGTTTCCGTTCAGCAGATCCTCGACCTCGACCGAGGCGTCATCGGGCAGCCCGAACTCCCACAGGGGGACCTCGAACTGGAAGGTCTGCGCATGGTGCGGATCGAGATTGACGTGGAACAACAGGAAGTCCGATCGGTCCTCGGTGCTCTTGCCATAGGCGAGCACCGCGTCGTTGTGGGCATCGTAGAAGCGCAGCCGCGTGAAGTCGCGCATCGCGGGATGGGTCCGGCGGATATGGTTCATCAGCCGGATGTCATCCTGGATGTGACCCGGCTGATCGAAATCCCACGCGCGAAGCTGGTATTTCTCGGAATTGAAATATTCCTCCTTGCCCGGCACCGGCGTCGCCTCGCAGATCTCGTAGCCGTTGTAGATGCCGTAATTGCCGCCGAGCGTCGCCGCGAGCGCCAGCCGCACCCGGAACCCCGGCCGCCCCGAATGCTGGAGATAGACCGGATTGATGTCCGGCGTGTTGGCGAAGAAGTTCGGCCGCATGTAGTGCCGGCATTCCCCGGTCGTGAGTTCGGTCAGATACTCGATCAGCTCCGCCTTGGTGTTGCGCCAGGTGAAGTAGGAGTAGCTCTGCGAGTAGCCGACCTTGGCCAGCCGCTTCATCACCTTCGGCCGCGTGAAGGCCTCGGCGAGGAAGATGACGTCGGGATGCTCGGCGCGCACCTCCTCGATCATCCACTCCCAGAACGGAAAGGGCTTGGTGTGTGGATTGTCCACCCGGAAGATCTTGACGCCCTTGCCCACCCAGAACAGAACCACGTCGCGCAACGCATGCCAGAGATCCGGGATGGCGCCGCGGTAGAAGTGGACGTTGACGATGTCCTCGTACTTCTTCGGCGGATTCTCGGCAAACTTGATTGTCCCGTCGGGTCGCCAGTCGAACCACTCGGGATGTTCCCGGATCCAGGGATGATCCGGCGCGCACTGGATTGCGAAATCCAGCGCAATCTCGAGATCATGCGCGCGCGCCGCCTCGACCAGCCGCGCAAAGCTCTCGAAATCGCCGAGTTCGGGATGGATTGCATCATGCCCGCCCTCGTCCGCCCCGATGGCGTAGGGCGAGCCGGGATCGTGGGGCTCGGGCGTCAGGGAATTGTTGCGTCCCTTGCGATTGACCCGCCCGATCGGATGGATTGGCGTGAAATAGAGCACGTCGAAGCCCAGATCCCGCACATAGGCGAGCTTGCGGATCACGTCATCGAACGTGCCGTGCCGCTCGGGGTCGCCGGACTGCGAGCGCGGCATCATCTCGTACCAGGCCGAGAAGGCCGCAGCCTCGCGGTCGGCAAAAACCGGCAGGATCTTGTAGCAGGTCAGGTTCGTGCGTGGGCCGGAGCGGCGCACCGCCGCGGCCACCTCCGGCGCGTTCAGACGGGCAAAGCGGTGACCCTGCTCCTCGGCCTCGTCATCTTCGGCCAAGGTCCGGTCGATCACCGCCCGATCATCCGGCTCTCCCTCCTCGACCGCCTGCAAGAGCCGCCGCCCCTCCTCCAGCTCCAGCCCGATGTTCTGACCGGCGGCGAGCTTCTTGGCCACCTCCTTCCGCCAGGTCGTGAAGAGGTCGCGCCAGGCGAGGAACGTCAGCTCGTGCGCGTCATTCTCGGGAAAGGTGACGCGCGCGCGCCAGCGATCGTTCGCGAGAAACTCCATCGGCACCTCGGCCCAGTCGTCGGCCCCGCGCCGCCGGTGCAGGACCGCCGCGTCGATGCTGTCATGGCCATCGCAGAAGATGTCAGCCTCGACCGCCACCGGCCGACCCGCCACCACCTTCGCCGGAAAACGCCCGCCGTCGATCTCGAGGTTCACGCCCTCAATGGCCAGGCGCGCATTTGCCAGCAGCATGAGCCGATCGTCCGCGCCGGCACGGCTCGGCGCAGCCGAGCCCCTCTGCACCGGAGCGCGCCTCTGTTCCTTTGCATCCGCCACTGTCGGCCGCTTGACCTCGGCCTCCGGTCCCCTCGGAGCGCGCAAGGCACGGGCGGCCCGCTTGCGGCCGCCCTCGCCATCCCTGTCCGTCACGCCTGATCCCCATTCTCGTCCAGTGTGGGGGGTCAACAGGCGCATGGAGGTTTGGTTCCCTCTCCGGTTGAGAGCCCGAGCGACCGATGAGGATTTTAGACATTCAAGGCCGCGCATTAGGAATTGCTTATGGGTTGAGCGCCAGAAGGGGAACAACGGACCCCTAGACCTGAGGCTTCCTCCCATGCCCGCTTCCCCCGTTGTCCTTGCGCTTCCCGAGCGCGCCAGCCTCGCCGATGCCGGAGGGCTCCTGGCGGATCTTCTGCGCAGCCTCTCCCCGCCCCGCACCGTCAGGATCGCGACGGAGGGTGCGCAGGACGTGAGCCTTGCGATCCTGCAGGTGCTCGTGGCCGCTCACCGTCAGGCGGCCGCCGCGGGTGCACGGCTCGAAGTGTCGGCCGCACCCGGATCGGCCGTGGCTGAGGCGCTTGCGCTCCATGCGCTCGGGCAAGACAGCGGCATCGTCATCGACAGCGGGCTCTGGACAGCGGCCTCTGCCGCGGAGGCGCGGCCATGAGCAAGACGATCCTCGCGGTGGATGATTCACCCTCGGTTCGCCAGATGGTGCGCCTCACGCTCATCGGGGCGGGCTACACGGTTGTCGAGGCCGTCGATGGGCAGGATGCGCTGGAAAAGGCCGGCTCCCAACGCTTCGACGCCATCCTGACCGACCAGAACATGCCCCGTCTCGACGGGATCGGCTTCATCCGGAAGCTCCGCACGCTCCCCGAAGGCAAGGGCGTGCCGATCGTGTTCCTCTCGACCGAGTCGCAGGACA
This sequence comes from Cereibacter azotoformans, assembly GCA_017599285.1. Lineage (GTDB taxonomy): Bacteria > Pseudomonadota > Alphaproteobacteria > Rhodobacterales > Rhodobacteraceae > Cereibacter_A > Cereibacter_A azotoformans. The sequence continues at coordinate 696,739 of JAGFXX010000001.1, read as the reverse complement.
CGCTGAGGGCGCAGGCCAAGGAGGCCGGCGCCATCGGCTGGATGATCAAGCCCTTCGATCAGGCGCAACTTCTTGCCGTCGTGAAGAAGGTCGCCGGCGCCTGAACCCGCCCGCGACAGCCGCCGCCGGGCGCGGTCGGCCCGCATCGACCTCCGCCTCCCGGGGCAAGGGCGCACCCACAGGACGTGACTCATGAGACTCTCCATCAAGCTGAAGCTCGTCGCGTCCTTTGTCGCGGTCCTGCTCGTGTCGGGTGGCGGGCAGATGATCGCCCTGCGGGACGTCGCGCAAATGCGCGCGTCGCTCGACGACATCGTCCATCAGAAGGCGGCTCAGGTCGAGCTTGCCCATCGGATCATCGAGAACCAGCTGAAGGTGCAGCGCGAGATCCGGAACTTTCTTCTGTCCCGCACCCGGGACGAGCGCACCTCGATCGAGGCGCGAATGGCGCAGGCATCCGAACGCATCAAGGACGCGCTGGCCAGCCTTTCCGCCATCGCCGATGACGCCACAACCGCCAGGCTGGCCGAGCTGCAGGCGGCCGAAATCCAGCTCCGCGAGATCGAGGGCAAGGCGATGGACATGGCGCGGATGGGCCTTGGCTACGAAGCCTTCAAGCTCGTCATGTCCGAAGGACGCGATGACTGGCTGAAGATAGAAAGTCTGCTCGCCAAGCTGCTGGTGCGGCAATCCAACCAGCTTGCCGCTGCGTCGGCCGAGGCGCGGCGCCAGCAGGACGAAGGTCGCGCCGCGATCCTCATCACGCTCGCGGCGAATGTCGGTCTTGTCGCCCTGTGCGCAGGCTGGATCCTCGTCGCCCTCTCAAGGGGTCTGCGCCGCGCAACCGACCTGTCCGAACGGGTGGCGGCCGGCGATCTCAGCCACACCGAGCCGCTGAGGGGCAATGACGAAATCTCGGATCTGGTCGGTTCGCTCAACCGGATGGTGGACAAGTTGCGCGGTGTGGTGGCCGATGTGGCCATATCCTCGCGCCATGTGGCCGAGGGGGCCGAAGAGATGTCCTCCACCGCGGGGCAGCTCAGTCAAGCCGCGTCCGAACAGGCTGGATCGACCCTGCAGGCCTCCTCCTCGATGGAAGAAATGGCCGCAACCATCCGCCAGTCAGCCCGCCATGCGGCGGATACCGAGACGATGGCTCGCAGGGCCGCGCAGGAAGCGCGCGACAGCGGGTCATGCGTGCTTGAGGCCGTCGAAGCCGTTCGCGTCATCTCGCAGAGGATTGCCGTGGTCCAGGAGATCTCGCGCCAGACGGATCTGCTTGCCCTCAATGCGGCGGTGGAAGCGGCGCGGGCTGGCGAACACGGGCGCGGCTTTGCCGTGGTGGCGGGTGAGGTGCGCAGGTTCGCCGAACGCAGTCGGGCCGCGGCAGCCGAGATCTCCGTGCTTTTGGCCTCCACCGTCGATGTCGCACAGGCCGCCGGGGCGCGGCTGTCTCACCTGATTCCGGTCATCGAGGAGACGGCGCGTCTGGTGCTCGGCATCTCGACTTCGGCTCAAGAGCAATCAGCCGGTGTGGCACAGGTCAATCTTGCCCTCCAGCAGCTCGACAAGGTCACGCAGGTGAACAGCTCGGCCTCCGAACAGCTGTCTGCCACCGCAGGGCACCTCGCCGAGCAAGCCGTGCAGCTTCAGGCCGCGATCGCGTTCTTCGACACCCACCGGGATGACTCACGTTCCGGCGTTGCGACAGAGGCAGCCCGCTGCGGCCGGTCGCTGTCTGATGCAGCCGCACCCGACATGGAAGCGGCCCGTGGATACAGCAGCGACGTCTCCCGCGATCCGGCAGAGCCCATGGCCCGATGTGCCTGAGGCGCTTGCCGACCACCCGCACCCGCCCTCCCCCAGCGCCTCCCGACGCAAAGAAACCGCACGTCCCGTGCCCCCATGCGAACAGGATACCGAATGCCCGTTCTCCAGCCGCTTCCCGAACCGGCCGATCCGCCCTCGGCAGCAGACGGCACGGCCAGTATCGCCCCTGTGTCGGCCGTCAATCCGGGGCCAATCCTGACGGAGCGCGATGCGAGCAGCATCCGCCGCGCTCCATCCGCGAGTTCGCTCCACCGGGCGTCGCACCGCGTCACGGTCCTCGCGAGTACGACCGAGCAGGTGTTCCTGCGGGCCGGCACGAGTCTCGAACTGGCGATCTCACGCTTCGATCGTCTGTCGGCGCCCCTGTCGGGGCTTGCCGCGGTGGCGGGCTCCGGCGAGTTTTCTCAGGCCACGATGGCCGCCGAATGGCTCTCGGAACGCGCGACCGTCTTCGCCGAGATCAGCCAACCGCTGCTGGACCGCATCACCTCGCTCTCTGTCGCTGCCGAAAGCCTGGGCGCGGACCTCGGCTCCATGCGCCAGTTGATCCGCACGATGTCCATCGTCGCACTGAACGCGCGCGTCACCGTGGCTTCTCTCTCGGACCAGAAGGCGGAACTCGAGGTCTTCACCACGGCCGCAACGGGTCAGGTGAGTGAAGCGGCCGAGATCACCGAACAGATTGCGGAAGCCGTCGAGCAGATGGGCCGCAGGCTGGAGCAGGCAGCTGGCGAGGCCGCAAACCTCTCCCATCTCCTCCGGCGCCAGCTCGGTCCTGCCCTGCTGGGCCTGCGACAGGACATGGCCGCCTTCGAGAAGGAATTGGAGCGTGCGACCGCCGCCGGAAGCATCCTGATGACACAGGGCCACGAGTTCCGCCGCGCAGTGACGGCAGCGGTTCTCTCGCTCCAGATCGGAGACACGACACGCCAGCGGCTGGAACATGTCGCCATCATCCTGAGGGATGCCGCCGGACAACCCGACGCGCCCTGTTTGGCGCGTCTGTCGCTCGCGCTGGCGGCGGCTCATCTTAGGGACGCGCATGAGCGTCACGCGGCCGCAATCGTCACCGCACGCGCCGCCCTGCGGGACGCCGGCCAGGCCACCAGCGACATCGGGCGTATCAGCGGCAGCGTCGGCATGTCGCCACGGCACAATCTGAAGCACCACCTTCAGCGGCTCCAGATCATCCTTGGTGCGTGCCGCGCGGCGCAGGCGCGACTCGTCCGGGTTGCACAAGACCTTTCTGACGGGCTGGATCGCCTTCTGCGCCTTCTGGAATGCATGTCCGGCGTCGAGGAACGCATGAGCATGATCGGCCTGAATGCCGTCATTGCTTGCGCCCAACTTGGCCAGGAAGCGCTGGCACTCCGCGAGATCTCGCTTCAGCTGCGCGAGCTTGCATCTGCATCGGCAGAGCGCCTGGGTCATGTGGCACGAAGGCTCTCCGACATGGGGTCCGATGCTGTCGCCACCGCCGCGGAACTCGAAGGGCGCTTTCATGAGGATCTCGACGAACTGACGTCGACCGGTGATAACGTCTTCTCGCTCCTGACCAAGATCGAATCCGGAATTGCCGAAACCGGAGCTGCCGTCGATCGCGAGCGTCGCCTCGCCGAACGTGACATAGCGGCGGGAATCGGCGCCTTGGATGGCCATTTCGCCTCGTTTGCCGAACTGCATAGCATGGTGCCTGCGCTCGATCGATGGTCCCGCTTCTTCCCCAACTGTCCGCCGGACGAAATGCAGAGCGAGGCGCTGGCGAGAATTCGGTCGACCTACACCATGGCTGCCGAACGCCTGGTCCATGACACGCTTCTCAGGGACCTTGGTCTTGCCGTCGCAGAGGAAGAGCCGGGAAAGTCGTCGGGTCCTGCCGCCGCCGACCTGTCCGATTTTCTGCTCTAGTCCCGCTGAACTTCATCATTCGGAAAGACCCGCCCCATAGGTTCGTGAAGGAGACACGCGCAGGCACAGGCGCCAGCCTTGGGGCTGAGACTGACAGGACACCAACATGAAATCGACTGACATGCTCCACCGCGAACGTATGAGCCCCAGTGTCGTCCTGCTTCTGGGGGCGGTGTTGCCGCTGGCTATGGGAGGAGCTATCGCATTCCACCTTGCCGACAAGCAAGTGTCCCTCCTTTCTGCTCGAAATGCAGAAACCATCGCCCAGGTAGTTGCCAACGAAGGACGAGCGGCCCTGGCCTTCCGCGACGGGCGTCGCCTGACAATGCTGTTCGAAACCACTGCCAATGCAATCGCCAAACCGGGGCTGATCGGGATTGCCATGGATTCAGAAGGCCGCCCGATAGTTCATTCGTCGAGCGAGATACCTGATGTCTTGCACGATCTTGCCACAGAAGCGATGGCCAGTCAGCGCATGATCACTGACGGATCAGTCGTTGCGATACCGGCGCAACGCGATGGCGACGGCTCGCCAATCGGCGTGATCGCCCTTTCTCTCTCTCCCTCCGTAGACTGGCGGGATTTTTATCCATCGCTTATCATTCTTCTCTGCAGTCTCGTTATCTTTACCGGGACCCTCACTTTCGTCTGGCAGCGGCTCAGGGCCAGGCACGTCGCTCTTGAAAATCTCCTGAAGCAGGCCTGCGCCAGTGGAAACGATCCGGCCATGCTCCGCCGCCTCGGTCAAGAGCATCCCCTTCAAGGGGAGCACCTCCTCGCGCTCTCAGCGAGCATCCAGAATACCCGGGAGCGAATGGCTTCCTTGCAACTTCACGCTTCCGCGTTTGAGGCCTTGGATGTTCCATGGCTTCTTGCAGACCAGGAAAACACAATTTCGGCATGTAATGCCGCAGCCAGTCAGCTGGCTGAGCGCGACGCAGAAACGTTAGTCGGCCAGACGCTCTCTGTTGTTGATGCCAGGCTACTGGAGCTTACGGCCAGTGAGAAATCCAAATCGACTCTCCTGCACATTTCAGGTCGACCTACCGCTGCACACTTCAGATCGGTTGCAGACACAGGTTACAAGATCGTCGTGCTTATCGATCAAAGCCGCTCCGCCCATCTCGAATACCTCCTGAAAGCCATAAAAACCAGCATGACATGTGCTGAGTATGATGACAATGACATGCTCGTAAATGCCAGCACAGATTTCAAGCAGCTATTCGGGTCATCGACCTCAAGCATTGCCTCGCTTGTCGGGGACTCTGTGACCGCTTCGCACTTGATCGAGCGGGTGCATCTTGAGAAATCCACGAGACACAAGTTTGAACAGGATATGACCGATGGAGACACAAAGGACATAACTCTAAACATGATCAGCATCCCGGACGGCGGTCTTCTTGTTTTTGCAGATTCAATCACCCTCGTGAAAGAGGCCAGACCAATTGATCTATCGAACCTGGTGGAGTTCCTGCAATTGGTATTTTCGCAGCTTGCGGAAGGGAACCTTTCCTGCCGGTTCAAGGAGCCCCTGCCAGTGCCCCTCGACAGGCTGCGCCCCTATCTGAACGGAGCCATAGGTGGGTTGGCGTCCTTGATTGATGATGCAGTCTCCTCTGCAGAGAGTATTCGAGACGAGGCTCACGACATCAGTTCGGCCGCCCAGTCGTTGGCGCAACGGACCGAAAGCACGGCAGCGACACTGGAACAGACAGCCGCCGCGCTGGACAGCCTGACCCTTTCCGTACGTGCCGCGGCGGAAGGTGCCGCGGAAGCTGATCGTGTTGTCTCTGACGCAAAAGCCAACGCGGAGCAGAGTGGGCATGTTGTCATAGAGACAGTCGCTGCGATGGATGCCATTGCCACCTCGTCTGACAAGATCACGTCCATCGTCAAGGTGATTGATGACATCGCTTTCCAGACGAACCTTCTCGCTCTGAATGCCGGCGTCGAAGCTGCAAGAGCGGGAGATGCTGGACGCGGTTTCGCCGTGGTCGCTTCAGAGGTGCGGGCTCTCGCACAGCGTTCCTCCGAAGCTGCCCGCGAGATCACTGACCTCATTCTCAAGAGCGGCAGCCAAGTGAAGCGGGGCGTCGATCTCGTCGGAAAAACGGGACAAGCTCTCCAAGAGATCGTGTCATCAGTATCGGAAATATCAGATCTTGTATCCGATATAGCCGTTTCTTCCAGACGCCAATCGGCCTCGCTGGCCGAGATAAACTCGGCTGTGAACAATCTTGACCAATCAACACAACAAAACGCGGCCCGGCTTGAGGAGGCGACTGCAGCGAGCGAGTCGCTGACGCACAGTGCCGTATTGCTCCTCGATGCCATGCGCCGGTTCACGACTGAAACATCAAACACAACAAGTGTGCAGACAGGGGCACTAACGCGCCGCCCGCCCCCCCGCGCAGCGGGTGCGCTAGCGCGATCCATGGATGCGAAGAATGGCTGGGAAGATTTCTAGATCGGCATGAGCCGTTTCAGCCGAGCGGCGTGAACTCGTCACAAAATAGGATCGGCGAATGTTTGATCGGGAGACATCGAGAGATGATGTGGCCGTGCAGACAATTCATGTAATGCAAGGAGCATATGTTGCATCCGACGCTCCAAACATCGTCTACACCACAATCCTGGGTTCCTGCGTATGCACATGCATGTGCGATCCGATTGCGAGAGTTGGAGGGATAAATCACTTTCTTCTGCCCTATGCCGGCGTCACTAAGGTCGAAAATCTTCGCTACGGCTACCATGCAATAGAAATCTTGATCAATTCTCTGCTCAAACTCGGGGCAAACCGTCACAGACTGGAGGCGAAGCTTTTTGGAGGAGGCAGCATGACGCTGCAACTGGGCGCGGTGGGGCCAGCCAATGCGGCTTTTGCACAGCAGTACTTGCGGGACGAAAGCATAAACTGCGTGGCAAGAAGTCTCGGCGGGACGAGGGCGCGCAAGATAAGGTTTCATCCGACGTCAGGCCGGGTGCAGCAGATGTTTCTGACAGATATCGAGCAATTGCCACCGGAGAGTCCTCGCGTCCGTCTTCAACGCGGTGCCGGCGAGCTAATTTACTTTGATTGCGACGCAAACTCGGATCCAGCAGCATTCGGGAAGGAAATGCGATGAACAACCACTTCGATCTTCCGGAACGCCTCAATCATCAGGGAGCGCGTCATCTTTACGCTGCGCTCCTCGGCATGCCGCCCGGCGATACGACGCTCAACGCAGGCGGTGTCACCTTTGTCGGGGGGCTCGCGTTGCAGGTGCTCTTGTCGGCGGCAGCACAGTGGCGGAGCCGGGGGTTTCGGTTCGACTGCTTAACCATGTCCCCGGCGTTCACCGATGATATTGCACGGATGGGAGTTGATCCCAAGGAGCTTCGGGAGATTGGCAGTCATGCCGCTGACTATTCTTGCCATTGATGATTCCCGAACCATTCGCGAACTCCTGCGGGAGGCGTTGGTGCGGGCGGGCTTTCAGGTTCATCTCGCAATTGACGGGGTTGACGGGCTTGAAAAGCTGGACGCCGTTAGGCCGAATGCCGTCATAACGGACATCAATATGCCGCGAATGGATGGGTTTGGGTTCATTCGGGCCGTACGCGCGCAACCCGAGCAGTCCGCACTTCCGATCATCGTCCTCACAACGGAAAGCGCTGCCGAACTCAAGAGCCGCGCTCGGGAGGCCGGAGCGACGGCCTGGATCGTCAAGCCGTTCGACGAGGCAAAGCTCGTGTCCGCACTGCGACGTGTTACGGCTGCGTGAGGGCGTCATGGATCACGCCGATATTCGCGAGACCTTCTTCACGGAATGCGAGGACCTCCTGGAAGCGCTTCATGATGGCCTGGCCCGCATTGAGTACACGCTCTGCATCGGCATGGACGCCGAGACGGTCAACACTGTCTTCCGGGCCGTTCACTCCATCAAGGGCGGTGCCGGCGCCTTCAAGTTGGACCAGCTCGTACGATTTGCTCATCAGTTCGAAACCACGCTTGATGCGCTTCGCGCGGGCAGGATCGTCGCTGATCCGGCCCTGATGGGCCTCTTGCATCGGTCGGCTGACCAGCTTTCCGATCTTGTGCAAGTCGCTCGCGCCGGGAATGACGCGGCTTGCCCGAATCTCTTGTGCCTCACGCACGAACTTGCCGCCGCCGCCGGGGAAGATGAGGACAACGGAGATTCAGATGCCGAGGACTTCGGGTTTTCTCCGCTGAGCCTTGATCTCGATCTTGGCGGGTCCGACCTGACCAGCGGATCGAACGGCGGACGCTATGCCATCGCGTTCAGCCCCACCCGTGCCTTGTATGCCTGTGGTAACGACACGAGCGTCCTCTTGCGGGTGCTGTCGGATCTCGGCCGAATGGAGGTGCGGCTCGACCGTTCACGCCTGCCGGATTTTGATGCGCTGGACTGGCAGGAGAGTTGGCTCGACTGGCAGATCATCCTTGAGACGGACGAACCAGAGCATCAGATCGACGAGATATTCGAGTTCGTCGAGGATCTCTGCCGCCTGGAGGTGAGTCCCCTTCCAGAGGACATGACGCTGGAGGAGACAGAAGTCGGACATGCGCCCGAACCACCCGCTTCCACGGTAGCAGGGCCGTTGAAGAAACCGGCTGATGAGGGGCGTGGCTCAGCACCAAGGGCGACCGTCCGGGTGGACCTCGATCGTGTCGACCGGCTCATCAACATCGTGGGTGAGCTTGTGATCAATCAGGCGATGCTGTCGCAGTGCGTTCAGGACGAAGGCGTGCCTCAACGGTCGCCCATGCGCGGCCGGCTCGACGATTTTCGCAGTCTTGCGCGCGAGATACAAGCCAGCGTCATGGCAATCCGGGCGCAAGCCATCAAGCCATTGTTCCAGCGAATGGCTCGCATTGCACGGGAGGCGGCGACAAGCGCGGGCAAGCAGGTCCGGCTTGTCACCGAGGGCGAAGGCACGGAAGTGGACAAGACCGTCATCGAGCGTCTTGCCGATCCCCTGACCCACATGATTCGCAACGCAGTGGATCATGGGATCGAGACGCCAGAGCTTCGGGCGTCGGCTGGCAAATCTGAAACGGGGATGATCACGCTCTCGGCGGCTCATCGTTCCGGGCGGGTCCTGATCGAGGTTCAGGATGACGGCGGTGGCATCAACCGCCCGCGCGTTCTGGAGATCGCTCGCAGCAAGGGCCTTGTGCCCGAGAATGCGGTTCTGTCGGACGAAGAGACGGACGAGCTTCTCTTCATGCCGGGCTTTTCGACCGCATCGGTCCTCTCTGACCTGTCCGGTCGCGGCGTCGGCATGGACGTGGTCAGGAGCACCATCGAGTCGCTCGGCGGGCGCGTCGGTATCACGTCGGTGCCCGGCCACGGTACGCGCTTTTCGATCAGCCTGCCCCTTACGCTTGCAGTTCTGGACGGGATGGTGGTGGACGTAAGCGGGCAGACCATGGTCATCCCCGTCTCAACGATCATCGAAACCCTTCGGCCGTGCCCGGCCGACGTGCATGGCCTCGGTTCGGGAGGTCAGGTGGTGGGGATACGCGGCAGCTTTGTCCCGATCGTGGATTGCGGCGCCGTCTTCGGCTACCGCGATCCCGTTCACACCTACGACAAAAGCGTGCTTCTGCTGGTCGAGACCGGACGCCAGAAACTGTGCGCTCTGGTGGTAGACGCCATACACGATCAGCGTCAGGTGGTCATCAAGGGGTTGGAAACCGGCTACGGCGACATTCCCGGCATCGCCGCGGCGACGATCCTCGGAGACGGGCGAATAGCCCTGATCATCGACCCGGAGGGGCTCGTTGAACTCGGCGCCTCCCCCCATGGTCCCGGCTCGGAGCTCTGACATGCAGGCGAGTGCGACAGAAGCCGATCTTCGCGAAGTTGTGGCCTTCCGCATCGGAAGCCAGGAGTTCTGCATCGACATCCGGGCGGTCCGGGAGATTCGCGGCTGGACGCCGACGACGATTCTGCCTCATGCGCCCGCCTATGTCATCGGGGTGATCAACCTCCGGGGACTGGTTGTTCCGATCATCAATCTGGCAGCGCGGCTTGCGGTTGGCGCCCCCGAACCTGACGCCCGGCATGTTGTCATCATCACGGTTGTGGACGATCAATTGATTGGCCTGCTGGTCGATGCGGTGTCCGACATCCTGACGGTTTCGCCATCCGCGGTTCAGCCGACACCGCAGGTTGCATCCGAGGCAACGCAGGCCTTCGTCCGGGGCGTGATCATGATAGACGCGCGAATGCTGCGGCTTCTGGACCTTGCGGGCGTGCGTCCCTCTCCCAGACCTGCGACATGACAGGCGCGCCGCGACATCTGTCTTCGGTCGAACGTGACCTGCACCTCTCGCCCGAGGACTTCCGGCGCTTAGCAGACTTGGCCTATGCCGAGGCAGGGATTGCAGTTCCTTGGGCGAAGGAGCCCCTGGTCTATGCCCGGCTCGTGAGGCGCTTGCGCGAGCTATCCCTGCCCAGCTTCGGCGCCTATGTCGATCTTCTCACGTGCACGGAAGCTGCAGAAGAGCGCGCTCTGTTCGTGTCTGCCATGACAACGAACACGACGCGCTTCTTCCGGGAACAGCATCATTTCGACCTCCTGGCGGATCGTGTGCTGGCTCCGTTGATCGCGGCCGCCCGTCGCGGCGCCCGTGTCCGCCTCTGGTCGGCTGGTTGCTCCTCCGGCGAAGAGCCTTTCAGCATCGCGATCACGGTCCTGAGCATCTGTCCAGAGGCGCCGACACTCGACCTCAAGATCCTCGCCACCGATATTGACCACGAAGTCCTCACCACGGCTCGGACCGGCAACTTCTCCGCGGCCTCCCTTGCATGCCTGCCGGAATCGACCCTGAAGGCCCACTTTGGCCAGCCGGATCCCGAGGGCGGACGGCAAGTGGCGTCGGATCTTCGGGCGCTGGTTTCTTTCAAGATTATGAACCTCGTCCGGCCCTGGCCGATGACTGGGCCGTTCGACGTGATTTTCTGCCGCAATGTGGCGATCTATTTCGACAGCGACACACAAGACCGCATCTGGAAAAGTTTTGCTGCAACACTGAGGCCGGGCGGTCACCTCTTCATAGGTCACTCCGAGCGGCTTTCGCGTTCGGTCAGACACGAATTTGAAACCATTGGCATGACATCATTCCGCCTGCGTGCACCGCAATCGCCCAGCGGCACAGTATAGGAGACTACGTTTGGCACTCAGGGACAGTATCAGGATCATGGTCGTGGACGACATGTCCACAAGCAGGGGTCTGATCATTCAGGCGTTGGAGGAGATCGGCATCAAGAGAATCGATTTCTGCAAGGACGGCGCCACTGCCCTGCGACAACTGGCCGCCAATCCCGTTCATCTGGTAATCTCCGACTTCAACATGCCGGGACTTGACGGACTCGGCCTCCTCAAGGGAATCCGGGAGAACAAGACGACGCAGCGCATGGGCTTCATACTGGTCAGCGGGACTGCAAGTCGCGACATCGTCGAGAAAGGTCAATCACTCGGCATGAACAATTTCATCAAGAAACCGTTCACGACAGACGGGATGCGCAGAGCCATCCAGGCCGTGGTAGGTGCGCTATGACGGCCCAGGACGAAATGGCCTTGCGGGAGGTCCTCATGCGTCTTGCAACTCGACTCGATCGCCTCGCGGCAGTAAGCCTTGCGATCGAGGACGCCGTCGGTCGCAACATCGCGCGAGCAGGGGCGCTAGGCCGCGATGCAGAGACCCTCCAGAAACTGGACGATCTTGTACAGTCTTTGGCAGGTTTAGGGGCTTACGCAGCAGCGTTAGCCGACAGAGTCGATGCACATCAGGTTATCGATACCCGCGACGCGAAAAAAGTGGTACAACAGCGCAGCCTTTTGGGGACGTTGACAGACATAGAACACGACGACGTGGATTCCGGAATTGCAGATTTCTTCTGAACGAGTCCGGCCTGAACAACCTCGAAGTGGTTGACTGGCAGGGAGAACCCGAGGTTTCAGTCGCCATGGCCTGCAGGATTTCATAGAATTGGGCCCAGAACCGTGCAATTTCGGCCCGTCGCATGGGCGTTGTTGGGTAATCCTCCCCAAGGTTAGAGGGATGCGGAAGTAGAATTTTCTCGGCAGGATGGACGAGGAGATTCCGATGAAGAAGAGCCGTTTCACCGAAGCCCAGATCATGGGCGTGCTGCGTCAGGCGGAGGGCGGTTTGGCCGTGGCCGAACTGTGCCGCGAGCATGGGATCAGCACTGCGACGTTCTACAAGTGGCGGGCGAAGTATGGCGGCATGGACGCGTCCATGATGAGCCAGATGAAGGCCCTCGAGGACGAGAACCGGCGGCTGAAGCGCATGTTCGCCGACCTGAGTATGCAGGCCGACCTGCTTCGCGAGGCCCTTGGAAAAAAGTGACGCGGCCAGCTCAGCGCCGCGAGCTGGCCGAGAAGGCGGTGGCGACGAAGGGTGTGAGCATCGCGCTGGCCTGCCGGGCGTTTGGCGTCAGCGAGACCTGTTTCCGCTACAGCCCGAAGCGCGACGAAGAGAACGAGATGATCGCAGACCTGCTGGTCGGGCTGACCAATGTCCACAAGACCTGGGGGTTCGGGCTGTGTTTCCTGCACCTGCGGAACGTCAAAGGGCACGTCTGGAACCACAAGCGGGTCCATCGGATCTACTGCGAACTGGAACTGAACCTGCGCATCAAGCCGCGGCGACGGCTGAAGCGGGAGAAGCCCGAGGAACTGGCCGTGCCCGAGGCGCCGAACCTGGTCTGGTCGATGGATTTCATGGCCGATCGGCTGGCGGATGGGCGGCAGTTCCGGCTGTTGAACGTGCTGGACGACTTCAACCGCGAAGGTCTGGGTATCGAGGTCGACTTCTCGCTGCCCGCCGAGCGGGTCGTCCGGTCGCTGAACCAGATCATCGAGTGGCGCGGCAAGCCCTTGGCGATCAGGGTGGACAACGGCCCGGAATACGTCAGTTCCACGCTGATGACCTGGGCTTCGAAGCAGGGCATCGCCCTGACCTACATCCAGCCCGGCAAGCCGCAGCAGAACGCTTACGTCGAGCGCTACAACCGGACGGTCCGGCATGAATGGCTGGACCTCTACATCTTTGAAACCATCGAGGAAGTGCAGCAGATCGCCACCGAATGGCTCTGGAACTACAACAACGAACGCCCCAACATGGGCATCGGCGGGGTCACACCTGCCATGAAGCTGAAGATGGCCGCGTGAATTCTACGGCCGGATCCCGCTAAAACCGGGAGGATTACCCAACCCCGCCTGCGATCCAGACCCGCGTTCCCGCTGGAAAGGCGATCATGCGCGTTCGAGCACCTGCACGAGGCGCGTCAGCGCCACCGCCTCGATGTCTGCCGACACGGCGGGGCGTCGGCCGTTCGCCAGCGTGATTTCGATCCGCGCGTGGGCATCCGCTCCTTGCATGGCCGGTGCCTCCCGCTGTCGGTCACGAAGATCTGGGCCGATCTCCACCGGCGTGAAAACCGGGCGTCCGCCGTCCAGCAGCCCCTTGTGCCAGGCGCGCCGCCATTGCGTCAGCAGCGCGCGCGAGATCCCGTGCCGGCGTGCGACCACCGAGCCCTGCCGGTGACCGAGATAGCTCTCTTCGACGATGCGGATCTTCTCCGCGTCTAACCAGGTCCGGCGGCGGCCAAGCTCGCCCGCCGCGAAGACCTCGAATTGTGAAATGACCTTGGAGTGAACCCCGCGGGCTGGACCACGGGGGCTGTTCAAACTAAGCTGCCTTGCGGGCGAATAGTGTTTCGAATTCCTCGGAGGTTCGGTAGCCGAGGGCGGAGTGCAGTCGCTTCGAATTGTAGACCTGCTCGATGAACACGGGCAAGCGGGCAGCCACATCAGATTCCGCTGGGTTGATCAGCCAAGGCGTACAGATCCAAAAGCCGCCCTTCGCCAAGTCGAAAGCGAGCATGCTGGTCTTTTTCGTCACGTAAGCGCTCTTCGCTGTTGCCATGCAACATCATGGCATGCGTGATGCTGTCGGGTTGGGGCATCCAACGTATCAGTTCAACTTGCCCTTGCAGAACAGCCGAGCTAAGAAGAATCAGATGGAGCGGTGGCCGAGTGGTCGAAGGCGCACGCCTGGAAAGTGTGTAGGCGGGGAACCGTCTCGAGGGTTCGAATCCCTCTCGCTCCGCCACCTCACGCGAGGTAGTACTAGCAAATCAGATACTTACGGCGGGCAGGAGAGTCTTGCCCACACACGGTGCCGCCACACGGTGCCGCACACGGTGAGTTAGGGTGGCTCGGGGCGGGCTCCTAAAGGCTGCCTCCTGACTTGGGCTGGTGTAGCCACAAAGGCTGGTCTGCCCCCAGAAAAGTGGTCCTCCCTGAGGTAGGCTTTCGGGCCCGATGGAGGACGCAGGAATGGGACAGAAGAAGCATAGACCGGAGGAGATCGTCGCCAAGCTTCGGCAGGTCGACGTGTTGGTGTCGCAAGGCCGCTCGGTGGCCGAGGCGGTTCGGTCGATCGGCGTAACCCAGTTCACCTACTACCGCTGGCGCAAGGAGTTTGGCGGCCTGAAGACTGATCAGGTGAAGCGGCTGGAGCTGGAGAAGGAGAACGAGCGGCTGCGGAAGGCTGTTTCGGATCTGACACTCGAGAAGCTGATCCTGAAGGAGGCCGCCTCGGGAACCGAAGGTCCGCGTCAGCGAAACTATTGAGCCCCGCCTGTAGAGCGTCAACCTTCTTGGCCGTGACCGACAACCAGGATGGCCGGTTTTGACCGCTGCGGTCGTTGGTGTTACTCGGCGCTGATCTCCCTAAGCTTGTCGTTGATGTTGTCGGTGGCTTCGACGCCGATGTTGTCGCTGGAGGCTGTCGGCGCAGCGACAGGCTCGGAGGATCGGCGTCGTGCGGCGGCGCGGCGGCGGAAGCTCTCGCCGTTCATCTCGAGGATGGTGGCGTGGTGAACCAGCCGGTCGATGGCGGCGACGGTCATGGCCTGATCGGGGAAGACGCGGTTCCAGGCGCTGAACGGCTGGTTGGCGGCGATGGCGAGGCTTCGCGTCTCGTAGCGCCGGGCGATGAGCTCGAAGAGCACCGAGCTCTCGGCCTGGTCCTTCTGGGCGTAGGTGATGTCGTCGAGAATGATCAGGTCGAACTTGTCGAGCTTCGCGAGTGCGGCCTCGAGGACCAGATCGCGGCGGGCGGCCTGCAGCCTCTGCACGATGTCGGTGGTGGGGGTGTAGAGGACGCGCTTGCCGGCCTCGACGAGAGCATGGCCGATGGCACAGAGAACGTGGCTCTTGCCGGCGCCCGAGTTGCCGATGGCGATGAGATTGGCGCCGGTCTCAACCCAATCCCCGGCGGCCAGCGCCTCGATGCGGGCCCGGGTCACGCCGGGCAGTGCCTTGAAGTCGAGCGTTGCCAGCGTCTTGCCGCCGGGGAGTTCGGACTGCTGCAGATGGCGCTGGATGCGGCGGGCATCGCGATCGGCGAGCTCGACCTCGGCCAAAGCTGCGAGGAAGCGCGACGCGGGCCAGCCCTCGGCGTCGGCGCGGTCTGCGAGCATCGTCCAGTGGCGCTGGATGCTGGGCAGGCGGAGAGCCGTGAGCATGGCGGGCAACGCATGCACATCGACGGGGCGCGGGGCAGCGGCGGTCATGCGCGCGCCTCCAGCAGTTCGTCGAAGCGGGCGAGATCGGTGAGGTTGACGGGCGTGTCGTCGGGCAGCTCGCGCCGGCGCGGCTCCAGCTTACTCCTTAGCGCATGGGCTTCGGGCAATTCGCCATGACCGAGGGTCTGGGCAATCAGCGCGGCCAGTTCAGCCTCACAGCCCTCCTCATGGGCGAGCCACAGCAGATCGACCATGCGACGGCAGGCGTCGCGACGCGGCAAGGCGGCGGACAACGCGACCCAGGCCTCGGCGTATTCCGATCGCGGGAACAGGCCGTCGCGGTAAACGGAACCGGCCAGCGCCTGCGGCTTGCGGCGCAGGGCGTGGATGACATGGCGATAGTTGACGCAGTGGACGCGGGTGCCGTCATCGCGGCCGCGACGGCGGGGTGCGTGACGACAGGGGTCGCTCCGAGAAAGGCCTCGATCCGGTCGTCGTAGACATGGACCCGTTTCGCCGGAGGCGAACCTCCGGTTCGACCGCTTGCCGATCAGTTGGGAGGGCGCCGAGTAGAAGACCTGGTGGACCAGGAAGCCCCCGGTCTTCGTGACCCGCGCGACCACCTCGGTGAAGTCGGTGGTGCGCCGGGCCGGCAGCGGCCTGAGCGCCGCCATCTCAATGCGCACCGCGGACTCGCGCCGGCGGTTGCGTCGAGCAACCAGTTCATCGACGAAGCGGCGCCAGCTGGCGAGATCGGCGAAGTCGCGGGAGCCGCGCAGGATCAGGGCCTGATCAAGGGCGACCTTCAGGTGGTTGTTGTGGGCCTCGACAGATCCATTCTCGTGCGCCTCGCCCGGATTGTTGCGGCTGGCGAGCATGCCGTAGTGGGCGCAGAAGGCGTCATAGCGCTTGGTGACGTCCGCCGCGGCCTCGGCATCGAGGTTCCGATAAGCTGCGGACAGGCTGTCGGTGCGATGCTCGCCAGGCACTCCGCCAAGGGTCCAGAGCGCGTTCTGGAGGTTCTCGGCCAGCGCCGGGAAGCTCTCGCCGCCCAGCACCACGGCGGCATGTTCCCAGCCGCTGTAGGCCAGGACGAAGTGGTAGAGGCGCTGCTCAAGCGGCTGCCCCGCGATCGTCACGCAGAGTTCGTTCGCATCGGTGAAGTCCGACAGCGCCATCCGGCCGGGTTCCGGCGTCTGGCGGAAGATCACGTCGCGCTCGGGTCCGTTCAGGGCACGCCAGTCGCGGACGCGCCGCTCGAGCGTCCGGCGCACGCGGTCGTCGGGGAAGGCCTCCGGATCGCTCGTCTGAAGGTGCCGCAACAGGGTGACGGCCTGAACGGCTGGATCACGCGCGAGGATCGGCAGCAGCACCGGTTCCCACACCGCCTCGAGCGGGTCGGGCACGGTGCGGCCCCGGGGGGCCGGACGTTGCGATGGAAGGCGCGGATCGGCATCGATGCGGCGGGCGGTGCGTTCGCTGAAGCCGGCGCGGGCGGCGGCGACACGCTGGCTGTGCTGGAGACGGTCGGTCATGTAGACTCTCACTTGCTGGTCGGTGACGGGTTTGCCCGGCACGGTCGGATCTCCGTTTGGTAGCAGAGACCTCGACCCTACCGGCCCGCAGCGGCCAGCACCTACCCTTCTCCCCCGAAACGAGGGCCAGCCGCTGGGTTCAGCCTCCGGGACGGGCTACGCCCGTCCTCCGGCTGAACCCAGCGACCAACTTGCCTGACGGTTTCGGCCAACTTGGTTGTCGCTCATCACCCGCCCGCCGGCGGGCCTGCATCGATCACGTCCGCCAGAAGCTCGGCGTGTCCGAACGGGTCGCCTGCCGCGTGCTGGGGCAGCATCGCTCGACGCAGCGGAAGGTGCCACAGGGCCGGCCCGACGAAGAGGCGCTGACGGCCGACATCGTCGCGCTGGCCAGCCAGTACGGCCGCTACGGCTATCGCCGGATCACGGCCCTGCTTCGCGAAGCGGGCTGGAGGTGAACGTGAAGCGGGTCGAGCGGATCTGGCGGCGCGAAGGGCTGAAGGTCCCGCAAAAGCAGCCGAAGAAGGGGCGCCTGTGGCTCAACGACGGATCGTGCATCCGCCTGCGGCCCGAGCGCCCCAACCACGTCTGGTCTTACGACTTCGTCGAAAGCCGGACCCCCCTCCGTCAGGGTAGTTGTGACCGGTTCTGGATCTGGAAGTGTATCCTGAGGCGGGCGGGACAGGACGAGGGGTTTGGCTTACTCACCGGAACGAAAGGCGGCGGTTCTTACGAAGATGCTGCCGCCGAACAACATGCCCTGGCGTTCGAAGAACGAGCCATCGCGGCGCCATCGGTTCGAGGCCGATGGCGAGTGAGGTGGCGCTGGCCGCGGCCATCCTCCGCGGTGTGCCCGGCCACATACGGTCCGACAACGGGCCGGAGTTCATCGCGACTGCGGTCAGAACCTGGATCGCCGCGGTCGGCGCCCGATGCGCCTTCATCGAGCCCGGCAGCCCCTGGGAGAACGGCTACTGCGAGAGCTTCAACTCGAAGCTCCGAGACGAGCTGTTGAACGGAGAGATCTTCTACAGCCTCGCCGAAGCCCGGATCGTGATCGGGTCCTGGCGCCAGCATTACAACGCTGTTGCATAACACCCATCTCTCTATGTCGTTGAGGGGAATAGGTTTTTCTGGTCATGATGCGGTCCTGCGGGGTGTTTTGCCTTCCGCTTGGCTTGCTCCGCGACTTGCTGTGCCTGTGGTGTGGCGAGTTCGGACCGCCGGAAGAGCCACGGGCCGTCGGACAGGGGGTGGTTCCCCTCTACCACTCCGGCTTCGGCCGCAATCCTCAGGGTCTTCGGCGATACACCGAGCAAGCGCGCTGCGTCGGTCAGGTTGAGCCACGGCTCGATGCCGTCAGGGGCCAGGCGGAACACCGGGATCCTGTGATGCGAGCGCAATGCGGTGACGCGCTCACGCGTCCAGCGATTGCCATGGCCGGTCAGCAGACCGTTTCGATTGAGGATGCTGGCAATCAGATCATCGGAGGCGATGAGCGCTAGGTGGCGCACCGCGACGATGATCTCGGGGGCGGTGCTGTTGCGCTGTCCCCGCCGCCGCTTCGGCAATCGAAGCTCCGTGTGCGCGCCGCCGATCCAATGGATCAGCAGGACGATCTCGGACGCGCCGTTATCAACGTCGGCAACCACTTCATGAATGACGGCACGGACGATACGCTTCTTCAGCCGTGCATCCGTTGTGGGGGCGGCCCATATCGCTCGAAGGTTCCCGGCCAGCCTGGTGGCGTCGAGCACCGCCAGCGAGGAAGGTCCGGGCGCTGTGTCATCATGCATCGCGATTCTGGCCTCGACGTCGGCCGCCTGCTTCAGGGCGCGGTTCCAGCGCGTCTCCAGTTCCGCCGCCACCAGCCGGTTCGCTGGATCGGCGGCATCGTACTGCCGGAACGCCCGATCGGCATGATAGCGGGCCGCTTCGAGATCGCGCAGAAGAGCTTCGCGAACCTGGTCGCATCGGTCGGCAGCCTGCGCCTCTGCCTCGGCGGCGGCAGCGATGGCGCCGGGTTCGACTACCTGCAGCAGGGCTTCCTCGATGGCATCGTCGACTCGCAGGCCGCCGAAGGCGATGCAGCGTGGCTCGCCGTTGTCGAGCAGCCCGCGCCAGCAGGAATAGCGCGGGATGTCGTGCCTGGCTCCGGTGTAGCGGATCGTCAGCTTGCGACCGCAGCGCCGGCAGCGCAACAGGCCCGCGAGGAGGGCATCGCCGTGCTTGGGCGCGCCATGGTGACGGCTTGCGGGGATGTTGTCGCTGACCATCGTGCGGATCGCCTCTGCCCGCTCCCAACCGACATAACCTTCATGCGCACCGGGCTTCAGCGCAAGCCAGTCGCCGCGCGGCTTGCGGCGGCTGCCGGAGCGCGCGATGGCGGCACCGTGCCTCGGCGCCACGCGGGTTTTGCCATAGGCGTAGGCGCCGCCGTAGGCCGGGTTAGCTATCATCCGGTGGATGGAGGCGTAGGTCGGCCTGCGCCAGAAGACGTCGCCGTTGGCGCGCCTGGCCGGCAACTCCAGACTATGTTCGAGAAACCAGAGCAGAGCCTGCCGGGCGCTGCCGAGTTCCGCCACTTTGTCGAAGACGAGGCTGATGGCCTCCTGCACGCGACGATCGGGATCCTTCTCCAGCCGGTCGCCGGCCTTCACGAAGCCGACCGGGGCGGCGACGATCAGCTCGCCGCGGCGGGCCTTCTCGTACCGCGCCGAGAGCGAGCGCTGTCGCAGCAGATCGAGTTCGTACTCGTTGAGGCTGCCCTTCAGGCCGAGAAGCAGGCGGTCGTTGCCCTGGCGCGGAGCATAGACCGTCTCCTGGTCGACGAGCACGGTGTCGACCACGCGGCACATCTCGATCAGCTGCTGCCAGTCGCGGCTGTTGCGGGCGAAGCGCGACACCTCGCGCGCCGCGACCGCACCGACCTTGCCCAAGCAGACCTCGGCCACCATCCGGTCGAAGCCGGCCCGCGCGACACCGCCCGCGGCCGAGCGGCCGAGATCCTCGTCGATGGTCTCGATGGAACTCCAGCCGAACGCCACCAGCCGGTCGCGCATCGCATATTGCAGGGTGCTGCTCTCGCGGTTGTGCAGAACCTGATGGGCCGAGGACTGCCGCACATAGAGGATGGCCTTGCGCTCCAGGTGATGCGGCCCGATCTTCTCATGCATCATGTCCCGCCTCCTTCCGCTGCCCGTCCGCGCCGTCGGCATGGTCGAGGATCAGGCGGACCATCAGCCCGGTCAGCGTCGCCTGCGTCTCGTCGGGCAGGCTCCTCCAGTCCGGCAATGGAAGCGATCCGGCGGCGCAGGGCGGATCGAAGAGGTCGAGTTGCTGCGGTATCGTTCGGCGCGGCATGGGCATCTCCCGGAATCGCATTCAAGGAGGTCGATCCTGCGCCCGAATCCCGCGATCCAGATGGCCCGCCGCCCGCGTCCGCCGTATCGTTCAGCAGAGCTGCCAAGCTCGCCAAAGCCCCGATCGATGCGATCGGGGCCGTCTTCAGCACCCAGTGGTGACTGGCTGCCCGGTCGAACATCCAGGCCGGAACCTCAAGAGCGCGAGCGGAGGCAACACCCGTCAGACTGCAGCGAAATCTCGCCTCGCCCGCCTTCTCGACGGCCTCGTGAACATAGACCCGACAGCCTGCCCATGGATGCCAGGGATAGAGAAGCGTCCGCTCCTCCGTCCCGTGGGTGTTGTGTGATCGAGTTGTACAATTCGAAGCGACTGCACTCCGCCCTCCGCTACCGAACCCCCGAGGAATTCGAAACCCTATTCGCCCGCAAGGCGGCTTAGTTTGGACAGCCCCCGTGGTCCAGCCCGCGGGGTTCACTCCAGTCGAAGCTGGACCCGTTCAAGCCTTATCTGAAGATGCGGATTGCGGAGGCGGCCCCGCGGCGGCTGCCGACGACGGTGTATCTGCGCGAGCTTCGCGAACGCGGCTATGAGGGCGGGATCCGGATCCTGAAGGACTGGCTGGCGGAGCAGCATCCGGCCGTTCCCGCGCCGCCGATCGTGCAGTTCGAGACCCCGCCCGGGCGGCAGGCGCAGGCGGACTGGACGGCGATCCGGCGCGGCCGGAACAAGTTGTCGGCCTCCCATGTCGGCACGCTGGGCTTCAGTCGGCTGTCGTTCGTCTGGTTCGCCGACAACGAAAGGTTCGACACGCTGATCGAGGCGCACGAGCGGTTCTTCGACGCGCTCGGCGGGGTGCCGCACACGATCCTCTACGACAACATGAAGACGGTGCTGATCGACCGCGACGCCTATGGCCCCGGCCAGCACCGGTTCAACGAAGGTTTCCGGGACTTCGCCAAGCACCACGGCTTCGGCCCGCGGATGTGCGCCCCGTATCGGGCGCAGACGAAAGGCAAGGTCGAGCGGTTCAACCGCTATCTCAAGGAGAGCTTTGTCTGGCCGCTGGAGAGCAGGCTGACGGGCCAAGGGCTGATCCTTGACGCCGCGACGGCCAACGCGCGTGTCGGCGCGTGGCTGCGCGACGTGGCCAACCTGCGCATCCATGCCGAGACGAAGGAACGCCCGGTCGACCGCTTCGACATGGAGAAGGCGCAGCTCCTGCCCCGCGGTCCGGCCTGGACCGGCATTGCACCCACGGTGCCCGCGATCCTGCACGACATCCATGTCGCCCAGCATGACCTGACGATCTATGACGCCATCGGGAGGCTGGCATGATGGACCTGGCCCATGATCGTCTCGTCCAGCTCTGCGAAGACCTGAAGCTTCACGGCGTCGCCGATGGCTACGCCGCCTTGGCCGCCGCGGCCGCAGAGCAAGGCCGGAGCTTTACCGATTACCTTGAGGCCGTCCTCCAGGCGGAGCGGGACTTCCGCCGGGCGCGGTCGCCGCGACGATGGTGCGCATGGCGGGCTTCCCGGCGGTGAAGACGCTGGAAAGCTACGACTTCAAGTTCGCCACATCGGCGCCGAAGCGCCAGATCGAGCAGCCGGTCGCGCTCGCCTTCGTCGCCCGCAAGGAGAACGTGGTGTTCCTCGGCCCGTCGGGCCTGGGCCAGTCGCAGGTATATCTATAGCGAGCCGGGTCCGATGCGACGGGGACGTCGCAGAAGCACACGGCTTCGCGGAGGTGATCGCGGATCGGACCCGGTTCCCGGCGCGCCGGGAACCGGGTCAAGGTGTCGCCGCGAACCAGGCCGGTTCCGGTCGAAGACCCTGAGAGATCCGCGGATCGTCTCGTGACCGTGACGTCATTGCCCGACCCGGCCGCGTCGACGGGGCAAGAGTAACACGATTGCGGCGTGGCTTCCCACGGGAAGCACGGCCACGGATGACATACCTGACTGTGCCTGCGGCGTGCGGTTCTTCACCAGCAAGGATCCTCACCATGATCAACAGAACCATCGGCATCGACCTCGCCATCCGGGGTGATCATGTCGCGCAGATCCACGATGACGGCCGACCGGTCGGTCGCCCCATCCGCTTCCGCCACGACACGGGCTCGCTTGATGCCTTCATGGCGCAGGCGACCACGGGGCTCCGAACCGGCGACACCGTCCTCGCCGTCATGGCCTCGCCGTCATGGAACCCACCGGGATGAGCTGGTTCCCCGTCGCGCACAGGCTTGCCGATAGCGGCATTGTGGTAACCCGCGTCAAGGGCAAGCGCGTCAGGGCGTTGCGCCGCTATCTCTCCGAACACGCCTAGACCGATCTCGCGGATGCGCATGCGCTGGCCGCCATTCCAGGCTTCGGGGGACCAGAGCTCGATCCGCTCACCCTCCCGGTGCCCAAGAGCCACGCCCTGCAGCGCCTCACCAGGCAGCGCGGCCGCTTCCAGGACGCGATCGCCGCATCCAGGCGCCGTCTTCCGGATCTGATCCGCCGGGCCTCCCCGGCACTCCGGCGAGTTCTGCCCGTTCCCTCGCGGATGGGGCGGCGCCTGCGCGGCTACCGCTGCGCCCCGGCGATCGGGCGCGCAGATCTCATCGACGACAAGCCTGGCCAGCGTCTCGACAAGAGGTTCAGTCCCGGTCTCGAGCGGCCGCGCGAGGATGTCGAGGGCGTGCGCGCGTCCCACGGCCGGCGCCCGCATCTTCAGCAGCCGCTCCTGCTGGAAAGGAATGTCGAGATGCGAGAAGCTGTGGTCGCGCTCTGGCCTGCTCATCGCCCGGGTGGGTCAGCTTTGCTTCGACCAAGTGGGCCAGGTTTGGGCCGGCGTTGACAGTGTTGCAGGAGGTGACCCGCCGGCCGATCCCGGCCCGGGTCTCGGACACCCGGTCTCGAAGGCGTGCCGGTGGATGCACTCGTATTTCAGCGACCGCTACAGGCGCTCGATGATGACATTGTCCATCCAGCGGCCGCGGCCGTCCACCGAGATCCTTACGGCGGCCTCCATCAGCATCCCCGTGAAGCGCGGGCTGGTGAACTGACAGCCCTGGTCGGTGTTGAAGATCTCCGGGCGGCCTTGCCGTCCGATGGCCTCCTCGAGGGCCTCGATGCAATAGTCGACCTCCATGGTGTTCGACAGGCGCCAGGCCAGGCCCCTTCGGATCGCCCAGTCCATGACCGCGACGAGGCAGAGGAAGCCCTTTCTCATCCGGAGTGAGGAGGATCAGAAAAGGGTCCGATGGACCGTTTTCCCGACGAACGGTGATGTCGGCCCACCCGACGTGGTTCGGCCGGGTGATGGTCAGGTCGCGGAGCAAGCAGGGCCAGATCTTGTGCTCGGAGTGGGGCACCGTCGTTTTCGGGCGCTGGCAGACCGCCGCCAGCCCCATCCTGGCCATCAGCCGCCGGATCCTCTTGCAGCCGACGACATGGCCCAGGCGGCGCAGATGGCGGGCCATCTGGCGGCTGCCGTACCAGGGCGTCTCGAGGAACTGCTCGTCGATCAGCCGCATCAGCTTCAGCGCACTCTCACCCTTCCGCGGACGACAATGGGCCGACCGGCTGATGCCGACGAGCTGGCACTGTCGGCCGATCGACAGCATGGCGTGTCGCGGATCGATCTGTCCCGCCTCCGGTCGACGCGTCACTCGTCCGGTGGCTTTGCGCAGGAAATCCCGCTCCACCACAAGCTGGCCGATCCTGGCATGGAGCCTGTCGATCTCGCTCTCCTTGTCGGCCGCGACAGCTTCGCCCTGCCCGAGATCGCCCGGAACCCTGGTTACCCCCGGTCGATGCTGAAGCCTGATCACTACCGTATCGGGCGATCAAGACCCGACCGCCGGCTTCCATGGGCACCCGGTCAGGGCCAGCCGATCTCGCTGCAGAAGACGTGACTTGCCTCCATCACGCCGTCCTGCTGCACATTGCCGGCGCCGACCGCACGCCGGGGCCTCGTCCTGCCGACCTGCCGCCTGACGGCAACAGGTCCGCGATCAGGGCGAGATGTGTCACGCCGCCTGCACCGCCCTTCTGGCCATACGCAGGATCAGCACGACCGCTCGCCGGCACCTCCGATAAACGGATCGGCGACCGGGCGCCGGGCTGAATAGGGCATGTGGAACTCGTCGATGGTTGCCCGGGCGCCGCAATAGGCTTCCTTGCAGGCGGCCGGCGTGTCGGTGCGCACGACGATGTCCGGGCCCTCGACCGTGACATGAAGCCGGCAGGCCCCGTCCACGGCGGTCCAGCCCGCTCCGATGCGCTGACCGGTCAGGATGGGCGTTCCGCAGGAGTGCATGCCGGAAAAGACCATGAAATCGAAGCGCAGCGAGCTTCCCACGAGTTGCATGCCCATCACCGCCCCCTCCGAGCAGTAAAGGCCGGTGAAGCCGTCCGACGGCGGCGCTGCCGCCTTGCCGCTCGCATGGAGGGCGGCAAGGCGGTTCTGCATCGCGGCGCTCAGACAGGTGCGGTCGCTGCCACAGCCATCGCGGGCGGCGAGCCAAGCCCGCTGCTCGGCCAGGAACTGATCGCGGACGGCTGGGGGCTGTCCGGCACGCGCAGCCCCGTAGGCCTCGGCGACATCGCGGTCGAGCGCGGCGAGAGCGGGATCGCTGCAGATGGCATGTTCCACCATCGTGCCGGCGCGCGAGCAGTCAAAACTGGCTTGCGCTGCGGCGGACGTTGCCGCGACTGTCAAAGAGAGAGAAAGCCAAAGGCGCATGGCAGCTCCTTTCCAACCCGCGAAACTCGATTCGCAGGGTAACCGCATCCGGCATCAAGGTCATCACGTGCCGGATCCTCGCCGCTCCTTTCGGACGAAGCCTGACACGTCGTCCGGCCTTGTCGCCTGCCAAGAACTGTCCTTACACTCTGGCAGCGCACGTACCGAATGCACGCAGATCAGGCACATGCCCCAAGGGAGCCCCTGATCGTGTCTCACGATGGCTAGCCTCCGAGGAGCTGGTGTAGTTTCATCGCCGCCGGCGGCATGATGCCGGGTGGCCATCGAGCTGCAGGATCGAGGTGGAGTTTGGCGACTTTAACCACGGACCTTACGGAAACGCCGATGAACATGGACCTGTCCGAGCTTCTGGGCCTGAACGGCATCTCGAAGAGCACCGTCTCGAAGCTCTGCAAGGAGCCGGACCCGGCGCATGAGCAGACCGACCCCATCCTGGAAGACCCGGAACCACCCCCATCACGCACGCCGTGGGATAAGTATGTTCAGGAAGAGTGTAGCCTTGGCCATCAGCCGATTTGTGCGACAGGGCCGCGGCCGGGGACAGGGGCGGTCCACCACATCGGATTTGCAAGCCGAAACACACAAAGCCGCCAGGAGGCCGCTCTGAGCTACCGCCTGGGCCACGGCCTTGCCCGGATGCTTACGCGGCTGCGCGCGGTCAGCGCCTGTGTTCGCGACGGCCTCCTACCCGCTACCAATCTGGGTCGCGCCGTACGGCGCGAACACGACGACCGCCGGCCCGCGCCACTCGCCTCGCGCATGCTTGACCTGCTGGTGGGCGTCACCATGATCCTGGTGGCCGCCGACCTGCTGAACCATGTACTGACGGTGCGGCCTGAGCCGGCCCCCGATCTTCCCGCCGGATCAGTGGCAGCAGCCGTCCTCGTCGTCATGATCATGCGGGGCCGCCGGGCGCAGCCGGCCCGCGGCCAGCGCCGCGGCCGCCTCGGCCGGATCGGTCTCGGCGGTCGCCACCGCCCGGAACCGCGCGCGGCCATGCGGCGCACGAAGCCCGCGCCCGCGCTGCCGGCGATCACCGCTTCCACCTCGTCGAGCGGATGCGGCCCCTCGCCCCGGAACTCGTGGATCGACAGCTCCTTGGGCAGGTCGAGGCGCCCCGCCTCACGGGCCGGCGCCCCCGTGGCCACCTCGAAGATCAGGAAGCGGCGGGTCTTGCCCGCGTGCGGCGTCACGGTACGGAAGTTCTGGCTGGCCACCGCAATACGCATCAGGAAACCTTTCAAGGATCAGCGGCGCTCGGCCGCCTCGTCAAGCAGAAGCGCCTGCTCCGCCGTCACCCGCAACATGCAGTCCGAGGCCTTGACCATGCGGTCGGGCCGGCCACGCAGCAGCATAGCCTCGAAGAAGCAGCGCCGCTCGGACCAGTCCCTCCAGGCCGCCTGGAACAGCGCCAGATCGTCGGTCAGCTTCGGCGCCCCCTGCGAGATCGAGCGGGCATGTTCCACGTCCAGCAGCGCCGCGCGGGTCTTCATCCGCGCATGGGCCTCCTCGAGCCGCAGCAGCCACCATTCGGTCTCGCCGTTGAGGCAGGTGGCGGCATCGACTTCGGTCGCGCCCCGGATCGCCGCCCGGCAAGCCTCGGCCGCACGCCCGATGCAGGCGGCGCGGTCCCCGGCGGTGCGGGCGGTCTCCAAGCAGGCCGCGACCGGCTCGGGCGAGAAAAGGATCTGCGCCCCGGCCGCCCCCGGAAGGGCGAGAGCAATCAGAAGGGCAAGAAGCGAACGCACAGGGACACCACCTTCGGGATTGGAGGCCCGCCGCGGATCGGGCGGACCTCCGTGTTGCGCAGGAATGGCACGCCGCTCCGACTTCGGGGCAGGCAGGCTCTTGAGAGCACGGCCGGGACGGCCGCGTCTGTGACCGGATCACACAGCCGGGCACACGCCCTCAGTCCCGCCCCTCGGGCGTCCGCCCCGGCCGCGCCCGGTAGCGCGGCAGCGAGAGCCCCCAGACGAGCCCCGCCGCGCGCAGCAGGAACGCCGCGCCGAACCCCGACCCCAGCGCCACCTCGCGCGGGGTGCCAAGAGCGCCGAGCGCCACGAAGGTCGCAGCCCCCAGAAGTGCCGCGGTGATGTAGATCTCGCGCCGCAGGATCACCGGGCTTTCCCCGCCCAGCAGGTCGCGCAGGATGCCGCCGAAGGTCGCGGTCGCCACCCCCATCGTCACCGCGATCACCGGCCCCGCCCCGGCTTCGAGCGCGCGCTCGGCCCCCGTCACGGCGAAGAGCGACAGTCCCACCGCGTCGAGCCACAGAAGGAAGCGATAGCGCGACTGCGGGATATGGGCGAAGAAGAAGGTCAGCACCGCAACGCCGAGGCAGACGAGCACATAGGCCGGCTCCTGCACCCAGAAGACCGGGGTGCGGCCCAGCACCAGATCGCGGATCGTGCCCCCGCCCACCCCGGTCACGAACCCGAGCAGCGCAAAGCCCGTGATGTCCATTTCCTTGCGCGAGGCGACAAGGGCGCCGGTCATGGCGAAGATGCCGAGGCCGAACCAGTCGAGCAGGATCGTGACGGTCTGGAACATCCATGCCTCCCGAAGAGGCCCCGTTGGTGCCGGAAGCCGTGGCTGAACGCAAGCGGCGCGGCCTTGCGGACGGGTCCATGGAGAAGGCTGCCAGCGGCCGGTGCACGGTCGCCGAGGGGCCGCGCATGTCAGAGGCCCGGCCGCGGGGGCCGAACCTCGAGATACCAGGTGGCGCCTCAGGCCGGCTTGCGCCGGCGCCTTAACACGGCAAGGCCGCCGAGGCCGGCCAGAAGCAGAAGGCCCGTAGCCGGCAGCGGAACCTCGGAAACCTCCAGTCGGCCGTAAAGGTCGGCGTGCGACAGGCCGTGCTTCTTGTCGACACTCCACGAACCGCTCAAGGCGCCATCCGTCAACGAGAACGCGGCCCAGTCAGGATTGTACATCGCCACGCCGGTCTTGAAGGCGAGGATCGCATTCGTCAGCGTGTAGCCCGTCGGCACGAGGATGCTCCAGAAACCGGAGGTTCCGCCAAGGCCGCTGACCGAGAGTATCACGCTGCCCGGAGCGTCCCTGTCGTCGGTCTTGTCCAACAAGTTCCCGCCCGGAAGGCTGACGTTGCCGGGACCGTAGGCCAGACAGCTGGCTGAACCGCTGTCTGTCCCGACCGTGAAATCCCGATCGGTGGTGATTGCCGTTCCCGGGCAGGAGACCACCGTCGCGGCCGAGACGCTTCCCGCGCCGGCCAGGAAGGCTGTCACGGCAACGGCGGGAAGCGCCCGTGCGAAATATCGTAGGAAGAACATCTGAAACCTCGGAATGATAACTAACTTATCTATAACACTTTTTCGGCAATCCTTCAACTTCATACCGCATTGCTGCCACATTCTGCCAATGGACGCAGCACGGCAGACCACCGGCCCATCCATCTGCTATCCTGACGCGCACAGTCCGGCATCGGGCGGCCTCTGCAGGTCTGGCCCCACGGTCGGACGGCCGCCGCCGCGCCAGCCGGACAGCTCACGGCGGACGTTCGAGTCGCGGGCTTGGGGTGACGCCGTGCTTGACCTCGCTCCCGCTTCGGTCTTCTTGACCATCACGACGATCCGAAAGGACAAGATGATGACATGGCTCGACCAGGCACCCGATCTCTCCGGTCTCCCGCAGGATTGCCGCAGCCGCCTCGAGGCCCTGCGCCCCGTCCGCCTGCCCCGCGGCACGTTGATGTTCCGGCCCGGCGATGCGGCGCAGGGCTTCGTCGTCGTCCTCGAGGGGCGGGTCGAGGTCTTCCTGACCGGCCCCACCGGCCGCGAGATCCTGCTCTATGCGGTCGAGCCGGGGCAAAGCTGCGTTCAGACCACGCTCGGCCTGATGGGCGGCGAGGATTACACCGGCGAGGCGATGGCCGCGACAGAGGTGAGCGCGGTGGTGATCCCGCGCCCGCTGTTCCTGCGCCTGATGGACGAGAGCGCCGCCTTCCGCGGCTTCGTGTTCACCGCCTTCGCCACGCGGATGCAGACCATGATGCATGTGCTGGAACGGGTGGCCTTCCAGCGCGTCGAAAGCCGGCTGGCCAGCACGCTCCTCGCCATGGCCGAGGCGAACGAGGTCACCGCGACTCAGGCCGATCTGGCCACCCGCATCGGCTCCGCCCGCGAGGTCGTCTCGCGGCGCCTCGACCAGTTCGCCCGGCGCGGCTGGGTGCGGACCGACCGCGGACGGGTGCGGCTCCTCGATCCTGGGGCCCTGCGCCGGATCGCAGCCGTGGATGGCGCGGGCTGAGGCTCGGTGATCAGGTCACAGACCGGGCCACGCACCTCGCCTAGGATGGCGCCATGCCCCGCAGACCGGGGTGGATCCATCGGAAAGGGTGACCCATGTTCAAGACCAATGTCGGCGGCATCGACCGCGTCCTTCGCATCCTTGTCGGCCTCGCGCTGCTCGCCGCCTTCTTCCTGCTGCCCGAGGCCGGCTACCGCATGTTCCTGCTCATCGGCATCGTGCCGCTGCTGACGGGCCTCTTCTCGACCTGCCCGCTCTACTCGATCCTCGGCATCAACACCTGCCCCGCCAGGAGCTGAGCCCTCCGGGCGCCGCGGCGGACCGTGGCGCCTGCCACTTTCTTCGCGGAACGCCCCACCACAGCGGATCCCGGCGAGACCGGCCGAGGGTCGATCCGCGGCAGCGCGGCGCGAGCGGGGCTCGATGCCCCCGAGCGCCGCTCCCCCGCCGCTATTCCGCCGCCAGCCGCTTCGGCTTCAGCATGTCGCGCAGGTAGCGCCCGGTGTGCGAGGCCTCGACCTTCGCCACCTCCTCCGGCGTACCTTCCGCCACCACCGTCCCGCCGCCATCGCCGCCCTCGGGACCGATGTCGATGATCCAGTCGGCGGTCTTCACCACGTCGAGATTATGCTCGATCACCACGACCGTGTTGCCCTGCTCGACCAGCTCGTGCAGCACCTCCAGCAGCTTCTTCACATCCTCGAAATGCAGCCCGGTCGTCGGCTCGTCGAGGATGTAGAGCGTGCGGCCCGTGGCCCGGCGGCTCAGCTCCTTCGACAGCTTCACCCGCTGCGCCTCGCCGCCCGAGAGCGTCGTCGCCTGCTGGCCCACCTTGATGTAGCCCAGCCCTACCCGCATCAGCGCGTCCATCTTCTCGCGGATCGAGGGCACCGCCTGGAAGAACTCCTGCGCATCCTCGACCGTCATCTCAAGAACGTCGGCGATACTCTTGCCCTTGAAGCGGATTTCCAGCGTCTCGCGGTTGTAGCGGTGGCCCTTGCAGGTCTCGCAGGTCACATAGACGTCGGGCAGGAAGTGCATCTCGATCTTGATGACACCGTCGCCCTGACAGGCCTCGCAGCGCCCCCCCTTGACGTTGAAGCTGAACCGACCCGGCTGGTAGCCGCGCGCCTTGGACTCGGGCAGGCCCGCGAACCAGTCGCGGATCGGGGTGAAGGCGCCGGTATAGGTCGCCGGGTTCGAGCGCGGCGTCCGTCCGATCGGCCGCTGGTCGATGTCGATCACCTTGTCGAGATGCTCGAACCCCTTGATCGTCTCGCAGGGCGCCGGCGTCTCGCGCGCCCCGTTCAGCCGCATCGCCGCGGTCTTGTAGAGCGTCTCGATGGTCAGCGTCGATTTCCCGCCCCCCGAGACGCCCGTCACGCAGACGAACCGGCCCAGCGGAAAGTCCACCGTCACGTCGCGCAGGTTGTTGCCGCTGGCCTTGACCACGGTGAGGGTCTTGCCGTTGCCCTTCCGCCGCTCGGCCGAAACGGGGATCGCGCGCGTGCCGGACAGATACTGGCCGGTGAGGCTCGCCGGATCGGCAGCGATCTCGGCCGGCGTGCCATGCGCCACCACCTGCCCACCGTGCACGCCTGCGCCGGGGCCGATGTCGAAGACATAATCCGCCTCGCGGATCGCATCCTCGTCATGCTCCACCACCAGCACCGAATTGCCCTGATCGCGCAGGTTCTTCAGCGTGGTCAGCAGCCGGTCGTTGTCGCGCTGGTGCAGCCCGATCGAGGGTTCGTCGAGCACATAGAGCACCCCGGTCAGCCCCGAGCCGATCTGGCTCGCCAGCCGGATCCGCTGGCTTTCCCCGCCCGACAGGGTGCCCGCGGCCCGGCTCATCGAGAGATAGTCGAGCCCGACATTGACAAGGAAACCAAGACGTTCTCGGATTTCCTTCAGGATTGCGCGGGCGATCTCGTTCTTCTGCGCGGTCAGGCTGCCCGGCACCGTTTCGACCCAGGCGAAGGCCTCCTTGATCGACATCTGCACCACCTGCCCGATGTGCAGGCCGCCGATCTTCACCGCCAGCGCCTCGGGCTTCAGCCGGTAGCCGCCGCAGGCATGGCAGGGGCGGTTGTTCTGGTAGCGCTCGAACTCTTCGCGCACCCAGGCCGAGTCGGTCTCGCGGTAGCGTCGCTCCATGTTGGGGATCACGCCCTCGAAGCTGCGGCTGACCTGATAGATCCGCCCGCCCTCGTCATAGCGGAAGGTGATCTCCTCCTCGCCCGACCCGCGCAGGAAGACCTCCCGCACCTTGTCGGGCAGGTCCTTCCATTTCTTCTTCGGATCGAAGCCGTAGTGCCGCGCCAGCGCCTCGACGGTCTGGGTGTAATAGGGCGACTTCGACTTGGCCCAGGGTGCAATGGCGCCCTGCTTCAGCGTCAGCCCCTGATCGGGCACCACGAGGCGCTCGTCGAAGAACAGCTCCACCCCCAGCCCGTCGCAGTCCGGGCAGGCGCCGAAGGGCGCGTTGAAGGAAAACAGCCGCGGCTCGATCTCGGGGATGGTGAAGCCCGAGACCGGGCAGGCGAACTTCTCGGAAAAGGTCGTGCGCACGGGCTCGCCCTCGGCGGGGGCGCTCTCGAAGATCGCGATCCCGTCGGCGAGGTTCAGCGCGGTGCGGAAGCTGTCGGCCAGCCGCGTCTCGATCCCCTCGCGCACCACGATCCGGTCCACCACCACGTCGATGTCGTGGCGGAACTTCTTGTCCAGCACCGGCGGCTCTTCCAGTTCGTGGAAGGTGCCGTTCACCTTCACCCGCTGGAAGCCCTGCTTGCGAAGCTCGAGAAATTCCTTCTTGTACTCGCCCTTGCGGTCCCGGACGATGGGCGCGAGCAGGTAGCCGCGCGTGCCCTCGGGCATCGCCATCACCGCATCCACCATGTCCTGCACCTGCTGCGCCGCGATGGGCAGGCCGGTGGCGGGCGAATAGGGTGTGCCGACCCGCGCCCAGAGAAGGCGCATGTAGTCGTAGATCTCGGTCACGGTCCCCACGGTCGAGCGCGGGTTCTTCGACGTGGTCTTCTGCTCGATCGAGATCGCCGGCGACAGGCCCGAGATATGGTCCACGTCCGGTTTGCCCATCATGTCGAGGAACTGCCGCGCATAGGCCGAGAGGCTCTCGACATAGCGGCGCTGGCCCTCGGCGTAGATCGTGTCGAAGGCGAGGCTCGACTTGCCCGAACCCGAGAGGCCGGTGATCACCACCAGCTGATCCCGCGGGATGTCGATGTCGATGCCCTTGAGATTGTGCTCGCGCGCACCGCGCACCGAGATGAACTTCTGTTCGGCCATCGCCCAGGTCCCCGACTGTCCAGAACGGCGGATATAGCGGACGAAGCCCGAGTCTCCAACCGCCAGTCGTGAACATAATATGAACTTTTGCTCGATGGCAGGGATTATTTCACGCGGTCGCCCTGCGGCGGGCGGAAAGCCACTGATGAAGCAGGATGCCGGCGAGGCATGGCAGCAGCACGAAAAGGATCAGCCCCCGCGGGCCCTGCCCGGCCATCAGCGCGGCGAGAAGCGGCGTTCCGCTCGTGGTGCCGAGGTTGCCAAGCTGCGCCACCGCCCCGGCCGCGCGGGCACGATCCTCGCCCGTCGGGTTGAGCTGCGGGATGGCCGCGAACGAGGCGCCCTGCACCAGCCCGAGCGCCGCCGCCAGCGCCAGCGCCGCCGCCTGCATCGGCAGATCCTGCCCCCACCCGGCCCAGAGGCCGAGGACGGCGAGGATCGCCAGGCCGAACCCGCCCTGCACCATCGTGACGGCCGACAGGTGCCCGAGCATCCAGACCCCCAGCGTCAGCGACAGCAGGATCGAAGCCAGCGGCATGGCCGAGGCGAGGAACGCCGGATGGTCCGTCTCGGGCGGCAGCAGGGTCAGCAGCGCGACATAGACCAGCGTGTAGCAGAAGAAGCCGATGGCCGGAGCCGCGACACGGGCCGAGGCATAGATCTCGACATGCTGCCGCAACAGCGGCGCCGGCGCCCGCGCGGCGCCACGGTCCTTCGGATCGGCGGGCAACACGGCCAGGACCAGCATCGCGCAGCCCGCCATATAGAGCGCGTGGACCAGAAACAGCGGCGGGATGCCCCAGGCCGCCACCAGCGGCCGCCCGATCCATGCCGTGAAGGCAAAGGCGACCGCGAAGAACGAAGACCAGAGCGTCATGGCAAAGCCCTGCCGCGACGGCGGCGCGATCTGCGCGATGAGGACGGGCGCGGCCACCACGATGGCGAGATGGCTCACCCCTTCCAGCGCCCGCAGGACCAGCATCTGGGGCAGGGCCGGCAGCATCGCCTCGGCCAGAGACAGGACCGCTCCCGCCACCAGCGCCGTCACCAGCACCCGCCGATAGCCGAGCCGGGCCACAAGCAATCCGGCGGTGGTGCCGAAGATCAGACCGGCAAAGCCCACGACCGACACGACAAGCCCCAGCGTGACCTCCGACGCCCCGCCATAGAGGTCCGAGATCGGCCCGAAGATCACGCCCACCTTGGAAAATTGCGCGGCCGCGCCCAGTCCGGCGAACCAGAGCACGAAGACCTGAACCATGGGCGAGCGGATCATGCGCCCTTCTACTCCGCCGCCTGCGCCGAGGCCAGAGCGTGCCCGCCCAATCGGCGAGCGCCGTCACGGCCGCCTGCTCAGGGGGTCCGGTGTCAGAAGTGGATGGCGCGGCCGTAGGCGTCGAGGACCGACTCGTGCATCATCTCGGACAGCGTCGGATGCGGGAAGACGGTCTCCATCAGCTCCGCCTCGGTCGTCTCCAGCGTGCGGCCGACAACATAGCCCTGGATGAGTTCCGTCACCTCGGCACCGACCATGTGAGCGCCCAGAAGCTCGCCGGTCTTCGCGTCGAAGACGGTCTTGACGAAGCCCTCGGCCTCGCCGAGCGCGATGGCCTTGCCGTTGCCGATGAAGGGGAAGCGGCCGACCTTGACCTCGTAGCCCTTTTCCTTCGCCCTGGCCTCGGTCAGCCCGACGCTCGCCACCTGCGGCTGGCAATAGGTGCAGCCCGCGATCGAGCCCGGCTTGATCGGATGCGGATGGCCGCCGGCGATCAACTCGGCCACCATCACCCCCTCGTGGCTGGCCTTGTGCGCCAGCCAGGGCGCCCCGGCGACGTCGCCGATGGCGAAAAGCCCCTCGACGCCGGTGCGGCAGAACGCGTCGGTCACCACATGGCTGCGGTCGATCTTCACGCCCGCGTCTTCCAGCCCCAGCCCCTCGACATTGCCGACGATCCCCACGGCCGAGATCACCGTGTCGAACTCCATCGTCTCGGTCCTGCCGCCGGTCTCGACATGCGCCGTGACCTTGCCGCCCGCACGATCCAGTTTCTTCACAGTGGCTTGCTCGAGGATCTTCATCCCCTGCTTGAGGAACTGCTTCTTCGCAAAGGCGGACACTTCGGCATCCTCGACCGGCAGGATGCGCTCCATCACCTCGACCACCGTCGTGTCGGCGCCCAGCGTGTTGAAGAAGCTGGCAAATTCGATCCCGATGGCGCCCGAGCCGATCACCAGCAGCTTCTTCGGCATCCGCCTGGGCTGCAGCGCGTGGCGGTAGGTCCAGACCAGATCGCCATCGGCCTCGAGCCCCGGCAACTCGCGCGCCCGCGCACCGGTGGCCACCACGATGGCCCTGGCCTCAAGCTCTTCGGCCCCCTTATCGGAGGTCACCGAAACGCGGCCCGGACCGGCCAGTTTCGCCTCACCCATCACGACCGTGACCTTGTTCTTCTTCATCAGATGCGCCACGCCCGATGAAAGCTGCCTGGCCACCCCCCGCGAACGCTTCACGACGGCATCGAGGTCATAGCCGATCCCGTTGGCCTTCAGCCCGAACTCCTTCGCGCGGTGCATCAGGTGAAAGACCTCGGCCGAGCGCAGCAGCGCCTTGGTCGGGATGCAGCCCCAGTTCAGACAGATCCCGCCGAGGTTCTCGCGCTCGACGATGGCGACGTTCAGGCCCAGCTGAGCCGCCCGGATCGCGCAGACATACCCGCCGGGGCCGGCGCCGATCACGATCATGTCGAAGCTTCTCGCGGCCATCCTCGCCTCCCTGAAAAAAGTAGTTTGGCCTTAAACCATTTCCCGCCAAGGCGCAACGGCGCCCACCCTCCGGCCGCAGCGCGGGGTTCGCGGTCCGCGCCTCACGTCCGCAGACGCCGCACCTCGGCCGCATAGGCACCCGTGGCCAGAAACTCCTCCTCCTCCGGCGTCGATGCGCGCCCGAGGGCGGCGTTGCGGAAGGGGAACCGGCCAAAGCGCGCGATGATCGCCGCGTGGGCATGGGCATGGAGCAGCCCCTCGGCGCCCGTCTCGGGCATCCGCTCCTGAAAGAGCCGTACCGCTTCCGCCTGGTCGGCCGCATCCTCCGAATGTTCCAGCGGCAGGTAGAAGAACTGCCGCTCCGGCTCGGGGGCGCCGAGATCCCAGTCGGCCGCGATGGCCTTGCGCGCGCAATCCCGCGCCATCGGATCGGTCGCAAACGCCTCGGCGCTGCCCCGGAACAGGTTGCGCGGGAACTGGTCGGTCAGGATGAGGAACGCAAGGCAGCCGACGGTGCCCTCGGTCCAGTGATCGAGACCGCCGCCGCGCGCCGCCTGCCACAGATCGCCGAACCGCTCGCGGATCGTCTCGTCCACCTCGGGATCGACCGCATACCAGCCCTCGGGGCCCACCTCGCCCAACCAGAAGTCGAGCACCGCCACCGGATCGTCCGCCATTCCTGCCTCCTGCGCCTGCCTCACGAGCCTGACAGGTCGGGCCCGGAGCGGCAACCCGCCCTTTCACTCTGCCCAAATATCCCGCGGGGGAGTCCGGCCAGGGGCCGGACGGGGGCGCGAAGCCCCCGCCCTCCGCCGGCCGTCGGGGCCTCACTCGGCCGCCTGCTGCGCCTCCTGCGCCTCGGTGACCACTTCCATGACGGCGCCGACGGCCACCGACGAGGCGGTCGGCGCGACGGATGCGAAGGAGCCCGTGTCGGCCACCGCGGGCGCCGCACGCCGCGTCATCCGCCAGCCCGCATAGATCGCCATCGCCCCGTACAGCAGGCCGATGAAGAGAAAGAAGCCGCGCGGCCCCGCCTGTTCCATGATCCAGCCGGTCACAAGCGGCCCGCAGACCGCCCCCAGCCCGTTCATGAACAAGAGCCCCGCCGAGGCGGCCGCCATGTCCTCCTTGCCGAGGAAATCGTTGGTATAGGCGATCAGCAGCGAATAGACCGGGTTGGTGATCCCGCCGAGCAGCAGCGCGACCGCGATCAGCCCCCAGAAGGGCGGCTGGAACAGGACGGTCACCCCCATCAGCAGCCCCGCCACCACGGCAAGCCCGAGGATCAGCTGACGCCGGTCCATCCGGTCCGAGGCCCAGCCGATCGGATATTGCAGCACAAGGCCTCCGACATAGATCGAGCCGATGAAGATCGAGATCTCCTGCACCGAGAGTCCCTCGAGCGTGCCCCAGACCGAGGCCATGCCGAACATGGCCGAGAAGATCCCGCCGGTCATCAGCATCCCCACGATGCCCAGCGGCGACACGCGAAACAGCTCGCGCACCGAG
Source organism: Cereibacter azotoformans (assembly GCA_017599285.1). Taxonomy (GTDB): domain Bacteria; phylum Pseudomonadota; class Alphaproteobacteria; order Rhodobacterales; family Rhodobacteraceae; genus Cereibacter_A; species Cereibacter_A azotoformans. The sequence goes on along the minus strand of JAGFXX010000001.1, from coordinate 659,926 downwards.
AGCCTCCGGGTGCTCTCGAAGGTCGGCGTGGGCGTCACGGTCAGAAGGATCGGCATGAAGGCCAGCGACACGAGCACCGAGGGGATCACGAAGAGGGTGAAGCCCGACGGATCGGCCGCGTTCAGCAGCGCCTGACTCGTGATGATGCCCACCATCTGCACCATCATGTAGGCCGACATCGCCTGTCCCCGCGTCTCGTTCGTCGCGGTGTTGTTCAGCCAGCTCTCGGCGGTGATGTAGACGCCCGAGAAGCTGAAGCCGATCAGCACCCGCAGCAGCGTCCAGACCGCCCAATCGGGCATCACCGGATAGACCACCAGCACCGCCGAGATCATCGACCCGAGCGCCGCAAAGACCCGCACATGGCCCACCCGGCGGATCAGGTCGGGCACGACCTGCGAGCCCACGAGGAATCCCGCGAAATAGGCCGAGGTCACGACGGCCAGCTGTGTGGTCGAGAATCCCTCGATCGCGCCGCGGATGCCCAGCAGCGAGGCCTGGACCCCGTTGCCGACCATCAGCAGCATGACGCCCAGCAGAAGCGGCCAGGTGGCGGCAAGGACCTTGAACATTCGGAGCTCCGTGACTTGGCGGACAGGCTGGCATGGGATGCCCGGGGGCACCGCCGGAAGGCGACATCCGACAGCGGTTTCAACCGCCGGGGATCAGGAGGGAGGCGTCGCCGTACGAGAAGAAGCGATAGTCGTGGCGCACCGCATGGTCATAGATCGCACGGATCCGCGCCTCGCCCATCAGCGCCGACACCAGCATCAGAAGCGTCGATTTCGGCAGGTGGAAATTGGTCATCAGAGCATCCGTCACCCGGAACCTGTAGCCCGGATAGATGAAGATGTCCGTCTCGCCCCGCCAGGGCCGGATCGTGCCCGCGGCCGAGGCGCTCTCGATCAGCCGGAGCGCGGTGGTTCCCACCGGGATCACCCGCCCACCCGCGGCCTTCGTCGCCGCGATCTCGGCCGCCGCGGCCTCGGTCACCTCGCCCCATTCGGCATGCATCCGGTGCGTGGTCACATCCTCGACCTTCACGGGCAGAAAGGTGCCCGCCCCCACATGCAGCGTGACTTCGGTGAAGGCCACGCCGTTCGCGGCCAGCGCCTCGAGCAGCGGGCGGTCGAAGTGCAGCGAGGCCGTGGGGGCGGCCACCGCGCCCGCGTGGCGGGCAAAGACCGTCTGGTAATCCTCGCGATCCTGCGCATCGGGCGCGCGGCGGGCGGCGATGTAGGGCGGCAGCGGCATCGCGCCCGCCTCGGCGAGGGCGGCGTCGAAATCCTCTCCCGCGCGGTCGAAGACGAGGCGCAGGTCGGTCTCGCCCTTCTCGGCCACCTCGGCCGACAGGGCGTCGGAGAAGCGGATTGTCTCGCCCTCCTTCAGCTTCCGCAGGGGTTTGGCCAGAGCGCGCCAGCCACCCGCCGCGGCGGGCTCCATCAGCGTGATCTCGATCTTCGCGCAGGCCTCGCCCCGCGTCCGCGTGCCGACAAGCCGCGCGGGGATCACGCGCGTGTTGTTCAGCACCAGCCGGTCTCCGGGGCGGAAGATGCCCACGAGGTCGCGCACATGACGGTCCTCGATCCGGTCCCCTTCGGCCAGCAGGAGGCGCGCGGCCGTCCGCGGACGCGCCGGGCGCGTGGCGATCAGCCGCTCGGGCAGGTCGAAATCGAAATCGGACAGTTTCATGGCAGGCAACAGGCGCTCGGTGGCAGGAGGTCGGCAGGAGGCGGGCCCCGGCCGGGGACTTGGGGCGAAAGGGCGCCGAAGGCAAGGGCGATCAGGGCAGGACCGGCACCGGGCGGCGAAAGATCTCGCGGAACATGCCGGGGGTGAGGATCGAGAGCGGGTTGACCGTCACCGCGGGCCGGTCGGCCGAGCCCGTCACCGAATAGTTGAAGCCGAAGAGCCCCTCGCCGCGCCGGGTCAGAAGCGAGCCGATGCCGTTCAGCAGATAGATGGGCGAGATCACGCCCTGAAGGTCGAGCCTGCGGTCGCCGGCCCGGTAGAGCCCCGCAAGCGTGACCCCCATCGAGGCCCCCACGGCCGAGGCCTGCGAGATCTCGACCGCGCCCGGCTGGATGCGAAACTCGGCATCGCCCTCGGCAAAGAGCAGCCCGTCGCCGTTCAGTTGCTCGAGAAGACCCACGACCGACACCGCATTCAGAAGCGCCGCAAGGACCGGCGCGTTCGTCACGCGGAAGTTCGAGACGACCGCCCGGCCGCGGTAGCCCTCGCGCCCCTCGGGCACCAGATGCAGATCGAGATCGCCGCCGCGGGCATCGGGGAAGATGCCGGCCGAGGCGATCACCCCGCCCGCATCGCGCGAACGCAGCCGGACGGCGCTGCGTCCGTTCATCGGCACCACCGTGCCCTCGACGGCGGCGCGCCCGTTCACCCGTCCGCGGAAGCCGCCGTTGAAGCCGCCCCGCGTGCCGAAGCGGCCCTCCACATCCGTCAGCGCGATGCCCGAGGTCACCTGCAACCGGTCGAGCGCCACGAGGATGGGCAGCGGCGTCCCCCCTCCGCTTCCGCCAGCCCCTCCACCTCCCGCGGCACCGAGCCTCGTGAGATCCACGGACCCGCCCCGCACCTGCACCTCGATCGGCTGGCCCGTCCCCCGCCCGGCCAGCGTCACCGGCGCGTCGAGCCAGCCGTTGAGCCGCACCCTGTCGAACCGCACCGCATCAAGGCCGCCGTCGGCGCGCAGGGTCACCCGACCCGTGGCCGAGAGCCCGCCCCCTTCGAGAACCAGCTTTTCCACCGTCACGGGCTTGCCCAGCGTGGCCGCCAGTTCCAGCCGGCCGCTCCGCCCGGCGGGCTTGGACCAGCCGATCGCGGCCAGCCCCATCCGCAAGCCGTCCAGATCCGACGACAGCGTGAGGCGGGGCTCGGCCCCCTTCGCCATCTCGATGCGGAAGCGTCCGGGCGCGGCGCCCTCCAGCGTGCCCGGCGGCAGGTTCAGGTTGAATTCCTCGGCGGCGGGGGGGGTCAGGGTGGCCGTCCCCTCGACCGTGGCGCGCCCCCCCGTCTCGGGCCCGAAGGCGAGCCGGTAGGCCCCATCGAACGGCACGCGCCCGAAACGGCCCGCGCCGCTGACGCGAAGACCCTCGGGCATGGCCTCGAGCGCAAGGCTCGGCGCGGTGATCGTCCGCCCCGGCACGAGCGTCTCCGAGCGGAAGTCGCTGATCGTGCCCCGGACCGAGAAATCCACCTCGTCGGGCCTCACCTTCTGCTTCAACGGCAGGTCCAGCACGGTCTCCATGACCGCGCGTCCCTCGCCCAGATCGACCGAGCGCCCCGCCTTCTCCAGAAAGCGGAACGGCGGCTGGTCGAGCAGCGAGAGCGCGGCCGTCACCCCGCTCTCGCTGTTGAGCGAGATGCGGGCGCGGGCGGGCCTCTGGCTTACGTCCGGCACCTCGAAAACCGAGCGCGTGACGCGGATGGGCCCGCCGGTGGGCGGGGTGACACGGCCCTCCTCCAGCACCATCAGGTATCGGCGATCCTCGATCACCGCGTAGCCCGAGCCCTTTTCGATGGGTGGCAGGGTCTTCAGATACCGCACGTCGCCATCGCGGAACTCGTAGCCGAGCGAGAGCCGGGTCTCTGCGTCCGGACTCGTCCGCAGCCCGGCCTCGACCTCGAACAGCCGGCCCTCCTGCACGTTCTCGGCGAGCCAGCTCCGTGTCTTGGGCACCAGCGCCAGCGGCCAGAGCGCGAGAAGGTCGCTGTGCGAGATTTCGTTCAACCCCAGATCGAAGGCCACGCGCCAGCCGCCCTCCTCGGCCGAGGCGCGACCGCGGCCGATCAGCCGCCGGCCCTGCTCGACCAGCGCCAACTGGCCGATCTCGACCCGGAACGGATCGAGCCGCATCCTCAGATCCAGGGCCCCTTCGGAAAAATGCACCGGGGTCTCGAACAGGCCGTCGGGATCGGCGCTGGCATCCTCGAACCGGATCTGGGCCAGGATCTCGCGCGGCAACCCCTCGGACACGCCCGGGAGATAGGCATGCCCCTGCGCCGACAGCCGCAGCGACCGCCCCTGAACCTCGAGCCGCGTGAGGTTCAGCCGCTCGCGCGCGGGATCGTAGGAAAAGGCCATCCCGGCCCGATCGAAGGCGATCGGCTTCGTCTCGGGGCGCGGCTGCAGCGCGCCCTCGCCGCTGTCGAGCGTGGCCTCGAACCGCGTGAGCCGCCCCTCGCCGTCGAGCGCGGCCGAGAAGCCGCCCGAAAGCGCCGTGTCCAGCACCTCGAGCCAGGCCACCGGCGCGGCCTGCGCGGCTATGTCGGACGCGGCCACCTGATCGACCGTGGCCGAGATCCGCGCCTCGGGGCTGCCGGGCGTGGTGACAAAGGTCATCACCGCCTGCGCCGGGGCACCGCCGCCCGGATCGAGCAGCGACAGCCCCAGCTCCAGCGCGCGCCGGTCCGGCCTGTTCACCAGCGCAAGCCGCCCGTCGCCCGCCTGCCACGTCCGCCCCGCGCGGCGATCGTCCAGCGTGAGCGTCGTGCCCTCGGCCTCGATCCGCGCAAGGTCGGCCAGCAGCGGAAGCGCGAACATCCGGTCCACCGCCTCCCGCGCCTCGGCGTAGCTCGCGATGCGCAGGCCTCCGCCCTGCTCGCCCATCGCCAGGTCGAAGCGCCCGTCCCTCATCCGGCGCAGCGCGATCCGCGCGCCCGACAGCGTGATCACCTTCGGATGAAGCGCCCCCCGCAGGGCCGCACCGCGATCAAAGGCCACGCGCGCCTCGGGCAGGCTGACCAGCACCCGCCCGTCCGCCTGCAAGAGCCGCACATCATCCAGCCGGAGCCGAGGGATCCAGTTCGGCTCGACCGTCAGGACGATCCCGCCGACCGAGACCGACAGCGCCGGCGACAGCGCCCTGTTGATGCGCGCCTCGGCCTCGCTGACGGCCCAGACCGGCAGGGGCAGCGGGCGGCCCGTCAGGGCGAGCGTGGCAAAGCCTGCCACCCCGGCCAGAAGCGCAAGGCTCAGCAGGAGCCACAGCGAGACCCGGCCGCGCCGCGACCGTCCGCTCCGCCCCGGCTCCTGCTGGTCGCCGCCCACGGTCATCCGTTCCATTTCCCTGTCACAGGCTTGCCTTTACCGACACTGTCGGACAACTAAAACTGCCGTGACCCATCCCTCAGCAAGGAGCCGCCCATGATCGACGCAGGCCAGCCCGCCCCCGATTTCACCCTGCCGCGCGATGGCGGCAGCACCGTCTCTCTCTCGGCCCTGAAGCCGGGCAAGGCGGTCGTCTATTTCTACCCCAAGGATGACACGTCCGGCTGCACGCTCGAGGCGCAGGAGTTCACCGCCCTCGCCGCCCAGTTCGCCGAGATCGGCGCGACCGTGATCGGCATCTCGAAGGACAGCGTCAAGTCGCACGACCGGTTCTGCGCCAAGCACGGGCTGGGAATCATCCTCGCCTCGGACGAGGGCGCCTCCACCGCCGAGGACTACGGCGTGTGGAAGGAGAAGAACATGTACGGCAAGACCTACATGGGGATCGAGCGTTCGACCTTCCTGATCGACGGCGAGGGCCGGATCGCCCGCGTCTGGCGCAAGGTCTCGGCCCGCGGCCATGCGGCCGAGGTGCTGGCCGCCGCACGCGAACTCTGACCTCGCAGCGCGCACAGGGCAGCCTTCATCCCGGCCGCGGCCGGGCGCACCGGAGGCCGCCGGCGCAACCCGCCCATGCGCGGCCTTTCGCCGATCTTTTTCCACAAGCGACGGAACTTTCCCGCTATCGGCGAGTTTTCGCCCATTCAGGCAAGGTTCCGCCTTCAGCATCCCCCTATTGGTCAAATCGGTTGCACCCCTGCCCCCCGCTGGCTAGTCAGTCTGCGGGGACAGGAAGCCGGCCCCAGAGCCGGCCAAGGTTCGTCACCGCGAAACAACAAACGGGACTGACCGGTGCTGACGCGACTTCATTATCGGATCCATTCGAGCCTTGAGCGTATCCTGCCGGAGAAGCGGCTCTTCCTGAAATCCGATAGCGATACGCGCTTCATCCGCCTCCGACCCGTGACCCAGCTCGCCGCGCTGGCGGGCGGCACCCTCCTCGTAAGCTGGACGATTCTGGCCACCTCCATCGTGCTGATGGATTCGGTCGCCGCCGGAAACACCCGCGACCAGACCCAGCGCCGGCAGGCGCTCTATGAATCCCGCCTCAATGCCCTGTCCGCCGACCGGGACCGCCGCGCCGATGAGGCCGTGCGCGCGCAGGAGCGGTTCAACCTCGCCCTGGCCGAGGTCTCGAAGATGCAGACCGCGCTCCTCGCCACCGAGGATCGGCGCAAGGAACTCGAGACCGGGATCGAGGTGTTGCAGGACACGCTGATCCGCACCATCGACGAACGCGACGAGGCCCGCGCCCAGACCGAGCGCATGACGCTTGCGCTGGCCGAGCAGACCGGCTCGGCGCGCACCGACGGCTCGCGGATGGCCGATGCCGAGGCGACGCTCGAACAGGTGTCGTCGGCGCTCGCCGCCCTCGCCCGCCAGCGCGACGCCATGGCCAATGCCGTGCTGCTCGCCAAGGAAGAGACCGAAGAGGTCCTTCAGCAGAAGGCCGAACTGCAGGCGCGCAACGACCTGATCTTCGCCCGCCTCGAAGAGGCGGTGACCGTCTCGATGGAGCCGCTGGACAAGATGTTCCGCGCCGCGGGCCTCTCGACCGAGTCGCTTCTGAACCAGGTCCGCCGCGGCTATTCGGGTCAGGGCGGGCCGCTGTCGAAGCTGACCGTCTCGACGATGGGCGGCGACCTCACGCCCGAGGAGCGCCGGGCCAACGAGATCCTGAACGGCCTCGACCGGATGAACCTCTACCGGCTGGCCGCCACCAAGGCGCCCTTCGCGATGCCGGTCAAGACCGCCTTCCGCTACACCTCGGGCTTTGGCGGGCGCGACGACCCGTTCGGGCGCGGCAAGCGCCGCCACGAGGGGATCGACATGGCCGGCGCCAGCGGCAGCCCGATCTACGCGACCGCCGACGGCGTGGTGATTCAGGCCGGCTGGGCCAGCGGCTACGGCCGGGTGATCAAGATCCGCCACGACTTCGGCATCCAGACCGTCTATGGCCACCTGTCCCAAATCCGGGTCGACAAGGGACAAAGGGTATCGCGCGGGGACCGGATCGGTGATATGGGCTCTACAGGCCGGTCCACCGGCACCCATCTCCACTATGAGGTCCGCGTGGACGGGACTCCCGTCAACCCGATGACCTTCATCAAGGCGGCGAAAGATGTTTTCTAAGAGCAGAATCAACGAGCCCGGACCCAAGCAGGGCGAGGCCGACAGGCCGAAGAATCAGGAAGCTCCCGTGCAGAAATCCTCGACCGACTTCGCGCCCGGTGCGCCCAAGCCCAAGCCCTCCGCCTCGGTCCTGTCCTCGGACCTGACGGTGGTCGGAAACCTCCGCACCACCGGCGACATCCAGGTGGAAGGCACGGTGGAGGGTGACATTCGCGCCCATCTTCTGACCGTGGGCGAAAGCGCCACGATCCGCGGCGAGATCATGGCCGATGACATCGTGGTGAACGGCCGCGTGATCGGCCGCGTGCGCGGCCTGAAGGTGCGCCTCACCTCGACCGCCCGCGTCGAGGGCGACATCATTCACAAGACCATCGCCATCGAATCCGGCGCCCATTTCGAAGGGTCGGTCCAGCGCCAGGAAGACCCGCTCCAGAGCGGCAAGCCCGGCGCTCCGGCGGCGGCGGCTCCGGCTCCGCAGGCCGCGAAACCCGCCGACCACTGATCCGTCTTCGCCGTCGGACCTATAGACCAAGGGCGCCCACGCGGCGCCCTTCTTCGTTTCAACCGGTTGCGCCGCGTTCCTGCGTTGCCGGATGAACGGCCCCGGCCGCCGACAGGGCGGCCGGGTGCCTGTCAGTCGAGCGCCAGCCGATAGAGATGCCAGGTGGCGTGGCCCAGCACCGGTAGCGCCACCAGAAGCCCCAGGAACCCGGGCAGCATGGCGAAGAACAGGATGCCGCCAATGGTGACACCCCAGGACAGCATCAGCACCGGATTGGCCTGCACCACCTGAACGCTCGTGATCATGGCCGTCACGAAATCCATCTCCCGGTCGAGCAGCAGGGGTAGGCTGACCACCGTGATCGAGAACAGGATGCTGGCAAAGACGGCCCCGATCAGCATCTCGACCGCCAGCAGGGTCAGCCCGTTTGCGGTCATGAAACTGTCGAGGGAACTCGAGATGTTCACGATGGGCTGCATCCCCATGAACAGCGCGAAGACCATGTGCGACAGGAAGTTCCAGAACAGGAAGAAGATCACCACCACGGCCGCCATCGAGGGGATCTGGCGGTCCTTCTGCGCCACGACCACGCCGAGCACCTGCCCCCACCGAAGCGGCAGGTCAAGTTCCAGCCGGCGGCTCACCTCATAGAGGCCGCAGGCGATGAACGGGCCAAGGATCGGAAAGCCCGCGGCCGCAGGCAGGATCCACCAGAAGTTGCCGCTCGTCGTGAGGGCGATGAGGATGATCCAGCCGCAGATCACATAGACGGCCGAGAAGAACAGGCCAAAGGCCGGGGCGCGGCGGAAGTCCCGCATCCCGGCAAAGAGCGCAGTCCGCAGATCTTCGGGGGTGAGCACACGCACCTCCGGGACCGCCGAAGCGGGTTCCAAGTAGCTTTGCGACATTCCGAGGCTCCTCCATCTCGTAGGGAGAAGCGTAAGCTCAGGTGCCGTTCAGCGCCAAGATGATTCTGCACCTCAGCTTTTCGTATGACATGATGAGAAGATGTCCGCGGCTGGCGGCAGGAGATTCCCCGCCTCAGCCCTCGGCGTTCGCCTCGGCGCGGCTCTTGCCGGCCACGTCCTGCGCCAGCGTCGCCTGCATGAAGCGGTCGAGGTCGCCGTCGAGCACGCCCTGCGTGTCCGAGGTTTCGACGCCGGTGCGCAGGTCCTTCACCATCTGGTAGGGCTGCAGCACATAGGAGCGGATCTGGTTGCCCCAGCCCGCCTCGCCCTTGGCCTCGTGCTGGGCGTTGATCGCGGCGTTCCGCTTGTCCAGCTCCATCTGGTAGAGCCGCGCCTTCAGCGCGTTCATCGCGGCCTCGCGGTTCTGGTGCTGCGACTTCATCGACGAGGTCACGACGATGTTCGTCGGCAGGTGGGTGATCCGCACCGCCGAGTCGGTGGTGTTGACGTGCTGCCCGCCCGCGCCGGACGAGCGATAGGTGTCGATGCGGATCTCGTTCGCCGGGATCTCGATCTCGATGTTGTCGTCCACCACCGGATAGACCCAGACGGACGAGAAGGAGGTGTGCCGCCGCGCCGCCGAGTCGTAAGGCGAGATCCGCACCAGCCGGTGCACCCCGCTTTCCGATTTCAGCCAGCCATAGGCGTTCGGCCCCGAGATCTTGTAGGCGGCCGACTTGATCCCCGCCTCTTCGCCCGCCGATTCCGACTGCAGCTCCACCTTGTAGCCCTTGCGCTCGGCCCAGCGGACATACATCCGCGCCAGCATCGAGGCCCAGTCGCAGCTTTCGGTGCCGCCCGCGCCCGCGTTGATCTCGAGGAACGTGTCGTTGCCGTCCGCCTCGCCGTCGAGCAGCGCCTCAAGCTCCTTGGCGCGCGCGGTCTCGACCAGGGTGCGGATCGCGGCCTCGGCCTCGGTCACGATCTCGGTGTCGCCCTCGGCCTCGCCCAGTTCGATCAGCTCGACATTGTCGCGCAGGCCGGTGTCGATCAGCCGATAGGTCGAGAGCTGGTCCATCAGCTGCTGCCGCTCGCGCATCAGCTTCTGCGCCCGTGCCGGGTCGTTCCAGAGGTTGCCGTCCTCGATCATCGCGTCGAACTCTTCCAGACGATGCGGCGCGGTCTCGAGATCCATGCGCTGGCCCAGAAGCTCGAGCGAGCGCTTGATGGCCTCGACATGGTTCTGGGTCTCGGTGCGCATGGGCGGATGTCCTCGATCGGTTCAGGCGGGGGTGATAGCGCGAAGGCGCGGACCGGGCAAGGCCGGGCCGCGCCTGCAAGGAGGGGCCGGGTCAGTAGAGACCGCCCGAACTGAGCGTGCCGAAATCGGCTTTCCTGGGGATGACCTTCCGCTCGCCCGTGGCGGTCGTGACGGTCGAGCCCTGCTCGGTTTCATCCTCACCATAGGCGAAGAGCGGCAGGTTCGATCCCATGGCAAAGCCGCCGTCGACCCAGGCGCCCATGCCGAAAACCGGATCCTCGCCCTGGCGGAAATACTCGGCCACCACGTTGTCGCCGGTCGCGTCGTCGGGCAGCCGGGCCCCGGTGAAGCGGTCGATCTTGATGAAATAGCCGCCCGGCGGCACGCGGAATTCGGAGCCGCCGTATTTCTGCACCGCCTTGCTCATGAAGCTCTGGAACACCGGGCCGCAGAAACCACCGCCCGAGGCCGAGCCCATCGACCGCGGCTGGTCGTAGCCGATGTAGCAGCCCGCCACGATGTTCGAGGTGTAGCCAATGAACCAGACATCCTTGGCGTCGTTCGTGGTGCCGGTCTTGCCCGCCACCGGCACCGGCAGGTTGATCCCCCGCCCCGTGCCGCGCTTGACCACGCCTTCCATCATCGAGGTGAGCTGATAGGCGGTGATCGCATCCATCACCCGCTCGCGCTTGGAGGTGATGCGCGGCGCGCGGCCATCAGGCAGCAGCGGCTGGGCGCAATCCTCGCAGATCCGCTGGTCATGGCGATAGATCGTGCGCCCGAAGCGGTCCTGCACCCGGTCCACGAGGGTGGGCTGCACCCGCTCGCCGCCATTGGCGAACATGGCGTAGGCCGCCACCATCTTGAACAGCGTCGTCTCTTCCGCACCGAGAGCGTTGGCGAGGAACTGCCCCATCCGGTCATAGACCCCGAAACGCTCGGCATAGGAGGCCACGGTGTCCATGCCGATCTCCTGAGCGATGCGGACGGTCATCAGGTTCCGCGACTGCTCGACCCCCGTGCGCAGCGGCGTCGGCCCGTAGTATTTCCCCGAGGCGTTCTTGGGCGTCCAGAGACCCTGTGCGGTCTGCACCTCGATGGGGGCGTCGATGACGATGGTGGCCGGGGTGAACCCTGAATCCAGCGCCGTCGCATAGACGAAGGGCTTGAAGCTCGAACCCGGCTGGCGCGTGGCCTGCGTGGCGCGGTTGAAGACGGAATACTGGTAGCTGAAGCCGCCCTGCATCGCGAGCACCCGGCCCGAGTTCACATCCATCGCCATGAAGGCGCCCTGAACCTCGGGCACCTGCCGCAGCGACCAGCGGCGCACGCTGCCGTCCTCGGCCTTGAGCCCGCGCACCAGAACGACATCCCCGACCGCGACCAGATCGCCCGCCGACTGCGCCTTGCGGCCGAGCCGGCCATCCGCCTGCCGCTTGCGCGCCCACGTCACGTCCTCGGCGGGGATGTAGTGGCCGTCCTCGTCCTCCTCGACGCCCTCGATGCCGATCCGGGCGGAGCTGTCGCCCACCTCGAGCACCACGGCCGGATGCCAGCCCGGCACGTCGCGCGGCACAGGCGTCTCGGCCAGCGCCGCGCGCCAGTCGGCCTCCGAGCCGAGCCGCTCGGCCGGGATCACCTGCCGGGTGCCGCGCCAGATCCCGAGGCTGCGGTCATACTTCTCGAGGCCCTCGCGCAGCGCCGCCGCCGCCTGCTCCTGAAGCTCGCGGTCAATGGTGGCGCGGATCGTCAGGCCACCGCCAAAGAACTCCTGCTCGCCGAACTCGGACGAGAGCTGCCGACGGATCTCGTCGGTGAAATAGTCGCGCGGGGGCAGCGCCTCGCGGAAGGCGGGATAATCGCCGTTCTGCACCGAGCGCAGCGGCTCGTTCAGAGACGAGGTCAGCGTCGCCTCGTCGATGTAGCCGTTCTCGAACATCTCGCGCAGGACGTAATTGCGCCGCTGGGTCAGCCGCTCCTTCGCCCGCACCGGATGATACTGGCTGGGCGCCTGCGGCATCGAGGCCAGTGTCGCGGCCTCGGCCGGGGTCAGTTGCGAGAGCGTCTTGTTGAAATAGGTCTGGGCCGCCGCCGCCACCCCGTAGCTGTTCTGGCCGAGGAAGATCTCGTTCAGATAGAGTTCGAGGATCTTGTCCTTGGGCAGCGTCTCCTCGATCCGGGTCGCGAGGATGATCTCCTTGATCTTGCGCTCGCCCGTCCGGTCTCCCGACAGCAGGAAGTTCTTCATCACCTGCTGGGTGATGGTCGAGGCGCCGCGCACGTTCTGCCCGCGCGAGCGCACCGCCTCGAAGGCGGCCACGGCGATCCCGCGGGCGTCATAGCCGTGGTGGCTGTAGAAGTTCTTGTCCTCGGCCGAGATGAAGGCGTTCTTGACCAGATCCGGGATCTCCTCGATCGGCGCGAAGATCCGCCTCTCCTGCGCGAATTCGTCGATGATCCGCCCTTCGCCCGAATAGATCCGGCTGATCGTGGGAGGGCTGTATTGCGCAAGACTCTCATGGCTCGGCAGGTCGCGGGAATACATCCAGAACACCGCACCCAGGGTCAGCGCCAGCGCCAGCAGGCCCAGCGTGATCGCGGTGAAGATGGCCCCGAAGACCGAGCCTACGAACCTGAACAATGGCGGTGCCCCCTCTGGTTGGCGCCCTTATACACGCCGGCGACCGGAAGGGCAAAACCTGCCCTCGGCCGCCGCTTCGCGTTTTCGCGATCAGCGCCGCAGCATCTCCTTCAGCGCGGCATCCTCGCGCGCCCAGCCTTTCAGTCCGTCCACCAGCGCCGCGATCATCCGCGCCCTCCAGGCGGGATCGCGCAGCCGTGCAAGATCGGCGTCGCTCGACATGAAGCCGGTCTCGACGAGGATCGAGGGCATGTCCGGCGACTTCAGCACCGAGAAGCTGGCGGCCTGCCGGGGATGGCGGTGCATGGCCAGGCCCTGACCCTTGATGGCGGCCTCGAGCGCCAGCGCCAGCCGCTCGTTGCGCGGCCCGGTCTCGGTGCGGGCCAGATCCATCAGCACGCCCGCCACCAGATCGTCGTGGCCGGTCAGGTCGATCCCCGCCAGCAGATCGTCGCGGTCGTGCCGCTCGGCCAGCGCCGCGGCCGCCGCGTCCGAAGCCTCCTCGGCCAGCGTGTAGAGCGTGGCCCCCACCGCCTCGCCCTCCGCAATCGCATCGGCATGAAGCGAGACGAACACCTGCCCGCCCGCCGCCCGCGCCCGCGTGATGCGCGCCTCGAGCGGCACGAACACATCCTCCTCCCGCGTCATCGCCACGCGGAACGTGCCGTCGCGCAGCAACGCCTCCTTCAGCTCGCGCGCCAGCGTCAGCATCAGGCTCGCCTCGCTGATGCCCCCGCGCTCGGCGCCGGGATCGATGCCACCATGGCCGGGATCGAGGACGACCGTCAGAGGGCCAGACCCCTGCGCCCTCCGGGGCAGGTCCGCCGCGCGCGGCAACGCCCAGCCCGGCGGCTCGGCCGCGCCCGCCCGCGCCGCGAACTCCGCCGCATCCGCCTTGCGCAGCGTGACCGCGATGCGCGCGCCCTCCCCCGTGCGCATTCCGGCCGTCTCCACCACCATCGGCCCCGCCAGCTCCATCACCAGTCGCGACCAGCCGGGCCGGAACGCGCCGGCCCGCACCTCCCTGACCCGATCCGTGGTCTTCGCCAGTGCCTCGACGGGGCCGAACTCGACCTCGCGGAAATCCATCACCAGCCGCGGCGGCCCGTCCATCACCCGCACGCGCCACGGCACCGGCTGGCTCAGCCGCAGCTCGACCGAGACGCCGCTCCAGCCGCTTCCGGCGATCCGCGACGCGCCGGCATCGAGCCGGGCGAGCCCCGTCAGCTCCTGCGCCGCACCCGTTGGCCCGACCAACGTCGCCAGCACCACGACGAGCAGCGCCAGCCGGCCGCGCACCAGTCTCAGGATCTCCATCCGCGTCCTTTCACGCTGGTCCAAATATCCCCGCCGGAGGCTCCGACGGTCAGCCCCGGCGCGCCGCCATGAAGGCCTCGAGCCGCCGCAATCCCTCGACGATGTCCTCCGTCGCCCGCGCGTAGGAAAAGCGCAGCGTCCGCGCCCCGCGCACCGGGTCGAAATCGAGGCCGGGCGTCACCGCCACCCCCGCCTCGCGCAGGATCTCGGCCGCGAAGGCCAGGCTGTCGTCCGTCAGGTCCGACACGTCGGCATAGACATAGAAGGCCCCGTCCGGCGGAGCGAAGCGGGTGAAGCCGGCCTTCGGCAGCCCCTCCAGCATCAGGCGGCGGTTCTCGGCATAGACGATGCGGTTGGCCTCAAGCTCCTCCATGCAGTCCAGCGCCGTCAGCGCCGCGATCTGGCTCGCGTGGGGCGGACAGATGAACATGTTCTGCGCCAGCCGCTCGATCGGGCGCACATGCGCCTCGGGCACCACCAGCCAGCCCAGCCGCCAGCCGGTCATCGAGAAATATTTGGAGAAGGAGTTGATCACATAGACATCGTCCGTGATCTCGAGCGCCGAGACCGCGCGCGTGCCATAGTCAAGCCCGTGGTAGATCTCGTCCGAGATGAAGGCGATGGCGCGTTCCGCGCAATGGCCCGTCAGCGCCGCCAGCGCCTCCTGCGAGAGCATCGTCCCCGACGGGTTGCCCGGCGAGGCCACGATCAGCCCCGCAAGATCGGCCACCCCTGCCAGATCCTCCGGCACGGGCTGCAGGCGGTTCTCGTCCCGCGTGGGGATGCCCACCGGCTCCAGCGACAGGGCGCGCAGGATCTGGCGGTAGCTCGGATAGCCGGGCTCGCCGAGCGCCACCCGGTCGCCCGCCTCGAAGAGGGCGGTGAAGGCCAGAAGGAAGGCCGAGGACGAGCCCGCCGTCACCACCACGCGGTTGGGGTCCAGCTCCACCCCGTACCAGCGGCGGTAAAGGTCCGCGATCCCCTTGCGCAGTTCGGGCAGGCCAAGCGCCACGGTGTAGCCGAGCGGCCCCGCTTCCATCGCCCGGGCCAGCGCCGCCCGCGCGCCCGCGGGCGCGGGCGTTCCGGGCTGGCCCACCTCCATGTGGATGATCGACCGGCCCGCGGCCTCCAGCGTTCGGGCCTGTTCCATCACGTCCATCACGATAAAGGGATCGACCGCCCCTCGCCTTGAAACCCGCATCTTCCGCCTCTTAGACTTTTCCTGCCGTTCCTGAGACACCGGGGCGCGAAGGTCAATGGCAGGCCGCCGCCACCCTCGCGCTTATCCGGTTGCCAAGGCGGCCGGATCGGTGTTCCTGTCCTGATCCGCAACCCGCCCCCGCGACCCGCGCCAACCGGAGCCCATGATGAGACTGATCCCCCTCGGTGCCGCTGCCCTGACGGCCGCCCTCGCCCTTGCCCCTGCCGCACAGGCCGAGATGAGCGCCGCCGAGCGCGAGGCCTTCCGCGCCGAGGTCCGGGCCTATCTGCTCGAGAATCCCGAAGTGCTGATGGAGGCCTTCGCCGCCCTCGAACAGCGCCAGCAGCTTGACCAGATCAACGCCGACCTCGCCCGCCTCGAGGAACATTCGGACGAGATCTACCGCGATCCCGCCAGCTGGGCCGGCGGCAATCTCGAGGGCGATGTGACGGTGGTCGAGTTCATCGACTACCGCTGCGGCTATTGCCGCAAGGCCAACGCCGAGGTCGAGGAGCTGGTGACGTCCGACGGCAACATCCGCTTCGTGCTGAAGGAATATCCGATCCTGGGCGAGGAATCCGTGCTTGCCTCGCGGTTCGCCATCGCGGTGCGGCAGATCGCCGGCGACGAGGCCTACAAGCAGGCGCATGATCGGCTGATCTCCTTCCGCGGCGACATGACGAAGGAGGCGCTCGGCCGCCTCGCCGACGACATGAAGCTCGACCGCGCCGCCATCCTCGAGCGGATGGATCACGAGGAGGTGACGGCGGTGATCGCGGCCAACCACCGGCTCGCCGAAACGCTCGAGATCTCGGGGACCCCGACCTTTGTCATCGACCGGACGATGGTGCGCGGCTATGTGCCGCTCGACGGGATGCGCCAGATCGTCGAGGGCCAGCGCAAGGGCTGAGCCCCGCCCCGATGAGGAAAGGCGCCTGAGAGGGCGCCTTTTTCATGCCGGTCATTTTTCGCGAAGCGTGAATGCCTCGCCTATTCGGCGGCCTCGGCCGCCGCGCTCTTCTCGGCCTCGATCTCGGCGGCCCGGCGCTCGACCATGCTCACGATCTCGTCGATCATGCGCTCGTTGCCGAGCTTGTGGCTCTGCTTGCCGGCCAGATAGACCATGCCCGAGCCATTGCCGCCGCCGGTGAAGCCGATGTCGGTCATCAGCGCCTCGCCCGGACCATTGACCACGCAGCCGATGATCGAGAGGCTCATCGAGGTGGTCACATGCGCCAGGCGGTCCTCGAGTTCGGACACGGTCTTGATCACGTCGAACCCCTGCCGCGCGCAGGAGGGGCAGGAGATGATCGTCACGCCCCGGTGGCGCAGGCCCAGCGACTTGAGGATCTCGTAGCCGACCTTGACCTCCTCGACCGGATCGGCCGAGAGAGAGACGCGCAGCGTGTCGCCGATCCCCGACCAGAGGAGGTTGCCGAGCCCCACCGCCGACTTCACCGTTCCCGCCGTCAGCCCGCCTGCCTCGGTGATCCCGAGATGGATCGGCGCGTCCGTCGCATCGGCCAGCGCCTGATAGGCCGCGGCGGCGAGGAAGACATCGGAGGCCTTCACCGAGATCTTGAACTCGTGGAAATCGTTGTCCTCGAGGATCTTGATATGGTCGAGACCCGACTCGACCATCGCCTCGGGGCAAGGCTCGCCGTATTTGTCGAGCAGATGCTTCTCGAGCGAGCCCGCGTTCACCCCGATCCGCATCGAGCAGCCGTGGTCACGGGCGGCCTTGATGACCTCGCGCACCCGGCTGGCGTCGCCGATGTTGCCCGGGTTGATCCTGAGACAGGCCGCCCCCGCCTCGGCCGCCTCGATGGCACGCTTGTAGTGGAAATGGATGTCGGCCACGATCGGGACCGGGCTCGCCGCCACGATCTCCTTGAGGGCGCGGGTCGAGGCCTCGTCGGGCACCGAGACGCGGACGATGTCGGCCCCGGCTTCGGCGGCGCGCAGCACCTGCGCGATGGTCGCCGGCGCGTCGGCCGTGATCGTGTTCGTCATGGTCTGCACCGAGATCGGCGCATCGCCGCCCACCGGAACGTTCCCCACCATGATCTGCCGCGACTTGCGGCGGTGGATGTTGCGCCAGGGGCGGACATGATTCAGCGACATGGGCGGAAACCTCGGGTGATGGTCGCCGACAACTTAAACCCGGCGAGGCAGCGGCACAACCGGCTGCGCTTAAATGCCCTGCCTCGACCTGCGGCGAGACAGGGCGGCCGGTTCAAGCGGGTCCGGTCGTCAGCGGGTCTCGTTCTGGGCGACGGTGGCGTAACGGGCCAGATCCGCGTCCCCGGTCAGGTCGGCCATGGCATATTTGCCGACCAGCGCCTCGGCCGACAGCGCCACATTCTTGACGACCTGCGCCCCCGGAGCCGACGGACCGTAGGTCTTGCCGTTCACGGCAAAGTAGAGAGAGCCCGAGTTTCCGGCCCGCAGGACCGGCGGCTGCTCCATCTGCGGCACGACGAACCGCTCGCCAGCGTCGAGGATCTTCTCGAACAGGACGGTGCCATCCGCGGCCTGCACCCGCACCCAGGAGGGCCGCACGGCCAGAAGCTCCACCGTCGGCGGAGCCGCTTCGGCAACCTGCACCTCTTCCTCGACCGGAGCGGCCGCAACCGGCTCGGGCGCCACCTCGAGCGAGGCCCGCTGCACATTGTCGCTCATCCGCGGATTGATCGCGGCGATCGGACCATCCCGCGACACCAGCACGGGCACGTCGAGCGCCTGCGCCTGCGGGCGATAGAGCCGGCCCATCAGGTCGGGCTGCACCGGATCGGCCGAGGCGAGATCCGTCACAGGCTCGCTCCGCACCAGCGGCGCGACCGTGCTCACGCTGCCCAGCGGATCGACCTCGGCCACGACCTGCGGCGCATGATCAACGGGGGCCACCTGCACGCGCTGCACCTGTTGCAGCACGGACCAGCCGCCATAGCCGATGCCGCCGATCAGCGCGAGCAGCACGAAGACCGACCCCACGGCGCCCGGCTCGATGCGCGCCAGGACGCTCTCGCCCCGCGGCACGAAGAGCGCGTTCGGGTCGGCCAGCGGATCGCGCACCTCCCCACCAGCGCGGGTCCGCGACTGCGCATCCCGGCGCGCGCCGGACACCGAGATCGCCATCCCGTGCATGGTGGTGAAATTGGCTTCCTTGCAGAAGCGCGCGAAGGACTCGTCCGGGTCCATCCCGAGATAGCGCGCGTAGGAGCGCACATAGCCGGCCACGAACCCCTGCGTCTCGAAGGCCGAGATGTCCGCGTTCTCGATGGCGGCGATGTAGGTGGCCTTGATCTTGAGCTCGCGCTGAACATCCAGCAGGCTCTTGCCGAGCGTGGCGCGCTCACCGCGCATGATATCGCCCAGCCGCAATTCGAAGTCGTCAAAACCCTTCGGCTTGTCGACTTCGGCCGTCGAAGGTTGATTCCTCCGCCAGATCATGCGTTTGCCCGTCCCTGCCCCGTTTCACCCCGGCCGGTTCCTCGCCGACTCAAGGGTATCCTGTACCGACAGAAGTAGCACAGGGCAGAGACCTTTGCATCCGCAGAAGCGGTCAGGCAACCACCTCGGCGCGATTCAGCGCACAGTGCTGCCAGAGCACATCCATGGCCTTCACAAGGTGATCGATCATCCCCGAATCATGCACCGGCGAGGGCGTGAAGCGCAGCCGCTCGGTCCCGCGAGGCACGGTCGGGAAGTTGATCGGCTGGACGTAGATGCCGAAATGTTCGAGCAGCATGTCCGAGATCATCTTGCAGTGCACCGGGTCGCCGACATGGACCGGCACGATGTGCGAGCCGTGGTCGATGATCGGCAGGCCGAGGCCCTTCAGGCGCATCTTCAGGATCTTCGCAGCCGTCTGGTGCTTCTCGCGCAACTCCACGTCGCCCTTGAGGTGACGCACCGAAGCCGCCGCACCGGCGGCCACCACCGGCGGCAGCGAGGTCGAGAAGATGAAGCCCGGCGCGTAAGAGCGCACGGCGTCACACATTTTCGCCGAAGCGGCGATATAGCCGCCGAACACGCCATAGGCCTTGCCCAGCGTGCCGTTGATGATGTCGATCCGGTCCATCAGCCCGTCGCGCTCGGCCACGCCGCCACCGCGGGGGCCGTACATGCCGACGGCGTGCACCTCGTCGATGTATTTCAGCGCGCCAAACTCGTCGGCGATGTCGCAGATTTCCTTGATTTGGCCGAAGTCGCCGTCCATCGAATAGACCGACTCGAAGGCCACGAGGATCGGCCGGCCCTTGCCGATCGAGCTGAGGATGCGGCGCAGGTCGTCGAGGTCATTGTGCTTGAAGATGTGCTTCTCGGTGCCCGAACGGCGGATGCCCTCGATCATCGAGGCGTGGTTCAGCTTGTCCGAGACGATGACGAGGCCCGGGATCAGCTGCGGAAGCGTCGAGAGGGTCGCGTCGTTGGCGATGTAGGCCGACGAGAAGACCAGCGCGGCTTCCTTGCCGTGCAGGTCGGCCAGCTCGGCCTCGAGCCGCTTGTGATAGAGCGTCGTGCCCGAGATGTTGCGCGTACCGCCCGAGCCCGCGCCCGTGTTCTCGAGCGCTTCGTGCATCGCGCCCAGCACCACCGGATGCTGGCCCATGCCGAGATAGTCGTTGCCGCACCAGACGGTGATTTCCTTCTCGCTCCCGTCGGGCTTGCGCCACATGGCTTTCGGGAAGGCACCCTTGCGCCGCTCGATGTCGATGAAGGTCCGGTACCGGCCCTCGGTGTGGAGCCGATTCAGAGCGGTATCGAGTGCCTGGTTGTAGTCCATCTTCGTCTCCCTGACGCCCGGGCTGCCGGGCAAGCTGGGTGTATAATGAAAATTCGGCGCGCCGCGGCCTTGATGAGGATCAAATCCTAAGTCTGGAACCGGCCAATTTGAAACCCGTTCATTGGTCCCTGCGTCAATCGGCCACCACGACCGCGCAGTCCCGCGCGCCCCCGGTGCTGGCGCAGGCCTGAAGCGCCTGCTGCTGCGCGGCCCCGCCCTGCCCGAGGCCCCAGCGGCCGGTGGCGGGCGAGATCGCCAGGGCGCGCGGGCCGCGCGCCCCGTAGTCGGCCCCAAACCCCCGGGTTGCGTCAGAGGATAGGCTGAGGGCGCGGGCCTTCCAGCCCGCGGGCCGTATGTAGGCCGCAATCTCGCAGGACCGGCGCCCCTTGCGTTTTTCCTCGCAGGCGGCGAGGGCCGCCTTGGCCGCAGCCTCGGTCGAATGGTGGTTGGCGGCGGCGATGGTCGCCTCGGAGGCGAGACCCTCCTCGGGCGACAGGGCGACGGCGCCGTAGTAGGGCTGTTCGCTCACCACCATCCGCAGCAGCCTTGCGTCATTGGCGGACAGGAAGTCCACGGTCAGGATCTCGACCTCGGCCTTGAGAGGCGCGAAGAGCATCCGCTCCGCCTGCCTGCCCGTCACCGGCTCGGCCAGGGCGGCCCCGGCCGCCGAAAGGCTGAGGGCTGCCATGATCGCCAGACGCATCCTCGACTCCGCCACCTCATCGTTGGCCGCCCTCTTAGCGCACCCCGGCCCCGCTGCACAGGGCCTCCGCAGCTTGTGATCGGAGGTCTTTCCTCGAAATTGACTTCCCCGACGGTGCGGCCGCATACACGGGGGCGGGACGCTCTGCCGCACCGGCAGGGCCAGCCCGGAAGGCCCGATGAGGCCCGCAAGGCCGCCCGAGGGCGGCAAACCCGATGAGGAAGGACCCAAGATGACGCTCGACGCGGTGCTCGCCCGGATCGACAACAGCCTCCCCGAGGCTCTGGACCGGCTGATGGCGCTGTTGCGGATTCCCTCGATCTCGACGGATCCCGCCTATGCCGCCCAGTGCGACGCGGCGGCCGACTGGCTGGTGGCGGATCTCGCCTCGCTGGGGTTCGAGGCCTCGAAGCGCGCGACGCCCGGACATCCGATGGTGGTGGCCCACGCCCCTGGAGACGGCCCGCACCTGCTGTTCTACGGCCACTACGACGTGCAGCCCGTCGATCCGCTGTCGCTCTGGGATCGCGACCCGTTCGATCCGGCGCTCGAGGAGACGCCGGCCGGTCAGGTCATCCGCGCCCGCGGCGCATCGGACGACAAGGGCCAGCTGATGACCTTCCTCGAGGCCTGCCGCGCCTGGAAGGCCGAGCACGGCCGCCTGCCCTGCCGGTTGACGATCTTCCTCGAGGGCGAGGAGGAATCGGGCTCTCCCTCTCTCGTGCCCTTCATGAAGGAGAATGCGGACGAGCTGACGGCCGACCTCGCGCTGATCTGCGACACGGGCCTGTTCGAATCGCGCACCCCCGCCATCGTGACCATGCTGAGGGGCCTGCTCGGCGAAGAGATGGTGGTGCGCGGGCCCTCGAAGGACCTTCATTCCGGCATGTATGGCGGCGTCGCCATCAACCCGATCCGGGTGCTGACGAAGGTGCTTGCGGGCCTGCATGACGAGACCGGCCGCGTGACTCTGCCGGGCTTCTACGACGGCGTGACCGAGTTGCCCGAGGCGATTCGCGCCCAGTGGCAGGGCCTGGCCTTCGACCACGCGCGGTTCCTCGGCGATGTGGGCCTGTCGCAACCCGCCGGAGAGCAGGACCGCACGCCCCTCGAGATGATCTGGTCGCGCCCGACCTGCGAGATCAACGGGATCTGGGGCGGCTACACCGGCGAGGGGTTCAAGACGGTCCTGCCGGCCGAGGCCCATGCCAAGGTCAGCTTCCGCCTTGTGGGCGATCAGGACCCCAACGCGATCCGCGAGGCGTTCCGCGCCCATGTCCGCGCGAAGCTGCCGCCCGATTGCAGCGTCGAGTTCCACGGCCACGGCAATTCGCGCGCGGGCCACATGCGCACCGACTCGCCCGCCTTCGAACAGGCCCGCGCCGCCCTGACCGAGGAATGGGGCCGCTCGGCCGCCTACGTCGGCTGCGGCGGCTCGATCCCGATCGCGGGCTATTTCCAGACGATCCTCGGGATGGACGCCATGCTGGTCGGTTTCGGCAAGGACGACGACCAGATCCACTCGCCGAACGAGAAATACGACCTCGAGAGCTTCCACAAGGGAATCCGTTCCTGGGCCCGCGTCCTCGCACGGGTCGCCGGGTGAGCGTCTCGATCCGCACCGCCACGGCGGCCGACGAGGCCGCCTTCCGCGCCCTCTGGGGGGATTATCTGGCCTTCTACCAGATGACCCTCCCCCCCGAGGTCATAAACACGACCTGGGCGCGCATCCTGGACCCCGCCTCGCCCCTGACCGCGCGGCTTGCGGTGACCGAGGGGCGCGTGCGCGGCTTCGCGCTGCACCACACGCATATCTCGACCTGGGGCATCCACCCGGACGGCTATCTCGAGGATCTCTATCTCGAGCCCGAGGCGCGGGGCCTTGGCCTCGGCCGCGCCCTGATCGAGGATCTGATCGGGATCGGACGCGCGAGCGGCTGGCACCGGCTCTACTGGCACACCAACGAGAGCAACACGACGGCGCGCAAACTCTATGACAGCTTCACCCCGACCGACGGCCATGTGCGCTACCGCCTGATGCTCTGAGCTGCGGCACGGCAGGCGGGGCGCCCCGGCCCCCGCCCGCCTTGGACCTGCGCCATCAAGGCCGCGGGCCAGGACACGGGACGACTTCGGCTCGCGGGCGCAGTCGGTTCGGCAAGTGCCGGCCTGACCGCACAGTGAACCGGCCGCTGCCGTTTCAAGGTGCTTTGGAAGCGAACTGGTGTGTGGGAAGAAGTGGCGCGGTTGACGGGGCTCGAACCCGCGACCCCCGGCGTGACAGGCCGGTACTCTAACCGACTGAGCTACAACCGCGCGATCTCTTTCACGTTCGGGCGGCGGCGGACGGTGGCGCGGTTGACGGGGCTCGAACCCGCGACCCCCGGCGTGACAGGCCGGTACTCTAACCGACTGAGCTACAACCGCGTGCGCCGTCCGGTCGCCGCCGAACGTGAGGCGGGTATTACGCAGCCTCTCGGGCGGCGTCAAGCGCCCCCGCGCCGAAAAATGCGAAAGTCTCTGTCCGAGCGCCGCCGCCCTGCCCCGCACCCGCCCCAAACCGGCCGCACCCCCTTGCAGAGTCACCCTCTGCCGCCTATGGCAAGCCATGACCCAGCACGACCGCCTTCTCATCATCGACTTCGGGTCGCAGGTGACCCAGCTCATCGCGCGCCGCCTGCGCGAGCTGAACGTCTATTGCGAGATCCACCCCTATCAGAACGTGACCGAAGCCTTCCTGAAGGGCTTCGCACCCAAGGCCGTGATCTTCTCGGGCGGCCCCTCCTCGGTCTTTGCCGAGGGCGCGCCGATGCCGCCTGCCTGCGTCTTCGAGATGGGGGTGCCGATCCTCGGCATCTGCTACGGCCAGCAGGTGATGATGCACTGCCTCGGCGGCAAGGTGGAGCGCGGCCACGGCACCGCCGAGTTCGGCCGTGCCTTCGTGACGCCCGCGGAAGGCCGCCTCGCCATCCTCGACGGCTGGTTCGAGGACGGGCGCGAGCAGGTCTGGATGAGCCACGGCGACCATGTCTCGCAGATCGCGCCGGGGTTCCAGGTCTTCGGCACCTCGCCGAATGCGCCCTTCGCCATCACCGCCGACCCCGCGCGCCACTTCTACGCCGTGCAGTTCCACCCCGAGGTGCACCACACGCCGAAGGGCGCGAAGCTCTACGAGAATTTCGTGAAGCTCGCGGGCTTCAATGGCGACTGGACCATGGGCGCCTACCGCGAAGAGGCGATCGCGAAGATCCGCGCGCAAGTGGGCGATCAAAAGGTGATCTGCGGCCTGTCGGGCGGGGTCGATTCCTCGGTGGCGGCGGTGCTGATCCACGAGGCCATCGGCGACCAGCTGACCTGCGTCTTCGTCGATCACGGCCTTCTGCGGCTGGGCGAGGCCGAGCAGGTGGTCACCATGTTCCGCGACCATTACAACATGCCGCTGATCCACGCGGACGAGAGCGACCTGTTCCTCGGCGCGCTCGAGGGCGTCAGCGACCCCGAGGTGAAGCGCAAGACCATCGGCCGGCTCTTCATCGACGTGTTCCAGAAGCACGCGGCCGACGTGGGCGGCGCCACCTTCCTCGCGCAGGGCACGCTTTACCCGGATGTGATCGAGTCGGTCAGTTTCTCGGGCGGTCCCTCGGTCACGATCAAGTCGCACCACAACGTGGGCGGCCTGCCCGAGAAGATGGGCCTGAAGCTGGTCGAGCCGCTGCGCGAGCTGTTCAAGGACGAGGTCCGCGCGCTCGGCCGCGAACTAGGCCTGCCCGACAGCTTCATCGGCCGTCACCCCTTCCCCGGCCCCGGCCTCGCCATCCGCTGCCCCGGCGAGATCACCCGCGAAAAGCTCGAGATCCTGCGGCAGGCGGATGCGGTCTATATCGACCAGATCCGCCGCCACGGGCTTTACGACGAGATCTGGCAAGCCTTCGTGGCGCTGCTGCCGGTGCGCACGGTGGGCGTGATGGGCGACGGGCGGACTTACGACTATGCCTGCGCGCTGCGCGCGGTGACGAGCGTGGACGGCATGACGGCCGACTACTACCCCTTCACCCACGAGTTCCTCGGCGAGACCGCAACGCGGATCATCAACGAGGTGCAGGGCATCAACCGGGTGACCTACGACATCACCTCGAAGCCGCCGGGCACGATCGAGTGGGAATGACGGACGCGGCGGGAGCCTTCCCGCCGCCCTTCGCCGCCATCTGACGGCGTCTGCCTCGTGACGCGCGAAGAGGCCTCAGGCGGCCTCTTCCTCCTCGGCCGACTGGCGCAACCACATGGCGGCGTAGCGGCCCCCGCGCGCGAGCAGCTGCTCGTGCCGCCCCTCCTCGATGATCCGGCCCTCTTCGAGCACCACGATCCGGTCCGCATCGGCAATGGTCGAGAGCCGGTGCGCGATCGTGATCACCGTCCGCCCCTCGCCCATCTCGCGCAAAGAGTCCTGGATGTCGCGCTCGGTCTGCGTGTCGAGCGCCGAGGTCGCCTCGTCCAGCAGCAGGATCGGCGGGTTTTTCAGCAGGGTCCGGGCGATACCCACGCGCTGCTTCTCGCCGCCCGAGAGCTTGAGGCCCCGCTCGCCCACCATGGTCCGGTAGCCTTCGGGCAGGCGCAGGATGAAGTCATGAATCTTCGCCGCCCGCGCCGCCGCCTCGACCTCCTCGGGGGTGGCATCGGGACGGCCGTAGGCGATGTTGTAGAAGATCGTGTCGTTGAAAAGCACCGTATCCTGCGGCACCACTCCGATGCGGGCGTGCAGCGAATCCTGCGTGACCGACCGCAGGTCCTGCCCGTCGATGCGGATCGCACCCTCGTTCACGTCGTAGAAACGGAACAGAAGCCGCCCGATGGTGGACTTGCCCGACCCCGAGGGCCCGACCAGCGCCACGGTCTCGCCGGCCTCGACCCGCAGCGAGATACCCTTGAGGATGATCCGCCCGGGATCGTAGCCGAAATGGACGTTCTCCAGCTCGACCGTACCGCCCGCCACGGCGAGCGGCTTCGCGTCCGGCGCATCCGTCACCTCGGCCGGCTGGCCCAGAAGGCCGAACATCTGGCCCATGTCCACCAGCGCCTGCCGGATCTCGCGATAGACCGTGCCGAGGAACCCCAGCGGCAGGGTGATCTGGATCATGTAGGCGTTGACCATGACGAAATCGCCCACCGTCAACTGGCCCGCCTGCACGCCATAGGCGGCCATGACCATGACCGCGACAAGGCCCGCGGTGATGAGAATGCTCTGGCCTGCGTTCAGGAACGCGAGCGACTGGCCGGTCTTGACCGCGGCCTTCTCGTAGCCCGCCATGGCCACATCATAGCGCTCGGCCTCGCGCTGCTCGGCGCCGAAATACTTCACCGTCTCGAAGTTCAGCAGCGAGTCGATCGCCTTCTGATTGGCGTCGGTGTCCTGTTCATTCATCTGCCGGCGGATCTGCACCCGCCATTCGGTGACCTTGAAGGTGAAGGCCACGTAAAGCGCGATGGTCGCCACCACCACCGCCATGTAGGACAAGCCGAACACCACCGCAAAGATGATCGCGACCAGCGTCAGTTCGAGGATGAGCGGCCCGATCGAGAAGAGCATGAAGCGCAGCAGGAAATCGACGCCCTTCACCCCCCGCTCGATGATGCGGCTGAGCCCGCCGGTCTTGCGGCTGATGTGGTAGCGCAGCGAGAGGCGGTGGATGTGGGTGAAGGTCTCGAGCGCAAGCTGGCGCAGGGCGCGCTGGCCCACGCGGACGAAGATCGCATCGCGAAGCTCGCCGAAGGCCACCGCGCCCAGCCGCGCAAGCCCATAGGCCACCGTCATGCCGACCGCGCCGAGGCCCAGCATGAAGGCCGGAGACGGGGCATCGCCCGCCAGCGCGTCCACCGCCGCCTTGTAGAAGAAGGGGGTCGAGACCGAGATCACCTTGGCCAGCACCAGCATGACCATGGCGATGATCACGCGGCGCTTCACCCAGGTCTGACCCTTTGGCCAGAGGTAGGGCGCCATGCGCTTCATCGTGGCCCAGCCGCTCAATTCCGGCGGGTCGGCGGGTGTCGGACCCGGCCTCTGTCTCGCTTCGCTCATCGGGGATCTCCTCGGAGAGCCCTACCTAAGCCTGCGGCCATCGAAACACCAGAGGCGGAACAGGAAGCATGTCCGCCAGAAGAACCCTGCGGATCGGTAGCCGCCCCACTTCCGGCAGGGTCGAGGCGGCGGGATCAGTCGGTCGCGGCCGGCAGGGTGAAGACCTGCCCCGGATAGATGAGGTCAGGGTCGCGGATCGCGGTGCGGTTCGCCTCATAGACCTTCACATAGAGCATGCCCGCGCCGAAATTGTCCTGCGCGATGCGCCAGAGCGAAAAGCCGGGCTGCACTGTCACGGTGACGGGCGCCCCCGTCGGAGGTTCGGCCTCGGGTCCGGCCGCAATGAGGCTGCCGGGCACGGTCGAGGGAGTCGTGGCATCGGCGCCCGGCATGGGAGGCGAGGACCCGTCGGCCGATCCGGCGCCGTCGGGCGCGGCGGGCGCAGAGCCTGCGGCCGCGGGCGGGCGGCCGTTCTGCGCCTCGAGTGCGGCAGCCACGGTCTCGTGTGTCTCTCGGGCGAACGGGGTCTCGAACCGGGCCACCACCTCGCCGTCCTCGCCGATGCGATCGGCCCGCAGCTGGTAGCGGCCCGGCTCGATGCCGGTGAGGCTGACCGCCCAGGTGCCATCAGGTGCGATGGCGACCGTCGCGACCTCGCGGTTGTCGAGATAGAGCCGCACGAAGTCGCCCACGCCGCCACGACCCGAGAGGAGCACCGCCCCGTCCGACGCGTAGGAGATCGTGTCCACAGACACGCCCGCCAGATCGTCGAGCGACTCGCCGGCGGACTGCAGGACCTTGACCTCGCCCTCGCCGAGCAGGAGCGCCGCCGGAGCCCGCGGCTCGGCGACGGGGGCGGCTGTTGCGGCCGGATCATCGGCCCCGGCCAGCCTGTCACGCGGTGCCAGGATGGGCGCGACGATCACGCTGCCCCGGGACTGGTGCTCGGTGCCGTCCTCGAGCAGCATGCGCAGAGAGAGCCGCCGGGGCTGCTCATCCGCCGGAAGGGTGAACATGACGGCAAAGCGGTTGGCCGCATCCGCGGTGGTCGAGGCGGCCTCTTCCCCCTCGACCAGCACAGTGACCTCGGCGCCGCGTTGCGCGCGCCCGGCCACCAGCGCCGAGCCGTCGCTCTCGATGCGGACCACGTCGAATGCGGGCTGCACCACGAGCGGCGGGGCTTCGGAGCCCTGCGCCTCGGGCGCGGCGGCACCGGAGGCCGGCGCTGCCGCGGACATCGCGGACCCTGCGGTTTCGGGCTCGGCAGTTGCCGGCGGAGCGGCCGCCGGGGTCCCGGACCCCTGGGCAGGTGGCGGAGAGACTGCGGACAGCTGCGGCTCGGCCGGCCCTACGAGCGCCGCGGGCGGAGCGGGCATCGGACGCAGGGTCCAGCCATAGTAACCGGCCCCCCCCACCGCGGCGGCGGTTCCCGCCGCAACGGCTGCCCAGGCAACCGATCCCATCCTGCCAATCAGGGCCATCGTCCTTCCACTCCCGGCGCGGTCGACCGCGCCTGACTTGTGTCCCTCACAGGAACGCGGATATCAAGGCCGGACGCAAGCCCTTATCCACAGGTCGGTCATGTCCCAGCTTCGCTCCGTCTGCGTCTTCTGCGGCTCTCGCGCAGGGCTTCGGCCCGCCTTCGCACGGGACGCGCGCGACCTCGGGCGGGCCATCGCTTCGGCCGGCTGGCGGCTCGTCTATGGAGCGGGCGACGTCGGACTGATGGGCGAAGTCGCGCGGGCGGCGCTGGCCGAGGGCGGGCGCACCATGGGCGTGATCCCGACCCATCTGCTCGTCCGCGAACAGGGGCGGCGGGACCTGGGCCAGATGGTGATCACCGAGAACATGCACGAGCGCAAGAAGGTCATGTTCATGAACTCCGACGCGATCGTGGTGCTGCCGGGCGGCGCGGGATCGCTCGACGAGTTCTTCGAGGTGCTGACCTGGCGCCAGATCGGGCTGCATGAAAAGCCGATCTTCCTGCTCGATACGGAGGGCTACTGGCAGCCGCTGATCGGGCTGATGGATCATGTCATCCGCCACGGGTTCGCCGAGGCGACGCTGCGGGACTATTATGTTGCGGCGAGCGACGTGGAAACGCTGGTGGCCCGGCTGCGCACCGCCCTGTCGTGATGGCCGGCCGGTGAGGCGGGGGCGCTGCCCCCGCACCCCCGGGATATTTGGGCCAGAATGAAGGGAGTGACCCGCGAGGGTCACATCCGGGATGCCACGTTCTCCCAGTTCACCAGCTTTTCGAGGAAGTTGGAGAGGTAGGCCGGGCGCTTGTTGCGGAAGTCGATGTAGTAGCTGTGCTCCCACACGTCGCAGCCCAGAAGCGCGGTCTGGCCGAAGCAGAGCGGGTTCACGCCGTTCTCGGTCTTGGTCACCTTCAGGCTGCCGTCGGTGTCCTTCACGAGCCAGGCCCAGCCCGAGCCGAACTGGCCCGCGCCCGCCGCCGAGAACTCTTCCATGAACTTCTCGACCGACCCGAAGCTCTCGACCAGGGCCTTCTCGAGTGCGCCCGGCATCTTCGTCTCGGCCGGACCCATCATCTCCCAGAACTGGCAGTGGTTCCAGTGCTGGCTGGCGTTGTTGAAGATGCCGTTCTGCGCCACGGCGCCGGGCTGGTAGGTGCCCTTGACGATCTCCTCGACCGACTTGCCCTCCCACTCGGTGCCGGCGATCAGCTTGTTGCCATTGTCGACATAGGCCTTGTGGTGGATGTCGTGGTGATACTCCATCGTCTCCTTCGACATGCCGAGGGCTGCCAGCGCGTCGTGGGCATAGGGAAGGTCGGGAAGGGTGAAGGCCATCGGTCTCTCCTTTGCTTTCGCAATCCGTGCGTTCGCGGTCAATAAGAGCGCAGGTCACGGCAAGGTCAAGGGGCCGCGGCGACGGGATGCCGCAGGGAGGCATCTTCAGGGCGCGCGGCAAAGAACCTGACGCCAGGGCTTGAAATACCGCGAATCGCCCGACATCATCAGGAAGAGGAAGCGGGTCATTTCGCCCGCCCCATCCTGAATGCATGCTTCAGCCGCTCGCGGCGCCTTTTCTTGAACCACTTCTCTGCAGGACTTCATTTCATGCGCTACCGGCCCGATGTGGATGGCCTCCGCTCGCTTGCGATCGTTCCGATCCTGCTCTTTCACGCGGGTGTGACGCTCTTCTCGGGCGGATATGTCGGGGTCGACATCTTCTTCGTGATCTCGGGCTTTCTGATCACGACGATCATTCGCGACGATCTCGCCGCCGGGCGCTTCTCGATCGTGACCTTCTACGAGCGGCGCGCGCGCCGCATCCTGCCCGCGCTCTTCTTCACGCTGGCTCTGACGACGCTGGCGGCGCTGATCCTGTTCCTGCCCGCACAGCTCATCGATTATGCCAAATCGCTGTTCGGGACAGCCACCTTCACCGCAAACTTCTACTTCTGGAAGAATTCCGGCTATTTCGAGGCCAGCGCGCATCTGCGCCCCCTCCTGCACACCTGGTCCCTGGCGGTCGAGGAGCAGTTCTACCTCATCGTTCCGGTGGCGATCTGGGCCGTCTGGCGCTTCGTGCACCGGGCCGAGATGGCGGTGCTCCTGATCGCGCTGATCGCCTCCTTCGCGCTCTCGGTCTACATGACCGAGAGGGGGCCGACCGCAAACTTCTTCCTGCTGCCCACCCGCGCCTGGGAGCTGCTGCTGGGCTCGCTGGTGGCGATCCTGCCTGCCCGCATGGCGCTCCGGGGCGTCGCGAACGAGGCGGCGGCGCTCGCGGGCCTCGGGCTCACGCTGGTGCCGGTGGTGCTTTACACCGAGTCGACCCCCTTCCCCGGCGTGGCTGCCCTTCCGCCCTGCCTCGGGACAGCCCTGATGATCTGGACCGGGCGGGCCTCGCCCACGCTTGTCGCGCGCGTCCTGTCGCTGCGGCCTCTGGTGGGGATCGGCAAGATCTCCTACTCGCTCTATCTCGTCCACTGGCCGATCTGCGTCTTCCTGCTCTACACCACGCTCCAGAAGCCCGGTCCCGCGCAGGTGGTGCTGATCGTGGCGCTGAGCTTCGCCCTCGCGCTCGTCTCCTATCGCTGGGTCGAGCAGCCGTTCCGCAACCGCGCCACCCTCTCCGGGCGGCCTGCGCTCTTCGGAGCGTCACTCGTCGGGCTTGCGGCCTTCGCCGTCGCAGGCATGACGCTCGTTCAGAGCGGCGGCCTGCCGGCGCGGCATTCGGATTGGATCGCCACGGCACAGGCCGAGACGCGCGAGGGGACGCGCAACTCGTGGCACAATGGCACCTGCTTCTTCGAGCATGACTGGCAGTTCGGCAACTGGGACGCCGAGGCCTGCGAGCTCGTGAGGAACGAGGGCAAGCGGGTGTTGCTGTGGGGCGATTCCTACGCGGCCCATTATGCGCCGGGGCTGGAGGCGCAGGCCAAAGCCATCCCGCACCGGATCTGGCAATACACCCAGGCCGGCTGCCCGCCCGTCCTGTCCTACTATTCCTTCGCGCGGCCGAGCTGCCAGGCCTTCAACGCCCACGCGCTGGAGCTGATCGAGGCGCTCGACATCGACACGGTGGTGCTGTCGGCGCGCTGGATGGACCTTCGCTCGCGCGGGATCGGGACGCTGGCCGGAACGGTGCAGGACCTGATCGACCGGGGGATGGAAGTGCATGTCATCGGCCAGTCGCCCCTTTTCGTGACGGATGTGCCGATCATCTCCTACGCCAAGTCGCGCGGCGCGGCCGAAGCCGCCTGGCCTGTGGTCGTCGAGCCTCATCTGAACGACGAGCTTGCGGCGGCAAGCGGCGGCGCGAGCTTTGTCCATCCGATTGCGGCGCTTTGCGGCGACGGGCCCTGCCCTTACCGCACGCAGGGGCAGCTGCTGTTCTACGATGCCGGACATTTCACCGACTTCGGCAGCCGTCACGCGGTCAGGACCTATTTCCCGCTGGCGAGGCAGGTTCCGGTGATCGCGGCAACGGTGGCCAACTGAGGGGGCGCACAGAGGAAGTGAAAGAGGCCGCGGCCCAAGGGGAACCTGCGACCTTCCTCTCGGCCTCCGTCCATCGCCGGTATCAGGCGGGGAACAGCTCGCTTCCCGGTCGGGCGGAGTGGGTCAGGATGCCCATCACATAGGCCGCGACCGAGCGGAAGGCGACGAGGCGCAAGCCGCCCTCCTCGGCCCAGAAGGCCGCGGGCACCTGCGCGGCCCGGGTCCGGCGCAGTTCGCCGCGTTCCAGCGCCGCCATGTCCACCGGGCAGAGCTTCATCAGCACCTGCGCGGCCTTCTCGCCCTCGATGGCAAAGAGGCAGCGGGCGTCGGAGACATCCGCCACCAGCGCATGCGCCGTCCCCAGTGCCTCGGTCAGCGCGACCACACGGTCCGCGACCTCGGCATAGGGCAGCAGGATCAGAAGCTCGTCGGGCGACATCCAGCCCACCCGCACCTCGCCCGCCGAGATGATGCGGCGCCGCTCGGGCAGTTCCGCCGTCAGCACCGTCTTCAGCGCCTTCGGCAGCGCCGGCAGATCGTGCTTCGCCCGGAGCGTGATCATCCCCACGGGGCCCAGTTCCCGGATCGTCGCAAAGCCCTCGAAGCTGGCGTTCCCCAGCGCGCTCACCGCCTCAGACATCCTGCTTCTCTCCCGCCTTGTCGTAGAACACCGGATCCACGATCCGCGCCTGCACCACGCCGCCCCAGATCTTCGGGAACTCGATCACCTCGCCCATCCGTTCGGGGCCGCGATGAACGAGGCCCATGGCGATCCCCTTCTTCAGCGTCGGCGACCAGTAGGTCGAGGTCACGCGGCCTTGCGTGTTGCGCTGGCCGTTCGCGTTCGAGCCGGGCGCGGGCGCGATGGCGCCATCCGGCAGCACCGACCCGTCCAGCGTCTCGAGCCCCACGAGCTTCCAGCGGTCGGGGCTGGCGAGGAAGGTCCGCTCCATCCCGCGCTTGCCGATGAAGTCGGCCTTCTTCTTCGAGATGGCCCAGCCGAGGTTCAGGTCCTGCGGGATCACCGTCCCGTCGGTCTCGTCGCCGATCATGATGAAGCCCTTCTCGGCCCGCATCACATGCAGCGCCTCGGTACCGTAGGGCAGGACGCCGAACTCGGTCCCCGCCTCAAGGCAGGCCTGCCAGAAGGCCAGCCCCTGCCCCGCGGGCACGGCCACCTCGTAGGACAGCTCGCCTGAGAAGCTGATGCGGAACACCCGCGCGGGAACGCCCGCGATGGTGCCGTCCGCCCAGTGCATGAAGGGCAGCGCCTCCTTCGAGACATCCATGCCGCCGAGCTTTTCCAGCAGCTTGCGCGCGTTCGGGCCGACGATGGCCACCTGCGCGAACTGCTCGGTGAGATTGGCGGTATAGACCTGCCAGTCCCACCACTCGCACTGGAGCCAATCCTCCATATGAGCGTGGATCCGGTCGGCCCCGCCCGAGGTCGTGTGGCAGAGCCAGCTGTCCTCGGAGAGCCGGACCACCACGCCGTCATCCATCAGGAAGCCGTTCTCGTTGCACATGAGGCCGTAGCGGCAGCGGCCCACGGGCAGGCTCGACATGACGTTGGTGTAGATCATGTCGAGGAAGCGGCCCGCGTCGGGCCCCTTCACGAGGATCTTGCCCAGCGTGGAGGCGTCGAGCAGCCCGAGCTTCGTGCGCGCGTTGGTGACCTCGCGGGCCACCGCGTCGCCGTGACTCTCACCCGGGCGGCTGTAGCAGTAGGGCCGGCGCCAGAGGCCCACCGGCTCCCAGTAGGCGCCGTGGGCCTCGTGCCAGTCGTGCATCGGCGTGCGGCGCAGCGGCTGGAAGATCTCGCCCCGCGCCTCGCCCACCAGCGCGCCGAAGGTGACGGGCGTGTAGGGCGGGCGGAAGGTGGTGGTGCCAACGGCCGGGATCGGCGCGTTGAGCGATCCCGCCAGCACGGCCAGCCCGTTGATGTTGCTGAGCTTGCCCTGATCGGTGGCCATGCCGAGCGTCGTGTAGCGCTTGGTATGCTCGACCGACTCGTAGCCCTCGCGGGCGGCAAGCTGCACGTCCGACACCTTCACGTCGTTCTGGTAGTCGAGCCACATCTTCGAGCGCAGCGCGGGCGTGGCGCCCTGCGGCATGATCCAGACCGGCTCGGTCGGAGCCTCCTCGGGGCTCTGCGCCCGAGGGGCCGGGCCCTCGCCGCCCACGGCGCGGATGGCGTCGGCCAGCACATCGGCCGAGAGCAGCTCACCGTTGGCCGAACCCGCGGCCGCCACCATCGCCGAGCCGTCGTGGGTGATCGGCGGGCGGGCGGGGTCGGGCCGGAAGGCGGATTGCGCCTCGTCCCAGATCAGCTTGCCGCCGCAGTGGCTCCAGAGATGGACGACCGGGGACCAGCCGCCCGACATGGCGACCGCATCGCAGGCAAACTCGTCGAGCACCGCCCCCTCGCCCGCCTGGGCGCAGACGGCGACGCCGGTCACGCGCTTGCCGCCCTTGATCTTCGCCACCGCGCGGTTGGTCAGGACCGGGATGCCGAGGCTGCGCACCTCTTCGGGCAGCGCGCCGTCGGCCTCGGCCCGCGCATCGAGCACGGCCGGCACCGTAAGTCCCGCGCGGTGAACGGCGATGGCGGTGCGGTAGGCGTCGTCGTTGTTCGTCACGATCACCACCCGGTCACCGGGCGAGACGGCCCAGTTCACCAGATAGTCGCGCACCGCCGAGGCGAGCATCACGCCCGGAATGTCGTTGCCCGCGAAGGGCAGCGGCCGTTCGATGGCGCCCGTCGCCGTCACCACCTTGCCCGCGCGGATGCGCCAGAGCCGCTTCTTCGGCCGCCCGTCGCCCGGCGTATGATCGGCCACCCGCTCTTCGGCCAGCACATAGCCGTGGTCGTGCACCCCGGCCGCCATGCAGCGGGTTCGCAGCGTGACGTTCGGCGCAGCCTCGAGCGAAGCCACCGTGGCCGCCACCCAGTCCGCCGCCGGCCGGCCCTCGATCAGCACGTCATCGACCGGGGCGCGCCCGCCCCAGTGCGGCGTCTGCTCGAGCAGCATCACCATTTGCCCCGAGGCCGAGGCACTCAGTGCCGCCTGAAGGCCCGCTATGCCGCCGCCCACCACGAGGAGGTCGCAGAAGGCGTAGGCCTGCTCGTAACGGTCGGCATCGGGCTCTTCCGGCGGCCGCCCGAGGCCCGCCGAGCGGCGGATCACCGGCTCGAACAGGTGCTTCCACGCCAGCCGGGGCTGAAGGAAGGTCTTGTAGTAGAAGCCCGCGGGCAGGAAGCGCGACGCGGCCGCATTGACCGCGCCCACGTCGAACTCGAGGCTCGGCCAGTGGTTCTGGCTCGCGGCCGAGAGGCCCGCGAACAGCTCGGTCGTGGTGGTGCGCTGGTTGGGTTCCGACCGGCCGCCGGTGCCAAGCTGGACAAGCGCGTTCGGCTCTTCGGCGCCCGCCGCCACGATGCCGCGCGGGCGGTGATACTTGAAGCTGCGCCCGACCAGCATCTGGTCGTTGGCCAGCAGGGCCGCCGCAAGCGTATCCCCGGCAAAGCCGCGCATCCGCTTGCCGTTGAAGGTGAAATCCAGAGGGTGATTGCGGTCGATCAGCCGCCCGCCCCGGGCCAGACGCGTGCTCATTTGCAGCCCTCCCATTCCGGGCGGCGGGCCTTGATTCGGGCCACGATGTCGGGGGGCGGCTCGGAGGTCTGGGCGGGATAGGTGCCGAACACCTCGAGCGTCGCGGTGCAGCGGGCGGCGAGGAACCACTTGCCGCAGCCGTAGCTGTGACGCCACCGCTCGAAATGGACCCCCTTGGGGTTCTTCCGGGCGAACATGTAGGATTCGAACTCCTCGTCCGACGAGCCGGGTCCGAAGCGCTTCAGATGCGCTTCATGACCCGGGCTCAGTTCGGTCTCCTCGGCCTTCACGCCGCAACAGGGACATTCGAGGATCAGCATGCGCGTGCGCTCCGGTCAGGCCGGGCGCAGGCGCCCGGTTCATTCGATGGGATAGATGACGGTCGGGCGGTTGCTGGCGTCCGACGAGCCGCCGAAGTTGCCCGTCGAGAAGATGCCGGCAAGAGACAGCGCCAGCAGGGCGCCGGCGGCAAACCCGCCTGCCTGATAGCGGTATTTCCAGACCGTTTCGAAATCACGCTGGCGACGGGCGGCGACTTCCTCTTTCGTGGGCAGGCGCTTCCAGATCCAGGTGACCGGGTCGATCTTGAGTTCCTCGTCGCTGAGAAGCTCACGCGACTTCTGGACGAGGCGCGAGTCGTTCCAGCGCTTGTCCCAGCCGTATTTCCTGAGGTCGTCCCGCACACGGGCCCTGATCTGATCGAGGGACGGGATGTCGTCGATGAATGAGAACATGTCGGCGTCTCCAGAGAGTTGTGCACAGGAGATACCGCATGGGACACGGGCGTCAAAGCGACACGGTAACGCGGTTGCATCAGTGCGCGACCCCGGCTGCGACCGATTCGTCGATGAAACGGCCCGCGCGGAAGCGGTCCATGCCGAATTCCGCGGCAAGCGGCCCCGGTTCGCCCTTGGCCACCAGTTCCGCCATCGCCCAGCCCGAGCCCGGGATGGCCTTGAAGCCTCCCGTGCCCCAGCCGCAGTTGATGAAGCAGTTGCCCAGCGGTGTCTTCGAGATGATCGGCGAGCGGTCGCCGGTCATGTCCACGATCCCCCCCCACTGCCGCAGCATCTTGAGGCGGCTGATGATCGGGAAGGTCTCCACCAGCGCACGCAGCGTCTCCTCGATGTGATGGAAGCTGCCGCGCTGGGTGAAGTTGTTGAAACTGTCGGTGCCGCCGCCGATCACCAGTTCGCCCTTGTCGGACTGGCTCATGTAGCCGTGCACGGTGTTGGCCATCACCACGACGTCGATGCAGGGCTTGACCGGCTCGGACACCAGCGCCTGCAGCGCCACCGCCTCGACCGGCAGACGGAAGCCCGCCATCTCGGCCACCTGCCCCGAATGGCCCGCCACCACGATCGCGAGCTTCTTCGTGCCGATGAAGCCCTTCGTCGTCTCGACCCCGGACACGACGCCGCCTTCGGCGCGGACACCCGTCACCTCGCACTGCTGGATGATGTGCATCCCCATGGCCGAGCAGGCCCGCGCGTAACCCCAGGCCACCGCGTCGTGCCGCGCCGTGCCGCCGCGCTTCTGCAGCAGCGCCCCCAGCACGGGATAGCGCGGCCCGTGGATGTTCATGATCGGCACGAGGCGCTTGACCTGGTCCGGCCCGATCCACTCGGTCTCGACCCCCTGCAGGAGGTTCGCATGGACCGTGCGCATGTAGCCGCGCACCTCGTGGTGCGTCTGTGCCAGCATGAGAAGACCACGCGGACTGAACATGACGTTGTAGTTGAGATCCTGGCTCAGCGTCTCGTAGAGACTGCGCGCCTTCTCGTAGATCGCGGCCGAGGGATCCTGCAGGTAGTTCGAGCGGATGATCGTCGTGTTGCGGCCCGTGTTGCCACCGCCGAGCCACCCCTTTTCGATCACCGCGACATTGGTGATCCCGAAGTTCTTGCCGAGGTAATAGGCCGTGGCGAGCCCGTGTCCGCCCGCGCCGATCACGATCACGTCATACGAAGGCCGGGGCTCGGGCGAGGCCCAGGCGCGCTCCCATCCCGTATGGTGGCGCATCGCCTCGCGCGCGATGGCGAAGACCGAATAACGTTTCATGGTGCCGACTCCCCGTCTCGGGCCTTTAGTGCCTTCTGGAACGAGCAGGAGTTATAGCCCCGCGTGCAAGCGGCACAATCCGCACAAATGCGACATCACGCGGATGCGACGGGCCCCTGCGTCCCGATGACGGCGTTTTGACCCTTTTGCGCATGCAGGCGAGGCCTTACATGGAGGCCGTCAGCATGGGGGACTGCATGGGGATGACGCTGTTCTGGATCCTCGCCGGCGTGATCGCGCTCGGCGTCGGTGCAATCCTCGTGCAGGCGCTGCTGCGCGGCGGGCGCGGGGCGGCGCCTGCGGCCGCCTATGACATGCAGGTCTATCGCGACCAGCTGCGCGAGATCGAGCGTGACCTCGCCCGCGCCACCATCGCTGCCGAGGAGGCCGACCGGCTGAAGGCGGAGGTCTCGCGCCGGCTGCTCGAGGCCGACCGCGCGGCGCGGAGCGGCGAGAGAGACGGGCGCGCGCCCGGATCGGCGGCGATCGCCGCGGCAGGCGCGGTGCTGCTGCTGCTGGGCGGGTCC
Source organism: Cereibacter azotoformans (assembly GCA_017599285.1). GTDB lineage: Bacteria > Pseudomonadota > Alphaproteobacteria > Rhodobacterales > Rhodobacteraceae > Cereibacter_A > Cereibacter_A azotoformans. Next base: position 622,089 of record JAGFXX010000001.1, on the reverse strand, counting down.
TTTGCGGCCTATCTCGACCTGGGCGCTCCGGGCTACCCGGACATGCCGCTCGCGGCGCGGATGGCCGATGCCGACGCCGCCTATCGCGAGCGCCCGAGCCAGGCCGAGGCCGAGGCGCGGATGGCCGCCTCGCACGCGTCCACGCGCCCCGAGCCCGATCCGCAGTTTGTCGAACTGATGGAGAAGCTGCGCGAGGCCGTCACCCGCAACCCGAACGACATCCGCGGGCAGGAGCTGCTGGCGCGCAACGAGGCGGCGCTCGGCAACTATGCGGCGGCGGCCCGCGCGCAGGAGCAGGTGATCGCCCTGTCGCAGCCCAAGGCCACGGCCGAGGACCATGCCGCCCTCGCCGAGCTGATGATCCTGGCCGCCGGCGGCGCCGTCTCGCCCGAGGCCGAAGCACAGCTGACCGAGGCCCTGAGGATCGACCCTTCCAACGGGACGGCCCGCTACTATTCGGGCCTTCTGCTGGCGCAGACGGGCCGGCCGGACATGGCCTTCCGCCTCTGGCGCGCGCTGCTCGAGGGCTCGCGCCCCGGCGATCCCTGGGTGGCGCCCCTCCGGGCGCAAATCGAAGAGCTGGCCTGGCTGGCCGGTGCGAAATACCAGCTGCCCCCGGCCCCGGCCGAGGAACCCGGCGCCCCCCGCCCGACGCAGGAAGAGATGCAGGCCGCCGGCGAGATGACGCCCGAGCAGCGGCAGGAGATGGTGCGCGGCATGGTCGAGGGGCTGAACCAGCGGCTCGCGACCGAAGGCGGCACCGCCTCGGAATGGGCGCGTCTGATCTCGGCCCTCGGCGTGCTGGGCGAGACCGACCGTGCGCGCGCGATCTATGGCGAGGCGATGGGCCGGTTCGAGGGGCGCGAGCCGGATCTGGCCGCCATCCGCGCCGCCGGCGTGCAGGCGGGGGTGGCCGAGTGATCCACGAGAGCATCGAGGAATTTCTTGCGGCCCTGCCCCGCAGCGGCGCGCTGATCGGGCTCGATCTCGGGACCAAGACCATAGGGGTTGCGGTGACCGACGGGCTGCGCCGGATCGCCACTCCGCTCCTGACCATCCGGCGGACCAAGTTCACCGAAGATGCGGCCAGGCTGCGGGCCATCACGGCGGAACGGGGGCTGGTGGGGATCGTGCTCGGCCTGCCGCGCAACATGGACGGCAGCGAGGGGCCGCGGGCGCAATCCACCCGCGCCTTCGCCCGCAATCTCTCGCAGGTGCTGCCGCTGCCCATCGGCTACTGGGACGAGCGGCTCTCGACCGTCGCCGCCGAACGGGCGCTGATCGAGGCGGATACGTCACGGAAGCGTCGCGCCGAGGTGATCGACCATGTGGCGGCCGGCTATATCCTGCAGGGGGTGCTGGACCGGCTGGACTGGCTTGGCCGAAAGAGAAACGCATGAAGGACGAGATCTGGAGACGTGACGAGATCGAGAGCCCTTGCGTCAAGCTCTGCACGATCCATCCCGAGGAAAGGATCTGCGTGGGCTGCGCCCGCACGATCGAGGAGATCGCCGGCTGGTCACGCATGACGCCCGAGGCGCGACGCGCCGTCATGGCCGAACTGCCCGAGCGGGCGCCGCGCCTGACCCGCCGCCGCGGCGGACACGCGGGGCGCACCGGGGGCTGACACCGGGCGCGACTCCGTCCGACCGCCAGAAAACTTGACCCGACGACAGCCGGCCGAACCGGGAACTTTCGGCCGCTTTCATGCATCCGTCATGCATCTTGTCAGTCTGCCGGATAGTCGCGTCATGTTCCTCCTGTCGATCGGTATCTTCCTCTGGGTCGGGGGCCACCTGTTCAAGCGGATCTTCCCCGATCTCCGCGCCCGGATGGGCGACCCCGGAAAGGGCCTCATCACGATCATCATCACGGTCGGGCTCGGGCTGATGATCTACGGCTACCGGACGGCGGACTACATCCCCGTCTATATACCGCTGCCCGAGATCGGCTATCTGAACAACCTGCTCATGCTGGTTGCCATCGTGCTGCTGGGCGCGGGGGTGCTGAAGGGGGTGATCTGGACGCGCATCCGGCACCCGCAGTTCCTGGCCACCATGATCTGGGCCACCGCGCATCTGCTCGTGAACGGAGACCTTGCCGCGATCCTGCTGTTCGGCAGCATGTGGCTCTGGGCGGCGGGCTCGATCCTGCTGATCAATGCGCAGGAGGGAGAGTGGGTGCGCCCACCGCCGGGACCGCTGCGGCGCGACGCCGTGCTGGTGGGGATCGGGCTGGCCCTTTACGGCGCGATCACCTCGACCCACATCTACCTCGACCACAATCCCTTCATGGGCAGCTACTACTGACCTCCGTTTAGCGGATACTCCGCCAGCTCCTCGTAGCGCGCGCCCTTGGGGCCGAGGAATGACCGGTAGAGGACGAAGCGCGTCACATCGAAGGCGCCCGCCTGCGAGGCAGCCCCCCCGGCCACGGCGCGCTCGAGCCGCATCCGCTCCTCGGGCGGGGGCGGCGAAAAGCGGCCGAGCGTGACGTGGGGCCTGAACCGGCGGCGCTCGGGCGCGATCCCGGCCACTCTCGCGGCACGCTCGACCTTGGCCTGAAGACGCTCCAGCGGCGCCGAAGCTGTGACACCCGCCCATGCGGCGCGGGGCCGGTCACCGCCGAAGAGCCCGAGCCCCGCGATCTCCAGCCGGAAGGGCGGCATGACGATCCCGGCAAGCCCCTCGTGCGCGGCCTCCAGCACCGGCCCCGGCACCTCGCCCAGAAACAGAAGCGTCAGGTGGAGGTTCTCGGGCTCGATCTTGCGCGGCAGCGGCAGAAGGAACTGTTGCAGGACGAGGGCCGAACGGATCGCCTCGGGCAGCGGGATGGCGACAAAGGCGCGGATCATCGGCGCGCCAGACGGGCGAGCCGCTCCCGGACCTCGGGCCGCACCGGACCTTCGCGGGGCGGGTCGCGCAACGTCTCGATCATCGCGGCCGCGGGCGGCGGGCGCCCGCCGCCGCCCCAGTCGAGTGCTTCCAGCACGGAGCGGGCGGACGCGGGCAGGCGGTCCGGGATCTCGTGGCCGGAAAGGACGGCCCAGACGCCCGCCCAGCAACGGCCCACCGACCAGGGGTTGTAGCCCCCGCCGCCAAGAACAAGGAACCGCGGCGCCACGGGGCGCAGGGCCGTCACCACCTCGAAATGCGCATTGTTCGACAGCGACAGCCGCGACAGCGGATCCTCGTCCAGCGCGTCGGCTCCGCATTGCAGCACGAGCGCCTCGGGGCGGAAGGCCGCAAGCCGGGGCAGGATCAGCCCCTCCAGGGCGGCGCGCATCTCGGTATCGTTGAAACCGCGCGGCACCGGCAGGTTGAAGCAGTTCCCGCCCCCGTCCGCATCAAGCGTGCCGGTGAAGGGCCAGCGCCCCTCCTCGTGAACCGAGATCAGCAGCGCCTCGGGATCGCCCGCAAAGGCATGTTCCACCCCGTCGGGATGATGGGCGTCGATATCGACATAGGCGATGCGCCGCAGGCCGGCGCGCCGCAGGACCAGCATCCCCAGCACCGGATCGTTGAGATAGCAGAAGCCGTTCGCCCGATCCGGCAGGCCATGGTGCGTGCCTCCGTCGGGGACATGCACGCAGCCGCCCGTCCGCAGAAGCTCGGCCGCCAGCATGACGCCCCCTGCCCCCGTCGCGGGCCTGCGGAACATCTCGGGAAAGACCGGATTCGACAGCGTGCCGAGCCCGAACGCGGCCAGCGTGCCGGGGGCCGCAAGCCCCGCCTCGGCGGCCTGAAGCGCCGCGACATAGTCGGGATCGTGCCAGATGTGCAGCGCGGCCGGCTTGGCGCGCGGCGCGCCGCGGTAGTTGGCCGACGAGAGCCAGCCCATCGCGCGCGCAAGGTCCATCACCGTCGAGACGCGCGGAACGCGCAGCGGATGGCGCAGCCCGTAGCTCGAGCCGCGGTAGATCTCGGATCCGATGAAGATGGGCTGATCGAGACGCGAAGGGGTCGCGGCCGGGCCGCGCACCTCGGGCGGGGCCGCCTCCGCCTGTCCCGCTGCGCGGATCACGGCCGGCTGCTCGTCACGGAAGAAGTGCCTCGATCCGCCCGACGATCGCCCGATCGGTCGGCCGCACCGGCGAGGCCCAGCTGGCCACCAGCTCACCCTCGCGGTCAATCAGCACCTTGTGGAAGTTCCAGCCCGGAACCACCTGATGCTCCTCGGCCAGCCAGCGGTAGAACGGATGGGCCTCCGATCCCGTCACATGGGTGATGGTGGTCATCGGTATCGTCAGGTCGAAGTTCGTGGCGCAGAAGTCGCGGACGGCGCGCGCGTCATCCAGTTCCTGCCGGAAATCATCGGAAGGCACGGCCAGCACGGTCAGCCCCTGAGCGGCGTAGCGATCCGAAAGATCCTGCAGGTCGTCATACTGCGGCGTGAACCCGCAGAGCGACGCCGTGTTCACCACGAGAACCGGCCCCCTGGCCCGCAGATGATCGAGCCGGATCTCTCCGCCGTCGATCGAGTCGAAGACGATCACGGGTGCGCTTGCGGCAATAGCCGGCGGGGCAAGATGGCAGAAGGCGGCGATGAACAGCACACGAAGGAACATGGCAGGGTGTCCCGGCACGAGGCACCTCTTCCGGAGGCGCGCGGAGCGGCCGATGGAACGCCGCTTGCATCCATAGCATAGGAGAACTTCTCGGGCGGTCAAACGGACCGCGGACGGCCTTCCTTCCCTTGCGGATCTTTTCGACTGCCTGCAACAATCTGAGAACTTTTTTCGGTTATGCTGCGTTGCGGTGGTGCGACGAAGCCAGAGGGCTGGGCGGGACGGAACCAAGATGAGAACCGGGCCACGATGCCCGGCAGGAGGTGGCGATGGGCGACGGGCGGTTCAGGATGATCACCGGCAATGCGGAGGAGGCCGGCGAGGTGCGCATGCAGTGCGGCGCGGTCTGCTGGCGCCGCAACGGCGGGGAGGTGGAGGTCCTGCTCATCACCAGCCGCGACACCGGGCGCTGGGTGATTCCCAAGGGCGGACGCATCGCGGGCCTCGACGATCCGGCCTCGGCCGCGCAGGAAGCCTGGGAAGAAGCCGGCATCCGCGGCGCGGTCGGTGCGCGCGCGCTGGGACGCTTTACCTACCGCAAGCTGGCCAAGAATGCCGGAAGCATCGCCTGCGAGGTCGTGGTTTTCCCGCTTGAGGTCGATGAGATGCTCGACACCTTCCCCGAGCGGGGGCAGCGCAAGCGCAAGTGGTTCAACCCCGACAAGGCGGCCCTCAAGGTGGCCGAACCCGAGCTGCGCGAGATCCTCGGCAGGTTCGATCCGGTCGCCGATGCCCCGTCGGACGAATTGCCGCTGCAAGGGCGTTGAACCTCGTCACGCAGAGCCTTACCTGACAGGATGAGGGGCCGCACAGGGGCGGCTCCGATCCGGTGCCGAGATGATCCGCTATTCCCTCAAATGCGCTGATGACCACGGGTTCGAAAGCTGGTTCCAGTCGTCCGAAGCCTTTGACGGGCTGTTGAAGGCCCGCAAGGTCTCCTGCCCCGTCTGCGGTTCGGCCCAGGTCGAGAAGGTGCTGATGGCACCCGCCGTCCAGCCGTCGCGCGCGGCCAAGCCGGTCGCCGATACCGCCCGCCCCCTCGCCACGCCCTCATCGAAGATCGAGGAGGCGCTCCTGACGCTGCGGCGGCAGGTGCAGGAAAACTCGGAATATGTCGGCATGGGATTCGTGAACGAGGCGCGCCGGATCCACAATGGCGAGGCGCCTGAGCGCGCGATCTATGGCGAGGCGAAGGTCGAGGAGGCGCGGCGCCTGATCGAGGACGGCGTGCCCGTCGCCCCCCTGCCCTTCATGCCGCAGCGCAAGGTCAACTGAGGCGCGGATCGTCGCGGAGGCCGGTCGGTCCCTTGACCTTCGCGCCCCGGCGGGGCCTTCTGGCCGCGTTCCATCCTGACCCGGAGACCATGCGTGAAGATCAACGGCACCCCTTTCCGCTCGATCTGGACCGAAGCGGGCGAAGTCCGCATCATCGACCAGCGGTGGCTGCCGCATGAACTCCGCATCGTTCCGCTGCGCTCGCGGGCCGAGTTCGCCACCGCGATCCGCGACATGTGGGTGCGGGGCGCCCCGCTGATCGGCGCCACCGCCGCCTGGGGCATGGCCGTGCAGATGGCCGAGGATGCCTCGGACCGGGCGCTCTGCGAGACATGGGAGATGCTGCACGAGACGCGGCCCACCGCCATCAACCTGCGCTGGGCGCTCGACGAGATGAAGCGGCTTCTGGCCCCGCTGCCCCCCTCGGAACGGGCGGCCGCCGCCGCGCGCCGGGCGGCCGAGATCTGCGACGAGGATGTGGAGATCAACCGCCGCATCGGCACCCACGGCCTCGCGCTCATCCGCGAGATCGCCGAGCGCAAGGCGGGGCGCGTCAACATCCTGACCCATTGCAACGCCGGATGGCTCGCCACGGTGGACTGGGGCACCGCGACCTCGCCGATCTACCACGCGATCGAGGCCGGGATCGACGTGCATGTCTTTGTGGACGAGACCCGGCCGCGCAACCAGGGCGCGCTGCTCACCGCCTGGGAGATGAACTCGCACGGGGTGAGCCACGACCTGATCACCGACAATGCCGGCGGCCATCTGATGCAGCATGGCGAGGTGGACATGGTGATCGTGGGCACCGACCGGACCACCGCGCAGGGTGATGTCTGCAACAAGATCGGCACCTATCTGAAGGCGCTGGCGGCGAAGGCGAACGGGGTGCCCTTCTATGTGGCCCTGCCCTCTCCCACGATCGACTGGACGGTGCGCGACGGCGTGAAGGAAATCCCGATCGAGGAACGCTCCGGCCTCGAGGTGACCCATGTGCAGGGCAAGGCCCCCGACGGAACGGTGCTCTCGGTCCAGATCTCGCCCGACGGCACCGGCGCGCGCAATCCGGCATTCGACGTGACACCGGCCACGCTGGTCACGGGCCTCATCACCGAGCGCGGGATCTGCGCCGCCGATGCGCGATCCATGGCGGCCATGTTCCCCGAGCGGGCCACAGCCTGAGCCGTTCAGCGCCGCGCGAACCTCAGCAGGACCACGGCGGCGACGGACAGAAGCAGGATGGCCGACGCCTCGAGCACGATGTTCTGCGGATCCATGTCCTTGCCCTGCAACACGATCAGGCGGGCAAGGGCGGTGATGGCGATGAAGATCGGATAGACGAAGGGCAGCCCCTTGCCGGTGTAGAAGACCGCGACCATGGCGATGACCTCGGTATAGAGGAACATCAGCAGGATGTCGCCGAGGTTCACGCTCCACCGTTCGATGATCGACCAGATCTCGACCGCGGTTGCGGCCAGCGTCATGACCGCCACGAGGATCAGAAGGCCCCGCTCGATCACGCCGAGCGCCGTGACCATCACCAGATTTTCGGTGCGCCCGCCCTTCGGAGAAGGGGCTTCATGCACCGGCTGCATTCCGTCGCCCTCTGGCACCATCTGATCTCCCCCTCACCGCCTACGAGAGGAAGCCTAGCAGGTCGATCCCTTCGCGCCAACCGGCTGGCCGAATGGGGGATGAGAGCCATACCCGGAAATGGGCGGAGCGTAGCCTCCGGGGGAAGGCTGCGCTCCGCATGTCCGGGCGAGGGGCAACCGCCCGGACGAACATCGTCTCTTTCGGCCTGCGCCCTCAGCTGGCCTGCGAGGGCCTGTCACCCGTGCGCGCCTCCGCGGGCTTGGAGCGACCGGCGGCCTGATCGGCAGCCGGTTCCGACGGTGCGGCCGGCCCCGGCGAATGCGCCGGAGAAGACGGGGCCGACGTGGACTGGGCCGACGTGGACTGAGCCGACGTAGACTGGGCCGACGAGGAATGGCCCGCAGGCGACGCGGACGAAGTCTGATGCGGCTCGGACGCGCGCTTCGGTGCCATCCCGAGTTGCGTGCTTCCCGACCGGCGTTCTGCGGCCATGAAGCCGAACCAGCAGACCGCCAGCATTCCGAGGAACACGAGGATTCCCAACATGTATGACATAGATGTCCTCCTTTCCGGCGCCTAACGCCCTTGGCGAGACCCGGTTCCGCAGGTTCGCGCAAAACGCTCAACGTGACAATGATCTTGGCCGTGATGCCCACCCAGCCGGGCCGGAGCCCTCGAAAGAGCCGGCCTTGCAGGGGCGGGCATCCGCCCTTCAGTCGAACGTCGCCACATTGTGCACACCCACATCCGGGTCATGGTCCGTCACGTTGGCCTTGGCGATCTCATAGGCGAAGCGGGCCGCCGAGCCGGTCGAGGCCCAGATCGCCGCGCTTTGCAGCCGCACCGACAGCATCACGAGGTCGGGGTCGTCCTTGCCCTCGAACCAGGCGCCCACCACGGGATTCCACATCTCGTCGAGCTTTGCGCGGTCCATCTCGTCCGCGACGGGCCCCGAGGCGCAGGCGTGGAAATCCTGATCCGGCGAGATGATGCAGAAATGCGCCTTGCTGGTGGGACCGACCGCCTTGAACAGGTCGGTGCTGCGCTTGGTGAGGAACCAGATCCGGCCGCCCGTCTCATCGCAATGATGCGACATCGGCTGCATGTGCTGACCCGAGCCCTCGATGCCGAGCATGCCGGCGCGCAGCTTGCCGACCTCTTTCCAGAAGGCGGCTTTGGGGTCGGTCTGGGCTAGTTTCGTGTCGGCCATTCGGCCCTCCTGATCTGCTGTGGCACGGCGGGTGCAACCGGCCCCGCTTCGGGTTGGTTCCCGCGGTGGCCCGCACCGGGGCGGCGCGCGGCGCTCGGAACAAATGGCTTCCGATCCCTGTTTCTGGGCGACACGGGGCAAGGCGGATGCCTGTCGCATCGCCGGCCACAGACATCGCGAGGAGATCAGGATGCAGACCGACAAGAACATGACCGGCCCGGGGACAGCCTCGGCTCCGTCCGGCCGTCCGGGCCTCACCGACAACGTGCGCGAGACCGCCCGCCGCGAGATGGACGATGCGCGGGACCATCTGCATGAGGCCGCCGGCCGCGCACGCAGCGGGGCGCGCGAGGCGCGCAGCAGCGTGTCCCGCCTCGTCATGGACGAGGTGGACCGCCGCAAGGAGGACCTGTGCGCCGGGATCCACGGGCTGGCCGAGTCCATGCGCAAGGCGGCCGACGAGGCCGAGCGCCGTGAGGACACGCCGACGCCGCCGCACATGATCCATCAGGCGATCAACACGCTCGACGACATGGCGGACCGCATGCGCCACCGCTCGGCCGATGACATGGCGCGGTCCGTGGCCCGTTTCGGGCGCGAGAACCCCGCGCTCTTCGTGGGCGGCGCGCTCTTTGCCGGGCTCGCGCTGGGCCGCTTCCTGGTCTCCTCCTCGTCCGACCGCCACCGCCGCGGGAACCGGGACAACGAGGACCGGATGGGCCTGCGCGACGAGGATCGCTGGGGTGGTTCCGCGGCCGGTGGCACCTCGCCCTCGCGCGGACCGAGCGATCCGATGGGGACCGATCCGATGGGAAGCCGCTCGGACCCGACGGGATCCGGCGTCGGCGGCACGCGCGTCGGTGGCGCGGGTGTTGCGGGCGCGGGGTTGGGCGGCACGGGTTCGGCCGGAGCCTCGGGCGCAGGGTCGTCCGGCTCGGCCGCCTCAGGCCAGGGCGGCACCCCCGGCATGGCGAGCTTCGGCAGCGGCGCTGCGGCCTCGGGCAGCGGGCCGGCGGGCTCGGACCGCACGAACAAGGGCGACGCGCACCACCACGAGGGCTCGCCGTCCGCTCCCGCCGGCAGCCCGATCGTCGGCGAGACGGCGAAGCCGCTGGGTTCAGGGGCAAAGGATGGGGTAACGGACAAGGAGGGACGAGATGGAAGCGCCTAAGCGCCCCCTTGGCACCGAACGGTCGATAGCGGACCTCCTGTCGGATCTGGTGCGCGACCTCACCGGCCTCGTGCGCAGCGAAAGCCGGCTGGCGCGGGCCGAGATTGCCGAGGCGGGGCGCAGCTTCGCCATCGGCGCCGAACTGATCGCCGCGGGCGCCATCCTGCTGCTCGTGGCGCTTCTGGTGCTGGTGCAGGCCCTCGTGGTCCTGCTGGCCCATTGGGTCGGCCCGGCTTGGGCCGCCCTGATCGTGGGCGTGGCGCTCGCCGCGATCGGCGGGATCCTCATCGCGCGCGGCCGCAAGGACCTAAGCGCCGCCAGCCTGGTGCCCGAGCGCACCATCGAACAGACCAGCCGCGACGTGCGGCTTGCACGGGAGCAAATCTGATGAATTCTGACAAGATCGAACGCGAAGTGGAAGAGAACCGCGCCCGGGTGGAGAGCACGCTCGATGCGCTGAAGGAACGGATGACGGTCAATCAGGTGGTCGATGACCTCGCGAATTTCGTGGGCGTCGAGGACGTGCGCGGGGTGATGAACTCGGCCGGGCGGCAGGTGCGGGACAATCCCGTGGCCCTCGGGCTGATCGGTCTCGGCCTCGCCTGGCTCGCCTTCGGCGGCTCGTCCGACCGGAGCCGCTCCCGTTCCTCCTACGGGCCGGACGGCTATTCCGACTACCCCGGGGGCTATGCCTCGGGCGGCCGCTCGTACGAGCCCTACGGCGGAGGCGCCGAATACCGCTCGTCCGGTGAAGGCATGGCCTCGCGCGTGAAGCACGCGGTCAGCGACGCGGCCGACAGCGTCAGCCGGGCCGCCCATGCCGCAACCGAACGGGTCAGCCACGGCGCCCACGCCGCGGCCGAGAAGGTGGGCGGAGCCTTCGGCGATGCCCGCGACCGCGCCGGCCGCGCCCGCGAGGATGCCTACGACCGCGCCGGACACTGGCGTGACGACCTCGGCCATCGCTCGGAGGATCTGCGCCATCGCGCCGAGCACTGGCAGGGCCGCGCCTCGTCGAGCGCCCAGCACATGCGCGAGAGCGTGGCGCACGGGATGGAGCAGCAGCCGCTTCTGGTGGGGGCCGCGGCGGTGGCGCTTGGCGCGGTGATCGGTGCGGCCATGCCGCGGACGCGGACCGAGGACCGCTGGATGGGCCGCACCAGCGACGATCTCTGGGATGAGGCCAAGGCGACCTCGTGGGAACTGCGCGACCGTGCGATGAGCGCGGCGCGCGAGACCTACGACGCCACCCTCGACGCCGCCCGCGAGGAAGGGTTGATGCCCGAAAAAGGCGAGACGCTGGCCTCGAAGCTCGGCCGTGTGGCCGAAGCCGCGGCCTCGGAAGCCAAGGCGCAGGTCGATCCGGTGCTGCACGGGAAAGAGGGCGAGGAGGCCACCAGCTCCGCGACCGGACAGGGCTCCGGTCAATCCTCTGGCTCGACCAAGGCTGCCGGCAAGAGCGTCTGAACTCCCCAAAACGAACGAAGGGCGGACCGGCCGGTCCGCCCTTTTCCTGTGTCATGGGCACGGCGACCTTCGGACCGCCGCCGCATCCTCTTCGACTCAGGAGTAGATCGGCGGTGTCTGCTCGCCCGGATCGGGCAGGTCCGGGTCGCCCGGCGGGATCGGATCCGGGTCCGGCATCGGATCGGGATAGGGGTTCGGCTCGGGCATCGGATCCGGCGTCGGCGGATCGTTGGGACCGAGGCGCATCTCGTCACTCATTCGCTTGCTCCTCTCCTTCGGGCATTCCGTGCCCTTCTGCCACCAAGATGCGTCGGGGCAGAATGTTCCGGCTCAGAACCTCCGGCTCAGGCAGGGCGACCCCCGCAGGCCGAACCGCCACGGCCGCTCGGCTGCGCGGCTGATTCCGATGCGGGGCCCCACCAGGATCGCCCCGGCCTCGAGGGGCGCGCCCGGGCGGAGAAGAAAGCCGGCCGTGCCGAACCGCGCCCCGTCGTCCGCCAGCGAGAGTCCCAGCGCCTGCCCGATCCGTCCCGGCCCCGAACAGAGACGTTGGACCTCCTCGGTTCCCCGGCGCCGCGCCATTTCGGCCAGCCCCTCGGTCGGCTCCAAGGCGCGGATCAGCACGGCATGGCCCGGCGCACACACGACATTGAGGCACAGGTGGATGCCGTAGGACAGATAGACATAGGCGCAGCCCGGCGAGCCGAACATCGACCCGTTGCGCGCCGTGGGGCCGCGAAAGCTGTGCGAGGCGGGATCGTCGGGCGCATAGGCTTCGGTCTCGACGATCCGGCCGCCCGCACCCCGCACCGTCAGATGCGCGCCGACCAGATCCACGGCGACCGAGGTGGCATCCCTGCCGAAGAACGCCGCAGCCCGTTCCATGCCCGTCTTCCGTCCTCACCCGACCACGCCGCAGTGGAGCCTTTGCCGGAACATTCCTCGGCCGAACAGGTTCTCTCCGCAAGACCGCACCCCGTGCGGCATCCCCATGAAGATTACGAATGGAGAGAATGTCGATGATGAAAGTTGCTTTGGCTGCAGCCCTTTTCGGTATCGTTAGCACGCCGGTTCTGGCGCAGAGCGGCGCCGACGGCATGGACCCCACCCGGCCCGTCGCGACCGAGACCGGCACTGGCAGCATGCGCGACATCAGCGAGCAGACCTGGTCGGACGACGTCCGGGAGGTCTTCTTCATTGATGAAGCGATGACGTCCCTGCGCCCCACCGACGAGATGGAGGAACGCTGGGCGGCCCTCGATCCCGAAGCGAAGGAGCGCGCCAAGCGCGACTGTCAGGCCTTCCTGATGGATGCGGGCTCGATGGGCGGCGCCTCATCGGGCGGCCTGGGCGGTGCGCTCCGGCCTGACACGGAACAGGCGGACTCGGGGTCGCAGATCGGCGGGACCGATACACCTGCCCCGGTGCCGACCGACACGACCAATTCGTCCGAAGCCCCGCCCGCGCCGGGCAATGCGCCCGTCTGGAACCAGGCCTGTTCCTTCGTCACCTCGTTCCAGTCCCAGTAAGAGCGGCCCGCGGCCGGACACGCCCGGCGCGAGCCACGTCACCGCTGTCGGACAGCCTCGCTGTGCGTCAGCGCATCCGACCCGGCCGGATCGTCGCGCGATGATCCGGCCGAACCATGCCCGGCCCCTGCTGCCGGCCCTCATCCATCCCGTCGTCAAGGAGAGCCAGATGGCCGATGACAAGCCCGCTTCGCGTCCTGGAAGTTTCGAGAACCTCGTGTCCGACTACGGGGCCGGAGGTGAGTTCCATCAGCACGCCGGAGACCGCGACGACCGGCTGACCACCGCCCAGGGCGTCACGATCGCCGACAACCAGAACTCGCTCAGGGTCGGGCGGAACGGGCCCACCGCGCTCGAGGATTTCGTCCTACGCGAAAAGATATTCCATTTCGACCATGAGCGGATCCCCGAGCGGGTGGTCCATGCGCGCGGCTTTGGCGCCCACGGGCTCTTCGAATGCACGAAGGCCATCCCCGAGATCACCCGCGCCGCGCCCTTCCAGAAGGAAGGCAAGGTCACCGAGACCTTCGTCCGCTTCTCGACGGTGGCGGGGTCGAAAGGCTCGATGGATCTGGCGCGCGACGTGCGCGGCTTCGCCACCAAGTTCTACACCGACGAAGGCAACTGGGACCTCGTGGGCAACAACATTCCCGTCTTCTTCATCCAGGACGCGATCAAGTTCCCCGACCTCGTCCATGCCGTGAAGCCCGAACCCGACCGCGGCTTCCCGCAAGCGCAATCGGCGCATGACAATTTCTGGGACTTCATCTCGCTGACGCCCGAGTCGATGCACATGGTGATGTGGCAGATGTCGGACCGCGCGATCCCCAAGAGCTTCCGCTTCATGGAAGGGTTCGGCGTCCATACCTTCCGCTTCGTCAATGCCGAGGGCAAGTCGAGCTTCGTCAAGTTCCACTGGAAGCCCCGGCTCGGCCTTCAGTCGGTGCTGTGGGACGAGGCGCTGAAGGTCAACGGCGCCGACCCCGACCGGCACCGGCGCGACCTGTGGGAGGCGATCACGGCCGGCGACTTCCCCGAATGGGATCTCGGCCTGCAGATCTTCGACGAAGCCTTCGCCGACCGTTTCGACTTCGACGTGCTCGACCCGACCAAGATCATCCCCGAGGATCTGGTGCCGCTGACCATCGTGGGGACGCTGACGCTCGACCGCGTGGTGGACAACTTTTTCGCCGAGACCGAGCAGGTCGCCTTCTGCACCCAGAACGTGATCCCCGGCATCGACTTCACCAACGATCCGCTGCTGCAGGGCCGGAACTTCAGCTACCTCGACACGCAGCTCAAGCGGCTGGGCAGCCCGAACTTCACCAAACTGCCGATCAACGCGCCGCGCGGCTGTCCCGTGAACAATTTCCAGCAGGACGGCCACATGCAGACCGCCAACCCCAAGGGCCGGGTGAATTACGAGCCCAACGGCTGGGGCAAGGGGCCGCGCGCCCATCCGCTCGAGGGCTATGTGAGCTACGCCGTGCGCGAGGAAGGCGAGAAGCGCCGCCTCCGGCCCGAGAGCTTTGCCGACCACTACAGCCAGGCGCGGCAGTTCTTCCTGAGCCAGACGCCGGTCGAGCAGGGCCACATTCGCGATGCGCTGGTGTTCGAACTGTCGAAATGCCAGGAGATCGAGATCCGCGCGCGGATCGTGGCCCATCTGCTCAACATCGACGAGGGGCTGGCCGAGGCGGTCGCGAAGGGGCTGGGCCTGGCTGCGATGCCCGATCCGGCCCCGGCGGCCCGGCCCACGCGCACCGACCTGCCTCCGTCGGACGCGCTGAGCATCCTGAAGAACCCGCCGCCCTCCTTTGCCGGCCGGACCGTCGGCGTCCTTGTCGGAGACGGTGTCGAGGCCGGCCTGCTCTCGGAACTGCGCTCGATCCTTGCGGCCGAGGGCGCCATGGTCAAGCTGGTGGCCCCCCGCATCGGTGGGGTGACGGACAGCGCGGGCGCGCTGCACCCGGCCGACGAGAAGCTCGGCGGCGGGCCTTCGGTGCTCTTTGATGCGGTGGCGGTGCTGCCGGGCGCCGAGGCGGTGGCAATCGCCGCCAATCCGGCCGCGCAGGACTTCCTCACGGATGCCCATGCCCATTGCAAGTTCATCGCCCACCACGGAGCCGAGGCGCTGATCGACGCCTGCGCCCTGCGGGACAAGATGGACGAGGGTTGGCGGGCCCTCGCGGGCACGTCCGACATCGACAGCTTCGTCGCCGCCTGCCGAAGCCTGCGCCACTGGCCGCGCGAGCAGACGCTGGGCGGGAACCCTCCCCTCGTGCGGACGTTTTCGCTCTAGGCCCCACGGGGCGCAAAGGAAGAGGATCGACCATGGCTTATGCGAGGAACGATACGCGCGCGGGAGAGGGGCGGCATTCGACGCTCATGCTCGCCTCCGCCGTGATTCTCGGCGCGTTCGGTGCTCTGGCGGTGCGGCATCTGATGAACAGCCGTCAGCCGTCGGGCTACCCGGATGTCAGGCCCGCAGGCCCGGACGCGATGCGTGACCCGCCGGACGACTGGGACGAGGTGGACGAGCAACTGGATGAGTCCTTCCCGGCCAGCGATCCACCCTCGAACTACTAGGCCGGCCGAAGGGCGCCCCTGCCGGGCGCCCTTTGCGACCATCCCCATCCGAGGCCGGGGCCGGATGACCGTGCGAAAACCCCACTCGGCAGGAACCTCCGGTTGTGGCCCACGTTGACCGCCTTGTCGAACGAGGGGACCAACATGTCGAACAGCGACGCCCGCCATGAAGCGGGCCCTTCCGATACAACCTGCGGCCGCGAGATCCCGCGCGATCCCCGGCTCGATGCGTCGATGGGGCTGCTGTCGGAAGGCTACAGGTTCGTGTCGAACCTCTGCGACCAGCTCGACAGCGACATCGTCTCGACCCGCATCCGCCTGCGCGAGGTGATCTGCCTGCGCGGCGGCACCGCGGCCCGGCTGCTTTATGGCGCCGAGGGCCTGACGCGCGTGGGCGCGATGCCCTCGAGCGTGCTGCATCTGTTGCAGGACAAGGGCTCGGTGCAGCAGCTCGAAGGGCCGGCGCACCGTCACCGCAAGGCCCTGTTCCTCGGCATCTGCATGGATCCCGCGCGCGTGGAGGCGCTGGTCGCAGAGTTTCGCGCTGCCTGGCGCGCCGCGCTGGACGAGTGGGAAGAAGCCGACAGCATCGTCCTGCAGCAGGAGGCCGCGCGCGTGCTGACCCGCGCCGCCTGTCGCTGGGCCGGCGTCGAGAACCAGCCCGAGGCGCGGCTGGCCGAAGAGATCTTCGACATGATCGACAAGGCCGGCAGCATCGGCCCGCGCAACTGGCTGGCCCAGATGCGGCGGTCGGGCACGGAACGGCGCCTGCGCAAGCTGATCGAGCAGGTGCGGGCCGGGGAGGTGGTGCCGGGGAGCGCGACGGCGCTTCATGCCATCGCCTTCCACCGGGAAGCCGACGGCGCGCTGCTCGATGACACGGTGGCGGCGGTCGAACTGCTCAATGTCCTGCGCCCCATCGTGGCGGTCGGGCGCTACATCACCTTCACCGCGCTGGCGCTGCACCGCGAGACCAACTGGCGCGACCTCTTCCGCTCGGGGACGCTGGAACTGGCGGCCGACTTCGCCGAGGAGGTGCGTCGGATCTCGCCCTTCTTCCCCTTCACCGCCGCCGTCACGACCCGCCCCCTGCAGTGGGAGGGCTACGACCTGCCCGCCGACCAGTGGCTGCTTCTGGATCTCTACGGCACGCTGCACGATGCGCGCAACTTCCCCGATCCCGCCCGCTTCCGGGCAGAGCGGATGCTGAGTTGGTCCGGGCAGGACGATTGCTTCGTCCCGCAGGGCGGTGGCGAGGTTGCCGTCACCCATCGGTGCCCCGGCGAGATGATCACGGTCGAACTGCTGAAGGAGGCGATCCGCCTGCTCTGCCTCGAGATGGACTACGAGATTCCCCCACAGGATCTTGGCGTGCGGCTGAACCGCCTTCCCGCCCAGCCCCGCAGCGGCATGGTGCTGGCCTCGATCCGGCGCCGCCCGGGAACAGAGCCTTGTGTTGCCGGTTGACCTGACAACGGAAAGGAGAATCCCATGCTCAAGTTCATCGGCGGCACCGTCGGCTTCATCTTCATCGTCGGCCTGCTCGTGATCATCGGAATTCTCGCGCTGATCTTCTGATCGAGGGGCGTCACCCCGGAAGTGCGGCGGAGTGCCGAAGCGGCGGCCCCGAGGGCCGCCGCATCCGTTCGCCGGGGACAGGTCAGCCCCAGTCCAGGACCACCTTGCCCGAGGTTCCGCCGCGCATGACGGCAAAGCCCTCGGCAAAGTCCGTCACGGGGAAGCGGTGGGTAATCACCCGGCGGATGTCGAGGCCGTTCTCGAGCATCGCGATCATCTTGTACCAGGTCTCGAAGATCTCGCGGCCATAGACGCCCTTGATCGTCAGGGCCTTGAAGACGATGCGGCTCCAGTCCACGGGGCTGCGGCCGGGCGGTATGCCCAGCATCGCGATCCGGCCGCCCATCACCATCGCTTCGACCATCTGGTCAAAGCCCGCAGGCGCGCCCGACATCTCCATGCCGACGTCGAAGCCCTGCACGATCCTGAGCCGCCCCATGACCTCGCGCAGATCCTCGGAGGCGACATTGACCGGCACGACATCGGCAACCTCGCTTGCGAGCCGCAGCCTGTCGGGATTGACGTCGGTGATGACCACATGCCGCGCGCCGACATGCCGGGCGACGGCCGCCGCCATGATGCCGATCGGGCCTGCCCCGGTGATCAGCACATCCTCGCCCACCAGATCGAAACTGAGCGCCGTGTGAACCGCATTGCCGAGCGGGTCGAGGATCGCCCCCACCTCGTCGTCGATCGAGTCGGGCAGCGGCACCACGTTGAAGGCCGGCAGCCGGAGGTAATCGGCAAAGGCGCCGGCAACATTGACCCCGATGCCCCGTGTCTCGGGATCGAGGTGGAAGCGCCCCGCGCGCACCTGCCGCGAATGATGCCCGATGAGGTGCCCCTCGCCCGAGCATCTCTGGCCGACCGTCAGATCCTCGACATCGCGGCCCACCTCGACGATCTCGCCGGCGAACTCGTGCCCGGTCACCAGCGGCACCGGCACCGTCCGGGCCGCCCATTCGTCCCAGTTCCAGATATGCACATCGGTGCCGCAGATCCCGGTCTTCTTCACCCGGATCAGCACCTCGTCGGGGCCGATCCCGGGCACCGGACGCTCCTCCATCCAGAGACCGGGCTCTGCCTTCGCCTTGACCAGCGCGCGCATCAGATCGCTCCCACCGCCTTGCCTGCCTCGCGGAACGCGCCCAGGGCGAACTCCAGATCCTCGCGCGTCAGGGCCGCATTCATCTGGGTGCGGATCCGCGCCTGCCCGCGCGGCACCACCGGGAAGAAGAAGCCCGACACATAGACCCCCCGCTCGTAGAGCGCGGCGGCCATCTCCTGCGCGAGCCGCGCCTCGCTGAGCATCACGGGCACGATCGGATGGTCGCCGGGCAGAAGGCGGAAGCCCGCCTCGGCCAGCCCCGCCCGCCAGAAGGCCGTATTCTCGAAGAGCCGCGCGCGCAGATCGTCGGCCGCCTCGACCAGATCGAGCGCGGCAAGGCCCGCCGTCACGATCGCCGGCGGCAGGGCGTTGGAGAAGAGATAGGGCCGCGCCCGTTGCCGCAGAAGGTCGATCACGGGCTGCGGGCCCGCCACATAGCCCCCCAGCGCCCCGCCGAGCGCCTTGCCGAGCGTCCCGGTGAGAATGTCCACCCTCACCCCATGATGGGCGGGCGTCCCCTGCCCCTTCGGCCCCATGAAGCCCGTCGCGTGGCAGTCGTCCACCATGACCAGCGCGCCGAACGCATCGGCCAGCGCCACGATCTCGGGCAGCCGCGCAAGGTAGCCGTCCATCGAGAAGACGCCGTCCGTGGCGATCAGGATGGTGCGCGCACCGTCCGCCCGCGCCTGCGCAAGCTGCGCGCGCAGATCCTCCATGTCGGAATTGGCATAGCGATAGCGGCGCGCCTTGCAGAGGCGGATGCCGTCGATGATGCTCGCATGGTTGAGTGCGTCCGAGACCACCGCATCCTCGGGCCCCAGCAGCGGCTCGAACAGACCGCCGTTCGCATCGAAGCAGGCCGCAAAGAGGATCGCATCCTCCATACCGAGATAGCGGGCGATCCGCCCCTCAAGTTCGCGGTGGATGTCCTGCGTGCCGCAGATGAAGCGCACCGAGGCCATGCCGAAGCCGTGCTCGTCCATCCCCCGCCGGGCCGCGTCGATCAGGGCGGGATGGTTGGCCAGCCCGAGGTAGTTGTTGGCGCAGAGGTTCAGCAACTCGCGCCCCGCGACCGTCACATGCGCCCCCTGCGGCGACAGGATCGCCCGCTCGCGCTTCGTGAGCCCCTCGGCGTCGATCTCGGCAAGAGCGGTGCGCACGCCCGCGAGGAATTTCTCCCGTCCTGTCATCGCCCTCTCCCTCTCCGCAGGCCCCGAGCTTACGCCACCGGCGCGCTCACGTCCCGCAGAAGGTGCGGTAGCCCTCATTGAACCCCGCGGGAGCGGGCTGCGCCAGATCCTCGAGACCCGCCCGTTCCGTGAACGGATCCGAGAGCGCCCCGATCAGCCGGTCGAAGGGCCCGAGATCCCCCGCATGGGCCGCGGCCAGCGCTTCCTCGACCCGGTGGTTCCGCGCGATATAGATCGGGTTCACGGCCCTGATGCGCCGGGCCGCCTCGGGCGCAAGCCGCCGGCGCCAGCGGGAGAGCCAGTTCTGGAGCGTATCCGCCTCCTGAAAAACGGGCCGCAGCGCCTCGTCCTCCGTCACCGCATCGGCGAGACGGCGGAAGGTCAGCGTCCAGTCGGCGCGCGCGCGCTGCATGGCGGCCAGCAGATCTTCGGCCAACGAAAGGTCGCCCTCTTCGGCCCCGGCAAGGCCCAGCTTGGCGCGCATCCCCTCCAGCCAGCGAGCCTGATAGCGGGCCCCGACCGTGCCCAGCACGGCGTTGGCCTTCTCGGCCGCCCGGCCCGCATCGGCATCGAACAGCGGCAGCAGCGCCTCGCCCAGCCGCGCCAGGTTCCAGGCCAGGATGAAGGGCTGGTTGCCATAGGCATAGCGCCCCTGCAGGTCGATCGAGGAGAAGACCGTGCCCGGCTCGAACCCCTCCATGAAGGCGCAGGGCCCGTAGTCGATCGTCTCGCCCGAGATCGCCATGTTGTCCGTGTTCATCACGCCATGGATGAACCCGACCAGCATCCAGCGCGCCACGAGATCGGCCTGCGCGTCCGCCACGGCCTCGTAGAAGGCGAGGTAGGGCTCTGGCGCCTCGGCGAGCGCCGGATAGTGACGCGCGATGGCATAGTCGGCCAGCCGCCGCACCCGCTCCATGTCGCTCCGCGCGGCGAAGAACTGAAAGGTGCCCACCCGGATGTGGCTCGCGGCCACGCGCGTCAGGATCGCCCCCGGCAACTCACCCGCCTGCCGCAGGACCGGCTCGCCGGTCGCCACCGCGGCCAGCGCCCGCGTCGTCGGGATCCCGAGGCCGTGCATCGCCTCGCCCACGAGATATTCCCGCAGCACCGGCCCGAGCGTGGCCTTTCCATCCGCACCTCGGGAAAAGGGCGTCCGCCCCGAGCCCTTGAGCTGCAGGTCGCGACGACGGCCCGAGCGATCCGTCACCTCGCCGATGAGCAGCGCCCGCCCGTCGCCCAGCTGCGGAGAGAAACCGCCGAACTGATGACCGGCGTAGGCCTGCGCCAGCGGATGCGCCCCCTCGGGCAGCCTCTTGCCCGAGAAGATCGCGGCCCCCTCGGCCTCGAGCCGGTCCGCATCCAGCCCGAGGTCCCCGGCCAGATCCCGGTTCAGACGCAAGAGCCTGGGCGCCGGCACCGGCGCCGCCTGCCAGTCCACATAGAAGCCCTCAAGCTCGCGGGCATAGCTGTTGTCGAAGCGGAAGGTCATAGGATCCTGCACAAGTTCCCTTTTCCCGATATGCTCATCAAGGGCCGCCAGAGCAACCCGAGCGCGGGAAAAGAGATGCGGATCATGCAGGTTCCGGGTGGGACGCAGGTCGCCCCTGCCCGATCAGGCCTCAGGCCCCGCGCGGCGTCACCAGACGGACGATCTGCGCGCCGGGGCGGTTCGAACGGAAGACCGGCAACTCGTCCACAAGACGTTTCTGGATGTCGGCCACGGCGCATTCCCGCCGCAGGACTTCCGGCAGGCAACTGCCGCAGAGGCCGAGCAGACCGCCGACCACGGCGGCCACAAGCTGCTCCTGCCAGTCCGTCAGCCGACCGTCGAGAACGCCCCCCTTGCCCACGGCGAACATCGCCGCCAGGGCCAGAAACGTGCCCGAGAGGATGAAGACGGCGCGCCGATAGGCCAGCGTCCGCTCGACCAGCCGCCGCGTGAAGCGGTGGCGCCGCACCGGATCGATCCGCTCCCACCCCGCGCTCGGCATGGGGGTTCCGGCCCGCAGCACCAGGACCGCGGCCATCACCGGAAGCGCCGCGATCAGCGCCAGCATCAGCTCATCCAGCTCATGCGCAGGCACCAGAGCCGCAAAGAGCCCCGCCAGTCCCGTTACAGTCACGATGTTGAGCAGCCAGTTCATCGCCCGTCCTTCAGTGTCCAGAAGAGGCAAACTGCGGTTGCTGGGCCCACAAGTCAAATGACACGGACGTGTCCCGGCATGATCCCGCCATCTGAACGCCTGAAAAGCCGGGCTCCCCCGGAAGCAGGCACTCCGCCCTTCGCCCCGGCCGGTATATGAACGACGCCTTCAGGCGCCGATGGCAAATCGCCGATCGGTCTCCGTGGTCACCGGATCGCGCAGGACATAGCCGCGGCCCCAGACGGTCTCGATGTAACTCTCGCCTCCCGTGGCTTCGGCCAGCTTCTTGCGCAACTTGCAGATGAACACGTCGATGATCTTCAACTCCGGCTCGTCCATGCCGCCGTAGAGATGATTGAGAAACATCTCCTTGGTCAGGGTCGTCCCCTTGCGGAGCGAGAGAAGCTCCAGCATCTGATATTCCTTGCCGGTCAGGTGGACGGGCTTTCCCTCGACCTCGACCGTCTTTGCATCGAGATTGACCAGGATCTTGCCGGTTCGGATGATCGATTGCGCATGACCCTTCGAGCGGCGGATGATGGCGTGGATGCGGGCCACCAGTTCCTCCCGGTGGAACGGCTTGGTCATGTAGTCGTCCGCGCCAAAGCCGAAGCCCTTGATCTTGTTCTCGGTATCATCCGCGCCGGACAGTATCAGGATCGGCGTATCCACCCGCGCGAGACGGAGCTGGCGCAGAACCTCGTGACCGCTCATGTCGGGCAGGTTGAGATCCAGCAGAATGAGATCGTAATCGTAGAGCTTTGCCAGATCGATCCCGTCTTCACCCAGATCGGTGCAATACACGTTCAGATTCGCATGGGTCAGCATCAGTTCGATGCTCCTGGACGTGGTCGGATCATCTTCAACCAGCAGTATTCTCATCACAAATGCTCCGCATCGCCACCATCGGTATTAACTACAATGGAGCCCAATGGTTAATCATGGGTTACTCTTGCATAAGCGGAGCCAGAAACAATCTACAGTTGTCGAAATTTCTGGATCATCGTCACCTTCAGCGCCTTCTCTCCGTGCGACGTCACGGCCGCGCGCCAGAGGGCGAACTCCTCCTCCGACAGGGCGTAACGTTCGAGCGCCTCCTGCTCGGAGATGAGGCCGTGGATCACGGCCTTCACGACCGCGGCCTTGCGGCTGGCCACCCAGCGCCGCGTGTCGGGAGGGGGAAGGTCGGCCCGGCTGAACACGGTTCCGTCCGGCAGGGTGACCTGCCGGAGACCATCTACTCGCTTCAGATACATCGCTCATCCCTCCATCGGACCGGAGGCTGACCGAGCAGGCTTAAGCATCGGTGAAACGCGGGGTTGAGAGTGCGCCGCATTTTCCTATATTGCGCGCTTCACCTTCCGAAGGCGCACCGCCATGCTCGACCATCCGCTCAATTCGCTCGGCTTTGCCAAACCGCCCTCCGCCACGCGCGTGGTCGTGGCCATGTCGGGGGGCGTGGACAGCTCGGTCGTCGCGGCCGAACTGGCCGCCGAGGGCTACGATGTGGTGGGCGTGACGCTCCAGCTTTACGACCACGGGGCGGCGCTGGCGAAGAAGGGGGCCTGCTGTGCGGGCCGCGACATCCACGATGCGCGGCGCGTGGCCGAAACGATGGGCTTTCCGCATTATGTGCTCGACTACGAGAACACCTTCCGCGAGGCGGTGATCGACGAGTTCGCGGACGCCTATCTGGCGGGGGCGACGCCGGTTCCCTGCATCCGCTGCAACGAACGGGTGAAGTTCAAGGATCTGCTCCAGACTGCGAAGGATCTCGACGCCGACTGCATGGCGACGGGCCACTACATCCAGCGCAAGATGGGTGCGGCCGGGCCCGAGCTGCATTGCGCAGCCGATGCGGCGCGCGACCAGAGCTATTTCCTCTTTTCCACGACGCGCGAGCAGCTCGACTATCTGCGCTTCCCGCTGGGCCATCTCGCCTCGAAAGCCGAGACGCGGGCGCTGGCGGCCCGGCACGGGCTGCCCGTGGCCGACAAGCCCGACAGCCAGGACATCTGCTTCGTGCCGAACGGCAACTACGCCGCCGTGATCGAGAAGCTGCGCCCCGGCGCGGCCGATCCGGGCGAGATCGTGGACCTCGCGGGCAACGTGCTGGGCGCGCATCGCGGGGTGATCCACTACACGATCGGCCAGAGGCGCGGTCTCGGCATCGGCGGCCTTGGCGATCCGCTCTTTGTCGTGCGGCTCGACCCCGAGCGGCGGCAGGTGATCGTGGGGCCGAGGGAAGCCCTCTCGACCCGCATCGTGCCGGTGCGCGAGATCAACTGGCTGGGCGACGCGCCGCTCACGTTGCAGGCCGAATGGCAGGTGATGGCCAAGGTCCGCTCGACCCGGGCCCCGCGCGAGGCGGTGATCCGGCCGATCTCGGATACGGAAGCCGAGGTCGAACTGATCGCGCCCGAAGATGGCGTGTCGCCGGGCCAGGCCTGCGTCTTCCATGCGCCGGGCGACAGCCGCATCCTCGGCGGCGGCTGGATCTGGCGCGGCCGCTGACCCCGCCTACCCCGCCACGGCGCGGAGCGCACGGGCGCGGGCGGCGGGGATCGCCCGGATCTCCAGCCCGGTAAAAACATGGAGCGTGTTCAGGTCGTGATCGACCACGGCATGATCCGACACCCAGCCCCCCATCATCAGGTAGGTCCGCAGAAGCGGCGGCATCAGCATCAGCGCGCGCCGGGCGTCCGGCTCGCGCCGGGCGAGCTTCTGGGCAAAGCGGAAGACGGTGGGCGCCTTCACCCGCGGCAGCCAGCGCGGCGGAGCCAGGTGGCGCTCCTTCAGCATGGCGAAGACATCGAGATAGGCGTCGGTCTCGACCCCGTGAAAGGACGAGCAGCCGAAGAGCATCTCGACACCGGCCTCATCCACATGCCGCGTCATCGCCCCCCAGGCCACGCGCAGGATGTCCGGGTCGCGCCGGTCGGGATGAATGCAGAAGCGCCCCATCTCGACCATCGGCCCGGTAAAGCTCTCCAGCGCGCCCAGCTCGTAGAACTGCGCCGAATAGCTGCGCCCGATTTCGCGGCCATCGCGAAGCGGCAGGAAGCGGAAGCAGCAGACCAGCTCGCCCGTCGCCACCTCCTCGACCAGCATGTGGGTGCAGACAGCGTCGAACCCGTCGGCATCGAGGCCCGAGCCCCCGTGCGCGCCCTGTCCCGCACGAAAAGCCAGCCAGCGCAACTCTTGCGCACGGCGGAGATCCTCGGGGCCCGCGGCCGCCCGGGCCGCATAGCGGCCCCTGCTGAGCGAGAGCATCGACAACCTCCTCGTGACTTGCCGGAGCGGAACGGCATCTTAGATATGAGCCGCGCCACGACGGGGCGCAAGCGGTCAAGCGGCCGCGGACCCAACGGGAGAGACCCATGACCGACAGCCCGGACAAGGTGGTGAAGAGCGATACGGAGTGGAGGGCGCAACTCTCCGATCTCGCCTACAAGGTGACGCGCAAGCACGGCACAGAGCGCGCCGGCTCGCACGACGATTTCCCGAAGCAGCCTGGCACCTTCCATTGCGTGGGCTGCGGCGCACCCCTCTTCGACCAGGCGCAGAAATACGAAAGCGGCACCGGCTGGCCAAGCTTCTGGACCCCGATCGCGCCCGACGCCGTCGGCACGCGCGAGGACCGCAGCCTGTTCATGCGCCGGACGGAGGTCCATTGCGCCCGCTGCGAGTCCCATCTCGGCCATGTCTTCCCGGACGGCCCCCAGCCCACCGGGCTGCGCTACTGCATGAACGGCGTCGCAATGACCTTCGAGCCGCGGGAGTAGCGGCACGCCCTCCCCATTCACTCTGGTCCAAATATCCCGCGGGGGTCCGGGGGCGCGAAGCCCCCGGTCGATGCCCTCCAAGGCGCTGGTCTGGACAGGCCCTGCTCCCCCGACCGGACCGCCTCGGCCACCCCTGGCTATTCGATCAGATCCTCGGTCCGCAGCGCGCCGATGTTGCCGAACAGCTGCCGCAGGAAGCCCGTGCCCTGGATGGTCGACTCGGTCACGCGGCGCGACAGCGGCACGATCTGGCCCTTCTCGAGGCCGAAGCGCTCGATGTTGCGCACCGTGCCGGCCTCGCTGAAGGTGATCGCCACCACCTCGCGATCCACCTCCTGCGGTTCGCGGGCCCCATAGTGGCGGTAGCGGCTCTGGACATAGTACCAGCCGCTGTCGTTCAGCAGCGTCGAGGCCGAAGGCCGGCCCACGATCTCGGCCACCGTGTCGCGGGTGTCGCGGCCGACCTCGATCTGCCGCAGGTCGATCTCGGTCGGCACATAGCCGTGGTTGCGGTAGATCGGCTGGCAGGCGCCCACCGCCAGGCCCAACGACAGTGCCAGCGCCATCCTGCGCAGGCCCCGCCGGTCCAGCCTCGCTCCGATCCTGCCTTCCCGCGCCATGACGACCCCTTGCCTTGGGGGGCGAAGCCCCGTATCCCGAAACCCGACGATGGACCGTCTGCGGCTCAGCCACCGGCTTACAGAAGGTCCGGCCTCTGTTCAAGGAAGGAACGAGGACCGGCGCCCCACCGGACAGCCCCGCCGCGCGCGCCCCCAACGGCGGCTGCACCTGCAACAGGCCCGTCACGCAACCGCCCGAAATTCGGAAAGAAACCGCGCCATGCCGGAACCTGTCCAACCCTCGACCGCCGACCTTCCCCTCACCTGCCCCTTCCGCGTCGCGGCCCTCTCGGCGAACCGCCCCACCCGCTTCAGGATCCAGCCCGATGCCGAGATCCAGGGCCTCGTGGCGGCGCTTCTCGGCATCAGCGCCGTTCGCGGCCTGAGCTTCGAGGGCGAGATCCGTCCCCGCGGCCGGCGCGACTTCGACCTCGAGGGGCGGCTCGCGGCGACGGTCGTGCAGCCCTGCTCGGTCACCCTCGCGCCCGTCACGACGCGGATCGAGGAGACCGTCAACCGGCGCTACCTCGCCGACTATGTCATGCCCGAGGGCGACGAGGTGGAGGTGTCCGAGGACGACAGCGAGCCCCTGCCCGACGTGATCGACGCAGGCGCGGTGGCCGTCGAGGCGCTGGCGCTGGCGTTGCCGCTCTATCCCCGTGCGCCGGGCGCGGAACTGACCGAGGCGGGCTTTGCCCCGCCGGGGGTGGCGCCGCTTTCGGACGCCGACCTGCGGCCCTTCGCGGGGCTTGCGGACCTGCGCCGCAAGATGGACGGTGACGAACCTGCGGGCGGGACCGAGGGCGACGGCTGACCGGCTCCGGCCGGCCTCTTCCCCCGGCTCACCCCGACGCACAAAGGGGCTTGCGCACCGCCAGAATACCACTATGTTCCGCGCCTCGTTCGACACGCGGATCAGAAGCGCCGGCCCCAGCGGATAGCGCGCGATTCCATCAGGATAATCAGGGGCCTGGCCCCTCCGTAACACGAGGTTGAGACATGGCTGTCCCTCAGAACCGAGTCACCCGTTCCCGGCGCAACATGCGTCGTTCGCACGATGCGCTCGTGGCCGCGAACCCGGCCGAATGCCCGAACTGCGGCGAGCTGAAGCGCCCGCACCATGTCTGCGGCGCCTGCGGACACTATGACTCGCGCGAAGTGGTCGCGGTCACGGCCGAAACCGATCTGGACGAGGACGCGGCGTAAGCCGCGCCTGACCGCCCCCACGCATGGCCAGCGATACCGCACCCCAGGCGACGGGCGCAGGGCGAATAGTGATATCCGTCGATGCGATGGGCGGGGACCGGGGTCCGGCGGCGGTGGTGGCCGGTATTGCCGGATCCGCCTCAGCCAACCCGGGCGCCTACTTCATCGTCCACGGTGACGAAGCCCAGATCGGGCCGATGATCGCCAAGCGCAAGGACCTCCGGGGCCGCTGCGAGATCCGCCACGCCCCGCGCGTGGTCACGATGAGCGACAAGCCCAGCCAGGTCATGCGCCATGGCGAGGGCACCTCGATGTGGTCCTGCATCGAGAGCGTCCGCGCCGGCGAGGCCACCGTGGCCGTCTCCTGCGGCAACACGGGCGCGCTCATGGCCGTCTCGATGATCCGGCTGCGCAAGCTGCCCGGCGTCAACCGTCCGGCCATCGCCTGCCTCTGGCCCTCGCGCAACCCCGGCGGCTTCAACGTGATGCTGGACGTGGGCGCCGACATCAAGGCCGATGCCGAGGATCTGGCGCAGTTCGCCCTGATGGGCGCCTCCTACGCCCGCAACGGTCTCAGCCTCGAACGTCCGCGGGTGGGGCTGCTGAACGTGGGCACCGAGGAACACAAGGGCCGCGCCGAACTGAAGAGCGCGCAAGACCTCATCTCGGCCAATGCCGAGGCCGGAGCCTACGAATATGTGGGTTTCCTTGAGGGTGGCGACATCCCCGGCCGGCGCTGCGACGTGATCGTGACCGACGGGTTCACCGGCAACGTGGCGCTCAAGACCGGCGAAGGCACCGCCAAGCTGATCTCGGACTTCCTGCGCGACGCCTTCGGCGCGAACGTCCTGTCCAAGATGGCCGCGGTGCTGGCGCTCGGCTCGCTCAAGCGCCTTCAGAAACGCATCGATCCACGCCGCGTGAACGGGGGCGTCTTCCTCGGGCTCAATGGAACCGTCGTGAAGTCCCATGGTTCGGCCGATGCGACAGGGGTCGCCGCGGCGATCGGGCTGGCGGTGCGGCTCGCCCGTTCGGGCTTCCACGAGCGTCTGGCGGCGCGGCTTGCATCCGCCGGGCGCGCGGGGCAGGATGCCCCGCAGGACGAGGTGGCCGCGCCCCGGCAGATCTGAGAAACGGTAGAGCTGAATGACAATACGCGCCGTGGTGAGGGGCGTCGGGCACTATCTGCCCGACCGCATCGTCCCGAACTCTGAACTCGAGGCCCTCGTCGAGACGACCGACGAATGGATCCGCACCCGGTCGGGCATCGAGCGGCGCCATTTCGCCGCCGAGGGCCAGACGACCTCGGATCTGGCCGCCCGCGCCGCGCGCGCGGCGCTTGCGGATGCGGGCCTGCAGCCGGACGACATCGACACGCTGATCGTGGCGACCTCGACGGCCGATCTCACCTTCCCCTCGGCCGCCACGATGGTTCAGGCGGCTCTGGGCATGTCGCGCGGCTTTGCCTTCGACGTGCAGGCGGTCTGTGCGGGCTTCGTCTATGCGCTGGCCAACGCCGATGCGCTGATCCGCTCGGGCCAGGCCAACCGCGTGCTGGTGATCGGGGCCGAGACCTTCAGCCGCCTGATGGACTGGAGCGACCGCGCGACCTGCGTCCTCTTCGGCGACGGGGCCGGCGCGCTGGTGCTCGAGGGTGCGGAGGGTGCCGGAACCTCGGCCGACCGCGGCATCCTCGCGACCGACCTGCATTCCGACGGCCGCTTCAAGGACCTGCTCTATGTCGATGGCGGCGCCTCGACGGGCAGCACCGGCCACCTGCGGATGCAGGGACGCGAAGTCTTCCGCCACGCCGTTGAAAAGCTGGCAGAAACCGCTCACACCGCTCTCGACAAGGCGGGTCTGACCTCGGCCGATGTGGACTGGATCGTGCCGCATCAGGCGAACCTGCGCATCATCTCGGCCACGGCCCAGCGGATGCAGGTGCCGATGGACCGCGTGATCCTCACGGTGCAGGATCATGGCAACACCTCCGCCGCCTCGATTCCCCTCGCGCTCTCGGTCGGCAAGGCCCGCGGGCAGATCAAGGAAGGCGATCTGCTCGTCACCGAGGCGATCGGCGGTGGCCTCGCCTGGGGCTCTGTCGTGCTGCGCTGGTAAGCGCGTATCAAGGGCCCGTTGCAAGCCGTTGATATTGACTCGGAATCCCTCATACACCATCCTGTGTTCAAATCTGGGTGGGGAATGGGATGAGCGACAAGACCTTGACGCGCATGGACCTGAGCGAAGCGGTGTTCCGCGAGGTGGGCCTGTCGCGCAATGAATCCGCGCAATTGGTGGAGTCCGTGCTCCAGCATGTGTCGGACGCGCTGGCCTCGGGCGAGACGGTGAAGATCTCGTCCTTCGGCACCTTCACGGTGCGTGACAAGTCGGCGCGGATCGGACGGAATCCCAAGACGGGCGACGAGGTGCCGATCTCGCCCCGCCGCGTCCTGACCTTCCGCCCCTCGCATCTGATGAAGGAGCGTGTCGCCGCCGGCGGCAAGAACTGATCGGACATGCGGATGGAAAAGTCGGCCGAAGCCTTCCGCACGATCAGCGAGGTTGCCGAGATTCTGGAGACGCCCGCGCATGTGCTGCGCTTCTGGGAGAGCCGCTTCCCCCAGATCCGCCCGGTCAAGCGGGCGGGCGGGCGGCGCTACTACCGTCCCTCCGACGTGGCGCTGCTGGCCGGCATCCGCCGGCTTCTGCACGACGAAGGCATGACCATCCGCGGGGTGCAGAAGATCCTGCGCGAGCAGGGCGTGCGCCATGTGGCCAGCCTGAGCGGTCAGGAGGGCCTTGTCCCGCTGGGATCGCAGGGCGACGGATCCATGCCCCCGCACGAGGACGAGGCCGGCTTTGCCTGCGAGGAGACTGCCGAGCAGAGGGGCGAAGTCGTGCCCTTCGCCCGCGATGTGCCGCGGGGCGACGCGCTCCGCGCCGAGGCGCTTCGTCGCCCGCCCTCAACGCGGGTGGAGCCCTCGCGCGGGTCCGAGCGCGCGAACGAGCCCACGGTGGAGGCGTCGCGGGCGAGCGCGAAAGCCGCCGCCCCGCGCGAGACTATGGCCCGTTCCGTGGACGAGGACGCCGCGCCCCTGCCCGGCACCGTCTGGTCAGCGCCCGAGCCCCTCGTTCCACGCGGTGCCGAGCCCCCTGCCCCACGCACGGAATCGCCGCCCTCTCCGGCCGGCCCCGCACCGGATGCGACGAGCGGGGAACCGGAGTCGCATGAGGATGATTCGGATGCGGAGATTCTCTGGCGGCCGACAGCTCTGCGCGCCCTTGCGCGCGGCAGCCTGACGCACCGGCGCGAGGAGGTTCTGGCGCTGCGCGAACGCCTGCTGGCCTTGCGCGAACGGCTGCAGGTATCCTGATCCACCCGGGCGAGGGGTGCGATCCGAAGGATGCGTTTCCCGCTTGCTCCCGCGGCAAATCTCGTTATGTATCCCGCCTGTCGGGCCGTGGCGCAGCCTGGTTAGCGCGTCCGTCTGGGGGGCGGAAGGTCGCGAGTTCGAATCTCGCCGGCCCGACCATAAAAAAGGCCCGCCTCGCATGAGGCGGGCCTTTTTGCATCAAGGGAGCTGGAGAGAGAGATGACCGGAGTTCTCGCATCGCAACGGATCCGGTCCCTGATCGCCTCGGGCGCC
The DNA here is from genome assembly GCA_017599285.1 of Cereibacter azotoformans. Classification (GTDB taxonomy): domain Bacteria; phylum Pseudomonadota; class Alphaproteobacteria; order Rhodobacterales; family Rhodobacteraceae; genus Cereibacter_A; species Cereibacter_A azotoformans. The sequence continues at coordinate 591,404 of JAGFXX010000001.1, read as the reverse complement.
ATTTCCGCGGATCCCGCACCGATTCCCGCCCAGATCCAGCCGGCCAGCCTTGACCTGCGCCTCGGAACCGTCGCCTACCGCGTGCGCGCCTCGTTTCTCGCCGGGGCCGGGCGCACGGTCGCCGAGCGGCTCGACGAGTTCGAGATGCACCGGATGGACCTGACCGCCGGCGCCGTGCTCGAGAAGGGCTGTGTCTATGTCGTGCGGCTGATGGAGCGTCTCGCCCTGCCCGCCGGCATCTCGGCCGTGGCCAATGCCAAGAGTTCGACGGGCCGGCTCGACCTTCTGACCCGGACCATCGCAGACGGCGGCACCGAGTTCGACCGCATCCGCGACGGCTATGCGGGTCCGCTCTACGCCGAGGTCTGCCCCCGCAGCTTCTCGGTCCTCGTGCGCCCCGGAATGCGCCTGAACCAGATCCGCTTCCGCACGGGCGAGGCCACGCTGTCGGATGCAGAACTGGCCCAACTCCATGCGCGCGAGCCGCTGGTGGACGGCGCCCCCGTCATTTCGGGCGGGCTCGGCTTTTCGGTCGATCTGCGGCCCGGTGAGGGCGACCTCGTGGGCTACCGCGCCAAGCCCCACACCGGCCTCATCGACCTCGACCGCATCGGCCATTACCCCGTATCGGACTACTGGGAGGAGATCCGCGCCCGCGACGGCCGCATCATCCTGGATCCCGGGGCCTTCTACATCCTCGTCAGCCGCGAGGCGGTGACGATTCCCCCCGATCATGCCGCCGAGATGGCGCCCTACCTCGCGATGGTGGGCGAGTTTCGCGTGCATTACGCGGGCTTCTTCGACCCCGGCTTCGGCCATGCGCAGGCGGGCGGCACCGGCTCGCGCGGGGTGCTCGAGGTGCGCTGCCACGAGGCGCCCTTCGTGCTGGAACATGGGCAGGTCGTGGGCCGTCTGGTCTATGAACGGATGGAGGAGCGGCCCGACATGCTCTACGGCGCGGGCATCGCCTCGAACTATCAGGGCCAGGGCCTGAAACTCGCCAAGCATTTCCGCGCCGGCTGAGGTCTGCTGGACGCGCGGTTCTGGGCTGCTGAGCCCATGCGCCGTCGTGACGGCCCGGCACGCCGCAGGGGTCTGCGCTTGCGACGCATTGCACATCGGCGCGGATCGTGAGACGTCAGGCCCGCCCCGCCGGGGCGCGGGGGCATCCGGGCTCCGGCGCCGGACCGGCCGGCAGAGAGGAGACGCCGGATGACCGAGGACGCCGCCTTTGTCCCCGCCGCCGATGCGCGCGCCTTCCGCGACGCGCTCGGCCGCTTTGCGACCGGCGTCACCGTGGTGACCGTGCTTGCCGAGGACGGGCCGATGGGCATGACGGCCAACAGCTTCTCCTCGGTCTCGCTCGATCCGCCGCTGGTGCTCTGGTCCCCGGCGCGCGCCTCGAGCCGGTTCGACTTCTTCGCCCGCGCGCCCCACTTTGCGATCCATGTGCTCGATGCGGGCGAGGACGACCTCGCCCGCCGCTTCACACGGGGCGGCGCCGGGTTCGACGGCCTCGCCTACCGTTCGAGCCCCGAAGGGGTTCCGCTGCTGCCGGCACCGCTTGCCCGGTTCGAGTGTCGGCAGGCGGCGGTGCATGACGGCGGCGACCATGCCATCGTCGTGGGCGAGGTGATCCGCGCCGCGATGCGGCCGGGCGAGCCGCTGCTCTTTTCGCAGGGGCGGTTCGGAACCTTCCTTGCGAGTCGGTAAACCGGCCTTGCGACATCTCGCCACGCACCGGCCTCCGTGCTAGATGTGCTCCGGATGAGGAGTTCCATGACCATGTCTCTCGACCTGCCCGACACGCATCGCACCGCCCCGGAGGCGACGCCCGTTCCGCCCGAGCGGATGGTGGCTCAGGCTCAGGCGGCCGCCGGGTTCCTGAAGGCCCTCTCGCACGAGGGGCGGCTGATGATCCTGTGCCATCTCTCGAACGGCGAGCGATCCGTGACCGAGCTTGAGACGCTGCTGTCCACGCGGCAGGCGGCGGTCAGCCAGCAACTTGCGCGGCTGCGGCAGGACGGACTGGTTTCGGCGCGGCGCGAGGGAAAGACGATCTGGTATTCGATCGCCGATCCCAAGGTGAGCCGCGCGGTCGCCATGCTCTACGACATGTTCTGCCGGCCCTGAGGATCGGGCCATGTGCGGACGCATGGCCCACAAGGAGCTGACCTGGGCTCAGCTGGCCGGCTGGATGCAGGGGCTGGCGCCCGCGCGGGCCGAGATCGAGACGCGCTACAACGTCCCGCCCACCGCGCTGATCCCCATCGTGCGGCGGACGGAATCGGGGCTTCAGGGCGATCTTGCACGATGGGGCCTCATCCCGCCCTTTCACCGCGGCGCCCTCCGGGACTGGAAGGCCAGCACCATCAATGCCCGTGTCGAAAGCGCCGCCACCGCGCCGAGCTTTCGCGCCGCCTATCGCGGCGGGCGCTGCCTCGTGATCGCCTCGGGCTATTACGAATGGCAGCTGCGCGGGGGCGTGAAGCATCCGCATTACATGTCGCCCGCCGGCAATGCCCCGGCGCTGCTGATGGCCGGGCTCGAGAGCCGGGTGCGGCTGGCCGATTACGAGGGGCCGACCTGCGCCATCCTCACCGAGCCGGTGCGCGAGGGGCTGGCCCGGGTCCATGACCGGATGCCGGTCATGATGGACCTCGAGGCGGCCGGCGACTGGCTGGGCGGCTGCCCGGTGGAGGATCTGCCGCGGATCCCGATGACCGCGCTGCGCTGGCATGAGGTCGGGCGCCGCGTGAGTTCCGTCCGCAACGAAGGCCCCGAACTGATCGAGCCGATCGAGCCCGCCCTGCCGGATCTCTTCTCGCGCTGACGGGCGGGCGCCGACGGCGGTGGGCGTCAGGGATCATGATGGCAGCCGGACGACGCGTGGCCGCTGATCCGGGCGCTGTTACAAAACCGTCACCGAACTGCAATAAACCCGACTCGCAACGGGGCTAGGACGGCGCAGAGGTCGCCCGCTGCGGCCGTCCAACCGACAGGAGAGTTCCATGTCCCTTCTCAAGCTCACGGTGTCCTCGCTGGCCGTGGTGGCCGCTTCGGCCGGCGTCGCCGCCGCGCGCGACAACATCCAGACCGCGGGTTCCTCGACCGTGCTGCCCTACGCCACCATCGTGGCCGAAGCCTTCGGCGAGAATTTCGACTTCCCGACGCCGGTCGTCGAATCGGGCGGGTCGGGCGCGGGCCGCAAGAAACTCTGCGAAGGGGTCGGCGAGAACACGATCGACATCGCCAACTCCTCCTCGCGCATCAAGCAGTCCGACATCGACCTCTGCGCCCAGAACGGCGTGAACGAGATCATGGAAGTGCGCATCGGCTATGACGGCATCGTGTTCGCCTCCGACATCGGCGGGCCGGACTTCGCCTTCACGCCGGCCGACTGGTTCAACGCGCTGGCCGCGCAGATCGTCGTGGACGGCCAGGTGGTCGCGAACCCGAACGGCCGCTGGAACCAGGTGAACCCGGCGCTGCCCGACCAGCCGATCCTCGCCTTCATCCCCGGCACCAAGCACGGCACCCGCGAAGTGTTCGACGAGAAGGTGATCGTGGCGGGCTGCGAGGAATCGGGCGCGATGGAGGCCTTCGCCGCCGCCAACGGCGGTGACGAGGACAAGGCCCACGACATGTGCATGGCGCTGCGCACCGACGGCGCGTCGGTGGACATCGATGGCGACTATACCGAGACCCTCTCGCGCATCGACGCCAACAAGAACGCCATCGGCGTGTTCGGCCTCTCGTTCTACCAGAACAACACCGACAAGCTGAAGGTCGCGACCATGTCGGATGTGGTTCCCTCGGTCGAGACCATCGCCTCGGGCGATTATCCGGTGTCCCGGCCGCTGTTCTTCTATGTGAAGATGGCGCACCTCGACGTGATCCCGGGCCTGCAGGAATATGTCGAGTTCTTCGTCTCGGACGAGATGGCCGGTCCCGACGGGCCGCTGGCCGCCTACGGCCTCGTGTCCGACCCCGAGCTGGCGGCGACGCAGGACATGATCGCCAACCGGGTTCCGATGGGCCCGCTCAGCAACTGATCCCCTCCGGCGGCGCGGGACGTCCCCGCGCCGCCTCTTCCCAGTCCCGGACCTCCCATGAGCCTCGGCATCCTCGTTCTGGCCGTCCTGATCCTCGCCGCCGCAGGCTTTCTCGCCGGGCGGCGTCGCGCCATTTCCTCGGCGGGCGGCGATCCCCGTCGGCTGCATTCCCTGCCCGGCCACTACGGCCAGTTCGCGGCGCTGCTGACCGCGGTGCCCGCTCTCGCGCTGCTGGCGGTCTGGCTCATGGCACAGCCCATGGTCATCGAGCAGCGCGTCGCGTCGCTGCTGCCGGCGGGCGACGCCAGCACCAGCAGCCTCGTGATGGCGGACGTGCGTCGCATCTCGACGGGGCTTCAGCGGCTGGCCGTCACCGACGGCCTTTCGCCGCGCGACGTGGCGGGCCTCAGCCCCGAGGGTCTCGCCCCGCGCCTGCGGGCCGTGGGTGTGGCCGTGACCAGCATGGGCCCCGAGACGCTGGCCGCGGCCCGCGCCCACCGCGATCTGCAGGACAGGCTCGGCTTCTGGATGGTCGTGTCGGTCCTTGCGACCAGCGCCGCGGGCCTCGGTCTCGCACTCGCGCGCATCCGCCCCGACTTCCGCGCCCGCAACACCACGGAACGGTTCGTCATGGTGATCCTGATCGCCGCCTCGCTCGTGGCGGTGGCGACGACGGTCGGGATCGTGATGTCGCTGCTGTTCGAGACGATGAACTTCTTCCGCCTCTATCCGGCGCAGGACTTCTTCCTCAGCCTGACCTGGAACCCGCAATTCCGCGGCGGGTCGGACCTCGGGATCTGGCCGCTGCTCTGGGGCACCATGTACATCTCGTTCATCGCGCTGCTGGTGGCCGTGCCGATCGGCCTTCTCACCGCGATCTATCTTGCGGAGTATGCCGGTGCGCGCGCCCGCAGCTGGGCCAAGCCCGCGATCGAGATCCTCGCGGGGATCCCGACCATCGTCTACGGCCTCTTCGCCCTCGTCACCGTGGGCCCGGCGCTGCGCGACTGGTTCGCCCAGCCGCTCGGGCTCGGGGCCAGCTCGTCCTCGGTCATGACCGCGGGTCTCGTCATGGGGATCATGCTGATCCCCTTCATCTCGTCGCTGTCCGATGACATCATCAACGCCGTGCCGCAATCGCTGCGCGACGGCTCGTACGGGCTCGGCGCCACCCATTCCGAGACGGTCAAGCAGGTGATCCTGCCCGCGGCCCTGCCCGGCATCGTGGGCGCGATCCTGCTGGGCGCGAGCCGTGCCATCGGCGAGACCATGATCGTCGTGCTCGGCGCGGGCGCCGCGGCCAAGCTCTCGCTGAACCCGTTCGAGGCCATGACCACCGTCACGGTGAAGATCGTGAGCCAGCTCACCGGCGACACCGAGTTCGCCTCGCCCGAGACGCTGGTGGCCTTCGCGCTCGGCCTCACGCTCTTCGCGATCACCCTCGTTCTCAACGTGATCGCCCTCTTCATCGTGCGCAAATACCGGGAGCAGTACGAATGACCGACGCCACCGCACCCGAAGCCGCCCCTCCCGAGCCGGGCTCGCTCTTTGCGCCCGACGCCCGGACCCGCCGCCGCAACGCGGCCGAACGCCGGTTCCGCGCCTACGGCCTCGGCGCCGTGATCCTGTCGATCCTCGCGCTGGTCCTGCTGCTGACCTCGGTGATCGGCAACGGCGCCGGCGCCTTCCGGCAGACCTTCATCGCGATCCCCGTGACGCTCGACGCGGCCATCGTGGATCCGCGCGGCAACCGCGACATCGAGGAGATGAAGAAGGTCACGACCATCGGCTACGGCCGGCAGCTCGAGGCCTCGATGGTGGCGGCCGTGGCCGCGGCCGGCCTCCAGTCCGAGGGGATCAGCGACAAGGACATCGCGGGCCTCCTGTCCAAGGAAGCCGCCGCCGGCCTGCGCAACCGCGTGCTGGCCGATCCCGAGCTGGTTGGCCAGACCGTCGAGGTCCGGGCGCTGGCGAACGGGCGGGTGGACGGCTTCTTCAAGGGCCGCGTGACGATGGAAAGCGCCGCGCTCGACAGCAACATCACCCCCGAGCAGCTGGTCCTTGCGCAAAGGCTGCGCGAGGCGGGCCTGATCACCATCGCCTTCAACCCGCAGTTCCTGTTCGGCCCCGACGCCTCGGAGCTGCGCCCCGAGGCGGCGGGCCTCGGCGTCGCCATCCTGGGCTCGGCCTACATGATGTTCATCGTGCTGGTGCTGGCCCTGCCGATCGGCGTTGCCGCCTCGATCTACCTGGAAGAGTTCGCGCCCAAGAACCGCTGGACCGACCTGATCGAGGTCAACATCTCGAACCTTGCGGCGGTGCCCTCGATCGTCTTCGGCATCCTCGGGCTTGCGATCTTCATCAACTTCATGGGCCTGCCCCAGTCCGCGCCGATCGTGGGCGGCCTCGTGCTGACGCTGATGACGCTGCCCACCATCATCATCGCCACGCGCGCCAGCCTCAAGGCCGTGCCGCCCTCGATCCGCGATGCGGCGCTGGGTGTGGGCGCCTCGAAGATGCAGGCTATCTTTCACCATGTCCTGCCGCTCGCCATGCCGGGGATCCTCACGGGCACCATCATCGGGCTGGCTCAGGCCCTGGGCGAGACGGCGCCGCTGCTGCTGATCGGTATGGTCGCCTTCGTGCGCGAGTTTCCCGCAGCCCCGCCGGAGGGCTTCTTCGACCCCGCCTCGGCCCTGCCGGTGCAGGTCTTCAACTTCACCCAGCGCGCCGACCCCGCCTTCGTCGAACGGGCCTCGGGCGCGATCATCGTGCTGCTCGTGTTCCTCGTGGCCATGAACACGGTCGCCATCATTCTTCGCCGCCGCTTCGAGCGCCGCTGGTAAGGAGCTGACACATGGACGATATCCGCTATGCCGAGCGCGTCGTGAGCGCCGCCGAGGTCAAGATCGCCGCCAGCCGGGTGCAGGTCTTCTACGGGCTGAACCACGCGCTGAAGGATGTGGACGTGGAGATCCTCGGCAAGACCGTGACCGCCTTCATCGGGCCCTCGGGCTGCGGCAAATCCACCTTCCTGCGCTGCCTGAACCGCATGAACGACACGATCCCGGGCTGCCGGATCGAGGGCAGGATCACGCTCGACGGCCACGACATCTACGACCCGCGGGTGGACCCGGTCCAGTTGCGCGCCAAGGTGGGCATGGTGTTCCAGAAGCCGAACCCCTTCCCCAAGTCGATCTACGACAATGTGGCCTATGGCCCGCGCATCCACGGCCTCGCCCGCTCCAAGGCCGAGATCGACGAGATCGTCGAGACCGCCCTGCGCCGCGCGGCCCTCTGGGAAGAGGTGAAGGACCGGCTTGCGGCACCCGGTACGGGCCTCTCGGGCGGCCAGCAGCAGCGGCTCTGCATCGCCCGCGCCATCGCCACCTCGCCCGAGGTGCTCCTGATGGACGAGCCCTGTTCCGCGCTCGACCCGATCGCCACGGCCCAGATCGAAGAGCTGATCGACGAGCTGCGCACGCAGTTCTCGGTGGTGATCGTCACCCACTCGATGCAGCAGGCGGCGCGCGTGAGCCAGCGCACGGCCTTCTTCCACCTGGGCCGCCTTGTGGAATATGGCGAGACGGGCCAGATCTTCACCAACCCGCACGACCCCCGCACGGAAAGCTACATCTCGGGCCGGATCGGCTGAGGAGGAGGACCGCATGATGACCGAACCCCATATCTTCCAGGCCTTCGACCGCGATCTCGAAGCCGTGCAGGCCCTCATCATGAAGATGGGCGGCATGGTCGAGGCGGCGATCCTCGACGCGGCCCAGGCGCTCGAGACCCGCGACGAGGAACTGGCCGAGCAGGTCCGGCGCAACGACGCCGCCATCGACGCGCTCGAGGAACGCATCCAGGCGGAGGCCGCGCGGCTCATCGCGCTGCGCTCGCCGACCGCGACAGACCTACGCACCGTGCTGACGGTGATCAAGATCGCGGCCGCCCTCGAACGCTGCGGCGACTATGCCAAGAACCTCGCCAAGCGTGCGGTCGTTCTGGGCCAGCTTGCGCAGGTGGGGGATTCCGCGGGCTCGATCCGGCGCATGGCCAAGACGGTCGAGCTTCTCCTCAAGGATGCGCTCGACAGCTACATCCACCGCGATGCCCAGCTTGCGGCCGACGTGCGCCAGCGCGACCGCGAGGTGGACCAGATGTACAATGCGCTGTTCCGCGAGTTCCTGACCCACATGATGGAGGATCCGCGCAACATCACCGCCTGCATGCACCTGCATTTCATCGCCAAGAACATCGAACGCATGGGCGACCACGCCACCTCGATCGCCGAGCAGGTGATCTATCTGGTGACCGGACGCCTGCCCGAGGAGCCCCGCCCCAAGGCCGACATGACCGCCAGCAGCACCGGCCTCGCCGTCGGGGAGGCCGGCTGATGTCGCCCGCCGACCAGCCCGTCGTCCTGCTCGTCGAGGACGAGCCCGCCCAGCGCGAGGTTCTGTCCTACAACCTCGAATCCGAAGGCTTTCGCGTGGTGCAGGCGGGCACCGGCGACGAGGCGCTGATGCTTGTCGAGGAGACGGGGCCGGATGTGATCGTGCTCGACTGGATGCTCCCGTCGGTCTCGGGCATCGAGGTCTGCCGCCAGTTGAAGTCGCGCCCCTCGACGCGCTCGGTGCCGATCATCATGCTCTCGGCCCGCTCGGAAGAGGTGGACCGGGTGCGCGGCCTCGAGACCGGGGCCGACGACTATGTGGTCAAGCCCTATTCGGTGGTCGAGCTGATGGCCCGCGTGCGCAGCCAGCTTCGCCGCGCGCGGCCTTCGAGTGTGGGGCTCACGCTCGAGTTCGAGGACATCCGCCTCGATCCCGAGACCCACAAGGTTCACCGCGCCGGCCAGATCCTCAAGCTCGGCCCGACCGAGTTCCGGCTGCTCTCGACCTTCATGGAAAAGCCGGGCCGGGTCTGGAGCCGCGAACAGCTTCTCGACCGGGTCTGGGGCCGGGACATCTATGTGGACAGCCGCACCGTCGATGTCCATGTGGGCCGCCTGCGCAAGGCGCTCTGCGTGCACGGCGGCGAGGATCCCGTCCGCACCGTCCGCGGCGCGGGCTACGCTCTGGGCTGAGGGCGGCCGCCTCCCCCTAAAGTGGGATTGCTGGCCCCGGCCGATCCTGCAACTCTCGCCGGACGGACGGCCAGGGAGGGGTCGGATGACAGGACCGAGACCGCAGAACGGCCCCGGCCGGCGCCCGGCGGGTGCCGGGACGGTCACCCTGATGCGCCTTGCGTTCCTGCTCTGCCTGATCCTTCTGTGGGCCCTGGCCGCGGCCACCGTACCGAGGGGGATGATCCCGTCGCCCGCGGCCACGGTCGAGGCGGCCAGGCGCCTCCTCTCGGAGGGCCGGCTGCAGGGCGCGCTTGGACAGAGCCTCATCACCTATGGCACGGGCCTCGGCGCGGCGATCCTTGTGGGCATCCCGCTGGGGGCGCTGATGGGCATGGTGCGTCTCTTCGGGCGCACGGTCGATGTCTTCGTCTTTGCCCTCGCCGCGACGCCACGGGTGGCCTTCATCCCCCTCATCATCGTGCTGCTCGGCCTCGGGATCGAGGCGAAGGCCATGATCGTCTTTCTCGGCGCGGTCATGCCCATCATCCTCAACACCTATGCGGGCGTGCAGGCCCGCGATGAAGAGCTGATCGAGATGGCCCGCTCGACCGGCGCCTCGGCGACGCGCATCCAGATCCATGTGGTCCTGCCCGGCGCGCTGCCCTTCCTTGTGGTGGGGCTGCGCCTTGGCGCCACCATCGGCCTGATCAACACCGTGGTGGCCGAACTCTACACCGCCGTGTCCGGTCTCGGGGGTCTGCTCGCCCTCTATGGCAACACCTTCCGCATGGCGGAATATTTCGTGATCGTGCTGGCCCTCGCCGCGATCGGCGTGATCGTGACCGAGAGCCTTCGCCTGCTGGAGGGCCGCCTGTCGCGCTGGCGCCTTCCGGGCAGGCCGTAACCCGTGACCGGAGGATCCATGAACCGACTTCTCGCCCCCTTCGCCCTGCTGCTCGTCCTCGCCCTGCCCGCGTCGGCCGAGCCCTTCCGCCTCATCATCAGCGACCTCGAGACGCCGCTGGTGCCGAACTCGGTCGTGGATCTGGCCCTGGCCAACGGCTATTTCGAGCGGGCGGGGGTCGAGGTCGAGCTGGTGCGCGTCCAGCAGACGCCGATGGCGATGGCGGCCCTTCAGGCGGGCGAAGGCGAGATGGCCAATGTCTCGACCGATGCGCTGCTGCAGATGGTGGCGCGGGGCACGAGCGACCTGCGCGCCGTGATGTCGCCCAACAAGTCGCTGCCGTTCCTGATCGCGGCACGGCCCGACATCACCGATCCTGCGCAGCTCGAGGGGCGCAGCTTCGGCATCGGCCGCCTCGGCTCGCTCGACCATTCTCTGAGCGCCAAGGTGCTGGCGGCCAAGGGAGTCGACATGGACCGGATGGATCTGGTGCCGCTGGGCCAGCCCGCCGTCCGCGCGCAGGCGCTGCTGGCCGGTCAGGTCGATGCCACCACCATGTCCATCGGCACCTGGTCCGCGATGCCCGACCGTGACAGCGTCAGCATCCTCGTGGGCATGGACGACTATTTCGCCGCCGCCCCGGTGACGACCAAGGTCAATGTGGTCACGACCCAGGTGCTCGGGAGCCGCCGGGCCGAGGTCGAGGCGGTGATCGAGGCGCTGGTCCTCGCGTCGCGCGACTTTCAGGACCCGGACCTATGGGTGGAGCGGATGGTGGTGGCGCGGCCGGACGTGGCGCGCGAGGATCTGATGGTGCTGGCCGAGGCCTACCGCAACAGCTGGAGCGTGGACGGCGGCCTCACGCGTGAGGAACTGAAGGTGACGACGGAATGGATGTACGGCACGGAGGACTTCCAGGGTCTCCGCCCGGTGCGGCTCGAGGAATGGACCGACTTCGGGCCGCTCGAGACGGTGCTGCGGAAGCTCGGCCCGGCCGAGGGGTGACGCACGTCCGGCTCGAGCAGGTCTCGCTCGCCTTCGGGCAGGGCACCGACCGGATGCCGGCGCTCGAGCGGGTCTCGCTCTCGCTGAGGCGCAACGAGGTGGTGGTGGTGCTCGGCCCGTCGGGTTGCGGCAAGACCACCCTCTTGCGGCTGGTCGCGGGCCTGCTCCCGCCCGACGAGGGGCGCGTGAGCGTGGATGACCGCCCTCCGCGGCCGGGCGCGGATGCGGCGATGGTCTTCCAGTCCTTCCGCCTGATCCCGTGGAAGAGCGCGCGCGAGAACGTGGCCTTCGCGCTGCCCCATCTGCCCCGCGCCGAAGCGCGGGCGCGCGCCGATGCCTATCTCGATCTGGTCGGCCTTTCACGCTTCGCGAAAAGCTGGCCTGCGCAGCTCTCGGGCGGGATGCGGCAGCGACTGGCGCTCGCCCGCGCGCTGGCGGCCGAGCCGGGGATCCTCTTGATGGACGAGCCCTTCGCCAGCCTCGACGCGCAGTCGCGCGAACTGATGCAGATCGAGCTGATGCGGCTGATGGAGCGGCGGCCGGCGACGGTGCTTTTCGTGACCCACTCGGTCGATGAGGCGCTGATCATGGCCGACCGGATCCTGCTCATGTCGCCGCGTCCGGGCCGCGTGGTCGAGGAACTGGAGGTGCCCTTCCCGCGGCCCCGGTGGGAGGGCGACATCCGCGCCCTGCCCCTTTACGCCGAGCTGCGCCGCCACCTCTGGGACCGGCTGCGCGACATGGTGTTGAACGACCCGGGCTCGGACTTCCACGGCCGGCGCTAGCGCGGGCCCGGCCGTGGCGTCAGAAGCAGGTCATCTCGGCCTCGGCCTGCGCGCGGCGGAGATCGGCGACACCGGCCTGGGTCGAGGGAATGCGGAAGAGGTTCGCGCGCTCGCCCGCACCCAGACGCATCGCAAGGATGGTTTCGGCCTTCTCGTAGGCCTCGTAGGGCAGGATCGAGGCGATCACATCGATCGAGCAGGCACAGCGACGCATCGTGTTGCGGTCCTGTCCGTTCGCGGCAAGGCAGGCGAAGATATAGTCGGCCCGCGCCAGCGTCGGATAATCATTCAGGCTCTCGTCGAAATGGAGGTCGGGTGCGGCCCGCACGGCACCGGCATCCGGCCCCGACAAGCGCCCCCCGGCACCCGCGTCTGGCTCGGAGATCCCGGCGCTGCCCCCGGCCACCGCCGGAGGGGGCGCCTCTCCGGCCGTCTGGGCCAGCGCAGGCAGAGGCAGAAGGGCAAGGGTCAGGAGAAAGCGCAGGGTCATGGCCCCTCCAGCGTCAGGGTTTCCCGGTAGCTCCCGCCCGCGGCCGTCGTATCGACCTCAAGGGCGCGAAGCGGCACGAGCGCCGAAGGGTCCACGGTGATACGCAGGACCAGATCGGCAAAGGCGCCCATCTCCTCGCGCCTCTCGTCCGTCTCGAACGGGCGCAGCTCGGCCGTGACCGGCCCCTCGGCCTCGGCAAGCCCGGCCGCACCGAGCGCCTCGCGCATCCGGTTGCGGATGTAGAACGGGCTGCCCTTGGTGATGGTCGCCATGCTGCGCACCGTATTCTCGAGAAACCACAGCAGCACCGGATCCCCGCCCGAGGCCGCGAAGTCCGCGACGGGCAGGTCGTGCCCCTCGACGCGGTGGATGAGCGCAAGACGGGGGCCGCCGTCGCCCGCCTCGGGTGTCACCACGAGTTCGCCGCTGGCGACAAGCCGCAGACCCTCCACCTCGGGGCCTGTCCGCATGTGGGCGTAGCGTGTGACGTCGGTCGCGGCGAAGGCGCCGGGGCGGAAGATCACCTCGGCCAGCCGCCCCGCCTCGACGGCCGACCCCGCCATCAGGGCCCCCAGCAGAAGCATCGCTCGTATAGGTTTCATTCTCATCCTTTCATTCCGCCGCGGCCGCACCCCGGCTGCGGGCGTCGAGAAGCGCCGAGAGCGTCTCGCGAAGCTCGCTCTCCGAGACGGGCTTGCGCAGCAGCGCCGAGGTCAGCCGGTCGGCCTGCGCCTCAAGTTGCGGGTCGGGCTCGGCGGTGACGATCAGCGCGGGCAGCCGCGTCCCGAGCCTGCGGCGCAGCGCGGCGATGGTGCCGAGGCCGGTGTCGTCCCGGTCGAGTCGGTAGTCGGTGACGAGGGCTTCCGGCACGAAGCCCGCAACCTGCGCCAGCGCCGCCTGCGTGCCGTCTGCCGCGGCCACCACCATCCCCCAACGCCGCAGCAGGAGCGCGTAGGCGTCGCGCATCGCCGCGTCATTCTCGACCACCAGCACCCGCCGCCCCGCGAGCGAGGCCGGCGCAGGGCCCGCCATGGGATCGGCCATCAGCAACGGATCGGGCGGCGTCCCCGCCAGCCGCTGCACGGCGCCGGTGGTCGCAGCCGGAGCCGGCCCGGCCGCCAGCGCCCCCGGCGCCTCGAGCGCGCGCGGCAAACGGATGCGAAAGACCGAGCCCCGCCCCGGCGCGCTGTCGAGCGCGATCTCGTGGCCGAGCCGCAGGCAGGCGCGCCGCACGATCGAGAGGCCGAGGCCCGTGCCCGGCTCCTCTCCGTCGGGGGCCAGCCGCTCGAACTCGTTGAAGATCCGCTCGCGGTCCTTGGGGGCGATGCCGGGGCCCGTGTCATGCACCTCGAGCCAGACATCCGCCCCCTCGCGCCGGGCGCCCACCAGCACCCGGCCGGTCCGCGTGTACTTGATCGCGTTCGAGATCAGGTTCTGCGCGATGCGCCGCAGGAAGACGGGGTTCGACATCACGGTGGCCGACGAGATCACGAAGCGCAGCTCAAGGCCCCGCGCCTCGGCGTCGTTCTGGAAATCGACCATCAGCCGCTGGAAGAGCCGGCCCAGCGAGACGCGCTCGCTGGAAATGTCGAGACGGACCGAATCGAGCCGCGAGATCTCGAGCAGCGCGCGGATCAGCTCTTCGGTGGAGTCGAAGGCCGTGGCGATGCGCGTCACCAGATCGACCTGCAAGGGCTCGCTCACCGTTTCGGACAGATGCGACAGGAACAGCTTCGCCGCGCTCAGCGGTTGCAGCAGATCGTGGCTGGCGGCCCGCAGGAAACGGGTCTTCGAGCGGTTGGCCTCGTCCGCGGTTTCCCGCGCGAGGGCCAGCTCGCGGTTGACCGCCTCCAGATGGGCCAGCGCCTGTTCGAGATCGCGGTTGCGGGCGAGCAGCTCCTGCTCGAGCACGGCGGCGGTCTGGAACAGCATCCAGTGCGAGCCCCGCGAGGCATCGGCCCGGTCCAGCCGGTCGATCAGCGCCGCGTTGATCCGCTTGAGCTTTTCGACCTGCCGTTCGAGATCGTCACCGTCACGCAGCATGGGCGGGCCCCATCAGCGCGAGACCCACGAAGGTCTGGTTGACGTGCACGCCGCCGTGCTGCTCGCCGTAGGTGTTGAAGCCCGCGATGCGCCAATCGGCAAAGAGGCGGGCGACAGCCGGTTCCAGCCCGGCCTGTTCGAGCGCCAGACGGCGCAGGATGCAGTCGAAGGCCAGGATCAGCGCCGGACGCTCTCCCAGCGCCTCGAGCCGGGCCTGAAGCCCATGCGTCAGGTCGTCGGCACGGCCAAGGGCCAGCAGCACGCCGCTCTCGATCGAGGACATGAGCGTAAGCCCGCCCTCGGGCGTGACCTCGCGGATGGCGCGGACGTGATACTGCCCGCCCATCCGCACGAGGAGCGGATTCTCGGCGAAGACACGCGGGTTCAGCGCCTCGGGGGCAAGGCCGATCAGGCGTGCGTACTCCTCGGCCGCGGGCTCGGCGTTGATCTCGAGGATCAGCCGTTCTTCGGGCACCGCCGCCGTCACCACCATCCGGCTGCCCGAGGGGGTGAAATGGTCGAAGATCACCTGCTCCAGCGCGAAATCCGTCTCGAACAGCGCAAAGATCGCGCTGTCCCGGTGGCTGTCGCCGTCAAGGACGAGGCAGGTCTCCTCGAACCGCAGCCCGTCGCCCGCCGATCCGCCCAGCACCGGCAGCCGGTGGGCCACCGCGTCGACCGTGGCCGCCACCAGCTCTTCCTGCCGGCTCAGCCCGTCGATGAGCAGGAGGCCGAACCGATGCCGCCGCGGCTGCCCCTCGAACCGGGAAAAGAGCGCGCGCAGCTCGGCCATCCAGTCCGACACGCCCAGCCCCGCGAGGTTCCTCAGCCAGACGGCGTCGGTGTGAAAGCGCGCGCCGGGCAGCCCCACCGCCACCACATGCCCGTTGCCATAGCCGCCGCAGGCAAACTCGCCTGCCGAGGAGCAGCCGATGATCCGGGCCCCCAGCGCCGCGCCCAGACGCGCCGCCAGCGCCGGAAGATCTGCGCCGGGTGACGAGAACAGCAGAACCGCCGCCGGCGCCGCCCCCGCAAGCCCCGCGCACAGCCGCTCGGCCAGATCCGGCGCGCAGGCCGGCTCGGACAGCACGACCGGCGCCCCGCTGTCGCCGGAGCGTGCCCCTTCCGTCGCAAAGCGTTCGTCCAACCGCAGCCCCCTAGCGCGCGAAGAGCCGCGCCTTGCTGGCCAGAAGGGCTGCCTGGGTGCGGTTCCTCACGTTGATCTTGGACATGATGGCAGCGATGTGGGTCTTGACGGTCGCCTCGGCTATCGAGAGTTCGTAGGAGATCAGCTTGTTCGGCCGCCCCTGACAGATCAGCCGCAGGATGTTCATCTGCTGCGGCGTGAGGGTGGCAAAGCTGCGGGCCAGTTCGCGCATCTGCTCGCCACTGTCCTCGCCGCCACCGTCGGCATCATATTCCTCGGGCGTCACCGGCTCGCCGGCCCACATCCGCCCGAAGGCCTCGATCATCTGCGGCCGCGGCAGGCTCTTGGAGACATAGCCCGTCGCCCCCGCCGCCATCACCGCCGTCACCATCTCGGCATCGACCTCGGCCGAGATCACCGTCAGCGGAACGGCGCGCGCAAGCTTGCGAAGGCTCATCACCCCTTCGATGCCCCGCACGTCGGGCAGGTTCAGGTCGAGCACGATGGCATCCGGCAGCGGACCCTCGCGCAGCAGCGTCTCGGCGGCCGACAGGCTGGCCGCGCTGCGCACCCGCTTCAGCCCGAAGGCATGGGTGAGGGTCATCGCCAGCGCGTCGCACATCAGCGGATGGTCATCGACGATCAATATGTCACCAATCGTGCGTGCCGGCACCCGCTGCGCTCCTGCGCATGCGATGCCCCCACCAGGAACATGTCCCATAGTTTCCTCCCGTTTCCGCGCGGGCTTCCCCCTCCCTGCGCGGTCTCCCCCATCGGCCGGTTGCCTGCCGCTCCTCTTGCTCTTGTTCCGGCAGGGCAATCTTGCCCATGTCCGGGAACGCGCGGCAAGCCCTTCCGGTTCCCGCATGAGACGCCTCTTTTCAGCCTGCAGGCACCGGGAAGGTGCCGCCGAACTCGACGCCTTCCGTATCGACTGCCCGGACGACGATCTCGCCCGCGCCGTTGTCGCGGTAGCGGAAGGTGAAGACGGGATCTTCCGAGATCGAGATGCCCCCGGTCATGGAGAAAAGAAGCTCCTCGCCCTGCCGCACTTCGAGCAGGTCGATGAAGCGGGCCGGAATGGTCAGCAGGGTGATCTGATCGCGCTGGAGGCCCGAGTAGTTCGGATGCCGGATCATCAGCTTGGCTTCGCGCCGCATGTCGCCGCCGCCGGTCTCGGCCGACAGCGGCTGAAAGCGGGTCTGCCCCAGATGGGCGAGTGCGGCCTCGGCATCCTTGCCCGCGGGCGCGGCGCAGCCGCCGGTCGCACGGACAAAGCGCCCCGCCATCGCCCAGTCGCCCCCGTCCGTCCGCGCCACGGCCCGCACGTTGGAATAGGCATTGACCCGCACCCGCACCTCCATGTCGAGCGGATGCATCGCCTCGCCCAGCGTGAAGGTCGCGGCGACCGGCGAGGGGTTCTCGTCGATCATCAGGGTCAGTTCCTCGATGCGCGCCCCGCCGGCGGGTTGCGTCACCCGCACCGGAACAAGCGCCGGATCATGCGCCCGGAACGGCGCGTCGAGCGAGAGCGCGCCGGGCGTCTCGACAAGGGAATCGGTGCCGAAGACGTCGAACTGCAAGCTCTCCCAGGCCTCGCCGGGCTGCATCGGGCTCGGCCTTTCCTCGGCCCAGAGCGGTGTGGTCAGCAGAACTGCACAAATGACGGTCGGCCGGATGATGCGCATGGCGATCTCCTGTGCTGTCGGCAGATATGAAACCACGCGGCGTCCGCCCCGCCTATCAGACTTTCGGCTGAGTGCGCGCCCGGGCGGAAGCGGCTAGGCAGGGACATGTTCCACCTGCTGCTTCACGCCTGCCTCGCGGCCGAGCCCGCCACCTGCGCCGAGCGGCTGCTGCCCGCGCCCGCACCGCTGACCGAGGAGGAGTGCCACTCCACCGCCGCCGAGCGCGCCGCAGGCTGGCTGCTGCGGCACCCGGAGCTGACGGCCGGCCCAAGCCGCTGCGCGCCGACCGCGGATCTGCCGCAACTCCCGCTGAAGGAGATCGCGCCGGGCCTCCTCGTCCATGAGGGACAGGACGGACTGCCGGACACCGCCAACCGGGGCGAGATCGCGAACCTCGGTGTCGTGATCGGATCGCAGGGGATCGCCGTCATCGACGCGGGCGCAAGCCGGGCGCAGGCCGAGTCGCTCTTTTCGGCGATCCGGGCCCGAAGCGACCTGCCGATCCGGGCGCTGATCCTGACCCACATGCATCCCGATCATTCCTTCGGGGCGGACCTCTTCCGCGAAGCCGGCGCCGAGATCCTTGGCGCGCCCAGGCTGGCCGCGGGCATCGAGGCGCGCGCCGCGAGCTGGATGGAGAGCTATCCGCCCCAGGTCGGGAACGGCGCGCTGCTGGGCACCCTCATGGCCCTGCCCGACCGCGGCACAGCCGACGAGCGGCTTGAACTGGGGGGCGCCACTCTGCATCTGCGGGCGGTCGCCACCGCGCACACCGACAACGACCTCACGGTGTTTCACGCGCAGTCGGGGACGCTCTTTACCGGCGATCTCGTCTTCAACGAGCTTCTGCCCACGCTCGACGGCTCTGTGAACGGCTGGCTTGCCTGGCTGGACGAGCCGCGCCCCGAGGTGCGCCGGATCGTGGCCGGGCATGGCCCAGCCCCCCTTCCCTGGCCTGACGGGGCCGAGGCAACGCGCACCTATCTCGAACGGCTGCGCACGACGGTCCGCGCCGCGATCGCCGCCGGCCAGCCAATGAGCGTCGCGATCCGTGACCGCGATCCCGCGGAGGCCGCGCGCTGGCAGGCGTATGACACGAGCCATCCCCGCAATGTCTCGGCCGCCTACGCCGAGCTGGAGTGGGAATAGACGCGCCCCGCCCGCCGCTACTTCGGCAGATGCTGTGCCACGGCGCGACCCAGCGCGAAGGCCCGGCGCTCGAGGATCACCGGCGTCTCGCAGACATAGGTGAGCGACTGCTGACGATCGCGGAAGATCCGGGTGTCCCAGTCGAGCTGCTCCTCGATCGCGTCGATCCGGTCGAAGTCCTTGTCCTCGGCCGCCAGAAGCCGGCTCATCTCGGCCCGCAGCGCGTCGATCCGCCGGTCAAGCGCCTCCTGGCTGTGAGCGTAGCGCGTGATGCCCGACATGACGCGGCTGCGGACCGCCTCGATCCGCTCGAAGGTGGCGAGATACAGCGCCACCAGCGCCTCGGGAGGATGGCTGGCCGCAAATTCCGCAATCCGTCCCTCGGCCTCCTCGATGGACAGGCGGCGCTGCTCAAGCTCTTCCGCCAGGTCCCGGATGTGGGGTTCGCGGGCAAGATCCTCGGTGGCCGCGTCGGGAATGGGGCCGCTCCAGACCTGGCCCAGCGACAGGTGCGGTTGCTTGCGCTGGATGCAGGGCCAGTCGGGGTCCGAGAAATCCGCCGCCGCGGCCGTGCCGCAGAGGAGGATCGCCGGAAGGAACCATTTCAGCATGGGTGCCTCCTCACCGCTTGCGCAGGGCCCAGAGGCCCTTGGACGGGTCATACATGAAGACGGCCGCACCGAAGAACAGCAACGCGCAGCCCGCGACGACGCCAAGCGCCAGCGGCTCGACCTGACGGTAGAGCGCGAAGCGGATCAGTTCGACCGCGTGAGTGAAGGGATTGGCCAGAGCGATGTCGGCCAGAAGCGGACTGGAATCGCGAAGTCGCCAGAGCGGATAGAGCGCGGTCGAGGCGAAGAACATCGGAAAGATGACGAAGTTCATCACGCCCGCGAAATTCTCAAGCTGCCGGATCGCCGACGAGATGAAGAGCCCCAGCGCCCCCAGCATCAGCCCCGACAGGAACAGCGCCGGCAGCACCGCGAGATAGCCCGGCGCCGGCGGCCGGATGCCCCAGATCCAGGCAATCAGCAGGAAGGCATAGACCTGCAGGATCGACACCAGCACCCCCGCCACCAGCTTGGAGCCCAGCAGGAACCAGCGCGGATAGGGGCTGACCAGCAGCGTCCGCATCGCCCCCGTCTCGCGGTCATAGACCATCGAGAGCGAGCTTTGCATCCCGTTGAACAGCTGGATCATCGCGCAGAGGCCGGGCGTGACATAGACCTCGTAGAGCACATAGGTCTGGTAGGGCGGCGTGATCGACAGGCCCAGCACGGCCCGGAAGCCGGCCGCGAAGATGAAGAGCCACACCAGCGGCCGGACCAGCGCCGACAGGAACCGTTCGCGCTGGCGGGTGAAGCGCAGGATCTCGCGCCCGGCGATGCCGGAAAAGGCGATGAGATGGCCGCGCAGCGAGCGGCCGTGGCCGGGGCGCGGACGCGGCGGCGCGACGGGCGCCATGCGGTGCGGCGCGGTCATGCGCCCTCTCCGGTCAGCGCAAGGAAGCCCTGCGTCAGGCTTCCGCCCAGATCCGCGGCCCGCCCCGTCAGCCGGACCTCGCCCCGGTGCAGCACCACCACGCGGTCCTCGGGCGCGATCTCCTCCATCATGTGCGTGGCCCAGAGCGCCGAGACCCCCTCGGCCGCGATCAGGTCGCGCACCACCGTCTGAACCTCGGCCCGAGAGCGCAGGTCGAGCCCGGCCGTCGCCTCGTCCAGCAGCAGCAGTTCCGGCCGGTGCAGGAGCGCGCGGGCGATCTCGGCCCGGCGCTGCTGGCCGCCCGACAGGGTCGCCACCCGCGCCCCCGCCTTGTCCGACAGGCTGACCAGCGCCAGCACCTCGTCGATGCGCGGCGCGGCCTCGCGTCGGCCGATCCCGTGCAGCGCCGCGTGGTAGCGCAGGTTCTGGGTCAGGGTCAGGTCGGCGTCGAGCGCCCGGCTCTGGAACACGACGCCCAGCCGGGCAAGAGCCTCGCCCGGCTGGCGGCGGGCGTCGAAGCCCGCCACGCGGATCGTCCCGCTCGTGGAATCGTAAAGACGAGTCACGAGCGAGAAGAGCGTGGTCTTGCCCGCCCCGTTCACGCCGAGAAGCGCCACGAAGGCCCCCCGCGGGACGGTGAAGCTCACCTCCCGCAGGGCCCGGACCGCGCCGAAATTGTGGCTGAGGCCGGTGATCTCGAGCGCGGGCGGGCCGGCCGGCGTCATTCCTTGCGCTTCTCCGTCACCTCGAAGTTGGCGTCGAGCTTGATGTCATACTGCCCGTCGGCGCAGAACACGTCATCCAGTTCCCATCCGCCGTCATCGGCCTCGATGTTGACGGGATCGACCTCGCACTGCATCTCGGCCAGAAGCGCGTTGATGCGCTCGACCGTCGCCTCGTCGGCCTCCTGAGCCGAGGCGGTGGTGGCGGCCAGCACGAGTGCCAGCGCGGCAAGTTTCTTCATCCTCTTTCCTCCCTGTCAGCGGATGTTGAAGGTGGCACGCTGCGTCTCGCCGGACGAGCCGGGAATGCTGAGCGTGAAGCTGCCCGGCACGATCGCCACGAACGAGATCCGCGCCTCGCCCGCCTCGTCGAACTCGATGGAATGTACGCCCATCGGCCGGATCTCGATCCCGTTGATGACGATCTCGTTGATCCAGATCGCGCGGAAGAAGTCGCCCCCCGAAAGCGCAAGCTCGGCCGAGCCGTCGGCCACGATCTTGATCCGGTAGAAGGTGCCCGACTTCAGCTCGTAGGGTTCGCCCGCCACGGGCTTGCCCGAGGCCAGCGTCAGATCGGCCAGATCCTCGCGGTTCGAGGCCGACATGAGGCCCGCAAAGCCGAACTCGTGGGCGGCCGCCGGCACGGCCACCGGCGCTGCGACAAGGGCGGCGAGCGCCACGGCCAGGATGCGTTCAAACATGTCTTCCTCCCTGAACAATGTCCGTCATTCCACCGCCACCACGCCCCAGGGCTGCTCGCCCACCTGCACCGAGCGGATCACCTCGTCGCTGGCCACATCGATGATGGAGATGTCGTTCGAGTTCCCGTTGGTGGTGAAAAGGTATTTCTGATCCGGCGAGAAGGCCAGTTGCCAGACCCTCTGCCCCACGAGCAGATAGTCCGTCACCTCCCAGGTGGCGCCGTCCACCACGGCCACCCGGTTGGCGGGCCCGAGCGCGACATAGGCCTTGGAGCCGTCCGCCGTCACCCGCACCCCCACCGGCTGCAGGGCCTCGGGCAGGACGCCCGGCACCTCGAAGGTGATCTTCTTCTCGATCTGTCCCGAGGCCGGGTCGATGACCGAGACCGTGCCCCCGATTTCGGACGAGACGAGCAGCGTCGCGCCGTCGTCGGTGAATTGCGCAAAGCGCGGGCGCTGGTCCACCAGCACGTTCTGGACGATCTCGAAGGTCTCGGTGTCGATGAAATGGGCCATGTTCGTCGTCTCGGAAGTGTTGACGACGATCCGGCCGTCGGGCGAGACGCCCATGCCCTCGGGCTCCACCCCCACCGGCACCTCGGCCAGAACCGTGCGCGTCTCGACATCGACAACGGTCACGATGTTGTCGTCCTCGTTGGCAATGTAGAGCGGGTTGCCCGACGGATGCAGCACGAACAGTTCGGGGTCGGGCCCCGAGGGCAGCGTCGGCTGCTCTTCGTAGGTGTCGGTGCTGAAGACCCGCACGAGATTGTCGTCCGAGGCGCAGACATAAAGCCACTTGCCGTCCGGCGAGGCCGTGATGCCGCGCGGGCGCTGGCCGCCGGGAAAGGTCGCGATCACCTCGAAGCTCTCGCTGTCGAGCACGGTGATGTCGTTGCCCTTCTCGTTCGAGACGAAGATCTTGCCCGCAAGCGCCGGGCTCCCGGTGCAGAGGCAGGCCAGCAGGCCCGTGGCTCTCATGATCATCTCTTGTCCTCCCCTCTCAATGAATCACTGGCGCTCGATCTGGCAGGCCGTTTCCGGGCGATCGATGCCGAGCGTATCGAGCTGGGAGACCTGATGCAGATATTCGGACTGGGGCGAGACCGAGGTCACGATGTCGCCCGATGCGAGCAGGATCGGCTGGCGCAGCTGGCCGTCCCAGTCGCGCCATGTCAGCGGCTGGCCCTTGAAGCCGCCAAGCTGGAACTCGTCGCCCAGCATGTAGTCCCGCAGGACCGCCATCTCGGCCGACTGGGTACGGGTGGCCGCCTCGCCCACGGCGCGCATCGCCAGCCAGACCTGATAATCCTCCTCGCGGCTGGGACGCTGGGCGAGCTTTTCGAAGCGGCTCTGGAACTGCATGCCGCCCCACATTTCCATCGCGGGATGCCACGAGAGCGGCGACAGACCCGCCGAGCCCGCGACAGGCCGCGCCTCCCAGGTGTGGTAAGGCAGGTAGGCGGCAAAGATGCCGGTCTCGTCGGCGGCCACCACCACATCATGCTGCGCCGCGCGCTGGGTGAAGGTGGGCATCCGGGCCTGGATCTGGACGAGGCCGCTGTCGGTCGCCCGCGCGCCGCCCGTATCCTCGAAAGTGCGCTCCTCGACGATGCGGGCGCCGAACTTGGTGGCCGCGCGCCGATAGGCATCGGCCAGCGCCCGGTCGGCCGGGTGGCTTCCCTCGATCAGGAACCAGTCGTCCCAGCGTTTCCACATGAGGAACTGCGCCAGAGCATCGGTGACCATCGCCCGGCTGGGCGCGGTGTGGAGAAGATTGGCCCGGCAGTCCTCTCCCCGAAGCGCGTCGCCCCGCGCGCGCGCGTTGAAGACCAGCACCTCGTCGCCCGCCGCGTCTGCGAGGGCCAGCGTGGTCTCCTCATCGGCCAGCGTCACCACGAGCCGGACGCCCGAGGCCACGATCTCCTGCATCTTGCCGGCGGCTGTCTCGTGCGTGGCGGTGACCTCGTCGGTCACGAAGCTCTGGCCCATGAACTGCCCGGTGGTGGCGTTGTCACTCGTGCCGAGGCGCGCTCCGGCAAAGCCGAGATCCTCGGGCGGCAGGTCGAGGCGCGAGGCGGGAGGGCGGCCCGGCTCATCCACGCGCAACACGGCCATCCGTATCTCGACCTGCGCCAGCGCGGCGCAGGGCATGACCAGGGCCGCAACAAGCGCGGCGTGCAGAAATCGCATTCTCAGTCCTCCCAACCCCATCGTGACCTTACCGCGGCGCAGGCGGCACCTCCTCCAGATGCCCACCCAGATCCTGCCACGCGTCCGTCCCTCCGGGGAACCATTTCACGCCGGAAAAGCCCCAGCCGATCGCGCGCTTGGCCGCGTTCCAGGACATCCAGCAGTCCTTCTTGCAGAAGATCACCACCGCGGCGCCGGCATCGCCTCCCGTCACGCGCTCCAGCCCGTCGCGCAGATAGGCGGCATCGGCCTCCGGCAGCGCCTCGTATCCGGTGTTCGGCAGCCAGACCGAGCCCGGAATGCTGAGATGCGGCTTTTCCCGCCACATCCGGTCGTCGGGCAGACCTTCGGGGCGCGCCTCGCGGGGAAGCACGTCGATGAAGGACACACCAGCGGAATGCAACGCGCGCGCCTCGTCGGACGAGAGGCCGGGTTGTCCCATCACCGTGGCAGGAACCTCGGCCCGATAGGGCGCGCCGCGAAAGCCGTCGGGCTCCGGCACACCGGCCAGCGCCGGAAGCGCCAGAAGACACAGGGCCGCCGCAAACCTCTTCACCCGCCCTCCTTCAACGCCTTCCCGTAATCATCCACCAAAGGCACGCCCGCCTCGCGCAGGATCGCGTCGAGCGCCTCCTGTTCGCGCCGGAGCAGCGAGTTGACCTCGCGCTTCCAGACATCCTCGCCCTGCCGCACGCCCATCGTGATGCGGTAGAACAGCCGCGGCGCGCCCTCTTCCTTGAGGAGCGGGATGGCCTTGAGCCCGGCACGCTCGCGCACAAGGGGCCCGGCCACCGGACCCCACATCACGGCGGCATCTATGCCCCCCGCCTCGATGTCGGAGAGCATGTCGCCGGACGGATCCTCGACCCGGCGGTCCACCATCAGGTCGTAGGGCTTGGCCTTCGCCATCAGCCCATGCCGCGCGATGTGCGAGGCCGGAGGCGAACCGGCCACCACGCCCAGGCGCAGCCTCTTGAGCGCCGGGTCCGAGAGGCTCTCCACCCCGGCCAGCGGCCCGTCGGCCTTCACCACGAGCACATGGGTCGAGGTGTAGTAATGGTTGGTGTTCAGCACCAGCTCGTCGCCCTGGGCATAGCCGATGACAAGGTCGCACTTGCCCGCAAAGAGGGTGTTGCGCGCGAACCCCACCACCATCGGGAACCAGGTGTACTCCACCGGCTTGCCCATGACCTGGCCGAGATGCTCGGCGATGCGGTTCTCGAAGCCGCTGCCGTCGCGGTGGGACATGGGGGAATTGGCGGGATCGGCGCAGATGCGCAGCACATCGTCCGAGACGAGGTCGGCGACCTGCGCCTGGGCCGGTCCGGCCGCAAGGACCGTCGCCACGAGGGCGCTGCGGATCATTCCATGCACGACGCTTCCACCTCGGCATATTCCTCGGTCTTGTCGGCGCGCTTGGCCGGGCGGCCGCGATCAAGGTTCCCCGAGCCGCGGGCCCGCAGATAGGTCCAGATGTCATCGACGTAGCACATGACGTTCGGGTTCGTCCCGAAGGCCGGCATGACCAGCGTCTGCGCGGCGCCCACATCCTGCTTGCCGTTGGCGATGATCTCGAGGAACGTGTAGTAATCCATGCGCATCACGCTGTCCTTCAGCGCAGGCGCATAGGTCGAGCCCATGCCGTCCGGGCCATGGCAGACGTGGCACTCCGACTGGTAGCGGCGGTAGCCCGAGAAGGTGGGCCAGTCCACCGTGCCGTCCTCGGCGATGTCGAAGGTGGGCACATCCTCGGCATTGAACGAGCGGATGCCGTCCGACGACGCGACCGCAACATCCGTGCCCTGTGCTGCGGCCTCGGCCGAGGCCAGCGACGTGGCGCCCGCCATCAGCGCGCACATCACCATGGCGCCCACGGACAGAGTGGTCTTCATTCGTTATCTCCTCCCAGAAGAAAGCCGCCCCCGCGGTGCCCGCAAGGGGGCGGCTCCGGTTCTTGCAGGGCCATGATCCCCTCCGCCGCACCTCCTTCAGCGGCGCAGGGGACCGGAGCCGGGACCGGCTCCGGCTGATGGCCGAGATCCTCAGTCCGGCACGGCGAACACGGTCAGCTGGCCGCCAAGCTCGGTGTAGTCCGAGAGCGCCGCATAGCCGCCCACGGCGCCCAGACCCTCGTTCGGGTTGGTCAGGCCGGCCGCGAGACCGATCCCGGCCCAGCCGCCGACGCCCGACAGGATGCCGATGTACTGCTTGCCGTTCAGCTCGTAGGTCATCACGTTGCCGATGACGCCCGAGGGGGTCTTGAAGCGGTAGAGAAGCTCGCCCGTCTCGGCGTCGATCGCCTTGAGGTGGCCTTCGAGCGTGCCGTAGAACACGACGTCGCCCGCGGTGGCCAGCGCCCCCGACCAGACCGAGAACTGCTCGGGCAGCGACCACTTGATCTCGCCCTTGGTGGCGTCCCAGGCAATGAAATTGCCCATGCCGCCATGGCTGTCCGGCGCGGGATACATCGAGAGCGTCGCGCCCACATAGGGCTGGCCGGCCGTGTAGCTGACCCGGTAGGGCTCGTAATCCATGCAGACGTGGTTGGTCGGCACGTAGAAGAGGCCCGTCTTGGGCGAGAAGGCCGCCGGCTGCTGGTCCTTGGACCCCAGCGCCGCCGGGCAGACGCCGGTGGTGTTGGTGTCCTCGCCGTTCTGCGCGGTCGAATATTCCGCCACGACCTGCGGACGGCCATACTGGTCGGACTCGGGGTCCATCACCACTTCGGTGGCCCAGTTCACCGCCGGATCATACTTCTCGGCCACCAGCAGCTCGCCCGTCTCGCGGTCGAGCGTATAGCCAAAGCCGTTGCGGTCGAGGTTGACCAGCAGCTTGCGCATCTGCCCGTCGATCTCCTGATCGACGAGGATGTTCTCGTTCACCCCGTCATAGTCCCACTCGTCGTGCGGGGTCTTCTGGTAGAACCACTTCGCCATGCCGGTATCGACATCGCGCGCCATGATGGTCATCGACCACTTGTTGTCGCCCGGCCGTTGCGACGGGTTCCAGGTCGAGGGGTTGCCCGTGCCGTAATAGACAAGGTTCAGGTCCGGGTCATAGGAATACCAGCCCCAGGTGGTGCCGCCGCCGATCTGCCACTGATCGCCTTCCCAGCTTTCCAGCGACGAGTTCGGGCCGATCGGCTTTCCGAGATGCGTGGTCTGCTCGGGATCGACGAGCATCTCCTCGTCCGGGCCGGTCGAGAAGGCGCGCCAGACCTGCTCGCCGGTCTGCATGTCGTAGGCGGTCAGGTGGCCGCGGACACCGAACTCGCCGCCCGAGATGCCGACGAGGATCTTGTCCTTGACCGGCAGGACGGTTGCCGTGTTGGTCTCGCCCTTGGTGGGATCACCGTTGACGACGCTCCATTTCACCTCGCCGGACTTGGCGTCCAGCGCGACGATGGTGGTGTCGGCCTGGTGCAGGAAGATCATTCCATCGGCATAGGCCACGCCGCGGTTGACCGTGTCGCAGCACATCACGCCCACGACGTCGGGGTTCTGCTGCGGCTCGTAGCGCCACAGGATCCTGCCCTCGTTGTTCAGGTCGAGCGCATAGACATTGTTCGGGAACGGGGTGTGGACATACATGATCCCGTCGATCACGAGCGGCGAGCCCTCGTGGCCGCGCAGCACGCCCGTCGAGAAGGTCCAGGCGACCTGAAGCTTGCCCACGTTCTCGCGGTTGATCTGGTCCAGCTCGGAGTAGCGGGTGTTGGCGTAGTCGCCGGTCTGGATCGCCCATTGGGTCGAATCCCCAATCGCCTGCATGACCGAGTCGTTCGCATAGACCGGCGCAGACGAGAGCAGCAGGGTCGCGGCGAGACCCCTCTTAAGCATCTTCATTGGCTCCTCCCGATGTTGATTTATTGAGAATGGCTTGGTCGTTCCACCGGCCTTGGGTTCCCTCCCCGGAACCGCCGGCCTCTTCCCGAGCCTCATGCTACGGCGCGTCGATTTGTAGCGTCAACGACGCCGGCCGGTTTTAAGCCCAAAGTATGATCGGCCGGTGCGCCGCAGGCGGGCTCTTGCGAAATCCTTGACGCACCGGGCTTTTTCATCCCTCGACCGGCGCGTCGGACGCCTCGCCGGCCTCCTGCACCGCACCATCCGAGAAGGTGTCGAGATAGGCGATGATGTCGGCCAGCTCTTCCGGCTTCCTGATGCCGGGGAAGGCCATCTTGGTGCCCGGCATGGCCTTGCGCGGGTTGGACAGGAAGTCCTCGAGCGCCGCATGGTCCCAGACGAGTCCGCCCTCCGCCGCCTCGGCCATCGCCTTGGAGTAGGCGAAGCCCTCGACGGTTGCGGCCGGACGTCCGACGACGCCGGTCAGCACCGGGCCGGTCTTGCTCGTGGCGCCTTCGCCGATCTGATGGCAGGCGAGGCACTTGCGAAAGGCCTTCTCGCCGGCGGCCGGATCGCCCTGGGCTGCGGCGGCATGCGCCGTTCCAAGCGCGAGCGCGCCTGCGAGTAACGGGGTCAGTCTCATGTTTTGCTCCCTTGGCGGATGGCTCGGGGCGACCTGCGCATGAGGCCGCCCGGGCCGGTCGAACGACCGGCCGGGTCACTGGCACCGACACTGGGAAATCGTCACGCGTCGCGGAGGAACCGCGGCTCAGAACACCACGACCGAGCGGATCGACTCGCCCGCATGCATGAGATCGAAGCCCTTGTTGATCTCTTCGAGGCTCAGGATGTGGGTGATCATCGGATCGATCTGGATCTTGCCCTCCATGTACCATTCCACGATCTTCGGCACGTCGGTCCGCCCGCGCGCGCCGCCGAAGGCCGAGCCCTTCCAGACCCGCCCCGTCACCAGCTGGAACGGCCGCGTCTGGATCTCGGCCCCCGCCGGCGCCACGCCGATCACGATCGACTGGCCCCAGCCACGATGGCACGCTTCCAGTGCCTGCCGCATCACCTTCACATTTCCCGTGCAGTCGAACGTGTAGTCGGCCCCGCCGATCTGGTCGAAGGGCGTCTTGGTCATATTCACCAGATGGGCCACGATGTCCCCGTCGATCTCGGACGGGTTCACGAAATGGGTCATGCCGAACCGCTCGCCCCATTCCTTCTTGGCGTTGTTCAGATCGACCCCGATGATCATGTCGGCGCCGGCAAGCCTCAGCCCCTGGATCACGTTCAGCCCGATGCCGCCCAGCCCGAAGACCACCGCCTTGGCGCCGATCTCGACCTTGGCCGTGTTGATCACCGCGCCGATGCCGGTGGTGACGCCGCAGCCGATGTAGCAGATCTTGTCGAAGGGCGCGTCCTCGCGGACCTTGGCCACCGCGATCTCGGGCAGGACCGTGTAGTTCGAGAAGGTCGAGCAGCCCATGTAATGCAGGATCGGCGTGCCATCGAGCATCGAGAAGCGGCTCGTGCCGTCGGGCATCAGCCCCTGCCCCTGCGTCCCGCGGATCGCGGTGCAGAGGTTGGTCTTCTGGCTCAGGCAGCTCGGGCATTGCCGGCACTCGGGCGTGTAGAGCGGGATGACGTGATCCCCCGGCTTCACGCTCGTCACGCCGGGCCCCACTTCGACCACCACGCCCGCGCCCTCGTGGCCGAGGATCGCCGGGAACATGCCTTCCGGGTCGGCGCCGGACAGGGTGAACTCGTCTGTGTGGCAGATGCCGGTGGCCTTGATCTCGACCATGACCTCGCCGGCCTTCGGTCCTTCGAGATTGACCTCCATGATCTCGAGCGGCTTGCCGGCCTCGACGGCGACGGCGGCACGGGTGCGCATGTTACTCTCCCTCTCCTGAACCCGCCGCTGGGGCGGCGGTCCTGATATTTCTCTGACCTTAAGAGGAAATTCCGCCGGCGGCATTCGGCAAAAAGGATGAGGAAGCAGCCCTTGCATCCGCCGGGAACGCCAACCCGCAGACGGTCTGGCCGCCTGCGGGAGGACCGGGTTCATCCCGGCTGAGGCCCGCCCCGACGGCCTCAGGCGGCGAGCTTGCCCGAACGCTTGGCCAGATGCGTGGCGATCGCATCCATCAGCGGCGGCGAGAGCGCATCATAGGGCTCGAGCCCGAGGTCGCGCAGACGGGCGCGGATGCCGTCCATTCGATCCGGGGCCACCCCGCTCTCGATCACCGAGGAAACGAAGGCCGCGAAGCCCGGAGGCGACCAGCCCTCTTCCGAGGAGAGTTCGGTATGGATGAAGTCGAGCCCGTAGAACGGGTGGTCCTTGTTCTCGATCCGGCCGAACATGTGCGTGCCGCAGCCCGTGCAGGCATGGCGCTGGATCGCCATGCTGCTGTCGACGACCTTCAGCTTGTCGCCGTTGGCCACCACCTCGACCGCCTCGCGCGGCACGACCGCCACCATGCTGAAGATCGCCCCCTCGGGCTTCCAGCATTTCGTGCAGCCGCAGACGTGGTTGTGCGCCGCCTGGGCGTTGATGCGCACCTCGACCGGCCGGTCGGTGCATTTGCACCGTAACGTGCCGCCGGGGAAATCATCCCGCGCCGGCGCGATGCCGTTGTCCACCGACGGATGGATCTTGACGTCTCCCTGAGTCATGTCCGTTGCATCCTCCCTGACATGCAGTCCCGCTGACATGCGCGGCAATTGTCGCGCGGCGGACTGAGTCCAGCGAGTCAACCATTGGGGGGATGAACAGGCGCTCCGACCCTTCGCCGAAGAGGTCTTGCCCGCCTCTCGCCCACGGCGTCCGTTGTTCCCGCCCCTCCTCTCAGCCCTTTGTCCGGCTTGCGGCACCCGGTCGGGCGGGCAAGGGTAAGGGAATGAAACGCCTTCTCCTCCCCCTTCTCCTGCTTGCGGCCGGCCCGGCCTCGGCCGAAGAACTCTGGCAAGGACGCAGCGCGGCCTTCTTCGGCATCACCTTCCTCGACACTTCAACCGAGGGCGAGATGAACGGCGTCCGCGCCGATGAGGTGGCGCGGCTCGAGATGGTGGAGCGTCAGGCCGCCGAGGCGATGCGCGCGCATGGGATGACGCTGCTCGATCTGGCGCCGGTCGAGGAGGATCTGGATCGCATCCGCAACCCGGCCAAGTGCAACGGCTGCGACCTGCGCATGGCGGAAACGCTCGGGGCCGACTATGCGGTGGTGGGAGAGGTTCAGAAGATCTCGAACCTGATCCTCGCACTCAACCTCTATGTGAAGGATGTCGAAACGGGGCGGCAGATCCGTGGGCAGGCGGTCGATATCCGGGGGAATACGGACGAAAGCTGGCAACGCGGAATGCGCTACATCCTTGAGCGGAGCATTTTCCGCTGACACATGCGCTGCGGCCGGCACCGCGGGGCACCGGCCTCGTTCGCGTCAGGCGCGCTGCAGATGAGCCACATGCGGTTGAACCGGGGCCAGACCGTCCACCATGGCGGGCACGGGCAGGTCGATCCCCGCCAGATCCTCGAGCTGCGCCAGCCGGGGCAGTTCGAGCCCCCCACCCTCATGCACGATCAGCAGCCCGCGCCGCACCAGTTCGTCGCGCGCCTCGTCAAGCTGCGCCCCGCCCAGCGCGAGCAGCGTCGCGATATCCTCGTGCCGGCATTGCAGCGACAGCCGCAGCGCGCCCATCCGGTCCCGCTCGGCCAGCCGGTGGGCGCAGATCGACAGGAATCCGGCCAGCCGCTCGACCGGAGCGAAGGTCGAGCGGAGGCGGGTGAAGATCCGGCGAAGGTCGGCGGCATGGGACGCAGCCTGCATCAGCGCGGCATGGAGACGGGGATCGCGCAGCGCCGCGGCCTCCACCTCATGCACGTCATACCAGCAGACCTGCGACGGAACGACGGCCGTCACCCGCATCTCGCGGTTGCCCCGGAAGGCCTCGCCCAGCGGTTCACCGACCGACACGACATCCATGCCGGTCTCGGCCCCGCACCGCAGCAGAAGGCCCGAATGGAGGATGCCGAACCGGCCGCCCTTCAGGCTGACGTCGGTCGGGGCCTCGCCCGGCGCCAGGACGGCGAAGTCGGGCACGAGCGGCCAGACCGACGCGGCCCGCAGCCGGATCGCGGCACAGAGCGCGTTCCGGCGCTGGTGGCAGTCTTCGCAATGCAGGCTGGTTCGGCACGCCATGTCATCAGTCCCCCCCGAAGGCCCGCATTTGCGCGAGCATTTCATGTCGTCAACCGCAGATACTGGTGAAACGCGCGCTTCCGCAGCGGAGCACGCCAACCTGAATAGGAGATGCAGCGTTTGAACTCTTTGACCTGCGTCAATTCGCGCGCCTGGTCAGAATGACCCACCACAGCCGGCGCGCAGATCGGTCAGCAGCGCGGCTGCGTCAAATTCCTCGTTTTCCGACAGGGCGATGAGGGCGGGAAGATCCGTGATCTCGAACCGGAGCGGCGTGCGAATCGAGATCAGCCCGTCGCGCGAGAAGCCCTGCACCGCGCGCGAGATCGATTCCACCGTCGTGCCCAGATAGAGCGCAAGATCGTTGCGGGCGATCGGAACGTTCACGATGATTCGCTGCTGGTCTCCGGTCAGCTCGCTGGTCTGGTGCGGCCAGCGGCGGCAGAGCATCAGAAGGTAGGTGGCCAGACGCGCGGCCACGGTGGCCCCGGCCCGCAGCGTGATCCATTCTCGCGCGGCGTCGAGTTCGTCCAGCACCGCCAGCAGCACCGCATGTTCGAGATCGGGGCAGCTCCGCACGAGGGACTCGAAGGCGTGGCGCTCGAAACAGCAGAGCGTGACCTCGGTCGCCGCTTCGATGGAATAGTCGGATCGGTCGGAAAAGACCCGCCCGAACATGTCGGAGGGCACGAGAAGCCCCACGATCTGCGACCGCCCGTCCGCGAGCAGCCGCTCCATCCTCAGCACGCCCCGGACGACGTTGCCCACATATTCGAGCGCGCCGCCCTGCGGCACGACCACCGAATCCCGGGGAAAGACACGCAGGCGCGCGATCGCGTCCAGCTTGCGCAGGGTGGAGGGGGTCAGGCCGCGGCGCAGGCCGGCGTGGTGAAACTTGGCATCCGGCCCAAGCCGCGTGACCTCGTTGCTCACCAGAGGACGCTCCATCGTACCGCTCCGATACCAAAATTCAGGACGCACCAATCTTTAACGCCAGAGTCCGAAGCTGCAACCGGCGATAGCGACGCTGCGCCAACAGGGCCCGCCCCGTGGCACCGGGCCGAAGGGCCGTTCAGCCGCGGGCCAGCATGTCGCGGACCATGGGCAGGACCTGCCGCCCGTAAAGCTCGATCGACCGCATCAGCGCGCCGTGGTCCAGCGGGCCCATCGAATACTTCAACTGGAAGCGCGCAAGATCCAGCGCGCCCACGGTGTCGGCGATCCGCCGCGCCACCGTCTCGGGCGCGCCCACATACATCGAGCCATGCTCGACCTCGCGCAGGAAGTCCTCGCGCCGGAGGCTCGGCCAGCCGCGCTCGGACCCGATCCGGTCATGGAGCGCCTTGTAGGCCGGAAACGCCTCGTCTCGCGCCTGTTCGTCCGTCGGCGCGACATGGCCCGGCGAATGGACGCCCAGCGGCATGGGCGCAAGGCCCGCCTGATCCGAGGCGCGGCGGTAGAGATCGACGAAGGGCAGGAAGCGCCGCGCCGACCCGCCGATGATGGCCAGGATCATCGGCATCCGGTAGCGCACCGCCCGCACGACGGATTCAGGGCTGCCGCCCACCCCGATCCAGCTGCGCAGGCCCTGCTCGCCCAGCGGCGGCCAGACCCGCTGCCGCTCGAGCGGGGCGCGGGTGGTGCCGGACCAGGTGACTTCCTCCTGACGGATCAGGCGCGCGAACAGATCGAGCTTTTCCTCGAAGAGCGCGTGGTAGTCGGCCATGTCGAAGCCGAAGAGCGGAAAGCTCTCGGTGAAGGACCCCCGCCCGAGCGTCACCTCGGCGCGCCCGCCCGAAATCGCGTCGAGCGTCGAGAACCGCTGGAACAGCCGCACCGGATCGTCCGAGCCCAGCACCGTGACCGCCGTTCCCAGCCGGATGCGGCTGGTCCGCGCCCCGATCGCCGCCAGCAGGATCTCGGGCGCCGAAATGGCGAAATCGTCCCGGTGATGCTCGCCGAGGCCAATGACGTCCACGCCCACCTCGTCGGCCAGAACGGCCTCCTCGACCACATGGCGCAGCACCTCGCGCTGGGGCAGCAGCCGCTTGCCGCTGTCCCAGGTCACGTCGCCGAATGTGTCGAGGCCGAATTCAACTGTCATGCGCATGTCCTCCAGACGGTCAGGCGACATCTAGCACAGCCTGCCAACCTTTCCCCCGCCCCGCGCAGCACAGCGCCCCTGCCCTGCTGCACAGTCGCCCCCGGCCTTCGGAACAGACGCCGGCGCCCGTCGTTGCAGCCCCGACCGCGGCCCCCCCGGACCGCACCATCGAGGAAGGACGTCCCATGCAACTCGACGGCAAGACCATCGCCATCCTGATCGCGCCCCGCGGCACCGAGGATGTGGAGTTCGTACGCCCGGCCCAGGCGCTCACCGAAGCGGGGGCGAAGGTCGTCGCGGTCAGCCTCGAGGCGGGCACGGCCGAGACGGTGAACCAGGATCTCGATCCCGGCTCGCGCCATCCGGTCGATGCCACTGTCTCCGACGTCTCGGCGTCCGGGTTCGACGGTCTCGTGATCCCCGGCGGAACGGTCGGAGCCGACAAGATCCGCGGCAGCGCCGAGGCCGTGGCCTTCGTCCGCGGCTTCTTCGAGGCGGGCAAGCCCGTCGCTGCGATCTGCCACGGCCCCTGGGCACTGGTCGAGGCGGGCGTGCTCGAGGGCGCCGGCTGACCTCCTTTCCGTCGCTCGCCACCGACATCCGCAACGCGGGCGGGCACTGGACCGACGCCGAGGTGGTGGTGGATCAGGGTCTCGTCACCAGCCGCAAGCCGGACGATCTCGAAGCGTTCTGCGCCCGGATGATCGAGGAATTTGCCGAGGGCCCGCACGCAGGCCAGCGCCGCAGCGCCTGACACCGCGTCGGCGTCCGCTTGCCGAGCGTCGTGAAAAGTTCATTCGACCTGTGGACTTGCAGCGGATACGGACCAAGATGTTCACGAGGACGTGTGCTCCGTCAGGGGCACGCGCGGTTCAGCAAGGAGGCCTCATGCGCATTGCAGTTCTGGGTGGAGACGGGTTCGTGGGCTGGCCGACGGCGCTTCACCTGTCGGACCTCGGCCACGAGATCCATATCGTGGACAACCTCTCGCGGCGCTGGATCGACGCCGAGCTGGGTGTGCAGTCCCTCACACCGATGGATTCGATCCAGGAGCGGTGCCGGATCTGGCACCAGGAGACCGGCCAGCGGCTGCATTTCCACCTGCTCGACCTGCGGGAGTACGACCGGATCCGGGCCTGGCTTGCCGAGTACCGCCCCGACGCGATCATCCATTTCGCCGAACAGCGCGCCGCGCCCTATTCGATGAAGTCGGATCGCCACAAGGTCTATACCGTCAACAACAACGTCAATGCGACGCACAACCTGCTGGCGGCGATGGTCGAGACGGGCGTGGACGCCCATCTCGTCCATCTCGGCACGATGGGCGTCTATGGCTATTCGACCGTCGGCGCCCCGATCCCCGAGGGCTACCTCGACGTGACGGTGGACACGCCCACAGGCCCGAGGGACCTCGAGATCCTTTACCCGACGCGGCCCGGCTCGGTCTATCACATGACCAAGAGCCTCGATCAGATCCTCTTCCAGTATTACGCCCAGAACGACGGGCTCAGGATCACCGATCTGCATCAGGGCATCGTCTGGGGCACGCACACCAGCCAGACCCGGCGGCACCCGCAACTCATCAACCGCTTCGACTATGACGGCGACTACGGCACCGTGCTGAACCGCTTCCTGATCCAGGCCGCGATCGGCTATCCGCTGACGGTGCATGGCACGGGCGGCCAGACCCGCGCCTTCATCCATTTGCAGGACTCGGTCCGCTGCGTCGAGCTGGCCCTGTCGGATGCGCCGAAGGCGGGCGACCGGGTCAAGATCTTCAACCAGATGACCGAGACCCACCGCGTCCGCGACCTGGCCGAGATGGTGGCGAAGATGACGGGGGCCAAGGTCTCCTACCTGCCCAACCCGCGAAAGGAGGCGGACGAGAACGAGCTGCTGGTCAGGAACGACCAGTTCCTCGCCCTGGGGCTGAAGCCGGTGACGTTGCAGGAGGGGCTTCTGGCCGAGGTGGTGGATGTGGCCAAGAAGTTCGCCCACCGGATCGACCGCAGCCGCGTGCCCTGCGTCTCGGCCTGGACGAAGGACATCGCGCAGCGGGTCGAGCACGACCCCGAGGGGCGGCGGCTGCGCTCGGTGTCCTGATTGGATCTGGTTGCCGAAACGCAGGCGGGCTCCGACCGGGCCTATGTCACGCTTGTGACCAACGCCGACTACGCGCTGGGTGCGCGGGCGCTGCTGCGCTCGCTCGCCCACAGCGGCACCGCGGCCGACCGCGTGGTGCTGCATACGGATGTGCCGGAAGGGGCGCTGGCGCCGTTGCGGGCGCAGGGGGCGCGGCTCGTGCGGGTCGCGCTTCTGCCCACCTCGCCCGAGTTCAACGCCACCCACGCCCGAGACGCGCTGCATGCGCGGGCGGCCTTCACCAAGGGGGGCAAGCCGCCCTTCCACACGCCGCTCGACAATTTCGCCAAGTTGCGGCTCTGGCAGCTGGTCGAATACCGCTCGGTCGTCTTCATCGACGCCGACGCGCTGGTGCTGCGCAACATCGACCGGCTGTTCGAATATCCCGAGTTCTGCGCCGCGCCGAACGTCTATGAGAGCCTGTCCGACTTCCACAGGATGAACTCGGGCGTCTTCACCGCCCGCCCGTCGGAGGACACCTTCGCCCGGATGCTGGCGCACCTCGACCGGCCGGGGGTGTTCTGGCGGCGGACCGACCAGAGCTTCCTGCAGGAGTTCTTCCCCGACTGGCAGGGCCTGCCGGTCTTCTGCAACATGCTCCAGTATGTCTGGTTCGCCCTGCCCGACCTCTGGAGCTGGGAGCAGATCCGGGTCCTGCACTTCCAGTATGAAAAACCGTGGCAGGAGCATGAGAAGGCCGAGCGGCTGCGTCCGCTGATCGACCTGTGGCGCAGCTATGCGGGCGACGGGCCGGTGCCCGACCTTGCGGACCTTCCCCGGCCATGCGCCTTGCGCTGACCGGAGCCGGCGGGATCGTCGGCCGCTTCATCGCCGAGGCGGCGCGGGCAGCGGGCCATGATCTCGTCCTGCTGTCGCGCCGCCCCACCGGGTCGCCGGACGAGCACCGCCCCTATGATCTTCTCGGGCCGCCGCCGCCGCTTGGGGATGTCGAGGCGCTGGTCCACTGCGCCTTCCAGCATGTCCCCGGCCGCTACCGTGGCGGCGAAGGCGCCGACCCCGCCGGGTTCCGCCGCGCCAATCTCGACGGCAGCCTGCGGCTCTTCGAGGCGATGCGCGGGCGACGGATCGTCTTTCTCTCCTCGCGCGCGGTGTTCGACGGCTACCCGCCCGGCACGCTCTTGACCGAAGGCATGCCGACCTGCCCCGACAGCCTCTACGGGCAGGTCAAGGCCGAGGCCGAGACAGCCCTCGTCGCGGCGGGCGGGGCGAGCCTGCGGGCAACCGGCGTCTATGGGCCCGCACCGGACCACAAGTGGCGCTCCCTCTTTGACGACTTCCGCGCGGGCCGGCCGATCCCTCCGCGCGCGGCGACCGAGATCCATGGCTCGGATCTCGCCGCGGCCGTCCTGCTGCTGCTGCAACGCGAGGAGACGGGCGCCTTCCACGCCTCGGATCTGCTCCTCGACCGTCACGACCTTCTGGCCGAGGTCGCACGGCTGACGGGTCTCTCGCGCCCGCTGCCGCCGCGCGCGGACGCCTCGCAGGTCAGCCCGCTCGACTGCCGGCGCCTGTCGGCCCTGGGCTGGCGGCCCGGCGGGCGCGAGCTGCTGCTGCGCACCTTGCCGCTCATGATCTAGGCGCCTCCCCGCTGGCTGCGCCTGCAGCGAAGACGCTGCGCCTTGCGCTTCACCCCAGAGTTGCAGATGGACGCGCGCGGCGGGAAAGATCGCCCGACCCAAGGAGAATTGATGAAATGCAGGAACAGATCGCCTCGATTCAGCCTTGGACAATCGCGCGGCAACGGGCATTCTCCGCCGTATAGATAAGCCGCCATTGCTCGAAACTGCCCCGTGTCCATCACAAGTCCGTCCGCACCCTTTGCAGGTGCAGCATTGTGTGAAAGATTGATACCGTCACTTTGGCCCCACCTTTTCAGCAGATCATCATCAAGAGGTCGCGAATGTCATTGAAGAAGGTCAACACCGCCATCTTCCCGATT
The DNA here is from genome assembly GCA_017599285.1 of Cereibacter azotoformans. Taxonomy (GTDB): domain Bacteria; phylum Pseudomonadota; class Alphaproteobacteria; order Rhodobacterales; family Rhodobacteraceae; genus Cereibacter_A; species Cereibacter_A azotoformans. The sequence continues at coordinate 553,713 of JAGFXX010000001.1, read as the reverse complement.
GCCGGGATGGGAACGCGCTTCCTTCCCGCCACGAAGTCGATTCCCAAGGAGATCCTGACCCTCGTTGACAAGCCGCTGATCCAGTATGCGGTCGAGGAGGCGCGGGAGGCCGGGATCGAGGATTTCATCTTCGTCACCTCGCGCGGCAAGGGCGCGCTCGAGGACTTCTTCGACGTCAACCAGCCGCTCGAGCGGGCGCTGCGCGCCGCCGGCAAGACCGAGCTTCTCGCCGCGCTCGAGGCGACCAACATCGACAGCGGCCATGTGGCCTATGTCCGCCAGCACGAGGCGCTCGGGCTTGGCCATGCGGTCTGGTGCGCGCGGCGTCTGGTGGGCGACCGGCCCTTCGCCGTGATCCTGCCCGACGACATGGTGGTCTCGGACCGGCCCTGCCTTGCGCAGATGATGGAAGCTCACGCCGAGGTCGGCGGCAGCATCATCGCCACCATGGAAGTGGCCCCCGAGAAGGCCTCGTCCTACGGCATCCTCGACATCGAGTCCCGCCAGGGCGCGCTGGTCCGCCCGCGCGGCATCGTCGAGAAGCCGAAGGCCGGCACCGCGCCCTCGAACATGGCGGTGATCGGGCGCTACATCCTCGGGCCGCGCGTCATGCGGCACCTCGACCGTCGGACCGTGGGCGCGGGCGGCGAGATCCAGCTGACCGACGCCATCGCGCACGAGCTGGCCACGCACCCGGGTTCGGTCCACGGGTTCCGCTTCAGCGGCGAGCGGTTCGACTGCGGCTCGAAGGCGGGATTTCTGCAGGCGACGGTCGCGCTGGCTCTGCAGCGCGCCGATCTTCGCGACGAGTTCGCGGCCTTCCTCGAGGCGATCGGCGATCAGCACGGCATCCACAGGGCACCGCGGCTGAAGGTGGCCGCGGCAAGCTGAGACGACCGGAGAAAGACGGCAGATTGCGAATACTCTACCTCGCCCATGATCTGGACGACAGCGCCATCTGGCGGCGCGTGGCCGTGCTGCGCGCCGGTGGCGCAACCGTTCATCTTGCCGGTTTCCGCCGGCGAGAGGGGCCCTTGCCCGAACCGGCCACCCTCCTCGGCCGGACGGCCGATGCGCGGCTTGCGCGACGCGCTTTTTCCGTCCTTCGGGCGGGCGCCGGGTTGGGGCGCAGGCTCGCCACCCAAGAGGCGCCCGACGTGATCCTCGCCCGCAACCTCGAGATGCTGGCGCTGGCGGCACGGGCCAAGGCGCTCTGGCCCGAGGCGCTGGTGGTCTATGAGGTGCTCGACATCCACCGCATGATGCTGGGCGAAGGCCTCCGGGCGCAGGCGATGCGCGCGCTCGAGCGGCGGCTGCTGCGCCGCGTGGGGCTGGTGCTCACCTCATCTCCGGGCTTCATCAACGAGTATTTCCAGCCCTTCGGCCAGACCCGCGCCCCGATCCGGCTGATCGAGAACAAGTGCTTCTACCCCGGCGCGGCCATCCCGCCGGTGCCTGCGCCGCAGCCGGTGACGGCCCCGATCACGATCGGCTGGTTCGGCATCCTGCGCTGCGCCTGGTCGCTCGACTGCCTCGACCGGGTGACACGGGCCTCGCCCGGCCGGTACCGGGTGCTGCTGCGCGGCAAGCCGGCGCTCGACCAGCTGCCCCGGTTTCACGAGACGGTGGCGGCCAATCCCGATCTCGAGTTTGGCGGGCCCTACCGCAATCCCGAGGATCTCGCCGGGATCTACGGGCAGGTGCATCTGTCCTGGCTGATCGACCGCTACGACGCCGGCAAGAACTCGGACTGGCTGCTGCCGAACCGGCTCTATGAAGGGTGCCGCCACCATGCGGTTCCGGTGGCGCTGGCGGGGACGGAAGTGGCGAGCTTCCTCGGCGACTGCAACATCGGGCTCACCGTCGCCGCGCCGGACGTGGATCAGGTTTCAGACCTTCTCGGCCACCTCGATCCCCCGAGGGTCGAGGTCCTGCGCGGCAGGGTCCGCGACGTCCCCGAAGCGGTCTGGGCGACGGGGCCCGAGGAATGTCAGGATGTCACGGGCCTGATGGCCCAGATTGCGGCCGCACGCGGCCGCCGCCGTCAGGCCGCCCTGCGCCGGAAAGGCTGGTTCACCACATGACGCCGCGCGTTCTCATCATCATTCCCACCCTCAACGAGGTCGATCACATCGACGCCGTGCTCAACGGTCTTCTGCCGTTCGCCGAGAGCCACGGGGCGCGGATCGTGGTGGCGGATGGCGGCTCGACCGATGGCACGCGCGATCGCGTCGCCGCCCGTCCCGAAGCCGGGATCACGCTGATCCACAACCCCCGCCGCCTCCAGAGCGCGGCCGTCAACCTCGCGGTCGCGCGGTTCGGCGCCGAGGCCGACATGCTGATCCGCATCGATGCCCACAGCGCCTATCCGCAGGACTATTGCGACGTGCTGCTGGCCGAAGCGCAGGAGACCGGGGCCGCCTCGGTGGTGGTCGGCATGAGGGCGGTGGGCTCGGGCTTCTGGCAGGGCCTGATCGCGGCGGCGCAGAATTCGCGCATCGGCAACGGCGGCGCGGCGCATCGCGTGGCCCCCGTCGGGCGGTTCGTCGATCATGGCCACCATGCGCTGATGCGGATCGACGCCTTCCGCCAGATCGGTGGCTATGACGAGAGCTTCAGCCACAACGAGGATGCCGAGCTGGACCTGCGCCTTCGGCAGGCGGGCTTCCGCATCTGGCTGACGGCCCGCACGCGGGTGGACTATTTCCCGCGCCGCACGATCCCCGCGCTGATGAAGCAGTATTTCGCCTTCGGTCGCGGCCGGGCCCGCAACATCCTCAAGCACCGCTCGGTGCCGGGGCTGCGCCAGATCGTTCTGGCGGGCCTTGCGCCGGGGCTGATGCTGGCGTTGCTCAGCCCGCTGCATCCGGTCTTCGCACTTCCGCTGATCCTGTGGGGTGTGGGCTGCCTTGCCGGGGGCGCGCTGATCGCGCGGGAGACGCGCAGCCTCCGCGGGCTTCTCGCGGGCTTTGCCGCCGGAGCCATGCATGTCGCCTGGTCGGCGGGCTTCTGGAACCAGCTGCTGCGCCATCTCGGCCGTGGCCGTGGAAGGTCGGAGGCACCGGCATGAGCGGCGCGCGCATCGCGATCGGGATCTGCACCTATCGCCGGCCCGGCGTCGCGGCGACGCTGGCCTCGATCGGCGCCCTGAACTGGCCGGACGGGGCGGGCGGGATCGTGATCGTGGCCGACAATGACGAAACCCCCTCGGCGCGCGCGACCGTGGAGGCTGCGGCACGGGCCCTGCCCCTGCCGGTCTGCTACCTGCACGCGCCCGCGCGCAACATCTCGGTGGCCCGGAACGCCATTCTCGAGGCGGCTCTTGCCCGCGGCATCGACCGCCTCGCCTTCATCGACGACGATGAGGTGGTCGAGCCCGGCTGGATCGCCGCGCTTGTCGCCGCCCAGAACCGGACGGGCGCCGAGGCGGTGCTCGGCCCGGTGCGGGCCGAACATGGCGCGGATGCCCCCGCCTGGATGCGCAAGGGGGCGGTGCATGACACGCTCCCGACCATCCTGCCCGACGGCTCGATCAAGTCGGGCTACACCTGCAATGTCCTCATGGATCTCACGGCCCCGGCGCTCGAGGGGCTGCGGTTCGATCCGATGCGGGGGCGATCGGGCGGCGAGGACACGGCCTTCTTCGAGACCATGCTCCGCCGTGGGGGTCGCCTCGGCCATGCCCCCGAGGCGCTGGTCCGCGAGACTGTCCCGGCCGATCGCGCGCGCCTCGGCTGGCTGCTGCGCCGGCGATTCCGCATGGGACAGACCCACGCGAGCCTGATCGCGGCGCCCACCGGGCTTGCCCGGGCGCGTCAGGGCGCGACGGCTCTCGCCAAGGTTGCGGCCTGTGCCGGAATGGCGGCCGCGGCCCTGCATGATCCGCTCCGGCGGAACAATGCGCTGTTGCGTGGCGCGCTGCATGTGGGCACACTGTCGGCGCTTTTCGGCGCACGACCGATCACGATCTACGGCGGATCGGCCCCGGCGCTTTCAAACCTTGATTCCAAGACCGATACTTATCCCGTTTCCAGGAGCAGAACTTGAAGCAGTTCGGAATCCGTATCGCCGACAGCGATCCACGCATCGACACGCCCGTTGCGTCCTCGGCGGCTGCGGACACGATCGACGTCTCGCGCCTGCTGGGGGCCGCCCGCAGGCAGCGCCGGGTGATGATGATCTCCTGCGCCATGAGCCTGTGCCTCGGCCTCGCCTACCTCGCCACCACGCCCAAGACCTTCGTCGCCGGCTCGACCGTGCTGCTGGCCGGAAAGGTCAACCGCACGATCGAGGAAGTGTCGGCCCTCGACAACAGCGCCTCGGAAAACGCTCTCGAAAGCGCGCAGGAAGTCATCCGCTCGCAGCCGGTGGCGCTGGCCGTGACGGACATGCTCAATCTGACCGAGAACGACTCCTTCCTCAGTCCGCCGGTGCCGTTGCTTACCGTGGTCGTGGAGAACGCCAAGGAGATCGTGCGCGCGCCCATGCGCCTCATCACCCCCGCCCCGCCCTCGGGCGCGGCCGGCCCGCCGCCCACGCCCGAACAGGTCGCCGAGCGCAAGCGGCAGCTAGTGGCGGCCGCCCTCTCCGGCAGGATCGGCGTGTCGCGCGTCGGGCGGTCGAGCGTCTTCGAGATCTATTACGCCTCGCACGATCCCGCCCTCGCCGCCGCCATCTCGAACGCCTACGCCGAGGCCTATGTCTCGGATCTGCTGAACGCGAACTACGACGCGACCGAGCGCACGACCCAGTGGCTGCGCGAACGGCTCGAGGAGTTGCAGGCCCAGGCCCGCGAAGCGGCGGTCGAGGCCGAGATCTTCCGGTCCGAGAACGGCCTCGTCTCGACCCGCGGGGCGCTGATCACCGAAGAGAACGTCTCGAAGCTCAACTCCGATCTCGCGGTGTCCATGACCGAGGCGGCGCGGGCGCAGGCGCTGATGAGCACCTATCAGACCATTCTTGACAGCGGGCCCGAGGCTTTCCTGTCGGAACGCAGCAGCGGCTTCTCGTTGCAGGGCAACGAGCGGCTGATCGAGATGCAGGACCAGCTCTCGGCCCTTTCGGCACGGCTGGACCGGATCGAGCGCGACTTCGGCGTCGACCATCCGCAGGCCGTCCGCCTGCGCGAGCAGGTCGCCGCCCAGACCAACGTTCTCTTCGGCGAGGTGCGGCGCCTGCACGAGGAGGCCCGCGGCTCCTTCAATGTGGCCAGTGCCCAGGTGCAGGCGCTGCGCGAAAGCCTCGGGCTCGCCGTCGATGTGAACTCGGAGGCCGGGCGCAAGCAGGTTCAGCTCAAGTCTCTCGAGCAGCGCGCCGAGACGCTGCAGACGCTCTATCAGACCTTCCTGACCCGCTTTCAGGAGATCGACCAGCAGAAGAGCTTCCCGATCTCGAACGTCCGCATCCTTGCTCATGCGGATGTCCCGATGGACCCCATCGGCCCCAGCACGATGCGCGTGCTGGCCGTGATGCTGGTTCTGGGCGGGATGGTCGGCGCTGGCATCGGCGTCCTGCGCGAGTGGCGTGACCGCTTCCTGCGGACGGGCGAAGATGTGCAGAATGACGTGGGCCAGCGGTTCCTCGGCTACCTGCCGCATTTCGACGCCGCCAACGGCGCGCCGCAGCTGTCGCGTCAGGCCCGGAGCGCGCCCCTGAAGCTGAGCGAGCCCGTGCCGGGCATCCCGGTCGTGCGCAAGCCGATCCACGCGCTGCAGCATCCCCGCTCGCATTATGCCGAGACGCTCCGCAACATCCGCTTCTCATCGGAGGTGAGCCTCGCGGGCAAGTCGCAGATCGTCCTGGGCATCACCTCGATCCGTCCGGGCGAGGGCAAGTCTTCGGTCGCGCTGAACCTGGCCGCGGTGATGGCCGCGTCCGGCAATTCGGTGCTGCTGATCGACACCGACCCGCGCAACCCCGGCCTCAGCCGCAGGCTTGGGCTGACGCGGGGCATAGGGCTTGTCGAAGCGGCGCTGGGCCGGGCGGACTGGACCAAGGCGCTGCGCGTGATCGGCGACAGCGGCGTGCATCTGCTGCCCTGCGTGACGCCCGGCATGATGACCCATTCCAGCGAGATGCTGGGCTCCAAGGGGATGCGGCAGCTGCTGGCGGCCGCGCGCGCGCGCTACAGTCACGTCATCCTCGACCTTGCGCCCCTGGGGCCGGTGGTCGATGCGCGGGTGGTGGTGCCGATGGTCGATCAGATCGTGATGGTGGCCGAGTGGGGCAAGACGCCCAAGACGCTCCTGCGCGAGACGCTGATGAACGAGCCCGCCCTGATGGAGAAGACCCTCGGCGTCGTGCTGAACAAGGTCGATATGGAGTCCCTGCGCGACTACGTCCCCGAGACCGGCGGCGAGCATTATTACGAGGAATACGGCGACTATTTCTCGGGCCGCAGCGGAACCAGCTGAGGGCCACGGCACCGCCTTCGCAACCTGCCATGATGTGCGCCGAAGGTGACGGTTCGGCGTCACGTCGCTGACAGCTGATATGTGCGCGCACCTGTCTCTTTCCTTTCGGCAAGTTCCTGCCTATCTATGAAAGAGAGGCGCAACTTCGGGTTGCGAAGGCAGGAGAGCGCGATGCGGATCGGAGCCTTCTTGATGGGAATGGGCGGGGCGGCGGCGGCGGCGGCCGCGCTCGCCATGTACCTGGGCTTCTCGGGATGGGCCGTGGCGGGCATCGTGGCCGCCACGCTGCTGATCGCGCAGATGCTCTACCTCGGCCTTATCCTTCTGATGCTGCGGGAAGAAAAGGCCAGGCGCGCGCCGCCGGATCAACCGGCCAGCCCCTCCGACGGGCTCCTGCCGATCGGCAAATCGCAGCAATCGGGCCTTTGACTGCCCCCATCTCAGAGCCCGGGAGCAGCACCAACTGAAGGTTAGGTGATTCTCACAATGGCGGATGCCGCGGCGGTGAGGATCATCCTACTGGGCGAGTCTGAGGCGCGCAGGCTCCGAGGCCTCGTGCGCGAACATCCGGGACAGGTGCCCGTCCGTCTTCCGCAAGAGGTCCGCCATCGGCCCTTCCTCGACCACGCGTCCGGCTTCCAGCGAATAGACGTGATCGGCAAAGGCCACCATCGAGGGCCGGTGCGCGATGGTCAGAACCGTCATCTCACCCGCCCGCCGCGCGAGGGCCTGGGCCACACGGCTCTGGCTCTCCCAGTCCAGCGCGCTGGTGGCCTCGTCGAGGATCAGCACGGCCGGCCGCTTCAGGAAGGCCCGCGCCAGCGCGATCCTCTGCCGTTCGCCCCCTGACAGGAGCGTGCCGCGGTCCCCCACCCGCGTGTCGAGCCCCTCGGGCAAGGCGGCCACGAAACGGTCGGCGGCGGCATCGGCGAGGGCCTGGTGCATCTCCTCCTCGGTGGCGTCGGGGGCCACGATGGCAAGGTTCGCCCGGATCGTGTCATGCAGCAGGAAGGTCTCCTGCGGCACATAGGCCAGATGCTCGCGCCAGCCGCGGCGCTCGGACTCAGTCAGTTCGTGCCCATCGACCAGAAGGCGCCCGGCCTCGGGCCGGATCAGCCCCATCACGATGTCGGCCACTGTGCTCTTGCCCGCCCCCGAAGCCCCGATCAGGGCCGTCGCCCGCCCGACCGGAAGCCGGATGGTGCAGTCGTTCAGGGCGGCTTCTTCCGATCCTTCCGTGTGGCGGTAGGTCACGCGGTCGAGCAGGATCTCGTGCCGGGGCGGCGCGACCGGCGCCGAGACGAAGCCGGCCCCGCCCTCGCGGTTGGCCTCGAGGCGGCTCTGCAGATCGACCACGCGCCACCAGGCCGGGAGATCCACCAGCAGCGCCTGCACCTGCGCCTGCAGCCCCTGAAACCGCGGCGTGACCCGCATCAGGATCACGAGCAGCACCAGCATCTGCGACATCTCGAGCCCGACGAAGCGGAGGGAGAGCAGCACGAAGGCGGCGGCTCCGATCGCCAGCGCCACCTGGAACAGCCCGTTGCCCAGCGCGTTGCGGCGCGCATAGTCGTGGGCATCCGCCTTGGTGCCGTCAAGCGTGCGCTCGAACTGGGCGACATGGTGCGGCTCCTGGTTCATCGAGCGGGCGGTCTTGAGCCCGGTGATGAATTCGGACACGAGCCGCGCCTGCACCGTCCGCGCGGTCTGGATCTTGTGGCCATACCTTTCGGCGAGCTTGCGGTAGGGTTTCAGCAACAGCAACGCCACAAGGCCGAAGCCGAAGGCGAACAGCGTCATCGGCACCGACACGGCGAGGCAGAGCACGAAGTAGATCACGAGACCCACGAGGATCTGGATCAGGCTCAGCGACACAAAGCCCGAGAAGGTGATCCGGTCGATCTCGCCCGTCAGCGCATGTTCGAGATCGGCCCGGCGCATCCGCACCACCGTCTCCCACCGGGCCGAGGCCACCGCCGAAAAGAGTCCCGCGCGCGTTGAGTTGGCGAAATCCTGCAAGAGATCCGACAGATAGACCGCCTTGACCCGGTTGAAGGCCGCCTGCAGCGCCACGAGCAGGACGATCGCCCCCAGCAGCACCTCAAGCCCGATGCTCACGTCCGGCAGGGGCTGGCCGAAGAGATGGCGCCCGCCGAGGTCGATCGCGTAGTCGGATGAGCCCTGCCCGGCCAGTGTCAGGATCGGCAGGAGAAGAAGGATCGAGACGCCCTCGGTCACGTTGCCGAGGACAAGGAAGGTCAGGGCTATCGCCAGCCGCTTGCGCCCGAAGCGCGCCATGGCCCGCACCAGCGCCGCGGCGCCTCGAAAGCCCTCGACCGCGGGGATGGGCGAATGATCGTCGGTCACGCCGCAGCCTCCGCATCCCGCTCGATCAGGGCCACCACCTCGGGCAGCCGGCGAAGATCGTGGGGCACGATCACGCGATGCAGGACGCCGCTGGCGGCTATGGCCGCGGCCTGCCGCAGATGCCGGGCGCCGGCGGCGCCGTTCAGCACCTCGGCGCCGAAGCGGGTGACATAGGCAAAGCGCAGGGCCAGCGGCAGCGCCTCGAACGGCGGCACGGCGATCACGGCAGGCTCGGCCTCGGCCGGACCGCGTTCAAGCCGGTAGATCCGCCGGAGCGGCGTGACACCGCGGGCGAACCGGCCGGGCAACAGCACGCGGCTCTTCTCGGGCACCTCGGGCACCACCGGGCGATGGACCGCATCCGGCGCATCGAAGGCCGCGGCCGCCGCTGGTGACAGCTTGACCTGGGGAAAGCCGGGGCGGAGCGACAGGGTCTCGTCCACCGCCACGATGTCGTCCGCGATGAGCGGATGGCCCGCGCGGATCATCGCCGTCGCGGTCGTGGATTTGCCCGCCCCCTTGTCGCCCATCATCACCACGCCGCGGCCGCCCACCGACACCGCGCTCGCATGGAGCGTGAAGAGACCCAACTGCTCCAGAGCCAGCGCCAGCACCGAGCCCAGCAGCGGATAGGCCACGAGATCCTCCGATACGCCGGGGTGCGGGCTGGCCGTGATCCGGCCCGGCTCGACCCGGAAGCCGCCCACCGTCTGCCACCAGAGCTCGGCCCGATCGGGCGCAAAGCGGGTGCGGAAGCCCCCCTCGCCCGGCAGATCATCGAGCGGTGCACGGTGCACCGTGAGGTCGGCCGCCCTGTCGCCTTCCAGCGGCTCCAGCTCGGGCAGATCCACGTCCGAGCGCCACGCGAGCCCGTAGGCGGTCCGCAGCGCAGGCCGGAGAGAGGACGTCTCGACGATCATGCAGGTGTCCTTCTGTCGAGTCGGGCGGCGGCGGGGAACTCCCGGGCCCGAAGCCATTCGTCCAGCACAATCGCGCGCAGGGTCTGGAAGAGCGCGGGGGTATCGGCCTCGCCCGCGCGAAGCCCGTCGATGACGCCGCGGATGACGCCAAGATCCACGAAATCGGCGATCTGGCCGGGATCGCGCCGGGACAGCCGGTCAAGGCTCTCGGTCCAGTCCCTCAGCACACGCTCGCGCACGTTGGGGCTGAAGTCGGTCTTGCTGCTCCGCAGGCGGATCTCGTCGGGCAGCAGGCCGCGCATCGCGTCGCGCAGCAGGGCTCGGGTCATGCCGTCGCGGAACTTGGCCGAGGCGGGCTGCGCCACGCAATGCTCGACCACCCGCCGCTCGAGGAACGGATAGCGCGGCGAAATCCCGCACGGGGCTGCGGAACGGTCGAGCACCTCGAGCGCGGTGGGATAGCCCGGTGTCGTCAGTTGCGCGATGTGGCGCCGGATGTCGTCCGTCGCACCCTTCACCGTCACGCCGTTCGCCTCGCGCACGCGCTGGACGAGGCCGGTCCGCGCCACCAGATCGGGATGAACCGCCCGCCTCCAGGCCGTCGCATCGCGGGTGGCTCTGGGCCCCAGCCGGCGGGCCAGCGCCCGGACCCAACGCGACGAGGCACCCACCGAGGCCGATGCCAGAAAAAGCTCGCGCCGGGGGCTGCCGAACAGCGCCGAGACGGCGGCGGTGGACCGCCAGAGGCTCCGCCACTGCGCCTCGGCGGCCAGTTCGGTCAGGCGCGAGGTCCCGAACGAGATCACCTCGTCGCCGCCGTGCCCGTCGAGCAGGATCTCGATCCCCGCCTCGGCCGCCCGACGGTAGAGCCAGCGCGAGGTGGGCAGGTTCGGCGCAAGGTACGGTGCGCCCTGCTCGGCCAGAAGCTCTTCGACGGTGCCCCCGAGAGCTTCGCTGCCATCAAGCCAGAGCTGCCGGAAGCGGCCGGCCTCGTGAACCTTGCCGATCCATGCGCGCTCGTCGATCTCGGGGCAGGCGTCGAACTTCATCGACACCACAGGAAGCGGCGCCTCGGACATCCGCGAGGCCAGAACGGCGAGCGTGCTGGAATCGAGCCCGCCGCTCAGCATCGCGCCCACTGTGCCGCCCCGCATCCGCGCCGCCACCGACCGCTCGAGCAGCTCGAGCAGCGCCTCGGGCGGGTCGGGCCGGTGGCGGGGCTCGACCTCCAGCCGCCAGTAGCGGCGGATCTCGGTCCGGCCCTTCTCGACCAGCAGCATGTGCGCCGGTTCCAGACGGTTGATCCCCCGGTGGATGGTGCGCTGCGCCGACGTGGGCTGGCCCGAAAGGAACTCGGCGATCCAGATCTCGTCGAGCGCGGGGGGACAGGCGGGAAAGGCGCCCAGCACCGCCTCGACATCCGACGCGACGGCGACCGCCTGAGGCGTGGCGCGATAAAGGAAGGGGCAGACGCCGAACCGGTCGCGCAGCCCGACCAGCCGTCCCGCGGCCGGATCCCACAGCACGAGGGCGAAATCGCCCTCGAGGTGAAGCGGCAGATCCAGCCCCCAGCGGTCATAGGCCGCCAGCACAAGGGCGGCATCGGCTGCCTCGGCCAGTCCAAGCGCGGACTGCAACTCGGCGGCGTTGTCGAGCCTCAGGCTGCCGGTCAGCACCGGACCGCCCGGCCGCAGCCGCCACGGGCCCATGGCCGCGTGCCGCGCCCGATGGCCCAGCGCGACCCCGCCGGGCAGCAGCACCGACCGCGCCTCAGGCCCGCGGCTCGGCATGGCCGCGAGCATGGCCTTTACCCGGCCCTCGGCTTCCGACGGATCTCCGCCCAGCGTGACGAAGGCGGCGAGCGCGCTCACAGGGCCGCTCCTGCCGCCTGTTCGGCCACCGGATCGGTGCGGCCCGAGCTTTCGTAATCCACGAGCGCGCGATGCTGGCTGTAGTCCATGGAAGATCCCCCGAGCACGATGACATTGCCGGACAGAAGCCAGGCATGCGGGCGGAAGGCGCTGTCGCGCCCGTTCGGCAACGAGATGCGAACGGTGGAGGCGTAGCCTTTCCGCGCAAGAAGGCGCTGGCCGGCCAGCGCCTGCGTGAGGCAGGTGGCGCCCGGGACGAGCCGCGCGGCCGCGGTCACCGACCAGGCAACGACGCGCTGCTCCGAGGCCGGGGCCGCGCCCGCGGCGGCGAAGGCCGCGGTGGCGGCCCGCACCGCATCTGTCCGCCGGCGCGCGATCGCGAGGCGGATCCGTGCCACCTCCGCCAGCGCCCGCCACAGCGCCAGCGCCTCGGCAGGCCTCAGGGTCAGGAGACGCCGCACGCGCCGCATGGAACCTCCCTCAGGCCAGGGTGACGAGCCGGTTCGCCGCGAGGTCATCCACCAGCTTGCGGATGTCGCCCTCGCAGACCGAGGGCTCGATCCGGTAGCGGTCCGCGACGCGCCCCACGAGAACCTCGATCTCGACGGGCTGATCGAGCTGCGACCAGACGAATTCGCCCACCGCATTCATGCTGAAGTAGGAGTTGCTGTTCGTGTCGAAGATCGCAATCCCGTCCCCGAATGGGCAGGGAATGCAGCCGGGTGCCGCCCTGATGGTCACGTCGAAAATTCCTTGATCAAACACGTTTTGTGACCGAGGCAGTCATTGACCGCCTCGGACCGGGGCTGTGCTTCGTCCCGAAGATCAGGAGAAGGTCATGTCGGCGATCGCAGTGCCCGACGGGAAGGCCGCATCGGTCACATGCCCCGTGCTTGCACCGTGGGTCATGGCTTCCAGCGTGCCGTGAGCGCGCAGCACCGGGGCCTGATAAGCAAGAGTTTGGATGTTGTTTGCCACGTCAAATATCCTCAGCATAAGGTAAGATGGCCCAAAGGACCGGATCCAAGCCTGTTGAAAGATGCCCGAGGTGTCAATGCGGACGCCGCCGCTCTCCGATCGGATGCCGCCCGCACGGAATATATTTATCAAAAGGAATTGTAAATGCAATTGAAGGTTGAGCCCGCCATTTGCCACAACCCTTACGGGACAAAGTTGCTGCTCAAATTTTCATCGCAATTCACAACCAAAAGGGGAAAATGCGCTACCTCGGGGCGACAACGCCTTGGCCGAAGGTTCACTCTCCTCGCGTCGGACACACTTCGATTCGACAGGAGCGGCCTCCTGCGGACAGGACAAGGGGCATGACCTTCACCGCCGCACATTTCGCCGCCGTGCGCGGCCACGACTGCCTTTCGGAGGCCGAAGCGCTGCGTGCGGCCCTCGCCCGCGCCTTCGGCGACGCGGCACCGCTGCCCGGGCAGGTTCTGCCGCAGGTGCTTTTCGACATGGCGCGGCTGAACAAGGTCGGGCTGTTCCTCGCCCCGCGCCCGGCCGACCTTCCCCCGGCCTGGGCCGCCATCGCCCCGCAGATCGAGTCAATGCGACTTTACACCGCCGCGCGCAATGGCCACAGCCTTCGCGTCAGCGGAGAGGTCGCCCGGCTCATGCAGGCGGCGGGCATCGCGCATGTGCAGTTCAAGGGTCCGCTGCAGCAGATCGCCCTCTATGGCGGGCCCTGCTGGAAGCCGACCGGAGACGTGGACCTTCTGGTGGCCGAGGCGGACCTGCCCCGAGCGGGCGCGGTGCTGCGGGAGGCGGGCTTCGTCCCGCAGGAGGCCGAGCTTGCCGACTGGTGGACGAAGCACCTGGGCGAGCAGCATTACCGCCGTCCAACGGGTGGCCCGGTGGTGGACCTGCACCATCGCCTTCAGCAGCCGGGCGCGCCGCGGCCGCGCCGGACGGCCGACTTCCTGGCCCGGGCGACGCTCATGCCGCACGAGGGCGGCACGGTGCCGATGATCTCGGGCCCCGACCGATGCCTCGTGGCGGCCATCGGCGTGGTCAAGGCCTTCGTTGCGCACGAGCCCTGCGCGGGCCACCTGTGCGACCTGCGCGCAAGCCTCGACCACCTGTCGGCCGCCGAAGCGGCCATGTTGCCCGGCCTTGCTGCCGAGCAGGGCCTGTCCGAGACGCTGGCGCTGGCGAGCCGGGGCGTGGACGCGCTGTTTGACGGGCTCGCTCCGCGCCGCCATGCGACCGGGGCGCACCCGCTGGCAGACCTGTCGCCCGCCATCCTGCGCCGGATGCTGATCGCCCCGTGGGATCCTGCCCTTGACTGGCCGCGCCGGAGCCGCATCCTCTGGGCGCTCTCGGGCCGGCAGCCCGCGCGCTATCTGCGCGAGGAACTTGCCGCCAAATCCTCCGAGATCCACAGGATCTGGCTCAAGGGGCTCGTCCGCTCCGGCCTGCTCTCCCGCCGCGAAGGAACCGCCGCATGACGGACATCTGCGTGATCATCGCCGCACACAATGCCCAGGCGACCATCGCCAAGGCCGTGCGCTCGGCTCTGGCCGAGGCGGAGGTGGCCGAGGTTGTGGTGGTGGACGATGCCTCGACCGACGCAACCACCGAGGCCGCGCGGGGCGCCGACGACGGCAGCGGCCGGCTGATCGTCGAGCGGCAGGCGCAGAACGGCGGTCCCTCGGCCGCGCGCAACCGCGCCATCGCCCTGTCACGCGCGGCACGGATCGCCATCCTCGACGCCGATGATTTCCTGCTGCCGGGCCGCTTTGCGAGGCTCGACCCGACGCTCGATCTGGCCGCCGACAACATCGTCTTCGTCACACCTGACCATGCCGCCGATTTCGTGCCCTCGAGCCTGCCTGACGCCCCGACCGGGGTGGAGATGCTGGATGCCGAAGCCTTCGCGCTCGGCAATCTGGCGCAGGGTGTCCGGCGGGGCGAACTCGGCTTTCTCAAGCCGGTCATGTCGCGGGCCTTTCTGGCGCGGCACGGGCTGCGCTACGACGAACGCATGTGGCTGGGCGAGGATTTCGACCTCTACATGCGGATGCTGCTTCTGGGCGCGCGCTTCGGCCTCATCCGGTCCGTCGGCTATGTGGCGGTGGAACGGGGCGCCTCGCTCTCGGGGCGGCACCGGACGGCGGATCTCGCGGCGCTGGAGAGCGCGTGCCGCGCGCATCTGGACCTGCCGGCGTCCCCCTCCGCGAGGGCGGCCATGCGCCGGCACCTGCAGCAGGTGCGGGCCAAGCTCCTCCTCCGGCAGTTTCTCGACCGGAAGGCAGAGGCCGGGATTGCCGCCGCGCTCGGCTTCGCGCTGAGCCCGCCGGCGCGCTTCCTGCCGATCGCGCGCGGGGTCGCCCGTGACAAGCTGGCCGCCCTGCGCCCGCCCGCCCCGCCCCGACCGGAGCGGCTGCTGCTGCCCGTCTGAGGCCGGGCCTCAGTCGCCCGGATCCTCGTCCTCGTCCTCGGGCGCCGCGCCGCGGCGCTCGGCGCCCGGAGGAAGCCGCGCCTCCATGCCTTCAGGCAGCACCACCTCGGCGCGGCTCCAGCGCGGCACGAGCCAGAGCCAGAACAGCCCCTCCTCGCCGTCGGCACAGATGTCGAGATCATGGCGCGCCGCAAGATCCGACAGAAGCGCGGCCTGCTGTGCGGGCGGCCAGGGATGCGGCAGGTCCGGGGCAAGCAGCGGCGGCACCGCCACGAGGCGCTGGCCGTCACCCACGGGCCGCGGATCGGCCGACAGCACCAGCGAGAGCGGGCGGATCTCGACCTCTTCCGCGGCCCGGCGCTGAAGCCGCTCGCGCACGCTGCGCAGGAGTTCGGCCACCAGATCCGGCCGCCGCACAAGCTGACCCAGCGCCGGCAGCGGCCTGCGCCGCTTGATCGCCGCCACCAGATGTTCAAAGGCCAGAAGCCGCTCGAGCCCCGCGCGGCGGCGGCGCATCATGCCCGCAAGTGCGGGATCGGTGACATCCCGCGCCGTCCGGTCATGCGCCGCGATCAGCGGCTCGAGCGCCGCAACCGACAGCCTGTGCGAGATCGAGCCCGAGTGGCGCCGGTAGAGATAGAGCGCCTCGGGCAGCAGCACGAGCCGCGCGCCGTCCAGAAGCAGACGCAGATACAGGTCGTAATCCTCGCCCACCCTCAGCGTCTCGTCATAGCGCAGTCCGCCCCAGGCCGAGCGGCGGACGAGCGGCTTGAGATAGCCCAGCGGCGGCAGATCGTCCGAACCTCCGTTGGCCGCGACGAACAGGGTGGCATCCACCGGCATCGGCGCGACCAGATGCAGGGACTGGAGCAGCGTCCGCCCGCCGGCATCCGGCGCTTCGCCGAAATGGAGCATGTCGTCGGCGACCGCATCGACCCCGAGCGCCTCGGCGGCAGCGAGAAGGCGCGCAAGACGGTCGGGATGGAGCACATCATCCGAGTCCATCACGGCAAGCCAGTCCCCGGTCGCCGCCTCCAGCGCGCGGTTGCGCGCCGCCGAGGGTCCGCCGTTCCGCTCCATCTCGATCAGCGTGACGCGGGAGTCCCCCTCGGCCATCTCACGCACGAGGTCCGCGCTCTCGTCGCCCGAGGCATCATCGACCACGATCAGTTCGAGATCCGCGTGACTTTGGCGGAGAACGGACTCGATCGCCTCTGGCAGGAAGGCCGCGCCGCGATAGTTCGCCATCAGCACCGAAATCCGCATCGTCCCTCCGTCCTCCGAATCGTCCCTGTGTAGCTTTCCTCGACCCGCCGCGTAACCCGGCACCATGTCCGCCGCCGTCCGACCGCCGGAACTGCCGGTTTTCGCGGCACTGCGGCAAGCTGTTGCCAATGTGATCGGAGAACGGTCGCCATCGGAGAAGCCCGGGCCTAACCTTCTTCCTGAAACAGCCACGGAGCCCTTCATGAGACCCCGTCTGCCGCTTGCGCGCCTTGCCGCGCAGACCCTTCTGCCCCTCCTCGTGGCCGCTCCGGCCGCGGCGGACGAGCCGCCGGCCTCGTTCCGCGAGACCTTCGACGAGATCGACGGAGAACGCTGGTACATTTCGGACGGCTGGACCAACGGCGAGCACCAGAACTGCACCTGGTCCTCCAACGCCGTCCGCGCCGAGGACGGCATCCTCCGGCTCCTGTATCTGCCCGACACGTCCGGCGAGGGCCAGCACCGTTGCGGGGAGGTGCAGACCGAGCAACGCTACCTGCACGGGACCTTCGAGACCCGGATGCGGACCGATCACCGCAAGTCCGGCCTCAACGCCGCCTTCTTCACCTACATCGGGCCGGTGCATGACCAGCCCCATGACGAGATCGACTTCGAGATCCTCACCCGCAACACCGCCTCGGTGGACGTGAACACCTATGTGTCCGGCGAGCCGAAGAACCGCCATGTCGTGCCGCTCGACCCGCCCTCGGACGAGGGTTGGCACACCTTCTCGTTCATCTGGGAGCCCGAGCGGCTGCGCTGGTTCGTGGATGGCGAGCTGGTCCACGAAGCCACCGAGACCCTGCCGGTGGCGCCGCAGAAGATCTTCTTCAGCCACTGGAGCACCGACGTGCTGACGGAATGGATGGGAGCCTACGAGCAACCCGAGGAGCCGGTCGCGCTCGAGGTGGACTGGGTCTCGTGGACCGCACCCGGAGAGGCGTGCCAGTTCGAGGAATCCGTGCTATGTCGGCTGGAAGACTGAGGAGACGCCGCACGAGATGACCGCCGCCCCCCTGCGCCCGCACCGCCATGACGGCATGATCATCGACGTCTGCCCGACCACGGTGCTGGCCTTCCTGACCATCCTGTGCCTCCTGCTGGTGCAGTGGATCGGATCCATGGCGGCGGCGGGCTTCCTGGCCTCGGGCTGCCTGCTTGTGGTGCGACGGCCGCAGACCACGCTGATGGAGCTGCGGCGCTACTGGATGATCTTCGCCATCGCCGCCTGGTGCCTCTTCACGGTGCTCTGGTCGCAATATGCCTCGCTCAGCCTGCGCTACGGCATCCAGCTCTGCGTGACCTTCGCCATCGCCGTGGCGATCGCCAGCCGGCTCTCGCCGATCGTCTTCCTGCGCATCCTCTTCAGCGCGCATCTCATCGCGGCCGTGCTGAGCCTCGTGTTCGGAAAGGTCCGGGCGGACGGGCTCGGCTGGCTGGGCATCTTCGGCTCGAAGAACGCCTTCTCGCTGCCGATGTCCACCCTGATGCTCTGCGCCTTCGCCATCATGCTCGATCGCAACCAGTCACGGATGTGGCGGCTGCTGGCCGCGGGCGGCTTCCTGATCGGGACCTTCCTGCTGATCCAGGCCCAGTCGGCCGGTCAGCTGCTGGCCACCGGCGCGGCTCTGGCCTTTGCGCTGCCCTTCTTCCTTGGGCGCTGGCTCAGCTTTGCCCAGCGCATCCTGCTCGCGGGCTTCACCGTCGGGCTGGGGATCGTGGTGGCCATCCTGCTCGTCGCCATGCAGGAAGAGGTCATGGCGCTGATCCTCGAGACCACCGGCAAGGACGCGACCCTCACCGGCCGCACCGAACTGTGGGCGCTGGCCTTCCGCGAAATCGCGCAGCAGCCCTTCCTCGGGGTCGGCTATCAGGCCTACTGGGTGCCCGGGAACCCGGGCGCCGAGGCCATGTGGAAAGAGTTCGGCATCAGCGGCAAGCGCGGCTTCCACTTCCACAACACCTTCATCTCGAACGCGGTCGAGATCGGGATCATCGGGGTCGCCATGCAGGCGGTCGCGATCTTCGGGGCGCTGGCGCTGGCCACGATCTGGGCCTTCAAGGAGCCGCGGGCGGAGTCCATCTTCCTGACCGCCCTGATGATGCGGAGCACCGTGCTCAGCATGTCCGAGGTCGTGGGCTACCTGCAGTTCGACCTCGCGACCCTGATGCTGGTCGCGGCCCTCGTCTATGTGCTTCGCAACCAGCGCGAGCGTCGGCAGCAGCGGATGCCCCTGCGCCAACGCGGCGCCGTTCGGCCAGTGAACGACGCGGCCGATCCGTCCCCGCCGCATCCGGTCTAGCCGGCCGTGCCCACCGCCACGCGGCCAAGGAAAAAGGGAAGCCGACCCGCGTCGGCTTCCCTTCCTGTCGTTCCAAGCGGACCCTCTCAGTTGGTCGAGGGCGGCCTCAGCGTCATCTGGACCATGTCGCCCGGCTCCAGCCGCAGGTCCATCGCGTCGGGGATCTGGCGCAGCTCGTCGTCGTCGATGCGCATCACGATGACGCTGCTCATGGCGGCGATGGCGTCCGGGTCGGCCGCCAGATCCTTGCCGCCCGCCTGCCCCAGAAGCGACACCGAGAGCCCCCGCTGCGTGTCGATCTTGCGGTCGATCTCGAGGATCTGGGCCTCGACCTCCTGAAGCTGGGCCGCGATCTCCGACGAGCGTCCGTCCAGCAGCGCGATCCGGTCGCGCTCGGCCGTCGTGATGCCCTGACGGGCCCGCAGGATCGCCGTCGAGGTGTCGAGCCGCTGGCTCTCGATGGCCGACAGCGTCCGCTGCGTCTCGAACAGCCGCCCGCTGGCCACGAGCCCGCGTTCCGACAGGTTCCGGGCGTTTGCAGCCTCTTTCTCGGCCAGTTCGAGCTGTGTCTCGAGCTGGACCGTCTTGGCCTGCAGCGCCTCGATCTCTGCGGTCAGCAGTTCGCTCTGCGCGTCGATGGCCGCCAGATTGCGCTCGACCTGATCGCGGCGCAGATCCATGAACGACTTCTCTTCGGCCAGCAGCGCCCGGCCCCGCGCGCTGTCGAGGTCCGGGACGGCGCCCAGTTCGCTCTCGTTGGCGCGCTCGGCCATCAGGCGCGCGCGGCGGGCGAGCATACCCTCGCGGCTGTCGAGCAGGATGCGCAGCGCGCCTTCCTGCGAGATCAGGTCGCGCACGATGGCCGGGGTGCTGCGGATCTCGTCGCTCGGCCCGCCCGCCATGGCGATGGCCTGCCGCGCGGTGATGCCGGGACGATAGACCACCTCGCCCGGATTGCGCACATGACCCGCCACGATGACCGGGCGATATTCGGCGATCTCGACGGTGGCGTCGGGCATGTCGGGCAGCGCCAGACGCTCCATCAGGCCGTCGGCGATCAGGGTGCCGAGCTGGGAGGGCGTGTGCCCCGCCGCCTCGACCGGCCCGAGGAACGGAACGGAAATCGTGCCGTCCGAATTGACCCGGTATTCGCCCGTCATCGCGTCCCACACGCGCATCGTCCCGTCCACCGGCTGCCATTCGAGGACCCGCAGACGCAGGAGGTCGCTGGCGCTGATCTTGTAACCTTCGGCCAGCACGGCCCCTCCGGGCAGCATCGCCAACGCGACGAGCGGGAGGAGATGGCGACGGAACACGGCCATTCGGGTACCTTTCTCTCTATGACATGAAGGCGCGGCGGACACTCCGCCGCGGCCGCTGGCCAGACCTTGACTGACGGCTCAGCAGGAGCCGCGCGAGCGCAGAACCGCCGGCACCGTCCGCAGGATGATCGCCGCGTCCGCAAGAACGTTCCAGCGCATCACGTAGTAGCGGTCGAGGAGCACGCGCTGCCGATAGCTCAGATCGCTCCGGCCGCTGACCTGCCACATGCCGGTCAGGCCGGGGCGGGTCCGCAGGTAATGGCCGGCAGAGCCGCGGTAGCGGCGCAGCTCGGCCGCCACCACCGGGCGCGGCCCGACGACGCTCATCTCGCCGGACAGGATGTTGAAGAGCTGCGGCAGCTCGTCGATCGAGAGCATGCGGATCACGGCCCCGATCGGCGTCACCCGCGGATCCTGACGGAGCTTGCGGTCACGCTCCCATTCGCGTTGCGCCTCGGGATTGGCGCGCAGGTGCCGCTCGAGCACCACGTCGCCGTCCACCACCATCGAGCGGAACTTCCAGCAGCGGAAGGTCCGGCCACCGAAGCCCACGCGTTGATGCCCGTAGAGGATCGGCCCGTTGCTGCTGAGCCAGATGATCAGCGCCACGCCGATCATCAGCGGCGCCAGCGCGATCAGCGCGGTCACCGCGATCAGGATGTCGATAATGCGTTTGGCCAGCCCCCCGACCGGTCCCGATTCCGCGCCGGCAACGGGCGCCAGGGACGACAGGTAGATGTGGTCGGAACTGACGTTGTCTGGCGCCAAAGAGGATTGCGGATTGAATTCCATGAAACACCTGTTGCTTTCGAGCGTCGCCACTCAGGCACGGACCGACTTTAATCCAGAAAATGCTGAGTCATGTCGTGCCAAGTCTTCCGGGTCGAATATTGTACAAATTAGAACAACAATTTTCCTCGCTTCAGCCGATATGTCAAGGCGTGCCCATTTTGAGGGCGGTTTCTCGATCGTGCATCTGCGGATTCTTGCTGCACCTGCGAAAAAGAGAGACCTGTAAGCAATACGATTACGGGGCTGCCCCTTTAGGTGGATGCGATTCCCGGCCACGCCCCAAGTGCCTCCCATCCTCAATGATTCCGCGCATTTTTCAAGCTGTAGAATGGTGGATCATCACCGTCGAAATCCTGCAACCCACCGCAACCCAAGGAAGTATTGCGGACACCCCTCGGTAGAGGAACCGCGCCGCACGCGATGGTGAGCGGCATCGCCGCGGCCCGCCTCGGCGCAGCCGCCGCGAAAGCCGCGGAAAGATCAAGATCCGGCAGACCACACAGGCGGATCCTCGCTTCTGCGGCCGCATTCAGTTTCTTCCCGCACTGCAGCAAGTCGGCATCTCCGGTTGACGATCAAGGTTTGGGCATGAGGCCACCCGCCGGACCCGAAGGTCCGGTGAGGCAGCGTGCGATCAACACCGCACATGTCGAACGGTTCCCGACAATCTTGCGGGCCCTGAAGACACAGCGCCGGCCTGGCCGTCGTGCACGGCTTTACGCTCGCGCACCGCTCGTCTAAGCAGATGATCGGCAAAGAGAGAACCCAATGCGCATCCTGATCACCAACGACGACGGCATCAATGCTCCGGGGCTCGAGGTGCTCGAGGGGATCGCGCGGGACCTCGCCGGGCCTGACGGTGAGGTCTGGACGGTTGCCCCCGCCTTCGAGCAGTCGGGCGTCTCTCACGCGATCAGCTACACCCATCCGATGATGATCGCCAAGCTGGCACCGCGCCGCTATGCGGCGGAGGGCAGCCCGGCCGACTGCGTGCTCGCCGCGCTCTATGACGTGCTGCAGGGCGCCCGCCCGGACCTCGTGCTGTCCGGCGTGAACCGGGGCAACAACTCGGCCGAGAATGTCCTCTATTCCGGCACGGTCGGCGGCGCGCTCGAGGCCGCGCTGCAGGGTCTGCCCGCCATCGCCCTGTCGCAGTTCCTCGGGCCCGAGACCGAGGGGCTGGCCGATCCGTTCGAAGGCGCCCGCACCCATGGCGCGCGGATCGTGCGGCTGCTTCTGGAAAAGGGGCTCTGGGACGACGGCGACTATCGCCTTTTCTACAACGTGAATTTCCCGCCCAAGCCTGCGGCCGGCGTGCGTGGCCAGCGCGTCGCGGCGCAGGGTTTCCGGCGCGACACCTCCTTCGGGGTGGAGCCGCACATGTCCCCCTCGGGACGCCGCTTCCTCTGGATCCGGGGCGGCGCGCAGCACAGCCCCACCCTGCCCGGCACCGACGCCGCCGTGAACCTCGACGGCTACATCTCGATCACCCCGATGCGTGCGGACCTGACCGCGCACGACCGGCTTGCGGAGCTGGAGGCGCTGATCGGATGACTGCAGGCCCGGACGAGGAGGATCCGGCAGAGCGCAAGATGCGGTTCCTGTTCGCCGTCCGCTCGCGCGGCGTCACCGATGCCCGCGTGCTCGCCGCGATGGAGCGGATCGACCGCGGCGCCTTCGTCCGGGGCATCTTCGCCGACCGCGCCTACGAGGACATGCCGCTTCCCATCGCCTGCGGCCAGACCATCAGCCAGCCCTCGGTCGTGGGGCTGATGAGCCAGGCGCTGGCGATCAATCCGCGCGACAAGGTGCTCGAGATCGGAACCGGATCGGGCTATCAGGCCGCGATCCTGAGCCAGCTTGCGCGCCGCGTCTACACCGTCGATCGCCACCGGCGGCTGGTGCGGGAAGCGACCGAGCTGTTCCATCGGCTGGGGCTGACCAACATCACCGCCCTGGCCGCCGACGGCAGTTTCGGCCTGCCGGAACAGGCGCCCTTCGACCGCATCCTCGTCACCGCCGCCGCCGAGGATCCGCCGGGGCCCCTGTTGGCACAGCTCAAGATCGGCGGTATCATGGTGGTCCCGGTCGGGCAGACCGACGCCGTGCAGAACCTGATCAAGGTGACGCGGCTCGAGCAGGGCTACGACTACGAGGAACTTCGCCCGGTGCGCTTCGTGCCGCTGATCGAAGGGATCGGGACCGACTGACGGGCGCTCCGGCCTGCTGCCCGGATCGCATCACCGGCGCCGGCGGCGTCCGACACGGCTTCGGGAACCAACCCGGAGGCATGACAAGCTCCGGGACCAACCCGGACTGCAAGACGAGAGGCAGAGCATGTTCCACCGACCCCCGCTCGCGCGTGCCCTCTGCATGACGGCGACGCTGACCATCCTTGCCGCCTGCAACACCTCCGAGCTTGACTGGGACCTCCGCAGTCGCCCCGGCGCGCTCAACACCTCCGAGGCCGCCCGCGCGGCCACCGCACCGCGGCCACGCCCCGACGATCGGGGCGTGATCTCCTATCCGAACTATCAGGTCGCCGTGGCGCGGCAAGGCGATACGGTGGCTTCCCTGTCCGGGCGCCTCGGGCTCGATCCGGTGCAGGTCGCCAGCTACAACGCGCTGGCCCCGCAGAACCCGCTCCGGGCGGGCGAGGTCGTGGCCCTGCCGCAGCGGGTTGCGGCCGCCCCGGCCATGGCGCCCGCCCCGGTGATGGCCGCGCCCGTGGCCACGGCAAGCCCGTCGAGCGTCGATGTGACGGCCATCGCCACCACGGCCCTCGACCGCGCCGGAAGCGGCGCGCCCGTGCCGGCCGCAGCGCCGGCCTCCGCAGCCGCCCCCGCCCCTGTTGCGGCGACCCCGCGCACGGCGGACGAGCCCGTGCGCCATCGGGTCGTGCGCGGTGAGACCGCCTATTCCATCGCGCGGAGCTACAATGTCTCGGCCAAGGCGCTGGCGGACTGGAACGGTCTCGGCGCCGATCTGGGGGTGCGGGAGGGCCAGTATCTCATCATCCCGACAGCCGCGGCGGCCCCGCCCGCGCCTGCGCCTGCGCCGAACGTGACGCCTGTCACGGTGCCGGGGGTCGGTTCGCCCACGCCCACACCGCCCTCGGCCGCCAAGCCGTTGCCGGCCGAGTCGACCACCCCGGCCTCGAAGCCCGCCAACCAGCCCGCCTCGCCCGACCTCGGGACGCAGCGGACGTCGGCCTCGGCCTCGAGGCTCGGTTTCCCGGTGCAAGGCAAGATCATCCGCGGCTATGTGAAGAAGAAGAACGACGGCATCGACATTTCGGCCGCCGTCGGCACCCCCGTCGCCGCCGCGGCCGACGGGACGGTCGCCGCCATCACGCAGGACACCGATCAGGTGCCGATCCTCGTGATCCGGCACCCGGACAATCTGCTCACGGTCTATGCCAACATCGACGGCATCAAGGTCGCCAAGGGCGCAACGGTCAAGCGGGGCCAGCAGATCGCCGTGGTCCGCGCGGCCGATCCGCCCTTCGTCCATTTCGAGGTCCGCAAGGGCTTTGAAAGCGTGGACCCGATGCCCTACCTGCAATAGTCGCGCCGGATCAGACCCTTGAAAGACAAGGCGGCCGCGGAACGTCATGTTCCGCGGCCGCCTTGTCTTTCCTCGGTCGGTTCAGCCCACGGCTGCCCTAGAGCGCGACGCCGTGGCGCGCGGCGAGATCGGTGAAGAACTGCCAGGCCACCCGCCCCGAACGCGAGCCGCGTGTGGCCTGCCATTCGATCGCCTCGGCCCGCAGTTCCTCCTCGGCGACGCACAGCCCGTGCGCCGCGCAATAGCCGCGGATCATCTCGAGATATTCGTCCTGCGAGCACGGATGGAAGCCCAGCCACAGCCCGAAGCGGTCCGAGAGCGACACTTTCTCTTCCACCGCTTCGGAGGGGCTGATCGCGGTCGATCGCTCGTTCTCGATCATGTCGCGCGGCATGAGGTGCCGGCGGTTCGAGGTCGCATAGAGGATCACATTCTCGGGCCGCCCCTCGATCCCGCCGTCCAGCACCGCCTTGAGCGATTTGTAATGCTGGTCATCGTGGCTGAACGACAGGTCGTCGCAGAAGAGGATGAAGCGGAAGGGTGCCGAGCGCAGATGCTTGAGCAGCCGCTGGACCGAGGGCAGATCCTCGCGGCTGAGCTCCACGATCTTGAGCGGCAGGCCCCGCGCCACAACCGCGGCATGGATCGCCTTGACAAGGCTGGACTTTCCCATCCCACGCGCGCCCCAGAGCAGCGCGTTGTTGGCCGGCAGGCCGCGGGCGAAATGCTCGGTGTTCGCAAACAGGATGTCGCGCGCCCGGTTGACCCCCACCAGAAGCGAAAGGTCCACCCGCGCCACCCGCTCGACCGGCTCGAGCCGGTCCGGCGCGGTGTGCCACGCAAAGGCGTCGGCCGAGGCGAAATCGGGGGCCGGCATCGGCGGCGGGCTCATCCGTTCGAGCGCCGCCGCGATCCGCTCCAGCGGGTCCGTCATGCCGCGCCGTCCCCTTCCTCATCGTCGAACCAGAGGCCCTGCGCCCGCAGCTCGGCCTCGCGCTTGCGCTCCATCCGCTTGATCAGGAAGATCGAGATCTCGTAGAGCGGATAGACCGCGCCGAACAGGATCATCTGGGACATCATGTCCGGCGGCGTGACCAGGGCGGCCACCGCAAGGATCAGCACGACCGCATATTTGCGCATCGAGCCCAGCCCGCGCGAGGTGACCAGCCCCGCCTTGCCCATCAGCGTCAGCAACACAGGGAGCTGGAAGCAGAGGCCGAAGGCCAGGATGAAGTTCGAGGTCAGCGCCAGATACTGCTCCATCGAGCCCTGGAACACCACGCCGGCGAGCGGCAGGCGGCCCTCCTCGCCCTCGGCACCCGGCTGTTCGGTCATGAACTGCTGGAAGCCGAGGAAGAAGTCGAAGGCGATCGGCAGCACCACATAGAAGGCAAAGAGCCCCCCCAGCACGAACATGATCGGCGACGCGATCAGGAACGGCAGGAAGGCGGCCTTCTCGTTCCGGTAGAGCCCCGGCGCCACGAACCGCCACATCTGCCAGGCGATCACCGGGAAGGAGAGCATGATGCCGCCCATCACCGAGATGCGGATGGCGACGAAGAAGCCTTCCTGCAGCTTGATCAGGACAAGCCCGCAATCCTGCCCGCGCGCGGCCAGCGCATCGCAGATCGGGTGGGTCAGGAAGTTGAAGATCGGATTCCAGACCGTGAAGGCGACCAGCATCGCCACCACGAAGGCGCCCAGCGAGATCAGGATCCGGGTTCTGAGTTCGGCCAGATGCTCGATCAGCGGAGCACTGGAACTGTCGATGTCGTCTTTTGTGTCGCGGCTCATTCGTCACTCTTGCGATCGGCCGGCGCGGACGCCTGCGCGGCGGGTGCGGCGGCCGCCGGAGCCGTCACGGCTGCAGCCCCGGGCCCCTGCTGAGCCTGCGCCGCCGGGATCGTGCCCGCCTGCGCCGGAGGCTTCGGCGTGGACGGCTGCGGCTTCATCGGGTCCCACTTCTCGAACCGTTCGGCCGCGTCCTTGATCGCGTCGAGACCCATGCTGCGCGGCGAGGTCGCGTTCTTGACGTCCTTCACCACGTCCTTGACGCCGGTCTCGTCCGCCGCCGCCTCCATCGCGCGCTGGAACTCGCGCGCCATGTTGCGGGCCTTGGCCGTCATCCGGCCGAGCGTGCGGAACATTTCGGGAAGATCCTTGGGACCCACCACGATCAGCGCCACGACGCCGATGACGAGCAGTTCGCTCCAGCCGATGTCGAACATCGGGCGCCGATCAGACCTTGTCGCGCTCGGAGGCGGGCGTCACGTCACGCGTCGTCTCGGGGCGGTTCTCGATCTCGGCGGTCTCTTCCTTGACGCCTTTCTTGAAGGCATTGATCCCCTTGCCAACCTCGCCCATGAGCGAGCTCACCTTGCCGCGTCCGAACAGCACGAGCACCACCACCGCGATGAGGAGCAGGCCGGGCAAACCGATATTGTTGAGCATCTCGCGTCTCCTGCGGCCGACATGCGGCCTCGCTTCGTCACTGCCCCCATTTATTGGTTCGCGCCCCCGGATCAAAGACCCTTTCGCTGCGGCTCCGTCTTTTTTGTATCCGTGCTTGCGCCCGCACAAGGTTCCCAGAGCGACCGCAAGCGCCGCCGAACCGGCCCGCGGCTTCGCTCATCGCATGAAGTTCCCCGCGCAACGCAATGATCGGGCAGCATATCAGTCAGCGGCGCGCCGGGAAGACGAAGCAGCGGTCGCGCCGGATCATCAGCCAGAGCGGCGTCCCGGGCCTGGGCAGGAACACGTTCGGCACCGAGGCCGTCAGACGCGAGCCGTCGCTGTCCATCTCGAACTCGACAAGGCTCTCGCGGCCGAGGAAACGCGCCCGCAGCACCCGTCCCCGTGCGGCCGTGCCCTCGGCGGGCGTCGGGTTCGGCCCGCGCCCGTTCCGGTCGAAGTCGATCCTGAGATGCTGGGGCCGGATGATGATCTCGACCTCGGCCCCGTCGGCATGTCCCGGCGTCAGGAACTCGCCGAAGGGCGTCTCGGTCAGCGCCCCGCGCGAGATCCCGTGGATCACGTTGATGTCCGAGAAGAAGGCCGCCGCCGCCCGATCCACCGGCGCGTTGTAGACGTTGTAGGGCGAGCCGCGCTGCACGATCCGCCCGGCCCGCATGAGCAGGATCTCGTCGGCCATCCGCAGGGCCTCGTCGGGCTCGTGCGTCACGAGCAGGACCGCCGCCCCCTCCTCCTTCAGGATCTCGAGCGTCGTGTCGCGGATCCCGTCGCGCAGCCGGTTGTCGAGACCCGAAAAGGGCTCGTCCATCAGCATGACCTTGGGCCTTGGCGCCAGCGCCCGCGCCAGCGCCACCCGTTGCTGCTCACCGCCCGACAGCTGGTGCGGGTGCTTGCGCCCGTATCCGGCGAGGTTCACCCTCTCGAGCAGTTCGGCAACCCGCCGGTCCTTCTCCTCGCGACCGCCGCGGAGGCCGAAGGCCACGTTCTGCGCGACCGTCAGGTGCGGGAAGAGCGCGAAATCCTGAAACATCAGGCCGACCGAGCGCGCCTCGGGCGGCAGGAAGAGCCCGCCGTCCGACACCGGCTGCCCGTCGAACCAGATGCGGCCGCTGTCGGGCTGCTCGACCCCCGCGATCATCCGCAGGGTCGTGGACTTGCCGCAGCCCGAAGGGCCGAGGAGGCAGGCCACCTGCCCCGCAGCCACCTCGAGCGACACGTCCTCGACGACGGGGCTGCCGCCGAAGGCGCGCGTCAGATGCTCGACCTTCAGGCGCGGGGGGCTGGGAGGGAGTTGACGCACGCTCTGTCCGACCATTTCCATCGGGACGGTTCTGGCCGCTTTCAGCGACCATTTCAACCCTTAGCCACGCGGGGCCGCCCGCCCCTGGGGCGGCTCCGCCGGCACGCCTCAGACGGTCAGGTTGGTGCCGCCGCCGTCCACCAGCAGGTTCTGCCCCACGATGAAGCGCGCCTGCTCCGAGCAGAGGAAGGCGCAGGCCGCGCCGAAATCCTCGGCCTGCCCGTAGCGCCGGGTCGGGATCGCGGCCGCCCGCTGCGCCCGGGCCTCGTCAAAGCTGATGCCCTGCGCCTTCATCACATTGCGATCGAGCGCCTCGGCCCGGTCCGTGTCGTGGATCCCCGGCAGGAGGTTGTTGATGCAGACGCCGTGCTGCGCGACCTGCCGCGAGGTGCCCGCGACATAGCCCGTCAGCCCCGCCCGCGCCGAGTTCGACAGCCCGAGCGCCGGAATGGGCGCCCGCACCGACTGCGAGGTGATGTTGACCACCCGACCCCAGCCCTTGTGGATCATGCCGGGCAGAAGCGCCGTCATCAGCGCGATGGGCGTCAGCATGTTGGCGTCGAGCGCGCGGATGAAGTCGTCGCGCGTCCAGTCGGCCCAATTGCCGGGCGGCGGCCCCCCGGCGTTGGTCACGAGGATGTCCACCGATCCGGCCGCCTCCAGCACCCGCGCCCGGCCCTCGTCGGAGACGATGTCGGCGGCGATGGTGGTGATGGAGACGCCGTGGCGGGCGCGCAGATCCTCGGCCGCCGCCTCGAGCGCCTCGGCGCCTCGGGCGTTCATCACCAGATCGACCCCAGCCTCGGCCAGCGCCCGCGCGCAGCCCAGCCCCAGACCCTTCGACGAGGCGCAGACCAGCGCGCGGCGGCCGCGAATGCCCAGATCCATTGTCATCTCTCCCATTCATCTTTCCGCACCCGGCTTAGCAGCCCTTCCCCGGCCGCGAAACCCGGAACGGGCGGCCGCATGCGACAGCGGAGGCTCAGGACGCGCTTCCCAAGCCGCAGGCCAGCGGCTATATCGCGCCCCATGCTGGACCAGTCGAACCGCCCCGCCCTCCCTGCCGAAATTGCCCGCCGCCGGACCTTTGCGATCATCTCGCACCCCGACGCCGGCAAGACGACGCTGACCGAAAAGTTCCTGCTGTTCGGCGGCGCGATCCAGATGGCGGGTCAGGTGCGCGCCAAGGGCGAGGCACGGCGCACGCGCTCGGACTTCATGGCGCTGGAGAAGGAGCGCGGGATCTCGGTCTCTGCCTCGGCCATGAGCTTCGACTTCGGTCCGTGGCGCTTCAATCTGGTGGACACCCCCGGCCACTCGGACTTCTCCGAGGACACCTATCGCACCCTGACCGCCGTCGATGCCGCGATCATGGTGATCGACGGCGCGAAGGGCGTGGAAAGCCAGACCCGCAAGCTCTTCGAGGTGTGCCGCCTGCGCGACCTGCCGATCCTGACCTTCTGCAACAAGATGGACCGCGAAAGCCGCGACACGTTCGAGATCATCGACGAGATCCAGCAGAACCTCGCCATCGACGTGGCGCCGGCCTCCTGGCCGATCGGGATGGGGCGCGAGTTCCTCGGCTGCTACGACATCCTGCACGACCGGCTCGAGCTGATGGACCGCGCCGACCGCAACCGCGTGGCGGAATCGATCAAGATCGAGGGGCTGGACGATCCGAAGCTCGCCGAGCATATCCCCGCGGACCTGCTGGCCAAGCTGCGCGAGGATCTGGAGATGGTGGCCGAGCTGATGCCCCGCTTCGACCGGCAGAGCTTCCTCGAAGGTCACCTGACTCCGATCTGGTTCGGTTCGGCCATCAACTCCTTCGGCGTGAAGGAGCTGATGACCGGCATGGGCGAATTCGGCCCCGAGCCGCAGGTGCAGAAGGCGGCCGAGCGCGGCATCGCCCCCGAGGAAACCCCGGTGACCGGCTTCGTCTTCAAGGTGCAGGCCAACATGGACCCCAAGCACCGCGACCGCGTGGCCTTCGTGCGCCTCGCCTCGGGGCATTTCGAGCGCGGGATGAAGCTGCTGCATGTGCGGTCGAAGAAGCCGATGGCGGTGACGAACCCGGTACTGTTCCTGGCCGCCGACCGCGAACTGGCCGAGGAAGCCTGGGCCGGCGACATCATCGGCATCCCGAACCACGGACAGCTGCGGATCGGCGATGCGCTGACCGAGGGTGAAAGCCTGCGCTTCACCGGCATCCCCTCCTTCGCGCCCGAGCTTCTGCAGGGCGTGCGCGCCGGCGATCCGATGAAGGCCAAGCACCTCGAAAAGGCGCTGATGCAGTTTGCCGAGGAAGGCGCGGCCAAGGTCTTCAAGCCGATGATCGGATCGGGCTTCATCGTGGGTGTGGTGGGCGCGCTGCAGTTCGACGTTCTCGCCAGCCGGATCGAGCTGGAATATTCGCTTCCCGTCCGCTTCGAGGGCTCGCAATTCACTTCGGCGCGCTGGGTCATGGGGCCGAAAGCCGCGGTCGAGGCCTTCGTCAACGTCAACAAGGGCCATATCGCCCATGACAGCGACGGCGATCTTGTCTATCTCACCCGCCTGCAGTGGGACATCGACCGCGTCAGCCGCGACCACCCCGAGGTCAGGCTGACCGCGACCAAGGAGATGATGGTCTGAGGCAGGACGTGCCGGGGTGCGGCCCCTGGCCCCTGCTCTTCGCGCGCCTCCAGGGCGCGCGGGCCCGTGAACCGCGGCCCGGAAGGGACAAAAGACGGCGGCGAGGCGGCAAATGCAGCCCGAACCTTGACCCTCGGGACAATTTGGGCTAAGGCGCCCGCAGGCCATGAGGGCCGAAAGACGCCGGGACGCCCGGACCATCAGCGTCCCCTTGAGTACCATGCGGTCCGATACCGCATTGACAGGATGCTAATGACCAAGTTCTCCGACCTCGCGCTGGATCCCCGCGTGCTGAAGGCCGTGCAGGAAGCCGGCTACGAAACGCCCACCCCGATTCAGGCGCAGGCCATCCCGCATGCGCTGGAAGGCAAGGATGTGCTGGGCATCGCCCAGACCGGCACCGGCAAGACCGCGAGCTTCACGCTGCCGATGATCACCATTCTCGGCAAGGGTCGCGCCCGCGCGCGGATGCCGCGCAGCCTCGTGCTCTGCCCGACCCGCGAACTGGCCGCCCAGGTGGCCGAGAATTTCGACATCTACGCCAAGCATTCCAAGCTCTCGAAGGCGCTGCTGATCGGCGGCGTCTCCTTCACCGAGCAGGACAAGCTGATCGATCGCGGCGTGGACGTTCTGATCGCCACCCCCGGCCGCCTGCTGGACCATTTCGAGCGCGGCAAGCTTCTCCTGACCGGCGTGCAGATCATGGTGGTGGACGAGGCCGACCGGATGCTCGACATGGGCTTCATCCCGGACATCGAGCGCATCTTCTCGCTGACCCCCTTCACGCGCCAGACGCTCTTCTACTCGGCCACCATGGCGCCCGAGATCGAGCGGATCACCAACACCTTCCTCACCGGCGCGGTGAAGATCGAGGTGGCGCGCCAGGCCACCACCTCCGAGACGATCGAGCAGAAGCTCATCCAGATCACCCCCACCCGGAAAGAGCGCAGCTTTGCCGACAAGCGGGCCGTCCTGCGCGCGTTGATCCGCGCCGAGGGCGAGGCCTGCACCAACGCGATCATCTTCTGCAACCGCAAGATGGACGTGGATGTGGTGGCCAAGTCGCTGAAGCAGCACGGCTTCAACGCGTCTCCGATCCATGGTGACCTCGACCAGTCGCAGCGCACGAAGACGCTCGACGGCTTCCGCGACGGGACGCTGCACCTGCTGGTCGCCTCCGACGTGGCGGCGCGGGGTCTCGACATCCCGGCCGTGAGCCATGTCTTCAACTTCGACGTGCCGACGCACCCCGAGGATTACGTCCACCGCATCGGGCGGACGGGACGCGCGGGCCGCAAGGGCAAGGCCTTCAGCATCGCGGTGCCGTCGGACGACAAGCACCTTGCCGCCATCGAGAGCCTCGTCAAGCAGGCGATCCCGCGCGGCGAGTTGCCCGAGGGCTTCAGCCTCGAGGACCGTCCCGACCGGCCCGAGCGGGAAAGTGCGCGTGGCGAGCGGCCCGGCCGCAGCCGCCGCGGCCGTGACCGCGAGCGGGACCGCCGCGAGGAGCCGCGCGCGGAGGCCGTCGAGCCCGCCGTTGCAGAGGTGCCCGAGGTGCCGGTGCGCGAGGAGCGTGCTCCCAAGCGGGACGAGCGCCGCGAGGACCGTGGCCGTCGGGACCGCGACCGCCGCGACGAGCGCGTGGTTGGCATGGGCGACCATGTGCCGGATTTCCTGCTGCGCAGCTTCCGCATCGCGAGCCTCACGGCGCTGGACGAGGAAGAGCCGGCCGCGGACAGCGCGGACGAGGTTCTCGCCGGTCAGGGCGAGGACTGAGCCCGCTCCGGCAGCGCCCGCGCGGCGCTGCCATGCCCTCATTCATGGGAAACGAATTGGCGACCTGAGCGTTGAGGGGCATCCTCACGCAACGAAAGGTGCTGCCATGAACCGCCTCTCCATCGCCCTGCCGCTGGCGGGCCTGCTCGCCCTTGCCGCCTGCGGCAGCAACGACACCGAACGTGCCGCCACGGGCGCACTGGGAGGCGCCGTCGTCGCCGGCCCCCCCGGCGCCCTCGTGGGTGGTGCGGCCGGAACGCTTGTGGATTGATCCTCAGGCCGGTCGAGCGGTCCGGGGGCAGCTCAAGCCTGCGTCCGGACCATCGGACGACAGGGGGACAGCCTGAGCCCCCCTCGCCTCCTCAGCCCTCCATCAGGCGGCTGACCACCACCGTCACCTCGGGCTTCTTGCCGATCTCTTCCATCGACACCTGCCGAACGATCCGCCGGATCGCCTCGTCGAGCTTGTCGTCGTCGCGCATGACCTTGGCACCCGCCCGGCCGAGATAGTCGGAGAGTTCCTCCTCCATCGTCTCGGACAGCGCCTTTCCGGTCCGACCCCGCTCGGGCAGGCCCATGAGTTCCACCCAGGCCTCGCCCAGCGGCTCGTCCTGCTCGTCGAGGATCACGGTCGTCAGCACATGGCCGTTCAGGGCCATGCGGATCCGGTCGCGCACCACGCCGTCGCGTGCGCCGATCAGCACGTTGCCGTCGAGGTAGGTCCGGCCGGTGTCGATATATTCCGCCACCTGCAACCCGCGCGTCAGGTCGATCAGCATCCCGTTGGTGATCACGTCCGAGGTGATCCCCTTGGCCGCCGCGATGCGGGAATGCTCGCGCAGGTGCCGGTGCTCGCCATGCATCGGCACCAGCACCTCCGGCCAGAGCAGCGTATGCACCTGCTCGAGATCCGGCCGGTTCGCGTGGCCCGAGACATGGTAGAGCCCGCCCGCATCATCCATGACATCGACGCCCATCTCGGAGAAGGCGTTGACGACGCGCAGCACGCCGCGCTCGTTGCCGGGGATGGTCTTGGAGGAGAAGAGGAAGAGGTCGCCCTCCTTCATCTCGAGCCCGAGATATTTCCCCCGCGCAAGCTGGGCCGAGGCCGCGCGCCGCTCGCCCTGGCTGCCGGTCACGATCAGCATCAGGTTCTGCCGCGGGATCTCGGCCGCTTCCTCGGGGCTCACCACCTGGGGAAAGCCGGACAGCACGCCGCTTTCCTGCGCCGCCTGCACCATGCGCCGCATGGCGCGCCCGAGAAGGCAGATCGAGCGATTGGACGCCGCCGCGGCCTCGGCCAGCGTCTTGAGCCGCGCCACGTTCGAGGCGAAGGTGGTCGCCACCACCATGCCACGCGCGCCCGCGATCAGCGCCCGCAGCGGATCGGCGAGCGTCGCCTCGGACCGGCCGGGATGCAGCGAGAAGACGTTGGTCGAGTCGCACATCAGCGCCTTGACGGGACGTTCCGCCGCGATCGCCCGGAAGGTCTCATCGGCCCAGGGCTCGCCCACCACGGGCGAACGGTCGAGCTTGAAATCCCCCGAATGGACGATGCGGCCCGCGGGCGTGTCGATCACCAGCGCCGAGCTTTCGGGGATCGAGTGCGAGACCGGCACGAACTGCACCTCGAAGGGGCCCGCCTCGACCACCTCGGGGCGCGCGCCCACGATGTTGATGCGGTCAACGGGCAGCCCGTGTTCCTCGAACTTCAACCGCCCGATGGTGCCGGTGAAGCGGCGGGCATAGACCGGCGCCTTGAGCCGCGGCCAGAGATGGCCGAGCGCGCCGATGTGGTCCTCGTGCGCGTGGGTGATGAAGATGGCCTCGATCCGGTCCTGACGCTCTTCCAGCCAGGAGATGTCCGGCATGATGAGATCGACGCCCGGCGTCGTCTCCATGTCGGGAAAGGTCACGCCCAGATCGACGATGATCAGCCGCTCGCGCCCCTCGGGGCCATAGCCATAGACATAGCAGTTCATTCCGATCTCGCCCGCTCCGCCGAGCGGCAGGTAGATCAGCCGGTTCGCACTCATTCCAGTTCCTTGTTGTATTGGTGGATCAGGACGAGACCCTGCATGGTCAGATCGTCCTCCACCTTGTCGAACAGATCGAATCCCTGGTCGAATAAGGGTGCCAGGCCCCCTGTGGCGATGACCTTCATCGGGGCGTACCGCTCGAGCCGGATCTGGCGAACGATGCCCTCGACGAGGCCGATGTAGCCCCAATACACCCCCGACTGGATGCAGGCCACCGTATTCGTTCCGATGGCGTGCGGGGGCTTGGTCACGTCGACATGCGGCAGGGCTGCGGCCGCCATGTGCAGCGCCTCGAGGCTGAGGTTGACGCCGGGCGCGATCACGCCGCCGATGTAGGCGCCGTCGGCGTCCACCACGTCGAAGGTGGTGGCGGTGCCGAAGTCCACCACGATCAGGTTGCCGCCGTGCAGGTGATAGCCCGCGACCGTGTTCACCAGCCGGTCCGGCCCGACCGTGGTGCCCTGATCGACGCGGGGCGCGACCGGCAGCCGGCATTCCGGCTTGCCCACCACCAGCGGGCGGCAGTCGTAATAGCGGTTGCAGAGGACGCGCAGGTTGAACACCACCCGCGGCACGGTCGAGGAGATCACGGCTTCGGTGATCCGCGCCTCGATCCTCGTCAGGCTCAGGAGAGTGGAGAGCCAGACATGGTATTCGTCGGCCGTGCGCTTGTGATCGGTGGCGATGCGCCAGGTGGCCAGGAACTGCGTGCCGTCCCAGATCGAGAAGACCGTGTTCGTGTTGCCGCAGTCGATCGCCAGAAGCATTCCGTCACCTTCAGAAAAACACCTCGGCCGCCGGGATCGCCACGCGGCCGTCGCGTGTCTTCAACACCAAAGCGCCGGAAGCGTCCACCGTCTCGAAGATGCCCTCGCGCAGGTCGTGGCCGGTGCGTGCCCGGATGGGCTCACCCAGACGGGCGGCATGGGCCAGCCACGCCTCGCGCGTGGGGCCGAAACCATAGCGGGCAAAGCTCTCCTCGCGCCGGGCATAGGCGGGGGCGAGGCGGTCGAGGAAGGCCACCGGATCGACACGCAGGCCGGTTTCGGCCAGAAGGCTCACGGGCGGCACCGCGCCCGGCTCGACCTCGGCCACCGCGGGGGCGCCGATCAGGTTCACCCCGATGCCGATGGCCAGATGCTGCACGCGCGCCCCCTGCCCGATGCTCTCCAGCAGGATGCCGGCGAGCTTGCCGCCGTTCAGCAGCACGTCGTTCGGCCATTTCAGCGCGAAGGCTTGCGGAAGGCCGGTCAGCGCCACGCAAGCATCGCGCAGCGCCAGCGCCGCCACGAAGGACCGCAGCGCCACCACCTCGGGCGTCTCGGTCGGATGCATGAGGTAGGTCGCGTAGAAATTGCCGCGCGGCGAGGTCCAATGGCGCCCGCGCCGCCCCCGCCCCGCCGTCTGCTCGCCGGCCTGGATCCAGGCCGGCCCGCTCAGGCTGGGCGCGAGGCGGGCGGCCATCGCGTTGGTGCTGTCAACCGTCTCGAGGGCGTGGCGCGCCACACCCTCCGGCCAGGGATCAGCGGACAAGCGTCTCGGCCGCCACCGCCGCGAGGGGTTCGAGCCCGAACATGTTGATCACGCCCAGCACGTTGATCGCGGCCGCGCCCATCAGCATGGACCATTGCACCCCGTCCATCCGGCTTTCGACCGGATCGGTCTCCTTGCCGAAATACATGTAATAGACGATGCGCATGTAGTAGTAGGCGCCGATCACCGCGGCCAGAACCGTGAGGATCGCAAGCCAGGCCATCCCCGCGCTCACCGCGGCCTTCAGGACGTAGAACTTGGCGAAGAAGCCGATGAAGGGAGGCACCCCGGCCAGGCTGAACATCAGGATCAGCACCGCCAGCGCCTTCAGCGGCTCGCGCTTGGCGAACATGTTCAGGCTGTCGATGCTGGTGACCGGCCGGCCGTCCTTCTCCATCGACAGGATGAAGGCGAAGGTGCCGATGTTCATGGTCGTGTAGATCGCCATGTAGAGCAGCATGGCCTGCACGCCCTCGGCCGTGCCTGCGGCCAGACCGACCAGCGCATAGCCCATGTGGCCGATCGAGGAATAGGCCATCAGCCGCTTAATGTCGCGCTGTCCGATCGCCGCGATCGAGCCGAGGAACATCGAGGCCACCGCCAGCGCCGCCAGCACCTGCCGCCAATCCATCGGGATGCCACCGAAGGCGTCATGCACCGTCCGCGCGATCAGGGCGATCGCCGCCACCTTGGGCGCGGTCGAGAAGAAGGCGGTGACCGGGGTCGGCGATCCCTCATAGACGTCCGGCGTCCACATGTGGAACGGCGCGGCCGAGACCTTGAAGGCGAGGCCCGACAGCATGAACACCAGCCCGAACAACAGGCCTAGCGGAACCCCCTCGTTCAGCGTCAGCATGATGCCCGAGAAGAGCGTCGTGCCGGCATAGCCATAGACGAGCGACGCGCCGTAGAGCAGGAGGCCCGACGACAGGGCGCCCAGCACGAAATATTTCATGCCCGCTTCGGTGGATTTCACCGAGTCGCGCCGCAGCGAGGCCACGACATAGAGCGCGAGGCTCTGCAGCTCGAGCCCCATGTAGAGCGCGATCAGGTCGCCGGCCGAGACCATCATCATCATGCCGGTCACCGAGAGCGCGACGAGGATCGGAAACTCGAACCGGCCGAGGTCGCGGCGCTGCATGTAATCCTGCCCGAGCAGCAGCACCGCCGCCGCCGAAACGAGGATCGTGACCTTGGCAAAGCGCGAGAACGGATCCTCGATGAACATGCCGCCAAAGGCCAGGCGCGAGCCCGAACCGCCAAAGCCGATCCAGACCGCCAGGAGCAGCATCAGGCCCGAGATGGCCCAGGTCATGACGGGGGTCGTCCGGTCCTTGCCGCCATAGACCCCGGCCATCAGGCCGATCATGGCGGCGGTGGCGAGCACCACTTCGGGAAGGACGGTCGAGAAGTCAGCGGAGGTCATCGTACGTCCCTCATTCCATGGCCAGCCGCGAGCCCGCCTCGAACAGGGCGGCCGCGGACTGGTAGTCGCTCGTCAGGCGGGCCACCGAGGGCCCGATGATGTCGGTTACAAGGCTCGGATAGACGCCGAGCAGCAGCGTCATGGCCACGAGCGGGGCAAAGATCGCCTTCTCGCGCCGGTCCATGTCGCGGATCGTGCGCAGGGCCTCCTTCACCAGCTCGCCGAAGACCACGCGGCGGTAGAGCCAGAGGCCGTAGGCCGCCGAGAGGATCACGCCGGTCGTGGCCACCATCGCCACCCAGGTGTTGACCTGGAAGATGCCGACGAGGGTCAGGAACTCACCCACGAACCCGCTGGTGCCGGGAAGCCCCACGTTGGCCATGGTGAAGAACATGAAGATCAGCGCATAGGCCGGCATCCGGTTCACGAGGCCGCCGTAGGCGTCGATCTCGCGCGTGTGCATCCGGTCATAGATCACGCCCACGCACAGGAACAGCGCGCCCGAGATGAAGCCGTGCGACAGCATCTGGAAGATCGCCCCGTCCACGCCCTGCTGGTTCGCGGCGAAGATCCCCATGGTCACATAACCCATGTGCGCGACCGACGAATAGGCGATCAGCTTCTTCATGTCCGATTGCGCCAGCGCCACCAGCGAGGTGTAGACGATGGCAATCGCCGACAGCCACAGCACCAGCGGCGACAGCAGGTCCGACCCCACCGGGAACATCGGCAGCGAGAAGCGCAGGAAGCCGTAGCCGCCCATCTTCAGCAGGATCGCCGCCAGCACCACCGAGCCCGCCGTCGGCGCCTGCACGTGCGCATCCGGCAACCAGGTGTGCACCGGCCACATCGGCATCTTCACGGCGAAGCTCGCGAAGAAGGCCAGGAACAGCAGCGTCTGCAACCCGCCGACGATCTGGAAGCCCGCGATCGACAGCGTCCCCGACGAGAATTCATGCGCCATCAGCGTCGGAATGTCGGTCGTGCCCGCGTCGAAGTACATCGCGATCATCGCGATCAGCATCAGGACCGAGCCGAGGAACGTGTAGAGGAAGAACTTGAAGGCCGCGTAGATCCGCTCCTTGCCGCCCCAGATCCCGATGATGAGGAACATCGGAATGAGGCCCGCCTCGAAGAACAGGTAGAAGAGCACAAGGTCGAGGGCGCAGAAGACGCCGATCATCAGCGT
This sequence comes from Cereibacter azotoformans, assembly GCA_017599285.1. GTDB lineage: Bacteria > Pseudomonadota > Alphaproteobacteria > Rhodobacterales > Rhodobacteraceae > Cereibacter_A > Cereibacter_A azotoformans. Next base: position 515,111 of record JAGFXX010000001.1, on the reverse strand, counting down.
CTCGAGCACCAGGAAGGCGATCATGTATTCCTTGACCCGGTTCTCGACCTCCCAGGCCGAGGCGATGGTCAGCGGCATCAGGAAGGTGGTCAGCATCACGAAGAGGATCGAGATGCCGTCCACGCCCATCTTGTATTTCAGGCCCGCGATCCAGTCGTAGGTCTCGACGAACTGGAAGCCGGTGTTGTCGGGGTCGAAGCCCGCCAGCAGGAAGAGCGACACGAGGAAGGTCGCCGAGGTGGCCAGCAGCGCCAGCCACTTCGCGTTCCGCTGCGCGGCCGCGTCCTCGCCCCGCAGGAACAGCGCCATGATCAGCGCCGCCACCAGCGGGATGAAGGTGATGATCGACAGCAGGTTTTCCATCAGTGCGCGCCCCCCGTGAGCGTCATCCAGGTAATGAGGATCGCGATGCCGAGGAACATGGCGAAGGCATAGTGGAAGATGTAGCCGGACTGCACGCGACCGGCGAGCCGGGTCAGCGCCGGGATGATCCCCAGCGCAAGCCCGTTGATCGCGCCGTCGATCACCGCCCCGTCGCCCCGCTTCCACAGGAAGCGGCCGATGAACCGGGCCGGACGGACGAAGATCACGTCATACAGCTCGTCGAAATACCACTTGTTCAGCAGGAAGAGGTAGAGCGGACGCTGGTTCCGCGCGAGCGCCCCCGGCAGCGACGGCTTGGCGATGTAGAAGAGCCAGGCAAAGGCAAAGCCGATCAGCATGGCCACGAAGGGCGAGACCTTGACCCAGACCGGCGCATGGTGCGCCTCGTCCATGACATGGTTCTCGGGGCCCATGTAGATCGCGCCGATCGGACCAAGCCCGGCCACCTCGGCATGGGCCTCGGTCTCGGCCGCGCTCGGCGCCTCGCCGGCACCGGCCAGGTTGCCGGCCTCGGGCAGCGCCTCGTCGGCGGCCTGGGTCTCGGCTCCGTCCTCGGCCGCGGCCTCGGCGTGGGTTGCGCCCTCTTCCGAGGAGGCCGCGTGATGCGGGATGCCGAACCATGTGGCCACGCGGTTGTGGTCGCCGAAGAAGGAATTGTACCAGATCATCCCCGAGAACACCGCCCCGAGCGCCAGGACGCCCAGCGGGATCAGCATGGTCTTCGGGCTTTCGTGCGCATGATCATAGGCGTGGTGATCGCCGCGCGGTGTGCCGAAGAAGGTCAGGAAGATCAGCCGCCAGGAATAGAAACTGGTGAAGCAGGCGGCCACGACCAGCAGCCAGAAGGCATAGGAGGAGCCCACGAAGGCGCTCTCGATGATTGCGTCCTTGCTGAGGAACCCGGCGAAACCGATGTGAGTCAGCGGGATGCCGACGCCGGTGATGGCGAAGGTGCCGATCATCATCGCCCAGAAGGTCAGCGGGATCTTGTGGCGCAGCCCGCCGTAGTTCCGCATGTCCTGCTCGTGGTGCATGGCATGGATGACCGAGCCCGCCCCAAGGAACAGCATCGCCTTGAAGAAGGCGTGGGTGAAGAGGTGGAACATGGCCGCCGAATAGACCCCCACGCCGGCCGCGACGAACATGTAGCCAAGCTGCGAGCAGGTCGAATAGGCGATCACGCGCTTGATGTCGTTCTGCACGAGGCCAACGGTCGCCGCGAAGAAGGCGGTGGTGGCGCCGACCACGACGATCATGGTCTGGGCGTCGGGCGCGAACTCATAGAGCGGCGACATGCGGCAGACGAGGAACACACCCGCGGTCACCATGGTCGCCGCGTGGATCAGCGCCGACACGGGCGTCGGGCCCTCCATCGCATCGGGAAGCCAGGTGTGCAGGCCGAGCTGGGCCGATTTCCCCATCGCGCCGATGAAAAGCAGCACGCCAATCAGGTTCGCGGCATTCCATTCGGTCCACAGGAAGGTGACGTTGGTCTGCGCAAGCTGAGGCACCGCGTCGAAGACATCGTCGAAACGGATCGAATCCACCAGGAAGAACAGGGCCATGATGCCGAGGGCGAGGCCGAAGTCACCCACGCGGTTCACCACGAAGGCCTTGATCGCGGCCGCGTTGGCGGAGGGTTTCCGGTAGTAGAAGCCGATCAGCAGGTAGGAGGCGACACCGACACCCTCCCAGCCGAAGAAGAGCTGCACGAGGTTGTCCGAGGTCACCAGCGTCAGCATCGCGAAGGTGAAGAAGGACAGATAGGCGAAGAAGCGCGCCTTGTAATGCTCGTGGTGGTTCCAGTTGTCGTCATGCGCCATGTAGCCGAAGGAATACAGGTGCACGAGCGCCGAGACGGTGTTCACAACCACCAGCATGATCGCGGTCAGCCGGTCGATGCGGATCGCCCATTCGGTCGAAAGCGAGCCGCTCTCGATCCAGCGCAGCAGGACGACCTGATACATCTCGCCGTCGAAGCCGAGGAAGATGATCCAGGACAGCAGCGCCGCGAGGAAGACGAGCGCGGTGGCGATGATCTGCCCCGCCCGCTCACCGATGAGACGCCAGCCGAAGCCGCAGATCAGCGCGCCGAGGAGCGGCGCCAGAAGGATGATCGTTGCCATGTGCCTCAGCCCTTCATCACGTTGACGTCTTCGACGTCGATGGTGCCGCGGTTCCGGAAGAAGGTGACGAGGATCGCAAGCCCAATCGCGGCCTCGGCCGCGGCCACGGTCAGCACGAAGAGCGTGAACACCTGCCCCGTGAGATCCCCGAGGAAGCTCGAGAAGGCCACGAGGTTGATGTTCACCGCGAGCAGCATGAGCTCGATGGACATCAGGATCACGATCACGTTCTTCCGGTTGAGGAAGATGCCGAAGATCCCGATCACCAGCAGCGCGGCCGATACCGTCAGATAATGCTCAAGTCCCACCATTCTCGTCCCTCCGGCTCACCGCCCGTCTTTCCCTTGTGCCGGCGGCCGGTCCGCGCGCGAGCGCAGACCCCGGCCCCCGGATCTTCCGCACGCGGACCCGACGAGGGGTCCGCACCACGGTCTGTCCGTCAGGCTCCGCAGAGCCTACCCCGGTCCGGCCTCAGAGGCCCTGCCCCGGCTTCACGTCCTTCAGTTCCATCGCCTCGGCGGGATCGCGCCACATCTGCGCCAGCACGTTCTGGCGCTTGACATCGCGCCGCTCGCGCAGCGTGAGCAGGATCGCCCCGACCATGGCCACCAGCAGGATCAGACCCGCTGTCTGGAAGAGGTAGAGATACTTGTCATAGATCAGCAGCCCGAGCGCGCGGCTGTTCTCGATCTGGTTCGGGTCGGGCGTCGGCGCCTGGCGCAGAGCCGGCGCGCCCTCGGCCGTCACCCAGGCGCCGATCCCCATCGAGAGCTGAAGCAGGATCACGATCCCGATCAGCGCCGCCACCGGCATGTAGCGCGCCATCTCGGACTTGAGCGCCTCGAAGTCGACGTCGAGCATCATGACGACGAACAGGAACAGCACCGCCACCGCGCCGACATAGACGATGATCAGCAGCATGGCCACGAACTCGGCGCCGAGCAGCACGAACATCCCGGCCGAGCTGAGGAAGACGAGGATCAGCCACAGCACCGCATGGACCATGTTGCGCTGCGTCACGACCATGAGCGCGGCAAAGACCGCGGGCACGGCAAAACAGTAGAAGGCCAGATCGGCGACACTCATTCGTCTGTCTCCTCGAACTCGGCAAAGACGCTCTGGGCCACGTCCAGCGCCTTCTGCATGGCGGGCACCCCGCCGAATAGGCTCATCTGCCAGATCACCTCGGCGATCTCGCGCTTGGTGGCCCCGGCCGCCAGCGCGTGGCGGATCGTGAGCCGGATCTGGGGCTCGGCGTGGGCGCCGAGAACGGTCAGGGCGGCGAGCGTCACGAGGAGGCGGGTCTTGGCGTCCAGCCCCTCGCGGTTGAAGGTTCGGCCGAACCACATCTCCATCACGTCCTTGGACATGGTGGGGATGAGCTTCTCGAACTCCTTCACCTGGAAATGCTCAAGGGCGGGATTGAACGAGCGGGCCATCTCGTGGCCCTGCTCGATCATCGACTTGAACATCTTCGCCAGCTCGTCGTTCATCGGTAGGGCGCATCCAGCTCGAGGTTGCGGGCGATCTCGGCCTCCCAGCGGTCGCCGTTCTGCAGGAGCTTCTCCTTGGTGTAGAACAGCTCCTCGCGCGTCTCGACCGAGAATTCGAAGTTGGGGCCTTCCACGATCGCATCCACCGGGCAGGCCTCCTGACAGAAGCCGCAGTAGATGCATTTCGTCATGTCGATGTCGTAGCGCGTGGTGCGGCGGCTGCCGTCCTCGCGCGGTTCGGCGTCGATCGTGATGGCCTGCGCCGGGCAGACCGCCTCGCAGAGCTTGCAGGCGATGCAGCGTTCCTCGCCGTTGGGATAGCGGCGCAGCGCGTGCTCGCCCCGGAAGCGGGGCGACAGCGGCCCCTTCTCGTGCGGGTAGTTCAGCGTGTGCTTGGGCGCGAAGAAATACTTCATGCCAAGGCCGAAGCCCTTGATGAAATCGAGCAGCAGAAAGTACTTGACTGCCCGGCCGTAGTCGATTGCGCCTGTCCTGGCCATGTCAGCCCCCCATCGCCCAGCGGGCCCAGAAGCCGCCGAACACTTCGAATTTCGCAAGGAACGCCACCAGAACCACCCAGGCGAGGCTGAAGGGCAGGAACACCTTCCAGCCGATCCGCATGAGCTGGTCGTAGCGGTAGCGCGGCACGATGGCCTTCACCATCGCGAACAGGAAGAAGAAGAAGCCCATCTTCAGCACCATCCAGAGCGCGCCGTCGGGCAGCCCCGGAATGGGCGAGAGCCAGCCGCCGAAGAACAGAAGGCTCATCAGCGCGCACATCAGGAAGATGGCGATATACTCGCCCGCCATGAACAGCAGGAACGGGGTCGAGCTGTATTCGACCTGGAAGCCGGCCACGAGTTCGGATTCCGCTTCCGGCAGGTCGAAGGGCGGGCGGTTGGTCTCGGCCAGCGCCGAGATGAAGAACAGCGCCACCATCGGCAGGTGCGGCAGCCAGTACCAGTTGAAGATCCCGAACGGGCCCGCCTGCGCCTCGACGATGTGGGTCAGGTTCATCGAGCCTGTCGAGATGATGATCCCGATGATGATCAGCCCCAGCGACACCTCGTACGAGATCATCTGCGCCGCCGAACGCAGCGAGCCGAGGAACGGATATTTCGAGTTCGAGGCCCAGCCGCCCATGATCACGCCATAGACCTCGAGCGAGGAGACGGCAAAGACGAACAGGATCGCCACGTTGATGTCCGACAGCACCCAGCCGGGGCTGAAGGGGATCACGGCCCAGGCCAGCACCGCCAGCACGAAGGACAGCAGCGGCGCAAGGAAGAACACCGGCCGGTCCACGCCCGCGGGAACCACGACCTCCTTGAAGACGTATTTCGCGGCATCGGCCACCGTCTGCAGCAGGCCGAAGGCGCCCACCACGTTCGGGCCGCGCCGCATCTGCACCGCCGCCCAGATCTTGCGGTCGCCATAGACGAGGAACAGAAGCGAGATCATCACGAAGGCTATGACCAGAAGCCCCTGCGCCGCGATCGTGAGGATGATGCCCATCCCCGAATTCATGAACTCATCCATGGCGCCTCGCATCCCTCATGCCGATCGTCATATCGTCGGTATTCCCTGTTCCCGGCAATCGCGCACCGTCACCTCGGCGTCGATCGTCTGCACGCCGCGGGGCAGCGCGGCCGAAATGGTGTAAATCGCATCACCCCGCCAAACGCCACCCCTCTCTGCGACATTTGTTCGCAGATGCCGGGCAAAGCCGTAACCGCGGATGAGCGTGTATTGGGCAGCGGCGCACCGGGCGTAATCCTCGACATCGGGGATGCCCCGCGCCCCCTCCATCTCGACGAGGAACTCGACGAGATCATCATCGAGCAGCCGCGTCTCGATGCCCTTGTAGACGGGCGTGAACGCCTCGTCCGGCAGCGCAGCCTCGGGTGCGGCCGGCGGAGCGCACGAGGCAAGGCCCGCCAGAGCGAGCCCGACCGGAAAGAGGACAGCCGGCCGCACGCCCTACTCCGCCGCGAGCGACGGCTGGCCGCGCCGCGCGGCCAGAGCCGAAAGCTCACCCATCAGCGCCGAGGCGCGCGCGATCGGGTTGGTCAGGTAGAAGTCCCACACCGCAAGACGGAAGTCCGCCTTGCCCGGTTCGCGCAGCGGCAGCGGCTGCCACTCGTTCGCGGCCACCTGATCGACGCGGCCCAGATGCGGCACGGCCTGGACCAGCTTGCGGCGCAGGGCGGCCATCGTGTCCCAGGGCAGCGTCTGGCCCACCTCGGCCGAAAGCGCGCGCAGGATCGCCCAGTTCTCCTTGGCCTCGCCCGGCGGGAAGCCCGCGCGGAAGGCCAGCTGCGGCCGGCCTTCGGTGTTCACGAAGAGGCCGTTCTCCTCGGTGTAGGTCGCGGCGGGCAGGATCACGTCGGCGCGGTGCGCGCCGCGGTCGCCGTGGCTGCCCTGATAGATCACGACGGGGCCTGCGCCGATCTCGACCTCGTCGGCGCCGAGGTTGAAGATCACCTCGGCCCCCCCGATGGCCGCCGGCAACCCGCCCTCGGTCACGCAGCCCACATCCATCGCGCCCACACGCGCGGCGGCGGTGTGCAGCACCATAAGCTTCGCGCCCATCGCCTCGGCCAGCTTCATCGCCTGCGCCAGAACCGCCTCGCCATCGGCCTCGGTCAGCGCGCCCTGCCCCACGATCACGAGGCCGCCGCGCTTCTCGTCCGCCACAGGCTCGTCCGCGAGCTTCACCAGCGCCGCCCGGTCGGTGCCGAGGTGCGCATAGTCATAGGTCAGGTCCACCGCGCGGCCGATCAGCCCGACCTCGGCCCCCAGAAGCCACGCCTTGCGGATGCGCGCGTTCAGCACCGGCGCCTCGTTGCGCGGGTCGGTGCCGATCAGCAGGATGCGCTTCGCGGTGTCGATCTCCTCGATCGCGGCATTGCCGACATAGGCCGAACGGTTGCCTGCGGGCAGCCGCGCGCCGTCCGTCCGGCATTCCACGCGGCCCCCCAGCCCCTCGACCAGCGTCTTCAGCGAGAAGGCGGCCTCGACCGGCACCAGATCGCCCACGAGGCCCGCGACCTTCCGGCCCTTCATCGCGGCGGCGGCGGTCTGCAGCGCCTCGGCCCAGGAGGCTTTCCGCAGCTTGCCGTTCTCGCGGACGTAGGGAACATCCAGACGCTGGCGGCGCAGCCCGTCCCAGACGAAGCGGGTCTTGTCGCTGATCCATTCCTCGTTCACGCCGTCGTGGCTGCGCGGAAGGATGCGCATGACCTCGCGCCCCTTGGTGTCCACGCGAATGTTCGACCCCAGCGCGTCCATCACGTCGATCGACTCGGTCTTGCTCAGTTCCCAAGGCCGCGCCGTGAAGGCATAGGGCTTCGAGGTCAGCGCGCCCACCGGGCAGAGGTCGATGATATTGCCCTGAAGGTTGGTGTCGAGCGTCTGGTTGAGGTAGCTGGTGATCTCGCTGTCTTCGCCGCGCCCGGTCTGGCCCATCTGGCTGATGCCCGCGACCTCGGTCGTGAAGCGCACGCAGCGGGTGCAGGAGATGCAGCGCGTCATCTGCGTCGCCACCAGCGGCCCGAGGTTCAGGTTCTCGGAGGCGCGCTTCGGCTCGCGGTAGCGGCTGAAATCGACGCCATAGGCCATCGCCTGGTCCTGCAGGTCGCATTCGCCGCCCTGGTCGCAGATCGGGCAGTCGAGCGGGTGGTTGATGAGCAGGAACTCCATCACCCCCTCGCGGGCCTTCTTGACCATCGGCGAGTTGGTCTTGACCACGGGCGGCTCGCCGTTCGGGCCGGGGCGCAGGTCGCGGACCTGCATGGCGCAGGAGGCGGTGGGCTTCGGCGGCCCGCCCACCACTTCGACGAGGCACATGCGGCAGTTGCCGGCGATCGACAGCCGCTCGTGGTAGCAGAAGCGCGGGATCTCGATCCCGATCTCCTCGGCCGCCTGCAGAAGCGTCATGGCGCCGTCCACCTCGACCTCGATACCGTCGATGATGATCTTCTTGAGGTTGCTCATCCGCCTACTCCGCCGTGCGGCCCCCGCCGCCCAAGTTCCGTTCCGTCACGCGCAGGCCCGCCGGGCCCGCGGATCGGTCATTCCGCCGCCATGGCGCCCATGCGCCCGGTCTTCTTCGCCTTGATCCGGTCCTCGATCTCTTCGCGGTAATGCCGGATCAGGCCCTGGATCGGCCAGGCCGCCGCATCGCCGAGCGCGCAGATCGTGTGGCCCTCGACCTGCTTCGTGACCGAGAGCAGCATGTCGATCTCCTCGACCTCGGCCTCACCGCGCACCAGCCGGTCCATCACGCGCATCATCCAGCCCGTGCCCTCGCGGCAGGGGGTGCACTGGCCGCAGCTCTCGTGCTTGAAGAACTTGGCCAGCCGCCAGACCGCCTTGATGACGTCGGTCTGCTGGTCCATCACGATCATGCAGGCGGTGCCGAAGCTCGACTTCAGCTCGCGCATCCCGTCATAGTCCATCACCGCGTCTTCGCATTGCTCGGCCGGGATGATCGGGCAGGAGGCGCCGCCGGGGATCACCGCCTTGAGGTTCTTCCAGCCGCCGCGCACGCCGCCGCCATGCTTCTCGATCAGCTCCTTCATCGAGATCGACATGCTCTCCTCGATCACGCAGGGCGTGTTCACATGCCCCGACATGGCAAAGAGCTTCACGCCCGCGTTGTTCGGCCGGCCAAAGCCCGCGAACCACTCGCCGCCCCGGCGCAGGATCGCGGGAATGACGGCAATGGACTCCACGTTGTTCACCGTGGTCGGGCAGCCGTAAAGGCCCGAGCCTGCCGGGAACGGCGGCTTCATCCGCGGCATCCCCTTCTTGCCTTCCAGGCTTTCCAGCAGCGCGGTCTCCTCGCCGCAGATGTAGGCGCCCGCGCCGTGATGCAGGTAGATGTCGAAATCGTAGCCCGACTTCGCGGCGTTGCGGCCGATCAGGCCCGCGTCATAGGCCTCGTCGATGGCGGCCTGCAGGGCCTCCTTCTCGCGGATATATTCGCCGCGGATGTAGATGTAGGCCGCGACCGCCCCCATCGCGAAGCCCGAGAGCAGCGCGCCCTCGATCAGCGTGTGGGGGTCGTGGCGCATGATCTCGCGGTCCTTGCAGGTCGCGGGCTCGGATTCGTCGGCGTTGATCACAAGGTAGGACGGGCGGCCGTCCGACTGCTTGGGCATGAACGACCATTTGAGGCCCGTCGGGAAGCCCGCGCCGCCCCGGCCGCGCAGGCCGGAGGTTTTCACGATGTCGATGATCCTGTCGCGGCCGAGCGCGAGCAGGTCGGCCGTCCCGTCCCACTGGCCGCGCGCCATCGCGCCCTTCAGGCTGCGGTCGCCCATCCCGTAGAGGTTGGTGAAGATCCGGTCCTGGTCCTTCAGCATCGCATCGTCCTCATTTCCCCTGGCGCCGTCGCCAGATCCGCCAGGTTGTCACCAGCGCCCAACTGAACCCGGCGAGCGCCGCCAGGTCGAAGAGGAGGAAGATCCGGGCCTCCAAGCCCAGCCATCCTCCCAGGATCTGCGCCCCGATCCACATGAGACCCGTCGCCGCGATGAGAAGCGCGACCTGCCGCGCCTGCCGCGTGTCGTCGGGCCCGCCCGCCATCAGCCCTCGGGCTTCTTCGGATCGGCGGTCTGCGCCCCCGGCTCGGCCGTGGCCGTTCCGCCGGTGGCCACGCCCGGCTTCTCGGGCCGCGCCGCCCGATCGGCCGGGGCCTCCTCGATGGTGACGCCGGTCTTGTCCACCGGACGGCCCGCGCCGGGTGTAGGCCTCTGCGGCTCGCCCGCCGCCTCGGCCACCGGCGGACGCCGGCCCAGCCACGGGGTCAGGATCGGAACCTCGGTCCCGTCGATCCGCTTGATCGTGTCACCGATCCCGAGCGCCAGCGCCACCGAGGCGTTGTGCTCGGAGGCCCGCGGGCCGACCTCGGTCAGGCTCGTGGCGCCGCCCGCTGGCTCGGACGAGAAACGCCCGATCTGCGAGCCGGGCCGCGGCACATCCCCCGCCGAGAAGCGGTCGATCAGCGCGGCCAGCGTCTCGGCGTTCAGATCCTCGTAATAGTCCTTGCCGATCTGGGCCATGGGCGCATTGGCGCAGGCCCCGAGGCATTCGACCTCTTCCCACGAAAAGCGGCCATCGGCCGACAGCATGTGCGGCTGCGGCGCGATCTTCTCGCGGCAGACGCGGATCAGCTCCTCGGCGCCGCAGATCAGGCACGAGGTCGTGCCGCAGATCTGGATATGGGCCACGCTGCCAACGGGTTGCAGCTGGAACATGAAGTAGAAGGTCGCCACTTCCAGCGCCCGGATGCGGGCCATGCCCAGCATGTCGGCCACATGTTCGATGGCGGGCTTGGTGAGCCAGCCCTCCTGTTCCTGCGCGCGCCACAGAAGCGGGATGATGGCCGAGGCCTGACGGCCTTCGGGATATTTCGAGATCTGGCCACGCGCCCATTCGAGGTTCGCCGGGGTGAAGGCGAAGCTGTCGGGCTGGGCGTGATGCAGGCGGCGAAGCATTAGCGGTCGATCTCCCCGAACACGACGTCGAGCGTGCCGATGATGGCGGACACATCGGCCAGCAGGTGGCCCTTGGCGATGTAGTCGATGGCTTGCAGATGCAGGAAGCCCGGCGCGCGGATCTTGGCGCGGTAGGGCCGGTTGGTTCCGTCGGCCACCAGATAGACGCCGAACTCGCCCTTGGGCGCCTCGACGGCGGCATAGACCTCACCGGCGGGGACGTGGAAGCCCTCGGTGTAAAGCTTGAAGTGGTGGATGAGCGCCTCCATCGAGGTCTTCATCTCGGCCCGTGGCGGCGGCGTGATCTTGCCCCGCGCCAGCACGTCCCCCTTCTCCACCCTCAGCTTGGCAAGACACTGCTGGATGATCCGGGTGGACTGGCGCATCTCTTCCATGCGGCAGAGGTAGCGGTCGTAGCAATCGCCGTTCTTGCCCACCGGGATCTGGAAATCGAACTCGTCGTAGCATTCGTAGGGCTGCGAGCGGCGCAGGTCCCAGGCGAGGCCCGACCCGCGCACCATCACGCCCGAGAAGCCCCAGTCGAGGATGTCCTTCTCGGTCACGACGCCGATATCGACGTTGCGCTGCTTGAAGATCCGGTTCTCGGTCAGCAGCCCGTCTAGGTCGTCGAGCACCTTCGGGAAATGCTCGGCCCACTCCTCGATGTCCTCGATCAGGCGCGGCGTCAGGTCCTGGTGCACGCCCCCGGGCCGGAAATAGGCCGCGTGGAGCCGCGCCCCCGAGGCGCGCTCGTAGAACACCATCAGCTTCTCGCGCTCCTCGAAGCCCCAGAGCGGCGGGGTCAGCGCGCCCACGTCCATGGCCTGCGTGGTCACGTTCAGCAGGTGGTTCAGAACGCGCCCGATCTCGGAATAGAGCACGCGGATCAGGCTGGCCCGCCGCGGCACCTGCACCCCGGTCAGCCTCTCGATGGCGAGGCACCAGGCATGTTCCTGGTTCATCGGCGCCACATAATCGAGCCGGTCGAAATAGGGCAGGTTCTGCAGGTAGGTCCGCGTCTCCATCAGCTTCTCGGTGCCGCGGTGCAGAAGGCCGATATGCGGATCGCAGCGTTCCACCACCTCGCCGTCAAGTTCCAGCACGAGGCGAAGAACACCATGCGCAGCAGGGTGTTGCGGGCCGAAGTTGATGTTGAAGTTGCGAAGCTTCTGCTCGCCGGTCAGCACGTCGTCGAACTTGGTGTCCATGGCCATCCCCTTACGTCCGTGCCTTGTCGTCGCCGGGCAGGATGTAGTCCGCACCTTCCCACGGGGAAAGGAAGTCGAACTGGCGGTATTCCTGCACCAGCTTCACCGGCTCGTAGATCACGCGCTTCTGGACCTCGTCATAGCGGACCTCGGTGTAGCCCGTCGTCGGGAAGTCCTTACGCATCGGATGGCCACGGAAGCCGTAGTCGGTCAGGATGCGGCGCAGGTCGGGGTGGCCGGTGAAGAGGATGCCGAACATGTCGAACACCTCGCGCTCGAACCAGTTGGCCGAGGGGTGCACGGAATGGATCGAGGCCACCGTCTCGTCCTCGCGCACCTGCATCTTCAGGCGGATGCGATGGTTCTGATACATCGACAGGAAGTGATAGACCATGTCGAAGCGGGCCGGCCGCTCGGGATGGTCCACGGCCGTGATGTCCACCAGCGACGAGAACCGGCAGCGCGCGTCGGTGCGCAGGAACTCGACCAATCCGACGATACGGTTCGGCGCGACATCCAGCGTCAGTTCGCCGAACTCGATCCGATGACCGAGGATCGCGTCGGGCTGGCGCATCTCGACATGCGCGGCCAGTTCCTGAAGGGCTTCGGCCATGTCGGTCTCCTCAGCGGGTAATGGTGCCGGTGCGGCGGATTCTCCGCTGCAACTGGAGGATGCCATAGAGCAGCGCCTCTGCCGTGGGCGGGCAGCCCGGCACATAGATGTCCACCGGCACGATCCGGTCGCAGCCGCGCACCACCGAGTAGCTGTAGTGGTAGTAGCCCCCGCCATTCGCGCAGGAGCCCATCGAGATCACATAGCGCGGTTCCGGCATCTGATCATAGACCTTGCGCAACGCAGGCGCCATCTTGTTGGTCAGGGTGCCGGCCACGATCATGACGTCGGACTGGCGCGGAGAGGCGCGCGGCGCCACCCCGAACCGTTCCACGTCATAGCGCGGCATCGAGGTGTGCATCATCTCGACCGCGCAGCAGGCCAGACCGAAGGTCATCCAGTGGAGCGATCCGGTGCGCGCCCAGTTGATGAGATCCTCGGTCGTGGTCAGCAGGAAGCCCTTGTCCTGAAGCTCGCGGTTGAGGCCCGCCGTGTCGTAGTCGCGGTCATGGCCCGCGGTGTTGAGGCCGGTCATTGCCATTCCAGCGCCCCCTTCTTCCATTCGTAGGCAAAGCCGACGGTCAGAACGGCCAGGAAGACCATCATCGACCAGAAGGCCGTCATCGAGATGTCGCCGAAGGCCACCGCCCAGGGGAACAGGAACGCCACCTCGAGGTCGAAGATGATGAAGAGGATCGAGACGAGGTAGAAGCGCACCTCGAACTTCATCCGGGCGTCGTCGAAGGCGTTGAATCCGCATTCGTAGGCCGAGACCTTCTCGGGGTCGGGATTTCGCACCGCCACGATCACCGCCGACAGCATGAGCAGGAGCCCGAGGCCTCCCGCCAGCACCGTCAGGATGACGATGGGAAGAAACTCTCGGAGAAGATCGTCCATGGTGGCTCCCTCGGCTGGCGGCTGGCCACCGTTTCCGGCGGCACAGGCAGTCACGTGCTGACGCTTCGTTTACTCTGCGCCCCGGCCGGGGTCAACCAAACCTCGCGACAAAACACCGCGACGGAAATGTGCCTTATGTCATTGGTATACAATGGTGAACCGAAATTTTGCTTATGCGGCAATGGCGAGCGCGGACGCCCTGCCGCACGCCGGGTCCGACTCAGACCTGTCCCGCCCATGCTGCGGGGCGGCGGCCGAAAAAGGCCTCGACCCCCTCCCGGGCCTCGTCACTCTCCCATCGGTTGACGAGGGCGCGGATGCTGGCCTCGATCCGCTCCTCGTCGATCGGGCAGCCGAAACGGCGCAGCAGGGCCTTGGCCTCGGCCACGGCCCCCGGCGCGCAGGAGAGATAGGGCCGCACTTCGGCCTCGATGGCGGTGTCGAGCGCCTCGGGCGCGACGGCCGCCGACAGGAAGCCCAGCCGCACCGCCTCGTCCGTCCCGAAGAGCCGGGACGAGAAAAAGACGCGCCGCGCCATGGCCTCGCCCACGCGCGCGGCGACATAGGGGCCGATGGTGGCCGGGATCAGGCCGAGGCGGGTCTCGGTGAGGCCAAAGCGCGCGCCGTCCGCGGCAAGGGCCGTGTCGCAGACCGAGATCAGCCCCATGCCGCCCCCGAAGGCCTGGCCCTGCACCCGGCCGATCAGCGGCTTCGGCAACTCGTTCAGGGCCCGCAGCATGTGGGCCAGCTTGCGCGCCTCGTCCGCGCGGGTGGGCCCGTCCGCCACCATCTGCGCCTTCATCCAGCCCAGATCCCCCCCGGCGCAGAAACTCTCGCCCGCCGCGGCCAGCACCACCACCCGGACCGAGGCCGCAGCCCCGAGCCGCGCCGCCGCCTCGGTCAGTTCCGCGATCATCGCGGCCGACAGGGCATTGTGCTTTTCCGCCCGGTCGAGTGTGAGGGTCGCGACGCCCCGGCTGTCTTCCGCGATACGGATGGTTTCGAACATGTCCCCTCCTGTCAGCCGGTGCGCAGGCGCCGCGCCAGCGCCGCGGCCTCGGCCAGTCTCGCCGGATCGAGCCCGGTCTCGTATCCCTTGGCCGCAAGATGCGCCGCCACCGCTTCGGTGGCGACATTGCCCGCAGCCCCCGGCGCATAGGGGCAGCCGCCGAGCCCGCCGACCGAGGCATCCACCACCCGCAGCCCACGCGCGAGGGCCGCGTCGATCACCTCAAGCGCCCGGCCGGCCGTATCGTGGCAATGGGCGGCCAGCCGCGCGGGCGGCAGTTCCCCAAGGACCGCGGTCAGCATGGCGTCGAACCCGTCGGGCGTCGCCCGCCCGACCGTGTCTCCGAGCGAGAGTTCGGCGCAGCCCAGATCGCGCAGCGCCGCCGCCACCCGAGCCACCGCCGCGGGCGGCGTCGGACCGTCGAAGGGGCACTCCACCACCATCGAGATGTAGCCGCGCAACCGCGTGCCGTCGCGCCGCGCGGCCTCGGCGATGGGACCGAGCCGCTCGAGGCTCTCGGCGACGCTGCAGTTGAGGTTGGCCTTCGAAAACCCCTCGGAGGCCGACACGAAGACCGCGATCTCGTCCGCCCCCGCGGCCACCGCCCCCGCGTAGCCGCGCAGGTTCGGCGCGAGCGCGGAATAGGTCACGCCGGGCCTGCGCCGGATGCCCGCCAGCACCTCGGCCCCGTCGGCCATCTGCGGCACCCATTTCGGGCTCACGAAGCTCGCCACCTCGATCCGGCGGAAGCCGCAGGCCGAGAGCGCGTCGACCAGCGCGATCTTGTCGCGGGTGGGTATCGCCCGCGGCTCGTTCTGGAGCCCGTCCCGCGGGCCCACCTCGAAGATCTCGACGAACTCAGCCATCCTCGTCCTCCAGGCGCACGAGGGCCGCGCCCGCCTCGACCTGCGCCCCGGCCTCGACCAGCACCTCCGCCACCCGTCCATCGCGCGAGGCGGCCAGCACATGCTCCATCTTCATCGCCTCGATCACGGCCAGCCGGTCGCCCTTCGCGACATGCTCGCCCACGCGCACCGCCACCTCGCGGACCAGCCCCGGCATCGGCGAGAGCGTCAGGCCACCCTGCCCCGCCTCCTCGCCGCCCCGGTCGAACGGGTCGGGGATCTCGAAGCTGACCGTGCCCTGCCGGGCGAAGACATGGACCTGCGCGTCGGTCCGCAGCACGCGCCCGGGATGGCGGCCGGCCACCTCCCAGCCCTCGGGGCAGAGCCGGGCCGCCAGCGTGACCCCGCCCAGTTCGACGCGCGCGCGACCCGGCGCCTCGACGATCAGCATGGCCGCAATCTCCTCGCCGTCGCGCCGCAGGCGCGCGTGGCGGCGCAGCGGACCCCAGAGGCTGAAGCCCTGCAGCGGGGGTGCCATGTCGCCCAGCTCGGCCGTCAGGATGGCGGCAGCGGTGATTTCGGGCGCGACCGCCACGGGCTCGGTCAGGCTTGCCAGATCGCGGGCGATGAGGCCGGTATCCACCTCGCCCGCGGCAAATCCCGGATGGCGCGCCAGACGGCCGAGGAAGGCGAGGTTCGTGACCGTTCCCGCCACCTCGGTCTCCTCGAGCGCCCGCGCAAGGCGGTTGAGCGCGCTCGCTCGCGAGGGGCCGTGCGCCACGATCTTGGCGATCATCGGATCATACCAGGGGCTGATGCGGTCGCCCGTGCGAACGCCCGTGTCGGCCCGGATGCCATCGGCGAAGCGCAGATGGTCGAGCCGCCCGGTGGCGGGCAGGAAGCCCGCGGGCACGTCCTCGGCGTAAAGGCGCGCCTCGAAGGCATGGCCCATCAGCGGGATCTCGTCCTGCGCAAGCGGGAGGGGCTCGCCCGCCGCGACGCGAAGCTGCCATTCCACGAGGTCGATCCCGGTGACGGCCTCGGTTACCGGATGCTCGACCTGAAGGCGGGTGTTCATCTCCATGAACCAGAAGCGGTCCGGGCGGAGGCCCTCGGACCCGTCCACGATGAATTCGACCGTGCCGGCGCCGCGGTAGCCGATGGCGCGGGCGGCGCGGACAGCGGCCTCGCCCATCGCCGCGCGCATCTCGGGCGTCATTCCGGGCGCCGGGGCCTCCTCGATCACCTTCTGGTGGCGGCGCTGGAGCGAACAGTCGCGTTCATAGAGATGAACGGCGTCGCTGCCGTCGCCGAAGACCTGCACCTCGATGTGGCGCGGGCAGTCGATCCATTTCTCGATCAGGACGTCCTCGTTGCCGAAGGCAGTGCGGGCCTCGGCCCGGGCCGAGGCGAGAGCGGCCGTGAAATCCTCGGCCCGCTCGACCCGGCGCATGCCCTTGCCGCCGCCGCCCGCGACCGCCTTGATGAGCACGGGATAGCCCACATCCCCGGCCATCAGCGCCAGATGTTCGGGCTCCTGATCTTCGCCGTGATAGCCGGGCACGACGGGAACGCCGGCGCGCGCCATCAGCGCCTTGGCCGCATCCTTCAGCCCCATGGCGCGGATCGCTGCGGCCGAGGGGCCGATGAAGGTGAGGCCCGCCGCCTCGACCGCCTCGACGAAGCCTGGGTTCTCGGAGAGGAAGCCGTAACCCGGATGGATCGCTTCGGCGCCCGTGGCGAGCGCCGCCTCGATCAGACGGTCGCCGCGCAGGTAGCTGTCGGCGGGCTGCGGGCCGCCGATCGGCACCGCCTCGTCGGCCAGTGCCACATGCAGCGCATCGGCATCGGCGTCGGAATGGACAGCCACCGTCGCGACGCCGAGGCGGCGGGCGGTGGCGATGATGCGGACGGCGATCTCGCCGCGGTTGGCGATCAGGATCTTGCGGAACATCGGACCTCGCCTTCCGGGCCGGCCGCGGGGGGCTGTCTGCCCCCCGCACCCCCCGAGGATATTTCTGCCAGAATGAAAGGATGCGCGCTGCCCACGGATCACATCCGGAAGAGGCCGAAGCGCGTCGGCGCGATGGGGGCGTTGAGGGCGGCCGAGAGCGAGAGGAAGAGCGTCTCGCGGCTCTTGCGCGGGTCCACGATCCCGTCGTCCCAGAGCCGGGCCGAGGCGTAGAGCGGGTGGCTCTGGCGCTCGAACATCTCGATGGTGGGGCGTTTGAAGGCGGCCTCCTCTTCGGCGCTCCACGCCCCGCCCTGCCGCTCGATCGCGTCGCGCCGGACGGTGGCGAGGACGCCCGCCGCCTGCTCGCCCCCCATGACCGAGATGCGCGCGTTGGGCCATGTCCAGAGGAAGCGCGGGGAATAGGCGCGCCCCGCCATGCCGTAGTTTCCGGCCCCGAAGGAGCCGCCCACGATCATCGTGATCTTGGGGACGGCGGTGGTGGCCACGGCCGTCACCATCTTGGCGCCGTGGCGGGCGATGCCCTCGTTCTCGTAGCGGCGGCCCACCATGAAGCCCGTGATGTTCTGCAGGAAGACCAGCGGGATCGAGCGTTGCGAGCAGAGTTCGACGAAATGGGCGCCCTTGATGGCGGCCTCGGAGAAGAGGACGCCGTTGTTGGCGACGATCCCCACCGGGCAACCCATGAGATGCGCAAAGCCCGTGACCAGCGTCTCGCCGAATCGCGGCTTGAACTCGTCGAAGCGCGAGCCGTCCACCAGCCGCGCGATCAGCTCGCGGATGTCCCAGGGGGTGCGCAGGTCGGCCGGAACGAGGCCCAGGATCTCCTCCGGGTCGTGGGCGGGCTCTTCGGGGACGGCCCAGGCAACCGAAGGCGGACGGGTCCGGTTCAGGCTTTGCAGCGCCCGGCGCGCGAGCGCGAGGGCGTGGGCGTCATCCTCGGCCAGATAGTCGGCCACACCCGACAGCCGGGTGTGGACATCGCCGCCTCCGAGATCCTCGGCCGAGACCACCTCGCCGGTGGCGGCCTTCACGAGAGGGGGGCCGGCGAGGAAGATCGTGCCCTGGTTTCGGACGATGATCGTGACGTCGGACATGGCGGGCACATAGGCGCCGCCCGCGGTGCAGGAGCCCATGACGACGGCGATCTGGGGAATTCCCGCGGCGCTCATCTGCGCCTGGTTGTAGAAGATGCGGCCGAAATGGTCGCGGTCGGGGAAGACCTCGTCCTGGTTGGGAAGGTTCGCCCCGCCGGAATCCACCAGATAGACGCAGGGCAGACGGCATTCGGCGGCGATCTCCTGCGCGCGGAGGTGCTTCTTGACCGTCATCGGATAGTAGGTGCCGCCCTTCACGGTGGCGTCGTTGCACACGACCATCACCTCCTGCCCGTGCACCCGGCCGATGCCGGCGATGACGCCCGCGCAGGGGGCGGCATCCTCATACATGCCGTTGGCCGCAAAGGCCCCGATCTCAAGAAACGGCGAGCCTGGATCGAGAAGCCCGGCCACCCGCTCGCGCGGGGGCAGCTTGCCTCGTGCGGCGTGCCGCGCCTGGGCGGCCGCACCGCCCCCCTGAGCCGCGCGGGCCGCAACCGCGGCCGTCTCGGCGATCAGCGCCAGATGATGCGCGCGGTTGGCGCGGAAGGCCTCGGACGAGGGCAGGATGCGGGAGGCGAGTTTCATGGGCGGCTCGGAGGCTGAGGGGAACAGGCGGCGTGTCCGCCGGGCTGCGGCGCATGGAGCACCGCACGGCATTGACGCAAATCAAGGTCATCGGGCCACGGAGGGGCGAGGGTCACCCGCATCGGTAACTCCAGGGTATGCAGATGCACACGATGATTCCCGCGGCCGTCGCCGCAAGCCTCGCCCTCCTCGCCGCAGCGCCCGCCGCTGCGCAATCGGCCGGCGAGATGACCTTCGGCCTCGGGCTCGGCAGCGTGATGCCGAAGTCCGACAACGGCACGCTGACCGCGGGCGATCTGGAGGTGGGCAACGAGATCCAGCCGACGATCACCTTCGAATACTTCATCCGCGACAATCTGGGGATCGAGATCCTCGCGGCCACCCCCTTCAAGCACGATCTGAAAGTGGATGGCTCCGGCATCGGCTCGATCAAGCACCTGCCGCCGACGGTGACGCTGCAGTATCACTTCCCGACTGGCGGCGCCTTCGCGCCCTTCATCGGGGCGGGCGTGACCTATGTGACCTTCTTCGAGGAAAGCAGCCCGCTCGGCGATCTGAAGCTTGACGACAGCTGGGGCCTCTCGGTCCATGCGGGCTTCGACTACTGGCTGAACGACCGCAACGCGATCCGCGCCGACGTCCGCTGGATGGACATCGACAGCGACGTGACGCTCGACGGCGGGGACCTCGGTACGGCCGAGATCGATCCCGTGGTGGTGGGCGTGTCCTACATCTGGAAATTCTGATCCTGCGGCCGGCCCGGTTCGGCCGGGCCGGTTCCTCCGGCGGTTCACGACACTCCTGCCCGCGGGGGGTGAGCCACGCCGCGCCACCGCTCAGCCCGCCATCAGTTCGCGGCCGATGAGCATCCGGCGGATCTCGGACGTGCCGGCGCCGATCTCCATCAGCTTGGCATCCCGAAAAAGACGACTCACGACGGAATCGTTCAGGAAGCCCGCCCCGCCGAGCGCCTGCACCGCCTGATGGGCCTGCACCATCGCCTGCTCCGAGGCATAGAGCACGCAGCCCGCCGCATCCGCCCGCGTCACGCGCCCCGCGTCGCAGGCGCGGGCCACCTCATAGACATAGGCCCGTGCGGTGTTCAGCGCGACATACATGTCGGCCAGCTTGCCCTGCATCAGCTGGAAGCTTCCGATCGGCTGGCCGAACTGCTGGCGGCTCTGGCAGTAGGGCACCACCTCGTCGAGGCAGGCCGCAAGGATGCCCGTGCCGATGCCCGAGAGCACCACCCGCTCGTAATCGAGGCCCGACATGAGGACGCGAACCCCCTTGCCCTCGGCGCCGAGGACGTTCTCGAACGGCACCTCGCAGTCCTCGAAGATCAATTCGCCCGTGTTGGACCCCCGCATCCCCACCTTGTCGAAATGCGGCGAGGTCGAGAAACCCTTCATCGACTTCTCGATCAGGAAGGCGGTGATCCCCTTCGCCCCCGCCTCGGGGTCGGTCTTGGCATAGACCACCAGCACATCCGCATCCGGCCCGTTGGTGATCCAGTATTTCGTGCCGTTCAGGACGTAGTAGCCGTTCCGCTTTTCCGCCTTCAGCTTCATCGACACCACGTCCGAGCCCGCGCCCGCCTCGGACATGGCGAGCGCCCCCACATGCTCGCCCGAGACGAGCCTGGGCAGGTAGCGCGCCTGCTGCTCGGGGCTGCCGTTCAGGCGGATCTGGTTCACGCAGAGGTTGGAATGGGCCCCGTAGCTGAGCGAGACCGAAGCCGAGGCACGCGCCACCTCCTCCACGGCGATCGTGTGGGCCAGATAGCCCATGTCCGAGCCGCCGAACTCCTCGGGCACGGTGATGCCCAGCAGGCCCAGCTCGCCCATCTCGCGCCAGAGCTCGGCCGGAAAGACGTTCTCGCGGTCGATCCGGGCGGCCATGGGCTTCACCCGCTCCTGCGCCCAGGCGTGGACGGTCTCGCGGAGGGCGGCGATCTCGTCGCCCAGGTCGAAGGTCATCGGAGCGTGGAACATGCGGCGAGCCCTTTATTGAACGTGTGTTCATTTCTTGCCGGACCGGCGCGAGTCGGTCAAGTGCGGCGTGCGAGGGCCTCGCGCGGCGGGCGGAACTGCGCCATGCTCGACGCCAAGGCAGGAGGTGTGAATGAAACATGTCTGGATGGCGCTGGCGCTGATGCTGGCAGGCCCCGCGGGCGCCGAGGTGGTGGGCGAGGTCGGCGTGGACTGGGTCGGCAACGACATCCTGATCGAGGCGATCCCCGATCCGCAGGTGCAGGGCGTCACCTGCCACATCGCCTATTTCGACCGATCGGTGATCGACCGGCTAAGGCAGGGCAACTGGTTCGAGGATCCGTCCAACGCCTCGATCGCCTGCCGCCAGACCGGCCCCGTCACGGTGGGCGACATCGACCGGTCGCGGGACGGCGAGGAGATCTTCAAGGCGAGCCGCTCGCTCGTGCTGAAGTCGCTCAGGATCACGCGGATCTATGACGAGCCCAACGACACGCTGATCTATCTCGTCCATGCGCGGGAATTGGCGGAAGGCTCGGCCAAGATGTCGATCTCGACCGTCCCGCTCTGGCGCGCGCGGCAGGAGTAAGGATTGCCGGCGGGCCTCAGCCCAGCAGGCGGGTTGCCAGCGCGGGCAGATCGTCGAAATGATCGAGCAGCGCCTCGGGCCCGAGGGCGGCCACGTCCCGGCCGCTCGGCCCGAAGGTCACCAGCGCGACCGGCACCCCCGCCGCCCGCGCCGTCTCGCGGTCCGTGCGCGTGTCGCCCACCAGCATCGAACGCGCGACCGAGCCGCCCGCCCTTTCGACCGCGGCGACATAGGGCGCGGGATCGGGCTTGCGCACGGGCAGCGTGTCCGCGCCGATCATCGCGTCGAACAGATGCCGGATCTCCATGAGGCCGAGCAGCGTCTCGGCCAGGGCCTCGGGCTTGTTGGTGCAGACGGCGGTGGCAAAGCCCTCGGCCCTCAGCCGCTCCACCGCGTCCCGCGCACCCGGATAGAGGGTCGTATGCACGTCGATCGCACAGCGGTAGTTCTCGAGCAGGATCGGGTAATGCAGGTCGATGTCGGCCTCGGACCAGCGCCCCTCCAGCCTCTCGAAGCCGAGCCTCAGCATCGCGCGGCCGCCGTGAAAGGCCGTCAGCGCATCCTTCAGCGGATCGAGCGGTTCCCCCCGGCCCAGGGCCCGGAAACAGGCATTGGCCGAGGCGATGAGATCGGCGCTCGTGTCGGCCAGCGTCCCGTCGAGATCGAACACCACCGTGCGAAGGGTGCCGCCGGGCGCGGGCTGCGGGCCGTCTTGGGGATCGGTGCGCATCGTGCCTCCTGAAACAGCCGGTAAAAGAGTGTGATGGCCGCGAGCTTGCGGCTTGGCCATTCCCCGTTAAAAGGTGCGCATCGCAAAGGAAAGGGTGCCCATGAGCCGTCCGACCGTTTCGCTGATCGTTCTCGCTGCCGGACAGGGCACCCGGATGAACTCGGACCTGCCCAAGGTGCTGCACCGCGTCGGCGCCGCGCCCATGCTGCACCATGCGCTGCGGGCCGGCCAGTCGCTCGAGCCCGAGCGCGTGGTGGTTGTCGCAGGACACGGCGCCGAACAGGTCGCCCGTGCCGCGCGGGCCTTCGACGAGACGGTCGAGGTCGTGGTGCAGGCCGAACAGCTCGGGACGGCCCACGCCGTCGCCCAGGCAGCCCCGCTTCTGGCCGATGCGCCGGGAGAGGTGGTGGTGCTCTATGGCGACACGCCCTTCATCCGGCCCGAGACGCTCGAGCGGATGATCGAGATGCGGGCGCGTCACGCGGTGGTCGTGCTGGGCTTCGAGGCCGCCGACCCCGGCCGCTACGGCCGCCTCGTCACCCGCGGCGAAGACCTCGACCGGATCGTGGAATGGAAGGACGCCACGGATGAAGAGCGCGCGATAACCATTTGCAATTCCGGCGTGATCTGCGCGGAAACGCATCTTCTCTTCTCGCTCGTCTCGGAAGTGGGCAACGCCAATGCCGCGGGCGAATATTACCTGACGGACGTGGTGGCCCTCGCGCGGGCCAAGGGCCTGTCGGCCGGCGTGGCCATCTGCGACGAGGCCGAGACGCTCGGCGTGAACACCCGCGCGCAACTGGCTGCCGCCGAAGCGGAATTCCAGAGTCGGGCCCGCGCCGCGGCGCTCGAGGACGGGGTGACGCTCACCGCGCCCGACACGGTCTTCTTCGCGCTCGACACCTTCCTGGGCCGCGACGCGATCGTGGGACCGAACGTGGTCTTCGGCCCCGGAGTGACGGTCGAGTCCGGCGCCGAGATCCGGGCCTTCTGCCATCTGGAAGGCTGCCACATCTCGCGCGGGGCGACGGTCGGGCCCTTCGCCCGCCTGCGTCCGGGTGCGGAACTGGCCGAGGATGTGCATGTCGGCAACTTCGTCGAGATCAAGAATGCGGTGCTCGACGAGGGGGTGAAGGTGGGCCACCTCACCTACCTTGGCGACGCGCATGTGGGCGAGCACACCAACATCGGCGCGGGCACGGTGACCTGCAACTACGACGGGGTGAACAAGCACCGGACCGAGATCGGCGCCCATGCCTTCATCGGCTCGGACACGATGCTGGTGGCACCGGTCAGCGTCGGGGCGCGCGCGATGACGGCTTCGGGCTCGGTCATCACCGAGGATGTTCCCGCCGAGGCGCTGGCCGTGGGCCGGGCGCGGCAGGTGACGAAACCCGGTCTGGCCACGCGGCTGATGGAGATGTTCCGCGCCGCAAGGGACGCAAGCAAGAAGGGAACGAACTGATGTGCGGGATCGTCGGCGTCCTTGGCAACCACGAGGTCGCGCCCCTTCTGGTCGAGGCGCTGAAGCGTCTGGAATATCGCGGCTATGACTCGGCCGGCATCGCCACCGTGAACGGCGGCAAGCTCGACCGCCGCCGCGCGGTGGGCAAGCTCGTCAATCTCTCGGACCTTCTGGTGCACGAGCCTCTCGCCGGCAAGAGCGGGATCGGCCACACCCGCTGGGCCACGCACGGCGCCGCGACCGTCACCAACGCCCATCCCCACCGCGCGGGCCCGGTCGCGGTCGTCCACAACGGCATCATCGAGAACTTCCGCGAGCTGCGCGCCGAACTGGCCGAAGCCGGCTGCGGGTTCGAAAGCCAGACCGACACCGAGACCGTGGCCCTGCTCACGCAGATGCACATGGCCCGCGGCCTGACCCCGCGCGAGGCCGCGGCCGCGACGCTCTCGCGCCTGACGGGAGCCTTCGCGCTCTGCTTTCTCTTCGAGGGTGAGGACGATCTGCTGATTGCCGCCCGCAAGGGCTCGCCGCTGGCGATCGGGCATGGCGACGGCGAGATGTTCGTCGGCTCGGACGCGATCGCGCTGGCACCGATGACCGATGCGATCACCTATCTCGAGGAAGGCGACTGGGCCGTCGTCACCCGCGCGGGCGCCGAGATCTTCGACAGCCACGGCCGCCGCGTGAACCGCGCCACCACCCGGATCCAGATCGACGCGACGCGGATCGAAAAGGCCGGCTACAAGCATTTCATGGCCAAGGAGATCGCCGAGCAGCCGGTCGTGCTGGCCGATGCGTTGCGCCACTACGTCCAGAACGGGCGGATCAACCTGCCGGGGGTCGATTTCACCGGCGTGGACCGGGTGACGCTGGTCGCCTGCGGGACGGCCTCCTACGCCTGCCATGTGGCGAAATACTGGTTCGAGCAGATCGCGGGCCTGCCGGCGGACGTCGATATCGCCTCGGAGTTCCGCTACCGCGAGCCGGTGCTCTCGCCCACCTCCTGGGCCATCTTCGTGAGCCAGTCGGGCGAGACGGCCGACACGCTGGCCGCGCTGCGCCATGCGGGCGAGGCGGTGGCGCGCACGCTGGCGGTGGTGAACGTGCCCACCTCGTCGATCGCGCGCGAGGCGAACCTTGCGCTCCCGATCCTTGCCGGCGTCGAAGTGGGGGTGGCCTCGACCAAGGCCTTCACCTGCCAGCTCACGGTGCTGGCACTTCTTGCGCTGAAGGCGGCGCATGACCGCGGCCGGATCGACGCGGCCGAGCTGGGCCGAAAGCTCGACGCGCTGGCGACGCTGCCGGGGCTGATGAACCACGCGCTCGGGCTGGCCGACGACATCCAGAGCCTCGCGGGCGAGCTGGCCGAGGCGCAGGACATCCTCTTCCTCGGCCGGGGCCCGATGTTTCCGCTCGCCCTTGAGGGGGCGCTGAAGCTTAAGGAAATCAGCTACATCCACGCCGAAGGCTATGCGTCGGGCGAGCTGAAACACGGCCCGATCGCGCTGATCGACAACCGCGTGCCGGTGATCGTGATGGCCCCGCGCGACGGGCTCTTCGACAAGACCGTGTCCAACATGCAGGAGGTCATGGCCCGCCACGGCAAGGTTCTGCTGATCTCGGACGCGCAAGGGATCGAGGAGGCGGGCGCCGGCTGCTGGCAAACCCTCACGCTGCCTCGGGTCGCGGACTATCTGGCGCCGATCCTCTATGCGGTGCCGGCGCAGCTTCTGGCCTATCACACCGCCATCGCCAAGGGCACCGACGTGGACCAGCCGCGCAACCTCGCCAAGTCGGTGACGGTGGAATAGTCGGCGCGGCGCCCGGCCGATCGGCACGGGCACCCGGCGTCCCGGGCCACGGACAGGCGCGCTCGGCTCAGGCCGATGCGCCGAGCGAAGCGGCCGCGGCGGCGAGCGCCCCCTTCCCGTGGGGGATCTCGAGCGCGGCAAGGCCCGCCTCCATCACGGCCAGCGCGCCCAGCGTCATGTGGGCGTTCACATGGCCCATGTGCGCCACGCGCAGGAAGCCGTGATAGGCCGGCTCGGACGGCAGCGCCATGCCAAGGCCGATGCCCAGCGTGACCCCGGCCCGCGTCTCGGTCCATTCCCTCAGCCGCGTCGCATGGGGTGCGCCCATCCGCGCCGCCGTGACCGAACGTCCCCGGTGGGCGGGGTCGGCCACGTTCAGCGCGATCTCGGGATTGCCCTCGCCCCAGCGTTCGAAGGCCGTCCAGACCGCGCGGGCCAGCGCCTCGTGCCGTGCCCAGACCGCGGGCAGGCCCTCTTCGAGGATCATGTCGAGCGCGGCCCGCAGCCCGTAGAGGTGGTGCGTGGGCGCGGTGCCGCAGAAATGCTGCCAGAATTCGGTGCCGAAGCTGCGCGGGGTCCAGTCCCAGTAGGGCGTGCGCAGGTCCGAGGTCCGGCACCGCCCGTGCGCCCGGTCGGAATACCAGACGAAGCCGAGGCCGGGCGGCGTCATCAGCCCCTTCTGGCTGGCCGAGACGGTCACGTCCGCCCCCCATTCGTCCATGCGATATTCGTCGCAGGCGAGCGAGGCGATGCAATCGACGGCCAGCAGCGCCGGATGGCCCGCCGCGTCCATCGCCCGGCGGAGCGCGGGCACATCGTTGCGGATCGAGCTGGCCGTATCCACATGCGTCACCAGCACCGCCTTGATCCGGTGAGCCCGGTCGGCGCGCAACGCCTCCTCGAGCCGGGCGGGATCGGCGGGCGAGGAACGGCCGAAGTCGATCAGTTCGACCTCGACTCCCATGGCGCGCGCGCTCTCGGCCCAGCCATGGCCGAAGCGGCCGGTGGCGAGCACGAGCGCCCGATCCCCGCGGCTGAAGAGGTTCGCGTTCGCCGCCTCCCACGCGCCGTGCCCGTTCGCAATGTAGAGCGCGACGTGATGCGCCGTTCCCGCCACCCGCTTCAGATCCGGCCAGAGCCCCGCCACCAGCTCGTGCAGCGCCCCCTCGTAGATGTTGGGCGCCGCGCGATGCATCGCGTTCAGCACCCGGTCCGGCATGGCGGAAGGACCGGGAATGGCGAGATAGGGTCGGCCGTGTGCAAGCGACATGATGTTCTCCGGGGGGGTCGTGGCACTTGGCTACGCGCGGCCGGCAGGAAGGTCAATCGGGCCGCGGCGGCGCGGACATTGCCCCCGGCCGCGCCGGCCACGGGCCGGGGCCTGTGTCCGCGCCGCCCTGCCTTGCCAGCGGCCGCGCTTTCGCGATAGACCCGGCGAACCCCTTGATCGAGGCCGCCCTTGCCCCGCACGCCCGACGATCCACGCTACACGTCCGGCCGCCTGTTCGGCAGGCTCTGGACCGGCTACCTCCGGCGCCACACCGGAACGATGGCGCTGGCCTTCCTGCTGAACGTGATCGAGGGCTCGACGCTGGGGGCGCTCTCCTGGCTGATCCAGCCGCTCTTCGATCAGGTCTTCGCGCCCGGAGGCAACCGGCTGCTTCTCTGGGTGGGGCTTGCCATCCTCGGGCTCTTCGTGCTGCGTGGCGCCACCTCGATCGCCTCGAAGGCGCTGCTCACCCGTGTGTCCCAGATCAGCTCGACCGCCATGCAGGTGGATCTGCTGCGCCACATCCTCACGCTCGATCAGGGCTTCTTCCAGAAGAACCCGCCCGGTGCGCTGATGGAGAGGGTTCAGGGCGACACGACGGCGGTGCAGGGCGTCTGGTCGAGCGTCATCCTCGGCATGGGGCGCGATGTCGTCTCGTTGATCGGCCTCTTCACGGTGGCGCTGCTGATCGACCCGGTCTGGACGCTGGCGGCGCTGGTGGGCGCGCCGATCCTGATCCTGCCCGCGGTCGTGGTGCAACGCTACATCCGCCGCAAGACCCAGCAGATGCGCGTGCAGGCGGGCGAACGCTCGACCCGGCTGGACGAGATCTTCCACGGGATCCAGCCGATCAAGCTGAACCGGATGGAGGGCTACCAGCTCACCCGCTTCCGCCGGATTTCGGACCTCATCGTGCGCGGGCAACTCAAGATGGCGGTCGGACGGGCGGCCATGCCCGCGCTGATCGACGTGATCACCGGCATCGGCTTTTTTGCCGTGCTGATGCTCGGCGGACGCGAGATCGCGGCGGGCGAGCGGACGACGGGCGAGTTCATGTCCTTCTTCACCGCCATGGCGCTGACCTTCCAGCCGCTGCGGCGGTTGGGCGACCTGTCGGGCTTCTGGCAGATCGCGGCGGCGAGCCTCGAGCGGATCTACCGGCTGTTCGACACCGAACCCGAGGTGATCCGCCGGCCCGCCACCGCTGCGCCGAAGCCCGGAACTCCCGACATCCGGCTGGAAAACGTGCATTTTTCCTACGACGGGCACCCGGTGCTGAACGGCCTGACGCTGCGGGCGGCGCCGGGCCGGATGACGGCGCTGGTCGGCCCCTCGGGCGCGGGCAAGAGCACCGTGTTCCACCTGCTGACCGGCCTGATCGAGCCCGGTGCGGGCCGTGTGCTGATCAACGGGGTCGATGCGGCCGACATGGATCTTGCCGACCTGCGTGCCCAGTTCGCGGTCGTCTCGCAGGAGGCGGGGCTCTTTGACGAGACCATCCGGGAGAACGTGACGCTCGGCCGCGACGTGCCCGAAGACCGGCTGCGCGCCTCGCTGGAGGCGGCCCATGTGACGGACTTCATGGACCTGCTGCCCGAGGGCGACCTGACCCCGGCCGGCCCCCGCGGCTCGCGCCTGTCGGGCGGCCAGAGGCAGCGGGTGGCCATTGCGCGCGCGCTCGTCTCGGATGCGCCGGTGCTGCTGCTCGACGAGGCGACCTCGGCGCTCGATGCGGCCTCGGAGGCGCTGGTCGCCGAGGCGCTGGCGCGGCTTGGCGAGGGGCGCACGACGCTCGTGATCGCGCACCGGCTCTCGACGGTCCGGCAGGCGGACCGGATCGTGGTGATGGAGGCGGGCCGCGTCGCGGACGAAGGCACGCACGAGGAATTGCTGGCGCGGGGCGGCCTCTATGCCGAGCTGCACCGGCTGCAGTTCAGGAACGGAGAGACCGATGCCGGGTGAGATCGCGACAGACCGCAGGCTCTGGGAACTGACGGGCAAGGACGGGCTGCATTTCCTGCAAGGTCTGGTCTCGAACGATGTCCGGCCGCTGGAACGCGCGGACGGGATCGTCTGGGCCGCCCTCCTGTCACCGCAGGGCAAGTATCTGGCGGACTTCTTCATCGTCCGCCTGGCCGGGCGGCTCTTCATCGACATCTCCGACCGGCTGGCCGAGGCCACGTTCCGCCGGCTCGGCATGTACAAGCTGCGCGCCGACGTGCAGATCGCGCCTCTGGATCTGCCGGTCGTGCGCGGCCTGGGCGAGCCACCGACGGGCGCCCTGCCCGATCCGCGCCACCCCGACCTCGGCTGGCGCGGCTACGGCCTGACCGGCGATGCCCCCTCGATCGACTGGGACGCGATCCGTGTGGCCCAGGTCATCCCCGAGAGCGGGCTCGAGCTGATCCCGGACGACAGCTACATCCTCGAGTCCGGCTTCGAGCGCCTGCACGGCGTCGATTTCCGCAAAGGCTGCTATGTGGGGCAGGAAGTCACCGCGCGGATGAAGCACAAGACCGAGTTGCGCAAGGGCCTCGTGCGGGTCTCGATTTCGGGCGACGCGCCCTTCGGCGCCGAGATCACGGCGGACGGCAAGCCGGTCGGCACGCTCTTCACCCGCTCGGGCGACCGCGCCATCGCCTTTGTCCGCCATGACCGCGCCGCAGGCGAGATGCGGGCGGGCGAGGCGGTTCTGGCTCTCGACAGCGCGGAGACCTGAACCGGCCGGCCGGGGCCCTTGCCTCAGACGCGCTCGGAATATTCCATCAGTTCGGTGTGGACGAGGATCTCCTCGTCGGCGCCGATGAAGGGCGGCACCATGATCCGCATTCCGTTGTCGAGGATGGCGGGCTTGTAGCTGTTGGCCGCGGTCTGGCCCTTGACCACCGGCTCGGTCTCGACGACGCGGCACCGGACCTTGGGGGGCAGCGTCACGTTGAGCGCCTCGTCGCCGTAGTAGTTGACCGTCGCCACCATGCCGTCCTGCAGGAAGGGGCGCCGCTCGCCCAGAAGCTCGGCGTCGATCTCGACCTGCTCGTAGGTTTCGGCGTCCATGAAGATCAGCCGTCCGTCGCTTTCATAGAGGAACTGCTGGTCCTTGTTCTCCAGCTCGGTCCGCTCGACCTTGTCCTCCGAGCGGAACCGTTCGTTCAGCTTGCGCCCGTCGCGCAGGTTCTTCAGCTCGACCTGCGCGAAGGCGCCGCCCTTGCCGGGCTTGACGTGGTTGACCTTTACGGCCGCCCACAGCCCCCCGTCATGCTCAAGGATGAATCCCGGCTTGATCTCGTTTCCGTTAATCTTTGGCATGGCTCATCCCGGCGCGCTTGATCGGCTGTGGCCGAACGCTATATATGCGGCCGGGCCGGGCGGCAATGCCTCTGGACAGGATGGCTTTCGGGACGAGACTTGATCTGAGTGCATGGCAGGCATTCCAAACCGGGGATGCCGAATCGCGCCTCGGTATGCATATTCGCCGGACGCCACAAGAGAAAAGAGCAAGAACAGGACAAACTCATGGCCGATTTCATTGACAGCACCGCTTTCAACTTCGAACAGGGACAACGTGCCCGCAAGTTGTTCGCTGCCGTGGTGCTGGCCGCGCTGGATGATGCCATCGCGGACGACAAGAAGTATGGCAACGGGCCGGAGCAGATCGCCCGCTGGGCGCGCTCGCGCGACGGGCGCGAAGTGCTGTCCTGTGCCGGGATCGACCCCAACGAGCGGGTCGTGAAGGGACTGATGGAATTCGTCAGCAAGGGCATCCGCACCTCGGTCGCGCTGTCGCGCGAAGAGAGCGAGCGGCGTCATGCCCTCGAGCTGGATCAGGCCGAAGCGGCCTGAACCCCGCCTGAGACGTCACGCAAGGATGGCGCGCCCCTCGGGGCGCGTTTTCCATTTGGCACGCGGGTGCGAAAGACGGTGCCGGCCCGATCAGCCGTCGAAGGGATCGCGCGTGAGGATGGCGCGGTGAATCTCGGCACGCACCAGCTTGCGGATGTTGCGGGTGATGCGCTCGCCCATCGGCCCGTGAAGCTCGTCACGAAGCACCGCGCGGACGATCTCGCGCAGATGCTCCTCGTCCAGCGCCTGCGGGACCTCGGGCTCTGCCGACACCTCGGGCAAGGCCTCTTCGGGCCGGACCGGAGGCTCCTCGGCGGAGGGCTCGTCCCTCGGGGCTGCGAGAGCGGCCGGTCCGAAACTGACCACCGTCGAGGATGTTTCAAAAGCGGCCTGCCCCTCGGGAAGCCACCCCTCCTCGGCCTCCATGAAGGGTGCGGGGGGAACGGGGTCCGCCGCGGGCACGACCCGGAGCGCAGGCGTCAGCACAAGAGGATCGGGCGTTGCCGCGGCGGGAGTTGCCTCTGACCCCTCCGCCACGAGGCGGCGGATCGACGACAGGACATCCCCATAATCCACGTTGGTCATGCGCTCCGACATCCTGTCCCCCGGTGGTAGGTCACGCCCCACCTTAGGTCGGCGGCGCGCTGCGCACAAGTTCCAGACCGGCAAGGCGGCGCTATCCGTGCGCCGATCGTCGGGATTGATCCCAATGAAAAAGGGCCGGACAAGCCGGCCCGTCTTCCCTCTCTGCGGTCCCTCAGTTCCGGCCGATCGACTGAAGCACGCGGTCGAGCCGCTTGCCCTGCGCGCTGGTCGCGGGAGCGTTCTTGACGGCGTTGTAATAGGCCGCCGGGTCATAGGTCGGGATGCCGAGGTTCAGGTGTTCGACCGTCAGCAGGCCCATCGAGGCGAGCACCTGGTAGATGCCGACATAGCGCTGCGCCTCGGCCGTGAGCCGGTCGGCCTGCGCATCCAGCAGGTCCTGCTCGGCGTTCAGCACGTCGAGCGTCGTCCGCGCACCCAGGGTCGCCTCTTCGCGCACGCCCTCGAAGGCGGTCCGGGCGGCGCGCACTTCCTCGTCCCCGGCCGCGATGGCGGCAGTGGCGACCTGCACGGTCGACCAGGCGTTGCCCACGTTCTGCGCGATGTTCACACCGACCTGCAGGAGATTCGCCTTCTGCGCATCGCGGTTGGCAAGAGACTGACGGAAGAGCGCCGACAACTCGCCCCCGGCATAGAGCGTGTGGCGAAGGGCGAGACCGACGGCCGCCGACTCGCGGCCTTCGTCGTTGAGGCCGACCCGCGCCTCGCCATTGATGGTGGGCTTCATCGCAGCCTTGGCACGCGCCACGTTGAGATCCGCGGCGGCCACCTGACGCTGGGCCTGCCGGACCTGCGGATGGGTGCGCAGCGCCACCTGACGCGCGGCCTCGACAGAGGCGGCCGTGCGCGGCGGCGTCGGACGCGGGGCGAGATCGCCCGGATACCGCCCCACCGCCGCCTTGTAGGCTTCGCGCGCAACGACGAGATCGCCCTCGGCCGACGTCAGGTCCGAGCGCGAGGCGGCAAGGGCCGCCTGCGCCTGCGACACGTCCGTGCGCGTCACCTCGCCCACCTCGAACCGATCCTCCGCGGCCTGGAGTTCCTGTTCGATCAGGCCGAGGTTGTTGCGGCGGAGGTTCACGATGGACTGCGCCAGCTGCACGCGGACATAGGCATCCACCGCATCGAGAAGCACGTTCTGCTCGACCTGCAGCAGCGCCTCGCGCGTGGCGAGCACGGATTCCTTCGCGGCCTCGACCGCCAGTGCGTTGCGGCCGAAATCATAGAGCGTCATCGAGGCCGTCAGCGCGATCGACGAGTTGAGATCCTCGACATTGAAGCGCTGCGCGGGTCCTCCTACAGTGAGGTTATCCCTCACACGCTGAAAGCTGTAGGTCGATTCCGCCACGAACTGCACGACCGGACGCAGGGCCGCGACCGCGATGGCCACATCCTCGTCCGTGGCCCGCAGGAGCGCCCGGTTCTGCTCGAGCAGGTTGCTGTTGCGGTAGGCGGAGATGAGGGCATCGGCCAGCGTTTCCGCCTGGGCCGCGGACGCCATCACCGCCAGAGCCGAGCAGGTCGCCGCTGCCCACAATCTGATCTTTCGCATTCCCATCTCCACTGTCTTATAAAATCTTGTTTTGAACCAATTGCCTCAGAGCGCAAAATCGCGCTTGACCTCGAATCCCGGCAGGACCGGGGCACTTGCATTGAAGACCGGGCGCCAGGTGATGGCCCCATCCACCTTGTAGCCGATCCGCGCGACGCCGAGCGGCCCCTCCATGAAGATGCAGCCGATCCGGCCGCCTTCCTTGATCTGGTCGAGAAGCGACTTCGGCACCGTCTCGACCGCGC
This sequence comes from Cereibacter azotoformans, assembly GCA_017599285.1. Taxonomy (GTDB): domain Bacteria; phylum Pseudomonadota; class Alphaproteobacteria; order Rhodobacterales; family Rhodobacteraceae; genus Cereibacter_A; species Cereibacter_A azotoformans. The sequence goes on along the minus strand of JAGFXX010000001.1, from coordinate 482,280 downwards.
CTTCGACCGTGATGACGTCATAGGGTCCGTGCCGTCCGGCCCCGCTGGTCAGGGGGCCCACGATGACCGCGGCATTGTCCACGCCCTCGGCCGAGAGGGTGCGCTGCGCCTCGGCGGCGAGTTGCTCATCCTCTTCGAGGCCCACGACGGCTTCGGCCAGCCGCGCGATCACGGCGCAGGAATAGCCCAGCCCGCAGCCCACATCGAGAACCGATTCCACCGGCTGGATATTCAGCGTATCGAGAAGTTTCGCGAAGGTCCGCGGCTCGAGCAGCACCCGGTTCGGCGCCACCACCACATTCTCGCTCATGTAGGCGACTTCCCGCAGGGCCCGCGGCACATAGACCTCGCGCGGCACGGTCAGCATCGCATCGATGATCGGGAACTTCGTCACATCCGAGGGGCGAATCTGCGTATCCACCATCATCATGCGCCGCGTCGCAAAATCCGTCATCTGCCAAGCTCTTCCGTCAGCCATACTCCTCTTCGTCTTGCCACAGATGCGCGGGCGCGGCAACAGAGGCCGGCGGCGGTTTATCCACAGAGTGGCGCGCATCACACGAACTTGCCTCCGGGGCGGGGCCGCGCCAATCTGCCCGGGCCACAGCGCCGGAGCCCCCCGCATGACCTCCTCTCCCGTCCGAAACGGCGACGTTTCCTTCTGGTTCGCCGATCTCGGCGGCCTTCCCGCGCGGCGCCCGCCCCTGCCCGGAGACACGCGCGCCGATGTCTGCATCGTGGGCGCGGGCTACACCGGGCTCTGGGCCGCGCTCTATCTGAAGGAGCAGGCGCCTGAGCTTGACGTGCTGGTGGTCGAGAAGGAGTTCGCGGGCTTCGGCGCCTCGGGGCGCAACGGCGGCTGGCTGACCGGCAGCTTCGCCTGGAACCACGACCGCTACCTCTCGACCGGAACGGCCGAGGGCGTGCGCGCCATGGTATCCGCCATGAGCGGCACGGTGGACGAGGTGATCCGCATGGCCGAAGCGGAGGGAATCGACGCCGACATCCATCGGACCGACGAGCTGATGGTGGCGGTGACGCCCGCGCAGCGGGCGCGGGCCGAGGCCGAAGTGCGCCACCGCCAGGCTTGGGGCGAGGAGCGGGTGAGCTTCCTCGAGGCCGATGCGCTCGCGCGGCGTGTCCGCATCCCGAATGCGGAAGGGGCGATGGTGGTGGGCGGTGTCGCACGGGTGCAGCCGGCCAAACTCGTGCGCGGGCTGGCCGCGGCCGCCGAACGGCGCGGCGTGCGGATCGCCGAGGGCACCGAGGTGCTGGGCATCGCGCCCGGCCGGGTCGAGACGCGGCAGGGCACGGTGCAGGCGCAAGTCATCCTGCGCGCGACCGAAGGCTTCACCGCCACCCTGCCCGGCCTGAAGCGCGAGTGGCTGCCGCTCAACTCGGCGCAGATCGTGACCGAGCCGCTGCCGCCCGAGGTCTGGGACCGGATCGGCTGGGAGGGCGCCGAGATCCTCGGCGACATGGCCAACGCCTATTGCTACTGCCAGCGCACGCGCGAGGGGCGCATCGCGGTCGGCGCCCGCGGGCGGGCCTATCGCATGGCCTCGCGCATCGACGCGCGCGGCGAGGCCGAAGCCGTCACCGTGGCCCACCTCCTCCAGCGTCTGAAGCGGCATTTCCCTGCCGCGGCCGGGGCGCGGATCGACCATGCCTGGGGCGGGGTGCTGGGTGTGCCGCGCGACTGGTGCGCGACGGTGGGCCTCGATCCCGCGACGGGGATCGGCTGGGCGGGCGGCTATGTGGGTGTGGGCGTCTCGACCTCGAACCTCGCGGGGCGCACGCTGGCCGACCTCGCGCTCGGGCGCGACACGGCGCTGACGCGGCTGCCGTGGGTCAACCGCCGCGTCCGCCGGTGGGAGCCTGAGCCGCTGCGCTGGCTGGGCGTGCGGGGGATGTATCGCCTGCTCGAGGCCGCGGACCGGCAGGAAGAGGCCGGCGGCCCGCCCTCCTGGCTGGCGAGCCTCGGCCACCGGCTGGCGGGGCGCTGACCCGCCGGCCAGCGCCCCGATGTCAGAGCGCCCGCGGCTTCGCCGTCTGCCGCAGCGGCATCACGCGCCCCCTTGCGAGCGCGCTCCGCGCGGTGGCCGCGATATCCTCGGCCCGGAGGCCCGCATCGGCGTACATGTCCTCGGGGCTCGCCTGCTCGATGAAGCGGTCGGGCAAGGTCATCACCCGGAGCGCGAGGCCCCCGTCAAAGCCGCCCGAATTGGCGAGGTAGTGCATGACATGGGCGCCGAAGCCGCCCATCGCCCCCTGCTCCACCGTCACCAGCGCCGGGTGATGGCGCACGAGCTGGTCGATCAGGCCCGTATCGAGCGGCCGCGAGAAGCGGGCGTCGGCCACGGTCACGCTCACCCCCTCGGCCTCAAGCAGCTTCGCCGCCTGCAACGCCTCGTGCAGATGCGCGCCGAAGGAGAGGATCGCCACATCCGTCCCCTCGCGCACCACCCGGCCACGGCCGGGTTCCAGTACGGTGCCGCGCTCGGGCATCTCGACACCCACCCCCTCGCCGCGCGGGAAGCGGAAGGCGATCGGCCCCTCGTCGAAGGCCACGGCGGTCGCGATCATGTGGACGAGTTCCGCCTCGTCGGCGGCCGCCATCACCGTCAGGTTCGGCAGGGTGGTCAGGAAGCCCACGTCGAAGGCGCCGGCATGGGTCGCGCCATCGGCGCCCACGAGCCCCGCCCGGTCGATCACGAAGCGGACGGGCAGGTTCTGCAGCGCCACGTCATGCGCGATCTGGTCATAGCCCCGCTGCAGGAACGAGGAATAGATCGCGCAGAAGGGCTTCATCCCCGCACCGGCGAGGCCGGCGGCGAAGGTCACAGCGTGCTGCTCGGCGATGCCCACGTCGAAGACCCGGTTGGGGAACCGCTTCTGCATGATGTCCACCCCCGTGCCCGAGGGCATGGCGGCGGTGATCGCCACGATCCGCGGATCGCGGGCGGCCTCATCGGTCAGGGTGGTGCCGAAGACCTTGGTGTAGTTGGGCGCGTTCGCGACCGACTTCTTCTGCTCGCCCGTGACGGGGTCGAACTTGTTGACCCCATGATACTTGTCGGGGGCGTTCTCGGCAGGGGCGTAGCCCTTGCCCTTCCTCGTCACGACATGGATCAGCACCGGCCCCGTCGTGCGCGCCCGCGCCGCCCGCAGCGTCTGCAAGAGCGAGGGCATGTCGTGCCCGTCGATGGGGCCGACATAGGTGAAGCCCAGCTCCTCGAAGAGCGTGCCGCCTCCGGGCATGCCCGTCACCAGTTGCCGCGCCCGGCGTGCCCCGTCGCGGAGCGGGCCGGGCAATGCGGATTCGATTCCGTCGGCCGCGGCCCGCAGCGTCGCGAAGGGCGCCTTGGACGAGAGGTTCACGAGGTAACGCGCGAGCGCCCCGACGGGCGGAGCGATGCTCATGTCATTGTCGTTCAGGATCACGAACAGCCGCTTGTTCAGGTGCCCGGCGTGGTTCAGCGCCTCGTAGGCCATGCCCGCGGTGATCGAGCCGTCGCCGATCACGGCGATCGTGTCGCCGACCGGCTGGCCCAGTTCGCGCCCCATGGCGAAGCCGAGCGCGGCCGAGATCGAGGTCGAGGAATGGGCGGCGCCAAACGGGTCATAGTCGGACTCGGACCGCTTGGTGAAACCCGACAGCCCGCCCTTCTGGCGCAGGGTGCGCATCTGCTCGCGCCGGCCGGTCAGGATCTTGTGGGGATAGCACTGGTGGCCCACGTCCCAGATCAGCTTGTCGGTGGGCGTGTTGAAGACGGCGTGCAACGCCACGGTCAGCTCGACCACCCCCAGCGAGGACCCCAGATGTCCTCCCGTCTCGGCAACGACCGAAATCACCTCGGAACGCACTTCGTCGGCCAGCCGCTCCAGTTCGGCGTCGTTCAGCGCCTTCATGTCGGCCGGGCAGCACACGCGATCCAAAAGCGGCGTTTCGGGTCGCGGGGTGGGATTGGTCATTGAAGCCTCCCGAATGTCAAAAGGGTGCCGTGCGGTCTTCCACACGGCACCAGGTCCCTGTCGCCAACAGGAAGGGAACCGGGCTGTGGTGTCGCCCCGGACCCGGGCCGGCGATATGGCCCGGATTTGGAGGGGCGGGCGGCCTGGCGCCGCCCTGCCCCGTGACCGTTCTCAGACGAGATGCTTGATCAGCTCGATCCCGGTCTCCAGGGCGCCGGTCAGGTTCGGCGCCGGAGCGGGGTTCTCGTCGATGGGGAGCGCCCGGCCGAGCACCCGGAAGAAGCCGATCATCAGGAGGGTCCCGAAGAAGACGGCCCCGGCCCAACCCGCACCCTTCATCATCTGGAAAGCGACCCAGAGGCGAAGGTTGGTCTTCGGATTGGTTTTGAGGTGATCGTCGAAGATGGTCTTGTCAGCCATTGTGATCGCTCCTCAGTTCAGCGGCGCCATGCCGTGGTTCTGGCCCCAGACGTACCAGTTGTCCACGACGGTGCCCGAGAGCAGGATGCCGATGCCGCCGGTGAGGGTCACGAGGACCGCCATCCAGATGGCCCAGCGGTGGATGCCTTCCATCGTGGCGTTGAAGCCCATGGTCCAGCGCCAGAAGAGGGCCGCCCGCTCCGCCGCCGTCCCGCGGTCGGCGATCTGCTCCAGCTCGCGCTCGCCGCCGAAGCGGGAGACCGCGAGGATGGTCGCACCGTGCATCGCGAAGAGCAGGGCCGAACCGTAGAGGAAGGCGATCGAGAGACCGTGGAAGGGGTTGTAGAACAGGTTCCCGTGGACGAGCGAGAAGTTGTTCGTCCAGTCGAGGTGCGAGAAGATCCCGTAGGGAACCGCCTCGGACCAGGAGCCCATCATGATCGGACGGATGAAGCCCAGCACCATCCAGAGCCAGATGGCCGAGAGGAACGCCCAGGCGGTGTGCTTGCCCATGCCGAGGGCTTGCGCCCGCAGATAGACCCGACCCCACCAGGCCCAGACCGACACGAACATGAAGAACGAGGCGATCAGCCAGAGCCCGCCTTCCTTCAGCGGAGCCGCGAAGGAGAGGCCGTATTCCGGCGCTGGCGGCTCGAGCGAGAAGTAGAACAGGTCGCGCATGAACACGGCCGGGTTCCACCCCGCTTGATACCAGAACCAGATCCCGATGGTGAAGAACCACAGGAAGCCCGAGAACAGGGACAGGACGCCGAGGCTGCCGAGGTAGATCGGGCCGAGCTGGGCGTTGCCGAACCAGCCGATGAGGGTCGAGAAGGGACCCACGCCCGAACGGTTGGCAAGGTTGACGTCCTCCGTCATCCCCAGGTCAGCCGGTCCGCGGACCTGCACCTGGGTGAAGATGTTCTGATACTCAGCCATTGACGCCTCCCGGGATGTTGGCCCACCAGGGCAGTTCAACCCACCACAGCCACCAGGTCGCCCATTCATCGAACCAGATCGTACCGGAGATGATCATGCAGACGGCGCTGAAGAACACGGCGCTGAGCGAGAGCAGCAGGCCGAGACGGTGGATCCCGAGCGTCCCGATCGAATAGCCGACCAGATCGCGGAAGAACGTGTCCTCATGGTCCGGGGTCCGCATTTCCTTGCCCTTCTCGGGGTTGGCGGCGGACAGGACCAGGGCGCCATGCAGCGCCAGTGCCAGCGCGTTCGTGAAGAAGAACGTGATGGCGATCATGTGAGCAGGGTTGTAGTGGAAGTTGCCGTAGGTGTAGCCCGTGTTCGACACCCAGTCGAGGTGCGTCCAGATCCCGTAGGGGAACGCATAGCCCCAGGCGCCCATCATCACCGGGCGGAAGAGCACCAGCGTCAGATAGGCCAGGATGGCGAACGCGAAGGCAAAGGGAATGTGATACCCGATGCCGAGCTTACGGCAGATTTCGACTTCGCGCAGCGCCCAGCTGACGAAGGCACCAGTGGCGCAGATCGTGATGATCTGCCAGAGCCCGCCTTCTGCGAGGGGTGCACCTCCCAGACCGTACTCGAGGGCCGGCGGGTAGACAGAGATGAGTTGGGGGTTCCAGGTACCCTGAAGTACGGCGCTCCAGGCAATCAGGAGTGTGCCCAGGGCGGCGAAGAAGAACGTCGCTACCCCGAAGAAGCCGACGTAGAAAGGGCCGACCCAGAAGTCGAACAGGTTTCCGCCGACCAGCGTGCCCCCCGGCACGCGATATTTTCGCTCGAAGCTGAGCAGTGCCATGCTTCCCTCTCCGCTTGCAGTCGGCCCGACCGGCGCTTGCGCGCATGGTGGAGCCGTCTCAATGGCTGAACCTTGGAATCGTCGCGGGCGGTGGGTGCCGCCCGCGACGGAGGGCCGGCCCGATTACTCGGCGACGGCGACGCGGTTGTACTTCGCGGCAGAGATTTCCAGCCAGTTGTAGCTGGGGGTGCTGAGCAGGATGAGGTGGATCATCACCGCGAGCAGGAACAGGAACACGCCCTGAGCCACGAACACGCGGCGGGGGTCGAAGATCATCCAAATTTTGTAGAACTTAGCCATGATCTTGTTCTCCTCAGAACCACGGACGCCAGATGTACACAGCGAGGTGAGCGACGATCGCCACCGCGCTGAACAGCCAAAGACCGCTCATGTAGACGGAGTGCAATTCCTGCGCCTGCTCGTCCGTAAGACCTGTGTAGCCCAGGTCGGATTTATCAGCCATGCTATCCTCCGGATCGTAAGACTGACGCCACATGCTGGTGGCGTGGGTTACGGTAAGGCACCATGCCCTCCCGATTAATCCGCCGGCCCCTGCGGGGACGACGAATGGCGTGTCGCGTCCTGACCGGGGTCAGGCGCGGAAAATCAGCGGCGTGATCGCCTTGGCATCGAACCAGGCGGACGCGAAGGGGCCGCGCTTCGGCAGGCGACCGTGGCGGATCGCCGAGACGATCCAGCTCACGAAGGCCACCGGGAAGGCGCCCAGCAGAATGACGGCGAAGTAGACATAGAACTCGGCACGCGGTGCTCGGTGCCCGTGGGCCCTGGCGGCATGGACCGGCGTGTTGACGGCATGATCGCTCATTGGTTCTCTCCCTTCCTCTCGCCGAAGCCCGGCCCACGCAGGGCTTCGACCGTTTCTCTCACGACCCGCTCGGCACCGGCATCGAGGGCAGCCTTCTCGGCGGCGTCGCGCAAAGCCCGCGCGGCGCTGATCCGGGTCAGAACCGGATGCTCCTCTACGATGCGGTCCAGGGCCGCTTGCGCATCGGCATCCCAGGGGAAGTCGCGGCGCAGTGTTGTCGGTGTGGCGGCCGCGCTGTCCATCTCCGTCCCGAGGGGCAGGATGTGGAACAGGGCGTCGAACAGGGCGTTGCAAACTTCCTGCAGTAACCACGTAGCACCTGCATATCCCATAACGGGCGTTCCGGTAGCGCGCCGGATCGCCGCACCCGGGAAAGAGGCTGCAATGAAAGAGGGTTGCGGGCCGTGGCCGGCCTTGAGTTCCGCAAGGTAAATCTTCTCGTTGATCGACCCCATCAGGACCAGCGGACGGTGCTGGCGGATCAGCCCGCGGACCGCCTCGTTATCGGTCTTGGCGCCCCTCTTTCGGGCGATGGCAAAGGCGCAGGGCAGGCCGAGATCCCCTTCCAGGTAGTTTCGGATGCCCCTTGCATAGGTTTCGGTCGCCACGATGCCGAAATTGGCCGTCCCGAAGAAATCCTGCGTGACACTGCGCCACAGGTCCCACACGGGTTTCAGCGTCGAATGCTTCTCGCGCTCGATGAAGGGCTCGGGATCGAGGCCCAGAATCTCTCCCAGCGAGCGCAGGAAGGCGGTGGTGCTTTCCACCCCGATCGGCGCCTGGAGGTAGGGTTTGCCCAGAACCTCGGCCAGTCCACGGCCGAATTCGCGGTACATGACGATGTTGGCGTCGGCATTGACCAAGTGTCGCATCTCGGCGAGATGCGCGCCCAAGGGCATCACCATGTTCACTTCGGCGCCGATCCCTTCGACCAGCCTGCGAATCTCATGCAGATCGGAGGCCATGTTGAAGGTGCCATACATCGGCCCGAGGATGTTCACCCGCGGCTTCGCGCCTTCGGGCCGCTTCGCCTCAGGCGGCATGCGACCCTTGGTCATCCCGAACTCGGTGAAGATCCAGGTCATCGCGCGGTCGGCGCATTCCCACTGATCCTCGTCGATGGTGCGGGGCAGGAAGCGCTGGATGTTCGTGCCCTGCGGCGTCACGCCGCCGCCGATCATCTCGGCGATCGACCCCGTGACCACGACCGCGGGCAACGCCGGGTCGAGCACCTTCCAGGCGCGGCGCATCGATTCCTCGGTGCCCTCGCTCATCTCGCCCTCGCCGAGGCCGGTCACCACGATCGGCAACTCGTGCGGCGGCAGCGCGTCGGTGTAGTGCAGCACCGAGGTCACCGGCAGGTTCTCGCAGCCCACCGGGCCGTCGATGACCACCTGCAGGCCCTTCACGGCGCAGAAGGCGTAGACGGCGCCCCAGTAGCCCCCTGCCCTGTCATGATCCTGCACGAGCATCAGATCATCTCCTCGGCCTTGGCGGCCTTGGCGGCCTTGTCGAGCTTCTTCTGGTGGGCGGCGCGGAAGTCGGGCCGCAGGTTCGGCGCGCCCTCCCAGATGCCGGAGGTGTCGCCCTCGCCCACGCCCTTGAAGAAGGCCTTCATCTTCGCCATGCGCTCGCGGTTGCCGATGGCGGCGTTGATCACCTGCGCAAGGCTGCCCGCCCCCGCCGGCCCCATCAGCGGCCGCGCCGAGATCAGGTTGGTGAAGTAGAGCGACGGCAGGCCCATCGCCTTTGCCTTCTGCACCACGGGCGTCGTGCCGATGGCGAGGTCGGGCTCGAAGCCCTCCATCGCGGCCAGGTCGTCCTCGAGCGAGGCGCGGTATTTCACCACCACGCCCTTCGATTCCAGCCACTCGCGGTCGGCGGCACTCCACGGCGTCTTGCCCGCGGCGGTGCCGACATACGGCACATCCGCGCCGCTTTCGATCAGAAGGCGAGCCACGATCAGTTCCGAGCCCTCATAGCCCGAGAGCGTGATCCGCCCATTGATCGGCGCACCAGCCAGCGCGCCCTTGATCGCGGGCAGGAAGGCGTTCTGCGCGGCAGCCACCCGTTCGGGCGCGATGCCATAGGCCCGGCCGATGTTGGCCAGCCAGTCGGCCGTCCCGTCATGCCCCACCGGGGCCGAGCCGACGATGGCGCGGCCGGCGGCCTGAAACTCGCGGACGGAGGCCGTGTAGAACGGGTGGATCGCGGCGGCCACGCCCGAGTCGAGCGCGGCGTAAAGCTCGCGCCAGTCGCGGCAGGGAACCACGGGACCGGCCGCGAGGCCCAGGGGCGCCAGAAGCGCTCCGATCATCACCGGGTCGGCCGGGAACATCTCGCCCAGCAGCGCCACGGTCGGACGGTCGGACCGACCGGAGACCGGGGCCTGAACCGGGCCGGCCTCGACCTCGGCACGGGCGTATTTCAGCATCGCCCCCGCCAGCACGTCCTTGGCTTCCGCATGGGTCGGCACACCGAAACCGGGCACGTCGATGCCGACGATCCGCACCCCGTTGATCTCGGAGGGCAACAGCCGCAGCGGCACGCCCGAGGCGGTCGGCACGCAGAGGTTCGTCACCACAATCGCGTCATAGCGTTCGGGGTCGGCCATCTCGTGCACCGCCTCGCGGATGTCCTCGAAGAGCTTGCCGGTCACCAGCGACTCGGAGTTGAACGGCACATAGCCGATCGAGCGCCGCGCGCCGTAGAAGTGCGACACGAACGACAGCCCATAGGTGCAGCAGGCCGAGCCCGAGATGATCGTGCCCACCCGCCGCATCCGAAGGCCGGTGCGGAGTGACCCGAAGGCCGGGCACATGCTTTGCGGCTTGTCGTGGGGGCCGACCGGATAGTCGGCCTTGAAGCGGTCCATCAGTTCGGCGTTGCCCGCGGCACTGGCGGCGGCGGCCATGTCGGCCGCCGAATGGCAGCCCATGCCTTCGGGGGCGCCGGTCGGTGCGGAGTCCGTCATTGCTTCCTCGTCGCGCGCTTTTCGCGCTTCGCGAATTGCTGGAGCGCCTCGTCGAGGCGCGCGAGACCGGCCAGATCAAGCATCGTCGTAGACCACTTCCAGCGACTTCTTCGGCGCGAAGTTCTTGCCGCGCATGTCCGCGTCGGTCGCGGGGTCGAGCACGAAGTCCGCCCCCACCGCTTCCGGCGTAAAGAGATCCAGAAGGCCATCCTGGGTCAGCGGTTTCGGCCGGATCGGCAGCGCCTCGCCCACCGCATTGGCCAGCCCCTCGAACAGCGGACCCCATTTGGTGTCCGGGATCGCGACGATCTGGTAGTTCGCGGACTTGCGGCGCAGTTCCTCATCGGCCGGGATGGTGGCGAGGATCGGGATATCGACCGCCTTGGCAAAGGCCTGCGCCTCGCCGGTGCCGTCGTCCTTGTTGATCACAAGGCCCGCGACGCCCACATTGCCGCCCATCTTGCGGAAATACTCCACCGCCGAGCAGACGTTGTTCGTCACATAGAGCGACTGCAGATCGTTCGAGCCGACAAGGATCACCTTCTGCGCCATGTCGCGGGCGATCGGCAGGCCGAAGCCGCCGCAGACCACGTCGCCGAGGAAGTCCAGCAGCACATAATCAAAGTCCCAGTCATGGAACCCGAGCTTTTCCAGCAGCTCGAAGCCGTGGATGATGCCGCGCCCGCCGCAGCCGCGGCCCACTTCCGGCCCGCCCAGTTCCATCGCGAAGACGCCGCCGCGCTTGAAGCAGACGTCGCCGATCTTCACCTCTTCGCCGGCCAGTTTCTTTTTGGCCGAGGTCTCGATGATCGTGGGGCAGGCCTTGCCGCCGAAGAGCAGCGAGGTCGTGTCGGACTTCGGGTCGCAGCCGATCAGCAGCACGCGCTTGCCGAGCTGCGCCATCATGTAGCTGAGGTTCGCGAGCGTGAACGACTTGCCGATGCCGCCCTTGCCGTAGATCGCGATGACCTGGGTCTTCTTCTTCGGCTCGCCTTGCGGCACTTCCAGCGTCGGCTCTTCCGCCGCTTCGTCGCGCAGCCGCTGATCGAACTCTTTGAGGGTGGGTGCGTCCGTCATGCGGTGGCTCTCCAATCCAGGATCATCTTCAGGCAGTCGGGGTCGTTGAAGGCCGTTGCATAGGCCTCGGGCGCCTCCGACGCGGGGCGGGTGTGGGTGATCAGGTTGGCAAGCGAAAGCGCCCCGCTCTCGATCAGCGCGCGGGTGGCCACCATGTCCTCGGGCTGCCACTCGGCAGCGATGCGGATTCGGGCTTCCTTCATGAAGGCGGGCACGAAGGTGAAGGCGACGGGTTCGGTGTAGAAGCCGGCAAGGACGATCTCGCCACCCTTGGCGAGCCGCATCACCAGCGTGTCGATGAGCTTCGGATCGCCCGAGGCATCATAGATCGACTGGTAGTCGCGCCGGGGATCGGTGGCCGGGTCGATGACCTCATAGCCCTGCGCGTGCTTCCTGCGCTCGGGCTTGGTCTCCCAGACCACCGGAGGCTCGCCGCCAGCGGCGATGGTCAGCCGCGCGAGCAACCGCCCCAGCGTGCCGTGGCCCACGATCAGGTCGGGCAGCACGTTGTTCAGCCCGGCGAGCGCATGGCGGGCGGTAGCGGCCAGCGCCAGGAGCGCGCCCTCGGCCTCGAGCGCCGGGTCGATGCGAACCGCGCGATGGGCGGGCGTGATCAGCCGCTTGGTCGCCGCACCGAAGAGGCCGCGGATCGGGCCGGCCTCGGTCGGGGCAAAGCAGTTCGAACCCGGCACGAACACCCGGTCGCCCGGCTTGAAGCCGGTGTCGGGGGCGGCCTCGACCACCTCGCCCGCGGCCTCGTAGCCCGGAACCAGCGGATAGCCCATGCCCGGGAAAGGCGGCATCTGCCCGGTGTAGAACAGCTTCTCGGTGCCGGTCGAAATTCCCGAATGGGTAATTTCAACCACGATGTCGCCGGGCGCGGGCATGTTCAACTGGATGGATTGAAGACCCAGGTCCCGGGGACCCGACAGGATGACGGCGGTCGTTCTCACAGCGTTTTCCCCCGCGCTCTTCCGGCCACCCGACCTCGTGCAGAGGGACTCATGGGCCTATATCGACGCTTCAGGTGTAACTTTAATGGGACATGGGTGAGTGTCAACTTAATTGGACAGTCCCCCCCTGCGTCCGATTTGCACGGATCCTCGGTCAGGAGGCGTCCGAAGGCCGCACCGCGGTCACGGCGCTGGTCACATAGGGCCGGAAGCCGGGGAAGATCTTGACGCCGGCGAAACCTTGCTGCGTGAGAAGTTGGGCGATCTCGGCCGCCGAGCGCGTGCGCCCCGTCCCCATCGCGGCGGTGTAGAAGGCCATGTAGGTGTCGGTCTCCCGGTGCGGCGTAGCGCCGCCCGACATGGCCTCGGCGATGATCACGCGCCCCTCCGGTGGCAGCGCCTCGCGGACCCTGGCCAGAAGCAGTTTCACCGTCTCGTCCGAGTGATCGAACAGCACGCGCACGAGGCTGATCGCATCCGCCCCCACCGGCAGAGGGTCGTCGCGGAAACTGCCGCCGTGCACGCTGAAGCGGCCCGCCAGCCCCGCCGCATTCAACCGCGCGGGCGCCGCCTCGACCACCACCGGCAGATCGAAGAGCATCAGCTCCATCAGCGGATAGGCGCGGCCCACCGCGGCCAGGAAGGCCCCGGTGCCGCCTCCCACATCCATCAGCCGCCGGACCCCCATCAGATCGACAAGCCGCAGCGCATCCTCGGCCACGAGGCCCTGACTCTCGGTCATCAGGCGCGAATATTTCGCCGTCACCTCGGGATCGGTCGCTCCGGCCGCGCCGAAGACATAGGGCCAGAAGCGCGCCAGTTCCGGCTCGGTCTCGCCGCGCAGGAAGGCCACCGGATCGGCCAGATCGCGGTAGAGCACGCCATGATGGCCAACCATCGACTCGAGCCCCGGCACCGCCAGGAAGGCCGCGCCCCGCACCGCGAGATCGAAGCGCCCGTCGCGCAGCCGCCGCAGCAGCTTGAGCGCCGCGCCCCCCTGCAGCAGCAACTGCATCCGCTCGACCGGCAGGCCGGCCTTCGCGGCCAGCACCGGCACCGGCTGCGGGCCGTCGGCCACCATATGCAGCACCCGCAACTCGACCAGCGCGAACAGGACCTGCGAATGGACGAAGCCCGCGACGATGTCGAACAGCTCATCCCCCTCGCGCCGGCCGATGTGGCGCAGGAACGGCACACGCTCGGCGATCAGCTGGAAGCGACGGGAGCCCGCAAGGCGCAGGCCCAGCCGGGACAGGCGGAGCCCCCCGCGGGCGGAGGGTCTGAGGGCGCTCATGTCGTTCCTTTCCGTCAAGGCGCGTCGCCGAACAGGGCGGCCATTCCGTCAGACGCGGCTTGCGACCTGCGCGGGCACGATCTTCACCGCATAGCGGCGGACCATCTCGGCCAGCATCGCCTCTCCCGGGCAGGAGGGGATCGAGGCGATCGCGCCGCCGAGGATGTCCTTCAGCCGCTTGGTCGCGCCCTCGACGCCATATTCCCGCACCGCGTTCGGCCGGTGGTGGATCTCGTCCTGTCCCGCGGGCTTGCCCAGCGTATCGGCATCGCACAGCGCATCGCGCAGGTCATCGGCGACCTGGAAGGCCTCACCGATGCGCGCGCCGAGTTCTTCCCAGGGCTCGGCCTCGTAGCCGGCGGCAATGGCGCCCATCTGGGTCGCGGCGATGAAAAGCGCCCCCGTCTTGGCCCGGTGGTAGGCCGAGAGGTTGATCTGGCTTTCGCTCTCCCAGCCCTGGCCCGCACAGATGCCCATGGGCATCCCCGTCCGCACCGCAAGCGCCGTCACAAGCTGCAGCGCGCGCTGCGGCTGGTCTCCGGCCGCGCGCGCCAGCACCTCGAAGCCCATCACGATCAGGCTGTCGCCGGTCAGGATCGCCAGCGGCTCGGAATAGGCGCGGTGGGTGGTGGGCTTGCCGCGCCGGATCTCGGCGTCGTCGAAGCAGGGCAGATCGTCATGCACGAGGCTCGCGCAGTGGATCAGTTCCAGCGCGACCGCCGCCGCATCCGACAGCGCCGGGCGGTCGTCGCCACAGGCCGTCGCCACGCTCAGCAGGAGCGTCGGGCGGATGCGCGCCCCTCCCGGTGTCACCGCATAATCGAGCGCCGAGGCGAGCTTCGAGGGCGCCTCGGAGCCCTGCCCACGCGCGATCGCCGCCGCCATTGCCGCTTCAATCCGCTGTTCAAACGCCATCTTGTGCCTCACAAGGACAACTCTGGCGCAGTCAGTGCGCCCAGGGGCGGCCACCGTGCCGCCGACTCCACAGGTGTAAACTTTTTCTTACACCGCTCTGTCTTTGATACTGGACAGCCTGCATCGGGGTGTCAACAATCCCGGACATGAGACAGATTGTGCCGAAGGTGGTGGTGGTCGGTGCCGGGATGGGCGGATTGGCGTCCGCCATCCGTCTTGCGCGGGCCGGGTGCGAGGTGACGCTGGTCGAGGCGCGGGACGCGCCGGGGGGGCGCATGCGCGCCCTTCCCAGCGTCGCAGGTCCGGTGGACGCGGGCCCGACCGTCCTGACCCTTCGGAGCGTTTTTGACGACATATTCGAGAGTTGCGGGCAGAAGCTCGATGATCACCTGACCCTTCTCCCCCAACCGCTTCTGGCGCGGCACTGGTGGCTGGACGGCAGCACGCTCGACCTCACGACCGACCTCGAGGCGAATGTCGAGGCGGTTGCCGCCTTCGCCGGCACGCCCGAGGGCGAGCGCTTCCGCCGCTTCCATGAGCTTTCGGCGCGGCTTTATGACGCTTTCGACCGGCCCATGATGCGGGCGGCCAAACCGGACACGCGGGCCATCGCGCGGGCCGCCTTGAAGGAACCCGGGATCTGGCCCGCCCTGCTGCCCGGCATGACCCTCGACCGGCTGCTGAGGCTGTGCTTCCGCGACCCGCGACTCCGGCAGCTGTTCGGGCGGTATGCGACCTATGTCGGCGGCACGCCCTACGCCTCGCCCGGCGTGCTGGCCCTGATCTGGGCCGCCGAGGCGCAGGGCGTCTGGGCGGTCGAGGGCGGGATGCACCGGCTTGCCCTCGCGCTGGCCCGGCTGGCCGAGGATCAGGGCGTGACGATCCGCTACAATGCCCCGGTCGCGCGCATCCTGCGCCAGAAGGGCCGCGCCTCGGGCGTCCAGCTGGCCGATGGCCATTCTCTGCACGCCGATCATGTCGTCTTCAACGGCGATCCCGCGGCGCTTCTTGCGGGTCTTCTCGGCGATGGGCCCAAGGATGCCGTGCCCGAGGACCGCATCCACCCCCGCAGCCTCTCGGCCTGGGTCTGGTCCTACGCCGCCCGCGCCGAGGGCCAGCCGCTCGTCCACCACAACGTCTTCTTCGCCGACGATCCGCGGCGCGAGTTCGGACCGATCGCCGCAGGACAGATGCCCGAGGATGCGACACTCTACATCTGCGCCGAGGACCGCGCGGGCGGGCAGGTTCCCGACGGACCCGAGCGTTTCGAGATCATCATGAACGGGCCGCCCGGCCGACCCGCCAGACCCGAGGATTTTGCGCAATGCCGCAGCCGAACCTTCGACCGACTGAGACAGTTCGGACTGACCTTCGACCCGGTGCCGGGCGAGGCGAACCTGACGCCGCCCGCGGGATTTGCGAAGCTGTTCCCGGGGTCGCAGGGTTCGATCTACGGGCTGAGCCCGCACGGGGCGCTGGCCTCGCTCAAGCGTCCGCTGGCGCGGACGGCCCTGCCGGGCCTGTGGCTGGCGGGGGGCGGGGCGCATCCGGGGGCGGGCGTGCCGATGGCGGCCCTCTCCGGACGGCACGCGGCCGAGGCGATCGTGACGGACCTTGCTTCGCGATCGAGGTAGCCCCCGACGGCTACGCCTGGTGGTATCTCGACGGCGTATCCGACGACGGCACCCGCGCGCTGTCGGTGATCGGCTTCATCGGCTCGGTCTTCTCGCCCTGGTATCGCTGGTCGGGCCGGCGCGAGCCGCAGAACAACTGCTGCATCAACGTGGCCACCTACGGGCCCGGCGGCCGCTTCACCATGACCGACCGCGGGCGGGCGGCCCTGCGCCAGTCGAAGGACACGCTGACGGTCGGCCCGAGCCGGATGCACTGGACCGGCACCCAGCTCATCGTCGAGGTGAACGAGATCTCCTCGCCGCCGCTGGTCTCGCCGGTCAAGGGGCGGATCGTGCTGACGCCCTCGGCGGTCACCGAGGTCGAGGTCACGCTGAAGGACGACGGCTCGCACATCTGGCGCCCCTTCGCGCCCACGGCCCGGATCGAGGTCGATCTGACGCAGGGCCACCGCTGGCACGGCCACGGCTATTTCGACGCGAACTTCGGCAGCGCGGCGCTGGAGGCTGATTTCCAGTTCTGGACTTGGGGCCGCTATCCGGTGGCCGATGGCGCGGCCTGCTTCTACGACGCGACGCGGCGCGACGGCTCGCGGCTGGATCTGGGCCTTCACGTCACGGCCGATGGGCGCGCCCGCCTGCTCCAGCCGCCGCCCCAGACCCGCTTCGCCCGCTCGCGCTGGCTGGTCGAGCGCCACACGCCCGCCGATCCGGGCACGCAGCCAAGGCAGGTCATGTCGATGCTGGACGCGCCCTTCTACTCACGCGCGATGGTCGAGACGACGGTCTTCGGACAGACCACGGTGGGCGTGCACGAGGCGCTGGATCTGCGCCGGTTCCGCTCGCCGCTGCTGATGCCGATGCTGGCCGTGCGGGTTCCGCGCCGCGCCGGCTGGCGCTTTCCCAACCCTTGACCAGCGCGCCGGCCGGGTGAAGCCCCGCCCGGCCGGCACGTCCCGCGGCCGCAGGCCAAGCCTACGACAGGCGCACCTCGAGGCGCGCCATCAGCCGATCGACCTCGGCCGCGTCCACCGGCGACAGCTTCGGCCCCGGTGCGCGGGTTGCGGCCGACGCGATCGCCCCGCGCTTCATCAGCACATATTTGCGCACCGCAAGGCCGAATCCGGGCTGCTGCTCATGCCGCAGGATCGGAATGTAGCGATCGAAGAGATCCTCGGCCTCATCGACCTTGCCCGCGTGGTGCAGCGCCACCGTCTGCACGAGCGCCTCGGGATAGGCAAAGCCGGTCATGGCCCCGTCGGCGCCCCGCTGAAGCTCTTGCGGCAGATAGAGCCCTCCGTTGCCGGTGAGGATGGAGAGCCGGGCCACGTTCGGCGCCTCCTCGTGCCGGCGGAGCTGGGTGATCTTGGTCAGCCCCGGCCAGTCCTCGTGCTTGAGCATGACGATCTGCGCCCGCTCCTGCGACAGACGGCGGATAAGGCCCGGCGAGACCGGCAGCCCCGTCGCCAGAGGGAAGTCCTGGAAGCAGATGGGCACCTCGCGCCCCAGCGCCTCGCAGACGGCGTGGAAGTAGGTCTCGATCCGGTCCTCGCGCGCGGGGCCGGCGGCCGGCGCGACCATCACGCCCGCCGCGCCCTCGTCCATCGCATAATGGGCAAGATCGGCCAGATTGCCGAGACCCGCGTCCGACACCCCCACCACCACCGGCAGGTCGCCCGTGCGCTCGAGCACCGTGTCGATGACGGACCGGCGTTCATCGCCCGTCATCTTGTTCGCCTCGCCCATCATGCCCAGGATGGTGAGGCCGCTGACCCCGTGGCCAATGTAGAAATCGACGAGCCGGCGGAGGCTTTCGTGGTCGATGGCGCCCTGATCGGTGAAGGGCGTCGCCGCGATGATATAGACGCCGCGGGTGTGGCGGTGAATCCGTTCGGCCATGGTCTCTCTCCTCGGATTGTGGTCGGGCGGCGGTGTCCGGCCGCGGCGCCATGGGTGGGGGTGCGTCACTGGACAGGGCACGCGGGGGCGCAAGAGGCCCCGCGGTCCGCCTTTCATGGGCGGGCGAAGGGCTCGATCCGGATGCCGTTCTCTTCAAGCGCACCGCGCAGGCGGCGGGCGATCCCGACCGCGCCGGCGGTGTCGCCATGGATGCAGAGCGTGTCGGGGGCAACCGGCAGGCGCTTGCCGCCCGTCGTCGGGATATGGCCGTTGACCACCATCTCGAGCACCTGCTCGAGGCTCTGTTCGGGGTCGTGGATCACCGCCCCCGGCTGGCCGCGCGGCGTCAGCTCGCCCTGATCGGTGTAGGTGCGGTCGGCGTAGATCTCGACGGCGACCGGCAGGCGCGCCTTCTCGGCCGCCCGATGGGTTTCCGAATAGGGAAGCGTCACGAAGATCAGACCGGGATCCACCGCCTGGATCGCGCGGACGCAGAGCGCGGCCAGATCGGGATCGACCGCCGCCATGTTGCCGAGCGCGCCGTGGGTCTTCACATGGGTCATCGGATGGCCTTCCAGAGCGGCCATGCCCTGAAGCGCGAGGATCTGGAAGATCAGCTGGGTCTCGAGATCCTCGGGCCGCTCACCCGAGATCCGCCGCCGCCCGAACCCATAGAGGTCGGCGAACGAGGGATGCGCCCCGACGGACACGCCCTTTTCCTTCGCCATGCGGATCGTGCGACGCATCACCACCGGATCGCCGGCGTGGAAGCCGCAGGCGATGTTGGCCGAGGTGACAAGCTCCAGCATCCCGGCGTCGTCGCCGATCACATAGGCGCCAAAGCTCTCGCCCATGTCGCAGTTCAGATCGATCTTTCCGGCCATTCCCACCCCTGATCTGCGCAATTTCCGCGCTTTTTCCTGCATATCGGATGTTTCTTCAGGCGCTCCGGTACCGACTGTTGACAGATCCGGCGACGCGGCTTCATAAAACGGATACAGTTGGTATACCGAAATCTCAAGGACAATCCGACCAAACCAAACCCCGGAAAGGGAGATCATGAATCAGGGACGTATCACTGTCATCGCGGCCTTTGCCGCATCGGTCGCCGCAACCTCGGCTTCGGCCCAGACCCAGTGGGACATGTCGATCGTCTGGCCCGAGGGCAACTTCCACACCCAGAACGCGATGGCCTTCGCGGATGCGGTGCGCGAGGCCACCGACGGCGAGGTGGAGATCACGGTCCATTCCGGCGGCGCGCTCGGCATCAAGGGACCGGAGGGCATGGCGGCGGTTCGGGACGGTCTGGTGCCGATCGCCGAGATCCTGCTCAACCAGCAGGTGGGCGAGGCGCCGGTGCTGGGCATCGAGACCCTGCCCTTCCTCGCCCCTTCGATGTCCGAGCTGGCGCTCCTGCACAAGTTCTACCGGCCCAAGCTGGACGAGGTTGCCGCGGGGATGAACCAGAAGATCCTCTACATGGTGCCGTGGCCGGGACAGGCCGTCTTCGCGCCCAACCCCATCAACACGGTCGAGGATCTGAAGGGCCTGACCATCCGTGTCGTCGATTCGAACGGCAACGACTTCTTCGGCGCGCTCGGGGCCACCCCGATCCAGATGCCCTGGGGCGAGGTCGTGCCCTCGCTGGCGGCAGGGACGATCAAGGGCGTGACGACCTCCTCCTCCTCGGGGGTGGACGGCGCCTTCTGGGAATTCACCAAGCACATGAGCACCTTCAACTGGCAGGCCTCGTCGAACATCATGTCGGTGAACCTCGATGCCTGGAACGCGCTGCCCGCCGAGACTCAGGCCGCGATCGAGGAGACGGCGGCCAACCTCGAGGGCCAGTTCTGGCTCAACAGCCGCGCCGAGGACGACAAGAAGCTTGCCACCCTGCGCGAGAACGGCGTCGAGATCACGGCGCCTTCGCCCGAACTGTCGGCGGCGCTGATGGAAAAGGCCCTGCCGCTCTGGGAGGCCTTCAAGGCCCGCGTGCCCGAGGCCGCGCCGGTGATCGACGCCTATCTCACGCTGCGCGACTGAGTGGCTCCGACCGGCCGGGCCAAGGGGTCCGGCCGCACACGCCCCGGTTTCCGGGCCCTCCTCCCTTCGTCGGACGGCACAGCACCATGACATCTCCCTCCTCCCACCGCTTCCGAAGGACGCTGGCGGCCATCGACGCGCTGACCGATGTCGGAGGCTATCTCGGCGCTCTCAGCCTGCTGGGCATCCTAGGCCTCATCGCGGCCGAGATCCTGTCGCGCAACCTCTTCAGCCATTCCATCCACTTCTCCTGGGACCTTGCGGGCTATTTCATGGGGACCTGCTTCCTGCTGGCCAGCGGAAGCGCCCTCAAGGGCGGCAGCCACGTCCGCGTCACGGCCATGCTCGAGGCGCTGCCGCGCGCCGTGGCGCGGGTTCTGGAGTTCGCCGCCTGCCTCGTGGGTCTCGGGATCTGCGTCTATCTGACCTGGGCGCTGGCCGAGATGGCCTGGCTCTCGGGCCAGCGCGGCTCGACCGCGGCGACCTCGTTTCGCGTTCCGCTCGTCTATCCGCAGGCGGCCCTCGCCACCGGCGCGGCCCTCCTCACCCTGCAATGCCTGGCGCAGATCCTGCGGCTGCTGCGCGGCGAGGCGGTCTCGGTCGGCCCGGGCCTGGACTAGGAGCGCCGGATGGGAAAGGTCATCGCCACCCTGCTCGGACTGATCACGCTGCTTCTGGGCAGCGGCCTCTGGATCGGGATGGGCCTCATCGGCACCGGAGCGGGCCTGCTCGCCCTCTTCCGGCCCAACATGCCGGGCCTGAAGCTGCTCGCCCAGCAGACCTACAACGTTGTGGTCTCGCCCGAGCTGCTCGCCCTGCCGCTCTTCATCCTGATGGCCGAGATCCTTTTCCGCACCCGGATCTCGGAGGCGCTGTTCTCGGGGCTGTCGCCCTGGCTGCGCCGGGTGCCGGGACGGCTGACGCACCTGACGGTGCTGGGCTGCACCATGTTCGCCTCGGTCTGCGGCTCGTCGGCGGCCACGACGGCCACCGTCGGGCGCATCACCGCCAAGGAGCTGATCGACCGCGGCTACAACCGCGATCTGGTGACCGGCAGCCTGGCCGGGGCGGGCACGCTGGGCTTCCTGATCCCGCCCTCGACCATCATGATCATCTACGGGGTGATGGCCGAGGAGTCGATCCTGCGGCTCTTCATCGCCGGCATCGTGCCGGGGCTGATGCTGGCGGGCGCCTACATGGGCTATCTCGCGATCCGCTCGTGGCTCAACCCGGCGCTGCTCGGCGAGACGCCCGCGCGCACCAGCCTGCGCGAGAAGATGGTGGCGCTGAAGGATCTCGGCCCGCTCCTGCTGCTGATCGCGGGGGTCATCGGCTCGATGTATGGCGGGATCGCCTCTCCGACCGAGGCCGCCACCGTGGGCGTCGTCGTCTCGATGATCATCGGCTTTGCGCAGCGCACGCTCACGCTGCGGGGGCTGATCGAGGCGGCGCGGCAGGCGGCCGAGAGCTGCGCCATGATCGGGCTCATCATGATCGGGGCGATCTTCCTCTCGACCGTGATCGGCTATCTGGGCGTGCCGCGCTTCATCGCGACCGAGATCCAGAGCTGGGGGATGCCGCCCCTGCTGCTGATCCTTGTGCTGCTGGTCTTCTACGTCCTGCTGGGCACGGTGATGGAGGGGCTTGGCATCATCGTCATGACGCTGCCGATCACCCTGCCGCTGGCCATCGCCGCGGGCTACGACAAGGTCTGGTTCGGCATCTTCCTCGTGATCGTGGTCGAGATGGCGCAGATCACGCCGCCGGTGGGCTTCAACCTGACCGTGATCCAGCGCCTGACCGGGGACAGCATGGGCCGCATCACCCGCGCCACGCTGCCCTTCTTCATCATCATGGCCGGCTTCGTGCTGCTGATCGCGCTCTTTCCGGGCATTATCAGCTTCCTGCCCGGGCTGATGCGTGGAAACTGACAGGATCCGCGGCCCCGGCCGCGGATCATCCCGAAAAGAGTGTGACGCCGTGACGATGACCCCGATCCTGCTTCCCTGTGGCGACAGCGCCGTGACGCTCCAGTTCGGCGAGAGCGTCGATGCCGGAGCGAACGCCCGCATCATCGCGCTCGCGGCCGAGGTGGAGGCCGCCTCGGCAAGCGGTGCGCTGGCCGGTGTGCTCGACATCGTGCCCACCTACCGCTCGCTTCTGGTGCGCTACGACCCCGAGCTTGTCCGCAGCGCCGACCTGGGCGAGCGGCTGCTTGCCCTCGCCTCCCGCCCGCCCTCGCCCGGTCAGGCCGGGCGTCTGTGGCGCGTGCCCTGCCTCTATGGCGGCGAGGTGGGGCAGGATCTGGAGGAGATGGCCCGCATGAAGGGCCTGACCCCGGACGCGCTGATCGCCCTCCATTCCGGCACCGACTATCGGGTGTACATGATCGGCTTTGCGCCCGGCTTTGCCTATCTCGGCGGCCAGCCCGAGATCCTGCACACGCCCCGCCTGCCCAAGCCGCGCCAGAACATCCCGCGCGGCGCCGTCGGCATCGGCGGCCAGCAGGGCAACATCAACTCGGTCGCCGGCCCCTCGGGCTGGCGTTTCCTCGGCTGGACGCCGCTGCGCGCCTTCGACCCCGACCGGGCCGAGCCTTTCCTGTTCCGCGCCGGCGACCACATCCGCTTCCATCCGATCGGCCCTGACGAGGCGCGCGCCCTCGAGGCCCGCAGCGCCGGGGGCGAGACGATCGTCACCCCCGAAGAGATCCGCACATGAGCCTCGAGATCCTCACGGCCGGGCCGATGCTGACGGTGCAGGACGCCGGCCGCTTCGGGCTGCGCCACATGGGCGTGTCGCCGGCGGGCCCCATCGACCGCGCCGCCATGGCGCTGGCCAATGCGCTGGTGGGCAACGATCCCGGCGCGGCGGCGCTCGAATTTGCCGGGCCCGCGGGCCGGTTCCGCTGCGACCGGCCGGTGCGCTTTGCCGTCGCGGGCGCCGACTGCCCCTTGCGCATCGACGCCCGCACCGTTTCCCCCGGCGAGAGCCACCGGCTGAACCCCGGCGAGACGCTGACGGTGGGCGTGCCCGAGGGCGCGGTCTGGGCCTATCTCGCCTTCTCGGGCGCCATCGCCTCGCCCGAGGTGCTCGGCTCGCGCGCGACCCATCTGCGCAGCGGCGTCGGGGGCCGCGCGCTCGGCGCGGGCGACCGCCTGCCGCTCGGCGAGGACAATCCCGAGGCCCCCTGCCTGCGCCCCGGCCTCCGCCTCGAGGCCGCGGCACCCTTCCGGGAGACGGGGCCGATCCGGCTGATCCTCGGCCCGCAGGACGATCATTTCGCGCCCGAGGTGATCGCCCGCCTCACCGGCTGCGACTTCACCGTCACGCCCCAGCGCGACCGGATGGCGATGGTGCTGGGCGGTGTCGAACTGCCGGCCGAGCGGGGGCACGACATCGTGTCCGACGGCACGGTGCCCGGCTCGGTGCAGGTGCCCGGCTCGGGGACGCCGCTCGTCCTGCTGGCGGAAAGCCAGACCACCGGCGGCTATCCCAAGATCGGAACCGTCGCTTCGGTCGATCTGGCGCGGCTTGCGCAGATGCCGGTGGGCGCGCGGTTCCGCTTTGCGCTGATCTCGGCCCGCGAGGGCGAGGATCTCTGGATTGCCCGGCAGGCGCGCCTGCGCCGCCTGCTCGAAGGGCTGGTGGCCCGGCCCGAGGGCCTCTTGCGCAGCGACTACCTCCTGTCCTGCGACCTCGTCGGTGGCTTTTACGCGCCGGGCGAAGTGGTGCGCCCCGTGACGCGGCCCGTGCCGGAGGACCGCCCATGACCGCCCCCAGACCCCGCGCCCACGAGGCCTACGAGCGCATCATCTCGATGATCTTCCAGGGCGTGCTCAGATCCGGCGACCTTCTGCAGGAGGCGGCGCTGGGCGAGATCTTCGGCATGTCGCGCACCCCCGTGCGCGAGGCGATCAAGCGCCTCGAAAGCGAGGGCCTCGCCGTGGTCGAGGGCCGCTTCACCTGCGTGCGCAGCGTGACCCCGGCCGACGCCGAGGAGGTGTTCTTCCTGCGGCTCGAGCTTGAACCGCTGGCGGCACGGTCGGCGGTGCGGCTGCCGCCGGCCGAGATCGACGCGATGGAGGCGAAGGTGCGGCATCTGATGGCCTCCGATCCGGTGGTGACCGACCTGCAGCGCCAGACGGATCACGAGTTCCACCAGCTGCTCGGGCGCGAGTTCGGCAATCAGGCGGTGTCGCAGACCATCGCGGCCCTGCACCGCCGCACCTGCATCTTCGACCATCGCCGCCTGCCCGACCGCTTTCGCGACGGCTGCGAAGAGCATCTGGCGATCCTCGAGGCGGCGCGCGGCGGCGATGCCGACCGGGTCGAGGCCGCCCTGCGTCTCCATATCGAACATGCCCGCGAGGCGGTGATCCAGCATTTGCACCAGGCGATGCCCGGCGCATGATCCACGAGTGACCGATGAACTGTCTGATCGTCCAACCCATACATGAAGCGGGCCTTGCGGCCCTGCGCGAGGCCGGGATCACGCCCGTCCCCTGCCCGGCGCCCGACATGGCGACCGTGGCGCGCCACATGCGCGGCATCGACGCCGTGATCACGCGCGACGCGGGCCTCGATGCCGCGGCCTTCGCCGCCGCCGACCGGCTGAGGGCCGTGGTGGTGCATGGCGCCGGCCACGATCCGGTGGACAAGGAGGCGGCCGCGCGTGCCGGCGTCATCATCGCCAACACGCCCGGCGCCAATGCCCGCTCGGTGGCCGAACTGGCCGTGGGGCTCGCGCTGGCCGTGGCCCGCCGCATTCCCGCCGCCGACCGGGCCCTGCGCGATGGTGAAAAAGGTTTTCGCGAGTCCGCCCGCTTCCACGAACTGCGCGGCCGGACCGCCCTCATCGTCGGCTGGGGCGCCATCGGGCGCGAGACGGGGCGGATGCTGGCACAGGCGTTCGACATGCGGCTGCTCGTCCATTCCCCGCGCTCGCCGCGGATCGAGGGTGGCGAGGCCGTGGGCAGCCTGCACGAGGGGCTGGCCCGCGCCGATCTCGTCTCGCTGCACACGCCCCTGCGGGACGCGACGCGCCACATGATCGACGCTCCGGCCCTTGCCGCCATGCGGCCGGGGGCCATCCTGATCAACATGGCCCGCGCGGGCCTCGTGGACGAGGCGGCGCTGCTGGAGGCGCTGGCCTCGGGCCATCTGGGCGGCGCGGGGCTCGATGTCTCCTCGCCAGGTGCGCCGACGGGGCCGCTCGCGGCGCATGGGAATGTGGTCTTCACCCCCCATCTCGGCGGCACCACCGAAGAGGCGCTGCGCCGCGTGGCGCTCGAGGCCGTGCGGCATGTGGTCGAGGCGCTGAACGGGCGGCTGCCCGCCACCGCGATCAACCCCGAGGTCTGGGGCCATGCCACCCGCGCCGCGGCACCCGAGGCCGGAGGAGCCACCGCATGACTGATCTGCCCTTGGCCGACACCGCCGTCTCGCGCACGATCCGCAGCACCATCGAGCGCGTCCTCACCAAGGTGAACGCCCTGTCGCTGGGCGGGCCGGGCTGGACCCGCCCCTCCTACTCGGACCTTGAAAGCCAGGCCCACGCGGTGATCGAGGCCGAGGCCCGCGCGCTGGGGCTGGAGGTCAGCCGCGACCACGCGGGCAACCTCTTCGCCCGTCTGGCGGGGCGCAACCCCGCCCTGCCCCCGCTGTTCTGCGGATCGCATCTCGACACGGTCAGCGAGGGCGGCGCCTACGACGGTCAGGCCGGGGTGGCGGCCGCGCTTGCTCTGGTCGCGGCCCTGCGCGAGGCGCGGGTGACGCCCGAGGCGGATTTCGTGCTCACCGTCACGCGGGCCGAAGAGAGCGTCTGGTTCCCCGTCTCCTACATCGGCTCGCGCGCCGCGCTGGGGCGGCTTCTGCCCGAGGAACTTCAGGCCCGACGCGCGGACACGGGGCGCACGCTGGCCGATCACATGCGGGCGCAGGGTTTCGATCCCGATGCGCTGATGCGGGCCGGGCCGCCCGCGCCCGCGCGCTTTCTCGAGTTCCACATCGAGCAGGGTCCGGTGCTCGATCGGGCGGGCGAGCCCTACGGCATCGTCTCGGCGATCCGGGGCGGGCTGCGCTACCGCGCGGCGCAGGTGCAGGGCGCCTGGGCCCATTCGGGCGGCGCCCCGCGCGAGGGGCGCGCCGATGCCGTGGTGGCCTTCGCCGATCTGGTGATGGCCATGGACCGGGCGTGGGAGGGGTTTCTGGCGCGCGGATCGGACCTGACCGTCACCTTCGGCCGCGTCGATGCCGCCTCGTCCGCCCATGCGATGGCCAAGGTTCCGGGCCAGCTCGGCTTCTGCCTCGACCTGCGCTCGGAGGATGTGGCGGTGCTCGAGGCGGCAGACCTCGCACTCCGCGACGAGATCCGCCGGATCGAACGCGCGCGCCCCGGCATCCGCTTCGATCTGGGCAACCAGAGCCGCAGCCAGCCCGCGCGCCTCTCGCCCGCGATGATCGACTGGGTGGCGGGCGGCGCCGCGCGGCGGGGCGACCGTCCGCGGCGGATGCTCTCGGGCGGCGGCCATGATGCGGCGGCCTTCGCGGCCGCGGGCTGGGAGAGCGTCATGGTCTTCATCCGCAACTGGAACGGCAGCCACTGCCCGGACGAAGGCATGGATCCCGCCGATCTTGCGCGCGCGGTCGAAGCCGTCCTTGCGGCCCTGTCGGGGAACGACGGATGAGCGCCGAAAGCCTTTCGCAGACCGCCTACCGCCGCATCCGCGACGACATCGTCGAGGGGAGGATCGCGCCCAACACGATCCTGACCGAGCGCGATCTGGCCGAACGGCTCGGCATCTCGCGCACGCCGCTGCGCTCGGCCCTTTCGGTGCTCGAACGCGAGCAGGTGATCGAGAGGATGGCCAACGGCGCGCATCTGGTGCGGCGGGTCTCGGTCGAGCAGCTTCTCGACATCATCCAGCTGCGCCTGATCCTTGAACGCGCCGCCGCCCGGCGGGCGGCCGCCTTCGGCATGACCCCCGAACTCGCGGCCGCGCGCGCGGCGCAACTGCGCTATCTCGGCGGTGCGGAGATGGATTTCGAGACCTTCTGGCAGGATGACGGCGCCTTCCACCGGGCGGTGGCGCTGGCCGCGGGGCTGACGCTGCTGCCGGGACTGCTGTCCGAGCAGCGCGCCATCGTGCGCCGCAGCACCATCATCCGCACCCACACCAACTTTGCCGATCAGGCCCGCGAGCACATCGCGGTGATCGACGCCATCGCCAGTCGCAACGCCGCCGCCGCGTCGGCGGCCATGAGCGTGCATTTCGAACGCATGCGCGCCCGCACGCTGGGCTGGCTGGACAAGGACTGACCCATGCCGATCGCTCTGGCGGATGCCTCCGCCGACCCGCTCCGCGGCCGCGAGGCCGTCTTCCCGGCCGAGGAATTCGCCGGCCGCATCCGCCGCCTGCGGACCGCGACCGCGGATCTGGGCGCCGAGGCGCTGGTTCTGACCGGCCCCGAGAACATCTTCTGGGCGACCGGGCGGCAGACGGCGGGCTACTTCGCCTTTCAGGCGCTGGTCGTGCCGGTCGAGGGGGCGCCCGTCCTTCTCGTGCGGCAACTCGAGACCACGGGCGCGCGGGCGGCAACCTGGCTCGGCGACATCCGCGCCTGGCAGGATGGCGAGGATCCGGCGGCCGCGCTGGCGGCCCTCGTTCACGATCTGGGCCTCCGGCGCCTCGCGATGGAGCGCACCGCCTGGTTCGTGAGCCAGGCCCTCGCCGAACGGATCGCCGCGGCCCTTGCGGGCGTGGCGCTGATCGACGGCTCGGGCGTGGCCGAGCGCCTGCGCGCGGTCAAGTCGCCGGCGGAACTCGTCGCGATCCGCAGGGCCGCGGGCTACGCCGAGGCCGCCATCGCCGCCTCGATCGAGGCCTGCCGCGCGGGGGTCAGCGAGAACGACGTGGCCGCCGCCATGATCGGCGCCGCCATCCGCGCCGGCTCGGAGGCGATGGCGATGGAACCGCTCGTCTCGTCGGGGCCGCGCTCGGGCATTCCGCACGCGACCTGGCGGCGGCGGACGCTTGCATCCGGCGACGGGGTGTTCCTCGAACTCGCGGCGAGCCATGACCGCTATCACGCCGCCCTGATGCGCAGCGTCTGGATCGGCCCCCCGCCGGCCGAGGCCGTACGGATGATGGACACGGCCGAGCGCGCGCTGGAGGCCGCGCTGGAGGCGCTGCGCCCGGGCGCGCCCTGCTCGGCCCCGCACGAGGCCGCGCAGGCGGTGATCGATGCCGCAGGCTACACCGCCGCCTTCCGCAAGCGGATCGGCTATTCGATGGGTGCCGCCTTCGCGCCCGACTGGGGCGAGGGCGCAATCCTGTCGCTCTTCTCGGGCGAGGACCGGCTCCTGGAGCCGGGCATGGTCTTCCACCTGCCCGCCACGCTGCGCAGCTATGGCGCCTATACGGTCGGCGCCTCCGAGACGGTGATCGTGACGGACACCGGCATCGAGGTCTTGTCCCGCCTGCCGCGAAGGATGACTGTGCGCTGACCCCTGCGATGGAGTTCCGCTTGGACCACCACCTTCCCGCCTCGCCCGCCACCGTCCATTGGGGCCATCTCGATCCCGCCGCAGAGCCCGTCCTGCGCCTGCGCCCCGGCGAGCGGGCGGTGATCGAGACGCTCTCGGGCGGGCCGCGCAACCTGCCGCCCGAGGGCCATCCCTGCCGGGTGCTCGACAGCCACCGCGCCGTGATGGCCGCGCAGCAGCCCCATCTCGGGCCGCACATGCTGACCGGGCCCGTCCATGTCGAGGGAGCCGAGCCCGGCGACCGTCTGATCGTCGAGATCGAGGAGATCGAGCTTGCGCAGGACTGGGGCTGGAGCGCGATCGAGCCGGGCTTCGGGATCTTTCCCGATCTTGCGACGCGCTACGAGAGCCTCGTCGCGCCGATCGACCGCGCCACGGGCAGCGCGCGGCTGCCCTGGGGGCCGGTGGCGGCGCTGGCGCCCTTCTTCGGCATCCTCGCCGTGGCCCCTCCGCCCGAGGGCGGCCGCGTGAGTTCGGTTCCGCCCGGCCCCTTCGGCGGCAATGTGGACAACCGCTTCTTCCGCAAGGGTGCCCGGATCGCCTTTCCGGTCTTCTGCCCCGGCGCCCTCTTCTTCGCGGGCGACGGCCACGCGCTGCAGGGCGACGGTGAGGTCTGCGACACGGCGCTCGAAACCGCGCTGAACGGACGTTTCCGCTTTGCGCTGGAGAAGGGCACCGCCCCTTCGGCGCCCGAGGTCGAGATCGGAGAACGGATCGTCACGATGGGCTTTCACGAGACGCTCGACGAGGCGGCGCGCGCGGCCACGGCGTGGATGCTCGACTGGATCTGCGCCCGCACCGGCCTTGGCCGCACCGACGCCTGGCGCCATGCGAGCCTGTTTGCCGACCTGCGCATCACGCAGGTGGTGAACGGACGGAAGGGGGTTCATTGCGTGCTGGACCGGCGCAGCCTGATCGGCGCGCCGGCCTGACGCTCAGTAGCCGCGGGTCAGATCGACCGAAGGCGGGATCGCGCCCGTGGCCCGGTAGTCCTGCACATGGCCGGCCACGATCACCGCCGCCGTCTCGGGGTCGGTCGCGGCCGAGATGTGGGGCAGCACCGTCACCTGCGGATGATCCCAGAAGGGCGAAGCCTCCGGCAATGGCTCGACCTCGAAGACATCGAGCACCGCATGGGAAACATGACCCCGGTCGAGCGCCTCCAGAAGCGCGGGGCTGTCGATGATCGGGCCGCGGGCAAAGTTGATGATCTGCGCCCCCTCGGGCAGCCGCGCGAGGCGCCGGGCATCGAGAAGTCCCCGGGTCTGGTGCGTCAGGGGCAGAAGGCAGACGAGGATCTCGACCTCGGCCAGCATCCGGTCGAGCGTCTCCTCGCCGGCGTGGCAGACAACGCCGGGAATGTCCTTCGGCGACCGGCTCCAGCCCCGCACGTCAAAGCCCGCCTCGCGCAGCCGCAGGGCCGCGGCCGCGCCCAGTTCGCCCAGCCCCAGCACGCCCACCCTGGTGCGCGAGGGCCGCCGGTAGGGGCGCGCGTGCCAGATGCGCTGGCGCTGCTGGGCGGCGTAGGCGGGCATGTCGCGGAAGAGATAATAGGTCCAGGCCAGCGCCGCCTCGGACATGGTGCGCGCCAACTCGGGATCGACCAGCCGCACGATCGGCCGCCGGAAGTCGCCCAGCTCGGCCACCAGCCGCTCGACCCCGGCCCAGAGGCTCTGGACCCAGACGAGGTTGGGAAGTTCGGCCAGATCGGCCGGATCGGGATTGGCCACGATGGCGATGTCCACCTCGGCCCTCTCGGCGGGCGAGAGATCGCGGAAGATGCCGATCCGCTCGCCCGGCAGGGCGCGGGCAAGGTGGTCGGCCCACAGGGCTTCGCCCTCGGGCGGGATGCGGGTGACGAGCGCGATCCGCGGCATCGGATGACCTTTCACAAAAGGCCCCGGGCAGGGACAGGCCCTTGCCCGGGGAGAGTGGGGAGACGGAGGGAGGGCCTTCACGGCCCCGCCCGAACTCACTGGCCGGATTTCCAGGCCTCGTATTTCGCCTTGTTCTCGGCGTTGGCGGGATAAAGGCCCGGCAGGGCAACGCCCTCCTCGACCTGGGTCATGATCCAGCCCTCGAGACGCTCCTGCTCGACCGATTCCCCGGTGACGGCCTCGACCAGATCGGCCGGGATCAGCACGGCGCCGTCGTCGTCGATCACCACCATGTCGCCGGGGAAGACGGCGACGCCGCCGCAGCCCACCGGCTCCTGCCAGGCCACGAAGGTCAGCCCCGCGACCGAGGGAGGCGCGGCCACGCCGTTGCACCAGACCGGCAGGCCGGTTCCCCGCACGCCCGCGCCGTCGCGCACCACGCCGTCCGTCACCAGCGCCGCCACGCCGCGCTTCTTCATGCGCGCGCAGAGGATGTCGCCGAAGATGCCCGCATCCGTGATGCCCATGGCGTCGGCCACGCAGATGCAGCCCTCGGGCATGGCCTCGATGGCGGCGCGGGTCGAGATCGGCGAGGACCAGCTCGCCGGGGTCGCCAGATCCTCGCGCGCGGGCACGAAGCGCAGGGTGAAGGCCCGGCCCACGATGCGCGGTTGCCCCGGCTGGAGCGGGAAGGCGCCGCGCATCCAGACGTTGCGCAGGCCCTTCTTCAGAAGGACGGTGGTGAGGGTCGCGGTGGTCACGCCGCGCAGGGCCTCGATCAGGGCCTGTTCCTTGTCGGTGTCGGTGGTCATTCGGTTCCCCTGGATGTCAGACGCTGGCGATCAGGCCGCCGTCGATGCGGATGGTGCTGCCCGTGATGTAGGAGGCGCGGGCCGAGGCGAGGAAGGCCACGGCGTCGCCGTATTCCTCGGGCTGACCATAGCGGCCGACCGGGATCGCGGCCACGCTTTCGGCGGCCACCTCGGCCACGGGCCGACCCTCGCGCGCGGCCTTCTGTTCGTCGAGGAAGGTGATGCGCGGGGTGGCCACGCGCCCCGGCAGGACGATGTTGGCGGTGATACCATCCCCCCCCACCTCGCGCGCCAGCGTCTTGGACCAGCCCACGAGCGAGATGCGCAGCGCGTTCGACAGGCCGAGGTTCGGGATCGGCGCCACCACGCCCGACGAGGTCGAGGTGATGATCCGGCCCCATTTGCGCGTCTTCATGCCCGGCAGCACGCGGTCGGTGATGGCGATCACCGACAGCACCATGGACTCGAAGCTCGCGCGCCAGAGCGCGGGGTCCTGCCCCGAGACAGTCGAGGGCTTCGGCCCGCCCGTATTGTTCACGAGGATGTCCACCGGGCCCAGCTCGGCCTCGATCCGGCGGATGTGCGCGTCGATCGCGCCGAGATCGGCCAGATCCCAGGCGAGCGGCAGGGCGGTGCCGCCCTCGGCCCGGATCGCCTCGGCGGTGGCTTCGGCCGCGGCGAGGTCGATGTCGCCCAGCGCCACCCGCACGCCCTCGCGGGCGAGCGAGCGGGCGATGGCGCCGCCGAGGCCCCCGCCCGCGCCCAGAACCAGCGCCGTCTTGCCTCCGATACCCAGATCCATGTCGGTCTCCGTCTTGCTCGTGTTGGTGGGCCCTCTCGGGGCCGTTCGGGATCGGGCCGGCGGGAACCGGCCCTGTCCCCGTGTCAGGTCAGCCGCGCGCAGGCCACCCGGATGCGTTCGCAGGCGGTGCGCAGCCGCTCGGTGTCGGTTGCGAACGAGATGCGGAAGTAGGGGGCGAGGCCGAAGGCGCTGCCCGGCACCGCGGCGACGCCCGCCTCCTCGACGAGATACATCACGAAGTCCGTGTCGCTCTCGATCCTGCGCCCGTCGGGCCGGGTGCGGCCGATCATGCCCGCGCAGGAGGGAAAGAGGTAGAAGGCGCCGTTCGGGCGCACGCAGCTCAGCCCCTCGATCTGGTTCAGCGCCGACAGGCACAGGTCGCGCCGCTGGCGGAAGATCTCGTTGCGCTCGGCGAGGAATTCCATGGGCCCCGTCAGCGCGGCCAGCGCCGCCGCCTGGCTGACCGATGAGGGGTTCGAGGTCGATTGCGACTGGAGCGTGGCCATCGCCTTGATGATGTCGGCGGGCCCGCCCGCATAGCCGATGCGCCAGCCGGTCATCGAAAAGGCCTTGGACACGCCGTTGCAGGTCAGCACCCGGTCCATGAGCTTCGGCTCGACCTGCGCGATGGTGGCGAACTCCCAGCCGTCGTAGCGCAGGTGTTCATACATGTCGTCGGTCATCACCAGCACATGCGGGAATTCGAGCAGCACGTCGGCCAGCGCCCGCAGGTGGGCCGCCGAATAGCCCATGCCGGTCGGGTTCGAGGGCGAGTTCAGGATCACCCATTTGGTGCGCGGCGTGATCGCGGCCCGCAGCGCGGGCGCGGTCAGCAGGAAATCGTCCTCCTCGGGGCAGGAGACCGTGACCGGCACCCCGCCCGCAAGCCGCACCATGTCCGGGTAGGAGACCCAGTAGGGGGCCGGGATGATCACCTCGTCGCCCGCGTCGAGCGTGGCCAGAAGCGCGTTGTAGAGCACCTGCTTGCCGCCGGTGCCGACGCTGATCTGGGCCGTCTCGTAGGAGAGTCCGTTCTCGCGGCGGAATTTCTCGACGATGGCGGCCTTCAGTTCGGGTGTGCCGTCCACGTCGGTGTAACGGGTCTGGCCCGCCTCGATGGCGGCAGCGGCGGCCTGCCGGATGTGGGCCGGCGTGTCGAAGTCGGGCTCGCCCTGCGACAGGCCGATGATGTCCTTGCCCTCGCGGCGGAGCTGGGCCGCAAGCCGCGTCATGGCGATGGTGGGCGAGGGCTGGACGGCCTCGAGCCGCGAGGAAAGGCGCTGGGAGGGGCTGGTCATCTGGCAGGCATTCCGATGCAGGGGGGCGGGTCCCGCCCGTTCGTTTCAGACGGTGGCGATGAGCTGGATCTCGACGGGCGCATTGCCGGGCAGCGTGGCGACACCCACGGCCGCACGCGCGCCGATGCCCGCGGGCCCGAGCTCTTCGCGCAGGCGCGCCGAGGCAAAGTCGGCAAGCTTCGAATGGGCCTCGAACCCCGGCTCGGCCGCCACATAGACGGTGAGCGAGAGGATCGCGGTCAGGCTTTCGCCCTCGACCAGCAGTCCGCGCGCGGCGGCCAGCGCGTTTTCGCAGGCGAGCCGGACGGCGGCGCGATGATCCTCGAGCGGCTGGTCGCAGCGGACGGGGCCGGTGAATTGCAGCACCCCCTCGCGGCGCGGGGTCATGCCCGAGGTGACGATGAGCGTCCCGTGACGGCGGGCGGGGATGTAGTCGCCCTGCGGGACCGGCTGCGAGGGGCGGCTCATGCGCGATACCGCTCGACCAGCGCCACCATCCGCTCGGCCGCCGCCACCGCCGCTGTGTGGTCCTGGCTGAAGTTCAGACGCACGCTGTCGGCGGTGTGCGGGCTGAACTCGGTGCCGGGCGTGACAACCACGCCCGCCTGCAGCCGCAGCGCCTTCACGAAGTCGGACGGCGTGAGGGCGAGCTTCGGCAGCCGCGGGAACAGGTAGCTGCCCGCCTGCGGGGTGCGCGCGAAGACGCCCTCGCAGCCGCGCAGCACCCGCAGAAGATCGTCGCGGATCGCCTGATGCTGCGCGATGCGGTCCTCCATCCAGCCTGGCGCCTCGTCGAACCAGCCGCGGAGCACGGCCTGGCTGTAACCCGCCGCGCGCAGGCTCACGATGGCCTGCAACTTCTCCATCCGCGCGATGATGGCGGTCGAGCCGAAGGCCACGCCCAGCCGGTAGCCCGAGAGCGACTCGGTCTTGGAAGGCCCCATGATAGTGACGACATTCTCGGCATCAATGGCCTGCGCGCGGAGGTGCGTATAGCTCGCGCCCGCGTAGCGCAGCCGGGAATAGAGCTGGTCGGCAATGACCGTGGCCCCGTAGCGCGAGGCCAGCGCCGCGATCTGGCCGATCTCCTCGGCCGAATAGACCACGCCCGCGGGGTTGTTCGGGTTCGAGAAGAGGAAGACCTTCGCCCCCGCCCGGAACGCATCCTCGAGCCCCGTCAGATCGAGGCCCGCCCGCGTCTCGTCGGCCGAGACATGGTCGAGCTGCACGGGCACCATCTCGCCCTCGAAGAACTCGACGAGCTTGCGGTTGGCGAAATAGTCCGGCTGAACGATGGCCACCTTGTCGCCGCGCGCGACCGTGGCCGCCACGGCCAGGAACAGCGCGCCCTGCGTGCCCGGTGTGATGATGAGCCCGTCGCGCGCATCGACCGGCGCGCCGGTGAAGGCGGCCAGCCGCGGGGCCAGCAGCTCGCGGATGCCCATGTCGCCGCGATATTCCGTATAGGCCTGCACCGCGCCTGCGGCCACGCCCGCCGAAAAGAGGTCAAAGGCCCCCGGCGTCGGCTCGTGCGCATCCACGTCGCCGTGCGAGAAATCGACCGGCCGCCCCTCGAGCGGCTCGCCCCGCATCAGCGCCTCGAGGCCCGATGCCGACTGGCGCACCTCCTGCCCCGGCGCATTGTCGGTGCCGAGTTTCCGGAATTTCGCTTCGATCGACATCTCATTCTCCCCTGCGGCGGCACCTGCCCCGGAAGTACGCCGAACAAACCCAAAGAAAAAATGGCTTTTTGTGATTTGAGAAGATAGGTAAAGCGACGTCTTCTGCAGGAGCGACGCCATGGACATCCGCTTTCTCGAGAGCTTCGTCGCCGTGGCCGATTGCGGGTCGATCGCCGAGGCCGCACGGCGGCTGAACCTGACGCCGGCCGCCCTGTCGCAGCGGTTGCGCACGCTCGAGCAGGATCTGGGCCATTCGCTGGTCATGCGAGCGGGGCGGCGCGTGCGGCCCACGGCTTCAGGG
Source organism: Cereibacter azotoformans (assembly GCA_017599285.1). Taxonomy (GTDB): domain Bacteria; phylum Pseudomonadota; class Alphaproteobacteria; order Rhodobacterales; family Rhodobacteraceae; genus Cereibacter_A; species Cereibacter_A azotoformans. The sequence goes on along the minus strand of JAGFXX010000001.1, from coordinate 447,173 downwards.
CTCGCGGTGCTCGACCACGCCCGCCATCTGATCGAGGGGGCGCGCGACCTGCGCGCGATCGCGGCGCAGGACGAGCCCGCGGGGCAGCTGCGCCTGGGCGGCATCGCCACCTCTCTCACGGGACTCCTGCCCGGCATCATCGCCCGGCTGCGCGCGCGCCATCCCCGGATCGAATATTTCATCCGGCCGGATTCGTCGGTGAACCTCTATCATGGGGTCATCTCGGGCGATCTGGACGCGGCGGTGATCGTGCGGCCCCAGTTTCCGGTGCCGAAATCGACCGGCTGGCTGACGCTGCGCGAAGAGCCGCTTGTGCTGCTGGCGCCGGAAGAGGCGGACGGCGCCGATCCGCTGGAGATGATCCAGAGCCATCCGTTCATCCGCTATGACCGCAACCAGTGGGGCGGCCAGATCGTGGACCGCTACCTGAGACAGAACGAGATGAAGCTGCGCGAGTGGCTGGAGCTGGACGCGCTCGACGCGATCGCGGGGCTGGTGAGCCGCGGGCTCGGTGTCGCCATCGTGCCCGACTGGGCGCCGCCCTGGCCCGAGGGGCTGCGCCTGCAGAAGATCGCCCTGCCCGACGCGGGCGGACGCCAGACGGGCGTTCTGTGGAACCTCTCGGGCGCGCGGATCTCGGCCATGCAGGCCTTCGTCTCCGCCTGCCGGGACGCCGAGACCGAATAGCGCCCGGCCATCCGCGCGCAGGCGCCCGCGCCGGTGCGTCGCCTTCGGCCGGCACCCTCGGAACGGGTGGCGCCTGTCGAGTCGGGAGTTCAGGTCGCCGCTGGAGCGCTTTCGGAGAGCAATTTCCGACCCAGGATCCTTCCATCGCGCATGGACGGCCGGAGGGACGCGAAAAATGCACAAATAAGATGCACTATAACCCTAGCTTATAATACAACAATCACGCGGCACGAAGTTTATATTGATGCGTCGGCCGGAGCCGTGGTGAGGATAGGGGCGGCGCGACAGAACCGAAAAACATTCCCGCCCATCAACAGGAGATCCCATGACCTACCCCCGTTCCGGGGGGCTGGTGGCGCTGGCCCTTGTGGCCGTGACCACCCTGCCCGCCCATGCCCAGGTGGCCGAGATCCGCGACAGCTACCGCGTGGCGCTCGACGGCACCTTCGCCCCCCATGCCATGCCGAAACTGTCGGGCGGCGTCGAAGGATTCAACGTTGATCTGGCGCAGCTTATCGGCGAGCGGCTGGGCGCCGGGATGACGGTGGACGCGGCCCAGTTCTCGGGCCTGATCCCGGCGCTGCAGGCCGGCACCTACGACTTCCTCGTGGCGCCCGTGACGGTGAACCAGGAGCGGGCCGAGAACCTGCTCTTCACCGAGGGCTTCATGGACACGAACTTCGCCTTCGTCGTCCCGGCCGGATCCGAGAAGCGCGACGCGCTCAAGGATTTCAAGGGCATGACCATCTCGGTCAATCGCGGCTCGGCCTATCACACCTATCTCGACGAGCATGCGGGCGAATACGGCTGGACGGTCGTGCCCTTCGGCACCAACACCGACGCGGTGGAGGCGGTGGCGACCGGCCGCGCCGATGCGAACCTGTCAGGCGCGACCGTGGCGGCCTGGGCCGCGCTGCAGAACCCGGCGGTGGACCTCTCCTACGAGATCGAGACCGGACTCGTCTGGGGGCTGGCCTTCCGGCTGGATGATGCTGCGACGCGCAACCGGATCGACCTCGCGCTGGAATGCCTCAAGATCGACGGCTCGCTCGCGGCCCTGTCCGAGAAGTGGTTCGGCGTGACCCCCGCGGCCGGAGCCACCATCGTGACGCCCACGCCGGGCTTCGGCGTGCCGGACCTGCCGGGCTATCAGGAGGACGATCACGAGCCCTCCTGCGACTTCAACTGACCAACCGATCCGCCGCCCCGTCCGCGGAGGACGGGGCGTGCCCTCGCCCACCCCACCATCGGAGCCCGCATGTCCCGACCCATGCTCGAAATCGTCGCGCTCGAGAAATCCTTCGGAGACCTCAAGGTCCTGCGCGACATCAACCTGCGCGTGGCGACCGGCGAGATGGTCTTCGTCATCGGCCCTTCCGGATCGGGCAAGTCCACCATGCTGCGCTGCTGCAACCGGCTCGAGGAACCGACCTCGGGGGCGATCCTCATCGACGGCAAGGACATCGTGGGATGCTCCTCCTCGGCGCTGAACCGGATGCGGCTCGAGGTGGGCATGGTGTTCCAGGGCTTCCACCTCTATCCGCACATGAATGTCGTGGCGAACGTGATGCTCGCCCAGATCAAGGCGCTCAAGCGGCCGAAGGACGAGGCGCGCGAGCGCGCGCTGGCCATGCTCGACCGCGTGGGGCTGCGCCACCGGGCCGAGACCATGCCGACGCAACTCTCGGGCGGTCAGCAGCAGCGCGTGGCGATCGCCCGCGCCCTCGCCCTTGATCCCAAGGTCATGCTCTTCGACGAGCCCACCTCGGCGCTCGATCCCGAACTGGTGGGCTCGGTGCTTGCGGTGATGAAGGACCTCAAGGACAGCGGCATGACCATGCTGGTCGTGAGCCACGAGATGGGCTTTGCCCGCGAGGCGGCCGACCGGGTGGTGTTCATGGACGGCGGCCTCGTGGTCGAGGAAGGCCCGCCCGAACAGATCTTCGCCAACCCGAAAGCGGAGCGCACTCAGGCCTTCCTCTCGCGCGTGCGGGCCTGACGCGATGGACGGGCTCGACCGCTTCCTCACCACCTTCTTCAACGCGCGCATCTTCGCGCGCTACCTGCCCGACATGCTGGCGGGCGTCTGGACGACGATCTGGCTCGCGGCGGCGGTCATCGCGCTCGGCCTCAGCCTCGGCCTCCTGCTGGCCTGCCTGCGCGCCTACGGCTGGCGGCTCGCGAACTTCTTCATCATCTGCTTTGCCGACATGGGCCGCGCGCTGCCGCCGCTCGTGCTGATCCTCATCATCTATTTCGGGCTGCCGGGCCTCGGGCTGCGGGTGCCGGGGCCGCTGGTGCTGATCCTGGTGCTGGGCACGGTGCTTGCGGCCTTCGCCGAAGAGATCTTCTGGGCGGGCCTGACCTCGGTGCCCAAGGGCCAGTGGGAGGCGGGGCGCGCCACCGGCCTCGGCTTCACCCAGACGCTGGTCCAGATCGCCCTGCCGCAGGCCGCGCGGCTCGCCCTGCCGCCGCTCGTCAACCGCGTGCTCGCCATCTCGAAGATGACGGCGCTCGGCTCGGTGATCGGCGTCTCCGAGATCCTGTCCGTGGCCTCGACCGCCCAGAGCTTCACCGGCTCGGCCGCGCCGCTGACCATGGGCGCCATCGCCTATGTGATCGTGTTCCTGCCGCTGGTGGTGCTGACGCGCCTGCTCGAGCGGCGCTTCGCCTGGAAGGTCTGAGCCATGCAGGACTTCATCCGCCTGTTCTTCAATCTCGAGGTCATGGCCCAGACGCTGCCGCTGCTGATGCAGGGGCTGTGGATGACCGCGAAGCTCTGCGCCGCCGTGATCGGGCTCGGGCTTGTGGGCGGGCTCTTCCTCGCGCTCGGCGCCCTCTCGCACCGGCGCTGGCTGCGCTGGCCCGCCTTCGCGCTGATCGACTTCCTGCGCGCGCTGCCGCCGCTGGTGCTCCTGATCTTCATCTATTCGGGCCTCCCCTTCGCGGGGCTTGCCATCTCGCCCTTCGCGGCGGTGGCGGTGGCCTTCTTCCTCAACAACTCGGCCTATTACGCCGAGATCTACCGCGCGGGCATCCAGTCGGTGCCCACAGGCCAGACCGAGGCCGCGCGCGCCTGCGGCCTGACCACGGGCCAGACGCTCGCCCATGTGGTGCTGCCGCAGGCGGTGCGCAACGTGCTGCCGGACCTGCTGTCGAACACGGTCGAGGTGGTCAAGCTGACCTCGCTCGCCTCGGTCGTGTCGCTGGCCGAGCTTCTCTACTCAGCGAACATGGCCCGGTCGCTCACCTACAACGCCTCGCCGCTCGTGCTCGCGGCGCTGGTCTATCTCGTGCTGCTCTGGCCGCTGGTGCGGCTCGTCAGCCGCTACCAGCGCCGCCTCGCGGCCTGAGCCCACTTTCACTCACTTACCTCCAGGGAAGAGACAGATGCGCAAGATGATCGTTGGCGGGGCCCAGATGGGGCCGATCCAGCAGGCCGACAGCCGCGAGACGGTGGTCGCCCGGATGATGGAGCTGATGCGGAAGGCCCATGCCGAGGGCGTGAAGATGCTCGTCTATCCCGAGCTGGCCCTCACCACCTTCTTCCCGCGCTGGTATGCCGAGGACCGCGCCGAGATGGACCGCTGGTTCGAGAGCGAGATGCCGAACGGGGCCACGCAGCCCCTGTTCGATCTGGCGCGCGAGATGGGCATGGCCTTCACCTTCGGCTTTGCCGAGCTGACGCCCGACGGGCACCATTACAACACCTCGATCCTGACCGATGCGCAGGCCAACATCGTGGGCACCTACCGCAAGGTCCATCTGCCCGGCCATGTGGACCACGACCCCGAGCGCACCCACCAGCATCTCGAGAAACGCTATTTCGAGCCGGGCGACCTCGGCTTCAACGTCTGGCGCAACGAGGGCGTGGTCATGGGCATGGCGATCTGCAACGATCGCCGCTGGCCGGAAACCTACCGCGAGCTGGGGCTGCAGGGCGTGGAACTGATCACCATCGGCTACAACACGCCGTCCGTGAACAGCCAGAAGGGCGCCGAGGGGCTGCGCCAGCGGCTCTTTCATTCGGATCTGTCGATGCAGGCCGGGGCCTACCAGAACTCGACCTATGTGGTGGGCGTAGCCAAGGCCGGCACCGAGGACGGCCATCACCTGATGGGCGGCTCGATCATCGTCGATCCCGACGGCGAGGTGATCGCCCGCGCCGAGACCGAGGGCGACGAGCTGATCTTCGCGGAATGCGACTTCGACCGCTGCACCTTCGGCAAGGCCACCGTCTTCGACTTCGCCCGCCACCGGCGGATCGAGCATTATCAGCGCATCGGCCGGCAGACCGGCGTGATCGTCCCGGTCTGAGGAGAGGGCAGCATGGAGTTCGATACGGTCATCCACGGCGGCACCATCGTCACGCCGACCGAAAGCTGGCAGGGCGATCTCGGCCTCGTGGGGGGCCGGATCGCGGCTCTGGCCGAGCGGCTGCCCGGCGGCGCACGCCGGATCGACGCCACCGGGCGGCTCGTCCTGCCCGGCGGCATCGAGGCGCACGCCCATATCGCGCAGGAAAGCTCCTCGGGCCTGATGAGCGCGGACGACTATTACACGGGCTCGGTCTCGGCGGCCTTCGGCGGCAACTCGAGCTTCATCCCCTTCGCGGCCCAGCATCGCGGGCAGTCGGTGGATGCGGTGATCGAGACCTACGACAGCCGGGCGGCGCCGAACTCGGTGCTCGACTATTCCTACCATCTCATCATCTCGGACCCGACCGAAAAGGTCCTGACCGAGGAGCTGCCGCGCGCCTTCGCCCGCGGGATCACCTCGTTCAAGGTCTTCATGACCTACGACCTGATGAACCTCGGCGACCGCGGGATGCTCGACATCCTGACCGTCGCCCGCCGTCACGGCGCGCTCACCATGGTCCATGCCGAGAACAACGACATGGTGAAATGGATGAACGCGCGGCTGGCCGCGGCGGGGCTGGCGGCGCCGAAATATCACGCGATCTCGCGCCCGGCGCTCGCCGAGGCCGAGGCGATCAACCGCGCGATCGCGCTTGCGCGGCTGGTGGGCGCGGGGCTCTTCATCGTCCATGTCTCGACGCCCGAGGGGGCGGACCTCGTGGCCCGCGCGCAGGCCTGCGGGCTGCCGATCCACGCCGAGACCTGCCCGCAGTATCTGGCCTTCACCCGCGCCGACCTCGACCGGCCGGGGATGGAGGGGGCCAAATACATCTGCTCGCCTCCCTTGCGGGATACGGCGACGCAGGCCGCGCTCTGGAGCCATGCCCGGCGCGGCACCTTCGAAAGCGTCTCGTCGGACCATGCCCCCTACCGGTTCGACGCGAGCGGCAAATTCGCGAACGGGGCAGAGCCCGCCTACCCCGCCATCGCCAACGGCCTGCCCGGCATCGCCATGCGCCTGCCCTATCTCTTCTCCGAAGGGGTCGCGGCGGGGCGGATCAGCCTCCAGCAGTTCGCGGCCCTCTCCTCCTCGAACGCCGCGCGCCTCTTCGGGATGGAGCGCAAGGGCGCGCTGCTGCCGGGCTACGACGCCGACATTGCGATCTGGAACCCCGAGGAAACGCGCGAGGTCACGCTGGCCGACCAGCACGATGCGATGGACTATACGCCCTTCGAGGGAATGCGCCTCACCGGCTGGCCCGAGCATGTGCTGAGCCGCGGCGAGACGGTGGTCGAGGCGGGCGAACTGAAGGCCGCCCGCGGGCGCGGCCGTTTCGTGGCGCGTGCCCCCTACCGCCCCGATCCCAACGCGCCGGTCGAGCCCGAACTTGACCCCGCGCTCAACTTCGGTGCGGAGATCCGGCCGTGAAGCGCCTCCTCGTCATCAACCCCAATTCCTCGATCGCCGTCACCGAGGGCCTGCGCGAGGCGCTCGCCCCCTTCGAGGGGCCCGTCCGCTTCGACTGCATCGAGATCGCCGAGAGCCCCGCCACGATCTTCACCGAGGAGGATGTGGCGCGCGCGGGCCTCGGCGTGGCGGATCGCATCCGCCGCGATCCCGAGGCCGACGGCTATATCATCGCCTGCTTCTCGGATCCGGGGCTCGATCTCGCCCGCTCGATCACTGCGAAACCCGTCTTCGGCTGTCAGGAGGCCGGGATCCTCACCGCGATGGCCCGCGCCGACCGCTTCGCCATCGTGGCGCTGGGGCCGGCGTCGGTCGCGCGCCACATGCGCAGGATGCGCGCCATGGGCGTGCTGGGCCGGCTCGCGGGCGAACTCGATCTGGGCGGGGTCAGCGCCGAGGATGCGGGGCGCTCGGACGCGGTCTATGCCAAGACGCGGGCCGTCGGGCAGGAGCTTGCGCGCATGGGCGCGGGCGCGCTCGTGCCGGGCTGCGCGGGCTTCGCGCCCCGCCGCGCGCAGCTCGAGCGCGACCTCGGCATCGCCGTCGTCGATCCGGTGCTGGCCGCCGCGGGCATGGCGATGGGCGCGGTGCTGGCATGACCGGCGGGCGGACGGCGCCCGAGATCTCGCTGCGTCTTCTCGAGATCTTTGCCGCCATGATGCGCGCCGGCACCACGGTCGAGGCGGCCGAGATGCTGGGCGTGTCGCAGCCCGCGGTTTCCGCCGGCCTCAAGCAGCTCGAGACGCAGCTCGGCATCGTTCTCTTCGAGCGCGCCTCGCGCCGCATGATGCCCACGACCGAGGCGACCGAGCTTTTCGCCGAGATCCGCCCGATGTTCTCGATGCTGCGCAGCTTCACCCAGACCGCCCGCGACATCCGCGAGGGGCTGAGCGGGCGGCTGCGCATCATCAGCACGCCGCCCATCGGCCACACGGTCGCGCCCCGCGCGCTGGTGGAGTTCCTGCGCGAGCGCCCCGGCGTCTCGGTAGCCTTCGATGTGCGCCGCCTCGAACATGTGCTCGATGCGGTCCAGAGCGGCAGCGCCGATCTTGGCCTTGCGCTCAGCATGGACCGCTACACGGCGCTCAATTCCGAGGTGCTGCACGAGACGCACATGGTGGCGCTCGTGGATGCGGCGGGGCCGCTGGCCGACCGCCGGCAGATCACGGCCGAGGATCTGGCCGAACATCCGTTCGTGGGGATCGAGGGTGAGTCCAAGCTCGGCGGTCTCGTGCGGTCCGCCTTCCTGCAGAGCGGGCTCGGCTACCTGCCGCACATCGAGGTCCGCTACGTCTCGACCGCGGCCGAGCTGGTCAATCACGGGCTCGGCAATGCGGTGGTCGATCCCTTCACCGCCCATTACCACGCCCGCTCCGGCATCGCGATCCGGCCCTTCGTGCCGGCCTGCATGACGCGGGTCGTGCTGCTCACCCGCCGCGGCGTGCCGCGCAGCCAGCTCGCCCACGCCTTTGCGGCGACGCTGAAGCCGATTTTCGCCGAACCGCTCCGAAGGATTCACGCATGATGCTCGATCTGGGCGCCCTGCCGCCCGCAACCCGCTACAAGCTGCTGACCGCCATCGTCCTGCCGCGCCCGGTGGCCTGGGTCACGACGCAAAGCCCCGAGGGGGTGGTCAATGCGGCGCCCTTCTCCTTCTTCAACCTTTTCGGCCAGAACCCGGCGCTCGTGGTCCTGGGGCTTGAACATCGCGCGGACGGCTCGATGAAGGACACGACGCGCAACATCCGCGAGACGGGCGAGTTCGTCGTGAACATCGTGACCGAGGATCTGGTGGCCCCGATGGTGGCCAGCGCGGCCGCCGCCGGGCCGGAGGTCAGCGAACCCGAGGCGCTGGGGCTTGCGCTCGCGCCCTCGCTGACCGTGGGCCCGCCGCGGCTGGCCGCCGCCCCGGCCGCCATCGAGTGCCGCCGGACGGTCGGGCTCTCCTTCAGTGCCGAGCGCGAGATCCTCGTGGGCGAGGCGCTGGGGCTGGCCGCCCGCGACGGGCTGATCGACCCCGAACGGTGGTATGTGGACTGGCAGGGCGACTATCCCGTGGCCCGCCTCTTCGCCGATCGCTATGCGCGGCTGGTCGAGATCGACCGCCATCCGATCCCCGCCGCACTCTGAAAGGGCGCGCGGCAGGCAGGTCCCTTGCCGCGCGCGATCCGGCTTGCCTCCTGCCGCAACTCGCCATAAGTCGCTGATCAGGCGGGCATGGCGGAATTGGTAGACGCAAGGGTCTTAAACACCCTGTCCTCTGGAGTGCCGGTTCGACCCCGGTTGCCCGCACCAACCCATGCCCCTGCCCTCGTGGAGCGGCGCCGCCCATCCCTTAGGTGGCGGGCCTCGACGCTGGTCGGGCAGATCGCCACCTCAAGCGAGGAGCGCAGTGGGAAGTTCTCCGGCGGGCCGCCCATCTCGTCCTCCGCACGCCAAAAAACCCGCCTGCGCGGGCCGCTTTTCCGTTTTCTCCGCGGTCGTGATATGAGAAGCCCGCGCGCAGGCAGCCTTGCGAGGACCCATGACGACGATCCGCCTCACCAACACGAAGACCCGCCGGAAAGAGGCGTTCACGCCGATCGACCCTGCGAACGTGCGGCTCTATGTCTGCGGGCCGACGGTCTATGACCGCGCGCACCTGGGCAACGGGCGGCCGGTCGTGGTCTTCGACGTGCTGTTCCGCCTGCTTCGGCACGTCTATGGGCCGGATCATGTGACCTATGTCCGCAACTTCACCGACGTGGACGACAAGATCAACGCCGCCGCGCAGGCGAGGAAGGCCGCGGGCGATCCGCGCAGCCTGGAAGAGCTGATCCGCGCGCGCACCGACGAGACGATCCGCTGGTATCACGAGGACATGGACGCTCTCGGCGCCCTTCGGCCCACGCACGAGCCGCGGGCGACCGAATGGATCGGCGCCATGATCGCGATGATCGAGGATCTGGTCGCCAAGGGCCACGCCTACGAGCGCGAGGGCCATGTCCTCTTCCGCGTGCGCAGCTACCGCGACTATGGCGCGCTCTCGGGCCGCTCGGTCGATGACATGATCGCGGGCGCGCGGGTCGAGGTGGCGCCTTTCAAGGAAGATCCGATGGATTTCGTGCTCTGGAAGCCGTCGGACGACGAGCTTCCGGGCTGGGAGAGCCCCTGGGGCCGCGGCCGCCCCGGCTGGCACATCGAATGCTCGGCCATGTCCTACGAGCTCTTGGGCGCCTCCTTCGACATCCACGCGGGCGGGATCGACCTGCAGTTCCCCCACCACGAGAACGAGATCGCGCAAAGCTGCTGCGCCCACCCCGAAGGCGGCTTTGCCAACGTCTGGATGCACAACGAGATGCTGCTCGTGAATGGCAAGAAGATGTCGAAGTCGCTCGGCAATTTCTTCACCATCCATGACTTGAGAAAGGACCGCGGCATCCCCGGCGAAGTGATCCGCATGGTGCTTCTGGGAACGCACTACAGCAAGCCGATGGACTGGACCGCGGAAAAGGCGGCTCAGGCCAAAGCGACGCTCTGGAAGTGGCGGAAGTTGACGGCCGATGTCGAGCCCGCCGCATCGCCGGACGCAGCGGTGCTTGCTGCCCTTGCGGATGATCTCAATACACCTGCTGCGATCACTCGTCTGCACAGCATCGCCGCGCAAGAGGATGGCGCACTTCTGAAGGCTTCAGCTTCCCTCTTGGGCCTGCTTGAGGATGATCTACGGGGATGGACACTGCCGCCGGTGACTGGCACGGGGAGCGGTGTCATGGAAGTGTCCGGCAGCGCAACCGCGATCGTGGGCAATGTGCAGTATCGCGAAACGATCGAGAGGTTGCTGGACGAGCGGAAGCAGGCCCGCATGGGCAAGGATTTCAGGCGTTCGGACGCGATCCGCGATCTTCTGGTGGGAGCGGGCGTCATCATCAAGGATACGCCGGCAGGCGCCGAGTGGGATCTGGGGGCTGACTTCGATCCCGCGAGGCTGGGGGAGCCGGAATGACCGATGCGCCGGGTGAGCGGGGCCAGGACGGCGAAGCCGGGGGGCTGTCTGCCCCCCGGACCCCCCGAGGATATTTGGACCAGAATGAAGGGCACGAATGCGTGGCGGGGCAAGGCGAGGCGTCAGGGTTGGTAAAGGAGCGGCTCTGGATCTACGACACGACGCTGCGCGACGGGCAGCAGACGCAGGGCGTGCAGTTCTCGACCTCGGACAAGCAGCAGATCGCGCTGGCGCTTGATGCGCTGGGGGTGGACTACATCGAAGGCGGCTGGCCGGGGGCAAATCCGACCGACAGCGACTTCTTCGCCAACGCTCCCGAGACGCGGGCGCGGCTCTCGGCCTTCGGGATGACCAAGCGCGCGGGCCGCTCGGCCGAGAATGACGATGTGCTCGCGGCGGTGCTGGATGCGGGGACCGGCACGGTCTGCCTCGTCGGCAAGGCGCATGAGTTCCATGTGACCACCGCGCTCGGCGTGACGCTGGAGGAGAACCTCGGGTCGATCCGCGCCTCGGTCGCGCATGTGGTGGGCAAGGGGCGCGAGGCGATCCTCGATGCCGAGCATTTCTTCGACGGCTACAAGGCGAACCCGAGGTATGCGCTCGACTGCCTGAAGGCCGCGCTGGAGGCGGGGGCGCGCTGGGTCGTGCTCTGCGACACCAACGGCGGCACGCTTCCGGCCGAGGTGGGGCGGATCGTGGCCGAGGTGATCGCGGCGGGCGTGCCGGGGGACCGGCTCGGCATCCACACCCACGACGACACGGGCACGGCGGTGGCGGCGACGCTGGCGGCGGTCGATGCGGGCGCGCGGCAGGTGCAGGGCACGCTGAACGGGCTGGGCGAGCGGTGCGGCAACGCCAACCTCACCGCGCTGATCCCGACCTTCCTGCTCAAGGAGCCCTACGCCAGCCGGTTCGAGACCGGCATCTCGCGTGAGGCGCTGGCCGGGATGGTGCGGATCAGCCGGATGCTCGACGACATCCTGAACCGGGTGCCGCGCCGCGCCTCGGCCTATGTCGGGGCCTCGGCCTTTGCGCACAAGGCGGGGCTGCATGCCTCGGCGATCCTCAAGGACCCCGCGACCTACGAACATATCGACCCCGCGCTGGTGGGCAACGTGCGGGTGATCCCGATGTCGAACCAGGCGGGCCAGTCGAACCTGCGCGCCCGCCTCGCCGCCGCCGGGATCGAGGTTCCGGCCGGCGATCCCCGCCTCGGCCGCATCCTCGAGGTGATCAAGGCGCGCGAGGATCAGGGCTATGCCTACGATTCCGCCCAGGGCAGCTTCGAGCTGGTGGCGCGCCGGGAACTGGGGCTCATGCCCTCGTTCTTCGAGGTCAAGCGCTACCGCGTGACGGTCGAGCGGCGGCGGGTCGGCGCGGGCACCATGACGCTGTCGGAGGCCGTGGTGGTCGTGATCATCGACGGGCAGCGGGTCCTGTCGGTCTCGGAGAGCCTGGACGAGAACGGGACCGAACGCGGCCCCGTCAACGCGCTGTCGAAGGCGCTGGCCAAGGATCTGGGGCGCTGGCAATCGGTGATCGACGACATGCGGCTTGTCGATTTCAAGGTGCGGATCACCCAGGGCGGCACCGAGGCCGTCACGCGCGTCATCATCGACAGCGAGGACGGACAGGGGCGGCGCTGGTCCACCGTCGGCGTCTCGCCCAACATAGTGGATGCCTCGTTCGAGGCGCTGCTGGACGCGATCAACTGGAAGCTCGTGCGCGACGCACGGCGTGGGGAGGGATCATGACGCCGGAAGACGCCTTCTTCACCCTGCATTCCACCCTCGAGCGCGAGGGGCCGGGCGATGACGAGAGCCTCGCCTGGGCGCTCGGGGTCGCGCAGGTGCCGCCGTCGGGCCGGGTGCTCGACGCCGGCTGCGGACCGGGAGCGGACGTGGCGGGGCTTCTGGCGGCGGTGCCCGATGGGCAGGTGGTGGCGATGGACCTGCACCAACCCTACATCGACGAGCTTGTGGCGCGGCTGGGGGTGGATGCGCGGTTGCGGGCGGTGCCGGGCGACATGCGGGCGCCCGAGGGCATGTTCGACCTGATCTGGTGCGCGGGCGCGATCTACAATGCGGGCATCGCCGAGGCGCTCTCGGCCTGGCGCTCGCATCTGAAACCGGGCGGCCGTGTGGCCTTCTCGGACCTCGGCTGGCGGATCGACAATCCGCCGCTCGAGGCGCGCGAGTTCTGGACGCGCTATCCGGCCATGACCGACCGGGCGGGCATTCTTGCCCAGGTGGAGGCGGCGGGGTGGCGGGTGCTGGCCGACCGCTGGCTGCCCGAGGCGGGATGGTCCGCCTATTACGAGCCGCTCGCCGCCCGTCTGGCCCATCTGCGGGCCGAGGCCGAGCCGACCCTGGCCGGCATCCTCGACGAGGAGGCACGGGAAATCGACATCTGGCGCCGCCACGGATCGAGCTACGGCTACCTGCAGGTCGTGGCGGAGCCCCTGGCATGAGCCTTGAGGCCTGCGCGGGGCTGGTCGAGCGCGGCGATCCCGACCGCCATGCGGCGGCGATGGCCGCACCGCCGGCCGCGCGGGCGCGGCTTCTGCCGCTTTACGCCTTCAACCTCGAGGTGGCGCGGGCGCCCTGGGTCACGCGCGAGCCGATGATCGCCGAGATGCGCCTTCAGTTCTGGCGCGACGTGATCGAGGAGGCGGCGCAGGGACGGGTGCGGGCGCACGAGGTCGCGGCGCCGCTGGCCAAGGTGATCCGCGAGGCCGCCCTGCCGGTGCCGCTGCTCGATGCGATGGTCGAGGCGCGGCGGCGCGACATCTGGGCGGAGCCGTTCGAGGATGAGGCGGCCTTTGCCGCCCATATCGAGGCCACGGCGGCGGGTCTCATGTGGGCCTCGGCCCTGGCACTCGGGGCCCCGGGCGACGCGGAAGGCGCGGTGCGCGGGATCGGCTGGGCGGCGGGTCTGGCCGCCTGGCTGCAGGCGGTGCCCGAGCTTGAGGCGCGCGGGCGCCAGCCGCTGCCCGACGGGCGGCCCGAGGCGGTGGCGCGGCTGGCACAGCAGGGTCTTGCGCGGCTGGCCGAGGGCCGGCGCGGCCGGCTGCCTGCCGCCGCCCGTCCCGCGCTCCTGCCCGCCTGGCAGGCGGGCGCGCTTCTGCGGCTGGCTGCGGCCGAACCCGGGCGCGTCGCATCGGGCACGCTGCATCTGTCGGAATTCTCGCGCCGCTGGCGGCTGCTCCGGTCGGCCTTCACCGGCCGGGTCTGAGGCCTCAGCCCTCTTTCGGGCGCAGGGCGAGCCAGATCAGCGCGCCTCCCGCCGCCACGAGGAACGGGAGCATGGCGAGGTTCACGGCCTGCCAGCCGGCCTCGACCGTCCCGCCCGAGCAGTTCATCAGCCCGCCTGAGGCCAGCGAGGCGGCCGCCACGCCCGCGAACACGATCAGGTCGTTCAGACCCTGCACGCGCCCCCGCTCTTCCGGCCCATGGGCCGAGGCCAGCATGGCCGTCGCGCCGATGAAGCCGAAATTCCAGCCGATCCCGAGCAGCACGAGCGCGCCGAAGAAATGCCCCAGTTCCACCCCCGAGAGCGCGACCGCGCCCGAGGCCGCAAGGATGGCCAGCCCCGCCGCCATCACCCTTTCCGCTCCGATCCGGGCGATCACATGGCCGGTGAAGAAGCTCGGCCCATACATGGCCAGCACATGGGCCGTCACCACATCGGCCGCGTCCGACGTGGCGAAGCCGCAGCCCACCACCGCGAGCGGCGACGAGGTCATCACGAGGTTCATCAGCGCATAGGCGACGGTCGCGCAGATCACCGCCACGGCAATGCGGGGGTCGCGGATCAGCTCGCTCCGGCTGCGGCCGCGCGGGCTGCCCAGGGCGGGCGCCGCAGGGCGTGGAATGTCGAGGAAGGCAAAGAGCAGCATCCCCCCGAGGTTCAGCCCGATGGCCGCGAGGTAGGTGCCGAGGAAGGGCACCACCATCGACTCGGCCGTCAGCTTGACGACCTGCGGGCCGATGACGGCCGAAAGGAGCCCGCCCGCCATCACCCACGATATCGCCTTGGGGCGAAAGGCCTCGGAGGCCGTATCGGCGGCGGCAAAACGGTAGAACCCCTGCGCCGACATGTAGATGCCGGTCAGGAGCGAGCCCGCGAGGAACAGCGCGAACGAGCCCTGCATCAGCCCCAGCGCGCAGACCCCGGCCCCGGCGGCCCCGGCGACCGCGCCGAGGAGGAACCCGGCCCGCCGCCCGAACCGCTGCATGACCGCCGAGAGCGGCGTGGCCGAGAGCATCGATCCCGTCACGGCCAGCGTGATCGGTAGCGTCGCCCAGCAGGGGTTCGGTGCGAGCGTCTGGCCCGAAAGACCCGCCACGATGAAGACCATCGAAAGCTGCGAGCCGAGGATCGCCTGCGCGGCCACGAGGACGATCACGTTGCGGCGGGCGCGGGCATCGGAGGCGGGCAGTGCGGACGTCTGGCTCATGCCCTTCCCTAGTGCGCCGCCGGCGGCCCCGTCCAGCGAAAAGCTGAAGGCGCGGGGCGCGCGCCGCCGCGTCGGGCTGGACGCCCGCGCCCCGATCCGCCATGCCTTGTGAATGACCGGCCGCATCCTGACCTCGCCCGCCTGCATCGCCGAGGGCCTCGACTGGCTCGCCCGGCGCGAGCCGCGCTTTGCCGCCGCCCATGCGCTGACGGGTGATCCCCCTCTCCGCCGCAGGCCCGAGGGCTTTGCCGAGCTGGTGGGGGCGATCCTCGGGCAGCAGGTCTCGACCGCGGCCGCGGCCGCCATGCGGGCGCGGATGGAGGCCGCGGGCCTCATGTCGCCCGAGGCGGTGGCGGCGGCCGACGAGACGGCCCTGCGAGGATGCGGGCTCTCGGCGGCCAAGATCCGCTATGTCCAGGCGCTGGCGCGGGCGACGCTGGATTATCGCGCGCTGGCGCAGTTGCCGGACGCCGAGGTGGTGGTGCGGCTGACCGCCCTGCCCGGTATCGGCCGCTGGACGGCCGAGCTTTATGCCATGACCTCGCTGGGCCGGGCCGACATCCTCTGCGCCGGCGATCTCGCCTTGCAGGAGTCCGCCCGGCTCCTCTTCGATCTCGAGGCCCGGCCGGGCGAACGCGCATTGAGGGCGATGGCCGAAGACTGGAGTCCGTGGCGGGGCGTTGCGGCGCGCCTTCTCTGGGCCTATTACCGTCATGCCAAGGGACGGGAAGGAACCGCATGACACGCAAGCTGAAATTCGGGCGCCGCGGCCCGGCGCAGGGCGAGGCGCGGAGCCTCGTGATCTTCCTGCACGGCTACGGAGCCGACGGGGCCGACCTGCTGGGCCTGGCCGATCCTCTGGCGCCGCATCTGCCGGGCACGGCCTTCGTGGCCCCCGATGCGCCCGAAGGCTGCCGCGCAAACGGCTTCGGCTGCCAGTGGTTTCCGATCCCGTGGCTGGACGACTCGTCCGAGGCCGAAGCCGCCGAGGGGCTCGAGGCGGCCGCCCTGGATCTCGACGCCTTCATCGACGAACAGCTTGCGGCCGAGGGTCTGCCGCCCTCCGCGCTCGCGCTGGTCGGCTTTTCCCAGGGCACGATGATGGCGCTGCACGTCGCCCCCCGCCGGGCCGAGGAGATCGCGGGGATCGTGGCCTTCTCCGGCCGGCTCCTCGCGCCCGAGCGGCTCGCGGAGGAGGCGCGGGTGAAGCCCCCGGTTCTCCTCATCCACGGCGATGCCGACCCGATGGTGCCCTTCGCCGAAATGAGCCTTGCGGGTGAGGCGCTCACCCGCGCGGGCTTCACGACCTACGGCCATGTGATGAAGGGCACCGGCCACGGCATCGCGCCCGACGGTCTCTCGGTGGCGCTGGCCTTCCTGAAGGATCGTCTGCCCGACTGACCAAGTCCGCCATCTTCATCGTCTGGCGAAAAAAGCGTCACATCCCCGTCACCTGAGGCCGCCACAACCGTTCCGGTCACCCACGGCCGGTTGCGGGGCTTGCCTGAGGGTGACCGCCATATATAGTTGTGTCATCGGGGCGGGTTCCCCGCTCTGGTGCCGACGAACGGCAGACAGGGCGGAGAAGGAGTCACTTCGGCAATGGACGGCGATTTCAGAACCAGCTTCGTGCGCGAACCGGCGGCGCTGAGACATTATCCGGCGCTCGTTCTGAACGCGGATTACCGGCCGCTCTCCTACTATCCACTGTCGCTCTGGCCCTGGCAGGAGGCGATCAAGGCGGCCTTTCTCGACAGGGTCTCGATCGTGGCGGAGTATGATCAGGTCGTGCGCAGTCAGCGTGCGGCCTTCCGAATACCCTCCGTCGTGGTGCTCAAGGAGTTCGTGTCCCCCCAGAAGCGCGTGGCCTTCACGCGCTTCAATCTTTTCCTGCGGGACGAGTTCCGGTGCCAGTATTGCGGCGCGAAGGGCGACCTGACCTTCGACCATGTCCTCCCCCGTGCCCGCGGCGGGGTGACAAGCTGGCAGAACGTGGTGGCCGCCTGTTCGTCCTGCAATCTGCGCAAGGGGTCGAAGACGCTGCGGCAGGCCGGCATGCGCCTGTTCCGCGCCCCGAAGGAGCCCACGCCCGCCGAGATGCAGCGCCACGGCCAGCGCTTCCCGCCCAACCACCTGCACGAGAGCTGGCTCGACTATCTCTACTGGGATGCCGAACTCGAGGCTTGAGAAGCCTTGGAGAGGTGATTTGTAAAGGGAAGGATAGTTGTCACCATAGGGCGGGTTGTGCTTCCTGTCGGGTAGTTCAGCCTGAACAACGCGATCAGGCGGCCGCGAGGCTGTGCCGCTGTGTCTTGCCTGCCGGAGCACCGGTGTTCGTCAAGCGGTAATCCTCCCCAAGGTTAGAGGGCGGTGTTCGTCAAGCTAGTTGTCCCGGTCTCTCGTTTTCAGGCTGCCTGTTCGGCCGACCCGGCCATGGGTCCGCCGCCGCCAGCTTGATGGGGGAGCGCGGCGGCGAACCCATGGCCTCCGCGCCCGGCATCGGGCCGTTCCGGGTTCAGCCAGACCGGGCCGATGGGCTGCCAGTTGCGGATCTGGCCTGACCAGCGTTCGGGGTGTGCGGCGCGGGCCAGCTGGTAGACGCGGTGGCGCTCGGCCAGCAGCGCCTTGTCCTCGCCGCGGTGGCGCTGGTCGGGGGTGACGAAGCGGATCGCGCTGTGACGGTGCTCGAGATTGTACCAACGCACGAAGCTCTGGACCCAGGTCCGCGCCTCCTCGATCGTGGCGAAGCCCCGGGTCGGCCAGCGGGGCGTGTACTTGCAGGTGCGGAACAGCGCCTCGGAGAAGGCATTGTCGTTGCTGACGCGGGGCCGGCTGAAGGAGGCGATGACGCCCAGCCGCTCCATCGTCACCTTCATCGTCGCGCCCTTCATCGGGCTGCCATTGTCCGCATGGAGTACGAGCGGGCTGGTCAGGCACCGCTCCGACCAGACGGCGCGCCTGAGCACCTCGGCCGCGAACTCCGAGGTCTCGCGGTCGTGGACCTCCCAGCCGACAATCTTCCGGCTGAAGATGTCGACGATGAGGTAGAGGTAGAAGAAGGTCCCCGCGATCGACCCTGGAAGCCACGTTATATCCCAACTCCACACCTGGCACGGCCCCTTCGCCTCGAAGCTCGTCGGTGGTTTCCGGCGCGCAGCGGGGCGGGCGCGGCCACGGCGATGGTTCTGCCCGCGCTCGCGCAACACCCTGTAGAAGCTGGATTCCGAGGCGATCCAGATGTTTCGGTCGGCCAGCCGGGGCACGATCTGGCTCGGCGGAAGGCTCGCGAATTCCGGCGTGGCGCAGGTCGCCACGATCCGGTCGCCCTCCTCCTCGGTGAGCTTGTTGGCCGGCGCCGGGCGGTCGGCAGAGGGGCGGCGATCCTCGCGGATCCCGCCGTCGGGGCCCTGCCAGCGGCGCAGGGTGCGCGGGCTGAGGCCCGCTGCGGCGCAGGCGGCCGAGGGCCGGGCCCCGGCCTCCGTGGCGGCAGCGACGAGGGCGGCAATCTCCTGGCGATCCGGGGCTGAGGTCATTCGTCCTCGCCCTCCCTGCGGTCCCAGATCGCCTCGACCTTTTTTCGCAGGATCATCAGCGCGGCCGCCTCGGCCAGCGCCTTCTCCTTGCGCGCCAACTCACGCTCCAGCTGCTGGATCCGTTTCTTGTCGTCGCGCGTCTCGCGGGCGATCCGGCTCGCGGCTGCCCGCTCCCAGTCGTTGGCGCGCGCGCAGGCTTCGCGCCAGACAGCGAGTGCTCGGGGTAGATGCCACGGCGGCGGCAGTACTCAGCCAGCTCCGCCTCGTTCATCGAAGCGGTCTCGATCACCGCCGCCAGCTTGTCCTGGGAGGTCCAGCCCTCAGGCCCGGCGTTCGCATCCGGCAGGAGCTGGCCCTTCGCCCGAGCCTCCGCCCGCCACTTAGCGAGCGTCGCGACACTGATCCCTTCCTCCTTGGCCAACTGGCCCAGGGGCATGTTGTTCGGCGGCAGCATCTTCGTAAGAACCGCCGCCTTTCGTTCCGGTGAGTAAGCCAAACCCGTCGTCCTGTCCCGCCCGCCTCAGGATACACTTCCAGATCCAGAACCGGTGACAACTACCCTGACGGGGCGGGAGGGATGCGGAAGTAGAATTTTCTCGGCAGGATGGACGAGGAGATTCCGATGAAGAAGAGCCGTTTCACCGAAGCCCAGATCATGGGCGTGCTGCGTCAGGCGGAGGGCGGTTTGGCCGTGGCCGAACTGTGCCGCGAGCATGGGATCAGCACTGCGACGTTCTACAAGTGGCGGGCGAAGTATGGCGGCATGGACGCGTCCATGATGAGCCAGATGAAGGCCCTCGAGGACGAGAACCGGCGGCTGAAGCGCATGTTCGCCGACCTGAGTATGCAGGCCGACCTGCTTCGCGAGGCCCTTGGAAAAAAGTGACGCGGCCAGCTCAGCGCCGCGAGCTGGCCGAGAAGGCGGTGGCGACGAAGGGTGTGAGCATCGCGCTGGCCTGCCGGGCGTTTGGCGTCAGCGAGACCTGTTTCCGCTACAGCCCGAAGCGCGACGAAGAGAACGAGATGATCGCAGACCTGCTGGTCGGGCTGACCAATGTCCACAAGACCTGGGGGTTCGGGCTGTGTTTCCTGCACCTGCGGAACGTCAAAGGGCACGTCTGGAACCACAAGCGGGTCCATCGGATCTACTGCGAACTGGAACTGAACCTGCGCATCAAGCCGCGGCGACGGCTGAAGCGGGAGAAGCCCGAGGAACTGGCCGTGCCCGAGGCGCCGAACCTGGTCTGGTCGATGGATTTCATGGCCGATCGGCTGGCGGATGGGCGGCAGTTCCGGCTGTTGAACGTGCTGGACGACTTCAACCGCGAAGGTCTGGGTATCGAGGTCGACTTCTCGCTGCCCGCCGAGCGGGTCGTCCGGTCGCTGAACCAGATCATCGAGTGGCGCGGCAAGCCCTTGGCGATCAGGGTGGTGTAGAGCGTCAACCTTCTTGGCCGTGACCGACAACCAGGATGGCCGGTTTTGACCGCTGCGGTCGTTGGTGTTACTCGGCGCTGATCTCCCTAAGCTTGTCGTTGATGTTGTCGGTGGCTTCGACGCCGATGTTGTCGCTGGAGGCTGTCGGCGCAGCGACAGGCTCGGAGGATCGGCGTCGTGCGGCGGCGCGGCGGCGGAAGCTCTCGCCGTTCATCTCGAGGATGGTGGCGTGGTGAACCAGCCGGTCGATGGCGGCGACGGTCATGGCCTGATCGGGGAAGACGCGGTTCCAGGCGCTGAACGGCTGGTTGGCGGCGATGGCGAGGCTTCGCGTCTCGTAGCGCCGGGCGATGAGCTCGAAGAGCACCGAGCTCTCGGCCTGGTCCTTCTGGGCGTAGGTGATGTCGTCGAGAATGATCAGGTCGAACTTGTCGAGCTTCGCGAGTGCGGCCTCGAGGACCAGATCGCGGCGGGCGGCCTGCAGCCTCTGCACGATGTCGGTGGTGGGGGTGTAGAGGACGCGCTTGCCGGCCTCGACGAGAGCATGGCCGATGGCACAGAGAACGTGGCTCTTGCCGGCGCCCGAGTTGCCGATGGCGATGAGATTGGCGCCGGTCTCAACCCAATCCCCGGCGGCCAGCGCCTCGATGCGGGCCCGGGTCACGCCGGGCAGTGCCTTGAAGTCGAGCGTTGCCAGCGTCTTGCCGCCGGGGAGTTCGGACTGCTGCAGATGGCGCTGGATGCGGCGGGCATCGCGATCGGCGAGCTCGACCTCGGCCAAAGCTGCGAGGAAGCGCGACGCGGGCCAGCCCTCGGCGTCGGCGCGGTCTGCGAGCATCGTCCAGTGGCGCTGGATGCTGGGCAGGCGGAGAGCCGTGAGCATGGCGGGCAACGCATGCACATCGACGGGGCGCGGGGCAGCGGCGGTCATGCGCGCGCCTCCAGCAGTTCGTCGAAGCGGGCGAGATCGGTGAGGTTGACGGGCGTGTCGTCGGGCAGCTCGCGCCGGCGCGGCTCCAGCTTACTCCTTAGCGCATGGGCTTCGGGCAATTCGCCATGACCGAGGGTCTGGGCAATCAGCGCGGCCAGTTCAGCCTCACAGCCCTCCTCATGGGCGAGCCACAGCAGATCGACCATGCGACGGCAGGCGTCGCGACGCGGCAAGGCGGCGGACAACGCGACCCAGGCCTCGGCGTATTCCGATCGCGGGAACAGGCCGTCGCGGTAAACGGAACCGGCCAGCGCCTGCGGCTTGCGGCGCAGGGCGTGGATGACATGGCGATAGTTGACGCAGTGGACGCGGGTGCCGTCATCGCGGCCGCGACGGCGGGGTGCGTGACGACAGGGGTCGCTCCGAGAAAGGCCTCGATCCGGTCGTCGTAGACATGGACCCGTTTCGCCGGAGGCGAACCTCCGGTTCGACCGCTTGCCGATCAGTTGGGAGGGCGCCGAGTAGAAGACCTGGTGGACCAGGAAGCCCCCGGTCTTCGTGACCCGCGCGACCACCTCGGTGAAGTCGGTGGTGCGCCGGGCCGGCAGCGGCCTGAGCGCCGCCATCTCAATGCGCACCGCGGACTCGCGCCGGCGGTTGCGTCGAGCAACCAGTTCATCGACGAAGCGGCGCCAGCTGGCGAGATCGGCGAAGTCGCGGGAGCCGCGCAGGATCAGGGCCTGATCAAGGGCGACCTTCAGGTGGTTGTTGTGGGCCTCGACAGATCCATTCTCGTGCGCCTCGCCCGGATTGTTGCGGCTGGCGAGCATGCCGTAGTGGGCGCAGAAGGCGTCATAGCGCTTGGTGACGTCCGCCGCGGCCTCGGCATCGAGGTTCCGATAAGCTGCGGACAGGCTGTCGGTGCGATGCTCGCCAGGCACTCCGCCAAGGGTCCAGAGCGCGTTCTGGAGGTTCTCGGCCAGCGCCGGGAAGCTCTCGCCGCCCAGCACCACGGCGGCATGTTCCCAGCCGCTGTAGGCCAGGACGAAGTGGTAGAGGCGCTGCTCAAGCGGCTGCCCCGCGATCGTCACGCAGAGTTCGTTCGCATCGGTGAAGTCCGACAGCGCCATCCGGCCGGGTTCCGGCGTCTGGCGGAAGATCACGTCGCGCTCGGGTCCGTTCAGGGCACGCCAGTCGCGGACGCGCCGCTCGAGCGTCCGGCGCACGCGGTCGTCGGGGAAGGCCTCCGGATCGCTCGTCTGAAGGTGCCGCAACAGGGTGACGGCCTGAACGGCTGGATCACGCGCGAGGATCGGCAGCAGCACCGGTTCCCACACCGCCTCGAGCGGGTCGGGCACGGTGCGGCCCCGGGGGGCCGGACGTTGCGATGGAAGGCGCGGATCGGCATCGATGCGGCGGGCGGTGCGTTCGCTGAAGCCGGCGCGGGCGGCGGCGACACGCTGGCTGTGCTGGAGACGGTCGGTCATGTAGACTCTCACTTGCTGGTCGGTGACGGGTTTGCCCGGCACGGTCGGATCTCCGTTTGGTAGCAGAGACCTCGACCCTACCGGCCCGCAGCGGCCAGCACCTACCCTTCTCCCCCGAAACGAGGGCCAGCCGCTGGGTTCAGCCTCCGGGACGGGCTACGCCCGTCCTCCGGCTGAACCCAGCGGCCAACTTGCCTGACGGTTTCGGCCAACTTGGTTGTCGCTCATCAGGGTGGACAACGGCCCGGAATACGTCAGTTCCACGCTGATGACCTGGGCTTCGAAGCAGGGCATCGCCCTGACCTACATCCAGCCCGGCAAGCCGCAGCAGAACGCTTACGTCGAGCGCTACAACCGGACGGTCCGGCATGAATGGCTGGACCTCTACATCTTTGAAACCATCGAGGAAGTGCAGCAGATCGCCACCGAATGGCTCTGGAACTACAACAACGAACGCCCCAACATGGGCATCGGCGGGGTCACACCTGCCATGAAGCTGAAGATGGCCGCGTGAATTCTACGGCCGGATCCCGCTAAAACCGGGAGGATTACCGGAGGAGCCCCCGCCGGCCACCCCAACGGGACCCGAAGCCGCGCCGAAGGCGCGTACGCCGCGCGAGGGGACCAAGCAGGCCACCCTGATCGCCATGCTGCGCGCACCGGACGGCGCGACCATTGAAGAGATCATGGCTGCGACGGGCTGGCAGTCGCACACGGTGCGCGGCGCGATGGCCGGGGCGCTGAAGAAGAAACTCGGGCTCGAGGTGACGTCGGAGAAAGTCGAGGACCGGGGGCGCGTGTACAAAATTCTCTGAGGCAGCGCTCGTTACAGCCCAAAGAAGTGATAGTTGCCGTCCATTCGCAAGACGGCGACTGTCACCCCTCAGAACGGAATTTCGTCATCATCAGCCTTCTTCGGACCGCCTTCTGATTGCAACGGATCCGAGGAAATTCGATCAGTGAAGAATACTTCAAAGCCGTTTCCATTACGTCGGCGAATATGTGGCCGCTTGTTTTCACGGTCCCAAGCGGATAATTCTGCATACGTAGAAAAGCGCGGACCTCTGGTATAACCGCGAGACAACATTGACCGACGCCAAGCGTCTAGCTCGTCGTCGGAATCTGCCGCTTCAAGTTCTTCCTCAGTCGCTCTGCCCCACCAATTTGCCTTTTCTCTGGCGCTTGCCCGCTCGTATTGCCGGGAGTACCCATCAATTATATCAACGGCGTCAGCGCCAGCGCCAAAAACATCCTCGAAATCACCCACTCCCGCACCGCCTTTCGCTTTGGGTCACACAGACCAATCTAGTTCGAGGATCATCCTGCATTCCCCAAGTGGCGTGTCGTTTGAGGTGAAGATCGCCTGTATCCGAGCGCTAGACAAGGATTTTCTGCCGCAAGCGGCACCTGCGGTCGCGCAGACTGCTGGATCTGGACGGATCAGACCGCGAAGCCGCTGTTTCCTTGCCCAGGGGCGGCGTTTTTCAGCGCAGCGGACAGATCTGTCCAGCCGCTTTCGTTCAGTTTGAGCGTGGATCGCGATCATGCGCATAGCGGTGGCGCTCGCAATCGGCGGATAGCGGCGAGGATGGCGCGTACCATCGTGCCGGTGACAGCGACCTCGGCCAGCTGGAAGGTGATGGTGCGGGCGTGACGGACCACACGTGCCCCGATCTTGATCAGCTTCAGTTGCAGGCTGGTCAACGACCAGTCGGCCATGGCCTCGGGCAGCTCGATGCAGTGCAAGAAGGTGGCCAGGTTGTACGCCAGGGCGTGCAGTTGCAGCCGCACCTCATTGTCGCGGAACTTCCGGCACGACAGCCGCGTCCAGCGAAAGGCGTATTTGCCCTCTTTGATGTGCTGCTCGGCGGTGCCGCGCTGGTTGTAGAACCGCACCACCCAGTCCGGCTCCATCGGCAGGTTGGTGACGATGAAGCCGACACGCGGGAACAGTTCGCCCGGATGCCATTCGATCTTGGCGATCACCCGGCGTTCCTTGTCCCAGGACGCCGCCTGATACTCGAATTCCTCGAAGAACCGCTTGACCTTGGTCAGTGACGGCCGCCCGACAGGGCGCGTTAGCCGATGCGCGATCTTGTCCTTGAGGACCGCGTTTGCGGGCAGCCGGATGGCGTAGAAGAACCGCGCTTCTTCCAATCGCTCATAGATCGCCGGGATCGCGTAGGCAGCATCGGCCCGGAAGAACCTGCCACCAAGGTCGCGCTCCGCGTAGCGCGCAATGACGGGGTCGAGAACATCACGCCAGCCATCGGCGCTGTGGACGTTGCCATGGCGCAGGGCGCAGCGTTCCAGCATCCCGAACTGGTTGAACAGAAAGTTGGGGTGATAGCAGCTACAGTCGAAATGGCCATTCCAGGCGGACCCTTCCTGGTCGCCATGGGTCGGGCTGACCGAGCTGTCCATGTCCAGAACGATGTACTTCAGCCCGTTACGGTCATGGAACCGGTCGATCCATTGCCCGTTCAGGTCGGCCAGCGCGGCACGGTTCCCGGCCAGAGCCAGCGTCTCGGTCTCGAACCGTCCCATCTGCGATGCCGAGGCCGCTTGTGCATCGACCGCTCTGCCGCCGACAACTTGGCGCATGACCGGATCGCAGGCGAGACGGTTGGCGTCGTTGACATCCTCGTATCCGGCCAGCCGCCCAAAGACTGATTGCCGGAACAGGCCGTCGAGCCGATGGACCGTGTTCTTGCCAGAGCGAGTATCGCGCAGCGCCGCTGACGCCAAATCGGACAACCCGAGCGCGTCATCAAGCTCGCGCATCACCAGAAGGCCGCCGTCGGAACTGAGCTGCGTGCCGCGAAATTCCAGCCGCACGCGAGGGTCGAAATCCACCCGATCTGCCCGTTGCAAGCCCGCACCCTCTGGGTGATCCATGAAACGCGCCCCTCGCAGCCTTCAACACCATGTTTTATATAGGAAATATAATGGTCAGGACAGCGAAATCAGCGCCTTACTTGGGAAATGTGGGATCATTTCTCGACCAACCGGCCATCAGACGTAATCCACATACCATCGCTCAGGTAAGTGTCGTCGCCACTTTCGTCCGAGGAAAACTCATCGTAAATCGTCTTCATTTCACGGAGAGCGAGTACCGAAATATCTTCGAAGCCGATCCTATCAAGAACGGTGGCAGCAAGATGAAGCAGATCTTCCTCGTTGGGGTAAATTGAAGTCTCAACGTAACTTCGCCCTGCATGATCCTCTTTGGTCACTATGTACAAGCCGCGATCTGAAAAGACCTGCGCGGTCACCGAGATCAATGACGCTTGATCTTCGAAGGCGCGATACCACCCAATGTTCTCTGACGCAGTTGCAGTCATAAGCCGGAAGCCATTACCGTCCGAGATCAAACGGTAGAAAACGTAGGGTTCGGAGCAGATACGATACTCGTCCTGCGTCAACGAGAGTTTTGTGCTTCGCTCGATTCTTGCCATGCCCTTATCCTACGCGGCTTTTCAGTAACTTACACCCCTCGACGCCTTTCGCAACGTTACAGATGCACTCGCAGTGCCTCGAACAGGCGCCGCAGGACGTAGGACCGCGCGATGCTCACGACGGTGAACACCGCGCCCATTTTCAGGTTCTGCGCCAGCGTCGTGTGCAGCCCGAAGATCGGGAAAATCAGGATCTGCGTGAGGACCGCGACCCCATAGCCGACGATCACGTTGGCGACGGACTCGACCAGCGACATGAGGCGGGACTGCTTCATCTCGCCACCTCATCCAGCGGAGAGCAGCTCAGCCGCGAGAGTTCGCAGCGCATGCGCTGCAACCAGGGGAACCACGCCGTTGCCACAGAGCCGAAGCCGGTCCACCCGGTGGGCCAGCCCATCAGCGCCTCGACGAACAGCGGGTTCAAGGTCCTGGGCGACGGCGAGGCATCGCGCCCAGCCATCTGCGTCACCAGGACCTGGCGGCCAAGCAGGCCGTTCACCGGCGTGTTCGCAAGGCTCGTCGCTCCGTCCTTGTGATCTCGCGCCGTCGGCGTCATCCACATGCGGCTGGCGTGTATCAGATCGGCTGTCCGGCGGATGCCCGCGCTCGGTTGGGCGAGTCCGTCCGTCGTCGCTGTCGGCCAGTCCCGCGCCATGCCATCGAGACCTTTCTCGTTTATCCGGTCTCCGCCCCGGCTGCGGAAGCAGTCGGTCTGCGGCGTCGGCCACAGCCGCAGCAGTTCCGTCCGGTTCCCGCCACTCGACCGGGCACCAGAGCAGGCGCGCGGGGTCGGCCAGCTCGTCCCCCTCGCGGATGGCAAGGATGAACAGCCGCTCGCGCTTGTGGGGCGCGCCGACTTCCGCCGCCGTGAAGAGGCCAGCCGCAAGCTTGTAGCCCATGCCGACCAGTCCGCTGGCGACTTCGGGGAAGCCGAGGCGGAGATGATGGGCGACATTCTCGAGGAACACGAAGGGCGGCTCGACCTCGCCGATGATCCGGGCGACATGCGGCCAGAGGTGGCGCGGGTCGTCGGCACCCCTGCGCTTGCCTGCCACTGAGAACGGCTGGCACGGATAGCCCGCAATGACGATGTCCACCACGCGGCGCCACGGGCGGCCGTCGAAGGTGGCAATGTCGTCCCAGACAGGCGCGCGATCCAGGGCCGCGTCTTCCATCCGCGCCACGAGGATGGACGCGGCGAAGGCGTCCCGCTCGACGTAACCCACAGCACGATATCCGGGGATTGCGATGGTGAGCCCGAGGTCGAGCCCGCCCGCGCCGGAGCAGAGGGAGAGACCGAAGAAGCATGCGTCTCCGGCCCCGGAAGCGTCTCCGGAGGAAGGTAGAGCCAGGTCATGCATGTCACGCGGCGGTCGTGCGTTTTCGCGCGGGTTCGGGGGCTGCGTCCGTGGTCGGAATATCGACCCGGGCGTTGGCATCGTCGCCCAACCGCTTGGTTCTCACCTGCGCAAAGGTCCGACCGTCACCGTCGAGGATCGCGGCGCGGCCGGTCTCGGCCTGCCAGCGTTCCACGGCGACATCGACATATGCGGCGCTGATTTCCATCGCGAAGACGCGTCGGCCGTTGGCCTCGCCCGCCATGATCTGCGAGCCGGAGCCGGAGAACGGCTCGTAGCAGAGACCGCCGCGCGCCACGTGCTGGCGCATCGGGATGCCGAAGGCGTCGAGCGGTTTCGGCGTCGGGTGATCGGGGCGCTCGTCCTTGGTGAAAGACGGCATCTCCCAAGTCGAGGGCAGCGTCTGCTCGGCAACCTTCGGCGGGCGGTTCGGACGCCGCCAGCCCATGAAGCAGGGTTCATGCTTCCAGAGGTAGTGCGAGCGGGTCAGAACCCCGCGGTCCTTCACCCAGATGATCTGCTGGTGCACGAAGGCACCCGCCTTTTCCCAGCAGGCTTCTAGCATCGCCTGGCGGCGCGACGCGTGCCAGCAATACCAGGCGGCATTTTCGGCGATGGCTTCCGCTACGGCCGCCGCGATGAAGCCGTCGTAAAGCTCGGCCCCCTGCGAACTGTCATCCCAAGTGGTGCCGTAGGACGCTGACCAATCCTTGTTGCGGGTGGGATGGTTCGAGCCGTCGTAGTCGACCAGATAGGGCGGATCGGTGGCGAACAGGATCGCCCGTTCGCCATTCATCAGGCGGCGCACGTCGGCCGCGCTGGTGCTGTCCCCGCAGAGGAGGCGGTGGTCGCCGAGGATCCAGAGATCCCCGGTTCGTGATGCTGGATTGCGCGGTGGCTCGGGGATGGTCACCGGCGGCACGGAGCCCCCGGCGCCACCTTCTTCACCGTCGTCTTCCGCGACGTAGGCCAGCAGCTTGTCCAACTCGCCGTCGGAGAAGCCGACCAGCGACAGGTCGTAGTCTTCAGCCAGCAGGTCGTTCAGTTCGGCCGAGAGCAGCGCCTCGTCCCAGGTGCCGAGTTCGGTCAGCTTGTTGTCCGCGATCCGGTAGGCCCGCCGCTGCGCCTCGGTTAGGTGCCCCAGCACGATCACCGGCGCTTCGGTCAGCGCCAGCTGCGTGGCGGCCAGCACGCGCCCGTGCCCGGCGATCAATTCGCCGTCCTCGCCCACGAGGCACGGCACGGTCCAGCCGAACTCGGCCATGCTGGCGGCGATCTTCGCGACCTGGTCGGGCCCATGCTGCTTGGCGTTGCGAGCGTAGGGCTGGAGCCTAGACAGCGGCCATTGCTCGATCCGCTCAGGGGCGAAGGCGAGGGTCATCAGTCACTCCTGAAAACGATTCACGATCAGCCCCGGTGAGCACGAACGCAGCTTCGGGTCGGGACGGGGTTCCGTTGGGCCACAACAACCCCGATACTGCGCACATCACTGCCAGCATATGGAGTGCAGCCAATGTGGCCGGATCAGCGCGTCATGCAGATGCTCGGGATCGACCTGCCTATCATTCAGGCCCCGATGGCAGGCGCCGGACTGTCGGATCTGGCCGTTGCGGTGGCCGAAGCGGGCGGGCTCGGATCGCTTCCCTGCGCACTGCTCACGCCGGACCAGCTGCGCACCCAGTTCGGCGTCATTCGCCAGCGAACCGCGCGACCGATCAACGTGAATTTCTTCTGCCACCGTCCGGCCACGCCCGATGCCGCGCGAGAGGCGAAGTGGCGGCGGAGACTGGAGCCGTACTACCAGGAGTTCGGTCTCGACCCGAACGCACCGGTTCCCGCGTCCAACCGCGCGCCTTTCGACGAGGAGTTCTGCGCGCTGGTCGAGGAGCTGCGCCCGGAGGTCGTCAGCTTCCATTTCGGTCTGCCGAAGCAGCGCCTGCTGAACCGGGTAGTCGCGACGGGCGCCAAGATCATGTCCTCGGCCACCACCGTTGACGAGGCGCGGTGGCTCGAGGCGGAGGGATGCCACGCAATCATCGCACAGGGTGCAGAGGCCGGTGGGCACCGCGGCATGTTCCGCACCGAGGAAATCGCGACGCAGGTCGGGACACTCTCGCTCGTGCCGCAGGTCGTTGATGCAGTGCGCGTGCCGGTGATCGCGGCGGGCGGCATCGCCGACGGGCGCGGCATCGCCGCGGCCTTCATGCTGGGCGCCTCCGCGGTGCAGATCGGGACGGCCTATCTGTTCACGCCGGAGGCCACCATCGCGGTGCCACATCGTCGCGCGCTTGCTGCCGGCTCTGGGCGGGAGACGGCCCTGACGAACGTCTTTACCGGACGGCCGGCCCGCGGAATTGTAAACCGCATCATGCGCGATGTCGGTCCCATCGCCGCGGACGCACCGCAGTTCCCGCTGGCGGGCGGCGCTCTCGCACCGCTGCGATCGGCCTCCGAGCCCGGAGGATCGGAGGATTTCATGTCACTCTGGTCGGGCCAGTCCGCGGGCCTCTCCCGCGCGATGCCGGCTGGCGATCTCACCCGCAACCTTGCTGACCAGGCACTCGCGCTTCTGGTACGGGGGTCGAACCGCTAACAGTCCAGGAGCCGTCGGCGGGCGCTGGGCAGTGTATTGCCCTATTCGCAGATGGACTCCGACGCGGGTGGATCCACCGGCTTCCGGGTGGACTCCGGCAGCCGCGGGGTATCCACCCAGCGCGGCTGGTCATTTGTTTGAATTCACAAGAGTTTCAGGCGTTGCGGTGGCTTCCGGCTTCCGGGGGGCTTCCCAAAAAACCGGCCCTGTCGCTGGCGAAATTGCGCGCTTCGCCCGCCAGCATACGAACATCGCCCGGAAGGAACCGGAAACTGCCGTGGGCTGGACCCCGGCCGGATCCTCGCTGGATACCGGGATCCAGTGGACCCGGCTTCAACGCAAAGGGGAGAGGGAGCCCTTCGGCGCACTCTCCCCCATCATGCCCTTCGGATAGCACGGAACTGTTGCAGATGTCGAAGGGAAAAGTGTTGCAACACTTTGGACTCACGGAGCATTCAGCCGGGCCGCGATCTTGGTCAGCGCCAGCTGCCAGCGCCGCCAGGCGGTGGTGCGGTCGCAGCCGAGCTCGCCGCTGATCTGCTTCCACGGCACGCGGGCCGCGCGGGACCAGACCAGCTTGCGCTCCGCCTCCTCGATCCAGAGCACCCAGTCGAAGGTCTGCTCGAGCCGGGTGATCGCGGCGGCCGAGGGCCAGACCCGCATGGGCTGGGGCTCCATCGCCGCGATCTCGCGAGTGGTGCGCACGATGTCGGGCCAGGTGCTGAAGTAGCCCTGCGCCTTCACGGGCGGCAGCTTGCGCAGGGTACGGAACGCCTCCTCGAAATGATCGGCGACGTCGTCTGCGCTCCAGACACGATCAGCCATGGCCCACCTCCCTCACCGCAGGAAGCTTGCCATAGAGCTTGTCCCCCAACTGGCGGACGAGTTCGCGCTCGGGCCAGGTGAGACGCGGGTCATCGAGCGACACGGCCAGCAGTCCCTGTTCCTGCCAGCCCTCGCGCTTCACCTGCTCGGGATCCCGGCGCTGGCCGCCGTAGCCTCTGGGATGCCATCTCATGCGACACCCCCGTTCGTCTCGATCGCCCAGAGAAGGAGAGCGATGGCGTCGGCCTCGTTGTCATCCGCCGGGCTGAAGCCGCGGGCGCGGACGGCTGCGATCATCGTCGCCTTGTCGGCATTGCCCTTGCCGGTGGTGTGACGCTTGATCGTGCCGACCGGGACACCCTCGTAGGGCACGCCGCGCAGTTCGGCCCATGCGGTCAGGGTGGCCATCAGACCGCCGTAGACATGGGCTGCATCGGTTCCGGCGTGGCGGCGGACCTCCTCGAACCAGATGGCGGCGACAGGACCGGACAGCCGGTCGATCTCGGCCAGCCAGTTCGTGAAACGCAGGTAGCGCATGCCGCCGCCGTCGAAGCGGCCGGGACGCAACGAGACGGTCCCGCTGGTGATCAGACCGTCGTGCCCGCGCAGCGCCCAGCCGGTCGAGGTGCCGAGGTCGAGCGCGAGAGTGGCGCGGAACCATGGCCCCTGTGGAGCCGCGCAAGTCGGCCTCACGTGGTTCCGGGGGGTGACGAGCGGCGGCGTGTCGAAGCTTGCGCCGTCGGAATTCGGGATCAGAGTCGGCCGAGCCATGACGGGTCTCCTTTGCCGGTGGCCTGTGGTGGTGGAAGACGACGGCGGTCTGGTGCCTGGCGGTGCGGGACCGCCGTCGTCGGATCGGCTGGGGAAGACCAGGACAGGCGGCGCGCGAGGGCCCGCTGCGTATGGGGGCGAGGCCCACCCTGACGGGTGGCCGCCCCATACGTAGTATGGGGGTTTCCTTATCATTCCTCCCATCCACGCAAGCAGCTGAGAAAAAACGACTTTTCGCCATTTCGGAGGACGAGGAAGGAGGACGGGGTTGTTTGTCCTCGTCCTCCGCAAGTCATTGATTTTGTTGACTGAGGACGAGGTGAGGACGAGGACCGACAACTTCGTCCTGAGGACGAGGAAGATTTCGGGGAGGACGAAGTCAGTCATCGAGACCCTCCGGATAGACCCAGATGGCGGGGTTCTCGACCTGCAGGCAGGCGCCGGTGCTGGCGCATTTGTAGTGGCTCGGGAGCACCGGCAGGCCGTCGCCCAGCACCTCGCCGGTATCGGGATCGATCTGCGTCTCCGTCCCGAAGCGCATGCCGTCGACCACGAGATAGCCGAAGCGGGAGCGCACCACGGCCATGCCGAAGGGACGGCCATCACGGAGGAACTTGATCTGCCCCTTGGTCGTCAGCACGCCGATCCGGTCGCGGATCGTGTACTTGCTGCCGAGACCGGCCTTGTTCTCGAAGGCCTCGCCGAACTGAGTGGTGGTGTAGAGCCGGCCGGCCGCCGCTTCCTCGTGCAGGATGGTGAGGATCACGTCGCCCTTGCGCAGCCGTTCGGCATCGAGCCTGGCGCCCGCTTCCTTGCGCACCAGGCGCTCGTTCAGCGGGTTCAGCTCGACCCATTCGCCCTTCACCTTGTCGATGAGCTTGCCTGGCAGGGCGGGGCCGTTCCGAAGCTCGATCTCCAGCCTGCGGACGGTGCTGTCCTCGTCGGGCCGGTGCATGAGCAGCCCCGAGGTGTAGAAGCCGCGCAGCACGCTGGCGCCGGAGAGGGCGAGGAAGGGATCGTCCTTCACCTGCTGCTTGCTGGCCTTGCGGGTGTGGTGGGCGAGGATGACGCCGGCGTCCGGATTGACCGCCTCCCGCAGCGGCTCCACCCGGTCCTTCAGGAAGAACATCATGGCGGTGTTGTCGTTCTCGCCGCCGCCCTCGGGGCCGCCGTCGAAGAGGTTCCGGATCGGGTCGATGACGAGGATGTCGGGCGGCGCATCGGGTAATGCGGTCCGGATCGCCTCGGCCACGCGGGCGACGCCTTCCGCGTCGAGCAGGATCTTCAGCTTCGGCGTGGCGATGAAGGTGTCGCGCGCGGCGGCGATCACGGCGGCGGGCAGCGCGATCTGCTGCATGCGTTCGCGCAGGTAGTGATACTGGATCTCGGCCTGCAGATAGAACACGCGCAGCGGCCGGGGTGGCGTGAAGCCGAGGAACGGCACGCCGGCCGCCATATGGACGAGCCAGCAGATCAGGAAATCGCTCTTGCCGACCTTGGGCGCGCCACCCAGCACCAGGAGCCCGCCCGGCGTCAGCACGCGCGGCCCGATGATGTCCTCGGGCATGGGGCTCGTGTCGTCGAGGAGCGCGCCGAGGGTGAAGGTCGGCAGCGGGCTCGCCGGGGCATTGGCGTGGGCCGCGCGCAGGAGCGGCGGGCCGTTGCGCTTCACATGCAGCGCCCAGAGCCGTTCTGACTCGGCCTGCAGCCGATCGAGCGGCCAGGACGGGCGCAGCATGGCGGCGTTGTAGCCGCAGATCGCCTCCCAGCCCGCGAACGGGTCGAGGCGGCCTTCGTGGACGAGGCGGATGTAATGGCCGATGGCGGCGCTGGCTCCCTGGAAGCGCGACCAGTCGTCGACCGCGCCCTCCCGCACCGGTGTGGTGAGCACTGCGTCGATGCCGGGCTTTGCGCATGGCGCGGCATGATCGCTGGCGAAGCCCACGCCCGGCAGCGGCGGCATCCCGGCGACCCGTTCGGCAAAGTCCGCAAGGTCGACCTCGACGGCACGGTGTTCCCGGATTTCCACGAGGCGCTGGTGGCCGTGCTTGTGATAGACGGTGCCGGGCACGCGGATCGGCTGGTGCGCCGAGCGGAAATGCGTGTCGCCGCCGACC
The DNA here is from genome assembly GCA_017599285.1 of Cereibacter azotoformans. Taxonomy (GTDB): domain Bacteria; phylum Pseudomonadota; class Alphaproteobacteria; order Rhodobacterales; family Rhodobacteraceae; genus Cereibacter_A; species Cereibacter_A azotoformans. The sequence continues at coordinate 413,706 of JAGFXX010000001.1, read as the reverse complement.
TTCACGGCGATCTCGCCGCGCAGGCGGCAGAGGGTGACCAGGTCGTCGCCTTCGGCCGGTTCGGTCAGTTTCCACCAGACATGGAGCTTCGCCGCGCCCTCGGGCGTGCGCCCGCCGCTTTCGATGATGAGCGCGGGCGCGCCGAGGTGGCGGGTGACATGGTTGAGCTTGGCCGGGATGTCGCCCGCGTCGAGATCGACCACGACGGCCTGCATCTGCAGCACGTCGGCGGCGCGGGCCTGGCCCTGCTCGGCGACCGTGCCGGGGATGACATAGACCGCTGCCCCCTCGCGGTTCGCCCACGCGGCGAAGGTCGCGAGCTTCTCGGGCGCGGTGGCGTCTGCCGGGATCCAGATGTTGTGAGGCTTGCCGTCCCGACCCTGACCCTTGTCGACGAAGCCGCGGAGCGGGATCAACCCCTCGCACCAGCTGAACACGGTGTCGAGGAAGACGGCGATCTGCCCGGGGTCGGGGTCGCAGCCGAACGGGTTCTCGGACGGCGGCCCGTCGTTGAAGTCCATCCAGGGATTGAAGTGCAGGATGCCGTCGTCGCTCATGCCGGCAGCCTCCAGCAGCGCTCGGACCACGGGCAGAAGCGGCATTCGAAGAAGTCCGGCGTGGTGGCTGCGCGCGGCAGAAGCTCGCCCGCATCGGTCGCCTGCAGGATCCGCACGCCCCGGTCGGACATGCGCTGCGCGAGGTCGGCGTCGAAGGCGACCTGCTCATGGTGCAGCTCGGCGGTGTCCTTGTTGATCGCGGTGAAGAGCGCGGGCGCGGCCGAGATGCCGGGGACCGTCCCTTCCATGTAGGCCTGGTAGAGCGCGATCTGGGCGGCGTAGACCGGCTTCGACTTCGTAACGCCGTCCTTGACACAGGCGCGTCAGTTCTTGGCGTTCATCGTCTTGCATTCCCAGAGCGCGGGAACGGCCAGACCGAAGCCCTCGGGGCCTGCGGCGATGATGCCGTCGACATGACCGCTGATGCGCCCGCCCGCGACCGAGAAGCCGAACTGGCCGCCATCGGGTCGGTTGCCCTTGCGGGTATAGAGGTCGAACCCCGCGCCGCGCAGCCAGGCGACGGCCAGATCCTCGAGCGCATGGCCGATGGCGAAGATGCGCAGCGACTGGCCGCTGAAGTCCTGGCCCTCGTCCTTCGGCGTCGCCGTGAACTCGAACTGCAGGGCGCGCTCGCAAGCATGGCCGAGCCGGGAGCCGCCGAGATAGTCGCGGGGCGGTCGCGTGGACTGATCGGCGGTTAGCGCCCGATCGACGGCGGCGTTGACCCGGTCGGCGAAGCTGGGGCGGTGATTGTAGTCCAGCATCAGAACGGCACCTCCGGCGCTTTCGCCCGCGCGATGTCGGACATGGCCTCGCGGAAGCCCTCGACGGCTTCCTCGATCAGCGCTCGGACCTGCGCCTCGGTCAGGTCGGCGAGCGAGGTGGCCCAGCCGATCTCGTCCATCAGCAGCGCCACGCGCTTCATGGTGGCGGTGATTGCGGCGCGCTCTTCCTCGGTCAGGTCAACCATGGCGACACACCCCTGAGCCAAATGCGTCCAGAAAGCCTGGCAGGACATCGAGCAGAACCAGACCGAGGGCCGGGGCCGTCCCGTAGGCGTAGGCGCACGTTTCGAGGACCTTGGCGGCGAAGCCGTCCGCCGGACGGGATCGAACCAGCCAAAGCCACGGGTGGGTTGCCGGCAGACGGCGCAGAGCGTCCCACGTGGATGCCAGAGCCGCCGCCGGTCCGCGGCCGTGATCGGGGTGGAGGCGGTCATGGGTCATGCTGCCCTCCGTTCCGGCCCCGCCGACGTCTCGATCAGCTGACGGATGGCGCGCTTGTTGAAGCCGAAGGTCATCAGCGCCGAGGCGCGGTAGCGCGTCAGGCCGAAGTCGTGCCGACACTCGGGCGGCAGGTACTGGAGCTGCTTCTCGGTCGGCGGCTGGCGCAGCCATCCCCTCGTCTTGAAAGCGCTCTCGTCGGTTTCGTGGGTATTCAGCCAGTCGTCGGCCTGCGCGAGGCAGACCGTGCGTTCGCCGACGCCCAGCAGATGCGGGCGTTCGCCCTTCGCGCCGCCGATGGCGTACCAGACCCCTCCCAGCCAGAAGATGCCGCCCCAGGCGGCGAAGCCGGTGGCCATCAGCGCATCGTCCGTGCCGTAGAGGTCGACCCACGCGAAGCTGGACCGCTTCAGGAGGTCGATCTCGGTCATCATGAAGCCCGAAAGCGGCGCGGCGTCCCCGACTTCGCCCGCATCCATATCCTCGCGCGGGAACGCCTCGCCGCAGAGCGGGCATTCGGTGGCGGCCAGCGGGATCTCCGCCTCGCAGGCCGGGCAGGTCTTCGTCGGCGCCTCACCAATCTCAGTCTTGCCGTCCAGATCGACGTCCTGTTCCAGCGTGCCGTGGATCAGGCTCGAGGTGCCGAAATCCAGCACGACGCAGTCGGTCTTGACGATGCCGGGATGTTCCTCGGGGTCGACGGTGCGCAGGCCGCGCCCAACCATCTGGATCATCGTGGATTTGTAGGAGCTGGGGCGCAGCAGCACGACGCAGGAGGTGGGCGGATGGTCCCAGCCTTCGGTCAGCACCGCCACGTTGACGACAACGCGGATGTCCCCGGCGGCATAGTCGGCGAGGATCGCCTTGCGGGTCTCGGCCGCCAGGTCGCCATGGATCAGCGCGGCGGAAACGCCCGCCGCCCTGAAGGCGTCGGTGACGTGTTCGGCGTGCGCGACGGTGGAGCAGAACACCACGGTCTGCCGGTCGCCCGCCTTTTCCTTCCAGTGGCGGATCACCTCGTCGGTGACAGGGGCGCGGTCCATGATGCCCGCCACCTCTGTCATGTCGAAATCCGACATGGTCTTGCGGACCGAGCGCAGCTCGTCCTGCACACCCACGTCGATGACAAAGGTGCGCGGCGGCACAAGGTGGCCCGACGCGATCAGCTCGGCCAGCCGCACCTGGTCGGCGACATTGTCGAAGACCTCGCGCAGACCCTTCCTGTCGCCCCGGTTCGGCGTCGCCGTGACCCCGAAGATCCGCGCGTCGGGATTGGCCTCGCGGACCCGGTCGATGATGCGGCGGTAGCTGTCGGCGACGGCATGGTGCGCCTCATCCACGACCAGCAGGTCGAGGCGCGGCATATCAGCGAGGTTCGAAGCCCGCGCCAGCGTCGGCACCATGGCGAAGGCGACCTGGCCGTTCCAAGATTTCTCCGTGGCGTCGATCACCGATGTGGCGACGCCCGGCACCACGCGCTGGAACTTGGCGCGGTTCTGCGCCGTCAGCTCGTCGCGGTGCGCCAGCACGCAGGCCTTGGCGCCGTCGCCGATCATCTCGCCGGTGACCGCCGAGAGCATGATGGTCTTGCCCGCGCCGGTGGGCGCCACGCCCAACGTGTTGCCGCGGGAAGCGAGCGCAGCCACGCTGCGCTCGACAAAGGTTTTCTGGCGGGGGCGCAGGCGCATGGCCGGTCTCCCCCTTACTGCGCCCAGCTCGGCCGACCGGCGGCGCCGGGGGCGGACGCGGGCTGGCTGGGCTGGGTGGCCGTGGCGGGCTGCTGCTGGGCGTGGCCCTGCGCCGGGGCGGCGGCGAACTGCGGCGCGACCGTGCCCATCAACGCGGCGTAGTCGCGATGGTCGGGGGTGACGGCGGCGCGGATCTCGTTCTTGTCCTCGCCGTTGGTGTCGGTGCCGATGTCGATGCGGGCGACGAATTCGACTCCGTCGAGATCGCCGAACCCGTTGATGCGGCGGCGCGCCTGCGCCTCGGGCGAGTTGTCCTTGTCGGACACGCCGCGCGCCGAGTTGAGGATGCCGCGGATCAGGCCGCGCCCCATGTTTGCCCAGTCCGGGCCCTTCGGGCTGTAGAGGCCGATCAGCGACCAGATCTTGCGGCGGGCATAGGGCCCTTCGACGACAGTGTATTCGGCGTCAAGATAGACGGCGCCGGTGGTGGCGCGGCGGGCCCAGCCGCCGGTCCAGCCCTGCGAGGGGTCGTCGAAACCGCCCGGCCGCAGGGTCAGGCGCACCTTCGCGAGCGTGCCCTTCGGGATGACGTTGGTGTTGGATTGGGCGGAGTTGAAGTCGTTCCAGGGTCCGGACATTGCGCGGCTCCTTTCAGTTGGAGGATGGGACGCGCAGCGGCGTCGACATGGAAAAGCCAATCCGGCGACCGGATCGGGACATCGGGGTCAGGGAGAGGCGCTCAGCCATGGCCGGGCTCCTCAGCGGGCGCGGGATCGGCCGGGGTCACCGGCGGCCAGGTCAGGCGTTCGGAGGCAGGCGCCGCGGGGCGCTGGATCTTCTCCATCAGCCGGCCGAGATGCGGCGGCTCGACCCTGTCGAGGCGGCCGGACCGGTCCTTCGCCGGATAGCCCCAGGGGTTCAGCGTCTGGCAGACGAAGGCGCGCTGCGGCTGGCCGTTGGCATCGGCGATGTCGGCCATGGTGATGACCTGATCGACGATCCCGGGCAGCTCGAGCCCGGTCTTCGAGCCGTCGATCTGCGGCTGGAAGACCTTGCGATTGAAGTCGTCGAGCCGCTCGTCGAGGATACCGACGAACCAGACATGCTTGCCGCGCGTGTGCTGCAGATGGGTCAGCCAACCGATCATCTCGCGGCCATGCAGCCCGTAGGCGCCGCGGATGTCGGGCTTTCCGGTCTTCTCGGAGAACGCCTCGGGCTGCCCACGGCACCACTGAAAGCAGAGCCGCCCGGCCACGGTGATCGAGTCGATGAAGACGGTCTCGTATTTCCCGATCACCGCCGGATCGCCGTAGCGCCCGCAGACCTCGTCGAAATGCGCCTGGCTGTAGGGCTGGTCCTCGCGCAGCGCCGGGTTCGGGCCGCCGATGAACACCGCGAAGTCGCGGCATTCCTTCCAGGTGCGCGGCCGGAGCGTGTCGATCTCCAGTCCCTCGACCGCCAGATCGCCCGCCTCGAGATCGAGGAAGAGCGTGGTCGAGGCGTTCAGCGTCCAGAGCAGGCTGGTTTTGCCGATGCCGGACCGCCCGAAGATGACGCCCTTGATGCCCTTGCGCTGCGCGAGCCGTTCGTCGGCGCCGATGATGGGAAGGGCCATCACTGGCCCTCCTTCTTCATCACCGCCGTGGCGGCGAGGTCGGCGCCGATGCACCCCGCCTCGCGGGCGAGCTTGTAGAGCCGCTTCAGCGCATCGGCGCGGCGGTAGGCGACCGTGCTCTCGCGCTCCGCTTCCACGATGGCGAAGGCGATCTCGTCGACGGTCGCCTCGACGACCGGCAGCGGGGCGCGCGGCTCGTCACCGGGGCGCTGCGGCAGGGAAATGGTTTCGGGGAGGTCTTCGAGCGCGTAGCTCGCCTTGCGAAGACGGGTGATGTCGTCCGGCTGGTCCGGCATGGCGGTTCTCCGTGAGATGAGGTGATCGATGAGGCGCATCACGCCGCCTCGCGGACGTCTGGCGCGGGTTCGGCGACGTAGATCGCCAGCAGCGGCGTCCCGTCGGCATGGGCGCCGGCGTCCTCGAGCTGATAGTTTCGGTTGGGCTCGCAGACCTCGGTCAGCTCCCAGCGGCGATAGAGCCCCGGAAGACGCCTGAAATCCTCGAGCGACAGATCGGCAGTGCGGTTCATGCGTGTCTGCTTTCGGTTGGAGGGAAGGCGCTCGAGGCGCTCGAATGGGAAAAGCCACCGGCGGGACCGGATCGGGACATCGGTTCAGGGGATTTCCTCGAGGGCGTCGTGCAGCCGGCGCATGGCGCGCTGGTAGCGCTTGCGGGCGGCGGCCTCGGACAGGCCCAGTGCGACGGCGACCTCGGCCTGGGAGAAGCCATCGATCGCCACGCGGATCACCAGCAGGGCGTCGTCGCCGAGCAGCTTCCGCACGGCGCCGTTGAGCCGCGCGTATCCGGCCGCGCCGATCCCGCTGTCGCCGCTGTCCGCCACCTCGTCGGGGTCGGCGCCACTGGCGAGATGTTCGCGCGCCGTGTCGCGCCGGCGCACGCGGATCATGTCGCGCTCGACGTTGCGCAGCACCGTGGCCGCGATCCAGTTGACGCGCACGAGGTCAAGGCTGCGGACTGCCTCGGTGGTGCGCGCCAGTACGTCGGACGCGATCTCGTCGGCGGTGCCGATCCTGCGCCAGATCGACCGGCGGCGGATGGCGTCGAGGCCGGGCCAGAGTGCCAGCAACAGCAGCGTCAGGGCACAGTCGGACGCGGGCCCGTCGCTCTGCGCCGCCCTGACGAGCGCGGAGAGGATCACGTTCTTCTGGCCCTGATCGCCGGGCGTGCGGTGCAGACCGTCCAGCAGGGCCGCCGGATCGCGGAACGGCGCGAGGGCGGCCTGCGCGCGCCTGACGGCGTCGAAACTGCGCTGGAAGTGAAGGTTGGTGGATGAATGCATGAGGTGATCACGGATCTCGTGCCACGCGAAGGACATCGGACGCCTGCCTTGCGGCCAGGCGTCCGGCGCCTTCTCGTGGCCAGGTCAGGACGTCGCGCGTCTCTGCGATTTCAGGGGGTTGGGTGAATGCGCGCGTCAGCGCGCGGGTGCGGTCGCGTTGTTCAACGTGCCGCAGCCGCGGCAGGTGGCCTGCACCGGGAAGCCCACGAGATACTCGTGCCCCCGCGCGAAGCGCAGGTGCATGCGGCCGTCCCGGCAGACGCCGAGCAGCTTGTCACAGCGCGTGCAGCGCCATTCCGAGTTGTTGGTGGTGGGCTTGGTCATCGCGGCGCCGGACCAGCTCGTCGGGGCTGCCTGGCGCGGGGGGAAGGGAGTCGGCATGGAAGTGCTCCTCTATGTGGAGCCCTTCCAGTAATCAGCGGTTTGTTAGACCGTCTCCCGCCGCATGTTAGACCGCTGTTAGACGGTCGCTTCCTCGGCTGGCTCGGCCACGGCTTCGGTCGGCTGCGCAGTGAGTAGCAGTCGCCAATATCCGTTCTTCGCACCCTTGCCGATATAGACGTCCCGGATGCTGTCCCAGGTCTCCTTCCGGAACGCCTGCTGGGGGCTTCTGGACTCGAAGCCTTCCATCAGCGCCTTGACCTGAACGTCGGGACTGCCTTTCCCGGCTGCGACCACCAGGCGCTCGAAGATCGTCAACTGATCGTTCCCAGCGAGGTGAAGCGGCTCCCTGCCAGGAATGAACAGCGTGCCGGACTGCTTGCCTGTCCGAACCACCCGCGGCGACACGCCCCCGCGTGCGAGTGAAAGACCGTCTCGGTACGCGAGTTCTATTCCGTCGCGCGCGAATAGCATTTCCTCGTCCGCCGATGCGAGATGGGACAGCAGCGGCATGACGACGTTAGGCCCAAGATGTGACGGCATCTCCTCACTCGCGGCGAAGACGATGCCCACCCCAGCGGTGCCCCGCGCGCGCAACATCAGATCCAGTCTCTGCGCCGCTTTGGGATCATTGAGCCGCCGGGCGAAATAGACGGGCACATCTGCCTCATCGATCTGGATGGCGCCGACGAGGGTCAGGTCCGGGTCCAGGATCTCGGCCGCCCGCTTGCTCAGCAGCGGCTTCATCAGGCGCATGAGCGTCTCGTGAAGCCACTGAGCGTTGATCGCGAACATCTCGACATCCGATGCGGGGCGCTTACCGACATCTTCGCCGAAAGGACCGACAGCCTGGATCATGCCTTCGGTCGCCGACGGCTTGACGGCGCCTTCCCCGTCGACGTCGTCGTCCTCTATGAGAACCACGTCCTGACGGTCGCGGCGCTCAAGCAGGCCGCCTTCGATGAGACGCTTCGGGTCAAGCCCGAGTTCCAGCAGATAACTTCCGCTGACCTCGTCCTCGATGCGATCGTGGAGTTGAACAAGCTGGGGAAAGATCGCGCGAAGGTCATCATGCGCGATTTGCCTGAACGCGCTCAGGATTCCCCATTCCTTGAGCAGCGCGAAGCCGAGGCTGCGTTCCTCCGGATCGGGCTTGCTCTGCAGGTTGCAGCTCTTCGTGCCCGCAATCGTGATATTGAGCGTCCGCTGCTTCTCATCGCCGATCAGGTTGTAGGCGACCGCGATGGTGATCCGGCTGAACGCTTCGGCGCGCCGAAAGATGTTCCGCGCCCCGAGATATCGGTCGGCAACCTCCTGGATATCATCGTCGACCGTCACCTTGAGCTGAAGCTTGCGGCGCCAGGTTCCCAGCCGGATCTCGGCTTCGATGACGCGCGCGAACTCGAACGCGTACCCTTCGATCTCAGGGGGCTGCAGGAGAAGCGAAGAGCGGAAGCGCGAAAGATTATAGCGCTTCCAGGTCAGAGGTTTCTGGGAGATGTCGTGACCTAGCGCAACTTCGGCGAAGGAGTCGCTGACCGTCTGGCGCACCACGGGGCTGTCCGCGCAGACCTCGATCTGCCGCATCGAGGGCGTGTAGATCAGCGTCGCCTCGTTTGGCGGTCGGTAGTAGATGGTTCCCCGCCTTCCGTCTTGCCGGTGATCGTAGACACTCGAAAGCGGACCACCGTGCCGGACGATCAGCATGATGGACGCAGGGTGCGTATCGGTGGCAGGCAGATCGAGCGCCTTAACTGTGCAGGATATCTCGGGCTTCAGCTCGAGCACGCCCTTGATCTTGGACGCCAGCGACTTTTCGTCGATGGCCGCCGCGTCGAGGGCTACCTGGTTCTCCAGTTCGACCTCGAAGGCGTCGTAGAGCTTGCCGTGGTCGCGGAACTGTCGGGCGAAGTGAAAGCTCTCCGCATCCTCGAAGGTTTCGCGTTCATGGAGATATGCCCAGATGCTTCTGCAGAGCTCATCTGGCTGCCGGTGAAACTCCTGCGACCGTGTCTCATCGAGTTGTTGCTCGACAATGGTGGTGAGTGAGGTGACGCCCTTTTTCTCGGCGAGGGCCCGGATCCTTCGTGATCGCTGCTCCGCAGGTCGCAGGTCATCGCGGTCGAAATCCGACAGCGTCTCGACAAGTGCTTGCCGAAACGCCTCGACCGCTTCTTCGTCGGCGAGGTCGGGAACGTCCTCGGGCAGCTTGAATTCCGGCTCATTGTCTCCCTCGCGCACGGCAAGGGCAGCTCGGGCGAGGTCGACGCGCGCATCCTCGATCAGCGCCAGAACATGCGGACCGATCGGGGATGCTTTGCGCGCCATGAACTCACCTCAATGAACTACTGCTCTCGATTGATTCAACCTACGATAATCATGGACAAATCCGTGATCGGCAAGCCCTGATGTTCTCTCCCTGTTCGCATTTCCGCATCCCGTTCCGCTGAGATGTCCCACCTCGGACGGCTGGGTGGCTTTTGATCAGTAGCACACCATCAAACACGGCCACCGAGACATGAACCGCCCCAATCCGCTACCTCCCGACCAGATGACCGCCGCCGAACGCCGCGCCGAACTGTGTGGCCTGCTGGCGCTCGGGCTGGTTCGGCTGCTCGGGCAGGATAGGCGTGAAGTATCGGACAATACTGGAGAACGTTGCCTACACTATCCCGACGACCAATGCCGTCATGCAACTCCAACTCACCGGAGAAACGCATGACGAAGCCTGATCCCATCCCCGCGCGCCTGGCCGCGCTGAAGTCCATGTCCGTCCCCCAGTTGAAGTCGGAGTGGCAGACGATTTTTGCCACGACGGCGCCGAACAACAGCCGGACGTTCCTCGAGAGCCGGTTGGCCTACCGCATCCAGGAGCTGACGTATGGCGGTCCTGATCGCGAAACCCGGCGCATGCTGGACCTGCTGGCCGACGAGGTCGGCGGCACCCTGACGCGCAAGAGCCAGATCGCCGATCTTCGAAATCCCGTGGTCGGCACGAGGCTGATCCGCGAATGGAACGGAGTCGAGCACACGATCACGGTCTTGCGGGACGGGTTCGAGTGGCAGGGGCGACCCTACAAATCCTTGTCTGCGATTGCGCGGGCGATCACCGGAACGCGTTGGAATGGCTACCGCTTCTTCGGGTTGCGCGAACGAAAGCGGGGGAATGATTGATGGATCAACGCGCAAATCCCGTCCGCCGCCAACGCTGCGCGATCTACACGCGCAAGTCCTCCGAGGAAGGGCTGGAGCAGGAATTCAACAGCCTGCACGCTCAGAGAGAGGCCTGCGAGGCCTACATCGCCAGCCAACGCTCCGAGGGCTGGGTGCTGGTCCGCGATCAGTATGACGACGGCGGCATCTCGGGCGGAACGCTGGAACGGCCCGGCCTCAAGCAGCTTCTGGCCGACATCGAAGACGGCCTGATAGATGTGGTGGTCGTCTACAAAATCGACCGCCTGTCACGGTCGCTGATGGACTTCTCGAAGCTGGTCGAGGTCTTCGACCGCAACGGCGTGACCTTCGTCTCGGTCACGCAGTCCTTCAACACCACCACGTCCATGGGGCGGCTGACGCTGAACATCCTGCTCAGCTTCGCTCAGTTCGAGCGCGAGGTCACAGCCGAGCGCATCCGCGACAAAGTCCGCGCCTCTCGCATGAAGGGCATGTGGATGGGCGGCTACGTCCCGCTCGGGTACGATGTAAAGGACCGCAAGCTCGTGGTGAATGAAGACGAGGCTGCCACCGTGCGGGGCATCTTCGAGAGGTTCGTCGAGGTCGGATCAGCGACCGTGCTGGCCCGCGAACTACGCCGCAAAGGGCTCCGCAACAAGCAGGGCACGTTGGTCGACAAGGGATATCTCTACAGAGTGCTGATGAACCGCGTCTATCGCGGCGACGCCGTCCACAAGGGCAAGGCCTATCCCGGCGAGCATCAGGCCATCATCGACCAGAAGCTGTGGGATCAGGTCCATGCCATCTTGCGGGAGAGCCCCCGCAAGCGCGCCAACAACACCCGGGCGCAGGCGCCTGCGTTGCTGAAGGGCCTTATCTTTACGGCCACGGGCGCGGCCATGACCCCGAGCAGCACGAAGAAGGGCGCGCGGCGATACCGGTACTACGTCTCGATGGACGTCATCAAGAATCGCGAGCCCAGCGATGAGGGCATACCGCGCCGCCTTCCTGCCGACCTCGTGGAAGCGGCCGTGGTGACCGAGTTGCGGCGGGTGATGCGCGCCCCCTCGATCACGGCGCAGGTCATTGCCCACTTGGCGCGCGAGGGCCACGCCTTCGCCGAGGCCGACGTGATCTCCGCGCTGCAGACGTTCGAGGACGTCTGGGGCAAGTTGTTTCCTGCGGAGCAAACCCGGATCGTGCAGTTGCTGGTGCGACGGGTCACTGTGACGTCCGAGGGGCTGGTCATCGATGTCCGGACCGACGGCGTCTCGGGCGTCATGCGCGACATGATGGCGCCACGAAAGAAGGTGGCGGCGGAATGATGAAACCCGAAGAGTCCATCCAGATCTTCGTACCGCTCAAGGTCCGCAAGCAGAACGGGCGGCCGAAGATCATGCCGCCCGCAACCTATCTGCCAAGTGAAGACCGGTCGCAGGATCCGCATATCCTGCGCGCCATCGGCCGGGCGTGGGGCTGGCGGCGGCGCATGGAGGCTGGCGAGTTCAATACGGTCACCGATCTGGCGAAAGCCGTGGGGCTGGCCGAACGCCATGTCAGCCGACAGCTGCGGCTCGCCTACCTCGCGCCGGGAGTCCTCAAGCGCCTCGTCTACAAGCGTGAGGTGCCCGCCGTGACCCTGTTGAAACTGACCGATGTCGCGGCCCTGCCATGGCACGAACAGCCGGAGCGGGTATTCGACTGAGGCTCAGTGAAAGCTCGCCTGAAACGTCGTCGCGGTCAGGGAGACATGCGCGTCCAGCGGCGGATGCAGCTCGAACGCCTTCGGCTCGCGTGAGAAGTTCCAGAGCCGGAACAGACGCCATTCCGACCTGCGCTCGTCGGCGACGGCCAGTTCGTTGCGGGTAATGTGGAAGGGCGTGCGCTCCCATCCGTTCGTCGTCTTCACCTCGATCAGCCGCGGCCGCCCGTCCGGCGCGAAGCTTGCGATGTCGTAACCCGCGCCGTCGCCATCCTCCTCCGACACCCAGCGCACCTTGCGCGCCAGATCGTCCCGCCCCGCGGTCCGCAAGGCCGCGCGCTCATGCGCCAGCACGCGCTCCTCGCCCGCGCGGCCGAGGGCCCGGTTGCGTTCGTCCCGGCCCGCCACGTCGAACTTGCGGGCGATGTGCAGCATCTGGTCCAGCTCCTGCGGGGGTGGCTGGTTCGACAGCGTCGGCGGCGGCCCGATCCAGATCTGCGCAGCCTCGCGTAGGGAAGCGGCTGTTTGCGGCCCCGGTTGGCGCCCAAGCCAGGCCGGGTTCAGCGCCAGCCACCGCGCCACGGCATCCACCAAGGTCATCTGGAAGTTGAACGCGGGCTTGTAGCCTGGGATCCAGTCCTCGCCGAGCCCCTTCAGCACCGCGCTGATGTTCTGGTGCTTGAACTCGACGGACCCCTCGGACCGGTCGTTCAGCAGCGGGCGGAGTGTGCGGCGGTGTTCGGCCTTCTTGTAGGGCCGTCCGGAGATGTCGTCGGCCAGCATCGCGAAGTAATCCGCGACGATCAGGTCGTTCTCTTCATCTGTCCAGGGCCCGTTCGACATTGCACCAGGCTATGGGCGCGAAGTCTGTTTGTCATCAGAGACTTCTGGCAGCGTCGTGGCTCGCTTCGAACGCTGCCGCCGGACTTGGGATCGGCCGCCACAGAGCCGTCCTTCTGACCGCCCCGCGCCTTCGTGTCAGTCTCCGCCACCGGATTATCTCGCGAAAGGGACGACCCCATGAACGCGGCAACCCATTGGAAATGCGAGGATGTTTTACGCCGTCCCGTGACCGTCGAGGGGCGCTCGAAGAGAGACGCAGGCCATTCGGAGACCCATTCCGCGTCAAGCGCCCAGTCTCCGAAGGGCGGATGGCCCTGCCAACGCCCTTTGAAACAAAAAGAAAAAAGGCCCCAATCGGGGCCCCTCGACGGATTCAGTATCTGAATGTGGCGGAAGAGGTGGGATTCGAACCCACGGAGCGGTTGCCCGCTCGCTGGTTTTCAAGACCAGTGCCTTAAACCACTCGGCCACTCTTCCATACCTGCCGCTAGCGGCTGGCGTATCGGCTCTGTCAGCGCCGACAACCGCCTCTCGCGGACCTAACCGTAACCCCGTGTAACCACAATCCTATTCTTCGGTCCAGCACTGCGGGCGGCGCGAACCTACAACAGCTTTCAAGACCGCTGCAATCGACCACTCTGCCACTCTTCCAGAGCCGCCGGGACAGCACATTGCCCGGCGCGCGGCGAAGAACTACCGGGAACCCTGTGGCAGCACAATGCCGATCTGACAGCGGCCAGTGACCGCACCAAGGACTGACCGCTGGATACCGAATGGGCGTCAACTCATCGCGCGCGCGATGGTCCAGAGGCCGAAGCCCAGCATGAAAATCCCCGAGATGCGCGCCACCCACGGCCCGAACGCGGGTGGCAAACGGCGCTGGGCGGCCGCAACCATTCCCGCCAGCAAGATCCACCACAGCATCGAGCCGGTGAAGACGCCCGCCACGACGAGGGCCGCCGAGACCGGATCCGCCTCGCGCGCGAGGCCGAGGGCCGCAAAGATGGCCGCAAACGTCAGGATCGTTGCCGGATTGGCGAGCGTGAGAAGGAAGGTCGCGGCCAGCGTGGCCCCGAGACCGCCGGCCGCCGCCTGCGCCGCACCCGGCTGGGGACGGGCTCGCAGGCTGCGAAGGCCCAGCCAGATCAGAAACGCCCCTCCCCCGAGGCCGAGCGGCAGGGCGATGCGGTCGAGGACGGCCGCGAAGGTCGCAAATCCCGCGGCCGCGGCGGCTGCATAGGAGGCGTCCGCCAGCGCCGTGCCAAGCCCGCCAGCCACGCCCGCCCGGAACCCGTGTGACAGCGTCCGCTGGATGCAGAGGGCGCCGATGGGCCCGAGGGGCGCGGCCACAGCAAGCCCCATGAGCGTGGCCTTGAAGAACAGCATCATCGCGGCACCAGCGGCGCCGTCCGAAGCGTGGACAGCGCGAGCATCGTCTCGGAGCGGGCGATCAGCCCATCGCCCTTCATCTGCCCGAGAAAGGCCTCGACCCCGTCAAGGTTCGCCGCACGCAGGTGGATCAGATAGGACCAGGCACCCGTCACATGATGACATTCGGTGATGCCGGGATGGCTCGTTGCGAAAGCGCGAAAGGCCTCCTCGCGCGCGTGGGGCACGTCCGCCCAGATCAACGCAAGAACCGGCAGGCCCAGAGCCTCGGGTGCGACATCCAGCGTGAAGCGCCGGATGACGCCCTGCGCCACAAGCCGCCTCACACGCTCATTGACGGCCGAGGTGGACAAGCCGACCTGGCCGGCCACTTCGGTCAGGGACCGGCGAGCGTCCTCGGCCAGAAGCCCGGCAATTTCCCGGTCAATGTCGTCTATCACAGCCAGAATACCTGCATATCACACCTCGAACGATAATGTTGCCTGTAACACAGGTTTCACCACCCGTCCACCGGGATCACCAACGGAAAAGGGGCGCGGATCTCTCCGCGCCCCTTCCCTCGATCTGGTGCTTTCGGATCAGAACCGGAAGCCGACCTTCGCCTGAAGCGTGGTCGCGTCCGCGTCGGTGCCCGCATCGTCGAACGTGTCCCACTCGTGGCGCAGCAGTTCGGCGCCCACCGACCAGCGGTCGTTCAGCATGTAGTCGTAGCCGATGCCGTAAACGTAGCCGTCGTCCGGGTCGCCCGCGTCCGACGTCACGTCGGCCCAGGTTCCGCCGGCGGTCGCGTAGAGCAGACCCCGCCCGATCTTGCCGCCCGCCATCAGCTTCAGCGTCGCCACGTTATCGAGCTCTGCACTGTCGCCAATGTCGATGTTGGTCATGTCATAGGCGATTTCCGCACCGACCACGGCACGGCCAAAATCGTAGCGGTAGCCGGCGTGCACGCCGCCGATGGCGCCGTTGCCGTCCAGGCCGCTGATCTCCGTACCAACGTCACCGTAGCCGAGCTGGCCGCCGACGTAGAAACCGCTCCAGTCGGTGACCGGAGCGACCACGACGGGGGCAGGCATCGGCTCGACAATCGGCTCCGGTGCCACGGTGATCGGGCCGCCCGCGAAGGCAGGAGCGGCAAGAAGGCCACCGAGCGCGAGCGCTGCAATGCGTTTCATCTCTGTCTCCAATCAAGCTTCCGGCTTCCGCGCTGCTGCGTTGCGGTCACGCCGGATCTGTCGTTGACGGTCTCGCACCGCCGGATGTGGCGGCGCTTCCCGTGCCCCATGTCGTATGTATCGCGCACGGTCCGCGCCAGAGCCACTCACGCTGTGGTGAAGCGGGCGAGTGGTCTTGCGCCAATTCCCGCTCAAGAGGAGAGAATCATCGGCAATCAGGCGCCGGCCTTGTCTTCCAGCGTCAGCCACTCCTCTTCCGCCTGCGCCAGAAGGGCCTGACGCTCGGCCATGGCTTCGGTGGCCTTGCGGAACTTGACGGGCTCGCGGGTGAAGAGATCCTCGGCCGCCAGGAACTCCGAGAGCTTAGCGATCTCGGCCTCGAGCCGCTCGATGATGCCGGGCAGGGCCTCGAGGCGCTTGCGCTCGGTGAAGGTCAGGCCTTCCGCCGGTTTCTTCGCCTCGGGCCGCGGCTGGGCCTTCGGCGCGTCGCGCGCGGGCTCGGGGGCGGCGGCCTCGGGGGTGCCCCGCTGGGCCAGATGGTCGCTCCAGCCACCGGCATAGACCGTGGCCCGCCCCTGCCCCTCCAGCGCCACGGTGGTGGTGGCCACCCGGTCGATGAAGTCGCGATCGTGGCTCACCAGCAGAACCGTTCCGTCGTAATCCCCGAGAATGTCTTGCAGAAGATCCAGCGTCTCGACGTCGAGATCGTTCGTCGGCTCGTCGAGGATCAGCAGGTTCGACTCGCGCGCCATGATCCGCGCCAGCAAGAGCCGGGCCTTCTCGCCGCCCGACAGCGACCGCACCGGCGCCCGCACCTGACGCTCGTCAAAGAGGAAATCCTTGAGGTAGCCCACCACATGCCGCGGCTGGCCCCGCACCATCACCTGATCCTGCTGCCCCGAGACGCGCATCGCCGGATCAGAGGTCAGGCTGTCCCAGAGCGAGGCTTCGGGATCGAGCTGGGACCGCGTCTGGTCGAAGATCGCCACCTGCAGATTCGTGCCCAGCGTGACCGTGCCGGCGTCCGGCTCCATCTCGCCGGTCAGCAGTTTCAGCAGCGTGGTCTTGCCCACGCCGTTCGGTCCGACGAAGGCCACACGGTCGCCGCGCAGCACGCGCAGCGAGAAATCCTTCACGATCGGTTGCCCGTCGAAAAGTTTCGTGAGGCCCTTTGCCTCGATCACGCGCTTTCCCGAGGTCGGCCCGGACTCAAGTTCGAGCGCCGCCGTGCCCTGCCGGCGAATCTGCGACCGGCGCTCCTCGCGCATCGCCGCCAGCGCGCGCAGCCGGCCCTGGTTGCGCTTGCGCCGCGCCGAGATCCCCTCGACCGCCCACCGCGCCTCGGCCTTGATCCGGCGGTCGAGCTTGTGGCGCTGGTCGTCCTCCTCGGCCCAGACCTGCTCGCGCCACTCCTCGAACCCCTCGAACCCCGACTCGCGCCGCCGCACCTGCCCACGGTCGATCCAGAGCGTCGCGCGGGAGAGCGCGCGCAGGAAGGCGCGGTCGTGGCTGATCAGCACGAAGCCCGCCCGCGTCTCGGACAGCTGCGCCTCGAGCCACTGGATCGCCTGGATGTCGAGGTGGTTCGTCGGCTCGTCGAGCAGCATAAGATCCGGCGCCTCGGCCATGAGCTTGGCCAGAGCCGCCCGGCGCCGCTCGCCGCCCGAGGCGGTCGCAACCGGCGTGTCGGGGCGGAACTTCAACCCCTCTGCCACCATCTCGACGCGGTATTCCTCGCCCTGCGCCAATCCCGAGGCCGCATAGTCGCCCAGCGTGGCGAAGGCCGACAGGTCGGGATCCTGCTCCATGTAGCCGACCGATGTGCCGGCCGGCACCACCCGGTCGCCGCGGTCAGGCTCGACCAGCCCCGCCATGACCTTGAGGAGCGTGGACTTGCCCGAGCCGTTGCGGCCGACGAGGGCCACCCGGTCCTGTTGCTGGACCACAAGGTCGAGACCGTCGAAGACCGGCTCGCCGCCGAAGGTGAGGGAAATGCCGGAGAGCTGAAGGAGGGGTGCGCGTGCCATGACCGTCCGCTACAGGGGGCCGTGGCCCGCGTCAACGTGTCCGCGGGCACGGATCGGTCAGCGCGTCTCCTGCGGCGCGCCGCCGCCCGCCAGCACCGACAGGACTGACCGGGCGGCCCGCAGGCCCGGCGCCTCGTCGCCCTGCCCCAGCCTCTCCATCGTGAGCTGCATTGCCGCCTGCTGGGCCGACCTCTGGGACGCGTCCTCGAGCAGCGCGAGAAGGGCGGGGGCGATCCGCTCGGCGCGGCAGCGCGGGCCCAGGAACTCCGGCACCACGCGGCTGTCCGACACGAGGTTGACCAGCGTCACCGTGTCGATCCGGGCCATCCGCGAGATGAGCCACATCGAGAGCGGGTTCATGTCATAGGCGATCACCATCGGAGTACCGTTCGCCGCCAGCTCGAGCGAGACGGTGCCCGAGGCGGCGAGCGCCACGTCGGCCGCCGCGAAGGCCGCCCGCTTGCGCTCGGCATCCTCGATCACCAGCGGATGAACCGGCCAGCCCGCCACCTGCTCGCGCACCAGATCGGCCACATGCGGCACCGTCGGCACCAGCACGGTGAGGCCCGGATGCCGGTGGCGCAGCCGCGCGAGCACGTCGCCGAACACGGGCGCAAGCCGCGTCACCTCGGACCGGCGCGAGCCCGGCAGCACGAGGATCACCGGCCCCGTCGCCACCCGCTCGCGCAGCGCCTGAACCTCGGCCTCGGAGGCGCGCGGCTCGGCCACGACCGGATGGCCCACGAAGTCGCAGGTCATGCCGGCGGCGGTCATGTAGGGCGGCTCGAACGGCAGCAGCGCCAGCACATGATCGACATGGCGCGCCATTCGCGCCGCCCGCCCCGGCCGCCAGGCCCAGACCGAGGGGGCGACATAATGGATCGTGCGCACCGAGGGCCTCGCCCGCTTCACGAGAGCCGCCACGCGGAGGCCGAAGTCGGGGCTGTCGATCGTCACCAGCGCCTCGGCCCCCGAGGCCAGACAGGCCTCGGCCGCCTCCCGCACCCGGCGGCGCAGGTGGAGGTATTTCGGCAGGATCTCGGCCAGACCCATCACCGAAAGCTCCTCCATCGGGAAGAGGCTCACGAGCCCTTCCGCCTGCATTGCGGGCCCGCCTACCCCGGCGAACTCCGTCCCCGGTGCAAGGTCCGAGAGCCCCGCCATCAGGGCGCCGCCCAGGCGGTCGCCGGACGGCTCGCCGGCGATCAGGAAGAACTTCATGGCTCCCTCGCCCAGAGGAAGAGGCCCGCCTCTTCGGCCGCGCGCACCGTCGCCTCGCGGTCGAGCAGGATCACGCCGCCCGCCTCCCAGGCGATGCCGGCCAGGCCCGCCGCGGCCGCGCGCGCCACGGTGGCCGGCCCCAGCGTCGGCAGGTCGATCCGGCGATCCTGCCCCGGCTTCGGCGCCTTGTAGAGCACGCCCCGCGCGCCCGCGGGATCGGGCCGCCCCGCCGTGGCCGCCACCCAGTCGAGCATGGCATCGGTGCCGGGCAGCGCCTCGACCGCAAGGCAGAGGCCCTGCGCCACCACCGCGCCCTGCCCCACATCCACCCGCCCGATCGCCTCGACGATCGCCGCGGCGCGCCCCACGTCGCGCACGTCGCCCTCGCGCGGGGCCCCGCAGAGCGTGGCCGCCTCGGGCACCAGATCGGGCGCAATATCGGAGACCCCAACGACCGCGAAGCCCTCTTCCTCAAAGATCGCGATCACGGCGCGCAGCGTGGCATCATCGCCCGCCTGCATGGCGCCGATCAGCCGGGGCACCATCTGCGCGGTCAGCGGATCGAACAGCGACGGATCGAGCCGCGGACGGCGGACCGCCCCGGCAAAGACCAGCCGCGACACCCCCGCCGTCTCCAGTTCGCGCAGGAAAGGCACGAGCCGTTCGACCCGGAAGGTGATGTCGGCTTCGAGCCCCTCGGGGGCAAACCCCTCGAGCGCGGCCACCAGCGGCACCTCGCCCGCCGCGCGCAGGGCCCAAGCCAGATGGCGCGGCAGGGCCCCCGTCCCGGCGATGATCGCGGTCGAGGCCACCGTCATTGCGGCGTCAGGAACGAGCGGTCGGTGGCCGCCAGGATGAAGTCGGTCATCTCGCGCACATGCGGGCTGTCGGTCTCATCGGCCAGACGGCGGGCCCGGTCCAGGAAGGTGCCCTCGCCCTGCGCCAGCATCTGATAGGCCGCCCGCAGCGCGGTGATCTCGGCCCGGCTCACGCCGCGGCGCTTGAGCCCCACGAGGTTCAGCCCGTCGAGTTCCCCCCGCGGTGCCTGCACGAGCCCGTGCGGCAGCACGTCGTTCGTCACCATCGTCACCGCGCCGATGATCGCGCCGCGGCCCACGCGCACCCACTGGTGCACCCCCGAGAGCCCGCCCACGATCACATCGTCGCCGATCCAGCAATGGCCGGCGATGGCGGCCTGATTGGCGAGGATCACCCGGTGGCCGAGCGTCGCATCATGGCCCACATGGGCGCCGGTCATCAGCAGGCAGTCGTCGCCGACCCGCGTCACGCCGCCGCCGCCCTCTGTGCCGCAGTTGAGCGTCGCGCCCTCGCGGATGCGGCAGCGCGCGCCCACGACCAGCCGCGTGCGCTCGCCCCTGTACTTCAGGTCCTGAGGAACCTCACCCACCACGGCAAAGGGGAAGATCACCGTTTCGGCCCCGACCTCGGTCCACCCCGTCACCACGGCGTGGCTCTTGACCACGACACCCGGGCCGAGCGTCACCTCCGGCCCGATCAGGGCGAAGGGACCGATCCGGCATCCTTCACCGATCACGGCGCCCGGTTCGACGATGGCGGAGGGATGGATCTCGGCCATCTCTTATCCTTTCGGTATGTCCAGCATGGCGGCGAACTCGGCCTCGGCGGCCAGTTCCCCATCGACCGAGGCGCGCCCCTCGAACTTCCAGACCTTGCCGCCGCCGCGCTTCACCGTCACGGCCATCTCGAGCACGTCGCCCGGCACCACCTTGCGGCGGAACTTCGCGCCGTCGATGCCCATGAAATAGACCTTGGCCCCCTTGTCGGCGAGGTCGAGCGACACGCCCACCAGCACGGCGGCGGTCTGCGCCATCGCCTCGATGATCTGCACGCCCGGAAAGATCGGCAAGCCGGGGAAGTGCCCGGTGAACTGCGGCTCGTTCATGGTCACGCACTTGATGCCCACGGCGCTCTGGTTCGGGACGATGTCGCGCACCCGATCCACCAGAAGAAACGGGTAACGGTGCGGGATGATCCGCTGGATCAACTGGATATCGGCGGAGAGCGTCGCTTCGGCGGCTTCGGTCATCGCATGGGTTCCTTGGCGGAGGGTGGAGCGGCCTGGCCTCCCGAGCCTTGCTAGCAAGGCAGCGGCACGGCGGCAAGCCGCAGGGTCATGGTGAGGCGGGTGGCGGCAGGGGCGCCTCGCCCGCGGGCGCCGGCGGGCCATCGGCCCCCTGCGGCGGCGCGGCCCCGGAAGACGGGGACGCCTCGCCCTCCGCAGGCGCCGCATCTGCGGGCGTCCGGGCATCCAGCCGTTCGATCGCCTCGTCGGTGATGTCGGCCGCATCGCGCGAGAGGACGACAGAGCCGCGGTCGATGAGCACCATCGCCCCCCGCTCCTGCATCAGGCGGGCGAGGATCGGCAGGGCCTGCTCGACGATGCGCTGCCGCTCTTCGTCGCGCTGCCGCGTCAGACCGCGCGACTTGGCTTCCTGAGCGTCCCGGATGCCCTCGACCCTGGTGTCGAAGTCGGCCGCCAGACGCCGGAACTCGTCGGGCTCGAGGCTGCCGCGCTGCGCCGTGAG
This sequence comes from Cereibacter azotoformans, assembly GCA_017599285.1. Classification (GTDB taxonomy): domain Bacteria; phylum Pseudomonadota; class Alphaproteobacteria; order Rhodobacterales; family Rhodobacteraceae; genus Cereibacter_A; species Cereibacter_A azotoformans. Next base: position 392,847 of record JAGFXX010000001.1, on the reverse strand, counting down.
CGCGCGTTCCTCGGCCTCGAGCGCGGCCTCGATCTCGCGGTTCTCGGCGATCAGGGCGCGCGAGGCCGCCTGGAACCGCTGCTCGAGCGCGCGCCCGAGCGACGTGTCGGTGATGAGCCGGCTCTGGTCGATGACCGCGACCCCGGCCGGAACCGGGGCAGCGTCGGACTGCGCACGGGCTGCCCCCGGCAGGGCCAGCGCACAGGCCAGGGCCACGACCGGAAGCCGACGCATCAGAACCGGGTCGAGATCGTCAGGTCGAAGAACTGCTCCTTGTCGTAGTCCTGCTTCTCGATCGCCTTGGCAAAGTTGAACCGCAGCGGCCCGATGGGCGTGGTCCAGAAGACCGAGACACCGACAGAGGACCGGAGGTGGAAGTCGTCGTCCACCGGATCGTCGCCGTTCTCGCCGCCGTTCACGTCATCCAGGCTCCAGACCGATCCTGCGTCCATGAAGACGCCGCCCATGAAGCCGTATTCCTCGGGCAGGCCCAGCGGGAACTCGGCCTCGAGCCGGGCAACCGCGAAGTAGTTGCCGCCGAGCGCGTCCTCGTTGCCGACATTCAGGTCGCGCGGACCGATGCCGTTCGGCTCGAACCCGCGGATCTTGCCATTGCCGAAGAAGCGGTCGGTCACGCGCGAGGAATCGTCGCCGATCATGTTCAGCACCCCGCCCTCGACGACGGCGCGAACGGTGAGTTCCTCGTTCCAGACCTTGCGCTCGGTCAGCGCGAGCGCGGTGGTGGAGACATACTCCACATCCCCGCCGACACCCGCGAAATCCTGGCTGAAGCGCAAGAGATTCCGCCCGGTCGGGTTCATGCCGCCCCGGTTCGAATCCCACGAATAGGTGTAACCCAGCGACGAGGCGATCAACGCACCGCGATCTTCCTCCTTCCGCAGGATGATCGACGAGGCGTCCGTGTCGCCGTCGTCGTCCAGACCCCGATCCACGTTCTGGATCTTGTCCTGGGACAAAGTGTAGCGCATCTCGAGCCGCCCGTTCTCGCTGATCGGGAACTCGATCGAGGGCGAAATGCCGATCCGGCGCGTGTCATAGCGCGAATACTGGTTGTCGGTTTCCCGATAGTAGGTGTTGAACCGGAAGCGCAGGTCGCGGCCAAGGAACGCAGGCTCGACGAAGTTGATCTGCGTGTTGATGTTGTCGGTCCCGGTCGAGATGTCGAGCCCGAGGATCTGGCCGCGGCCGAGGAAGTTCTGCTCGGAGAAGCCGATCGAGAAGCCCGCGCCCGAGCTGACACCGTAGCTCACGCCGAAGGAGAGCGAGCCGGTGGGCTGCTCTTCGACATCGACATTCACCACAACCTGATCCGGGCTCGAGCCGGGCTGGGTGTTCACATCGGCATTGGCGAAATAGCCCAGGGCGCGGATCCGCTCGGCCGACTGGCGCACTTCACGCGGGTTGAAGGGGTCGCCCTCGACGGTGCGGAACTGGCGCCGCACCACCTGATCGAGCGTCGTGGTGTTGCCCTCGATGTCGATCCGCTCGACGAAGATGCGCTCGCCGCGCACGAGGGCGAAGTTCACGTCCAGCGTCTGGTTGCGCTCGTTCCGGGTGATGCGCGGCTCCACCCGGATGAAGTTCAGCCCTTTCTGCAGCGCAAGCGACTCCAGCCGGGCGATGTTGTTCTCGACGACCGAGGGCGAGTAGGTCACGCCGCGGCGGATGCGCAGCGCATTGCTGAAATCGGCCGCATCCACACCCTCGACCTCGGACGAGGCGGTCACCTGCCCGAAGCTGTAGCTCTGCCCCTCCTGCACGGTGAAGGTGAGGAAGAAGGCGTCACGCTCGCGCGTCACCTCGGCCGTGGCGTCGAGCACCTCGAAGTCGATGAAGCCGCGCGACAGGTAGAAGTCGCGCAGGAGCTGCTTGTCGAGCTCGATCCGCTCGGCGATGAAGGTATCCGAGGCGATGACGCTGCGCAGCAGGCCCGCCTGCTTGGTTTCCAGCACCTGGCGCAGGCGGCGGTCGGAATAGGCGCGGTTGCCGACGAAGGACAGCCGCTCGATCTCGACGACCTTGCCCTCGGCGATGTCGAACACCAGATCGACCCGGTTGCCCGAGCGGCGGATGATCTTGGGCGTGACGGTCGCGGCGATGCGGCCCTGCACCCGATAGGCCTCGGTGATGGCGGCGGCATCGGCCTCGGCCTGCGAGGGGTTGTAGGCGCGGCGCGACTGGGACTGGATCAGGGTGGCGAGGTTCTCGTCCTTGATCCGCGCATTGCCTTCGAAGTTGATGACGTTGATCGTCGGATATTCCTGCACCCGGATCACCAGGGTCCCGCCCTGCGGCACGATCTCGACCGTCTCGAAGAGACCGGAGTCGGCGAGCCGCTGGTAGGCCTCGTTCAGCTGGCCGCCCGAAACCGCCTGCCCGCGGTTGATCCGCGCAAAGCCCAGAACGGTCGTGGCATCGACCCGCTGGTTGCCCTCGATCCGCACGTCGCTGAACGAGTAGCTCTGCGCCAGCGCAGGCAGGGTCAGCCCTGCCGCGACGCCTGCCACCCCGAGGAACACCGACACCGCGGCCGGCCTGATCACCCCACGGTCCTGCCCTGCCCGTCCGCTCGTCGTACGGTTCCTCGCCATTCGCCTGCCCTCGGTCATTTTCTTTCCGTCCTGACTACTGGACATGGCAGGTTTTGTCAAAAGCGCAGGCGCCCTGCAAGCGATCCGGTGGGCATGTGATGCCGCACGACCTCACCAGGGCTGCGGAGCCGGCGACAGCAGCGCGGCCGCCGCCAGCGCAAGGGCGACCGAGCCGAGGGACAGCAGGAGGTCCCGGTTCAGGTTGACGAGGAGGAGAAGGCCACGGGTGCCGTCGATCACGCTTTTCATCTGCCGCTCCGCAAGCAATGCGCCTGCCGCGGACCTGCCAGAGGATTGTGGCCTCATTGCGGCCCCGCCCGCCGCGGGCGCCCGCGGCACTTCGCGCCGAACGCAGCGGGACAGGCAAGGGGCCGCCCTCGACTGGAAGGCGGCCCCGGCTGGTTGCTTGAGAGGATGTCAGCAGAACAGGTCGTTCGTCACCGCGAAGACCATGAGTGAAAGCAGCATGGCCAGCCCCCCCGTCATCAGGATGCGCAGCGCCCGGTCGCTGGGCGGCTTGCCGGCCACGGCCTCGTAGGCGTGGAACACCAGATGCCCGCCGTCGAGGATCGGCACCGGAAAGAGGTTCATGAGCCCCACCGCCGTCGAGAGCATGGCGATGAACCAGATGAAGTTGCCCGGACCCTGAGAGGCCGCCGCGCCCGAGATCTCGGCGATCCCGATCGGGCCCTGCAGGTTGCACGACGAGATCGCCCCCGTGACCATGTGCCAGAGACCTGACAGGCTGGTGGTGATGACCGTGTAGGTCTGCTGGATGCCAAGACCCATCGCCTCGATCGGGCCGGGCGTGCGGGTCTCGGGCTCGAAGAGCAGCCCGCCCGACAGGCCGATCAGCCAGCGGGTCTCGAAACCTCCGCTCGCGAGCGGAATGTCCATGCGCCGCGGGCTGAGCGTGGCCTCGAACGTCTCGCCCGCCCGCCAGACGGTCAGCGTCACCGGCGCGCCGTTCGTGTCGCCCACGGCCTCGCGCAACTCGCGGAACGAGGCGATCTCGGCGCCGTTCACGGAGAGGATGACATCCCCCGCCTCAATGCCCGCGTCATGGGCCCCCGAGGGCGCCTGGACGGAATCGACCACCGGCGGGAACGGATAGGCCGTCGTCAGGGCCAGTTCAGCGCCCGCACGCTCGATCCGGTAGTCGGCGGTCGGCGCGGGCGGCAGCTCGTTCGCGACCCGCACGAAATCGGCCAGCGTTGCCGTCTCCTGCCCGTTGACCGACAGGATCCGGTCGCCCGGCTCAAGCTCTTGCCCCGCCGAGGGAAGCTCCTTCATCTGTCCGACCACGGGCAGTTCGGTCGCCACGCCCTTGACCATGAAGAAGCCGCAGAAGACGAGGATCGAGAGCGCGAAGTTGAACAGCGGGCCCGCGGCGACCGTGGCCGACCTCGCCCAGAGCGGAGCGCCGTGCATGGTCCGCCCCCGCTCCTGCTCGTTCAGCTGGTGAACCGTGAGGCTCGCCCGGCTCGAGGCGGCGTCGGCATCGCCCAGGAAGCGGACATAGCCCCCGAACGGCAGCGCCGCGAGCTGCCAGCGCGTTCCGCGCCGGTCCACGCGCGAGGCGATGACGGGCCCCATGCCAAGCGAGAAGACCTCGGCATGGATCCCCGTCCAGCGGCCGACGATGTAATGCCCGTATTCGTGGACGGCCACGACGATGGAAAGAGCGACGATGAAGGCAATGATCGTCCAGACTGCCCCGCCGAACTGGGGAACGAGACCGACAATATCCAAGAGCTGTTACCTTTTCTGCTGGCGGAAGCTGGCGGCTTCTTCTGCCGCCTTCCGAGCGAGATGGTCCATTGCCAGCACTTCCTCAAGGGTCGAGGGCACTTTTCCGAAGAGCGGATCGGCAGAAACCGCCAAAAGCGCCTCTTCGACGACCGCCGCCATGTCGAGAAAGCCGATGTTGCCCGCGATGAAATGGTCGAGGGCAATCTCCTTGGCCGCGTTGAAGGCCGCCCCCGAAAGACCGCGCGCCGCCATTACCTCGCGTGCGAGACGCAGGGCCGGAAAACGTTCTTCGTCAGGCGTCTGGAAGGTGAGGTTCGCAATCTGTGCGAGGTCGAGACGCGCCACCGGCACCTCGCCGCGGCCCGGCCAGTTCAGCGCAAAGCCGATGGCGTGGCGCATGTCGGCCGGCCCCAGATGCGCCATGATCCCGCCGTCGCAGAAGCCCACGAGCGCGTGGACGATGCTCTGCGGATGCACGACGGCCTCGATCCGGTCCGGCTCGAAGCCGAAGAACTCGCGCGTCTCGATCAGCTCCAGCGCCTTGTTGAACATCGAGGCGCTGTCGATCGAGATCCGCTGGCCCATCGACCAGTTCGGATGCGCCATCGCCTGCGCCACGGTGCAGCCCCGGATCTGCTCGAGCGTCCAGTCGCGGAACGGCCCGCCCGACGCGGTGATGATCACCCGCTCGACGCAGGTCGTGTCCTCACCCGCGAGCGCCTGGAAGACGGCCGAATGTTCGCTGTCCACCGGCAGGATGGTCGCCCCGTTCTCCTCGGCGGTGCGCATCAGCAGCTGGCCCGCGGTGACAAGGCTCTCCTTGTTCGCCAAGGCCAGCGTCCGGCCGTGCTTCAACGCCCGCATCCCCGGCACGAGGCCCGCGGCCCCCACGATCGCCGACATCGTCCAGTCGGCCGGCCGGTCGGCCGCCTCGGCGATGGCCTGCGTTCCGCCCGCGACCTCGGTCCCCGATCCCGCCAGCGCCTCGCGCAGCGCGGGCAGGCACTCTTCATGCGCGGTGACGGCCAGCTCCGCCTTCAGCGCGCGCGCCATCTCGGCCAGTCGCGCCACGTTGCGGCCCCCGGTCAGGGCCACGGTTCGGAAGGCCTCCGGGCCCCCTTTCCGCATGACGAGATCGAAGGTGGATTCGCCGATGGAGCCGGTGGCCCCGAAGATCGACAGGCTGCGCATGATGCCGTTCAGTTCCCCAATTCCGGCAGCGGAAGGTCACCGAGCATCCCCAGAACGAGAACGGCGAGCACCGCCCCGGTCAGCGCGTCGAACCGGTCCAGCACGCCGCCGTGGCCCGGGATCAGCGACGAGCTGTCCTTGACCCCGGAACGCCGCTTGATCCAGCTCTCGACAATGTCCCCGAGTTGTCCTGCCAGCGCGATGACGGGCGACAGGATGATGAGGCCCCAGCCTGCACCCGCGGCAATGGAGAATCCAAGACCCACAATTGCCGCACCCGCCCAGCCCGCGACCGTGCCGGACCATGTCTTGTTGGGGCTAACCGCGGGCCAGAACTTGGGCCCGCCAAAGCTGCGGCCGGCGAAATAGCCCAGCACGTCCGAAGCCACCACCACGAGGATGAGCCACAGGATCGCCACCGACCCGCCCTCTTCGCGCAGCATCACGAGCCCCGCCCCCGCGGCCATCAGCGCGATGCCGTAGGTGAAGAAGATCCGCCGGTCGCGCCGCGCGCCGATCAGCCCCGCGGCCGGCGCGAGCGCAAGGCCCGCCAGCGCGACCATCATGTCTTCCTGGAAGACGAGGGCCAGCACCCCCATCAGCACGGCCGAGGCGGCCAGTCCCACGACGACGTTGGCCACCGGCCGCGACGGCGCCGTCATCCGCGCCAGTTCCCACAGCATCAGGCCGGTCAGGGCCATCACCAGTAGCGCGAACGGCACGCCGCCGAGCCAGACCTCGATGCCCCCCACCGACAGCATGATCACCGCCGAGATCATCCGACGGCGCAGGTCGCCCCAGCGGCCCTTCGGCTTCTCCGGCCGGCTCATGCGCGCAGCACTCCGCCGAAGCGACGCTCGCGCACGCCATAGCGCTCGATGATGGCGGACAGCTCCGTCGCGGTGAAATCGGGCCAGAGGGTCGGCGAGAAGTCATATTCCGCGTAGGCCGATTGCCACGGCAGGAAGTTCGAGGTCCGCGTCTCGCCCGAGGTGCGGATCACGAGGTCCGGGTCGGGCATTCCCGCCGTGTCGAGCCGCGCGGCCAGCGCCGCCTCGTCCGCCTCATCGGGGCGAAGCCGCCCCTCGGCCACATCTTCGCACATGCGGCGGGCGGCGCGGGCCAGTTCGTCCCGGCCGCCGTAGTTGATCGCCACCGTCAGGTGAAGCCGCTGGTTGAACTGCGTGCGCGCCTCGATGCTCGCCATCAGCCGCTGCAGCTTGGCGTCCAGCCGCGTCCGGTCGCCGATGAAGCGCATCCGCACGCCCTCCTGCGCCAGCCGGTCGGCCTCGCGCTCGATGTAGCGCGCGAAGATCGACATGAGGCCCAGCACCTCTTCCGTCGAACGCTTCCAGTTCTCGGTGGAGAAGGCGTAGATCGTCAGCCAGCGGATGCCGAGGTTGGGCGAGGCCTTCACGATCTCGCGGACCCTCTCGGCGCCCCGGCGGTGACCCACGAGGCGCGGCCAGCCCCGGTTCACCGCCCAGCGTCCGTTGCCGTCCATGATGATGGCGACGTGATCTGCACGTCTGCGGGGAGGATCCGCCTCTCGCGGCTCGGTCACGGCCAAGGCATTCCCCTTTTCTACGGGCTGGTCAATCGGGCTGGGGCGGGTGAAGGGCCTCATGGAAGGGGCTCAGACCTGCATGATTTCCTTCTGCTTCTCCTCGAGCGCCTTGTCCACCGCGGCGATGGCCTTGTCGGTCAGGGCCTGCACCTCGTCCGACCACATCTTCTGGTCGTCCTCGGCCATGCCGGCGGACTTGGCCTTCTTGATCTGGTCCATCCCGTCGCGGCGCACGTTGCGGATCGCGACACGGGCCTGCTCGGCGTAATGGGCTGCGACCTTGGTCAGCTCCTTGCGGCGCTCCTCGTTCAGTTCCGGGATCGGCAGGCGGATGATCGGGCCATCCACCACCGGGTTGATGCCGATGCCACTGTCGCGGATCGCGCGCTCGACCTTGGAGATCATGCCCTTGTCCCAGACGTTGATCACCACCATCCGCGGCTCGGGCACGTTGATCGTGCCCAGCTGGTTCAGCGGCGTCTGCTGGCCGTAGGCATCGACATGGATCGGCTCGAGGATGGAGGCCGAGGCGCGCCCGGTGCGCAGCGACCCGAATTCGGTGCGCAGCGCATGCATCGCGCCATCCATCCGGCGCTGGATCGCATCGAGGTCGATCTCGAGATCTTCTTGCGACATGTTCTGGTTCCTTCACGTTCCGCTCGGGCGGTTCTGCCGCTCTATAGCAGCACCGCTTCGCCATTGGTATAGGCTCGGGGAGGGCCTCAGCCCTGGACGCGGGTATAGGTGCCCTCGCCGCGCAGGATCCCGCAGAAGCCGCCGGGCTCGTCGAGCGAGAAGACGATGATCGGCAGATCGTTGTCGCGGGCGAGCGCGATGGCCGAGGCATCCATCACACCAAGATGCTTCTGCAGGCATTCGTCGTAGGAAACCGTCTCGTAGCGCCGGGCGTCGGCGAACTTGCGCGGGTCCTTGTCATAGACGCCGTCCACCTTGGTGCCCTTGAAGATCGCCTGGCAGGCCATCTCGTTCGCGCGCAGGGTGGCCGCGGTGTCGGTGGTGAAGTAGGGGTTGCCGGTGCCTGCGGCGAAGATACACACCCGCTTCTTTTCCAGGTGGCGCACCGCGCGGCGGCGGATGTAGGGTTCGCACACCTGATCCATCGGGATCGCGCTGATCACGCGGGTGAAGATGCCGAGCGATTCCAGCGCCGCCTGCATGGCCAGCGCGTTCATCACCGTGGCGAGCATCCCCATGTAGTCGGCGGTCGTCCGCTCCATCCCCTGCGCCGAGCCCTGCAGCCCGCGGAAGATGTTGCCGCCGCCGATCACCATGCAGATCTCGACGCCGAGACGATGCACCGCCTGCACCTCGCGCGCGATGCGCTGCACGGTGGGCGGATGCAGCCCGTATCCCTGGTCGCCCATCAGCGCCTCGCCCGAGATCTTGAGCATCACGCGTTTGTAGGCCACGGCTGTGCTCGCCGGCGCGGCTTCGCTGGTCATGGGATCTTCCCGTCCGTCTTGTTGATTGGAATTGACTGCGGCGCAAAATGTCGGAAAACGACACCGGGTTCAACCGGGATCGCCAGCCACCGGGTTGTCCGACCGCTTTCCTCCCGCGTCACCCTTCTTGCCAAGGCCCGCAGCGCCATGTTGCCGCCCCTCCCGATCCCCCCACACCGTCCCGTCCTGATCGCGGGCCCGACCGCCTCGGGCAAGTCGGCGCTGGCGGCCGAGATCGTCGGACGCGACGGCGGCGTGGTGGTCAATGCCGACGCGCTCCAGGTCTATGACTGCTGGCGCATCCTGTCGGCGCGACCGTCGGCCGCCGAAGAGGCCGCGCTGCCGCACCGCCTCTATGGCCACGTCCCGCGGCACGGGACCTACTCGGCCGGCCACTGGCTGAAGGAGGTCGAGGCCGTGCTCCGGGAAGGTCTGCGCCCGGTGATCGTGGGGGGGACGGGGCTCTATTTCTCGGCCCTGACGAACGGCTTGGCCGACATTCCTCACACGCCGCCCGAAATGCGCCACGAGGCGGATGCCTTTCTGGCGCGGGCGGGACTTTCCGCGATGGCGGCCGATCTCGATCCGGCCACGGCCGGCCGGATCGACCTGCGCAATCCCGCCCGCGTCCAGCGCGCGTGGGAGGTCCTGCGCGCCACCGGCCGAGGTCTGGCCGACTGGCAGGCCGCGACGGGGACGCCGCTCCTGCCGCTGGCCGAGACGGTCGCGCTCGTGCTCCGGCCCGACCGGGACTGGCTGGCCGAGCGCATCGACCGCCGGTTCGACCTGATGATCGGGGCCGGCGCGCTGGAGGAGGCGCGCGTCGCGCTGGCGGACTGGGACCCGGCGCTGCCCTCTTCGCGCGCCATCGGCGCACCCGAGCTTGTGGCCCACCTGAAGGGCGAACGGACGCTCGACGAGGCCATCGCGGCCGCAAAGCTGGCCAGCCGGCAATATGCCAAGCGCCAGCGGACCTGGTTCCGCAACCGGATGCGCGACTGGCGCGAGATCCGCCTGCCGTGATCCGGCGTTAATCTTTTCGCTTGGGACTTGTGTCCGGCGCTGCTTATCTGTCGGAAAGCGGTTCGGAGGGTTGCCATGTCCGACAGTGCCTCGCTTGCGGCCGTGCGGCTTGTCGCGATCCCCCGCCTTGCCGCTGCCGGGCGCTGGCGCGTCGAGGCGATGCGCTCGCTCTGCGAGCCGATGCTGCTGTGGTTCACCGCAGGACAGGGGCGCATCACGGTGGCGGGTGCGACGCGGGGCTACAGCGCCCGGACCGCGATCTTCATCCCCGCAGGCACGATGCACGGCTTCGAGGTCGGGCCGCAGAGCCGTGGAACCGCCGTCTTCTTCACCCGCGGCGGCCCGTTCCTGCTGCCCCTTCAGCCCCAGCATCTGCCTGTCCGCGACCCCGCGGCGCAGCAGGAGCTGAGCCGGATGCTCGGCACGATCGCCCGCGAGATCGAGACCCGGCCTCTGGCCTGGGAGCGGGCCCTTATGCACCAGGCCGGCCTGCTTGGCATCTGGCTTGAGCGTCAGGTCGCGCAAAGGGGGGCCGAGCCGCAGGATGCGAGCCGCCGGCTCGTCGCCCGCTACACGATGCTGCTCGAGCGCGAGTTCCGCCGCGGCCTGGGCGTGGGTCATTTCGCGGGCGAGCTGGGCGTGACGCCCACCCATCTCAGCCGGTGCTGCCGCCAGACCTGCGGCCGGCCCGCCTCGGCGCTGCTGCATGACCGGGTGCTGTTCGAGGCCCGCCGGATGCTGGCCGAGACGGACCTGCCGGTGCATCGGATCGCCGAAAGCCTCGGCTTCACCTCGCCCGCCTATTTCACCCGCGCCTTCGGCCATCTCACCGGCCAGTCGCCCTCGGCCTTCCGCCGCGCCTCCTGACGACGGAACGGAGACTGCCGCAGGGCGTTGACGCACGCGGAAAATCCGGGCCGAATGGGCAGCACCGCACGAGCAGGGAGACCGACATGACCAGCGAGAGACTGCATCCCGCGGCCCTGATGCATCAGGTCGAAGTTGCGGCGGGCCGGATGAGCCGACGCGAGTTCCTGAGCCGGGCCACCGCGCTCGGCGTTTCGGCGGGCGCGGCCTACGGCCTGCTGGGGCTGGCAGCCCCCGCCCGCGCGCAAGAGGCGCCGCGGCCCGGCGGCACCCTGCGCATGGAGATGGAGACCCGGGCGCTCAAGGATCCGCGGACGGCCGACTGGTCGCAGATCGCGAACTTCACCCGCGGCTGGCTGGAGTATCTGGTGGAATATCAGTCCGACGGAACCTTCCGGCCGATGCTCCTCGAAAGCTGGGAGGCCAACGACAACGCCACGGAATACCGGCTGAACGTCCGCCCCGGCGTCCGCTGGAGCAACGGCGACGCCTTCACCGCCGAGGATGTCCGGCACAATTTCGAGCGCTGGTGCGACGCCTCGGTCGAGGGGAACGCGATGGCGGCCCAGATGGTGGCCCTGCAGGCCGAGGGCAAGCTGCGGCCGGACGCGATCGAAGTGGTGGACGAGACGACACTCCGGCTGACACTCTCGCAGCCCGACATCGCGCTGATTGCGAACCTCGCCGACTATCCGGCTGCGATCGTCCACCCCTCCTACGAGGGCGGCGACCCGGCGGCCAATCCCGTCGGAACCGGGCCCTACCGGCCGGAAACGGTCGAGGTGGGCATCCGCATGGTGCTGGTCCGCAACGAGGCGCATCCCTGGTGGGGCAGCGACGTCCATGGCGGCCCCTGGCTCGACCGGATCGAATATCTCGATTTCGGCAGCGATCCCTCGGCCGCCGTGGCCGCGGCGGGATCGGGCGAGATCGACGCGACCTATCAGACCGTGGGCGAGTTCATCGAGGTGCTGGACGGGCTTGGCTGGGACAAGTCCGAAGCCCGCACCGCGACCACCCTCGCGATCCGGTTCAACCAGCAGTCCGAGGAGTACCGCGACGTCCGCGTGCGCCGGGCGCTGCAGATGGCGGTGGACAATGCCGTCGTGCTGGAACTGGGCTACTCGGGCCACGGGCATGTGGCCGAGAACCACCACGTCAGCCCGATCCATCCCGAATATGCCGAGCTGCCGCCGCTGACCGTCGATCGCGCGCAGGCCCGGGCCCTGCTGGAAGAGGCCGGGATGGAGGGCCACGAGTTCGAGCTGGTCTCGCTCGACGACGCCTGGCAGGCGGCCTCGTGCGACGCCGTGGCGGCGCAGCTGCGGGACGCCGGCGTGTCGATCCGGCGGACGGTCCTGCCCGGCGCGACCTACTGGAACGACTGGCTGAAGTTTCCCTTCTCGGCGACCGAGTGGAACATGCGCCCGCTGGGGGTGCAGGTTCTGGCGCTCGCCTATCGCTCGGGGGTGCCCTGGAACGAATCCGGCTTTGCCAACAAGGAGTTCGACGCCAAGCTTGATGAGGCCATGTCGATCGTCGATCCCGACGGGCGCCGCACCCTCATGGCCGATCTCGAGCGGATCCTGCAGGAGGAGGGCGTGCTGATCCAGCCCTACTGGCGCTCGATCTTCCGCCATGTCGATCCGAAGGTGAAGGGTGCCGAGGCCCACCCGACCTTCGAGCATCACCATTACAAGTGGTGGATCGACGCCTGAGCCATTGCGGGGCGTCACCCTCCTCCTGCGCCGCCTTGGCGCCATGCTCGGCACCGCCCTGTGCCTGAGCCTGCTCGTCTTCTGGCTGACCCACCTGCCGCCGAACCTCGAGAAGCTCGCCAAGTCGCAAGGCTCGGCCCGCATGTCCGATGCCGAGGTGGCAAGCTGGCTGGAACGCTCCGGCTTCGACCGGCCGCTCCCCGTGCTCTATGGCGAGTGGCTGGGCGTGCTGCCGCGCGCCGACTGCGGCCATTGCGGCGTGATGCAAGGCGAGTGGGGCCAGTCCACGGTCTTCCGCCAGCCGGTCAGCGCGGTGATCCTGCGCAGTCTTGCGGCGACGGGCTGGCTCATGCTCTGGGTGATGGCGGTGATGGTGCCGACGGCGCTGGCCCTCGGGGCGCTGGCCGGGATGCGCGAGGGCTCGAGGACGGACCGCACGATCTCGGTGGCGACGATCCTCACGGCGGCGACGCCCGAATATGTCTCGGGCGTGGTGCTCGTGGCGCTGTTCGCTTCGGCCACGGCGGGGCTGTCGCCGCTGCTGCACGAGGCGGGCTGGATCGAGAGGCGCACGCTGTTCCAGGGCACCGCCTCGGGGGCGATGACGCGCATCACCTTCTGGAACTTTGCCCTGCCAGTGGCGACCATCGCGCTCTATGGCACGGGCTACATCGCGCGCATCACGCGCGCCTCGATGGCCGAGGTGATGGCGCAGCCCTACATCCGCACCGCCCGATTGAAGGGGGCGGGCCTCGCGCGGATCGTGCTGGTCCATGCGCTGCGCAACGCGCTCGTGGCGCCGGTCACGGTGATCCTGCTGCAGCTTCCGTGGCTGCTGAACGGCGTGGTGATCGTCGAGACGCTGTTTGCCTACAAGGGCTTCGGCTGGACGCTGGTGCAGGCGGCGGGCAACAACGACATCGCCCTGCTGCTGGGCTGCTCGGTCGTGGCGGTGACGCTGGTGCTGGCGACGCAGGCGCTGTCCGATCTGGCCTATCGCGCCCTGAACCCGCGGCTGAGGGTGGGCTGATGGAGTCGCTGGGCTGGCTCGAGATCCTCGGCCGGATGGCGCTGCGCTTCGCGCCTGTCTGGGCGGGCCTTGCGCTGATCCTGGGGACGGGATTTGCGCTGCGCGGGCGACTGGGGCTGGCCGGCCGCCTCTTCGGCAACGGGATCGGGCTGGCCGGGCTGACCATCGTGCTCTTCTGGCTCCTGACCGCGCTCTTTGCGGATCTGATCGCCACGCACGATCCGCTGGCGCAGCTGTCGGGGCTGAAGAACGCAGCTCCCGGCAGTCCCGCGCCGGGGTCATCCTACCCTTTCTACCTGCTCGGCGGCGACAGCCTCGCGCGCGACAGCTTCAGCCGGATGGTTGCGGGCGCGCGCCGGGTGCTGGCGATCGCCCCGGCCGCCACGCTCTGCGCGATGGCCGTGGGGGTGCTGCTCGGGCTGCCCGCGGGCTACGTCGGCGGAAGGCTCGATGCAGCGCTCTCCTTCCTGGCCAATCTCGTGCTGGCCTTTCCGGTGATCCTGCTCTTCTACCTTCTCGTCACGCCCGAGATCCGCGAGACCGCCCTGCCGCGGACGTTCGCGGCGCTGCTGTTCCTGTTCCCGCTCCTGTTCCTCATTCTCCTCTGGCACAGCCGATACCGCACGCGGGCAAGGCCGTGGGCGGTGGGGATGATCCCGATCCTCGGCCTTGGTCTCTGGATGTGGTCGGGGCTGGCGCTTGATGCCGACCCGCTTGGGGTCTGGCGGCTGGAACCGGGGCTGCTCACCGTCTTCGTGGCCGTGGTCTTCGTGAACGCGCCCACCGCCTTCCGCATCGTGCGGGGCCTCGCGCTCGATCTGAGGGCGCGCGACTATGTCGCCGCCGCCCGAACGCGCGGCGAGGGCCCCTGGTTCATCATGCTGTGGGAGATCCTGCCGAACGCCCGCGGGCCGCTGATCGTCGATGCCTGCCTGCGGGTCGGCTACACGACCATCCTTCTCGGAACGCTTGGCTTCTTCGGCCTCGGCGTCTCGCCCGAGAGCCCGGACTGGGGCTCGACCATCAATGACGGGCGCCGGTTTCTCGCGATCTACCCGCATGCGGCCGTGGTGCCGGCGCTGGCGCTGATGAGCCTCGTGCTCGGGCTCAACCTTCTCGCCGATGCGCTGCGCGAGGAGAGCCTGCATGACTGAGCCCGTCCTGCGCCTCGAAGGGCTGACGGTCAGCTTCGGCACCCGTCGCGGCCGGTTTCCCGCGGTCGAGGATCTGTCGCTTGCGATCGCGCCGGGCGAGGTGCTGGGGCTTGTGGGCGAATCCGGCAGCGGCAAGAGCACGGTGGCGCTGGCCGTGATGGGCGATCTGGGCCCCGCGGGCCGGATCGACCGGGGAAGCCTCCGCTTCGGGGGGCGCGAGCTTGCGGGCCTGAGCGAGCGGGCGCTGCGCCCGATCCGCGGCGCGGGAATCGCGATGGTGGGCCAGGAGCCGATGGCGGCGCTGAACCCTTCGATGCGGATCGGGGCGCAACTGGCCGAGGTGCCGCGCCTGCACGCCCGCGTCTCGCGCGCCGAGGCCCGCGCGGCGGCCTGGCGGGCCGCCGAGGAGGTGCGCCTGCCCGATCCCGAGCGCATCCTCGACAGCTACCCTCACCAGCTTTCGGGCGGGCAACTCCAGCGGGTCGCCATCGCCATGGCGCTGATGGCCCGCCCGCGGCTGCTGATCCTTGACGAGCCGACGACCGCGCTCGACGTGACGGTCGAGGCGGGGATCGTGGAGCTGCTGCGCGAGATCCGGCAGGAGCACGGGACGTCGATGCTCTTCATCGGGCACAACCTGGCGCTCATGGCCGGGATCTGCGACCGGATCGCGGTGCTCTATTCCGGGCGGCTGGTCGAGAGCGCGCCGGCGCCGCGGCTGTTTGCCTCCCCACGCCATCCCTACACACGCGCGCTGCTGCGGGCGCTGCCGAGGATCGAGGGCGCGCGCCGCCCTCCGGTGCCGCTGGCGGGCGGCCAGCCCCTGCCCCACGAACGTCCGCAGGGCTGCGCCTTTGCCCCCCGCTGCGGCCACGCGCAGGGCGGCCGGTGCGACGTGGCGCCGGTGCCTCTCGAGACCGCCGGGCCGGACGAGACGGTGCGCTGCCTGCGCTGGCGCGAGATCCGCGAGCAGCCCATTGTGGCCGAGCCGCTGCCAGAGGCCCGCCCCGGACCCGCGGTGCTGGAGGTCGAGGGGTTGACCCGCCGCTTCCGCACGGCCCGCGGCACGGTTCATGCGGTGGAGGATGTGAGCTTTTCCGCCCTTGAGGGCGAAACGCTCGCCATCGTCGGCGAGTCCGGCTGCGGCAAGAGCACGCTTGCCCGGCTGATCATGGGGCTCGACCGGCCCGACGCGGGCCGGATCCGGCTGACGGGGGTCGAGGTGCAGGACCGGCCGGCCGGACGGCGGCCCGCGGCGCTGACCGCGGCGATGCAGATGGTGTTCCAGAACCCCGCCGACACGCTCAATCCCTCGGCGCCGGTCGGGCGGCAGGTGATGCGCGCGCTGGAGCTGTTTCAGGGCGCCTCCTCGGCCGCGAGCCTCCGCACGCGGCTGTCCGAGCTGTTCGGTCTCGTCCGCCTGCCCGAGTCACTGGCCGCACGGATGCCGCGGCAACTGTCGGGCGGGCAGAGGCAGCGGGTTGGGATCGCCCGGGCGCTGGCCGGGGATGCGGCGATCCTCGTGGCGGACGAGCCGGTGTCGGCCCTTGATGCGAGCGTGCAGGCCGCCGTGATCGAGACGCTGCTCGAGTTGCAGCGGATCCGGCGGGCCACGCTCCTCTTCATCAGCCACGACCTCGCGCTGGTGCGGCAGATCGCGGACCGGGTGATGGTCATGTATCTCGGCCGGGTGCTGGAGATCGGGCCGGCCACGCAGGTCTTCGGCCCGCTCGCGCATCCCTACACCAGGGCGCTTCTCGCCGCCGCCCCGCGCTCCGATCCGACGGCGGCCCTGCGCCCCGCCCCGGCCGGAGATCCGCCCTCGGCCCTCGATCCGCCGTCCGGCTGCCCCTTCCACACCCGCTGTCCCCGACGGGCCGAGGTGCCGGGCAGGCTCTGCGCCGACCGCCTGCCGCCGCTGGCCGAGGTCGCGCCGGGTCACGCGATCCGGTGCCACCTCTCGCCCGAGGAGTTGCGCAAGCAGCCGCCGGATGAGGAAAGGCGCCCTGCGGCGCCTCTCACTCCTTCTTGCCGAGGTGCTTCCTGAGCCGCGAGGGCGTGCGGAACTTGCGTTCCTTGAACGGGTTCTTGTCGCCCTGCCCGCGCATGGTCAGCCGGATCGGCGTGCCGGGCATGTCGAAGTGATCCCGCAGGCCGTTCACGAGGTAGCGGCGATAGCTGTCGGGCATCTCGTCGGGGTGCGAGCACATGACCACGAAGCCCGGCGGGCGGGTCTTGACCTGCGTCATGTAGCGCAGCTTGATCCGCCGCCCGCCCGGCGCCGGTGGCGGATGCGCCTCGACCATCGCGCCGAGCCAGCTGTTCAGCCGCGCGGTGGTGATCCGCCGGTTCCAGATGTCATGCGCCTTCAGGATCGCGGCGTGCAGCCGGTCGAGCCCACGGCCGGTTTTGGCCGAGACCGTCACCAGCGGCGCGCCGCGCAGCTGCGGCAACAGCCGGTCGAACATCTCCTTGAGTTCGGCCAGCTTTTCCTGCTTCTCGCCCTCGAGGTCCCACTTGTTCACCGCGACGACGACCGCCCGGCCCTCGGTCTCGGCAAAGTCGGCGATGCGCAGATCCTGCTGCTCGAACGGGATCTCGACATCGAGAAGCACCACCACGACCTCGGCAAAGCGCACCGCGCGCAACCCGTCGGCCACCGACAGCTTTTCCAGCTTGTCCGAGATCCGCGCCTTCTTGCGCATGCCGGCGGTGTCGAAGATGCGGATCGGCGTGCCCTGCCATTCCGAGCGGACCGAGATCGCGTCGCGGGTGATGCCAGCCTCGGGGCCGGTCAGGAGCCGGTCCTCGCCGATGATCTTGTTGATGAGGGTGGACTTGCCCGCGTTCGGCCGCCCGATCACCGCGATCTGCAGCGGGCGCTTGACGGTCGGCTTGTGCGCGTCGGGATCGGCCTCGAGGTCGGCTTCCTCTTCGGACACATCCACATCGACCACCGGCGCGTCGGCGGCGGCGCGCTCGGCAAAGCCCTCGGCGATCGGGCGCAGGATGTGGTAGAGATCGTCCATCCCCTCGCCATGCTCGGCCGAGAGCCGCACCGGCTCTCCCAGTCCCAGCGACCAGGCCTCGATCGCGCCGGCGTCGCCCGCGCGGCCCTCGGCCTTGTTCACGCCAAGGATCACATGGGCGTTCTTCTTGCGCAGGATATCGGCGAAGACCTCGTCCGAGGGGGTCACGCCCACGCGGCCATCGATCAGGAACAGGCAGACGTCGGCCATCTCGACCGCGCGCTCGGTCAGGCGGCGCATCCGGCCCTGAAGGCTGTCGTCCGTCACCTCCTCCAGCCCTGCCGTGTCGATCACGGTGAAGCGCAGGTCGATGAGCCTGGCATCGCCCTCGCGCAGGTCGCGCGTGACGCCGGGCTGGTCGTCCACCAGGGCCAGCCGCTTGCCGACAAGGCGGTTGAACAGGGTGGACTTGCCGACGTTGGGACGGCCGACAATGGCGAGGGTAAAGCTCATCGATGCCTCCGGAGGCGGCTTGGGCAGGTCAAGCCCGGGTCCCTAGCAGGAACAACGGTCAGCGGAAAGCGAGAAGTTTCCCGTTGGCCGCGACGACATAGAGCGTTCCCCCTGCCAGCGCCGGCTGCGCCGCCGCACCGCCCGGCAGTTCGGCAGAGCCGACGAGGGCTCCGTCCGCCGGGTTGAAGAAGCGCACCAGCCCGTCCGACGAGGCCACGAGGAGGCGCCCCCCCGCCAGCACGGGGCCGTAATGGGCGGTGATCCCCTTGCGCCGCTTGGGCGTGGCATTTTCCCAGTAGGGCATGTCCACCGACCAGATCACCGACCCGGTCGCTGCGTCGAGCCGCACGAGCCGCGCCTCGTCCGAGACGAGGAAGACCGAACCGCCCGCCACGGCCACCGGCGCAAGCGCGCCCTCGTCGGCCGACCACAGCGTCTCGCCCGACGCCGCGGACATCGCAAGCGTGCGGCCGGCCGAGCTGCCGACGTAGATCGTGCCGCCCGAAACGACCGGATCGCCGGTGATGTCGCGGAAGCCGGTGTAGGCGCGCCCGAGCCGCTCGCCCGCCACCTGCGACGACCAGAGCTGCGATCCGCCCTCGCGCAGGACGGCGATCATCTGGCCGCTGTTGAAGGGGAAGAGCACCGTTCCGCCCGCCATCGCCGGGGCCGAGCCGCCGATCATGCCGGTGCTGGAGGGCGCGCCCGGAAGCTGCCAGCGGACGCGCCCGTTCGAGGCGTCGATCGCCCAGGCCGAACTGTCGCGGCCGGTGACATAGACCGTCTCGCCCTCGACCATCGGGGCGCCGGTGGCCGGAGCGCCGAGCTTCTGGCGCCAGAGAACCGCGCCCGTGGCGGGATCGAGCGCCACCAGCTCGCCAAAGCCCGTGGTCGCAAAGAGGCGTCCGGCGCCGTAGGCCAGCCCTCCGCCGGAGAGGTCGGTCGCCCGGTCGGAGGGCGGCGTGATGTCCACCCGCCAGAGCTGCGCGCCGCCCGTCGAGGTGGCCTGCACGTCGCTCATGGCGTCCATGGTGAAGACCCGCCCCTCGGCCACGACCGGGGCGGCCGAGATCCGGTTGCGGCGGCTGTTGCCCGCGCCGATGTCGCTGCTCCAGACCAGTTGCGGGGCCGCCGAGAGGCTTGCATGCGGCGCGAGATGGGCCGCGTTGCCCCCCCGCTGCGGCCAGGAGGCGTTCACCGTGGCCGCCGGCAACGCCACGGGCAGCGACCGGTTGGCGCTGAGGCCGCTGCGGTCCGCAGGCGCCGGATTTCCCTCGGTCGGCACGCTCGCATCGAGCGGCGCGCGAACGTCGAACCGTTCGCCGGGAAGGATCAGTTCGCGCTCGCCGCAGGCGCCGAGCAGTCCAAGAAGCGCAAATCCCGTGACCGCAGCCGTCCGCTTCACCGTGAAACCCCTCTTCAAGTCCCTGCCCGTCCCCTTGTTGCCGGTCTCAGCCGGCCTGGGTTCCGCCGCCCAGCGCGGTGATCATCTGTTCGGCGCGCCGGCGAAGACCCTGCGGCGCTTCCTGGTCCTGCGTGAGGCTGCGCAGCGTCTCGATGGCGCGGGCGGGCTCGCCCGCCTCGATTTCGAGATAGGCCATCTGCTCCAGCGCAAGCGCGCGGTAGGGCCGGCCCGGCGCGGCGATCCCGTCCAGGGCGGCGCGGCGGTCGGCCACCGGCAGCTCGGCCCCGCCGAGGATCACCCGGCGCAGCACCGCGAGGTCGCGGTAGACCGGCGACAGCGTGGCGTTGGAGGCCACACGCTCCAGCGCGGACATGGCGGCCGCCCGGTCGCCCGCGGGATCCGACGCGGCCATCAGATCGCGCAGCGCGGCCCGGTCGCCCGCGGCCGGCACGGCCTCGACCGCCGCCCGGCGCGCAGCCGCATCGGGCGCCTCGAGCGCCGCCAGCAGCGCATCGCCGAACGCCTGCGACTCGGCCCGGTGCTGCGCCTTCTGCCACTCGACGAAGGCCGCACCGCCGACGATCGCCACAACGATGACAAGGGCGATCCAGCCATAGCGGCGGAAATAGCCGAACAGCCGCTCGCGGCGGACCTCCTCGGTCACCTCGTCGATGAAACTCTCGGGGTTGCTCAAGGCCCTCTCCCTCGCTGGTGCCTTCGTCTTACACGCAAGGCGAAGGGCTTGCCAAGCCCCGCTCCCGGCCGGCACGCCGTCATCGGCAAGGCCCGGCAGGGGCATCCGCGCCGACCGGGCCGGGCCTCCGCCGCGGCCCGGCCGTCGCATGCGGCACCTGTCAAGCGCGCTGCGCTGGACAATCCGCCGCAGGCGGGGCAATGGTGGCCGGCCCCAGTGACCGGACCTGAAAAATGCCTCCCCAGCAACATCTTCCCGCCGCCACCCTCTGGATGGCAGGTGCCATCACGTCCTTCTCGGCCATGGCGGTCTCGGGCCGCATGGTTTCGGGCGTGCACGACACGTTCGAGATCATGGCCTGGCGCTCGCTGGTGGGGCTGGCCGTGGTGGGCCTCTGGGCCATGGCCGCCGGACGCACGGCCGAGATCCGCACCGACCACTTCGGACGGCATCTCGTGCGCAACCTGTGCCATTTCACCGGGCAGAACCTCTGGTTCTGGGCTCTGGGGCTCATCCCCCTCGCGCAGGTGATCGCGCTGGAGTTCACCTCGCCGATCTGGGTCATCCTGCTGTCGCCGCTCCTGCTCGGAGAGCGGATCACGAGGATGCGCGCGCTCTCGACCGTGGTGGGCTTCGCCGGGATCCTCGTCGTCGCCCGGCCGGACTTTGCGCAGGTGGATGTGGGGGTGCTCGCCGCCGCGGGATCGGCCATCTTCTTCGCGGGCTCGATCATCCTGACCAAGCGCCTGACGCGCCACGAGTCGATCGTCTCGATCATGTTCTGGCTCACGCTGATCCAGGCGGTGCTCGGGATTGCCTGCACCCTTGCCGACGGCGAGACCACCTGGCCCACGCTCACCTCGGGCTTCTGGCTGGTGATGATCGGCCTTTCGGGTCTGGCCGCGCATCTCTGTCTGACCCAGGCGCTCTCGCTGGCTACGGCCGGGTTCGTGGTGACGGTGGATTTCCTGCGGCTGCCGGTCTTTGCGATCCTCGGCATGATCCTCTTTGCCGAGCCGCTCGATGCGCTGGTGATCCTCGGCGGCGGCGTGATCCTGCTGGCCAACTGGATCAGCATCCGGGCGGCCGCTGGGGCGCCGCAGCCACAGCGGGCGAAGTGACATTTCGTTCCGCGGCGTCAGTGATTGACCGAAAGGCAAGGGATCGGAAAGATGCTCCGGCAAGCGGAGGAGCGGGACATGAGAAAGATTGCGGGAGCATTGGGAGGGCTGGCGCTGAGCGCCGGAGCGGCCTCGGCCGGGGACATCGAACGTTCGACGCAGAGCGTGGGCATCCTGTTCGAGGAAGGCCGGTATGTCGAGCTGACCTACGGCTTCGTCAAGCCGGATGTCAGCGGGAACATTCCGAACACGCCGTTCCAGTCCGGGAACATGGCCGGCAACTTCTCGACATGGTCGCTTGCCTACAAGCAGGCGCTCGGATCGAACATGGACATCGCGCTGGTGCTCGACCAGCCGATCGGCGCCGACGTGGACTATCCGGGAGGCATCTACCCGCTCGCCGGAACCACGGCGGAACTGCGCTCCAACGCGGTCACCGCGCTCCTGCGCTACAAGTTCGACAATGACGTGTCGCTCTACGGTGGCCTTCGCGCCCAGTCGGTGAAGGGCAAGGCGAACATCCTGTTCGACATCTATCAGGAGGGATCCTACGTCGCGACGACGGACTACAACCTCGAGACCAATACCGACTATGCCTTCGGCTATGTGGTGGGCGTCGCCTGGGAAAAGCCCGAAATCGCCGCTCGCGTCGCCCTCACCTACAATTCGGCGATCGACCATACGCTCGAGGCCGACGAGACGGGAACGAACGCGGTCTTCGGCGACCGCGCCGGCGTGAGCGAGTTCGACACGACCGTGCCGCAGTCGGTGAACCTCGAGTTCCAGACCGGGATTGCGCCGGACACGCTGCTCTTCGGCTCGGTCCGCTGGGTGGACTGGACGGAGTTCCTGATCGATCCCGAGATCTACCAGTACTACTTCCCGGGCATTCCGCTGGTGGCCTACGAATCCGACCGCTGGACCTACACGCTGGGTCTCGGCCGTCGCTTCACCGAGAAATGGTCGGGTGCGGTGACGGTGTCCTACGAGCCCAAGACAGGCGACGATACCGGCAACCTCGGGCCGAACGACGGGTTCCGCTCGATCGGCATCGGCGCCACCTACACGCACGAGAACATGAAGATCACCGGCGGCATCCGCTATGTGGAACTTGGCAGCGCCAACACGCGCGGGGTGGGCGCCAAGTTCGATGACAACGAGGCTCTGGCCGCCGGCATCCGGGTTGGCTTCACCTTCTGATCTTCCCGATCGTGCCGGCGCGGGGCCCCTTGCGGGGCCCTTTTGCGATCCGAGGGCGGCATCGGGCAAGCCGCCTTCCGACGCCCGGCCCGACGTCGCATCTCCCAGATTTCGCGTGAACTGCCGCGCCCGGCGCTGTAACAGGGGCGCGATCCGAGGCAGGGGACGCGAGATGATCTACAGGACCGGAGCGGAGTGGCGGGCGGCACAGGCCAAGCGGGTGCTGCTGTTCGGCATGTCGGGCCTGGGGAAGACCCATGTCTCGACGCTGCTCCGCGACAGCGGCGACTGGTTCCACTACTCGGTCGATTACCGGATCGGCACCCGCTACATGGGCGAGCATATCGCCGACAACTTCAAGCGCGAGGCGATGAAGGTGCCGTTCCTGCGCGAGCTGCTGCGGACCGACTCGGTCTATATCGCCTCGAACATCACCTTCGACAATCTGGCCCCGCTCTCGACCTACCTCGGCAAGCCCGGCAACCCGAACCGCGGCGGCCTCGCCTTCGCCGACTATCTCGAACGGCAGGGCCAGCATCGCGAGGCCGAGGTGGCGGCGCTGCATGACACGCAACGCTTCATCCGCCGCGCGACCGAGATCTACGGCTACCAGAACTTCGTCTGCGACTCGGGCGGCTCGATCTGCGAAGTGGTGGATCCCGACAATCCGAACGATCCGGTGATGTCGGATCTGGCCGGAAACCTGCTGATGGTCTGGATCAAAGGCTCCGAGGCGCATACGGCGGAACTGGTCCGCCGTTTCGACAAGGCGCCGAAGCCGATGTATTACCAGCCGGCCTTCCTCCGTGCCGCCTGGACCGACTACCGCGTCGAGAAGGGCCTGACCGAGGAGCAGGTCGATCCCGACGACTTCATCCGCTGGACCTACGCCCGTGCCCTTGCCCACCGTCAGCCGCGCTACGCGGCGATGGCGCGCTGGGGCATCACGGTCACGGCCGAAGAGGTGGCCGAGGCCGGCAATGCGCCCGCTTTCGTCGATCTGATCGCCCGCACGCTGGACAGAGCCAGGACCGAGGCCTAGAACCCGCCCTCCCGGAGAGAGACGCCCATGCCGATCACCCTGCCCGCCACCCTGCCCGCCTTCGACGTGCTGACCCACGAGGGCGTCATGGTGATGACACCGGAGCGGGCGGCGCGGCAGGACATCCGTCCGCTGCGGATCGGGCTTCTCAACCTGATGCCCAAGAAGATCCAGACCGAGAACCAGTTCGCCCGGCTGATCGGCGCCACGCCGCTGCAGATCGACTTCCAGCTGATCCGCATGACCGAGCATCAGACGAAGAACACCGCCGCCGAACACATGGCCGCCTTCTACCGCCCCTTCCAGGAGGTGAAGCACGAGAAGTTCGACGGGCTGATCATCACCGGCGCCCCGATCGAGCATCTCGATTTCTCGGAGGTCACCTACTGGGACGAGCTTTGCGAGGTCATGGACTGGACCCAGACCCACGTCCATTCGACCTTCGGCGTCTGCTGGGGCGGCATGGCGATGATCTATCATTTCCACGGCGTGCCGAAGCACATGCTGGCGGCCAAGGCCTTCGGCTGCTTCCGCCACC
Organism: Cereibacter azotoformans; assembly: GCA_017599285.1. GTDB lineage: Bacteria > Pseudomonadota > Alphaproteobacteria > Rhodobacterales > Rhodobacteraceae > Cereibacter_A > Cereibacter_A azotoformans. Next base: position 368,988 of record JAGFXX010000001.1, on the reverse strand, counting down.
GCAACGTGGCGCCCGTCTCGCCCTATCTGCGCGGCTTCTCGGACGATTTCGTGATCCCCGTCAGCCGCTGGACCGAGATGCGGGAGGACGAGATCGACGCGGCGCCGGGCCTGCGCACGCTGCTCGCCTCGGACGAGGTCGGGCCCTGTCTGGTCGAGGATGCGGGCCACCGCGCGCTCTACATCTTCAACCATTTCGAATATGACAGCGACACGCTGAAGCAGGAGTATGACCGCGACATCGGCAACGGAAAGCCGATCAACGTGCCGCGCAACTACTATCCGGACGACGATCCGACAAAACCGCCGCTGAACAGGTGGAGAAGCCACGCCCACCTCCTATATGGAAACTGGATCAACGAGATCTATCAGTCCACCCCGTATGACATTCAACAGATTGGCCGTTAGTCTCCTCATCGCCGGAACGCTTGCACTCGGAGGCTGCGGCGCCGCCGTCTCTCAGCGTGCCTCGGATCGCGAGGCGGTGGCCGAGGCCTCCTACCCGCCCACCGGACAGCTTCTCGAGGTGGATGGCCACCGGATCCACGCCCATGTCGAGGGACGCGGGCCGGACCTCGTGCTGATCCATGGCGCCTCGGGCTCGACACGCGACTTCACCTTTTCCTTCGTCGAGAAGATGAAGGGGCGCTACCGGGTGATCGCCCTCGACCGGCCCGGCCTCGGCTGGTCGGACGATATCGGGCCGGACGGTACCAGCCCGCTCGTGCAGGCCGATGTGCTGCGCAAGGCCGCCGCCCAGCTCGGCGTGCGGCGGCCCATCGTGCTCGGCCATTCCTACGGCGCCGCGGTGGCGCTGGCCTGGGGCCTGCGCGACCCGGGCAACACGGCGGCCATCGTCACCGTCTCGGGCGCGGTGATGCCCTGGCCGGGCGATCTCGGCCCGGTCTATTCGCTCACGGCCAGCAGCTTCGGGCAGGCGGCGGTGGTGCCGCTCATCTCGGCCTTCGTCTCGCCCGACCGGGCCGACCGCATCGTGGGCCAGATCTTCGCGCCCCAGAAGGTGCCGCCGGGCTATTCGGACTATTTCGGCGTGGGCCTTTCGCTGCGGCGCGAGAGCTTCCGGATCAACGCGCGGCAGGTGACCGGGCTCAAGCCCTACCTCAGGCTGATGGAGCCGAATTATCCCAAACTGCCGATGCCGGTCGAGATCCTGCACGGCGGCGATGACCGCGTGGTTCCGGTCGAGATCCATGCCCAGCCTCTGGGCCGGCTGATACCGGGGGCGCGTGTCACGATCCTCGAGGGCATCGGCCACATGCCGCACCATGTGGCGCCCGACGCCGTGGCCGCCGCCATCGACCGCGCCGCCTCCCGGGCCGGATTGCGCTGAGGCCGGGCTTGGCCATACTGGCGCCAGAGAGGGAGGATCCGATGGAGCTGCCGTTCGACGGGGCGATCAGTCACTACTTTCGCAACGAGGCCCCCCGGCACATCCGCGAGGCGATCCAGGACGGATCGGACGAGGAGGTTCTCGACGCCTCCTACCCCTACCGGACGCTGATGAAGAAGAAATCCTACGCCGAGCGGATGGAGGGGCTGCAGAGGCAGCTCGTGCGCCTTCAGGCCGATGTGAAGGCGTCGGGCAAACGCATCGTGGTCGTCTTCGAGGGCCGGGACGCTGCGGGCAAGGGCGGCACGATCAAGGCCGTGACCGAGAACCTCAATCCGCGGGTCGCGAATGTCGTGGCGCTGCCGGCCCCCTCGGACCGCGAGGCGGGGCAATGGTATTTCCAGAGGTATGTGGACTGGCTGCCCGCGGGCGGCGAGATCGCGCTCTTCGACCGCAGCTGGTACAACCGGGGCGTGGTCGAGAAGGTCTTCGACTTCTGCACCGAGCGCCAGCGCGAACAGTTCTTCTGCCAGCTTCCCGGCTTCGAGGAGATGCTCGTCGAGGACGGGATCACGCTCGTCAAGCTCTGGCTCAACGTCAGCCGCGCCGAGCAGCTCCGCCGTTTCCTCGCGCGCGAACAGGACCCGCTGAAACAGTGGAAGCTCTCGTGGATCGACATCGAGGGGCTGAAGAAGTGGCCGGACTACAGCAATGCGATCGGGGAAACGCTGAGCCGCAGCCATTCCGGCACCGTGCCCTGGACGGTGATCCGGTCCGACGACAAGCGCCGGGCGCGGATCGCGGCGATCCAGACAATCCTGCGCGCCGTCCCCTTCGACGGCCGCAGGGACGAGCTGATCGGCACGCCCGATCCCGCGATCTGCGGCGGCCCGGGTCTCTGGAGCGACGGCCACAGCCGATCATGAGCAAGCGCGGCTACCATCACGGCAACCTCCGCCAGGCCCTGGTCGAGGCGGCGCTCCGGCTCATCACCGAAAAGGGGCCTCAGGGCTTCACCCTGTCCGAGGCGGCCAAGGCGGCCGATGTCACGCCGGCTGCGGTCTATCGCCATTTCGCCGGACGCGACGAGCTGATCGCCGAAGCGGCCCGGCAGGGCTACGAGATCTTCGGCGCGCTGATGGAGTACGCCTACGATGAGGGCCGCCCTTCGGCGCTCGCGGCCTTCGAGGCGACGGGGCGGGCCTATCTCGCCTTCGCGCGCAAATATCCCGGCCACTACATGGCCATGTTCGAAAGCGGGATCTCCCTCCAGTCCAACGCCGAGCTTGCGGCGGCGGCCCAGAGGGCGCGGGACGTGCTCGAGCGGGCGGCGACGCGCCTGTCCGAACATATCCCACCCGAAAAGCGCCCGCCGCCCGCGATGTTCTCGGCCCATGTCTGGGCCCTCAGCCACGGGGTCGTCGAACTCTTCACCCGCGGCGCCCCCGGCGCCAAATCCCCGTTTCCGCCCGAGGATCTGCTCGAGGCCGGGATCGGCATCTATCTGCGCGGCCTGGGCCTCCTGCCCCCCGATCGCTGAAGGCCCCCACCCATTCACTCTGCCCAAATATCCTCGGGGGGTCCGGGGGGCAGACAGCCCCCCGGCGCGTTCCGGCGGCCGAACGATCCCCCGAAGCGGACCAACGGCAACCACCGCCCTCAGCGGAACAGGACGATCGCCCCCGGGCTCCAGGCGACGCGCGTGCGGGCCCCGATCTCGAGCACCGGCCGGCCGAAGACATTGCGCATCGAGATGCGGATCGGCGCCTCGGTTCCGTCAAGGCGCACGTCGTAATAGGTCATGTCGCCGTAATAGACGACCTCCTCGACGGTCCCCATCGCCTCCCGTTCCGCCTTCTGGCCCTCGAACAGCATGGTGGCGGTCTCGGGGCGAAAGCCGACCGAGCTGCCCGTGCCCGAGGCCGCACCGGGCGCCTGGCTCGGGTCGAGCAGCATCCGCCCCAGCCCCTGCGCCTCGACCTCGATCCCCTGCTCGCCCTCGGACAGGATCCGCGCCGGCAGGAAGTTCATCGTGCCGATGAAATCCGCCACCTTGCGCGAGTTGGGCCGACGGTAGAGCGTCTCGGGATCGGCGAGCTGGGCGATCTCGCCCTCGAACATGACGGCGATCCGGTCGGACATGACCAGCGCCTCCTCCTGGTCGTGGGTCACGAGAATGAAGGTGATGCCCACCTGCCGCTGCAGCTTGATCAGCTCCACCTGCATCTGCTCGCGCATCTTCTTGTCGAGCGCCGAGAGCGGCTCGTCCAGCAGCAGCACCTTGGGCTTCAGGATCAGCGCGCGGGCCAGCGCCACCCGCTGCCGCTGCCCGCCCGAGAGCGCGTGGGCCGCGCGCGCGCCAAGCCCCCGCAGCCCCACCATCTCGAGCGCCTCGCCCACGCGGCAGTTCAGTTCGTCCTTGGACAGCTTCGCGCGGCGCAGGCCGAATCCCACGTTCTCGGCCACCGTGAGGTGCGGAAAGATCGCATAGCTCTGGAACACCATGTTGGTGGGCCGCTTGTTCGCGGGCACGCCCTCCATGTGCTTGCCGTCGATCATCACGGCACCCGACGAGATTTCCTCGAACCCCGCGATGGTGCGCAGCAGCGTGGTCTTGCCGCAGCCCGAGGGGCCCAGCAGCGAGAAGAACTCGCCCGCCCGGATCGTCGCCGTGATGCCGCGCAGCGCGTGGTAATCGCCGTAGTATTTGTGGACGTCGCGGAACTCGATCATCGTGGGTTTCGCGGCAGCGGTCACAGGAAGCCTCCGGTATCCTTGGCGCCGGAACGGGCAAGGCCACGGCGGCGGAAATATTCGGCACTGGCGAGCAGCACGATCGAGCAGGCGACGAGCACCGTTCCGAGCGCCATGATGACGGGCACCGCCTGCGGGAAGCGGAACTGTGAGAAGATGTAGATCGGCAGCGTGGGCTGGGTGCCCGCGAGGAAGAAGGCGATGATGAACTCGTCGAGGCTGATGGTGAAACTGATCAGCAGCGACGAGATGATCCCCGGCATGACCAGCGGCAGGATGATCAGCCGGAAGGTCGAGATCCCGGTCTCGCCCAGGTCATAGGCGGCCTCCTCGAGCGAGCGGTCAAGCGACTGGAAGGCCGAGGTCAGGATCGCGATGGTGAAGGGCGTGCAGATCAGCACATGCCCGAGGATGACGGTGACGATCGACAGGTTGATCCCCAGCCCGAGCAGCACCACCAGCAGCGAGACCGCCACGATGATCTCGGGCAGCACCAGCGGCAGCATGATGAGGCCCATGACGCCCCCCTTGCCGGGAAAGTGGTAGCGCGTCGAGGCGCGGGCCGCAAAGACGCCGAGCGCGGTCGAGATGACCGAGGCCGAGGCCGCGATGATCAGGCTGTTCTTCACCGCCAGCCACAGCGTCGGCTGGTTGGCCGCGGCCACGAACCACTTGGTGCTGAAGCCCGTTAGCGGAAAGGCAATGACCGTGCCCTCGTTGAAGGCAAAGAGCGGCAGCAGGATGATCGGCGCATAGAGGAAGATCAGGTAGGCCAGCGCATAGATCCGAAACCCGCCCCCCTTCATTTCGGCCCCCGGAGGAAGCGGCGGTTCAGGAACAGGAAGATCAGGCTCACCACCGTGACGATGCTCATGGCCGAGACGGCGATGGCCGACCCCAGCGGGTAGTTGTCGAGTTTCAGATACTGGAGCTGGATGAGGTTCGCCACCATCCGCCCCTCGGGTCCGCCCACCAGTTGCGGGGTCACATAGTCGCCGATGGTCGGGATGAAGACGATCAGCACCGAGGCGATCACCCCCGGCATCGCCAGCGGCAGCGTCACCCGCCAGAAGGTCATCAGCTTCGATTCCCCCAGATCCTGCCCGGCCTCGAGCAGCGAGCGGTCGATCTTCTCCAGCGCGACGAAGATCGGCAGGATCGCGAAGGGCGCGTAGGCGTGGGCGAGCGTGATCACCACCGCGTTCACGTTGTAGAGGATGAAGGTCAGCGGCTCGTCGATGATCCCGAGCCCGAGCAGCCCAGAGTTGATCACCCCGTTGAACCCGAGGATCACCTTCCACAGGAAGACGCGGATCAGGTAGCTGGTCCAGAACGGAATGGTGATCAGGAACAGCCAGAGCGACTTGCGCTCGGGCGCGACATGGAACGAGACGAAATAGGCCACCGGGAAGGCCAGCAGCACGGTCACCGTCGTCACCGCCATCGCCACGCCGAGCGAGCGCAGCATCACGCTGCGGTAAAGCTCGTTCGTCCAGGCCTCACGATAGTTGGCCAGCGTGAACTCGCGGATGATCTCGAGGTAGCCGTCGGTCAGAAAGCTGTAGACCAGAATCGTCCCCAGCGGCGCCGCCAGCAGCAGGATCGCATAGAGGGCGGGTGGTCCCACGAGAAGATAGCCATGAGCCGCCTCGGACCGCCGCAAGCGACTCCACCGCGTTTCCTGCTCCATCGCGCCCCCGTTCCGCCGTGCCTTGAACTTCTTGCATAGCTCGCGGGCCAAGGGAAGAGACTCGGGGAAGCCAGGCCGTCACACCGGAAGCTCGGAGGGGGGAGACGCCAGCAGGCGCGAGAGCCGATCGACCGCCGCTTCCAACCGCGCGCGCGGCACCTGCCCCGCAATGGCCAGCCGCACCCCGTTCGGCGAGCGGCCATGCACCAGCGCATATTCATCGGCCGAGCGCAGCAGCACGCCCTCGCTTTCGGCGGTGCGCGTGAAGCTCGAGGTGCGCCAGCCGACCGGCAGCCGCAGCCAGACGAAGGGCAGGCCCGGCTGCCAGGACAGCTCGTGCGAGCCGAGCCCGTTCACGACGGCCTGAAGACGGTCGGCAAAGGCGCTCTGGACCCGGTGGCGGATCTCGGCGGCCTGCCCGCTCTGGAACAGGTCGAGGCAGAGGTCCGACACCGGCCGGCCAAGCGCGAAGAAGGCGTGCTGCGCGGTCAGCCGTCCCGCCTCACCGCGCCCCGTCGGGCACAGGATGTAGCCGAAGCGCAGCGCCGCCGACACGGTCTTGGAAAGGCTGCCCACATACCAGGTCCGCTCGGGCGCCAGCGCGCGCAGGGCGGGAAGGGTGCTTTCGGCCACGGTGTAGCAATCGTCCTCGATGATCTGCAGCTCGTGCCGGCGGGCAATGGCGACGATCTCGGCGCGTCGCTCCTCGGGCATCCGGGCCGCGGTGGGGTTCTGCGCCTCGGTCGTCACACAAAGGACCTGGGGCCCGTGCTTTCGGCAGCAGGCTTCCAGCGCGTCCGGCCGCAGTCCGTGCTGGTCAAGCTCCACCCCCACCACCTCGGCCCGCGCCAGCCGCGCGGCGTGGCGGAAGCCGGGGTAGGCAAGCTCTTCCGTCAGCACCACGGGCCGGTCCCCCCGCAGGCAGCAGAGCATCACCAGCCCGATGGCGCTCTGCCCGCCATGGGTGAGGGCGATGTCCTCGGGGGCGATCGGCCCCAGCACCCGGTCGGCCAGCCAGTCGCGCACCGCCGCGCGCAGCGCCGCCTCTTCGCGCTGGGTCGGATAGTCGCGCCAGTCACCGCCCAGCCCCTCCGCCACCCGCTTCAGGGCCGCGGAGAACAGCGGCATCTGCCCCACGTCCGGCAGCTGCGGCGAGCGGAGATCGAGCAGACCCGGCGCCTCCTGCGGATCGCGCTCGACAAACAGCTCCTGCGTCGGCCCGAGCCTTGGCTCGGCGGCCGCGACGAAGGTGCCGCGTCCGACCGTGGCCGCGAGCAGCCCCTCCTGCGTCGCCAGCTGATAGGCGCGCGAGACAGTGCCCGGCGTGACCGAGAGCGTCCAGGCCAGATCGCGCACCGTCGGAAGCTGCGCGCCGGGCTTCAACCGTCCTGCGCGGATGGCATCCCGCAGGGCGCGTGCGAGGGCGAGATACTTCGGACCGGGAAATTGTGCGAGATCCGGCCGCCATATTGTATCAGTCACAATGTTCCTCTGGAGCGAGTAAACACAACTTTGTATGCTTTCATTAGTTGATACGCCTCATTGTATCAATACAAAGGTGCTCCGATGACTCGCGCGATCCCGCAAATCCCGCCCGCCCTGACCCTGAACCGGCCCCTGCCGCCCGTGGCGCGCGCCCTGTTCGGCCTCGGCCTGCTGGTGCTTCGCTGGGAGGAGCGACGCCAAACGCGGCTCGGGCTCTCGCGGCTCGACCCGCACCTGCTGCGCGACATCGGCCTGACCGCGCGCGCCGCCGAGATCGAGGCGTCCAAGCCCTTCTGGCAGGAGTGATCCTGCCCAAAAGTCCCCATGACTGGACCGGGCCCTGCCCGGTCTTTTTGTTGATGGGGCCCACGCCGCCGACACGCAAAAGGCCCGCCAGGAGGCGGGCCTTTCCGAAAGAGCGTACCGGAGGATCAGCGCTTCGAGAACTGGAAGCTGCGGCGGGCCTTCGCCTTGCCGTATTTCTTCCGCTCGACGACGCGGCTGTCGCGGGTCAGGAAGCCCGCGGCCTTGAGGGCGGCGCGGAGCGAGGGTTCGTACAGCTGCAGCGCCTTCGAGATGCCGTGCTTGACCGCGCCGGCCTGGCCCGAGAGACCGCCACCCGCGACGGTCGCCATGACGTCGAACTGACCCGTCACATTGGCAACGGTGAACGGCTGGCGCAGGATCATCTGCAGCACCGGACGGGCGAAATACTCGTCCATCGGCTTGCCATTGACGGTGACCTTGCCCGAGCCCGGCTTGATCCAGACGCGGGCCACCGCGTCCTTCCGCTTGCCGGTGGCGTAGGAGCGGCCGAGCGAGTCACGCACCGGCTCGCGCGTGACGGCGGCTTCGGCCACCGGGGCGTCGCCAACGACCGATTTCAGATCGTCGAGGGATTTGATGTCGGCCATGGCTTACGCGCTCCGGGTGTTCTTCGGGTTCAGCGACGCGACGTCGAGAACGGTGGGCTGCTGCGCTTCGTGCGGATGCTCGGCGCCGGCGTAGACGCGCAGGTTGGTCATCTGCTGACGGCCGAGGCTGTTGCGCGAGATCATGCGCTCGACAGCCTTGATCACCACGCGCTCGGGGTGGGCGCCGTCCAGCACCTGCGCGGCGGTGCGGAACTTGATGCCGCCCGGGTGGCCGGTGTGCCAGTAGTAGCGCTTGTCGGCGCGCTTGTTGCCGGTCATCTGCACCTTGTCGGCGTTGATGATGATGACATTGTCACCCATGTCCATGTGGGGGGTGAAGGTCGGCTTGTTCTTGCCGCGCAGGATGTTGGCGACGATCGTGGCGAGACGGCCCAGAACCACGCCTTCGGCGTCGATCAGGATCCATTTCTTCTCGATATCCGCCGGGGTAGCGGTGAAGGTTTTCATCGGGAATTCCTGGAATGGAGCGAGGGCAGCCCCCGCGAATTCGGATGCGGCTGTTTCCGGCATTTCGCTGCGCAGGTCAAGAGGATCGCACGCGGAATAATCCAGCGATTCCAATGGCCTGAAAAATAGGTATTCAGATACCCCACGCCAAGTCGTTCCGCGGCCCCGGGAAAGCGGGAGTCTGTCGCGGATCTTCCGCCCGCGGGCGCGCTACTTCAGGATCGGTGGGCGCTCGGGATCCATGCCCGGCGCGACGGGGACATGTTCCTCGCGCAGTTCCGGGGCCGCCGGCACGGGCAGATCGAACCGCAGCCCCACACGGGCCATGGCGACCGCGACAGGGTCGCCTTCGGCGAGGAAGGCCACGTCCAGCGTCCCCGCCTCGAGCCCCGAAAAGGTCAGTGCCTCCGAGACCGAGCGCGCCAGAGCCGGCTGCGCCCCGTCGAGGGCCGCGACGAAGGCCAGCATGTGCGCCTCGCGCCCGTCCTCGTAGCGCACGGCCGCAAGCAGGGCATGGCCAGCAAGCCCCCCCGCACGGGCGAGCTTGCCATCCAGCGCCGCGATGAGCGGCTCGGGCAGTTGCGGCGGGGCAAAGCCCGCGGGACGCGCCTCGGCCTCGGACGGCGCATGAGAGATGGTCTCGGCCAGCCAGTCCACCGCCTCGGGCGGCAGCAGCATGGCCGAGGGCGCATCGCCGAGGTTCAGCCCCAGTCCGATCCCCCGCCCGGCCAGCAGCCCCGCCACGACACGCCCGGGCAAGGCGGCGTAGGGCGCGGGCACGCCGGTGAAGGCCGCAAGCCGCTCTTCAAGGTCGAAGGCGAGGACCACGGGCCCCTCTTCCAGCTCGAACAGCTGCGGGGTCAGGGTCTCATCCTCGGGCTCGCTCTCGAGCAGCAGGAACAGCTCGCCATCCGCCAGTTGGCCATAGAAGCGCAGCCGCGCGGCATCGTCGCCGGGGGCCGTTTCCATCGCTTCATGCGCTTGGTCGAGAGGGGTCATCACGGCACTTCCTGATCTGACGGATCGGACGTCCCTAGTGCCTCGGCGGCGTCCGGGCAAGATTGGTTGGACGTGTCCCCATCCCGTTAAGGCGTGCCGCGGGGATCCGGCGCCACAAAAAGCGAAGGGGCGGCTCGCTCCCGCCGCCCCTTCGTCTTCTTGCCGACAATCATTTCGTTATCGAATGAATACGTTCGAAAGTTTGGGCACTACTCTTAGTGATAATGTGCATTAACTTGTGTATTCCTCCGCTCGCTGCGTCAACGTTTCCTTCATCATCTAGCCAAAAGTGCAACCGGAAGCCGGTTGTGGCGCAACCGGCGGGAGAGCCACGCGCCACTCACTCTCGCTCAGCGAAAAGCTGCGCACGATACGGCGGCGTTCCGCTCGAAATGATCACAACGAGGAGAGACGAATCGATTCGGCCCACCGTTGAGCGGTCCGAACCAGTGGCGTTTGGCGCTTGCCCGCCGATGCAATCCCGGACACAGTCCCCTCACGCCGACTTTCGTCGCATTTCGACGCCGGCACCAGGCCGGGGCGGATCTTGACAGGAGAGACTTGCCGCATGCGCTTCATTCCGACGACGCTGAAGGATGCCGTCCTCATCGAGGCGGAGCCGAGAGAGGATCACCGGGGCTGGTTCGAGCGAACCTTCTGCGAGGAGGAGATGGCGAAGGCCGGACTTGCCACCCGTTTCGTCCAGCACAACAGCTCCTACAACCATGCGGTCGGCACGTTGCGCGGCATGCACTACCAGCGCAGCCCGCACGCCGAGGTGAAGGTGATCACCTGCACGCGCGGGCGCATTCACGACGTGATCATCGACCTGCGCCCGGATTCGCCCACCTACATGAAATGGGAAGGGTTCGACCTGCGCGCCGGGGACCACCGCCAGCTCTATATCCCCGAGGGGTTCGCGCACGGCTATCTGACGCTCGAGGATGCGACGGCGGTCTCCTACCTCGTCTCGACCGCATACACGCCGGGCGCCGAGGGCGGCGTGCGCTGGGATGATCCGACCTTCGGAATCGCATGGGCCGGCGGGGTCTCGGTGATCTCGGAAAAGGATGCGGCCTGGCCGGACTACACGCCGGGATAGGCGCAGGCGGAGCGCGGTGAGGGCCCGCGCTCCGGCCCGTCAGCCGATCAGGGCAAAGGTCTCGGCGGGTTGCGCGAGGCCGAACTCCTGCTCCATCTCTGCATAAAGCGCGTCGATGCGCCGGCCCTCGGGCAGGCGCACATCCCCGAAGGTCAGCGCCTGGTCGCGCGGGATGTCGCGCAGCAGCACCCCCCCTTCGGCGAGACCCATCGGCAGCAGCCGCTCGGCGGCCACCACCTCGATGTTCTCGCACTGGCCGTAGGCGGTGAAGCCGCCGATCCCGTCGAGCACTTCGCCCGCCTTCAGATCGCGCTTGGCCACCGCCACCACACCCACCTGCGGCGCGCCGAGCGGCGTCAGCGCCGCATCCCCGAACAGCACCGCGCGCGCCACCGTCATCGGCACTTCGAAATGGCAGAGGTGGTAGGGCGTATAGAAGAGGTAGTAGGGCCCCTCGCCGAGCTTGTAGAGATTGAGGTAATGCTTTTGCCGTGGGTCGTCGTGGGTGCCGATCACGAAGACCCCCGGCCCCGGCCGCGCACCCACGACATAATCGACGATGCCGGGCCCCTCGGGATCGAGGTGCGGCGCGAACATCGCGACATATTCCTCGAGCGGTCGCAGCGGCAGCGTCGGGTTCTTGCCCGTGGGGTCGATCCCGATCATTCCGCGCCGCGCGACGCGCATCCCCGTTCCATTGGCCACGATCGCCTGCTCATAGGAGATCTTGGTGCCGTCCGCGAAGGAGGTCACCATATGGACGTTCTGACCCCATTTCTCGGCAAAGCCGCGCTGGGTCTCGGGGGTGCGATACTCATCCTGCAGGGCCTTGATGTTGCCCGACAGGACCGGCTTGACACCAATCCCCTTCACGAACCGGATCAGATTCATCTGCACGCCCGGCTGGTCGCCGTCGCAGTTGGTGATCACCACGCCCGCGGCATCGGCCCGCTTCTTCAGGAGCGGCCCGATGGTCCCGTCCAGCTCGGCGTTCATCAGGATCACATGCTTGCCGGTGGCGATGGCCGCCTCGACCGCGAGCAGCGCATAGTCCATCGAGCCCGTCACCTCGATGATGGCCTCGATCCCGCGGGCGCAGCCCACGAGGGCGGGATCGTCGGTGACGGCAGGCTCGCCGGCCACGATCGCGGCCTCGAGTTCGGCCTGTGTGGAGACACGGCGCACGCTCTCGCCCGTCCGACTGGACTCGAAGGCCACGGTCGCCTGCTCGACCCGCCGCGCCGCGATCGCCACGAGCTGCATCCCGGGCACCGAGTTCGCGATCTGCAACGCAATGCCCGACCCCATGAAGCCCGCGCCGATCATGCCGACGCGGATCGGCCGGCCCTCGGCCGCGCGCCGGGCCAGCGCCTTGTCGACGATGATCATGCCACCGCCTCCAGAGCCGGATTGGCCCAGTAGAGCTTGTCGTCGAGAAGCCGGGCGGCGCGCAGCCGCATCAGCATTTTGAGCCGGGTGTAGGGCTCGGCGCGGAACTCCTCGGGGGTCATGTCGATGCGCTCGAACACCTGGCGCATCTGGCGTGCGCCCTTCTCGGCGGTCCATTCGCACCGGAAGTCGGGCAGCACGCGCTGGATCTTGTCGAAGTTCACCCGGTAGGAGCGGTTGTCGGCCGAAGGCTGGCCCACCTCAAGCTCGCAGCCCGGAAAGCTGTCGGCCACGATGCGGGCGATCTCGATCACGCGGTAGTTCTGGTCGTTGGAGCCCACGTTGTAGCACTGGCCCGTGATCGCATCGGCGGGCGCGATCAGCGAGCGCCAGACCGCCTGGCACATGTCGAGCGCGTGAACGAGCGGCCGCCAGGGCGAGCCGTCGGACTGGAGCGTGATCTTCTTCGTGGTCCAGGCCAGGCCGCAGAGGTCGTTGAGCACGATGTCGAACCGCTGGCGCGGGCTGGCCCCATAGGCGGTCGCGTTGCGCAGGAAGCAGGGTTCGAAATCCGCGCCGGCCCGGCCCGTCAGATCCTGTTCGACCTTCACCTTGCATTCGGCATAGGCGGTCTGCGGATTGACGGGGCTCGTCTCGTCGAGGATCTTGTCGGGCCGCCCCACCCCATAGACCGAGCAGGAGGACATGTAGACGAACCGCTTCGCGCCCGCCTTGCGGGCCACCTCGGCCAGATGCATCGAGCCGCCGTGGTTGATCTCATGCGTGAGGCCGGGCGATTGCTGGCCCAGCGGATCGTTGGACAGTTCGGCCAGATGGGCCACCGCATCGAATCCCTCCAGGTCCTCGGCCGTGACCTGCCGGATGTCCTTGGTGATGACGGCCGGGCGCGGCGCCGATGTCGGGTAGAGCCAGCCCTTGCGGTAGAAACCCGTATCGAGCCCCACGGCCTCAATGCCTCTTTCCAGCAGATAGGGGCCAAGAAGGGCGCCGACGTAGCCGTCCGCGCCTGTGAAAAGGACCTTCAGGGGCATCAACATCTCCGATCAATTCGTGCCGTCTGGCGGCGTTTTTCAAAGCAAATGGTCCGGCACGCAGACGCCGGTCAATCTGTCGGGAAGCGCCTCGCGCCCGTCACGCGGCCGAAATTGCCGCGCTGATCCGTTCGGCCGGTTTCGCCCGACTTTCCCACTGCGAGATCATCGGAAAGCCCCGGGCGCAAGTCAAGCGCGCAGGCCCATGGCCGTCAAACGGCGGTGGCCGCGCCACGGAGCGGGCCGCACCAGCGCCGCCTGCCGGGCCTTCTCCTGCGCTATGAAGCCGTCGAGCAGCGCCTCCTCCCGCGCGATCTCGTCCTGCCCGAGGCTCGCGGAGGGACGCCCGGCATCCAGCGCGCTCCAGAGGGCGCGGAAGGTGCCCGGCTCCGTCGCGCGGGGAACCGCCGTCCGGTCGAGCAGCCGGACGGCGTGTTGCGAAGCCCGCCCCTGACCATGAAGAAACCGCGCCACGGCCCGCGCATGAAGGCGCGAATGCCAGCTCCGGGCATCGGCCAGGGGCCGCCCGCGCGACGGCGCGTCCTGCGCGGCGTCCGGGTCGATCAGCGCCTCGAGTTCGCGCATCTTGGCGAGGTAGCGCAGCGCATCCGCGCCCACGGGCTCTTGCACCGCGGGCGGCGCCTGCGGGACAAGCCGCCCCGCCAGCGCCCGGAGCCGCCCGATCCAGTCCACCTCGGGCTGTGCGTCGAGCACGAGGACCAGACCCGAAAGGTCCTGCCCGGCCAGAAGGCGCACCGCCTCTTCCGCCGCGGCCGGCGTTTCCACCGCCACGAGAACCGTCACGCCCTCCCCCAGCGTCGCGAGGCGACGCGCCAGACTGCGGCCGTCGCCGTCCCGCAGCGCCAGGGCAGCCACCGACCGCGCCTCGGGAATGCGGCGGCAATTCACCGGACGGATGGCGCGCAGACGCACGCCTTCCGGCAGGAGGTCATCGACAAGAAAGGGTGCCGCGCGGCTCATTCGGTCTCTCCGGGAAAAAGGCATGACTTTGTCCGCGCGGCGCATCGTCCGCGCGCCTTCGTCGGACTGGTCCTTCACTCGTCCATGCCCCGGCAACGCCCGCCCCGCCCGCCGGTTCCGCGCGCGCCGGTCAAGCCCTGCGTCACGGCGCCCTGCCGACGGATCGGGCACTCCGCAGCCGCAGGACCACGGAACGATCCCCCCCGCCGGCCCGTTCTGCCTGCGGATCAGCGGAGGAGTTCCAGATGCGGCAGAGGCCGGTTGTCGTGATCACGGGCGGGACGGCGGGCGTCGGCCGGGCGCTGGCACGGGCCTATGCCCGGCGGGGATGGCGGGTGGCTGTTCTGGCCCGCGGGCGGGCGGGTCTCACCGCGACCGCCGCCGAAGTGGCGCGGCTTGGCGGCGAGCCCCTGCCCCTGCGCGCCGATGTGGCCGAGGCCGGGCAGGTCTTCACATCGGCCGAGGCGGTGATGGAGCGATGGGGCCGCATCGACCTGTGGATCAACAACGCCATGGTCACGGTCTTCGGCCCGGCCGAGCGCGCCACGCCCGAGGAATACGCACGCGTCACCTCGGTCACCTATCTCGGCACGGTTCACGGCACGCTGGCCGCCCTGAGGCACATGCGGCCGCAGGACGGGGGCACGATCCTTCAGATCGGCTCGGCCCTCGCCTACCGCTCGATCCCGCTGCAGGCCGCCTATTGCGCCGCCAAGGCCGCCGTCCGGGGCTTCACCGACTCGCTCCGGTCCGAGTTGCTCCACGACCAGAGCCGTATCCGCCTCACCATGGCGCAGCTTCCGGCCGTCGATACGCCCCAGTTCGACTGGGCCCGCACCCATGTCCACGGCCGCCCGCAACCCGTCCCGCCGATCCACACGCCCGAGGCCGTGGCCGAGGCGGTGGTCGCCGCGGCCCGCTCCGCCCCGCGCGAGATCTGGATCGGCGGCCCCTCGATGCAGGCGATCCTCGGGACGATGGTGGCACCCGGCTGGATGGACCGCATGATGGCCCGCAAGGCCTGGGACAGCCAGATCGGGCCGGGAAAAGCGAGAGCCGACAATCTGATGGAACCCGTCGAGCGCGACATGGGGGCCGCCGGTCGCTTCGGCGATGAGGCTTCCGACAGCGTCCTCAGCCTCTCCGGCCCGACCACGCGGACCGGCCTTGCGGCGGGTGGCCTTCTCCTTGCCGGAGCCGCGCTCGCAACCGCCGCGATCCTAGCACGACGCCGCGACCCATGACCCCTGCGCATACGTCATGCGTAAATTGCATGGCTGCCATGCCCCTCCGAAGGCGAAGCTTCGGTTGTGAAGCGCCGGCCGGACAACTACGAAAGTTGCCGGCTGGCTGAAGGTCCGCGCAACTTCCCGTCGGCCGGATTGCTTTCTCAGGGAGGAGGGGCCCATGCTGGACGGCGTTTACAACGAGAGGATCCGTCACACCGGCCTGCGCAGCCGGCTGGTGAGCGCGGAAGAGGCAGCCTCGCTGATCGAGGATGGCATGACGGTCGGCATGTCCGGCTTCACCCGCGCGGGCGAGGCCAAGGCCGTGCCCATGGCGCTCGCCGCCCGTGCGCGGACCCGGCCGCTGAAGATCACGCTGATGACCGGCGCCTCCCTCGGCAATGACCTCGACAAGACGCTGACCGAGGCGCATGTGCTGGCCCGACGCATCCCGTTCCAGTCCGATCCCGCCCTCCGCAAGGCGATCAACCGGGGCGAGGTCATGTTCATCGACCAGCATCTGTCCGAAACCGTCGAGATGCTGCGCACCCGGCAGTTGCCCAGGGTGGATGTGGCGGTGATCGAGGCGGTGGCCATCACCGAGAACGGCGGCATTGTGCCCACCACCTCGGTCGGCAACTCGGCCTCGTTCGCGATCCTGGCCGAGAAGGTCATCGTCGAGATCAACCTCAGCCAGCCGGCCGAGCTTGAAGGGCTGCACGACATCTACATCCCGACCTACCGGCCCAACCGGATGCCGATCCCGGTCGTGACGCCCGAGAGCCGGGTTGGCCTTCCCTTCATCCCGATCCCGCCCGAGAAGATCGCGGCGATCGTCGTCACCGAGAAACTCGACAGCTCGGCCACCATCCTCGATCCCGACGAGGATACGCGCGCCATCGCCGGCCACCTGACCGAGTTCCTGCTGCACGAGGTGCGGGCGGGGCGGCTCGACCAGACGCTCCAGCCGCTGCAGGCCGGGATCGGCACGATCGCGAACGCCGTGCTGCATGGCTTCATCGACACGCCCTTCCACGATCTGAAAATGTATTCCGAAGTCCTGCAGGACTCGACCTTCGATCTGTTCGACGCGGGCAAGCTCCGCTTTGCCTCGGGCTCGTCGATCACCCTCTCGGCGCGGAAGTATCAGGAGGTGCTGTCGCGCCTGTCCGATTACAAGCCGCGGCTGATCCTGCGCCCGCAGGAAATCTCGAACCACCCCGAGGTCGTGCGGCGCCTCGGCCTCATCTGCATCAACACGGCGCTCGAGTTCGACATCTACGGCAACGTCAACTCGACCCACGTCACCGGCACGCAGATGATGAACGGGATCGGCGGCTCAGGCGATTTCGCACGGAACGCCTATCTGTCGGTCTTCGTGACGAAGTCGATCGCGAAGCACGGGGCGGTGTCGTCGGTGGTGCCGATGGTGAGCCATGTGGACCATACCGAGCATGACGTGGACATTCTCGTGACCGAGGTGGGGCTGGCCGACCTGCGCGGCCTGGCCCCGCGCGAGCGAGCCGCGACGATCCTCGCCAACTGCGTCCACCCCGACTATCAGCCGATGCTGCAGGACTATGTCGCGCGCGCCTGCCAGCGCGGCGGCCACACGCCGCATGTGCTCGAGGAAGCCCTGTCCTGGCACGTCCGGCTGGCCGAGACCGGCCGGATGGCCTGACCGACGCACCGCCGCGTCAGGCCGCCCCTTCCGAGCCTTTCGAGGCCGCAAATCTGCGGCCCAGACGGCCGGAGATGAAGCTGGTGATCGCGGGCGCCGGCAGCGGGCGGGAGAAGAAGAAGCCCTGCGCCTCGTCCACCCCTTCGGCGATGGCGCAATCGAGCTGGGCCTGGGTCTCGACCCCCTCGACGGTGGTGCGCATGTCGAGGCTGCGGCCGAGGCCCGCCACCGCCTTGAGTATCGCCAGCGCCTCGCGCGCATGAGGAAGATCGCGGATGAAGGACCGATCCACCTTGATCTTGTCGAACGGAAAGCTGCGCAGGTAGCCCAGCGACGAATAGCCGGTGCCGAAATCGTCCATCACGATCTTCACACCCACCGCGCGCAGTTCCTGCAGCACCGTGATGTTGCGGTCGGTCGGGTCGAGCAGCACCGACTCGGTGATCTCGAGTTGCAGCCGCTCGGGCGGAAGGCCCGAGGCGCGCAGGGCCGACACGACCACATCGACGAGCCCGCCGCCGTGGAACTGGAGCGGCGAGAGGTTCACGGCGAGCGACACGTTGTCGGGCCAGCGGGCGGCATGGGCGCAGGCTTCATGCAGGACCCACTCGCCCATCACGCCGATCAGGCCCGCCTCTTCGGCCACGGGAATGAACTGGTCGGGCGTGATCCAGCCCGCCCCCTTGCGGTGCCAGCGCATCAGCGCCTCGCAGGCGGTGACGCGCCCGTCGGCCAGCCCGATCAGCGGCTGGTAGAACACCGACAGCTCGCCCTGCCCCAGGGCCGCCCGCAGCGCCGACTTCATCTTCTGCCGGCTCTGGAGATGGATGTCGGTCGCTTCGTCAAAGACGCGGAAGGTGCCGCGGCCGGCCTGCTTGGCGGCATAGAGCGCCACGTCGGCAAAGCGCATGACCTCTTCGGCGCTGTCGCCGCGGCCGCGCGCAAACGCGATGCCGACGCTCGCCCCCACCTCGGGCACGGTGCCGTCGATGTTGAACGGCTTCGAGACGGCCGCGATCAGGCGGCGGGCCAGATCGCAGGCCTCCTGCTCGGTCCGGACCGGCGTCTGGATCACGGCGAATTCGTCGCCGCCCAGTCGGGCCACCGTGTCGGTGCTGCGCACCGAGGTGCGCAGCCGGTCGGCGACCTGCCGAAGAACCTGATCGCCCACCGGATGCCCGCGCGTGTCGTTCACCGCCTTGAACCCGTCGAGGTCCAGCATGTGAACCGCCACCGAGCGGCCGGCCGCAAGAGCCGCCACCGCCTCCTCGTAGCAGTCGCCGAAATAGTGCCGGTTGGGCAGGCCGGTCAGCATGTCGTGGCGCGCCATGTGGAAGACCTGCAGCTGCGCCATCACCCGGTCATCCTCGGCCTGGCGGCGGGCGCTGATGTCCACGCAGCAGCCGATGTAGCCGATGAAGGTGCCGTCCGCGAGAACGCGCGGCTGCCCCACGTCGATCACCCAGCACCAGCTGCCATCCTGCCGGCGCACCCGGAATTCGTTCGTGAAGGGCACTCGGCGGCGCAGGGCGCTCTCCCAGATCGCGACCACGGCGTCGCGATCCTCGGGGTGGATGACAGCGGCCCAGCCCTCGTTGACCGCCTCCTCGGGCGACTGCCCCGTGACCTTCAGCCAGCTCCGGCTCACGAAGACATTGTGCCCCTCCACATCCGTCACCCAGATCATGACCGGCGCATCGTCGGCGAAGGCGCGAAAGCGCGCCTCGCTCTCGCGCAGATGGTCGAGCGAGAGGTGGCGCTCATGCACATCCTCGAGGATGCCGAACCAGCGGTCGATCCGCCCCTCCTCATCGCGCCGCGCCACGACGCGCGCCCGGAACCAGCGATACTGGCCGTCCGGCATGCGGAGCCTGTGCTCGGCGTCGAAGGAGGCCCCGTCCCGCACGGCCTGCGCCCAGGCGGCCCGAAGCTCGGGCCGGTCGTCGGGATGCATGGCCGCCCACCAGTCATCGACATGAGACGTGTCGCGCGGCAGGCCGGTCAGATCCACCAGGCGGTCCGAGATGTCCGAGAGCGTCCCGTCCGGGGAGATGCTGAAGGGAACCAGAGGATTGAGATCGAGAAGGCCGCGCAGATGCGCCTCGCGCTCGCGCAGGGCCTCTTCCGTCCGGCGAAGCTCCGTGATCTCGAAGAAGGTGACGACAAGATGCTCTCCGGCCGGTTTGCGCGACACGAGAAAGCGGCGCAGGCCGGCGGGCCCCGGCACCACCTGCTCGACGGTGAGCGAGCCGCTGCGCATCGCCTCGGCGTCGAGATCGCGCAGCCAGGCCGCGGTCAGCCCGCCGACAAGCTCATGCTCGGCGCGCCCTTCAAGCTCCCCCCGCTGGCATCCGAGCAGCTCGCAGGCCGCGCTGTTCATGAAGATCACGCGCGACTCGGAGTTCTTGATCAGGACGGGATGCGCCACGCCGTCGAACAGCGCCACCCAGCACTCCTCGGCCGGGCCCTGGGGCTGGCCCGTCAGCCTGCTGCGCAGATTGGGCATTTCCGTCATCGGCGGAGCCGCTCCTTCAGGCTGAACTGGTCACAGGCGCCCCGACGCGCCGTCAGAAGATGAGCATCCCGATCGCCACCCACATGCAGACGCCGCAGATCACGGCCGGCAGCAGCCACCAGCCGGAAGGCAGCTTGCCCTCGGGATCGGCGATCTCGTCCGCCTCGGCAGGGGCCGTGGCGGCGATCGCGTGGCGCGGGGCACGAAGGGTGAGGCTGTCGCTCATGCTGGTCTCTCGCTTGTGGTGGGGGCGGCTGACGGATCCCGGCCGCCCTCAAACCTAGTGCAAATGCGTCCTTCGGACCCCGCAACAGGCGGATGGCCCTTTACAACAATAAGTATGGAGCCCCCTTCCAAGGCCTTAACGCCGCCGGATCCCGCAAGGTTTTTTTGCGCCTGCGCGGCCCGGCATGCCGTGCCCGCTCTAAATCCCGCGACGGCTTGTCCGTTTGCGTGCTGAAGCATCCAAGACGGAGGACCCGCCGTGACCGAGAACGCCGCCCCAGCCCCCATCTCCCCCGAGACGGCGCTTCCGCAGGCCACGGCGCAGCGCATGCTGGCCCTGGTCGGGGCCATCGGCGAATATGACAGCGCCCCTGCCTCGCATACGCTGACCGGCCTCTTGCGGCTGGCAGCAGGCCAGCAGCCGACACTTGCCGAACGCACGAGCCTGCAGATCGCGGGGCTCGTCACGCTCGATCAGGGTCACCCGACCATCACGCCCGAAGGACTGGCGGTGCTCTGCCGCGACACCGAGAGCCGCCCGCAGCCTGCGGCGCCTTCGGTGGCGGCGGCCGACACCCCTCGCCAGGGGCCGGACCCCATCGCCCGCCTGAAGATCGGCGCCTCGGCCTACGAGATCGCAGGCTGGCCAGACAGCGACGCGCTCGCCTTCCGCACCGATGCGGCCTCACCCTGGCGCGAACTCGAGGCGGACCTCGCGGCCGGCTGGTCCGAGATCGCGGCCGAGATCCTTCAGCGCACGCGCAACGCGCTGGAGGAATATGTGCGGATGCACATGATCCGGCGCCGCGAGGATCAGGAGGCCGGCGGCGCGAACGGCTTCGACCTCTACGGCCTCGGCTGGGAAGTGCGCGACATCGGCGGCGAGATGCTGCTGCGGCTGGACGAGGAGACCGACTGGCGCCCGGTGCGCGAATCCGCCCTGTCGCATGTGGCCGGGATGCGCGAGCGCGCCGCCGCGGCGCTGGTGGCCCAGGTCAAGGACCTGCGCGAACGGATCGGCGACGACGTCCATGCCTGGGCCAAGCGGCTCGCCGCGGGCGCCCTGGTCGAACCTCTCTGAGGAAAGCCGTGCCGCCTGCTCGGGCGGCACGACCCATGCCTTACAGCATCGAGGGCAGGACCTGATCCGGCGGCCGGTGGCCGTCGGCGAAGGTCTTGATGTTCAGGATCACCTTCTCGCCCATCTCGATCCGTCCCTCGAGCGTGGCCGAGCCCATGTGCGGCAAGAGCACCACGTTCGGCAGTTCGCGCAGCCGCGGGTTGATCTCGTGCCCGTGCTCGAACACGTCGAGCCCGGCGCCCGCGATCTCGCCGGCGCGCAGACCGCGCGTCAGGGCGTTCTCGTCGATCACCTCGCCGCGCGAGGTGTTCACGATCACCGCGGTGGACTTGAGCAACTTCAGCCGGCGGGCGTTCAGCAGATGGAAGGTCGAGGGCGTATGCGGGCAATTGACCGAGATGATGTCCATCCGCGTGACCATCTGGTCTAGGCTTTCCCACCAGGTCGCGCCGAGTTCCTCCTCGATCTCGGGGCGGACGCGCTTGCGGTTGTGGTAATGCACCTGCATCCCGAAGGCCTTCGCGCGCCGCGCCACCGCCTGCCCGATCCGCCCCATGCCGAGGATCCCGAGCCGCCGGCCCCGGAGCCGTCCGCCCAGATGCGCCATCGGCGACCAGCCCGCCCAGTTGCCCGACTGCATCTCGGCGAGCCCTTCGGGGATGCGCCGGGTGACGGCGAGGATCAGCGCCAGGGTCATGTCGGCCGTGTCCTCGGCCACCACATCGGGCGTGTTCGAGACGAGGATGCCGCGCTGCCGGGCGGTGGCCACATCGATGTGATCCACGCCCGCGCCATAGTTCGCGATCAGCTTCAGCCTGGGGCTTGCCTGCGCCAGCATGGTGGCGTCGATCTCGTCGTTGAGACAGGTCACGAGCACATCCGCGCGCCCCATCGCCTCGACCAGGTCATCCCGCGACATCTTCGTGTCCGGGTCGCGGAGCTGCACGTCGAAAAGCTCCTTCAGGCGGGTCTCGACCACGTCCGGCAGGCGTCGCGTGACGACAACAGTAAGGCGTTCCACGGGCATTCTCTGTCTCCCCTGCACTTCCAAATCCGGACATGTGGTGGCAAGGTGCCGCCAAGCGGGGCGCGGCACAAGCCCCGGCAGAGGCAGGACGGCGCGGCATGACGGCATGGCTGCGTGAAAGGCGGAAAAGAGCGATGGGACGCATGATCAAGGCGCTCGCGTTGGCGCTGGCGCTTGCCACCGGCGCCACGGCACAGGAAGCCGACGTTCCCGCGGACGATCCCGCTGGCTTCGCCTCGGCGGCCCAGGCGGCAGCGGTCGCCGGTGTCGGCCCGGTCACGAGCCTTCCCCTGCCGCGCTATGTCTCGCTGAAGACCTCCGAAGGCAACGCGCGCCGCGGGCCGGGCCTGACGCATCGGATCGACTGGGTCTTCACCCGCGCGGGAATGCCTCTCCGCGTGACGGCGGAATACGAGCACTGGCGCCGCGTCGAGGATTTCGAGGGCGCCGGGGGCTGGGTGCATTACTCGCTGCTGTCGGGGGTGCGCAGCGCAATGGTCGTGGCCGAAATGGCGGATCTGCATGAGGATCCGGCCAGCGGATCGACCGTCACGGTCCATGTCCAGCGGGGCGTGGTGGTCCGGCTGCTGTCCTGCATCCGCGACTGGTGCCGCGTCAGCGCCGAGGGCAACCGCGGCTGGGTGATCAAGACGGCGCTCTGGGGCGTGGATCCGGCCGAAATCCTCGAGTAACGGCCCGGCCCATCCGGCCGGACGACCTGCCGGCACCTCAGACTCTCGGACGGGCTTCGGACGCGCCCTCCCCGGCAGCGCCCGATGGCGCGCGGGAATGGCCGCGCCGTCGATCGGGCGCAAGGCGGGCATGGCCAAGCAGGATCACATCCACAGGCCCGACGCTTCCGCGACCGCTCCGGCCGCAGTCCCGTGGGCACGAGGCAGAACGCATCCCCTTTGCCAAAGACGGAACGGACAAAATGAGAAAGGGGGCCCGAAGGCCCCCTTCCCTGTCGGCTCTGCGGTGCAGAGGCTTACATCATGCCGTCCATGCCGCCCATGCCGCCCATGCCGCCGGCCGGAGCCGACTTCGGCTCGGGCTTGTCGGCGATCATGGCTTCGGTGGTGATCAGCAGCGAGGCGACCGAGGCCGCGTCTTCCAGAGCGGTGCGAACCACCTTGGCCGGGTCGATCACGCCGAACTTGAACATGTCGCCATATTCTTCGGTCTGGGCGTTGAAGCCGAAGGCCTTGTCGTCGGACTCGCGGACCTTGCCGGCCACGACCGAGCCGTCCACGCCCGCGTTCTGGGCGATCTGGCGCAGCGGAGCTTCCAGCGCGCGGCGCACGATGGTGATGCCGGCGTTCTGGTCCGGGTTCTCGCCGGTCAGCCCGTCGAGGACCTTGCCCGCCTGGATCAGGGCGACGCCGCCACCGACCACGATGCCTTCCTGAACGGCCGCGCGGGTCGCGTTCAGGGCGTCATCGACGCGGTCCTTGCGCTCTTTCACTTCGACTTCGGTCATGCCGCCGACGCGGATGACGGCCACGCCGCCCGCCAGCTTGGCCACACGCTCCTGCAGCTTCTCGCGGTCGTAGTCCGAGGTGGTCTCTTCGATCTGGGTGCGGATCTGCGACACGCGGGCTTCGATCTCGGCCTTTTCGCCGGCACCGTCCACGATGGTCGTGTTGTCCTTGTTGATCGAGACCTTCTTGGCGCGGCCGAGCATGTCGATGGTGACATTCTCGAGCTTCATGCCGAGGTCTTCCGAGATCACCTGACCACCGGTCAGGATCGCGATGTCCTGCAGCATGGCCTTGCGGCGATCGCCGAAGCCCGGAGCCTTGACGGCGGCGATCTTCAGGCCGCCACGCAGCTTGTTGACCACGAGGGTCGCGAGGGCCTCACCTTCCACGTCCTCGGCCACGATCAGCAGCGGACGCTGGGCCTGAATCACCGACTCGAGCAGCGGGACCATCGGCTGCAGCGACGAGAGCTTCTTCTCGTGCAGCAGGATGAACACGTCTTCCAGCTCGGCCGTCATCTTGTCGGCGTTGGTGACGAAGTAGGGCGAGAGGTAGCCGCGGTCGAACTGCATGCCTTCGACGACTTCGACTTCGGTCTCGAGGCCCTTGTTCTCCTCGACGGTGATGACACCCTCGTTGCCGACCTTCTGCATCGCGTCGGCGATGAAGCGGCCGATCTGGGCTTCGCCGTTGGCCGAGATGGTGCCGACCTGGGCGACTTCATGCTGGTCGTTGACCGGACGCGAGGCGGCCTTGATCGACTCCACGACCTTCGCAGTGGCGAGGTCGATGCCGCGCTTGAGGTCCATCGGGTTCATGCCGGCGGCCACGGCCTTGAGGCCTTCCTTGATGATGGCCTGGGCGAGAACGGTGGCGGTGGTGGTGCCGTCGCCCGCCTCGTCGTTGGTGCGGGAAGCGACTTCCTTCACCATCTGGGCGCCCATGTTCTCGAACTTGTCGGAGAGTTCGATCTCCTTGGCGACCGACACACCGTCCTTGGTGATGCGCGGCGCGCCGAACGACTTGTCGATCACGACGTTGCGGCCTTTCGGGCCCAGCGTGACCTTCACGGCATCGGCGAGGATGTTCACGCCGCGCAGCATGCGGTCGCGGGCATCGGTATCGAACTTGACGTCCTTGGCAGCCATGTTGTTGCTCCTGTTTGTCTGGTTGATGCGATCGTCTCGACGCGGCTCGAAGCCCCCTGGGCCAAGCCGCGGTCAGCTCGGGATCAGCTGAGGATGCCGAGGATGTCGCTTTCCTTCATGATGAGCAGTTCCGCACCGTCGATGGTGACCTCGGTGCCCGACCATTTGCCGAACAGCACGCGGTCGCCCGCCTTCACCGACATGGCGATCAGCTCGCCCGAGTCCTTGCGGGCGCCTTCGCCGCAGGCCACGACTTCGCCTTCCGCCGGCTTTTCCTTGGCGGTGTCGGGGATGATCAGACCGCCCTTGGTCTTTTCGTCGCTCTGGACGCGGCGGACCAGCACACGGTCATGCAGCGGTTTGAAAGCCATCTGAGAACACTCCCTAGGTTCCAGGTTAAATCCGGTTAGCACTCAGCATCAGCGAGTGCCAACGCCGCGAGAGATAGGAAAGGCTCACGCGGCTGTCAACGGGGAGGATGCGTCAAAATGCACGCGCGGCCTTGGCGCGGCGGGCACGGCGTGCCACCCTTGGCGTGCCCTCCAAAGGATAAGGTGCATGGCGCGTCTCACGAAGTTTCTCTGTGTTTTCTTCCTTCTCTCGGCCCCGGCGGCGCAGGCCGCCTGCACCGGAACCGACCTGATCGCGGCCCTGCCGTCCGAGGCGCGCGAGCGCGTCGAGGCCGAGGCCGCCGCCCAGCCCTACGCCACGGGCAACTTCTGGCGCGCCACGCGCGACGGGCGGCAGGTCGTGATCGCGGGCACCTACCACCTGGCGGACCCCCGGCACGCCGCCAGTCTCGAGCGGCTGCGGCCGCTGATCGCGGAGGCCTCGGCGCTGCTGGTCGAGGCGGGCCCCGAAGAGGAAGCCCGGCTGAAGGAGGCGATGGCGCGCGATCCGTCTCTGATGATCTCGGACGGGCCCACCCTGCCCGAGGTGCTGAGCGAAGAGGAATGGCAGACCCTGTCGGACGCGCTGCGCGCCCGCGGCGTTCCCCCGGTGCTCGCCTCGAAGTTCCAGCCCTGGTATGTCTCGATGACGCTCGCCTTGCCGCCCTGCGCCGTCGAGGCGGCCAAAAACCCCGACGGGCTCGACAGGCTCGCCATGCGCGCGGCCGAGGATGCGGGGGTGCCGGTTCGGTCGCTCGAGCCCTGGAACACGGTCTTCGACCTCTTTGCCGAACTGACGCCGGAAGAGCAGCTGGCCATGATTCGGACGGCGCTGCCGCTCGAGGATCGGGTCGAGGATCTCGCCGTGACGCTGGCCGACCGCTACTTTGCCGGTCAATCGCGCCTGGTCTGGGAATACATGCGGATCGAGGCGCACGACATGCCCGGCTACACGCCCGAGGCGGCGGATGCCGAATTCGCGCGGATGGAGCAGACGCTGATCAGCCGGCGCAACCACGGCTGGCTGCCGGTGATCGAAGAGGCCGCGACCAAGGGCCCGGTGGTGGTTGCGGTGGGCGCCCTGCACCTGCCGGGGCAGGAGGGCGTGCTGGAACTGCTGGACCGGGCGGGCTACCGGATCGAGCCGCTCGGCTGATCCTGTCGTCGGGGCGGCCGCAGGCGGAGCGCCACCCCGACAGCCTTGGGGATCACCCGCGGCCGGGCGCGCCGAAGAGGCTGGTGAAGACAGCCGCGGGCTTGAGCGAGCGGCTCAGCTCGGCCAGGACGAGTTCGTAGGGCAGGTGAGAGCGCGGGTCGCGCATGGCAAGCTCCTTGGGTCTGCGGTCGCGGCGCCGAGCCGCCTGATGCCGCACGAGTCGCGGCCTGACGCGGACGATGCGCCGATCAGGGACGGCCCACAATTTCCCTGTCGTCGCACCCGCGGTGCCGCAGGTGGAGGACCCGGCCCGTTCCGCGGGGCCTGCGATCCGGCGGACACGATCAGACGCTCTTCCGGCGCGGTGCGAGCGCGACACCCGCCCTCATGCCGCATCGCAGCACAGACCCCGCCGCGGGCGTGACAAGAGGTCTCGCGGCTTCTATAAGGCCGCCAACCTCATCCGCATCGGGAAACATCATGATCAAGGTTTTCGGCCACAAGTCCCCCGACACCGACTCGACCGGCTCGGCCATCATCTGGGCCTGGTACCTCACGGAGGTCAAAGGCACGCCGGCCCGGCCCGTCCTGCTCGGCGAGCCGAACACCGAGGCCGCCTTCGTGCTGCGCCACTGGGGCCTCGACAAGCCCGAGATCATCTCGGACGTGACCGCCGAGGACAGCTGCGTGGTCGTGGACACCAACAACCCGGCCGAGCTGCCCCCCTCGATCAACGAGGCGAAGGTCGTGGGCATCATCGACCACCACCTGCTCGTCGGCGGGATCAAGACCAAGGCTCCGATCGACATCACGATCCGGCCGCTGGCCTGCACCGCGACCATCATGCACGATCTGATGGGCGAGGACCTCGCCCGCGCCCCGCGCGAGATCAAGGGCGCGATGCTGTCCTGCATCCTGTCCGACACGCTGGAGTTCCGCTCGCCCACCACGACGCCGCATGACCGCGCCGTGGCCGAAACGCTGGCGGCCGATCTCGGCGTGGACATCCCCGCCTTCGCGGCGGAGCTGTTCGCCGCCAAGTCCGACGTCTCGGCCTTCTCCGACGCCGAGCTTCTTCGCATGGACTCGAAGGAATACGAGATCGAGGGCAAGCAGTTCCGCATCTCGGTTCTGGAAACCACGGCGCCGCAGGTGCTGCTCGACCGCAAGGACAGCCTGATGGCCTCGATGCCGGGCGTCGCCGCCGAGGATGGCGCCGATCAGGTCGTGCTCTTCATCGTCGATATCCTGCGCGAAGAGGCGACTCTGCTCGTGCCGAACAATCTCGTGAAAGAGCTGGCCGAGAAGAGCTTCGGCGCGACCGTCTCCGGCGATACGGTGGTGCTGCCCGGCGTCATGAGCCGCAAGAAGCAGATCATCCCCGTCCTCAAGCTCTGACCCGTCCGGCGGCCACCGGACGCGCTTCGGTGGCCCCTCCTCGACAGAGGCGTGGGGCGCCCCATCTTCCGCAGGTCGGCCCCGTCCGTCCTCCGCTACCGGCCGATTGCGCCGATCAGAAAGGCCTTCCGATGACCCGCATCATCGCCTCGCTCTCCGAGGTATCGGCAAGTTACAGCGCCCTCTTCTGCGACCTCTGGGGCTGCCTGCACGATGGCAAGCGCCCGTTCGGCGAGGCGGTCGAGGCCTTGCGCGCCTTCCGGGCCAAGGGCGGCACCGTGGTGCTGCTGACCAACGCGCCGCGGCCCAAGCCCTCGATCGTCCGCCAGCTCGAGACGCTGGGCGTGCCCGCCGACTGCTATGACGAGGTCACCTCGTCGGGCGATGCGGCGCAATATGCGCTGATCACCGGGGCCGTCGGGCGTCGCGTCCATCACCTCGGCCCGCCGAAGGACGACAGCTTCTTCACCGAACTCTCGCCCGACCTGCAGAAGGTGGCCGCGACCGAGGCGCCGATCGTGAAGGTGCCGCTTGCGGAGGCCGAGGGCATCGTCTGCACCGGCCTCTTCGACGATCTGACCGAGACGCCCGAGGACTACCGGGCGACCCTTCTCTACGCCAAGACCCAGGGGCTGAAGCTGCTCTGCGCGAACCCCGACATCGTGGTGGATTACGGGCACAAGCGGATCTACTGCGCGGGCGCCATCGCCGCGGCCTACGATGAGATGGGCGGCCAGAGCCTCTATTTCGGCAAGCCCCATCCGCCGATCTACGATCTGGCGCGGCGCCGGCTCGAGGCGATCCGCCCCGGCGTGCCCGCTGACGAGATCCTGTGCGTGGGCGACGGGATCACGACCGACATCCGCGGCGCCGTGGCCGAAGGGCTCGATTCGCTCTTCATCACCGGGGGCCTCGCTGCGGACATCTTCGGCGAGAACGGCGAGCGGCTCGAGCAGCCCCGCCTCGATGACTGGCTGGCCAAGGCCGAGCTTTCTCCGCCGCTCGCCATATCCCGCCTGCGCTGAACCCACGCCACCCGGCGCGTCCGCCGGCCGCAGGTGTCCCTGCGGCCCCTGTTTGCGTGCAGCGGCGGCGACGTCGTCGAGCCGGCTGCAATCCTGACGTTGCGGCAATATTCTTGCGCCTTTAGTCGCAAGTCGGAACTTATGTTGCCGGTGCGTCTTGTGCTGCAATGCAGCGGAAGCTAGGTTCGCGGCACCAGTCAAGGGATTCGCAGGATGCTCGACAACATGCCCCGCGGGACGATCTGCATCGAAGACCTCGAGATCGGCATGAGCCGACATCTCCGCAAGGAAGTCACCGATCGTGACATCGAGCTGTTCGCCGAGGTCTCGACCGACCGGAACCCCGTGCATCTCGACGACGACTATGCCCGCGACACGATCTTCGAGGGGCGCATCGCCCACGGGATGCTGACCGCCGGCCTGATCTCGGCCGTCATCGGCGAGCAGCTTCCGGGCCATGGCACCGTCTATCTCGGCCAGTCGCTGAAGTTCCTTGCCCCGGTGCGTCCGGGCGACACGGTGCTTGCGGAAGTGACCGTCACCGCGATCGACCATGCCAAGCGCCGGGTTACGCTTGAAACCCGCTGTCTGGTGGGCAATACCACCGTCCTGAAGGGCGAGGCGCTGGTGCTGGCGCCGAGCCGGAAATTCGACTGACGGCGGGGTCCCCGCCCGCGGGGACCGATGCGCATCTACAATCACTGGCAAGGACTCGAGGCTTCGGACCGGGGCGCCTCGATCGCGATGGGCAATTTCGACGGGGTCCATCTCGGCCATCAGCATGTCATCGACCTGGCCCGCGGGCGCGGGCCCCTGGGCATCGTCACCTTCGAGCCCCACCCGCGCGAGGTCTTTGCCCCCGATGCGCCCCCCTTCCGGCTGATGAACGCCGGGGCGCGGGCGAACCGGCTCGCCAAGCTCGGGATCGAGCGGCTCTACGAGCTGCCCTTCACCCGCGACCTTGCCGCGCTTACGCCGGAAGAGTTCGCGCGCGATGTGCTGGCGAACGGTCTGGGCGTGGCCCATGTGGTCGTGGGCGCCGACTTCTGCTTCGGCAAGGGCCGGTCCGGCACGACCGCGGACCTCGTGGACCTCGGGCGTCGGCACGGCTTTGACGTCACCATCGCGGATCTGCTGAAGGTCGAGCATCTCGAGATCTCCTCGACCGCGATCCGCACGGCGCTCAGCGAGGGCAGGCCGCGGGATGCGGCCGCCATGCTCGGCCACTGGCACCGGATCGAGGGAGAGGTGCTGCACGGTGACAAGCGGGGGCGCGACCTCGGCTATCCGACGGCCAACATGTCGGTAAGCGGGCTGCATCTGCCCCGGCTCGGGGTCTATGCGGTGAAGGTGGACGTGCTGACCGGGCCAGAGAAGGGCAGCTACGCCGGCGCCGCAAGTCTGGGCGTCCGGCCGATGTTCGGCACCAACCGCCCCAATCTGGAAAGCCACCTGTTCGATTTCTCGGGCGATCTTTACGGCCAGCACCTCTCGGTGGCCTTCGTGGACTATCTGCGCCCCGAGATGGTCTTCGACGACCTGCCCGGCCTGGTCGCACAGATGGATGCCGATTGCGCGCGCGCCCGAGACATCGTCGGCAGCTGACCCCTTCCCTTTCGGCGCGCGAGCGCGCATCTAGCGGCGATGACCAAGCCCCCTGCCCTCCGCGCGCGATTCTGGGAGCGCGTGCCCCTCGACCGGATGACGCCCGCCGAATGGGAGGCGCTCTGCGACGGCTGCGGCAAGTGCTGCCTGAACAAGATCGAGTTCGAGGACACAGGCGAGGTGGCCTTCACCCGCATCGCCTGCCGGCTTCTCGACGGCGACAGCTGCCGCTGCTCGAACTACGAGATCCGCCGCCAGTTCGTGCCCGACTGCGTGCAGCTCTCGCCCGCGACGCTTCCGAAGATCGCCTACTGGATGCCGCGCACTTGCGCCTACCGGCTGCTTCACGAGGGCAAGCCCCTGCCCGGCTGGCACCATCTGCTGACCGGAGACCCCAACTCGGTCCATGACGCGGGCGCCTCGGTCCAGGGCTGGACGGTGCCCGAGTTCGAGGTCGAGGAGGAGGACTGGGAAGACCACATCATCGAGGAAACGCCCTGATGTTCTTTGCCTCGGACAATGGCTCGGCCGTCGCGCCGGAGGTGCTGGCCGCGCTGGCGGCCGATCCGGGGCCGGCGATGCCCTATGGTGCGGACCCGGTGACGGCGGAGGTCACCGCCATGATCCGAACCCTCTTCGAGGCGCCCGAGGCCGAGGTCGCGCTGGTCACCAGCGGCACGGCCGCCAACGCGCTGGCACTCGCCACCCTCAGCCCGCCCTGGGGCGCGATCTTCTGCCGCGAGGAGGCCCATATCGAGGCGGACGAGTGCAACGCCGCCGAGTTCTTCTCCGGCGGAGGAAAACTCGTCACCCTGCCCGGCGAGCAGGGCAAGCTCGCTCCCGAGACGCTGGCCGCCGCTCTGGCCCGTTTCGCACCGGGCGATCTGCATGCGGCACGGCCCGCCGCCCTGTCGCTGACGAATGTGACCGAGCTTGGCACCCTGTACCGCCCGGCCGAGATCGCGGCCCTCACCGCCGTGGCGCGGACGCGGGGCCTCGGCTGCCACCTCGACGGGGCGCGCTTTGCCAATGCGCTGGTGGCGGCCGATGCCTCTCCGGCCGAGATGAGCTGGCGGGCGGGCATCGACATCCTGTCGCTGGGTGGCACCAAGAACGGGCTGATGGGGGTCGAGGCGGTGGTGGTCTTCGACCCCGCCCGGGCCGACGAACTGCGCATCCGGCGCAAGCGTGCGGGACATCTGATGTCGAAGCACCGCTATCTCGCGCTGCAGATGCGGGCCTGTCTGGCCGACGGGCTGTGGCTGCGGCTCGCCCGCCACGCCAATGCGGCGGCGGCCCGGCTGGCGGAGGGGCTGGCGGCCCTGCCCGACGTGCGCCTCGTGGCCCCGGCCGAGGCCAACCTGATCTTCGCCGAGCTGCCCCAGCCCCTCGCCCACCGCGCCCGCGCCGCCGGTGCCGTGTTCTACGACATGGGCGGCAAGGGGAACCGCGTGCGGGTGCGGCTCGTCTGTTCCTGGAACACGTCCGACGCCGAGGTCGATGCCTTCGTCGCGGCCCTCGCCTGAACCTGTCCTGGCCGCTCTCGTTCTGAGCGGACGGCAATTCGGAACGGCGCTTTCGGTGCGGTTTCCAAGCCCCCGGACCGATGCTAGAGGGGGGGCACAGTCACGAATCCGCGCTCCTGCGACCTCCTCGAGGAATATCCGATGCCAGCCATGAACGAGCCGAAGCTGATCTCCGGCAATGCCAACCTCACGCTTGCGAAATCCATCGCGCGGCGGATGTCGGTTCATCGCGGCATGGCGGTCTCGCTGGTCGATGCGCGGGTCGAACGGTTCAACGATCAGGAGATCTTCGTCGAGGTTTACGAGAACGTCCGCGGCGAGGACATGTATGTGATCCAGCCGACCTCGAACCCGGCCAACGACAACCTGATGGAACTGCTGATCATCGCCGACGCGCTGCGTCGGTCGTCGGCGGACCGGATCACCGCGGTGATCCCCTACTTCGGCTATGCCCGGCAGGACCGCCGCGCCAAGGCCCGGACGCCGATCTCGGCCAAGCTGGTGGCGAACCTGATCGTCGAGGCCGGGATCGACCGCGTGCTGACGCTGGACCTGCACGCGGCCCAGATCCAGGGCTTCTTCGACATTCCGGTGGACAACCTCTATTCCGCGCCGATCTTCGCGCTGGACATCGAGCATCACTTCAAGGGCCAGATGCAGGATCTGATGGTGGTCTCGCCCGACGTCGGCGGCGTGGCCCGCGCGCGCGAGATCGCCAAGCGGATCAATGCGCCGCTCGCCATCGTGGACAAGCGCCGCGAGAAGCCGGGCGAGATCGCCGAGATGACGGTGATCGGCAATGTGGCCGGCAAGAAATGCATCATCGTCGATGACATCTGCGACACGGCCGGCACGCTCTGCAAGGCGGCCGAAGTGCTGATCGAGAATGGCGCACTCGAGGTCCATTCCTACATCACCCACGGCGTCCTCTCCGGTCCCGCGGTCGAGCGCGTGACCAATTCGGTCATGAAGAGCCTTGTCATCACCGACTCGATCGAACCTTCGGCCGCCGTCCGCGGCGCACCAAACATCCGCATCGTGCCCACGGCGCCGATCTTCGCCCAGGCGATCCTGAACATCTGGAGCGGCACCTCGGTCTCGTCCCTGTTCGAGACCGAGACGCTCGTCCCCATCTACGAAGGCATGTATCAGCGCGGCTGATCCCTGCGGGGCGGCGTGCGGCCGATCTCCTCATACGGCTGCCGGAGGTCCTCCTCCGGCAGCCTTTCGATTCCGGCCCGGACGTTGTCGAGGGTGGCGCTTGCCGAGACCCGACCGTCCGGGACCACAACGAAAAAGGCCCCGGAAATCCGGGGCCTTTTCCTTATCTGGACCGGGGTCAGTGACCGGCCGAGGCTCTCAGCGCCAGCATGTCGTTCAGCGTGCGCTCGGCCATGTCCTTGTCCTCGGGCAGAGCGACCGAGACCAGTTCCCGCGCTTCGGCGATGAACTCGTCGAGCACCGTGCCGGTCAGTTCCTCGACCGCGACGGCCTTCTCGGCCAGGACCGAGATCGAGGTCGCGTTGATCTCGGCGAAACCGCCGGTCACCGCGTAGGCCTGCACGCCCGAAGGCCCTTGGGCCCGCAGGATGCCGGGGCGCAGGGTGGTGATGGTGGGGGCATGCCCCTCCATCGCCGTCATGTCGCCGTCGGTCCCCGGGACCTGCACCTCGGTCGCGGCGAAGGAGGCAAGCCTCCGTTCGGGCGACACGAGGTCGAATTGCAGCGTTCCCGCCATGTTGCCCCCTTACGCCGCCTGCGCCGCGAGACGCTGGGCCTTGGCGATTACGTCTTCGATGTCGCCGACCATGTAGAAGGCGGCTTCCGGCAGGTGGTCATACTCACCGTTCACCACGGCCTTGAAGGAGGCGATGGTTTTCTCGAGCGGGACCTGAACCCCGTCCGAACCGGTGAAGACCTTCGCCACGTCGAACGGCTGCGAGAGGAAACGCTGGATTTTCCGGGCGCGGGCCACGGTCAGCTTGTCCTCTTCCGACAGTTCGTCCATGCCGAGGATCGCGATGATGTCCTGCAGCGACTTGTAGCGCTGGAGGATCCCCTGCACGGCGCGCGCCACGTTGTAGTGCTCTTCGCCGACGATCTGCGGGTCAAGGATCCGCGAGGTCGAGTCGAGCGGGTCCACGGCCGGGTAGATGCCGAGTTCCGAGATCGCACGCGACAGCACGGTCGTGGCGTCGAGGTGGGCGAACGAGGTGGCCGGAGCCGGGTCGGTGAGGTCGTCGGCCGGCACGTAGATCGCCTGCACCGAGGTGATCGAGCCGGCTTTCGTCGAGGTGATGCGCTCCTGCAGCGCGCCCATGTCGGTGGCGAGCGTCGGCTGGTAGCCCACGGCCGAAGGAATACGGCCAAGAAGCGCCGACACTTCCGAACCCGCCTGGGTGAAGCGGAAGATGTTGTCCACGAAGAACAGCACGTCCGTGCCCGACTGGTCGCGGAACTGCTCGGCGAGCGTGAGGCCCGTCAGCGCCACGCGGGCACGCGCCCCCGGAGGCTCGTTCATCTGGCCGTAGACCAGCGCCACCTTCGATTCCGACAGGTTGTCGATCTTGATAACCCCGGAGTCGATCATCTCGTGGTAGAGGTCGTTCCCTTCACGGGTCCGCTCGCCCACGCCGGCGAACACGGAGTAGCCCGAGTGCACCTTGGCGATGTTGTTGATCAGTTCCATGATCAGAACGGTCTTGCCCACGCCGGCGCCGCCGAAGAGGCCGATCTTGCCGCCCTTCGAGTAGGGGGCCAGGAGGTCGATCACCTTGATGCCGGTGACGAGGATTTCCGAGGTCGTGGACTGCTCGGCGAAGGTCGGCGCCGGCTGGTGGATCGCACGCGTCGAGTCGCCCGAAACGGGACCCTTCTCGTCGATCGGCTCGCCGATCACGTTCAGGATGCGGCCAAGGGTCGCGTCCCCCACCGGCACCGAGATCGGGCCGCCGAGGTCGGTCACGGGGGCGCCGCGCACGAGCCCTTCGGTCGCGTCCATGGCGATGGTCCGCACGGTGTTCTCGCCGAGGTGCTGGGCCACTTCGAGAACCAGCCGCTTGTCGTTGTTCACCGTTTCGAGCGCGTTCAGGATGGCCGGAAGGCCGCCGTCGAACTGAACGTCCACGACGGCGCCGATGACCTGCGTCACCTTGCCTTGGGATGCTGTTGCCATGTCGTATCTCCGTCGGATCAGAGCGCCTCGGCGCCCGAGATGATTTCAATGAGCTCTTTGGTGATCGCAGCCTGACGCGACCGGTTGTACTGGATGGTCAACCGGTTGATCATGTCGCCGGCGTTGCGGGTCGCGTTGTCCATCGCCGACATCCGGGCACCCTGCTCGGAGGCGCCGTTCTCGAGCAGAGCCGTGAAGATCTGCGTGGCCACGCCCCGCGGCAGGAGGTCGGCAAGAACGCCTTCCTCGGACGGTTCGTAGTCGTAGAGCGAGCTGACCTCGCCCTCGCCCTCGAACACGGCGGGGATCACCTGCTGCGCGGTCGGGATCTGGCTGATCACCGACTGGAAGCGGGCGAAGAAGATCGTCGCCACGTCGAACTCGCCCTTGTCGAAGCGGTCGAGCACGTCACGGGCGATGCCCTGCGCCACCGGATAGCCCATGCGCTTGACCTCGGAGAGGTCCACATGGCCGATGAAGTGCTGGCCGAGGTCGCGGCGAAGCTGCTCACGCCCCTTCTTGCCGACGGTGAGGATCTTCACCGTCTTGCCCTCGGCGAGCAGCTTCGCCGCATGCGCCCGGGCAAGCCGGACGATCGACGAGTTGAAGCCGCCGCAGAGGCCGCGCTCGGCGGTCATCACCACCAGAAGCTGCACCTTGTCGCTGCCGGTCCCCGCAAGGAGACGCGGCGCGCTTTCCGAAGAGCCGACGGAGCCCGCGAGGCCCGTCATGACGGCGGTCATCCGCTCGGCAAAGGGACGGGCGGCCTCGGCAGCCTCCTGGGCGCGGCGAAGCTTGGCCGCCGCGACCATCTGCATGGCCTTGGTGATCTTCCGCGTGTTCTTGACGCTTCCGATCCTGTTCTTCAGGTCCTTGAGGCTGGGCATCCGTTATCTCCCTGCCCCGCCCTCAGGCGAAGTCTTTGGCGTAGGTGTCGAGCGCGGCGCGGATCTTGTCTTCCAGCTCACCCTTGACCTTGCGGTCGTTGTTGGTGATGTCCGCCAGCAGATCGCGGGCGTTGGTGCGCAGGTGCTTGAGCAGGCCCTGCTCCCAGCGGCCGACGTCCTTGACCGGAACCTTGTCGAGGTAGCCCTTGGTGCCGGCGAAGATCACGCAGACGATCTCGGCATTGGTCAGCGGCGCATATTGCGGCTGCTTCATCAGCTCGGTCAGGCGGGCGCCACGGTTCAGCAGCTGCTGGGTGGCGGCGTCGAGGTCCGAACCGAACTGGGCGAAGGCCGCCATCTCGCGATATTGCGCCAGTTCCAGCTTCACCGGGCCCGCGACCGACTTCATCGCGTCGGTCTGGGCCGAGGAGCCCACGCGCGACACCGACAGACCGGTGTTCACGGCGGGGCGGATGCCCTGGTAGAACAGTTCGGTTTCAAGGAAGATCTGGCCGTCGGTGATCGAGATCACGTTGGTCGGGATGAAGGCCGACACGTCGCCGCCTTGCGTCTCGATGATCGGCAGCGCGGTCAGCGAGCCCGAGCCATGCTCCTTGTTCAGCTTGGCCGAACGCTCGAGCAGGCGCGAGTGGAGGTAGAACACGTCGCCCGGGTAGGCTTCGCGCCCCGGCGGACGGCGGAGCAGCAGCGACATCTGGCGGTAGGCGACGGCCTGCTTCGAGAGGTCATCGTAGATGATCAGCGCGTGGCGGCCGTTGTCGCGGAAATATTCCGCCATCGCGGTCGCGGCGTAGGGCGCGAGGAACTGCATCGGCGCCGGGTCCGAGGCGGTCGCGGCCACGACGAGCGTGTAGGCGATGGCGCCGGTCTCTTCCAGCTTCTTCACCAGCTGCGCGACGGTCGAACGCTTCTGGCCGATCGCGACATAGATGCAGTAGAGCTTCTTGCTCTCGTCGTCGCCGGCGGCTTCGTTGTAGCTCTTCTGGTTCAGGATCGTGTCGAGCGCGATCGCGGTCTTGCCGGTCTGGCGGTCACCGATGATCAGCTCGCGCTGGCCGCGGCCGATCGGGATCATGGCGTCGACCGACTTGAGGCCGGTCGCCATCGGCTCGTGCACGCCTTTCCGCGGGATGATGCCCGGGGCCTTCACGTCGGCCACGCGACGCTCGGTCGCCGCGATCGGACCCTTGCCGTCAATCGGGTTGCCGAGGCCATCGACCACGCGGCCCAGCAGCGCGTCGCCGGCCGGCACGTCCACGATGGACTTGGTGCGCTTGACAGTGTCGCCTTCCTTGATCGAGCGGTCGTCGCCGAAGATCACGACGCCGACGTTGTCAACCTCGAGGTTGAGCGCCATGCCGCGGATCCCGCCGGGGAACTCCACCATCTCGCCGGCCTGCACGTTGTCGAGGCCATGAACGCGGGCAATCCCGTCGCCCACCGAGAGAACGCGCCCCACTTCGGCGACTTCGGCAGCCTGGCCGAAGTTCTTGATCTGCTCCTTGAGGATCGCAGAGATCTCAGCAGCTTGGATACCCATTTATCCGACCTCTTTCATTGCATTCTGGAGAGCTGCGAGCCGCGCCTTGACCGAGGTGTCGATCATGGAGGAACCCAGCTTGACGACAAGACCGCCGATGAGGCTTTCATCAACGGTGGTTTTCAGTTTGACATCCTTGCCCGCGCGGGCCTTCAGCGTGGCGGCGAGGCGGGCGGCCTGCTCGGGGCTGAGCGGCGCGGCGGCGGTCACCTCCGCAGTGATCTCGCCCTTTTCCGTCGCGATGCGGTTCTGCACGTCGGCCACCATCTGGGGCAGCACGAAGAGGCGGCGCTTGGAGCCCATGAGGGCGAGCGTGTTCGAGGTCAGGGACGAGAGGCCCATCTTCGAGGCGATCGCGGCGATGGCCTTCTGCTGATCCTCGCGCGCATAGACCGGAGAGGTGGCGAGATCCCGCAGATCCGCACTCTCGGCCCAGGCGGCGCCGAGGGCGTCCATATCCTTCTCGAGTGCGGGCAGGGCACCCTCGTCCTTCGCCAGTTCGAAGACGGCGGCGGCGTAGCGCGCGGCGATGCCAGAGGAAATCGAAGCCGGTTCGGACACGTCAACCCTTTCGATATCTTGGCCCCGGAAGCGGGTTTTGCGTCCCGCAGGCCAGAGGCACTGTGTGGCGCGAAGGATCTTTCCCGCGCGTCTCAAGTTTCGCGGCGGGTGTAGCAGAGGACTTGCAGCCTCGCAACCACGAAGGTCAGCCCTCCGGCGACGGGGCGAAGCCTTTGTTTCCTTGGCGCTCCGTGGCCTCCCCCGCCTTTCGCACGATGCCTGCGGAAAGGGCTTTCAAGGTCGCTTTCTGTCATGCGACGAGATGACCGGCGCTGGTGCCGCTAACATCGGAATCGTGGTGCCGCTAACATCCGTCGCCGCAGGGTCCCGACGGGCCCGAAGTGCGGCTTGCGGGCGCAGGCAGCGGCTGCGGAATGCCCTCCAGCGCGCGCAGCGGATTGGTGACGACGGACTTGAGCCCGGAGCGCGTCGGCGCATACATCTGCTTGGAGGCCTCGACGATCAGCACCCCTCCCACCAGCCAGGGCGCGAAGCGCCGCCCCCCCGTCTCCCAGAAGTCGGCCGTCTTGAGCCAGAACCGCTGGTGAAGCGGCGGCGCAAAGAGCGCGGCCAGCGTGCGTTCGGGCGTGAAGTCGTGCCGCTTCAGCTGCGTCTCGAGCTGGTTGAACGAATAGGGCCGGCCGAAGCCGAAGGGCGTGCCGTCCCGGCGCGCCCAGAGCCCCGAGCGCGACGGCACGATGAAGAGCGCCTTTCCGCCGGGCCCCAGCACGCGCCAGGCTTCCGCCAGGACCTCGGACGGGTGCTCGGACGTTTCCAGCCCGTGCAGCATCACCAGCTTGTCCACCATCCCGGTCGAGAGCGGCCAGGAGCCCTCGTCGCAGAGCACCGAGACGTTCCCCATCCCCACCGGCCAGGGCATCACGCCCTGGGGTCCGGGCATCAGGGCAATGACCCGGCGGGCCTGCTCGAGATACGGTCGCAGGAGCGGCACCGAAAAGCCGAAGCCCGCCACCGTCTGGCCCTTGGCATCGGGCCAGAGCTTCTGGACCTGATCCCGCACGGCGCGTTGCGCAACCCGTCCGAGTGGTGTCCTGTAGTAGAAGCTGTGCAGGTCGAGCACGTCGAGATGCATTGCGGGCAAGCCTTGTCCGGGCAGAGGTCAGGGCCACACTACTAAGGAAAGGGAGAAGAAACCATGCCGCTCGAACTGGTAACGGTGCCCTGCCTCAGCGACAATTACGCCTTCCTCGTCCATGATGGGGCGAGCGGAGAGACCGCCGTCGTGGACGTGCCCGAGGCCGGGCCGGTGATGGCGGCCCTCGCGGAGCGGAACTGGCACCTGACGCAGATCCTCCTCACCCACCACCACGGCGATCATGTGGCGGGAGTGGCGGCGCTGCGCGAGGCCACCGGCGCCCGGGTCGCGGGCGCGGCGGCCGACGCCTACCGCCTGCCACCCCTCGACCTCGCGCTGGCCGAGGGCGACAGGGTGCGCATCGGCTCCGAGGACGGCACGGTTCTGGAGGTGCCCGGCCACACGGTCGGGCATATCGCCTTTCACTTCGCGGACTCCGGCCTTGCCTTCACCGGGGACAGTTTGATGGCGATGGGCTGCGGGCGGCTCTTCGAGGGCACGCCCCGGATGATGTGGCAGAGCCTGCGCAAACTTTCGGCACTGCCCGCCGACACGCTGATCTGCTCGGGCCATGAATATACGCAGGCAAATGCCCGCTTTGCCTGCACCCTTGAACCCGAGAATCCGGTGCTTATCTTTCGGGTCGGATCCATCGCTGCGGCCCGAAAAGAGGGTCGTCCCACCGTTCCCTCACAACTTTCCGATGAAATCGCGACCAATCCCTTCCTTCGGGCGGGAGAAGCCGCACTGAAGGCTGCCGTTGGCATGGCCGATGCAGAAGATGCCGAGGTTTTCGCCGAAATCCGAAGGCGGAAGGATAATTTCTGATGCGTCCGCGAAGGGACGATCACTTTTTGCGAGGAGGCTGTCAGAAAGCAGAACTTGTCCGAAATAACACTTGAAGGGCGGCAAAGAAAACCGAACTTTAAACTTACGAGGCCAAGGTCCGAGGAGCTGATGCCCCTTCGACCCGCAGGACAGGAGCACCCGATCGTGCCATCTTTTTCGACCACTCTCGAGCAAGCCATCCACGGCGCTCTGGCGCTTGCGAATGCCCGCCGTCATGAACTCGCCACGCTGGAGCATCTGCTTCTGGCGCTGATCGACGAGCCCGACGCCTCGCGCGTGATGAAGGCCTGTTCGGTCGATCTTGACGAATTGCGCAAGACGCTTGTCGATTTCATCGACGACGACCTGTCCACCCTCGTCACCACCGTCGAAGGGTCCGAGGCCGTGCCGACGGCCGCCTTCCAGCGCGTGATCCAGCGCGCCGCCATCCATGTGCAGTCCTCCGGCCGGACCGAGGTGACGGGCGCCAATGTGCTGGTCGCCATCTTCGCCGAACGGGAGTCGAACGCCGCCTATTTCCTGCAGGAGCAGGACATGACCCGCTACGACGCGGTCAACTTCATCGCGCATGGCGTGGCGAAGGACCCGTCCTATGGCGAGCCCCGCCCCGTCAGCGGCGCGGAGGAGCATCATGAGACCCCTAAGGCTGAAGCTGGCGAAGCGAAGGAGTCTGCGTTGTCCAAATATTGCGTTGACCTGAACGTCAAGGCCCGCAAGGGCGACGTGGACCCGCTGATCGGCCGCGAGCTTGAGGTCGAACGCTGCATCCAGGTGCTCTGCCGCCGCCGGAAGAACAACCCGCTGCTGGTGGGCGATCCGGGCGTCGGCAAGACCGCCATCGCCGAGGGCCTCGCGCGCAAGATCGTCAACGGCGAGACGCCTGACATCCTCGCCCGCGCCACGATCTTCTCGCTCGACATGGGCGCACTGCTGGCCGGCACCCGCTACCGCGGCGACTTCGAAGAGCGGCTGAAGGCCGTGGTGAAGGAGATGGAGGATCATCCCGACGCCATCCTCTTCATCGACGAGATCCACACGGTGATCGGCGCCGGCGCCACCTCCGGCGGGGCGATGGACGCCTCGAACCTGCTCAAGCCCGCGCTGCAGGGCGGCAAGCTGCGCTGCATGGGCTCGACCACCTACAAGGAGTATCGCCAGCATTTCGAGAAGGACCGTGCGCTGTCGCGGCGCTTCCAGAAGATCGACGTGAACGAGCCCTCGGTCGAGGATACGGTTAAGATCCTGATGGGTCTGAAACCCTATTTCGAGGAGCATCACGACCTGCGCTACACGCAGGATGCGATCCGCTCGGCGGTGGAACTCTCGGCGCGCTACATTCATGACCGCAAGCTGCCCGACAAGGCGATCGACGTGATCGACGAGGCTGGCGCGGCCCAGCATCTGCTGGCCGACAGCAAGCGCCGCAAGACCATCGGTCCGCGCGAGATCGAGGCCGTGGTGGCCAAGATCGCCCGCATCCCCCCGAAGAGCGTCTCGAAGGACGATGCCGAGGTGCTGCGCGATCTGGAAAAGACGCTCAAGCGGGTGGTCTTCGGGCAGGACAAGGCGATCGAGGCGCTGTCCTCGGCGATCAAGCTGGCTCGGGCGGGCCTGCGCGAGCCCGAGAAGCCGATTGGCAACTATCTCTTCGCCGGCCCCACCGGCGTTGGCAAGACCGAGGTCGCCAAGCAGCTCGCCTCGATTCTCGGCGTCGAACTGCTGCGCTTCGACATGTCGGAATATATGGAGAAGCACGCGGTCTCGCGCCTCATCGGCGCGCCTCCGGGCTATGTCGGCTTCGACCAGGGCGGGATGCTGACCGACGGCGTGGACCAGCATCCGCATTGCGTGCTGCTGCTCGACGAGATCGAGAAGGCTCACCCGGATGTCTACAACATCCTGCTGCAGGTGATGGACCACGGCAAGCTCACCGACCACAACGGCCGGTCGGTGGATTTCCGCAACGTGATCCTGATCATGACCTCGAACGCGGGGGCGGCGGAACTGGCGAAGTCGGCCATCGGCTTCGGCCGCGACCGGCGCGAGGGCGAGGATACGGCCGCGATCGAGCGGACCTTCACGCCCGAGTTCCGCAACCGCCTCGACGCCGTCATCTCCTTCGCCCCGCTCGGCAAGGAGATCATCCTGCAGGTGGTCGAGAAGTTCGTCCTCCAGCTCGAGGCGCAGCTGATGGACCGCGGCGTTCATATCGAGCTGTCGCCGGAGGCCGCCGCCTGGCTGGGCGACAAGGGCTACGACGACAAGATGGGCGCGCGACCGCTGGGCCGCGTGATCCAGGAAAACATCAAGAAGCCGCTGGCCGAGGAACTTCTGTTCGGCCGGCTGGTGAAGGGCGGGCTGGTCAAGGTGGGCGTCAAGGACGGCACGATCGATCTCAGGATCGAAGAGCCGAAACCGCGCCTGACGGGCTCCAAGCCGCCGCTGCTGACGGCGGACTGATCGACGGTCTCTCCGGGCCGAAGACGGGTGCAAAGGGCGGGGGAAACCCCGCCCTTCTGCGTGATCCGGCCTCACTCCTCATCCGTCGGGGTTTCGCGCGGCCGAGAGACGGCTCAACGTTCGGTCAGCTTCAGCTCGATGCGGCGGTTCTGGGCGCGCGCCTCGGGGCTGCTGCCTTCCACCACGGGGCGATACTCGCCAAAGCCCGTCGCGGCCAGGCGCGAGGGCGGGAAGCCCAGCGTCTGCTGCATGTAGCGCACGACCGAGAGCGCGCGGGCCGAACTCAGTTCCCAGTTGTCCCGAAACGCGCCAAAGCCCGACAGCGGCACATCGTCGGTGTGCCCGTCCACACGGATGATCCAGTCGATCCCCTCCGGGATCTGCTCGCGGATCTCGCTCAGCGTCCGGGTCACGCCCGAGATCTGCGTCCGGCCCTCGGCGGCAAGCTGGGCCGAGCCCGGCTCGAACAGCACTTCGGAGGAAAAGACGAAACGGTCGCCGACGATCCGAACCCCCTCGCGCCCGGCCAGAACCTGGCGCAACTGGCCGAAGAACTCGGACCGGAAGCGTTCCAGATCCTTGTTCTGCGCCTCGAGCCGGAGGCGCTCTGCCTCCTCAAGCTCGGCACGACGCTTCTGCTCGGCCGCCACCTGCGCCAGCGCCGAGTTGAGCTGGGTCCCGAGGCTCTGCAGCTGGACCCTGTTCTCCTCGTCGCGTTCCTGCGCCGCATCCAGGAGGCCCTGCAGCGAGCCGAGCTGCGCCCGCAGGGCGGCGACCTGCTCGTTCAGAAGCGCCACGCGCCGGGCCGCTTCGGCCCCCTCCCCCTCCCGGGACGCGAGAACCTCGCGTGCGGCGG
The DNA here is from genome assembly GCA_017599285.1 of Cereibacter azotoformans. Classification (GTDB taxonomy): domain Bacteria; phylum Pseudomonadota; class Alphaproteobacteria; order Rhodobacterales; family Rhodobacteraceae; genus Cereibacter_A; species Cereibacter_A azotoformans. Next base: position 325,876 of record JAGFXX010000001.1, on the reverse strand, counting down.
CCAGCGCGGCCGCCCGTTCTTCCGCCTCGGTCGCCGCCCGGGCCGCGTCGGTGCGCGCGGCCGCCAGCAGAGTCAGGGTCTCTTCGGCCCGCTTGCGCTGCTCTTCCAGCGCCAGCGTCATGGCGGTCAGTTCGGTCTCGGACGCCCTGAGACGCGCCCGCAGGGCTTCGGCCGCGGCCGCATCGGCGAGCCGGGCGGCCTCTTCGTCGGAGAGTTTCTTCTCGCTTTCCGCGATCTGGCCGCGCAGATCCGCCACGAGCGCGTCGAGAGCCTCGCGCCGGGCGGCGGCCAGACGCGCCGCCTCGGCCTGCGCATCGATCTCGCTGCGCGCCTGAGCCAGTGCAAGCTGCGCCGCCTCCTGATCCGAGATGAGGGCGGCCCGCGCCGCCTCCAGTTCCTCGACAGAGGCCGACAGCCGCTCCGCCTCGCCCCTCGCCCGATCGCGCTCGGACAGGAGCGTCGCCACCTGCTCTTCGAACGAGGCGATGCGGCCCTGGGCGGCCGACAGCTCTCCCTCGCGGGCGGACAGGGTTGCCGTCAGGGTGGCGATGGTGGCGGCCTGCCGTTCCCCCTCGGCGCGGGCCGCATCGACCGCCGCGGTCAGGTCCGACGTCTTCTGCCGTTCGAGTCCCAGCGCGTCGGCGAGATCGGCCAGTTGACCGGTCAGACTGTCAAGCTCGGTGTCCTGCGTGCTGATCGTCTCGCGCAGGACCGACTGGATCACCATGAAGATGGTGAGCACGAACATCAGAACCAGAAGCAGCGCCGTCATGGCGTCGACGAAGCCGGGCCAGATGTTGGTCTCGCGCCGCCCGTTTCGCCGCACCAGCGCCATCGCCTAGCCTCGCGCCGCCGCCGAGCGCGACAGCTGTCGCACGGCGCCGGTCAGCGCGGCGAGGTCGCTGCGCAGGTCCGAGGTGCTCTCCTGCCGGCCGGCCGCAATCTCCTCGAGGATGCGCAGAAGCTGGACGTCGATCGACCGCAGGCGCATGCGCGCCTCGGCATCCGCGAAGGCCGAAGCTTCCGCCCCGGAAAGCGCTGTCACCAGCCGCTCCTGCCCTGCGGCCACCCGCTCGAGAAGCTCGGCCTGACCGCTCGTCTGACCCTCGATCCGCTCGGCCAGCGTCTGCACCGCGCCGGCAAGATCGGCCATCCGCGCATCGACGAGGCTCCGGCTCACGTCCGCCCGGGCGTAAAGCTCCTGCATCCGGTCCATCTGCTGCATCATCTGCTCGAGCACGCCCGCCACCAGCGAGGCGTCCGCCCCGTCGCCCTCGACGCCCGCGGGCGAGAGGCGCGTGAAGGAGGACAGCCATTCCTCGAGCTGACGATAGAAGCGGTTCTGCCCGTGGCTGGCAAAGAGTTCGAGCAGGCCCACGACAAGCGAGCCCGCAAGGCCCAGCAGCGAGGAGGAGAAGGCCGTGCCCATGCCGCCCAGCTGGCTCTCGAACCCTTCCATGAGTTCGCCGAACAGTTCGACACCGCTCTGGCCTTCCTGCGGAGACAGCGCGCGGATGGTCTGAACGAGCGCCGGGACGGTGGTCGCAAGCCCGTAGAAAGTGCCCAGCAGACCGAGGAAGATCAGCAGGCTGGCCAGATAATGGGTGATGTCGCGCGCCTCGTCCAGCCGCGTGCCGACGGAGTCGAGGATCGAGCGCGAGGAGGTCGAGGAGATCTGCATCCGCTTGCCGCGCGAGCGCAGAAGCGAGGCGAGCGGGGCAAGCAGGCGGGGCGCGCGCACATATTCAAACCCCGGCCGGTCCCGGACGAAATTCTCGATCCAGCTCACGGACTGGACGAGCTGCGCCATCTGGAGGAAGCAGGTGGAGAGCCCCAGTACGAAAACAAAGAAGATCAGGGCGTTGAGATAGGGGTTCGAGAGGAACACCCGCTCGAGCGTGGTGAAGGCCACGAAGGCGCCGACGGCGACCAGCGCGACGACGACGAGCATCATCACGATCTGCCGGACCGGCTGGGTGAAGTGCGGCTCGGCCTCGACGGCGGTTCTCGGCATTGCGGGTTAGGCCCCTTTCTTCTGCCAGTGCACAATAGGCGCGGCACCACCGGCTGCCAACGGGGGAAAGTGTCAGGACGCCGGTTCGTTGCCCAATGCACGCACCCGTGTTGCAAGCCAGCACAGGTCGGGGTCGTCGATGCCCAGTTGCTCCAGATGCGCCACCGTGTTCAGCAGGTAGTCGCGGTTCGGTCCCCGCTCGCCTGCGGCGCGCGCGATGATCCGGGCCTGTGTCTCGAGATCGAGATGGCTGCAATATTGCTGATGCGCGGGATCGATGACATAGACGAGCGCCTCGACCGTTTCGCCCGTGGTCAGCTCCACCGGCAGCCACTGCTCGAGATAGGCTCGGCTGATCAGTTCACGCTCGCGCAGGGCGGCGAGGGTTTCGGCCTCTGTGCCCGTGGCGGCCCGGAACGCCACGCCCGCGCATCCCTCTCCGGGCGCCGCATCGAGGGCCAGCACCAGCCCCGGCACGGAGAGGGTGCCACGGTAGTGGATCGAGGTCATGCAGAAGCTGCGGCGCCACCCGTCGAGCCGCGCGGTCACGCTCTGCTCGACCGGAAAGCCGGGGTTCCAGATCAGCGATCCGTAGCCAAAGACCCAGAGTGGCCGGGGCATCGCTCAGCGGCAGTAGGGCGTGCGGCGCGCGACCGTGTCGAAATGCAGGTGATCCTCGTGGAACCCGTCCGAGCCGGGGCCGAGGGTGGTGCCGAAGATCCCGCAGGCCGCCTTGTGCGAGGCGCGGATCATCTTCTCGCGCCCCCAGTCGCGGGCAATGCTGACGGACTTGCCATTGGCGAGCGTGAAGCCCGAGATATCGACCGCCTTGCCGCGGCCATGCTCGCTGATCGGGTTGCCGCGCTGGTTGTTGCGGCTGCGGCAGGTGTAAGCGCCGGCAATCTCCAGCCTCACGACGTCGGAGGGCACGTTCGGACGCAGGCCCCGGTTGATCCAGGTCTTGAGCGCGCGGGCGGTGCCGCAATCCATGGTCGCGGCCATGCTCAGCGCCACCCCGTCGATCGAGGTGACCTGCACCGGCTCGGCGATGCCGCATCCGCGGATCTTTCCGACGATGGGAGCGAGGGTGGCGCCCCGGATCGTCGGATCGCCGCAGACCGAGCCCTTGCGGCTCTGGATCATGGCGCCGCCCGGCACGGTGCGGACGGCGGCGGCCCGGGTCACGGTCTCGGGCGGGCGGGCCTTCGGGCGGAAGAACGTCTCGAGAAACCCCGCGCGCCGCGGCTCCGCCCGTGCGGGCGCGACAAGGCTCATCATGGCCGGACCGCGCGGCAGGGCCTCGGCCGCCGCGACCTTCAGGGCCGGACGGGCCCGCGGGCGCAGCGTCTGCTCGGATGCGGCGGCGACCGGAGCCGGCGCGGCGGCGACAGCCGGGCGCGCCGAAGGACGCGGGGATACCGAGGGGGCATCTGCGAGCGCGGTTCCTGCCATGAATCCCGTGACGAGAACCATCACCCCGAATGCCCGCATCGTCCCTAGCCCTTCCCTGTCCCGTTGGTCGCCTCGGCCGCGCGGCCGAAGTCCGGTGCTGCCGTGTCCTGACCCGCCTCGATGATCCCCCGGCGGATGGCGCGCGTGCGCGTGAAATATTCGAAAAGATGATCCCCATCACCCAATCGAATGGCTCTCTGCAGCGCGAAAAGTTCTTCGGTGAAACGGCCGAGAATGTCCAGCGTCGCCTCCTTGTTTGTCAAGAAGACATCCCTCCACATCGTGGGGTCCGAGGCCGCGATGCGCGTAAAGTCGCGGAAACCCGCCGCCGAGTAGCGGATTATTTCCGATTGGGTGACCCGGCGGAGGTGATCCGCCACGCCCACCATCGTGTAGGCGATCAGGTGGGGCGTGTGGCTCGTGACGGCCAGCACCAGATCGTGGTGCGCCGCGTCCATCTCCTCGACGTTGGCGCCCATCCCCTCGCACAGCGCCCGAAGCCGCGCGACCGCGGCCGGATCGGCGCCTTCGGGCGGCGTGAGCAGCCACCAGCGGTTGCGAAAGAGCGTGGCAAAGCCCGATCGCGGGCCGGAATGTTCGGTGCCGGCGAGCGGGTGGCCGGGGATGAAATGCACCCCCTCGGGGATGTGCGGCGCGACCGCCGTGATGACGGCCTGCTTGACCGACCCCACATCCGTGACCGTGGCGCCGGGCTTCAGATGCGGCGCGATCTCGGCGGCGATGGCGCCCATGGCGCCCACCGGCACGGCGAGCACGATCAGGTCGGCCCCCTCCACCGCTTCGGCCGCCGTCTCGCACACCCGGTCGCAGAGGCCGATCTCGAGCGCCGTCGCCCGCGTCTCGGCGCTGCGGGCATGGCCCACGATCTCGCGGCACAGGCCCGCCCCGCGCATCGCGTGCGCCATCGACGAGGCGATGAGCCCCAGCCCGATCAGCGCCACGCGGTCATGCAGCGCCATCAGCGCATCCTCTTGAACTGGGCGATCGCATGGGCCACCCGGCGGCACGAGGCCTCATCGCCGATCGTGATCCGCAGGCAGTGCGGCAGCTTGTATCCCGCCACGCGCCGCACGATCAGCCCCTGACTCTGCAGGTAGAGGTCGCAGGCCTCGGCCTCTTCGCTGTCCGAGAAGCGCGCGAGGATGAAGTTCGCCATCGACGTGTCCGACGGAACGCCGATCTCGGCCAGCGCCTCGGCCAGCCAGACGCGCCAGCGGGCGTTGTCGGCGCGGCAACGGGCAACGTGGTCCTGATCGCGCACCGCGGCCTCGGCCGTCTCGAGCTGCGTGGTCGAGAGGTTGAACGGCCCCCGGATCCGGTTCAGCACGTCGATGATCGCCTTCGGCCCGTAGCCCCAGCCGATCCGCAGCCCGCCAAGCCCGTAGATCTTCGAGAAGGTCCGCGTCATGACGACATTCGTCCGCTTCTCGACCAGGGCGAGGCCCGCGTCATAGCCCGGCACATATTCGGCATAGGCCCCGTCGAGCACGAGGATCGCCTGCGGCGGCAGCCCCTCGGCCAGCCGCGCCAGATCGGCCTGCCCGATCATCGTGCCGGTGGGGTTGTTCGGATTGGCCAGGAACACGAGCCGCGTGTGGGGCGTGCAGGCGGCGAGGATCGCATCCACGTCCGTCGTGCGCTCGCGCTCGGGCACCTCGACCGGGTTCGCGCCCACCGCAAGGGCCGAGATCCGGTACATCAGGAAGCCGTGCTCGGTGAAGATCACGTCGGTGTGCGGCCCGGCGTAGGCCTGGCACAGGAAGGTGATGATCTCGTCCGAGCCGACGCCGCAGATCACCCGCGCCGGATCGAGCCCGTGCACCTCGGCAATGGCCTGGCGCAGGCCGGCGTGATCGGTCGAGGGGTAGCGGTGCAGCGTATGGACCGAGCGCAGGAAGGCTTCCTTCGCCTTGGGCGAGGGCCCGAAGGGATTCTCGTTCGACGAGAGTTTCAGCGCGTTCTGGATGCCTGCCACATGGCTCTTGCCGCCCTCGTAAAGGGCAATGTCGAGAATTCCGGGCTGGGGGCGTATCGCGTCGCTCATGGGTCACCTTCCTCTGCCAGCGGGTTCTAGCCGGGGCGAGGTCACGAGACCAGTGCGAACTGATCAGGAACAGAAGGCGCTGGGGCGATGCGACCCGCAGGCCACAAGGGCTAGCCGCCCATCCCGCATGTAGCGGAAGAAAAAGGCCGCTCCGCAAGCGGAACGGCCGGAAGGTCCCCGGGCGCGGGCGCCGGGTGGCGCCGCGGGCCTCAGGATCAGTTCTTCGCGTAGAATTCGACGACCAGGTTCGGCTCCATCACCACCGGGTAGGGCACGTCGCCCAGCGACGGGGTGCGGACGAAGGTCGCCGTCATCTTCGAGTAATCGACCTCGATGTAATCCGGCACGTCACGCTCGGCGAGCTGGGTGGCCTCGAGAACGATCGCGAGTTGGCGCGACCGCTCGCGCACCTGGATCACGTCGCCTTCCTTGCAGCGGTAGGAACCGATGTTCACGCGCTGGCCGTTCACGGTCACATGGCCGTGGTTCACGAACTGGCGCGCGGCAAAGACGGTCGGCACGAACTTGGCGCGATAGACGATGGCGTCAAGCCGACGCTCGAGCAGGCCGACCAGCATCTCGCCGGTGTCGCCCTTGACGCGCTCGGCTTCCGCATAGATCTTGCGGAACTGCTTTTCGGTCAGGTCGCCGTAGTAACCCTTGAGCTTCTGCTTGGCGCGCAGCTGCGTGCCGAAGTCCGACAGCTTGTTCTTGCGGCGCTGGCCGTGCTGGCCGGGGCCGTATTCGCGCTTGTTCACCGGGGACTTCGGACGGCCCCAGATGTTTTCGCCCATGCGGCGGTCGATCTTGTATTTGGCAGAGGTGCGTTTGGTCACCGCTGATCTCCTTCGAGCGTGAAGGGCGTTGTCCTTTCCCGGAACCCGGGCGACAGGTCATCCCCTTGCGGGGGCCACCAACACCAATGAAAACCCCGGGCCGAATGCCCGGGGATGCGCGCTTATACAGGCCCCGGATGGAGAGTCAACGCCCCCGACCCAGGCACCGGCGCACCCCGCAGGCCGTTTCGGTCAGCGCCACTCCACCTCGCCGAGGAAGATGTATCCCGCGCCATAGATCGTCTTGATCAGGGTCGGGTTGCGCGGATCCTCACCCAGCTTCGTGCGCAGCCGAGAGATCCGCACATCCATGGCCCGGTCGAAGCTCTCTCCGGCCGCGCCGCCGAGGCTCTCCTGCATCTGCGCGCGCGAGATCAGCCGGCGCGGACTTTCGAGGAACAGCCGCAGCACCTCGCCCTCGGCATGGCTGAAGGCCACCTCGGTCCCGTCATCCGCCACAAGGAGATAGCGGCCGAAATGGGCGGTCCAGCCCGAGAATCGCGCGGTCTGGGTGGCGGGGGCGCTTTCGGCCCGGCCCTTGCGCAGCCGCGCCCGCACCCGCGCCACCACTTCCGCCGGATCGAAGGGCTTGATGATGTAGTCGTCGGCCCCGAGTTCGAGGCCCGTCACCCGGTCCTGCACCTGCGCCCGGCCCGAGACGATGATGATCGCCGCCCCCGATTCCAGCGCCAGCCGGTGGACGACGGCCAGCCCGTCGCGGTCGGGAAGCCCGAGATCCACGAGGCACACGTCCGGCGTCCGCCGCTTCAGCGCCGCCTCGAACTCGGTCGCGCGGCCGAAGGCGGTGGTCTGGAACCCCGCCTCTTCCAGCGCGAGGGCCAGCATCCGCCGGATCTCCGGCTCGTCGTCGAGGATGGCGACATGGGGCACGCGGCTCATGCGGACGCTCCGAGGCAGGCGGCGAGTTGCGTGGCGTCGAAGGGTTTGGCGAGGACAGGCGCCAGCGCCTCGGCGCTCTGGCGTCGGGCGTTGCCCGGGGGCAGAGAGGTCATCAGGACCAGCCGCGCGGGATGGGTTCGCGCCGCCAGCTCTGCGGCGAGGTCGAGACCGGACCGCTGGCCGGGCAGGTTCACGTCCGACAGGACGAGCCCCACCCCCGGCAGGTCGATCAGCGTCAGCGCCTCGTCGGCCGAAGCCGCCTCGATCACGCTGTGCCCGGCGGCTCGCAGCATCCCGCGCACCGCCTCGCGGATGTCGGGATCATCCTCGACCAGCAGCACCAGCATCGGCGCGGCGGGCTCGTCCGCGCGCCGGAGCGGCAGGCGGAGTTGCACCGCCGCCCCGCCGCCCGGGCGGTTGCCGATCCGCACCGTGCCACCCGCCAGCTTGATCTGGTCATAGACCATCGAGAGGCCGAGGCCCGATCCCACGCCGCCCTTCGTGGTGAAGAACGGGTCGAGCGCATGTTCGAGCGCCGGCTCGGAAAAGCCCGGCCCGTCGTCCTCGACAAGGATCTCGATCCAGGTGTCGCGCACCGCCCGCGCCGTCAGGCGGATCGTGCCCCCCCGCCCTCCGATCGCGTCCCGCGCGTTCAGGATCAGGTTCAGCGCCGCATCCTGCAGCGCCCCCGCATCGAGCATGACGGGCGGGATCGGATCGGGCATGACGATCTCGAGCGCCACCCCGTCGGGCAGGGTCGGGCCCGCCATCAGCCTCAGGTCCGACAGGAACCGCGCAAGCACCGTGGCGACGGGGTTGAGCGCGCGCTTGCCCGAGATCGAGGCGATCTGGTCGAGAAGCCCCCCGCCCCGCCGTGCCGCGGCGATGGTGGCCGCGACCAGTTGCCGGCCCTCTTCGGACAGGTCCATGCGCTCGAGCCGGCCCTGCAATCCCAGGATCACGGTCAGGAGGTTCGCGAAATCATGCGCGAGGCCGCTGGTCAGCTGCGCCGTCAGCTCGCGCTTGCGCGTCTGGATCAGCGCCTCGCGGGCCTGCGTCTCGGCGGTCACGTCCATCGACAGGATATAGACGCCGTTGATCGGCCCCTCGCCGATCCGGTCGGGCGTGAAGGCGGACCGGATGCGGGTGCCGCTGTCTTCCGCGGTGAATTCCAGCACCGACGGCTCGCCCTCCAGCGCGCGCAGCAGGCAGGGGCGGATCCGGGCGAAGACCTCGTCGCCCAGGGCCTCGCGTCCCGTCAGGCCGAGGATGTCGGACGGGCGCCCCGGGATCACCTGCGACAGCCGGCGATTGGAATAGGTGTAGCGCAGGTCGCGGCCGACATGGGCGATATGGGCCGGCATCATCTCGGTGGTCAGCCGGGTGCGCGCCTCCATCTCGGTCAGCTCGCGTTGCGCCTCTTCCAGAGCGGCGTTGGTGGCCGCCAGCGCCCGGTTCGCCTGCGCCAGCCGCTCGGCATTGGCCAGAACCTCGCCCGAGAGCACCTCGGACCGCGCCCGGAGCAGGCTTTCCTGCAGCTTGATCTCGGTGATGTCGGTATAGACGGTAACCCAGCCACCCTGCGGCAGGGGCGCCCCCTCGACCGAGATCCAGCGTCCCGAGGGGCGTTCGCGTTCCATGTAGTGCGGCTGGAAGGTGCGCGCCGCGGCAACCCGGGTGCGGACGGCCTGCTCGGGATCGTCCACCGGGCCGTATTCCCCCCGCTCGACGAGATAGCGGATCGTTTCGGTGAAGTCGGCGCCCGAGGTCGCCAGCCGCTCGGGCAGGTCGAACATCTCGCGAAAGCGGCGATTCCAGACGGCGAGCTTCAGGTCGCTGTCATAGATCGACAGCGCCTGCTGAATCAGGTTCAGCCCGGCCCGCGTCAGGGCCTCGAGCGCCTCCTCTCTCTCCGGCATCGCATGTCCTCCCCGAAGATTGGCTAGCATTGCACGGGCGCTCCACGGAAGAGGGTTCCGGCCGTCAGGGCGCCGCGTCACGGCGCGCGGGACGAGCGGACAGGCGCCGTCGGCGGCCTGTTACAATTCGCAAGGATTGCGAAAAAGTCGCGCAACCATTGCGGGCGAGGGTCTGTGTGCGAGGGAAAGGGTCATGAAGAACCATCCCTCGGCCCGGCCCGCCCCGGAGGAGGAGGCAGGCCGCATCAGGGAGGAGAGGAATGGCCGAAACGGGGGATCTCGTCTCGATTCCGGCGCTGTTGGCGCGCAACGCAAGCCAGTTTGCCAACCAGCCCGCCTATCGCGAGAAGGAATTCGGCATCTGGCAGGTCTGGACCTGGGCCGAGGCTGCCGACGAGATCCGCGCGATCGCGCTGGGCTTCATGGCGCTGGGGCTGAAGCGCGGCGACTTCGTCGCGGTGGTCGGACGCAACCGCCCCGCGCTCTACTGGTCGATGGTGGCGGCGCAGATGTGCGGCGCGGTTCCGGTGCCGCTCTATCAGGACGCGGCGGCCGACGAGATGGCCTATGTGCTCGATCATTGCGGCGCCACCTTCGTCGTCTGCGGCGATCAGGAGCAGGTGGACAAGGTCATCGAGGTTCAGGACCGCATCCACCACATCGAGCAGGTGGTCTATGTCGACAAGCGCGGCATGCGGAAATACGACCATTCCCGCATGAACTGGCTGGCCGACGTGGTGGCCGAGGGGCGCGCCGCGCACTGGCGCTTCGACGAGGAGCTGAACCACCGGATCGCGGAACTCGACTACGACTCGACCTGCGTGATGCTCTATACCTCGGGCACGACCGGCAAGCCGAAGGGCGTGGTCCTGTCGAACCGCAACATCATCGAGACCTCGAAGAACTCGGCCGAGTTCGACCGGCTGCGCCCCGGCGACGAGATCCTGGCCTATCTGCCGATGGCCTGGGTGGGCGACTTCATCTTCTCGGTGGGCCAGGCGATGTGGACGGGCTTCTGCGTGAACTGCCCCGAAAGCGCCACCACCATGATGAACGACCTGCGCGAGATCGGGCCGACCTACTTCTTCGCGCCGCCCCGCGTGTTCGAGGGCCAGCTGACCAACGTGATGATCCGCATGGAGGATGCGGGCCGGATCAAGAAGGCGATCTTTCACCATTACATGAAGGTGGCCCGCCGCGTCGGCCCCGACATCCTCGACGGCAAGTCCGTGGGCATGGCCGACCGGCTGGCCTATTTCATCGGCGACAAGCTGGTCTACGGCCCGCTGAAGAACACGCTGGGATTCAGCCGCGTGCGCGTGGGCTACACGGCCGGCGAGGCGATCGGACCCGAGATCTTCGACTTCTACCGCTCGCTCGGCATCAACCTCAAGCAGCTCTACGGCCAGACGGAAGCCTCGGTCTTCATCACCCAGCAGCCCGACGGGCAGGTGCGCTCGGACACGGTGGGCGTGCCCTCGCCGGGGGTGGAGGTGCGGATCGCCGAGAATGGCGAGGTCTTCTACCGCTCGCCCGGCACCTTCGTCTCCTACTACAAGAACCCCGAAAGCACCGCCTCGACCAAGGACGCCGAGGGCTGGGTCGCCACCGGCGACGCGGGCTTCTTCGAGGAGGCGACGGGCCACCTGCGCATCATCGACCGCGCCAAGGATGTGGGCAAGATGGCCGACGGCCGGCTCTTCGCGCCGAAATATGTCGAGAACAAGCTGAAGTTCTTCCCCTCGATCCTCGAAGCGGTGGTGTTCGGCAATGGCCGGCCGATGTGCACCGCCTTCGTCAACATCGACCTGAACGCCGTCGGCAACTGGGCCGAGCGCAACAACATCGCCTATTCCTCCTATCAGGAGCTGGCGGCGAACCCGGCCGTCTATGACATGATCCGCGGCCATGTCGAGGAGGTGAACGCCTCGGTCGCCGCCGACCCGATGCTGTCGGGCTGCCAGATCCACCGCTTCCTGATCCTGCACAAGGAACTCGATGCCGACGACGGCGAGATGACCCGCACCCGCAAGGTGCGCCGCAAGATCATCGAGGAGAAATACCACGACCTGATCGCCGCGCTCTATGACGGGCGGACCAGCATCTACACCGAGACGGAAGTCACCTACGAGGACGGCCGCAAGGGCGCGATCCGCGCCACGCTGAGGATCGAGGAGGCCACGACGCAACCCGGCCCCGCGCAGAGGATGGCAGCGGAATGAACGCGATGGACATTGAGGCGGCCCCGGCCGCAGCCGACGCCCCCCGCATCGGCGGGGTTCTGATGGAAATGAGGAACATCACCCTGCGCTTCGGCGGCGTGAAGGCGATCACCGACATCAGCTTCGACATCCGCGAGGGCGAGATCCGCGCCATCATCGGCCCGAACGGCGCGGGCAAAAGCTCGATGCTGAACGTGATCTCGGGCTTCTACGTCCCGCAGGAGGGCGAGGTCTGGTTCAAGGGCAAGCGCCGCCCGCAGATGAAGCCCTACGAGGTCGCCCAGCAGGGCATCGCCCGCACCTTCCAGAACATCGCGCTGTTCGAGGGCATGAGCGTGCTGGACAACATCATGACCGGGCGGCTCACGCTGATGAAGACGGGCCTCTGGAGCCAGGCGCTCTGGTGGGGCCGCGCCCAGGCCGAGGAGGTCGAGCACCGCGCCAAGGTCGAGAAGATCATCGACTTCCTGGAAATCCAGCACATCCGCAAGACGCCGGTGGGCCGCCTGCCCTACGGCCTGAAGAAGCGGGTCGAACTGGCCCGCGCGCTGGCGACCGAGCCGAAGCTCTTGCTTCTGGACGAGCCGATGGCCGGCATGAACGTCGAGGAGAAGGAGGACATGTGCCGCTTCATCCTCGATACCAACGACGAGTTCGGCACCACCATCTGCCTGATCGAGCATGACATGGGCGTGGTGATGGACCTCAGCGACCGGGTCGTGGTGATGGACTACGGCAAGAAGATCGGCGACGGCACGCCCGACGAAGTGCGCAGCAACCAGGCGGTGATCGAGGCCTATCTGGGGGTGCAGCATGACTGAGAGCCGCTACCCCGACGAGCTGATCGTCATCCCGAGGCCGCGCCTGCTGGCCGACGACACCCCGCCCCCCGCCCCCGTTCCCGGCCCCCGCGGCCCCAGCACTCGCCCCGAGGAGGTCCGCCCCGATGCTGCCTGACCAGCTTCTCTTCGCGATGGAGGTCACGCTGAACGGCCTGATGGCGGGCGTGATGTATGCGCTCGTGGCCCTGGGCTTCGTGCTGATCTTCAAGGCTTCGGGCATCTTCAACTATGCGCAGGGGGTGCTGGCGCTGTTTGCCGCCCTGACGCTGGTGGGCCTCCAGAACGGGCAGATCCCCTTTGCCCATCTCATCAACGCGACCTTCGGCACCAAGCTGCACCATTTCGGCTGGACGCTGCCGAGCGTGGTGGCCATCGCGCTCACCGCGCTGGTGATGGTCGGCCTCGCTTATCTGATCGAGCGGCTGGTGCTGAAGCATCTGGTCAACCAGGAGCCGATCATCCTCTTCATGGCCACCATCGGGCTGGCCTACTTCCTCGAAGGCCTGGGCGACGTGATGTGGGGCGCCGACATCAAGAAGCTGGACGTGGGCCTGCCGCAGGGCATCTCGGAAAGCATCGAAAGCGTCACCGACGCCTGGTTCGGCTATGGCTTCTTCATCGACAAGCTCGATGTGGTGGCCGCCCTCGTCGCGGCGGCGCTGGTCGCGGCGCTGACCCTCTTCTCGCAATACACCAAATATGGCCGGGCCTTGCGCGCGGTGGCCGACGACCATCAGGCGGCGCTGTCGGTCGGCATCTCGCTGCGCTTCGTCTGGGTGCTGGTCTGGTCGATCGCGGGGTTCGTGGCGCTGATCGCGGGCATCATGTGGGGCACCAAGTCGGGCGTGCAGTTCTCGCTGAGCCTGATCGCGCTGAAGGCGCTGCCGGTGCTGATGCTGGGCGGCTTCACCTCGATCCCCGGCGCCATCGTCGGTGGGCTGATCATCGGCATGGGCGAGAAGCTGTTCGAGTTCTTTGCGGGCCCGCTGATCGGCGGCGCGACCGAGAACTGGTTCGCCTACGTCCTCGCACTCCTGTTCCTCGTCTTCCGGCCACAGGGCCTGTTCGGCGAACGCATCATCGAGAGGGTCTGATCCATGCTTTACCGTGAAGCGGGCGAATTCAAGACAAGCTACGCCCAGGACAGCCAGACCTTCCCGATCTGGTGGGACCGGCTCTGGTATCAGGTGGCCCTTGTGGTGGGCTTCCTTGTCCTGCCGTTCTTCATGACCGACTACTGGGCCAACGCCGTCTTCGTGCCCTTCCTGATCTATGCGATCGCGGCGATCGGGCTGAACATCCTGACCGGCTATTGCGGACAGGTCAGCCTCGGCACCGGCGGCTTCATGGCGGTGGGGGCCTATGCGGTCTACAAGCTGATGACCTCCTTCCCCGAGGTCTCGATCGTGATCCACGTCATCCTCGCCGGCGGGATCACCGCGGCCGTGGGCGTGCTCTTCGGCCTGCCCTCGCTCAGGATCAAGGGCTTCTACCTGGCCGTGGCGACGCTGGCCGCGCAGTTCTTCCTTGTCTGGCTCTTCAACAAGGTGCCGTGGTTCTACAACTACTCGGCCTCGGGCCAGATCACCGCACCCGAACGCACGCTCTTCGGCATCGCCGTCACCGGGGCCAACACGCCGGCCTGGGCCAAGTATCTCTTCTGCGCGGTCTTCCTCTTCGCCCTCGCCTGGATCGCCCGCAACCTGACCCGCGGCACCATCGGGCGCAAGTGGATGGCGATCCGTGACATGGACATCGCGGCCGAGATCATCGGGGTGAACCCGCTGGCCGCGAAACTGTCGGCCTTTGCCGTCTCGTCCTTCTTCATCGGCATCGCGGGGGCGCTGTTCTTCGCGGTCTATCTGGGCGCGGCCGAGGTGGGCGAGGCCTTCGGCATCCAGAAGTCGTTCCTGATCCTCTTCATGATCATCATCGGGGGCCTCGGCAGCATCTTCGGCAGCTTCGCGGGCGCGGCCTTCCTCGTCCTGCTGCCGGTGTTCCTGAAGAACGTGCTGGTGGGTGGCCTTGGCTGGCCCTCGGATCTCGCGGCCCACATCGAGCTGATGATCCTGGGCGGCCTCATCATCGGCTTCCTCATCCTCGAACCGCACGGGCTGGCCCAGCTCTGGCGCGTGCTGAAGGAGAAACTGCGACTGTGGCCCTTCCCGCACTGATGCGGGGCGCGGCCGGATGAACGCCGGGCCAACCGGCAAAGGACCAACGGGAGGAGTGTCCATGAAAAAGAGTTTCACCCTGCTCGCGGCGGCGGCCATCGCGGCCGGAGCGGCGGGTGCGGCGCAGGCGGATCTCGTCGTGCCGAACCTCAGCTACCGCACCGGACCCTTCGCGGCCGGCGGCATCCCCTACGCCGACGGGTTCCAGGATTACTTCACCCTGCTGAACGAGCGTGACGGCGGCATCGGCGGCGAGAAGGTGCTGACGCCGGAATGCGAAACCGCCTACAACACCGAAAAGGGCGTCGAGTGCTACGAGGCCACCAAGGGCCAGGGCGCGCTGGTCTACAACCCGCTCTCCACCGGCATCACCTACCAGCTCATCCCCAAGATGCAGGCCGACGGCATCACGCTCTACACGCCGGGCTACGGCCGCACCTCGGCCGCCAACGGCAAGGTTTTCGAATGGGTGTTCAACTATCCCGCGAACTACTGGGATGCCGCCTCGGTCGCGGTGAAATACCTTCTCGACGAGAACGGCGGCAGCCTTGAGGGCAAGAAGATCGCGCTGCTCTACCACAACTCGGCCTACGGCAAGGAGCCGATCCGCACGCTGGAGGAACTGTCCGAGAAGCACGGCTTCGAGCTTTCGATGCTGCCCATCGACAGCCCCGGACAGGAACAGAAGAGCCAGTGGCTCCAGGTGCGCCGCGAAAAGCCCGACTTCGTGGTGTTCTACGGCTGGGGCGTGATGAACTCGGTCGCGATCCAGGAGGCCGCCAACATCCGCTTCCCGATGGAGAACTTCATCGGCATCTGGTGGTCGGGCTCCGAGAATGACGTGATCCCGGCGGGCGCGGGCGCGAACGGCTACAAGTCGCTGACGATGCATGGCGTGGGCTCGGACTATCCGGTCTATGCCGACCTGAAGCAGTATGTGCACGACGCGGGCAAGGCCGCGGGCGACGGCTCGAACGTGGGCACGGTGCTTTACTCGCGCGGCATGTATGCGGCCATGGTCATCGCCGAGGCGATCCGCAAGGCGCAGGAACTGGCTGGCACTTCGGCGGTGAATGCCGCGCAGGTGCGCGACGGGTTCGAGGCGCTGGAGATCACCGAGGCGCGGATGGAGGAACTCGGCCTGCCCGACTTCGGCCAGCCCTTCGCCGCCTCCTGCGAGGACCACGGCGGCCCCGGCATGGCGCGCATCCAGCAATGGGACGCCAACGAGCGCAAGTGGACGCTGATCTCGGACTGGATCGCCCCGGATGACGAGGTTCTGACCCCGCTCGTGATGGAGGATTCCGCGGCCTACGCCAAGGAAGCGGGTCTCACCGAACGCTGCAACTGACGACACGGGAGGCCCCGTCCGGGGCCTCCCCCTCCCCCGCCGAGGCCAGACCCATGTTCGACGAACGCCCCCCCGCCGCGACCGAGACGCTGCTCGAGGTCAACAATATCGAGGTCATCTACAACCACGTCATCCTCGTGCTGAAGGGGGTGAGCCTGCATGTGCCCAAGGGCGGCATCACGGCGCTTCTGGGCGGCAACGGCGCGGGCAAGACCACCACGCTGAAGGCGATCTCGAACCTCCTGCAGTCCGAGCGCGGCGAGGTCACCAAGGGCTCGATCCTCTACCGCGGCGAGCGGGTGCAGGATCTGGACCCGGCGACGCTGGTCCGGCGCGGCGTCATCCAGGTGATGGAAGGACGCCACTGCTTCGAGCATCTGACCGTCGAGGAGAACCTGCTGACCGGCGCCTACACCCGCACGGACGGGCGGGCGGCGATCATGGACGATCTCGAGATGGTCTACACCTACTTCCCGCGCCTGCGAGAGCGGCGGAAAAGCCAGGCCGGCTACACCTCGGGCGGCGAGCAGCAGATGGTGGCGATGGGCCGCGCCCTGATGAGCCGTCCCGAGATGATCCTGCTCGACGAGCCCTCGATGGGCCTCGCCCCGCAGCTCGTCGAACAGATATTCGAAATCGTCCGGGCGGTGAACGAGGGCGAGGGCGTCACCTTCCTTCTGGCCGAGCAGAACACCAACGTGGCCCTGCGCTACGCCCACACCGGCTACATCCTCGAGAGCGGCCGCGTGGTCATGGAGGGCTCGGCGCAGGAGCTGCGCGAGAACCCTGACGTGAAGGAATTCTACCTCGGCATGTCCGACAAGGGCCGCAAGTCCTTCCGTGACGTGCGCTCCTACCGGCGGCGCAAGCGGTGGCTGGCATGAGGGGAGAACGAATCATGACCCATTTCGACGAGCTCGAGACCCGTTCCGCCGACGAACGCCAGGCCGCCATCGCCCGGGACCTGCCCCAGTTGATCGCCCACGCCCGGGCCACGCCCGCCATGCGCGAGCCGCTGGCCGGTGTCGATCCCGCCGGCGTCACCAGCCTCGAGGCGCTGGCCCGCCTTCCTGTGATCCGCAAGTCGGACCTCACGGCGGCGCAGAAGGCGCACCCGCCGCTTGGCGGCTTCACCCCCGAGGGCGGCGCCTATGAACATGTTTTTCAGTCTCCGGGCCCGATCTACGAGATCGGCCGCACCACGCCCGACTGGTGGCGGATGGGCCGCTTCCTGCACGCCTGCGGCGTGGGTCCGGCCGACATCGTGCAGAACTGCTTCGGCTACCATCTGACGCCTGCGGGCATGATCTTCGAATCCGGGGCCCGCGCGGTCGGCGCCCGCGTCCTGCCCGCCGGCACCGGCCAGACCGACCTTCAGGTCCGCGCCGCCGCCGATATCGGCACCACCGCCTATGCCGGCACGCCGGATTATCTGAAGGTGATCCTCGACCGCGCCGAGGAGATGGGCGAGCGGCTGAGGATCACCCGCGCCGCCGTCGGCGGAGGCGCGCTCTTTCCCAGCCTGCGCAAGGACTATGCCGACCGTGGCATCCTGACCCTGCAATGTTACGCCACCGCCGATCTCGGCAACATCGCCTACGAGAGCGAGGCGATGGAGGGGATGATCCTCGACGAGGGCGTGCTGGTCGAGATCGTCCGCCCCGGCACCGGCGACCCGGTGCCCGAGGGCGAGGTGGGCGAGGTCGTCGTCACCACCCTGAACCGCGACTATCCGCTGGTCCGCTTCGCCACCGGAGACCTCTCCGCGCTCATGCCCGGCACCAGCCCCTGCGGGCGCACCAACCGCCGCATCCGTGGCTGGATGGGCCGCGCCGACCAGACCACCAAGATCAAGGGCATGTTCGTCCGCCCCGAACAGGTGGCCGACCTCGTGGCACGGCACTCCGAGGTCAGCCGCGCCCGCGTTATCGCCACCCGCGAGGGCGAGATGGACGCGATGACGGTCCAGATCGAGAGTCGCGCCACCAACCCGGCGGTGTACGAGGCCTCGGTTCTCGCCGCGCTGAAGCTCCGCGGCCGGATCGAGATCGTGACGCCCGGCACGCTGCCCAACGACGGCAAGGTGATCGAGGACCGTCGAACCTACGGCTGACGCCCCCCGCCGCACGAAGACACGGGTCCCCGGCCGGCCCCGTCTTTCACTCTGCCCAAATATCCCGCGGGGGTCCGGGGGCGCGAAGCCCCCGGCGCGGGCCGGAGTGGGTTGTGCGGGCAGCCTGTAAGCCGGATTCTGTTCCGGGGTTGCCCCCTTCGATGACCATTCCTCTGGCCCCGCCGTTGCCGACGGGATCGAGCTGCCAACCCGGGTCTCTCGGGCTGAGACTTCCCTGCGGCGATATCCTGACGGATCAGCCCCGCGCGAGACCCCTATTCGGCATTGCTCCGGGTGGGGCTTGCCGTGCCGGTCCTGTTGCCAGTCCCGCGGTGGGCTCTTGCCCCACCGTTTCACCCTTGCCCCGGGCCTTTCGGCCGGTGGGGCGGTCTCTTCTCTGTGGCGCTTTCCCTCGGGTTGCCCCGGCCGGGCGTTACCCGGCACCCTTGTCTCATGGAGTCCGGACTTTCCTCGCGCCCGAAGGCACGCGGTCATCCGGCCACCCGCACGACGGGGGCTTACGCCGCCGCCCCGCGCCCGTCAACCGGGAAGCGCGCCGCAAGATCGGCGGCGAGCGCCGCATCCTCGGCCTGCAGGGGTCCGCAGGCCCAGGGGCGGAACCGGAGGCGGAAGGAGGCAAGGATCAGCTCCTCCGGCAGATCGGGATAGCCGAAGGCCAAGGCGGCGGCGCGAAAGTCGCCGGGCGCGCGCGGCTCGGGCCAGACCGACAGCCCCGCACGCGCAAGCCTGCGCCAGTCGAAGCGCGGGCCTGGATCGATCTTGCGCCCCGGCGCCATGTCGGAATGGGCGATCACCCGCTCGGGCGGGATCGACCAGCGGTCGAGGATGCCCGCCAGAAGCCGCTCCAGCGCGGCCATCTGCGGCTCGGGGAACGGCCGATCGCCCGGATTGGCCAGCTCGATCCCGATCGAGCGCGAGTTGACATCCGTCACCGCGCCCCATGCGCCCGCCCCTGCGTGCCAGGCCCGCCGCTCTTCGGGAACAAGCGCCCGGCATTCTCCCGGTTCGGAAATCAGCCAGTGGGCCGAAACCTCGGCCGCCGGATCACAGAGACGCGCGCAGGCCGCCTCGGCGCTCGCCATCGCCGTGTAGTGGATCACCACGAGATCGGGCCGGGCGCCATCGCGCCGCGGCCCGTGATTGAGCGACAGACTCACGCCTCAGCGGGCGGCACGGAACGGCCGGGGATCCCAGCCGCAGGCGAAGCCGTCGCCGTCCGGATCAAGCCCCTTGCGGTCGCGATCGGGCCCGCCGGAGGCGAGAAAGTCCTGCTGCGCAAGATCGGGTGAGGCGTATTTCGCGCAGGCCGAGCCCGGATTGGACAGGCGCAGCGACGACCGCTTGTAGACCGGCGTGCCCGGATTGTGGCTCGTCGAGAGGGCGAACTGCACGATGTTCGGCCCGTTCGCATTCACCCGCTCGGGCACGGGCTGGGGCGGGATCACCGTGTAGCTGGCCCGGTTCTGCGCCATGAACTCGGCATCGTCCTCACGGCTCCGGCGTTCCGAGACGGCGTTGAAGTCATTCTCGTCCGAGATCCCGGTGTGGCTGCCCGCGCCGGCCATCTCGCCGGACTCGGTGCGGATCCCGGCCGGGGCGTTCCCCCGCGGGCGATTGGCCGGCAACCCCGCCTCGCCGGTGGTGTAGCTCGTCGTGCCGCCGATCAGCGCCCCGGGTGCGGGCGCGGCCGGATTGGTCGATCCGGGCGCCCCATAAGCCGGCGCGCGCGCGCCGCCGCCCTGCTCGGCCGAGTCGATCGCCGAGCCGATGATCTCGGGCGAGAACTGCGGCTGCGCGGCGGGTGCCCCCATCTGTGGCATCGCGGACGCGCCGCGCTGGCCCATCAGCTCGGCCTCGCGGCGCTGGAGATACGAGGAATAATCCTCGAACCCGGCGCCCGAGTCGGGCACCGTCGGCTGACAGGCGGCGGTGGCAACGACGAGAAGAAGGGCCGCGGAAGCGCGCATGGCTTTCGTCCTGTGACGCATGGATCCGGGGGCCCTTACCACCATTTCCGGGGTTTTTCCACAAATCCCGCCGCCTGCTCAAGCACATGGGCGTGATTGAGCAGCCCCGCCTCGTCCCAGGGCCGCCCGATCAGCTGCAGCCCGAGCGGCAGCCCCTTGGCGTCGAGCCCGACCGGCACCGAGATCCCCGGAAGCCCGGCGAGGTTCACCGTCACGGTGAAGACGTCGTTGAGATACATCTCGACCGGGTCGGCATGGGCCATCTCTCCGAGGCCAAAGGCCGAGGACGGCGTGGCCGGCGTCAGGATCGCGTCGATGCCTTCGGCAAAGACCTGATCGAAGTCGCGCTTGATCAGCGCCCGCACCTTCCGCGCGCGGTTGTAATAGGCGTCGTAGAAGCCGGCCGAGAGCACATAGGTGCCGATCATCACCCGGCGCTGGACCTCCTTGCCGAAGCCCTCGGCGCGGGTCTTCTCATACATGTCCACGATGCCGTCGCCCTGACCGAGCTTGGCGCGGTGGCCGTAGCGCACCCCGTCATAGCGCGCGAGGTTCGAGGACGCCTCGGCCGGTGCGATGACGTAATAGGCGGGCAGCGCGTATTTCGTGTGCGGCAGGCTGATGTCCACGATCTCGGCGCCGGCATCGGCCAGCATCTCGCGTCCCTTGGCCCAGAGCGCCTCGATCTCGGCGGGCATGCCCTCCATGCGGTATTCGCGCGGAATGCCGATCTTCTTGCCACGGATGTCCCCGGTCAGCGCCGCCTCGAAGTCCGGCACCGGAATATCGGCGGACGTCGAATCCTTCGGGTCGTGCCCGGCCATCGCGCCCAGCAGGATCGCCGCATCGCGCACCGTCTTGGTCATCGGCCCGGCCTGATCCAGCGACGAGGCGAAAGCCACGATCCCCCAGCGCGAGACGCGGCCATAGGTCGGCTTGATCCCCACGATGCCGGTGAAGGCCGCCGGTTGCCGGATCGAGCCGCCAGTGTCGGTGCCCGTGGCGCCAAGGCAGAGATCCGCCGCCACCGCCGCGGCCGAACCGCCGGACGAGCCGCCGGGCGTCAGCTTCCGGTCATCGACCTTCCACGGGTTCACCGCATCGCCGTAGCACGAGGTCTCGTTCGACGAGCCCATCGCGAACTCGTCCATGTTGAGCTTGCCGAGCATCACCGCCCCCGCCTCGAAGAGCTTCGAGGTGACGGTCGACTCGTACTCCGGCTTGAAGCCCTTGAGGATGTTCGAGGCCGCCTGCGAGGCGACGCCTCGCGTGCAGAACAGGTCCTTGATCCCCAGCGGGATGCCGTTCAGCGCCCCCGCCCCCTCGCCGCGGCGGGCATCGGCGGCGCGCGCCTGATCCAGCGCGATCTCGGGCGTCAGATGCACGAAGGCATTGAGCGGCGTGCCCGCGTCGATGGCCGTGAGGCAGGCCATGGTCAGGTCCACCACCGAAAGCTCGCCCTTCGCCAGCGCGTCACGGGCCTCGGCGATCGTCAGTTCGTTCGCGTTCATTCCACCACCTTCGGCACGGCGAAAAAGCCCTCCCGGGCGTCGGGCGCATTGGCCAGCACCTTGTCCTGCATGTCGCCGTCCGTCACGACGTCCTGCCGCCGCTTCAGCCGCATGGGCGTGACCGAGGTCATGGGCTCGACGCCCTCGACATCCACCTCGTTCAGCTGCTCCATGAAGGTGAGGATGCCCGAAAGCTCGCCGGCCAGGGCCGGCAGGTCCGCTTCGTCCACGCGGATCCGCGCGAGATGCGCCACCCGCCGCGCGGTCTCGATGTCGATCGACATGTCCTTCGCTCCGCTTGCCGTTTGGGTCCGTTTAGCGAGGCCGCCCTTCCGCTGCAAGCCGGTGCCGGCGCCAGACCTCGATCATCCAGCCGAGCATGAGGGCGTTGAGCAGATGCCACAGGAAATGCGTGCCCAGGGGCAGCGCCGCGCAGAGCGGCCCGTCCAGCGTGCGGAAGGTGAGCGACAGCACCAGAAGCCCCGCCCCCGCCGCCAGCCCCCGCGCCGTGGCGGGCGCGCGACGGACCAGAAGAAGCGCATAAAGCAGGATCAGCGCCGGCACCGGCGCATAGGCCGCGGACGACCCAAGACCCGGCACGCGCTGGAAGAGCGGCACGGTCAGCGCCGCATAGGGCAGGAAGGCCGCCGTGGCGAGGCCCGCCTGCCAGCCCCGCATCCCCAGCATGTCCCGGCTGGCCGCAAAGATGTAGAGCAGGATGAAGGCCAGGATCGGCAGCACATCCATCAGCCCGGTCAGCCGATTGGCATGGGTGTGAAAGAGCCAGGACCCCAGCCCGATCAGCGCCAGAACCGCCGCCAGCGCCCGCCCGATGCCCCGCACGCGCGGCCAGACCACCGCGGCGGCGACCACGAAGGCGAGGTTCGTCAGCGCATTCACCGGCTCGGCCCAGTAGGCGGGGCCAAGCCGCTCGCAATAGCTGTCAATCGGCGCGAACCAGTCCATCGCCTGCACTCTCCCTTGCCCTTGGCCGCGTTCCGGCCGAACCTGTCCACCCCGAGCCGCCGACCGCAGAGGGCCGGCACCCCGGTCACACCATGACCCTGTCAGAAGGAGCTTGCATGAAGATCACCTGGCTTGGCCATTCCGGCTTCCGCATCGAGATCGAAGAGGCCGTGCTGCTCGTCGATCCCTGGCTCAGCGGCAACCCGATGTTCCCCATCGAGCGGCGCGACGAGGCGATCGCAGGCGCCACCCACATCCTGCTCACCCACGGTCACGGAGACCATTCCGGCGACGCCGTCGCCATCGCCTCCGAGCTCGGCCTGCCGATCGTGGGCATCTACGACCTCGTCACCTGGCTCCAGTCGCGCGACGGCTTGGACGGCATCGGCTTCAACAAGGGCGGCACGGTCACGCTCGACGGCGCCCGCGTCACGATGGTCCATGCCACCCACTCCTCCTCGATCATGGGCGAGGCGGGCCCGGTCTATACCGGCACCGAATCGGGCTACATGATCGCGGGCGAGGGCCATGTGATCTATGTCTCGGGCGACACGGACATCATGGCCGACATGGGCTGGATGGGCGAGTACCACCGCCCCGACATCGGCATCCTCGCAGCCGGCGGCCATTTCACCATGGACATGAAGCGCGCGGCCTTCGCGGCCCGCAAATATTTCGACTTCCGGACCGTGATCCCCTGCCATTACCGCACCTTCCCGCTCCTCGAGCAATCCGCCGAGGCCCTGCGCCAGAGCCTGCCGGGGGTCGAGGTCCTCGAGCCCGAGGTGCTCGAGCCGATCACGATCTGACCCGCGGGGGCCCCCGCGGCCCCCCGCTCCTCAGGCTGTTCTCCCCATCGCCCGGATCAGACCGCGCGCCGCGCGGCAAAGAAGCCGCGAAGCAGGGCCGCGGCCTCCTCCTCGCGGATCCCGTCATAGACGTCTGGCACATGATGGCACTGCGGATGCGCGAAGACGCGCGCCCCCTGCGCCACACCGCCCGACTTGGGGTCGGCCGCCCCGTAATAGAGACGCGCGATCCGCGCCGCCGAGATCGCCGCCGCGCACATCGGGCAGGGCTCCAGCGTCACATAGAGATCGCAGCCGGTCAGCCGCTCGCCCAGTTCCGCGCAGGCCGCCCGGATCGCCAGCATCTCCGCATGGGCCGTGGGATCGGACAACTCGCGGCATCGGTTGCCCGCCCGCGCCACCACCCGACCCGAGGGCGCCACGACCACGGCGCCCACCGGCACCTCGCCCCGCGCCCCCGCGGCCTGCGCCTCGGCCAGCGCCTCGCCCATGAAACTCCTGAACCGGCTCATGCCCCCTCTTGCCGCGCCCTCCGCCCCCGCGCAAGTCCGACCGCCGCCCCGGCACCCGCCTTGCCCTTTCGCTCTGGTCCAAATATCCTCCGGGGGTCCGGGGGTGGAAAACCCCCGGGGGTTCCGCCAGCGGAACATCCTCAACCCGGGACCCTCCATGACCGACAGCACAGACGGCGAGCGCATCGCCAAGGTTCTCTCCCGCGCCGGCGTCGCCTCGCGACGCGACGCCGAGCGGATGATCGAACTCGGCCGCGTCGCCGTGAACGGCCGCACCATCGACAGTCCCGCGCTGAACGTGGGTCCGAAGGACCGGATCACCGTCGATGGCCAGCCCCTCGCCCCGCCCGAGCCCGCGCGGCTCTGGCTCTATTACAAGCCCGAGGGGCTCGTCACGTCGGCCGCCGACGAGAAGGGCCGCGAGACGGTCTTCGACCATCTGCCCGAGGACCTGCCCCGCGTCATGTCGGTCGGCCGGCTGGACCTCAACTCCGAGGGGCTGCTGCTCCTGACCAACGACGGCGAACTCAAGCGCCGGCTCGAGCTTCCCTCGACCGGCTGGCTGCGCAAGTATCGCGTCCGGGTGAAGGGCAACCCCACGGATCCCGATCTCGAGCCGCTGCGCAAGGGCATCACCGTCGAGGGAGAGAGGTTCCAGCCGATGACGGTCACGCTCGACCGGGTGCAGGGCGCCAACGCCTGGCTCACCGTCGGGCTGCGCGAGGGCAAGAACCGCGAGATCCGGCGCGCCATGTCGGCCATCGGCCTGACGGTCAACCGGCTGATCCGCATCAGCTACGGCCCCTTCCGGCTGAACGAGCTGCAGCCGGGCATGGTCGAGGAGGTCCGCCCCAAGGTCCTGCGCGACCAGCTCGGCCTCGATCCGCGCGAAGAGGATGGGCGTCCGCCCAAGGCTGCGCGGCCTCCGCGCGGGGCCGGCGCGACCTCCGGCCGCTCCCATCCGGGTGCCCGGCCCGCGGCATCGAAACCGCTCTCGCCCGATGAAGCGCGCGGCGGGTCGAAAGGCGCCCCGCACGGCCGCGGTGCCGGGGCGGGTCCGAAATCGGCCGGACCGGCCCGTCGCCGCGACCCTCTCCCCGAGGCCGCCATCGACGCCCGGCCGTCCGGGCCCCGGGCACGCCCCGCCGCCGGTGCCGCAAAGGCGCCGTCCGGGCGCGTCTTCGGCGGTGCCAGGCCGACATCCTCGCGCCCGACCGGCACTCCGGCCGGTACTCCGGCCGCGACAGGACCGGCCAAGGCGGGCGGCCGCCGGCCGCCTGGCCCCGCGCCCCGCGGAACGGGTCCCGGGACGGGCCCGGCTTCGGGAGGGCCTCGGCAGGGCCCGAAGTCGGCTCCGGCCAAGGCGCCTCGCCGGACAGGGCCGGACGAGGGGCGCGGCGGCCCGGCCGGCGCAGGCAGCGCGCGCACCGGCAAGCCTGCGGCCTCCGCCCCTCGCAAGCCGCCGTCCGAGGGGCGCCCGCGCGGCCCGTCGCGTGGACCGGGCGGCAGCGGCGGCCCTCCGCCCCGCGGGCCGAAGGGGCGGCCGGGCAAGGGCTGACCCCTTGCATTGGCAGGCCGGGTCCGGGCTTCCTATATTGCTCTGGATGATGACCGGAAAGGGCCGCCCATGACCTCCAAGAGCCTGCGCACGCTCGCCTTCCTGCTGCTGGTGGGGCTGACCATCTACGTCGCGGCACAGGGAGGCGCCTGAGATGGCCCAACGCTACGGCGGCCGTTTCAGCCCGCCCAACGCCCGCCGCGACGCGCCCGCCAAGCCGGACCGGAACGGCTGGGACCGCAAGCGCCGCAGCCGGGCGGGCGGGCGGTCGAACATCCTGTTCATCCTGCCGTTCCTCTTTCTCGCCAACGGCTTCCTCGGGCCGGCCGAGGGGCTGATCCCCGCCTTCGCGGCCTTCGGCTCGCTCTTTCTCGCGGCCTGGCTGACGCGGCAGGGGATCCTCGCCGAAGAAGCCTATGACGCGCGCCCGGTGGCCCGGCGCCCGGCGATCCCGCGCAAGATCTTCGCCTCGGTGCTGACCGGGGCCGGCCTTTTCGCCGGCGGGCTTCTGGGGGACGCGGGCCTCGTCACGGCGGCGGCCTGGGGCGGGCTCGGCGCCCTCCTCCATCTGGCGGCCTTCGGCACCGACCCGCTCAAGGACAAGATCCCCGAGGGCGTGGACAGCTTCCAGAGCGATCGCGTGAGCCGGGCCGTGGCCGAGGCCGAGACCTACCTGACCGCGATGCGCGCGGCGGTGGCCCGCCTGCGCGAGCCCGCGCTCGAACGCCGGGTCGAGGGGTTCGCCGGCACCGCGCGGGAGCTTTTCCGCAGCGTCGAGGCCGACCCGCGCGACCTGACCGCGGCCCGCCGCTATCTCGGCGTCTATCTGATGGGCGCCCGCGACGCGACGCTCAAGTTCGCCGACCTCTACGAACGCGGCCGCGATCCGAAGGTCCGCGCAGATTACGAGCGGCTGCTCGACGATCTCGGCTCCAGTTTCGCCGACCGCACGAAGCTGCTCCTGTCGAACGACCGGGCGGGCCTCGACCTCGAGATCGAGGTGCTGCGCGAGCGTCTGCGGCGCGAATCCTAGGCGATGCGCCGCCGCCTGCGGCAGGCTTGCATCGCCCGCGCGCCGCTTCGCCCACGTCCCTCCGCGCCGATTGAGTAGGTCCGGGGGCCTGCTATACAGGAGATCGACGCCTACGTCGGCGCGGCCTGTAGCGATCATCCCAGAGAGCGAGGTTCTACCCATGACCGACAGCATCCGCCGTGAGGCCGCCAAGGATCTCCTGCAGATCGAAGAGATCACCGCGCCCGCCCTGCCCGAGCCTGCGCCGGCCGTGACCCCGCTGGCCTCGGCACCGCCCGAGAAGGCGCAGGAGATCCGCCGCCGCATGGCCGAGCTCGACATCGGCGATTCGCAGTCGATCATCGGCTTTGGCTCGAAGGCCCAGTCCGAGTTGCAGACGATCAGCCAGCAGATGCTGGCCGACGTGAAGAACAAGGACGTGGGGCCGGCGGGCGATTCCCTGCGCGAGGTGGTCTCGACCATCCGCGGCTTCTCGATCTCGGAACTGGACGTGCGGCGCAACGCCAGCTGGTGGGAGCGGCTTCTCGGCCGCACCGCCCCCTTCGCAAAGTTTGTCGCCCGCTACGAGGAAGTCCAGTCGCAGATCGACCGCATCACCCAGTCGCTGCTCATGCACGAGCACCGGCTGCTCAAGGACATCAAGGGGCTCGACATCCTCTATGCCCGCACGCTCGACTTCTACGACGAGTTGGCGCTCTACATCGCGGCGGGCGATGAGGTGCTGACCGATCTCGACGCCCGGGTGATCCCCGCCAAGGAGGCCGAGGTCGCGGCCACGCCCGAGGGCGACCGGATGATCAAGGCGCAGGAACTGCGCGACCTGCGCGCCGCCCGCGACGATCTGGAACGGCGGGTCCATGACCTCAAGCTGACCCGGCAGGTCACGATGCAGTCGCTGCCCTCGATCCGGCTGGTGCAGGAGAACGACAAGGCGCTGGTCACGCGCATCAACTCGACCCTCGTCAACACGGTGCCGCTGTGGGAGACGCAACTGGCGCAGGCGGTGACGATCCAGCGCTCGCGCGAGGCGGCCGAGGCGGTGCGCGGGGCCTCGGACCTGACCAACGACCTGCTGACGGCCAATGCCGAGAACCTCCAGCAGGCCAACAGGATCGTCCGCAAGGAGATGGAGCGCGGGGTCTTCGACATCGAGGCGGTGAAGAAGGCCAACGCCATCCTGATCACCACGATCAACGAAAGCCTCGCCATCGCCGACGAGGGCCGTGCCCGTCGCGCCGCGGCCGAGGCCGATCTCCAGCGGATGGAGGCCGAGCTGCGCGAGACGCTCGCCTCGGCCCGCGCGCGCCGCACCGGGCCCGGCGATACGGCCGGGACCGCCGTCCGACCCTGAGGAAAGACCGTCATGCACCGGGGCGCCCGCCTCTCGACCCTTCTGCGCGGTGGCCTGCCGCTGGCCGCCTGCGCCGTCCTGGCGGCCTGCACGCCGCCGCCGCCGCCCGATCAGCCGCAGGGGATCGCGCCACGCGCCCGCCCGGCCAACCTTCAGGGCCCGGTGAAGGAGAGCCCCGAGTCGCAGGCCATGCGGGCCTATTTTGCCAAGGTCCAGACCGACCTTCTGGCGCAGGGCCTGCTGCGCACCGATGGCGGCGGGCGCGATACGCCCTACAACGACCGGATGCTCGCCGAGAATTTCCTCCGCATCGCGCTCTATGACGAATACGAGCGTCGGGACGGCGGCTTCGCCCAGCGCGAGGTCGAGAGCCACCTGCGCCGCTGGGAGGTGCCGGTGCGCGTGGGGCTGCGGTTCGGACCTTCGGTGCCCGAAGAGCGCCGCGCCACGGATCGCGCCCGCATCTCCTCCTATCTCGCGCGGCTGTCGAAGATCACCGGCCATCCGATCGGCCTGTCGGACAGCGGCGTGAACTTCTGGCTCCATGTCGTCGCCGAGGACGAGCGGCGGGCGCTGGGCCCGCAGGTGGCCGAGGCGCTGCCCACGCTTTCGGCGTCCGAGATCGCGGGCATCACGCAGATGAGCACCACGACCTATTGTCTGGTCTATGCCCTCTCGGACGATGCCACCAGCATCTACAACCGGGCCTTCGCGGTGATCCGGGCCGAGCATCCCGACCTTCTCCGCCTGGCCTGCCTGCACGAGGAGATCGCGCAAGGTCTGGGGCTGGCCAACGACAGCCCGAACGCCCGGCCCTCGATCTTCAACGATGACGAGGAGTTTGCCCTGCTGACGACGCAGGACGAGCTGATGCTGAAGATCCTCTACGACCGACGCCTTCGCCCCGGCATGACCGTGGCCGAGGCGCGCCCCATCGTCGAGACCATCGCCTACGAGCTGCTCGGCGGCGAAAGCTGACGCACAAGAGGGAGAGCCATGCCGATCTTCGATTTCCTCGGCGGAGAGTTCATCGACGTCATCCACTGGGTCGATGACACGCGCGACACGATGGTCTGGCGCTTCGAGCGGCAGGGCCATGCGATCAAGTATGGCGCCAAGCTGACCGTGCGCGAGGGACAGGCCGGCGTCTTCATCCACGAGGGGCAGCTCGCCGATGTCTTCGGCCCCGGTCTCTACATGCTCGAGACCAACAACCTGCCGATCCTGACCACGCTGCAGCACTGGGACCACGGCTTCCGCTCGCCCTTCAAGTCCGAGGTCTATTTCGTCAACACCACCCGCTTCAACAACCAGAAGTGGGGCACGAAGAACCCGATCATCTGCCGCGACCCCGAGTTCGGCCCGGTGCGCCTGCGCGCCTTCGGCACCTATTCGATGCGCGTGACCGATCCCGGCCGCTTCATGACCGAGATCGTGGGCACCGACGGCGAGTTCACCGCCGACGAGATCAGCTTCCAGATCCGCAACGTGATCGTGCAGGAGATGGGCCGCGCGCTGGCGGCCTCGACCATCCCCGTCCTCGACATGGCGGCCAACACGGCCGATCTGGGCAAGCTGGTGGCGCAGGCCATCGCGCCCACCGTGGCGGCCTACGGGCTCTCGATCCCCGAACTCTACATCGAGAACATCTCGCTGCCGCAGGAGGTCGAGAAGGCGCTCGACAAGCGCACCTCCATGGGCATCGTGGGCGATCTCGGCCGGTTCACGCAATACAGCGCGGCCGAGGCCCTGTCGGCGCCCAACTCGGCCGCGGGCGCCGCGGTGGCGAGCGGCATGGGGGCGGCCATGGGCCTCGGGATGGCGCAGCGCATGGGCCCCTGGGGCGCCGCCCCCGAGGCGGCTGCGCAGGCCGCGCCACCTCCGCCCCCACCGCCGGCCGAGCCGGTCTGGCACGTGGCGGCCAACGGCCAGTCCGAAGGCCCCCTCGCCCGCGCCGATCTGGCCGCCCGCGTCTCGGCGGGCACCCTGACGCGCGCGACGCTCGTCTGGACGCCGGGACAGGAAGGCTGGCAACCCGCGGGCGAGGTTCCCGCACTCGCCGGGCTCTTCGCGCACATGCCGCCGCCCCTGCCGCCGGGGGCCTGAGGTGCAGGACGTGCGGCACTGGCCCTGCGAAAGCTGCGGGGCCGATCTCCGCTTTGCGCCGGGACAGACGCGGCTGGTCTGCGACCATTGCGGCCATGTGCAGGATATCCCCGAGACCGCCCCCGCCGACCGTCGCGGCATGGGCGAGCTTGACCTGCGGGCCGCGCTGGACGACCGGCTGCCCGCCTCGGCCTGCGAGCGGGTGCGCACCACGCCCTGCCCCTCCTGCGGGGCGCTGGTCGAGTTTCAGGGCGCGATCCATGCCACCGAATGCCCCTTCTGCGCCACGCCGGTCGTGGTGGGCACCGGCGAGACGCGGCTGATCAAGCCGCAGGCGGTGATCCCCTTCCGCCTGACCGAACGCGAGGCGCGGCAGGCGATGGTGGACTGGCTCGGCCGGCTCTGGTTCGCGCCCAACGGCCTTGTGCAATATGCCCGCAAGGGGCGCGCGCTGTCGGGCATCTACGTCCCCTACTGGACCTTCGACGCCGCCACCCGCAGCCGCTACACCGGCCAGCGGGGCGACGCCTACTACACGACCCGCACCGTCACGGTCCAGGTGGACGGCCGCCCGCAACGCCGGACCCAGCAGGTGCGCCAGATCCGCTGGACGCCCGTGTCGGGCCGCGTGGCGCGCGACTTCGACGATGTGCTGGTGCTGGCCTCGCAAAGCCTGCCGCACCGCTACACCGAGGCGCTCGAGCCGTGGGACCTGTCGGCACTGACCCCCTACCGGCCCGACTGGCTCGCGGGCTTCACCGCGGAGGGCTATACGGTGGACCTGCCCGCAGGGTGGCAGCGCGGGCAGGAGATCATGGCGCGCACCATCCGGGGCGATGTCGCCCGCGCCATCGGCGGCGACGAACAGCGCATCGGCCGGGTCGAGACAAGCTACGACCGCGAGAGCTTCAAGCATGTGCTTCTGCCGGTCTGGATGGCCGCCTACCGCTACAACGGCAAGAGCTACCGCTTCGTGGTCAATGGCCAGACCGGCCGTGTGCAGGGCGAGCGGCCGTGGTCGGCGTGGAAGATCGCCTTTGCCGTTCTGCTCGCACTGATCGCGGCCGGAATCGCCGCCCTCATCACGCAGATGCGCTGACCCGTGGACGATCTGCCCGCCGCAGCCCTCCTCGCGCTCAGCGCCTTCGCTTCGGCCACGCTGCTGCCCGGTTCGTCCGAGGCGCTGCTGCTCACCCTCCTGGCCGCCGGTCATGCCGCCGGGCCCCTCGTGGCCGTTGCAACCGCAGGCAACCTCGCCGGATCTCTGGTGAACTGGGCGCTCGGCCGTTTCCTGATCCGGTTCCGCGACCGCCGCTGGTTTCCCGTGTCCGAGGCGGCGCTCGAACGGGCGCAGCGGGGCTATCGGCGCTGGGGGCTCTGGTCGCTCCTGTTCGCCTGGGTGCCGGTGGTGGGCGATCCGCTGACCGTGGCGGCCGGCGCGCTCAAGGTGGGCTTCTGGCCCTTCCTGATCCTCGTGGGGATCGGCAAGGCCGCCCGCTACGCCCTGCTGGCCGCGGGCTTCGCCGCGGTGGCGGGTTGACCGCCGGAAGGGCCACGCCTGACGGCGGAGATCGCCCCTCCAAGGTTGACAGCCGCAACCGCCGGGCCGATAGAGCCGGAACCAGTCACGGAGGCCCCATGCCCGACCTCTCCCGCGTCCTCCCCGAGGCGCATATCCCCGAGCTTCCGAACCCCTATTACGGCAAGGTCCGCGACTGCTACGACCTGCCCGACGGGCGAAGGCTTCTGATCTCGTCCGACCGGATCTCGGCCTTCGACCGCATCCTCGCCGCGATCCCCTTCAAGGGCCAGGTCCTGACCCAGACCGCGCGCTTCTGGTTCGACGCGACCGCCGACATCTGCCCCAACCATGTGATCTCCTATCCCGATCCGAACGTGGTGCTGGCCAAGCGGGTGACGATCCTGCCGGTCGAGATCGTGGTGCGCGGCTATCTCGCGGGCACCACCGGCACCTCGGTCCTGACGCTCTACAAAAAGGGCGCGCGCGAGATGTATGGCCATCGCCTGCCCGACGGGCTGCGCGACAACGAGGCCCTGCCTCAGCCCATCATCACCCCCACCTCAAAAGCCTTCGACGGCGGCCATGACGAGCCGCTGACCGCCTCCGAGATCGTCGCGCAAGGGTTGCTGAGCGCCGCGCAATGGGACGAGGTCTCGGCCCATGCGCTCGCCCTCTTCGCGCGCGGCCAGAAGATGGCGGCGGAGCGCGGGCTGATCCTCGTGGACACCAAGTACGAGTTCGGGCTCGACGACGAGGGCCGCATCCTGATCGCCGACGAGATCCACACGCCGGACTCCAGCCGCTACTGGATCGCCTCGGGCTATGACGAGGCCTTCCGCGACGGCTCTCGCCCGCCCTCGTTCGACAAGGACGTGATCCGCGCCTGGGTCGCCGCCCGTTGCGACCCCTATCGCGATGCGATCCCCGAGATCCCCGACGAGATGATCCGGCGCACCTCCGACGTCTATGTCGAGGCCTTCGAGACCATCACCGGCCGGCCGTTCGAGCCGGACCTGTCGGGCGCCACGCCGCTCGACCGCATCCGCGCCAATCTGGCCCCCTTCTTCACCCGCTGACGGGAGACGCCCATGATCCTCTGCTGCGGCGAGGCCCTGATCGACATGCTGCCGCGCGAGACAGCGGCGGGGGAACAGGCCTTTGCACCCTACGCCGGCGGCGCGGTCTTCAACACGGCGATCGCGCTGGGGCGCGTCGGGGCCCCGGCGGGCTTCTTCTCGGGCCTCTCGACCGACCTCTTCGGGACGCAGCTGGCCGACACGCTGGCCGCAAGCCAGGTGGACAGCGCGCTCTGCGCCCGTTCGGACAGGCCCACCACGCTGGCCTTCGTGCGGCTGGTGAACGGGCAGGCGACTTACGCCTTCTACGACGAGAACACCGCCGGGCGACTGCTGGCCCCGACCGACCTGCCCGCCCTGCCCGACAGCGTGAGCACGCTCTTCTTCGGAGGCATCTCGCTTGTGAACGAGCCCGCGGCCGCCACCTACGAGGCGCTGATGGCGCGCGAGGCGGGGGCGCGGGTCACGATGCTGGATCCGAACATCCGTCCGGGCTTCATCACCGACCCCTCGGCCTACCGCGCGCGGATCGGCCGGATGATCGCCCTGGCCGACATCGTCAAGCTGTCCGACGAGGATCTGCACTGGCTCGAAGGGCCGGGCGAGATCCCGGCCCTTGCACGGGCGCTGCTCGCGCGTGGTCCGCGGCTTGTCCTGATCACCGAGGGCGCCCGCGGGGCGCATGCGATCACGGCCACTCAGGAGCGGTTCTGCCCGGCGACCCCGGTGGCGGTGGCCGATACGGTGGGGGCGGGCGACACGTTCAACGCCGGCATCCTTGCCGCCCTGCACGAGGCGGGCGCGCTGTCGAAGGCTTCGGTGGCGTCCCTGCCCGACGAAGTTCTCGACGCGGCCCTGTCGCTCGGCACGCGGGCGGCCGCCGTCACCGTGTCGCGTCCGGGCGCCAATCCGCCCTGGGCGGACGAGCTCTGATGCGGGCGCTGATCCAGCGGGTGCGCGACGCCTCGGTGGTGGTCGAGGGCGAGACGATCGGCGCGATCGGCCCCGGCCTCCTGATCCTTGTCTGCGCCATGCAGGGCGACGGCGAGGCACAGGCCGACGCGCTGGCGGCCCGGATCGCGAAACTGCGGATCTTCAAGGACGAGGCGGGCAAGATGAACCGCTCGGTCCGTGACATCGGGGGATCGGCCCTCGTGGTCAGCCAGTTCACGCTGGCCGCCGACACCAGCCGCGGGAACCGCCCCGGCTTCTCGACCGCCGCCCCGCCCGCCGAGGGCGAGCGGCTCTACGATCATTTCGCGGCGCGGATGCAGGCCGAGGGCGTGCCCACCGCCAAGGGGCTTTTTGGCGCCGACATGAAGGTGAGCCTGCTGAACGACGGCCCGGTCACGATCTGGATGGACACGGCCCAGCGCGAGAATTGACCGGCGCTCCGGGCCGGAACCCCGGCGAGGCCGCGGGCGGGCTCGGCCCCCGCCGCATCCGCCCCGCCCGTCTCGGGTTCAGCCGGAGGGAACGGCTGCGCGCTCACGCCCAGTCCCAGGGACGGGTATATTCACCGAGAACGTGCGACAGACGCTCCTCGTCAACCTCGCCCGTCCGCTCCAGCCGGGCCACGAGGCCGCGCTTTCGGTCCTCGACCACATCGGCCACCCGCGCGGGCAGGTCCGCAGCCTCGAGCGCCGCATTGTACACCCGCGCGATGGCCAGCCTGCGGAGGTCGGGCTTGAAGACCTTGCCCACCGCGGTCTTCGGCAGCTCGGGCAGGATCTCGATATGCTTGGGCACCGCCGCCCGCTCGTGGATGTGGGCGCGGGCATGTTCGAGCAGCTCGGACGCCTCCACATCGGCATCCTTGACGAGTTCGACATAGGCGCAGGGCAGCTCGCCCGCGAAGGCGTCGGGCTGGCCGATCGCGCCCACGAAACTGACGGCCGGATGCGACATCAGCGCGGCCTCGATCCCCGCCGGGT
Organism: Cereibacter azotoformans; assembly: GCA_017599285.1. Classification (GTDB taxonomy): domain Bacteria; phylum Pseudomonadota; class Alphaproteobacteria; order Rhodobacterales; family Rhodobacteraceae; genus Cereibacter_A; species Cereibacter_A azotoformans. The sequence goes on along the minus strand of JAGFXX010000001.1, from coordinate 291,622 downwards.
CGATGTTGTGGCCGCCGCGGATGATCAGATCCTTCGCCCGCCCCGTGATGTAGAGATACCCTTCCGAGTCGATGCGCCCGAGATCGCCCGTGCGCAGGAAGCGATCCTCGGCGAAGAGGCCGTGGTTCTTGTCCTCCTCGGTGTAGGTCGAGCCTTCGAAGACGCCGGGGTTGGCCACGCAGATCTCGCCCACCTCATCCACGCCGCATTCCCTCAGCACATGGCCGTTGCCGTTGGAATGGAGGATGCGGACATGGGTGTGCGGGAAGGGCAGCCCGACCGAGCCGATCTTCTTGGACCCCTCGGGCGGGTTCACCGAGACGAGGCAGGTGCATTCGGTCAGCCCGTAGCCCTCGACGATCTGCACGCCGGTGGCCTTCTCGAACCGGTTGAACAGCTCCACAGGCAGCGGCGCCGACCCCGAGAAGGCGCCGCGCAGCGTGCTCACATCGGCATCGATGGGCCGCTGCATCAGGGCGGCAAGCGCGGTGGGCACGGTCACGAGATAGGTGCAGCGCCACCGCTCGATCAACTTCCACAGGTTGTCGAAGACCCCTTCGCCCCGGTAGCCCGCGGGGGTGGGAAAGACCACCTGCGCGCCGCTTGCGATCATCGACATGAGGATCGGATAGGCCGCAAAGACATGGAACAGCGGCAGCGGGCACATCACCGTGTCGGATGGCCGGAACAGCAGCCGCTTGCCGCACCAGCCGTTGTAGATCATGCCCGACACCTTGTGCTGGGCGACCTTCGGCATCCCCGTGGTGCCGCCGGTGTGGAAATAGGCCGCCACACGGTCGTCCTCGGGGTCGGGAAAGCCGAGCGTCGCGGGCTGCCGGGCCAGCTCGGCGGCGAAGGACAGGACGCGGGCGTGGTGGCCGGGCTTCACCTTCGGCCGGATCAGCGGCACGATGAGGCTCTTGGGCGGGCCGAGGTAGCGCAGCAGATCCACCTCGAGGACGGCCCGCACCTCGGGCGCGTGGCGCACCGCCTCGGCCACCTTCTGCGCCACATCCGTCTTGGGAAAGGCCCGCAGCGTCACGACCACCCGCGCCTTCGTCTCGCGCAGGATCGAGGCGATCTGGTCGGGCTCGAGCAGCGGGTTGATCGGGTTCACGATCCCCGCCACAGCCCCCCCGAGCAGCGTCACCACGGTCTCGGTGCAGTTGGGCAGCACGAAGGCCACCACGTCGCGCGGCCCCACGCCGAGGCTGCGGAACAGGTTGGCGGCCTGCGTGACCTGCCGGTGAAGCTGGCTCCATGTCAGCGTCTCGGCCCGGCTCTTGGGGGCCGAGAGAAGCTGGAAGCTGACCGCCGGGCGGTCGCCATGCTCGGCCGCCGCGCGGCCCAGAAAGCGGTGCATCGTGCGCGGATTGTCGAGATCCGCCCATGCCCCTTCAGCCTCGATCGCCTTCAGGTCGGCGGCGCAGGCGAAACTCCCCATATTTTCCTCCTCCCGGTTCCCGTTCTTCGGAAACCCCGTCTTTGCGAGGAACGATGGGGTGTTTTGCCGCGGACGGCAAGGCAACTGTCCGCGACAAACGCAACGTCAGACGGTGCCGTCCGTGAACTGGAGGCGCGCGAGCCGGGCATAGAGACCGCCCTCGGCCACCAGCGCATCGTGGGTTCCGGTGGCCACGATACGCCCGTGATCGAAGACCACGATCCGGTCCGCACGCTTCACCGTGGCGAGCCGATGGGCCACGACCAGCGTCGTGCGGTCGTGCGCCATCGCCTCCACGGCCGTCTGCACGGCCCGCTCGCTCTCGGCATCGAGGGCCGAAGTGGCCTCGTCCAGCAGCAGGATCTTGGCCCCCCGCAGGATCGCCCGCGCCAGCGCCACGCGCTGCTTCTGCCCGCCCGAGAGCATCACGCCGCGCTCGCCCACATAGGTGTCGTAGCCCTGCGGCAGCAGGCTCAGGAAATCATGCGCGGCGGCGGCGCGGGCGGCCGCCTCCACCTCGGCGTCCGTGGCGTCGGGCCGGCCGAAGCGGATGTTCTCGCGCGCCGAGGTGGCGAAGATCACCGGATCCTGCGGCACGAGCGCAATGGCGCGGCGGAAATCGTCGCGGGCCATGTCGCGCAGGTCGATCCCGTCGATCCGCACCGTGCCCTGCTGCGGATCGTAGAAGCGCAGCAGAAGCTGGAGGATGGTGGTCTTGCCCGCACCCGACGGGCCAACCAGCGCCACCGTCTCGCCCGGCCGCACCTCGAGATCGACGCCGTCCAGCGCCGAAACCTCGGGGCGCGCCGGATAGCGGAAGCGCACCCCCTCGAAGCGGATCTCGCCCTTCACGGGCCGCGGCAGCGTCACCGGCTCGGCCGGATCCTGCACCGGATCCTCGGCCGTCAGCAACTCGTTCAGCCGCTCGGTCGCGCCCGCGGCGCGCTGCAGCTCGCTCCAGATCTCGGACAGGGCGCCGACGGAGCCTGCGACCATCACCGCGTAGATCAGGAACTGCACCATCTCGCCCGGCGTCATCTCGCCCGCGCGCACGTCGCGCGCGCCGACCCAGAGCACCCCCACGATGCCCGTGAAGACGAGGAAGATCACGATCACCGTCATGATCGCCCGCGTTCCGATCCGCTCCTTGGCCGAGAGGAAGGATTTCTCGGTCACGTCGCCGAAGAAGGCGCGAGACTGGCGCTCGTGCGTGAAGGCCTGCACAGTCTGGACCGACAGCAGCGCCTCGGAGGCGTTGCCCGAGCTTTGCGCGATCCAGTCCTGGTTCTCGCGCGAGAGGCGGCGGAGCTTGCGGCCGAGGATCACGATCGGCACCACCACGAGCGGCACCAGCAGCAGCACCAGCCCGCTCAGTTTCGTCGAGGTGAAGAGCAGCAGGATCATGCCGCCGATCAGGATCAGCAGGTTGCGCAGCGCGACCGAGATCGACGAGCCGATCACCGACAGGATCAGCGTCGTGTCCGTCGTCAACCGCGAAAGCACCTCGCCCGTCATGATCCGCTCGAAGAAGGCGGGGCTCATGCCCATCATCCGGTCGAAGAGCGCGCGGCGCATGTCGGCCACGACCCGCTCGCCAAGCCGCGTCACGAGGTAGTAGCGCAGGCCCGTGCCCGCCGCGAGCGCGGCCGCAATCAGCAGCGCCGCGGCGAAATACTGGTCGAGCAGTTCGGCGTTGTTCTCCATGAAGCCATCGACCACGCGCCGGACCGTTACCGGAAGGATCAGGCTGATGATCGCGGTGAGGATCAGCGCCCCGATGGCCCCAAGGGTCAGCTTTCGGTAGGGGGCGAGGAACGGAACGAGGCCCCGCAGCGCGCCCATACTCCGTGACGTCGGACGGTCCTCGAGCTGGGTGGTGGGTCTTCGTGCCATGCGTCCCGTCCTCCTCTTGTCGGGCCGTGGTTTAGGGCGCAATGGCCCTCGCGGCAAGCTCACCCTTCGGCAGGGTCGTCGGCTGACCCGACGGCACAGGGTCTCGCCCGCGCGAGGGCACGCCCGGGCTTTTCCCTCGCCCGAACCTGTGCGAGGCTCCCGCCGACTGTCAGGAGAGCCTCTGCATGCCCCAGTTCTTCACCGCAAGCGACGGTGCCCGCCTTGCCTTCACCGACGAGGGCGAGGGGCTGCCGCTGCTCTGCCTTCCAGGCCTGACACGGACGGGGGCGGACTTCGACCATGTCGCGCCCCACCTGCCGGGGGTCCGGCTGATCCGGCCGGACTATCGCGGGCGCGGCGCGTCGGACTGGACCGGCGCCGCCACCTATACGGTCCCGCAGGAGGCACGCGACGCGCTGGAGTTGCTCGACCATCTGGGGCTTGCGCAGGTCGCCATCCTCGGCACCTCGCGCGGCGGGCTGATCGGCATGTTCCTCGCCGCCATCGCAAAGGAGCGCCTGACCGGCCTCTGCCTCAACGACGTCGGGCCCGAGATCGAGCGGGCGGGCCTCGAGAAGATCTTTGCCTATGTCGGCCGCAACCCCGCCTTCGCAACCCACGAGGATCTGGCCGAGGCCCTGCCCCGGCTGATGACGGGCTTTGAGCAGGTGCCCCCGGACCGCTGGCTCGCCGAGGCGCGCCTGCACTACGGTCAGGGGCCCGACGGGCTGCGCATCACCTACGACCCCACGCTGCGCGAGGCCTTCCTCGCCGCCTTCGAGGGCGAGCCGGCCGATCTCTGGCCGCTGTTCGACGCCTGCGCCGCCCTGCCGCTCGCGCTGATCCGCGGCGCGAACTCGGACCTCCTGTCGCCCACCTCGGTGGCCGAGATGCGGCGGCGACGTCCCGACATGATCTTTGCCGAGGTGCCCGGGCGGGCGCACATCCCCTTCCTCGACGAACCTGAAAGCCTGTCGGCGATCCGCGGCTTCCTGAGGGCCGTGGCATGACCGACATCGCGATGATCGAAGCGGCGGCCGCACGGCTCGCAGGCCATGCCCGGCGCACGCCGCTGCTCTCGTCCCCGTTCCTCGATGCGATCGCGGGCCGGCGGGTTCTGGTGAAGGCCGAATGCCTTCAGCACACCGGCTCGTTCAAGTTCCGCGGCGCCTGGTCGGCGGTCTCGGCCCTCGACCCCGGCCGGCGGGCGCGCGGGGTGATCGCCTACTCCTCGGGCAACCATGCGCAGGGGGTGGCGCTGGCGGCGGCGCGCCACGGGGCGCCCGCGGTGATCGTGATGCCGGCGGACGCGCCCCGGCTCAAGATCGAGAACACCCGCGCGCTGGGGGCCGAGGTGGTGCTCTACGATCGCGCCACCGAGGACCGCGACGCGATCGGCCTCAGCCTGTCGGAAGAGCGCGGCCTCACCCTCATCCGGCCCTTCGACGAGCCGCTGGTGATCGCGGGGCAAGGCACCACCGGCCTCGAGATCGCCGCGCAGGCCGCCGAGGAGGGCGTGACGCAGGCCGATGTCCTCACCTGTTGCGGCGGCGGCGGCCTTGCCGCGGGGATCGCGCTGGCGCTCGAGGCCCATGCGCCCGGCCTGCGCGCCCGCCCCGCCGAGCCGGAGGGGTTCGACGACACCGCCCGCAGCCTCGCGGCGGGGGCGATCCGGCGCAACGCCGCCCTCACCGGCTCGATCTGCGATGCCATTGTGACGCCGGAACCGGGGCAGATCACCTTTCCCATCCTCGCGCGGCTGTGCGGGCCGGGGCTTGCCGTGTCGGACGAGGAGGCGCTCGAGGCCATGGCGCTGGCCTTCCTGCGCCTCAAGATCGTGCTCGAGCCGGGGGGCGCCGTGGCGCTGGCCGCCGCGCTGTTCCGGCCCGAGGCCATCGCCGGGGACGCGGTGATCTGCGTCGCATCGGGCGGCAATGTCGATCCGTCCGTCTTCGCGCGCGCCCTCGCCCGGTTCCCGGACTGAGGCGGCAATTCGCGCTTCGCCAAATGCCTGGCGCCGGTGGGCGGTCGCGCCTTGACGCCGCGAAGTGGAGGGAGGAACGTTCCCCCGCGCCTTCGGGACGCGTCCGCCCCACACCCGGCCAGATGGAACGCACCGATGCCTGACCTCGAACTCGGCGACCTTCACCTGAACTACCGCGAGGAGGGCGACCCGACCGGCGCGCCCGTCGTCTTCGCCCACGCACTCGGCTCCGACCTGCGGATCTGGGACAATATCCTTCCCCTCCTGCCCCCGTCCCTGCGGCTCGTGCGCTACGACCTGCGCGGCCACGGCGGCTCCTCGACGCCCGAGCCGCCCTATGCGATGGGCGCGCTCATCCGCGACGCCGAGCGGCTGATGGAGGCGCTCTCGATCCGGGATGCGGTCTTTGTCGGCTGCTCGATCGGCGGGATGATCGCCCAGGGGATCGCGGTCAAGCGGCTCGACCTGATCCGGGCGCTGGTGCTCTGCGACACGGCGGCCAAGATCGGCACGCCCGAGATCTGGCAGGACCGGATCGCCCAGGTGCGCAGCTACGGGCTCGAATCCCTCGCCGACCCGACGATGAAACGCTGGTTCGCGCCCGCCTTCCGCGCGAGCCCCGAGGGCCAGCTCTGGCGCGAGCGTTACATGGCGGGCGATCCCGACGGCTACGCCGGCGGCGCCGCGGCCATTGCGGGAACCGACTTCTACACGACGACCGCGAGCCTCACGCTGCCCACCCTCGTCCTCGTCGGCTCCGAGGACGGCTCGACCCCGCCCGACCTGGTGCGCGAGACGGCCGGACTCATCAAGGGCAGCCGGTTCGAGATCATCCGCGGCGCGGGCCATGTGCCCTCGATCGACAAGCCGTCCGAGATGGCCCGGCTCCTGACCGAGTTCCTGCACTCGATCGGCCATGTCTGACTTCCTGCTCGTCCACGGCTCGGGCTATGGCGCCTGGTGCTGGGACGAGACGATCCGCGCGCTCGAGATCCGGGGCCACACGGCCCGCGCCCTCGACCTGCCCCGTCACTTCATGCAGGACCCGAGCCTTGGCCACTATGCCGATGCGATCCTTGCGGAAATCCATGAGCCCGTAACCCTTGTGGGCCATTCCGCCGGCGGCTTTCCCATCGCCGCCGCAGCCGAGCGCGCCCCGCCCGGTCTGATCGAGCGGCTGATCTTCCTGTGCGCCTACGCGCCGCGCGATGGCGCCTCGGTGGCGTCCCTGCGCAGGGAGCAGACGCGCCAGCCGCTGCGGCCCGCCATCCGGGTGGCGCCGGATCGCCGCACCTATTCCTTCGATCCCGCGCTTGCCGGCGACCGCCTCTTCCACGACTGCCCGCCCGAGGTGCGCGCCGTCGCCCTCGCGCGCCTGGTCCCCGAGCCCACGGCTCCGCAGGAAGAGCCGATCCGGCTGACCGCCCGCTACCACGCCACGCCCCGGCACTACATCCGCTGCCTCGAGGATCGCGCCATCCCGCCCGAGCATCAGGAGGCCATGACCGAAGGCTGGCCCGAGGGGACGGTCTCGACCCTGCCCGCGGCCCATTCGCCCTTCCTGTCCTGCCCCGAGGCTCTGGCAAAACGTCTCATCTCGGTTGCGGCAAATCCGCTTTCCTGCCGCCCCACCCCCGGCTAGGGTCCGCCCGCCCTTCCCCGCGGACGCGACATGCAAAAGCCCCGGCTTGCCCTTGCCTTCATCCTGATCACCGTCACGCTCGATGCGATCGGGATCGGGCTGATCTTTCCGGTCATGCCGGACCTGATCCTCGAGATCACCGGCCAGCCCCTGTCGGACGCGGCGGTCTGGGGAGGGCTCCTGTCGGCCTCCTTCGCGGTCATGCAGTTCCTGTTCGGCCCGACCATCGGAAGCCTGTCGGACCGGTTCGGGCGCCGGCCGATCCTGCTCGGCTCGCTCGTCATCATGGCGGCCACCTATCTCGCCATGGCGCTGGCCCCCACCATGGCGATCCTGCTGGCCGCGCGGATCGTGGCGGGGATCGTCTCGGCCACCTACGCCACGGCCTCGGCCTTCATCGCCGACGTGACCCCGCCCGAGGACCGCGCCAAGCGATTCGCCCTGATCGGCGCGGGCTTCGGGATCGGCTTCGTGCTGGGCCCCGCCATGGGGGGCCTGCTGGCGGGGATCGACCTGCGCGCGCCCTTCCATGCGGCGGCGCTGATGGCGGTGCTGAACCTCATCCTCGGCAGCCTCATCCTGCCCGAAACGGTGACCGACGCCACCCGCCGCCCCTTCTCTCTCGCCCGCGCCAACCCGCTCGGCGCGCTGCGGGCCGTGGCGCGCCTGCCCGAGCTGCGCCGCCCGCTCGCGGTCTTCCTGATCCTGGGGATCGCGATGAACGTCTACCCGGCCGTCTGGGCCTTCTACGGCCAGGCCGCCTTCGGCTGGGGCGCGGCCATGGTCGGCGCCTCGCTCGCGCTTTACGGCATCAGCTTCGCCGTGGGACAGGTGGCGCTGGTCGGGCCCGCGATCCGCCGCCTCGGCGAGCATCGCACGGCGCTCTTCGGCATCTGGGTCGATATCCTCACGCTGACCGCCTTCGGCTTCCTGGCCTCGGGAACCGGCGCGCTTCTCGTCATCCCCCTGACCGCATTGGGCGGCGTCGTGGTGCCTGCGCTGCAATCCATCCTGTCGCGCGGCACGCCCGCCGATGCGCAGGGCGAGCTGCAGGGCCTGCTCGCCTCTCTCAATGCCGTCGCGATGATCACCTCACCGCTCGTGATGACGGCCACGTTCCGCGCCTTCACGCAGGACGGCGCGCCGCTGCATCTGCCCGGCGCGCCGTTCCTTCTGGCCGCGCTCCTGATGGTCGGGGCGCTCGTCCTTCATCTCGCGCGCCGCGCCTGAGTTTCACTCTTCGCAAATATCCTGCGGGGGGAGGTCTCCGCCTGCGGAGACCGGGGGGCGCAAAGCCCCCCTTCCTCAGGCGCCCTGCGCAGCCAGCGCCCGTTCCGCCTCGCGGCCGTGCAGCTCCTGCAGATGGTCGAACCGGCAGGCATAGGTGCCGACGCCCAGGCTCTGCGAGCGGATCTCGACGATCAGCCCGTCCATCTCGCCCTGCGGGATCAGCGCCTGCACCTCGTCCCAGCCCGGCCAGCCCGACTTGGCGTCAAAGCCCAGAAGCTGCCCCCGCCGTCCGGTCACGATCCGCTGCACCCGCGGCGTGAACTCCGACGGGACCGAGATCGCCACCGCGAGGATCGGCTCCAGAAGCACCGGCCCGCACGAGGGCATCGCCTCGGTCATCCCCTTCAGCGCGGCCTTCTGGAAGGCCATGTCCGAACTGTCCACCGTATGGTAGCTGCCGTCGGTCAGGGTCACGGCCACATCGACCACCTGATGCCCGAGGGGCCCCTTGCCCAGGTAGGACTGCACCCCCTTTTCCACCGCCGGGATGTAGTTCTTCGGCACGACGCCGCCGGTGATCCGGTCGTCGAAGGCAAAGCCCTCGCCGCGCGGCTGCGGCCGGATCTCGAGATGGATGTCGGCGAACTCCCCGTGTCCACCCGACTGCTTCTTGTGCCGGGCGTGGATCGAGGTGGCCCTGGTGATCGTCTCGCGGTAGGGCACCGCGGGCCGCGACGCGGTGACGCTCAGGCCATATTCGTTCTTCATCCGCGACAGGGCGATCTGAAGCTGCATCTCTCCCTGCCCGCTCAGCACCAGTTCACCCGTCTCGGCCTGATGGGCCGCCGCGAGCGAAGGATCCTCCTCGGCCAGCCGGGCGAGCGCCGCCGCGAGCTTCACCTCGTCGGCCTGCTTCTCGGCCCGGATCGCAAGCGCATGGAGCGGCGCGGGCGGCGCCGGCCAGTCCGCCTCGGCCACGCCCGTTTCCGTCAGCAGGTCGCCCGTCGCGGCCGAGGCCATCCGCCCCAGAGCCACCACCTCACCCGGCCCGGCCGCGCCGCGCGCGGAGGTGCGGCGTCCCGTCAGCGCCATGACCGACCCCACCCGGTCCTGCCCGAGCGTGATCCCGTCCCTGACCTCGCCGGACCAGATCCGCACCATCGACATCTTGCCCGACTGGCCCGCATGGATCGTCTTGAAGACCTGCGCCATCGTGCCTGCGGGGGCGATGCCCAGCCGCTCGGCCGTGGCCTCCACGCCCGGCGCCTCGTGCCGCAGCGCCTTGAGCAGCCGCCGGATGCCGTTCTCGTTCTCGGCCGAGCCGAAGAAGACGGGCACGATCAGGTCCTTCTGCAGATCCCGCGTGAGGTTGGCATAGATCTCGTCGGTCGAGGGCACCACATCCTCGAGCAGTTCCGCCATCAGCCCGTCGTCGAAATCGGCCAGCGCCTCGAGCATCCCCGTCCGCGCCTCGCCGCTGGCATCCGCCATCGCGTCGGGCAGCGCCACCAGATCCGAAGGCTTGTGCGGGTTCCACCGCCACGCGCGCTCGGACACCAGATCCACCATTCCCGTGACCTTGCCCGCCGCGTCGCGGATCGGGATCTCGCGCAGGACGAGGGGGCGCGCCGACACCGCCTGCAGGGCCTCGAACGTGCCGCGCACCGTGGCCTCGGGCAGGTCCATCTTGTTCACATAGACAAGGTGGGGGATGTTGCGATCATCGAGAAAGCGCAGGATCGGCGACAGCGTGACGGCCCGCTCGGGCATGGGCTCGGCGACCACCACCACGATGTCGGCCACCATCATGGCGCATTGCGCGTCATGGGTCAGCTCGACCGAGCCGGGGCAGTCGATCAGCGCCCAGGGCTCGCCGAGATAGTCGAAATGGGCCACCGACAGTTCGGTGCTCATCTGGCGTGCCCGCGCCTCGGGGGCGGCGTCGCCCACCGTGTTGCCGTCCTTGACAGCGCCGCGCCGGTCGATGGCGCCCGCGGCAAAGAGCAGATCCTCGAAGAGGGTCGTCTTGCCGCAGGTGTAGCTGCCGACCAGTGCGGCGCAGCGCGGGCCTGATGGTTGATGGCTCATGGATCGTTCTCCCATCGCACAATCCGGAGGCGGAGAGCCGCAAAGGCGCCTCTCCCCGGCTCAGTGTGCGTCTTTGCCGGAAGTCTGGCCAGTGTTTCGTGGCCCGCCTGAGCCAATTGCTCCACCCGCGCTGCCCCTGCTGCCTTGACCTGAATCAATGGAAATCCCCCGAAGCCATGGCCTTTCCTCGGCCACGGCAGTTTCCTATAAGGTGGCCGACCGAAGAGGAGCCGCCGATGCGACAGGCCGACATCACCCGCAAGACCGCCGAGACCGCCATCTCGGTGAAGGTCGATCTCGATGGAACCGGGCGCTACGACATCCGCACGGGCGTGGGCTTCTTCGACCACATGATGGACCAGCTTGCCCGGCACTCGCTGATCGACATCACGCTCCGCTGCGAGGGAGACCTGCACATCGACGACCACCACACGGTCGAGGATTGCGGCATCGCACTCGGGCAGGCACTGACGCAGGCGCTGGGCGACAAGCGCGGGATCCGGCGCTACGGCAGCTTCCATCTCGCGATGGACGACGCGCTTGTGCGCTGCGCGCTTGACCTGTCGGGACGGCCCTATCTGGTCTGCAACCTGCCCTTCCCCACCGCCAAGATCGGCAGCTTCGACACCGAGCTGGTGCGCGAGTTCTTCCAGGCGCTCTCGACCCACGGCGGCATCACGCTGCATGTGGACATGATCCACGGGCTGAACAGCCACCACATCGCCGAGGCGGCCTTCAAGGCGGTGGCGCGCAGCTTGCGCGAGGCGGTGGAGCCCGATCCGCGCGCGGCCTCCGCCATTCCCTCGACCAAGGGGATGCTCTGATGCTGACGGTTCTGGTCGATTACGACAGCGGCAACCTCCATTCGGCGGAAAAGGCTTTCCAGCGCATGGCCGTCGAGGTGGGGGCCGGGCAGGTCATCGTCTCGGATCGGCCCGAGGATGTGGCCCGCGCCGACCGGATCGTGCTGCCGGGCGACGGCGCCTTTCCGGCCTGCCGCCGCGCGTTGGGCAGCTATGGCGGTCTCTCCGAGGCCATCGAGGAGGCCGTGACGCGCCGCGCGCGCCCCTTCCTCGGCATCTGCATCGGGATGCAGATGATGGCGAGCCGCGGCCTCGAATATGAGGAAACGCCCGGATTCGGCTGGATCGAGGGCGAGGTGGTTCGGATCGCGCCCTCCGATCCGCATCTCAAGGTGCCGCACATGGGCTGGAACGACCTGACGGTGGACCATCCCCACCCGGTGCTGGCCGGGATCGAGACGGGCGATCACGCCTATTTCGTCCACTCCTACCATTTCCGCGTGGCGCACGATCACGACCGGCTGGCGCATGCGGATTACGGCGAGGCCATCACCGCCATCGTGGGCCGCGAGACGATGGTGGGCACACAGTTCCATCCCGAAAAGAGCCAGAAGACCGGCCTGCGGCTCATCGCCAACTTCCTGAGCTGGAAGCCCTGAGAACAGGACGGGATCCCGCAGGCAGGCAGGCCCGCGGCAGCCCATGCGGCCGAGGATCGCGGCCGCGCGCCCCGTGCGGCCGGCCTCGTGCGGGGTCCTTGGCATCACGGGTCCGCCGTGCCAGAAGCCGCCTCACAGAGACAGACCGGAGAGCGCCATGATCCTCTATCCCGCCATCGACCTCAAGGACGGCCAGTGCGTGCGCCTCTTGCGCGGCGAGATGGAGGCGGCGACGGTCTTCGGCGACGATCCGGCCGCCCAGGCGGCGGCCTTCGAGGCCGCGGGCTGCGAATGGCTGCATCTCGTCGATCTGAACGGCGCCTTCGCGGGTCATCCGGTGAATGGCGCCGCCGTCGAGGCGATCCTCGCCCGACTGACGGTGCCCGCCCAGCTCGGCGGCGGCATCCGTGACATGAAGACCATCGCCCTGTGGCTCGAGAAGGGTCTCGCGCGGGTGATCCTCGGAACCGTCGCGGTCGAGAATCCGGCCCTCGTGCGCGAGGCCGCCCGCGCCTTCCCCGGCCGGGTCGCGGTCGGCATCGACGCTCGCAAGGGCCGCGTCGCCACCAAGGGCTGGGCAACCGAGACCGACGTGACGGCCACCGACCTCGCGCGCTCCTTCGAGGATGCGGGCGTGGCGGCCCTCATCTACACCGACATCGACCGCGACGGCGCCATGGCCGGGCCCAACATCAAGGCGACCGACGCGCTGGCCCGCGCGGTTTCGATCCCGGTCATCGCCTCGGGCGGTGTCTCCTCGCTCGCCGATCTGGTGGCGCTGCGCGACACCGGCCGCATCGCGGGCGCGATCTCGGGCCGCGCCCTCTACGACGGCGCCCTCGATCTCGCCGAGGCGCTGCGGACGCTGCGCGCCTGATCCGGCGCGCCTTTCATTCTGGCTCAAGTATCCCGGGGGTGAGCCGCAGGGCGGCGAGGGGGCAGAGCCCCCTTCCCCCGGCCCGCCCCAGGCGCTAGGAAGCCCGGGAACGCGGCCGGCCAGGGCTCCAGGAGATCCGCCATGCTCAAGACCCGCATCATCCCCTGCCTCGACGTGGCCGACGGCCGCGTGGTCAAGGGCGTGAACTTCGTCGATCTGCGCGACGCCGGCGACCCGGTCGAGGCCGCGCGCGCCTATGATGCCGCCGGCGCCGACGAACTCTGCTTCCTCGACATCCATGCCACCCACGAGAACCGGGGCACGATGTATGATCTCGTCACCCGCACGGCCGAGCAGTGCTTCATGCCGCTCACCGTGGGCGGCGGGGTGCGCACCCAGCAGGACGTGCGCGCGCTGCTCCTCGCGGGCGCCGACAAGGTCAGCTTCAACTCGGCCGCCGTGGCCGATCCGAACGTGGTGGCCGAGGCGGCCGACCGCTTCGGCAGCCAGTGCATCGTGGTCGCGATCGACGCCAAGACCGTGGCGCCGGGCCGGTGGGAGATCTTCACCCATGGCGGCCGGCGCGCCACCGGCATCGACGCGGTCGAGTTCGCGCAGGATGTGGCGGCGAAGGGCGCGGGCGAGATCCTGCTGACCTCGATGGACCGCGACGGCACCCGCTCGGGCTTCAACCTGCCGCTCACCCGCGCCATCTCGGACGCGGTGCGCATCCCGGTGATCGCGAGCGGCGGCGTCGGCACGCTCGACCATCTGGTCGAAGGCGTCACCGAAGGCGGCGCCTCGGCGGTCCTTGCCGCCTCGATCTTCCACTTCGGCGAATTCACCATCGGCGAGGCCAAGGCGCACATGGCCGCGGCCGGCATCCCCGTGAGGCTCGCATGAGCGTGCTCGAGCGGCTCGCCGCCACCGTCGAGGCCCGCAAGGGCGCCGATCCCGACAGTTCCTGGACGGCCAAGCTCCTGGCCAGGGGGCCCGAGAAATGCGCCGAGAAGTTCGGCGAAGAGGCGGTCGAGGCGATCATCGAGGCGGTGCGCGGCGACCGCGCCCGGCTCGCCTCCGAGGCGGCGGATGTCCTCTACCACCTCCTCGTGATGCTCGCCGCCCGCGACGTGACGCTGGCGGAGGTGATGGCGGAGCTGGAGCGGCGCGAGGGCACATCCGGCATTGCCGAAAAGGCCGGGCGGGGCTGACGCCGGGGCCGTTCGGGGGAAATCCCGCCCGCCGGAGCGCCGCGCGGATCGGTCGGAGCCTCCGGCGGGGATATTTGGGCCAGAATGAAAGCGGCGCGCGACGCCTCGGGGCGCGGGCTCAGAGGCCGAGGCGCGGGATCTCGATGGCGGGGCAGCGGTTCTCCACCACGGCCACGCCGCGCGCGCGGGCCTGGGTTGCGGCATCGGCGTTCGACACGCCGAGCTGCATCCAGACCGTGCGCAGGTCGGGCAGGCTTGCAAGGGCGGCCGCGACCACCTCGGGCACATGTTCCGAGCGGCGGAAGATGTCCACCATGTCCACCCGTTCTCCGGCGAGGTCGGCGAGCCCGGCCCGGACCGTCTCTCCCAGCGCCTCGCGACCGGCCTGGCCCGGATTGACGGGAATGACCCGGTACCCCTGCTTCCTGAGGAAGGCCGCCACCCGATGGCTCGGCCGCTCGGGGTTGGGCGACCAGCCCACAAGTGCTATGGTCCGGGTCGAGGTCAGGATCTGGCGCAGCGCGTCATCGGTCATGAGAACCCTCCGTCAAAGAAGGCGCCCTCGCAAACAGGCGCCTTGGCAAAAAAAAGCGCCCTGGCCATTCGGCCGGGCGCCAGTGCGGAACGAGGGACAGTGAAGGTAGAACGGGGGTTCCGGCCCCGTTCCTCCTGTAACATGGGGGCCACAAGGCCGAAGAAAAGTGGCGGTCGCGTATCCGTGATGATTTATCGGCTTGCGGCCGCATAGAGTGCCACCGCGGCCGCGTTCGAGACATTGAGCGAGCCGAAGCCTCCGGCGGCGGGGATGCGCACCAGGACATCGCAGGTGTCGCGGGTCTTGTCGCGCAAGCCCGGCCCCTCGGCCCCGAGCACGAGCCCCACCGGCCGCTTGCCGGCAATCGCAAGCCCTTCGGCCAGCGTGGCGGGCGCTTCCGAGTCGAGCCCGAGCAGCATGTAGCCCATCGCCTTCAGCCTCTCCATGGTCTCGGCCAGGTTGCCGACCCTCAGATAGGGTTGCCGTTCGAGCGCGCCGCTGGCCGTCTTGGCCAGCGCCCCGGTTTCCGGGGCGGAGTGGCGGTGCGGCGCGACGACCGCCCGGGCGCCGAAGACCTCGGCCGAACGCAGCACGGCGCCGACGTTGTGCGGGTCGGTCACGCGGTCGAGCAGCACGACGAGCGGCTCGCCCTCGCCCGAGGCGGCCAGGTCCTCGAGGCTGCCCCAGTCGAGCGGCCTGACCTCGAGCGCGGCGCCCTGGTGCACCGAGCCCTCGTCGATCGGCGCCGAGAACTTGCGGGGATCCACGATCTCGGGCTCGATCCCCCCGGCCGCGACGGCCTCGCCCAGCCGGTCGGCCGCGTTCTTCGTCAGCACCAGACGCAGCTTCTCCCGGCTCGGATTGATGAGGGCGTCGCGCACTGCATGGATCCCGAAGAGCCAGACGGTTTCCTGCGCGGTCGTGCGCCGCGCGCGCTCCTTCTCGATCACCCAGGCGGGCTTGACGGGTTTCGGCATCGGGAACTCCTGAAAAACGGGGGGCAGAATGATCCTTGCGACCACGCGGCGCAAGCCGAAAGAAATGCGTCGATGGGCCCTTGACCCTCTGCTGACCCTCGGATAATCACGCCGCCAGTGGGCGACGTGCTGCAAGGTGCGGCAGCGGACTGTAACTCCGCCGAGGCGACTCATGCCTGGTTCGATTCCAGGGTCGCCCACCATCCTCCTGACATTGAACGCGTCGGATCGCCTTCGGGCGCGTTGGCAGATGACGGCCGGGACCGGGCTTTTTGCCGCATGATCCGCGGGCGGAGGGCCATTTCGCCGCGTTGAACGGCCCTGCCTGCGGGCAAAACATGGTGCCAGTGAAATCGGTGGAGACACCTGTTGCCAGACGCACCCGACCGCACGGGGCCCGTGCACGCCCATCCGCAGCACAGGCACCACAGCCCGGCCGAGCCGCCCTCCGACTTCCGCTCGCGGTTGGCGATCGGCGCGCACGCCGTCCTGATCTCTCTTGCGGGGGGCGCCGTGACGGCCCTGCTCTCGGGCACGCTCCGGGCTTTCTGAGGCACAGGGGAGGGCGGCTGGCCGCGGACCCGTCTCCGGGTCAAAGCGCCGCAAGGCCCGACCCTTGCGGCCGGCCGGCGGATGCTTATGTCGGTTTGCGACGGCCCTTTCGCGTGTCCCTTCCGCACCGAGGGCTTTGGCCGCGGGCGACCTCCCCATTGCGCCCGCGGCCCTTTATCTTCCGCGTCCCGTCAGTCCGCATGCGCCGTCACCGGCGCCCCGCCCGCCTGCGGCTTTCGCAACAGAAGCGCGAGCGGAAGCGCCGCGAGCGTGATCAGCATCATCAGGCGGAAGTCGTCGACATAGCCGATCATCGTCGCCTGCTGCGTCACGAGCTGGTCCATCACCGCCAGCGGCTGCACCGCGCCCTGCGCCGCCTCGGGCGAGATCCGCCAGAGCTGCGGGTTGTAGGGCGAGACATGCGCGCCCAGCTCGGCGTGGTTGATCTGGCTGTTGTGGGTCAGCATCACCGTCACCATCGAGATCCCCACCGACGAGCCGATGTTGCGCACGAGGCTGAAGAGGCTTGTGGCGTCCGCCCGGAAGCGGGGCGCGATGGTGGCGAAGGCCACGGTCGAGAGCGGCACGAAGACGAGGCCGAGGCCCAGCCCCTGCACGACGCCCGACAGGATGATGGGCGTGCTGTCCATCTGCGGGCTGAAGCCCGTCATCATGTCCAGCGAGAGGGCCGTGAGCGCGAGACCCGCCGTCACCATCAGCCGCGCATCGACATGGCGCAGGACACGCCCTGCGATCAGCATCGAGATCATCGTGCCCACTCCGCGCGGGGCCATCACGAGCCCCGTGGTGATCACCGGATAACCGAAGATGTGCGACAGCATCGGCGGCAGGAGCGCGAGGCTTGCCAGCAGGATGATTCCCACCACGAAGATGAAGACGAGGCCGGTGGCGAAGTTGCGGTCGGCGAACATTGCGGGCTCGAGGAAGGGTTTCTCGGCGCCGAGAATGTGGATCACGAAGATCCAGAAGCCGGTGATCATCAGGAACAGGTAGATCCAGATCTCGAGGGCGGCGAACCACTCCACCTCGGCCCCCCGGTCAAGCATGAGCTGCAGTGCGCCGAGCGCAATCGCAAGCATGGCAAAGCCGAAGAAGTCGAAGCGGCGCACGACCCGCTCGGCCCTCGGCAGCCAGGCGGCGCAGCCGAGAAAGGCCACGATCCCCACGGGCAGGTTGATGAAGAAGACCCAGCGCCAGTCCCAGCTCTCGGTCAGCCAGCCGCCGAGCGTGGGCCCGATGATCGGCCCCACCATGATCCCCGCGCCCCAGAGCGCCATCGCCTGCCCCGCCTTCTCGCGCGGGTTGATGTCGAGAAGGAACGTCTGCGACAAGGGCACGATGGCCGCGCCGAAGACGCCCTGCAGCAGGCGGAACCCCACCATCGAGGGCAGGCTCCAGGCCAGGCCGCAGGCCATCGAGGCCAGCGTGAAGCCCACGATCGAGACGAGGAACAGCTCGCGCTTGCCGATGCGGTCGGCGAGCCAGCCCGTGACCGGCGTCATGATGGCGGCAGCCACGATGTAAGAGGTGAGCACCCAGTTGATCGTGTCGGCCGAGGCGTCGAGGTCCCCCGTCATCGAGGGCAGCGCCACGTTCGCGATCGTCGTGTCGAGCACCTGCATGATCGTGGCGAGCATGATCACGAGGGTGATCAGCCCGCGGTGCTCCACGGGCTGTTTCAGGGCATGGGTCATGGCAACCTCAGTCGGCGGTGGCGGCGAAGCTCGCGAGCCCCGGGATGTGGCGCACGCGGCCGGTATCGACCGACACCTCGGCCGAGAGGCCCGAGGCGAGGCCCGCCAGCTCGGCCCCCTCCTCGAACCGCAGGCGAACGGGAACCCGCTGGGTCACCTTGACCCAGTTGCCGGTCGCGTTCTGCGCCGGCAGCAGCGAGAACTCCGAGCCGGTGCCCGCGCCCACGGATTCGACCGTCGCCTCGTAGGGCCGGTCGGGGCGCAGGTCGAAGGTCACCTCGGCCTTCTGGCCGGGCGCGATGCCCGCCAGCTGCGTCTCCTTGAAGTTGGCGTCGATCCAGACATCCTGCGTCTCGACCAGCGCGAAGAGCGACTGGCCCGCCGTCACCATCTGCCCCGGCTTGAACGACGCCGCGCGGTAGATCACACCATCGGCGGGCGCGCGCACCTCGGTCAGCGAGAGCTGGTAGGCGGCCTCGTCGCGAGCCGCCAGCGCCGAGCGCACCGACGGGTGATCGTCCACCGGGCCGTCGGCCACGCCACCCAGGGCCGCCAGCGCGCTCGCCGTGGCCTGCCGCGCGACGACGAGCAGTTCGGCCGCGCGTTGCGCCTCGTGGCGGGCATCGTCGAGCGCGGTCGTCGCGGACACGCCCTTCGTCGAAAGCGCCTGCTGGCGCACAAGTTCGTTGGCAAGGTAGGCCGCATCGTCGGCGGCCAGATTCTCCTGCGCCACGGCCTGCGCATGGGCCACCTTCAGCTGCTCGACCTGCAGCCGGGCCGCGGCGACGGCGGCCTCGGCCTTGGCCAGCGCGAGGCGGCGCGGCTCGGGGTCGATCACGAACAGGATGTCGCCCTTCTGCACGGGCCGGTTGTCGGCAACCGACACCTCCGTCACGCGGCCCGAGACTTCGGACGCGATCGCCACCACCGCCTGATGCAGATAGGCGTTGTCGGTCGTCTCGTAGCGGCCGCCGGTGATCCACCAGGCGCCGGCGCCGCCAAGGAGCGCGGCCGGCAGGGCCGCCATCAGCAGGATGCGGCGCGCCCGGCGGGGCTTCGGCTCGGTCACCACCGGGGTTGCGCGGAGAGAGTCGGAAGAGGTCTGGGCGTTCATCGGCTGGCCTTGATGCAGGGATGGCGGTCCTCCGCCTCCGCGTCGTGGAGATTGATGACGATGGTCCGCAGCATCGCGGCCAGTTCGCCGCGGCGCTCGGCGGGAATGCCTTCGAGAGCCTCGTCATAGACCTCGTCGGCGATGGTCTGGATGCCCGCATAGGCGGCCAGCGTCTTTTCCGTCGGCGCCACGAGGCGGGCCCGCCGATCGCAGGGGTCGGGCTCGCGGCGCACCCATCCGCCCTGCTCCATCCGGTCGATCAGGCGCGAGACGCTGATCGGCTCGATGTCGAGCAGATCCGCGAGCCGGGCCTGCGTCGCCCGAGGCTCGCGCGAAAGCTGCGCCAGAAGCCGCCATTGCGCCGTCGAAAGGCCGAGGTGGCTCGTGCGGCTTTCAAAGCGCTTGCGGACGGCGCGGGTCGCGTCGTGCAGCAGGAGTCCCAATCTGTCCGTGTCCTTTTTCATGTGCCTCGGATATAATAAGCCTGCTTATCATTCAAGCCGCCGCTGCTGCGCGCGCGAAATCGTGAGGGGAAGGCGCGGTTGATGCGGACCCCGCGGGGCCCATGTCGCGCAGGGAGCCCTCAGGACCGTCCGCATGACCCTCTCCCGCCGCCTGTTCCTCGCCGCCGGAGCATCGCTTGCCCTGCCCACCTCGATCCGCGCGCAGGCGCCGCGGCGGCCCCGGCTGTCGCGCACGCTGGCCGCCGCCAGCCGGCACGACCAGCTGCGCGCGCTGGTGATCGCGCAGGGCGGCGAGACGCTGCTGGCCGAGGCCGTGCGCGGCCCCGCCCCGGACCGGGCGGTGAATGTGAAGTCGGTCTCGAAGACCATCGTGGCCGCGGTGCTGGGCGCCGCACTCGACCGCGGGGTGGTGCCGGGGATCGGGACCACCATCGGAGAGGTTGCGCCCCGGCTGATCCCGCCCGGCGCCGATCCGCGCGTCCGCGATCTTGCGCTCGAGGATCTGGTGACGATGCGGGCGGGGCTCGAGCGCACGTCGGGCGGCAATTACGGCGCCTGGGTCTCCAGCCGGAACTGGGTGTCCTACGCGCTCTCGCGGCCGATGGTGGCGGACCCCGGCGGGCGGATGCTCTATTCGACCGGCAGCTTCCATGTGCTGGGCGCCGTGCTGGCCGAGGCCAGCGGGCAAAGTCTGCTCGCCATGACGCGCGAGTGGCTGGGCCGCCCGCTCGGGGTGGACATCCCCGCCTGGACGCGCGATCCGCAGGGATATTATCTTGGCGGGAACGAGATGGCGCTGTCGCCGCTCGCCCTGCTGCGCTTCGGCGAGATGGTCCGGCGGGGCGGCCGGCACGACGGCGCGCAGGTGCTCTCGGAAGACTGGGTGCGGCGCTCGCTGCAGGCGAGGACGCGGTCGCCCTTCTCGGGCCTGGGCTACGGCTATGGTTGGTTCATCGGCCGCGCGGGCAACGAGCGGATCGCGCTGGCCCGCGGCTACGGAGGCCAGCTCGTGTGCCTGTTGCCGGATCTCGAGGCGACGATGGTCGTCACCTCGGACGCCACCCAGCCCGCCCGCAGCGGGGGCTACTTCGGCGATCTCATGCGGCTGATCGGCGAGGTGGCCGTGCCCGAATTGCGCAGCGCCTGAGTCACGTTTCGGTCAGCCACGGCGCCGGCGCTTGATCACGCGCACGCAGGAACATATTAAGAACACATGAAGCGTGACCTGGCCCGCAAGCTGGCGATCCTGTCGGACGCCGCCAAATACGACGCCTCCTGCGCCTCGAGCGGGGGCGAGCGGCGCGATTCGAAGGACGGCAAGGGCCTCGGCTCGGCGGGCGGCACCGGCATCTGCCACGCCTATGCGCCCGACGGTCGCTGCATCAGCCTGCTCAAGATCCTGATGACGAACTTCTGCATCTTCGACTGCGCCTATTGCGTCAACCGCGCCTCGTCGCGGGTCGAGCGCGCGCGCTTTTCGGTCGAGGAGGTGGTGACGCTCACGATCGAGTTCTACCGGCGCAACTATATCGAGGGGCTGTTCCTGTCGTCGGGCATCATCCGCTCACCCGACGAGACGATGGGCGACATGGTGCGCATCGCCCGTACGCTCCGCGAGCGTGAGAACTTTCGCGGCTACATCCACCTCAAGACCATCCCCGATGCCGCGCCCGAGCTGATCGAGCAGGCGGGGCTTTACGCCGACCGGCTCTCGATCAATGTCGAACTGCCGACCGAGGCCGGCCTCAGCCGCCTCGCGCCCGAAAAGTCCGCGCTGGGGATCCGCAAGGCGATGGCCGACGTGCGGCTGAAGCGGGAAGCCGCGCGCGAGCCGAGCTTTCGGGGCCGCAGGCCCTCGCGCTTTGCGCCCGCCGGGCAATCCACCCAGATGATCGTGGGCGCGGACGGGGCGGACGATGCCGCCATCCTCGGCAATGCCTCGACGCTTTATGCGAACTACGGGCTCAGCCGCGTCTATTACTCGGCCTTCTCCCCGATCCCGGACGCGTCCAAGGCGCTGCCGCTGGTGCGCCCGCCGCTTCTGCGCGAGCACCGGCTGTATCAGGCGGACTGGCTGCTGCGGTTCTACGGCTTTGCGGTGGACGAGATCGCGCAAGGGGGGATGCTCGATCTCGAGGTCGATCCCAAGCTTGCCTGGGCGCTGGCGCACCGGGCGGCCTTTCCCGTCGATGTGAACCGCGCCTCGCGTGAGATGCTGCTGCGGGTGCCGGGCTTCGGCACCAAGACCGTGGGCCGGATTCTCGCCGCGCGGGCGCACGGGGCGGTGCGCTACGAACATCTTCCGGCGATGGGCGCGGTGCTCAAGCACGCGCGGCCCTTCATCGTGGCCCCCGGATGGCGGCCTCAGGGGCTGGACGATGCCAGCCTGCGCGCCCGTTTCGTCGCGCCGCCGGAACAGCTGAGCCTGTTCTGATGCCCGAGGTGGTCCTGCCGCGGCTGGGAACGGTGGCCGCCTGGCGCACCGAGGCGCGGCGGCTGGCGCGCGCCGGCATCCCGGCCGAGGCCGTCGTCTGGCGCATCGGCGCGGGAGAGCCCGACCTTTTCGCAAGCGAGCCCGCCCGCGCCTCGGCGCCGCCGCGCGAGATCCGCCTGCCGCGCGAGGCGGTGGAGGTGATCGAGACCGCGCTCTGCCACGCGGACCCCGAGCGCTTTGCGCGCAGCTACGCGCTTCTGCTGCGGCTGGCGGACGGGTCGGTGCGGTGGGGAGACCGCAGCGACCCGGCCCTGCGCCGGCTGCTTGCGCAGGAAAAGACCGTCCGGCGCGAGATCCACAAGATGCACGCCTTCGTGCGGTTCCGCGAATTGCCCGCGACCGGCACCCGCCGCACCTTCGCCGCCTGGTTCGAACCCGATCACCCGGTCGAGGAGGCCGCAGCCCCCTTCTTCACCCGCCGCTTCGGGGACATGGACTGGGCCATCGTCACCCCAGAGGTGACGTCGCGCTTCGTGAACGGCACGCTGGAACATGTGCTGACCGAGGACCGCACGCCGCCGCCGCCCGATGGAACGGAAGACCTCTGGCGCACTTACTACGCCAACATCTTCAACCCCGCCCGGCTGATGGTGAAGGCGATGCAGTCCGAGATGCCGAAGCGTTACTGGAAGAACCTGCCCGAGGCCGGCCTGATCCCCGACCTGATCCGGGGCGCGGCCGGGCGTGCCGCGGCGATGCAGGCGGCCGCACCGACCGAACCGCCCGCCCGCACCGCCGCCATGGCGCGACGGAGAGAGGCGGCGGCCGAAGGCTCTGCCCGCAGGGCCGGCGCGGGAGAGCCCGCGGCCCTTCCGCAGGCGAAGGCCGAAGCCGAGGCGTGCCGGCGCTGCGGGCTCTGGGCCCATGCGACGCAGGTCGTCTTCGGTGAAGGGCCGCCCCGTGCGCGGATGATGATGGTGGGCGAGCAGCCGGGGGACCGCGAGGATCTGGCCGGCCGGCCGTTCGTGGGGCCCGCGGGGCAGCTCCTTGACGAAGAGGCCACCGCCGCCGGGCTCGACCGCTCGACGCTCTATGTCACCAACGCGGTCAAGCACTTCAAGTTCTCGCCGCGGGGCAAGCGCCGCATCCACCAGAAGCCCGACGCGGGCGAAGTCACCGCCTGCCGCTGGTGGCTGGATCTCGAGCGCGATCTCGTGCGGCCGCGGCTCATCGTGGCGATGGGCGCCACGGCGCTGGCCTCGCTGACCGGGACGGGCGCCGGCATCCTCAGGCGGCGCGGAACGGTGGAACGACTCGAAGACGGGACGCCGGTCTTCGTGACGGTCCATCCCTCCTACATCCTGCGCCTGCCCGACGCCGCGGCCCAGACGGAGGAGCGTCGCCGCTTCCGTGCGGATCTGGCCGCGGCCCATGCCCTGCTTGGCACGCTGGACTGACGCGCGCCAGATTCCGGTCCTTCCGGGGCTCAGACTTCGGGGGCGTCCGGCTTGGGAACCGTGCTCTCGACCCGCTCGACGCGGGATTCGTCCCACTGCGGATCCGTGCGCTTGATCCGGCGCGAGATGACGTATCCCGCCGGCCAGGACAGCACGATGCCCACCACGGCGCCGATCGCGATCGGCAGCCAGCCATACCAGCCGAAGGTGAAGAACAGGATCACGAGACCGCCGGTGATGACCGCGCCGGTCATCAGGGTCAGGATGATGCTCAGTCGGTCCATCAGCGGCTCCGGCGGCGGACCGCCACAGGCACGGTGGCGCGCTTCGGGCTGCGGACAAGGGCCAGCGCCGCGAGGATCAGGCTCGCAGCCGCGGCGAATGCAAGGGTCAGGGCGAGGGTCTCGCTGGACATGGGCTTCATCCTCCGATGCGACGGGAGCACCCGCCTTTGAAGGACAACGCCCGCAGGCAGCGACAGTTCCCGTCAGCCCTCGGCGGCGCCGGCCGCCTGGCTGAGGGCCCGTTCCAGCGCGCTGGGGGTGACGGGCTTCTCGATCACCGTGGCGCGCGGGTCCGCGGGCAGGCTGGAGCTGGCGTAGCCCGTGTCAAAGACCACCGGCACCCCCTCGCCCAGAAGCCGGCTGCCCAGGTCGAACGAGGTCCGCCCGTGGCTCAGGTTCACGTCCAGCAGCGCGATGTCGGGGCGGGCGTCGGCCACGAACCGTTCGGCCGCGGGCAACGAATAGGCCATGTCGATCTGCTCGAACCCCATCTCCCGCAGGGTCTCCACCGTTTCCATCGCGATGATGGCTTCATCTTCAAGGTAGAGGATCCGCATGGCGGAGGGGGTCCATGTCACTGTCGTAGTCCACTTCGGTTGCTGCATTCCAGGGCACGGCCACAACGAGGCGCAGTCCGGCCGGTTCCCAGTGGCTGTCGATGCTGCCGTTGAAGGAGCCCTCTACCATGGAGCGCATGAGCTGGGTGCCGAATCCCTCTCGCGAGGGCGCATTAACTGCCGGACCGCCGCTCTCCTGCCACACCAGCCGGAACTCCTCGCCCTCGCCCTCGTCCACGCGCGACCAGCGGACGGACACCTTGCCCTCGGGGCGGGCGAAGGCACCGTATTTCGAGGCGTTGGTCGCAAGCTCGTGGATGACCATCCCGAGGCTCAGCGTGGCGCGGGCGTTGAGCCGCATGTCGGGCCCGCGCAGCATCACCCGCTCTTCGCCATAGACGTTCAGAAGCTCGAGCGCGAGGATGTCGCGCAGCGCGGTCGAGGCCCAGTTCTCGGCCGTCAGCAGGTTGTGCGTGTTGGCCAGCGCGCGGATGCGCTGCGCCAGCGTCTCGAGGATCTCCTGCGGGTCGCCCTGCTCGCGCCGCGCGCGGTTCACCAGCGCGATCACGTTCGACAGCATGTTCTTCACCCGGTGCTGCAGCTCGCGCATGATGCGGCGCAGGTCGGCCTGCAACTCGAGCAGGCGGGTGACGTCGGTCACGTTGAACCCCACGGCGCGCACCCCGTCGGACCGATGGACGGGATACCAGTCCACCTCCCAGACCCGCGCCACGCCCGGTTCGGCCGGCGTCGTGCCGCGCACCATCTGCCGCAGCACCGGCTCGCCCGTGTCGAACACCTTGCGGACCGACGCCACCATCCGCCCCGCGATCTCGGGATGCACCTCCGAAATCGAGCGGCCGACGATCGCATCGGCCGGCAGGCCGCTGAACTCGGCCATCTTCGGGTTCGCCCGCAGGTAGCGGAAGTCGCGGTCCACAAGGCCCATCGCGCCGGGACTGCCGAGGTAGAGTTCCTCGATCTCCTCGGCGCTGGCGCGGGCCTCGGCCGAGGCCCGTTCGGCCGCCCGCGCGTAGCGGGCAACCGCGGTCACGTCGAACACCGAGAAGACCACCCCGCCCCGGTCGCCCGAGGCGTTGCGGTAGGGCGCGAACCGCACGATCACCTCGGCCTCGCCATCCGACGAGGCCAGCCGCACCTCTTCGGGCGCGCCGCCGTCGGCGATGCGCCGGCTCACCTCGGCCACCACGCCCATGTCGAGCCGCGCACGAATGTCGGTGATCTCGCGTCCGCGGTCCTGATCCACGAAGCGGAACCAGCTGGCCGCCTCGGGGGTGAAGCTGCGCAGCCTGAGGTCGCGATCAAGAAAGACGGTCGCGATCTGGGTCGAGGACATGAAGTTGGCAAGGTCCGCGTTGGCCTCGGCCAGCTCCATCAGCTTGGTCTGCAACTCCTCGTTGGTGGTCGAAAGCTCCTCGTTCGCCGACTGGAGCTCCTCGTTCATCGACATCATTTCCTCGTTCGAGCTTTTCAGCTCCTCGTTCGAGGTCTCGAGTTCCTCCACCGTGGTGCGCACCATCCGGCGCGCCTCTTCCAGCTCGTCCTCGAGCTGGCTTACATAGGCTTCGTCGAGCACGATCCGGTTCTCGGGCTCGGGCACGGCGGCCGTGGCGCCGAAGGTGACGAGGCGAGAGCCGTCCGGCAGCGTCTCGACCCCGATCAGCACATCCCGCGCGCCCGAGGGGTCGGCAAACGCGACCCGCGTCTGCCGGTAGCCGCCCCCCGCGATCGCCCCCGCCGTCAGCAGCCGTTTCACCGGCTGCTCAAGCTCGGGCAGGATCAACGACCGGATGCCCAGCGAGGTGTTCCCCGGATTGAGCCGCACGAAGGACTCGGCGCCGGGCCCCACGCGCGTCACCTCATCCTGCGGGCCGATCAGCAGGAAGGCGGGCACATGACGCGCCAGCAGCGCCTCGGCGGCCGAATAGGGAATGCCGAACACCTGCTCGGGCAAGACCTCGTGCGAGGGCTCTGTCCCCGTCGAGATGCCACGGAAGCGTCGGGGCAGATCGAGCGAGCGCGCAGCGCCCTCGTTGCGGCGGTAGATGCGGTGTTCGGGCACCACGTCGAGGAAGGGCTCGCCCTCGGCCCTGGCCGTCTCCGAGGGGCCAAGCATCAGGAACCCGCCCGGCTGCAGCGCATAGTGAAAGACGCGCTGCGCCAGTTCCTGAAGCTCGTGATCGAAATAGATCAGCAGGTTGCGGCAGGTCACGAGGTCGAGCCGCGAGAACGGCGGGTCCTTCACCAGGCTCTGCGAGGAAAAGCGCACCGCATCGCGCAACTCGCCCCGCACCTCGAAGCCGTTCCGCGTCGGCGTGAAATAGCGTTCGAGGAACTCGGGCGGCACCTCGGCCGCGATGGAGTTGGGATAATGCCCCCGACGCGCGACGGCCAGCGCCTCCTCGTCGATGTCCGTGCCGAAGACGCACAGCCGCGCCCGCACGTCGAGCCGCGCCATGGCATCCGCCACGATCATCGCCACGGTGTAGGCCTCCTGTCCCGTCGAGCAGCCGGGCACCCAGATCCGCACCTCGTCGCCACGGTCCTTGCTCTCGAGGATGGCCGGCACGGCGACCCGCGCCAGCGACTCGAAGGCGGCCGGATCGCGGAAGAAGCTCGTGACGTTGATCAGCAGGTCGCGGAAGAGACGGTCGGCCTCGCTGCGGTTCTGGACCAGCTCGCGCAGGTAGTCGCCCGGTTCCTCCAGCCCCAGGACCGACATGCGCAGCGTGATCCGCCGCAGCAGCGTGCCGCTCTTGTAGCCCGCGAAATCATGGCCGGTCCGGTAGCGGACGTTGCGGACCACCTTCTCGATGAACTCGGCGTCGCTCTCGATGGTGGGGGCGATCCCCGAGGCGCGGTCGTGAAAGTCGCGCAGGATGCTGATCATCTCGCCCGCCGGCAGCACCAGATCGACGGCGCCCGTGGCGATCGCCGCGCGCGGCATCCCGTCATAGCGCGCGTCCCTGGGATCCTGCGCGAAGACAAGGCCCCCCGCCTCCTTGATCGCCCGGACGCCGTTGGCCCCGTCCGATCCGGTCCCCGACAGGATCACGCCCGCCGCATTCGCCCCGTGCTCGCGGGCGAGCGCCTGAAGGAAATCATCGATCGGACGGCGAAGGCCGCGCGGGGATTCGAACTCCTCCAGCTTCAGCACCCGGCCCCGGATATCGAGACCGTAGGCCGGCGGGATCAGGTAGATGTTGCCGGCCTCGACCTCCATCCCGTCCGAGATCGACCGCACCGGCAGCCGCGTGCGCTTCGAGAGCAGTTCAGGCAGCAGGCTCTCATGTTCGGGATCGAGATGCTGGACAAGGATCAGGGCAAAGCGGTCCGTGGGACGCAGCGCCCCCAGCAGGCTCTGGAACGCCTCGAGCCCGCCAGCCGAAGCCCCGACCCCGAGGAGGATCAGCTCCTGGTCGGCTCCGGATTCGACTTCGGAGAGCTTTTCCGTCATGCTGTCAACTTTCGTCTGGAACTGCGACAAGCCGACGCATACGCTCCGGCAACGCAAGAGGCGAGAGGACATGGATCAAAAACAGTTCGAGAAGATCCGCGCAGTCTTCGATCGCTCGGGTGTGGCGCTGACGCTCGTGGACATGTCCCTGCCCGAGCAGCCGCTTGTTCTGGCCAACCCGCCCTTCCTGCGCATGACGGGCTATACCGAAGGGCAGATCCTCGGCTTCAACTGCCGTTTCCTGCAACGGGGAGACGAGAATGCGCAGGCCCGCGCCGACATCCGCGACGCGCTGAAGCTGGGGCGCGAGTTGCAGGTGGTGCTGCGCAACTACCGCGCCAATGACGAGCCGTTCGACAACCTGCTCTTCCTGCATCCCGTGGGCGGGCGGCCGGACGCGCCGGACTACTTCCTCGGCTCGCAGTTCGAGCTTGGGCGATCGGGCAATTCCGAGGAGGCCGCCGCGGCCGGCCATGCCGGGGCGCTGACCGGCGAGCTGGCGCGGATTGGGACGGTGGCGGCCCGGCTCGAGATGGACAGCCGCCGGCATCTTGCCCAGGCGGCGGCGGCCCTGGTGCGCGCCTGGGAGCGGCGAGGCTGAGCGACGGCGGGCGCATGCCGCGCGAAATCCGGTGCCGTCGGGGTATTTGCGGTCGATCTCCAAGCCTTTAGCCTCTCGCGGTCAGCCTGACGAACGTCGCACCGCACCGCCGGTTCCGCTGAACACCCCCGAGGCGGAACGCGCGCCCGCTCCCGCCACGGCGGAAGATCGAGATTTTCGCTCGGCGGTGCGGAACCGCGGCCTGTCGCAGCCGGTTGAAGCGCGCAACTTCACGACAACTGGATGCGAACCCCATGCGCGACGCCCGCCGCCCGGACCTTACCGCCACCGCCACGGTGCTTCTGGCGGGAGGTCGCGGCTCCCGCCTGCACGAACTGACCTCGCGCGAATGCAAGCCCGCCCTGCCCTTCGCCGGTCCCCGGCGCATCGTGGATTTCACCCTCGCCAACGCCGTCCGCTCGGGGCTGGGGCGGATGATCGTGGCCACGCAATACCGCCCGGAGACACTGGCGCGGCATCTGAAGACCCACTGGGCCGGACAGTTCGCGCCGGGCGCGCTGCGCCTGCGCGAGGGCACGGCCGTCACCGGCACCCCGCAGGGCTACGGCGGCACGGCGGCCGCGGTGGCCGCCAACCTCGACGAGCTGCAGGCCGAAGGCGTGCGCGAGCTGGTGGTTCTGGCCGCCGATCATGTCTATGCGATGGACTATGCCGGGATGGTGGCCGCGCACCGCGCCTCGGGCGCCTCTGCAACGGTGGCCGTCGATACCGTCCCGCGCCACAGGGCCTCGGCCTTCGGCGTGGTGCGCACCAGCGAGGGCAGCCGGATCGAGAGCTTTCTCGAGAAGCCCGATCCCGTGCCGGCCGATCCCGCCCTCCCCGGACGCGCGCAGGTGAGCATGGGGATCTATGTCTTCGACCTCGACTGGCTCGCCTCGGTCCTGCGGATCATCCCCGGCACCGCGCAGGATTTCGGCAACGACATCCTGCCGCTGGCGGTCGCGCTCGGCGAGGCCAACGCCTATCGCGTGCCAGATGAGGGGTTCTACTGGCGCGACGTGGGCACGCTCGACGCCTACCGGCTGGCCCAGCTCGAGTTTCAGCGCGGCGAGCCGCCCTGCGCCCTGCCGCCCCGGATCGGCGCCAGCGAGCATGAGATGAGGGCCGCCAGCGGCGAGCTGATCCAGTTCGCCTTCCGAATGCAGACCGGCGGCATGTCGCTTCATGCGCCGCGGCTGGGCGCGGACACTCCCGGCCGCTGGACGATGCTCGATGAAAGCGTCCTGCTGCCCGGCGCCCGCGTCGCGCCCGGCGTCCGGCTGACCCGCACCATCGTCGCGCCCGGCACGTCGGTGCCCGCGGGCCTCGTGATCGGCGAGGACGCGGACGAGGATGCCCGCTGGTTCCGCCGCACCGAGGAGGGCACCGTGCTCGTGACGACCCAGATGCTCGCCCGCCGCGCCGCCGACCGTGGCCGTCCCGTGGCGCCCTTTGCCGACTCGCGCATGGGACGCTCGGCATGAAGCGCCCGGTCCGCCCCGCGCCCCCCCTCAAGTTCGACATCTCCTCCGGTCATCCGAACCGGCTGGGCGCCGATTTCGACGGCGAGGGCACCAACTTCGCGCTCTTCTCGGAAAACGCCACGCGGGTGGAGCTGTGCCTCTTCGACGAGACGGGCCGAAACCAGACGCATTGCATGGACCTGCCCGCCTACGAGGGCGGCATCTGGTACGGCTATCTTCCGGGCATCCGCGAGGGGCAGGCCTACGGCTACCGCGTCCACGGCCCCCACGCGCCCGAGGAAGGCCACCGCTTCAACCCCAACAAGCTGCTGATCGACCCCTACGCGCGCGAGTTGCGCGGCGACCTCGTCTGGGACGACGCGCTCTTCGGCTATCCGGTGGGCGGCGACGATCTGGAGCTCGATCCCCGCGACAGCGCCCCCTTCATGCCGAAGGCGGTGGTGGTCGATCCGGCCTTCGACTGGGAGGCGGACAAGGCGCTGCGTCACCGCTGGGAAGAGACAGTGATCTACGAGGCCCATGTGAAGGGCCTGACCATGCGCCATCCAGGCGTGCCGGACGAGGATCGCGGCACCTTCCGCGGCCTCGCCTCGCCCGCCGTCATCGACCATCTCAAGGCCATCGGCGTGACCGCGATCGAGCTTCTGCCGGTGCACGGTTTCCTCAACGACCGCCACCTGATCGAGAAGGACCTGTCGAACTACTGGGGCTACAACACGCTCTCGTTCTTCGCCCCCTACCGGCCCTACACCCGGTCCGGCTCGATGCGCGAGGTGAAGCAGGCGATCAAGCGGTTCCACGACGCGGGCATCGAGGTGATCCTCGATGTGGTCTACAACCACACCTGCGAGGGCAACGAGAAGGGCCCGACGCTTTCGTTCCGCGGCATCGACAACGCCTCCTACTACCTGCTCTCGCCCGAGGCGAAGCGCCATTCCTTCGACA
Organism: Cereibacter azotoformans; assembly: GCA_017599285.1. Taxonomy (GTDB): domain Bacteria; phylum Pseudomonadota; class Alphaproteobacteria; order Rhodobacterales; family Rhodobacteraceae; genus Cereibacter_A; species Cereibacter_A azotoformans. The sequence goes on along the minus strand of JAGFXX010000001.1, from coordinate 261,194 downwards.
CCACCGGCACCGGCAACACGCTGAACGTGGCCCATCCGATGGTGCTGCGCATGGTGATGGACAGCTTGCGCTACTGGGTCGAAGTCATGCATGTGGACGGCTTCCGCTTCGACCTCGCCTCGACGCTGGGGCGCGAGCCGCAGGGCTTCGAGCGCGGCGGCTCGTTCTTCGCGTCGATCCGGCAGGACCCGGTGCTTTCCATGGTGAAGCTGATCGCCGAGCCCTGGGACATCGGCGAGGGCGGCTACCAGGTCGGCGGCTTCCCCTGGCCCTTCCGCGAGTGGAACGACAAGGCGCGCGACGACCTGCGCGCCTTCTGGCGCCGCGATCCGGGCCTGACGGGCGACGTCTCGCAGCGGCTGCTGGGCTCGCCGGTGCAGTTCTCGCACTCGCACCGGCCGGCGACCTCGTCGATCAACTTCATCGCCGCGCATGACGGCTTCACCGCCTGGGACCTCGTCTCCTACGACGAGAAGCACAACGAGGCCAACGGCGAGGACAATCGCGACGGGCACTCGCACAATCTCTCGCACAATCTGGGCGTCGAGGGGCCGACGGACGATCCGGGCATCCTCGAGGCGCGCCTGCGGCGGGTGAAGGCGATGCTGGCCACGCTCTTCGTGTCGCAAGGTGTGCCCATGATCCTCGCGGGCGACGAGTTCGGCCAGAGCCAGCAGGGCAACAACAACGCCTACTGTCAGGACAACGAGATCGCCTGGCTCGACTGGCCGAACGCGCGCGCGGATCTGATCCGGGCCGTGTCCGACCTCGCGGCCTTCCGCCGTGCCGAGGGCGGGCTGGCGCGCGCCCGCTTCGCGGCGGGGCCGGACGCGGTGCAGCACGACACGCCGGTGGCAAGCTGGCTGCACCCGGCCGGCCGCGACATGGAGGAGGGCGACTGGAACGACGGCGATCTGCGGCTCTTTGGCCTGCGACTCGACCTGCCGAAGGGGCGCGACCTTCTGATCCTGCTCAATGCGGGCGATGATGGCGAGTTCGCGCTGCCCGAGGGCGCGTGGCGGCTGCAGATCGACACCGCGCGCGAGACGATCGCCTGCGACGAGCCCGCCGAAGGCACCCTGGCGGTTGGCTGGCAGAGCGTGATGGTCCTGGCCGCCCCCGACTAGACCGGCCGCCCGACACCCCCGCGCTGGCGCACCTCCCCCGTTCGGCTTTCACTCTGCCCAAATATCCCGGGGGTCCGGGGGCAGAGCCCCCGGCCTTGCGCCCTCAGGTTGAAAGGGCCGCCAGCCGCGCGTGGGCCGAGACGCCGCGCATGTCGAGGGTCACGTCGCGCAGGAACACATTCTCCAGGAGATTGATCCGCAGCAGCTTTCGCTCGCTGAGGGGCGCCTCGAACAGCGTCTTTCGGATCATCGCTTCCTCCTCCCGGCTCAGACGCACGATCTCGGGGCCGGCCTCGGACTGGACCGAGACGAAGGTCAGCGGCGTGATGTGCGCCATGTCCGACTGTTCGATCACCAGATGCAGCACGCCCCTCTCAAGCTTCCGGCGCGCGGCGATGCGGGTCAGGATCGTCCGCCCCCGCACCTGCAGGAGGTCGAGCCCGCGATCGGCCTCGGCCCGGTCGATGATCTTCTCGCGCCGCTCCTTGGGGATGCGCAGCACGTTCGTCTCGACGAACAGGATCGCCACGATCATCAGCAGGGGCGCCTGCGCGATGGCCAGCGCGCTCTGCCGCCAGATCAGCATGGCCACGACGAAGGGTGCCAGCACGGCCAGGAACCGCAGCATCTGCGTCTCGAACACGATCCGCCAGATCAGGCGCAGCGGAAAGCCCCGGCGCGGCAGGAGCAGCACCCGGCCAAAGATCCGGCGCGGCACCTGCCGGGTCTCGAGCGCGCTCCGGTTCCAGACGGTGGACGGGCTGACGATGAACATGGGGCCTCACACTGGCTCTGCATGAATGATAGGAGTGCGTGGCGGCAATCAAGTTCCCGCCGCTCTTGCACGATGATCGCATCTGCCTCTGGCGGTGCAGATCACGCATTTGTGGCAGGATGTGCCCGGCCACCGGGGAGTTGGCACGCGATCTCGGCGCCGCCCGCGCTACAAGAAACGACGGAACAGGCAGGGGCGGGCGTATCAGGCCCGCCACAACCAAGGAGAGACGATGTCACTGGTGAAGCAGAGCCTGCTCGTTCTGGCCGTCGCGGCGGCGGTGCTGATCATCTGGGTGCTCTATGTGCCGGCGGCGCGGCCGATGCTGGCCCGCGCGGGCCTGCTCGAGCCGATGGCGCGCCTCGGGATCGTGGCCGAGGATGCCGAGGCGGCGGCCGCGCCCGGCCCGCAGGCCGCGGGCGGGGCACCGCTCACCCGCGTCATCGCCCGTCCCGTCGAGGAGCGCTCGCTCAATGCCGTCGTCACCGCGGTGGGCAGCGCGCGGGCGGTGCGCGCCGTGACCCTCGCCCCCGAGATCGAGGGCCGGATCGATGCGCTCGGCGCGGAACCGGGAGGACGCGTCGCGGCCGGCGCGCTCATCGCCTCGCTCGACAGCGAGGCGGCGCGCATCGCGGTCAACCGGGCCGAACTGATCCTCGCGGACGCTCAAGAGGATCTCTCGCGCGCACAGCGTCTTGCCGGCTCGGGCGTCACCAGCGATCTGGCCCGGCAGGAGGCGCTGCTCGCCGTGCGCACGGCCGAGCTTGAACTGCAGCAGGCCCGCTTCGATCTCTCGCAACACCGGATCGTGGCCCCGTTCGAGGGCTGGGTCGGCATCCTCGAGCACGAGGTCGGCGATCAGATCAGCCGGGGCGAGGTGCTGACCCGGCTCGACGACCGTTCGAGCCTGCTGGTGGACTTCCGCCTGCCCGAGCGGGTGGTGGGCAAGGTGGCGATCGGCGATCTCGTGACGGCGACGCCGCTGTCGGGGGCGCGCGATCCGCTCGAGGGCCGGATCAGCGCGCTCGACAACCGGGTGGACGAAGCCAGCCGGACCCTGCGCATCCGGGCCACCATCCCCAACGCGGACGACCGGCTGCGGGCCGGCATGTCCTTTTCGATCCGGCTCGAACTGCCGGGAGAGCCGCGGCCGGCGGTCGATCCTCTGGCGATCCAGTGGGGCGCGGACGGGGCCTTCGTCTGGGTCGTCCGCGAGGGCGTTTCCCAGAAGGTTCCGGTGCGCATCCTGCAACGCGATGCCGATGCCGTGCTGATCCAGGCCGCGCTGCGTCCCGACGACCTCGTGGTGATCGAGGGCGTCCAGACCCTGCGCCCCGGCGGGCCGGTCGAGCTGGTCGAGCAGTCGGGCGCCCTCGCCGCCGCCTCGACCGGATCGAAGAGCTGACGCCATGTCCACGCTTCCCGAACCCGACGAGCGCGAACTGGCCCATTCCAACACGGCGCTCTTCATCCGCCGGCCGATCCTGGCCTTCGTGCTGAACGCGCTGATCCTGATCGCGGGCCTTGCGGCCCTCTACGGCGCGGACGTGCGCGAGCTGCCCGACGTGGACAGCCCCGTGATCACCGTCACCACCACCTTCGACGGCGCATCCTCCGAGACGATCGACCAGGAGGTGACCGACGAGATCGAGGGCGCGGCCTCGCGGGTGGCGGGCGTCAAGTCGATCTCGGCCAGCTCGCGCTTCGGGCGCAGCCAGGTGACGGTCGAGTTCAACGACGACACCAACCTCGACGTGGCGGCCAGCGACATGCGCGACTCGATCTCGCGCATCCGCAACAACCTGCCCGATGACGCCGACGAACCGCGCATCGTGAAGGCCGACGCCAATTCCGAGGCCGTGATGCGCGTGGCCGTGACCTCGCCGCGCCGCTCGGCGCAGGAGCTGACCCAGCTGGTCGAGGACCAGATCGAGAGCCGCCTTCTGGCCGCGCCGGGCGTGGCCGACCTGCAGATCTACGGCGACCGTGCGCCGATCTTCCGGGTGGACATCGACCTGATGCAGCTGGCCTCGCGCGGGCTGACGCTCGCCAGCCTGCGGACGGCGCTCGCCAATGTGGCCTATGACGCGCCGGCCGGCTCGCTCACCTCCGACCGGCAGAGCCTCGTGGTGCGCACGACCGCGACCGTCTCGACGCCCGCGGCCTTCGAAGCCCTCGAGATCGCGCCGAACGTGCGGCTCGGCGACGTGGCCTCGGTGGAGATCGGCCCCGAGCCCGGCGCCTCCTACCTGCGCGCCAACGGCCAGAACGGGGTGGGCCTCGGCATCATCCGGCAGGCCCAGAGCAACACGCTCGAAATCTCGAAGGCGGTGCGCGAGATCGTGGCCGGGCTGCAGGACGACCTGCCCGACGACGTGCGCATCTTCGTGACCTCGGACGATGCCACCTTCATCAACGGCGCGATCCACGAGGTCGAGATCGCGCTCGGCATCTCGGTGCTGATCGTGGTGGCGATCATCTATCTCTTCCTGCGCGACTTCCGCGCCACGCTGATCCCGACGCTGGCCATTCCGGTGGCGCTGGTGGGCACGCTGGCGGCCATCTGGCTGGCGGGCTTTTCCATCAACATCCTCACGCTGCTCGCGCTGGTGCTGGCCACCGGGATGGTGGTGGACGATGCGATCGTGGTGCTCGAGAACATCGTGCGCTGGCGCTCGCAGGGGATCGGCGCGCGGGCGGCGGCCGTGCTCGGCACGCAGCAGGTGTTCTTCGCCGTCATCGCCACGACGACGACGCTGGCCGCCGTCTTCATTCCGCTCTCCTTCCTGCCGGGCCAGACTGGCGGGCTCTTCCGCGAGTTCGGCTTCACGCTGGCGATCTCGGTCCTGCTGTCGTCGATCACCGCCCTCAGCCTCTGTCCGGTCCTGGCCAGCCGCTTCCTGCGCGCAGGCGACGGGGGCGAGGCCCGCGGCCCGGTCGTCTGGCTCGGGCGGACGCTGGCGGCCTTCTACCGGCGGACGCTGCACTGGGCACTCGACGCGCCCTTCGTCGTCCTGGCGATCGCGGCGGGTTTTGCGCTGACCGCCACCTTCCTCTTCGGCACGCTCAAGCAGGAGCTGACCCCGCCCGAGGACCGTTCGGTGATCCTCATGTCGGTTCAGGCCCCGCAGGGCGTGGCGCTGGACTACACCGACCGCAAGATGCGCGAGATCGAGGATCTGATCGGGCCGCTCCGCGACCGCGGCGAGGTCGTCAATGTCTTTGCCATCGCCGGGTCGGGCAGCCGCGACAACCGCGGCTTCATGGTGATCTCGCTCGCGCCGTGGGAGGCGCGCGACCGCAGCCAGCAGGAGATCGCGGAAGAGCTGAACCGGGGGCTGCGCGACATCGTGGGCATCCGCGCCTTTGCGATCCAGCCGAACTCGCTGGGGGTTCGCGGCGCGGGCCAGGGCCTGAGCTTCGCGGTGGTGGGCGACAGCTACGCCCGTCTTGCGGAGAGCGCGCAACAACTGGTCGAGCGCATGGAGGAGAATCCCGCCTTCGGCCAGGTCCGCCTTGGCTACGAGACGACCCAGCCGCAGCTCTACATCGAGGTGGACCGCACCCGCGCCTCCGACCTTGGCATCGAGATCACCGGCCTTGGCGACGCGCTGCAGGCCGTGCTCGATGGCCGGACGGTCGGGACGGTGTTCCTCGACGATTCGAGCTACGACATCCAGATGCTCTCCACGGCCGAGCCGGTGAACGATCCGGGCGATCTCGAGCGGATCTTCGTGCAGGCCGGCGACGGGCAGATGGTCCCGATCTCGAGCTTCGTGACGCTGACCGAACGCGCGGTGGCGCCCGAGCTTTCGCGCGAGGGGCAGCTGCGTGCGGTGCCTGTGACGGCAAGCCTGACGCCCGCCATGGCACTGGGCGAGGCGCTGGACGAGGTCGAGCGTCTCGCGGCCGACATCCTGCCGGGCGACAGCCGCATCGAGCCTCTGGCCGAGGCCGCCACGCTGGGCGAGACCTCCTCGGGGCTGACGGCGACCTTCGGCTTTGCCATCGTCATCGTCCTTCTGGTGCTGGCGGCCCAGTTCGAGAGCTTCGTCTCGGCCTTCATCGTCATGGCCACCGTGCCCCTGGGTCTGGCCTGCGCGGTCTTTGCGCTGGTGGCCACGGGCGGCAGCCTCAACGTCTACAGCCAGATCGGTCTGGTGCTGCTGGTGGGGATCATGGCCAAGAACGGCATCCTGATCGTCGAGTTCGCGAACCAGCTGCGGGACGAGGGGTATTCGGTACGGCAGGCGATCGAGGATGCCTGCGCCATCCGGCTCCGCCCCGTGATGATGACCATGATCGCCACGGTGCTGGGCGGCCTGCCGCTGGTGCTGGCCTTCGGCGCAGGGGCCGAGGCGCGCGAGGTTCTGGGCTGGATCATCGTCGGCGGGCTGGGCCTTGCCACCATCGCCACGCTCTATCTCACGCCGGTGGCCTATCTTCTGCTCGCGGGTCTGTCCAAACCCAAGGCCGAGGAGCAGAGCCGGCTGCTGCGCGAGTTGCACGAGGCAACCCAGCCGGGCGCGAAGCCGGCCGAGCCGGTGCCCGCCGAATGATCCGCGAGGAGGCGGTGCCCCGCCTCCCCGTCCCCCGGCGCCCTCGTGCGGCCTTGCGGGGACGGCGGTGGCAGGCGAAGATCGCCTCTCGCCCGCCCTGTTGCGCGCCCGCTTGATCCGTTCCGCCGAAGGCCAGCCCCATGCTTCGTTCCCGCGCCCCGATCCTGCTGCTTCTCGCCCTGCCCGCCTGCGGAGGAAGCCCGGACCCTGCCCCCGTCGCCGCGACGGCCGACCTCCACCGGCCCGGCATGGCCAATCCCGCCTCGGTCTATTGCGCCCGCCAGGGGGGCCGGCTCGAGATCCGCGCCGAGGGTGCGGGCAGCACGGGCTATTGCCACCTGCCCGACGGCCGCACGCTCGAGGAGTGGGAACTCTACCGCGACGCCGAGCCGCTCTGACACCGCCCACCGGCCCGCCTGACCGGCCCGCGACCGCAGCCGCGCCTGCGCAAGCCTTGCCAGCACCGGCGCCCGGCGCTAAGGCGACCGCGCCGGTAGAAGGAGAGGCCCCGATGATCCCGCGCTATTCCCGCCCCGACATGGTGGCCATCTGGTCGCCCGAGACGAAGTTCCGCATCTGGTTCGAGATCGAGGCCCATGCCTGCGACGCGCAGGCCGCCCTTGGCGTGATCCCGAAGGCCAATGCCGAAGCCGTCTGGAAGGCCGCCGACGCCACCTTCGACGTCGCCCGCATCGACGAGATCGAGGCGGTGACCAAGCATGACGTGATCGCCTTCCTGACCCATCTGGCCGAGATCGTGGGATCGGACGAGGCGCGCTTCGTCCATCAGGGCATGACCTCGTCGGACGTGCTCGACACCACGCTGAACATCCAGCTCGTGCGCGCGGCCGACCTGCTGCTGGCCGGCCTCGACCGGGTGCTGGCGGCGCTGAAGACCCGTGCCTACGAGCATAAGGACACCGTCCGCATCGGGCGCAGCCACGGCATTCATGCCGAGCCGACGACGATGGGCCTGACCTTCGCGCGCTTCTACGCCGAGATGGCGAGGAACCGCACGCGCCTCGTCAATGCGCGCGCCGAGGTCGCCACCGGCGCGATCTCGGGCGCCGTCGGCACCTTCGCCAACATCGACCCCCGCGTCGAGGAGCATGTCTGCGAGAAGCTGGGCCTCCTCCCCGAGCCGATCTCGACCCAGGTGATCCCGCGCGACCGGCACGCCATGTTCTTCGCCACGCTGGGGGTCATCGCCTCGTCGATCGAAAACGTCGCGATCGAGATCCGGCACATGCAGCGCACCGAGGTGCTGGAAGCGGAAGAGTTCTTCTCGCCCGGCCAGAAGGGCTCGTCGGCGATGCCGCACAAGCGCAACCCGGTGCTGACCGAGAACCTGACCGGCCTTGCGCGGCTGGTGCGGATGGCCGTCATCCCGGCGATGGAGAACGTGGCGCTCTGGCACGAACGCGACATCTCGCATTCCTCGGTGGAGCGCGCCATCGGCCCCGACGCCACGATCACGCTGGATTTCGCGCTGCACCGGCTGGCGGGTGTGGTGGAAAAGCTCGTGGTCTATCCCGAGAACATGCTGAAGAACATGAACAAGTTCCGCGGCCTCGTGATGAGCCAGCGCGTGCTGCTGGCCCTGACGCAGGCCGGCGTGAGCCGCGAGGACAGCTATCGCCTCGTGCAGCGCAACGCGATGAAGGTCTGGGAAGAGGGCAAGGACTTCAAGGAGGAGCTGCTGGCCGATCCCGAAGTGACGGCCGCGCTGAGCCCGGCCGAGATCGAGGAGAAGTTCGACCTCGGCTACCATCTCAAGCACGTCGATACGATCTTCGCCCGCGTCTTCGGAGCCTGAGCGGGAAAGTCTGCCCTTCACGCGTGCGTGACGCCCCGCGGTCTCTGGCCGCGGGGCGAATCATGTTAGCCTTCGTTGGTGCGATTGACGCCGGCCTTTGCCATCCCACCCCTGACAGGAGGAATGAATGACGAAGCTGACCCTCGCGACCCTCGCCCTCATCGCCGCACCCGCGCTCGCTCTGGCGGACTGCCCGATGAAGCACCAGACCACCGTCTCCATCTGTGGCGACGGGCAGGTCTATGATCCGGTGGCCAAGGCCTGCACGACCGTCACCGGCTAAGGCGGCATTAACCGCCCGCCGGCCAAGCTGCCCCGGTAGAGACAGCGATTCGGGGCAGCATGTCACAGGCTATGGCACGAATACGCCCGGTTCAGCGGGCGGTTCCCATCGAGAGGGACGAGGGGGAGCCACGCCCCCTCTCCCGCCGCGAAAAGGCGGCCATCATCGTGCGGCTTCTGCTGGCGGAGGGTGCGCCCCTGCTGCTGACCGCCCTGCCCGAGGACATGCAGGAGGGCCTCGCCGAGCAGATGGCCCGGATGCGCACGATCGACCGCGCGACCATGACCGCCGTGGTCGAAGAGTTCGTGGGCGAGCTTGAGGCCGTGGGCCTTTCTTTCCCCGGCGGGCTCGAAGGGGCGCTGGCCGTGATGGACGGCCATATCAGCCCGACGGCGGCCACCCGCCTGCGGCGCCAGGCCGGCGCGAAGGGCGATCCGTGGGAACGTCTGGTCACGATGCCCGCCGAATCGCTGCTCAAGGTGCTGGAAGAGGAAAGCGTCGAGGTGGCGGCCGTCATGCTGTCCAAACTGCCGGTGCCCAAGGCCGCGGACCTTCTCGGCAAGCTGCCGGGCGAGAAGGCGCGGCGCGTGGCCTACGCCGTCTCGATGACCGGCTCGGTCGAGCCCGAGACCGTCCGCCGGATCGGGATCTCGCTGCTGACGCAGCTTGACGCCGAGCCTGCGCGCGCCTTCACAGCCACGCCTGTCGAACGGGTGGGCGCAATCCTCAACGTCTCGGCCGCGATGACCCGCGACGACGTGCTGAAAGGCCTCGACGAGACCGACGCGGCCTTCGCCGAACAGGTGCGGAAGGCGATCTTCACCTTTCAGCATGTGCCCCGGCGGCTGTTGGCGCGCGACGTGCCCAAGGTGGCGCGCGTCGTGGATCAGGGGCGTCTGGTCACGGTGGTGGCCGCCGCCTCGACGCGGCCGGACCTGTCGGAGGGGGTGGAATTCCTCCTCTCCAACATGTCGCAGCGGCTCGCGCAGGCGCTGCGCGAAGATGCCACGGCGCGCGGCCGGGTAAAGGACAAGGAGGCGGAGGAGGCGATGAATTCGGTCGTTGCCGGCATCCGCCAACTCGAAGTCGCAGGCGAGCTGGTGCTCGTGGTGGAGGGTGAGGCCGACTAGGCAGGCCCCTTGCCGCCTCGCCATCCGCCGTCCGCGGCGCAGCTCTCCCGGGAGCCGACGCAGGGGGAAAGCAGCCCCTCCGCATGGGCTGCCCGCCGAGCCGCCCCTGCACGAGCCGGGCCTCCTGCAGGGGTTCCGGCCCCTCGGCTTGAGCTTCCGGGCGGGCGTCTCTATGTCTGCCCTGTCCCACAAATGCGGCGCTGGCCGCGGAGATGATGGCTTCCAGACGAACCGGACCCGCCGCCTGGGCGCAAGATCGCCTGTTGCGCACCCTCATCGGTGCGCTGCTCCTGCTGCCTTACGAGTGGCGCGTTCCGCTCTGCGGCTGGGTCATGTCGCGCCTGATCGCCCCCCTTGCGGGCTGGGACCGGCGGGTGAGGGACAATCTCGCCCGCGTTCTGCCCGACCTGCCGCCGGCCGAGGTTCGCCGCCTCATGCGCAAGGTGCCGGACAATGTCGGGCGGGCGGTGATCGAATCCTACTCGGGCCAGGCCTTTGTCGAACGCGCGTCGCGCAATCCCGTCACGGGTCCGGGTCTTGCCACGCTCGAGGCCGCCCATGCCGAAGGGCGGCCGGTTGTCCTCGTGACCGGGCATTTCGGCAATTACGACGCGAGCCGGGCAGCCCTCCGGGCCCGCGGGTTCCGCATCGGGGGCCTCTACCGGCCGATGAACAACCGCTATTTCAACGAGCATTACGTTCAGGCCATGGCCGCGATCGGAGGCCCCGTCTTCCCGCGCGGCAAGGCGGGGTTCGCGGGCATGCTGCGCCACCTGAAGGGCGGGGGCATGCTCGGGCTGCTGATCGATGTGCACATGCGCGACGGCGCGGTGCTGCGCTTCTTCGGCCATCCGGCCAAGACGGCCCTTTCGGCGGCAGAGCTGGCCCTGAAATATGACGCGCCGCTGGTGCCGGTCTATGCGATCCGCGCCGAGAACGGCCTCGACTTCGATATCCGCGTGGGGGATCCGATCGCACGGGGCACGCCGGCCGAGATGACGCAGGCGCTGAACGACTCGCTTGAGGCGGTGGTGCGCGATCACCTCGACCAGTGGTTCTGGATCCACCGTCGCTGGCGCGTGCCGACCCAGTGATGCGCCCCGGCCGCCGGTGATGTCAGATCAGCCGGACCTGCGTGCCCACCCGCGCCAGACTGAAAAGCTCGGCGATGTCGGCATTGTGCAGCCCGATGCAGCCATGAGCGACCTCGCCACCCAACAGAGCGGGATCGGAGATCCCGTGGATGCGGAAATGGTCCCATTCGAGACAGAGCGCGTGGGTCCCGAACGGATTGCCCGGTCCCGGCGGAAGGCTCACCGGCAGGCCCGGATCGCGCTCGCGCATGGCGGGCGTCGGGCGCCAGGTCGGGCCCTCGACCTTGCGGATGATCCGCGTCACTCCCACCCGCGAGAGATCGCGCGCCGCCGGCACGGCTGCGGGAAAGCGACGGTGAACAGTTCCATCCTCGGACCAGAAGAGGACGGCGCGCTGCCGCAGGTCGGCCAGAATCGCCCCGCGCGCGAGCGACGGGAAATGATCGCGCCAACGGACCGGCGCCTGTGGCGCGGCCTGAGCCTCGCGGGCCCCGTCGGCCAGCGCGATCCCGGCTGCGGCGGCCGCCAAAGCCGACAGGATCCCCCGCCGTCGAAGGTTGAGCTTCTGCATGGAAATGGTCCTGCTCGTTGTGTTTTTGTTGCAGGCGGCCGCTTCTGGCCGCGCCTTGCCGACAAGGTGGTGCCGGCCGTTTCTCCGGGCAACTCACGTTTCGTTTCCGCTGGGGAAATCCGCCGACCGGGGCGGGAGCGGGCGGGCCGGGAGCCGTCTGGACCCGGCCCCCGCCCGGTGATTAAGTGGCGGCCGCAAGAGGCAGGAGACCAGAATGGCATTCGGCAAGAACATCCGCACCTTCTTTGAGGGCCGCTGGCACGAGGGCGACGTGCCGGTCATGCGCGCGGCCGATCACGGGATCTGGCAGGGCTCTTCGGTGTTCGACGGGGCGCGGTTCTTCGACGGGGTGGCGCCGGACCTCGAGGCCCACTGCGCCCGCGTGAACCGCTCGGCCGAGGCGCTGATGATCACGCCGACCGTGGCCACCGACGAGATGGTGGCGATCGCCCGCGACGGGCTCAGGGCCTACGGGCGGGATCAGGCTGTCTATATCCGGCCGATGTACTGGGCGCTCGACGGGTCCGACCTGGGCGTGGCGCCAAAGCCGGGCTCGACCGGCTTCGCCCTCTGCCTCGAGGAAGTGCCGATGCCCGCACCCGAGGCCACGACCACCCTCACCCGCACGCGCTTTCGCCGCCCGGTGCTGGAGGACAATGTCTGCAACGCCAAGGCGGGTTGCCTTTATCCGAACAATGCGCGGATGCTGGTCGAGGCGCGGTCGAAAGGCTACGGCAACGCGCTGGTGGCCGATGCGATGGGCAATGTGGCCGAGACGGCGACGGCGAACGTCTTCATGGTAAAGGACGGCGTGGTCTTCACCCCGGTGGCCAACGGCACCTTCCTGTCCGGCATCACCCGCGCGCGCCATATCGCGAACCTCCGCGGGGACGGGGTGGATGTGGTCGAGACGGTGCTGACCTTCGAGGATTTCCACGGGGCGGACGAGGTGTTCCTGTCGGGCAACTTCGCCAAGGTGACACCAGTGACGGAGTTCGACGGCACGACCTATCAGGTGGGTTCCGTGACGCGGCTGGCCCGGCAGCTTTACTGGGACTGGGCCCGTTCGGCCGGCTGAGGCTTGCCTCCTCGGGCGGGCTTCGCCATGATCCGGCGGTCAGGGAGGGTGTGATGCGCAAGTTTCTGGTCGTTCTGGACGACAGCCGCGAATGCCTGAACGCGATGCGGTTTGCCGCGCTGCGCGCCGCCCACACGGGCGCGGGGGTGCAGATCCTGTCGATCATCCCGCCCGAGGAATACCAGCACTGGATGGGCGTCGCCGACCTGATGCGCAGCGAGGCGCGCGAACGGATCGAGGCCCATTTCGAGGTCTTCGCCAAGTGGATGCGCGACCGGCAGGGGATCGATCCCGAGCTTGTGATCCGCGAGGGCGATCCGGTGCAGGAGATCCTTGCGCAGGTGAAGGAGGATCCGGCGATCGGGGTGCTCGTGCTCGGCGCCTCGACCGAGAAGGCCGGGCCGGGCCCGCTGGTCACGCAGATGAGCCGGAACTCGGGCAACCTGCCGATCCCGATCACCATCGTGCCCGGCGAGATGTCGAAGGAGCGGCTGGAGGCGATCACCTGAGCCTTTGGCGGTCGTGCCGGGGCCAAGGGCCGGGGGCTCTGCCCCCGGACCCCCGGGATATTTGGCCCAGAATGAAGGGCGCAGGTCCGGGATCGGGCGGACGATCTGCGCGCTGTGCGGGCGCCTTTCTTGACTCGGGGGGTCGGGAAGCGCATATCGGGACCTGATCGCGGAGGCTGCCCCATGTTCATCCAGACCGAATCCACGCCGAACCCGGCGACGCTGAAGTTTCTGCCCGGCCAGATGGTGCTGGAGGCGGGCACCGCGGATTTCGCAAGCGCCGAGGCGGCGGCGACATCCCCGCTTGCGCGGCGGATCTTCGGCGCCGGCGGTGTGGCCTCGGTCTTCTTCGGCACGGACTTCATCGCCGTGACCAAGGAGGATGAGGTCGTCTGGGACCATGTGAAGCCGGCGATCCTCGGCGCCATCATGGAGCACTACCAGTCGGGGGCGCCGGTGCTCGAGGGCGAGCAGGCGGCCTCGGGTCATGCGACCCATGACGGGCCGGACGAGGAGATCGTGCGCCAGATCAAGGAGTTGCTTGACACGCGCGTGCGCCCGGCCGTGGCGCAGGACGGGGGAGACATCACCTTCCACGGCTTTGACCGCGGCATCGTCTATCTGCACATGCAGGGCGCCTGCGCGGGCTGCCCCTCTTCGACGCTGACGCTGAAGATGGGGATCGAGAACCTGCTCCGGCACTATATCCCCGAAGTGCTCGAGGTGCGCCCGGTTGCGGCCTGAGCCGAGGATCCTGGCCTTCGACACGTCGGCCGCGCATTGCGCGGCCGCATTGCTTTCGGGCGACCGTCTGGTGTCAGGCCGGCTCGAGCCGATGGAGAAGGGCCAGGCCGAGCGGCTGATGCCGCTTCTGGCGGAGCTGCTGGTCGAGGGCGGGATGGGCTGGGCCGATCTGGACGCGCTGGCGGTGGGCACCGGGCCGGGCAACTTCACCGGCGTGCGGATCGCGGTCGCCGCGGCGCGGGGGCTTGCGCTGGCGCTCGGGCGGCCCGCGCTGGGGGTCTCGCGCTTCGAGGCGCTGGCGCTGGGGCTGGCCGGGCCCGTCGCGGTGATCGAGGATGCCCGGCGGGACGAGGTCTATCTGAAGGATGGGGAGGCGCCGGCCCGGCTGGTCGCGCGCACGGGGCTGCAGGTGGCGGCGCGCCGGCAGGTGGGCAGTGCGGCCTTTGCGGATGTGGTGGCCCCGCTCTACCCGCTGGCCGAGGCCATCGGCCGCGTGGCGCTCGCCCGACTGGGGGAGCCGCAACCGCGGCCGGCTCCGTTCTATCTGCGCGGGGCGGATGCGGCTCCCGCGGCCGATCCCCCGCCGGTGATCCTGTGAGCGAGGCGGCCGCGATGGTGCCGGCCGGGCCCACCGCGCTTGCGGCGCTCCACGGCCGGGTGTTCGTGACGCCGCCCCCCTGGGCCGCCGGCGACTTCCGGGCCCTGCTGGGGGAGCCCTCCGTCTTTCTGCTGGCCCTGCCGCAGCCCGGCTCGACCGCCGAGGCGGTGCAGGGGCGGGAGCCTCGGGCCTTCCTGCTCGGGCGCGCCATCGCGGGCGAGGCCGAGATCCTGACGCTGGCCGTGGATCCCGGCGCGCGGCGCTGCGGCCTTGGCCGGCAGCTGGTGGAAGCCTTTCTCGGGGCCGCCCGCGCGCGCGGAGCCGAGAGGGCCTTTCTCGAAGTGGCGGCCGACAATGCCCCTGCCCTCGGCCTCTACGCGGCGGCGGGCTTTGGCGAGGCCGGGCGCCGGCGCGGCTACTACCGGACGCCCGACGGCCAGCGGCTCGACGCGATCGTCATGAGCCGCGGCCTGGGCTGACGCCGCGGCACGGGAGGCCCGCAGTGGAAGCCCTCGCACCGCCTTGCAGAATCCTGTTGACCCTGTTGCACCCTTCGGCCCTAGATTGAGCCGGACCTGCCGCGACCGGACAGGCAAAGAGCCGGCCGCGCGAAACGACAACCGGGAGAGCTCCATGACCTTCACCAAGACCCTTGCCGGCACTGCCGCGGCCCTTGCGCTGACCGCAGGGGCCGCGCTGGCCGATCCGGCGCTGATCTTCGATCTGGGCGGCAAGTTCGACAAGTCCTTCAACGAGGCGGCCTTCAACGGCGCGCAACGCTGGGTGCAGGAGACCGGCGGCAGCTACAAGGAACTGGAGATGCAGTCCGAGGCACAGCGCGAGCAGGCGCTGCGCCGGCTGGCCGAGACGGGCGCCAATCCGATCGTGATGACGGGCTTTGCCTTCGGAGAGGTTCTCGACAAGGTGGCCCCGGACTATCCCGACACGCGCTTTGCCATCATCGACGCGGTGGTGGACCAGCCCAACGTCCGCTCGGTGATCTTTTCCGAACATCAGGGCTCGTATCTCGTGGGGATGATGGCGGCCATGGCCTCGAAGACGGCCACCGTGGGCTTCGTGGGCGGCATGGACATCCCGCTGATCCGCAAGTTTGCCTGCGGCTATGCGCAGGGCGTGAAGGCGGTGAACGCCGAGGCGCGGGTCGTGATCAACATGACCGGCACCACCCCGGCGGCCTGGGCCGATCCGGTCAAGGGCGCGGAGCTGGCCCGGTCGCAGATCTCGCAGGGGGCGGACGTGATCTATGCCGCCGCGGGCTCGACCGGCCTGGGCGTGCTGCAGGCGGCGGCGGACGAGAACATCCTCTCGATCGGGGTGGACAGCAACCAGAACCACCTGCATCCG
Organism: Cereibacter azotoformans; assembly: GCA_017599285.1. Taxonomy (GTDB): domain Bacteria; phylum Pseudomonadota; class Alphaproteobacteria; order Rhodobacterales; family Rhodobacteraceae; genus Cereibacter_A; species Cereibacter_A azotoformans. Next base: position 245,545 of record JAGFXX010000001.1, on the reverse strand, counting down.
GGCAAGGTGCTGACCTCGATGATCAAGCGGGTGGACAATACGGTGCATGACGCCTTCGTGGCGGGCACCGACCTCGAGACGGGCACGTTCGTTGCGGATCTGGCCGGCGACGGCGTCGGCTACGCGCTGGACGAACACAACGCCGCTCTCGTGACCGAGGAGATGAAGACCGCTGTCGATACCGCGGCCGAACAGATCAAGTCGGGCGAGATCGAGGTGCACGACTACATGTCCGACAACACCTGCCCCGCCGCGACCTTCTGAGAATGGCCGAGCGGCAGGCACAGGGGCGGCCGGAGGCGGCCGCCCTTCCCCCGGCCATCGAACTGCGGGGGATCTCGAAGGCCTTCGGGCCGGTGCAGGCGAACCGCGACATCTCGGTGAGGGTCGCCCGCGGCACGATCCACGGCATCGTGGGCGAGAATGGGGCGGGCAAGTCCACGCTCATGTCGATCCTCTACGGCTTTTACCGGGCGGATTCGGGCGAGATCCTGATCGGCGGAAAGCCCACCGCCATTCCCGACAGCCAGAGCGCCATCCGCGCCGGCATCGGAATGGTGTTCCAGCATTTCAAGCTGGTCCCGAATTTCACCGTGCTCGAGAATGTCATCCTGGGCGCCGAGGACGGCCCGCGGCTGCGCCCCGCGCTTGCCAAGGCCCGGAGGGAGCTCACGCGGCTGGCCGAGGATTACGAGCTCGACGTCGATCCCGATGCGCTGGTCGAGGATCTGTCGGTCGGCCACCAGCAGCGGGTCGAGATCCTCAAGGCGCTCTACCGGCAGGCCGACATCCTGATCCTCGACGAGCCCACGGGCGTGCTGACACCCGCCGAGGCGGACCATCTGTTCCGCATACTCGGGGGGCTGAAGCAACAGGGCAAGACCATCATCCTCATCACCCACAAGCTGCGCGAGATCATGGAGATCACCGACGAGGTGAGCGTGATGCGCCGCGGCGAGATGGTGGCGACCGTGCGGACGGCCCAAACGAGCCCCGAGGCGCTGGCCGAGCTGATGGTAGGGCGCAAGGTGCTGCTGCGCGTGGACAAGGCACCGGCCGCGCCGGGCCGGACGGTGCTCGAGGTCGAGGATCTGCGGGTGCGCGATGCTCATGGCGTCGAGCGGCTCAAGGGCGTGAGCCTTGCGGTGCGCGCGGGCGAGATCCTCGGCATCGCCGGCGTCGCGGGCAACGGCCAGTCCGAGCTTCTGGAGGTGCTGGGCGGGATCGCGCGCGGCACGGGGCATGTGCGGCTGAACGGGACCGAGCTGGATCTCTCGGGGCGGGGCTGCAACGGGCGCGCCCGGCGCGCGGCCGGCATCGCCCATGTGCCCGAGGACCGGCAGCATCTGGGCCTGATCCTCGACTTCGCGGCGTGGGAGAATGTAGCCTTCGGCTATCAGGACGCGCCGGAATACCGCTCGGGGCGGTTCTTCATGGACAATGAGGCGCTGCGCACCGACTGCGAGGGCAAGATGGCGCGTTTCGACGTGCGCCCGCCCATCGCCTCGCTTGAGGGCAAGAGTTTCTCGGGCGGCAATCAGCAGAAGCTGATCGTGGCCCGCGAGATCGAGCGCAACCCCGATCTGCTGCTGATCGGGCAACCGACGCGCGGCGTGGACATCGGCGCCATCGAGTTCATCCACAAGCAGATCGTGGCGCTGCGCGACGCGGGCAAGGCGATCCTTCTGGTCAGCGTGGAACTCGACGAGATCCTGAGCCTCTCGGACCGGATCGCGGTGATGTTCGACGGTCGCATCATGGGCCTGCGCGACCCGGCGGCAACGAACGAGCGCGAGCTGGGCCTGCTGATGGCCGGCGTGGACGACACGAGGGGGGCCGCCTGATGGACAGGATGCCGGGCTGGGCGGATGCGCTCCTCGTGCCGCTGATCTCGCTTCTGGTGGCCTTTGCCATCTCGTCGCTGGTGATCCTCGCCATCGGCGAGAACCCGTGGGAGGCGATGAAACTCATGGTGACGGGGGCGCTCGGCTCCAGCTACGGCTGGGGCTACACGCTCTATTACGCGACGAACTTCATCTTCACCGGGCTGGCCGTGTCGGTGGCCTTCCACGCGGGCCTGTTCAACATCGGCGGCGAGGGTCAGGCGACGCTGGGCGGGCTCGGGGTGGCGCTCGCCTGCCTCTTCGTGCCCTGGCCGCACTGGTCGCTGGCGCTGATCGGGGCCGCGGCGATGGGCGCGGCCTTCGGCGCGCTCTGGGCCGCCCTGCCCGCCTGGCTTCAGGCCCGCCGCGGCAGCCATATCGTCATCACGACGATCATGTTCAACTTCATCGCCGCCTCGCTGCTGAACTACGTCCTTGTCAACGTGCTGCGCCCGACCGGCAGCATGGACCCGGCGACCGCGCGCTTTCCCGCGGGCACGAACCTGCCCGGCATCGGCGACATGCTCACCGCCATCGGCATCCCCTTCGCCCGGACGACTCCCGCCAACATCAGCCTTTTCGTCGCGATCGGGGCCTGCATCCTCGTCTGGGCGCTGATCTGGCGGACGCGGCTCGGCTACGAGATCCGCGCCTTCGGCAAGTCCGAAAAGGCCGCCGTCTATGCCGGGATCTCGCCCGTCCGCATCACCATGCTGGCCATGCTGATCTCGGGGGCGCTGGCGGGCCTCATGGCGATCAACAACGTGATGGGCGAGGCCGAGCGGCTGGTGCTGAACTCGGTCGAGGGGGCGGGCTTCATCGGCATCGCGGTGGCGCTGATGGGGCGGAGCCACCCGTTCGGGGTGCTGCTGGCGGCGCTGCTGTTCGGCTTCCTCTATCAGGGGGGCGCGGAGCTTGCGCTCTGGACCTCGATCCCGCGGGAGCTGATCACCGTGATCCAGGCGCTGGTGATCCTCTTCACCGGGGCGCTCGACAACATGGTGCGTCAGCCGGTCGAGGCCCTGTTCCTGCGCGCGCGGAAGGGGGCGAAGTGATGGATCTGCCGACCCTCCTCCAGATCCTCGATTCGATGATCCGGCTGGGCGCGCCGCTGTTGCTGGCCTGCCTTGCCGGGCTCTTTTCGGAACGCGCGGGGATCTTCGACATCGGGCTCGAGGGCAAGATGCTCTCGGCGGCCTTCCTCTCGGCGGCGGTGGCCTTCGTGACCGGATCGGTCTGGCTGGGCGTGCTGGCCGGGCTGGTGGCGGCGCTGATGATGTCGGCGATCCACGGGCTCGCCTCGATCACCTTCCGCGGCAACCAGCTGATTTCGGGCGTGGCGATCAACTTCCTCGCCTCGGGGCTGACGGTGCTGCTGGGACAGTACTGGTTCGCGCTAGGGGGCCGCACGCCCTCCCTCGAGGGAGCGGCGCGGTTCATGCCGATCACGCTGCCCTTCGCGCGCGAGCTGCGCGAGGTGCCGGTGATCGGCCCGATCTATTACGAGCTGATCTCGGGACACACCGCCCTCGTCTATGTCGCCTTCGCGCTCGTGCCGCTGTCGTGGTGGCTGCTCTACCGGACACGCTTCGGGCTGAGGCTGCGCGCCGTCGGCGAGAACCCGGCCGCGGTCGATACGGCGGGCGTCTCGGTGGTGGGCATCCGCTACGCCGCGGTGGCGATCTGCGGGCTTCTGACCGGGCTCGCGGGGGCTTACCTCGCCTGCGGGCTCTCGGCGGGGTTCGTCAAGGAGATGACGGCGGGGCGCGGCTACATCGCGCTCGCCGCCCTGATCTTCGCCAAGTGGCGGCCGTGGCAGGCGCTGGGGGCGACCATGCTCTTTGGCCTGCTCGAGGCGGTGGCCAACCGTTACCAGTCGCTGAACCTCTGGGGGGTGCCGCTTCCGGTGCAGTTCATGCAGGCGCTTCCCTACATTCTCACCGTCATCATCCTGGCCGGCTTCGTCGGCAAGGCGATCCCGCCGCGCGCCGGCGGCCAACCCTATGTGAAGGAGCGCTGAGATGCCCGTCGAGACGATCGCAGGCCAGATCCGGGCGCGTGCGGGGCACGAGCCGGTGCGGCTCGGCCTCGTGCTCGGCTCGGGGCTGGGCCATCTGGCCGAAGCGGTCGAGGGCGTGGCGCTGCCCTACGAGGAGCTGACGGGCTTTCCCCATGCCGGTGTCTCGGGCCACAATCCGAAGCTGGTGGTGGGCACCCTCGAGGGGGTGCGCGTGGCCGTCTTCGGCGGGCGGGCCCATTACTACGAGAGCGGCAACCCGGCCGCGATGCGCCTGCCGCTGGCCGTGCTGAAGGAACTGGGGGCCGAGGCGCTGATCGCGACCAATGCGGCCGGAAGCCTGCGGGCCGACCTGCCGCCGGGCAGCCTCATGCTGCTGTCGGACCATATCAACCTGTCCGGCGCCAACCCGCTGATCGGCGAGCCGTCGGACGCCCGCTTCGTGCCCATGACCGACGCCCACGATCCGGCCCTGCGCGCGCGGCTGCGCGAGGCCGCCCGCGCCGCAGGCGTGGATCTTAGCGAAGGGGTCTATGCCTGGTTCTCGGGCCCCTCCTTCGAGACGCCGGCCGAGATCCGCATGGCCCGGACCCTCGGCGCGGATGCGGTCGGCATGTCCACCGTGCCCGAAGTGATCCTCGCCCGCTTCCTCGGGCTGCGCGTCGCGGCGATCTCGACCATCACCAACATGGGCGCGGGCCTGTCCGACGAGGCGATCAGCCACGAGCACACCAAGGCGATGGCGCCCCTCGGAGCGGCCAAGCTCGAGACGCTGCTGCGGGAGTTCCTGCGCCGGCTGCGATGAGGCACCCGCCAGACCCGCCATTTGACAAGTCATGACGCAGCGCGCATGTCTTGAGCACGTCCCCTCCCCCTCGTGAACGGCTCCATGCAGCTTTACCTGCCCATCGCCGAGGTGTCGGTCAACATCTTCCTCCTTCTGGGGCTCGGCGGGATCGTCGGCTTCATGTCCGGCATGTTCGGCGTGGGCGGAGGGTTCCTCATCACGCCGCTTCTGTTCTTCATCGGCATTCCCCCCGCCGTGGCGGTGGCCACCGGCGCCAATCAGGTGGTGGCCTCGTCGGTCTCGGGCGTGCTGGCGCAGATCAAGCGCAAGGCGGTCGATTTCCGAATGGGGATGGTGCTGCTGGCCGGAGGCGTGGCGGGATCGGCCTTCGGCGTCGCCGTCTTTGCGCGGCTGAACACGCTCGGGCAGGTCGATCTCTTCGTGCAGCTCTCCTATGTGCTGTTCCTCGGCCTCGTCGGCGCCCTCATGCTTCAAGAGAGCATCCGGGCGCTGAGACGGGCCCGGCGGACCGATGCGCCCGTCCGGCGTTCGCGCCAGCATGGCTGGGCGCACAAGATGCCGCTGAAGATGAAGTTCCGGGCCTCGGGCCTCTACATCTCGGTGATCCCGCCGCTGCTCGTGGGGGCCTTCGTGGGCTTCCTTGCGGCGATCATGGGGGTGGGCGGCGGCTTCATCATGGTGCCCGCCATGATCTACCTGCTGGGGATGCCCACCAAGATCGTGATCGGCACCTCGCTGTTCCAGATCATCTTCGTGACGGCCTTCACCACGGTCATGCACGCCGTCACCAGCCAGACGGTGGACATGGCGCTGGCGCTGCTGCTGATCCTGGGCGGGGTCATCGGCGCGCAGGTGGGCGCCCGGATCGGCGTGCGCCTCCGGGCCGAGCAGTTGCGCATCCTGCTCTCGCTTCTGGTGCTCGCCGTCTGCGGCAAGATCGCGGCCGACCTGCTGATCCGGCCGAACGAGCTTTACAGCCTGACCGTGGGGGTGCTGCCATGATCCGGCTGCTCGTCCTGATCCTCGCCCTCTGCGCGCCCTCCGCGCTGGCGCAGGACGAGCGCATCGTGCTTGGCCTCTCGGAGACGCGGGTGGCGATCACCGCGAATTTCCAGGGCTCGCAGATCATGATCTACGGCGCCGTGCAGCGCTACAGCCCGGAACCCGAGGGCAATCTCGGCGTGATCGTGACCGTCTCGGGACCGCCCACGCAGGTCATGGTCCGCAAGAAGGAGCGGCGGGTCGGCATCTGGATCAACCGCGAGAAGGTGCGGATCGGCCGCGCGCCGAGCTTCTACGCCGTGGCGACCTCGGGGCCGCTCGACGAGGTGCTCTCGGAGACCGACAACCTGCGCTACAAGATCGCCATCCCCCGCGCCATCCGCGCCATCGGGATCAGCGCGCAGGCCGAAAATGCGCCGCCCTTCGTGGAGGCGCTGGAACGGATCCGCACGAACGAGGGGCTCTATGCGATGCAGGAGGGGGCCGTGCGGCTGACCGCGGGCACGCTCTTTCGCACCGACATCCAGCTTCCGGTCAATCTCACCGAGGGCAACTATGGCGTGCGGGTGCTTCTGACCCGTGACGGTCAGGTGGTGGACGTGTTCGAGGACAGCATCGGCGTGCAGAAGGCCGGGGTCGAGCGGTTCATCCACGCGCTTGCCCACGAGCAGCCGCTGATCTACGGCCTTCTGTCGCTGGTTCTGGCGGTGGTCGCCGGCTGGGGCGCTGCGGCGGCCTTCCGCTTCGTGCGCTGACGGCCGCTCTCAGCCGTTGCGCGTGGGCATCAGGAAATGGCCGGTGGCCTGCGCAAAGGGGCGCAGGCGGTTGTCCTGCCAGGCCTCGACATGGACGCTTGCGTAGCGGCGGCCCGAGCGGTTGACCCGAGCGCGCGCATAGGCGTCGCGCGGCAGGCCCGAGCGGAGGTAATCCACCGTGAAGTCGATGGTCTTGGGCAGGCGCGGCAGATGCGCCTCGATCTGGGCGGGGTCGAGACGGCCCTGCTCCATCTCGTGCCAGAGGACCGACCAGGACAGTTCGATGATCGCGGCCACCTCGAGAAAGGCCGCCGTCACGCCGCCGTGGATCGCGGGCAGCATCGGGTTGCCGATCAGCTTTTCATCGAAGGGCAGGACGGCGGTCAGCTCGTCGCCCCGCCGGTCGAACTGGATGCCGAGATAGGTGATGTAGGGCACGCCCGAGACGAGCGCGCGCAGCGCCGCGTCGCGCCGCTGCTTGACCACCTGAACGGGTTCGGGCTGCGGCCGGCTCATTGCGTCTCTCCCTTCGCTTCGGCCGCCCCCGCGACGGCCGTGGTGGCACCCGCCTCGCCTTCCCTGCGCGGGCGCTCGACGGTGAAGGCGCCCGAGGCGGTGGCCACGGGCCGGCTCTCGTCCTCGTCGGTCGCCACGGCCCGCACGAAGGCCACGGTGCGGGTGACATGGTAGCATTCGGCCACCGCCCGGATGCGCTGCCCCGGCGCGGCGGGCCGCATGTAGTCGATGCGCAGATCGAGCGTCGCGGTCGAGGGTCCGGCCTCGGGATGGGACATGACGGCGGCGCCGCTCGCCGTGTCCATCAGGGCCGAGACTGCGCCGCCGTGGATCACCCCCGTCGCGGGATCGCCCACGAAGCGCGCGTCCCACGGCATCGAGATCACCGCCCGCCCCTCTCCGAGTTCGTCCAGATGCATGGCCAGCGCGCGCGAATGCGGGATGGCCTCGATGAACTGCCGGGCGAGCGTGATGTCTGTCATGGGTCACCTTCCTCAGAGGCCTGCATCATCGCCCATCGCACGCGGGCCGCAAGGCCAGATTGCACCCGCACCGCCTTGCGCTTACGGTGCGGCCACGGAGGAAGCCCATGTCGGAAACGCGTCTCAACTTCAAGGAAATGTGCGCCCGGTTCGACGTCACGCCCCGGACCCTGCGCTACTACGAATACATCGAGTTGCTGCAGCCCGAGAAGGATGGCCGCGCCCGCTTCTACGGCCCGCGCGAGATCGCCCGCATGACGCTGATCCTGCGCGGCCGCCGCTTCGGCTTCGGCCTCGAGGAAATCCGGCAATGGCTGCTCATCTACCAGCAGAAGGGCACCCGGCCCCAGCTGGAAGCCTGGATCGAGATGGCCGACCGGCAGCTCGGGGAACTGACCCGGCAGCGGGCGGAACTCGATGTCACGATCGCGGATCTGCAGGCGCTGCGGGACTCGACCGCTGCGGAACTGGCCGCCCCCGAAAGCTGACACGACGTCACAGGAGACTTTGACGTCACGTCACGTTTACGTCAACGTCAACTCCTCTGGTAACCCTGTCTCGGCGATCCATCTGGAGGGCAGAACTGCCCCACCGGACCGTGCGAGAGAGTGATGACCAGCGACGTGATGACCATCCGGGAAATGTGCGACGCGTTCGACGTGACGCCCCGCACCTTGCGCTTTTACGAGTCGAAGGAACTGCTGTTTCCGATCCGGGACGGCACCCGACGCCTCTTCACGCGGCGGGATCGCGCGCGGCTGAAGCTGATCCTGCGCGGCAAGCGGTTCGGCTTCAGCCTCGAGGAGATCCGTCAGCTTCTCGACCTCTACGACCGCGACGGCAGCCAGGAGCTGCAGCTCGAGCGCACCTATCAGGTGGCCCGGCAGCGGCTGGAGCAGATGGAGCGGCAGCGGGCCGAACTCGACGAGGCGATCGCGGAGCTGAAGGACCAGCTGGCCTGGGGCGAGGAGGCGCTGGCCGCCTTCCGCCGCGCGGCGGCAGAGTAAGGACAGAGGGGGAGGAGACGATGCCAATCTACAACGCACCCGTGACCGACATGCAGTTCATCCTGCATGAGGTGCTGAACGTGTCCGGGTCCGAGGTTCCCGGCTATGACGAGCTGGAACCCGACTTCACCTCGGCCGTGCTGGAAGAGGCGGGCAAGCTGGCCCGGGACGTGCTCGCGCCGCTGAACCGGGTGGGCGATACGCAGGGCTGCCGGCTGGAGAACGGCGTCGTGCGCACGCCCGAGGGCTTCGCCGAGGCCTTCGCCCAGCTCAAGGACGGCGGCTGGACCGCGCTGGACTGCGACCCCGAATATGGCGGCCAGGGCCTGCCCTACATCATGCAGACGGCGGTGGGCGAGATCTTCGTCTCGGCCAACATGGCCTTCAACATGTATCAGGGCCTGACGCACGGCGCCTATTCCGCGATCCACACCCACGGCACGGAGGAGCAGAAGCGCACCTGGCTGCCCAAGATGGTCACCTGCGACTGGACCGGCACCATGAACCTGACCGAGCCCCATGCGGGCACGGATCTCGGCATGATGCGCACCAAGGCCGAGCCGCAGGAGGATGGCTCCTACCTCATCACCGGCGAGAAGATCTTCATCTCGGCGGGCGATCACGACCTGGCCGAGAACATCGTCCATCTGGTGCTGGCCAAGGCGCCGGGCGGCGGCGAGGGGACCAAGGGCGTCTCGCTCTTCATCGTGCCGAAATATCTCGTGAACGAGGACGGCTCGCTTGGCGACCGCAACCATGTCTCGGTCGGCAAGATCGAGCACAAGATGGGCATCCACGGCAACGCGACCTGCGTGCTGAACTACGACGGCGCCAAGGGCTGGCTTCTGGGCGAGCTGCACAAGGGGATGCGCGCCATGTTCACCATGATGAACGAGGCGCGGCTCGGCGTGGGTCTGCAGGGCTATGCCGTGGCCGAGACCGCCTATCAGAACGCCGTCGCCTACGCCCGTGACCGGCTGCAGGGCCGCTCGCTCTCGGGTCAGGGGACGACAGCGGGGGCGGCCGATCCGCTGATCGTGCATCCCGACATCCGCCGCAACCTGATGGACCAGAAGAGCTTCGTCGAAGGCGCCCGCGCGCTGACCTTCTGGGGCGCGCAGCTCATCGACCGTTCGGTGCGGCTGGGGGATGCCGAGGCCGAAGGGCTGATCTCGCTGCTGACGCCGGTCATCAAGGGCTTCCAGACCGACAAGGGTCTCGAAAGCGCGGTGGCCGCGCAGCAGGTCTGGGGCGGGCACGGCTATGTCGAGGAGAACGGCATGAGCCAGTTCGTCCGCGACGCGCGGATCGCCATGATCTACGAGGGCGCGAACGGCATCCAGGCGCTCGACCTCGTGGGGCGCAAGCTGGCGGCGGACGGCGGCAAGCCGGCCATGGCCTTCTTCCACATGATCCGCGCCTTCCTGAAGGAGAACGAGGAGGATGCCCGGCTCAAGGGCTTCCTCGAACCGCTGAAGCAGGCCTCGAAGGACACGCAGAAGGCGGCGCTGTTCTTTGCCGAGAAGGGGATCAAGAACCCCGACGAGGCGCTGGCGGGGTCCTACGACTTCATGACGATGATGGGGCATCTCTGCCTCGGCTACATGTGGGCAAGGATGGCGAAGGCCGCTCTGGCGGCGCTCGACGCGGGCCGCGGTGACCGGGATGCGCTCGAGGCCAAGATCGCGACCGGGCGCTACTACATGGCCCGCCACCTGCCCGCGACCGCGCTGCATCTGGCGCGGATCGAGACCGGGGCAGAGCCGGTGATGGGCCTGCCCGCCGAGGCCTTCTGAGGCCACATCCGGGAGGGGATGATGCGCGAGGGATGGACAGAGGAACCGGCCGCGCGAGGCGGCTGCCAGTGCGGCGCGGTGCGCTACGAGGTGCCGGCCGGGCCGAAGCTCGCGTCGGTCTGCCACTGCCGGATGTGCCAGCGCGCGACGGGCAACGCCTTCGCGCCGCTTCTCGAGGTGACGAGCGCGGGGATCGTCTGGCAGGGCGAACCGGCGGTCTGGGCCTCGTCCAGCGTCGCCGAGCGCGGCTTCTGCGCCATCTGCGGCACGCCCCTCTTCTTCCGGGACAAGGACGGCGACACGACCGAGTTCATGGCGGGCGCGCTGTCGGGCTTCGACTTCCGGCCGGTGCTGAACTCGGGCGTCGAGGGGCGGGTGGCGTGGCTGGCATCGCTGCCCCACCAGCGCGACCGGGAAACGCGACCGGAGCTGCTCGCCCGGGTCGTCTCGCATCAGGCCCCCGAAGATTGACCGCGTGCCCGAGAGGGGGCGCGCGAACCGACCAGCAGGGCCGGGCCATCGCAGCCGGGCCGAGGAGGACAGATGACGGAAGCCTATATCTATGACGCCCTGCGCACGCCGCGCGGCAAGGGCCGCCCGGACGGTGCGCTGCACGAGGTGACGGCGCTCACGCTTTCGGCGCGGGTGCTGAACGCCGTGAAGGAGCGCAACAACCTCGACGGCGCCGCGGTGGAGGATGTGATCTGGGGCAATGCCACGCAGGTCGGCGAACAGGGCGGCTGCCTTGCCCGTTCGGCGGTGCTGCTGTCGGATCTCGACGAGACGATCCCGGGGCTCTCGATCAACCGCTTCTGCGCGAGCGGGATGGAGGCGGTGAACCTCGCCGCCAACCAGGTGCGCGCCGGCGCGGGCGAGGCCTATATCGCGGGCGGCGTCGAGATGATGAGCCGCGTCGCGATGGGATCGGACGGGGCGGCCATCGCGGTGGACCCCTCGCTGGCGATGAAAAGCTATTTCGTGCCGCAGGGCATCTCGGCCGACATCATCGCGACCCGCTTCGGCTTCAGCCGGGACGAGGCCGACGCGCTGGCGGTGGAAAGCCAGCGCCGCGCCGCGGCCGCCTGGGCCGAGGGCCGCTTTGCCCGGTCCGTCGTGCCGGTGCGCGACCAGAACGGCGTGACGATCCTCGAACGGGATGAGCACATGCGGCCGGGCACGGACATGCAGTCGCTCGGCTCGCTCCGCCCCGCCTTCAAGGAGATGGGCGAGCAGATGCCGGGCTTCGACAAGCTGGCGATGATGAAATATCCCGAGCTTGAGCGGGTGGACCACATCCATCATGCGGGCAATTCCTCGGGGATCGTGGACGGCGCTGCCGCGGTGCTGATCGGCAGCCGCGCGTTCGGCGAGGCGCACGGGCTGAAACCGCGCGCGCGCATCCGGGCGACGGCCAAGATCGGCACCGATCCGACCATCATGCTGACGGGGCCGGTCCCCGTCACCGAAAAGATCCTCAGGGACTCGGGGATGCAGATTTCGGACATCGACCTGTTCGAGGTCAACGAGGCCTTCGCCGCGGTCGTCCTGCGCTTCCAGCAGGCGTTCGACGTGGATCCGGGCCGGGTCAACGTGAACGGCGGCGCGATCGCCATGGGCCATCCGCTGGGCGCCACCGGCGCGATCATCATCGGAACGCTGCTCGACGAGCTTGAACGGACGGGCAAGGGGGTAGGTCTCGCGACGCTCTGCGTGGCCTCGGGCATGGGTGCCGCCACCATCATCGAGCGCGTCTGAGGGAGGGGAACCAGATGACCGATTTCACGAGCAAGACCGACGCCGACGGCGTCTGCACCATCACCTGGGACGTGCCGGGCAAGTCGATGAACGTCATGTCGATGGACGGCTTTGCCGAACTCGACGGGCTGATCGCCGCGGCCCTCGCCGATCCGGGCGTGAAGGGGGTGATCCTCACCTCGGGCAAGAAGGACTTTGCCGGGGGGATGGATCTCAACGTCATCGCCCGCATGAAGGCCGAAGGCGGCGACGATCCGGCCAAGGCTGTGTTCGAAGGCGTGATGCAGATGCACGCCGTCCTGCGCCGGATCGAGCGCGCGGGCATGGATCCCAAGACCCACAAGGGCGGCAAGCCCATCGTGGCGGCGCTGCCCGGCACCGCGCTCGGCATCGGGCTCGAACTGCCGTTGGCCTGCCACCGCATCATCGCCGCCGACAATCCGAAGGCGAAGATCGGCCTGCCCGAGATCATGGTGGGGATCTTCCCCGGCGGCGGGGGCACGACACGGCTTGTCCGCAAGCTGGGCGCCATGATGGCCGCGCCGCTGCTGCTCGAGGGCAAGCTGAACGATCCCAGGGGCGCGAAGGCCGTGGGCGTCGTGGATGAGGTGGTGCCCGCGGACGCGCTTCTCGCGCGGGCGAAGGAATGGGTGCTGTCGGCAACGGACGCCGACCTCGTGAAGCCCTGGGACGCCAGGGGCTACAAGATGCCCGGTGGCACGCCCTACCATCCCGGCGGCTTCATGACCTTCGTGGGCGCCTCGGCCATGGTGATGGGCAAGACCATGGGCGTCTATCCGGCGGCGAAGGCGCTGCTGTCGGCGGTCTATGAGGGCGCGCTGGTGCCCTTCGACACGGCGCTGAAGATCGAGGCCCGCTGGTTCACCCATGTGCTGATGAACCCCTCCTCCTCGGCGATGATCCGGTCGCTCTTCATCAACAAGGAGGCGCTGGAGAAGGGCGCCGTCCGCCCTGCCCTGCCCGACCAGTCGGTGAGGAAGCTGGGCGTGATCGGCGCGGGCATGATGGGCGCGGGCATCGCCCATGTCGCGGCCAGCGCCGGCATCGAGGTGGTGCTGATCGACTCGACGCAGGAGGCCGCCGACCGCGGGCGGGCGCATTCGGAAGGGGTGCTCGACAAGGGGATGAAGCGGGGCAAGATCACGGCCGGGAAGAAGGCCGAGGTGCTGGCCCGCATCCTTGCGACGACCGACTACGGAACGCTCGCGGGCTGCGACCTGATCGTCGAGGCGGTGTTCGAGGATCCGTCGGTTAAGGCCGAGGTCACGCAGAAGGTCGAGGCCGTGGTGGGGCCGGAGTGCATCTTCGCCACCAACACCTCGACCCTGCCGATCTCGGGACTCGCCAAGGCCAGCCGCGATCCGGCGCAGTTCATCGGCATCCATTTCTTCTCGCCGGTGGACAAGATGCTGCTGGTCGAGATCATCCGCGGCAAGCAGACCGGCGACCGGGCCGTGGCCAAGGCGCTCGACTTCGTGCGCCAGATCCGCAAGACGCCGATCGTGGTGAACGACGCCCGCTTCTTCTACGCCAACCGCTGCATCATCCCCTATCTCAACGAGGGGATCCGCATGGTCGCCGAGGGCGTGCAGCCGGCCCTCATCGAGAATGCGGCGCGGCTCGTGGGGATGCCGCTCGGACCGCTGCAACTGGTGGACGAGACCTCGATCGACCTCGGCGTGAAGATCGCCAAGGCCACGCGCGCCGCGATGGGCGATGCCTACCCGGATTCGGCGGTGGACGAGGTGATCTTCCGGCTGGCCGACGAGGGCCGCATGGGGCGCAAGGCAAAGGCGGGCTTCTACGCCTATGACGAGGCGGGCAAGCGGCAGGGTCTCTGGAGCGGGCTGGCGGACCGCTGGCCGGTCGCGCCACTGCAGCCGGAACTGACCGAGGTGCAGCATCGCCTCCTGTTTGCGCAGGTGCTCGAGGCGGTGCGTGCGCTCGAACAGGGCGTGCTCACCGACATCCGCGAGGGGGATGTGGGGGCGATCCTCGGCTGGGGCTTTGCGCCCTGGTCGGGCGGTCCCTTCAGCTGGCTCGACATGATCGGCGCGGCGCGGGCGGTCGAGCTGTGCGAGGACCTTGCAGGCCGGCACGGCGCACGCTTTGCACCGCCGCAACTGCTGGTCGAGATGGCCCGGCAGGGCGAGAGCTTCTACGGCCGGTTCGCGCCCCGCGCCCGCGCGGCCTGAAGCGAATGCTGCCGGAACGGGATGGGGAGGGGCAGTGCGTGCCCCTCTCCGCCTATTGCGCCGCGACGCTGTAGCTTTCGACCGGCGGGCAGATGCAGACGAGGTTGCGATCGCCCCAGGCATTGTCCACCCGGCCGACGGGCGGCCAGTATTTGTCCACCCGGAAGGCGCCCGGCGGGAAGCAGCCCTGCTCGCGCGGATAGTTGCGATCCCAGTCGGCGACCAGGTCCTCAACCGTGTGGGGCGCGTGGCGCAGCGGGCTGTCGGCCGCCGCGATCTCGCCCGCCTCGACCGCCCGGATCTCCTCGCGGATCGCGAGAAGCGCCGTGATGAAGCGGTCGATCTCGGCCTTGGTCTCGGATTCGGTCGGCTCCACCATCAGCGTGCCGGGCACGGGCCAGCTCATGGTGGGGGCATGGAAGCCGTTGTCGATCAGGCGCTTGGCAATGTCGTCCACCGTCACGCCGGCCTCGGCGAAGGGGCGGGTGTCGAGGATGCACTCGTGCGCCACGCGCCCGCGGTTGCCCATGAACAGCACGTCATAGGCCCCCCTCAGCCGCGCCGCGACATAGTTGGCGTTCAGGATCGCCACCCGCGTCGCCTGCGTCAGCCCCTCGCCGCCCATCATCAGGCAATAGGCCCAGGAGATCAGCAGGATCGAGGCCGAGCCATAGGGCGCGGCCGAGACCGGCCCCTCGTGCGTAGCCACGATCTGGCCTCCGGCCAGGGGGCCGCCCGTCTCCGGGTGGCCCGGCAGGTAGGGCGCGAGATGCGCCTTCACTCCGATCGGCCCCATGCCCGGACCGCCGCCGCCATGCGGAATGGCGAAGGTCTTGTGCAGGTTCAGGTGGCTCACGTCGCCGCCGATGGCGCCCGGCTGCACGAGGCCCACCATCGCGTTCATGTTGGCGCCGTCGATATAGACTTGCCCGCCGTGCTCGTGGGTGATGCGGCAGACCTCGCGCACCGTCTCTTCGAAGACGCCGTGGGTCGAGGGATAGGTGATCATGCAGGCCGCGAGCCGGTCGCCCGCCGCCGCCGCCTTGTCGCGGAAGTCGTCCAGATCGACGTCGCCGTTCGGGGCCGACTTGACCACGACCACCTTCATCCCCGCCATCTGCGCCGAGGCCGGGTTCGTCCCGTGGGCTGACATCGGGATGAGGCAGATGGTGCGCTGCCCCTCGCCCCGCGCGCGGTGATAGGCGAGGATCGTGAGCAGCCCCGCATATTCCCCCTGCGCGCCCGAGTTCGGCTGCATTGACATGGCGTCATAGCCGGTGATGCGGCAGAGCCGGTCGCTGAGGTCGCGGATCGCCTCGGTGTAGCCGGCCGCCTGTTCGGGTGGCGCGAAGGGATGAAGGGTGGCGAATTCGGGCCAGGTGATCGGCATCATCTCGGCCGCGGCGTTCAGCTTCATCGTGCAGCTTCCCAGCGGGATCATCGCGCGGTCGAGCGCCAGATCCCGGTCCGACAGGCGGCGCATGTAGCGCATCATCTCGGACTCGGCCCGGTTCATGTCGAAGACCGGGTGGCTCAGATAGGCGGACTCGCGCAGCATCGCCTCGGGGAAGCCGAGGCCCACGCTCGCGGGTGCGGGATCATGGATGCCGAAGGCGTCCAGCACGCGGGCGATCACACCTGCGTCGGTCGTCTCGTCGAGCGAGATGCCCACCCGGTCGCGGCCCACCTTGCGCAGGTTGATGCCACGGTGGCGCGCGGCGGCCAGGATGCCCGCCTGCCCCACCCCCACCTCGACGGTGATCGTGTCGAAGAAGGCCTCGGGGCTGACGCGGGCGCCGGCCTCCTTCAGCGCCTGAGCCAGCCGTACGGTGTTCAGATGCACCCGCTCGGCGATGTGGCGCAGGCCCTTGGGGCCGTGGAAGACGGCGTAGAAGCTCGCCATCACCGCCAGAAGCGCCTGCGCGGTGCAGACGTTCGAGGTCGCCTTCTCGCGCCGGATGTGCTGCTCGCGCGTCTGGAGCGCGAGGCGATAGGCCTTGTTGCCGCGCGCATCGACCGAGACGCCGACCAGCCGCCCCGGCATCGAACGTTTCAGCTCGTCCCGGCAGGACATGAAGGCCGCGTGCGGGCCGCCATAGCCCATCGGCACGCCGAAGCGCTGGCTCGAGCCGATGGCGATGTCGGCGCCCATGGCGCCCGGCTCCTTCAGCAGGCAGAGCGCCAGAAGGTCGGTCGCCACGATCGCCAGCGCCTTCGCCTCGTGCAGCGCCGCGATCTCGCGGGTGAAGTCGCGCACGAGGCCGTAGGTGCCGGGATACTGGAAGAGCGCGCCGAACACGTCCTCGGGCACCAGTTGCGCCGGGTGACCCACGATGACCTCGATCCCCAGGGGCTCTGCCCGGGTGCGGATCACGGCGATCGTCTGGGGATGGCAGTCGGCATCGACGAAGAAGGCCCGCGCCTTCGACTTCGCGGCGCGCTCGGCCATGGTCATGGCCTCGGCCGCCGCCGTCGCCTCATCGAGGAGCGAGGCGTTCGCCACGGGCAGGCCCGTCAGGTCCGCCACCATGGTCTGGTAGTTCAGAAGCGCTTCGAGCCGCCCTTGCGCAATCTCGGGCTGGTAGGGCGTGTAGGCCGTGTACCAAGCGGGGTTTTCCAGGATGTTGCGCTGGATCGCGGGCGGCGTCACGGTGCCGTAATAGCCCTGCCCGATCAGCGAGACCATGACGCGGTTCTTCGCCGCCACCTCGCGCATCTTCTGCAAGAGCTCATGCTCGGCCAGCGGCGCCCAGTCGAGCGGCTGGTTCTGCCGGATCGAGGCGGGCACCGTCTCCTCGATCAGCTGGTCGAGCGAGGACACCCCCACCACGCGCAGCATCTCCTCCATTTCGGAGGGCGACGGGCCGATGTGCCGGCGGTTGGCGAAATCGTAGGCGTTGTAGTCGGTGGGGGTGAAGGTCATGATTCAGCCGATCAGATCCTGATACTCGTCCTCGTCCATGAAATCGTCGAGCACCGACAGATCCTCGACGCGCATCTTGAAGAACCATGCGGCCATCGGATCGGCGTTCACGAGCCCCGGCTTGTCCGTGAGCTTTTCATTGACGGCCACGATCTCGCCATCCATCGGCGCCAGAATGTCCGACGCGGCCTTGACGCTCTCGATCACGGCCACCTCGTCGCCCTCCGCCACCATGGTCTCGACCTCGGGGAGTTCGATGAACACGACATCGCCAAGTTGCGTCGCCGCATGTTCGGTGATGCCGACCACGACGAGGTCGCCCTCGACCCGCAGCCATTCATGCTCCTTGGTGTATTTCATCTTCAGCCTCAGCGTTTGTAGGTGGAGGGTCGGAACGGAAGGTCGGTCACCATCACGGGCAGGCGCTTGCCGCGCACCTCGCCTGCAAGGGCCGTGCCCGGCGCGGCCTGCGCGGCGGCCACATATCCCATGGCGACCGGAGCCTCGAGCGAGGGCGCGAAGCCGCCGGATGTGACGCGGCCGACGGGCGTGCCGTCGGGGGTGTAAAGCTCGGTCCCCTCGCGCATCGGCGCCCGGCCTTCGGGGCGCAGGCCCACGCGAAGACGCTCGGGGCCGGCCTCGAGTTCCCGCAGGATGCGCTGCTCGCCGGCAAAGCCGCCCGCGCGGGCCCCGCCCGGCCGCCGCACCTTCTGGATCGCCCAGGAAAGGCCCGCCTCGATCGGCGAGGTGGTGGTGTCGATGTCGTGGCCGTAGAGGCAGAGCCCCGCCTCGAGCCGGAGGCTGTCGCGGGCGCCGAGCCCGATGGGCGCCACCTCCTCCATGGCGAGAAGCGCCTCGGCGAAGGGCGCGATGATCCCGCGCGGGACCGAGATCTCGAACCCGTCCTCGCCGGTATAGCCCGACCGCGAGATCCAGAGCGCCTCGCCCTGCCAGTCGGCGACGGCGAAATCCATGAAGCGCAGGGCGGCGACCGCAGGCACCAGCCGCGCGAGCGCAGTCTCGGCCGCCGGGCCCTGAAGCGCCAGAAGCCCGCGGCTTTCCACCGAGGCGACTTCGGCCACCTCGCGCAGTTCCTCGCGCAGATGGGCCGTGTCGTTGGCGACGCAGGCCGCGTTGACGACGACGAAGACATGGTCGCCGCGATTGGCGAACATCAGGTCGTCGAGAATGCCGCCCGTGTCGCTGGTGAGGATCCCGTAGCGTTGGCGGCCTTCGGGCAGGCCCAGCACATCCACTGGCATGAGCCGTTCCAGCGCGGCCCCCAGGTCGGCCATGGCCCCCTTCGGCCGCAGCAGAAGCTGGCCCATGTGGCTCACGTCGAAGAGGCCGGCCGCCGCGCGGGTGTGGAGATGCTCCTTCATCACGCCCGCGGGATACTGGACCGGCATCTCCCAGCCGGCGAAGGGCACCATCCGGGCACCCAGACTGACATGCAGGTCATGCAGCGGCAGCCGCCGCAGCTCTTGGGTATCGTCGCTCACGCCGCCCTCCTGGTTTCGATGCCGGCGGAATGCGCGGCACCGCATGGACGGATCCCGTCCCGCAGTGCCCCCTCTGTCCCTTGCGCCTGAGATCGTTATCCCTTCGGCGGGCCTTCCGGCCTCTCTCCAGAGTCTTCGTGTCAGGACGGTCCTTGCGCCTGAGAGTTTACCGGGGCGGTTGCTCCTTCGGCACCGGGTTGCCCCGGATTCTCCCGATCCTGATGGGAGTCACCTAGCCCGGCCACGAAGCACCTGTCCAGAGGAAAAACGCGACGCTTTGGCCGGCATGGGCGACATGACGGCTGCGGCGCGGATCCGGCGCGAGAGAGCGGGGGCGCTGCCCCCGCACCCCCGGGATATTTGAGCCAGAATGAAAGGGCTGCCTTCCTGGCGCGCCGGGGACGCCGCCCCGGAGGGGGCGGCGCCGGGTCTTCAGGTCCGCGCCTGGCGGATCAGGTCGAGGATGTGCTTGGCGGCCGAGGGGATGTTGGTTCCCGGCCCGAAGATCGCCTTGACGCCCGCGTTGTGCAGGAACTCGTAATCCTGTTGCGGGATCACGCCGCCGCAGATCACCAGTATGTCGCCCGCGCCCTTTTCCTTCAGCGCCTCGATCAGCTTCGGCGCCAGCGTCTTGTGGCCGGCGGCGAGCGACGAGATGCCCACCACATGCACGTCGTTGTCCATGGCGTCCTGCGCCGCCTCTTCCGGCGTCTGGAACAGAGTGCCCACATCCACATCGAAGCCGATGTCGGCGAAGGCGGTGGCGATCACCTTGGCGCCGCGGTCGTGGCCGTCCTGACCCATCTTGACCACCAGCATCCGCGGGCGGCGGCCCTCTTCTTCCGCGAAGGCCTCGACGTCGCGCTGGATCTGCGCGAATCCGTCATCGCCCTCGTAGGCGGCGCCATACACGCCCGAGAGTGTCTTCACCTCGGCGCGGTGGCGGCCGAACACCTTCTCCATGGCCATGCTGATCTCTCCGACAGAGGCGCGGGCGCGCGAGGCGGCCACGGCGGCTTCGAGCAGGTTGCCGCCCTCGGTCGCGCGGCGGGTGAGTTCGTCCAGAGCCTTCTGGCAGGCGGCCTCGTCGCGGGTGGCGCGCATCTTCTCCAGCCGTGCAATCTGCGCTTCGCGAACGGCGACGTTGTCGATGTCGAGGATCTCGATCGGATCCTCCTTCGCGAGGCGATACTTGTTCACGCCGACGATCACATCCTCGCCGCGGTCGATGGCGGCCTGCCGGCGAGCGGCGGATTCCTCGATCCGCAGCTTGGGCATGCCCGAGGCCACGGCCTTGGTCATGCCGCCCATCGCCTCGACCTCCTCGATCAGCGCCCAGGCCTTCTCGGCCAGTTCGTTGGTCAGGCTCTCGACATAGTAGCTGCCCGCCAGCGGATCGACGACCTTGGTGACGCCGGTTTCCTCCTGCAGGATGAGCTGGGTGTTGCGCGCGATCCGGGCCGAGAATTCGGTGGGCAGCGCGATCGCCTCATCGAGCGCGTTGGTGTGCAGCGACTGCGTGCCCCCCAGCGCCGCGGCCAGCGCCTCGTAGGCGGTGCGGATCACGTTGTTGTAGGGATCCTGCTCCTGCAGCGACACACCCGAGGTCTGGCAGTGGGTGCGCAGCATCAGGCTGCCGGGCTTCTTCGGCTCGAACTCGGACATGATCCGGTGCCAGAGGAGCCGGGCGGCGCGCAGCTTCGCGGCCTCCATGAAGAAGTTCATGCCGATGGCGAAGAAGAAGGAAAGCCGCCCCGCGAAATCGTCCACGTTCATGCCGCGCGCCAGCGCCGCCCGGACATATTCGCGCCCGTCGGCCAGCGTATAGGCCAGCTCCTGCACCAGGTTCGCCCCCGCCTCCTGCATGTGGTAGCCGGAGATCGAGATCGAGTTGAACTTCGGCATCTCCTTCGAGGTGTATTCGATGATGTCCGCGATGATCCGCATCGAAGGCTCGGGCGGATAGATGTAGGTGTTGCGGACCATGAACTCCTTGAGGATGTCGTTCTGGATCGTGCCCGACAACTCGGCCCGCGGCACGCCCTGCTCCTCGCCGGTCACGATGAAGTTCGCCAGCACCGGGATCACCGCGCCGTTCATCGTCATGGAGACGCTGATCTTTTCCAGCGGGATGCCGTCGAAGAGGATCTTCATGTCCTCGACCGAGTCGATGGCCACGCCCGCCTTGCCGACGTCGCCCACCACGCGGGGGTGGTCGCTGTCATAGCCGCGGTGGGTCGCGAGGTCGAAGGCGACCGAGACGCCCTGCTGACCGGCCGCAAGCGCCTTGCGGTAGAAGGCGTTCGAGGCCTCGGCGGTCGAGAAGCCCGCATACTGGCGGATGGTCCAGGGCCGGCCGGCATACATCGTCGCGCGCACGCCGCGGGTGAAGGGGGCGATGCCGGGCAGCCCGCCCAGATGGTCGATCCCGTCGAGATCGGCCTTCGTGTAGAGCGGCTTGACCGGGATGCCCTCCAGCGTGTTCCAGGTCAGGCTGTCGGGGTTTCTCCCCTTCAGTTCCTTCTCGGCGAGCTTGCGCCACGCATCCAGATTTTCGGTCATCGGGTCTTCCCTTTTCCTGACCGCGGGCCCGGGGCCGCGCGTTGAGACTTGGGTTTCCGCGGAAGCCGGCCTATATGAAGGCGGGAGGCCGCATGAAACCCCTTCAAATTCTTGCTCTTGCTGCGTTTCTGCCATTCGCCGCGCCAGCCGGCGATCTCTCGGTGACTGGACCGGGGCCGGTCGAGGCCGAGGGATTGACCCTCGCGCAGTTCCTGTGGACGCAGCGGCCCGTGGTGGTCTTTGCCGACACGCCCGCGGATCCGAACTTCGTCCGGCAGATGCAGATGATCGCCGCCCGGCTCGACCATCTGGCCGAGCGGGACGTGATCGTGATCACCGACACCGACCCGGCCGAACCCTCCGAACTCCGCCGCACGCTGCATCCGCGCGGCTTCTCGCTGGTGATCCTCGACAAGGACGGGCAGGTGAAGCTGCGCAAGCCCCTGCCCTGGGACGTGCGCGAGATCGGCCGGGCCATCGACAAGTTCCCCCTCAGGAGGGACGAACTGCTCGAGATAAACCCGGCCGGCCGGTAGCTCATTCGAACTCCATGATGATGTCGTCCACGCGCAGGCTCGATCCGGGGGCGGCGGAGATGCGCTTGACCACACCCTTGCGCTCGGCGCGCAGGATGTTCTCCATCTTCATGGCCTCGACGGTGGCGAGCGCCTGGCCCTCCTGCACCTCGTCGCCTTCCGCGACGTTGATCTTCACCACCAGACCCGGCATCGGGCAGAGCAGGAAGCGCGAGGTGTCCGGCGGCAGCTTCTCGGGCATGAGGACCGCGAGTTCCGCCTGACGCGGGGTGCGGACATGCACCTTCAGGTCCGCGCCGCGCAGGCGCACCCGGAAGCCCATCGGGATCTTGCCGACCTTCATCACCAGCGGCTTGCCGTCCACCATCACGCGGGCGAGCGGCTGGCCCGGCGTCCAGTCCGAGGTGCAGCGCAGCGACGAGCCATCGCAGAAGGTCACGGTGGAGCCTTCGCGGTCGGCGGCGATGCCGACGCGGAAGTCCTCGCCCTGCAGCGACACCACCCAGTCGTCGCCCACCGTCCGCTCGTGGTTGTCCATCGTGCCCGAGATGCGGGTGCGACGGATCTCGGCCACGCGGTTCATCGCGGCGGCGGCCGCCGCCACCCGGCGCAGCGTCGGCTCATCCAGGGTCGACCCCTGGAAGCCTTCGGGATATTCCTCGGCGATGAAGGCGGTGGTGATGTCGCCACTCACGAAGCGCGGATGGTCCATGACCGCGCCCACGAAGGGCAGGTTGTGGCCGATCCCCTCAACCTCGAACGTGTCGAGCGCCAGACGCATCTCCTCGATCGCCGCGTCCCGCGTCGGCGCCCAGGTGCAGAGCTTGGCGATCATCGGGTCGTAATACATCGAGATCTCGCCGCCCTCGAAGACGCCGGTGTCGTTCCGGACGACCGAGGTGGGCGTGACCGCTTCCACCGGCGGGCGGTAGCGGGTCAGGCGACCGATCGAGGGCAGGAAGTTGCGATAGGGATCTTCGGCATAAAGCCGGCTTTCCATCGCCCAGCCGTTGATCTTCAGGTCCGACTGCTGGAAGGGCAGCTTCTCGCCCGCCGCCACCCGGATCATCTGCTCGACGAGGTCGATGCCGGTGATCAGCTCGGTGACCGGATGCTCGACCTGCAGCCGGGTGTTCATCTCGAGGAAGTAGAAGTTCTTCTGCCCGTCCACGATGAACTCCACCGTCCCGGCCGAGGCATAGCCCACGGCCTTGGCCAGCGCGACGGCCTGTTCGCCCATCGCCTTGCGGGTGGCCTCATCCAGGAACGGCGAGGGCGCCTCCTCGATGACCTTCTGGTTCCGGCGCTGGATCGAGCACTCGCGCTCGTGCAGGTAGACGCAGTTGCCGTGCTTGTCGGCCAGCACCTGGATCTCGATGTGGCGCGGTTGCGTCACGAATTTCTCGATGAAGATCCGGTCGTCGCCGAAGCTGTTGGCGGCCTCGTTCTTCGAGGATTCAAAGCCTTCGCGCGCTTCCTGCGCGTTCCAGGCGATCCGCATCCCCTTGCCGCCGCCGCCGGCGCTGGCCTTGATCATCACCGGATAGCCGATCTCGTCCGAGATCTTCACCGCCTCGTCGGCGTCGGCGATCAGGCCCATGTAGCCCGGCACCGTCGAGACGCCGGCCTCCTTCGCCAGCTTCTTCGAGGTGATCTTGTCGCCCATCGCCTCGATCGCCGGGGACGGCGGGCCGATGAAGACGACACCGGCCTTCTCCAGCGCGGCGGCGAAATCCATCCGCTCGGACAGGAAACCGTAGCCGGGATGGACGGCCTCGGCGCCCGACGCCTTGATCGCCTCCATGATCTTGTCGATCACGATGTAGGACTGGTTGGCGGGCGGCGGCCCGATGTGGATCGCCTCGTCCGCCATGCTGACGTGGAGAGCGTTGCGGTCGGCGTCCGAATAGACGGCCACCGTCTTGATGCCCATCTTGCGGGCGGTCTTGATGACGCGGCAGGCGATCTCGCCCCGGTTCGCGATCAGGATCTTCTTGAACATCATCGTCCCTTTGTCAGCAGCACGCCCGGAGGCGCGAAAACGAAAAGGACCGCCCGGGCGAGTGCCCGGACGGTCCCTGCGGAATGTCCTGCGCCGACGCGGCAGCGCGGATGGCGTGAGCGGTTGCCGCCGGAGCGGCGCCGGACTCAGTAGTAGTTGCCGCCCGAGCGGCAGGGCGGCAGGCCCGGCACGCCGCAGCTGGCAGCGCCGGCGAGGGCGCCGAGAGCGGCACCGGCCACCATGTTCTCGTCGGTCGCGTCGGCCAGCGCCGCCCCCGCGAGGGCGCCGCCGCCAGCCCGGCCCGTGGCCGTGTCGCAGGCCGAGACGGTTGCGGCGATGGCGCCGAGAAGAAGGAATTTCGTGATGTTGGACATGCTCTGCCTCCGGCTTCTGTTATGTCGGAGCAGAGAATTACCGCAACCTGCGGCATGGAAAAGCCGAAAAGGCTGCAACCGGCGAGGTCGGCCGAATGCCGCTCACCCAGGGAAAAGGCCGGTCCGGGGCGCGGGGCGCCGGACCGGAAGGAAAGGGAAGGGTCGCAGTCTCGCGGGAAGCGATCCGCCGGAACGGCCACATCCGCACCCAGAAGATGGGGCACCGCCCCCCCGCTGGCAAAGCCCACGAAGGCGTGCGGTTCGCGATGCGCGAAATTCGGCCGCAGGAGCAGGAGCTTGCGCGGAAGCACGCCTATTCCTCCTCCTCGTCGCCCCAATCGTCCTCGTCCTGGAAGGAGGTCGATGCGTCGGGGGCAAAGATCTCGGGAAAGGCGGCCTCGGCCTTGCGCCGGTCGATCCGCAGCAGCGCGTCGTAGGATTCGGGATCGAACGGATCCTCGGCCGGCACCACTTCGCGGCCGAAGAGCCACGAGAGGCGCCCCGCGTCGAGGTTGCCACGTTCGAACGGTTCCTCGCCGAAATGCTCCCACAGGGCCGTGAGAAAGCCCAGGTCGGCGGCCCGGTCCACGGCCTTGCGGTCGCGGTAACGCTCGCGCCGGATGATGCGCGTGGCGCCGTCCTTGTTGGCGCGGCGGATCGTGTATTGAAGGTCGGTGCCGGGATAGCGGCTGGGGAAGCCCCGATGCTTCAGCATGCCACGCCCTCCCCGGTCAGGAGGGCGGGAAGGTAGGCGGGCCGGAGATGCTCGACGGCCCGCCCGGGCAGATTACTTGTACTTGCCCGTGTAGACCGGCTCAGCCGTGACGGCCGGCTGTTCCACGTAAACCGTTTCCTCTTTCTTCGCGCAGGCAGCGACGAACGCAACCATGCACAGCGCGAAAACAACAGTGCTCTTCGACATCCTCTACTCCATTTATCATTGCAAGCCGACGCAGAGGATCCTTCCTCTCCGTGGACTTCCTGCGAGGCATAGACCGCTTGGGTTCGGTCGTCCACCATCGTATCTGATCCCCCAAGCGATTGACACATCATGCGTTTCAAACCGTCGCCCTGTGACTCTTCTACATCAGCCCGCCGCTCGGCGCCGAAAGGGACCACAATAGATGGTGCTGTCATCAGAAGGCCTCCAAGATACAGTGGCCATCCTGAATGCTGAAGGCCTCGAAATATTGTGTCGCCTCGGGGTCGGCGGCGCCGAAGGGCAGCGGCCGGTCCGAGAAGGAGATGATCACCTGCTCCGGCTGGGGCAGGACGTCGGCGATCTTCGGCACGACATAAGCCTGGCAGAGCGCGAGCATGTCCGCGAAGGCCGTGTCATAGTCGATCCCTCCGCCGCTCCCGATGCCGGGGGCGAGGAAGCGGAAGCGGAACGTAAGGCCCGAAGGCCCCGGCTCGTTCCAGATCGTGTCCAGAAGCGTGACCACCTGGCCCGAGGGCACCGGAATCAGCCCTGCCGCATCCGTCATGCCGTGCACCGCCGATCCGGCCGGGCCTCTGCGGCCTGTCCGATCAGGGCCGCGGCGGATCCGGGCGCCCCTGCAGCGCCCGGCGCGACGACACGTCTCATCTTCCCCTCCCCTTCCGTGGTGTCAGAGGGGGATGTTATCGTGCTTCTTCCAAGGATTGCTGAGTTTCTTGTTCCGCAGGCTGGCAAAGGCGCGCGACACCCGGCGACGGGTCGAATGCGGCATGATCACCTCGTCGATGAAGCCGCGCTCGGCCGCCACGAAGGGGTTCTCGAACCGATCCTTGTATTCCTTGGTGCGGGCCGCGATCTTCTCGGCATCGCCCAGCTCGGAGCGATAGAGGATCTCGGTCGCGCCCTTGGCGCCCATCACCGCGATCTCGGCGGTGGGCCAGGCGTAGTTGAAGTCGCCGCGCAGGTGCTTGGAGGCCATGACGTCATAGGCACCGCCATAGGCCTTGCGGGTGATGACCGTGACCTTCGGCACGGTCGCCTCGCCATAGGCGAACAGAAGTTTCGCGCCGTGCTTGATGACGCCGCCGTATTCCTGGCCCGTCCCCGGCAGGAAGCCCGGCACGTCCACCAGCGTCAGGATCGGGATGTTGAAGGCGTCGCAGAAGCGCACGAAGCGCGCAGCCTTGCGGCTCGAGTCGATGTCGAGGCAGCCCGCCAGCACCATCGGCTGGTTCGCCACCACGCCGACCGTCTGGCCCTCCATGCGGATGAAGCCGGTGATGATGTTGGCCGCGAAGTCCTTCTGGATCTCGTAGAAGTCGCCCTCGTCCGCGATCTTCAGGATCAGTTCCTTCATGTCGTAGGGCTGGTTCGGGTTGTCCGGGATCAGCGTGTCGAGGCTGTCCTCGATCCGGGCCACGTCGTCGAAGAACGGGCGCACCGGGGCGGGCGTGCGGTTCGACAGCGGCAGGAAATCGACCAGACGGCGAATCTCGTAAAGGGCTTCCACGTCGTTCTCGAAGGCGCCATCGGCCACGGAGGACTTTTTCGTGTGGGTCGAGGCACCGCCCAGCTCCTCGGCGGTCACGACCTCGTTCGTCACGGTCTTCACCACGTCGGGGCCGGTGACGAACATGTAGGAGGTGTCCTTCACCATGAAGATGAAGTCGGTCATGGCGGGCGAATAGACCGCGCCGCCGGCGCAGGGCCCCATGATCACCGAGATCTGCGGGATCACGCCCGAGGCCATGATGTTGCGCTGGAACACGTCGGCATAACCGGCGAGCGAGGCCACGCCCTCCTGGATCCGCGCGCCGCCCGAGTCGTTCAGCCCGATCACCGGCGCGCCGTTCTGCATCGCCATGTCCATGATCTTGCAGATCTTCTGGGCGTGCGTCTCCGACAGAGAGCCGCCGAACACCGTGAAGTCCTGGCTGAAGACATAGACCATGCGGCCGTTGATCGTGCCCCAGCCGGTCACGACGCCGTCGCCTGCGGGCCGGTCGTCCTGCATCCCGAAATCGGTGCAGCGGTGGCGCACGAACATGTCGAACTCCTCGAACGAGCCTTCATCGAGAAGCAGTTCGATCCGTTCGCGGGCCGTCAGCTTGCCGCGCTTGTGCTGGGCATCGACACGGCGCTGCCCGCCCCCGGCGCGGGCGATCGCGCGACGATCTTCGAGTTCCTGGAGAATGTCTTTCATGGCCTTGCCCCCCGAATTTCGGCGCACCATAGTCAGGAGCCCGCTGCTGCGAAAGAAAATTTCGGGATATTTGCAAATTACTTTGCCAGCGCAGCGTGCAAATCGCAAATCCGCAAACAGGACCCCTCCATGCCTACGCTTCCGGTGCCTTTCGTCACCATCGGGCTTCTTCTCGCGTCGAACATCTTCATGACCTTCGCCTGGTACGGGCACCTGAAGTTCAAGACCGCGCCGCTTCTCATCGTCATCTTCGCGAGCTGGGGGATCGCCTTCTTCGAATATCTCCTTCAGGTGCCGGCGAACCGGATCGGACACGGCCATTTCTCGGCCGCCGAACTCAAGACCATCCAGGAGGTGATCACGCTGGCCGTCTTCGCCGCCTTCTCGGTGCTCTACCTGAAGGAGCCGCTGCAATGGAATCATCTGCTCGGATTTGCCTTCATCGGGCTGGGGGCTTTCTTCATCTTCCATCGCTGGAGCTGATGGACAGTTCGTCGCAGGAGGCCTAACTCTCGACGATGCTTGCCCTGCCCCCTCCCCGCTTCCTGAACCGGCAGTCGCCGCCCCACATCATCACGCTCGTGATGCTGACGGGGCTTGCGGCGCTGTCGATGAACATCTTCCTGCCCTCGCTGCCCGGCATGGCCGCCTGGTTCGAGGCGCCCTACCAGCTGCTCCAGCTGTCGGTCGCGCTCTATCTCGGCCTGAGCGCGGTCTTGCAGGTGCTGGTCGGGCCGATCTCGGACCGGTTCGGGCGGCGCAGCGTGATCCTGTGGTCGCTCGGGCTCTTCCTTCTGGCGACGGTGGGGACGCTCGTGGCGCCCACGGCCGAGGTCTTCCTCTTCTTCCGCATGGCGCAGGCGGTGATTGCCGCAGGGATCGTGGTCAGCCGGGCGGTCGTGCGCGACATGGTGCCGGATGAGCAGGCGGCCTCGATGATCGGCTATGTCACGATGGGCATGTCGCTGGTGCCGATGATCGGGCCGGTGATCGGCGGCGTGCTGGACGAGCTGTTCGGCTGGCATGCGAACTTTGCGCTGCTGCTGGCGCTGGGGGTGGCGGTCACGGCGCTGGTCTGGGCCGATCTGGGCGAGACATCCGAGATCCGGCCGGTCAGCTTCGGGGCGCAGATGCGGCAATATCCGGCGCTGCTCGGCTCGCAGCGGTTCTGGGGCTATGTGCTTTGCGCGGCCTTCGCCTCGGGCTGCTTCTTCGCCTATCTCGGCGGCGCGCCCTTCGTGGGGACCGAGATCTTCCACCTCTCCTCCTCGCAGGTGGGAATCTACTTCGCCGCCCCCGCCATCGGCTACGCGGTCGGCAACTTCCTGTCGGGCCGTTACTCGATCCGCATGGGCATGAACCGGATGGTGCTCTGGGGGTCGGTGGCCACGACCGGCGGGCTGGCGATCCTGATGGGCGGCACGCTGGCGGGGCTGCACCATCCCACCTTCTTCTTCGGCATGATGACGGCCGTGGGGCTGGGCAACGGCATGGTGCTGCCCAACGCCAACGCCGGGATGCTGTCGATCCATCCGCAGCTTGCGGGCACGGCCTCGGGCCTCGGCGGCGCGATCATGATCGGCGGCGGCGCGGCGCTGGCCGCGCTCGCCGGTGCGGTGCTGACCGTCGAAGGCGGAGAGATGCCGCTGATCGTCATCATGCTGGTTTCGGGCCTCGCCTCGATCGCGGCCATCCTGTGGGTGATCCGGCGCGCCCGGTCGCTCGGCCTGCCCACCTGACGGGGCCGTTGACGCGCACCCTTTGCAAAGGCACAACCAGCTTTGCAAAGGGAGGCCGGAGATGGCGCAGAAACTCTACGCCGGGGCGAAACTGCGCGAGCTTCGGGTCAAGCTCGGCCTGACGCAGAAGGTCTTTGCCGAGCGGCTGGGCGCCTCGCTGCCCTATCTCAACCAGATGGAGAACAACCACCGGCCCGTCTCGGCCACCGTGGTCCTCGCGCTTGCGCAGGAGTTCGGGGTGGATGTGACCAAGCTCACCACCTCCGAGGCCGAGCGGATCGTCACCGACATGCGCGAGGCGCTGGCCGATCCGATCTTTACCGACAGCCCGCCGCTCGCCGACCTGAGGCTCGTGGCCTCGAACGCCCCGGCGCTGGCGCGGGCCTTTCTCGACCTGCACCGCGCCTACCGCCAGACGCACGAGCGCCTCGCCTCGCTCGACGAGGCGCTGGGGCGGGATGAGGCCGACCTGCGCCCCTCGCCCTGGGAGGAGGTGCGCGATTTCTTCCACTATTGCGACAATTACATCGACGCGGTGGACCGCGCGGCCGAACATTACACAGCCCCCGGCGGGGTCCGGCGCGACATCCTGTCGGCCGCGATGGAGACGCTGGCGCGGGCGGGGATCGAGCTGCAGATCTCGGACATGCCGGCCATCCGCAGCCGCGAGGGCAATGCGCTGCGCCTGTCGGCACGCGCCGCCGCGCCCACGCAGCGGTTCCAGCTTCTGCATCAGGTGGCGCTGCTGACGCAGAACGACCTGCTCGAGGCGACGCTGGATCTCGCACGGTTCCAGACGCCCGAGGCGCGCGAGATCGCCAAGATCGGTCTGGCCAACTATTTCGCAGGGGCGGCCCTCCTGCCCTACCGCCCCTTCCTGCAGGCGGCGGCCGAGACGCGGCACGATCTGGAGCGGCTGGCCGACCTGTTCGGCGCCTCGATCGAGCAGGTGGCGCACCGGCTGTCCACCTTGCAGCGGCCCGGCGCCAAGGGCGTGCCCTTCTTCTTCGTGCGGGTGGATCAGGCGGGCACGATCACCAAGCGCCATTCGGCCACGCGCTTCCAGTTCGCGCGCTTCGGCGGGGCCTGCCCGCTGTGGAACGTCCACCGCGCCTTCGAGACGCCGGGCCAGTTCCTGCGCCAGCTCGCCCAGACGCCGGACGGAGTGCGCTACCTGCTGCTGGCGCGGGACGTGTCGAAACCGGGGGGGTCGTTCACGGCGCCCGTGCGCCGCTACGCCATCGGGCTCGGCTGCGAGCTGCAGCACGCCGATGCGCTGGTCTATGCGGACGGGCTGGATCTGAAGGGGAGGTTCGAGCCGATCGGCATCTCCTGCCGGATCTGTGACCGGCAGGAGTGCCACCAGCGGTCTGTGCCGCCGCTGGAAAAGCGCCTTCGGGTGGACCCCGACCGGCGCGGGTTGTTGCCCTACGAGATTGTCGATTAGCAGGTCGCCCATGGGCGGCCTGCAAGCCGTCTCATATGCACGCGCTCATGGCGCGATCCTCATCCGGTGCGTGCCCGGGTCAGCGGTCCGAGGTGGGACCCTGTGAACCACGAGGTTCAGCCGCGTTCATTCCAGACAAGACGCGCAAAATGCGGGTCGGATTTCCTGAGGGTGCCGCTCGTCCCGGTCACGTCCGGAAGATCCGCCATCAGCTCGTGCGGGGTGTGGATCATGCCGTGCTCCCTCTTGGTTTCGTTAAGGAAAAGCTAGCCCGGAGATTCTTTTCGCGCCTTGACGCGCATCAATGTCAGCGGCGCGCCGGGCGAAAGCCCGCCGACTCGGCCTCGCGCGCGCTGCAGAACCACCGCTCCTCGGGGCCGGATATGACGGTGCGATCGTAATCCGCCTGCCCCGGCAGATGGTAGATCCGGCCGTTTTTCGAGACATTGCCCTTGATCGCGCACTCGCCCGGCGGAGGCGGCGCCGGCGGACCGTGGCGATAATCCTCGGGGCGCTGCATCGGCCCGGACCAGACGCCCGTCCCCTCCGCCTGCGCCCGCCCCTCCTCGCCGACATAGCGCATGGAATAGCGCCGGTAGGCGAGCGCCGCACCCGACCGCACCATGCGCGCGCCGACATCCTGCCCATCCACCTCGCAGGTGGCGAGAAGCCGCCCGTAGCGATCGCGTTCGGCCCCGGTGCAGCGGACCTGCCCGCCGCCCAGCAACAGCTCGAGCCGCTCGGTCGCCCATTCCCCGCAGGACCACAGGAGATCGCGCTCGCCGCAGGTCTGGTTGCGCTCGGGCGCGTCGATTCCGAACAGGCGCACGCGGACGCCCTCGATTTCCAGCGTGTCTCCGTCAATGACGCGCGCGGGCCCCTCGAGGGCCGCAGCGGCCCCGGCGGACGGCATGAGGGCGAGCAGAACGAGAAGCGAACAAAGTCTTAACATGCCGGCAGGCTTCGACGCTCGGGCGCCGAAAGGCAAGCCGGAAGTTAAGGAAGGGTTAAGAAAGGACTAAGGAAGGGCTAAGGAACGTTGAAGATCTCGACTTCACCTCTGCGCCACGCGCCAGTTCGGGTTCACCACGGGCTCGTGGTTCAGGGGCGCCAGCGGCGTCCGGCCAAGCACATGGTCCGCCGCCTTCTCGCCCACCATCATCGAGGGGGCGTTCAGGTTTCCGTTCGTCACCCGCGGGAAGATCGAACTGTCGGCCACGCGCAGCCCCGCCACGCCGATCACCCGGCATTCGGGATCGACCACCGCCATCGGATCGTCCGCCCGCCCCATCCGCGCCGTGCCGCACGGGTGGTAGGCGCTCTCGACATGCTCGCGGATGAAGGCGTCGATCTCGTCATCGGACTGGCAGGCCGGCCCGGGTTGGATCTCGCCCTTCACGAAGGGGCGGAAGGCCTCCTGCCCGAAGATCTCGCGCGTGAGGCGGATGCAGCGGCGGAAGTCCTCCCAGTCCTCGGGCGTGGACATGTAGTTGAAGCGGATTACCGGTGCGGCCTCGGGATCGGCCGACCGCAGCGTGACCGACCCGCGCGAGGGCGAGCGCATCGGCCCGACATGGACCTGAAAACCGTGCCCCTCGGCCGCGGCCTTGCCGTCATAGCGCACGGCGATCGGCAGGAAGTGATACTGGATGTCGGGATAATCCACCCCGGGCCTGGAGCGGATGAAGGCGCAGGCCTCGAACTGGTTCGAGGCGCCAAGGCCGCGCCCCGTAAACAGCCACTGCGCGCCGACCATCACCTTGCCGCGCAGGTTCCAGTGCTTGAAGAGCGTGACCGGCTGGAGGCTTGCGTATTGCATGTAGACCTCCAGATGATCCTGGAGGTTCCGGCCCACGCCCGGCCGATCGGCCACCACGGGCAGCCCATGCTCGGCCAGATGCGCGGCCGGCCCGATGCCCGACAGCATCAGCAGTTTCGGCGTGTTGATCGAGGAGGCGGCGAGGATCACCTCGCGACCCGCCCGGATCACCTCGCGCCGCCCGCGGCGCTGCACCTCTACGCCGACCGCCCGGCCCTCCTCGATCACCACGCGCAGCGCGAGCGCGCGCGTGACCTTGACGCCGAACCGCTTCATGGCGGGCTTGAGATAGGCGTTGGCCGCCGACCAGCGCCGGCCCTGCCAGATCGTGGCCTCCATCGGGCCGAAGCCCTCCTGCGCGGCGCCGTTGTAGTCGTCGGTGACCGGATAGCCGGCCTGCCGGCCCGCCTCGATGAAGGCGTTGAACAGCGGGTTCGAACGTGGCCCCCGCGTCACATGCAGCGGCCCGTCATGGCCGCGCCAGTCCACGTCGCCCGGAACGTGCCAGTTCTCCATCCGCTTGAAATAGGGCAGCACATCGGCAAAGCCCCAGCCCGCCGCCCCCGCCTCGGCCCAGTGGTCGAAGTCGCGCGCATGGCCGCGGACATAGACCATGCCGTTGATCGAGGACGAGCCCCCGATCACCTTACCGCGCGGCGTGGCCAGCACCCGCCCCCCCAGATGCGGCTCGGGCTCGGTCTTCAGGCCCCAGTCGTAGATCCCCATGTTCATCGGATAGGAGAGCGCCGCCGGCATCTGGATGAAGGGGCCGGCATCGGTCCCCCCATGCTCGATGACCAGCACCGAACGGCCCGCCTCGCCCAGCCGGTAGGCCATGGCACAGCCGGCCGAGCCGGCACCCACGATCACATAATCGAACATCGCGGTTCCTCAGTAGGGGGCGTCCACCGGCCCCATGCCGACATAGACCGACTTCACCTGCGTGTAGTGCTCGACGGCCGCGCGGCCGTTCTCGCGGCCCACGCCCGACATCTTGACCCCGCCGAAGGGCGCCTCGACCGGCGTCAGGTTGTAGGCGTTGATCCAGCAGGTCCCGGCCTGCAGCTGCGCCACCACCCGGTGCGCCCGCGTGAGATCGGCCGTGAAGACCCCGGCGGCAAGCCCGAAGTCGGTGGCGTTCGCCCGCGCGATCACCTCCTCCTCGGTCTCGAAGTCGAGGACCGCCATCACCGGCCCGAAGACCTCCTCGCGCGCGAGGGTCATGGTGTCCGTCACATCGGCAAAGACCGTGGGCTGGACGTAGCAGCCCGGGCTGACCGAGGCTTCGCCGCCGCAGACCAGCCGCCCCCCCTCGGCGCGGGCCTTCTCGATATAGCCCAGCACCTTCTCGAGCTGCGCCTGCGACACCAGCGGGCCCATCTGCACCTCGGGGTCCAGCGGATCGCCCATGCGGATCGCATCGGCGCGCTCGGCCAGACGCGCAAGGAACGCCTCCTTGAGGCCCCTCTGCACGAAGACCCGCGTCCCGTTCGAGCAGATCTGGCCCGACGAATAGAAGTTGCCCAGCATCGCCGCGCCGATGGCGCTTTCGAGATCGGCGTCGTCAAAGACGATCAGCGGCGACTTGCCGCCCAGTTCCATCGTGACATGGCGCACGCCCTCGGCCGCGGCGGCATAGACGCGCCGGCCCGTAGGCACCGAGCCCGTCAGCGAGACCTTGGCCACCCGGCTGTCGCTCACCAGCGCAGCGCCCACCGCGCCGCGCCCCTGCACCACGTTGAACAGCCCCGGCGGCAGGCCCGCCTCGATCAGGATCTCGGCCAGCTTCAGCGCGCCGAGCGGCGTCACCTCGGACGGCTTGAACACCATCGCATTGCCGAGGGCCAGCGCCGGCGCCGCCTTCCAGCAGGCGATCTGGCTGGGGTAGTTCCAGGCCCCGATGCCCACGCAGAGACCCAGCGGCTCGCGGATTGTATAGACGAAATCCTGCCCCAGCGGGACCGTCTCGCCCGTCACCGCGGGCGCGAGGCCCGCAAAGAACTCCAGCGCGTCCGCGCCCGAGGGCCAGTCCGCCACCAGGGTCTCCTGCAGCGGCTTGCCGGTGTCGAGCGTCTCGAGGATGCTCAGCTCCTCGTTGCGCGCGCGGATCAGGTCCGAGGCACGGCGCAGGATGCGGGCCCTCTCGACGGGGCGCAGCGCGGCCCAGTCCTTCTGCGCCCGCGCGCCGGACGCCAGCGCCGCCTCGATCACGGCGGGCGTGGCCTCGTGCAGGCGCGCGATCTCCTCGCCATTGGCCGGGTGGATCACGGGGATCGGCGCGCCGGCCGCATCCTCGAGCGGGCGGCCGTCAACGAAATGGCTGGCGGCGGGCTGGGCTCTCACGGGGTCGGTTCCTTCAGATGGGATTTCAGATAGGCGCGGGCACAGGCGACGGCGGCCGCGCCATCGGGCGGGCCGTCCTTCAGCACCTCGCGCAGATAGAGGCCGTCAATCAGGGCGCCGAGCCCGTCGGCCAGCTCGCCCGCCTGCGCCCCGGCCAAGGGCCGCAACCCCACAAGCAGATTCGACCGCAGCCGGCGCTGATAGATCCCGAGAAGCCTCCGGGCCTCGGGCACCGTCTGGGCCAGCACATAGAAATTCAGCCAGGCCCCCACCACCTCGCGGCGGAAATTGGTGGGCGAGAACGAGGCCTGCAGGATCGCGGTGATCCGCGCCTCGGGCGTGCGAACCCCCTTCAGCGCGCCGCGGACCTCGGCCCCATAGAGCGACAGGACGTGACTCATCGCCGCAAGGAAAAGGGCTTCCTTCCCACCGAAATAGTGATGCGCCAGCGCGGAAGACATGCCGGCCTGTCGAGCGATCTGACTCACCGTCACATCGAGAGAACCTGCCCGGCCGATCTCGGCGATCGTGGCTTTGACGAGCGCGGCCTTTCGGATAGGCTCCATCCCGAGTTTCGGCATGTGAAGGACACCTGATTTTGTGGTTGCCAAGCCGGGAGCTATCGTGAAGTTTATTGACTCGTCAATCAACAAAAAACGGGGAGACACCATGACGCCCATCCGACAGGCCCTGCTGGCCGCCGCCTCCACCCTGGCCCTTGCGGGACCTGCGCTCGCCCAGGACCAGTGCCGCGAGGTGACCTTCTCCGATGTCGGCTGGACCGACATCACCGTGACCACCTCGGCCACCCGCCAGATCCTCGAGGCCCTGGGCTACGAGGTCGAGGTGGACATCCTCGGCGTGCCGGTCACCTATGCCTCGATGGACAAGGGCGACGTGGATGTGTTCCTCGGCACCTGGCTGCCGGCGCAGGAGGGGGCGATCGGCCCCTATCTCGAGAAGGGCACGATCGAGGAGATCACGATCAACCTCGAGGGCACGAAATACACGCTCGCCGTGCCCACCTACCTCTACGACAAGGGCCTGAAGACCTATGCCGACATCGCCAGCTTCAAGGACGAGCTGGATGGCAAGGTCTATGGGATCGAGCCCGGCAACGAGGGAAACGAATATCTCCTCAGCCTGACCGAAGCCGGCAACCCGCTCGAGGGCTTCGAGGTCGTCCAGAGTTCCGAGCAGGGGATGCTGGCGCAGGTCGCCCGCTTCTACCCGCAGGAAAAGGGCGTGGTCTTCCTCGGCTGGGAGCCGCACCCGATGAACGCCACCTTCTCGCTGAAATACCTGCCGGGCGGCGAGGACTTCTTCGGCGAGGAAGGCGTGGTCAAGACCGTGGCGCGCAAGGGCTTCAAGGAGGAATGCCCCAACGTGACCAAACTGCTGTCGCAGCAGAAGTTCAGCCTGCCCATGGAAAACGAGATCATGGGCAAGATCCTCGACGACGGGATGGAGCCCGACGCGGCCGTGCTCGAATGGCTGAAGGCCAACCCGGACACGATCGACCCGTGGCTCGCGGGCGTGACCACGACCGACGGCCAGGAAGGCCTTCCGGTGGTGAAGCAGACCCTCGGCCTCTGAGGCTGCGCCTCCGGCCGCGTTCCGCAGGGATCAGCCCCCGGGGCGCGGCTTCCGGGGCTTCGGCCGTCCGGGCAGATCGCCCCGACCCGCCCGAAGCCCCGCCTCGGATCGATCCACAACAGACGGGGTGCGCATGCTGGATTGGCTGACCGACCACAAGTTGCCAGTCGGCCGCTGGTCGAAGATGATGTTCGACTGGCTCAACGCGAACGGCGGGCCGTTCTTCGACCTGATCAGCCGCATGATGCAGGCGGTGATCGACGCGATACTGGGCGTGCTCGGGGCCTCGCCTCCGCTCCTGATCATCGCGATCCTGGCGGGCCTCGCCTGGTATCTCCAGCGCAGCTGGCGCGTGGCGGCCCTGGTGGTGGTGGGCTTCGCCTTCATCCTGAACCAGGGCTACTGGCGCGAGACGATGCAGAGCCTCACGCTCATCCTGCTCGCCTGCGTCACCTGCATGGCGATCGGAGTGCCGCTCGGGATCGCCGCGGCGCACCGGCCGCGCCTCTACCAGGTCATGAGCCCGATCCTCGACCTGATGCAGACGCTGCCGACCTTCGTCTATCTCATCCCGGCCATCGTCTTCTTCGGCCTGGGCATGGTGCCGGGCCTGATCGCCACCGTGATCTTCGTGCTGCCCGCCCCGATCCGGCTGACGCATCTCGGCGTCTCCTCCACCCCCCTCGCCCTCAAGGAAGCCGCGACGGCCTTTGGCGCCACTCCGCGCCAGAGGCTCTGGAAGGTCGAACTGCCCTGGGCGTTTCCGCAGATCATGACCGGCCTCAACCAGACCATCATGCTGTCGCTGTCGATGGTGGTGATCGCGGCGCTGGTGGGGGCGAACGGCCTTGGCGTGCCGGTGGTGCGCGCGCTCAACACCGTCAACACCGCGCTCGGCTTCGAGTCAGGCTTCATCATCGTCGTGGTGGCGATCATTCTCGACCGCATGCTGAGGGTCACGCGCAAATGACCGCCGTGGAATTCGACCGGGTCTCCATTGTCTTCGGAGACGATCCCCAACGCGCCCTGCCGCTGATGGACCGGGGCAGGAGCCGGGCCGAAGTGCAGGCCGAGACCGGACAGGTGCTGGGCGTGCACGACTGCTCGCTGAGCGTGGCCGAGGGCGAGATCCTCGTGCTGATGGGCCTCTCCGGCTCGGGCAAGTCCACGCTGCTGCGCGGCGTGAACGGGCTCAACCCGGTGGTGCGGGGCGAGGTGCGGGTGTCGGACGGCGACCGGATGATGTCGGTGACGAACGCCACCCCCGCCGACCTGCGCCGGCTCCGCCTCAGCCATATCGCGATGGTCTTCCAGCAGTTCGGCCTCCTGCCCTGGCGGACGGTGCGCGACAATGTGGGGCTGGGTCTCGAGATGGCGGGAATGTCCGCGCGGGACCGGCGGGCGCTGGTGGACGAGCAGTTGACGCTGGTCAACCTCTCGGCCTGGGCCGACCGCAAGGTGGGCGAGCTGTCAGGGGGGATGCAGCAGCGGGTGGGCCTCGCCCGCGCCTTCGTGACCCAGGCGCCGATCCTGCTGATGGACGAGCCCTTCTCCGCGCTCGACCCGCTGATCCGCTCGCGCCTGCAGGACGAGCTTCTGGACCTTCAGCGCAAGTTGCGGCGCACCATCATCTTCGTCAGCCACGACCTCGACGAGGCCTTCAAGATCGGCAACCGCATCGCGCTGATGGAGGGCGGGCGGATCGTCCAGTGCGGCACCGCGCGCGAGATCATCGCCAACCCGGTCTCGGATTACGTCGCCGATTTCGTGGCCCACATGAACCCGCTGGGCGTGCTGACCGCGCGCGACGTGATGGAGGCCGGGCCCTCCGCCGCGGGCCAGAGCGTCGGCGCCGACGCCACGGTGCGGACGGTGATGGAGAAGCTGCGCGACGGCGCGAACGAGCTTGCCGTGACCGAGGGCGGATCGGTGATCGGCACCATCCGCCCGGCTTCGGTCATGGGCCGTCTGATCGATCCGCGCGGAACGGTCTGATCAGGCGGCGTCGGTGTCCGGCGCCGTCTTCTTCCTCCCAGAGGCCTTCGGGGCCGCCTTCTTGGCCGCGGCCTTCTTCGGCGCGGCCTTCTTCGCCTCGCCCTCGGCCTTGGTGGCCTTCTTCGGCTCTCCCTCGGCCTTGGCGGCCTTCCGGGCGGGTGCCTTCTTCTTCGGCGCCTTGCCCGCCTTCTCGGCCACCAGCGCAAGAGCCTCCTCAAGGGTGATCGCCTCGGGCTCGACCCCCTTCGGCAGGGTCGCGTTCACCTTGCCCCACTTGACGTAAGGCCCGTAACGCCCCGGCATCACGGCCAGAACTCCGCCGTCGGGATGCTCTCCCAACTCCTTGATCGGCTGCGCCGGGGCCGAGGCACCGCGCCGGCCGGCGGCCTTCTGCGCCAGAACCTCGACGGCGCGGTTCATGCCGATGGTGAAGACGTCCTCGACATCGGGCAGATTCGCATAGGTCGAGCCGTGCTTGACGTAAGGTCCGTAGCGGCCGATCGCAGCCTCGACCGGCTGACCGTCCTCGGGGTGCTGCCCGACCAGCCGAGGCAGGTTCAGCAGCATCAGCGCCCGCTCGAGATCGACCGAGTCCGGCGCCCAGCCCTTGGGCAGGCTGGCCCGCGGCGGCTTCGGCACCTCGGCCGTCGCCTCGCCCCTCTGCACATAAGGACCAAACCGGCCCGAGCGCAGCGTGATCGGCTGGCCATCCTCGTCATGACCAAGGAGCTTGCCATCGGGCGAGATCGCGTTGTCCTCATCGCCCGTGACCGAGATCGGCCGCGTGTAGCGACATTCCGGGTAGTTCCCGCAGCCGATGAAGGCCCCGCCGCCCCGCGCCGTCTTCAGATGCAGACGCCCCGAGCCGCAGGTCGGGCAGATCCGGGGATCGGACCCGTCGGGCCGCGGCGGGTAGAGATGGGGCGCGAGGAAATCGTCGAGCTTGTCGAGCACCTCGCCGATACGCAGATCGGCCGTTTCCGCCACCGCCGCCGAGAAATCGCGCCAGAACCGCGCCAGCACTTCCTTGTAGTTCCGCTCGCCGGCCGAGACGTCGTCAAGCTCGCCTTCCAGATCGGCGGTGAAATCGTATTCGACATATTTGCGGAAGAAGTTCGCAAGGAAGGCTGTCACCAGCCGCCCCTTGTCCTCGGGAATCAGCCGGTTCTTGTCCTTCCGCACATACTCCCGGTCCTGGATCGTCGAGACGATGCTGGCATAGGTCGAGGGCCGGCCGATGCCGAGTTCCTCCATCCGCTTGACCAGTGTCGCCTCGGTATAACGCGGCGGCGGCTGGGTGTGGTGCTGCTCGGGCGTGATGGACTTCTTGTCCACCGCCTCGTTTGCCATGATCTGCGGCAGGCGGCCCTCGTCCTCGTCGCCCTCGCCGCGGTCGTCGCGGCCTTCCTCATAGACCTTGAGGAAGCCGTCGAAGAGCACCACCTGCCCCGTCGCGCGCAGCCCCACCTGCCCGTCCGCCGAGGCAATCTCGACCGTGGTCCGCTCCAGCCGGGCGGCCGCCATCTGGCTGGCCAGCGTCCGCTTCCAGATCAGTTCGTAAAGCTTGCGCTGGTCGGCGTCGGTCAGACCCAGCTTCTCGGGCGAGGCCGACATGTCGGTGGGCCGGATGCACTCGTGGGCTTCCTGCGCGTTCTTGGCCTTGTTCTTGTACATGCGGGGGCTGTCGGGGACATAGTCCGCCCCGAACCGCCGCTTGATCTCGTCGCGCGCGGCCATGACGGCCTCGGGCGCCATGTCGATGCCGTCCGTCCGCATGTAGGTGATGTGGCCGGCCTCATAGAGCCGTTGCGCCGCCGACATGCACTGTTTCGCGCCCATGCCGAACTTGCGACTCGCCTCCTGCTGCAGGGTCGAGGTCATGAAGGGCGCGGACGGGTTGCGGCTGGCGGGCTTGGCCTCGATGGAGGCGACCTTGAGGGGCCGTGAGGTCACGGCCTGCACCGCCAGTTCCGCGGCCTCGGCGGTGGGCAGGTCGAACTTGTCGAGCTTCTTGCCGCCCAGACCGGTCAGACGCGCCTCGAACTCCTGCCCGCGCGGGGTGACGAGCACGGCCGAGACGGTCCAGAACTCGCGGGCACGGAAGGCCTCGATCTCCATCTCGCGCTCGACGATCAGGCGCAGGCAGACCGACTGCACCCGCCCCGCCGATTTCGCCCCCGGCAGCTTGCGCCAGAGCACCGGGGACAGCGTGAAGCCCACCAGATAATCCAGCGCACGGCGGGCGAGATAGGCCTCGACCAGCGCCGTATCGACCTGCCGCGGCGCCTTCATCGCCTCGGTCACCGCGGCCTTGGTGATCGCGTTGAAGGTCACCCGGCTGACGGTCTTGCCCTTCTTCAGCGACGAGGCCAGCGCCTCCTGCAGGTGCCACGAGATCGCCTCGCCCTCGCGGTCGGGGTCGGTGGCGAGGATCAGCGTGTCATCGGTCTTCAGCGCCTCGGCGATCGCGCGGACGTGTTTCTTCGAGTCGGCCGCAACCTCCCAGGTCATGGCAAACTCATGCTCGGGATCGACCGATCCATCCTTGGCCGGCAGGTCGCGGACATGCCCGTAAGAGGCCAGAACCGTATAGTCGGAGCCCAGGTATTTGTTGATAGTCTTGGCCTTGGCCGGGCTTTCGACGACGACGACAGCCATGGAACCCTCTCTGCGGATTGGCGCGGAACCATGTGGGGGATCACGCGCCAATGTCAATGCGCGGCTCGGGGGCGACCGAGGTGGCCGATCATGCCGGACGGGACACGAGGCCCCCCGGATAGCGCTGGATGCGACCCTCGAGTTCGAGCGCCACCAGCTCCTGCGCGACGCGCCCCGCGGGCAGCGACAGGTCGCGGATCAGCTGATCCTCGGGCACGGGAACGGGGCCGAGCCGGTCGAAGATCAGGCTGTGGACAGGCGCCACATCGCAAAGCGGGCGCCGCGGCGGATCGGGCTGCGGATCGGAAGGCGCGGCGGCCCGAAGGGTGCCGATGGCCTCGATCACATCGGCCGCATGGCGCACGAGGGTCGCACCCTCTCGGATGAGCTGGTTGCCGCCGGCCGCCCGCGGATCGAACGGGTGTCCGGGAACCGCCAGCACCTCGCGCCCCTGCTCGAGCGCCTCCCTTGCGGTGATGAGGCTGCCCGAGCGGGCCGCGGCCTCGACCACCACCACCGCCTGCG
This sequence comes from Cereibacter azotoformans, assembly GCA_017599285.1. Classification (GTDB taxonomy): domain Bacteria; phylum Pseudomonadota; class Alphaproteobacteria; order Rhodobacterales; family Rhodobacteraceae; genus Cereibacter_A; species Cereibacter_A azotoformans. Next base: position 204,144 of record JAGFXX010000001.1, on the reverse strand, counting down.
CCAGCCCCGAGACGATGCGGTTGCGCTGCGGGAAATGGCGGGCCTGCGGCACGAGCCCCATCGGCTGCTCGGAGATCCGGCAGCCGGCGGCGGCGATACGGCCGGCCAGCGCCGCATTTTCCAAAGGATAGATCACATCCACCCCGCCCGCCTGAACCGCGACCGTGCCACGGTCGAGGGCGGCCTCATGCGCCTCGGCGTCGATCCCGCGGGCGAGGCCCGAGACGACCACATAACCCGCCTCGCCCAGCGCCGCCGCCAGCTTGCGCGCCATCCTGAGCCCGAGGCTCGAGGCGTTGCGCGCCCCCACCAGCGCGACCATCGGCCGCGCGAGAAGCGCGGCGTCTCCCTGCAGCCAGAGGATCGGCGGCGCATCGGCGATCTGGGCCAGCGCGGCGGGATAGGCCGGATCGTCGAGGCAGATCATTGCGGCCCCCTGCGCGCGTCCGGCGGCCATCTCCTTCAGCGCGACGGGAACCGGGCAGACCTCGTACCGCTCGATCCCGGCCGCGGACGCGATGCCGGGCAGCGCCTCGAGCGCCTGGGTGGCGCTGCCATGCTCGGCCATCAGGCGCCGCCATGTCGCGGGCCCCACCCGGCGCGAGCGGATCAGCCGCAGCCGGTCCACGCGCTCGCGGTCGGGAAAGGAGGGATTCTGTGCCTGTGGCCGCATGGTTGCCTCGGATGGACCAGCGTCGGACAATGGCGACGAATGATTAACGACAGGTGAATGCCTCAGATCGCGTGGCGCTGCCGCTTGGCAGCCGTGCCCGGCGCGGCTAAGAGGCCGGAATGCAGCACGCCTCCTCGCCTTCGGACATGGGCATCCGCCTCGATCGCGCCACCTACGCGGCTGGCGGGCGCACGATTCTGTCGGGGATCTCGTTGCATCTGACCGAGCGGCGGATCGGCATCCTCGGACCCAACGGCTCGGGCAAGACGACGCTCCTGCGCCTGATGGCCGGGCTGGTGGCGCCGACCGATGGCCGGGTGACGGTCGAGGGGATCGAGCCCGCCTCGGACCGGCGGGCGATGCTGGGGGCGATCGGCATCCTCTTCCAGAACCCCGAGCACCAGATCATCTTTCCCACCGTCGAGGAGGAGCTCGCGTTCGGCCTGAAGCAGATGGGACGCAGCGCCGCCGAGGCGCGCCGGGCGGCGCGCGACCTGCTGGCCGCCCACGGGCGCGCCCATTGGGCGGCGGCGTCGGTCGCCACCCTGTCGCAGGGCCAGAAGCAGTTTCTCTGCCTGCTGTCGGTGCTGGCGATGGCGCCGCGCACCATCCTGCTCGACGAGCCCTTCTCGGGCCTCGACCTTCCGACGCAGATCCGCCTGTCGCGCAGGCTGGCCGCGCTGCCCCAGCGCCTCGTGACGATCTCGCACGATCCGGCCGCGGTCGCAGACCATGACCGGGTGATCTGGCTGGAACAGGGCCGGGTACGGGCGGATGGACCCGCGCCCGAGGTGGCTTCGGCCTTCCGGGCCGAGATGGAGCATCTGGGGGGCCTCGATGCTGACGCTGACCTCGCCGGTTGAGACCCGCCTGCACCGCCTGCCCGCGGGGCTGAAGCTCGGGGCGCTGGCGCTGGCTGCGGTGGCCCTCGCCCCGCTCGAGGGGCTGCCGGCGCTGGGGGCGGCATTGGCGGGCACACTCGCGCTCTATGCGGCACAGGGGCTCGAGTTTGCGCGCCACGGGCTCAGGATGCTGCGGCCGCTCTGGCCGTTTCTGCTCATCCTCGCGCTCTGGCACGGCTGGACGGGCGAGATCGAGCGCGGCGCCGGCATCGGAGTGAAGCTTCTGATCGCGGTGGCGCTGGCCAATCTGGTGACCATGACGACACGGCTCGACGCGATGATCGCCGTGCTCGAGCGGCTCGCCCGGCCGCTGCGTCGCCTCGGACTCGAGCCGCACCTGCTGGCCGTTTCCATCGCGCTTGTCATCCGCTTCACGCCGGTGCTACTTGCGCGTGCAGAGCGGCTCATTGAAGCCTGGCGGGCACGAAGCGCGCGACGCCCCACCTGGAGGATCGTCGTTCCGCTGGCCCTTGGGGCGCTCGACGATGCCGAACAGGTGGCAGAGGCGCTGCGCGCCCGGGGCGGATTGTAGGGAGAAGGACTTCATGGAACGCAACGTCGCCTATGTGGCGCTTTTCGCGGCGCTGATCGCCGTGCTCGGCCTCGTGCCGCAGATCACGCTCATGTCGGGCGTGCCGATCACCGCGCAATCGCTGGGCGTGATGCTCTGCGGCGCCGTTCTCGGCGCGCGCAAGGGCGCCCTTGCGGTGCTGCTGTTCCTGGTGCTGGTGTTCCTCGGGCTGCCGCTTCTGTCGGGCGGCCGTGGCGGGATCGGCGTGCTGGCGGGCCCGACGGCGGGCTTTGTCGTGGGCTTCCCGGTGGCGGCCTTCGTGACCGGCCTCGTGGTCGAGAAATGGCGCGCCCCGGTGACATGGTCGGCGCTGGCCGGCAGCATCCTCGGCGGGATCGTGGTGCTTTACGGCTTTGGCGTGGTGGGCATGGCCTGGAAACTGGGCAAGACGCTGCCCGAGGCCGCGCTTCTGCTGACGCCCTTCCTGGCGGGCGACCTGATCAAGGCCGTCGCCGCCGCGCTGGTGACCCGCGGGCTTGAGCAGGTCCGGCCCTGGATGGTGCTCTCGCGCGCCTGAAACGACGGCGCCCGGGAGCTCCCCGGGCGTCCTTCCCTACGCTGCCGGCCGATTAGGCCACGTTCTGCAGGGCCACCTCGGGCAGGATGCCGAGCGCGTGGCAGACCTCGCGCGTCAGGGTCGGGCGGTTCAGCGTGTAGAAGTGCAGATCCTCCACCCCTTCCGACAGCAGCCGGTCGCACAGCTCGGTGCAAAGCGCCACCGAGAACAGCTCTTCCCGGTCGTCCCGCTTGGCGTTGGCGAAGGCCTCGTCGAGCCAGCCCGGCACCTGCGCCCCGCAGCGGGCGGCGAACTTCTTCACCCCTGACCAGTTCTCGATCGGCAGGATGCCGGGAATGATCGGGGCGCGGATCCCCTCCTTCACGCAGAGATCGCGGAAGCGCAGGAAGGTATCGGCCTCGAAGAAGAATTGGGTGATGGCCGAACTCGCGCCCGCCTCGATCTTGCGCTTGAGCCAGCGCACATCGGCCAGCGTGTCGGCCGAGTCGGGATGCGGCTCGGGGTAGGCGCCGACATGGAGCTTGAACTTGCCGGTGGCGGCCAGCGCCTCGACCAGCTCGATGGAATTGGCAAAGCCCTCGGGATGCGGCGTGAACCGCTCGGCCCCCTTGGGCGCGTCACCCCGGAGCGCCACGATCTCGGTCACGCCGGCCTCGGCGTAGGAATTCGCGATCTCGAGCGTCTCGGCCTTCGTCGCATCGACGCAGGTCAGGTGCGCGGCCACGTTCAGCTTGTAGTGGTTGTGGATCGTCTCGACCGCATCATGGGTCAGCTTGCGCGTGGTGCCGCCCGCGCCGTAGGTCACCGACACGAAGTCGGGCTTCAGCGGCGCCAGCATCTGCGCCGTCTCCCACAGCCGGAAGGACGCCTCGAGCGTCTGCGGCGGGAAGAACTCGAACGAGATGCGCGGTCTGGCCATGGGACTGTCTCCTGTTCCTTGCCTCTCTTGTGGCAGCATCGGCCATGTGAGACAAATTCATAATGCTCAAGATCAATATGAGGCGAATTGTAACATGCACCTCGAACTCCGCCACCTGCGCACCATCCGCGCGATCCATCAGGCGGGGGGTCTGGCGCGCGCGGCCGACATGCTGAACATGACCCAGTCGGCCCTGTCGCATCAGGTCAAGGGGCTGGAGGACCAGGCCGGGATCGAGCTTTTCGTGCGCCGTTCCAAGCCCTTGAAGCTGTCGGCCGCCGGCGTGCGGATGCTGCGGCTGGCCGAGCGCATCCTGCCCGAGATCGACGCGCTGGAAGACGAGTTCCGCGCGCTCCGCTCGGGGCGCACGGGGCGGCTGCATATCGCCATTGAATGCCATGCATGTTTCGAGTGGCTGTTTCCCGTGCTGGAGCTGTTCCGCCACGCCTGGCCCGAGATCGACGTGGACATCCGGGCGGGCCTCGCCTTCGAGGCCCTGCCCGCGCTGATGCGCGAGGAGGTGGACCTCGTGATCTCCTCGGATCCGGTGACGGTCGAGGGCATGGTCTTCAATCCGCTCTTCGACTACCACCCGACCTTCGTCGCCGCGTCCTCCAACCCGTTGGCGCAAAGGGATTTCATCTCGGCCGAGGATTTCCGCGACCAGATGCTGATCACCTACCCCGTCTCGCGCGACAAGCTCGATGTCTTCACCGAGGTGCTGACACCGGCCAAGGTCGAGCCGCGCGGAACCCGGCAGGTCGAGCTGACGGCCGTGATCCTGATGCTGGTGGCCTCGAATCGCGGAGTGGCCGTGCTGCCCGACTGGGTGCTGCGCGACATCCGCAGCCATGCCGATTATGTGACCCGCCCGCTGGGGCCGCAGACGGTGACCAAACGCCTCTATGCCGCGACGCGGGCCGAGGATGCGACCAAGCCTTTCATGGCCCATTTCCTGAGGTTGGGCCGGACCGAGCCGGTCAAGCTGCAGAGAAGCTGACGGGAACAAAGCCGCGCACACGACGTCGCAACCGGATGGCGCCGCGCGCCACCGGGCGGAATCACATTGCCCGAAGAAGCGCAAAACGATACCTCCACCGCGCAAAACTCACATGACAGGCCTGGAATGACCCTCCCACCGACCCGTCCTGCCGATACGACGCCCGACGGCGCGAGCCCCTCGATCAACCAGTGGAAGACACTCGACAAGGACCTGAAGCGGATCGTCCAGCTCGAGGAGGCCGGCCAGTTCGTCGGCCGCCCCCTGATCTCGATCGGGGTCGCGCTCGTCTTCATCGTGGTGGCGGGCGTGGCGGCCTCGCTGATCACCGGAGGGACGCCCAACTCGCTGGTGATCGTCGCGGCCGCGGCCTTCGGCGCCTACATGGCGATCAACATCGGCGCCAACGACGTGGCCAACAACATGGGCCCCGCGGTCGGTGCCAATGCCCTGACGTTGACCGGGGCGCTCGCCATCGCCGCCATCTTCGAGACGGCGGGCGCGCTGATCGCGGGCGGCGATGTGGTGAGCACCATCTCGGGCGGGATCGTGGATCCGGCCTCGGTCGCCGAGGCGGGGATCTTCGTCTGGGCCATGATGGCCGCGCTGATCGCGGCGGCGGTCTGGCTCAACATCGCGACCGCCATCGGCGCGCCGGTCTCGACGACCCATTCGATCGTGGGCGGCGTCATGGGGGCGGGGATCATGGCCGCCGGCATGTCGGCGGTGAACTGGCCGGTGATGGGCCAGATCGCCGCGAGCTGGGTGATCTCTCCCGTCCTCGGCGGCGTCTTTGCGGCGCTCTTCCTCGCCTTCATCAAGAACCGGCTGCTCGACGCCGAGGACAAGATCGCGGCCGCCCGCCTGTGGGTGCCGCTGCTGATCGGGGTGATGGCGGCCGCCTTTGCGACCTATCTGGCGCTCAAGGGGCTGCGGAAGGTCATGGAGGTGCAGCTTCCGGCGGCGGTGATGATCGGCCTCGCGATCGGCGTGGCGACGGTTTTCCTCACCCGGCCGCTGGTGCGGCGCCAGTCCGAGGGGATGGAGAACCGCAAGAAATCGCTCAAGAAGCTGTTCGGACTGCCGCTGGTGGTGTCGGCGGCCCTGCTGTCCTTTGCCCATGGCGCCAACGACGTGGCCAACGCGGTGGGCCCGCTGGCGGCCATCGTCCATGCGGTCTCGAACGGCGACACGGCGGCCAGGGTGGCGATCCCGCTCTGGGTCATGATCATCGGCGCGGGCGGCATCTCCTTCGGCCTCGTGCTCTTCGGGCCGAAGCTGATCCGCATGGTCGGGTCCGAGATCACCAAGCTGAACCCGATGCGGGCCTATTGCGTGGCCCTCTCGGCTGCGATCACTGTCATCGTGGCGTCGGGGTTGGGGCTGCCCGTGTCCTCGACCCACATCGCGGTGGGCGGCATCTTCGGCGTGGGCTTCTACCGCGAATGGCAGGCCGAACGTCGCAGCCGGGCCCTCGGGCTGATCAAGGGCAAGCCGCTGCCGCCCGACGAACGCAAGCGCCGCAAGCTGGTGCGGCGGGCGCATTTCCTCACCATCGGCGCGGCGTGGGTTGTCACCGTGCCGGCGACGGCGCTGCTGTCGGGGGCGGTCTTCGTGGCACTGCGCACCTTCGCGGGCTGAGGGGCCGAGGGCGCGGCGGCGGGGGCCGCGTTCCTCCCTTCCCTTCCGCCTCGCCTCGCCTTATAGCAGCGCCCTTGAACGGATGGAGCCGGACGGATGCAAGGCAGCGCGAACCTCAACCTGATGATCAAGGCGGCCCGCAAGGCGGGGCGCTCGCTCGTGAAGGACTTCCGCGAGGTCGAGAACCTTCAGGTCTCCGCCAAGGGGCCCGGCGACTTCGTCTCGAAGGCCGACCGCGAGGCCGAGCGCATCATCCGCGAGGAGCTGATGGGCGGCCGCCCCACCTACGGCTGGCTGGGCGAGGAAACCGGCGAGACGGCCGGACAGGATCCGACCCGCCGCTGGATCGTCGATCCGCTCGACGGGACCACGAACTACCTCCACGGCCTGCCGCACTGGGCGGTCTCGATCGCGCTCGAGCACAAGGGCGAGATCGTGGCGGGCGTCATCTTCGACGCCGCCAAGGACGAGATGTTCTGGGCCGAGAAGGGCGCCGGCGCCTGGATGAACGAAAGCCGCCTGCGCGTCTCGGGCCGGCGCCACATGATCGAGGCGATCTTTGCCACCGGCGTGCCCTTCGGCGGTCGTCCCACCCTGCCCGCGACCCTGCAGGATCTGGCGCGGCTGATGCCCGCCTGCGCGGGCGTGCGGCGCTGGGGCTCGGCCGCGCTCGACCTCGCCTACGTGGCGGCGGGGCGCTACGACGGCTACTGGGAGCGCGGCGTGAGCGCCTGGGACGTGGCGGCGGGCGTGGTGCTCGTGCGCGAGGCCGGTGGCCTGATCTCGGGCATCCGCCAGGACCAGAACCCGATCGACGGCTCGCTGATCTGCGGCAACCAGAACCTGTTCGAGCCCTTCCGCAAGATCATCCGGGGCGAATGAGGCGGCGCCTCATTTCCGCCTGCGCACCAGCGGCACGCGCGATCGCGGCAGCGCCGTCTGGGGATGGGGCGGCAGCCCGTGCGTGCGCCGCCAGAAGGCCGGACCGCCACGGGCGAGCCAGAAGGGCAGCGTGAGCAGGATGCCCGCGCCGAACCCTCCCGCATGGGCCCAGTAGGCGACGCCGCCCTGATCGGTCGGCACCGCCACGCCCGAGATGATCTGGAACAGGAACCACAGCCCGAGCAGCAGGAAGGCGGGCACCGGGATGATGCGGAAGAAGATCACGATGATGATCAGCACATCGACCCTCGCCCGCGGGAAGAGCAGCAGGTAGCCCCCCATCACCCCCGCAATGGCCCCCGAGGCGCCCACCATCGGGATCCACGAAAAGGGATCGGCCAGCACCTGCGCGGCCGCCGCCGCAAGGCCCGAGGCGAGGTAGAAGCCCGCAAAGCGCCCGTGGCCCATCACATCCTCGAGATTGTCCCCGTAGATGTAGAGAAAGAGCATGTTGCCGAGCAGATGCGCCCAGCCGCCGTGCAGGAACATCGAGGTGAAGATCCCCTCGTAACCCGTGCCCTGCAGAAGCTCGGCCGGGACAAGACCCCAGTTGAAGAAGGCCGCCTCGAGCGCCAGCCGTGACGGGGCGCCGTAATGCATCAGCAGGAAGATCAGGACGTTCGCCGCGATCAGCGCGTAGGTGACATAGGGCGTGCGGCCGGAGGGATTGTGGTCGCGGATGGGGAACATGGCGCAGCGTTCCCGATCCGCGGCGCGGCGTCAAGCCGGGATGGGCCGCCCCGACGCCGGGGCTGCGGCGGCAGGACCGACCGGCGCAGCCCTCAGCCCGTGGCCGAGGCGGCCGCGAGCAGTTCGGCATTGCCCCCAGATGCGGTGGTGTCGACGCACAGATGCCGCTCGACGACCACATGGGCGTCGTCCGGCAACCCTCCGATCAACGGCAGGATCGGCCCCGCCCGCCCCGCGAGGGCCAGCGCATGGGGCCGGGCCTCCTCGGCCCCGCCCCAGTGCAGCGCCCCCGAAAAGCCGCCAAGCCGCCCGAGCGCCGTGGCCGGCAGACCCGGCGCCTCGATCGCAAGCCCGCCGAGGGCCCGGACCGCCTCGGCCTGCGCCCGCGCGGCCTCTGCCCCCGGCCCGAGGCACAGGAGCGGCGGGCGGCGAAGGCACGACAGGCGGTTCGACTCGCCCGTGGGCCCCGGCAGGACATGGGTGGAGAGCGACAGGCCCACCTCATCGGCCAGCCGGTCGAGCGCCGCCTGCACCTCGGCCTCGCCCGCCTCGTGATCGGCACCCGCTCCGATCGAGGGCGGTGCGGGCCGGGCACGGAGCCGGGCCAGGTAGGACGGCCCGCCCGCCTTGGGCCCCGTGCCCGACAGACCCTCGCCGCCGAAGGGCTGGCTGCCCACAACCGCGCCGATCTGGTTGCGGTTGACGTAGATGTTGCCGATCCGCAGCCGTCCCACGAGGGTCTGCACCCGGTCGTCGATCCGCGAATGCAGGCCGAAGGTCAGCCCGAATCCGGTGGCCTCGATCTCCTCGATCACCCGGTCGATCCCGGAGGCCCGGAAGGTCGCCACATGCAGGACCGGCCCGAAGATCTCGCGCCCCATCTCGCGGATCGAGGCGACCCGGATGACCGTGGGCCCGACGAAGGTGCCGCCCTCGGGCATCGGCAGTTCCTTGAGCACGCGCCCCTCGGCGCGCGCCGTGGCGATCCAGTCGCGGATGCCGGCCTGCGCCTCGGCGTCGATCACGGGGCCCACGTCGGTCGCAAGATCCCACGGATCGCCCAGCCGAAGCTCGTCCATCGCGCCGAAGAGCATCTCGAGCACGCCCTCGGCCACATCCTCCTGCAGGTAGAGACAGCGCAAGGCAGAGCACCGCTGGCCCGCCGACTGGAAGGCCGAGGCGAGGATGTCGCGCACCGCCTGCTCGGGCAGCGCGGTCGAATCGACGATCATCGCGTTCAGCCCGCCCGTCTCGGCGATGAGCGGCGCGGACGGATCGAGATGCTCCGCCATCGACCGCCGGATCGCCAGCGCCGTCTCGGTCGAGCCGGTGAAGACCACGCCTTTCACCCGCGGATCGCGCGTCAGCGCCGCGCCGACCGTTCCCCCCTCGCCCGGCAGAAGCTGGAGCGCGGTGGTCGGCACGCCCGCCCGGTGCAGAAGCTCGACCGCCAGCGCCGCGATCAGCGGCGTCTGTTCCGCGGGCTTGGCCAGCACCGCGTTGCCCGCCATCAGCGCGGCCGCGATCTGGCCGGTGAAGATCGCAAGCGGGAAGTTCCACGGGCTGATGCAGACAACCGTACCGAGGGGGGCCCCGTCCAGCGCTGCGCCCTCGGCCGCATAGTAGCGCAGGAAATCGACCGCCTCGCGCAGCTCGCCCACCGCATCGGGGAGCGTCTTGCCGGCCTCGCGCGCGAGAAGGGCAAAGATGGGGCCGAACGCCTGTTCGTACAGGTCGGCTGCGCGCTGCAGGACCTCCGCCCGATCTTCCGGGCGCGCCTCCCACGGCACCGCATGGTGCAGCGCCGCCTCGACATCGGGCAGGCTGGCCGGGATGGCGTTGCCCACCCGCGCGCCCGTCGCCGGATTGGCCACCTCGCGCCGCTGGCCGCCGGCGAGCGAGCCCGCAAGCAACGGCCGCGCGTCGAACAGCGCCGTCTGGTGCGGGGCGCGGGCGCTGTCGATCAGCGCGAGATCGGCCTCAGAGGCGAGATCGAAGCCGCGCGAATTGCGCCGCCCCGGAAAGAGATCCGAGCCCGTGCGCAGCACCGGATTCGGCACCGGCGTCATCCCCTCCATCGCGGTCAGCGGACAGGCCGCCACCGCCTCGGGGCGGATGCTCTCATCGACGATCTGGTTGACGAAGCTCGAGTTCGCCCCGTTCTCGAGCAGCCGCCGCACGAGATAGGCCAGCAGATCGCGGTGGGCGCCCACCGGCGCATAGATCCGGCAGCGCGTCCCTTCCTCGGCCAGCACCAGATCGTGCAGCCGCTCCCCCATGCCGTGCAGGCGCTGGAACTCGAACGGGCGGCCCTCGGCCATCTCGAGGATCGCCGCGACCGTGTGGGCATTGTGGGTGGCGAACTGCGGATAGATCCGGTCCGACATCGCGAAGAGCTTGCGGGCCTGCGCGATGTAGCTCACATCCGTCGCCATCTTGCGGGTGAAGACCGGGAAATCCTCCAGCCCCAGCACCTGCGCGCGCTTGACCTCGCCGTCCCAGTAGGCGCCCTTCACCAGCCGCACCATCAGCTTGCGATCGAACCGGACGGCCATCCCGTAAAGCCGGTCCAGCACCTCGCCCGCGCGGCGGCCGTAGGCCTGCACCACCACGCCGAACCCGTCCCAGCCGCCCAGCGACGGCTCGGACAGCGCGGCCTCGATCACCTCGAGCGAGAGGTCCAGCCGCTCGGCCTCTTCCGCGTCGATGTTGAAGCCCAGCCCCGCCGCCCGTGCGAGCCCCGCCAGCGCCGTGACGCGCGGCACCAGCTCGGCCATGACACGGGCGCGCTTGGCGACCTCGTAGCGCGGATGAAGCGCCGAGAGCTTGACCGAGATCCCCGGATTGTCGCGGATGTCGCGGCTGCGGGCGGCCGCGGCAATGGCGGTGATCGCCCGCGAATAGGCCAGATGATAGCGCCGCGCATCGGCTTCGGTCCGCGCGGCCTCGCCCAGCATGTCGTAGCTGTAGCTGTAGCCCCTGCCCTCCAGTTCGGCCGCGCGGTCGAGCGCGTCCTCGATCGTCTCGCCCAGCACGAACTGCCGCCCCATCTGCTTCATCGCGCGCGCCACGGCCGCCCGGATCACCGGCTCGCCCATCCGCTTCATGAGCCCCCGCAGATGCCCGGCCACCCCCGGCTCGCGGTCGTCAAGCACCTTGCCCGTCAGCATCAGCGCCCAGGTCGAGGCATTCACGAGGCTCGAGGCCGATCGCCCGAGATGGCGGTTCCAGTCGGACGGCGCGATCTTGTCCTCGATCAGCGCGTCCATCGTGTCGGCGTCGGGCACCCGCAGCAGCGCCTCGGCCAGACACATGAGCGCGATCCCCTCGTCGGTGGAGAGGCCGTATTCCGCGAGGAACCCCTCCATCAGGCCGGGGCGAGAGCCCTGGCGGATGCGGCGGACGAGCGACGCGCCGCGGGCCACGATGCGGGCACGGGCCTCGGCATCGAGATCGGCCTCGGCGATCAGGCGGGCGACGAGGTCGGCCTCGGTGGGGCGGTCGCTCAGGGGCGGCTGCGGGACGGCGGCGAGCATGGACGGGAACTCCTCTTTCGCCTAGATTATCCTGCAACCGAAAGCCGTTCGTCCTGATTTTCGAAGATGGGCGGCCGGATCGGCTGAATGTAGAATGCAAGGCAGGCCGCATGGCGCTGGAACTCGACCGTTTCGACCGCGCGATCCTTCGGGTTCTGGCCGCCGACGGCCGCGTCAGCGCGACCGAGCTGGCCCGGCGCATCGGGCTGACCAAGTCGCCGACGCAGGCGCGGATGAAGCGGCTCGAAGCCGCGGGCGTCATCACGGGCTACGGCGCGCGGCTCGACCCGATCCGCATGGGCCTCGCGCATGTGGCCTATGTCGAGGTCAAGCTGTCGGACACGCGCGAAACGGCGCTGCAGGCGTTCAACCGTGCCGTGCTCGCGGTGCCGGAGGTCGAGGAGTGCCACATGATCGCCAGCCGCTTCGACTATCTGCTGAAGGTGCGCACCGCCGACATTCAGGACTACCGCCGCGTGCTGGGCGAGAAACTCTCGACGCTGCCCTTCGTCGCCTCCACCTCGACCCATGTGGCGATGGAGTCCGTCAAGGAGGCGCGGGGCTGATCCCGTCATCCGCGAAGCGCGAATGACCGGGGTGGCTCAGGTGCAGGGGCAGAACACGACCCGCGCCCGGCCGTCGCTCTTGGCGCGGTAGAGCGCGCCGTCGGCCGTGCGGCTGGCCACGGGAAGGGCGGCGCTTCCGGGCGGAAGATGGGTCACGCCGATGCTTACCGTGATGTCCACGCGCCGCGCCTCGTCGATCCGGCAGTTCATCGTCAGCATCCGCTGCAGCCGATGCGCCGCGCGCTCGGCCTCCTGCGCATCCACGTCGGGAAGAAGCACCGCGAATTCCTCGCCGCCCAGCCGGATCACGCTGTCCCCGGGCCGCACCGCATTGCGCAGGCGGGTGGCCGCGGCGCGCAGCACGATGTCGCCCGCCTCGTGGCCATGGACATCGTTCACGCGCTTGAAATGGTCAATGTCCACGATCATCAGGCCCGTCCCCCGCGACCCGGCGAGGCCGTCCGCATCGGAAAACCGCCGCTCGAAGCTGCGCCGGTTCAGCACGCCGGTCAGGGCGTCCGTCTGCGTTTCGGCGACCAGCGCCCGCTCACGCTGCGCGGCGGACCGTTCCCGCTGCAGAAGCGTGCCAAAGACAAGCGCCCCCGCCAGATTGAGAAGGACGAGGATCATCCCGATCATCAGGCGGGAATGTTCCGGGTCGACCGGCAGCCACGCCAGCACGACGAGCGGCAGCGAGATCATCGCAGCCAGCAGCACGAGCCCGCCGAGGTCTCCGAGACCGAGCCAGCTCCGCACGGGCGGCCAGAGCGAGCCCATGAGGGCGGCGACGCACATCGAGACGATGGCAATGACCGGCGAGGCGGTGGACACGAACGACATGCGCAGGATGGCGCTCGACACGAGGGCCACCATCGCCCCGAGCGGGCCGAGAAACGCCCCGGCAAAGCCGATGAAGAGCGCCCGGCTGTCCACGATGATGCCGGGAGCCAGCGTCAGCGACTGCATCATCTGCACGCTTGCGCCGAAGCCGAAGGCCAGGCCCAGCAGCACATGCCGCGCGGGCCGCGACCAGCCGAGTCGCTGGACCCCGCCATAGATGAGCGCGATCGCGCCCATCATGGCGAAACTGTTTATCAGATGGAGAGCCAGTGCCACCGGATGCGGTCCATGGATTCTGGCGCATCGGACGCCGATGGCCCTTTTTGCCCCACTTGTCCGACCGCTGCAACCGGCAACCCCGGCGGATCAGCGGGGCGCCGCTGCCGATCCGAGAATCCTGCGGATGCCGCGCCTCAGCGCGGCGCCAGCACGGGATGAAGAACGCGGCCCGTGTCCTCGAAGGCGTTGATGTTGTCGATCGTCGTCCGGGCGATGCCGGTCAGCGCCTCGCGGGTGAAGAAGGCCTGATGGCCGGTGATCAGCACGTTCGGAAAGGTCAGGAGACGCGCAAAGACATCGTCCTGGATGGCCTTCTGCGAGAGATCCTCGAAGAAGAGATCGGCCTCCTCCTCATAGACATCGAGGGCGAGCCCGCCGATCACGCCGCTCTTAAGGCCCCGGATCACCGCGCTTGCATCGACGACGGCGCCGCGGCTCGTGTTCACGATCATCACCCCGCGCTTCATCAGCCCGATGGCGCGGTCGTCGATCAGGTGGTGCGTGTCGGGCGTCAGGGGACATTGCAGGCTGATGATGTCGGCCTCGGCAAAGAGCTGCTCGAGCGGCACATAGGTCACGCCCATGGCCGCGCATTCGTCGGACGGATAGGGGTCGGAGGCGATCACCCGACAGCCGAAGCCGCGCATGATGCCCGCGAAGGTGCGCCCGATGAGACCCGTCCCCACGACGCCCACCGTCTTTCCGCACAGGTCGAACCCCAGCAGCCCCTCGAGCGCGAAATTGCCCTCGCGCACACGGTTGAAGGCGCGGTGCGTGTTGCGGTTCAGCGTCAGGATCAGCGCGACCGCATGTTCGGCCACCGCATGGGGCGAATAGGCCGGCACCCGCCCGACCGTCAGGCCCGCAGCCTCGGCCGCCACCAGATCCACATGGTTGAAGCCGGCCGAGCGCAACGCGATCAGCCGCGTCCCCGCCGCGGCAAGCTCGGTGACGACGGGCGCCGTCACCTGATCGTTCACGAAGGCGCAGATGCACTCGGCCCCGCCCGCAAAGCGCACCGTCTCTTCGGACAGGCGCGCCTCGATGAAGGCCAGCCGGTGACGGTCCTCGTTCGCGGCGGTCAGGAACTGGCGGTCATAGGGCTTGGCGCTGAAGATGGCGACGTCCAAGGCAGGCTCCTTCTTGTCATTTTGCAAAGGCTAATGCGATGCCGCAGGGGGGCGTCAACCCAAAGCTTGCCCGCCGCACCGGATCGTGCATAGCGAGAGGCACAGGATGCGGCCGCAGGGCCGTCGGGATCGTAAAGGTGGCAAACGATGTGTGAAGGATGTTCGACCAAGGCCCGCGACGGCGCGATCGCGCGGCGGCAGTTCATGCGGCTCGCGGCGGCCGGAGCCGGCGCCGGTCTGCTCGCCGGCACGCCCGCAGCAGCCTCGGGCAAGGCCCGGGCGCTGATGCTCTCGTGCATGGATTACCGGCTGGTGGACGATTTCGTGCGCTTCATGGAGGACAAGGGCCTGCATGACGCCTATGACCACGTCACCCTGGCCGGCGCGTCGCTCGGCGCGATCAGCGACCGCTTCGCCGCCTGGCGCTCGACCTTCTGGTCGCATCTCGACGTGGCGATCCAACTCCACCACATCGAGGAGGTCATCGTCCTCGATCACCGCGACTGCGGCGCCTACAAGCTCGCGCTCGGCGAAGAGGCGGTGGACACGCCCGACAAGGAGACGCTGGTCCACACCGAGATGATGCGCACCTTTGCGCTTGCCGTGAAGCAGCGCCATCCCGAACTGGCCGTGCGCGGCTGGCTCATGGCGCTGGATGGCACCAGTGAGGAAGTGCGGCTCGCCTGACGCTTGCGGCGTCAGGGCGCGCCTCCCATCTCTCCCACTCGGGAAGGAGAGCCGGAGATGGATGCCGAGACAGAGGCTGCGCTGATCGGGGCGGGGCGCAGCTACTTCCGCCGCCGCCGCGACAAGGTGCCGGGCTTTGTCCGCCGCAACTTCGGGCTCGTCGGCACGTTGGGGCTGCATCGCCACGCCCTCGGCTGGGACATCCTGAAGGCGCCGCTGAATGTGGCGCTGTCTCCGCTGTTCATCGCGACGCGGTTGGGCGCGCTGGCGGCCGATGCCGTTCGTGCGCGCGGGGTGGCGTGCTGGCTCCGCGCCCGGCGCATCCTGCTGCCCACCGCCGTCGCCCGCGAGACCGAGCGCCGGATCGTCGTGGACCTGCTGGAACTGCCGTGCGGCCGCGCCTCGTCACGCGATGCGCTGGCCGAGGCGCTGCTGGCCGAACCTGCGCTGCGCCCGTTGATCCGGCAGCGGCTCGAGGCGGGGGTCGAGACGCGGGTGGCGGCGCGGCTCGGCGACTACACCGGCACCCGGTCGGCCGTGGCCGAGATGACAACGGCCGTCAGCACCCTGGGCGCCGGGGCGCTTGCCTTCAAGACGCTGACCCCGGGCGTCCTCTCGCTTGCGCCCACGCTTTCGGCGATCCTGGCCCATCAGGCGGCGCTGGCCGCGTTCCCACTGGGCGGCATGCTGGGGTCGGTCTGGCTCGGGCTCTTTCCGGCGGTGGCCTCGCCGCTTCAGACCGTCGCGGTGGTGGTCGCCCTCATGCTGGCGGGCTCGGTGTTCGCGGCCTTCGCCGGCGTCCTGGCCGATCCGGTCCAGAGCTGGCTCGGCATCCACCAGCGGCGCCTGAACCGGCTGATCGACGCGCTCGAGGACGAGTTCACCGGCTCGGGCCGTCGCGGATTTGTCGCACGCGAGCATTATCTTGCCCGGGTGATGGATCTGGCCGACGCCGGGATGGCGACGCTGCGGATCTTCCGGGGCTGAGGGTCGGTGGTGCAAGAGGAGGAACGGATGGCGCGCGACATGGAAGAGAAAGAGGCCGCTTGCGGGACGGCCGAGGCCATGCTGCGCCAGGTCGCCGAGGAGTGCTGCTCGGCCTTTGACGCCCATCTTGCCCGGATGATGGAGACGGACGACCCCGAGGGCCCGCACAAGGCGCGCGTGGCCCTGCGGCGGCTGCGAACGGCCCTGATGGCCTTCGATCCGATCCTCGCTCCGAAGTTCGCGCGGAAGTCCGGCCGACGGGCGCGCGACCTGTTTCGCATCATCGGCGATCTGCGGGATGCCGATGTGCGGGACGACCATCGGGGCAAGGAGTCCGAGCGGACGGACCGTATCCGGCAGAAGGTGCGCAAGCGGCTGAAGAAGCGCAAGGCGGTCTGTTTCACGCCGAAGCTCGGCAAGACGCTCGCGGGGAAGGGCTGGACGCGTGGCGGCCGCCGCGCGCAGGTGCTGGCCGAGGCGCCGGCCGCGCTGATCGGCGGTCGTGCCCTGGGCGATGCCTGGGCCACCTGCCTGTCGCACGGCATCGACCTCGAGGCGATGCCGGATGAGGCGCGCCACGAGTTGCGCAAGGATCTCAAGACGATGCGCTACACGGCCGAGTTCTTCAGCCCGGTCTGGCCGGGAGAGCCCCAGGAAACCTTCCTCGATCGGATGAAGGATCTGCAGGACGAGCTGGGCCATCTGAACGATCTTGCGATGCTCGGCGGGGCGGAGGCAGGCGAAGGCGGGGACAGCCGATCGCTGCGCAAGGCGGGGCGGATCTGGGCCGAGCTTGCCGCCATGCCGGTCTGGTGGAGCGAGGGCGCGGGCCGGCCTGCAACGGACGAGGCGGCACAAGCCTCAGGCGCGCACGGCTAGGGGCCGGGCTGCGCGCCGGCCGGCCGCCGGCCTCCGACCTGTCGCATGACCGCCACCCCCCTGCCCGCCCGCTTGGCCGCATAAAGCGCGGCGTCGGCATCGGCGAGGATCCGGGCCGGTTCCGGCGGATCATGGAGCACCGAGAGCGTCATGCCGATGCTGGCCGCGACGCGGCAGGGGCGGCCCTCGAACAGGATCGGCTTGTCCACCTCGGCGATCATCCGGCGCGCAACCTTCCTCAGACGCTCGGCATCCGCGACACCGGGGAAGATCATCATGAACTCGTCGCCGCCGATCCGCGCCACCGTATCGCCCGAGCGCGTCTCGCGCGCGAGCACCTGCGCCACGCTTCGCAGCACATGATCGCCCGCGGCGTGGCCGAAGCTGTCATTCACCTCCTTGAAGAAATCGAGGTCGAGATGCATCAGCCCGAAGGGCTGGCGCGTCAGGATCGCCGCCTCGAGCGCCTGATCGAGAGCGCGTCGGTTGCGCAGGCCGGTCAACTCGTCCGTCAGCGCCTCTTCCTCGGCGGCGCGGCGCGCCTGTTCGAGCCGACGGTTCAGGCGGTGGAGTTCCTCGGTGACGGCGGTCTTGGCCTCGACCAGATAGAGCAGTTCCACCGTCAGGTCGGTAGCCGCGAAATCGCCGTTCGTCAGCCCGTGACGGCGCACGGCCTCGAGCACCGAGATCCCGAAGGAGAGGTTCAGCAGCAGGCCGCGCCCGTCGTGCAGCGGCGTGACCACGCCGCGCAGGCACACGCCGCTGCCGTTGCGGGCCGCCAGATGCAGCCGCGTGCCGGACCGGGCAGAGAGGGCGGACGTGGTCTCGATGCCCGCGGGTCGGCACACCTCGAAGAGATGGAAGAAGGGCCGGCCCAGCGGAGGCTCGGGGAACAGCTTGCGCAACGTCGGCCCGCAGCCCGAGATGGCACCCGACGGATCGAGCCGCAGATGCATGGGCATCAGCAGGTCCAGCCCGCCCGCGCCAATGCCGATCCCGGTCGCCGCGGCCCCCATCAGCCCAGACGCTCCGCCAGATCGAACGGCCGGCCCGCGGCGAAGGCCGCATCGAGAAGCGCGATCGACACGACCTCGCCCTCGGCGCTCTGGCCGCGATGTTCGAGCAGCACCAGAACGCCGTAATCGTCGGCCATCGCCCGCAGCAGGCCCAGCATCACATGCCCCATTCCCGCGATCGGCGAGGCACAGACCAGACGGAACCGATGCGGCCCCGTGGCGGTCAGCCGCAGGTCGGGCAGTTCCAGCTCGGGCAGTGCGAGGCGGGCACGGTCGGGCAGATCGTCGAGCGAATGCAGGAAATCGGCAAAGGTCACGCCCCCGAAGCGCAGCAGGCGGCGCAGCCGCTCGGTCGTGGGATGCGAGACGAGATAGGTCCCCACATCCTCGAGCAGCGCCTCGCGCGGGCGGTCGAGCCGGGAGGCGGCGGACAGGATCACGGCCTCTGTCTGCGAGAGGTCATAGATCAGCATCGGCTCGAAGCTGCCGAAGCCGAGCCGCGCGCCATGCGCCACCTCGGCCCAGAGCGCGGGGCTGTAGGTGTCGCGCAGAAAGCACTCGAGCGCCCTGTTCACCAAGCCATGCATGGACCGCACCCCCTTGTCGGCAGGAAGCCTAGCGTCGCGCCGTTAACAAATGGCGAAGGGGCTCAGGGGACCAGGATCACCGAGGTGTCGCCGAGCCTCAGCCGGTTCACGGGCGCGGGCGCGATGTCGGGCGCGCCGTCGAGCTGCGCCGCGATCAGCTCGGCCGCCTCGCCCCAGTCGCCCCGGCCGATGGAATGGACCGACAGCGCCTCAAGCAGCCCGTCGCGCAGAGAGAAGGCCGCCATGTCGAGACCGCCGCGCCGGAGCATCAGCACCAGCGCCTCGTCGCCGGGCTGCTCGGCCAGGAAGTCGCCCACCACCATCACGCAGCCCGGCCGGCCATCCGGCAGGCTCTGGCGGCAGGCGTCGCGCCAGAGCCTCCGCTCGGCCGGAGCCAGCCGCGCCACGATGGCCTCGCGCATCTCCTCCTTGCCCGAGGGCCGGACCTCCATCAGGTTGGCAATCTCGACCGAGAGATCCTCGGCCGCCCTCTCCCGCCCCGGCACGGCCGGATGGATGAGCCGGTCGGCCAGCGCCTCCTGACCCGGCTCGGACGCCTTGCGCTGCAGGGCCTCGAGGGCCGAGGCCCCCTCGTGGCCCCAGCGGCCGATGGTGTAGGGATCAAGATCGGCCAGCCCGGTCCGGCCGTCGAGAACCCGCGCCAGCTGGTCGCGGGCCGAGATGCGGGTCGCGTCGAGCAGGGGCGACTGCCAGGCCGCGGCCGCCGCCAGCAGCGCCAGCGCCATGATCATGTTGCCTGAGCGTATCCGCTCCATCCAGCGGCGGCCCGACAGGACGGACCCGGCGTAGATCACCCCGTAGGCCAGCGCGACGAGGGCCGCCACCGCCCCGGCCAGCCGCTCGGGCGTCCAGCCGAACTGGTCCACCCGCTGCCAGAGGGCCCAGCCGGCCAGCACCGCCGGCACCGGCAGGATCAGCGCCAGCGCCTGGGTCGCCCGGCGCATGAAGGCGCCCTGCACGGCCTCGGCGTCGCTCTGGTCCACGGCCGTCGTCACCAGAAGCGCCGCCGTCGCCGCCATGACGATCAGCGTCTGCGCGACGGGCACGCTGCCGATGATCGTGTCGAAGCCGCGCGCGGGCAGGCCCAGGATGAAGAGGACCATCACCAGCAGCACCGGCGGCAGCACCAGCCGCAACAGCTTGAGCACCAGCGCGGGCGAGATCAGGTCGGCGAACTCCATCACCACGGCCAGGGCCACGCCCAGCGACAGGCCGGTGATGAGCCAGGGCCCCACCTCGGAATGGGTGATCTTCCCGATCAGGTTCACGCCGACCAGTTCGAGCAGCGCATCCGACAGCAGGATCAGCACCCAGACGAGCCCGGTGAACAGCCAGGCCGCCGCCATGCGGACCACGATGGTCCAGGCGGCGGTGAAGAGCGTGGGATAGTCGCGCCAGTGGCCGCTGGCCTGCGCGACGAGGAAGGGCAAGGGGACCAGCGCCAGGACCAGCACCGGCAGGACGCTGCCGCCCGTGTCGAACATGGCGCTGGTCCCGTCGAAGCGCAGGCTCGTCAGCAGAAGGAAGAAGGTCACGACCGCCGCGACGGCCCCTGCCCCCAACGCCGCGCGCCGCACGGGCAGCGGGCCGGTCAGGCTCAGCCAGCCGCCGAAGAAGACGGCGGCAAAGCCGGTCGCCGCCAGCGCCAGCCGCTCGGGCACGAGGTTCTGTTGCGAGACCTCGAGCAGCAGATGCAGGCAGAGGCCCGCAAGCCCGCCCATCGCCGCCATCATCAGCCGCTGCCGCATGTTCCGATCCATCGCCTTCCGCCGCTCCGGCGCGCCTGCCGCGCGAGCGCGACGCTAACCCGATCGGGCGCGGGCTTCCAGATGCCCGGCGGCCGTCCGCTCAGGCGCGGGCGGTTCAGGCGGCGGCGAGGCCGTCGATCCAGTCGGCAAGGCCGCCGATGTCGGGCAGGATCACATCGGCATGTTCCGACAGCTCTTCGGCCACCGCGATTCCGGTCAGGACCGCCACCGTCCTCATGCCGGCCGCCCGCCCGGCCAGCAGGTCATGCGCGGAGTCCCCCACCATCACGACATTGCCCGGCGCGATGCCCACGCGGTCGGCGAAGGCCAGCAGCATTCCCGGCTCGGGCTTGCCGCCATGGCCCGAATCCGCGCCCGCGATGAAGTCGAAAAGCTCGGTCAGCCCGTGCCGGCCAAGGTGGGCCCGCGCAGGAGCCTCGGAATCGTTGGTGGCCAGGCCGATCTTCAGCCCGCGCGCCCGCAAGGCGGCCAGCAGCGGCGCCAGCGGCACCGCCTCGGACATCTCTGCCCCGGCCGCGAGCAGGTTCATCCGTGTCACCAGCGCGCGCTTGTCCCAGCCCGGCAGCAGCGGCAAAAGCCGGTCGGCGATCTCGTCGGCGGTCGAGGCGATCACCGGGCTCCAGGGGGCGAAGGCGCCCGTCTCCATGTCGTATCCGATCGCCTCCGCGAGCCCGCGCGCCTGGCCCTCGTCCGCGGCGATCTCGCGCAGCAGATGAGCGGACCATGCCCCCCAGCTCCGGCGGAAGTCGAACAGGGTGCCGTCCTTGTCGAAGATGATGCCGTGGATCATGTCGCGTCCTCCCTACGCGCGGAAACAGTGCGCAAGCTGCAAAACCTTTGCAACGGGATCATGTCCAATGATGGGCCCTACCGCCCGGCAGTGCGGCGCGTGCGCGCATCGGCGCCTCATAATCGTGCCCATGCGCGTCGCAAAAGCTCATGACGCGGGCATCTTCCGCCATGAGGAAGTCGAGCACGCCGATCAGGAAGGCCGGCTTTCCGGCGTCGCGGCGGACATCCTCGATCGTGGCGCCGCTCATGTGGAGGAAGGCGTCGAGCAACCCCTCCTGGGCCGCGATCCAGCCGAGGGCCTCCAGCGCCAGCGTCTCGGCGATTTGTTGCCGCATGATGATCCCCCGTGTCATTCTGCGCGCCCCGGTCAAAGCACATCCACGGTAGATCCGAAAGGAAGTTTTAACCGTTTCCGCCCCAATCTGTGGGCCTGGCGAGGCAGGAATACAAACGTAATGGGCGGGAAGGTTCTTATTACGGACAATGTTGCGACGAACCGCATCGTCCTCAAGGTCAAGCTGGCGGCGGCGTGCTACCGTCCGCTTCTGGCGGGCGACGGGGCCTCGTGCCTGACGTTGGCG
This sequence comes from Cereibacter azotoformans, assembly GCA_017599285.1. Classification (GTDB taxonomy): domain Bacteria; phylum Pseudomonadota; class Alphaproteobacteria; order Rhodobacterales; family Rhodobacteraceae; genus Cereibacter_A; species Cereibacter_A azotoformans. The sequence goes on along the minus strand of JAGFXX010000001.1, from coordinate 182,619 downwards.
CGGGCGGAGATCCCCGACCTCATCCTTCTCGACTGCAGCCTGCCGGACCTGGACGGGATCGAGGTGCTGCGCCGGCTGCGCAGGGACCCGGTCACCCGCGACATCCCGGTGATCATGATCTCGGCCTCGCGCGATGCCGGGATCCGGCTCGAGGCGCTGGCCGAGGGGGCGGACGATTACATGGCCAAGCCGGTGGACGATCTGGTGCTGATGGCGCGGCTGCGGCGGCTGATGCGGCTGCGCGACACGCCCGGAGAGGGGGCGATCCGCGGCGCGGCGCTCCGGGCGCTCGGCCTTGCCGAGCAGGCGGAGGCCTTCGAGGGACCGGGGTTGATCGCGCTGGTCGCCGGCCGGACCGAGCTTGCGATGCGCTGGCGGAAGGAGCTGCAGGCGCTGATGCCGGACCGCCTCTTGGTCCAGAGCCGCGAGGAGGCGCTGGCCGAGGGCGGCACCACCCCCGACATCTTCCTGATCGATGCCGACCTCGACGGCCCCGGGGGCGGGCTGCGGCTCATGTCCGACCTGCGGAGCCGGGCGGGGACGCGGCACGCGGCCGTCTGCATCGTCCGGGGCGAGGTGGCGGGCGAAGGCGCCGCGATGGCCTACGACCTCGGCGCGAACGACCTGCTGCCGGCGACCTTCGACCCGCGCGAGGCCCGGCTCCGGCTGAGGAACCTCCTGCGCCGCAAGCGCCGGGCCGACGCCACGCGGGCCACCCTGCAGAACGGGCTGCGCCTTGCGGTCGTCGATCCGCTGACGGGGCTCTACAACCGCCGCTACGCCGGCGCGCATCTCGCGGCCGTGGCCGAAAGGGCGCAGGCGGCCGGCGAGCGGTTCGCGGTGATGGTGATCGATCTTGACCGCTTCAAGTCGGTGAACGACCGCTGGGGCCACGGGGCGGGTGACGCCGTGCTGGTCGAGGTGGCGCGGCGGCTTCACGCCAACCTCCGCCCCGGCGACCTGATCGCCCGGATCGGCGGCGAGGAGTTTCTGGTGGCTCTGCCCGACGTCCGGCGTCCCGACGAGGCCCGCGCGGTGGCCGAACGGCTGCGCGAGGCCATCGAGGAACAGCCCGTGAGCCTCCCCTGCGGCGGCAGCCTGCGGGTGACGATCTCGGTCGGTCTCGCCTTCTCGCTGGATGACGGGGGGCGCCGGGTCGAGACGGTGGATCAAGTGGTCAACCGCGCCGACAGCGCGCTTCTGATCGCGAAATCGGGCGGGCGGAACCAGGTCACGATCGAGCGAAGCGCCGTGGCCTGATCCTTCGGCCGAACCAGGAGTCGCGCTGGCGCCGTCGCGGCGGCTCCCGTGGGATGCCGCAGTGCGACAGAAGCGCGGGGATCAGTCGCGCCCGCGCGCCTCGTGGCGCTCGCCGTGATGGCCCTTGCGGGTCAGGCTCGCCTCGAGCCGGGTGGCGAAGGCGCGACGCTCGGCCGGGGTCATGGCCTCGATCCGGCTTGCCAGAAGCCGCGAGCCCAGCGCCGCGGCCTCGGCCCCGCGCCGCTGCTGCCGGTCGAGGACGGCCTGCAGGGCGACGGGATCGAAGGGCTCGGCCCGCAGGGTCGCCAGCATCGTGCGGAAATCCTCGCGCATCTCGCGGCGCACCTGGCGGAAGTCGCCCCGCTGGTCGAGGAAGGCTTGCCGCATCTCCCTGCGATCCTCGGGCGCCAGCGCCTCGGAGAAGGGGCCAAAACCCAGGTCGCGCACCGGGCCCCGCATCCCGCCCTCGGAATGCACGCGCCAGAACGATCCTCCCGCGACCCCGACGATGGCCAGGTTGACAGCAAGGGAAACGGCCAGCGCGATCCTCATCCAGAGCGGCGAGCGCGGCGTGGGCTTGGGTGTCATCTCGGTCATGTCTCAGCCTTCCACCGGCGCGTCGAGGCTTGCAAAGAGTTCGTAACCGGGCGCGAGGTCCATCGTTTCCAGCGGGTCGCCCGAGGTGCCCGGCCAGAGCACCTCGGCAACAGGCGGCTGGGCGATGCCGATCCAGACCCCGACCAGCGTTGCGGTCGCGAGGCCGGCAAAGAGCCCTCCGCCGCCGAAGAGCGCGAACCGGGCGCCTGCCGTCCGCCGCGGCACGGACCGGACCGGCGCCGGTTGCACCGGCATCTCGGCAGCCGCATCCGCAAGGATCCGCATCATCAGATCGGCGGAGGGCGCGGGAGACTCTCGCCGCGCCTCGGCAAAAAGATCGTCCAGATCGCTGTCGCGCATCTCAGCCTTCTCCATAACCCAGTTCGGCCCGCTGCCCCGCGAGCAGCGCCGCCAGAGCCCGCTTGCCCCGCGCGGTCAGGCTCTCGACCGCCTCGACCCCGACCTGCATCACCTCGGCGATCTCGGGATTCGAGAGCCCCTCGAGGTGGCGCAGCACCACCGCCTGCCGCTGGCGTTCGGGCAGCGCCGCCAGCGCCGCGTCGAGCGCCCGCATCCGATCGCCCTCGATCATGGCCGCCTCGACACCCGGAGCGGCGTCGCACGGCTCGGGTGCATCATCGAGGGTCGTCGAGGCCCGCCGGCGACGGCCGCGCAGCCGGTCGGTGCAGAGGTTGCACACCACCCGGTAGAGCCAGGTCGAGACCCGCGCCTCGCCCTGCCGCCAGTCGGGCGCGACGCGCCAGAGCCGGAGCATCGCCTCCTGCGTCACATCCTCGGCCTCGGCCCGGTCCGACAGCATCCGCGTGGCCACGGCCAGCACCCGAGGAGCCAGCCGCAGCGTCAGCGCCCGCGCCGCCGCCGGGTCACCGTTGGCGTAGAGCACGAGCAACGCCTCGTCAGAGACGTCGGAAAGGGCGTCGAACGGCATTTCCATCCTGTTCCCGGACTAGCGCAACCGTGCCGAACCTGCAATTTCCCGCCCGGCGACACACGGCGCCGGGCGGGAGACACCGTCTCAGCGGTCGAAGAACCGCGGGCCGTGGTGGCCGTGGTGGCCGCGGCCGCGGGACTTCCCGGCGGCCTGCGCCTCTTCCCGGGTCAGCGTGCCGTCGCCATCCGCATCCAGACGGTCGAAGAACATCAGCGGACCGGGCCCGGCGGCCAGTTCCGAAACCGAGAGCATCCCGTCGCCGTTCGCGTCGAACCGCTCGATCATGCGCCGGGTCTTGGCCTCGATCCGCGGCATCATCCGTGCGGCATGCAGCGCGGTCAGCTCTTCGGCCGAAAGCAGGCCGTCGCCGTTCGCATCGGCATTCTCCACGCGCGCCGCGCGGGCCGCTTCCAGTTCGGCCCGTGTCACCGTGCCGTTGCCATCCGTGTCGAGGGCCTCGAAGTCCATCATCGGGCCACGCGGGCCAAAGCCGCCCCGGCCGCGGTCAGCGCCCGCGCCGGGTCCCATACCCATGCCCGCCGCGGGGCAGTCGGCGCCCTGCGCGCAAGGGCCGGGCCCCATTCCCTGCCCCTGGCCCATCTGGCCCATCCCCTGACCCTGTCCGGCCCCCGGGCCCATCCCCTGACCCTGCTGGGCGATCGCGCCCCCCGCAGACAGGACAAGGGCCGTGAGGGCTGCAGCCTTCAGCATGGTGGAACGAGTCATCTCTGTATCTCCTTGCGTCGCGACAGCCGCTGCTGCCTGTTTGCGCATCTCATACGCCCCCCGGCCGGGGTTCCGTCGCGGCTTGGCCGAAAATCGCAATAGATGAATCCGAAACACATGGATTAAGATCCGCGCCATATCGGAACAGGGCGCTGCCTCGCACGTTCGGCATCCGGAGAGTGCTTGCGAGTCGGAGGCAGCATGCGGGACGGTTCACTGGATTTCGAAGCCGAGGACGAAGAGCGGCTTCTCGGTCCCGCGCTCTGGCGCGGGTGGAACCGGGTCTGCCCCCGCTGCGGCTCGGGTCCGATGATGCGTGGCTATCTGACGGTGCGCGACAACTGTCCGGTCTGCGGCGAGAGCCTCCATCACCACCGCGCCGACGACGGGCCGGCCTATCTCACCATCCTCATTGTCGGCCACCTGATGGCGCCGGTCATCCTGTGGGCCTTCGTCGAGTTCCGCCCCGATCCGGCCATGCTGGCCACCATCTTCGGGATCGGCACGGTCGCCCTCTCGCTCTTCTTGCTGCCCCGCCTCAAAGGCGCCATGGTGGGCCTGCAATGGGCGAAGAGGATGCATGGATTTGGCAGCAGAACCGGCAGCGGATGACAAGACGCGGATCAGGCCCGCGGCCACGGTCATCCTGTTGCGCGACGGGGCGTCGGGGCCGCAGGTCCTGATGGGAATGCGCGGCGCGGCCGCGGCCTTCATGCCGTCGAAGTTCGTCTTTCCGGGCGGTGCCGTGGATGCGGTGGACGCCGACGTGCCGTTGGCGGCCCTGCCGGCCCCCGACTGCCTGCGCCGGCTGGGCCAGGACGCGCCGGGCGCCTCGGCCCTGGCGGCCGCCGCGATCCGCGAGCTGTGGGAAGAGACCGGCCTGCCGCTCGGCCTGCCCGGCCGCTGGGAGGCCCCGCAGGGCTGGCGCGGTTTCGCGGCCCGCGGGCTTGTGCCGGATGGCTCGGCGCTGCGCTTCGTCTTCCGCGCCATCACGCCGCCCGGCCGCCCGCGCCGGTTCGACGCGCGCTTCTTCCTGGCCGATGCCGCGCGCCTGGCCGGCGATCCCGAGGATTTCTCGGCCGCCTGCGACGAGCTTTCGCATCTTCAGTGGCTGCCTCTCGAACAGGCGCGGCGGCTGGATCTGCCCTTCATCACCGAAGTGGTGCTGGCCGAAGTCTCTGCCCTGCTGGCGAACGGCGAGGGCTCGGCCGGCGTGCCCTTCTTCGACAATTCCGGGCCGGTTCCGACCTTCCGCCGGCTGGTGTGAGCCCGCCTCACTCCGCAGCGGCGCCGTCCGGGCAGCGGCTGAGACGGAGCGGCTCGGCCCCCGGAACCAGCATCAGCATCGAGTCGGCGGCGTCGATCACCAGCAGCCGCGCATCGGCAAAGGATTCGCCCTCGGCCACGCATTCGAGCACCAGCTCCGCTCCGGGCAGGATCTGCAACGGGTCGGTTTCGGTGATCCGGCAGCGGTTCTCGTAGCCCAGCAACTCGCTGTCGGTGATGCGGATGGGGGCTTCGGGCACCTCGCCCGTCCGCCCCGCCTGCGCGCACCAGTCCGGGTCGGCGGCCCAGTCGCCGAGCCACGGGCTCTCGTCGGCAAGGGCGGGCATGGCCAGGCAGAGAAGGACGAGGGTCGGTCGCAGCATGAGCACTCCTGACGTCAGAACAGGGCCAACCGCCCCAGGTCGTAGCCGTTCCATTCGAGGATCTCGCGGGCCGCGGTCAGACGGTCGGGCGGCAGCGGCCCGCCCCGGTTCAGCACGAAGCCGAACCGGCCCGAGGGCGTGCCGATGGCGAGGGTGCGATAGTCCGTATCCACCCACAGCACCCACCAGGGCTCGGTTCCCCCCGCAGGAAGAAGCCGGCCGGGCCCGGTGACGTCCAGCGGACCGGCAAGCGCGGTCTCGCGCCCGCCAAGGCAGAGGCGCCCGCGGATCTCGAGCCCTCCCGCCGCGGGCTGGATCGAGGCACCGCCGGGACGGCAGGCGCCGGGGGGTGCGAAGGCCGCCACCTCGCGCCACTCGCCCGCGATGCGCGCCGGCTCGAACACCGCGTTCGACCAGATCGGCTGGCCGGTATCGCGGAAGCTGGCAGGAGGGGGTTCCGGCGCGCGGGATGCGCAGGCGGCCAGCAGCAGCAGGGGCAGAAGCCTCAGTCGAGACATAGCGTGGTCCTCCGCCCCTCATCGTCCAGGATGTCGTTGCAGCCCAGGAGGGGATCGAAGGGCGCACAGCTCTGCGAGCGGGCGAGGCACCGGCCCGAACAGTCCGACTCGCGCGTGCAGCGTTTGCCGGCGTCGCGCGGGGTCTTCACGCAGGTGAAAAGCGCCTTCACCCGCAGGTAGCGCCCGCCGCTTGCCTCGCAGGCAAGCTGGCTTGGGGATTTCGCCACAGGGGCGGCCTCGGTCGGGGACGTCGCCGGGGGGGCGGGCACGGCGGCCGCCGCCTCGGGCTCGGCCAGCGCCGTCTCCTCGACGGCTGGCGTCGCCAGCGACCGGGCATCGTCCCCGCCCGAGCCGGAGCCGGAGCCGAGGCTGCATGCACCCAGTGCAATCAATGCCACAAGGAAGAGCGATCGGCGCATGTCGTCTCGTTTCGTCCCCCAAGGGCGGCCCGCCCGTCCTCCGGGCCAGAGGACGCGAAGGCGGGCGCCTCTGCAAGGGCTTTCAGAAGGGCGCGGGCCAGGCGCGACGCGCGGCGGCGATCTCGGCCAGCACCTCGGGATCGAGCACCAGCCGCGCCGCGCCGAGGTTGGTCCGCAGCTGGTCGAGCGACGTCGCGCCGATGATCGGGATCACCGGGAAGGGCCGCGTGCGGCAGAAGGCCAGCGCCATCTGGCACGGATCGAGCCCATGCCGCGCGGCGATGCCCAGATACCCCGCCACCGCCTCGAAGACGGTGGGGGTGACCCGCCCGCCCAGCGTCGCGTTGCGTTCGCGCCGCGAACCGTCCGGCGTCACGTCGCCCGCATATTTTCCCGACAGAAGCCCCGCCGCCAGCGGCGAATAGGCCAGAAGCGGCATCTCCTCGAGCACGGACAGCTCGGCCCAGTCGGTGTCGAACTGCCGGCAGAGGAGCGAATATTCGTTCTGGATCGTCGCCATCCGCGGCAACCCGTGCCGGTCGGCCAGCGAGAGCCATTGCGCCGCCCCCCAGACCGTCTCGTTCGACAGGCCGATGTGGCGCACCTTGCCCTCGGCCACCAGCGCCTGCGCCTCCTCGAGCACGGCGAGCATGTTCTCGCGCACGGCCTCGGCGCCGCCGGGGGGCGCGTAGCTCCACATCTTGCGGAAATGGTAGGAGCCGCGGTTCGGCCAGTGGATCTGGTAGAGATCGACATGATCGGTCTTCAGCCGCCCGAGCGAGCCTTCGAGGGCCCGGCGGAGGCTCGTCGGCGTCACCGGCTCGCCGTCGCGGACGGCGGGGCTCCCCTCGCCGGTGATCTTGCTCGCAAGCACGATCCGGTCGCGCCCGCCGCGCGCGGCAAGCCAGTGTCCGATGATCGTCTCGGTCCGGCCGACGGTCTCGGGCAGGACGGGGTTGGTGGGATACATCTCGGCCGTGTCGAGGAAATTCACCCCCTGATCGAGCGCGAGATCGATCTGGGCATGGGCCTCGGCCTCGCTGTTCTGGCTGCCCCAGGTCATCGTGCCGAGGCAGAATTCGGAGACGGTCAGGTCGGTGCGACCCAGCGGGATCAGCTTCATCATGGGGCTCCTTTTCTGCGGATGCAGCCTAGCCCACCCACCCGCGATGGCAAGGTTGCCCCGGCCAGAGGGATTGAGAACACAGGGCGAACATGCAAGGGTTGGCGCATGACGACTCAGCTTCTCGACCCTCAGGGCGCACGGGTGCGGCCAATGCAGCGGCTGGTGGGCGATCTCTCGCTCGCACGGGGAAGGGTGCACGAATTCTGCGGCCCGGCGCGGCGGCTGCTCGCGATCCTGCTGATGGCCGAGATGCGGGGGCCGGTGGTCTGGATCCATCCCGGATGGCGGCCCGAGCGGCTTTATCCCGACGGGGTCTGCGCCTTTGCCGAACCGGGCCGGCTGATCCTCGCCCGCACCCGGCGGCCCGAGGATCTGCTCTGGTCGATGGAAGAGGCGCTGCGGTCGGGCGCGGTGCCGCTGGTGGTGGCCGAACTGCCCGAGCCGCCGCCGCTGACGCCGGTGCGCCGTCTGCATCTGGCCGCCGAAGCCGGCGCGGCGGCCGCCGGAGCCGATCCGCCGATCGGGCTGCTGCTCACGCCGGCCGGCGGGGCGACGGGGATCGAGACGCGCTGGCAGCTTGCCCCCGCGCCGGGCGGGCGCTGGCGGCTTGGCCGCCTCCGCGCCCGGATGGAGCCGCCGGCGGGCTGGTTCCTGCGCCGCGCGCGCCAGGGGCTCGAGATCGAGAGCCGCGCCCCCGACTGACCCCGACCCGCAGGGCGACCCGATGCGCCGGCCGCGCAATCATCCTCTGGCCCTCGCGTGCGTCCGGCGCTAAACAGCGCGCGGTCGGGACACAGGGATTTCTGGGCATGGCGCGGATACTCATCACTTCGGCGATCCCCTATATCAACGGGATCAAGCACCTGGGCAATCTCGTCGGAAGCCAGCTTCCGGCCGATCTCTACGCCCGCTACATGCGCGGCCGCGGCCATGAGGTGATGTTCATCTGCGCCACCGACGAGCACGGAACGCCGGCCGAGCTGGCCGCCGCCAAGGCCGGCAAGCCGGTCGAGGTCTACTGCGCCGAGATGCACGAGATCCAGAAGGAGATCGCCGCGGGCTTCCGCCTGTCGTTCGACCACTTCGGCCGCTCGTCGAGCGCGCGGAACCACCGGCTGACCCAGCATTTCGCGGGGCAACTCGCCGAAAACGGCTTCATCGAGGAAGTCAGCGAGCGGCAGGTCTTCTCGGTCGCCGACAACCGCTTCCTGCCCGACCGCTACATCGAGGGCACCTGCCCGAACTGCGGCTATGACAAGGCCCGCGGCGACCAGTGCGAGAACTGCACCAAGCAGCTCGACCCCACCGACCTGATCAACCCGCGGTCGGCGATCTCGGGCTCGACCGATCTCGAGGTGCGCGAGACCAAGCACCTCTACCTGCGCCAGCGCGCGCTGAAGGACGAGATCGAGGCCTGGATCGACAGCAAGACCGACTGGCCGGTGCTGACCACCTCGATCGCGAAGAAGTGGCTCCATGACGGCGACGGGCTGCAGGACCGCGGCATCACGCGCGACCTGCACTGGGGCGTGCCGGTGAAGAAGGGCGACCAGCCCTGGCCGGGGATGGAGGGCAAGGTCTTCTACGTCTGGTTCGACGCGCCGATCGAATACATTGCCGGCACCGCGGAATGGGCCGACGCCAACGGCAAGACGGAGGCCGACTGGGAACGCTGGTGGCGCACCGACAAGGGCGCCGGGGATGTGCGCTACGTCCAGTTCATGGGCAAGGACAACGTGCCCTTCCACACGCTCTCCTTCCCCGCGACCATCATGGGCTCGCGCGAGCCGTGGAAGCTGGTGGATTACATCAAGTCCTTCAACTACCTGAACTATGACGGCGGCCAGTTCTCGACCAGCCAGGGCCGCGGCGTGTTCATGGACCAGGCGCTCTCGATCCTGCCTGCCGACTACTGGCGCTGGTGGCTTCTGTCCCACGCGCCGGAGAACTCGGACAGCGAGTTCACCTGGGAGAACTTCCAGGCCTCGGTCAACAAGGATCTGGCCGACGTGTTGGGCAACCTCGTCAGCCGCGTGACCAAGTTCTGCCGCTCGAAGTTCGGCGAGACGGTGCCTGCGGGCGGGGCCTTCGGCGAGCGCGAGCACCAGCTGATCGCCGAGCTGCAGGAGCGGCTGGCCGCCTACGAATCCTGCATGGAGGCGATGGAGATCCGCAAGGCCGCGACCGAGCTGCGGGCGCTGTGGGTCGCCGGGAACGAATACCTGCAATCCGCCGCGCCGTGGACGGTGGTCAAGACCGATCCCGAGCGGGCACAGGCGATGATCCGCCTTTCGCTGAACCTGATCCGGCTCTACGCGGTGATCTCGCGGCCCTTCATCCCGGATGCGGCGGCCTCGACGATGGCCTCGCTCGGCTGCGACGACTGGAGCTGGCCCACCGATGTGGCCGCGGCGCTCGAGCGGCTCCCGGCGGGCCATGCCTTCACGACGCCGGACGTGCTCTTCCGCAAGATCACCGACGAGGAACGGGCCGAGTGGCAGACCCGCTTTGCCGGCGTCCGCACCTGAGACGCGGGCACCCGTCGTCTGGGACGCGAAGAGGGGGGCTGTCTGCCCCCCGCCCGGCCTGCGGCCGGACTCCCCCCGAGGATATTTGAGCCAGACTGAAAGGCGCACTCCTTTCAGGCTGCGCCGGCGCGACCGGCGTCAGGTCGCGCTGAGGTCGATGGTCACGTTGCGGCGCGCGGCGCTGTCCACCGCGGCCTGCTGCAGCGCCTTGTTGCGGCGCAGGAGTTCCAGAAAACGGGTCTCGTCGAGGCTCAGGAGCGTGCCGTGGCTGATCGCGGTCACCTGGGCGCGGCGGGCCTTGCGGGTCAGGATCGCGAGCTGGCCGAACATCTCGCCGCGCCCGAGGCGCACCTTCTGCCCCGCCACATCGGATTCCACGGCGCCGGAGGCGATGAAGAAGACCTTGCGCGGCACGTCGCCGCGGCGCAGGAGCACATCCCCCGGCCGGACATAGACCGTCTGCAGCAGCCGCTCGAGCACGCGCAGCTGATCCTCTTCCATCTCGGCAAAGAGCGGGAACTGGCGCACCAGCTCGGATTTCTGCAGCGCGAAATCGAGCCGCGGCCGCCGCTCCTTCTTGCCGCGCGCGATCTGGATGCGCTGGCGCAGCGTCATGAACAGCTCCTGCCCGATGAGGCCGTCATCGCGCAGCGTCTCGTATTCGCGCAGTTCCAGCTGCAGCGCGGTCCGGCGGATGAAGCTGCGCACCATCTCGCCGGAATAGCCCGGATATTGCAGGCGCAGCGCTTCGAGCGCCTGCTCGGTCTCATCCTCGCGGCGCTTGAGCATCTCATGCAGGATCTCGGCCACCCGACGGCCGTGGATGCGGCGGATCTTGCCGTCGATCAGCTTGTGCAGGTCACCGAGGATCAGCCGCTGGGTCAGCAGCATCTCGAACCGGTCCGAGGTGAGCTGGCTCAGCCAGCGCGAGATCTTCAGCCGGTTGTGGGCCCAGACCGCCACCCGATGCCGCCGCCCGTAGCCGAGCGCGAGCCGGCCGGCCGAGCGGTAGCCGTCGCGGCCCTGAAGGCGCGTCCGTTCGATCAGGCGGTCCACATCGACCAGCATCGCCTCGGCGAGGCGGGGCGGGATGATCTGCTGGCGGAAGGAGGCCAGGATCGCATCCCGCTCGCGCCCCGCCAGCGCCAGGAGCCCCAGCGTGATCCGGTCGCGGTCCGGGATGTCGTCGGCGCTGTCATCGGCCAGCTCCACCGCGCGGGTCAGCCTCTGGCCGAAGCTCTTGGCCTCGGCGCGCACGATCTGGGGGTCAAGCTCGCGCTCACGCACGGTCGCGGCCACTTCCTCGCGGACGTTCTGCAGCGCGACGGCGATCACCTGGTTCGAAAGCGCCAGATCGAGCGGAGTCAGCCGCGCGAGGCCGAGCCGCCGGATCACCCACCGGAGCGTGGTGCCCTGCGCCATCAGCGTGAACAGGACAAATCCGGTGGCGAGGATGCCCACCTCGCGCTTCACATGCGGCGGCACCATCGGGTTCTCGGTCACCGCCAGCGCCAGCGCCAGCGTCACGGCGCCCCGCAGCCCGCCCCAGAGGATCGCCACGCGGTAGGGCCGCTCGACCTTGGGCGAGAGGTTGAGCCGGGTCAGAAGCGGCAGCAGCCCCGACAGCATCACCGCCCGCGCCACGATCGCCGCCAGCGCAACCACCCCGATCAGCACGAGATCCCATTCCGTCGCGCGCCCGATCAGCCGCGGGATGAGCAGCGCCGCCACGATGAAGATGAGGGAGCCCGCCCAGTGCGAGAGCATCTCCCATGTGTCGCTGAGAAGCTTCCAGGTGGCGGGGCTGAGGCGTCCGGGGCCTGCGAGGTTCATGGCGATCCCCGCCGTCACCACCGCGATCACGCCCGAGACCTGAAGCCCCTGCTCGGCCAGGACATAGGTGAGGTAGGGCAGCGCGAGGCTGAGCGAGAGTTGCGCCGTGGGGTAGGACGCCATGCGCGTCATCAGCGACAGGGCGACGCGGGCCATGCCATAGCCGAGCGCGACCCCTCCGACGATCAGCAGCGGAAACTGGACGACCGCGTCGCGCAGCGTCGGATCGGGCACGCCGGCCATGACGAAGGTCAGGAAAAAGCCGAAGAGCGCGATGGCCGCGGCGTCGTTCAGCAGGCTCTCGCCCTCGACGATCCGCGTCAGCCGCTGCGGGGCGGCGATCGAGCGAAAGATCGAGACGACCGCGGAAGGATCGGTGGTCGAGACGATGGCGCCGAGCAACAGGCAGGCGGCCAGCGACATCGAGCTGAAGGGCTGCAGCGCAAAGCCGATGGCCAGCGTCGAGACCAGCACCGCCACCACGGCCATCACGAGGATCGGCACCCAGTCGTCGATCATCCGCCGGATGTTCAGGCTCAGCGAGACCTGGAACAGCAACGTCGGCAGGAACATGAAGAGGAAGACGCTCGAGCGGATCGGCAGCGAGAGCAACTCGGCCACCTCGGGCGGGAAGGTGGCCGCCACGCCGCTGCGCTGGAGCCAGAGCGCGAGCGTGCCGAGCGCCGCTCCGACCACGGCCAGCACCACCGTATAGGGCAGCCTGAGCCGCGCGGCGACGGGCTCGCAGGCGGCGATCACGATGAACAGGGCCGCCAGGGCGGTGACGAGCAGGACAATGGTCATGGGTCTCTGATAGGCGGTTCGCGGTGCGGGGAAAACCCGCCACCGCGCACTTCCTCTTGACCGTGACCGCCGGCCTCAGTGGGCGATCTGCGCGGCGCGGCTGCCCAGCTTGTAGGCCCGCGCCTTGGTCATGGGCGCGTGATCGACGAAGCCCTTCTCCACCAGCGAACGGAGGGCGCGGTGGAAGGTCGGCGTGGCGATGGCGCTGCAAAGGGAATGGCGCCGGATCGCATCCGAACGGACGATTGAATCCTCTGATTCCCCGAGGAGCTTCACCGCATAGAGCACGTCCAGCTCATTGCGCGACAGATCGGATATGCCCAGATCATGTTCCAGTCCAAGTAGAAGCTCCCGGAGTTGGGCAACGCTATGAAACCGTCGCGAGGCGGTCATGCGTTCATCCATTTTGCTTCCATCCACCGTTTACCCCCTAAGCCCATTCAAATTTAAATTAAAAACTGCCATCCCCATGCACCTTACCCGAGGACCGGGGCGGCATGGCAAGCGACAAAATGACGCGGCTCTTTGACCATACAGCCAACTTGTGCCCAACTCCTTGGCGGCCGGCATCCTCATGGGGGCAGGGCCTCGGCAAAGCGGACATTGTTGCGCTGCGGAGGGATAAAGACCGGACGTGCCGAACCTGCGGCACCTGTTCGCACCCTGCACCTGCGGCGATTGTTTCCGCCAATCGGACAAGCGGGTCATGACCAGATCACCAGCAGCCATCCGGCGACGGGAATCACCAGCGCCGCGCCGATGGCGCGCATGGCGCCGCCCGAAAGGCGCCGGGCCAGGCCCAAGGACCAGACGGCCGAGGCGAGAAGAAGGCCGCTCCAGACCAGCCGCGCGTCGAACGGCGCAGCGTGGGGAGGCAGGAAGGCCCAGGCGCTCCGCGCAAACCCTGCGATGAGGCCCCCGGCCGCGAGCGGCAGGAGCGTCAGGGCGAGGCGGTGAAAGCGGCCCTTGCCGCGATCCGCCACCGCAAGGGGCAGGGCCACGACCGCCGACAGGGTGATCGCAAGGACCGCCAGCGTCAGGAGACGCGCCACCCCCTCGCCCATCGTCATGCCGGAGTCCGCGGCGGCGAAGAGGAACCAGGGCGCCGGCCGCTCGATCGCCAGGGTCTCCGTCAGGGCGCCGAGCCAGGGCGCGTGCGGCCACCAGAAGACGGCCGAGCCCAGACCGATCAGGCCGGCGATCACAAGCAGGCTCTCGGCGGGCGAACCGGGCGTTCTCGTCACCTCCGCGCCCCATCCACGCAGTTCGAGGCGCACCGCGTCGCGAAAGCCCGCGCAGCGGCCGCACATGTGGCAGGGAGAGGCGCTCTCCATCGTGCGGACGGGCACCATCGGCTCGCAGTTGAAGCGCATGGCGCGCGCGCGCGCCGGGCTGCAGGCGTCCCACGCGCGGGCATCCACGCGGTAGTGCATGGGCGCCAGTTTGGCGAGCATGGCGAAGAGCCCGTTCATCGGGCAGAGAAAGCGGCACCAGACCCGCTTTTCCTTGCCGTAGAGCCAGCCCACCAGCAGGGCCGAGCCCGTCGTCAAGCCGAAGATCAGCGCCACCGACCGCGGGTTGTCGTAGATCGAGATCATCTGCCCGTAGACCGTCACCGCAGCGAAGAGCACAAACGGCCAGCCCGGCCATTTCATCCACCGTGGGATCGCGTGACCACGCCCATGGCGCGAGGCGGCCGCCGTCAGAGCGCCCTCGGGACAGAGAAGCCCGCACCAGAGCCGGCCCAGGACAAGGACGGACACCAGCACTCCGGGAAGCCAGATCCCCCAGAGCAGGATCCGGGCAAACAGGGTGAAGGTCGCGCCGACCTGCGCCCCCTGCCCCGTGTCGGGCAGGAACGGCGGCAGGAACACCAGCGGCAGATAAAGGGCCACCATCCCCCATTGCAGACGCCCCACCAGCCGCTGATGGTCGCGCAGCCACCGGCCGAGCCGCTCGGGCCACGGCTGGCGGCCCGCCCCGGCATCGGCCGGAGAGATCTGGGTGGGGACGTGAGTCATGGCCGCCTTCTAGGCCCCCCGCCACCGGGGGCGAAAGGCGACCCGGTCACTTGCGGCGTAGGGCCGCAGCCGCCGGCACGCGGGCCCCGGCCGCGACGGCGCGGGGCGGTTTGACTCTGCCGCCGAAGCGGCCAAAGGTCCGCCGATGAGATCCGATCCCGCCCCCGACCTTCCCGGCTTCCGCGCCCGCTGGGCCGCGCTGCGCAACGTGCCGCCCTTCCTGCGGATGGTCTGGCAGGCCAGCCCCGGACTGCTGGTCCTGAGCCTGCTCGTCCGGCTGGTGCGGGCGCTGATCCCGGTGACGGCCCTTTGGTTCGGCAAGCTCATCATCGACGAGGTGGTGCGCCTTGCCGCGACACCTGCGCCCGAGACGGGACCGCTGGGCTGGATCGGCACGGACAGCACCGGCACGCTCGTCCTCCTCCTTGGGGCGGAGTTCCTGCTCGCGATCCTCTCGGACCTGCTCGGTCGGCTCGGGGGGCTCATCGACACGCTGCTGACCGAGCGGCTGACGATGGCCTCGTCGGTGCGGCTGATGGATCATGCGGCCAGCCTCGACCTTGCCGCCTTCGAGGATGCGGGGTTCCAGGACCGGCTCGAGCGGGCCCGGCGCCAGTCCGGCGGGCGCATGACGCTGACCGGCCAGATCCTCACGCTGATGCAGGACGGGGTGACGGTGGCCTCGCTGGCCGGGGGCCTCGTGCTCTACAACCCCTGGCTCATCCTGCTCCTCGTGGCGGCGCTGGTCCCGGCCTTTCTGGGCGAGGCGCATTTCAACGCGCAGAACTACAATCTCGATTTCCGCCGCACGCCCGAGCGGCGCGAGCTGGACTATATCCGCGTCACGGCCGCCGGCGTGGAGACAGCCAAGGAAATCAAGATCTTCGGCCTCGCCCCCTTCCTGATCGAGCGTTACCGCACCCTCTCGGAGAGCTTCTACCGCGCCCGGCGGCGCATCGCCTCGGCGCGCGCGGCCTGGGGCACGCTCTTCAGCGCGCTGGGGACGGCGGGCTACTACCTCGCCTATCTCTGGATGATCGGCGCCACCCTCACCGGGCGGCTGTCGATCGGGGACCTGACCTTCCTTGCGGGCTCGTTCCTCCGGTTGCGCGGCCTTGTCGAGGGGCTGCTCACCGGCTTTTCGACCACCGCCTCCCAGGCGCTCTACCTCGAGGATCTCTTCGGCTTCTTCCGCCAGAAGCCCACGATCCTTCCCCCGGCCGAACCGCGGGCCCTGCCCCGGCCCATCCGCGAGGGCTTCCGCTTCGAGGGCGTGGGATTCCGCTATCCGGGGGCCGAGAGCTGGGCCGTGCGCGACCTGTCCTTCAAGCTGAGGGCCGGCGAGACGCTCGCGCTCGTGGGCGAAAATGGCGCCGGCAAGACCACGCTCGTGAAACTCCTGGCGCGGCTCTACGATCCCGACGAGGGGCGCATCCTGCTCGACGGGCAGGATCTGCGCAGCTTCGATCCGGTGGCGCTGCGCGGGGCGATGGGGGTGATCTTCCAGGACTTCGTGCGCTACTCCCTGAGCGCGGGCGAAAACATCGCCGTCGGCCGGATCGAGGACCGAGACGAGCCGGCGCGGATCGAGGAAGCCGCGCGCCGCAGCCTCGCCGACCGGATCGTGGCACGGATGCCGGAAGGCTACGGCCAGATGCTCGGCAAGCGGTTCCGCGACGGGATCGAGCTCTCGGGCGGCGAGTGGCAGAAGTTCGCGATCGCCCGCGCCTACATGCGCGATGCCGAGGTGCTCATCCTCGACGAACCCACGGCCGCGCTCGATGCACGGTCGGAGTTCGAGGTCTTCCAGCGCTTCAAGGAGCTGTCGGCCGGACGGACGGCGGTTCTGATCTCGCACCGCTTCTCGTCGGTGCGGATGGCGGACCGGATCCTCGTGCTGGCGAACGGTCGGGTCGAGGCCAGCGGCACGCATGACGAACTGGTGGCACGGCCCGGGCGCTACGCCGAACTGTTCGAACTTCAGGCCGCCGGATACAGATAAGCGCACCCAAGGGTGCGCTTGCGGACAAACAGGAGGGAGGGATCAGCCGCGACCGGCCGGCATGCCCTGCAAGCCCGCGGCGAGCAGCGTCTCCAGGGCCGAGACCGAGTTGGTCTTGGAACCCGAGCGACCGGCTTCCAGCGCCCGCACATCCGTCACGTCAAGACCGACGCGTGCCGCAAAATCCTCTTGCGACAGACCCAGAACCCAGCGCCCGTGGCGAACAAGGCGGGCATTGTCACGATGATGGAACTGCGGCATCGGGATACTCCGGGACACGAGAGACAATCGACCTGACGGTTGCTTTGCTGGAATCGTTCTACCTGTTTGCGCCGCGAAACGCGACTTGCCCAAACCGACAGGCTGACCGTCGAACGGATGGATCGGCACTTGCATAAGCGACCGATTTCGCTGAAAGGCGAGGCCCGGACGGCCCCTCTGGCCGCCGGGAAATCGAGGGTCAGGCGATGTTCCATGCGGGTGCGATGCTGGTGGCGATGGCCACGGACACGGCGCTCGGCTGGCCCGACCGGATCCACGCCCGGATCGGCCATCCGGTCGTCTGGATGGGTCGGCTGATCACGGCCCTCGATGCTCGGTGGAACCGCGGCACCGAGCCTCAGCGTCGGCGCGCGGGCGTTGCGGCGCTCGGGGTCACGGTGCTGGCTGCGGCCCTGCCTGCGGCGCTGGTGCAGACGCTCCTGCCGGGTGGCCTCATGGGGGCGGTTCTGACCGGGCTCCTGGCCTGGCCCCTCGTGGCCCTCCGCTCGATGCACGAGCATGTGGAGGCCGTGGCGGACCCGCTGGAACGGGGGAACCTTCCCGAAGCCCGGCGGGCGGTCTCGATGATCGTGGGCCGCGATCCCGCGCAGCTCGACGAGGCGGGCGTGGCGCGGGCCGCGCTTGAAAGCCTGGCCGAGAACAGCTCGGACGGGATCGTGGCGCCGCTCTTCTGGGGCCTGCTGTTCGGCCTGCCGGGGATCGCGGCCTACAAGGCCATCAACACGCTCGATTCCATGATCGGCCATCGCACGCCGCGGCACGAGGCCTTCGGCTGGGCCTCGGCGCGGACGGACGACTGGGTGAACCTGATCCCGGCGCGACTGACGGGGGTGCTGTTCGCGCTGGTCTCCCGCAGCCCCCGGACGGCGCTGGCCACGATGCGGCGCGACGCCCGCGCCCACCGCTCGCCCAACGCGGGCTGGCCCGAAGCCGCGATGGCGGGTGCGCTGGGCGTGCGGCTCTCGGGCCCGCGGAACTATGGCGATCGGGTGTCGGCGGAGCCCTGGCTCAATGCCGGTGACCCCGACCCTGGCGCCGCCGAGCTGCGTCTGGGCCTGACGCTCTATCGCCGCGGGATGGGGCTGCTCGCGCTTCTGTTCCTGCTGGTGGCGGCCGCCTGAGGCAGACTTTCAGCCGAATAGGTCGTGGCAGAGTTCAAGCGCCTCGATCAGCCGGTCCACCTCGTCAGTGGTGTTGTACATGGCGAAGGAGGCGCGGCAGGTGGCGCCGAGCCCGTAATGCTGCATCAGCGGCATGGCGCAATGGGTGCCCGCCCGCACCGCCACGCCCTTGCGGTCGAGAACGGTCGAGATGTCGTGCGCATGCGCGCCCCCCCGGATGGTGAAGGAGAAGATCGCTCCCTTCCCCGCCGAGTTGCCCTGCACATCCAGCCAGTTGAGGGCGGCCAGCCGGTCCCGCGCGTGATCGCGCAGGATGCGCTCGTGCGCGGCAATCTCGGCCATGCCCACGTTCATCATGTAATGCAGCGCCACGCCGAGGCCGATCTGCTGGACGATGCCGGGGGTGCCCGCCTCGAACCTCATGGGCGGCTTGGCGTAGGTGACGGTATCCCGCGTCACCTCATGGATCATGTCGCCGCCGCCGAGGAAGGGGCGCATCTCCTCCATCCGCTCGGAGCGGATCCAGATCGCGCCCGACCCCGAGGGACCGTAGAGCTTGTGGCCGGTGATGGCGTAGAAGTCGCAGCCGATCGCGCTGACATCGACCGGCATGTGCACCGCCGCCTGCGAGCCGTCCACCAGCACCGGCACGCGTTTCTCGCGCGCACCCGCGCAGATTGCGGCCACATCGACCACCGTGCCCAGCACGTTCGACATGTGCGTGACCGCCACGAGCTTCGTCCTGGGCCCGATGGCATCCAGCACCGCCTGCGGATCGAGGTCGCCGTTCTGATCCACATCGACCCATTTCAGCACCACGCCCTGCCGCTCGCGCAGGAAGTGCCAGGGCACGATGTTGGCGTGATGCTCCATGATCGAGAGCACGATCTCGTCGCCCGGCTGAAGCCGGGGCGCCGCCCAGCCGTAGGAGACAAGGTTGATCCCCTCGGTCGTGCCGGTGGTGAAGACGATCTCCTCGGGCGAAGGCGCGTTGAGGAAGGTGGCGATGGTCGCGCGCACGGCCTCGTACTTGTCGGTCGCGAGGTTGGACAGGTAGTGCAGCCCGCGGTGGACGTTGGCATATTCGTGGCTGTAGGCGAGGTTCATCGCCTCGATCACCGCGGCCGGCTTCTGGGCCGAGGCGCCGTTGTCGAGATAGACGAGCGGCTTGCCGTTCACCTCGCGCGCGAGGATCGGAAAGTCCTGCCGGATGGCATCGACGTCGAACATGGAAAACCTCAGCCGCCCAGGAAGGGCATCAGGATCGCGGCCAGCACGAAGGCCATGCCGAAGAGCGTGAGCAGGATGCCGCCAAGGACGGCGACGGTGGATGTGAAGCCATGCAGCTCGGCCACGAAATGGGTCAGGAGCCAGAAGAAGAGCACGATCCCCACCACGCCGAGCAGATCCGCGAAGGGCGGCAGGATGAGCTGCGCCACAAGCTGGATCACCTCGAGGCAGAGCAGGATGAACTGCAGCCACGCCACAAGCAGGACCGCATCGGGAAAGCTGCCACGGCCGCCGCGCCAGACCCCGATCCGGTAGATGAGCCCCGCCGACACCGCCAGCAGCCCGACCTGAAGCCCCGCGCTGAAGAGCGGGCTCGGCAGGTCGTCTCCGATCAGGTTCCGCACGTCCTGCGGCAGAAGCGTGAGACCGATGAAGGTCACGAGCGCCGCGCCGACCGCCGTCAGGACCAGCGCGATCCAGCGCGCCTCCATCGGCAGGCCCATCGCCATGAGGGCGCGCGCGCCCTCTCGCGGGCTGGTGACGGTGAAGCGCGCCAGGCGCAGCAGATCGCCGAGGGAGAGGCTCATCGCTCGGCCTCCATCAGCATGGAAAGCCAGATGGCGAGGAACCCGCCCAGCACGAGGAAACCCACGATCAGCACGCCCGTCCCTTCACCGATGAAGCCGCCGACAAGGCCGTTCAGCAGCATGAGCGGCGCGGTGGCGAGCAGCGCGAGGAACAGCGCCAGCCGCGCGCCGAAGAAGCTGCCCCGGCCACCGAACAGCCGGGCGACCAGATGGCTGAGCGCCGCGATCCCGTAGCAGATCGGTGGCAGCAGGAAGACCGTGCCCATCAGCGCCCCGCTCATCCGCGCCTCGAGCGGCTGGGAGGGATCGAGATAGGCCTGCCGCGCCAGGATCGGCCATTGCGAGACGAAGATCAGCAGGCAGGCGCCCATCAGGATGACAAGCGCCCGCCCCTCGTTCTCACCGGCATCGAGATACCGCCGGATGACGGTGCGGGGGTGACGATAACTCTGGACGATGTCGGTGGTAACAGCCATTCAATGCTCGTGACGCGCCAGCCAGTTCTCCAGCCGCTGCCGGATGTCCTCGGCGATTTCCTCGTTCTCGATTTCCTGAATGGCTTCGGCGAGGAAGGCAAGCACCAGAAGCGACTGTGCGGCTTTCAGCGGCACCCCGCGCGAGCGGAGATAGAAGAGCGCCGTCTCGTCGATCGCCCCCGAGGTCGAGCCGTGCGAGCATTTCACATCGTCGGCGTAGATCTCGAGTTCGGGCTTGGCGAGGAAGACCGAATCCCCGTCGAGCAGCAGCGACTGGCTGATCTGGTAGCCGTCGGTCTTCTGCGCGCCGGGCTTGACCAGGATCTTGCCCTGGAAGACGCCGGTGGCGCCGTTCTTCAGCACCTTCTTGAAGACCTGGCGGCTTTCGCAGCACTCGCCCTCGTGGGTGACGAACACGGTGTCGTCGTGGTGGAAGCGGCCGTCGCCCATTGCTGCGCCCGCAACATGGGCCACCGCCTCGTCGCCCACCAGCTCGATCACCGCCTCGTTGCGGGTCATCACGCCATTGGCCGTCAGCGTGAAGGACTTGAAGAGCCCCTTGCCCGCCACCCGCGCGAAGATGTGGGTCGAGGCGCGCCGGTCATGGTCGCGGCCCTGCGCCCGGATATGGTGGAAGCGCCCGCCTTCGGCCACGTCCACTTCCATCACCTTCGTGAAGCGCGCCGCCGCCGGACCGCTCTCGAGGATGGTCACGTCCGCCCCGCTCTCGACGCGGATGCAATGGTGCAGCATCGCGTCCGACGTGTCGGAGGAATGGATGTAGATCAGCGCGATCGGCCGCGGAACGTAGCCGGTAACCCGGATCAGCACCCCTTCGGTCGCAAAGGCCGTGTTCAGCGCCGCGAAGGGACGCTTCACCGGCACCTGCCCGCGCGCCTCGAGCACGCCATAAAGCTCGCGCGCCCAGTGGATGTCGGATTGCGCCGCCGACAGAAGCCCGATCTCGACATGATCGAGCGCCAGCGGATCCGAGGCCTCGGCATCGAACACCCCATCGACGAAGACGAGCCTGAGCCGGTCGATGCCCTCGAACACCATCCCCTCGCCGTCGTCGTCGAAGGTGGGGGCCGGGAACGGTTCGGCACGGTTGAAGCTGGCGGGATCGGTGTAGCGCCAGTATTCGTCGCGCCGCCCCGGCAGGCCCATGGCGGTCAGCCGCGCCAGCGCGTCGAAGCGGGCCGGCGCCTGCCAACCCTCATTGGGGAACGACAGGCCGGCGATCCGCGCCGCCAGCAGATCGTCCTTCGGCAGAGCCTCGGCCATCACGCCTCCTCCGCCGCCAGGATGTCGGCGTAACCGTTCTTCTCGACCTCGAGCGCAAGCTCCGGCCCGCCGGTCTTCACGATCCGGCCATTGGCCATGATATGCACCACGTCCGGCTGGATATGATCCAGCAGCCGCTGGTAGTGGGTGATCACGAGAAAGCCGCGGCCCGCGTCGCGCAGCGCGTTCACCCCTTCCGAGACCAGCTTCAGCGCGTCCACGTCGAGCCCCGAGTCGGTCTCGTCGAGGATGCACATCCGGGGCTCCAGCACCGCCATCTGCAGGATCTCGTTGCGCTTCTTCTCGCCGCCCGAGAAGCCCACATTGACCGGGCGCTTCATCATGTCGGCGTCGATCTTGAGCGCCTTGGCCTTCTCGCGCACGAGCTTGAGGAAGTCGCCCGCGCTCATCTCCTCTTCGCCGCGCACCTTGCGCTGCGCGTTCAGAGCGGTGCGCATGAAGGTCATGTTGCCCACGCCCGGGATCTCGACCGGATACTGGAAGGCCAGGAAGAGGCCCGCCGCAGCCCGCACCTCGGGTTCCATTTCCAGCAGTTCCTCGCCGTCGAGCGTGGCCGAGCCTTCGGTGACCTCATAGCCGTCGCGCCCCGCGAGCACATAGGACAGCGTCGATTTCCCCGAGCCGTTCGGCCCCATGATCGCATGGACCTTGCCGGCCTCGACCGTCAGGTTGACCCCCTTCAGGATCACCTTGTCCTCTTCTTCAAGCTTGACGTGCAGGTTCTTGATCTCGAGCATCTTTCTTCCTCAGGCAATGGTGACGGCGGTGCCGGAGGCCGACACCATCAGCATGTTGTTGATGACCTCGTAATCGAGATCGACACCGACGACGGCATTCGCGCCCTTCGCCCGCGCGGCTTGCTCCATCTCGGACAGCGCGGTCTCGCGGGCGCGGCCCAGTTCCTTCTCGTAGGCGCCCGAGCGCCCGCCGATGAAATCGGTGATCCCGGCGAAGAGGTCGCGGATCACGTTGGCGCCGAGGATCGCCTCGCCCGTCACGATCCCGTGGTAGGTGGCGATCTGGTAGCCCTCGACGCTGGGGGTGGTGGTCACGATCATCGCCCCGCCTCCGTCAGACCGAGGCGATGGCGCGCGAGATCACGAACGAGGCCGCCCCGCAGAACAGCCCCGCCGCCAGCGCCATGCCCCAGCGCCTGAGGCCCGAGGGCTGCCCCACGCGCCACCAGACAAGCCAGAGCCCCGCGCCCACGCCCGTGCCGAGGATCAGCGCCTGCACCACAAAAGGACTCATGGGCCGGCGCCGCGATCACCCGACGCTCCCCTCGAGGCTGATGGCGACCAGCGCCTGCGCCTCCATGGCGAACTCCATCGGCAGGGCCTGCAGCACTTCCTTGCAGAAGCCGTTCACCACCAGCGCCACCGCCTCTTCCTCGTCCATGCCCCGCGAGCGGCAGTAGAACAGCTGGTCGTCATCGACCTTCGAGGTGGTGGCCTCGTGCTCGACCCGACTCGAGTTGTTCCTGACCTCGATGTAGGGGACGGTATGCGCCCCGCACTTGTCGCCTATCAGCAGGCTGTCGCACTGGGTGTAGTTGCGGCTGTTCGTGGCCTTCGGGTGCATCGACACAAGGCCGCGATAGGTGTTCTGGGCCTTGCCGGCCGAAATCCCCTTGGACACGATCCGCGACCGGGTGTTCTTGCCCAGATGGATCATCTTGGTGCCGGTGTCGGCCTGCTGGGCGTTGTTGGCGATGGCGATCGAGTAGAACTCGCCCTGGCTGTCGTCGCCCCGCAGGATGCAGGAGGGGTATTTCCAGGTGATCGCCGAGCCGGTCTCGACCTGCGTCCACATCACCTTGGACCGCGCCCCGCGGCAGTCGGCCCGCTTGGTCACGAAGTTGTAGATGCCGCCCCGGCCTTCCTCGTCACCCGGATACCAGTTCTGCACCGTGGAATACTTCACCTCGGCGTCCTCCAGCACCACGATCTCCACCACCGCGGCGTGAAGCTGGTTCGTGTCGCGCTTGGGCGCGGTGCAGCCTTCCAGGTAGCTCACATAGGCGCCCTTGTCGGCGATGATCAGCGTCCGCTCGAACTGGCCGGTGTTCTCGGCGTTGATGCGGAAATAGGTCGACAGCTCCATCGGGCAGCGGGTGCCCGGCGGGATATAGACGAACGACCCGTCCGAGAAGACGGCCGAGTTCAACGTCGCGAAATAGTTGTCCGACTGCGGCACGACCGAGCCGAGATATTTCTTCACCAGCTCGGGATGCTCGCGCACAGCCTCCGAGATCGAGCAGAAGATCACCCCGGCCTTGGCCAGTTCCGCCTTGAAGGTGGTGCCGACCGAAACCGAATCGAACACCGCATCCACCGCCACCTGACGCGGCGCGTCCGGGCCGTCGGCGCCCTCGACCCCGGCCAGAAGCGCCTGCTCCTTCAGCGGGATGCCCAGCTTCTTGTAGGTCTCCAGCAGCTTCGGATCGACCTCGTCCAGGGACTTCGGCTTCACGTCCATGCTCTTGGGCTTGGCGTAGTAGTAGAGGTCCTGGTAGTCGATCTCGGGGTAGTTGAGCATCGCCCAGCGGGGCTCTTCCATCTGCACCCAGCGCCGATAGGCCGCCAGCCGCCATTCGGTCATCCACTCCGGCTCATCGTTCTTCGTCGAGATCAGCCGCACGATGTCCTCGTTCAGCCCCTTGGGGGCGAAGTCCATCTCGATCTCGGTTTCCCAGCCGTACTTGTACTTGCCGGCCATCGCCTGGACCGTCTCGATCGTCTCACGATCGACGCCGTCGCGGACCTCGGGAACCACGGTCTCTTCCAGTGTCGCCATCGGTCTCAGTCTCCGTTCCAAGGGGCGCGGCCCCGTCTTGCCACTTGCACCGCCCCCGCGGGGCGGCCCGATCCATCAGGCGGCGCGGGCCCTGTGCCGGTCGCGCGCCCGGAGCCAGGCCTCGGCGAAGCGCATCACCTCGGCCTCCGTCACTCCCGGCCCGATCGACACCCGCAGCGCCGAAGCGGCGGACGTCTCGTCCAGTCCCATCGCCCGCAGCACCCGGCTCGCCCTCACCTTGCCCGACGAACAGGCCGAGCCGGCCGAGACGGCGAATCCCGCAAGGTCCATCTGCATCACCTGCGTCTCGCCCTTCCAGCCGGGCGTGACAAGGCAGAGCGTGTTCGGAAGCCGACGGGCCGCTTTCCCGACAGAAATAGTTCCTTTGCCGTCCTCGCACAACGACAATTCTAGAATATTTCTAAGTTGAAGGACAGACTCCCATGCGCCCGCCGCCAGATCGCGCGCGGCCGCCTCCGCCGCGGCCCCGAACCCTGCGATTCCAATCAGGTTCTCCGTCCCGGCCCGGCGCCCCATCTCCTGGCCACCCCCCTTCAGCCGCGCCTCCAGATCGAGCCCGCGCCGGATCACCAGCGCCCCCACGCCCTTCGGCCCGCCGATCTTGTGCGCCGAAACGAATCCCATGGCGCAGCCCAACCAGTTGAAGGCGAAGGGCACCTTTCCGAAGGCCTGCGTCAGGTCCGAGACGGCCAGCCCCTCGGGCAGATCCTGCAGGATCCCGGTCTCGGAATTGGCCATCTGCAGGGCGGTCCGGGCAGGATCATCCACCCTAACCCGACCGTCCCCATCGACCGGCAGCGACGAATGGCACCAGGCCGACACCGCCTCATGCTCGACCTCGGCGCACAGCAGGCCGCGACCGGCACAGGCCAGCGCCGCGGCCTCGGTGGCGCCCGAGACGAAGACGACATCGGCGCCCTCGGCGCCCAGAGCCGCCGTCACCTGCGCCCGCGCGCGCTCCATCAGCGCCTTCGCCGCACGGCCCTCGGCATGGACGGACGAGGGATTGCCGACCAGATCCATCGCCGAGGCCATCGCCGCCCGCGCCTCGGGGCGCAGCGGTGCCGTGGCGTTCCAGTCCAGATAGATGCGCGACCTCACCCTTCACCCTTCATTCTGGCGGAAATATCCGCGGGGGTCCGGGGGCGGCAGCCCCCGGCGACCGGCCGCGACACCAACCGCTCAATCCTCGACAACAACTCGAAACAGCGCCGGCACCGCCGGACATGGACGCATCTCGTTCTTGATGATGTCCGACAGACGGGTCTGGTGAAGGAAGACATAGACATGCGCCGACAGCCCCTCCCACAGCCGGTTGGTCAAGGATTGTGCACGCGAGCCCGAAACGCCTCCACTTGCACCAGCGCCGGTATGCATCGCATTGACCGTCTCTTCCACCGCTTCCATGATCTCGCTGACCCGGATCTCCTGCGCGTCCCGCGCCAGCTTGTAGCCGCCGCCCGGCCCGCGCACCGCTTCGACCAGCCCCGCGCGCCGCAGCTTGACGAAAAGCTGTTCCAGATAGGGCAGCGAAATGTCCTGCCGCTTCGAGACCTCCGCAAGCGAGACAAGCTCGTTGCCCGACTTCTGCGCGAGGGCCAGATCCACCAGCGCCACCATCGCATACCGACCCTTGGTCGAGAGTTTCATTTTTCTGTTTCCGCCAAATCCATTGACGCCAAGCAGCAGGCCGCTTAACTCGTTACGGTTCCGGGGCGGGTCCTCCGCCCAGGTGGAATGGTTCTAATTTGCCCGAGCGTTTTTGTCAAGAATACGCCCGGAAGAAACAGGCAAGGCGAGGCGATGCCCGAAGTCATTTTCGCAGGCCCAGAGGGCCGGCTCGAAGGCCGCTACCACCCCCAGAAGGACCGTGACGCCCCCATCGCCATCGTTCTGCATCCGCATCCGCAGTTCGGCGGCTCGATGAACAACAAGGTCGTCTACAACCTTCACTATGCCTTCTACCGGCTCGGATTCACAGTCCTGCGCTTCAATTTCCGCGGCGTCGGCCGGTCGCAGGGCGAGTATGACCAGGGCATCGGCGAACTGTCGGATGCGGCCTCGGCGCTCGACTATCTCCAGTCGATGAACCAGAACGCGAAACACTGCTGGGTCGCGGGCTTTTCCTTCGGCGCCTGGATCGGGATGCAGCTCCTGATGCGCCGGCCCGAGATCACGGGCTTCGTCTCGGTGGCTCCGCCGGCCAACATGTATGACTTCTCGTTCCTGGCGCCCTGCCCCTCGTCGGGCCTGATCATCAACGGCACCGCCGATCGCGTGGCGCAGCCGAAGGATACGGTCTCGCTGGTGAACAAGCTGCACGAGCAGAAGGGCATCACCATCACCCACGAGCAGATCGAGGGTGCCGACCACTTCTTCAAGGACGAGGAGGCGCACATGAACCCGATGGTCGCCAAGGTGTCCGACTATGTGAAGCGGCGGCTCACCGAGGTCTCGCGGTGAGCGATCGGCTCGGCCGGCAGCTTGCCTTCCTGGCCGAGGCCGACCGGCTGAAATCCGTCCTGCGCGCCAACACGCTCTGCGACGCCTCGCGGCGCGAGAATTCGGGCGAACATTCCTGGCATGTCGCGCTCTATGCCCTCGTGCTGGCCGATCAGGCGCGGCCCGAGGTGCGGATCGACCGCGTCCTGCAGATGCTGCTGATCCACGATCTCGTCGAGATCGACTGCGGCGACACGCCGATCCACGGCAGCCATGACGCGGTTTCGGTGGCCGAGGCCGAATCCGCGGCGGCCGACCGACTCTTCGGCCTTCTGCCCGAGGACCAGGCACGAACCCTCCGGGCGCTGTGGGATGAGTTCGAGGAGGGCGTCTCGCCCGATGCGATCTTCGCCCGCTCCATCGACCGGGTTCAGCCGGTCATGCAGAATCTCGAGTCCGGCGGCGGCACCTGGCGCGATTTCAACGTCAGCTCCGACCAACTCGACGCACGAGTCGGCGTCAAGATCGCCCGAGGCGCGCCGCGCCTCTGGGACCATGTCCGCGCCCTGACCCGGCGCTATTTCGACGCCCCCGCGGGCTGATCCGGTATACCTTGGCATACCGGGCTTTTCTCCAGCGGGCTTTTCCGCTATGCGGGGCGTGATCAATCATTCCGGGAGCCTCACCATGTCGAAGATCAAGGTAGCCAACCCCGTCGTCGAACTCGACGGCGACGAGATGACCCGCATCATCTGGGACTTCATCAAGCAGAAGCTGATCCTGCCCTACCTCGACATCGACCTGCATTACTACGATCTCGGCATCGAGGAGCGCGACCGCACCGAGGACCAGATCACCATCGACGCGGCCAACGCGATCAAGCAGTACGGCGTCGGCGTGAAATGCGCGACCATCACCCCCGACGAGGCGCGGGTCGAGGAGTTCGGCCTGAAGTCGATGTGGAAAAGCCCGAACGGCACCATCCGCAACATCCTCGGCGGGGTGATCTTCCGCCAGCCGATCATCTGCAAGAACGTGCCGCGCCTCGTGCCGGGCTGGACGAAGCCGATCGTCGTCGGCCGCCACGCCTTCGGCGACCAGTACCGCGCCACCGACTTCCGCTTCCCCGGCAAGGGCAAGCTCACGCTCAAGTTCGTGGGCGAGGACGGCACGGTGATCGAGCGCGAGGTCTTCGACGCGCCGGGCTCGGGCGTGACCATGGCGATGTACAACCTCGACGAGTCGATCCTCGACTTCGCGCGGGCCTCGATGAACTACGGGCTGAACCTCGGCTGGCCGGTCTATCTCTCGACCAAGAACACCATCCTCAAGGCCTATGACGGCCGCTTCAAGGACCTCTTCCAGAAGGTCTATGAGGAGGAATTTGCCGACAGGTTCAAGGCCGCGGGCATCACCTACGAGCACCGGCTGATCGACGACATGGTGGCCTCGGCGCTGAAATGGTCGGGCGGCTATGTCTGGGCCTGCAAGAACTACGATGGCGACGTGCAGTCGGACACGGTGGCGCAGGGCTTCGGCTCGCTCGGGCTGATGACGAGCGTGCTGATGACGCCGGACGGCAAGACGGTGGAGGCCGAGGCCGCGCATGGCACGGTGACGCGGCACTACCGCCAGCACCAGGCGGGCAAGGAGACCTCGACCAACTCGATCGCCTCGATCTTCGCCTGGACGGGCGGGCTCAAGCACCGGGCGAAGCTCGACGACAACGCGGAACTCATGCGCTTCGCCGAGACGCTGGAGCGGGTGACGGTGCAGGCGGTCGAGGACGGGTTCATGACCAAGGATCTCGCGCTTCTGGTGGGGCCGGACCAGAAGTGGCTGACGACGATGGGCTATCTGGAAAAGGTGGACGAATATCTCGACCGCGCCCTCGGCGCCTGAGATGCGCCGAAAGCCGGGGGGCTGTCTGCCCCCCGGACCCCCCGAGGATATTTTTCCAGAGTGAAAGTGCGAAGGGGCCGGCCTTCCGTGGGGCATCGCTTGTGCGGCCGTTCCGGCTGATGTTTGCGAGGGACGTGGCTGTTGGGGGGGCTTTGCAGACGGGGCAGGCCTGTTCGGGGGATCGCCCTGAGTTAAACGATGGATCCTGTGATGACCGAGGCAACCGCCCATACCAGACTCGAAGACGCGCAGGCCATCGCCTATGGCTGCACGATGGCAGCCTTCGGGATCACCATCCTCACGCATCTTGGCCTGGTGACGGGCCAGACGGCGGGCCTCGCGGTCCTGATCTCCTATGCGACCGGATGGGGATTTGCGCCGGTCTTCTTCGCGATCAACATCCCCTTCTACTGGCTGGGCTACCGCCGGATGGGGCCGGCCTTCACGATCAAGACCTTCCTGTCAGTGGCGCTCCTGTCGGCGCTGGCGCAGGTCATGCCCCAGTGGATCTCGTTTGCGCATCTCGACCCGGCCTTTGGAGCGGTGCTGTTCGGGCTCACCTCGGGCTCGGCGCTCCTCGCGCTCTTCCGCCATGGTGCGAGCCTTGGCGGGATCGGGATCCTCGCGCTCTATCTGCAGGACAGGACCGGCTTTCGTGCCGGCTGGACCCAGCTCGCCTTTGATGCCGTGCTCTTTGCCGTGGCGCTCCTGCTGCGGGAGTGGCCGCTTGTCGCCTGGTCCTTCCTCGGCGCGCTGGTCGTGAACCTGGTGATCGCGATCAACCACCGCCGTGATCGCTATATCGCGACCTGACGCTTCTTCTCCGCCCCGCCGGAAAACTCTGGCCTTTCTGCGCCGCGTCATGTAACGCCGCGCACGAACCCCTGATCCCTACCCGAGAGAGAACCCCGATGGAGCTTCGCAACATCGCCATCATCGCGCACGTCGACCATGGCAAGACGACCCTCGTGGACGAGCTCCTCAAGCAGTCCGGCGCCTTCCGCGACAACCAGGCCGTGGCCGAGCGCGCGATGGACAGCAACGACATCGAACGCGAGCGCGGGATCACCATCCTGGCGAAATGCACCTCGCTCGAATGGTCGGGCAAGCGCATCAACATCGTCGATACCCCCGGTCACGCCGATTTCGGCGGCGAGGTCGAGCGCATCCTGAACATGGTGGACGGCGTGGTGCTGCTGGTCGATGCGGCCGAAGGGCCGATGCCGCAGACCAAGTTCGTGACCTCGAAGGCGCTGGCGCTGGGGCTGCGGCCGATCGTGGTGCTGAACAAGGTGGACAAGCCCGACGCCGAGCCCGACCGCGCGCTGAACGAGGTCTTCGACCTCTTCGCCAACCTCGGCGCGGATGACGATCAGCTCGATTTTCCCGTGCTTTACGCCTCGGGCCGCTCGGGCTGGGCCGATGAGCAGCTCGACGGGCCGCGCAAGGATCTGTCGGCCCTTTACGAGCTGGTGCTGCGCCATGTGCCGGCGCCGAAACAGCTCGCCGCCCGCGACGAGCCTTTCCGCATGCTGGCCACCACGCTCTCGGCCGACCCGTTCATCGGCCGTATCCTGACGGGGCGGGTCGAGGCCGGCACGGTCAAGGCCGGCGACACGCTCAAGGCGCTCTCGCGCACCGGCGACCGGATCGAGCAGTTCCGGGTGTCGAAGGTGCTGGCCTTCCGCGGCCTTTCGCAGACCCCGATCGAGGTGGGCGAGGCGGGCGACATCGTGACCCTGGCCGGCATGTCCAAGGCGACCGTGGCCGACACGCTCTGCGCACCCGAGGTCGATGTGCCGCTGCCGGCGCAGCCGATCGACCCGCCCACCATCTCGGTGACCTTCGGGATCAACGATTCGCCGCTCGCCGGCAAGGACGGCAACAAGGTCCAGTCGCGCGTGATCCGCGAGCGGCTGATGAAGGAGGCCGAGATCAACGTCGCGATCAAGGTCACCGACACGCCCGGCGGCGAGGCCTTCGAGGTCGCGGGCCGGGGCGAGCTGCAGATGGGCGTGCTGATCGAGAACATGCGCCGCGAAGGCTTCGAACTCTCCATCTCGCGCCCGCGCGTGCTCTTCCGCGAAGAGAACGGCCAGCGGATGGAGCCGATCGAGGAAGTGACCATCGACGTGGACGACGAGTTCACCGGCGCGGTGATCGAAAAGCTGACCGGGCCGCGCAAGGGCGAGCTGGTCGAGATGAAGCCGGCGGGCGCCGGCAAGACCCGGATCATTGCGCATGTGCCCTCGCGCGGGCTGATCGGCTACCACGGCCAGTTCCTGACCGATACCCGCGGCACCGGCGTGCTGAACCGCGTCTTCCACGAATGGGCGCCCCACAAGGGCCCGATCGAGGGCCGCCGCGTCGGCGTGCTCGTCTCGATGGAAAACGGCAGCTCGGTCCCCTATGCGCTCTGGAACCTCGAGGAGCGGGGCCATCTCTTCATCGGCGCGCAGGAAGCCGTCTATGTCGGCATGATCATCGGCGAGCACTCGCGCGAGAACGATCTCGAGGTGAACCCGCTGAAGGGCAAGAAGCTCACCAACGTCCGCGCCTCAGGCACGGACGAGGCCGTGCGCCTCACGCCCCCGGTCCGGCTCTCGCTCGAGCAGGCGATCGCCTACATCGATGATGACGAGCTGGTGGAGGTGACCCCCAAGATCGTGCGTATGCGCAAGCGCCATCTCGATCCGCATGAGCGCAAGCGCGCCGCGAAGGCCGCCGAGTGACGGAGGGCGCCCCCGCGGCGCCCTTTTTCGTTAGGCCGCTTCGGCCTGGGCGGCGGGTCGGAACGGCTCGATCCTGACCGCCTCACCCTCGAAGGTGCAGAAGGAGGCGGGGGCCACGGGCAGCCAGTCGCCCTCGTCCTGCTCGAGCGGCTCGGACACGACCGCCCGGCCGCCGCGCCGCAGGCTCCAGCGGTGATAGAGCGTGGGCGCCTGATCGTCCGAGGCATAGCGCACCGCATGAAGCCGCTCGCCGTCCGAGAGCGCCGCCGTGAGGCGGATGTGGGGGACGTTCCCCTTCTCGCGCGAGAGCCGCTCCAGCCCCTGAACCGCCCGCTCGAGCGCGCCCTTCGGATCCTGCTCGAGACCCTCGGCCAGGGCCACGAGGAACAGCACCTCGCTGTCCGTGGCCCCCTTGCGGTGCCCGTAGAGAGCCTCCGGGATCAGCATGTCGGCATCGCGACGGAACAGGTCGTAACCGCCGACCTGCCCGTTGTGCATGAAGCTCCAGCGGCCGACCACGAACGGATGGCAGTTGTTGCGGCTGGTGGCGGTGCCGGTCGAGGCGCGGACATGGGCGAGGAACAGGCCCGACTTCACCTGCGCGGTGAGGCTGCGAAGGTTCGGATCGCTCCAGGCCGGATAGACGTCGCGATAGAGCCCCGGCTCGGGCCGCTCGCCATACCAGGCGATGCCGAAGCCGTCGGCGTTGATCGCCGTGCCGCATTCCGTCGCGCAGTGGCTCTGGTGGATCAG
Source organism: Cereibacter azotoformans (assembly GCA_017599285.1). Classification (GTDB taxonomy): domain Bacteria; phylum Pseudomonadota; class Alphaproteobacteria; order Rhodobacterales; family Rhodobacteraceae; genus Cereibacter_A; species Cereibacter_A azotoformans. The sequence continues at coordinate 150,537 of JAGFXX010000001.1, read as the reverse complement.
CGAGTGTCCGGGGCGGCTCACGACTTCCTCGAGGAAGATCGGCGCCCCGATGTAGGCGGCCCAACGGCACATGATCAACGCGCTCCGCCGGCGCGCAGCGGTTCCGGCATGTTCGCCCTGCCCCATCTACTGCTCGTGGCCACGATACCCCGAACCACGAGCCGTCGCATCAGGAAACCGTTACTATAGCGCCCCCCGCGACAGAGAGCGCAGGGGCCGCGTCCTCACTCGACCTCTTCGACCACCACGAGATCCCGGACCGATGCACCCCGCGCATGATCGAGCGCCGCCTGATATTCGGCCGAGTGATAGCAGGCCACCGCCGCTTCGACCGACGGAAAGCGCGCCACAACGTTGCGGGAACGGTCGCGCCCCTCGAGCTGCACATGGCGGCCGCCGCGGGCAAGGAAGACACCCCCGTGCGCGGCAATCGCCGGGCCCGCGCCCTTGGCGTAACGGCCATAGGCCTCGGCGTCGGTCACGTCCACATTCGCAATCCAGAGCGCAGTCGCCATCTCAGCCTCCGATCACCGCTTCAACCGCGCGGATCGCCGCTTCGGCCTGAGACGCGTCGGCCGCGCCCGCCTGCGCCATGTCCGGCCTCCCGCCGCCGCCGCGCCCGCCGAGCGCCTCGGCCGCGGCCTTGACCAGCGCCACCGCGGACAGCCGGTCGGTCAGGTCCGGCGTGACACCGGCGGCCAGTGCCGCCTTGCCGGCGGTGTCCGAGATCAGGAGCACGGCGCCCGAGCCCACGCGCGCCTTCATCTCGTCGATGAGCCCCGGCATGTCCTTGCCCGGCACACCCTGGACGATCTGGGCCAGAAACTTCACGCCGCCGATGTCCTTGGCCTCGGCGGCGGCACCGCCGCCCATGGCCGCCTCACGACGCAGCTGCGCCACCTCGTTCTGAAGCTGCCGACGCTCTTCGACCAGCGCCTTGACGCGGTCCACCATCTCGGCTGGCGACGCCTTCAGAGTGGCCGCCACCTGGGCCAGCCGCTGCATCTGCTCGTTGAGATGGGCCAGCGCGCCCTCCCCGGTCAGCGCCTCGATCCGACGCACACCGGCGGACGAAGCCGAGTCGCCGAGGATCACGCACAGACCGATGTCGCCCAGCCGCGCCACATGCGTGCCACCGCACAGCTCCAGCGAATAGGTCTGGCCGTCCATGCCCTTGCCCGAGCCGGCGAGCGTGCCCATCGAGACCACGCGCACCTCGTCGCCATATTTCTCGCCGAAGAGCGCCTGGGCGCCGAGCGCCCGCGCGTCGTCGGGCGACATGATCCGCGTCTCGACCATTCCGTTCGAGCGGATGAACTGGTTCACCTCGGCCTCGACCGTGGCCAGTTCCTCGGCGCTGAGCGCCTTGGAGTGGCTGAAGTCGAAGCGTAGCCGGTCGGGAGCATTCAGAGAGCCCCGCTGCGCGACATGATCACCGAGCGCCCGCCGGAGCGCCTCGTGCAGGAGGTGGGTGGCCGAGTGGTTCGCCCGGATCGCCGAACGCCGGGCGTGATCCACCTCGAGCGCCGCGCCCTGACCCGGCCGGATCTCGCCCTCCGTCACTTCGGCAAAATGCAGGAAGAGCCCCTGCCCCTTTCTGACATCCGTGATCCGGGCCCGGCCGGTGTCGGTGCGCAACTCACCCGTGTCCCCGACCTGACCGCCGGATTCGGCGTAGAAGGGGGTCTGGTTGAGGATGATCTGAACCGTCTGACCGGGCGTGGCCGAAGCGATCTCCGCCCCGCCCGCAACGATCGCGAGGATCTGCCCCTCGGCCTTTTCCGTATCATAGCCCAGGAATTCGGTCGCGCCGCGCTTTTCGGCCAGATCGAACCAGATCGCCGCATCCTTGGTCTCACCCGAGCCGGACCAGCTGGCGCGAGCCTTGGCCTTCTGCTCGGCCATCGCCGCCTCGAAGCCCTCGACATCCACCTTGCGCCCCTTTTCGCGGAGCGCGTCCTGCGTCAGGTCGAGCGGAAAACCGTAGGTGTCGTAGAGCTTGAAGGCCGCCTCGCCCGGCAGCGGCGAGCCCTCCGGCAGACGATCCAGTTCATCCTCAAGCAACCGCAGACCGCGGTCGAGCGTCTGGCGGAAGCGGGTTTCCTCGAGCCTCAGCGTCTCCTCGATCAGCGCCTGACCACGGGTCAGTTCGGGATAGGCGGCCCCCATCTGCCGAACCAGGGCGGGCACCAGGCGGTGCATGACGGGATCCTGTGCGCCCAGAAGATGGGCATGACGCATCGCGCGGCGCATGATCCGGCGCAGCACATAGCCGCGCCCCTCGTTCGACGGCATCACCCCGTCGGCGATCAGGAAGGAGGTCGAGCGGAGATGGTCGGCAATGACGCGGTGGTGAGTCTTGCCCGTGCCATCCGGATCGGTCGAAGTCGCATGCGCCGAAGCCTCGATCAGGCTGCGCATCAGGTCGGTGTCGTAGTTGTCATGCTTGCCCTGGAGGAGCGCGCCGATCCGCTCGAGCCCCATCCCGGTGTCGATCGACTGCTTGGGCAGCGGCGTCATCGACCCATCGGGATGCTGCTCGTTCTGCATGAAGACGAGGTTCCAGATCTCGATGAATCGGTCGCCATCCTCATCCGCGGAGCCGGGCGGACCGCCCCAGATCGAGGGACCGTGATCGTAGAAGATCTCGGTGCAGGGACCGCACGGGCCCGTGGGACCCATCATCCAGAAATTGTCGTTGGTCGGGATGCGAATGATCCGGTCATCCGGCAGGCCCGCCACCTTCTTCCAGATCGAGGCGGCTTCGTCATCGGTGTGATAGACGGTAACGAGCAGCTTTTCCCGCGGGATATCGAAGTCCCTGGTCAGAAGCTCCCATGCGAAGGGGATGGCCTCCGACTTGAAATAGTCGCCGAAGGAGAAGTTCCCCAGCATCTCGAAGAAGGTGTGATGCCGGGCCGTGTAACCCACATTGTCCAGGTCATTGTGCTTGCCGCCCGCACGGACGCACTTCTGCGCCGTTGTCGCCCGGGTGTAGTCACGATGCTCAAGCCCGGTGAAGCAGTTCTTGAACTGCACCATCCCCGAGTTCGTGAACATGAGCGTCGGGTCGTTGCGCGGGACGAGCGGACTCGACTCCACGACCCTGTGCCCGTTGCGTCGGAAATAGTCGAGGAAGGTCGAGCGGATATCGTTCAAGGACGGCATGAAGGAAGCCTCTGTCAGGCGGATCTGCGGTTCGCCGTCTCGTTTAATGCTGCGCGCCGGGGCTGTCCACCTCGACGCGCAGAAGCGTCACATGTCCACCAGATCGTCGTCCTTGCCGATCTCTCCGGTCGAAAAATCGAGCCCGTGCGAGGCGCGGATCTTGTCCTCGATGTCACCTGCAACCGACGGATTGGCGCGGAGGAAAGCCTTGGCGTTCTCGCGCCCCTGCCCGATCCGCTCGTCGCCGTAGGAATACCAGGAGCCGGATTTCTCGACAACGCCCGCCTTGACACCAAGATCGACCAGTTCACCCGTCTTCGAGATGCCCTCGCCATACATGATGTCGAACTCGACCTCGCGGAACGGCGGGGCCACCTTGTTCTTCACCACCTTCACCTTGGTCGTGTTGCCGATCACATTGTCGCGGTCCTTGATCCCGCCGGTTCGGCGGATGTCGAGCCGGACAGAGGCATAGAACTTCAAGGCGTTGCCGCCCGTCGTCGTCTCGGGGCTGCCGAACATGACGCCGATCTTCATCCGGATCTGGTTGATGAAGATCACCATGCAGTTGGATCGGCCGATCGAGGCGGTCAGCTTTCGCATCGCCTGGCTCATCAGACGGGCCTGCGAGCCCATCTGCATGTCACCCATATCGCCCTCGATCTCGGACTTCGGCGTCAGAGCCGCGACCGAATCCACCACGATCAGGCTGACCGCGCCCGAGCGGACAAGCGTGTCCACGATCTCCAGAGCCTGCTCACCCGTGTCCGGCTGGGATATCAGAAGCTCGTCAAGATTGACTCCCAGCTTCTTGGCGTAAGCAGGATCGAGGGCGTGCTCGGCATCCACAAAGGCGCAGACGCCGCCCTTCTTCTGCTCCTCCGCCACCACATGCAGCGTCAGCGTTGTCTTGCCCGAACTTTCCGGACCATAGATCTCGATGATCCGCCCCTTCGGCAGGCCCCCGATGCCGAGGGCAATGTCGAGACCCAGCGATCCCGTCGAGGTCGCCTCGATCTCCATCACCGGGCTGTTTGCGCCCAGCTTCATGATGGAGCCCTTGCCGAACTGCCGTTCAATCTGTGCCAGCGCGCTCTCGAGCGCCTTCGCCTTGTCCATCTCGCGCCTTCCGTTCAAGTCGAGCAGGTTCGCCGTCGCCATGTCCCGTTCCTTATTTCACAGCCGCGCAGGGGCAGCAATCGCTTCGCGTGTTCGCCTAATGTTCCGGTCGGACTATGAGACCGAAAGTCGAACATTACAACCGGATTCTCCGGTAGATGCAGCTTTCGACGAAAGGGGTTAAGCACTGGTTCACGACACCGGAACCCGCAGAGGTTCAGGAGCAACGAGGGGACAGGATGCTCATATTCTGGGAACAGCGGCTGGTGTTTCTCGCCACACCGAAGACAGGAACGACAGCGATCGAGACGGCCCTCGAATCACTGGCGGCCGCATCGATCCAGCGGCCACCGCTGCTGAAGCATACGTCGGTCGAAAGTTATCGGCGCTTCATCGGCCCGTATCTGGAGGCGGCCTCGGGCGAGCCGTTCACCGTAGTGGCCCTCATGCGAGAGCCGCGGGCGTGGTTGGGAAGCTGGTATCGCCACCGCCAGCGGGACGATGTCGTGGAGGCGGCCAAGAGCACCGCTCACGTCACGTTTGACGAGTTCGTGCGCGCCTATGTGTCGGATCCGCAACCGGAATTTGCGGCTGTTGGCTCGCAGGCCCGCTTCCTTGATGCAACGGGGGGCCAAGGCCTGGACCGGCTGTTCCGTTACGAGGAGATCGGGCGCTTCATCGATTTCCTGGAGGAGCGGCTTGGATGCGAGATCATCCTGCCTCGGCTGAATGTCTCGCCCGCAGCCCCGCTCGACCTGTCGCCCGAGACGGAAGACCTCGTGCGACGGACGATGGCGCGGGATCTCGCCCTTTATGCATCGCTCGACTGAAACTCAGTGCACCTGCCCCTGCACGGTCGCCGTCAGGTCGTTGAGCGAAAACGGCTTTGGCAGGAACACCGAGTTCGGGATGCGCGCCTGAGATTCCGCCAGGCAGTCCTCGGCATAGCCGGACACGAAGATGACGCGGACGTTCGGCCGCTCGATCAGCGCCTTGCGGACCCAGGTGGGGCCATCCATCCCCGGCATCACCACGTCGGTCACGAAGACATCAACCTCGAGGCCGGGATCTTCGAGCGCGCGAAGGGCATCTTCGGCATTCTCGGCCTCGATCACGGTGTAGCCACGCATCCGCAATGCACGTGATGCGAAGGCGCGAACGGGTGCCTCGTCCTCGACCAGCAGAACCACCCCTTCGCCCCGCCGGAGGCTCGCGGAGTCGACGGGAACAGGCGGCGCGGCCTCTGCCGGGAGGAGTTCCTCGTTGATGGGGAAATAGAGGTGAAAAACACTCCCCCGACCTGGCTCGCTATCGACGAAGATGAAGCCGCCCGACTGCTTCACGATCCCATAGACGGTGGAAAGGCCGAGGCCCGTTCCCTCGCCGGTCCGCTTGGTCGTGAAGAACGGCTCGAAGATCTTCTGCAGCCTGTCAGGCGGGATCCCGACGCCCTCATCCTGCACATGGATCGCGGCATACCGGCCCGGCGGGACCACGGCGCGGTCACGGCGAAGTTCATCGGCAAGGGTCAGGGCCTCGGTCTCGATCCGGATGACGCCGCCCTCCGGCATGGCGTCCCGCGCATTGACGACAAGATTCATCAACACCTGCTCGAGCTGACGCTTGTCGGCCCGGATGGGCCCCAGTTCGGGAGCATGCGCAAGACGAAGTGTCACCCGCTCACCCACCAGTCGGTTGAGAAGATGGGTGAGATCCGCCAGCACTTCCTGCAGTTCGATCCGCTCGGGCTTCAGGGTCTGCTTGCGGGAGAAGGCAAGCAACTGACCCACGAGGCTCGCCGCCCGGTTGGCGTTCTGATGGATCTGCACGAGATCGGCAAATTCCGGATCCTCACGATCGTGACGCAGGAGGAGGAGATCGCAGTGGCCGGAGATCGCCGTAAGCAGGTTGTTGAAGTCATGGGCGATCCCGCCCGCCAACTGACCGATCGCCTGCATCTTCTGACTCTGAACGAACTGGGCCTCGAGCGTCTTGAGGGCGGTGGCATCGTTCAGGACAGCCAGAACCACAGGCCGCCCCTGCTCGACAATGCGACGCAGCGCGATCTGGAGGAACATCTCCTCCTCCGAGCGGCGGAGGCGCAGCACTTCGGCGCCGCCAGGCATCCGCTCTGCCGCCACATCGGCCAGCCAGTCGTTCACGGAGCGCCCGAGCCCCTCGAACAGGTCGGAGAAGATCGGCCGCGCGTCGTGGCCGATGCCCAGCAGATCCCGCGCCGCCCGGTTCGCGATACGCAGGCCCCCATCGCCGCCGAACTTCATCAGACCCACCGGAAGATGCTCGAAATCGGCAAGGCCCGTGTCATTCGCCGGCGTCTCGGGAACCGGCAGGAGATAGATCTCGCGCCGCTCGCCGACGCCCTCGACCTCGGCCAGGATCGCTCGCACGGGGCCGTCGGGCGAGGCCACCTCGACCTCCTCTCCCGAGCGGGGCGCAAGATCCGTGAACACGCGGTCGAGCCGCTTGGGACGCTGCCCCAGGAGACGGCGCATCGCCTCATTGGCAAAAAGGACAACCCCCGTCTTGTTGGCCACCAGCATCGGCAGGCTCAGTCCTTCTGCCCCGCGACCGGCCACCGCGGCCCGATCCTGGAACTCTTCAAGCCGCCAGAGGAAGCGCCCCGGACCGATGCGATGGACCGAAAGACGCACATGCCCGCGCCGTGTCACCACATCCTCGCGCGCGGAGCCCATGTTGGAGGCGCGCGACTGCAAGCGGAACAGGACGGATGCCGGACTTGCGAAATGGTCGCCCAGCGAGGCCACCAGCGTCCCGCCGCTGCGATCGCCGAACCGGGCGGTGGCTGCATGGTTCTGATAGCCGATCTGGCCCAGGGCATCCGTCGTGAAGCAGGGCGCCGCATCCTCGCCGAGGAGGCGGGCGAGACGCAGGTCAAGCCCGCGGTCGCGCAGCCCGTCCCAGAGCGTCAGTCCGTGGGCGATCAGCACGACGCCAAGGAAGGTCATCGCCACCATCGCCGCGCCCAGCTGCATGTTCAGGTCGGAGGCGAACAGGGCGGTGACCACGGCGCCACCGACCACGGCCAGCAAGAGCCAGAGCCGCGATCCGAAGCCTTCCGCTGCCCCGACGAGATCTGCAGCCTGTCTGTTCACTGGCACCCCCTGCGGCCGGATTCGCCTGAGGTTCATTCGGCACAGGAATCGTTAACCGCAGCTTAACCGCTCCCGGGAAAGGACCCCGGATTCGCCGCGAGTTTCAGCCAATTCGCTCCAACAGGTCGAGAAAGAAGCCGTCTCCGCCGTCCAGCGGCGTCAGACGCAGCTGCCGCACCCGCCGCCAGCCGGCGCTTCGCGCGAGGAACGCGTCGGTCTGCAGGCCGTTCTCGCGGCCGAGAAGCGAGCAGGTGGCATAGGCCAGATGCCCACCCGGACGCACGAGGCCCGCCGTCTCGTCGAGGATCCCTGACTGGATCCCGAGCAGGGCCTGCAGACGCTCGGGTGTGAGGCTCCATTTGCCCTCGGGCGCGCGGCGCCAGCTGCCCGAGCCCGAACAGGGCACATCCGCCAGCACGAGATCGAAGGGGCCGTGACGGGCGGGCTCGCCTGGCGCAAGCAGCCGGACATCCACCCCGGCGCGGGCCGCGCGGGCCGGCAGGTCGCGCATCCGGCGCGGATCGGCATCATGGGCCCACAGACGCAGCCGCGCGCGACCGGCCATGGCGAGGCTCTTGCCGCCCCCTCCGGCACAGAAGTCCAGCACCCGTGCGCCCTCCTCCAGCGGCAAGGCCTCCACCACCGCCTGCGAGGCCGCATCCTGAAGCTCCACCAGCCCGTCGCGGTAGGCGGCCGACGTCTGGATCCTGCGGGCGTTCCCGGTGACTTCCAGCGCCGTGTCCGCAAGCGGATGGGGACGCGTCGCGATGCCCTCGGCGGCCAGTCCCGCCGCCACCGCCGGCCGGTCGCCCCGCGCGAGATTGACCCGCAGGAACACCGGCGCCCGATGGCGCAGCGCCTCCATCACCGGGGCAAAGTCGGCCCCGAGGCTCGCTTGCAGATCGGGCGCGAGCCAGTCGGGGCAGTCGAGCGCCTCAAGCTCGGAGGCGGCCTGTGGCGCAAGCTCCGGCCCTTCGGGCGGGGCGGGCGCATGGGCCTCGCCGGTGAAGAGCGCCGCGATCTCCTGACCCGAGGCGCGCAAGCCCCCGAGGATCAGGCCACGCCCCGTCCCGGCGCCCCCCAGCCGCGCGAAGGATCGCCGGCAGCGCAGCGCGTCGAACACCAGATCCCGCACCGCCGCCCGGTCGCCGGAGCCGGCAAACCGGCTTGCCCTTGCCCAGTTGGTCAGGGCCTGCTCGGCCGGCGCGCCGGTCAGGATGCGGTCGAGGATGCCGATGGCGGCGGACAGGCGGGCAGCGGGGGTCATGTCACGGCTCTGGTTCGGGCGGGGCAGCGGAGGCATGACACGGGCCGCCGGGCATGGCAAACAGCATCTGGAACGGCAGCGAGGATGGAATGGCGCTCAACTTTCGGCAGACCGAGATCCTGGAGATCGCCCGCAGCGAGGGGCGGGTGGTGGTCGAGCAGCTCGCCGAGCATTTCGCGGTCACGCTCCAGACGATCCGGCGCGACCTGACCGAGCTGTCCGACGCGGGCCTGCTCGACCGCGTGCATGGCGGGGCGGTGCTGCGCACGGGCGTGTCGAACATCGGCTACGAAGAGCGGCGCCGGATGAACGAGACGGTCAAGGCCGCCATCGGGCGCGCCTGCGCCCGCGCCATCCCGGACAATTCCTCGATGATCATCAACATCGGCACCACGACCGAGGCCGTCGCGCGCGAACTGCTGAACCACCGCAACATCACGGTGGTCACCAACAACATGAACGTGGCGAACATCCTGGTGGCCAACCCCTCGTGCGAGGTCATGGTGGCGGGCGGCCAGTTGCGCCGCTCGGACGGCGGGCTTGTGGGCGATCTCACGATCCAGTTCATCGAGCAGTTCAAGGTGGATTACGCCATCATCGGCACCTCGGCGCTGGACCGTGACGGCGACATGCTCGACTTCGATCTGGCCGAGGTGCGGGTGTCGAAGGCGATCCTGCGCCAGTCGCGTCAGCGGTTCCTCGTGACCGACCACAGCAAGCTCGACCGCAAGGCGCCGGTCCGGCTGGCCTCCCTGGAAGAGCTGGACGCCGTTTTCACCGACCGGCCGCTGCCCGAGGACCTCGGCCGCCGCTGCGAAAGCTGGGAGACGCGGGTGACCGTGGCCGCGTGAGTCCGGCGCCTACAGGGCGTGCAGCGTGCCTTTCGCGAGGTTGTGGATCCGCGAGACCCTCGCCCCGTCCCATTCGAAGGCGAAATGATCGCCCTGGGCGGGCGCGCCGGCCACGTCGGGCCAGAAGAGCGCCACGCATAGGCCCGCAGGCGCGCGGGTGCTGGGGTAGAGGATGCCGGCCGCTCCCTCCTCGCGCAGCCGCGCGCCGAACGCCTGGCTCGTCCGATAGTCCTGCGGATCGAGCAGGTCACCCCTCTCGGGTCCGACCAGCTCAAGCTCGGCGTCGAGACGCCCGACAAGCTGGCGGAAGTCCGAGGTCCAGCCCGGCGCCTCGGCCGTCGCGGCCATGAAGCGCCCGTGGTGATGGGCCACCTCGATCAGCGCCGTCTCGAGCGTTTCAGCCGCGTAATAGACCCCGAAGCTGCCATCCGAAAAGCGGCTCGGCCGGTCGGTCGAGACATGGGTGAAGGGCGCCATCGCCCAGGAGGCGCCCGGCCCCGACACGCGCCGCGCGGGCGGCACGAGATCGAGCCGGCCGAGACTGTCGCGCAGGCGCGGGTTGGTCTTGGCCTCGGCCGAGGCGATCGCCTCCCAGTCGGCGGGATCGGCGATGTCCTCGAACAGGTCGATCGGCGGAAAGCGCGAGCGGATGATCCGGTGCGTCCGGTCCCAGACCACGCGGCGGCGGGGCACCTCACCAGCCCCCGCGCTCGGCGTCGAGATAGCTGCGCACCCGGAGGAGGTCGGTGATCTCGCCCCCCAGCATGACCTGAAGCGCGGTCACGCCGCCGAACGCCGTGTTCGGCCGGCGCACCCAGCCATAGGCCTGTTCCGGCTCGCGGAAGATCAGCCGCAGCGCCTTGTGGATCCCCATCAGCAGCGACAGCCGCGTCTTCTGGTCGCGCGAGATCCGGCCGGGCGTGCCCGCCTTCCAGCGCGCCCAGGTGCGCGGCGACAACTCGCCCAGCAGGATCGAGGCTTCGCGGTCGGAAACATCCCACAGGCGAAAGAGGTTGACGACAGCGCGCGCCATCGCCGCCGCCTCGTCATCGGTGATCCGGGGGCTGCCGGGGTCGGCGGGCGTCTTGCCCAGGGGGCGAAGGGCGAGCATCCAAAATCTCCTTTTGGCAAGAGATATGATGAAATCCGCCATATGGCAAGAACCCGCGCCGCCGCTGTTGCAGATCCCCTTGCAACAAGCGGCCGAAGGATCATATTCGCGCCAGCCCGCAGGACGGGCCGAATCCGGTGACCGGGCCCCTCTGGCGAGAGAATGCGGCGCTCTCGCGATGTCGGCACCCAAAGCGTCAGCTGCCGCCGGGACGCATCTCTCCATCATGTGCCAGATCAATCTCATCCCCTGTCCGGGCGGCCCCGCGTCGTCACGGACCCTCACGGAGTCGGCCGCATGACGTCCGCAGGTCCGAAGAGCACGGTGACCTACTTCACCTGGGCCTTCCTCTTCACCGCCCTCGGCCTCGCGCTCGGGGGCTATCTCGGCTGGGCCACGACCGGCACGATCGAAGGCACGGCCACGATCTTCTTCATCTGCTGCGTGCTGGCGGTGCTCGAGATCTCGCTCTCGTTCGACAATGCGATCGTGAACGCGAACAAGCTGAAGACGATGACCCCGAAGTGGCAGCGCCGCTTCCTCACCTGGGGGATCCTCATCGCGGTCTTCGGGATGCGGATCGTCTTCCCGCTGCTGATCGTGGTGATCGCGGCCAGCCTCGGCCCGTGGGAGGCGGTGAAGCTCGCCGCAACGCAGCCGGCCGAATATTCCCGCATCATGCACGAGGCGCATACGCCGATCGCGGCCTTTGGCGGCACCTTCCTGATGATGGTGGGCCTGACCTACTTCTTCGACCAGGAGAAGGACATCCACTGGGTCCGCTGGATCGAGGAGCAGGCGAGCCGCTATTCCTCGATCCGCGGGGTCGAGGTCGCGGTGGTGCTCTGCGCGGTGCTGGGCTTCTCGCGCCTTCTCGAGGGGGCGGAGCAGCAGGTCTTCCTCAACTCGGCGATCTACGGCCTCCTGACCTTCCTTCTGGTCGAGGTCCTGGGCGGCTTTCTCGACCATCGGCAGCAGGCGCTGGATGCGGCGGCCAAGGGCGGCGTGGGCGCCTTCCTCTATCTCGAGGTGCTGGACGCCTCCTTTTCGTTCGACGGGGTGATCGGGGCCTTTGCGCTCAGCCAGAACCTGTTCGTGATCGCCATCGGCCTCGGGATCGGCGCGATGTATGTCCGCTCGATGACCATCATGCTGGTCGAGCGCGGAACGCTGGCGCAATACCGCTATCTCGAGCACGGCGCCTTCTACGCGATCCTGATCCTGTCGCTGATCATGTATGTCCAGACCCTGACCCACATCCCCGAGGTCATCACGGGGCTCGGCGGCGCCGGCCTGATCGGGATCTCTCTCTGGTCCTCGATCCGCTGGAACCGTCGCCATTCGGGCGAACCGCCGGAGGGCGCGGTGAGCCAGAACCTCTGAGCCGATCCTGTCGGGGGCCGGTGCCGGCCCCCGCCATCGACCTGTCCGAAAGATCCGTCAGAAGCGGTAGGTCACGTGGCTCTCGGCGATCCGAAGCCGTTCCAGCTCTTCCTCGCTCGTGCGGTAGCGCATCCAGGGGGCCTGCGGGCGATCCTCGGTGCGCATTCCCCCCATCAGCCCGATCAGGCTCTGGACAGCGGCGGTGGTCAGGGCAGTCATCTCTTGCTCGTTCTGCTGTTTCACCTGCTCAAAATCTGGTCGGTTTGCGAACGCCGCTCCTTGACGCGCGTCAATGAGCGGGCGGGATGCGACGCCCCGTCTCAGGGCAACGGCCCCGTCCATCAGGTTCGGAAGACGCGGTAGATCGCCGGGATCACCAGCACCGTCAGCAGCGTGGAACTCATCAACCCGAACAGGAGCGAGATGGCGAGCCCCTGGAAGATCGGGTCGGCGAGGATCACCGCCGCTCCGATCATGGCGGCCAGCGCCGTGAGCAGGATCGGCTTGAACCGGATGGCCCCGGCCTCGATCAGCACCTCGAGCCGGTCCTGCGCGGGATCGGCGTGACGGATGAAATCGACCAGCAGGATCGAGTTGCGCACGATGATCCCCGCCAGCGCGATGAAGCCGATCATCGAGGTCGCCGAGAAGGGCGCGCCGAACATCCAGTGCCCCGCCATGATGCCGAGGAAGGTCAGCGGCACCGGCGTCAGCACCACCAGCGGCAGGCGGAAGCTGCCGAACTGCGCCACGACGAGGATGTAGATCCCCAGGAGCGCGATCCCGAAGGCGCCGCCCATGTCGCGGAAGGTGACCCAGGTCACCTCCCACTCGCCATCCCAGAGCAGGACGGGCCGCGACTCGTCCTCGGGCTGGCCGTGCAGCGCGATCACGGGCTTGGTGCCCTCGGGCCAGTCCATCGCCTCGAGCCGGTCGGCCACGGCCAGCATCCCGTAGAGGGGCGCCTCGAAATCGCCGGCCAGCTCGGCCGTCACCATCTCGGCGGCGCGGCCGTTGTGGCGGAAGATCGGCCAGGACGCCCGTTCCTCGGTCACCCGCACCACGTCGCCCAGTTCGACCACGCCGCGCGCACCGGGCAGCAGGTCGGCCGGGATCGGCGTGGACAGGAAGCGTTCGTCCAGCACCCGGTCGCCCTTGGGGCGCGCGAGCAGGATCGGCACCGGATGCCGCCCCTCGCCACGGTGGGAATAGCCCACCACGCTTTCGCCGTTCAGCAGGCGGATCGTGTCGAAGACATCGGATTCCTGCACCGAGAAGAACTCCAGATCGTCGGGCTCGATGGCGGCCCTGAGCCGCAAGGGCGGGGCACCAAAGCTGTCGTCCACATCGACGATGAAGGGGACGTCCTCGAAGGCTTCGCGGATGCGGGCCGCCGCCTCGCGCCGCGCCTCGGGCGTGGGGCCATAGACCTCGGCCAGCAGCGTCGCGATGACGGGCGGGCCCGGCGGCGGCTCGACCGTCTTCAGCACCGTCCCCTCGGGCACCGGCACCGCCCTCAGCCGCTCGCGGATCTCGAGCGCGATCTCATGGCTCTCACGGTCGCGGGCGTCCTTGGGGGCGAGGTTCACCTGCAGATCGCCCTCATGCGGGCGCCCGCGCAGGTAGTAGTGCCGCACCAGCCCGTTGAAGTTGAAGGGCGCCGCCGTTCCGGCATGGGTCTGGACCGAGATCACCTCGGGCAGGTCCAGCACCGCCCGCGCCACATCCTGCGCGACGCGGTCGGTGGCCTCGACCGAGGCGCCCTCGGGCAGGTCGATCACCACGGCGAGTTCCGACTTGTTGTCGAAGGGCAGAAGCTTGACCGTCACATGCTGCGTGTAAAGCAGGCCCATCGAGCCGAAGGACACGACCACCGTCACCAGCAGGAACAGCAGCGCTCGCCCCTTGGTCTTCAGCACCGGACGCGCCACGGCGGTGTAGAGACGCCCCAGCCGGCCCCCGGGCGTCGCATGATCATGGACCGGCGCCCGGCCCGCGATCTTCAGCATCAGCCAGGGCGTTATGATGACCGCCACGAAGAAGGAAAAGATCATCGCCGCCGAAGCGTTGGCCGGGATCGGGCTCATGTAGGGCCCCATCAGCCCCGAGACGAAGAGCATCGGCAACAGCGCCGCGACCACGGTGAGGGTCGCGACGATGGTCGGGTTGCCCACCTCGGCCACCGCCTCGATCGCCGCCTCGGCGCGGGGCTTCGCGCGGTCAAGCCCCCAGTGCCGGGCGATGTTCTCGATCACCACGATGGCATCATCCACCAGGATGCCGATCGAGAAGATCAGCGCGAACAGCGACACCCGGTTCAGCGTGTAGCCCATGAGCCAGGCCGCCGCGAGCGTGAGCAGGATCGTGACGGGGATCACGATGGCCACCACCATCGCCTCGCGCCAGCCGATCGCGATCCAGACCAGCGCGATGATCGAGATCGTGGCCAGCCCGAGGTGGAAGAGAAGCTCGTTCGCCTTCTCGTTCGCCGTCTCGCCATAGTCGCGGGTGACGATGACCTGCATGCTGTCCGGGATGAGACGGCCCTCCAGCGCCTCGATCCGATGCAGCACCGCCTCGCCCACCACCACGGCGTTGGCGCCCGCCCGCTTGGCGATGGCGAGCGTGACGGCCGGGGTGCGGACGATCCCGCCAACCTCGCCGCGGGTGACATGCGAGACCAGCGCCTCGGTCATGTCCGACACCATCTCGACCACCGCCACGTCGCCCACATAGACCGGGCGGCCGTCGCGCGTGGTCAGCAGAAGGTTCGCGATCTCGGCCGGCGAGGTCAGCGTCCGGCCCGCGATCAGCGCGACCTGCTGGCCCTCCTGCCGCAGAAGACCCGCATCCTGCGCCGCATTGGCTCCGCCCACCTTCGCCGCAAGGCTCTGGAGCGTCACTCCGAAGAGCGCGAGCTTCTCGGGATCGGGCGCCACGCGGATCGCCTCGGGCGTCTCGCCCACGAGGTAGGTGAGACCGACATTCTCGACCTTGGCCACCTCGGTCCGAAGCTCGCGCGCGACGCGGGTGAGATCGTTCGCCGTCACCTCGGGGGCAGAGGGCACCAGCGTCAGCGACAGGATCGCCACATCGTCGATGCCCCGGCCCACGATCAGCGGCTCGGCGATGCCTCGGGGGATGCGATCCATGTTGGCGCGCACCTTGTCATGCACGCGCAGCACGGCCGCATCCGATGAGGTGCCCACCACGAAGCGCGCCGTGACCATCGCCTGATCGTCGGATGTCTGGGAATAGACATGCTCGACCCCGTCAATGGCCTTGACGATGGTCTCGAGCGGCTCGGTCACCAGCTTGACCGCATCCTCGGCCCGAAGCCCCGGCGCCTGCACATGGATATCGACCATCGGCACCGAGATCTGCGGCTCTTCCTCGCGCGGGAGCGAGACGAGCGCCACGAGCCCCACGGCCAGCGCCGCGAGGATGAAGAGCGGGGTCAGGGACGAGCCGATGAAGGAGCGGGTGAGATGGCCGGCAAGGCCGAGCGGCGGGCGGCGGTCACTCATCGGACGACACCACCTCGTCGCCGGGCCGGAGGCCCGAGAGGACCTCGACCATCGCCCCCCCCTCCGCCTCGTGGCGCTGGCCGATCACCACCGTCCGCTCGACCGACCCGCCCTCGCCCGCCACCGTGACGAAATCGAGCCCCGCCCGCCGTGAAACGGCAGCTTCGGGCACCAGAAGCGCCTCGCGCGTGCCCACCGGCAGCCGCACCAGCACGCGGGCCTCGACGAACCGCTCGGACAGGCCCGGCACCTCGACGTCGGCGATCACCCGGCCGTTCTCGATCAGCGGATAGAGCCGGGCCAGCCGCCCCTCCTGCGGACCTTCCGCCCCTTCGATCACGATGGCGTCGCCCTCCTGCAGCGCCCCCGCATGGCGTTCGGGCACCGCAAGCCGCAGGAAGAAGCCGCCACCGCCGATCGAGGCGATCTCCTCTCCGGCCAGCACCACCGCACCCGCGGCCGCCGGCACGTTCAGCACGAGGCCCGACAGGGGCGCCAGCACCCGGCCCTCGGCGGCCTGCTGTTCCAGCACCTTGCGCTCGGCCTCGTTCGCCGCGATCCGGCCCGACATCACCTGAACCTGCGTCCGAAGCGCGTCCGACTGCTGCGACGTCGAAACCCCGCGGGCCAGCAGGTCCTCGACCCGCCCCAGTTCGGTGCGCGCGTTGGCCAGCTCGGCCTCGAGCGCGGCGCGCTGCGCATCGACGGCGGCGAGCTGGAAGCCGATCTTCTCGTCCACCACCTCGGCCAGCACCTGCCCCGCCTCCACCCTGTCGCCCTCGGCGACCGAGAGGGACACCAGCGTTCCGCCCAGCCGCGCGCGCGCGGCGATCCGGTCGCGCGCCTCGATCCGCCCATACACCGCCTTCCAGTCGGTCACGGGAACGGGCCGGAGCGGCTCAGCCAGCGTCTGGAGGGGAAGAAGCGACAGGAGCGCCGCGAGGATCAGGCGTGTCATGGCGGATGTCCGATGCAGGGCCGCGGGCGGCATTTCATATTCCTGTTGTGGAATATAACAATCGCCGTGGCCATTCAAGGCGCGCGGGATGAAATGCCGGATGAGAGGACCGCCCCGGCAGCGATCAGATCACAACGACGCCGTTGTGCTTGGCCTTGTGCTCGGGCTCGACGTGGATGCTGACACGGCTGTTCGGGATCAACAGATGCAGGGCATCCTCGATCCGGTCGCAGATCTCGTGCGCCGCGGCGACGGTCGTCTCGCCCGTCACGACAAGGTGAAAGTCGATGAAGGTCGCCTGCCCGGCATGGCGCGTCCGCAGGTCATGCGCCTCGACCGCGCCTACCGCCTCCCGCGAGATCACCTCGCGCACGCGCGCCAGCAGCTCGTCCGAAACCGACTCGTCCATGAGGCCGCTGACCGAGGCCGAGACCACGACCCAGCCCGACCAGAGCACGTTGACCGCCACCAGCGCGGCCAGCGCCGGATCGAGCCACGACCAGCCCGAGAGGATCGCCGCCAGAACGCCGACCGTAACGCCCACCGAAGACACGACATCGGCCAGAAGATGCCGGCCATCCGCCACCAGCGCCGGCGAGTGCAGCCGCCTCCCGCGCGAGATCAGCACCCAACTCCAGAGCGCGTTGAGCACGGTGGCGGCGCCGTTCACCATCAGCCCCTCGACCGGCGCCACCAGCGGCCGGGGATCGAGGAAGCCCAGCGTCGCCTCGCGCAGGATCAGAAGCGCCGCCACGATGATCATGGCGCCTTCCAGCACGGCGCTCAGGAACTCGGCCTTGTGGTGGCCGTAGGGGTGGTTGGCGTCGGCCGGGATCGCCGCCACGCGGATCGCCACCAGCGCCACCCCGGCGGCGGCCACGTTCACGATGCTCTCCATCGCGTCCGACAGAAGCGCGATCGAACCGGTCATCCACCAGGCGAGCGTCTTCAGGCCGAGGACCACGGTCCCGACGAGCAGGCTGCCCAACGCAAGCTTGAGGGTCTGGGACATGGCCGGCTCCGGGAGGCGCTGGAGGGCACGACGCGGAAACGATGCGGCCGCCCGTTGCAGGCGGCCGCTCTAGCAGGATTCGCCCGGATCAGGCAAGTGCCTGATCCGGCTTGAGAATGTGTCGCAATCTCAGGCGTCGACCCATTCGGCGCCCGCACGGGCGTGAAGGTATCCGTTGGCCAGCTGCCCGCCCGGCGCCACGGCCCGCGCCGCGGCCTCGAGCGCATCGGTGTTGGCCCCGGCCTTCACGGCCTCATCGAAGGCGCGCGCCAGCCCCACCATGTCGCCGGTGTGCGGCGAGAGGCGAAGGGCCGAGACACCCGCCGCAAGGAGGCCGGGGATCTCGCGCCCGACGAACGAGGTCGCGCAGGACAGCGTCTGCACCCCGTTCACCGCGAGGAACCGCTCGCCGTCGAGCGTATCCACCTCGCGTCCGTCGGGATCGGCGTTGCAGATGAACTGGCAGCTGTCCTTGATCCGGTCATGCAGCCGCGCATGGTAGCAGCGGCCCGAGATGGCGAGCGGCTGGCGCCCGAAGCCCCAGACCTCGACCGCGACACCCCGCTCCTTGCCGGCCTGCGCAAGGGTCGCCACCGATTCCATCGGCAGCTCGTTCGGCAGGCAGATGCGCCTGGCCCCGCGGGCGGCCAGCCAGTCGAGCGTGCCCACGTTGTAGCAGTTGATCAGCGGGCTCACCGAGAAGGGCGCGCCTTCGGGAACGTAGGCCAGCGCCGTCAGGTCGGCGATCTCGATGCCCACGCCCGCGTCGATCAGTTCCTCGGTCAACGTCCGCTCGCGCTTGAGCGTGACGAGGGCCAGAGACGAGAGCCAGACCTCCTTGCCCGCCGCGCGCAGACGCTCGACCGCCACGGGGATCTCGCCCTGCCAGAAGGGCAGCCGCTTCGAGCAGACCACTTCGCCCAGCACGACGCGGGCGACGGGCGCCTCGTCGGCGATCTTCGCGTAGAAGTCGCGCACGCGCTCGGCTTCCCAGAAGAAGAGGTTCGGTCCGAGTGTGAGATCCATGGCCTTACCTCCAGGTCTTGGCATAGGCGCCCGTCGTGGTCGCCTGCCCTTCCGAGAGCGCGGCCAGCGCCCCCTGCGGCATCGGCTGGCCCGCGGCCAGCGCATCGACGGCGGCGCGGAAGCTGCGCACCACCTGCGCGACGTAGGACCGCGAGCGTTGCCGCCCCTCGATCTTCAGCGCGGTGACGCCCGCCTTGGCGAGCTGGGGCAGGATGTCCTGCGCGTTGAGGCTGACCGCATCCTCGAAGATGTGGCCCACCTGATCGCCCGAGGTGAAGCAGCCCTTGCAGAGCGTCGGATAGGGCGCGGGCTGGTCCTTGCCGACGCGGTGGATGGTGAAGTCGCCGAGGCGCGCGGCGAGCTGGTCGCCCTCCTCGACATATTCCACTTCGGTCGCGGGCGAGCAGACGCCGTTCATGTTCGGCGACTTTCCGGTGGCGTAGGACGAGAGCGAGCAGCGCCCCTCGGCCATGACGCAGAGGCCGCCGAAGACGAAGACCTCGGTCTCGACCTCGGGCGTCTCGCGGTTGATCGCGGCGATCTCGGCCACGGTCAGCACGCGCGGCAGGACCACGCGCTTCACGCCGAACTCGCGGTTGTAGAAGTTGATGATGTCGGGGTTGGCGGCGGCCGCCTGCACCGACAGGTGCCGGCGCAGGTTCGGATGGTTCTTCGCGGCGTAGGCCAGGAGGCCCATGTCGGCGAGGATCACAGCATCCGCGCCCGCCGCCTCGGTGGCGGCGATGTTGCGGTGCCACAGGGATTCGTCGCCCGCCCGCGGGAAGGTGTTGATCGCGACGAGCACCTTGGCTCCGTGGCGATGGGCGAAGGCCACGCCCTCGGCCAGTTCCTTCGGCGAGAAGTTCAGGCCGGGAAAGTTGCGGGCGTTCGTCTCATCGGCAAAGCCGCAATAGACGGAATGGGCACCGGCTTCCACGGCGGCGCGCAGCGCGGCGGGGGTGCCGGCAGGGCAGACGAGTTCCATCAGATCACTCCGGAGGCGCGGCGCAGGGCCACGCCGGTTTGACGTTCAAGGGCGGCCGCGACGGGGGCCAGCGCGCGCGCAAGCGGCGGCGCCACATGCTGGATCTCTTCCAGCAGGTCGAGTTCGGCATTGTCGATGGCGTTTCTCAGCGCCAGCGCCGCCGCCGTGTCGCCCGCGATCACCAGATCGCGCGAGAAGAAGAGCGCGTCCCCGTCCACCGCCCCGTGGACGAGCGCAAGCAACGCCGAGAGCTTGCCCGCGATGCGGCAGTCGGCTCCGCTCGCGTCCTTCTGCAGCCGGATGCGGGGTTGGCCCGCAGGCAGGGTGAGAATCATCACCACCGGCAGGTCGGTCGGGTCGAGCGCAAAGCTTGCGTTCGCATGAACCCCCAGACGGCTGATGATTTCAGGGTGGCGCGCGGCGATGCGGCGGGCGAGCAGCGTCAGCGCGACGGAGGCCGGCGGCTTCGGCAAAAGCCCCACCAGCCGCGAAAGCGGCGGGGCGAGCGTGGGCAGACTGGTCATGGCACACCTGTTCCGATCGGATCGGTGCCTGCTCTAACATCCATGCCGCAGGTCCATATTGATGTAGGTCAAGCAATTGATCCGGTTGCGCTGCTAGGCCGCAAGGCCAGACAAGTGAGGTTTCATGCGCAGCCTGCCCATCTTCCCGGATCTCCGGGCCTTTCTCGACTGGTGCGCCCGAAAGGGCGACCTGACCCGGATCGCCGAGCCGGTCTCGCTGCGGCATGAAACCACAGCCGTGGCCTCGAAGGTTCTGCGCGGCGGCGGCCCGGTGCTGCGGTTCGAGGCGTTGCGCGACACGTCGGCGACCATGCCGCTCGTGGCCAACCTCTTCGGCACGCGCGAGCGGGTGGCCGCGGGGCTGGGGCTGGCGCTCGATCAGATTCCCGAACTGGGAGCGTTCCTTGCGGCGCTGCGCGCCCCGGCCCCGGTTGCGGGGATGCGCGACGCGCTCTCGCGCTGGCCGCAGCTTCAGGCCGCGCTCAACACCCGCGCCAAGCTCGTGCGCTCGGCCGAGGCTCAGGAGGTGGTGCACGAAGGGCCCGCCGCCGATCTCGGCATGATCCCCGTCCCGACCTGCTGGCCGGGCGACGCGGGGCCCCTCGTGACATGGCCGGTCGTGCTGACACGGCCGCACGGCACGGCGATGGACGAGACGCTCCACTACAACGCCGGCGTCTATCGCGCGCAGGTCATCGGGCGGGATCGGCTGATCATGCGCTGGCTCGCCCATCGCGGCGGCGCGGGGCACTACCGCACATGGATGCGGGCGGGCGAGCCGATGCCCGTGGCGCTGGCGCTCGGCTGCGATCCGGCGCTGCTTCTGTCGGCGGCCCTGCCGCTGCCCGAGCAGGTCTCGGAGCTGACCTTCTCCGGCGTCCTGCGCGGGGCGCGCACGCCCCTCGTGCCGGCGCGGACCGTGCCGCTTCTGGTGCCCGCGACGGCCGAGATCGTGATCGAGGGCTGGGTGCATCCCGGCGACATGGCCCCAGAGGGCCCCTTCGGCGATCATACCGGCTATTACAACTCGGTCGAGGATTTCCCGGTGCTGCGGGTCTCGGCCATCACCCACCGCAAGGATCCGCTCTACCTCACCACACACACGGGCCGCCCGCCGGACGAGCCCTCGGTCATCGGCGAGGTGTTCAACGACCTCGCCATGCCGGTCTTCCGCCAGCAGATCCCCGAGGTGAAGGATCTCTACCTGCCGCCGGCCGCCTGCTCCTACCGCATCGCCATCGTCGCGATCGACAAGCGGTATCCGGGCCAGGCGCGCCGGGTGATGCTGGCGCTCTGGGGGATGCTGGCGCAATTCTCCTACACCAAGATGGTGATCGTGGTGGATGGCGACATCAACCCGCGCGACTGGGACGATGTGGCCTGGGCGATGGCGACGCGGATGGACCCCTCGCGCGACGTGGTGATCCTCGACAAGACGCCGATGGATTACCTCGACTTCGCTTCGCCCGAGCCGGGACTCGCGGGCAAGATCGGCATCGACGCCACCAACAAGATCGGCCCCGAGACCCATCGCGAATGGGGCGAGGTGATGGCGCAGTCGCCCGAGGCCGAGGCCTTCGCCGACAAGCTGATCGCGAAGCTGAGGATCAGGGCATGAGGGTCGTCCTCGGCGTTTCGGGCGCATCGGGCGCGGCACTGGCCGCTGCCTGCGCGCGGCATCTGGCCGCCCTGGGCGCCGAGATCGACCTCGTGATCTCGAAGGCGGGCGAGCGGACCCTGGTCGAGGAGATCGGCCCCGAGGCCGCCGACGCGTTGCGCGCAGCCTGCACCCGCGTCCACGGGATCATGAACGTGGGCGCGGCCATCGCCTCGGGCTCGGCCCCGGTGGCGGGGATGATCGTGGCGCCCTGCTCGATGCGCTCGCTTGCGGCCATCGCCCACGGGCTCGATGACAACCTGCTCACGCGCGCGGCCTCGGTGCAGCTGAAGGAGCGGCGGCGGCTCGTGCTGCTGGCCCGCGAGAGCCCGCTCACGCTGGCCCACCTGCGCAACATGACGGCCGTGACCGAGATGGGCGGAATCGTGGCCCCGCCGGTGCCGGCCTTCTACCTCAGGCCCGAGGATCTTGCGGCGGTGGTCGAGCAGATCGCCGCGCGGGCGGTGGATCTGCTGGGCCTCGGGCGGCCGCAGGCGCGGGCCTGGGAATAGGTCCGCGCCGCCCGGCGCTCAGGCAAGCAGCTGGTCCACGATATGTTCGGCGATGGGCAGCGCCGAAGTGGCCGCCGGTGAGGGCGCGTTGCAGACATGAAGCGCGTGGCGCGTGCGGACGAAGACGAAATCGTCGATCATGCGCCCGTCCGCTCCCACCGCCTGCGCCCGCACCCCGGCCCGGTAGGGTGCCAGATCCTGCAGCCGGATCCGGTCGCAGTATTTGTGCACCTTGCGCAGATAGAGCTGGCGGACCAGCGAGGCCGAGAGTTCCTCGGCCGCCGCCCCCGCGTTGCGGCGCATGAGCTTCCAGAAGCCCTTGTAGCTCAGGCTGTCGGCCAGATCCTTCACCGAGATGATGCCGTTCGTGTAGCCCTCGCGCGCCATGGCGAGCACGGCGTTCGGCCCCACGGTGAAGCCCCCGTTCATCTTGCGGGTCAGATGGACGCCCAGGAAGGGCCGCGCCGGATCGGGCACGGGATAGATCAGATGCCGGACCAGATCCTCGGGCTGGTTGCGGATCGCGAAATACTCGCCGCGGAAGGGCACGATGCGGAAGTCGAGGCTCGCGCCAAAGGCCCGCGCCAGCCGGTCGGCATGAAGGCCGCCGCAGAACACCGCCTTGCCGGCCGAGAACTCGCCCTCATTGGTCTCGAGCCGCACCCCCGCCTCGGATTCGGCGCCGCCCAGCACCTCGGTGTCGAGCCGGATCTCGCCGCCACGGTCGCGGAACAGCTCGGCCATCCGCTCGGCCACGCGGCCGTAATCGACGATGCCGGTCGAAGGCGACAGAAGCGCCCCCACCGCCTTGATGTTCGGCTCGAGCCTCCGCGCCTCCTCGCCCGAGAGCCTCTCGATGACGATGCCGTTGGCCCGTGCCCGCGTCTCGAGCGCGCCCATCCGCTCAAGCTCGGCGGCGTCGGTGGCCACGATCAGCTTGCCGCAGATCCGGTAGGGGATGCCGTGCTCGTCGCAAAAGGCCTTGGTCGCGGACACGCCACGGGCGCAGAAGCGGGCCTTGTGGCTGCCGGGCGCGTAATAGACCCCCGCATGGATCACGCCCGAATTGCGGCCCGACTGGTGGCGGGCCACGGCGGGCTCCTTCTCGAGCACCGTGATCCGCGCGCCGGGATGCAGGGACTGAAGGCGGAGCGCGGTGGCGAGGCCCACGATGCCGCCGCCGGTGATGACAAAATCGCTGCTGGTCAAAATGACTTTCTCCGGGATGAACTGCCGCCATTTCAGCGCAGGTCACCCCGTCTGCACAAGCCCGCGATGCATCATTCCGCGATGCAGATCTCGTTTCGCCAGATGCCGAGCCCGGTGCGCAGGACAAGCGCCGAGACGACCAGCACCAGAAGCCCGAGAAGCCCCGTGCCGATCCAGAGATGCGCCTCGGATCCCACGGCCAAGGCATGGGCGAAGCTTGCGATGGTCAGCGCCGCCAGCGGGAACGAGAGGGCCCACCAGCTCATGGCGAAGGGCATCTTCAGGAATTTCGCGGCCTGCGTCACCACGATGGCGGCAAAGACATAGGCAACCGAGAGCAGGATGTGGCCAAAGGCTCCTCCCTCCCCCGCAAGCCGGAGCCAGGCGAGGTAGGAGACCGCGGGCGGCGCCACGAGGATCATCAGCGTGGGCACCATCTTGCCGGGCAGCGGATCGTGGAACATCAGCCGGTTCATCACCAGCGTCAGCAGCACGATCCAGAACAGCAGCCCGCCGGAAAAGAACAGCCAGGCGATCTCGACATGGCCGAGGGGCACGCCCGCGATCGGAACGATGACATTGCCCACGGCCGGGATGAACCAGGCGGGGGTCAACTGTCCGGGCTGGAACGGCCGATGTCCGATCCAGGCGCTGATGACCGACAGCGCGAGCCCGCCCTGCAGGACCGCCCCGGCCATCCAGACCCAGCGCGCGATCTCGGGCGCGCGCTCGAGCAGGGCGACCGACGCGAGCAGCAGCGAAATCGAGATGGCCGGGAAGAAGGCGATGCGGACCGGATGGTGCCACTCGGCCGAGACCGCCCCCGGATGGAGCAGAAGCTTGAGCAGATAGAAGAAGGAAACAAGCCCGATCATCCCCAGCGACAGGCCGAGAACGAAGGTCGAGACCTCGGCCCCGCGCCCATGGGCAAGCTCGGCCGCATGAAGCGCGATGGTCAGGCCCAGCATCCCCATCCCCACCGCAAAGAAGGTCACGGGGAAATGGGCGAGCCGCCCTTCGACGGGATGTGCCTCGACAGAACTCATGGGACTCGCTCCTACATATTCGATACGGTGAATGTGATAGGCGGCGCCGCGCCGCAACGCAAGCCGGCGGTCATCGGCCGGGTGAAGCGGCCGCAGGATCGGGCGGTTGTTCGCCGGGCACCCCGGCCGTCACCCGATGGCAAGGGCGCGGCCGGCGGCCGTCACCACCTCATCGAGCGGGCCGGTGGCATCGACCGCGATCCAGCCTCCGGCCTCGGGCTTGCGGGCAAGCTGGTCCCGCACCACGCTTGCGTCCGCGTCCGAGGCGTCTCCGCGGCGGGCCGAGACGCGCGCCACCAGCACGTCGGGCGCGGCCTCGAGCCACAGAGCCTGCAGCGGCACGCCCAGATCCCGCGCCACGGCCGCCACCGCCTGCCGGTCGGCCGGATCGAGGAAGGTCGCGTCGAGGACCACCGGCCAGCCCGCCGCAAGGATCGTGCGGGCCCGCGCCAGCATCCGGTCATAGACCGCATGACGCGCCGCCTCGGCGTAGGCCGCATCGGGCAACCGCTGCGCAACCGGCGCGCCGGCCGCGGCCTTGCGTTCGAGATCGCTGCGCAGGTGGACCGCCCCCGGCGGCAGGCCGATACGTGGCGCGAGTGCCGCGGCAACCGCCGTCTTGCCGCTGCCCGAGACCCCGCCTATGGCGACAAGCCGGGGCGGCGGCGGCTCCAGCAACCGGCAGGCCACGTCCAGCAGCCCCCGCGCCTCGTCCCGCGAGTGGCCCGCCATGTTCCGGGCCTCGTCGGTCTGGATCAGAACCATGGCCCGGATCGCCGCGCGCACCGCCAGAAAGAGGGGCAACGCCGCAAGACCCGCATCCTCCTCGCCCGCAGCCTCCAGAAGCCAGGCCCCGAGCGCGACGCCCGCCGCCCGCGTCAGGCCGCGATGGTCGAGATCCATCAGCAGGAAGGCGAAGTCATAGAGGATGTCGCAGGTGCCGAGCGTCTCGTCGAACTCCAGCGCGTCGAAGGGCACCGGCTCGCCGTCGATCAGCACGAGGTTGCGCAGATGCAGATCGCCGTGGCAGCGCCTCACCCGGCCCTCGGCCGCGCGCGCCCGCAGAAGCGGCGCATGGCGGTGCTGCAGGGCGTGCGCCTGCCGGCCGAAACGCGCGATCCGCTCGGGGCCGAGCGCCTCCTCCATTCCGGCAAAGACCCGCGACAGCTCGGCGAGGATGTCCTCGATGAGCTGCGCCCCGCAGGCCTCGCGCCGGGGCGCCGCCCGGTGATAGCCGGCCACCGCCCGCCCGAGACGGCCCGCCAGATCGTCGTCGAGACCGCCGCTCTCCGCCACCGCCAGCAGCTCGTCCTCGGCCGGAAAGCGCCACATGCGCAGCACCCACTCCACGGGCTCCCCTCCGCCGCCGAGCGCGAGCCCGCCCGCCTCGCGCGTCAGGGGCAGGACGTCGCGATAGATGCCGGGCGCGGTGGCCCGGTTCAACTCCAGCTCGCGCCGAAGCATCCGGTGACGGAGCTCCGGCGTCGAGAGATCCATGTAGTCGTAGCGCACCGCCCGCTTGATCTTGTAGGCCTCGCCCCCCGCAAGGAACACGAGCGCGCCATGCGTCTCGACCACCTCCACCGGCGCTCCGCCGTGGCTCTCGGGATCGGACAGGAAGCGCACCACCTCGGTCTGATCCTGCATGGCGTGACCCTCCGTTTCCCGACCAGCGTGCCAGCGGCGGGCGTGAAGTCAACGCGTCGCACCGTCGCCACTTGACTGGGGTCAATGACGCGCGGCATGGGGCGTGAAAGGTTGCCCCGAGGCCCGTTCCAGAGAAGGAGTCTCACGATGACTTTCTCGAAAAGACCGAACGCCACCAGCGCCACTCCCGAAAACGGCGGGCTCCGTCAGGCAAGCTTCCTGCTTCAGGGCGGCACCAGCAACGCCTTCGAACTCTGGCTGCGCCTCGTCAACGAGCTTTCGCAGTTCGGTGCGGACCGGATCTGCGAGACGGTCAAGACCCAGCAGCAGATGATGCACTGCCGCAACATCCCGGAGATCGCCCACCTTCGGGCGCAATGGCTGCAGAAGGCGATGGACCAATATGCGACCGAGTCCGGGCGCCTGGCCGAGATCTGGCGCGAGGCGGTCGAGAAGACGGTCAGGATCCGGGCGGACTGACACGCCCGGCCCCGCACAGGACAAGACGACGCGAGGGATGACCCGTGCGCGGCCAGAAGGGGTTTGTCATCGGCCGGTGAGACCCCATCTTCTCCCGAGACCGGAGCCTCGCGAGAACCCCATGCCTGCACCCGAAATCACCGTCGCGTCCTACAATATCCACAAGGGCATCGGCACCGACCGCCGGCGCGACCTGAGACGCACCTCCGCCGTCATTGCGGAACTGGACGCCGATCTCGTGGCGCTGCAGGAGGCCGACCGGCGGTTCGGCGACCGGGCGGGGCTGCTCGACCTCGAACATCTGCGCGCCGAGACGGGGCTCGTGCCGGTGCAGGTCGAGGGCAGCGGGCGGGCGCATGGCTGGCATGGCAACCTGCTTCTGGTGCGGGAGGCGGAAGTCGAGGAGGTGCACAAGATCGTGTTGCCGGGCTTCGAGCCCCGCGGGGCGCTGATGATCGACCTTCTGATGCATGGCCGGCCGCTGCGGGTGATCGCGGCGCATCTGGGTCTCCTGCCCGGCTCGCGGGCGGCGCAGACGCGCCACCTGCTCGAACGCATCGAGGCCGGCGCCCCCCGCCCCACCCTGCTGATGGGCGACCTGAACGAATGGCGCGGCTCGGGCGCGGCGATGAGCCATCTCGCGCGGCACTTCACCGGCGCCGTAATGGTGCGCAGCTTTCCTTCGCGGTTCCCGATCCTGGCGCTGGACCGACTGATGACCTGCAAGCACGGACGCCTTCAAGACGTGGTGCCCCATGACACGCCGCTCGCCCGGCGTGCCTCGGATCATCTGCCGATCAAGGCCCGGCTTCACCTGCCCGAGCGGATCGCGGCCGCATCATGATCGACGGGTGGATGGGCGCACTCCTGTGGGTGGTGCTCGCGGTCGCGGCGGTGGCGGCCCTGTCGGCGCTGACCTGGCGCAGATGGCGCCAGTTCGCGCTGAAGGCGCGCGGCGCCGTGGCGACCGCGCTGCCCAAGACGGGCCCCGCGACGCCGCTCGACGCGCTCTTTGCCCCGCTCGAGGCCGCCAACCCCGGCACGTCGGGGCTGCTTGCGCTGATCGAGAACCCGGATGCCTATGCCGCGCGCGCCTTCTCGGCGCAGATGGCGGGGCGCTCGCTCGACCTGATGTATTACATCTGGCGCACCGACCTGACCGGCTGGCTGCTGATCGAGGAGCTGCTGGCGGCCGCCGATCGCGGCGTGCGGGTGCGGCTTCTGCTCGACGATGTGAACGTGCAGGGCTTCGACCGCGCCTTCCTCGCGCTCAACCAGCACCCGAACGTCGAGGTGCGGCTCTTCAATCCGATCCGCAACCGCGGCCATGTCATCCGGCGCACGCTCGAGATGCTGCTGGGCCTGTCGCGCTTCAATCGCCGGATGCACAACAAGGCCTGGATCGCCGACGGGCGCCTGGCCATCGTGGGCGGGCGCAACATCGGCGACACCTACTACGACGCGGAAGAGAGCGGCCTTGCCATGTCGCGCGACGCCGACGTGATGCTGGCCGGGCCGGTGGTGACCGAGGTCGAGGGGCTCTTCGACAGCTACTGGAACCTCGGAATCACGCTGCCGATCCTGGCGCTCTGGCCCGAGTTCAAGGTCAATGCCCGCAGCTTCCAGCGCCGGATGATGCGCCACAACCGGGCGCCGGCGGCGCTCTCGTTCCTGCGCCGCACGATGACCGGGCGGGACGCGCCCGAGCTTCTGACCCGCCGGCTGCGCTGGACCGACAAGGTGACGCTGCTGGCCGACCCGCCCGACAAGGCGCTCGGGCACCGCTCGGGGCCCTGGATGGGCGAGGCGATCACCACGCTCCTGCGCGGCGCGCAGCACGAGGTGCGGCTGATCACACCCTACTTCGTGCCGGGAAACGACGGCTGCGACTTGCTGACGGGGATCGCCCGGCGCGGGGTGCGCCTCGCGATCATGACCAACGCGCTGTCGGTGACGGACATGGTGCTGGTGCATGGCGCCTATCGCCACTACCGGCTGCCGCTGCTGAAGGCGGGCGCCGAGTTGTACGAGTTCGGCCCCCTGCCCCGCGCGACCGGCCGACGCGACCTCCTGCACACCAAGGTCTTCCTGATCGACGGGCGGCAGGCGGTGGTCGGCTCGCTCAATTTCGACCTGCGCTCGGCCTTCATGAACACCGAGCTGGGCGTTCTCTTCGAGGAGCCCGACCTCTTCGCCGAGCTGTCCGGGATGTTCGACCGCGAAAGCGCCCCGGATCAGGCACACCGGCTGTCGGTGGAACAGGGGCGGCTGCGCTGGTCGGTGATCGAGCGCGGGCAGCCCGCCCTGGCCCGGTTCGAGCCGGACTCTCCGGCCGCCCTGCGCGCCGTCTCCTGGGTGGTGGGGCACCTGCCGATCCAGAGCTACCTCTGATCCCCGCGCCCGCATCCGGTGGCTGAGCCTCGCCAGCGGGGAAAATATTCATACACGAATATTCATGCGCAATTCACTGTAAGAATTGACGTTTTAGCGTCCGCAAGGAGCGGTGCGGCAAGCTGCCGCAGTTGAATCCGACCCTTTCCGCGACGGATTTCGGGGGTGTCACCGTGTGACGATCGCCTGCCCGTTATGGGCCTGTAGCAAGGAAAGACTGATGAGACGAGTTCTTCTGTCCACCCTGGTGGCCGCCCTTCCCGCCGTCGCGATGGCCGCCGATGCCGAGCGTGTCGTCGAAGCCCGCAAGGGCTTCTTCTCGCTCGTGGCGCTCGAGTTCGGCCCGCTGGCCGCGATGGCGAAGGGCGAGATGCCCTATGACGCCGACGCCGCCAAGGCCCATGCCGCCGACCTCGTGGCGCTGACCAAATACGATCCCTCCGACCTCTATGCCCCCGGCACCTCGGCCGACGATGTGAAGGGCACGGGCGCCAAGGCCGCGATCTGGCAGGACATGGACACCTACCAGAAGAAGGGCATGGCCTTCTTCGAAGCCGTGGCCGCGCTCGAGCCCGTCGCGGGCAACGGCCAGAAGGAGCTTGGCGCCGCGGTGAACAAGGTGGGCGCCACCTGCAAATCCTGCCACGACGACTTCCGCGCGAAGAACTGAGCCATGAGCAGCCCGGACATCTCATCCTCCGCCGTCGAAACCGTCCGCATCTGGGACCCGCTGCTGCGGATCTTCCACTGGGCACTGGCGGCGTTCGTCGTCCTCTGCTGGGGTCTTGGCAAGTTCGGCCCGGACATCATGACGCTGCATTTCTACGCAGGTTATGCGGTGATCGGGCTGCTTGCCTTCCGTCTGCTCTGGGCGCTGGTGGGGCCGCGCCCCGCGCGTTTCACGAGCTTCGTCTATCGCCCGCGCGCGATCCTCGCCTACGCGGCCGAGGCGTGGCGGCCGAGGCCGTCCTATTGGCGGGGCCACAACCCGTTGGGCGGCCTCTTCATCGTGGCGCTGCTGGTGGTGCTGGCGTTGCAGGCGCTGACCGGGCTGGTGGCCGACCCCGACGACTTCGTGAACGTGGGGCCGCTCGCCTCGTCGGTGCCCTCGTGGGTCGCCGGTGCCGCACCGGGCTGGCACGAGTTCCTCGGCAACCTGACCTTCGCGCTGGTGGTCCTGCATCTCGTGGCCATCGCCTTCTACAAGCTCTGGAAGCGCGAGGACCTGATCCGGCCGATGCTGACCGGCCTCAAGACGGTCCGCCGCTGACCACGCATGGCCACCGGAGAGGGCGCCTTGTCGGCGCCCCTCCCCGCCGGCGGGGCGCTCAGACCTGCAGCCCGTAGCCCGCGAACTTCTCGACCACCGCCGCGATCTGCTCATCCGAGAGGATCCGCACCTCGCCGACCTGCAGGCAGCCGAGATACTGCCGGGCCAGCGTCTCGACCTCGACCGCCGTCCACATCGTCCGCGCGAGCGACGGCCCGATGGCGATCATCCCGTGATGCTCGAGCAGGCAGGCCAGCCGCCCCTCGAGCGCGGTCACCGCATGATGGGACAGCTCTTCCGAACCGTAGATCGCATAGGGCGCCACGCGGACCGTGGGCCCGCCCGCGGCCGCGATCATGTAATGCACGGCGGGGATCTCGCGGTTCAGGATCGCCAGCGTGGTGCAGGCCGTGGGATGGGCATGGACGACCGCATGGGCATCGGGCCGCGCGGCCAGGATGTCGCGGTGAAAGCGCCACTCGCTCGAGGGCCGGTGCCGCCCGGTGGCCGTGCCGTCCATCGCGAGGAAGACGATATCCTCGGGCTGAAGCCGCTCGTAGGCGATGGCCGTGGGAGTGATGAGCAGCCCCTCGCCATGCCGCACCGAGATGTTGCCCGACGTCCCCTGATTGAGGCCCGAGCGGTTCATCTCGAGACAGGCCGCGATGATCGCCTCGCGCTTGGTCCGTTCGTCCGCGTCCATGGTGCCCTCCTGCATCCCGGCCCGGCTTAGGCGAGCCGGCCCCCGGCGTCAAAGGCGCCGCGCGTCGCAGCGTGCCGCCGTTTTCCGTGCGCTGGCGCAACGTTCGCGCCCGTTCCTGCCGCTAGCAACACCGCAGGAACACCGGAAGGAGACGCCATGTCCGACATTTCCCTCACCCTCGACAGCGAAGTGGGCGAGGTCGCCGCCCGCCTGCCCGGCGCAGCGGGCCTCTTCCGCCGTCACGGCATCAGCTTCTGCTGCGGCGGCGGGCAGAGCCTGGCCGAGGCGGCCGGGAACCGGAACCTCGCCCCCGAGGCGCTGCTCTCCGAGCTTCAGGCCCTGGCCACGGCCGCCCAGGCCGAAGCGCCGGCCGAGACCGCAGCCCTCATCGAACACATCCTCGCGCGCTACCACGAGACCCACCGGCGCGAGCTGGCCGACCTCATCCCGCTGGCCGAGAAGGTCGAGGCGGTCCACGGCGACCATGAAGAGGCGCCGCACGGGCTGATGCTCCTGCTCGACGACATGCGCGACGAGATGGAAGACCACATGCAGAAGGAAGAGCAGATCCTCTTCCCGATGATGCGGATGGGCGGAGCGCCGATGATCTTCCAGCCCATCGCCGTCATGCGGGCCGAACACGACAGCCACGGCGAGCAGCTGCGCCGGCTGGAGCACCTCACCCGCGGCTTCGCCCCGCCGGAAGGCGCCTGCCGCTCGTGGCACGCGCTTTATGCGGGCGTGCGCAAGTTCGCGGACGACCTGGTCGCGCACATGCATCTGGAGAACGAAGTGCTGTTCCCGCGGTTCGAGCGCCAAGCCACCGCTTGACCTCGGGGCGGGGGACGGGGAGAACCTTCGGCATCGTCCCTGCCGGAGGTTCTCGCTTGTCCCCGCCCCCATCCCGACCGAGGATTCTCGTTGCCGTCCTGGCCATCGTCGCGGTGGGGCTGGCGATCCTCATGCTCGAACGCGCGCGCGCGGGGATCGAGCGCACGCCGATGATGATCGGCACGACGCCCGCCACGCTCTACCGCGCCGCCGGCGGGCCGGAGGCGCCGCTCGCCGTGGTGGCGCACGGCTTTGGCGGCTCGCGCCAGATGATGGAGGCGATCTCGCTCACGCTGGCGCGCGCGGGCATGGCGGTGGTCTCGTTCGACTTCCACGGCCAGGGGCGCAGCGTCACGCCGATGTCGCCCGATGCCTTTCCCAACGAGCAGGGATCGAGCGGGACCACGGTCCAGCTCGTGCGCCAGACGCTCGAGGTCGTGGAGGCGGCGCGGGCCCTGCCGGGGGTGGCGTGGCCGCCGGCCCTGATCGGTCACTCGATGGCGACCGACATTCTGGTGCGCACCGCGGACCGTCTGCCCGCTGTGGGGCCGGTCGCCCTGATCTCGGCCTATTCGCGCGAGGTCACGCCCGAGACGCCCGCCCGGCTCCTGATCCTCTCGGGCCAGCGCGAGGGCGGCCTGCGCGAAGTGGCGCTCGAGATGGTGCGGCAGGTGGCGCCCGACGCCGCGGAGGGCGAGACGGTGGAGGCCGGGCCCGTCGAGCGGCGGGCGGCGGTCGCGCCCCTCGTCGGACATGCCGGCGTGCTCTGGAGCCCGACGACCCTGCGCGAGATCCGCGACTGGATGGCGCCGGACCACGCCGCTCCCGTGGCGGCCACCGGGCCCTGGATCCTGCTGCTGCTGGCCGGGCTCGTGGCCCTCGTCTGGCCGGCCGCGGCGCTGCTGCCGGACCGCGGCAAGCACGGGCCAGAGCCGGGCTGGCGGCTCTTCCTTGTGCTCCTCGCCGCCCCGGCGCTGCCCGCCGCGCTCCTGTCGCTGAACCTCGGCGCGTCCGTGCTGGGGCTGGCGGGGATCGGGCGGATCGCCCTCTTCTTCGGGGTCTGGGGCGTGATCCAGCTTGGCCTGCTCGCGCATTACCGCGGCCTCGACCGGCGGGTGAACCTGCCCGCGCTGGCGGTGCTGCTGGCCGGAAGTCTGGTCTTCGCGCTGGCGATGGATCGCTACGCCGCGGCCTTCCTGCCCACCGGGCCTCGCCTGCCGCTGATGGGGCTGCTCGCGCTCGGCACCCTGCCCTTCATGCTGGCCCACGCCCATCTCGCCCATCGCGCGCGGCTGTGGCGGAGGCTCCTGCTGGCGCTGGCCCCGCTTCTGGCCCTTGGCGGAGCGATCGCGGCCGAACCCGAGCGGCTGGGCCTGTCCTTCACGGTGCTGCCGGTGTTCCTGCTGTTCCTGCTGGTCTTCGGCACGATGGGCCGGTGGATCGCCCGCGTCACCGGGCCCGCCACGGTCGGCCTCGGCCTCGGCCTCATGCTGGCCTGGTCGATCGCCGCTTCGACCCCGCTCTTCGGAGCGGCCTCGCGCATGGTGTTCTGAGCGTAGGGTCTCAGCCGACGGGTAAGCGGAGGCTGACCACCCTTGGTCTTGCGGCTTGACCATTCGCGGAAGTTCCAGGGCATCAGTTCGGCGATGTCGCTCTGCATGTGCTGGTCAAGGATCTTGCGGAGGGTTGCGGCGCTAAACGCCTCGGGGTTCACGCCGGGTTCCCCCAGCTGGGCAGCGCGCGGCAGGCGCACCTGTCGCGGACGGCGGAGGGCGTGTTCTTTCCGCGTCCGTCGGGGCGCCGCCTCACATCCTTCGACTGGCGGCAGATCCGCTATCGCAACGTCATCGGCCTCCTGAAGAACGCCTTTCTACGCCGGAGCTAATGTCTACGGCAAAGGCGAGAAGCGGGTCGACGGGCGGGCGCGCAAGCTCGAGAAGCACCGGGAAGCCGCGCTGCGCCGGGTGGACCGACCGTGGTAATCTCCTTCATGGATGGCTCCCTTCATGGGTCCGTGTGACAGCACCCAATGTGGCACATCGCGATGCCGGGAGCGGGAGCCATCCACTCCATCAATGGCGCAAAAGGGCTCATTCCTCGAACGGCAGGTTCCGCTGGACGGGGTCGAGCTTCTCGGACTTCGAGCCGAAGGTGTCGCGCCGCATCCGCCCGAGCAGCCGCTCCAGCCGGGCGCGGGCCTCCTCGACCTCGGCCCGGACCGCTCGCCAATCCAGCCCCTCGACGAGGGCCGAGAACGGCGCCGGCGACAGCCGGATCACCCCGTCGGCGGGCTTCAGCCGGTGGAAGCCAGTGCCCTCGAGCTTCTTGTAGATCAGGACAAGTCCGGTCTGATCCCAAACCAGGCATTTCAACTGGTCGCCGCGTTTCGAGCGGAACAGGATACGCCCGGCATATCCGTGCTGGTGACTGTGAGACATGGCGTATGTCTGTACGTCCGTATCCATCGACGCCTCCCTAGGCGTCATCTCGGACAGCGCCGATCAGGCAAGGAGGGCTATGGGCGGGCGCTTGCGGCGACGGGCGCCCAGATCACCTCATCGATGCGGGGGGCGCCGGTGGCCAGCATCACCAGCCGGTCGAAGCCAAGGGCGATCCCGCTTGCGGGCGGCATCAGGGCCAGCGCCGCGAGGAACTCCTCATCGAGCGGATAGGTCTCGCCATAGACCCGCTCCTTCTCGGCCATCTCGGCCTCGAAGCGGCGGCGCTGTTCGGCCGGATCGGTCAGTTCGCCAAAGCCGTTGGCGAGTTCCACCCCGCAGGCATAAAGCTCGAACCGCTCGGCGACGCGCGGATCATCCGCCGCGCGCCGCGCCAGCGCCGCCTCGACCGCGGGATAGCGGTCGAGGATCGTGGGCCGCCCATGCCCCAGATGCGGCTCGACCTTCTCCACCAGCACCCGGCTCAGCAGGTCCGACCAGCCGTCGTCCTCCCCGGCCGAGA
Source organism: Cereibacter azotoformans (assembly GCA_017599285.1). Lineage (GTDB taxonomy): Bacteria > Pseudomonadota > Alphaproteobacteria > Rhodobacterales > Rhodobacteraceae > Cereibacter_A > Cereibacter_A azotoformans. The sequence continues at coordinate 115,765 of JAGFXX010000001.1, read as the reverse complement.
GGCCCGCCGCCGCCATCGCCGACCGCAGCGCCGCGGCGTCGGGCACGCCCTGCCCGTCCACCGTGGCCAGCAGGTCGATCCCGGCATGGCGCAGGAACGCCTCGGCCACCGACAGCCGTTCCGGCTCGGCGAAGGGATCGCAGCTCCGGTCGCGGAAGCGCAGCTCGCGCCCGCCCGCCGCCTCGGCCGCCAGCCGCAGGAAGGCCGCGCAATCCTCCATCAGCACCTCGTAGTCCTCGCCCACCCGGTACCATTCGAGCATGGTGAACTCGGGTGAGTGCAGCACACCGCGCTCGCGGTTGCGCCAGACATGGGCGAAGGCCGCGATCCGCGTCTCGCCCGCGGCCAGGAGCTTCTTCATCGCGAACTCGGGCGAGGTGTGCAGATACATCCGCCGCCCCTGCCCGTCATTGCCGATGGCCGAGGTCTCGAAGCCGTGCAGATGCGCCTCGTTGCCGGGCGAGACCTGAAGGGCCGCCGGATCGACCTCGGTGAAGCCTTCGGCCCCCAGCCAGTCGCGGATCGCCGACTGGATGCGGTTGCGCGCCAGAAGCAGCGGGCGGCGGTCGGCGTGACGGTGGGGCTGCCACCAGGAGGAAGCGGACATTCGGCGGCTTTCGTCTGGAATTTCTGGCGCGGATGGGATAGGCGCACGGCCAATCCTGCGCGTTCTACGATGCGCCCCCTCCCATCGCAAGGAAGAGACCCGTGAAAGTCATCGCCTCGAGCCTCCGCAAGGGCAATGTCGTCGATATCGACGGCCGGCTCTATGTCGTCCTCACTGCCCAGAACTTCCACCCCGGCAAGGGCACGCCGGTGACGCAGGTGGACATGCGGCGGATCTCGGACGGCACCAAGGTCTCGGAACGCTGGAAGACGACCGAGCAGGTCGAGCGCGCCACCGTGGACGAGCGCGAGTATGACTTCCTCTACGAGGACGGCGAGGGCTATCACTTCATGGAGCCCGAGAGCTACGATCAGGTCGTGGTCTCGCCCGACGTGGTGGGCGACGGCAAGGTGTTCCTGACGGAAGGGATGCGCGTCTATCTGCAGACCCACAACGACGTGGCGATCTCGATCGAGTTCCCGCAGAAGGTGGTGGTCGAGATCACCGAGACCGAGCCGGTGGTGAAGGGCCAGACGGCCTCCTCGTCCTACAAGCCGGCGATGTGCACCAACGGGCTGCGCGTGATGGTGCCGCCGCATATCTCGGCCGGCACGCGCATCGTGATCAACACCGAAGACCTGAGCTACGTCGAGCGCGCCAAGGACTGATCGCCGCGAGGCCCGGAATCGGAAGGGGCGCCCGAGGGCGCCCCTTCGTCCTTTCCGGGTGAGGCTGACATCACGACCCGGAAATCTCCTCGACCGCGCGCCGCGCGCCCACGTCCGTCAGGCGCGCATGGGCGGCCGTGACACCGGACGCGAGCGCTTCGGCCAGCTCCTCGGGGAACACGGCGCGAAGCCCGAGCAGCGCGGGCACGCCCTCGGCCGCCCGTTTGCGCAGCTCGTCGGCGAGCGGATCCTTGACCTCGATCGGCTGGCCCTTTTCGTCGGTTCCCGAAACATAGCGCATCCAGCCCGCCACGGCGAGCATCAGGCCCGGCGAGGGGCGGCCCGCGGCGAGGTTCTCGGTGAGCGTCCCGAGGATGCGTTGCGGCAGCTTCTGGCTGCCGTCCATCGCGATCTGCCATGTGCGGTGCCGGATCGCCGGGTTCGAGTAGCGCTGGAACAGCTGGTCGGCGTAAGCGGCCAGATCCACCCCCGGCGGGGGCGTCAGGGCCGGGATGATCTCGTCCCGCCACAGATGCCGCACGAAGGCGGCAAAGACCGGATCGGCCACCGTCTCGGCGATCGTCTCGTGCCCCGCAAGATAGCCGAGATAGGCGAGCGAGGAATGGGTGCCGTTCAGCATCCGCAGCTTCATGTGCTCGAAGGGTGTCACGTCCTGCACAAGCTGCACCCCCACCGCCCCGAGATCCGGGCGGGCGCCGTCCACGAAATCGTCCTCGACGACCCACTGGCTGAAGGGCTCGTGCATCACCGGCAGATTGTCCTCGATGCCCCGCGCGCGCAGCCGTTCGATGTCCTCGGGCTTGGTCGCGGGCACGATCCGGTCCACCATCGTCGAGGGGAAGCGCCCCTCGGCGGCGATCCAGTCGGCGAGGCCCGGATCGATCCGGCGGGCGAGGTCCAGCACCACGCCCCGCACCACGCGGCCGTTCTCGGGAAGGTTGTCGCAGCAAAGCACGGTGAAGGGGCGAACGCCCGCCTCGCGCCGCCGTTGCAGCGCGTGCACCAGATAGCCGGGGGCCGAGCGCGGCCGCGCATCGGCGAGGTCATGGAGGATGTCGGGATGGTCCGGGTTCAGCGCGCCCGTGGCCGGATTGTGGCAGTAGCCCTTTTCGGTGACCGTCAGGCTCACGATCCTCACGCCGGGTTCCGCCATGGCGGCCAGAACCGCCTCGGGGTCCTCCTTCGCCACCAGCACCTGCCGCACGACCTCGACCCGGCGGACGGTCTCGCCCGCAGGCCCCTGCTCGACGGCGTGATAGGCAAAGCCCTGCGGCGCGAGCGCGTCGCGCATCGTGGGCGACTGGAGGCTGACGCCAAGGATGGACCAGTCGCCGCCCGAGGCCTTCATCGCCTCCTCGACATAGATCGCGCCGTGGGCGCGGAAGAAGGCGCCCAGTCCCAGGTGGACGATTCCAATCTCAGCGGGCAAGCCAGCCTCCATCGACATTCAGGATTGCGCCATGGACATAGGCCGCAGCGGGTGAGGCGAGGAACACGGCCGCTCCGGCGATGTCCTCGGGCCGGCCCCAGCGGCCGGCGGGGATGCGGTCAAGGATGGCGCGGTTGCGCGCCTCATCGGCCCGCAGGGCCTCGGTGTTGTTGGTCTCGATGTAGCCCGGCGCGATGGCGTTCACGTTGATGCCCTTCGACGCCCATTCGTTCGCCAGAAGCCTGGTGATGCCCGCCACACCATGCTTGGCGGCGGTGTAGGAGGGCACGCGGATGCCGCCCTGGAAGCTGAGAAGCGAGGCGATGTTGATGATCCGCCCCCCCGTCCCGCGCGCCAGCGCCGAGCGGGCGAAGGCCTGCGCGGTGAAGAACACGGCCTTGAGGTTCACGTCCATCACCGCGTCCCAGTCCTCTTCGGTGAAGTCCACCGCATCGGCGCGGCGGATGATGCCGGCATTGTTCACGAGGATGTCGATGGGTTCGGCCGCGAAGGCATCGCGCGCGGCCATCGGGTCGGCGAAATCGAGCCGCAGCTCGCGCCCGCCGGTCATCGCGACCGTCTCCGCACAGGAGGAGCGGCCGGCGGCGATCACCTCGGCCCCGGCCTCGGCCAGTGCCACCGCGATTGCCTGACCGATCCCGGTGTTGGCCCCCGTGACCAGCGCCCGCTGGCCCGCCAGCGAGAAGGAGATCACCGCAGATCCTCCATCGCGACGGGTTCGACGTCGCGATAATCCACGTTGTCGCCTGCCATCGCCCAGATGAAGGTATAGGCGCCGGTGCCGCAGCCGCAGTGGATCGACCAGGGCGGCGAGACCACGGCTTCCTCGTTCTTCATCACCAGATGGCGCGTCTCGGAAGGCTCGCCCATGAAATGGAACACGCGGGCGTCCTGCGCGAGGTCGAAATAGAGATAGACCTCCATCCGTCGGTCGTGGACATGGGCGGGCATCGTGTTCCAGACCGAGCCGCCGTGGAACTGGGTGTAGCCCACGACAAGCTGGCAGGACGGCATCACCTCGGGGTGGATGAACTGGTTGATCGTGCGCTCGTTCGCGGTCTCGGGCGCGCCCATCTTGACCTTCTTCGCATCCGCCAGCGTCACCAGCCGGGCGGGATGCGCCGTATGCGCGGGCGCCGACAGGATGTAGAACCGCCCCTGCCCCGCAAAGGTCACCGGCCCCGCGCCCATCGGCAGGTAGAGCACGTCGCCGCGCCCCATCTCCCACGTCTCGCCCGCGGCCGAGACGGTGCCGGGGCCACCGATGTTCACCACCCCCATCTCGCGCCGGTCGAGGATCGAGGCGGTGCCGGTGGGCTTCACCTCGTCGATCACCAGAGGCGCACCCGCAGGCACGGCACCGCCCACGATCATCCGGTCGTAATGGGTATAGACCAGCCGGATCTCGCCCTCGTGGAACAGGTCTGCCATGTGGAAGGCCTCGCGCAGGCCGGCGGTGTCGAGCTGGCGCGCGGACACGGGGTCCATCGCGTGACGGATCTCGATATGGGTCATGGGAAGCTCCTTCAGAGGAAATCGTCGCGGCGGGGGGCGAAGCTGTCGATCAGCGTGCCGGGTTCGAGGCAGCGGCAGCCGTGGGTCACGCCCGAGGGGATCATCAGGCTGTCACCCGGCCCGATCTCGTGCGTCGCGTCGCCGAGGAAGAACAGGAAGCGGCCGGACTGGACGAAGGTGGATTGCACATGCGGATGGCTGTGCAGCCGACCCTCGGCGCCTTCGTCGAAGCGGAAGGCCACCAGCATCAGCGCGGGATCATCGGCCAGCACCTGCCGCGTCACGCCGGGATCGGGAGAGACAATGGGAAACATGGGAAACCTCAGCGGAACTGCGCCGGCAGCCAGAGCGACAGCGTGGGAATGTAGGTGACGAGCAGCAGGACGATGACGGCCGCGCCGTAGAAGGGCCAGATCGTCCGCATCGCGTGCCAGATCGAGATCCTGCCCACCGCGCAGCCGACGAACAGCACCGCCCCCACGGGTGGCGTGCAAAGCCCGATGCCGAGGTTCAGCACGAGGATCACCCCGAAATGCACCGGATCCACGCCGAAGGCCTGCGCCACCGGCAGGAAGATCGGCGTGGTGATGACGATCAGCGGCGACATGTCCATGAAGGTGCCGAGCACCAGCAGCGCCACGTTGATCAGCAAGAGGATCACCAGCGGATTGTCCGACAGCCCCTGCATGAAGGCCACGATGGCCGTCGGCACCCTGAGATAGGCCAGCAGCCAGCCGAAGGCCGCCGCGCAGCCGATCACCAGCAGAACCATCGCCGTGGTGCGCACCGCGCCCAGAGTGGCGTGGACGAACTCGGACCAGGTCAGCGTGCGGTAGATCAGGATGGTCACCAGCAGCGCATAGACCACGGCGATGTTGGCGCTTTCCGAGGCGGTGAAGATCCCCGAGCGCACGCCGCCGAAGATCAGCGCCACAAGGATCAGACCCGGCACGGCGGCCACGAAGATCGCCCCCAGCGCCCGCAGGCCGGGGAAGGTCTCGGTCGGATAGCCGCGGTGGCGGGCCACGAAATAGGCCGCGATCATCAGCGCCACGGCCAGAAGGAAGCCCGGAATGATGCCGGCCGTAAACAGGTCGGCGATCGAGATCCGCCCGCCGGCCGCGATCGAATAGATGATCATGTTGTGCGACGGCGGGATCATCAGCGCGATGATCGAGCCCACCACGGTCAGGTTCACCGCGTAATCGGCGCCATAGCCGCGGGCCTTCATCTGCGGCACCATCAGACCGCCGACCGCCGAGGCATCGGCCGCGGCCGAGCCCGAGACGCCGCCGAACATGACCGAGGCCACCACGTTCACCTGCCCGAGCCCCCCGCGCAGGTGGCCGACCATGGCGCCCGCCAGCGCCACCAGCCGGCGCGCGATGTCGCCCCTCACCATCAGGTCGCCGGCGTATATGAAGAAGGGAATGGCCATCAGCGCATAGACCGACACGCCCGAGTTCAGCCGCTGGAACACCACCACCGGCGGCAGCCCCAGATAGAGCACCGTCAGGAAGCTCGAGACGCCGAGGCAGAAGGCGACCGGCGTGCCGATGAGCAGCAGGAAGACAAAGCTTCCGAACAGGATGAACAGCTCCAACGTCAGGCCCCTGTGGTGGTGGTTTCAGGCTCTTCCGGCGCGTCCTCGCCGAAGCGGGCGGTGTGCAGGCCCGCGGCCCGGCGCAGGATGCGCTCGATCGAGAAGAGGACGAGAAGGACGCCGCCCGAGATCAGCGGTGCGAACTCGAAGCCGCGGCTGATGCCGAGGCCGGGCATGTAGTCGTTGGCCGCGCGGGCGGCCAGCGACCAGCCATACCAGAACATCCCGAAGCCGAAGCCCACCACGAAGAGATCCGAGATCGTGTGCAGCCAGGGCGCGACGCGGCGCGGCAGGAAATAAAGCAGCACGTCGAACGAGAGGTGATAGCCCTCGCGCACGCCCACGGCGGCGCCAAGGAAGATGAACCAGGCCATGATGGTCACGGCCGCCGGTTCCGCCCAGTGCAGGCTGTCGTTCATCACATAGCGCACGAAGACCTGCGCGAAGACGAAGACCGTCATCAGCACGAGCCCGGCGCGCGCTATCCAAAGCGCGACCCGCGCCAGCCCGCCCATGACGAGGGCAAGCCTTCTCAATCCGTCCTGCACATTGCACCTCGCGAAGGAAGCGGCCCGCGGAACAGCGTCCGCGGGCCGACGGGTCAGGTCACTCGGTTTCCTGAATGCGCTTCACGAGATCCCGGTATTCCGGCTTCGTGACATACTTTTCATAGACCGGCGCCATCGCCTCGATGAAGGGGGTCTTGTCGATGTCGCGGATCACCTCGGACCCGGCGGCCAGCACCTTCTCTTCCGACGCCTTCTCCTGCTCAGCCCAGAGCTTGCGCTGCACCGGCTCGGACTCTTCGGCGGCCTGACGCAGGATCTGCTGATCCTCGGGCGACAGCGCGTCCCATCTGGTCTTCGAGATCGCCACCAGTTCCGGCACCATCAGGTGCTGGTCGAGCGTGTAATATTTCGCCACCTCGAAATGGCCCGAGCTGTCGTAGGACGGCCAGTTGTTCTCGGCCCCGTCGATCACGCCGGTCTGGATCGAGGAATAGACCTCGCCATAGGGCATCGGCGTGGCGTTGGCGCCCAGCGCCGACATCATGTCCACGAAGACATCCGACTGCATGACGCGGAACTTCATGCCCTTCAGGTCGTCGATCGAGGCGATCGGCTTCTGGCTGTTGTAGAAGCTGCGCGCGCCGCCGTCGTAATAGGCCACCGCGATCAGGTCCCTGGCCTCGAAAGCCCTGGCGAGATCGTCGCCGATCGGGCCGTCCATCACGTTATGGAGGTGATCCTCGGAGCGGAACAGGTAGGGCAGCGACAGCAGCTGCGCCTCGGGCACGATGTCGTTGAACGAGCCGAACGAGGCGCGCACCATGTCGATCACGCCGAACTGGGTCTGCTCGATCGTGTCCTTTTCCTCGCCCAGCTGCGACGAGGGGAAGACCTCGATGCAGATCCGGCCGTCCGACAGTTCTTTCGCGCGCTCGGCCATGTGCTTGACGCCCTCGACGGTCGGATAGCCGTCGGGATGGGTGTCCGAGGAACGCAGCGTCACCTCGCATTCGGCGAAGGCCGGTGCGGCAAGCGCGACGCTTGCCAGCAGGGCTGCGGTCAGGGTTCTGGTCATGGTTTCTCCTCCCTTGGTCATTGTCTCAGAGCCGGTAGGCCTGTTTCGCCAGCCGGTAGGCCAGGTCCTGCGCCACCTCGAACGCCTCGTCCTCATCGAGGCGCCCGGTGGCGACCAGCGTCGCCAGGAACGCGCTGTCCACCCGCCGCGCCACGTCATGCCGGGCGGGGATCGAGCAGAAGGCGCGCGTGTCGTCGTTGAAGCCCACGGTATTCATGAAGCCGGCCGTCTCGGTGGTCATCTCGCGGAAGCGGCGCATCCCCTCGGGGCTGTCGTGGAACCACCAGGCGGGGCCAAGCTTCAGCGCCGGATAGACTCCGGCCAGCGGTGCCAGTTCGCGGGCATAGGCGGTTTCGTCCAGCGTGAAGACGATCACCGTCAGCCGCGGATCGCCCCCCACCGCCGACAGAAGCGGCCGCAGCGCGCGGACGTAATCGGTGCGTGTCGGGATATCAAAGCCCTTGTCGCGCCCGAACCGATCCATGACCGGCTGAGAATGGTTGCGGAAACTGCCCGGATGGATCTGCAGCACCAGCCCGTCGTCGAGGCTCATGCGCGCCATCTCGGTCAGCATGTGCCCACGGAAGGCGTCGGCCTCGTCGGGGGTGCAGGTGCCCTTGAGCGCCTTGGCAAGAAGCGCCGCCGCCTCGGCCTGCGGCAGATCCTCGGTCCGGGCCGTGGCATGGCCGTGGTCGGTCGAGGTCGCGCCGAACTCCTTGAAATACGCCCTCCGCTTGCGGTGGGCCGCCAGATAGCCCTGCCAGGTCGCGGTATCCTCGCCCGTCAGCTCGCCCAATGCCGCCACATTGTCGGCAAAGCCCGCGAACTCGGGATCCACCACCGCATCGGGACGATAGGCCGTGATGACGCGGCCCTGCCAGCCGCTCTCGCGGATCATCCGGTGCCAGCGCAGGTCGTCGCGCGCGCTTTCCGTGGTGGCGATGACCTCGATCCCGAACCGCTCGAACAGCGCGCGCGGCCGGAACTCGGGCCGGCTCAGGCAGTCGGCGATATGGTCATAGCTTGCATCCGCCGTCCCGGCCGAGAGCCGGCGCTCCAGCCCGAAGACCTCGGAAAAAGCATGGTCCAGCCACAGCCGCGAGGGCGTGCCGCGAAAGAGGTGGTAGTTCGCCGCGAACAGCCGCCAGATCGTGCGGCCGTCGGTCTCGGTCGGCCCGCCATCGGCGCGCGGCACGCCCATCGCTTCCAGCGGGATGCCCTGCGAATGCAGCATCCGAAACACATAATGGTCCGGCGTCACGAAAAGCCGGGCGGGATCGGGGAAAGCCTCGTTCTCGGCAAACCAGCGGGGATCGGTGTGGCCGTGCGGCGAGACGATCGGCAGGTCCTTGACCGATCCGTGAAGCGCGCGGGCCAGCGCGCGGGCGCCCTCCTCGATCGGAAACAGCCGATCTGCGTGCAGCAGCCCCATTGCCTTCCGCCTCCTCCCTGCGTCAAGCCATCAGATAACGGTGGCATTTGGCCGCCGTGTCTGACTAATATGCTAGTATGCTTCACCTGTCAACGGAGAGGACATGACCGACGCGATCACGCTGCCGACCCTCGAGGCACCCATCCGGCCCTCGGTCACGGATCAGGTCTTCGATCAGTTGCACGACCGGATCATCGAGCTTGACCTGCCTCCCGGCACCAAGCTCTCCGAGATCGAGGTCGCGCGTCAGTTCGGCGTCTCGCGCCAGCCGGTGCGCGATGCCTTCTACCGGCTGTCCAAGCTGGGCTTCCTCGCGATCCGGCCCCAGCGGGCCACGACGGTCTCACAGATCTCGACCCGCAGCGTCATGCAGGCCCGTTTCATCCGGGCCGCCATCGAGGCCGAGACGGTCCGCGTGGCCTGCGAGCGCCTGACCGAAGCGGACCATGCCGCGCTCTGGCAGATCCTCGACCTTCAGCGCGAGGCCTCCGAGGCGGGCGACCGGCTCCGCTTTCACGCGCTCGACGACCGGTTTCACCGCGAGATCTGCGAGCGGTCCGGCTGCGGCTTCGCCTGGGAGATCATCCGCGAGAACAAGTCCCACATGGACCGGGTGCGCTACCTGTCGCTGGCCTTCGCCTCGAAGGATGCCTACGCTGACCATCTCGAGGTGATGCAGGCCATCGAGGCGCGCGACGCGCCCGAGGCGATGCGGCGGATGCACCGGCACCTCAACCGCATCAAGATCCAGATCGAGCGGATCCGCCTCGATCACCAGAGCTATTTCGCACAGGAGGACGCATGTCTGCCCGATCTCTGAAGAAACGCATCGTCTCGGTCGGCGAATGCATGGTCGAGATGGCGCCGACGGGCGAGGGCACCTATGCGATGGGCTTTGCCGGCGACACGCTGAACACGGCCTGGTATCTGCGCCGCGCCCTGCCGGCCGACCGGCCGGTGGACTATCTCACCGCTGTCGGCACTGACCCGATCTCGGCGCGGATGGTGGCCTTCTTCGAGGAGGCGGGGCTTGGCACCGCCCATGTCGCGCGCCTTTCGGACCGGACGGTGGGCCTCTACCTCATCGAACTGACGAACGGCGAGCGCAGCTTTGCCTACTGGCGCGGGCAGAGCGCGGCCAGGCTGCTCGCCCGTGATGTCGCCGCGCTCGAGGCCGGGTTCGCGGAGGCCGCGCTGATCTACCTCTCGGGCATCACTCTGGCGATCCTCGATCCGGCCGACCGCGCGCGGCTCCTCGAGGCCCTCGCGGCCGCGCGGGCGGCGGGCAGCGCGGTGGCCTTCGACCCGAACCTGCGCCCGCGCCTCTGGCCCGATCCGGCGGCCATGTGCGCGGCCGTCACCGAGGCCGCGCGCCATGCCGACATCGTCCTGCCCTCGCACGAGGACGAGGCCACCTTCTTCGGCGACGCCGACGCGGCCGCCACCGCGGCGCGCTACGCGGCCGCCGGCGCGACGCTCGTGGTGGTCAAGGACGGTGCGGGCCCGATGGTGACGCTGACCGAAGACGGCCAGCAGAGCCACCCGCCCGAACGGGTGCAAGAGGTGATCGACACCACCGCCGCGGGCGACAGTTTCAACGCGGGCTTCCTTGCGGCACATCTGACCGGAGCGCCGCTCGCGGACGCGGTCCGGGCCGGCGCCCGTCTTGCCGCCCGCGTCATCGGCGCCCGCGGGGCGCTGGTGCCGTGACGGCGCCGGCCCTCACCCGTCGGCCGGCGCCACCTCGGGCATCGCGCCGAGCCGCAAACTCCAGATCCGGCACGTCTCGTCCCAGGCCGGCGCCACCCCGCGCTTGACGATCACGGTCGCTGCCAGCGGCGCCACGAAGGCGGGGCAGCCAAGCCCCATCAGCGCCGCCGTCAGCGCCCCCACGAGGCCCGCTTGCGGCAGACCCAGCGCCTGCTGCAGGGCCTCGCGGTCGCCCTGCCCCGCCTCGGTGCACATGAGCGTGTGCAGCTCGCGCTCGAGCCGGGTGACGACCGCACGCCCGAGGTCGCGGAAGGGCAGCTGCACCGTCTCGGGCAGCGCGACCGGCAGTTCCAGCGCGAGGGTTCCTCCGACCGAAGGATCGACCTCGAACAGGGCCTGCCGCCGGCCGATCTCGGCCACCAGCGCCTCCTCCTCCGCATCGAGCAGGGTGGCCGCCGCGTCCGGCTCTCCGGCCGGCAGGGCCCGCTCGGCCATCGGCATCTCGGGGATCGCGAAGACGGTGGTCTCGGACATGCCCTCCACGGCGGCGAGGATGACGCGCGCAGGCCCCACGAACCCCTGCGAGGTCGGGTGCAGCTCGTCATACCAGCCCGTGTCCGGCACGCGCCCGCGGCAGTCGGCCACCGTCACCCGCCCGCCGAACCGCTCCGCCATTCCGGCCAGCGCCTCGTGGAAGCGGTCGATGAGCACACGGATGATTTGGCGCTGGAAGGCCGGGTCGGTGATCCCCAGCGCGGCCATAGGCCGGCCGAGCCAGCGGCCCCCGTTCGGAATGACATGATCATAGCTGTGGCAGACGACGCGCTTCGCCCCCGCCCGCATCGTCGCCTCGATCAGGTCGGCGTAGATGTCCACCGTGCCCCTCAGGATGCCGTCGAAGGCGGGCCCGACATGGCCCGCGGCATCCACGGCGGGATCGAAGGGCAGCAGGTATTTCTGCAACGCCCCGCCCCCCAGCACATCGTTGCCGCCGCCGCTGAGAAGCAGCACGTCCGGCTTCTCGGCCAGCACCGCCACCGTCACCTCCTCCTGCCGGGCCATGTCGCGCAGAAGGTCGCCCGCCGCGCTCACGCAGTAGATCGCCCAGCGGTCGAAGAGATGGTCGATCACATCGTCGAGCAGGAACGGATACTGGAACCAGCTGTCGCCCTCGGCCACCACCTTCAGGCCGTTCCAGTGGCCGATCTTGCGGGCGTAACGCTGCTGGCGCCGCCAGCGCGCCACGCCGTTGAGCGAATTGAGCGCCATTGCGGCCTCGGTCGCCGCATAGGCCACGCGGGCGGGGTTGGCGACGACCGTCGGCTCGTAGGGCGCGCTCTCAAGGGGATCGAGTTGCAGATAGGGCCGGATCGCCTCGTCCGGCACGTCAATGTCCATCAGCATCGCTTCGAGCTGGCTTCGGTCGATACGGTTCATCACTCTTCTCCCTCTCGGAACACGTCGAGGCCGAGATCGGCCTCCATCTCGGGCGACAGGATGCCGTCCGCCCAGCCGAGCCTGCGCTGCTGGAGGGCCACGAAGGCCGCGCGGGTCACGGGCCCCACCAGCCGCTGCCGGTCGGGTGCGAGGCCCATCTGCGCCTGAAGCCGCGCCACCGCCGCCCCGGTCGATCCGAAGCGCAGACGCCGCAGACCCTCCGCCGGCGCGCCGCGCAGGCCGGCGACAAGCGCCGCATCGGCCCCGGTCAGCAGCATGACGCTGAACTGCCGCCCGTCGTCGGAGGCGGCGAAGGTCCGCCCCATACCCAGCGCCACCCGGAAGTCGGCCCATAGGCCCGAATGGCTGCGGCTGCCCCGGTCGTAGTCGCCCGGCAGCGTCAGGCAGCCGAGCGACGAGAACCCCTCGCGGCGCCGGCCGGGATGGATGTTGTCGGCCGGCGCGCAGCGATGCCAGAAGTCGCGCCGGTCATAGACCACGTCCTGAAGGCTGCGCAGCGCGACCACCTCGGCCGCCCCCGTGGCGGTCGAGGCCAGCCGCAGCACACCGCGGATCTCGCCCGAGGTGCCCGCGCGGTGCGTGCCCACCGTGTAGGTGTAGCAGCCCGTCGGCAGCAGGTTGCCCTCGAAGATCCCCTGCCGCGCCTTCTGGACGCCGGTCACCAGCGCCCTGGCCTCGGGCACCGTCGAGGCGCGGTAGGCGTGCATCCGGCCGGCCTCGCGGTCGAGCACGCCCATGACGCAGCGGTAGTCGCGATGGTCGGGCCGCTGGTCCACCAGCGTCAGCACCTCCACATCCTCGCGCCGGTCGGCCCCGGCGATCCGGCAGCCGCGCAGCGCGAAGACAAGCGGCCCGGGCCGCACGAGAAAGTCGTTGAGCCGGACGAGCCTCTCGAGATCCGCCGCCGTCAGGTCAAAGGTGGCGCCCTGCCCGGCGCGCGGAAGGTGGCGGTAGTCGGGATGGTCGTCGTCGTTGGGATTCCAGCGCACATCCGCAACCGTCGGGCCCGGCGCCTCGGTCAGCGCCGGCTCCTCGACCGTCTCCTCGTCATCGCTGGCTTCCGCCACATCCTCGTGCTGCTCGGCCAGCGGCGCGGCGGGTGCTTCCGCCTCGCCGTGCTGGCGCAGCGCCACCACCGCCTCGGTCAGTCGCTCTTCGGAGAGGCCCGCCTCGAACAGGTCGGCCTCCTCGCGCCGCCGCCGCGCGAGGCTCGAGCCATCGCCCCAGACCCGGCTCATGGCGCGCAGAAGATCGGGGATGCGGGCCATCTCGGACCGCTCGCCCGTGGCCATCGCCCGCGCGATCGCGCGCATCTCGCGGAAGCGGTCCTTCGACGAGACGAAGCCGCCCGAGCCGCGGTTGAACACGAGGCTGAGCAACGCGCCGCGCCCGTGCGGATGAAGCCGGTCGAGATGATCGAGCGAGCGGTAAAGCTGGGACACCAGCTTGGGCATCTTGCCCTCGTCGAACTGGCCGATCGCCACCTCCCACGGGATCACGATGTCGGCGAGCGAGCGGACAAGCGCGCGCGCCTGCGCCACCTTGGCCGGGCGTCCCGGCTCGTCGGTGCGAAAGCCGATCGTGCGCGAGAGCCTCTCGATGGCGGCTCCGGGCAGGCGGCCCTGCCAGTCGGCGCGGAATTCGTCGGGCCGATGGTAGCCGAGGTCGTAGCCGCAACCGATGGTGATGCCCGAGGCGAACTCGGGCCAGACCGGGCGCGCCTTGATCACGCGCTCGTAGAAGGCGCGCCCGCCGGTCTCCCATCCCACGATGAAGCTGCGCGCCCGCTCCGAGATCGCGTCGCTCCAGGGGATGTCGAGCACCGTGGCCTCGACCGTCCCGGCGACCGAGGTTTCGGCCTCGCGATAGCCCAGCATTTCGAAGAGATCTTCCGCGGACGGCGCCGCGGGATGGGAACCGACATCCATAGCAGAATGGCCCTTGAGGCGCCACAAGCGCCCGAAAAAAACAGATCCGGCAAGTGGAGGGCACAATGACGGCAACCGCCGCACCCGTCATGGTGGGCGAATCATGACCCCGCGTCAACATTCCGAATGGGTCAGCTTCAACCATCGGGCGACTACCCTTGGCCGTCCTTCGCCTGTATCCTCCCTCGACAAGACAAGGACATTTCCAGGCCTCGCCCGCCCGGCGTCTTTCGACGCAACCGCCCGGACGGGCCATTGATCCAGCGGCCGGCGGGCGCGACGCCCCCGGCATCCGTTTCCGCCCCTTCCCGGCAGGAGGAGCCGATGGAAAGGCACGACAGATCCTCGATCGAGTCACTGGCGGCCGAGATCATGCCGCGCCTGTCTCCGGACGGCGGCGCGTTCGAGACGGCCGAGATCGGCCGCGACGGGCCGGATCTCTCGCCCTCGGCCATTTCGGCCCGGATCGAGCGGTCCGAAGAGACGCTGCGCCGCGCCGTCGAGATGGATCTGACCGCGGCAGATCCGGCGCTGACCCGGCAGGTTCTCGTCAACGGCCGCGAGGGGCTGGAACTGATCGCGGGGCAGCGCGACAGGACGCAGGCGCCGATGGCCGCCGTGGCGGCCGCGCTCGAGGTCATCGTGCGGACCGACGGCTCGCGGCCCTCCTTCCTCGTGCGCGAGGATGCGCCCGATTTCGCGACCAGCCCGGCCGGCGGCTGGGCCGACCTTTTCGGCGATCCGCTGCGCGAGGCCGAAGTGCGCACCGCCCTCGCCGCGGTCGGCCGGATCGACATCACGCACCCGCTGATGCCCTACGCCGGAACCGGATGGCTGGTGGCCCCCGACGTGATCGTGACGAACCGCCATGTCGCGCAGCTGTTCGTCGCCTTCCCCGAGGGCGAGGCGCCGCGGCTGCGGACCGAGCTTGATCCGCGCTTCGACTTCGGCCACGAGTTCGCGGGCCGCGACAGCGCGGATGCGCGACCGCTGCGCGAGCTTCTCTTCTGCGGCGCGCGGGCGATCCCGCCGGTCGGGATCGACCACGGCTGCCTTGATCTCGCCGTCTTCCGCCTGGCCGCGCCGGTGCCCGAGACGCGCCGCCCCCTCGCGCTGGCCGAGGGGCGGCGCGTGGCCCTGCCCCAGACGCAGGTCTTCGTGGCGGGCTATCCCGCGCGCCCCGATCCGGCCTCGCTCGGCACGGTGTCCGAAACCGACCGCGTGCTGCGGCTGCTCTTCGACAAGCTCTGGGGCTTCAAGCGGCTGGCTCCGGGCGAGATCACCCCCTCGACCCTCGGCGGCCGGACGCTCAACCACGACGCCTCGACGCTCGGCGGCAACTCGGGGTCGCTCGTCATGGGGCTCGACAGCCTGCCCTTCGTGACGGGCCTTCACTACGGCGGAAGCTGGGGAGGCGACCGGACGAACTGGGCCCATGTGCTGGGCGCCGTCCTCGACGAGCCGGGTCTGCCCGGCCTGCCCCACACCACCCTCGCCGGCCTCTGCGCCGCCGAGGGCATCGCGCGCAGGGCCTTCTGATGCCCCTCGACGCGCGCCAGATCGAGAGCCTGAGCGCGGTGCTGAGCCGGCTCTTCACCCATGCCGACCTCGAACGGCTGATGCTGACGGCCACCGGCGACGGGCTCTACGAGGCCTGGGTGCCGGCGGGTCTGACGGTGCGGCGGACCCTGTTCGACCTTCTGCAGGAGCTGGAACGGCAGGGTCTCGCCGCGCGGGTCCTGGCCGAGATGCGCGAGCGCCGCCCGCGCAGCGCCGAACTGCGCGCAGCCCTGGCCACCGCCTGCCCCGAGGCGCTCGACGCGCAGCCGCACGGCGGCATCGGCCTCTCGCCGCAGGTGGCGGGCGTGCCGCTGGCCGGCCTGCCCGACGACGCCTTCGCGCCCGGCCTGCAAAAGAACGTGCGCCCGCATCTGGCCCGGCTCGACCTTGCGATCTGGATCGACCGGCTGGCGGCGATCCGCCGGCAGGTCTGCCGGATCGAGATCGCGCGCCGCGCGGCGGGGACGGGATTTCTGGTCGGGCCCGCCGCGGTGCTGACGAACTGGCATGTGGTGGCCAAAGCCGACCTTGCGGAGGCCGAGTGCCGCTTCGACTATGTGATGCGCGCCGACGGCTCGCGCGAGCCGGGGACGACTGTCCGGCTGGCCGCCGTCGGGCTGGCCTGCCATGCGCCTTTCGCTCCGGCCGAACTCACCGACCGGCCGGACGATCCCCTGCCCTGCGCGGGCGAGCTTGACTTCGCGCTCCTGCGCCTCGCCGCGCCGCTCGAGGGGCGCGGCTGGCTCCGCCTGCCCGACCAGCCTCCCGACCTGCCGCCCGAGGCGCCGTTGCTGATCGTGCAGCATCCCGACGGGGCGCCGATGAAGCTCGCCCTGGACACGCAGTCGGTGATCGGGCCCAACGCGAACGGCACTCGGGTCCGCTACCGGACGAACACCGAGAACGGCTCGTCCGGCTCGCCGGTCTTCACGATGGACTGGGATCCCGTCCTCCTCCACCACTACGGCGATCCGGCGTGGGGCGCCGCACGCTTCAACCAGGGGATCCCGCTGGACCGGATCCGGGCCGCGATCCTCGCCGCGGGCGACGCGGCGCTGCTGGAGGCGTGAGCGATGGCCCTCCCCCCCCTTCTGATCGAACCGCTGAGCGAGGAGGTGGCGCGGCTCTTCACCACCGACGACCTCAAGCGGATCATGCTCAAGGCCACCGGCCTCGGCCTGCACGAGGAATGGGTGCCGGACAATCTCGTCGGCCGCCAGAAGGCCTTCGCGCTCCTCGAGGCGGTGAGCCGGCAGGATGCCGAACCGCTGGTTCTGGCCGAGATGCTCGCCCGGCGCCCGCATGCGGCCGAGTTCGCCGATCTCGTCGGGCGGGCCTGCCCCGAGGCGCGCGCCGCGCTGCCCGGCACGGTCCGGCAGGTCGAGGAGGTGATCTCGGGCCTGACCGAAATCCGCGCCCGCCTCGACGAGGCGCCCGTACGCGAGCGGCTGTCGCAGTCGCGCGACCGGCTCTCGATGATCGTGGACACGGTGGACAGCCTCGACGCCTACAAGTCGCTTCACGAATGCCTGCACCAGATCCAGATCAAGCAGTTCCGCGCCCTGAACGACGCCGCCCGCGCCCTGCCCACCGATCTTCGGCAGGCGGCCGAACTGCGCGTCTATTGCAACCAGCTCCGCAGCGCCTGCGTCATGGCCCGCAGCGCGGTCGATCAGCTTCCCCCCGCGCCGATCCCGCGCGCGACCGAGACGCTCTGGATCGACGCGCTCGAGGCGGCGGCGGCGCAGGTGCAGGATGCCATCGACGGCGCCGACCCGGCCGGCGCGCGCTCGGCCCTGCGCCAGATCCGCTGGATCATCCAGAACACCCCGCCGCGGCTGAACAGCCTGATCTTCGCCACGGCGAGCGCCCTGCCCCTCGACGATCTGGCCCACGCGCTCGAGGATGTGGCGGGCGCGGACGGCGGCGAGCCGATCCGGGCCGCGCTGCGCTCGCTGCGCCTCATCATCCCGACCATCCGCTCGGAAGTGGTCGAGCATCGCGAGTGGCAGGAGGCCGACATCCGCATCACCGAACTGGACCAGCTCTTCGAGCGGGGCGGCAGCGGGTCGGACCTGATCGAGGAATTCGCGGCAATCTGGATCGAGCTGAAGGCCATGGTACAGGAGCTGGTGGCGCGGGACCCCGACGCGGCATGGGCGCGGCGCATCCTGGCCTATCTCGAGGATGTCGATGACGCGCTCGCCCGCGAGCAGGCCGACGCGAGCTTCGAGGCCACCTATTCCGCCTTTCGCGGCGAGGCGCAGATCCGGTTCCTCACCGTCGACTCGCGGCTGAAGGGCGATTGTTCGGCGCTGGTGCGGATCAGCCTGCCGCTCCATCGGCTTCTGGCGGAGCTTCGGCCATGAGGAACGGCGCCGCCGATCGGTTCGAGAATGTTCTCGACCTGCAGACCGCGCATCTGGCGCTGATGCAGCGCCAGCAGGACCGTCGCTCGGCCGGCGGCGGGCTACTGCCGCAAGAGGAGATCACCGACTTCCTCGCGCGCGTGGCACGGACCGGCGCCGTCCTGTCCACCCCGGCGGATCGGAGGATCGCGCAGCGGGTGCTGGACTACTGGACCGCGGACCTGCTCGACACGGCGCGCGGCTATTCCGGCCCGGTGGCCACCGAAACCCTGCTTGCCTGCGAGGCGGAGGACAGCGACGCACGGCCCGCCGGGCTGGCCGAGGGGCACGGCTCACGCGAGTATATCCGGCTTGCGGCGCAGGCGCGCCAGTGGCGCGACACCCGCTCGCACGGCTATCTCCTGTCGGGCAAGGCACTGCGTTCGGCCGAACGGTTCAGCCGCGATCCCGAGATCGCCGATCTCATCGCCGCCAGCCTCGCCGAGGAGCAGCGCGAGGCCCGCCGCGCGCGTCGCCGCAAGCGGATCGCGGCGGGCCTCACGCTGGCTCTCGTGGCGGCGGTCGCGATGGCGGGGATCTTCTTCCTCAAGGTCGAAACAGCGACGCATGAGGCCGCCGAGGCGGCCGGCGAGAAGGGCGCGCTGGCGCGCGACGTGGTCTTTCTGGGCGACGAGGAGCGGCTCCGCGCCCAGGAGCGGCAGGTGGCGCTGGAAAACGCCAATGTCGAGCGCCGGATCGCACAGGAACACATGGATGCGCTCTCGGAACGCCAGAGCCGGCTCGACGCGGCGCAGGGCGCGCTGGCCGATCTCGTGACGGCGGAAAGGTTGCCGCTGGCGGGCCTCCCCGACGGGGTGGCCGAGGATGTGCTGCGCATCCTTGCCCTCCGTCAGGCCGAGGGGCGGCTCGATCCTTCGGTCCTTGCGCCGGATGTGGCCGCGGCTTTGGCGCCGGTTGCCGCCGATATGGAGGGCTCGGTCTTCGCGCTCGATCTGAAGGGCTATGATCCGCTCTTTCTGGGCCGGTCCCTGCCGCTGCCCGCGCTTGATCGCGCGGCGCAGGCTGCGGCCTTCCGGGGCGGCGAAGCCGTGCCCTATGTGCATTTCAGCTTCCTCTACAACCAGGCGCGGCGGGCGCCGCTGGTTGCGGCTGTCAACTTCGACCGTGCCGCGCGGCAGGTGCTGCCCGCCACCGGCACGCCCATCGAGCCCGACCCGCGCCTGCCGCCCGAGCTGCGGCCCGATCCCTCCCGGTTCGAAGGGGGGCTCGTCGCGGCGGACTATGTGGACCGAACCATGATCTCGTGGGGAGAGCCGCTGGCCGCCGATCCCTTCCGCACGGCGCGGATGCTGGACCAGTCGGTCCAGCTGCATCTCAACAAGGCCCCCGTGCATCCCGCCGCCGCCGCGGTCTGGACCGGCCTCACCCACTGGATCCGCGAGCAGCACAACCGCTCGGCCACCCGCGTCACCTTCTTCACCGGCCCGATCTTCCAGCCCGGCGAAAGCGCTGTGCCGGCCTCGCTCTGGCTGATCGCCGTCTCGCTGCGGGATCCCGTATGGGTGCCCGCGGGACAGGAGCAGCCCTTCGTGGCCGAAGCCTTCCTGATCCCGAACCGGCCCGACACGCTGATGGAAGAGCCCTGGAAACTCGCCATGACCATCGAGGGGATCGGCCGCGCGACGGGGCTGCGCTTTCTTGACGAGATCGTCCGTGCGGATCGGGGGAGGACCATCGTGAACGCCACCGAGGGCGACCGCCTCGCCGACCGGGCGGGCGCGCTGAACAACCCGCCCTCGGAGGATCAGACGGCGCTGATGGCCGAGCTGGCGCTGGCGCTGCAGGGCGGGCGGCTTCCGGCCTCGGAGCAGGCCAAGATCATCCGCGAACTCGCCGGCCTGCTCGCCGGTCCGCCGGACCTGACCTCGGCGGGACGGGTCAATGTCCTGACGCTGCTGGCCGGGGTGCCCGCCGAAAGCTGGAACCGCCCGGACTGGATCGTGCTCAAGGCCGAAGTCCGCCGCGCGGTGGTGCGGGAGCCCGCTCCCGAACCCGAGGCACAGGGCCTTGTGGATCGTCTGGCCGGTGCGCTCGGGCTGGACGAGCCGCCGCCTCAGAGGGTCTTCATCCAGTTCGCCGACATGACCCGCGAAAGCGTCCGAAGCCTGGCCGAGCGGATCGCGGCGCTCGGCTGGACCGTGCCGCCGGAGGAGCGCGTGGCCGATGCGAGCGGCCTCAACGAGGTGCGTTTCAACCCGGACAGCGCCGAAGACGCGGCCGCGGCCCGCCTCCTGGCCGCCGATCTGGCGGCGGCCGGCCGGCCAGGGGTCCGAGCGGTGCCCCTGTCCGTGATCCGTCCGCAGGTTCTCGAGGTCTGGATCGGCGGCCCCACCCGCTGAACCGGGCCCCGCACGGGGCCGCCTGCAGCGCGGCCCCTTCCCGCGATCGGACGCTTGACCCGGGCCGCGCAGCCTGCCACATCGCGATTGATGCATGTGTGGAGGTCCCGATGAAGCGTCTGCTCCTGGCTCTTGCCGCTGCCGTGCAGGTGGTGGCCCCTGCCGCCCGCGCCGGCGATGTGGTCACGCTTGCGCCCGCCGCACAGGATCTGGAGAGGGGTGAGGCGCTGGTGGTGGACATCCGCGAGCCGTCCGAGTGGCGCGAGACCGGCGTTCTGCCGAACGCGGTGCTGGTCCCGTTCCGCGACGCCGACAGCTTTCTCGCACAGGTGGGCCCGAGGCTGAAACCGGGTCAGCCGATCGCGCTGATCTGCCGCTCGGGGCGGCGGTCGGCGGCCGCCGCCGCGGCGATCGCCGGCCGCAGCGAACATCCGGTGGTGAATGTGGCGGGCGGAATGGTTCGGCTCATGCACGAGGGCTACCGACCCGCCCCCTGCCCCGTCTGCTGATCGGCCCTTGGGAAGGAACAGGACCGATGGACCAGCCGGAAACCCAAGGCAAGCCGCTCTCGGTCCTCGTGGCCGACGATCAGCCCCTGGTGCGCGAACTGATCCTGGGGCTTCTCGGGCGCGAACCCGACATGGAGGTTCATGCGGCCGAGGATCTGCCGGACGCGCTGGAACAGATGGCGGCGCACGGCCCCTTTGACGTGCTTCTGCTGGATTTCTTCATGCCGGGGATGGAGGGGCTCGAGGGGATCGCCCGGACGCTGGCCGCGAACGGCGGTCGGCCGGTCCTGCTGATGTCGGGCAACCTGCCCGAAGAGACGGTGACGGCCGCAAGGGCCATGGGTGTCGCGGGATTCGTTCAGAAGACGCAGTATGCCACCCTCGCCGCAGCGGTGCGCAAGGCCGCAGCCGGCGACGTCGAGCCTGCCCCACCAGTCACACCCGGCGACCTGTCCGCGGCCGAGGTGCACCTCCTGCGCGAACTGGCCGACGGGCGCTCCGGCGAGCTTCTGGCCGACCGGATGGGCGCGGCCGCGCTCCAGACGCTTTTCTCCAAGCTGGGCGTTTCAAGCCGGGCGCAGGCGGTGCTGGCCGCCAAGCGCAAGGGGCTCGTCTGACGCAGCGTCATACCGTTGCCTGTCTCCCATGCGAAAGAGGGCGCGCGAATACGAACGGCCGCGTTCTCCCAAGACCGGGCGGGATTAGGATTTCGGGAAGAAGTTCCCGTCAGGATGCGCGCGCGACTCGGGGCCCGCCCGAACGGCGCGGACATGCCGACGCAGAGGAGACTGTGCTGGTGATCACCCTTCTTTCCGTGCCCCGCCGGTGGCCGGGCGTCTGCCCATGATGACACCCTGGGCTCTCCGGTCAAAGCCGCCCCAGCCATCCGACACCGAGGCGGCCCTGCGCGAAGAGCGCGACCGGCTGCAGGCGATGCTGGACGCCATGCCGCACATGCTGGTCGAGCTTGATGGCGATCGGCGGCTCGTGCGCTGCCGCGCCGGATGGCTCGGGCCCCGGTCGCCGCTGCCCGAGCCCGTCCGCGGCGAGCGGTTCGAGGATGCCCTGCCCGCCCCGCTGGCCCGGCTGGCCCGGCAGGTGCTCGACGAGGTGGACGAGAAGGGCCGCTCCGCCGGCCATGAGTATGAGGTTCCGCTTGCGGAGGGCCGGCGATGGCACTCGGTCTCGGCCTCGCGCCTGCCGTGCGTGACGGGCGGATCCGCGGGCTACCTGGTCGTCATCAGCGACACGACGGAGGCGCATGTCCAGCGCCAGCAGGCCGAGCAGCGCGCGCGGACGGATCTGGCAGCCGCCATGGATGCCTCGCACGACGGCATCGCCATCACCGATCCAGATGGACGCTACCTCTACATGAACCGGGCCCATCGCGAGATGTTCGGCTTCACCAGCCCCGAAGAGATCATCGGCCGCTCCTGGCGCGATCTCTATGCGCCGGAGGTGGCCGACCATCTCGCCGCGGTGGCCCTGCCGGCGCTCGAGGCGGAGGGCGGCTGGCGCGGCGAGGTGGTCGGACGCCGGCTGGATGGCAGCGACCTGCCGCAGGAGGTCTCGCTGACGCGGAAGGCCGGCGGCGGGATCATCTGCATGTCGCGCAACATCGCCAAACGCCTGCGGGAGCAGCAGGAACAGGCCCGCCTGCGCGAAGAACTCCAGATGGCGCAGCGGCGCGAGATCATCGGACAGCTCGCCTCGGGGCTCGCGCATGATCTCAACAATCTGCTGGCGGCGATCGGCGGATCGGCCACGCTGATCCGCGACCTCGGGCCCGGCGCGGCCGAAGCCCATGCACAGCGGATCCTCTCGGCCACCGAGCAGGCGGGGGCGCTGGTGCGACGGTTCCTCAGCCTCGGCCAACGGCAGAGCAACCGCTCGCGCATCGACCTGCGCGCCTTGCTGCATGAGGCGGCCGATCTCGTCCGGGCCGGGCTGCGCAACCGCACGCGGCTCACGCTCGCCCTGCCGCCGGAGCCGGTCTGGGTCGAGGCGGACCCGACAGACATCCTGCAGGTGGTGCTGAACCTCGTGATCAACGCCCGCGATGCCATCGCCACCGCGCCCCCGCGCGAGACGGGATACGAGATCACGCTCGCCCTCGGCGCGCCCGATCCGGCGCAACTGGCCGGTCCCTTCGCGGCCGGCTCCCCGAGCGCCGGGCAGGGCTACGTTGCCCTGACCGTGTCCGACAACGGCCCCGGGATCGCGCCGGAGACGCAGGCCAGGGTGTTCCAGCCCTATTTCTCGACAAAGGGAGCCGCCGGAACCGGCCTCGGCCTCGCGATCGTGACCGGCGTCCTGGCGGCCAATCACGGCGCCATCGCGCTTGCGAGCGCGCCCGGAGCGGGCACGCGCTTCACCGTCCTCTGGCCGATCGAGGCGCGCGACCTGGCCGAGGCGCCGGCCGCTCCGACATCCGCGACGGCCGGTGCCCTGACCGGATGCCTCACGGGCCGCACCGTCCTTGTCGTGGACGACCATGCCGACGTCCTTCGGGTGCTCTCGGCCTTTCTCGAGCAGGCCGGAGCCGAGGTCGTGCCCTGCGCCGACCCTCGGGATGCGCTTGCGGCGCTGCGCGACGATCCAACCCTCTGGGACCTGCTCGTGACCGACTTCGACATGCCCCATGTGACCGGAGCGGACCTCGGGCAAGCCGCGAACGAGCTTGCGCCGGATCTGCCGGTGGTGCTGATCACCGCGCTGCCGGACTGGCGCAGCCGGATGACGCGGGCCACGCCGCGCTTTGCCTCCGTCCTCGGCAAGCCGCTGGCGCGCAGCGATTTCCTCACCGCGGCCGAAGCGGCCATGCGCTCGGCCGAGGCCGCGGACGCCGTCGGCTAGACGAAGAGAAAATCGACCGGCCCGAGCTGCGCGACACGGACATTCTGCAGCAGGATGGAGTCGCTGTCCGACAGCACGATGAGCGTGTCGGCCCCGACCTGCCGGACCTCGGCCGCGCGATCATAGCCGTGGATCTCCAGCCGGTCCTCGCCGCCGCGGGGCACGAAATCGGTGATCACGTCGCGTCCATGCCCCCGCGCGAAGACGAAAGTGTCGTGGCCGGCCCCGCCGGTGAGGGTGTCGTTGCCCGCGCCACCGTCGAGGCGGTCGGCGCCCGTTCCGCCGAGCAACAGGTCGCGGCCCGCCCCGCCGAGCAGCCGGTCGTTGCCGGCGCCGCCGATCAGCGTGTCATGGCCCGCACCCGCCTCGAGCCGATCATGTCCGTTCCGCCCCTCGAGCCGGTCATTGCCGCCGCCCCCGACGAGGCGGTTCGCGGCGCCGTTGCCGATCATCAGGTTGGCCTGCCCGTTCCCGATGCCGTTGATGGCGGCGCTGCCGGTCAGGACCAGGCGCTCGACATGGGCCTCGAGCTGGTAGCTGACCGAGGACCGCACCGTGTCCGTGCCCTCGCCCGCACGCTCGATCACCCGGTCGGCCGCATTGTCCACGAGGTAGATGTCGTGGCCCGCCCCGCCATACATCCTGTCGGCCCCGCCGCCGCCCGCCAGCGTGTCGTTGCCGCCAAAGCCGTAGAGAAGATCGGCCGCGCCCGTGCCCTGCACGAGATTGGCGCTGCGGTTGCCGAAGATCGTGCTGTCCGAGGGCAGGCGGATGTTCTCGACATGGGCCGTCAGCGGCGCGGTGTGGCTTGTGCTCATCAGGCCCGCCCAGGGGGCCAGCTCGGGCGGGGTGGCCCAGAGATCGACGAGGCTCTTGAGCGGGCCCGGATCCCAGACCCCGCCCTCGACGTAGGAGGCATCGATCACCGCCACCGTCTCGCCATCAACGCGGAAGAACGCGTTCTTGCTGGTGACCTGGATCTCGTACACATGCGGCGCCGCGGCCGCGTCGAAGCCGAGGTCGATGATCAGGGGCTTGCGCAGCGTGACATGGCGGCCGCCGGCATCCTCGAAATGGACGGCGAGGTGGATCTTCGTCGTGTCGCCGCCCACGAACTCGATGTCATATTCGCGCCAGGGCTGGGTGCGGTAGTCCTGCTTGTAGAGGAACAGGCCGAAGACGGTGCCATCCACCATCCGCGGCGCCTGGGCCATCCAGCTCCAGGATCCGGTGGTGAAGGCGGCGTCCGACTGGATCTCGCCCCCGATCCAGGGGCGGGAGTGCCCGTCGGTGGACTTGCTCAGCGTAAGGGCGACGCGCTCGTCCTCGAGGATCCGCACGTTTCCGGCCGACCAGGTGGTGAGGTAGGATTGACCGGCGTCCCAGGTGGATACCAGAAAGCTCTTGTCGCCGTGCCGGATGTGCATCCCATCGCCCTGCCGTTCCTCGCGCCAAGGCGGTTGCGGAACAACCTGGGCGCGAGACGCTGCCTAGCGTGGGACGAAGGCCGGGGAACGACAGGATTAAGGCGGGGCGCCATACCTATGGCAGTGGCGATCCCGCCCGAACGGGTGCGACCGGCCGACGGTGGTCGGATCTTCAGGCCCGGACCGACTGGATGGCCCTGGTCGCGCGCAGGGGCGCAGGCAAGGTCCGGCCCAGGTGGCGGGCAAACCAGGCCGCGGTCTGCGGCAGCCCCTCGGACAGCGGCACCCGTGGCTCCCAGCCCAGCAGGCGCTTGGCCCGGCTGATGTCGGGCCGGCGGCGGCGCGGGTCGTCCTCGGGCAGAGGCCGATGCACCACGCCCGCAGCCGAGGGAACCAGCCGCTGCACGAGATCGGCAAGCTCGGCAATGGTGAACTCGCCCGGATTGCCGAGGTTGATCGCCCCTTCCGGCGCCTCATCGACCGCCATCAGCGCCATGAGGCCCGCCACGAGGTCCGTCACATAGCAGAAGGAGCGCGTCTGCGCGCCCGTGCCGTAAATGGTCAGCGGCACGCCCTGAAGCGCCTGCACCAGCAGGTTCGACACAATGCGCCCGTCATCGGGCCTCATGTGCGGGCCGTAGGTGTTGAAGATGCGCGCGACCCGCACATCCGCCCGGTCCCGGCGGCGGTAGTCGAAGCAGAGCGTCTCGGCCGCGCGCTTGCCCTCGTCGTAGCAGGCGCGCGAGCCGGTGCAGCTCACGTTGCCGCGGTAGTCCTCGGGCTGGGGATGGATCTCGGGATCGCCATAGACTTCGGAGGTCGAGGCCTGCAGGAAGCGCGCGCCATGAGCCTCGGCCAGAGCCAGCAGGTTCTGCGTGCCCACGACATTCGTCATCATCGTATGGACCGGATCGGCCTGATACTGCGGCGGCGAGGCGGGGCTGGCGAGGTTGTAGATCTGCTGGACCTGCTCGCTGAGGCGGAGCGGCTCGACCACGTCCTGGCGGATCAGCCGGAACTCGCGAAAGTTGCACAGGGCCTGCACATTCTCCATCGAGCCGGTGAGGAAGCTGTCGAGGCAGATGACGCGGTGCCCCTGCCGCAGCAGCGTCTCGCACAGGTGCGATCCGACGAATCCCGCGCCCCCGGCCACGAGGATGGTGTTCTGAGCGGTTCTCTTGAGCATGGGAGTCCTCCGTTGTCCCGGCGCAACCTGCGCCCGCGTCACCAGCTACTGTCCGCGCCCGGAGTTCAGGCCGCGGCCCTGGCCTGCCGGTGCAGGGCCTCGGCCAGATCCCGCGCCCGCGCCCGGCCGGTGTGCCGCGCGAGCACACGGCGCTGCGCGGCCCGGCCCAGCGCCAGCCGCGCCTCGTCGCCCAGATCCGTCAGCGCCCGCACCACATCCTCGGGGCCGCGGGCGATCAGGATCGCCTCACCGTCGGGCAGAAGCTCGTCCAGCCCCCGCCAGTGGTCCGAGATCACCGGCGTGGCGCAGGCCGCCGCCTCGAACAGGCGCACCGAGGGCGACCAGCCCATGCGGATCATGGCCGCGCGCGTCACGTTCAGCGTGAAGCGTTGCCGGCTGTAGAAGGCCGCATGGTCGGCCGGCGCCAGATGCTCGATCCGCTCGACATTCGCGGGCCAGTCGATGTCGGCGGGATAGGAGGGCCCGGCCACCACGAAGCGCCGGTCGGGCAGGCGCCGGGCCGGCTCGAGCAGAAGCGCCTCGAGCGTCGGCTGCCGGTCGGGGCTGTAGGTGCCGAGATAGCCCAGATCCCAACGCGGCTCTCCGGGCAGGGGCTGGTAGTGCTCGGGATCAACCGAACAGTAGAGCGCGCGGGCCGCACGCGCGCCGCGCGCCTGCTCGAGATGGTCGAGCACCTCGCCACCCGAGAAGGAGAAATAGAGATCGAAGAGCGGCACCTGACGCGCGGCGAGGAACTCGTCCCGGCCCTCGTCCAGCAGGCCCATCGTGACCGGCGTGTCGATGTCGTAGAAGGCCAGAAGCCGCGGGCGGAGGGCGGCGACCGCGTCGATCACCTCGCGCCCTTCGGGCACATAAGAGCCGACGATCACCGCATCGGCGCGGCGGATGCGCTCGGCCCAGCGCCCGGTGAGATCCGAGATGGCGCCGTAAAGCTCCAGCCGGCAGAAGTCGGGCGCGGGCAGGTCGCGGTTCTCGGCATACCAGGGCACGTCGCGTTCGAGAAACAGGGTGCGGTGGCCCTCGGCCGCCAGCCCCCGCAGAAGCGCCCTGTAGGTCGTGGCATGGCCGTTGCCCCAGGAGGAGGAGAGCGCGAGGCCGATGATGACGATGTCGAGGCTCATTCCGCCGCCTCCATCCGCCCGAGATGGCGCTGGAACAGCGCGTCGGCCTGGGTGGCGCGGTGGGCGTAGGTGTGTTCCGACAGGACACGGCGCAGCGCCGCCTCGCCGATCAGCCGCGCGCGCTCGTTGCCGACGGTGCGGACATACTCCGCCACATCCTGCCCGTCGCGGGCGACCAGCACCTCGCGGTCGGGCGTGAGGAACAACTCGATCCCCTCCCAGTCGTCGGTCACGAGGCAGGCCCCGGCGCCCGCCGCCTCGAAGACGCGGGTCGCGGGCGAGAAGCCGTTAGCCGCCATGCTGTCGCGGGCGACGTTCAGCACCATCCGGGGCGAGCCGTTCAGCGCGTTGTGGTCGGCGGTGCCGACATGGCCAAGGCGGTGGACGTTCGGCGGAAAGTCCTCGTCGTGCCAGCCCGATCCGCCCAGAAGGAAGCTCGCGCCGGGGACCTCGCGGGCGGGGCGGGTGAAGAACTCGGCCACGCGCGCGTCGCGGTCGGGCAGGCGGTTGCCGACAAAGGCCAGATCGCCCGTGAAGCGGTCCTGGGGGGCCACGGGATGGTGCGTCTCGGAGTCGAGCGCGTTGTAGATCGGCACGCAGTCGCGGGCGCCGAGGGCACGGTAGGCCGCCACCACCGGCTCGCCGCCGCCATAGGTCAGCACGAGATCGAGGCTGTCCAGCGCGCGGCGCAGCGGATGGTCGGACGTGGCCTGCATCTCGGCCAGCGTCGCGGGGGCGTCCACGTCCCAGAAGACGCGCAGCGCATCGGGACGGGCCGCGCGCAGCACCTCGGACAGCAGCCGATCGTCCTCGTAGCCCACGCCCGAGCATTTCACCACGATGTCGGCCTGTCCCGCCTCGGCGGCCGCGCGTTTCAACGCCTCGGGCGTGCCGTCATAGACCACGACGCGGCACCAGTCGGGCGGGTCGATGTCGCGGTTCTTCTGCCGGTCGTACACGTCGGGCTCGTAGAAGGTCACGCGGTAGCCGCGTTCGGCCAGCGCGCGGATCATGCCGCGGTAATAGGTGGCCGCCCCGTTCCAGTAGGCCGAGACGAGGCTCGATCCGTAGAAGGCAATGCTGCGCATCAGGCCACCTCCGCCGTTGCGGCCGGAAGGCCGAGCCGGTTCACGATCGCCAGAAGCTCGTCCACGCGGTGCCGGCAGGTGTGGCGCGAGCGGATGGTGGCCAGCCCATGCTCGGCCAGCGCCTCGGCAAGATCGCGGTCATGCAGGATCGCGCGCAGGTGACGCTCCATCTCGGCGCCGGTGCGGGCCACGAGATAGTCGGTGCCGGTGCGGAACAGGCCCTCGCAGTCCGACCAGGGCGCCGAGACCAGCGGGATGCCGCAGGCCAGCGCCTCGAAGACGCGGATGGTCGGGATGCCGGGCAGCGCCTCGACATAGGGCCGCCGCGGCACATGGACGGTGACACGGTGCCGCCCGAAGGCCGCGGGCACCTCGGCGTTGGGGATCCAGCCGCCATAGGCAATGCCCGCCGCGGCCAGCCGTTCCAGCGCCTCGGCCGGATAGCGGACGCCCCGCACGGTGGCGGCAAGGCCAAGGCGGGCCACCGGGTCGATCAGGAACTCGGACAGCTCCGCGCTGCGCTCGCCATCGCCCCAGTTGCCGATCCAGATCAGCTCGCCCTCGATCTCCGACGGGACCGGGCGGAAGAGCGCGTCATCGGCCGCCTCGTGCCAGGTGAAGACCTGCCGCCCCCAGCCCGCCGCGAGGTAGGTCTCGCGCAGCGTCTCGCCGAAGGCCAGCACCCCATCGTAGCCCGAGAGGTCGAGCCCGCCGATCTCGCCGTCGGCGCTGACGGCGCGGTGGTGCGTGTCGTGGAACAGCAGCAGGAAGCGCCCGCCCGCCGCGCGCGCCCGCCCGATGCGCGCCACCAGCGCGGGCTCGGTCCATTCATGGACGACCACCACATCGGCATCCGCAAGCGCCGCCTCATGGTCGAAGGCGGCGCCGTAGCGTGTCGAGACCAGTTCGGGAAAGGTCCGGGCGAAGGCCGCCACAGGCGCCGCCCCCTGATCGGCCTCGAGGTTCGTCCGGCTCCAGCCGCCCTCGGGCTCGAGCGCCCGCGCCTCGTGGCCGCGCTGGATGAGGTCGCGCATGACCCCGCGGAGGAAATGGGCGTTGCCGTGGTTCCAGTCGGACACGAGCGAGTGGGTGTAGAACAGGACCTTCATGTCACCTCGCGGCACGGAGGGTTTCGGGGATCGGGCAAAGCTCGGCATAGATCGCGGCCATCGAGCGGGCCTGCCGCTCGGGCGTGTAGTCGGCCGCGCGCCTCTGGGCCGCCTGACCGAGCGTGCGGCGCCGGGCCGGGTCGCGGACCAGCCGGTTGACGGCCTCGGCCAGCGCCATGGGATCGTCTGGCGTGAAGAAGTCCGCCGCCCCCTCCCAGAGTTCGCGGAAGGTCGGGATGTCGGACAGGACGAGCGGCAGCCCGCCCCGCGCCGCCTCGAGCACCGCAAGGCCGAAGGGCTCGTAGCGCGAGGGCGAGACGAAGATCGAGGCCTCGCACATCAGGTCGAGGAGGTCGGCGTGCGACAGCTCGCCCCGCGCCTCGGCGTAGCGGATCTCGACCGCCTGACCGTTGGGCGATGCCGCGGCCCCCGCCATCACCACCGGCCAGTCGATCAGGGGCGCCGCCGCATCGAGAACGGCGGCGTTCTTGCCCTCGTCCCACCAGCGGCCGGCCGACAGCACCATGGCGCGCGCGATGCGGCGGGCCGGCGGGGCGAAGCGGCTGGTGTTGGGCACCACCCGCACCTCGGGCAGCGGCCCGTAGGCCGAAGCCATCAGATCGGCCTGCGCCTGCGTCGGCGTCACCACCGCATCGGCGGCCGCAAGTCCCTGCCGGTTCAGCCGCCGCTGCCAGAGCCAGCCCGCGGGCAGCACGCCCTGACGCACCGCCGCAAACCAGGTCACGACGCAGGAATGCGAGACCGCAAGCACCGGCACCGGCACCGACAGCCCCGCCGCCTGCGAGGGCAGGTTCAGATGGATCAGGTCCACCCGATGCCGGCGCGCCACGCCCGCGATCATCTTCGGCACCACGGCCAGCTCGGATTCGCCGCTGACCAGCCAGTCGAGCGGGGCCTCGCACCATTCGAGGGGGCCAAGCGCCTCGGCCTCCCGCCGCTGTGCGTCTGATGGAGCAGGGCCGAAGCCGGCAAAGACGACATCCACCTGCCCCCGCAGGCCGGAGGCCAGATCCATCGCATAGCGCCAGACCCCGCCCACCGCATCGACGGTCATCAGGATGGTGAGACGTTGCCTGCTCACGCCCGCATCCTCTCGGGCTGGGGCAGAGGCTCCTGCGGACCGATCCGATGCTCGGCCAGCCAGTCGGCCAGCGCGGCGATCCCGCTCTGCCAGCCGACGGTCGGCTGCCAGCCCACCGCCTGCCCCAACGCGCGCGTGTCGGCCACGAACCAGAGCTGGTCGCCCGGCCGCCAGTCCTCGTGCGTGACCTGCACCGCGCGGCCGGTGATCCGGCCGATCTCGGCCAGCACCTGCCGCAGGCTCACCGCATTCTCAGGCCCGCCCCCGAGGTTGAAGGCCCGCCCCCCGATGCGCCCCGCGCCCACCTCCTCCATCAGGCGCCGGTAGGCCGCGACGGCATCGCTCACATGCAGCACGTCGCGCACCTGCCGCCCGTCGCCGAAGACCGAGATCCTCTCGCCCTTCAGGGCCTGGATCAGGAAATGCGCGACCCAGCCCTGATCCTCGGTTCCGAACTGGCGCGGGCCGTAGATGCAGGACATGCGCAGGACAGCGGTCGGGATGCCGAAACTCTTGGCATAGTCGATCACATACTGGTCGGCCACGCCCTTCGAGCAGCCATAGGGCGTGCAGAACTCGAGCGGCCGGGTCTCGGGGATGCCATGCGTCCCGATGCCGGCATCGGCCGGGACATGACGCTCGCCAGGCTGCATCTCGAGATCCTCGAGCGCGCCATAGACCTTGTTCGTGCTCGCGAACAGCAGCGGCACCGGGCGGCCGGTGGCCCGGATCGCCTCGAGCAGGTTCAGCGTGCCGCGGGCGTTGATCTCGAAATCCGCCACCGGGCTGTCGAGGCTGGTGGTGACCGCCG
This sequence comes from Cereibacter azotoformans, assembly GCA_017599285.1. Classification (GTDB taxonomy): domain Bacteria; phylum Pseudomonadota; class Alphaproteobacteria; order Rhodobacterales; family Rhodobacteraceae; genus Cereibacter_A; species Cereibacter_A azotoformans. The sequence continues at coordinate 84,231 of JAGFXX010000001.1, read as the reverse complement.
TCTGGCCCGCAAGGTGATAGACCGAGGCTGCGTCGCGGGCGGCCTCGGCCATGGCGCGCTCGTCGCGCAGGTCGGCGATCACCGGATGCAGCCGGTCGCCGTGCCGCGCCTTGAGCCAGCGCAGATTGTCCTCGACCCCGGCCCGGCCCAGGTTGTCGAGCAGGATCACCTCTTCCCCGTCCGACAGCAGCGCATCGGCGAGGTTCGAGCCGATGAAGCCCGCGCCGCCCGTGATGACCGCCGGCCGCACCGCCCGCGCCAGCGACGGCGCACAGAGCCCGGCCAGCGAGCGCACGCCCGCGACCCCCTCGGCACTCAGGAGCCGCGCGAGGAGCTTTGGCTTGCCCGCCTCGTCCATCGCGCCCATGTGGTAGTGGCGCGGATCGAACCAGAGCCCCTCCTGCACCGGCACGTCGCGCGGCAGGTCGCGCCAGCCGTACCAGTACATGCGGGCCGCCGGCGCCTTCAGCGCCCCGGCAAAGCGCCGGGCCTGCTCAAGCTCGTCGTTGCGCCAGGTGGAATAGCCCGTCTCCGTGATCCAGATCTCGCAGTCGGGATTGTGCCGGTCGAGGATCGCGCGCATCTCGCCCAGATGCAGGTCCCATCCCGCCCAGGCGCCCTCTTCGCTGTCCCAGGTGCCGGGGAAGCCGTGGAAGCCCGCGGCCGCGCACTGCGCCAGCACCCCCCGCTCGCCCATCAGGTCGAGCCAGAGCGGATCGAACGGACAGGGGCCGCCGAGAACCGCCTTCCAGCCGCGCTCGCGCACCCACGAGGCGGCGCCGCCCACCATCTCGCAGAAGAGAAGGAAGTCGCTGTCCAGCCGCCAGTCCCAGTCGAGCAGGTTGTTCGGCTCGTTCCACAGCTCCACATGCGAGAAATGCCGCCCGTAGCGGGTCAGCGCATGGTCGATGAAGTCCGCGTAGGACTTCAGCTCCTGCGGCGGGCCCGAGCTGCGGCCGGTGCGCGACAGGGAGGGCGGCGTGTAATGGATGCAGGGCAACAGGTCGATCTCGCGCCCCAGACGCGGGATCAGCCAGTCGAACCACTCCGCCCCCCCCGGCGCCAGATATTCCGCCCAGCTCAGATGGGTGCGCAGGTAGCGCGCGCCCGAGGCCGACAGACCCTCCAGCGCCTCCTCGACCCGCTCATGATCGCCGGGGCGGAACCATTCGACAAAGCCGAAGTCGCGGCTCATGTGACGAGCCCCCGTTCCTCGAGCTGCCGCCGCATGTCGGCGCCCCGATCCACGGCAACCGATCCCGCGACCCAGGCCACGAACTCATCGAGCGAATCCTCGAGCCGGTGGCGCGGCTCGAAGCCCAGGATCGCGCGCGCCTTGCCGATGTCGGCAAAGCAGTTGCGGATATCGCCGGTGCGGGCGCGGTTCAGGATCTCCGGCGTGATCTCGGGCCGGCCCATGGCGCCGGCCAGAAGCCGGGCCACCCCCGAGATCGTGTAGGCCGTGCCCGAGCCCACGTTGATCACCTCGCCCGCCGCGTCCGGCGTCTCGAGCGCCAGACGGAAGGCCCGCGCCACGTCGCGCACATGCACGAAGTCGCGCTTCTGCTCGCCGTCCTCGAAGATCGTGGGCCGTTCGCCATTGGCCAGCCGCGAGGCGAAGTTGGCGAGCACCCCCGTGTAGGGGTTCGAGAGCGCCTGCCCCGCACCAAAGACATTGTACAGCCTCAGCGCCACCGCATCGACGCCGTAGGCCTCGCCGTGGATCAGGACGGCCTGTTCCTGCATGTATTTCGTCAGCGCGTAGATCGAGGCGAGATCGACCCGCTTGCCCTCGTCGGTCGGCACGGCGGTCAGCGGGCGCCCGTCGGCGTCCCGCGGGTTCCAGCGCGCCGCGCGGATGTCGGCCGCCTTGCGCCGCACGCGCTCGACCAGCGAGCCGTCCTCGCGCGCGTAGTGGCCCTCGCCATAGACGCTCATCGACGAGGCGACCACGATCCGCGACACCGGCCGGTCGATCAGCCGTTCGAGCAGGACCGCCGTCCCGAGGTCGTTCGCGCCCACATAGCGCGCGATCTCGTACATGGACTGCCCGACCCCCACCTCGGCGGCCAGATGGAGCACCGCATCGCAGCCCTGCAGCGCCGGGCCCAGCCGGTCGGCGTCGCGCATGTCGCCGCGGACCAGCTCGGCCCCCTCGGGCAGGCTGACGGAAACGCCGTCGTGAACCTGGTCGATCAGCGCATCGTAGAGGCGCACCTCATAGCCGTGCGCCAGCAGTTCCTCGGCGACGTGGCGGCCGATGAACCCGCAGCCGCCCGTGATGAGTATCCTCGCCATGAGAAGATCCTGAAGTTGTCATTGATGCTGTAGATGAACCGGCCAACAAGAGGATCACGGGAATGTTCCGGCGCCACCGCAGATTGTCGGCGGGATGGCGCCCTTCCGCCGCTGCGCGCCTTTCGCGCGCCTTCTTCCGACGCACCCGGAACAGATGGCGGCCGGCATCGTTCCGAAGCCGATCCTGAAGATGATCATGCAGAGAATGACCGACACCGGAGGACCCATGAACGTCTCTCTCACGCCCGCACGCGAGCGGCCCGCCGGCGCCCGGCAGATGCGCGCGGCGCGCCTGATCGGCCCCGGCCGGATCGAGATCGTGTCGCTGCCCCTGCCCGAACCGTCCCAGGGCGAGGTGCGGATCGCCATCGAGGCCTGCGGCGTCTGTGCCTCGAACCTCGGACCCTGGGCCGGACCCGAATGGATGAGCTATCCGACCGAGGCCGGCGGCATGGGCCACGAGGGCTGGGGCACGGTCGAGGCGCTCGGCGCGGGCGTGACCGGGCTGGCCGAGGGACAGCGCGTGGCCTTCCTCGGCCAGCGCAGCTACGCCAGCCACGAGATCGTGCCGGCGGCCCATGTCGTGCCGCTGCCCGAAGGCATCGCCTTTCCCGCCGAGCCGGTGGCCTGTGCGCTGAACATCTTCCGCCGCTCGGGCATCGGGCGCGGGGACAAGGTGGCGATCATCGGCGTGGGATTTCTGGGCGCCCTTCTCACGCGGCTTGCGGCGGATGCGGGCGCCGAAGTGATCGCCATCTCGCGCCGCGACGAGTCGCTGGCCATGGCGCGGCGCATGGGCGCCGCCCGGACGATCGCGATGCTCGACCATCAGGAGATCATCGACGAGGTGCGCGACCTCACCAACGGCTATTTCTGCGACGTGGTGATCGAGGCCGTTGGCAAGCAATGGCCGCTGGACCTTGCCGGAGAGCTGGTGGCCGAGGGCGGCCGGCTGGTGATCGCGGGCTATCATCAGGACGGGCCGCGCCAGGTGAACATGCAGCAGTGGAACTGGCGCGGCATCGACGTCGTGAACGCGCACGAACGGCGGCCCGAGACCTACCTGCGCGGGATGCGCGAGGCGGTCGAGGCGGTGCAGAAGGGCCGGCTCGATCTGGCGGGGCTGCTCACCCACAGCTTTCCGCTCGATCGGCTCGATGCGGCGCTCGATGCGACCCGCGACAAGCCCGAGGGGTTCGTGAAGGCGGTGGTGACATGCAGTTGAGCCTGGGTGCACGCACCCGCCCCCGGCTGGCCTTCGTGGGCCTTGGCTGGATCGGCCGCGCCCGGATGGAGGCACTGGCCGGGACCGGGGTGGCCGAGATCGTGGCCCTGGGCGATCCCGACCGGGCAGCGGTCGAGCGCGCGCTCGAACTGGCGCCGGAGGCGGCGGCCGTGGGCTCGCTCGAAGAGGCGCTGGCGCATCGGCCTGACGGGGTGGTGATCGCCACGCCGAGCGCCCGTCATGCCACCGAAAGCCTCGCGGCGCTCGAGGCGGGCTGCGCGGTCTTCTGCCAGAAGCCGCTCGGACGCACGGCGCAGGAGGTGCGGGCCGTCGTCGAGGCCGCCGCGCGGGCCGACCGGCTGCTCGGCGTCGATCTCTCCTATCGGCTGACGGCGGCGATGGCGGCGATCCGCCCCCTGGTCGCCTCGGGCGATCTGGGGCGCGTGTTCGCGATCGATCTGACCTTCCACAACGCCTACGGGCCCGACAAGGCGTGGTTCTACGATCGCGCCCTGTCGGGGGGCGGCTGCGTGATGGATCTGGGCGTTCATCTCGTGGATCTCGCGCTCTGGTCCCTGGACTGGCCCGAGGTGCGCCATGTCGAGGCGCAGATGCTGGCCGCCGGCCGGCCCGCGCGGGCGCATGAGGTGGAGGATTACGCCGTCGCCACCCTGCAGACCGCCGAGGGCTGCGTGATCCGCCTCGCCTGTTCCTGGAAGCTGCAGGCCGGGCGCGAGGCGGTGATCGAGGCGCATTTCCACGGAACCCAGGGCGGGGCCAGTCTCGCCAATGTCGGCGGCTCCTTCTACGACTTCGCCGCCCACCGCCATCATGGCACCGGCACCCGGCCCCTTGCCGAGCCGCCCGATCCGTGGGGCGGCCGTGCCCTCGCCGCCTGGGCCGAACGGCTGGCGGCCGGCGAGAGGTTCGACCCGGAGGCACGGCATCTGGTGACGCTGCACGAGGTGCTCGACCGGATCCACGCGGCCGGAACCCGCGGCGACGGCGGCGGTTGAGCCGGCATGGCACCCCGCAGCTACTGGAAAGGCTATCTGAAGCTGTCGCTCGTCACCTGCCTGGTGACGCTGATGCCGGCCACCTCGGACGCCGAGCGGGTGCGGTTCCGCACGCTCAACGGCAAGACGGGTCATCCGGTCGTCAGCCGATACCTCGATGCCGGAACGGGGGCCGTGGTGGGAGACGAGGACCGGGTGAAGGGCTATCCCCGTGGAGAGGACGAGCATGTGATCCTCGAGGAGGAGGAACTCGAGGCGGTTGCGCTCGACAGTGCCCGGACCATCGACATCGACTGTTTCGTGCCCTCCGACGAGATCGCCTGGATCTGGTATGACCGGCCGCACTACCTGATGCCTGCGGACCCGATCGGCGAGGAGGCGTTCGCCGTGATCCGCGAGGCAATGCGCGCGACGGACCGTTCGGGCATCGCGCGGCTCGTGCTGGGCGGGCGCGAGCGCGCGGTCCTGCTCATGCCGCGCGGCACGGGGATCATCCTCTGGACGCTCCGCTTCGGCGACGAGGTCCGGCCGGAGGAGGAGTATTTCGCCGGCATCGGTGGCGGGAAGCCCGACGCCAAGGCGCTGGCCCTCGTCAAGCGGCTGATCGACGAGCGGACGCGCAAGTGGGAGCCCGACATGGTCGAGGACCCGGTGCAGGAGAACCTGCTGGAGCTGATCCGGTCGAAGAAGCCGAAGAAGGGCACGCGGAAGAGCGGCCCGAAGACGGCCCGGGGCGGCGACAATGTCGTGAACATCATGGATGCGCTCAGGAAGAGCATCGACGGCAAGGGCAAGCGTTGACACGGGCAGCGGAGCCGTCCTTGGGGCCATCGAGGCCCCTGCGGACGGCGTTGCCACGGAAGACGGCTCGGTCGGCCGCGTAACTGTCCGGCGAGCGGTCCTTGACCTCTGCAAGCGCGGCGTTCAGGCGCCGCGAGGAGGCAGCCGCACATCCTGGCGCACAGGCTCAGCCGAGCGCCGCGGGTCCGCCGCCGAAGGCCGATGTCCGAGGGCCTCCACATGCCCTGTCCGCGGCAGCGCCGAAGGCGGGGGTTCGATGCCCCCGCCTCCGGCACCCCCGGGCAGGTCACACCTTCAGGACGATCTTGCCGACGTGCGACGAGCCTTCCATCCTTGCGTGGGCCTGTGCGGCCTCCTCGAGGGGAAACTCGCTGTCCATCACCGGCCGCAACGCCCCCCTCACCACCATCGGCCAGACATGCGTCTCGAGATCGCGGGCGTAGCGGTCCTTGGCCAGGTCGCTCTGCGGGCGCAGGGTCGAGCCGGTGATCGTCAGGCGGCGCATCATCACCTCGGCAAAGTTCAGTTCGATCCGGGTGCCCTCGAGGAAGGCGATCTGCACCAGCCGTCCTTCGGTCGCCAGCGCCTTCACGTTGCGCGGCAGGTAGCTGCCCCCCACCATGTCGAGGATGAGGTCCGCGCCGCCCTCGGTCTTCAGGACCGCCACGAAATCCTCCTCGCGGTAGTTGATCGCCCGCTCGGCGCCGAGGCCGCGGCAGGCGGCGCATTTCTCCTCCGATCCGGCGGTGGCGAAGACGCGCGCGCCCAGCGCCGTCGCCATCTGGATCGCCGTCGTGCCGATGCCCGAGGAACCGCCGTGCACGAGGAACCGCTCGCCCGCCAGGAGACCCCCGCGCAGCACCACGTTCGACCAGACCGTGAAGCAGGTCTCGGGCAGGCAGGCGGCCTCGCGCAGGCCGAGGCCTTCGGGAATGGGCAGCGCATGGCCGGCCGGTGTCACGGCATATTCCGCATAACCTCCGCCCGGCAGGAGCGCGCAGACCTCGTCGCCCACCGTCCAGCGCTCGACGCCGGGGCCGACGGCCGCGACCGTGCCCGCGGCCTCGAGCCCCGGCAGGGGCGAGGCGCCGGGCGGGGGCGCATAGGCGCCGGCCCGCTGCAGCGCATCGGGCCGGTTGACGCCGGCGTAGGCGATGCGGATCAGGATCTGGCCATGCCCCGGCACCGGGACCGGAACGGTGCAGGGCCGCAGCACATCGGGCGCGCCGGGGCGGGAAATCTCCACGGCGCGCATCGTCTCAGGCAGGCTCACGCGGTTCTCCTTCATCGGGTGGGGCCCGGCCCCGCGCGCGTCGCGGCCGGGAGGGGTGGCAGGCCGATCAGTGGTGGCCCGTCCGGCCCGGCACGTCGGCATGGGCAGCGGGTGCATGGACCCGCCGCATGACCATCCGCGGCCCGGCCGTCATCGCCCGCACCAGCGGATTGCGCTGCGCCTCGGCCTTAAGCTTCTCGATCCGCAGCACGTCGTCGATGCGCCGGTCGAGGAACTCCCAGGTGGCGTAATGGCCCGGCGTCTCGTCGCCCAGCCAGTAGAGCACCGTCGCGCCATAGACCGCCGAGAGCGTGGCGCGCTTGGTGTACCAGTTCACGTCGCGCGACGTGTCGCCGAGCGCCATCCAGATCCGGTCGGCCGTCCCCCACAGGGCGCGCGCCCCGTCGGCGGCGTGCTGCGGCAGGCTGAAGAGCGTCGAGCCCCGGCGCACCAGCTCCTTGTCCTCGACCGCCTCGAGGCGGAAGCGGATCAGCGCCGCCACCCGCTCCGAGTAGCGCATCGAGCCAAGATCGACGGTCGCCGCCTTCTCGAGCATCCGTTCGTTGCCGCGGCGGTGGTAGGCCAGCGCGAGATCCACCCCGCCGCGCGGAAAGAGCGCGCGGGCCAGCCCCGGCGCCACACCCGAATCGTGCACCGACGCGCGGAGCGTCGCGTCGGACCAGCCGTCGAAGGGCACATGCATCACCGCGGCATCGAGGATCGCGTCGCGGGCCTTCTCGTTTCCATCCCGTTTGTCCATGGCCATTCCTTTCCGGTTCCCTGAGGTGACTTGCCACCCTTGTCGTTGTCAGTGCTGGCGGAAGAACAACCGGCTTGTCCAGAGGATCCAGCGCCCCTTCCCCGCCCGCGGGCGGTGGACAAGCCTTTCCGTCTTTGATATAGGCGCCCGACCTGCTTATCTTGCAACTCTAACCTAGGAAGGTGGTGACAACCACATGCAGGTCAGCGTCCGCGACAACAACGTCGAACAGGCCCTTCGGGCCCTCAAGAAAAAGCTCCAGCGCGAAGGCGTGTTCCGCGAAATGAAGCTCAAGCAGCATTTCGAGAAACCCTCCGTCAAGCGCGCCCGTGAGCAAGCCGAAGCGGTCCGCCGTGCGCGCAAGCTCGCGCGCAAGAAGGCGCAACGCGAAGGCGCTCTCTGAGACGTCAGCGCGAAGCTGGGCGAGCCTTCGGGTTCGCCACCATCGGACCCCCGTCGCGCAAGTGTCGGGGGTTTTCCTTTCCGGTGCGGCAGCAGCGCATGGCGAAGGATCGCCACCAAGGGTTGCAATGGCCTGCCCGCGTGGTTTTATCCCTTCATTGACCCTGCCAGATCCACGCGGCCGGAGTTCCGGCCCGGGCCAAGAAACCAGACCCAGTTCAGAAGGCACTTCCGCCATGGCGATCGACATGCTCTCGACCTTCATCAAGCCGATGCACCGGGAGGGCAAGAAGTTCGTTGCCATCTTCGCGGGCGTGACGCTGCTGCTGTTCCTGATCTGGGAACCCCTGGGCTGGATCGGGGTGCTTCTGACCGTCTGGTGCTACTATTTCTTCCGCGATCCGGTGCGCATCACCCCCACCCGCGAAGGGCTGATCGTCAGCCCCGCCGATGGCGTCGTCTCGCTGATCGAACCCGCGGTCCCGCCGGCCGAACTGGGGATGGGGCCCGAACCGATGACCCGCGTCTCGGTCTTCATGAGCGTCTTCGACTGCCATGTGAACCGCGCGCCCATCGGCGGCACGGTGACGGCGGTCGCCTACCGGCCCGGCAAGTTCCTGAACGCCTCGCTCGACAAGGCGAGCGTGGACAACGAGCGCAATGCGCTGGCCATCCGGCTCGCCGACGGGCGGCAGATCGCGGTGGTCCAGATCGCGGGCCTCGTCGCGCGCCGCATCCTGTGCGACGTCAAGGAGGGCACGCCGCTTCTGACCGGCGAGCGGTTCGGGATGATCCGCTTCGGCTCGCGGCTGGATGTCTATCTCCCCGAAGGGGTGGAGCCGCTCGTCAGCATCGGTCAGGTCATGACGTCGGGGGAGACGGTGCTGGCCGACCTCACCAGCACGGAGGCGCGCCGCTCCGGCGCGGCCCGCTGACCGATGTTGCGGCGCGGCGACGACCGGAGCCTGCCGATCCTGATGCTCCTGCCGAATCTGGTGACGATCACCGGGCTCTGCGCGGGGCTGACGGCGATCCGCTTCATCATGGTGGGCCGGTTCGACCTCGCCGCCATGCTGATCGTCTTCGCGGCGGCCATCGACGGGCTCGACGGGCTGATCGCGCGGCGCCTCAACGCCCAGTCGAGCTTCGGGGCCGAACTCGACTCGCTCTCGGACTTCCTGAACTTCGGCGTCACGCCGGGCCTTCTGGTCTTCCAGTATGCGCTGGCGGGCACCTATTCCACGAGCTGGGTCTTCGTGCTGGTCTACACGATCTGCGGCTGCCTGCGGCTTGCGCGGTTCAACATCAACCGCGACACGCCTTTGCCACCCGGCATCAAGCCGCATTTCACCGGCGTGCCGGCGCCGGGGGGCGCGCTGCTCGCGCTGCTGCCGGTCTTCATGTCGCTGCAGGGGCTGATCGATGCCCGCGACTTCCCCGTCGCCTACGGGATCTATCTGGCGCTGGTCGGGTTGCTCATGACGAGCCGGATCCCGACCATCTCGCCCAAGTCAATGCGAATCCCGCGCGACAAGGCGATCTTCGTGCTGATCGGCACCGTGATCGTGATCGGGCTGCTGGTGACGCGGTTCTGGCTTCTGATGGTTCTGGTGGGGCTCGCCTACCTCGGCGTGACCGGCCTGTCGATCGTGAACTACCTGCGCCGCTGGCGCAACTGAGTGTAACGGAAGAGGGATGGACGCATGGAACTTGACGCGGTGAGCCGGAGCTACAAGCGGTGGGCGCCGATCTACGACTTCAGCTTCGGCAAGGTCAGCGAGAGTCCGCGCCGCCGCACGGCGACGCATGTGAACGCCCGTGGCGGCCGCGTGCTCGAGGTGGGCGTGGGCACGGGCCTGTCGCTGCCGCTCTACAGCCGCCGCGTCGAGGTGACCGGCATCGACTTCTCGCACGAGATGCTGGCCAAGGCGCGCGAGAAGGTCGAGGAACTCGGCCTGACGCCGGTGAAGCAGCTTCGCCAGATGGACGCGCGCGAGATCGACTTCCCCGATGAGACCTTCGACACGGTGGTGGCGATGTTCCTCGTCTCGGTGGTGCCCGAGCCCGAACGTGTCGTCTCCGAGATGGCCCGCGTCTGCAAGTCCGGCGGCGAGGTCGTCATCGTGAACCATTTCGCCCGCGAAAAGGGCCCGCTTGCCGCCGTCGAAAAGGCGCTCGCGCGGTTCGAGAACACGCTAGGCTGGCATTCGGACTTTTCCATCGAGCGGGTCACGGGCGATCCGCGCCTCGAGGTGGTCGAACAGGCCCCGATGGGGCCGGGTGGCCTCTTCACATTCCTGCGCTTCCGGCGCCGTTGAGCCGCCCCGATCCTGCGCCCCGCGGGGCGCGGGATGCCGGCCCCGGCGGGGCTGTCACACCTGGATCGCCGTGGTCTTGAACACGGTCCGCAGCGCAAAGCTCGAATGCATCTGCGCCACGCCCGGCAGGCGCGAGAGATACTGCCGGTGGATGCGGGCGAAATCCTCGGTGTCCTGCGCCACGATCTTCAGCAGATAGTCGGCCGTCCCCGCCATCAGGTGACATTCGAGGATGTCGGGCACGCGTGCCACCTCGCGCTCGAACCGGTCGAGAAGGTCGTCGGCCTGCCCCTGCAAGGTGATCTCGACGAACACGGTCGTCGGCCGCGCCAGCTTGCGCGCGTCCAGCAACGCGACATAGCCCGCGATGTAGCCCTCTTCCTCCAGCCGCTGCACGCGCCGGTGGCAAGCCGAGGGCGACAGGTTCACCCGCTCGGACAGCTCGGCGTTGGTGATGCGGCCCTGCTTCTGCAGGACGGTGAGGATCCGGCGGTCTGTCGCGTCAAGTTCCATTCAGGTGCAAGGTTCTTCGACTGAGGATGGCATCTGCGAAAGATCCTACCCCCCCGCCCCGGCGCCGTCACGCGAGATTTCAAAGCACCGCCGCGCCGCAGGGTGCATGGTCGAAGAAAATGATCAGGGAGGAAGGATCATGAGGATTGGCTGCCCGCGGGAGATCAAGCCGCAGGAATATCGCGTGGGTCTCACGCCTCATGCCGCACGCGAAGCCGTGGCCCACGGGCATGAGGTGCTGGTGGAAACCGGGGCCGGCGCGGAGGCGGGCTTTCCCGACGAGGATTACCGGACGGCCGGCGCCCGGCTGGTCTCCACCGCCGAAGAGCTTTTCGCCGAAGCCGACCTGATCGTGAAGGTGAAGGAGCCGCAGCCGGTCGAGCGCAAGCGGCTGCGCGAGGGGCAGGTGCTGTTCACCTATCTCCATCTGGCCCCCGATCCCGAGCAGACGCGCGACCTGCTGGCCTCGGGCGTCACGGCCATCGCCTACGAGACGGTGACGGACGCGCGGGGCGGCCTGCCGCTGCTGGCGCCCATGTCCGAGGTGGCGGGCCGGCTCGCGCCGCAGGTGGGCGCCTGGACCTTGCAGAAGGCCAACGGCGGGCGGGGAGTCCTTCTCGGCGGTGTTCCGGGGGTGGGCCCGGCGAAGGTGGTGGTGATCGGCGGCGGCGTGGTTGGCACCCATGCGGCGCGGATCGCCGCCGGCATGGGCGCCGACGTGACCGTGCTCGACCGCTCGCTGCCGAGGCTCCGCGCGCTCGACGAGGCGTTCGGCACGCTCTTTCGCACCTCCTACGCCTCGAGCGGCAACACGGCCGAGCAGGTGGCCGGCGCCGATCTGGTGATCGGGGCGGTGCTGATCCCGGGCGCCGCCGCGCCCCGGCTGGTGAGCCGGGCGCAACTGTCCGAGATGAAGCCGGGAGCTGCGATCGTCGATGTGGCGATCGACCAGGGCGGCTGCTTCGAGACCTCCCGCCCGACCACGCATCAGGACCCGATCTACGAGGTGGACGGGGTAATGCACTATTGCGTGGCCAACATGCCGGGGGCGGTGGCCCGCACCTCGACGCTGGCCCTCGGCAACGCGACCATGCCCTTCCTGCTCGCGCTCGCGGACAAGGGGTGGAAGCGCGCCTGCGAAGAGGACCCGCATCTGCTCGCGGGCCTCAACACCCACGCCGGGCATCTGACCTATTACGCCGTGGGACGCGCGCTCGAAATCGACGTGCTGTCGCCCCAGCTTGCGCTGAAGATGTAAGACCGGCGGCCGGGCCGCCCGGCCCGGCCACCGTCAGGCCGAGGCCTTTTTCAGAAGATCCCGGATCTCGGCCAGCAACTGCTCCTGCGTGGGTCCGGCCGGCTCGGCCTCGGCCGCGGGCGGGCTCTTGTGCAGGGCGGTCTCCTTCACCCGGTTCACCATCTTCACCAGCAGGAACACGACCCAGGCGATGATGAGGAAGTTGATGACGGCGGTGATGAAGGCGCCGTAGGCAAAGACCGGCGCGCCTGCCTCGCGGGCGGCGGCGAGGCTCGTGTAGTCGCCGTCGCCGAGGTTCACGAACAGGTTCGAGAAGTCGATCCCGCCGGTGATGAGCCCGATGACCGGGTTGATCAGATCGGCCACCAGGCTCGAGACGATGCCGGTGAAGGCCGCACCTATGATGATGCCCACCGCCATGTCCATCACATTGCCCTTGGCGATGAAGGACCGGAACTCGTCGAGAATGCTCATGCCCGTCTCCTGCTGTCGCAGCCGGAGGATGCTCCGGCCTCCCGCGCGACCATAGCGGCCCCTGGGGCGGAACGGAAACGCCTGCACTCAGACGGGCCGCCTCACTGCATCAGCGCGCCAAGCACGGCCATCGCCTCGGGCGAATCCCAGTCGGCGTCCCCGATGAGCCGCGCCACCTCGCGCCCCTCGGGATCGAGGACCAGCGTCACCGGCAGCCCCATCACCCCGATCTGCCGGGCCAGGGCCGACTTCGGATCGCGCAGCACGGGCAGGTGCGTGACCTCGGCCTCCTCGAAGAACTTGCGGATGCCGGGCACGGCGTTGCGGCCGGTGGCCACCGTGACCACCGAGAACCCCTCGCCGCCCATCTCGGCCTCGAGCCGGTCGAGCGTCGGCATCTCCTCGCGGCAGGGGGCGCACCAGGTGGCCCAGAAGTTCGCCACCACCCAGCGGCCGCGCCAGTCCGAGAGCGACCGCGGCGCCTCGTCGAGATCGGCAAGCATCACCTCGGGCAGCGGCCTGGCCTCGGCATGGATGACAAGCTTCTTCATGTCTCCGGCCAGGAGAGTGCGCGCCTCGGCCGGCCCCGCCGCCGCGCCGTTTGCACCGAAGGTCAAGGCCGTGTAGATCACGGCAAACAGCAGACGCAGCATTCCACCTCCCGAAGGCTTTCCATGTCCGACGCGCCCGTTTCCTCCTCCGCCGCCAACGCCATGTGGGGCGGCCGCTTCGCCGCCGGCCCCGACGCGATCATGCAGGCGATCAACGCCTCGATCGGGTTTGACAAGCGGCTCTACGCGCAGGACATCCGCGGCTCGCGCGCCCATGCCGCGATGCTTGCGGCGCAGGGCATCCTGAGTTCTAGGGATGCCGAGGCGATCGGGGAAGGGCTTCTCACCGTCTTGTCAGAGATCGAGGCCGGCGGCTTCCCGTTCCGGGTCGAGCTCGAGGACATCCACATGAACGTGGAGGCGCGGTTGAAGGAGCTGATCGGCGAGCCCGCCGGCCGGCTGCACACCGCGCGCTCGCGCAACGATCAGGTGGCGGTGGATTTCCGCCTGTGGGTCCGCGACCAGTGCGACGCCGCCATCACCGGGATCGAGGCGCTGATGCAGGCCTTCGTCGCGCAGGCCGAGGCGGGGGCCGACTGGGTGATGCCGGGCTTCACCCACCTGCAGACGGCGCAGCCGGTGACCTGGGGCCATCACATGCTGGCCTATGTCGAGATGCTGGCCCGCGACCGCTCGCGCTTCGCCGATGCCCGCGCCCGGATGAACGAGTGCCCGCTCGGCGCCGCGGCGCTGGCGGGGACCGGCTTCCCCATCGACCGGCACATGACGGCGGCGGCGCTCGGCTTCGACCGGCCGACGGCGAACAGCCTCGATTCCGTCTCTGATCGCGACTTCGCGCTGGAGTTCCTGTCGGCCTCGGCGATCTGCGCCCTGCACCTGTCGCGCTTCGCCGAAGAGCTGGTGATCTGGTCCTCGGCGCAGTTCCGGTTCGTGCGGCTCTCGGACCGCTGGACCACCGGCTCGTCGATCATGCCGCAGAAGAAGAACCCGGACGCGGCGGAACTGCTGCGGGCCAAGCTCGGCCGGGTGCTCGGTGCGGCGGTGGCGCTCTTCACGGTGATGAAGGGCCTGCCGCTGACCTATTCCAAGGACATGCAGGAAGACAAGGAACAGGTCTTCGACGCGGCCGACACGCTGATGCTGGGGCTCGCCGCCATGACCGGCATGGTGGCCGACATGCAGGCCAACCGCGAAAGCCTCGCCGCCGCCGCCGCCTCGGGCTTCTCGACCGCGACCGATCTCGCCGACTGGCTGGTGCGCGAGCTGGATCTGCCCTTCCGCGACGCGCACCATGTGACGGGCACGCTCGTCGCCCGCGCCGAGGCCCGCGGCTGCGACCTGCCCGACCTGACGCTGGCCGAGATGCAGGAGGTTCATCCGGGCATCCGCGAGGATGTGTTCGCCGTCCTCGGCGTCGCGAATTCCGTGCGCAGCCGCACCTCCTACGGCGGCACCGCGCCCGACAATGTCCGCGCGCAGGCCGCGCGCTGGAAAGAGCTGCTGGGAGGCACCGCATGAAAGTCCCGCTGATCCTTCTCGTCCTCGCACTGGCCGGCTGCGGCATCGACGGCCCGCCGCTGCGGCCCGGCACCGACCAGCCGGTCGAGGTTCAGCCCGGCCTCACGATCGGCGGCACCGCCGAGTTCGGCATCAGGAGCAACTGAGCACGATGGGTCGGGCGCTTCTCCTGCTTCTGGCGCTCGCCGCCTGCGCCGACCCGAATGCACCGCATCTCGGGCTGGGCGTCGGCGTCGGACCGGGAGGGGTGAGCGTCCATCCCCGCATGTCCACCCGCGTGGGCGCGACGAGCGTCGGCGTGTCCCCGTATGGCGCCTCGGTGGGCACGGGCATCGGCAATGTGGGCGTCGCCGTTGGAGGAGGATTCTGACATGTCCCCGCTGCGCATGATCTTTCTGGCCCTCGCGATCTGGGGCGCCATCCACCCGATGTATCACTTCGTCTCCTACATGGTGACGACGGGCGAAGGGTTCGGCGGCCTGATCGACGCCTGGTATGTGAACGCCTCGACCACGGGCCTCGTTTGGGACCTGACCATCGCGGCCATCACGCTCACGGTCTGGATCCTCGCCGAGTGCGTCTCCCGCAGGACCTGGATCGCCCTGGTGGCCATCCCGGCCACCTTCCTGATCGGCGTCTCCTGCGGGCTGCCGCTTTATCTGTTCCTCCGTTCGCGCCCCGTCACCTGAGGTTGCGGCCCTTCCGACCCCCAAGACCGAGACATCATGGACCATTTCCTCTACCGCAACGGGTCGCTCCACGCCGAGGAGGTGCCGCTGGCCGATATCGCCGCCACCGTGGGCACCCCCTTCTACTGCTATTCCTCGGCCACGCTCGAGCGGCACTACCGGCTCTTCACCGAGGCGCTGACCCCGCTGCCGCACATGGTCTGCTTCGCGATCAAGTCGCTGTCGAACCTCGCGGTGCTGAAGCTCCTGGGCGATCTCGGCGCGGGGATGGATGTGGTCTCGGGCGGGGAATATCTGCGCGCGCGCGCCGCGGGCGTGCCGGGCGAGCGGATCGTCTTCTCGGGCGTGGGCAAGACGCGCGAGGAGATGCGGATCGCGCTCGAAGGCGGGATCCGCCAGTTCAACGTGGAATCCGAGCCCGAGATGCGGGCGCTGTCCGAGGTGGCGGCCTCGATGGGCCTGCGCGCGCCCATCGCCGTGCGGGTGAACCCGGATGTGGATGCCCGCACGCACGAGAAGATCGCCACCGGCAAGAAGGAAAACAAGTTCGGCATCCCGATCGCGCGCGCCTCCGAGGTCTATGCCGAGGCCGCGGCCCTGCCGGGGCTGGAGGTCGTGGGCATCGACGTTCACATCGGCTCGCAACTGACCGACCTCGAACCGTTCGAGCAGGCCTACCTCAAGGTCGCCGACCTGACCGGACGCCTGCGCGCCGAGGGCCATGAGATCCGCCGGCTCGATCTTGGCGGGGGCCTCGGCATCCCCTACACCCGCTCGAACGAGGCCCCTCCCCTGCCGACCGATTACGGCGCGCTCATCAAGCGCACGGTCGGGCATCTCGGCTGCGAGATCGAGATCGAGCCGGGGCGGCTGATCTCGGGCAATTCGGGCGTGCTGGTCAGCCGGGTCATCTATGTCAAGAACGGCGAGGGGCGCGACTTCCTGATCCTCGACGCGGCGATGAACGATCTCGTGCGGCCTTCGATGTATGGCGCGCACCACGACATCGTGCCGGTGGCCGAGGCCGCACCGGGCACCGAGGGCCAGCCCTACGACGTCGTGGGACCGATCTGCGAGACGGGGGACACTTTCGCCAAGGCGCGTTCGCTGCCGCCCATGTCCGAGGGCGATCTCGTGGCCTTCCGCTCGGCCGGCGCCTACGGCGCGGTGATGGCCTCGGAATACAACTCGCGTCCGCTGGTGCCCGAGGTGCTGGTGCGCGGGGATCACTTCGCCGTCATACGGGCGAGACCGACGTTTGACGAAATGCTGAGGCGCGATAGCATCCCTGAATGGCTGTGACGCGCGCAGCCTCAGTCAGGCGAGGCGCATGGCCCAGAAGAACCGCGACACCGCCCCGGACCCCGCGACCGAGACGGCCCTTGCCCGTCTGATCTGGCCGCTCCGCCTGACCTGGGCGGGGCTCTGGGCCGAGCGGCTTGCGCGCGGCTTCTGGCCGGTCTGGACGATCCTGATCGCCACGCTGGCGGCGCTGGTCCTCGGGGTGCAGGATGCCCTGCCGCTCGAGTGGGTGCAGGGCGGGCTGGCGGCGACGGGCCTCGCGGCGCTGGTTGCCGCGGGTGTCGGCCTGCGGACCTTCCGCAGGCCTGGCCGGGCGGAGGCGCTGGCGCGTCTCGACGCGTCGCTGCCGGGCCGGCCGATCTCCTCCATGACCGACGCGCAGGCCATCGGCAGCGCCGATCCCTGGTCGCGCGCGATCTGGGAGACCCATCGCCGCCGGATGGCGGAACGTGCGGCCCTCGCCCGACCGGTTCCGCCGGACCTGCGGCTTGCGCGCCGCGATCCGTTCGCGCTGCGCTACCTGGCGCTGACGGCGCTGGTGGTGGCGCTGATGTTCGGCTCGGTCTGGCGTGTGGCTTCGGTGACGGGGCTTGCCGGAAGCGGGGCCGAGGCGATGGTCGGGCCGAGCTGGGAGGCCTGGGCGCAGCCCCCCTCCTACACCGGCAAACCCTCGCTTTATCTCAATGACATCGACGTGCCCGAGATCACGCTGCCCGTGGGCAGCCGGCTGCAGATCCGCCTCTATGGCGAGGTGGGATCGCTGACCGTCAGCGAGAGCGTCTCGGGCCGTCCGGCGGGCGAGGCCCCGGCCGGCCCCGCGCAGGATGTCGAGGTGCGCCAGAGCGGCGCCGTCACGATCGACGGTCCCGCCGGCCGCGCCTGGAAGGTGATGGCGCTGGCCGATCGCCCGCCGCTCGTCACCGCCGACGGACACATGGAGCGCGAGGCGGACGGGCAGATGAAGCTCTCGTTCGCGGCGCAGGACGATTACGGCGTGACCGGCGGGCAGGCGACGATCCTGCTCGACCTGCCCGCCGTGGATCGCCGCTTCGGCCTGGAGATCGACCCGGAACCGCGCGAGCCGGTGACGCTGGACCTGCCTCTGCCGATCTCGGGCAGCCGGGCCGACTTCACCGAAACGCTGGTCGAGGATCTGGCCAAGCATCCGTTCGCCAACCTGCCCGTCGTGCTGAACCTGACGGTGACCGATGCGGCGATGCAGGAGGGCCGGGCCGAGCCGCTGAAGGTGGTGCTGCCGGGCCGGCGCTTCTTCGACCCGCTGGCCGCGGCGCTGATCGAGCTGCGGCGCGACCTGCTCTGGAATCGGGCGAACGGCCCGCGGACGGCGCAGATCCTCCACGCCGTCACCCATGCGCCCGACGAGCTCTTCCGCAACGAGCGCGCCTTCCTGCGCACACGGGTGCTGATGCGGAGCCTCGACGCCGAGGCCGCCACCCTGACGCCGGCGCTGCGCGACGAAATCGCCGAACAGCTCTGGGAGATCGCCCTGATGGTCGAGGAAGGCGATCTCGCCTCGGCGCTCGAGGCGTTGCGGCGCGCACAGGACCGGCTGGACGAGGCGATCCGAAACGGCGCCTCCCCCGACGAGATCCAGCGCCTCATGGACGAGATGCGGCAGGCGCTCGAGAATTACATGCGCGAGCTGGCCGAAGAGGCGATGCGCAACCCCGACCAGCAGCAATCCGAGAACCGGCAGACGATGGAGATGTCCGGGGACCAGCTGCAGGAGATGCTCGACAAGCTGCAGGAGCTGATGGAGCAGGGCCGGATGGCCGAAGCGGCCGAGCTGATGGAGATGATGCGTCAGCTGATGGAGAACATGCAGGTCACGATGGGCGAAGGCCAGGGCCAGGGGCCGGGCAGCCAGGCGATGCGGGACCTGTCGGAGACGCTGCGCGACCAGCAGGGCCTGTCGGACGAATCCTTCCGCCAGTTGCAGCGCGGGCCGAACGGCCAGCCCCGCGGCGGCGAGGAGGGCGAGGGTGAGGGCCAGGACGGCCGCAGCCTCGCCGACCGCCAGCGCGAACTGGGCGACCGGCTGAACGGGACGCAGCGGGGCGACCTGCCCGGACAGGGCAGCGAGCGCGGCGAGAGCGGCCGCCGCTCGCTCGACGAGGCGGGTCGGGCGATGCGCGAGGCCGAGCGGGCCCTGCGCGAGGGCGATATGCCCGGCGCGCTCGACCGGCAGGCCGAGGCGATGGAGCGGCTGCGCGAGGGGATGCGCGAGTTGGGCGAGGCCATGGCCGAGG
The DNA here is from genome assembly GCA_017599285.1 of Cereibacter azotoformans. Classification (GTDB taxonomy): domain Bacteria; phylum Pseudomonadota; class Alphaproteobacteria; order Rhodobacterales; family Rhodobacteraceae; genus Cereibacter_A; species Cereibacter_A azotoformans. The sequence continues at coordinate 65,542 of JAGFXX010000001.1, read as the reverse complement.
AGCAGCGCCAGCAGAACGGCGAGGGCCAGGGCGAGGCCTTCGGACGGGCGGATCCCAACAGCCAGCGCGATCCGCTGGGCCGCGAGCCGGGCGAGACCGGCCGGATCGGCTCGGACCGCAACATGCTGCAGGGAGAGGATGTCTATCGCCGGGCGCAGGATCTGCTGGACGAGATCCGGCGCCGTTCGGGCGATCTCTCGCGACCCGAGATCGAGCGGGAGTATCTGCGCCGGTTGCTCGACATGTACTGACGGAAGCGGGGGGCTGTCTGCCCCCCGCACCCCCCGAGGATATTTTCACAGAGTGAAGGGACGCCCTGTCAGCCGCCGCTGCGGAGCCGCTCGGCCGCCGCGCGCAGCAGCCGGTCGAGGAGGAGCCGCGCCTCGTCCACCCCCGCCACGTAGCGGCGCAGGGCGGGCTCCGCGCCGGGGATCTCGGCCGCGATCCGGGGCGCCATGACATAGGCCAGCGCGAGCACCAGCGCCGCGAAGATCATCAGGAAGAACCCGGCGCGATGGGCCGCACGCGACGGGCGAACCGGCGCTGCCGCGGGCAGAAGGTCGTCGGCGGGGCGGGCGGTGTTCGAGCGGAGGCTGGAATTGATCTCCTCGATGTCGGGGAGCAGATCGCGGCGCGGGCGCGGCATGGATTCCGCGAGGGCCGCTTCGGGTGGCGGGGGCGCGGCCGGGGCCGCGGAGGCAGCGGGCGCCGGATCGGCGCCCTCGGCCTCGCGCTGGCGGGCGGCCAGTTCGGCCTCTTCGCGCAGGACGGCCAGGAGGCCCTTGTCGAGGCTGCGGCTGGGCGGTGCGACGGGCGCGGGTTCGGGAGAGGCCTCGTCGTCCTCCTCCTCATCGGGGAGCGGCGGCAGGGGCGCCGCGGGAACCGGCGCGGATGCAGGGGACGGCGGCGGCGCCTCTGGCGTGGGGCTCAGGGCGACCGGGCGCTCGGGCTCCGGCGCGGGGGCCAGGGAGACCGGGCGCTGGAACCATCCGTGGCCGCAGTTGGAGCACTGGACATCCCGCCCCTCTGGCGGGATGGCATCATCGGACACCTCGTATTGCGCATCGCAATTCGGGCAAATCAGCCGCATGTCCCTCTTCCTGCCCCATGTTCTGGTTCTTGCCTCATCTTGTAGCGCCGTTGGCCGGCCCATCCAAGCCTTTGCGGCCGCGCCGCACCGAGCCGCATTGAAACCGCGCACAGGTCGGTTAAGACTGCGGCCGCATCGCGGGGACCCGAGGAGAGTGCAGGCGTGATCGCCTTCGACAATGTCGCCTACAGTTACGGCGGGGGGGAACTCCTGTCGGAGATCTCGCTGCGTCTCACGCCGGGGTCGTTCCATTTCCTGACCGGACCTTCCGGCTCGGGCAAGTCCACCTTCCTCAAGCTCTGCTACGCCGAACTGCTGCCAACGGCCGGCAGCGTCACCATATTCGACCGCGAGGTGCGCAGCCTCGGCCGGGACGAGGTGGCCAGGATGCGTCGGCGCGTGGGCGTGGTCCATCAGGATTGCCAGTTCCTCGACCACCTGCCGCTGGCGGCAAACGTCACCCTGCCGCTGGCGGTCACGGGGCGCGAGACGAACGCGCAGGATCTGGCCGACCTGATGGCCTGGGTCGGCCTCGGGCAGCTGGCGGATGCGCTGCCGCCCGCCTTGTCGGGGGGCGAGCGGCAGCGGGCCGCCGTGGCCCGGGCCATCATCACCTCGCCCGACGTGCTTCTGGCGGACGAGCCCACGGGGAACCTCGACTGGGAGATGTCGCTGCGGCTCTTGAAACTGCTGGTCGAGCTGAACCGGATGGGGACCACGATCCTGGTCGCGACCCACGATCTCAACCTGATCCGCAACGCCAAGCAGCAGGTGGCGGCGCGGGTGCTGCGGATCTCGAACCGGCGCATCCAGCTTGCGGGGGCCGACCTGTGACCCTGCGCGAGCTTCTGAGCGAGATCGCCACCCCGGACCGGCAGGCGGACCGGGTGGTGCCACCGTCGGGCCACACGGCCTGGCTCACGGGGTTCACGGCCGGAACCATGGCCTTCCTCGCCGTCTTCGCCCTGGCGCTGTCGCTCGCGGCGGGGCGGCTTGCGGATCGCTGGGGCGAGGCGCTGGAGCGGACGGCCACGATCCGCATCTCGGCCCCGGAAGAGCAGATGGAGCTGCAGACCCGCGCCGTTCTCGACCTGCTGGCCACGACGCCGGGCGTCGCCTCGGCGCGGGCGCTGACGGACGCCGAGGAACATGCGCTGCTCGAGCCCTGGTTCGGCTCGGACCTGCCGCTCGACACGCTGCCGATCCCGCGGCTGATCGAGTTGCAGGAGGAGGGCGAGGGCTACGACGCGCAGGGCCTGCGCCAGAGGCTGGCGGCCGAGGCGCCGGGCGCGGTGCTCGACGATCACCTGCGCTGGCGTCAGCCGCTGGCGATCGCGGCGTCGCGGCTCAGGCTGCTGGGGGGGGTGTCGATCCTTCTGATCCTCGCGAGCACGGCGGCGATGATCACGCTGGCCGCACATGCGTCGCTGGCCGCCAACGCCAAGGTGATCGGGGTGCTGCGCCTCGTGGGGGCGCGCGACATCTACATCGCGCGGGCCTTCGTGCGCCGCTTCACGCTGCGCGCGCTGACCGGCGCGGCGGTGGGAACGGGCGCGGGGCTGCTTGCCGTGGCGCTGCTGCCCTCGGCCGATGCGGCGGGCGGCTTCCTCACCGGGCTGGGCTTTCAGGGAGCGGGCTGGCTCCTGCCGTTGCTGCTGCCGCCCGTGGCCGCCGTCACCGCCTTTCTGGCCACCCGCGCCGCCGCCTTCCGCAAGCTCAAGGAACTCACCTGATGCGCACCGCGCTGCAATGGATCCGGTCGATCCTCTTCAACATCGTGATGTATGTCTCGATGATCGCCCTCGCGCTGGCCTTCACGCCGCTGGTGCTGGTGGATCCGAAATGGGCGCCGGTCTGGATGCGGCTCTTTGCGCGCTGGACGCGGTTCATCCTGCGCTGGATCGCGGGCCTGAAGACCGAGGTCCGCGGAGAGGTGCCGACGGGCGCCGCGCTCATCGCCTCGAAGCACCAGAGCTTCCTCGATTCCATCCTGCTCTTCTCGGTGCTGCCGGCGCCGCGCTTCATCATGAAGAAGCAGCTGGCCTGGATCCCGCTGATGGGCTGGATGGCGATCAAGGCGGGCTTCATTCCCGTCGATCGCGGCAAGCGCGGTGTGGCGATCAAGAGGATGATGGCCGATGTCGAGAAGGGCCGCGCCACGCCGGGGCAACTGATCATCTATCCGCAGGGCACCCGCGTGGCGCCGGGCCGGCATCTGCCCTACAAGATGGGCACCGCCGCGCTCTATGCGCAGCTCGAGCAGGACTGCTATCCGGTGGCGGCGAACGTGGGGGTGTTCTGGCCCCGGCACGGGATCTACCGGCGTCCGGGCACCGCGGTGATCGAGTTCCTGCCGCCGATCCCGCCGGGCCACACGGCCGCGACCTTCATGGTCGAGCTTGAAGGCGCGATCGAGACCGCCTCGAACCGGCTGATCGCCGAGGCGCGGGCGGACTGAGGCCGCCTTGGCGGTCAGCGGCCGGCGGGCCTCACCATGGTGATGGCGGCCTTGAAGCCGAAGACATGGCGCAGAGCCCCGATCCCGTGGCTGCGGATCGCAACGAACCCCTGCCGCTCGTAAAGGGCGCGGGCGCGCCAGTTGCTGTCGATCACGTCGAGCCGGACGGACGCGTAGCCGCGCCGCCGCGCCTCGTCGCAGATCTCGGCCAGAAGCGCGCTGCCGATCCCCTGGCTGCGCATGTCGCGCGCGACGCAGATCCCGTCGAGCAGGAAGCGGTCATTGTCCACCTCGCTCTGAAGCGCGCGCAGGATCAGCGCGCGCCAGGTTCCGCCCCAGACGCCATAGACCGCCCGCATGTCGGCGAAGGTGCCACCGGCGAACCCGCCCGCGGGCGTCTTGAAGCCCGCGAGCCCCTGCAACCGCCCCTCACCGTCGAGGGCGGCGATCGCATGATCGGCCCGCATCACCCGCTCGAGGAAGTCCAGCGCCCGGGGCTCGGGGCCCATCACCCGGTCGAGCTTGCCGCCGAAGGCCTGCCAGTAGAGTTCGGCCGCCAGCCGCCTCTGCCCCGACGGCAAGCCGCGCCTGAGTTCGATCCTCATATCAGGGCCAGCCGAAGCTGCTCGGCGTGGCCCGCACCGAGGATCCAGCCCTCTTCCCGGCGTCCGGGCCAGTCGGGCACATCCTCGAGCAGCTCGGACAGCGAGCCGTCCCGCGCCATGCGCCAGAGCGCGCGCGCCATCAGCCGCACCTGCGCGGAATCCTTGATCTCGCCGTCTCGGGTGGCCTTGGCGATGGCGGGCCCGAGGAGCGACGGGTAGATCTCGGCCACCACGAGCGGCCCTGAGGCCGGCTCGAACGGCCAGGCCTGCGCGTGGAAGCGGCGGCGCAGCCGGGCAATCACCGGCAGTCCGAGCAGCGCCTGCGAGCCGACCGATCCGGTCGTGTAGAGCTTCCAGACCGGATGGGCCTTGGGCACGGCCAGTTCCACCCGGCGCCGCTCGGCCAAGCCGAGGGCGGCATGGTCGCAGAGCTTGCGGTCGGGCAGATGGGCCAGATCGAGCCCGCCCGGCCGGCCCCAGAAAGGCCCCTCGCCGGGAAGGTCGGCGTTGATCCGGTCGGCCAGCTGGAAGCGGTTGTTGGCATTGTCGGGCCCGTCCTCGATCCGGGCCTCGAGCCACTCCCAGAGCGCGGGCGCGAAGGCCGCGCCCGTCAGACGGGAGGCAAAGCCCTCGGGATAGCCGAAGGGGAAGTCGAAGCCCGCCAGAACCCGCCGCCCCGCGACCAGTTCGAAGGCGAAGAGGTCGTTCAGATGCGCCTCGGCATCGGCGCGCGTGCGGTGGTAGCTGACCGTCTCACCAAGGGGCGAGGCCACGCCGATCCAGATCGCGTCCGACGAGGGCTTGCGCGGCGAGGGCACCGAGGCGCCCGACCAGTCCACCGCGATCACCGTGTCGAAGCCCGACCGCACGAGCCCCGAATCCTTCAGGATGAAATCCGCCACCGCCTCGGTGTCGTCGAGGTCCAGCACCGGCACCGGAAGCGCAAGCGCGGCGTCGCTGGCCACGGCGCGCACCCAGGGGTCCTCGGGCTGGATCGGCGCATGGCCCGCGCCCTCGCGGAAGACCTCGATCCTGGGATGGGGTTCGGACTTGAACCCTTCGACCAGCACCAGATCGACCGGCGCCATCCGGTCGAGGATCGCCGCGAGGCGGGGCGCCTCGCCCCGGTGTTCGTGCGTGAGAACGAAGCGGCCGGGCCCGGCCAGCACCACCTCGGACGCGCCCGCGACCCGATGGCGGTGGCTGTCGCTGCCGGGGCGGTCGGGATCCACGTCGTGATGGCTGTGCTTGACCGTCGAGACGCTGAAGCCGCGCGCGCCGATGGCGGCGACCAGCCGCTCCACAAGGCAGGTCTTGCCCGCGCCCTTCCAGCCGATGATCCCGTAGATCCTCATGCACCCGTCCGCCAAAGTGATTCGGCGCGCGCGAGATCCTCGGGCGCGTTGAGGTTCAGGAAGGCGTTTTCATCGGGAAATCCAGCCCGTGCGGCCCCATGCCGCGCCGCAAAGCCCATCACCCGCGCCTCGCCCGAGGCGAGCCAGCGGTCGAGATCCTCGGCCAGCGCCACCGGCCAGAGGCCGCAGGCCGGATGGGTGCGTCCGCCCGCCTCGGCCACCGCGCAGCCGCCATCGCCCGCCAGCCAGAGCCTCGGCGCCAGATCGCCGGGCAGGAAGGGCGTGTCCACCGGCGCCGTGACCAGCGCATCCGCCTCCGCGGCCGCGGCCCAGCGCAGCCCCGCAAGCACGCCCGATAGCGGCCCCTGCGGATGGGCGTCCGGCAGCACCGGCAGTCCGAGCTGCGCAAAGCGCGCGGGATCGCCGTTGGCGCTGATGGCCAGTTCCTCGACCTGCGGGGCCAGCCGCTCGGCCACATGCCGCACCAGGGGCCGCCCCGCCAGCGTCACGAACGCCTTGTCCGTGCCGCCCATGCGCCGCCCCTGCCCGCCCGCAAGGATCAGACCGTAAAGCCTCATCTCAGCCTCCGATTGCATCGCCCGGCGAGAAGCCCTAAGCGCAAGAGTCGCGGCCGACAACCCGAAGGTTCCTGCCATGTCCATCCGACGTTCCGCCTTCCTGCGCGGCCTCTGGGCTGCCCTGCCCTTCTCGCTGGTGATCGCGCCCTTCGGGCTGCTGTTCGGCGTGGTCGGCACCGAGGCCGGCCTCGACATCGTCGAGGTCATGGGCTTTTCCATCATCGTCATCGCGGGCGCGGCCCAGTTCGCGGCCGTGCAGATGATGGCCGACCATGCGCCGACGCTGATCATTCTCGCCACCTCGCTGGCGGTGAACCTGCGGATGGCGATGTATTCGGCCTCGCTCACGCCCCATCTGGGCAAGGCCCCCACCGGGATGCGGGCGCTGATCGCCTATTGCCTCGTGGACCAGACCTACGCCGCCTCGATGATCGAATACGAGCGGAACCCGCAGCAGAGCCTCGGAGAGAAGGTCGCCTTCTTCTTCGGCACCGTGCTGCCGATCTGCCCGCTGTGGTATGCGGCAACCTATGCCGGCGCCAGGCTCGGCACCCGGATCCCGCCTGAGTTCGCACTTGATTTCGCGGTGCCGATCACCTTCCTGGCCATGATCGCGCCGCTGTTGCGCACGCCGGCCCATATCGCCGCGGCCGGCGTGTCGGTGGCCCTGTCGCTGGCGCTGGCCTTCATTCCCTACAACGGCGGGCTTCTGGTGGCCGCGCTGGTCGCGATGGTGACGGGGGCGCAGGTCGAGGCCTGGACGGAACGGAGGCGCGTCGCATGATCGAGAACACCAGCCAGGTCTGGACCGTGATGATCGTGCTGGGGCTCGGCACGTTCCTGTTGCGCTTTTCCTTCCTCGGGCTGATCGGCAGCCGGTCGCTGCCGGTCTGGGCGCTGAGGCTGCTGCGCTACACGCCCGTGGCGGTCCTGCCGGGGCTGGTCGCGCCGCTCGTCCTCTGGCCGCCGGCCACCGGGGGAGTCACCGATCCCGCGCGCCTGGCCGCCGCCATCGCGACGGTCGGGGTCGGCCTGGTGACGCGCAACGTGTTCGCCGCGATCTTCGGCGGGGCGGCCGTGCTTTACCTCACGCCCTGGCTGATGGGGCTCTGAGAGGCCCCCTCAGCCCAGCCGCGGATCGCCCTGCTGGACGATCAGCACGCCGTGATTGTCGTCGGCATCGTCGTCGCGGATGGTGCGGGTGGTGACGCCCGGCAGCTTGTCGAACTCGGCCCTGAGCCGGTTCGGGAACCATGTCACGCCGATCTGCTCCATCCCCGGCGTGCCGTGCAGGATGGTCGAGATCGCGCGCGCGCAGTTGGCCTTGGGCACCGCGCCATAGGCCATCGCCCGCCGCATCACCGTCTCGGCGATGTCGGGCGAGACCAGCACCGTCTGCTCATGCACGTCGAAGGTCTCGCGCGCGTGATAGTCGATGTAGTAGGACACGACCTTCGGCGTGACACCGAAATGGACGTCGTTCCGCTCGGGCAGCGCGGGATGGTGCCAGCTGCCCGCGGGATCGAACATGATCACCTGCGAGCCGTTGATCAGCAGCCCCGAATGAGCCCCCGCCCCGTCCATCACCCGCGTCACGGTGAAAAGGGTGATCGAGGTCGGTTCGTCCGAGACAAACTGGGCGCGGGTCACCTGTTCGTCCGGCGCCCAGACCGGCTCGGCACCGCCACAGGCGGCCAGCGCCAGGAAGGCGACGCAGAAGAGGAAGTGGCGCATGATCTGTCCAGTGTGCGTCGCCCGCAGGAGGCGTCAGACGTTGGCGAGGGCGAGGAAGATCAGGACGGCGACGATGATGACCGCGCCCCACGAGACCATGCGGATGAAGGCCGCAAAGGTCTTCTGCTGCTCGCGGATGTCCATCGTGCCGGGCACATGCCCGTGCGCGGGGTGCGTGTGATCTGCCATCGGTCCGGTTCCCTTGTTGTCTTTCGCCATCTATCCGACTTCCTCGCTTCTGTCACGCGGTTCGGCCCCGGGCACCGGATCGGACGGCGGTCAGTCCCCCGCCCGCTGCCAGATCCACGCGCCCTCCGACCCGCGCCGCCGAACCGCCTCTCCGCGGTGCCAGAGGTGGTTCAGATGCGCCACCGCCTCGACCAGCCCCATTCCATAGGCGGTGCCGGTGAGTTCGCGCCCGAACAACGGCACAAAACACTGGACGGCCGTCCGAGGTTCCACGAGATGCGCGCGCAGGCGGTCGAGCGCGCCCTCGTGGTTCTCGATCATCTGGCGCAGGCGGAGCGGCAGGCCGGTGAAGGGCAGCTTGTGACCGGGCAGGACCAGATGCCGCGCCTCCGCATGCGCCTGAAAGGCCCGGCAGGACTCGAGCCAGTCGGCCAGCGGGTCGGCCTCGGGCTCGGAGGCATAGACGCCGATGTTGGCCGAGATCCCCGGCAGAAGCTGGTCGCCGCCCAGCACGAGATCGTCGTCGAGACTCCAGAGCGTGGCATGTTCGGGCGCGTGGCCGTGCCCGATCCGCACCCGCCAGCGCCGCCCGCCCGCCACGAGTTCCGAGCCCTCGACGATCCGGGTGAAGCCCAGCGGCAGCGGCGCCACCATGTCGGAGAAGTTGAAGGGACGCTCGGCCGCGCGCTCGGCCAGCATGGCCGGAGGCATCCCCGCGCCGCGCCAGAAGTCCAGCGTCTCGGCCGCGGGCACCTCCTGCACATCCAGCACCAGCATCCGCGCGTAAAGCCACGAGGTGCGGGTCGTCACAAGCTCGGCCCCCATCGACTGGAACCAGCCGGCGAGGCCCACATGATCGGGATGGTAATGGGTCACGATCACCCGCCGGACCGGCCGCCCGCCCAGCGGCCCCGCCATCAGACGCTCCCAGATCGCGCGGCCACGGCGGCTGTCGAAGCCGGTATCGACCAGCGTCCAGCCGTCGCCGTCATCCAGCGCAAAGACATTCACATGGTCGAGCTGCATCGGCAGCGGCAGGCGCAGCCAGAGCACCCCTTCGGCCAGCGGAATGGCGGCGCCCTCTTCGGGAGGCATCCCGAAGGGCGTGCGGATCTGGCAGGTCACGCCGCAAGATCCTCGGGCGAGAGCGCATAGAGACCCGCTGCCCCCTCGCGCACCTGCGCGAGAAGCGCCGCATGTTCGGGCAGGAGCCTGCGGATCGCGACCCGCGCCAGCGGCTCGCGCGCGGGATCGGCCACGGCGGCCGTCAGGTGGTAATGCGCGCCCAGCACGCGGGCGAAGGCGCGCAAGTAGGGAACCGCGCCGGCGAAACGGTCCTGCATCTCCTGCCCCACCAGAAGCTCGGTCGCCTCGCGCAGCGCCTCGGTCGCGGCCCAGACATCGTTGGCCAGCTCGGGCCGCGTGTGGCGCGCGGTCTCGGCCGCGTCCTCGATCTCCTGCAGCAGGCGGAAGGCGGCCTCGCCGCCGTCCATCATCTTGCGCCCCACGAGGTCCATCGCCTGGATGCCGTTCGTGCCCTCGTAGATCGCCGTCACCCGCACGTCGCGCAGGAACTGCGCCGCGCCGGTGCCCTCGATGAAGCCCGTGCCGCCGTGGACCTGCACCCCCATCGAGGCGACCTCGATCCCCACATCGGTGCCGTAGGCCTTGGCGATCGGCGTCAGCAGCGCCGCCCGCGCCTGCCACTCGGCCTGACCCGTCGCGCGGCCCATGTCGATCGCCACCGCGCAGGCCAGCGCGATGGCGCGCGCCGAGAAGGTCTCGGCGCGCATCACCGCCAGCATCCGCCGCACGTCGGCATGGCCGATGATGGTGCCCTGCCCGCCCTGCCGCCGCTCCATCGCATAGGCCACGGCGGCCTGCGTCGCGGCCTCGGCCACACCCACGCCCTGCGCCCCCACGCCGAGGCGGGCGTTGTTCATCATGGTGAACATGGCGGCCATCCCCTTGTGCGGCGCCCCCACCAGCCAACCCTTCGCTTCGGCGTAATCCATCACCGCCGTGGGCGAGCCATGCAGGCCCAGCTTCTCCTCGAGGCTCACCACCGAGACCGCGTTGCGGGGCCCCGGGTTGCCGTCCGCGTCGGGCAGGAATTTCGGCACGAGGAAGAGGCTGATCCCGCGTGTGCCCGGCTCGGCGTCCGGCAGGCGCGCCAGCACCAGATGGCAGACGTTCGCGTTGAAGTCGGTGTCGCCCCAGGTGATGTAGATCTTCTGGCCGGTGATCGCATGGGTCCCGTCGGGAAGCGGCTCGGCCCTTGTCCGAACGGCCCCCACGTCCGAGCCCGCCTGCGGCTCGGTCAGGTTCATGGTGCCGCTCCACTCGCCCGAGATGAGTTTCGGCAGATAGAGCGCCTTCAGCTCGTCCGAAGCGTGATGCTCGAGCGCCTCGATCTGGCCCTGCGTCAGCAGCGGGTTCAGTTGCAGCGACAGGCAGGCCGCCGACATCATCTCGTTCACCGCCGTCGTCACCGCCATGGGCAGGCCCATCCCGCCGTGCGCGGGATCGGCCGCAATCCCGACCCAGCCGCCCTCGGCGATGGCGCGGTATCCCTCGGCGTAGCCCGGCGGGGTGCGCACGACCCCGTTCTCGAGCCGCGCGGGATGCATGTCGCCCGGCCGCTGCAGAGGCGCCAGCACCTCCTCGCAGAGCTTGCCCGCCTCGGTCAGGATCGCCTCGACCGTTTCGGGCGTCGCTTCCGCGAAGCGGTCCGTCGCGGCCACCTGATCGAGGCCGACCACATGGCCCAGAAGGAAGCGGTAGTCTGCCAGGGGGGCGCGATAGGGCATTGGGTCCTCCGGGAGGGGCTGCCTTGGCAAAGGCGCCGGACGGGTCTAAGTCAGCCCGAAGCCTACCTCACGCGCCTCCATCCTCAAGCTCGAACGCTGCGTCACGCGATGATTGACACCCGCCTTCTGCCCGCCACGCCCGAAGGTGTGGCCGAAGCCGCCCGGATCCTGGCCGGGGGCGGGCTCGTGGCTCTGCCGACCGAGACGGTCTATGGCCTCGCGGGCGACGCGCGTAACGACCGGGCCGTGGCGCGGATCTTCGAGGCGAAGGGCCGGCCGCAGTTCAACCCGCTGATCGTCCATGTGCCGGATCTGGAGGCCGCCTGCCGTTACGCCCGGTTCGACGCCGAGGCGCTGCGGCTGGCCGAGACCTTCTGGCCCGGCCCCCTGACCCTCGTCCTGCCGCTCGAGGGCGAGCCGGTCTCGCCCCTCGTGTCGGCCGGCCTTCCGACGGTGGCGATCCGGGTGCCCGCCCACCCGCTTGCCCAGCGGCTGATGCGCGCCTTCGGGGGCCCGCTGGCCGCGCCGTCGGCCAATCCCTCGGGCCGCGTCAGCCCGACCCGTCCCGAACATGTGCTGGAGGGGCTGGCCGGGCGGATCGAGGCGGTGCTCGACGGCGGCGCCTGCGAGGTGGGGGTGGAATCGACCATCGTCGCGCCGGGGGATCCGCCGCTCCTGCTCCGGCCCGGCGGGCTGCCCGTCGAGGCGCTGGAGGACTGCATCGGCCAGCCGCTGATCACCGGCGGCAGCTCCGAGCGGCCATCGGCGCCGGGCCAGCTCTCCTCGCACTACGCGCCCGACGCGCCCGTTCGGCTGGGCGCCACCGAGGCCGCGCCGGACGAAACCTGGATCGGCTTCGGGCGCACCGGCGGTCCGCTGAACCTGTCGCCCGGCGGCGACCTCGTCGAGGCGGCGGCCAACCTCTTCCATCTGCTGCGGCAGGCCGACCGGCTGGGCCGGCCGATCGCCGTCGCCCCGGTGCCCGAGAGGGGGCTCGGCCGCGCGATCAACGACCGGCTGCGCCGGGCGGCCTCGCCGCGTCCCTGACGCCCTTCAGGTCTCGGCCAGCCGGGCGCAGCGGTCATGCGCCGCACAGCTCACCAGATGGTCGTTCACCATGCCGGTGGCCTGCATGAAGGCATAGGTGATGGTCGGCCCGCAGAACCGGAAGCCGTTCGCCCTCAGCTCCTTCGACAGGGCCCGCGCGGCGGCCGTCTCGGTCGGAACCTCGGCCATGCTGGCGAAACGGTTCTGCACCGGCCGCCCGTCCACATGCTTCCAGAGGAAGTCCGAGAACGCCGTCTTTTCCTCGACCGCAAGGAAGGCCCGGGCATTGCCGATGGTGGCCTCGATCTTGCCGCGATGGCGCACGATGCCCGCATCGGCCAGCAACCGCGCCACCTCGGCCTCACCCCAGGAGGCGATCACGAGCGGTTCGAACCCTTCGAAGGCCGCGCGGAACGCCTCACGTTTTCTCAGGATGGTAATCCACGCCAGGCCCGCCTGAAAGCCGTCGAGGATGAGTTTCTCCCAGAGGGCACGGGAGTTCCACTCGGGAACGCCCCATTCCGTGTCATGGTAGTCGGTGTAGAGCGGATCCTGTCCGCACCAGGGGCAGCGTATGGGGTTCATATCCGAATGATAGAAATGGATGTCTGAACGTTTCCTTTACGGTTGTGGCGGCAATCTGTCATCGGATTTTGCATGGGGTTGGGTGCCGGTATGACACAGAAACGCAAACTGGATGCGGCTTCGCCGGGAGACCCTCACGATTTCGCAGCGGACGGGATCGAGAGGCAAACCCTGCGGATGGTGGAACAGGCCCTCCGGGCCGACCGGCTGATGCTGGCCTGGCAGCCCGTCGTGGTGGCGTCCGAGGCGGCGCGGACCGTCTTCCACGAAGGGCTGATCCGGGTTCTGGACGAGACGGGCCGCATCATTCCCGCCCGCGACTTCATGTCGGCCGTCGAGACGCAGGACCTCGGTCGGCTCATCGACTGCGTCTCGCTCGAGAAGGGTCTGGCCACTCTTGCGCGCCATCCGGGGCTCAGGCTCTCGATCAACATGTCGGCGCGCTCGATCGGCCACAGCCGCTGGATGCAGATCCTGCAGGGCGCCCTGCGCGCCGATCCGGATCTCGGGCCACGGCTGATCCTGGAGATCACGGAAAGCTCGGCCATGGAGGTGCCAGAGCTTGTCCTGCCCTTCATGGACGCGTTGCAGCGCGCAGGCATCTCCTTCGCCCTCGACGATTTCGGCGCAGGCTTCACCGCCTTCCGCTATCTCAAGGACTTCTTCTTCGACATCATCAAGATCGACGGCCAGTTCATCCGCAACATCCACCGCGACCCCGACAACCAGGTGCTGACGCAGGCCATGCTGTCGGTTGGCCGGCACTTCGACATGCTCACGGTGGCCGAAACCGTCGAGACCGCCGAGGAGGCCGAGTGGCTTTGTGCGGCCGGGGTGGATTGCCTGCAGGGCTACCTCTTTGGCAGACCCTGCACCCAGCCGGCCTGGCAGGCCACGGGCACGCGCCTGATCGCCTGACCCCTGCCCTCCCCCGCGCCGGTCGGCGCCTGGCAGCGCAAACATCTTGCGCAATGGCCCTCCGGTGCTTACCCGTTTTCTGCACAGCGGCGGAGAATGCCCTCTGCCGGCACCGGCTCAAGGGAGAGGATAGGACATGACCAACGTGGTAATCGTGTCGGCGGCGCGCACGGCCGTCGGCAGCTTCAACGGAGCCTTCGCCAACACGCCGGCCCATGATCTCGGCGCCGCCGTGATCGAGGCCGTGGTCGCCCGCGCCGGTATCGACAAGTCCGACGTGAGCGAGACGATCCTCGGGCAGGTGCTGACGGCGGGCCAGGGGCAGAACCCGGCGCGTCAGGCCCACATCAAGGCCGGCCTGCCGCAAGAGAGCGCCGCCTGGAGCATCAACCAGGTCTGCGGTTCGGGTCTGCGCGCGGTGGCGCTGGCCGCCCAGCATGTGCAGCTTGGCGACGCCTCGATCGTCGTGGCGGGCGGGCAGGAGAACATGAGCCTCTCGCCCCATGTCGCGCATCTGCGGGCCGGGCAGAAGATGGGTGACCTGAACTTCATCGACTCGATGATCAAGGACGGGCTGTGGGACGCCTTCAACGGCTATCATATGGGCCAGACCGCCGAGAACGTCGCCGCGAAATGGCAGATCAGCCGCGACATGCAGGACGAGTTCGCGCTGGCCAGCCAGAACAAGGCCGAGGCCGCCCAGAAGGCGGGCAAGTTCGCCGACGAGATCGTGGCCTTCACCATCAAGACCCGCAAGGGCGACGTGACGGTGGACGCCGACGAATACATCCGCCACGGCGCGACGATCGACGGGATGACCAAGCTGCGCCCCGCCTTCATCAAGGACGGCACCGTGACCGCGGCCAATGCCTCGGGCATCAACGACGGCGCGGCCGCCGTGCTGGTGATGAGCGCCGACGAGGCCGAGAAGCGGGGCCTGACGCCGCTGGCCCGCATCGCCTCCTACGCCACCGCGGGGCTTGATCCGTCGATCATGGGCGTGGGTCCGATCCACGCCAGCCGCAAGGCGCTGGAGAAGGCCGGCTGGAAGGTCGGAGACCTCGATCTGGTCGAGGCCAACGAGGCCTTTGCCGCGCAGGCCTGCGCTGTGAACAAGGACATGGGCTGGGATCCGTCCATCGTGAACGTGAACGGCGGCGCCATCGCCATCGGTCACCCGATCGGCGCCTCGGGCGCGCGCGTGCTCAACACGCTCCTGTTCGAGATGAAGCGGCGCGACGCGAAGCGCGGCCTCGCCACGCTCTGCATCGGTGGCGGCATGGGCGTCGCCATGTGCCTCGAACGCCCCTGATCCTTTCGCAGATGCAGAAAACGGGGGCGCAATTTAATTGCGCCCCCGAGCTTCGAACGATAACAGTCTTTCACAGGCAGATCTGCTGAGGAGGAATCATGTCGAAAGTCGCTCTGGTTACCGGAGGTTCGCGGGGGATTGGCGCCGCCATCTCGCTCGCTCTGAAGAACGCGGGCTACACCGTCGCCGCGAACTACGCGGGCAATGACGAGGCCGCGCAGAAGTTCACCGCCGAAACCGGCATCAAGACCTACAAGTGGTCGGTGGCCGATTATGACGCCTGCGCCGAGGGCATCGCCCGGGTCGAGGCCGAGCTCGGACCCGTTGCGGTTCTGGTGAACAACGCCGGGATCACGCGCGACTCGATGTTCCACAAGATGACGCGCGAGCAGTGGAAAGAGGTGATCGACACCAACCTCTCGGGCCTCTTCAACATGACCCATCCGGTCTGGTCCGGCATGCGCGACCGCAAGTTCGGCCGGATCATCAACATCTCGTCGATCAACGGGCAGAAGGGTCAGGCCGGTCAGGCCAACTATTCGGCCGCCAAGGCCGGCGACCTCGGCTTCACAAAGGCGCTGGCGCAGGAAGGCGCGCGGGCCGGGATCACCGTCAACGCGATCTGCCCGGGCTACATCGGGACCGAGATGGTTCGCGCCATCGACGAGAAGGTGCTGAACGAGCGCATCATCCCGCAGATCCCGGTCGGCCGCCTGGGCGAGCCCGAGGAGATCGCCCGCTGCGTGGTCTTCCTCGCCTCGGACGATGCGGGCTTCATCACCGGCTCGACCATCACGGCCAACGGCGGCCAGTATTTCACCTGAGCCTGCCGCAGAACGGAGCAAGCCGCGCAGGTCCTCCTGCGCGGCTTTTCATTTCCTCAGGTCGGGATCAACCGGCGGATGAAGCATCCCGCGCCGGACGGGAAAGGGGCACCGGACCCGAAGACCGGCGCCACGCACTCAGCACGCCTGCGACAGACGGGAGATTTCCTCTTTCAGCTTCAGCTTCCGTTTCTTCATCTCGGAGATCTTCAGGGCGTCGATGGCGGGGTTTCGCTGGGCTTTCTCCACGCTTTCCGACAGAGTCTCGTGCCTGCGGCGCAGTTCCTGCAGATGCGAAGCGACAGTCATTCTCGTCCTCCTGTGCATGATCCGAGTGTCATGAGTTCATCACAAAGGACGAGTCGTGTCACGCGAAGTCGGGCCTCTTGGCGGATCCTTGCAACCGCTCAGATCAACCTGAACGGGAAATCGCCTCCGTTGCGCAGGATGTGGGCGGCCGGGGGGGTAAAGCTCTCGCCATCGCCCTCATGGCAGGCACCTTCGTGCAGCAGGAAGGGGGGCAACAGGCGAAACGGGGCCCGGCCGCCCTTGCGCGATTGAAGGATCACTCGTTTCGCCGCGCGTCCCTCGCGTGCCTGCAACGGCAGCACGGCAATCGAGCCCATGCGCGCATCGAGGGCAGAGAGCGCATCCGGCAGGCGATCAGCCCCGAAGATGAGCGACAGAATGCCGCGGGGCGCGAGCCGGCGCACCGCGGCCTCGATCCAGAGCCCGAGGGGCGTGTCTTCCCGCATCGCCCGCTCGCGGCCGGGGTCGGTGGCCCCGGTGCCGCCGCCCGCGGGGTAGTAGGGCGGGTTCGCGATCACATGGTCGAAGCTCCGGCGCAGGACGGGCGGCATCGCCGCCAGATCGCCCTCGACCACCTCGAGGCTCACGCCATTGCGCGCGGCGTTCACGCGCGCCAGCTCGGCATAGGCGGGCTGCACCTCCAGCCCCGCAAGGCGCAGGCCGGGAACACGGGCGGCAAGACAGAGGCTTGCCACCCCTGCCCCGCAGCCAAGCTCCAGCACGCTCTGACCCGGCCGGGCCGGCACCGCGGCGGCCAGGAACACCGGATCGGTCGCCGCCCGATAGCCGCGCCCGGGCTGCAGCACCCTCAGCCGCCCGCCGAGGAATCCGTCGTCGGTCAATTCGTCCGGCGCGAACATCAGGGGGTCGTGGGAATGCCGTTGTCGGCCATCACGCGGCAGGCCCGGGCCCAATCCTCCTCCGGGACAAACAGCCGCCGCGGCAATATGCCGATCGAGCCTTCGAGGACGCTCATGTGGACGTCCACCGGAAAGGCGTCTATATCCTCGCCCTGAAGGAGCGCGGTGGCGAAGGCGATGATCGTCGGGTCGGTCGTGCGCAACAGTTCCTTCATGTCGGGGACATTGTCGGCATTGCTTCACTTTGTCGAGCAGGTTGCAGGATCGGGATGGGATTGGACGAGGTTTCGCAAAAGCCGCATGAACGGCTCGCAGCGTGGCTGGCCGGGGACATGGCCGCCGTCAACGGGCTGATCCGCGAGCGGATGGCCTCGAAGCACGCGCCCCGCATCCCCGAGGTGACGGCGCATCTGGTGGAGGCCGGCGGCAAGCGGCTGCGGCCGCTGCTGACGCTGGCCGCCGCGCGGCTCTGCGGCTACGAGGGGCCCTATCACATCCACCTCGCCGCCACGGTCGAATTCATCCACACCGCGACCCTGCTGCATGACGATGTGGTGGACGAAAGCCACCGCCGCCGGGGCAAGCCCACGGCCAACCTTCTGTGGGACAACAAGTCCTCGGTGCTGGTCGGCGACTATCTCTTCGCCCGCAGCTTCCAGCTGATGGTCGAGACCGGCTCGCTGCGCGTGATGGACATCCTCGCCAACGCCTCGGCCACGATCTCGGAAGGCGAGGTGCTGCAGCTGACTGCGGCGCAGGACCTGCGCACGACCGAGGACATCTACCTGCAGGTGGTGCGTGGCAAGACGGCGGCGCTGTTCGCCGCGGCGACCGAGGTCGGCGGCGTGGTCGCGGGCGTGCCCGAGGCGCAGGTTGCGGCGCTTCACGCCTATGGCGACGCGCTGGGGATCGCCTTCCAGATCGTCGATGACCTGCTCGACTACGGCGGCGCGGATGCCCAGATCGGCAAGAACACCGGCGACGACTTCCGCGAGCGCAAGCTGACCCTGCCCGTCATCAAGGCGGTGGCCAAGGCCGATGCCGAAGAGCGCGCCTTCTGGCAGCGCGTGATCGAGAAGGGCGACCAGCGCGAGGGCGATCTTGCGCAGGCCCATGCGATCATGGCGCGGCACGGCGCGATGGAGGCCGCGCGGCAGGACGCGCTGCATTGGGTCGCCGTGGCGCGCGAGTCGCTCACGCAGCTGCCCGAGCATCCGCTGCGCGACATGCTGCATGACCTTGCGGATTTCGTGGTCGAGCGCATCGCCTGACCGAAGGCGTGGGCCGCAGACCGGAAAGGCGCCCCTCGGGGCGCCTTTTTTCAGCCCGCCATGCGCGCGGGCTCGATCCACCAGCCCGGATGCGCGGCCCGCAGCGCCTCGGCCGCCGCGCGGGCCGGGCGCTCCTCGGCAAAGAGGCCAAAGCAGGTGGCGCCGGACCCGGACATGCGCGCGATGAGGCAGCCGGGCTCGGCCGCCAGCGCGGCACGGGTCTCGGCGACCTCGGGCGCCAGCGCGATGGCGGGCGCCTCAAGGTCGTTGCGCATGGCGGCGAGGAAGGCCGCAAGCTCGTCGGCCGAGCCCCAGTCGGGAAGTCGCTCGGGCATCGGTGGGTTGTCACGGCGGGCCAGGGCCTTGAAGACGGGCGGCGTCGGCACCGAAACGCCGGGATTGGCGAGCACCAGCCAGGCCGGCGGAAGCGGCCCCGCGAGCGGCTCAAGGATCTCGCCCACGCCGGCCATGCGCACGGCCCGCCCCTCGAGGCAGACGGGCACATCCGCCCCGAGCCGGAGCACCGCAGCGGCCTCGGGCAGCGGCCGTTGCCAAAGCTCGGCCAGCGCCTTCAGCGTCGCGGCGGCATCGGCCGACCCTCCGCCAATCCCCGAGGCCACCGGCAGGTGCTTTTCGAGCGTGATCCGCGCGCCCTGCCCGCCCATCGCGCGCGCGGCACGCAGCACGAGATTGTCGTCCGAGACCGGCAGGTTCACGGCCTGTGGACCCGTGATGGCCAGGCTGAGCGCCTCGGCCGGCTCGGTCCGCACCCGGTCGCCCACGTCGGCGAAGACCACAAGCGAATCAAGGAGATGGTAGCCGTCCGGCCGCTGGCCGGTGACATGCAGGGTCAGGTTGATCTTGGCGCGGGCAAAGGCTTCAGTCATTCGCTCTTACGGCTACGGACAAGGGTTTTGCGCCTTCCTCCGCCAGCAGCGCATCGAGGCCGACCTCGAGCTTGCGGCGGATGCGTTGCGCCTCCTGTTCCTCCGGGTCGAAGGAGAGCGCGCGGCGCCACTGGAAACGGGCCTCGAGCTTGCGCCCGACGGCCCAATAGACATCGCCGAGGTGGTCGGTCACGATCGGATCGACCGGCTCCAGGACCGAGGCCTTCTCCATCGGCTCGACCGCATCCTGATAGCGGCCAAGACGGAAATAGGCCCAGGCGAGGCTGTCGATGATGTAGCCGCTCTCGGGGCGCGCGGCGACGGCGCGCTCGATCATCGAGAGCGCCTCCTCGAGGTTCTCGCCCCGATCCACGAAGGAATAGCCGAGGTAGTTCAGCACCTGCGGCTCGTCCGGGTTGAGCGCGAGGGCCTTGCGGAAGTCGGCCTCGGCCTCGGTCCAGTGCGAGAGCCGCTCGTGGCAGATGCCGCGGCTGTAAAAGAGCGGCCAGTGCTGCCGCTCGGGCGCGGCGACGCGGGCGATGGCGGCGTCATAGGCCGCCACCGCATCGGCGTAGCGTTCCTCGCGGCGCAGCGCATCGCCAAGCGCGAGATGGACCTGCATCAGATCCGACCGGCTGCGCGCGACCGCCTGCAGCACCTCGAGCGAGGCCTCGGTCTTGCCATCGGCCCGAAGCGCCTCGGCACGGCCGATCTCGGCCACGAAGAACATCGGGTCCGAGGTGGGGATGCGCGCGTAGGTCTCGGAAGCGAGCTGGTGCTGGCCCTGATTGTCGAGGATCTGCGCCGAGAGCAGCAGGGCCTCGGTATGGTCGGGCCGCAGGAAGGTCGCCGTGCGGGCATAGAGCAGGGTCGAGCCGTCATCCACCTCGCCGCTGAGGGCGCCCGCAAGGGTGAAGAAGATCTCGGCCATCCCTTCGGTGGCGTTGCGCGCCACGTCGTAAGGCAGGGTCTCACCGGCCAGGAGGCGCGCCTCGAGCGCGTCGATGCCGGCGTCGGCGTCGGTCCCGAAGCTCTGTTTCAGCATGGCCACCGCGTCGTCGTTGCGGTCGAGCTGGCTCAGGATCTGCGCGTGGGCGATCGAGCCCCGGCGCATGACCCGCAGCGCATTGCCGTCGCGCCCCGAGAGGATCTCGTCCGCGCCCTCGAAGTCGCCCGCCGCGGCCAGCGCAAGCGCCTTGTGATAGAGGCCGAAGGCCTGAAGCCCCTGCGCCGTCGCAAGCTGGTCGAAGGCTTCGAGCGCCTCGGACATGCGTCCCGCGCCGAAGGCAGCCCAGGCAAGAGCCAGCCGATCCACGAGCGGACCGAGCCCCGTCGCATCCGCCGTGAGGATCGCCTGATAGTCCCCGCGGCCCGCGCGGTCCGCAAGCAGCACGAGGGCCGCCGCCTGCGACCCTGCCCCCGCCTCGGTGAGGCGCGTGGCAAGCGGCACGGCCTTGCCCAGCTCGCCCAGCGAAAAGTCCGAGATCAGCGCACCTTCGATCAGGCTCTGGTTGTTGGGATCGGCCACAAGGGCGCGCGTGAACCAGTTGGAGGCGGCGCGGTAGTCGCTGCTGGCCGCGGCGACGCGGGCGGCGAGATAGGCCCCCGCATCCTGTTGCTGTCCCTGCGCCGTCACCGGCAGAAGCGCCGCCAGCGCCAGAGCCAGAACCGGCCGCATCAGGATGTTCGCCATCGTCACTCGCCTCCGCTTTCCGGCAACGCTAGTCTTGCCGCGGGGGCAAGGCAATGCAGGCAGGGGCGGAACCGCGCTGCTCTCGCAAATGTCAGACGCTCACATGTTGGGATAGTTCGGGCCATCCCCGCCCTGCGGCGTCGCCCAGTCGATGTTCTGGCTGGGATCCTTGATGTCGCAGGTCTTGCAGTGCACGCAGTTCTGGAAGTTGATCACGAAGCGCGGATCGCGTCCGGCCTCGCTCACCACCTCATAGACGCCCGCGGGGCAATAGCGTTGCGCGGGCTCCGCGAACTTCGGCAGGTTGACCACGATCGGCACCGACGGATCGCGGAGCCTGAGATGCGCGGGCTGGCTTTCCTCATGGTTGGTGAAGGAGAAGGCCACGTTCGTCAGCCGGTCGAAGGACAGGACGCCGTCGGGCTTGGGATAGTCGATCGGCGCGAAGTCCTTGGCCAGCCCGGTGTCGGCCGCATCGCTCTTGTGGTGCTTCATCGTGCCGAAGAACGAGAAGTTGAACAGGCTGTTCGTCCACATGTCGAGCCCGCCCAGCGCCATCGAGGCATAGAGCCCGAGATGCGACCAGATCGGCTTGACGTTGCGGACCTTCCAGAGATCCTTGCCGATCGGGCCGGTGCGGACCTCCTGCTCGTAGTCCGACAGTTCGTCGCCCTGCCGGCCGGCCTTGATCGCGGCATGGGCGGCCTCGGCCGCGGCCTTGCCCGACAGCATCGCATTGTGGTTGCCCTTGATGCGCGGCACGTTGACCATGCCTGCCGAGCATCCCAGGAGCGCGCCGCCCGGGAAGACCATCTTCGGCAGCGACTGGAAGCCGCCCTCCGAGATCGCGCGCGCGCCGTAGGCCACCCGCTTGCCGCCCTTCAGCAGCTCGGCCACCATCGGATGGTGCTTGAACCGCTGGAACTCCTGATAGGGGTAGAGGTGGGGGTTCTCGTAGTTCAGGTGAACGACGAGGCCGATGAAGACCTGATTGTTCTCGGCGTGATAGATGAACGAACCGCCGCCCGCATTCTTGCCCAGCGGCCAGCCCATCGTGTGCCAGATCCGGCCCGGCTTGTGCTTGGCCGGGTCGATCTCCCAGATCTCCTTCATGCCGAGGCCGTATTTCTGCGGCCCATAGCCATTGCGCAGGTCGAACTTCGCCATCACCTGCTTCGAGAGCGAGCCGCGCACGCCTTCGGCCAGCAGCACATACTTGCCCAGAAGCTCCATCCCCGGCTCGTAGTTCGGGCCGGGCGTGCCGTCGGCGTTCCTGCCGAACTCGCCCGCCACGACGCCGCGAACCTCGCCGGTCTCGCCATAGACCAGTTCCGAGCAGGCCATGCCGGGGAAGATCTCCACCCCCATCTCCTCGGCCTGCGTGGCCAGCCAGCGGCAGACGTTGCCCATCGACACGACGTAGTTGCCGTGGTTGTCCATCAGCTTGGGCACCGGCCAGGAGGGCAGCATGGTCTGGCCCGCAGGGGTGAGGACGAAGAAATGATCCTCGGTCACCGGCGTGTTCAGCGGCGCGCCCTTCTCCTTCCAGTCGGGAATGAGCGCGTTCAGCCCCACCGGATCGAGCACCGCGCCCGAGAGGATGTGCGCGCCCACCTCGGACCCTTTCTCGAGCAGGACGACCGACAGATCCGGGTCGAGCTGTTTCAGACGGATGGCCGCCGACAGACCGGCAGGACCGCCCCCCACGATGACGACATCATATTCCATCTGCTCGCGGGGGGTCTGTTCGGTCATCAGGCGATCCTCTGGCGGGCCTTGCGGTCCGGCTGGAAAAGGCTGTTGGGATGGCAGCGGCTGTCAAGACGTCCGTCGTTCCTGCAACATGGATGGCGCAAGGTCAATCGTGACGCGGCGATCCGCCCGCCGCCGCACCGCGACAAAAGCTGCGAACGCGCGGTGCCCCGCCCTCGGGGCATTGACCCCCTTGCAATCGCCGCCCCCATCGGATCAGGTGAGGGGAACGCAAGCGCAAGGTCATGGCCCCGCCCGGGCCGTGGCTTTCTGTTTTTCTGGTGAAGGCAGATGGAAAAGATCCCGATGACCCGCGCAGGCTTCGCCGCGCTCGACGACGAACTCAAGCTGCTGAAGACCGTGGAGCGCCCCGCCGTCATCCGCGCGATCGCCGAGGCGCGCGAACATGGCGACCTTTCGGAGAATGCCGAATATCACGCCGCCCGTGAAAAGCAGAGCTTCATCGAAGGCCGCATCAAGGAGCTGGAAGCGCTCCTGTCGCTGGCCGAGGTGATTGATCCGGCCAGGCTGTCGGGCTCGATCAAGTTCGGCGCGACGGTGACGATCCTCGACGAGGAGACCGAGGAGGAGAAGACCTACCAGATCGTCGGCGAGGCCGAGGCCGACATCGAGAACGGTCTGCTCAACATCAAGTCGCCGCTTGCCCGCGCGCTGATCGGCAAGGACGAGGGCGACTCGATCGAGGTCAAGACGCCCGGCGGGGAACGCGGGTACGAGGTGGTCTCGGTCCGGTTCGTCTGACGAGGGTGCCATGGCCGAGCCGCAGGACAAGCCCGTCGATCTGGGGTTCTACGCCCGCGAGCGGCTGGCCGCGCTCTCGCCGCTCGAGGCGGGCGTGGCGGGCGCGGGCCTGCTCTGGACCTTCTCGGTCGCGCTTCACCTGATCTTCCGGGGCGGGGAGAGCGTCTTCGCCCATGTTCTCGCCATCCTCGCCGTGGTGCTGCCACTGGTGCTGACCGTGGCGATGGTGCAGTTCCTGCGCATCATCCGCCAGTTGCGCGCCGAGAACGAGCGGATGGCAAGTGCGGTCGATGCAATGCGCAAGGCCCATCTCGTGAGCCAGCAGGGCGGAGCCGCCCGCGTGGCCCTCGAGAAGCGGGTCGAGGAACTGGCCGTGGCGCAGCACCACCTCGACCTGCAACTGGCCGCGCTCTTTCCACCCGAGGAGCCGACCCCGGCGCCGGCCGAGCATCAGCCCGCGCTGGAGTTGGGTGGGCCGCGCAAGCGCGCGCCGCTGACCATGGCCGATCTGGTGCGGGCGATGAACTTCCCCGAGAGCGCCGAGGACCGGGCGGGATTCCGCGCCCTCCGCCGTGCCCTCGAGGATCCGGCCTCGTCCAAGCTCATCCGCGCGGCGCAGGATGTCCTGACACTCCTGAGCCAGATCGGCCTCTTCATGGAGGATCTCCAGCCCGATCGGGCCCGCCCCGAGATCTGGCGCCGCTTTGCCGAAGGAGAGCGGGGGCGGGCCATCTCGGATCTGGGCGGGATCCATGACAAGGATGCGCTGGCCTCGGTCACGGCGAAGATGCGCGAGGATCCCGTCTTCCGCGACGCGGCCCACCATTTCCTGCGCGCCTTTGACCGGACGGTGTCGCAGTTCGCCGCCACGGCCAATGACGGCGAGATCGCCGAGATGGCCGAGACCCGCACCACCCGCGCCTTCATGCTGATCAGCCGCGCCTCGGGCACCTTCGACTGAGGCCTCAGCCCTCCGGCGTGGCGGGCGTCACGCGGAGGATTTCGCCGTCCGGAGCATCGATCAGCAGCAGAAGCTCGCCCTCGGCGGTCTCCTCCACGTCGCGCACACGGCCCACCTCACGCAGAAGGTGCTCCTCTCCGGCCACCCGGTCTCCGTCGATCTCGAGCCGCACGAGCCCGCCGGGGCTGAGCGAGCTGACCAGCAGGTTGCCCTGCCACCCCTCGAACGCCGCGCCCTGGTAGAAGACCATGCCCGCAGGCGCGATCACGGGATCCCAGTAATAGGCGGGCTCGGTGAAGCCCTCGCCCCGCGGCTCGCCCGTGCCGATGGGGGTGCCGTCATAGTTCACGCCATAGCTCACCTCCGGCCAGCCGTAGTTGGCGCCCGCCTCGATCAGGTTGAGTTCGTCCCCGCCCTTGGGGCCGTGCTCGATGATCCAGAGCCGCCCGTCGGGAGCGAAATCGGCGCTCTGGATGTTGCGGTGCCCGTAGGTCCAGATCGTTTCGAGCCCCTCGCCCTCGGCGAACGGATTGCCCTCGGGCACCGAGCCGTCCAGCGCAACGCGGATCACCTTGCCGTAGCTTGTGCCCAGATCCTGCGCGCGATCCCGCTCGGCTTCGATCGAATGTTCGCCCGTGGTGATGAAGGCATGACCCTGGCCGTCAAAGACGATGCGCGAGCCGTAATGCATGGCGGCCGCCGAAGGGGGCTCCTGCACGAAGATGTCCTCGACCTCGGTCACTTCGGTCAGATCGTCCGAGAGGATGCCGCGGGCGGCGGCCGTCACGGTGCCGCCCTCGACCGACTTGGCGTAGGTCCAGTAGATCCTCCGATCATTGGCGAAGTCGGGCCCCACGGCCACGTCCAGCAGCCCGCCCTGCCGCCGCGCATCGACCTCGGGCAGGCCAGCGATCGGATCGGACAGGTCGCCGTCTTCCGAGACCACCCTGAGCCGCCCCGGTCGCTCGGTCACCAACCAACCGCCCTCGGGCAGCGTGGCAATGCCCCAGGGATGCTCCAGCCCGCCGACGAAGCTCCGGGCCTCCACCTCGGTGTCGGGCAGGGCCGGGGCGCGGGTCTGGTTCTCGAACGCCGGTTCGAAGTCGGTGTTGGCGGGCCCCTGCTCCACCGGCTGCGCGAGAGCGGTCGCGGGGGCGAGCAGAAGGGCAAGTGGCATCAGGCGCTTCATCGTGACGTCTCCCTGTCGGTTCCGCCCCGGCAACGGGCCGCATCCGGCCCGGTTCCAGCGACTCACCCGCTCGTGACAGGAATCGACGCCTGCCGCAGGTCGATCACCCACCGGGCACTCCCTGACGTTCCACCGAAGGCCTGCCGCGGAACAGCGGCTCGCAGCCGAAGAGGATGCGACGGCGCGCCGAGGCGCAGAGCAGATTCTCGACCAGCAGCGCCGCCCCGTCATCGAGCACGAGGCGCGTGGCCGCCACGGGCCTCTCGGGCTGGCGTTGCGTGACGCCGCGGCCGTTGACCAGCGCCACCGCGGGAACGAGCGCGTCCTGTTGCCGCCGATCGGGGAGGACAAGACGTTGATCCGGCAGAACCAGCAGGGCGGCCGACGGCCCATCCGGGCCCAGCGCGCCGGCCGCGATCCGAACCGGCCAGAGGCGCGGGTCGCCGAGAAGTTCGGGTTGCAGGGCCCGACGCTCCACCGCCTTGAGCGGCAGGTAATGCCCCCCACGGCACCACAGCAGATCCCCCGGACAAAGCGCGCCGACAGCGCGAAGACCCCGGTCGGTCAGAACGCGCGCCTCATCGGGAAAGAGCCCCTCGGCCTGCGCGGCGGCCTCATCCTCTTCCGGGAGCCACCGGACGGTGAATCTGCGCCCGTTCCAGACCTTCGTGAACATTTCCAGCCTCCGCTTCAGCAGCGAAAGCTCGCAGGGGGACGTTTCGGGAAGGTTGCCGCCCCGGCCCTCAGTGCGTCGAATTGTCGGAAACCGGCCGCCGCCTCAGGCGAACTTGAGCGCCACGACCCCCGCCACGATGAGCGCGATCCCCCCGAGCCGGAGCGGAGAGGCGGGCTCACCGAACAGCGCCATGGCGAGAAGCGCCGTTCCCACGACGCCGATGCCCACCCAGACCGCGTAGGCCGTGCCGACCGGCAGGCTCTTCATGGCCAGGCTCAGGAGCCAGAAGCTCGCCAGCGCCCCGACGACCGTCAGCACGCTCGGCACCGGGCGGGTGAAGCCATCCGAATATTTCAGACCCAGCGCCCAGCCGGTCTCGAGCAGGCCCGCGACCAGCACCAGAAGCCAGGCACTCACGCCGCGAGGCCCTTTGACCCCATGTCGAGGAACTTGTTGCGACGGTCCTTGATCAGCCAGTCAGGCTTGCGGCCCACCAGCTCCTTCAGCATCATCTCGATGGCCTTGCCCACGGCCTCGACCGTCTCGCGCCGGCCGCGCTGCGCGCCGCCCAGCGGCTCCTTGATGATGCGGTCGATGACGCCCAGCTTGTGCAGGTCCTGCGCGGTCAGGCGCAGCGCCTCGGCCGCCTCGCGCATCTTCTCGGCGTCCTTCCACAGGATCGAGGCGCAGCCCTCGGGCGAGATCACGGAATAGACGGAATGTTCCAGCATCGCGATCCGGTTCGCCGTGGCCAGCGCCACCGCCCCGCCCGAGCCGCCCTCGCCGATCACCACCGTCACCAGCGGCACGCCCAGCTCCAGGCATTTCTGCGTGGCGCGCGCGATGGCCTCGGCCTGGCCGCGCTCTTCCGCGCCCTTGCCGGGATAGGCGCCGGGCGTGTCGACCAGCGTGACGACCGGCAGCCGGAAGCGGTGCGCGAGATCCATCAGGCGGATCGCCTTGCGGTAGCCCTCGGGCCGCGCCATGCCGAAGTTGCGCTCGATCCGGGTCTTGGTGTCGTGGCCCTTCTCCTGCCCGATCACCACCACCGGGTTGTCGTTGAACCGTGCGAGCCCGCCCATGATCGCATGATCGTCGGCAAAGTTCCGATCCCCGGCGAGCGGCATGTATTCGGTGAAGAGCCCCTCGATATAGTCCTTGCAGTGCGGACGGTCGGGGTGGCGCGCGACCTGGCACTTCCGCCAGGGCGTCAGATCCTTGTAGAGGTCCTTCAGCAGCGCCTCGGCCTTGCGGTCGAGCGCCGCCGCCTCCTTCTCGACGTCCATCTCCTTGTTGCCCCGCGCGAGCGCGCGCAGCTCCTCGGCCTTGCCCTCGATCTCGGAGAGAGGCTTTTCGAATTCGAGATAGTTCATCGCGGACACTCCGTGCGGACCGGCCCGGTATATGCAGCCGGGCGGGGGCAAATGCAACATGAGGACCGGGACGCTGCGACGCAGGCGGCCGCACCGGCCGATGCAAAAGCGCCGCAGGAACGCCGTCCGCGCCCGCCCCCGGTCAAGATGCCACACGAGACAGGGGCACGAAATGGGCCAACATGGTCCGGTGTCCGTGTCGAGTTGAGGAGCCAAGGCCATGTACCCCGTGCATATCCGCGAAGAGACCCCTCGCCGCCTCGCTGCCCTGCGCCATGCCGGCGCGTTCGAGGAGATCGGCTGCACCTTCGGCCAGACCTGCCAGATCCTCGAGGAGCGGGGCCTGCTGTCGCAGGCCGGCTGCATGATCGGCATCTACTGGGACAATCCCGTCCTCACCCCTCCGGGCGCGCTGCACAGCCATGCGGCGATCCAGGCGCCCGAGACGATGCCCATCGTCGCCCCGCTCGAGGAGCTGCGTCTGGCCGGCGGGCGCCATGCCGTCCTGCGCTACACCGGGCCCTACTCGGGTCTTGCCGATGCCTACCGTTACATCTTCAACGACTGGCTGCCCGCCGCCGGCGAGGTGCAGGCCGAGGGGCCGGTGATCGAGATCTACCGCAACGCGGCGATGGAGACGCCGTCGAACGAGCTGGTGACCGAAATCTGCGTGCCGCTGCTCTGAAGACAGCGACGCCCCGGACCGGGGTCCGGGGCGTGCGTCCTCCCGATTTGCTGCGGCTTGCCTCCCAACTCACCGCAGCTCCGGTATGGCTCAGGCTGAGATCATTTCCGCCTGCCTTACGATCACTTCTGCCTGTTTGATGGACGCGATGTCAACAAGTCTTCCCTTGTAAACCGTCGCTCCTTCCCCACGCGCCTTGGCGGCTTCCATCGCGGCGAGGATCTCGCGCGCCTCGGCTACCGCCTTGTCGGAGGGGGTGAATACCTCGTTCGCCAGAGCCACCTGCTTGGGGTGGATGGCCCACTTGCCCACCATGCCAAGGGTGGCCGAGCGGCGCGCCTGGGCGCGGAAGCCCTCATCGTCCGAGAAGTCGCCGAAGGGGCCATCCACCGGCAGGATCCCATGCGTGCGGCAGGCCGCAACGATGGCTGCCTGCGCCCAGTGCCACGGATCGGACCAGTGCTTCTGCCCCTCATGCAACATGTAGTAGTTTTCCTGCGTCCCACCGATACCCGTGGTCTGCATCCCCATCGACGCGGCGAAATCGGCGGCGCCGAGGCTCATGGCCTGCAACCGGGGAGACGCGGCGGCAATCTCCTCGACATGGGCGATGCCGGCGGCTGATTCGATGATCACCTCGAAGCTGACGGGCTTCGTGCGGCCCTTGGCGCGCTCGATGGCCGTCACCAGCGCATCGACCGCATAGACGTCGGCGGCGCAGCCCACCTTGGGGATCATGATCTGGTCCAGCCGATCGCCCGCCTGCTCGAGCAGGTCCACCACGTCGCGATACCAGAAGGGCGTGTCGAGCCCGTTGATCCGCACCGAGAGATACTTCTTTCCCCAGTCGAGCGTGTTGATCGCCTCGATGATGTTCAGGCGGGCCTGAGCCTTGTCGTCGGGCGCAACCGAATCTTCCAGATCGAGATTGATCACGTCCGCCGCCGAGGCCGCCATCTTCTCGAACAGGGCGGGCCGCGAGCCGGGACCGAACAGCTGGCAGCGGTTCGGACGGGCGGGCGGCGGAGGCTGAAGTCGGAAGCTCATCGGATCTCTCGGCAATGAAGTTTCATCTCTCTGGCGCAATTGGTTATTATATTGCGCTGCGCGGCGCAAGGGTGTTTCGCGCCTGCAGAAACCCATGGTCCGCGGATCAGAGATTGCGCGAAACCGACCCGCAACGCAGCAATCTTCGAGCGATGCGCCCATCCGCCGAACAATGTTGTGCATGTGCTGCGTTACGAAGGATGAATCGCGATGCAATTCGCAAGAATGCCGCGCATGATCCCCAGGGTCACTCTCAAGGAACCCCGACATGATCCAGACACCCTACCTGCTCTTTCTCGGCGATGCGCCGGACGCTCTGGCCGCCAAGGTGGCGCAGGGCATCAAGGACTGGCGCCCCGAATTCGCGGTGGGCCAGTACCGGATGGAGGGGTGCAAGGCCGACATGGGCCTGCCGGACATGACGCTGGCCGAGGCGAAGGCGGCGGGCTGCAAGACGCTGGTGATCGGCGTGGCCAACCGCGGCGGCGTGATCTCGCAGGCCTGGAAGAAGGTGCTGATCGCCGCCCTCGAGGAAGGGTTCGACCTCGCCTCGGGCCTGCACAACCTCCTGCGCGACGAAGAGGATCTGGCCGCCGTCGCCCGCGCCACCGGCCGCGCGCTGCATGACGTGCGCGTGCCGGAGGTGGATTATCCGATCGCCAACGGCCGCAAGCGGAGCGGCAAGCGGATGCTGGCCGTGGGCACCGACTGCTCGATCGGCAAGATGTACACGGCGCTCTGCATCGACCGCGAGATGCGCGAGCGCGGGCTGAAGTGCAGCTTCCGCGCGACGGGCCAGACCGGCATCCTCATCACCGGCGACGGCGTGCCGCTCGACGCGGTGATCGCGGACTTCATGGCGGGCTCGATCGAATATCTCACGCCCGACAACGACGCCGACCACTGGGACCTGATCGAGGGTCAGGGCTCGCTCTTCCATGTCAGCTACTCGGGCGTCACGCTGGCCCTGATCCACGGCGGGCAGCCCGATGCGCTGATCATCTGCCACGAGCCGACGCGGACCCACATGCGCGGCCTGCCCGACTATACCCTGCCCTCGATCGAGCAGGTGCGTGACGCCGCGCTCGCCATGGCGCGGGTGGCCAATCCCGCCTGCGTGGCGGTGGGCTGCGCGATCAACACCCAGGCGC
Source organism: Cereibacter azotoformans (assembly GCA_017599285.1). Classification (GTDB taxonomy): domain Bacteria; phylum Pseudomonadota; class Alphaproteobacteria; order Rhodobacterales; family Rhodobacteraceae; genus Cereibacter_A; species Cereibacter_A azotoformans. The sequence goes on along the minus strand of JAGFXX010000001.1, from coordinate 35,421 downwards.
TCTCGGACGAGGAGGCGCGGGCCTATTGCGCCGAGGTCGAGGCTCGCACCGGCCTGCCGACGGTCGATCCGTTCCGCCATGGCGCCGGCCGTCTGGTCGATGCGCTGATGGCCGTGTAGCCTCCGCTTCCGCAGGGCCTGCGCCGGCCGGGCCCGTCCCGGCCGGTCCGCGGCCCGCCCCGCCTGCGGGTCCGCCCGCAGCCCTGGACACGCACGGCCGGAGGAGCCGCCATGATCACCGTCACCCCCGAGAGCTTCCGGCTCGCGGAAACCTTCACCATCTCGCGCGGCTCGCGCACCGAGGCGCATGTGCTGACCGTCACGGTCACGCGCGCGGGCCTCAAGGGGCGGGGCGAATGCGTCCCCTACTCCCGCTACGGCGAGACGCTGGACAGCGTCGCCGCCCAGATCGCCACCCTGCCCGAGAACCTGACGCGGGCCGATCTCCAGTCGCTGCTGCCCGCGGGCGCCGCGCGGAATGCGGTCGATTGCGCGCTCTGGGATCTCGAGGCCAAGGATTCCGGCAAGCGCGTCTGGCAGCTTCTGGGCCTGCCCGCGCCGCAGCCGCAGGTCACGGCCTTCACCCTCTCGCTCGACACACCCGAGAAGATGCAGGCCGCGGCGGCGCGAAACGCGCACCGGCCGCTCCTGAAGATCAAGCTCGGCACGCCCGACGACATGCCCCGGCTCGAGGCGGTGCGCCGAGGCGCGCCCGCGACGCGGATCATCGTGGATGCGAACGAGGGCTGGACCGCCGATGTCTATTCCGACCTCGCGCCGCATCTCCTGCGCCTGGGCGTCGCGCTGGTCGAACAGCCGCTGCCGGCCGATCAGGACGAGCTGCTGGCCGAGATCGCCCGCCCGCTGCCGGTCTGCGCCGACGAATCCTGCCACGACCGCCACTCGCTGCCCGGCCTCAAGGGCAAGTATGACGTGATCAACATCAAGCTCGACAAGACCGGCGGGCTGACCGAGGCGCTGGCGCTGCGCGACGCGGCGCGGGCCGAGGGTTTCGATCTGATGGTCGGCTGCATGGTGGGCAGCTCGCTTGCGATGGCGCCGGCCACGCTTGTTGCGCAGGGTGCGTCTTACGTCGATCTTGACGGCCCTCTCCTTCTGGCCGAAGACCGCGAGCAGCCGCTCGTCTTCGACGAGGCCGGCATCCATCCTCCATCCGCCGAACTCTGGGGTTGAACATGAGCCGCACCGTCTATGTGAACGGGGAGTATCTCCCCGAGGAAGAAGCCACTGTCTCGATCTTCGACCGGGGCTTCCTGATGGCCGACGGCGTCTATGAGGTCACGTCGGTCCTCGGCGGCAAGCTGATCGACTTCCCGGGCCATGCCGCGCGCCTCGAACGGTCGCTGAACGAGCTCGAGATGGCCGTGCCGATGAGCACGGAGGAGTTGCTCGAGGTTCACCGCGAACTGGTGGCGCGCAACGGGATCGATGAGGGGCTCGTCTATCTCCAGATCACCCGCGGCAATCCCGGCGACCGCGACTTCGCCTTCCCGCCGGCCGACACGAAGCCGACCGTGGTGCTCTTCACCCAGTCGAAGCCGGGCCTGGCCGCCAATCCGGTCGCCCAGGTCGGCATCAAGGTCATCTCGATCCCGGACATCCGCTGGGGCCGGCGCGACATCAAGACGGTGCAGCTGCTCTATCCGTCGATGGCCAAGATGGCGGCGAAGAAGGCCCATGTCGATGACGCCTGGTTCGTCGAGGACGGGTTCGTGACCGAAGGCACCTCGAACAACGTCTATATCGTGAAGGGCGGCAAGATCGTCACCCGCGACCTGTCCAACGACATCCTGCACGGGATCACCCGCGCCGCCGTCGTCCGCTTCGCGCGCGAGGCGCAGATGGAGGTCGAGGAGCGCCCCTTCACCATCGAGGAAGCGCAGGGCGCCGACGAGGCCTTCTTCACCTCGGCCTCGGCGTTCGTGCTGCCGGTGGTCGAGATCGACGGCAAAGCGGTGGGCACCGGCACGCCGGGCCCCGTGGCCGCCCGCCTGCGCGAACTCTACCTCGAGGAAAGCCTGAAAGCCGCCGTCTGAGCGGCGACCAAACAGCGGAACCGGACGGGCGGCCAGGGCCGCCCGTTCTCATTCCGGGCAGGCGGCGAGCACCTCCTCGAGGATCGGCGCCAGCCTTTCGGCCCAGGCCACCTGCTTGGCCTCGTCCCGGATCAGGTCGTGGCGCAGCTCGATCAGCGTGTTCAGCCGGTCGCGTTGCAGGGCGTGCCGGTCGATGGAATCCCCCGGCAGATGGCCGAGGTAGGGTTGGTTGTCCCCCACGCAGAGACCGGGTTCGCCCCTGAGCCTCTCGATCAGCGCCCGGCTGAAACGGTCGTTCAGCGGCGAATGCAGGATGCCCACATGCCAGGGCCGCGGCCCCCTGCCCTGCAGCCGCGGGGTGAAGGAATGGATCGCCACGATCACCGTATCCGCCCGCCGCGCCGCCAGCCGGGCCAGCGCCGCGTGATAGGGCCGGTGGAGCGTTTCGAGCCGCCGCTCGACCTCGGCCGCATCCACATGCCGGTTGGCGGGGATGATCGTCCCGTCATAGAGGCGCATCACCAGCGTCGGGTCCTTCTCGCCCCGGTTCGGGTCGATCACCAGCCGCGAGAAGGTGGAAAGCACGCACGGCCCGTCCAGCCTCCCGGCCAGTGCCCTGGCCACGCCGGCCGCGCCCACGTCATAGGCGATGTGCCGCTCCATCTCGGCCGGCGGCAGGCCCAGATCGCCCCCCGCCACCTCGGGCGGCACGCGGTTCGAGGCATGGTCGCAGGTCACCAGCCAGCGCGAGGGGCGCTCCGCTCCCACGATCTCGAAGGCGTCCATCAGCCACTCCGTCACATCCCTGTCAGTGTCCCGGTTTAGGACGCATTGGCAGAAAGCGCCAGTTGCCGCGCCCCCGGCTTTCGGCCATAGAGGGACCGGCCCACCACGACATCGACGGAACGACAAGGAAACGAGGCAGGATGAGACGCCTTCGCAATGTAAAGATCGTGGCCACACTGGGACCGGCCTCCAACGACTATGCCACCATCCGCGCGCTGTTCGAGGCCGGAGCGGACGTGTTCCGGCTGAACATGAGCCACGGATCGCACGACGACATCCGCGCACGGCACCAGACGCTGCGCCAGATCGAGGCCGACACGGGAACGCCCGTCTGCATCCTCGCCGACCTGCAGGGGCCGAAGCTCCGCGTCGGCACCTTTGCCAACGGGTCGGAAGAGCTGGTCGAGCGCGCCCGCTTCCGGCTGGACCTGGATCCCGCGCCGGGCACGGCCGAGCGGGTGAACCTGCCCCACCCCGAGATCTTCGCGGCGCTGGAGCCCGGCTCGTCGCTGCTGGTGAACGACGGCAAGATCCGGCTCGAGGTCGCCGAGTGCGGGCCTGACTTCGCCAACTGCATCGTGACCGTGGGCGGCACCATCTCGAACCGCAAGGGCGTGAACGTGCCCGACGTGGTGCTGCCGCTGGCCGCGCTGTCGGACAAGGACCGCCGCGATCTCGAGTTCGTCTGCAACCTGGGCGTGGACTGGCTGGCGCTGTCCTTCGTGCAGCGTCCCGAGGACGTGGAAGAGGCGCGCAGCTTGGCCCGTGGCCGGGCGGCGATCCTGTCCAAGATCGAGAAGCCCGCGGCCGTGAAAGCCTTCGACGCAATCCTCGCGGTCTCGGACGGGATCATGGTCGCCCGCGGCGATCTGGGGGTGGAACTGCCGGTGCAGGCGGTGCCGCCGATCCAGAAGCGCCTCGTGCGGGGCGCCCGCGCGGCGGCCAAGCCCGTGATCGTGGCGACCCAGATGCTCGAGTCGATGATCGACTCGCCCATGCCCACCCGCGCCGAGGTCTCGGACGTGGCGACGGCCATCTACGAAGGGGCCGACGCGGTGATGCTCTCGGCCGAATCCGCCGCGGGCTCCTACCCGATCGAGGCGGTCACGACGATGAACAACACCGCCATCTCGGTCGAGAGCGATCCGGTCTATCGCGACATCATCGAGGCCAGCCGCACCGCCCGCCGCACCAGCGTCGCCGATGCCATCGTGGCCGCCGCCCGCGAGATCGCCGAGAACACGCCGATCAAGGCCATCTGCTGCTTCACCCAGACCGGCACGACCGTGTCGCTGGTGGCGCGCGAGCGGCCGCGGGTGCCGATCGTCGCCCTGACCCCGCTGGTCGAGACGGCGCGTCGCCTCTCCTTGACCTGGGGCACCCACTGCGTCGTGACCGAGCCGCAGGAGCGGTTCAAGGGCGCGGTAATCTGCGCCGCCCGCACCGCCCTCGCCGACGGCTTCGCGCGCGAGCACGAGCAGATCGCCGTGGTCGCGGGCGTGCCCTTCAACGTGCGCGGCACCACAAACATCCTGCGCGTCGCCCCCTGCGACGAGCGTCTGATCTACAGCGGCGACCCGGAATAGGCTTTCCGCTTGCACCCTGGCCCGCTCCCGGCTAAGGGAGCGGCCTTCAAACCCGCACGGCCGGCCGGAGAGGCATGCCGAGTCGTGCTTGACCACTCGCAAGAGGAGATGGAAATGCCCAAGATGAAGACCAAGTCCGCGGCGAAGAAGCGGTTCAGCTTCACCGCCACCGGCAAGGTGAAGGCCGGCCCCGCCGGCAAGCGCCACGGCATGATCAAACGCTCGACGAAATTCATCCGCGACGTCACCGGGACCATGATCCTGTCCGACGCCGACGCGAAGATCGTCAAGAAATACATGCCCTACGACCGGTAAGGAGAGCTTCACATGTCCCGCGTCAAGTCCGGCAAGGTCACCCACGCCCGCCACCGCAAGGTCATCAAGGCAGCGAAGGGCTACTACGCCGCCCGCTCCACGAACTTCCGCACCGCGACCCAGGCCGTCGACAAGGCCAACCAGTACGCGACCCGCGACCGCAAGGCCCGCAAGCGCAACTTCCGCGCGCTGTGGATCCAGCGGATCAACGCCGCCGTCCGGCTGTTCGACCTCGAGATGACCTACTCGCGCTTCATCAACGGCCTGGCGAAGGCCGGGATCGAGGTGGACCGCAAGGTGCTCGCCGACCTCGCCGTGCACGAGCCCGAGGCGTTCAACGCCATCGCCGCCCGTGCGAAGGCCGCGCTGGCCTGAGGCCCGCGAAAGTTGCCGGAAAGGCCCCGCACCCTCCGGGTGGCGGGGCTTTTTCATGGCCCGCGCGGGCGAGGGCTGCCCGCTCTGGACAAAGCGCCCCTCGCCCGGTAGCACCCGCTCACCTGCACCGGAGGCTGACATGACCGCGCTCGACACGCTCAGAGGCAAATATATCGAGGCCATCGCCAGTGCCGCCGACGAGGCCGCGCTCGAGGAGGTCCGTCTGGCTGCCTTGGGCAAGAAGGGCGAGATCAGCCTGAAGATGCGCGAACTGGGCCAGATGTCGCCCGAGGAGCGCCAGACCACCGGCGCCGCGCTGAACCGGCTGCGCGACGAGATCGACGCGAGCCTGCGCGCCCGCAAGCAGGGGCTGGCCGATGCGGCGCTGGATGCGCGGCTGAAGACCGAATGGCTCGACGTGACCCTGCCGGGCCGGCCGCGCCGGATGGGCACGATCCATCCCGTGAGCCAGGTGATGGCGGAACTGACCGCGATCTTCGCCGACATGGGCTTTGCCGTGGCCGAAGGCCCGCAGGTCGAAAGCGACTGGTTCAACTTCGATGCGCTGAACATCCCGCCCGAGCACCCGGCCCGGCAGGAGCATGACACCTTCTTCATGGCGCGCGCCGAGGGCGACGACCGCCCGCCGCACGTCCTGCGCACCCATACCTCGCCGGTGCAGATCCGCGCCATGCAGGCGCAGGGTGCGCCGATCCGGGTGATCGCGCCCGGCCGCGTCTACCGCATGGACATGGACCAGACCCACACGCCGATGTTCCACCAGGTCGAGGGGCTGGCGATCGACCGCGACATCTCGATGGCGAACCTCAAGTGGGTGCTGGAGGAATTCTGCCGCGCCTTCTTCGAGGTGCCGAGCGTCGAGCTGCGCTTCCGCGCCTCGCATTTCCCCTTCACCGAGCCGTCCGCCGAGGTGGACATCCGTTGCTCGTGGGAGGGCGGACAGCTGAAGATCGGCGAGGGCGACGGCTGGCTCGAGATCCTGGGCTCCGGCATGGTGCATCCCAAGGTGCTGGCGGCGGGCGGCGTCAACCCCGACGAGTGGCAGGGTTTCGCCTTCGGCATGGGCATCGACCGCATCGCGATGCTCAAATACGGCATCCCGGACCTGCGCGCCTTCTTCGAGAGCGACCTGCGCTGGCTGCGTCACTATGGCTTCGCCGCTCTGGACATGCCTGATCTGGCCGGGGGCCTCTCACGCTGATACCCTGACCGGATCATGGTAAAGGGTCCGGTCATGGTTAGTGTGCACCAAATCGTCACCATCCAGAACGTCATCGCGGCGACCCTCGTCGTCTGGTATTTCGCCGCGATCTACTATCTCGAGTTGCGGCGCCAGTTCCGCTACCCCGAATATCCCGCCGCACGGCGCTATCCGATGTGGCGCAGGCGCTTCCAGCTTTACGGTCAGCTTCAGGCCAACGCGCCGGGCAATGTCACCGACCGCAGCCCCGAGGCGCAGGAGGTGCTGCAGTCCTTCCTCCGCAAGGTCGAGATCCGCAGCGCCACGCTGGTCGCGCTCTGGGCCGTGCTGCTGGGGGCCGAGCTGACCTTCGCCTTCTCGATCCCGAGCTGGCAGCCGGGGCGGCTCCTGCTGATCGGCCTTGCCGTCTGCTGCCTGCCCTTCGTGCTGCGGCTGGCCTTCGGCCTCTCTCCGGTGGATCAGATCGAGACGCACCGCATCCTGACCAACAGCACGGATGATGCGACAGCCGCGCGCCGCCTGCAGGATCAACTGATCGAGGATCTCTACCGCAAGGAGCTGGCCTTCCGCTTCTCGGCGCAGGGGTTCCGCCTGATGCTGCTGGTTCTGGCTATGCTGACGGTCGGCTATCTCTCGACCTACATCGACTGGGCGGCCGTTCGGGCCCATCTGCCCGAACTGACGATGCCCAGCTTCTCGCTGCCCGAGCTGAGCCTGCCGAGCCTGAGCCTGCCCGAGTTCTCGCTGCCGAAGATCGGCTTCTGACCGGACAGGCCTGACAGGCCAAGGTCATCGCCCCGCCGGCGCCTGTGGTGCTGGCGGGGTTTGCATGTCCGGCCCCCGCAGGGACTGCAGCCCCAGCAGCCCCAGCAGCGCGAGCAGGAGACAGAGACGAAAGGGCCCGATCAGAAATCGGCGGTTCGCGGGAAGAGCAAGCATCTTGTCCATCCCTTCAACCTGCGCGTGATTCCGGGCAAAAGAATGGCGCCGGCCCGCGGTCTTCCGAACAGCCCGTTTCCCGGCCGGAAACCCCGGCCTTCCCCTTCCCGCCCGTTTGCGCTAAGGCCCGAACCGCAATCATTTCCGAGGGGCGCCCGATGAAATTCACCCTGTCCTGGCTGAAGGATCACCTCGAGACCGAGGCCCCGCTCGACGAGATCGTGACCGCCCTGACCGACCTCGGCCATGAGGTCGAAGGGGTGGAGGATCCGGCGAAGGTGCTCGGCGCCTTCCGCACCTGCCGCGTGATCGAGGCGCAGCCGCATCCGAACGCCGACCGGCTCCGCCTCTGCCGGGTCGAGACCTGGCCCGACGGCCCCGACGGCCCCTCCGAGGAGGTTCAGGTCGTCTGCGGCGCGCCGAACGCCCGCACCGGCCTCGTGGGGGTCTTCGCCCCCGTCGGCACCCATGTGCCCGGCACCGGCGTCGATCTGAAGCCCGGCGTGATCCGCGGCGTCGAGTCGAACGGCATGCTCTGCTCCGAGCGGGAACTGATGCTGTCGGATGATCACGACGGCATCATCGACCTGCCCCCGGACGCGCCGCTGGGGGTGCGCTTCATCGACTACAAGGGCGTGAACGATCCGGTGATCGAGGTGAAGATCACCCCGAACCGGCCCGACGGGCTGGGCGTCCGCGGCCTTGCGCGCGACCTCGCCGCGCGGGGCCTCGGCACCTTCCGGCCGCTTCCGATCGAGCCGGTGCCCGGCCGCTTCCCCTCGTCCGTCAGCGTGACCATCGCGCCGGAGCTGAAGGGGAAGGGTTGTCCGATCTTCGCAGGCCGCACCATCCGCGGCGTGAAGAACGGCCCCTCCCCCGACTGGCTGCAGGCACGGCTGCGCGCCGTGGGCCTGCGCCCGATCTCGGCGCTGGTGGACATCACCAACTATTTCACCATCGGGCTGAACCGCCCGCTGCATGTCTTCGACGTGGCCAGGATCAAGGGCGGCCTGCGCATCCATGCCGCAGAGGGCGGCGAGGAACTGCTGGCGCTGGACGGCAAGAGCTACACCGTGCGCGCGGGCCAGATGCTGATCTCGGACGAGGAGCAGCCGGAGTCGCTGGCCGGCATCATGGGCGGCGAACTCTCGGGCTGCACCGAAGAGACCACCGAGGTCTTCCTCGAAAGCGCCTACTGGGACCCGATCACCATCGCGGCCACCGGCCGTGCGCTCAAGATCGTCTCGGACGCGCGCTACCGGTTCGAGCGCGGCGTGGATCCGGCCTTCACCCTGCCGGGGCTTGAGTTGGCCACCCGGATGATCCTCGACCTCTGCGGCGGCGAGGCTTCGGAGGTGGTGATGGACGGCGCGGTGCCCGACACGTCGCGCGCCTATCGCTTCGATCCGAAGCGGGTGGTGAGCCTCGTCGGCATGGACATCCCCGCGGCCGAGCAGCGCGCCACGCTCGAGGCGCTCGGCTTCACCTTCGACGGCGAGATGGCCGCCCCGCCCAGCTGGCGGCCCGACGTGCAGGGCGAAGCCGATCTGGTGGAAGAGATCGCCCGCGTGGCCTCGCTGACCAAGCTGAAAGGCAAGCCCCTGCCGCGCGCGCAGGCCGGCGTGCCGAAGCCGATCCTCACCACGCTCCAGGTGCGCGAGCAGACGGCGCGGCGGACGCTGGCCGCGCTCGGCTACAACGAATGCGTCACCTACAGCTTCATCGACGAGGCGGCCGCCCGGCTCTTCGGCGGCGGATCCGAGGCGGTGCGGGTCGAGAACCCGATCTCGTCCGAGATGACCCACCTGCGCCCGGACCTACTGCCGGGCCTCTTGCGGGCGGCGGCGCGCAATCAGGCCCGCGGCTTTGCCGACATCGCGCTCTGCGAGATCGGGCCGGTCTTTGCGGGCGGCGAGCCGGGCGAGCAGCAGTTGCAGGCGACGGGCCTTCTGGTGGGGGCCGTGGCCCCGCGCGATCCGTTCGGCTCACGCCGCCCTGTCGATGTCTATGACGCGAAGGCCGATGCCGAGGCGGTGCTGGCCGCCGTGGGCGCGCCGGCCCGGATGCAGATCAGCCGCAAGGTGCCGGGCTGGTGGCACCTGGGCCGTTCGGGGATCGTGGGCCTCGGGCCGAATGTGCTGGCCACGTTCGGCGAGGTCCATCCCCGCATCCTGCGCGAGATGGACGTGAAGGGGCCCGCGGTGGCCTTCACCGTGCTCGTGGCCAATGTGCCGCTGCCGAAGGTCAAGACGCCCACGCGGCCCGCGCTGAAGCTCTCGGACCTGCAGGCGGTCGAGCGCGACTTCGCCTTCGTGGTGGATGCGTCGGTCGAGGCGCTGGCGCTGGTGAATGCGGCGCAGGGCGCCGACAAGGCGCTGATCGAGAGCGTCCGGGTGTTCGACCAGTTCGCCGGGGAGAAGGCCGAGGCGCAGATGGGACCCGGCAAGAAGTCGCTCGCGCTGACGGTGCGGCTCCTGCCGACCGACCGGACGCTGAACGACAAGGACATCGAGGCGGTCTCGGCGAAGATCGTCGAGAAGGTCTCGAAAGCCACGGGCGCCACGCTCCGCGGTTGAGGAGGGGTGGCCTCACATGAAAAGGCGCCGGGGTCCCTGCCCCGGCGCCTTTTCCGTCATCTCTGGCCGCGGCCTTTGGGCCAGCCGCTAGATCAGCTTCTCAGAGACCGCATCCAGGCCTTGAACCGGCCGACATTGGTGCGGGCGCGTTTCCGTGCGAGGTCGGAGCGGGTGTCCCAGGCATCCCCCATGTCCTCGAGCGCAGGATCGATCGTGCGCTCGCGGAACTGCATCCACATGCCCCGCACGAGGATCGCCAGACCGGCCAGCACAATGAAGAAGAAGATGTTGAACCAGGGGATCACCGTGACCTCCGGCCCATCGACCTCGCGCAGCTTCACCGCGTTGGGGAACATGCTCAACACCTGCACGCGCCAGCCGTAGCGCGTGACCACGACCCAGGTCGGACTGTCCGCGGTCGAGGTCAGGTCCTCGGCCTTGGCCTGGATGTCGGAACTGTTGAACTTGAAATAGGGCGGCCAGCCCCATTCCGTGTCCTCGTTGCGATAGACCATGGGCTTCCCGTCCGGGAAGATCGCGTAGATCACGTTGCCGAAGGTCGTACCGGAACGGGCGTCCGCCCCGGAGTTCAGGGTGCCGAACACCCTCGTGTCGCTCGGATCGATCCGCTGGATGTTGGTGCCGACGATCCGCACCACATCATGCCGCGGCAGGTTGTAGTGCAGCGCGGACAGGACAAGGACCGCCCCCAGCGCCAGAAGAGCCCATTTCAGATAACGCATGACAACCTCACGAGTAATTCAGGGTCCAGAACACGACCGTGAAGATTATGGCCGGAATGATATAGACGAGCAGGATGAGCTTCTTGCGCAAACCCTTCTCGTACTTCTTCATACCGGCCTCGATATAGGCCTCACGCGGTCCGTCGCCATACCCCTCGTCATACTCCTTCTCCAGCGCCTCGCGGCGCAGCGACCGCGAGTAGATGGACAAAAGGACGTAGAACACCGTCAGCACCACGGCGCCGATCAGCGCGACGCGGAGGAATCCGAGGATCATCGCTTTCTCCTTCCCGGCCCGGAGGGGCCGCTGCGCCGTTCTAGCGCGGGGCGGAAAGTCGCGGTATCGGGCAGATGGCCGCGCTGTTGCCCTTCGGCCTCGGGCGGGGCACTCTGCGGACATGAAGGACAGCCGCCTGATCGCCGAAGTCGAATCCCGCCGCGCCGATCTGGTCGCTCTGGCGCAGGAACTGGTGCGCATCCCCACCCTCAACCCGCCCGGGCGCAACTACCGCGAGATCTGCGAGATGCTGGCCGCGCGGCTCGCACCGGCCTTCGACGTCGAACTGATCCGCGCCGAGGGCGCGCCGGGCGATTCCGAGGCCCATCCGCGCTGGAACCTGATCGCGCGGCGGGCGGGGGCGCGGCCGGGCGACTGCGTGCATTTCAACTCGCACCATGACGTGGTCGAGGTGGGCCACGGCTGGACGCGCGAACCGTTCGGGGCCGAGGTCGAGGGGGACCGGCTTTACGGCCGTGGCGCCTGCGACATGAAGGGCGGCCTCGCCGCCTCGGTGATCGCGGCCGAGGCCTTCCTCGCCGTCTGCCCGGACTTTGCGGGCCGCATCGAGATTTCGGCCACCGCCGACGAGGAGTCGGGCGGCTTTGGCGGCGTGGCTTACCTCGCCGGGCAGGGCCGCTTTGCCCATGTCCAGCATGTGCTGATCCCCGAACCGCTGCACAAGGACCGGATCTGCCTCGGCCATCGCGGCGTCTGGTGGGCCGAGGTCGAGACCAGGGGCCGGATCGCCCACGGCTCGATGCCCTTTCTGGGCGAGAGCGCGATCCGGCACATGGGGGCGCTGCTCTCCGAGATCGAGGAGCGGCTCTATCCGCTGCTCGCCCGCCGCACCACCGCCATGCCGGTGACCCCCGAGGGCGCGCGGCAATCGACGCTCAACATCAACTCGATCCACGGCGGCGAGCCGGAGCCGGAGCCCGGATACACCGGCCTGCCCGCCCCCTGCGTGGCCGACCGTTGCCGCATCGTGATCGACCGCCGCTTCCTGATCGAGGAGGATCTGGCCGAGGTGAAGGCCGAGTTGCACGCCCTCGCCGCCCGGCTGGCCGAGACCCGCCCCGGCTTCGCCTTCGAGATCCGGGACCTCTTCGAGGTGCAGCCCACCATGACCGACCGCGAAGCCCCAGTGGTGCGCTCGACCGCCGCCGCCATCGAGCGGGTTCTGGCGCGGCAGGCGGATTACGTGGTCTCGCCCGGCACCTACGATCAGAAGCACATCGACCGGATCGGCAAGCTGAAGAACTGCATCGCCTACGGGCCGGGGCTGCTGCATCTGGCGCACCAGCCCGACGAGTGGGTGGGCATCCAGGACATGCTGGACAGCGCCAAGGTCATGGCGCTGGTGCTGGCCGACCTGCTCGACCGTCCGTGACGGGTCCGGCCGGGCCTCGGCAGGCCGTGACAGCCGGCAACCGCCTCAGACGGGGATGTTGTCGATCAGCCGCACGCCGTCCAGCGTCGCCGCCGCCAGCAGCCGGCCCTCGCCCTCGAGCCGCTCCATCGGAAGAAGCAGGTCCGCCGTGCGCAGTTCGAGATAGTCCACCGTGTCGAAACCCGCCGCCAGCACCTCGGAGCGCGCCTGCGCCAGCCCCTCGGGCACCGGCAGGCCGCCCCGCATCGCCGCCGCCGCCGCCTGCATCGCACGGCAGAGCGCCGGCGCCCGCGCGCGCCCCTCGGCCGACAGGCGGATGTTGCGCGAGGACATGGCCAGCCCGTCGGGCTCGCGCACCGTGGGGCAGCCCTCGATCGCGATCGGAATGTTGAGATCGGCCACCAGCCGCTGCACGACCATCAGTTGCTGCCAGTCCTTCTCGCCGAAGAAGGCACGGTCGGCGCGCGTCATGCCGAAGAGCTTGGCCACCACCGTGGCCACCCCGTCGAAATGGCCCGGCCGGTGCGCGCCTTCCAGAGGCTCGCTGACGCCCGTCACCGAGACGGTGGTGGCAAAGCCGCGCGGATAGACCTCCTCGGGCGGCGGGGCGAAGATCGCATCCACCCCCACCTGCGCCAGAAGCGCGGCATCCTGCTCTTCGGTCCGCGGATATTTCTCGAGATCGGCCGGATTGTTGAACTGGCGCGGGTTGACGAAGATCGTCACGATCACCCGTTCGCAGGCGGCGCGGGCCCGGCGGGCCAGGCTCAGGTGCCCGTCATGCAGCGCGCCCATCGTCGGCACCACGCCCACCGTCGCCCCCGCGGCCTTCCAGTCCGCAACGTGGGCGCGCAGCTCTGCCACCGACCGCAGAACGGTGGGCGTCACGGCTGCTTCCCCTTCAGCTCGTCGGGAAAGACATGTTCGGACGCCGGAAAGCGGCGCGCCCGGACCTCGGCCGCATAGGCGGCGATGGCCTCGTCGGCCGCCGTTCCGAGTTCGCCATACCGCTTGACGAACTTGGGGCGGAAGTCGGTGAAGAGACCCAGCATGTCGTCGAGCACCAGCACCTGCCCGTCGCAATGGGCCGAGGCGCCGATGCCGATGGTCGGGATCGCGACCCGCTGGGTGATGCGCTGCGAGAGCCCGTCCGGCACCTTCTCGAGCACGACCGAGAAGGCGCCGGCCTCGGCCACGGCGATGGCATCCTCCATCACGCGGTCCGCGTCGGCGCCACGGCCCTGAACCTTGTAGCCGCCCAGCGCATTGACCGCCTGCGGCGTCAATCCGACATGCGCCATGACCGGAATGCCGCGCTCGACAAGGAAGCGGATCGTCCCGGCCATGTGCCGTCCACCCTCGAGCTTGACGGCCGCGCAGCCGGTCTCGGCCATCAGGCGGCGGGCGTTGGCGAAGGCCTGCGCGGGGCTTTCCTCGTAGCTGCCGAAGGGCATGTCGATCACGAGCATCGCGCGCGAGGTGCCGCGGGCGACGGCCTTGCCGTGCAGGATCATCATTTCCATCGTCACGCCGAGCGTCGTGGGCAGGCCGTGGACCACCATGCCGAGGCTGTCGCCCACCAGCGTGATGTCGCAATGGGCATCGACCAGACGCGCCATCGGCGTCGTGTAGGCGGTGAGGCAGACAAGCGGCTCGCCGCCCTTCCGCGCCAGAATGTCGGCCGCCATCACCGGACGGACCGGGCTGTTCACGCTCATCGCTCTGCTCTCCTCCCAGAGGAACCATCGGCTTGGGTATAAAGGCCAAAGACCGGAAGGGCCAGAAGGCAAGTGCCGGAGGACGCGCGGCTTCTTCCGGCACGGGACCGCCGTCGGCGGCGCCTCAGCGGGCGGTGGCCGGGATGCCCGAGAGGAGGACGCGCTCCTCCTCGGTCAGGGGATCGCCGGGGCCGGCGGCGATCCGGCCGAACGCGTCATCATGGAAGGGCCCCTCCAGCTCGAGCGACTCGGCCTGCGTGCGCACCTTGACCGGCGTGCCGATGCGCGTGCGGTTGTAGAGGTCGATCGCATCCTGATTGAAGAGCCGGATGCAGCCCGCCGATGTGGCGTGCCCGATCGAGGCGTTCTGCACCGTGCCGTGGATGCGGAACATCGTGTCCCGCCCCCCGCGGTAGAGGTAGAGCGCGCGCGCGCCCAGCGGATTTTCCAACCCGCCGGGAAGGCCCGCGGCGTAGGGCGCATACATCTCGGGCTGGGTGCGGATCATGTTGGCCGTCGGCTGCCACGAGGGCCACTCGCGCTTGCGCTGCACGGTGGCCGAGCCGCGGAAGGCAAGGCCCGCACGTCCCACGGCGATGGCGTAGCGCATGGCCCGCCCCTCTTCGAGCACATAATAGAGCCGCCGGGCGAAGGTATCGACGACGATGGTTCCCGGCCGGTCGGGCCCGGCATAGGGCACCTCCTGCCGTATGGCGTCGGGCGTCAGGTAGCGCATCGGCACCGGCTCGATGAAGAACTCGCCATCCTGGATGCCGGGATAAAGCGGATGCTCCTTCGGCCCCTCCAGCGGAGCGGGCGCCTGGGCGCAGGCAGCGAGAAACGGCAGAAGCGCCATCAGCGCGAAGGAGAGAATGCGGCCGGTCACGGTGAACCCATCTAGCTGGAGGAAACGCCGTTGATCGGACATGGCGCAGGGGATCGCGTCAAGGGTGTGGGAACGGAAAGGGCGCAGGCGTGGCGCCAGAGGATCACTTCCGCCCTCCGGGCCCGCGGATCGCAGGCCCGGCGACCGTTCCCGCGGCGCCTGCGTCAGGCGATCACGTTGAACCCCGGACCGTAGGGATAGCCGGTGATGTTCTCGTTCCCCTCCTCGGTGATCACGAGGATGTCGTGCTCGCGGTAGCCGCCGGCGCCGGGCTGGCCGGCCCCGAGCGTCAGCATCGGCTCCATCGAGATCACCATGCCGGGCTCGAGCACGGTCTCGATGTCCTCGCGCAGTTCGAGCCCCGCCTCGCGGCCGTAGTAGTGCGACAGGATGCCGAAGGAATGGCCATAGCCGAAGGTGCGGTAGCGCAGCAGGTCGCGCTCCTCAAGGAAGGCGTTGATCTTCGCCGTCACCTCGGCACAGGAGGCGCCGGGCTTCAGCAGCGAGATGCCATATTCATGGGCGGCGACGTTGGCCTCCCAGATCCGCAGGCTCGCCTCATCCACCTCGCCCAGAAAGAGCGTGCGCTCGAGCGCGGTGTAATAGCCCGAGATCATCGGAAAGCAGTTCAGCGAGAGGATGTCGCCGCGCTCAAGCGCCCGGTTCGTGACCGGGTTGTGCGCGCCGTCCGTGTTCAGGCCGGACTGGAACCAGACCCAGCTGTCGCGGTATTCGGCCTCGGGAAAGCGCAGGGCTATTTCGCGCTCCATCGCGTCGCGGCCGGCCATCGCAATCTCCAGCTCGGTCGCGCCCACGCGGATCGCGTCGCGGATGGCGTAGCCGCCCACATCCGCCACCTGCGCGCCCTGACGGATAAGCGCAATCTCGGCCGGAGATTTCACCATGCGCTGCGCCATCGTGCCGGGGGCAATATCCATCCCCCGCTTGGGTTTCAGGAAGGCGTTCAGTTTCTCGGCCTGCACCATGGTCAGATGGTCGGCCTCGCAGCCGATGGCACGGCCCGTGCCGGTGACCTGCGAGACCGTCCGCCAGAAGTTGTCCCGCTGCCAGTCCGTGTAGGTGATGTTGTCGCCGAAGCTCCGCCGCCAGGGCTGGCCCGCGTCGATGCCCGCGCTGATCGTCACGCAATCGGTGGGCGTGACGACGCAGGCATAGGGCCGCCCGAACGAGCAGTAGAGGAAGCCGGAATAGTAGGCCACGTTGTGCATTGAGGTCAGCACGACCGCATCGAGCGAATGCAGCTCCATCAGGTCGCGCAGACCTTCGAGCCGGGCCTCGTATTCCTCGGGCGCGAAGGGCAGCGACGCCTTCTCGCCGTTGTGGAAGCGGTAGTTTTCGGGACGTTCCATCTCGGACCTCATCGAAGGGGGTCCGCGTTCAGGGGACCCCGTAAGAGTCCCGGCGTACAGGACGGTCACGGGGCGAACCCCGCCAGCGCTGGAAAGCCTTGGCCTTCCCCGCAGCGACGCCATCGCCACGTGCGCCTTTTCTCGCCCCGAAGCCCTGCCGGGACTGCGGGCCGTGTGGTTTCATCCCGCGCCGCCGTCGTCCTGTCAAGC
This sequence comes from Cereibacter azotoformans, assembly GCA_017599285.1. Classification (GTDB taxonomy): domain Bacteria; phylum Pseudomonadota; class Alphaproteobacteria; order Rhodobacterales; family Rhodobacteraceae; genus Cereibacter_A; species Cereibacter_A azotoformans. Next base: position 18,969 of record JAGFXX010000001.1, on the reverse strand, counting down.
GGCGCGGGCCAGCCTTAACGCGGGCGCATCAGGCGCCGTGCGCGGCGGACCTCAGGCCAGCCTCCGCGTGGGCGCCTCAGGCGCCGCCGGGTTCGCCGGTGAAGGCCACCGTCACGTCCTCGTCGCGCGCGATGAACTGGCAGGCCAGACGATAGCGCGGCGGCAGGTCAAGCACCTCCGCGTCCTCGATCTCCTTCGAGGAGATCTTGCCGAGTTCGCGCAGCTTCGCCTTTTCCTTCTCGGTCAGCGTGATCCCCTTGCGCATCGAGGGCTCGTCATAAGTCACCTCGATCAGGCAGGAGGCGCAGTTGCCATCCTTGCACTCGAAGGGGATCGGGATCCTGTGCTCCTCGGCGACCGCGAGAATCGTCTTGGTGTCGCCGGCCACGGCATAAACCGTCTTGGGTCCGTGCATGATCGGCGAGGTAAAGGTGATGTTGGCCATGTCGCTTGTCCCTTGCTGGGCACCCGTCCACCGCGTCACGCGACGGGCGAGGCTGGTCTCGTGGGAAAACCATAGCCAAGGTTGCGGAGCGGTAAGACCTTGCCAGCCGTCGCATCCGCGCGGCCGGCACCATGCGAGTCCCGCCTGCCGAACGGGCAACGGGACGAAAAAGGCGCCACCCCGGTGGGTGGCGCCCATGTTTTCGGCAGGAAACGCCGCGCGCGGCGGCGGCGTCAGTGCCCGAGGATCTGGCTGAGGAACAGCTTGGTCCGCTCGGACTTCGGGTTGCGGAAGAACTCGCCCGGCTCGTTCTGCTCGACGATCTGGCCCTGATCCATGAAGATCACCCGGTTCGCCACCGCCTGCGCGAAGCCCATCTCGTGGGTCACGCAGAGCATGGTCATCCCCTCTTCGGCCAGCTCGATCATCGTATCGAGCACTTCCTTGATCATCTCGGGGTCGAGCGCCGAGGTCGGCTCGTCAAAGAGCATGATCCGCGGCTTCATGCAGAGCGAGCGCGCGATGGCCACCCGCTGCTGCTGGCCGCCCGAGAGCTGGCCCGGATACTTGTACGCCTGCTCGGGGATCTTGACCTTCTTGAGGTAGTGCATCGCCACCTCCTCGGCCTCCTTCCGGGGCGTCTTGCGGACCCAGATCGGCGCGAGGGTGCAGTTTTCCAGGATCGTCAGATGCGGGAACAGGTTGAAGTGCTGGAACACCATGCCCACTTCCGAGCGCACCTTGTCGATGTTCTTGAGGTCTGAGGTCAGCTCGATCCCGTCCACGACGATCTGGCCGGACTGGTGCTCTTCCAGCCGGTTGATGCAGCGGATCAGCGTGGACTTGCCCGAGCCGGAGGGGCCGCAGATCACGATCCGCTCGCCCTTGTGGACGGTCATGTTGATGTCGCGCAGGACGTGGAAGCTGCCATACCACTTGTTCATCTGGCTGATCTGGATGGCAACCTCGTCGCTCACCTGCATGTGGCTGCGGTCGATCTGACGTTCGATGACTTCGGACATGGGTGGCTCCTAGCGGTGGTCGGTCTTCAGCCGACGCTCGAGATACATCGAATAGCGCGACATGGCGAAGTTGAAGGCGAAGAAGATGAGGCCCACGAAGATGTAGGGCTCCCAGTAGATGCCCTTCCAGTCGGTCGAGGCGCGGACGGCGTCGGTGATGCCCTTCAGCGGGTCCAGAAGCCCCACGAAGACCACCAGCGTCGTGTCCTTGAACAGGCCGATGAAGGTCGACACGATCCCGGGGATCGAGATCTTCAGCGCCTGCGGCAGGATGATCAGGCGCTGCGCCCGCCAATAGTCCAGCCCCAGCGCATCGGCGGCCTCGTACTGTCCGCGAGGCAGCGCGGCGAGCCCGCCCCGGATCACCTCGGCGATGTAGGCCGCGGCAAACAGCGTCACCATGATGATGACGCGCAGGATGATGTCGAAGGTCGTCCCCGGCGGCAGGAAATAGTTCAAGAGCAGCGAGGCGGTGAAGAGCAGCGTGATCAACGGCACGCCGCGGATGAACTCGATGAACGAAACCGACAGCGCCTTGATCAGGAACATGTCCGACCGCCGCCCCAGCGCCAGCATGATGCCAAGAGGCAGCGACAGGGCAATCCCCGACACCCCGATCGTGATGGCAAGGACGAAGCCGCCGAACTTGTCGGAGCGCACCGGCTCGAGCCAGAGCGGCGCCGACCGGCCCAGCAGCCCCGCAAGATCGCGCGAGAGATCGCCCGCGAGGAACAGCCACCAGAGGATCGGGATCAGCACGGCGCCCGCGACGGCCGCGATGGTGCCGAAGCGGTGGAGCAGCGCATAGGCCGCCCAGCCGATGACGAAGCCCGCCGCCACCATGATCGGCAGGAAGACCGACCCGCCCCAGAGCAGCCAGAAGGCAACGAACGGATAGGCGAGGCTGAACCACATGAGCCTGCGTGGCAGCGCCGAGAAGAGCACCGGGGCCAGCGCCACGAACAGCAGCGCAAGGGCCAGCGTCGGCCGCCAGTAGAGATGCTGCGGGTAGAAGCCATAGAGAAACTGCGGCCAGCGCTCGCGGATCACGGCCCAGCAGGCGCCGGTGGCCCCGGCGCCCCAGCGTTCGGCGACGATCTGGCGGCATTGGGCGATGTTGTCCGCCTCCCAGACCGAACGCATGAGCCAGGGCACGATCTCCTGCAGCAGATAGTAGATCGTCAGCAGGCCAAGGATCGTCAGGGCGATGTTGAGAGGGCCCGAAAACAGGTTCTGACGCAGCCAGCTGACGGCGCCCGCCTCGTTCGTGGGGGGCTGAGCCGGGGGCAGCATCGTCTCGCGGACGAAGGGCACGGTCTGGGCGTGGGTATCGCTCATCTCAGCGCTCCTTCAGCTTCACGGCGGCGTTGTAGACGTTCATCACCGCCGAGATCACGAGGCTGATCGCAAGGTAGATCAGCATCATCAGGAGCACGCATTCCAGTTCGCGCCCGGTCTGGTTCAGCGTGATCCCCCCCAGCGTGCCGCGCAGGTCGAGGTATCCCACCGCAATGGCGAGCGAGGAGTTCTTCGTCAGGTTCAGATATTGCGAGATCAGCGGCGGGATGATGACGCGCAGCGCCTGGGGCAGGATCACCAGGCTCATCGTCCGCCCCGGTCGCAGGCCGAGCGCAAAGGCCGCCTCGGACTGGCCGCGCGAGATGGCGAGGATGCCCGCCCGCACGATCTCGGCGATGAAGGCCCCGGTGTAGAGCGAGAGCGCCAGCCAGAGCGCCATGAAGGAGTTCGAGACGTTCAGGCCGCCCACGAAGTTGAAGCCGCGCAGTTCGGGAAACTCGAGATGGAAGCCGAGCGCCAGCAGCACCGCGACCGGCAACCCCAGAAGCAGCAGAACCGATGACCACCAGGTGGCGGGCCGCACGCCGGTCTCGTTCTGGATCCGGGTAGCGCGCGCCTTCACCATCCGGTTCAGCCACCAGCCCAGCACGGCCGCCGCAAGGACCGCCAGAACGTCGATGTTGATGTAGAAGAGCCCGAGGTCGAGCCAGCCCAGCTCGCGGCTGAAGACGGAGTTCGGCACCGCGGTGTAGCGGTTGGTCACGGCGATCGCATCGAGGAACATCGAGCGGTCGGCAAGGCCGGTCTCGGGGTTCGGGCGGAAGGCGTTGGGCGCCGGCGTCGCCTCGGTGAAGACGGCGTAGATCAGCAGGATCCACAGGAGCAGCGGCACGTTGCGGAAGATCTCGACATAGACGGTCATCAGCCGCCCGACGAGCCAGTTCTTCGACAGGCGCAGGACCCCCACGATCACGCCGATCACGGTTGCGGCGATGCAGCCGAGGAGGGCCACCAGCAGCGTGTTCAGCAGGCCCACCAGCATGGCCCGGCCGTGCGTGCTGTCGTTGGTGTATTCCACGAGCCGCTGGCTGATGTCGTAGCCCGCGCGGTTCCACAGGAAGCCGAAGTTGAAATCCTTTCCCAGCGCCTCGAGGTTGCGCATGGTGTTGTCCACCAGCCAGGCGGCGCCGGCCATGAACAGGAAGAAGACGAAGACCTGTATGGTCAGCGAACGATACCGCGTATCGTATAGCAGCATGCTGAGCCGAAAGGTGTCCTTCGGCGCGTCCGCGACGTTTGCCATGCGGTGATTCCCCATTGCTCGGATTGCGGGGCCGGCAGGTCCGGCGGGTTGGCGTCGTTGCGCCCCTCGCGTCCGATCGTTGTTTCCCCGTCCTGTGCGGCGGGTTGTGGAAAGGGGCGCCCGGTCGGGCGCCCCTCGTCAGATCAGCGGAACGGCGGGGCGTAGAGCAGGCCGCCCTGGGTCCATTGCGCGTTCAGGCCGCGCGCCAGACCGATCGGGGTGGCCTCGCCGATAGTGGCGGCGAAGATCTCGCCATAGTTGCCGCCCACGGAGATGGCACGCTTGGCCCAGTCCTTGTCCAGACGGATCATCGGGCCGAGGTCCCCCTCGACGCCCAGCAGGCGGCGGATCTCGGGGTTCGGCGAGTTGGCGGCCAGTTCCTCCATGTTGGTGGAGGTGACGCCATATTCCTCAGCCGCGATCAGCGCGTTCAGCGTCCAGCCGACGACATCGGCCCATTCGTTGTCGCCATGGCGCACGGCCGGCCCGAGGGGCTCTTTCGAGATGATCTCGGGAAGGATGACATGGTTTTCCGGGTCGGCGAAGGCCGCGCGGGTGGCGGCAAGGCCCGAGGCGTCGGTGGTGTAGGCGTCGCAGGCGCCGGCGGCATACTGCTGCTCGCCCTCGGCGTTGGTCTCGACCGCAACCGGCGTGTAGCTCAGGTTGTTGACCTTGAACCAGTCGGCCAGGTTCAGTTCGGTCGTGGTGCCGGTCTGGATGCAGACGGTGGCGCCGTCAAGTTCCTTGGCCGAGGTGACGCCGAGATCCTTGCGCACCATGAAGCCCTGGCCGTCATAGTAGTTCACGCCGACGAAATCGAGTTTCAGATCGGTGTCGCGCGAGAAGGTCCAGGTCGAGTTGCGGGCCAGCATGTCCACCTCGCCCGAGGCGAGCGCGGTGAAGCGGGTCTGGCCGGTGGTCGGCACGAACTTGACCTTGGTCCCATCGCCGAGAACGGCAGCCGCCACGGCACGGCAGAGGGCAACGTCGAAGCCGGTCCAGTTGCCGTTGGCATCGGGCAGCGAGAAACCGGTCAGGCCGGTCGAGACACCGCAATTCAGTTCGCCACGCGCCTTCACGTCATCGAGCGTCGCCGCCGAGCCGAGGCCGGCAGCAAGGCCCGCCACGGTCAGCGTGCCGAGAAAAACGGATTTTTTCATGCGTACCTCTTCCTGATTGCCGCCCGGTTGCAGGGCGGTTCTTTGATCCCCGGTGAGCGGGGACGTCTCTTGTGGAGGACAGCTTCCTCACAGTGGCCGTCAGTGTCGACCGAAGCCGTTTCGATCGTCAAGTCAAACCGCAGAAGCGTCGCTTTTCGCAGCAAATTCACCCTATTGCGCATCAATTGTGCAAAGTCGCGAAGGTGTCCGCGCGAGTGCCGAAGGATTGTTACCCGCACAATGCGTAGAATCGCGCGGCCTGAAGGAAGGCGGCGCGTCTGGCCGCCTCGATCTCGGCCGCCTCCTCGTCCTCGCCCCACTGCTCGACCTGCCATGTCTCGTCGATGCGCGACAGCTCCCACGCCTCCTCCGCAAGAAGACGTCCCTCGGTCACGCCGAAGGCGAGGACGAGCGAGTTGGAGATCGCCACGAGGTCGTGGAAGGCCGCAACCTGGAAGGGAGAAAGGGCGCCCACCCTCTCGGCCAGACGCCGGAGGCTCTCTTCGGGCTGGGGACGGTGCATGACGCCCACCGTCGGTTCGAGCGGCGCGCCGAGGGCTTCGGCCGCCCAGGCGAGGATCGGATCCCAGGCCTCGGCCTGCCGCGCGGTCAGGGCGGCCGGCGCGGGGGCGCGGTAGCACAGGAGGTCCGTGCCGCCATAGGCCGCCAGCATCCCGGCCACCTCGTCGAACTGGGGTTCGACCTTGTCGAGCGCGGAATTGGCCGAGCGGGTGAAGGGCATCGTCCCGGGCCGGACCTCGCCCTCCTGCGCCCGCCACTCGTCCGCCACCGCCTCGGCCAGCGGACCGGTGGGCAGGATCAGCGGGCGCTTGGCGGGCGTGCGCAGGGCCCGCCCGTCGAGGAGGACGGCAAAGCCCCCCGCGTCTTCCGCCACAGAGACGCCCTTCCAGAAGCGTTTCGCAACCCAGCCCGCCATCAGAAGGCTCCGAACGGATCTTCCGGCACGTCGCCTTCCTTCCAGTCGAGGAGTTTCCAGGTCTTGGCCATGTGCGGAGGGAGCGGCGCGGTAAAGGTCACCAGTTCCTTGCGGATCGGATGCTCGATGGTCAGGCTGCGGGCGTGGAGATGCAGCTTGCGGCTGACCTCGCCACCGATCTGCGCCCCCCAGCCGTCGCCGGCGTTCTCCTGGCTCGAGCCGCCGTATTTCCCGTCGCCCACGATCGGATGGCCGAGTTCGGCCATGTGGGCGCGCAACTGGTGCGTGCGGCCGGTGATCGGGGACAGCGCCATCCAGGCGCAGCGGGTGCCGAGGAACCAGAGGGTGAAAAAATCGGTCTGGGCGCGCTTGGCCTCGGGGTAATCGCCCCCCTTGGCGGGGTGGATGCAGAGCATCTTCTCGCCCTCGCCGCCGCGCCCGTGGCCGGGCGCCTTCATCAGCGCGTACTTGATCGAGCCCTGCTTGGGGCTCGGCACGCCCGCGACCAGCGCCCAGTAGATCTTGCGCGTGTTGCGGTGCCGGAAACTCTCGGAGAGCGCCCGCGCCACCCGATCGGTGCGCGCCAGAACCAGCACCCCCGACGTGTCCTTGTCGAGCCGGTGCACCAGCTTCGGCCGCTCCTTGTAGCCGAACTTCAGCGCCTCGGTCAGCCCGTCCACATGCCGCTCGCCCTGCCCCGAGCCGCCCTGCGAGGGCAGGCCCGCGGGCTTGTTCAGCACGATGATGTCATTGTCCTTGTAGATCACGCAGTCCTGGATCATCTGCTCGTCGGACTTCGTGACCCGCGATGCCTGCGGCCGCGGCGCATCGGGGTCGGGCAGCGGGGGGACGCGGATCTCCATCCCCTCGGCCACGCGGTCCGAGGCTTTGGCGCGCGCGCCATCGACGCGCACCTGCCCGGTGCGGCACATCTTCTCGACCGCGCCTTGCGTCACATGCGGGAAGCGGCGCTTGAACCAGCGGTCGAGCCGCTGCTCGCCCTCATCGGCCGTCACCGTCAGAAGCTGCACGCTCTTCATGCCGGGAACCTCAACTGCAGAAGGAGTGCACGCGCGGTGTTCGCACCGATGGCACAGGACGAGACGGGCATGGAGCGGACGCCGCCGGAGGAAGGGGCAGAGCCGGACGGGCGCAGGGCGCCATCGGTCGGGCAGCGCGCCGAGGCGCCACCGGGCGCCACCTGAAGAAGAGAGCTGATCATCGCGCTTCTCTGTTCTCCATGGTGCCCATTGTCAACCGCCCTGCCGCTTGGCACGCAGCTTGGCGAAATAGTCGGTGCGCTTCTTCAGTTCCCGCTCGAAGCCACGCTCCTGCGGCAGATACCAGACCGGGCGCTTCATGCCCTCGGGGAAGTAGTTCTGGCCCGAAAAGCCGTCCTCGGCGTCGTGGTCATACTGGTAGCCCGAGCCGTAACCGATCTCCTTCATCATCTTCGTGGGCGCGTTCAGGATGTGCCTGGGCGGCGGCTCGGAGCCGGTCTGCTTCGCCGCCGCCCGCGCGGCCTTGTAGGCGGTGTAGACCGCGTTCGATTTGGGGCTGAGCGCCAGATAGACCAGCGCCTCCGCCAGCGCGAGTTCGCCCTCGGGCGAGCCGAGGCGTTCGTAGGTGGCCCAGGCCTCAAGGCAGATCCCCTGCGCCTGCGGATCGGCCAGCCCGATGTCCTCGACCGCCATCCGGGTGATGCGGCGGGCAAGGAAGCGGGGATCCTCGCCGCCCTCGAGCATCCGCGCGAACCAGTAGAGCGCGGCATCCGGGTCCGAGCCGCGCACCGACTTGTGCAGCGCCGAGATGAGGTTGTAATGCTCCTCGCCCGACTTGTCGTATTTCGCGGCCCGACGCATCAGCCGCGTCGCCACCTGGTCGCGGTCGAGATGGCCCTTGACCTTCCAGGCCATCACCTGCTCGACGAGGTTCAGAAGCGCCCGCCCGTCACCGTCCGCCATCTCGAGCAGCGCCTCACGCGCCGATCCGTCGAGCGGCAGGGCGCGGCCCAGTTCGTGCTCGGCCCGCTGGGCGAGGCGCTCCAGATCGGCGAGGCTCAGCCGTTCGAGCACGATCACCTGCGCGCGGGACATCAGCGCCGCGTTCAGCTCGAACGAGGGGTTCTCGGTCGTGGCGCCCACGAGGAGGATGGTCCCGTCCTCCATGTGCGGCAGGAAGCCGTCCTGCTGGGCCTTGTTGAAGCGGTGGATCTCATCGACGAAGAGCAGCGTCCCCTGCCCGTTCGCCCGGCGCAGCCTTGCCGCCTCGAACACCTTGCGCAGGTCCGGCACGCCGGTGAAGATCGCCGAAATCTGCACGAAGGCCAGATCGGTCTCCTTGGCCAGCAGCCGCGCGATCGTCGTCTTGCCCACGCCGGGCGGGCCCCAGAGGATCAGCGACGAGAGGCTGCCCGAGGCCAGCATCGCCCCCAGCGGACCGTCGGGAGACAGCACCTTCTCCTGCCCGATCACCTCGTCGAGCGCCTTCGGCCGCAGCCGGTCGGCAAGCGGTCGGGGCGCATCGGGCTGCGCGGGCGCGGGCTGTCGGTCGAACAGGTCGGACATGGGCAAAGCCTACGCGCGCCGTGGTGGCAGGGAAAGGGCTACAGACGGAAGCGGAGACGCAGCGACTGGCCGTCGCGCAGCACGTCGATCTGCCACCAGCGCGACTGTGCCCGCGCCGCCACCAGCACATCACGCGACCGCTCGATGCGGCGGCCGTTGATCTCCAGAAGGAGATCGCCCGGCCGGAGCCCGGCCCGCGCCGCCGACGCCTCGGCGCCCCGCACCACGACACCTTCCAGCGTCAGCGGCAGGTTCATCTCGGCCCGGACGGCGGGGTTCAGCCGCTCGACCGTGAGGCCCGCAAGCGCCGTCTCGCGCAGCGTCAGCGTCTCACGCGGGGGACTGTCGGGCGGCGCCATCAGCGCAACCTCGGCCTCGCGCGTCTGGCCGTCGCGCAGATAGGTGACCGTGGTGCGCGAGCCGATCCCCATGGAGGACAGGCGGAACATCACCTCCTGCGGACTGTCCGTCCGCTGGCCGCCAAGCGCCACCACCACATCACCCGAGCGCAGGCCCGCCGCGCGGAACGGGCTTTCAGGATCGAGTTCGGTCAGGACGACTCCCTCGGGCCGCTCGAGCCCCATCGCCTCGGCCATCGCCGCATCGACCACCTGCCCGTTCACCCCCGCCCACGGGCGCTGAAAGCGGCTCTCGCCCGCCTCGGCCTGCGCCAGGAAGCTGCGCACCAGGTTGGCGGGGATGGCGAAGCCGATCCCGTTCGACCCGCCCGACTGGGTGAGGATCGCGGTGTTGATGCCTACGAGCCTTCCGGCCGTATCGACCAGCGCCCCGCCCGAGTTGCCGGGATTGATGGCCGCGTCGGTCTGGATGAAGTAGCCCCGCCCGCCGTCGATCGAAAGGCCCGACCGCGCAAGCCCCGAGACGATTCCCTGCGACACCGTCTGGCCCACGCCGAACGGGTTGCCGATCGCAAGCACCAGTTCGCCCACCTCGATCCCGTCCGAATCGCGCAACGACAGATACGGCAGATCGTGCGCATCCCTCAGCTTCAGCACGGCAAGATCGCTGTCCTGATCGGACAGCATCACCTCGGCCTCATACTCGCGGCGGTCGTTCAGCACGACACGGATCGCATCGGCCTGCCCGACGACATGGTAGTTCGACACCACGATGCCGTCCGCGGCTACAATCACGCCCGAGCCGAGCGAGTTCTGAACCCGCGGCTGGCGGCGTCCGAAGTCACGGAACAACTGGTCGAAGAACGGGTCGGCCGCAAAGGGGCTCACCCGCTGGGCAACAACGCGCGTGGCGTAGATGTTCACCACCGCCGGGGCCGCCGACCGGACAACCGGGGCAAAGGTCAGCGAGATCTCGGCCGCGCTTTCCGGGACCCGTGTCTCGGCCAGAGTCGGCTGGGGAAACAGGGCGGCGGTCAGAAGGAGGGCAAGCAAGGCCTGGCGCATGGGAACCTCTCGGGACGGGCGATATGTAAGCCGCCCCATCGCCGGCGCAAGCGTCAGATCAAGCCGTAATCCTTGGCCCGCTGGATCGCCTCCGCCGTCGTCCGCGCGCCAAGCCGCTGACGTGCCCCCGCGATCCGCGCCTTCAGCGCACTCTCGGAAATGCCGAGCTTCTGCGCCGCCGCTGCATGCCGGTCGCCGTTGCCGATGCACCGCAGCGCATCGATCTGCGGCTGGGTCAGTTCGTCGGGCGGAAGGGTAAGTTCGTGAACGCGCTGGAACAGCTCAAAGACCAGTTCCACCTCGCGATCGGTAAACTCGCGATCGGACCGCGCGAAACTGCCGATGCTGCGCCCGCTGACCGCACCCCACGAGCAGCTCACGCCAAATCTCAGGCCGAATTGCGCCGCCTCGGCTACAACGCCGCGTGGATCGCTGTCGGCAAAGTCGCTCCAGCGGCGGGTGCCACTCTCGACCATCCCCCATCGTATCGAGGGATCATACAACAGATATCCTTTTTCCGTGTAATATTCGATCCAATCCTCGCGGTATGATTGCAAAGTGACGAGAGGAGAGGCGAAACGGATGTGCAGACCCATGTAGTAGCCTGCGGGGGCCACCCGCCGCAGCTGGCTGAGTTCCAGATCGAGCTTCGAATTTATCGTCATTGTGGAAACAGTCGCAATGAAAACCGGGTTGGGACGGAAAAGCCGAGTCAAAATGATCGGGCCTTGGCGCCAATCTCTCACTCAGCTTTATTGCAAGCATCTCATGAAGCAAACACGTTTTTTAGCAATGGTAAATCCGGCTCCGCTGCCCTGCCTTTAGCCAAGGCTACATCCGTTCGTTGGTGGCGCAAAAACCGAAGGCGTAAAAAGCAACAGGCCCGCCTCCGAAGAGACGGGCCCGAATTGTCCGACCGAACTAAACGGACTTAGTCTTCCAGGGCTTCTTCCGCGAGGACACGGGCCTTGTCGGCAGCGCCCTTGGCGTTCGGATCGCGATCGACGAACTCGATGATTGCCATCGGGGCCATGTCACCGTAGCGGAAGCCGGCCTTGAGGACGCGGACATAGCCGCCGGCGCGCTCGGCGTAGCGCGGGCCGAGGATGGCGAACAGCCGCTCCACGTGCCGGTCTTCCTTGAGCTGGGCCGCGGCCTGACGGCGGGCGTGCAGGTCGCCGCGCTTGGCGAGCGTCACCAGCTTCTCGATGATCGGGCGCAGTTCCTTGGCCTTCGGCAGGGTCGTCTTGATCTGCTCATGCTCGATCAGCGAGCCGGCCATGTTGGCGAACAGCGCCTTGCGGTGTTCGTGGGTGCGGTTCAGGCGGCGGTAGCCGCGGGCGTGACGCATGATGGTCTCCTATGCTTTGTCTTGCCCTTCGTGCGTAGCGACGGGCTTCGTTGGGGCGGGATTGCCCGGGGGTCGAAGGGGGGCCGAAGCGCCCGATCAGAACTGGTCTTCGAAACGCTTGGCGAGGTCCTCGATGTTCTCCGGCGGCCAGTCCTCGACATCCATGCCGAGGTGGAGACCCATGCCCGAGAGGACTTCCTTGATCTCGTTCAGCGACTTGCGGCCGAAGTTCGGCGTGCGCAGCATCTCGGCTTCCGTCTTCTGGATCAGGTCGCCGATATAGACGATGTTGTCGTTCTTCAGGCAGTTCGCCGAACGGACCGACAGTTCCAGCTCGTCCACCTTCTTGAGAAGGAGCGGGTTGAACTCCAGCCCGTCCTCGACGTCGTGGCGGGTGGCCGATTCCGGCTCCTCGAAGTTCACGAAGATCGACAGCTGGTCCTGCAGGATGCGCGCGGCATAGGCCACCGCATCTTCCGGGGTCAGGCCGCCATCGGTCTCGACGCGCATGGTCAGCTTGTCATAGTCCAGCACCTGGCCCTCACGGGTCGGCGTGACTTCATAGCTCACCTTCTTGACCGGCGAGTAGATCGCGTCGATCGGGATCAGGCCGATCGGCGCGTCCTCGGGCCGGTTCTTGTCGGCCGCGACATAGCCCTTGCCGGTGTTCACGGTCAGCTCCATGAACACGTCCGCGCCCTCGTCGAGGTGGCAGATCACGTGGTCCTTGTTGAGGATCTCGATGCCGTTCGATTCCGAGATGTCGCCGGCGGTCACCACGCCCGGCCCCTTGGCCGAGATCGAGAGCCGCTTCGGCCCCTCGACGTCCATCTTGATGGAGACGCCCTTGAGGTTCAGGACGATGTCCGTCACGTCCTCACGGACCCCCGCGACGCTCGAGAACTCGTGCAGGACGTTGTCGATCTGGACGGAGGTGATGGCGGCGCCCTGCAGCGACGACAGCAGCACACGACGCAGGGCGTTGCCCAGCGTCAGACCGAACCCGCGCTCGAGCGGTTCGGCAATCACGGTGGCGACCCGTGCCGGATCGGCGCCCGGCTTTACGACCAGCTGCGTCGGCTTGATCAGCTCGGCCCAGTTCTTGTGGATCATGCGTTTGCCTCCATACCTGTCGCCGGCCCATGTCCGTTAGCCAGCGACGCCCGAGGATCAGAACAAGTCGATCGGGCCGCGCCAGATGGCACGGCCCGACCCGATGGAACCGCGGTCAGACGCGACGACGCTTCGGCGGACGGCAGCCGTTGTGCGCCATCGGCGTCACGTCGCGGATCGAGGTGATGTTGAGCCCGGCGGCGGCCAGCGCGCGCAGCGCCGATTCACGCCCCGAACCCGGGCCCTGCACTTCGACCTCGATGGTCTTCATGCCATGCTCCTGCGCCTTCTTGGCGGCATCCTCGGCGGCCATCTGGGCCGCATAGGGGGTCGATTTCCGCGAGCCCTTGAAGCCCATGGTGCCGGCCGACGACCACGAGATCGCGTTGCCCTGCACGTCGGAGATCAGGATCTTGGTGTTGTTGAACGAGGAGTTCACATGAGCAACGCCAGCGGCGATGTTCTTGCGTTCCTTGCGCTTCATGCGGGTCTTGTCACGAGCCATGTCTCAACGCCCCCTTATTTCTTCTTGCCGGCGATGGCTTTTGCCGGGCCCTTGCGGGTGCGGGCGTTGGTGTGCGTGCGCTGGCCGCGCACGGGCAGGCCGCGACGGTGACGCAGGCCGCGGTAGCAGCCGAGGTCCATCAGGCGCTTGATGTTCATCGAGGTCTCACGACGCAGGTCGCCCTCGACGGTGACGTTCGCGTCGATATATTCGCGGATCGCCAGCACTTCGGCATCGGAGAGCTGGTTCACGCGACGGGCGCGGTCGATGCCCACGGCGTCGCAGATCTGCTCGGCCACATGGTTGCCGATACCGTGGATGTAGGTGAGCGCGATCGGAACCCGTTTCGCGGTCGGGATGTTGACGCCAGCAATACGTGCCAAACGTGTCTTCCTTTTGTTGCGGTCCCGTAATTCCAGGACCTTTTTTCACAACCACCGGAGCCGGCAGTCGCTCCGGACTGTTCGTCGCGGGGAAGACTCCCCGCATTCGGACGATTCCCTTGCGGGACGCCGTGATCTATGGGGTTTTGCTCCGGCCGTCAAGACCTGAAGCCACTTCAATCGCGCTTGTCAAGGACCTTTGCGATCGCAGCCGTCACCTCGTCCATCTCGGCCAGACCGTCCACGGTCGAGAGCTGACCCTTGGCATAGTAATAGCCGATGAGCGGCGAGGTCTTCTTGTAATATTCCATCAGCCGCTTCGAGAGCGCCTCGGCCGTGTCATCCGCCCGCCGCCGCAGGTCCGTCGAGCCGCAGACATCGCAGACGCCCTCGACCTTGGTCGGCTTCGTCTCGTCGTGATAGACCGCCCCGCAGTTTCCGCAGGAGTAGCGGCCGGTGATGCGCGCCACCAGGGCCGCATCGTCCACCTGCATCTCGATCACCGCATCGAGCCCCTGCCCCATCTGGGCCAGCAACTCGCCGAGGGCATCCGCCTGCTTCAGCGTCCGCGGAAACCCGTCGAAGATGAAACCGCCGGCGGCCGGAGACTGCAGCTTCTCGCGAATCAGGCCGATCACGATGTCATCGGTGACAAGCTCGCCCCGGTCCATCACCTCGGCCGCCCTGCGGCCCATCTCGGAGCCCGAGGTCTTGGCCTCCCGCAGCATGTCGCCCGTCGAGAGCTGCACCATCCCCCGGCTCTCCTCGAGCCGCTTGGCCTGCGTGCCCTTGCCCGCACCCGGCGGCCCCAGAAGTATCACATTCACCATCACTCTTCCCTCAACGACGGGTCGGAGTCTTCGCTCCGTTCCGTTTTCTCCCCCTCAGCTGCGACCGCTCGATCAGACCCTCATACTGGTGGGCGAGCAGATGCGACTGAACCTGGTTGATCGTGTCCATCGTGACCGACACCACGATCAGGACCGACGTGCCCCCGAAATAGAACGGGATGCCGAACTGGTCCCGCAGCACCTCAGGCAGCAGACAGACCGCGGCAAGATAGGCCGAGCCCAGCACGAGGACCCGGTTGACGACATATTCGAGATATTCCTCGGTCTTCTTGCCCGGCCGGATGCCGGGAATGAAACCGTTCTGGTTCTTGAGGTTCTCGGCCACATCATCGACCTTGAAGGCCACGTTCGCCGTGTAGAAATAGGCGAAGAAGATGATCATGCCGGCGAAGAACAGCAGGTAGAGCGGCTGGCCCGGGCCGAAATAGGCGAGGATCGTGGACATCACCGGACCCGTCTGGGCGCCGGAGAAGGTCGAGATCGTCACCGGCAGCAACAGGAGCGACGAGGCGAAGATCGCCGGGATGACGCCCGCCGGGTTGACCTTGACCGGCAGGTGCGACGAGCCGCCGTCGTAGATCTTCATGCCGACCTGACGCCGCGGATACTGGATGTGGATCTTGCGGAGCGCCCGCTCCATGAAGACCACAAAGGCGATCACGGCGACGACCATGACGATCACACCCACGATCACCGCGGGGCTGATGGCGCCCGAGCGTCCCTGGCTGAAGAACTGCGCGAGGGCCGCCGGAATCTCGGCCACGATCCCCACGAAGATGATCAGGGAGATCCCGTTGCCGATGCCGCGCGCGGTGATCTGCTCGCCAAGCCACATCAGGAACATGGTGCCGCCGACCAGCGTGATGACGCAGGCGGCGCGGAAGAACATCCCCGGATCGGTGACCAGATCGCCGGCCTCGAGGCTGATGGCGATGCCCCAGGCCTGGAAGGTGGCAAGGAACACGGTGCCGTAGCGCGTGTACTGGTTGATCTTCTTGCGGCCCTGCTCGCCCTCTTTCTTGAGCTGCTCGAGCTTCGGCACCATCGAGGCCATGAGCTGCACGATGATCGAGGCCGAGATATAGGGCATGATGCCGAGCGCGAAGATGCCCATGCGGCTGATCGCGCCGCCGGTGAACATGTTCAGCATGCCGCCGATGCCGGCGGTCGCGGTGTCCATGAACTCGCGCAGGGCCGAGCCGTCGATCCCCGGAACGGGAATGTAGGTGCCGAGGCGATACACCATCAGCAGGCCGATGGTGAAGAAGATGCGTTGGCGAAGGTCGGTGGCCTTGCCGAGGGCGCCCCAACTCAGGTTCGCCGCCATTTGCTCTGCAGCAGATGCCATGCCCGGTCTCTTTCATGACGGCGCCGCCGATCCGTTCTCCGGGTCGGCGGCGCGGGAAAACTCGCAGGTGATGTATGCGCCCTGAGGCGCAGTCACAACCTTATTCTGCGCTGGCCGCCGCAGCCGGAGCGGTCAGCGTGATCGAGCCGCCGGCCTTCTCCACCGCTTCCACCGCCGACTTCGAGGCGCCGGCGACGGTGAGCGTCAGCTTCGCGGTGATCTCGCCCTTGGCCAGCACGCGGATGCCGTCACGCTTGTGCGAGGTCACGCCCGCGGCCACGATCGCATTCTCGTCGATCGGCTGGCTGGCGTCCAGCTTGCCGGCGTCGACGAACTTCTGGATCAGGCCGAGGTTGACCACCGCATATTCCTTGCGGTTCGGCTTCGAGAAGCCGCGCTTCGGCAGACGCCGGTAGAGCGGCATCTGGCCGCCTTCGTAGCCGTTCAGAGCCACGCCCGAACGCGACTTCTGGCCCTTGATCCCGCGGCCGGCGGTCTTGCCCTTGCCCGAGCCCGGGCCGCGCGCCACGCGCTTCTTCTTGCGGGCTGCGCCTTCGTTGTCGCGGAGTTCGTTCAGTTTCATGTCGCTATCTCCTGGCCGGAACCCCTCCGCCAGCGACGGATGGAGGGAACACGGCGTTTCTTGTTGTTGGACGGAGAGTCGCCTCCCCGCGCGCCTGATATGGGCTAAGGGCGCCCGGTGCAAGCCCGCGCGCCCTCGGATCGTGCGAGCCCCGGCCTCAGCCGCGCTCTTCGATGATCTCGACCAGATGCGGGATCTTGGCGACCATGCCGCGGATCGACGGCGTGTCCTCCAGTTCCCGGGTCCGGTGCATCTTGTTCAGCCCGAGGCCCTTCAGGACCGCGGTCTGAACGGCCGGACGGCGCGCGGCCGACCGGACCTGCTTCACGATGATCGTTTTCGCCATGGTGCGGACTCCTTACGCTTCCGCCACTTCGGCTTCGGGCTTCTTCAGGATCTCGGCCACCTTCTTGCCGCGACGCTGCGCGACCTGACGGGGGCTGGATTCCCGCTTGAGCCCGTCCATCGTGGCACGGATCATGTTGTAGGGGTTCTGCGAGCCCATCGACTTCGCGACCACGTCCTGGATGCCGAGCATCTCGAACACGGCGCGCATCGGACCGCCGGCGATGATGCCGGTGCCGGGAACGGCGGCACGCATCACGACCTTGCCGGCGCCGTGGCGGCCTTCCTGGTCATGGTGCAGGGTCCGGCCGTCACGCAGAGCGACGCGGATCATCTGCCGCTTGGCCTGCTCGGTCGCCTTGCGGATCGCCTCGGGCACTTCCTTGGCCTTGCCCTTGCCGAAGCCGACGCGGCCGCGCTGGTCACCGACCACGACCAGAGCCGCAAAGCCGAAGCGCTTGCCACCCTTCACGGTCTTGGACACGCGGTTGATCGCCACCAGACGATCGGCGAATTCCGGGGTCTCCTCGCGCGAACGATCGTCGCGACGGTCCCGGCGGTTCTCTCTTTCTGCCATCGTCTTACTCCTCAGAACTTCAGGCCGCCTTCACGGGCAGCGTCGGCCAGGGCCTTGATCTTCCCGTGAAAGAGGAAACCGCCGCGGTCGAAGTAGCATTCCTCGATCCCGGCCGCCCTCGCCCGTTCGGCGATCGTGCGGCCCACGGCCGCCGACGCCTCGACGTTGTTCTTGCCAAAGAAGCCCAGGCCCTTCTCGAGGGTCGAGGCGGCGGCCAGCGTCACGCCATTGGCATCGTCGATCAGCTGGGCGCTGATGTTCTTGCTGGAGCGGTGGACGGACAGCCGCAGCCGCCCGTTCGCCGAGGCCTTCAGTTTGTTCCGGACGCGCAGGCGGCGCTTGAGGAACAGCTCTCTTTTCGTGTTCGCCATTGTCGCGCCCCTTACTTCTTCTTGCCTTCCTTGCGGAAGATGAACTCGTCCTTGTAGCGGATGCCCTTGCCCTTGTAGGGCTCGGGACGCCGCCACTCGCGGATGTTCGCCGCCACCTGGCCGACCAGCTGCTGGTCGATGCCCTCGACGGTGATCTCGGTCTGCTTCGGGGTGGTGACGGTCACGCCCGCCGGCACCTCGAAGTTCACGTCGTGGCTGTAGCCCAGCGACAGTTTCAGGACGTTGCCGGCCATCTGCGCGCGGTAGCCCACGCCGGTGATCTCCAGCTCTTTCTTGAAGCCGGCGGTCACGCCGGTCACCAGGTTCTCGACCTGCGACCGAACCATGCCCCACTGCTGGCGGGCGCGCTTGGAGCTGCCGCGCGGCGTCACCTTTACCGTGCCCTCTTCCAGCGCGATCGTCACGTCGTCGGTCGCCGAGAAGGTACGGGTGCCCTTCGGCCCCTTCACCTCGACGGTCTGGCCCGAGATCGAGGCCGTCACGCCCTTCGGCAGCGGGACGGGTTTCTTGCCAATACGAGACATTGAACCCTCCTCAGAACACGGTGCAGAGCACTTCGCCGCCAACATTGGCGGAGCGGGCGCTCGCATCGGACATGACGCCTTTCGGCGTGGAGATGATCGACACACCGAGGCCGTTGCGGACGCTCGGCAGGTCCTTGGTCGCCATGTAGACACGGCGGCCGGGCTTGGAGACGCGCTTGAGTTCGCGGATCACCGGGGTGCCCTCGAAGTACTTCAGCGAGATGACCAGTTCGCCCTGGCCGTTCTCGGTTTCCTTCTTCTCGTAGCCGCGGATGTAACCCTCGGCCTGAAGCACGTCGAGCACCCAGGCGCGCAGCTTCGAGGCCGGCGACGAGACAGTCGACTTGCCGCGCAGCTGCGCGTTGCGGATGCGGGTCAGCATATCGCCGAGCGGATCGTTCACAGACATATCCCGATCTCCTTACCAGCTCGACTTCACCATGCCGGGGATCTGGCCGAACGAGGCCAGTTCACGCAGCATGATCCGCGAGAGTTTCAGCTTGCGATAATACGCATGCGGACGGCCCGTCAGCTGGCAGCGGTTGTGGATCCGCGTGGCCGACGAGTTGCGCGGAAGTTCCGCCAGCTTGAGCTGCGCCTTGAAGCGCTGCTCCATCGGCAGGTCCGCGTTGGTGGTGATCTCTTTCAGCGAGGCGCGCTTGGCAGCGTATTGCTGCACCATCTTCGCGCGCTTGATCTCGCGTTCGATCATGGATTTCTTCGCCATTCTCTTCTCCCTCCCGCGATCAGCTGACGAACGGCATGTTGAACTGCTTCAACAGCGCCTTCGCTTCCGCGTCGGTCTTCGCGGTGGTGCAGATGATGATGTCCATGCCGAGA